>NZ_JBLVUX010000005.1:4800000-7029122 GCF_048287075.1 Mycobacterium sp. 23
AACCGGCGCCGCGGGATAGTAGTTCCGCGGCACGCTGGCCTGCACCGGTGGCGGCGTGTGGTGGTGGGCGGGCGCCGCGCCCGGTTGGTTGATCGCTGCACGGGCCGCCGCGGCCATCTCGACGGGAGTCGAGTAGCGCTGGTCGGGATTCTTGGCCATCCCGATCGCGATCACGCCGTCGAGTTGGATAGGCAGGCCTCTGCGGACAGCTGAGGGCCGCGGCGTCGGCAACCCGAGATGGCCGCCGATCTGTTGTTCGATACTGGTCCCCGGGTATGGCTGACTGCCGGTCAGGCACTCGTGCAGCACGCAGGCGAGCGAATAGGTATCGCTGCGCGGGTCTGTTTGGCCTTGGTTGAGCCGTTCGGGGGCCATATAGGCCCAGGTGCCGATCACGCTGCCGGTATGGGTCATCCGTGCTTCGCCTGCGGCGCTGGCGATCCCGAAGTCGATCAGGTACGCGAAGTCGTTGGGGGTGACCAGGATGTTGGACGGCTTGACGTCCCGGTGCACCAGCCCGATCTGGTGCGCGCCGTGCAGTGCCGAGGCGATCTGCTCGATGATTTTGACTGCGCGTCCCGGATCCATGAGGCCCTCGGCGATGATGCTCTGCAGATCGCGGCCGTTGATCAGGCGCATGTCGACGTACAGGCGGCCGTCGATCTCGCCGAAGTGGTGGATCGGGATGACATGCGGGTCGTTGAGCCCCGCGGCGGCCAGCGCCTCGCGGCGGAACCGCTGTACGAAGGTCGGGTCGTTGGCGAGGTTCGCCGACAGCACCTTGACGGCGACCACGCGTTGGGTCTCTGTGTCGAAGGCCCGCCAGACCTCACCCATGCCACCGCGGCCAATCAGCTCGATCAGCCGATAACGGCCGAACGGCGTGCCCTCGTCGTCCACAACCCTCCCTGAGCCGAACGTCACGATCTTGCCAACAGATTGAAGCCGCAAAGTGAAGCGACTGGGCCGTGGCCGACGAGACTCAGAGAATAGTCATATGTTTCACACAAGTCCGGCTGCCGCCGACCAGGGATTGCAGGTTCTCAGCCACAGAGGGATTCGTCTGTGTTCGGCACCGCCCGCAGGTGTCGCCTCGGGCGCCGCCGGCTGATGCGCGGCCCGGCGGCCGACCAGTCGGCCAGCGACACGGCAGCCTCCGCGTGCTCCTTGTCGGAGCCGATGAAGTCGTGGATGAGCCGTGCCACCGTCTGGGCGCACTCGGTGTGGGGATGGTGGGCGGCGCCGGGGATGACGTGCAGCCGGCTGTGCGGCATGGCCTGGTGGGCCGCGTGTGCGTGGGCGACCGGGATCACGGGGTCCTGATCACCGGTGATGATCAGCACCGGCCGGTCGGCGTTGAAGTGCAGGCGGTTCAGCGCGCAGACCGCCTGTCCGCGGCCGTCGACCACGGCGCGCAGGGTGCGCAGGAACGCCTGCCGGTTTTCCCGGTTGGCCAGTGCGGCGTGGGCCTCCCAGTGGTGGCTGAGGTCGGATCGGTTGCCGACGGCCGCAAGCGCCATCCGGGCTTTGATCACCGGCTTGGCGGACGCCAATTGCAGCAGGACCCCCGAACCGGGCAGTGAAGCGAGCCGCAATGTCCGGTTCACCTCGTTGCCCAGTCCGCCGCTGCTGATCAGGATCAGCCGTTCGCAGTAGTCGCGGTGCTGGTGTGCGAACTGCATCGCGATGCCGCCGCCCAGCGAGTGGCCGACGATCGTCACCCGCGGAATGCCAAGAGCGTCAAGCAGATCCCGTAACCACACCGCGAAGGCACCCAGCGAGTAGTCGGCCCGCGGCTTGGCGGTCTGGCCGTGGCCCAGCAGGTCCGGTGCGATGACGCGATACTTCTTGGCGAGCGCGGGGATCATCTCGCGCCAGTTGTTCGAGTTGCCGCCCATCCCGTGGATCAGCAGCAGCACCTCGCCGGCGCCTTCGTCGCGGTATGCGACACGTTCGCCGTGCAGATCGATCGTTCGGAGAGTGGTCATGTTGGCCTGCTTGGTCACTTCGGTGTGGACGGATATTTCCTGGTGAAGTGAGTTTGTGGGGCAGGCCTTGTGCCTTTCTTGCGTCCTTCTAAAAGCTTTCTAGCCGATCCGGTCCAGGTAACCGCGGCGGCGTTGTTCGTCGAAGTGGCCCGGCGGCTCGTTGCCGGTCGCAATCCGCTTGAGGCGATGCATCAACGGTTCGGGTGTCACTTCTTCGATGGCTCCGAAGGGCGCCAGCCACCACGGCACGGTAACCTCCCGCCCGGGTCGCCGCGCACTGTCCGCAATGGTCTCGGCGATCTGCTCGGGTTGCCTGGTAGGCAGCAGGTTCAGCGACACCCCCGCAGTCAACTCGGTGTGCACGGCTGTCGGCATCAGCGTGGTGATGGTGACGTCGGTGTCGGCGATCTCGGCGCGCACCGCGCGCGAAAGGGCGGCCACCGCATACTTCGTGGCGCAGTAGACGGAGATTCCGGGAGTGGTGACCTTGGCCGCCATCGACGCCACGTTGACGATGTGACCGTAGTTGCGCTCGAGCATCTCGGGCAGGAATTCGTGCATCCCATTGATGACGCCCACCAGGTTCACCGCCACCTCGCGGTGGTAAGCCGAAAGCTTCTGTTCCACAAAAGAACCCATGTACTGGATGCCGGCATTGTTCACCAGCATCGCCACCGGCCCGTCCGCGGATGCGGCGCGGTGGAACGCGGCGACACTGGCTTCGTCTGTAACGTCCAGATGTGCCGCCCGGACCCCGATCTCGCCGGCGGTGCGGAAGCACTCGTCGGCGTCCAGGTCACCGATCCATACGGTCGCTCCGCGCGCTGCAAGCGAATTGGCGGTGGCACGACCGATCCCGCGTGCGCCTCCGGTGACGCAGACGACCGCGCCCCTGAGCTTGATCATCGGGTTGCGCTCTCATCGGCGAATTCCCGCAACGCGAAATAGGCGATGAGCCGCACCTCGCCGCTGTGCATCGTCAGCAGCGCCCGCCCCAGGTACAGACCGGGTAACAGTTCCACTATCTCGTCGCGGGTCCGCTTGATGGGGAATGTCCGCACGCTGGGATTGCAGTATTTCTCGGGGCTGTAGTCGAGTGCTCGCACGGTGTTGTAGGGCGAGATCGCGGCGGTTTCGATGCGGTGATCGAAGCCGAAGCCCACCATCTCGGAACCTTGTCGGTGCAAGCCCCGGTAGAGCGGGGCGATCACCGGCATCGCGTACCTGGCCAGCGGGGCCAGGCGATTGAAACCGGTGTCTGCCGTGAATGTCTTGCCGCGCCAGGTCGGATCGATCTTCAGCAGCGGGTTGGCCAGGTAGGCCTCCGGGATGCCGAACAGGCTGCCGACGATCAGTCCTTCCAGCGCCCCGTGCGGTCCGTCGGGGGCCTCGCCGCGGGCGAACAGGGTGGCCAGCTGCTCGCGCCGACCGCTGTTGCCGAGTTCGCGCAGGTAGTCCCATCCCTGGCGGCGCGCCAGCACGGGGGAGGTGCGTGCCAGCTGCCGGAGGTCGTTGAGTACCGACGTGTTGCGTTCGGGCGTCTTGGTGTTGGTGGCTGCTGGTTTCGTCATGATCCTCCGGTCCCGCAATTCTGGTACGAAATGGTGCCAAATATCTGGTACGAAAACGTGCCAGAGTTTGTCGGTGTTGTCAACGCCTGCGAGGATTTGACGGTGTCCGAGTCAACTCAGCGGGCCTACGGTGGGCAGTCCGCGCCGGAACGCCGACGGCAGCGCCGCCGGCGACTGTTGGACGCGGCGATGGACGCGATGGCACGCAATGAATGGCGCAGCGTCACAGTCGACAAGCTCTGCGCCGCAGCCGGTTTGAATAAGAGGTACTTCTACGAAAGCTTCGGCGATGTTGATGCGCTGTCTGCTGCGGTCGTCGACGACATCGCGGACGAGGTGCGCACGGCAACCCTGGCGGCCGTCGGGGCGGTGATCGAGCAGCCATTGGAGGCCCAGGCGCTGGCCGGGGTGGCGGCGGCCGTGCGCGTCCTGGTCGACGATCCCCGACGGGCCCGGGTGCTGCTCGGTGGCGTCGCTTCCTCACCCGAGCTGCAGGCTCACCGCAACACGGTGATGCGCCGGCTGACCGAGGTGTTGGTCGCCCACGGTCGCGCGGTGCACGATGTCGAGCTGGAGGCAGACCCGCTGGCCAAGGTGGCGCCGTCGTTCATCGTCGGCGGGACGGCCGAGGCGATCCTGGCCTTCGTCAACGGTGACGTCGACCTGTCGGTGGACGAGTTGATCGGTCAGCTCGCCACGCTGTGGCTGATCACCGGCAACGGTGCCGCGCAGGTCGCTCGGGCACGAATGACGTAGCTGCGTTGGTCAATCCGGCTGTCCCGCTTGGGGAGTCGGTTCGGTGGCCGAAAGTTGTCATACCCCGGTGGGAGGATGGGGTTATGTCGGTGACCTACCCGCCAGCGCCCATGGAAGTGCCTGCGGTGAAGCGTGTGGATGTGTTGTTCGAGGAGTTGGCGGAGTTGGCGGGTCAGCGCAACGCGATCGACGGGCGGATCGTGGAGATCGTCGCGGAGGTGGATCGCGACGGGTTGTGTGGGATGACCGGGGCGCGTTCGGTGGCCGCGGTGGTGGCCTGGAAGCTGGGATGCTCTCCGGGGAACGCGCAGACGATCACGACGGTGGCTGGCCGGCTGGGGGAGTTTCCGCGGTGTGCGTCCCAGTTGCGCGAAGGACGGTTGTCGCTGGATCAGGTCGGGGTGATCGCCGCCCGCGCCGGGGACGGCTCGGACGCCCATTATGAGCAGTTGGCCCGCTATGCCACGGTCAGCCAGTTGCGCACCGCGATCAAGGGCGAGCCGCGCCCGAAACCGGATCGGCGCCCGCCCCCGGCGATCAGCAAAACCAGCACCGAAGATTCCACGTGCTGGCGGATCACCCTGCCGCACACCGAAGCGGCGAAATTCGAGGCCGCACTGGCCGCCCATCGCGAGGCCCTAATCACCCAGTGGAAACACGACCGCCCCGAGGTTGCTTCGGAGTCCGCGCCGCCGATGCCCGACACCATGGATGCGTTTCTGCGGCTGATCGAGGCCGGCTGGGACGCTGAGGCCACCGCCCGCCCACACGCCGCGCACACCACGGTGGTGGTGCACCTCGACGTCGACAAGCCCGCCGCCGCACTGCACCTGGGCCCGCTACTCACCGAGGGCGACCGCCAATACCTCACCTGTGATGCCTCCTATGAGGTGTGGTTTCACCGCGACGGCCGCCCGATCGGCGCCGGGCGCACCACCCGCACGATCAACCGGCGGCTGCGCCGCGCCCTGGAACACCGCCACCCCTGCTGCGCGGTGCCCGGCTGCGGGGCCACCCGCGGCCTGCACGCCCACCACATCCGGCACTGGGAACACGGCGGCCCCACCGAACTGATCAACCTGATCCTGCTGTGCCCCTATCACCACCGCCTACACCACCGAGGCGAGATCACCATCTCCGGGGACGCCGACCACCTCACCATTACCGACCGCGACGGCGACATCCTGCTCCCCGGCTCCCTGGCCCGACCACCCACCAGCCCCCCACCCGACGTCGCCCCCTACCCCGGGCCCACCGGCGAACGCGCCCAATGGAAGTGGTACACCCCCTTCCAACCCCAACCACCGCCCACCACCAACTAGGACTGCTGGGGTGCGAGCCGCGGTGCAGCAAGCGTGCCTGCGTATGCCCTGGCAATCCCTAGGTGATGCCCTGCCAATGCCTAGGTGAGGAAGGGGTTGAGCACCGGCGGGATGATCTGGTTGCCGGTCACGCCGGTGAACCGGCACCAGATCTGTGCCGGGATGTTCAGCGACTGGTAAATGCCGGCGCCGATCCAGGAGACGGGCACCTTCAAGAGTTCTGGCACCGCATCGACGATGTTCTGAATCGGGCCGTACGCCAGATAGGGGATCGTGGCCGCGACCGTGCGCGAGTCGAGAACGTAGTTGGTCACGGGATCGGGATAACCCTGTGCGGCGAAGGAGGCGCTGAGCACGCTGAACAGGTTGGGGCCGGGATTTGCGTAGGTGCCTTGGAAAGCAGGCGACGTCAGCGGCGCACCCTGCATGTACGACAGGGGTGACAGGCCGAAGTCATCCATGATCGTCGGCGTCACACTGACGGTCTGCCAGGAGTTGTTGATCCACCCGTCGAGCAGATCGTTGCCGGCCTGATCGAAGATGAGGAAAGTCGCTGTCTCACGCGGAGATTGGAAACCGTGTCCACGTCCGAACTGGTCGGGGCCGATCTCACCGTGGTCGGTGACAATGAGCGTCGACCACTGTTCGCCGTTGTCGTGCTCCCACTGCGCCACCGCTCCCAGCAGGCCGCCACCGCCGATGGTTTGCTCACCGAGGTTGTAGTCCAGGTTTCGAAGCGCCGCAGCGTACTGCGGTGAGTCACCGCCGTACTGGTGCGCGTTGTTATCGACTCCGGCGAAGGACGCGAAGATGAGATTGCCCTTGGTGGGGTCGGCGGCCAGGATTGCGGCCTGCGCCTTCTGGCCGACCAGGTTCTGCGTTGCAATCCAATCCGTGTCGCCCGGGACCTGCGGGACGAATTCGATGTGGTCGGCGGGATGCGATCCGGCGCCGGCGATCCGGGTGTTGATGCCGCTCGTGGTGCCCTCGCCGTTGGCGATGACCGTCGTGTTGACCAGGTCGCCCCAGGTGGCCTCGAGTTGGTTGTACACGGTCGGCCAGGTGTCGTAGGTCCACGGGGTGAAGACGTTGTTGCTCACGCCGGCGGTCTCCATCCAGACGCCGGTCTGAATGGTCGTCCAGGAAGGGTTGGAGATGGTGGTGTGCCCGACGATCGTGGATGCGGAGGTGACGCTCTGCTTCATGAACGCGTGGAAGTTGGGGGTCCCGGCGGGGTCGGCCAGGATCGCGGCCAGGTTCGTGCCGTCGGTGCCGATGAGCAGGAAGTTCACGTCTGGCGCCGTAGTGAGCAGAGCCAGTGCCTGCTGCTGAGACACTTGCAGTACGGCCGGGTGCTCGCCGACGCTGCCGGTTGCCCCCGGCGCACCGAAGAACGACAACGCGCGCCCGCCCAACCCGCCCGGCCCGGCGGCGAGGGGGCCCAGTCCGACACCGCCGGCGCCGCCGGACCCGCCATTGCCCAGCAACCAGCCGCCGGTGCCGCCGGTGCCCCCGGCGCCGCCTCCGAGACCGCCTTCACCGCCCACGCCACCGTTGCCGATCAACCCGGCACTGCCGCCGGTCCCGCCCCGCTGGCCAACCGCACCTGACCCGCCGGCCCCGCCGTTGCCCCACAGGAGCCCGCCCGGCCCACCTGCTTGCCCGGTGCCCGGGGTGCCGTCGACGCCGTCGCCGATCAACGGGCGCCCCAGCAGGAAGTTCGCGGGCGCATTGATTACGCCCAGGACGTCGTCGACGAGGCTCGGCACTCCGGCCGAGCTCGCCAATGACGCGGTGATCGCCGCCTCGGCGGTGCTGTAGGAAATCTGCGCACCGCTCAACAGCTGTGCGAACCGGGTCTGCGCCTGAAGCACCCGACTGCTTACCGAAAGATATTGCAGGCCATACTCACCGAACCATTCGGCGATCGCCGCCGACACCTCGTCATCAGCGGCCGCCAACAACGCGGTAGTCGGCAGGGCCGCCGCTGCATTGGCTCGCGTGACCGCCGCCTCGATGCCCGACACGTCTGCGACCGCGGCCGCAATCTGCTCAGCACCAGCGATGACGAACGACATGCCGACTTCCCCTTGCTCGGTGACCGGAGACAGGAGCATCTTGCCAGGGGCAACAGCCGTTCGTCAGTTCATCGCGGGTTCGCGGCGAGTGCATCGTTGGCCCGCAGCGATTCGGACAACTCGCTGTCGGCCGGCACGCGGCTCATCGCATCGGCGAGGGCGACGCTGGCGTCCGGCCCACGAAGTTCGAAATAGTCCAGGGCGCAGCGTAATTCGAATAGACTGGCGCCCTGGTGGCGGGCCAGCCGCAGGGCGCTCTCCAGGTCGGCACGACGCGCCGCGGGATCGGTCTGAGTGCGCGATCGAAGCCGCACCAGCTCGGCGTCGTAAAAGGACATGCCGGTCTCGCGGGCCATCGCCAGCGCGGCGTCGAGCCGCGCACTGTCCGGGCGTCCTGCCGCGATCATCAACCGCGCGAGCGCGCCCTCGAAGAAGGTGAGATACACGTTGAGATCCGCGGAGCGCAATTCGTCGACGAAGCCGGTGATCTCCGCGATCCGGTCGTTGATTTCCGAAGTCGCCAGAGCATTCGCCACGGCTTGCTGAATGGTGCCACGGAGGCGCCATTGATTGAAACCGTGCCGTGCTGCGTCCTCGACCAGTTGGGCCGCGAGCGTCGAGGCACGTTCGAACTGGCCGGTTTCGATCCGCACCCAGATCTCCACGAACCGCAGATACGCAAGGCTGTAGGGGCCTTGCGGGAATCCCATGCCCTCGACCGATCGCGCGGCGTGCGCCAACTCCGCCTCGGCCGCCGGCAGGCTGCCTTGTACCAGTCGGACCAGAGCCAGGTGAATGTGTGCCGCCACGATCGGGTCTATCGGCAGGTAGCCCACCGTCTCCGTGCTGCGATCGTTGGCCTGGCCCGGGTCGGTGGCCAACTCCAATTGTTCTCGCGCAGCATCGAATTCACCACGCAGAAACGCCAGCACCCCGGCCCACGCGTGGGTGCGTGGCCAGGATCCCGGCTGCCACTGCTCCAAGGCGGCGCGCAGCAGTTCAAGTGCTTTGGTCGCGCGGCTCAGATCGGCGCGGCCGGTGTAGTAGCCGGTCAGCACGCCCAAGGTCGAGAACAGTTCTTCCGCGGTCGACGTCTTCCCCTGATTGTTGACCGGCACGTCGGCCCCGATCAGTTCCAGGCATCGCTCCAGGTCAGGGGCTACCACGGGACTCGACGGACTGACCGCGCTGCCGGCGAGGAATCCCCGCCCTAACCGGAACGCGATCTCACGGCGGTCGCGGTCAGGGCTGGGCGGGCACTGGTCGAGCTGGTTGAGGGCCTGGCTCAGGTGGGAGCGCGCCTCGGTGAGGGCGCCGCGGCGCCGCGCGGCTGCCGAGGCCTGCTGGTATGCGGAGGCGGCGTCGTCGAAGCGTTCGGCCTGCCGGTAGTGGCCCGCGACCAGGCCCCAGTCCGGCTCGCCGCCGAAGCTGCACAGGGCGTCGCCGACCCGGGCGTGCAGCGTCCTGCGCAAGCTGGGTGGTGCCAACTCGGTGGCGACCTCGCGCAGCAGCTCGTGGCGGAAGCGCCAGCCGTCGGTACTCCACCGTTCGAGCACCCGAGCGTCGGCAAGCTCGTCAATGACGCGTTGCAGGTCGTCGGCGTCCATGTCGACCACGGTTCTGAGCAGGCCGGTATCGATGTAGCGACCGATGACCGCCGCTGCTTCGACCACCGGCACCACCTCGGCACTTGCCCGGAGCCGGGCGAACAACGGCTCGTAGAGCGCCTCCGGCACGCCGACCTGGGTGATTCCGGACACCACCTGCTCGATGTAGAAAGGCACGCCGTCGCAGCGGGATTGGACGGTGGCCCGCTCCTGCGGCGTCAGGCCCGGGTTGAGTGCGACGATCAGCTCATCGGACTCCTGCTCGGTCAAGGGTTCGAGGTCGAAAACCGTCGCTCGCCAGCTGTCCGGCAACCATCCTTTGTCCCGTCCGGTGACGACCAGCAGAAGGTGTCCGCCTGCCGCATCCAGCAGCCCGCCGAGCACCTCGAGGCTGGTGGGATCGAACCAGTGCGCGTCCTCGGCGATCACCAGTCCGGGCGCGCCGTCCAGGCAGGCCAGAAGATAGTCCTGCACCGCCTCGGCGATCAGATCGTAGAGCTCGCGGCCTTCGTCGGCAGCGGGTTGGTAGCCGTGTTGGGCGTCGATGCCCAGCACCGGCGCCAGCAAGGGAACGAAACGCCCGGGATCCAGTCCGAGTCTGGCCAGTTCGGCGTTCAGCAGCGCCAGGCGGTCCGCCGGATCGGTGAGACGGCCTATGCCGCAACGGCGTTCGATCAGGGCGCGTACCGGATACAGGCCGGCTTCGGCGTGGAAGGGCGAGCCGATCAGCTCGATCACGGTGTTCCCGGTTTGACTGACCAGCGCCTGAGCCGCGGCCGCCAGCCTGCTCTTGCCGATGCCGGGCTCACCGCAGAAAGCCACGGGCGTGCTCAATTGTCCGGCCTGGGCCCGCGCCCAGCTCGTCTGCAGGTGCTGCCATTCGCCGGACCGGCCGACGAACGGGCCGGGCGCAACCCGCGCCGGTGAAGACCTTTCGCCGAGCACCCGGTGGTGGTCGATCAGGCCTTCGACGCCCTTCACCGGAGCGGCGGGGCGGGCCTCCAGGTCGAACGCGTCGTGCACCAGGCGGGCGACCGGATCGGAGATGACGACCGTACCCGGCGTCGCCAGGCTGCACACTCGGGCCGCCAGGTTGGCGCCCAACCCGTAGACGTCGGCCTGAGTGGTGTCCAGATACACCACGCCGCGGTGCACACCGACTCGCACGCTGATCTCAAAGCCGAAGCGCGCCTTCGCCTTAGCGCTCAATCGGGGGACGGCACGGGTGATCTCCAAGCCGGCCAGGACGGCGCGACGCACATCGTCCTCATGTGCCACCGGGTGGCCGAACACCGCCAGCAAACCGTCACCCGCGGTGGAGCCGATGTGACCCCCGAAGCGGTTGACGATGTTCAGCACCTGTTCGCGATACCGGCCCACCACGAGGCGGTACGTCTCCGGCTCGACTCGGGTCGACAGCGCGGTGGAATCCACCAGATCGGCGAAAAGGATTGTCAGCCGCCGAATCTCGCCACCGCGGGCCGGAGCGGCGAGCAGTTCCTCGGCGTCGGCATTGCCCTCGTCGGCGGCAAGTACCTGCCCCGCCAACGCCGTCGCCGCGGCGTGATCACCGGTGCCGAGTGCCGCCACCGCGCGATCCAGCAGCGCGTCGATCAATGCGGGCCCGTCCCGATCGTCCACGTCGTGTCACCCCCGGCGAGATAACCCCGGTTTTCCGGATTTATCTTCGCCGACGTCAACGCGCACGGCAAACCCCGTGCGGCAATGGAGCCCCCTGTCAGGATTGAACTGACGACCGCTCGCTTACAAGGCGAGTGCTCTACCACTGAGCTAAGGAGGCCGGTAAAACCGGTGCCAGCCTAACCGGTCACGGCTCGCCCTCGACGATGCGTTGCGAGCGCACCGGTCGCGACGACGAACGTGGCCGTCGACCCGGGAGCGGGAAGCGGTCGGCGATGCTGCTCAACGGATTGACCACCATGGTCAGCGAGATGACCGCGTCCTGCAGGGTGGCGATGGCCGGTTCCAAGGCCTCCATCCCGGGTGCCAGACGGGCCAGGGTGTCGGCCACATTGGCCAACTGCTCCAGTGGCCCGTTCTTCGCTGTCAGGGTGTCGATCAGGCCGCCCTCGGAGAGCAGCTTGTCGGCCAGCCCGTCCTCGGCCAGCACCCGCTCGATCATTCCGTCGGAGCCCATCAGCTGATCGGCCAGGCCGCCCGGCTGCAGCGCGCGTTGCAGTCCACCCCCCTCGGCGGTCAACCGATCGATCAGCCCGCCTTCGGCGGTCAGCAGATCGACTACGCCGCCCGGACGCAGCATCCGGTCCATCGGACCGTTGGGCGCAATCGCTCGCCCCAATGGCATGTCGTCGTCCAGCAGGCTTGCGAGCCGGTTGGCGCGCGCCAGCGTGTCGTCGATGCCCAGCATGTGGGCCATCGCGTTCGAAGAGCTCGAACCGCTCGGGCCGCTGGTGTCGCCCAGCGCCTGCTTGGCCAGGCTCACCCCCACCCCGGCTAGGTTCAGGCTCGCTTCCGCGGCGGCCAACCCGGCCCGCGCCGGAGCGGTCGCAACACCCATGAGGGCTTTGACGAGGTTCATTCTGAGAGTCTATTCGCGTCCAAAGCCCGGACGACACCGCGCAGGTCCCAAGGCCACCCGGCGACTCCTGGCAGACTGCTAGCAGATTACTTGCACCGACCTTTCAGGAAGTTTTCAATGATTCGGAAGCTAATACTCAAGTTCGGGAGATTGACGTGACACTGGGACACCCCGGCGGCGAGACCACCAAGCCGGAGGCTCGCATCCTTGTCGTGGACGATGAGGCCAACATCGTCGAGCTGCTCTCGGTGAGCTTGAAGTTCCAGGGATTCGAGGTCATCACCGCCACCAACGGCGCTCAGGCCCTGGACCGGGCCCGCGAAGCCAAGCCCGACGCGGTGATTCTCGACGTGATGATGCCCGGCATGGACGGGTTCGGAGTCCTGCGCCGGCTGCGCGCCGACGGCATCGATGCCCCCGCGCTGTTCTTGACGGCACGAGACTCGTTGCAGGACAAGATCGCCGGCCTGACCCTCGGTGGCGACGACTACGTGACGAAGCCGTTCAGCCTCGAAGAGGTGGTCGCCCGATTGCGGGTAATCCTGCGCCGCGCCGGCAAGGGCAGCACCAACGAACCGCGCAATGCCCGGCTGACGTTCGCCGATATCGAGCTCGATGAGGAAACCCACGAAGTGTGGAAGGCCGGCCAGCCGGTCTCGCTGTCGCCCACCGAGTTCACGCTGCTGCGCTACTTCGTCATCAACGCCGGCACCGTGTTAAGCAAGCCGAAGATCCTCGACCACGTCTGGCGCTACGACTTCGGCGGTGACGTCAACGTCGTGGAGTCGTATGTGTCGTATCTGCGTCGCAAGATCGACACCGGGGAGAAGCGGCTGCTGCACACCCTGCGCGGGGTGGGCTACGTGCTGCGCGAACCGCGCTGAGATGGCCGGTCGGTACCGCCGCGGCGTGCCCTTACGGGTAAGCCTGGTAGCAGCAACCCTGGTGCTGGTCTTGTGCGGACTGCTGGGGTCGGGGATCGCGGTGACCTCGATCCTGCGCCACAGCCTGGTCAGCCGCATCGATTCGACCTTGATGGACGCGACCCGCACCTGGGCGCAGGCTCCGTGGAAGCACACGACGTCCAACGGGCAGGGTTTCGATCCGGCCCGGCCGCCGTCGAAGTTCTACGTGCGGGCGATCAGCCCCGATGGCCACCCCATGACGGCGATCAACGACCGCAACGCCGAGCCCGCGTTGCCCGCCAACAACGACGTCGGCCCCTATCCGACGACGCTGCCCTCGGTCAGCGATTCGGACATCCAGTGGCGCGCGGTGACGGTGCGCGGGCCACAGGGCGGCATCACGACGGTGGCCATAGACCTGTCCGACGTCGACCACACTGTCCGGTCGCTGGTCTGGTTGCAGGCCGGGATCGGCACCGCGGTGCTGATCGTGGTCGGCATCGCCAGCTTCGTGGTGGTGCACCGCAGTCTGCGGCCACTCGCCGAAGTCGAGCAGACCGCGGCGGCGATCGCCGGGGGACAGCTGGACCGCCGCGTCACCGAACGTGACCCGCGCACCGAAGTGGGCCGACTTTCCTCGGCGCTCAACGGAATGCTGTCGCAGATTCAGGAAGCGGTCGCGTCCTCGGAATCGTCAGCCGAAACCGCGCGCGATTCCGAGGAACGGATGCGGCGGTTCATCACCGACGCCAGCCACGAACTGCGCACCCCGTTGACCACCATCCGCGGGTTCGCCGAGTTGTACCGCCAGGGCGCAGCGCGCGACGTCTCGATGCTGCTGTCGCGGATCGAGAGCGAGGCCAGCCGAATGGGCCTGCTGGTCGACGACCTGCTGATGCTGGCCCGCCTGGATGTGCAGCGTCCGCTGGAACACAACCGGGTGGACCTGCTGGCGCTGGCCAGCGATGCCGTGCACGACGGGCGCGCCATCGACCCCCAGCGCGCCATCACCTTGGAGGTGTTCGACGGGCCCGGCACCCCGGAGGTGTTGGGCGACGAGCCGCGCCTGCGTCAGGTGCTGAGCAACCTCATTGCGAACGCGATCCAGCACACGCCGGTGACGGCTGACGTCACCATCCGGGTCGGCACCGACGGCGATGACGCGGTCCTCGAGATCGTCGACAAGGGGCCCGGCATGAGCCAGGAGGACGCGGACCGGATCTTCGAGCGCTTCTACCGGACGGATTCGTCGCGGGCGCGGGCCAGCGGCGGCACCGGGCTGGGATTGTCGATCGTCGACTCGTTGGTGAAAGCCCACGGCGGCACCGTCCGCGTGACGACGGCGCCGGGGGAGGGATGCTGCTTCCGTGTGGAGCTGCCCCGGGTCAGCGAAGTGGTCGCTCAGGTCAGCTGACGGCCGTCTGAGCCTGCGCTGAACACGTTGAGCCTGCGCTGAGGGTGACGACACGCCGCACGGCCGCGCCCTGGACGCAGAATCAGTGACGAACTAATTCAGCCAGCGCCGCCTTGATCTTGGCCTGCGCCTCGTCCAGCGACTCGGGTGAGGGGTTGCGGTCGACGTGGGCGAACCCGAAGTCACTGAGGTTGCGGGCGGGGAAGACGTGGACGTGCAGGTGCGGCACCTCCAGCCCGGCGATGATCACACCGGCCCGGTCGGCCGAGAAGGCCTTCGTCACGGCCTTCCCGATCAGCTGGCTCACCTCCATGACGCGGGCGAATGCCGGCGGGTCCACGTTCTGCCATTGATCGATCTCCGCGCGCGGCACCACCAGGGTGTGGCCTTGCGTCATCGGCTCGATCGTCAGAAACGCGACGACGTCGTCGTCCTCGTAGACGAAGCGCCCGGGGATTTCACGGTTGATGATCTTGGTGAAGATCGATGCCATTGCCCCAGCATAGGTTCGGCCCAGGCAATAAGGTCATCCGCGTGCAGGTACGGATCGCGCGACGCACCATGCTCGCGCTGGCGGCGGCCGGCGCCCTCGGTGCGTCGCTGCCGGCCTGCGGTGCCGAAGAAGACGAGCCCTACGAGCTGACCTCCTACGGCTACGATTCCGACGTCTCGGAGCCAGGAACCCCCGAGACGCCCAAGTCTCCTGGCACCCTCCCGGCGCAGGCGTCGGTGAAAGCGGAGTGGTTGCCGCCAGTGGGCAGGCAGACCATGCCGAACTGTTTCGTGTGGGCCACGGTGTACGGCCTGACGACGTTCCACGCCGCGCGCGAAAGCAGCACTCCGCCAAGCACTCCGGCCCGCCGCGCCGGCCCCGACTACGCCTACATCCGGTATCAGCTGGCGAACAAGCTCACCGAGAACACGTGTAAGGGCGGCCAAATGGTCAAGTGCCTGAACTGGTTACAGGAAAACGGTGGGACGCCGTCCCTGGCGGTGGCGCCCAACATCGGCAGGCGAAAGTCCACTACGTCGTGTGAGGCCAACTGGTCCGACTACGGTGCGCGCACCATCGACCCGGACCCGATGTTTCGGATTCCGGGGCACAAACTGATCAGGATCACCGGACCCGACGGGCTGAACCACCTGAGGGCGGTCATCGCAAAGGGCTCGCCGGTCGCGTTCGGCGTCAACCTGTACACCGACTTCCCGCGCTATCGCGGAACTCCGTCCCCGTACGTCGGCAACGGGCAGTGGATGCTGAACGCCTCCGGCAAGAAGGCCGGTCACGTCATGGTCATCACCGCGTACGACGACAACAAGAGTTCCGGCGCCGTGCGAATCCAGAACAGCTTCGGAAAGCATTGGGGCGACGAAGGATTCATGTGGATGGCCTATGAAACCCTGGCCAACATGGCGCAGGGAACCGGGGTGTACATCCCCGACCGGGTCTAGCGCCGCGCGGCGGCGCAGCCGAATTGTTAACGCACCGTTGCCGTGTCGTGTTCAAGGACCGCCAAAATCCCAGGTGACCTAATTAACGGGAGGCGACCTTGGTGCGTTTTCCCAAAGCGCTGCTGGCGATTCCGGTGGCGGTGCTGACCGCATGCGCGGTGTCCCTGGTACCCGCAATCACGCCGGCCCGGGCCGCCGATGCGTTCGGGCCGCTGGGCCCGCCCAACCCGTACATGGCGCCGAACGGCCTGGCCTCGATGCACAACGACGCCGGATCGGCAGATGCGGGACCGCTTCCCGGTCCCGGTGCACGCCTGGCGCCGGTCTTCGCCTACCCGTTGTTGGCCGCCTGCCCGACGATCACCCAGGGCACCGACGGTCTGGTGCTGGCGCTGTGCACCACGATCACCCAGCAGGCTCCGGTGCTGCATCTGATCGATCCCGGCGGCATCCTCCCGCAGATAATTCCGTTGGCCAGCATGGACATTGTCAAAGGCGGCCTGCTCGGCGGCGTTTATGCCTACCTGGACAACAACAACGAGATGGTGCTGATCGACGGCAACAACCGCTTGCTGCGCATCACGCATGCGAAGGATGAACGGGGCCGCTGGCAGTTGGGCGTCACCCAGAACACCGACCTGTCCAGCGTCATACCGCCCGGCGACAGCTCCGTCGGCGTCGTGCCCGACTATCAGGGCAATGTCTGGTTCGCGACCGCCGGCGGCGTGGTCGGCGTCGCGAAAGCCGCTGGGGGCGTTGCCAGTCTGCAGCTGCCCGCCGGACAGCAAGTGGCCAACAGCATCTCGGCATCGCCGCTCAACCGCATCGCCGTGGCCACGACCTTCGCGATCTACGAGATCAACCTCAACGGCGGTGGCAATCCCCAGGTCATGTGGAGCCAGAACTACGACCGCGGACCCGCCCGCAAGCCCGGCCAATTGAGCTGGGGAACCGGTTCCACCCCAACCTATTTCGGTCCCACCGGTGCCGATTACGTGACCATCGTCGATAACGCCGAGCCGCAGGTGCACGCCATGGTCTACCAATCCGGCACCGGCAACGTGGTCTGCCAGCAGACCGTTCTCACGCAGGGTGGACCGGGCAGCGAGAACTCGCCGATCGGAGCCGGCAACTCGATGTTCATCGCCAGCACGTACGGCTACCCCTATCCGGCCGTCCCGCCGGGCGCGGGTCCGGCGGTGCCGCCGACGGCGCCGTTCGTCGGCGGGATGACCCGGGTGGACATGGACAGTCCGGGTCCGGGTTGTCATACCGTGTGGGAGAGCAAGGTTCGAAGCGCCGCGCTGCCGCACCTGTCCACCGGCGACGGCCTGATCTACACGATCACCCGGATCGGGTTCGACCAGACCACGCCGTTGGACGTGTTCGCCTACGCGGTCATCGACCCGTCCACCGGCAGAGTGGTGCATCAGCAGCCGAAGTCGGCCACGATCCTCAGCGACCCGATTCAGACGGCGTGCATGGTGCTGATGGGCGGCAAGATCATGCAGGGAAACATCACCGGAATCGGGCGCATCGGCTGATTGCCGAGCGTGGCCTCACTCCTGCGCGAACTTCATCATCTCGAGGTTCCAGTACCCGCGCATGCTGTCGATCAGCCCTTCGTCGTTGACGCGGTAGGTGAACACGCCGCGCACCTCGCTGGTGAAGCCGCCCTCGAACTTGCTGTGCAGCACCAGGATATGGGCGATCTCGTTGGGCGAGCTGGAGGGAAAGGTCTCCTCGCAGGTGATCGTCAGCTGATTCGCCGCGATGTTGGTGTCGTAGAAGGTGGCGACGCCTTCCTTGCCCTTAACTCCGGTGCCGTCCGGGTTGGTGACGGACTTGCCGATCGGGTCCTCGACGACCACGTCGTCGGCCATGAGCGCCAGCCAGCCCTCCCGGTCGTGGGCCTGCACGCAGCGCCAGGACGACTGCGACGCGGTCAGTGCGGGGGATTGGGTGGTTTGCGTCATTGCGGATCTCCTTCTCTAGATTGCACACGCGGCGCGAGCGCCGTCTTCGGTGGCTTTGCGGATCAGGCCCAGCCCGGTGCAGTCACCGGCGGCGTGAATAGGGGTACCGGGCAGGGCGTCAGTCAGTGCGTCGAACATTCCGGTGTCCGGTTCGACGCTGCCCGCGATGACGACGCTGTCGGTGGCCAGTTGTCGCCTGACGCCGCCGGCCGGTGTGAACACCACCGCGTCCCGAGTGATTCGCTCGACCTCGGCGCGGACGTGGACGGTGACGCCCAACCGGTCCAGGCGGTCGGTGTGTTCGGTCTTGCGCTTGGTGCCGATCTCGGGGGCGATGTCCTTGCCGCCCTCCAGTATCGACACCAATCGTCCACGCGCCGCAAGGAATTCAGCCAACTCGAGGGCCACCAGGTCGCCACCGATGATGGTCACCCGGCGACCGAACGGCATCCACGCGCGGCTGGCCATCCGCACCGCGCCTGGCCGCACAAACCGCCGGCCGTCAAGCATTTTCCGCAGACCTGGGCCGGTGTGCACATGCGGTAGGTCGGCGCCCGGCAGGGCCGGCACGGCGACCCGGCCACCGGTGGCCACCACGACCGCGTCCGGTGCCGACGCGGCGACGTCGTATGCCGAAACATTGCGCCCCAGAAGCACTTCGGTGCCGCTCAGTTCGATCTCCCGGCGCAGGTATCGCAGGAATGGCTGGTTCTCGGGGTGCAGCATGCTTGCCCAGCGCAGTGCTCCGCCCAGTTGCCGGCCACGCTCGAAAAGTGTCACACGGTGCCCGCGTTCGGCAGCCACCCGCGCCGCTTCCAGCCCCGCCGGTCCACCACCGATCACCGCCACCCGTTTGGCGCGAGCCGCGGCAGGCGCCGCGAGCGCGCGTTCCCTGCCGGTCCGGGGATTCACCGCGCAGTCGACCGAGAAGCGTTGTTCCATTGCGTCGATGCAGTTTTCGCAGGAGATGCACTTGCGAACCCGCTCCGGCTGTCCGCGTCCGAGCTTGGCCGGCAGGTCGGGATCGGCCAGCAACGGCCGGCCCATGGCGATGAAGTCGGCGCGCCCGTCGGCCAGGATCTGCTCAGCCCGGACGGGGTCGTGGATGCGGCCGACGGCGATCACCGGGACGTCGACGACCTGCTTGACGGCAGCAGCGGCGCCCACGTTGACCTCGTCACCGTCGTCGGCGCCGTTGACCATGCCGGTGACCAGCCGGTCGATCACACCGCCGCTGACGTGGAACGCATCGACTCCCGCCGCGACGAGTTCCGGTGCCATCCGGGCGGTTTCGTAGATGGGCCGCCCGCCCGCGACGCGTTCGTACCCGGAGATGCGCAAGGTGATCGGCAGGGCGTCGCCGATTTCGTAGCGGATCGCGGACAGCGCCTCCAGCACCACCCGCAGCCTGCCGTGCGCGGTGTGGCCGCTGTAGCAGTCGGTGCGTCGATTTCGTTGCGGCGCAAGGAAGGATCCCAGCAGCATGTAGCCGTGTGCGGCGTGCAGCTCGATACCGTCGTAGCCCGCTTCGACGGCCCGCCGCGCGGCGGCTTTGAACAGATCGAGCACCGCGGTGAGTTGCGCGCTGGTGATCTCCACCGACGGACGGCCGGTGAGGTACGACGGAATTACCGACGGCCCCAGCGACGTCGCGCCGAACATCTCCGGTCCCAGTCCGTCGGGCCCGGCGTGCACGATCTGCGGTTGGATCTTGGCGCCGTGTTCGTGCACCTCGTCCACCAATGCCCGGTGCGCGTGCACAGCGTCGTCGGTGCCCAGGTGCAGACCGCCCGGCGTTTCCGGGTGCTGCGGGTCAACTCCGGTGGCGCCCAGCGTGATCAGACCGACACCGCCCCTGGCGCGGGCGGCGAAGTAGTCACGGGTGCGCTCAGACGGTAATCCGTCCGGGGTGCCGTACATCGTCTCCATCGGAGACATGACCACCCGGTTGCGCACCGTCATGGCGCCGATTCGCCCCGGCGCCAACAGGTGCGGAAAGCTGGTCACTCAGGACCAGGGTTACCGATCAGCGTCCGTGTAGCGGATGACGCCGCGAATGTTCTTGCCCTCCAGCATGTCCTGGTAGCCCTCGTTGATCTGCTCGAGGCGGTACTGGGTGGTGACCATGTCGTCCAGGTTCAGCTTGCCGGCCTTGTACATCGACAGCAGCTGCGGGATGTCGTACTGCGGGTTCCCGCCGCCGAAGATGGTGCCCTGCAGGTTCTTCTGCATCAGCGTCAGCATCGCGAGATTGAGGTTGACGTTGGTGTCGAGCAGGCTGCCGATGGCGGTCAGCACGCAGGTGCCGCCCTTTTGGGTGATGTTGAGGTAGTTGTCGATGTCGGCACCGTGCAGCTCGCCGACGGTCACGACCACCTTGTGGGCCATCAGCCCGTAGGTGACCTCCATGATGCCCATCAGAGCGGCGTTGATGTCGGGGTAGACGTGGGTGGCACCGAACTTCAGCGCCTGGTCGCGCTTCCACTCCACCGGGTCGATCGCGAAGATGTAGCGCGCGCCCGCGGCGACCGCGCCCTGCAGGGCGGCCATGCCGACTCCGCCGACGCCGACGATCGCGACGTCCTGGCCCGGCCGGATGTCAGCGGTGCGGACCGCCGAGCCGTAACCGGTGGTGACGCCGCAACCGACCAGCGCGGCCACTTCGAACGGGACGGACGGGTCGATCTTCACCACCGAGCTGCGGTGCACGACCATGTACGGGGAGAAGGTCCCGAGCAGCGTCATCGGGAAGACGTTCTGGCCGCGGGCCTGGATGCGGAAGGTGCCGTCGCTGACGGCCGCGCCGGCCAGCAGTCCGGCGCCCAGGTCGCACAGGTTGCGCATGCCCGACTGACAGGTCGGGCACTGCCCACAGGACGGGATGAAGGACAGCACGACGTGGTCGCCCGGGGCGATGTCCTCCACGCCGGGGCCGACCTCGGTGACGATGCCGGCGCCCTCATGGCCACCGAGTACGGGGAAGCCGGCCATCGGGATGCCGCCGGTCACCAGGTGGTGATCCGAGTGGCACATGCCGGCCGCTTCCATCTGGATCTTGACCTCGTCCTTGGCGGGGTCGCCAATTTCGATGTCCTCGATGGACCACGGCTGGTTGAATTCCCAGATCAGTGCGCCTTTTGTCTTCACGGTGGACCTGACCCCATTTCGCCTTTGAATTGAGTAGTGCCTGGCCCCATGATGCCCGGCACGGTGGTGATGAGTGCCACAGGGCACTCCTGAGGTGTCAGCATAGCGCGTTTAACAAATCAAATGCTTGGTTGGGTGCGGCTGACGGTTGGGCCGGCTCACCAGATGGGTGCCGGCGCCTCACCCAGGGGGTAGTACCCCGGCAATTTCTCGCCGGCCAGGCTGCGCTCGATGCGCTTCTGCATCCCCGGGGACAGCTTTCCGGCCTTCATCAGGTCCAGGTACAGGGCCTGGACGTGGCCGAAGTCAAAGAAGTCGCGTTGCCACTCGATCTTGGCGTCGGCGTTGAGCCGGAACCAGCTACCGCCGATGCCGTAGATCTCCGAGCGGCCGCCGTCGGAGTCGATGGCGACCTGCTTCCAGAACCCGACGATCTCGCCCTGCTTGTCGTCGATGAGGACTTTCTGGTACGGGTACTGCCAGTTCTCCAGCCCCTCCATTTCCAGGCCCAGGGCGATGTCGCGGATCTCGTCGATGCCGACGCACATCACGTCCTCTTTGGGGCCGATGTTCCAGCCGTAGGTCGCGTCGTCGGCATAGAAGTCGGCCAGCGGTTTCCAGTCGCCGTTCCGCTCGGCCTCCCGGTTGACCTCCAGCCAGCGTTCTACCCAGTCTTCCAGGACCTCGCGCGGGTGTGACGCCATCAGCTTTCCTTCTCTTTGATGAACAGGGCTTGGGTGGGACAAGATTCGACGGCCCGCTCGACCTCGTCGCGGGCGTCTTCCGGCGGCTCGGCGTCGATGATCTCGACCTTGCCGCGCTTGGGCACCCGGAAGTAGTCCGGTGCCTCGAGCTCACACATGGCGTGCCCCTGGCACAGGTCCAGATCCGCTTCAATCCTGAATGCCATCTTGGATTCCCTTGCGGTTATGCCTGAGCGCGCTTGCGGTAGCGGACCTTGGCGGGCCGGGCCAGCTGCACCACCATCTTGGAGTGGTCGTTGTGGTAGCTGTCGGCGGGCTGCGCCATCTCGAACTCGTACTCGCGCAACAGAACCGAGAAGATCGCCTTGATCTGCATCTGGGCGAACGCGGCGCCCACGCAGCGGTGCCGACCGGCGCCGAACGGAATCCAGGTCCAGCGGTTGACCAGGTCTTCCTGCCGGGGCTTCTCATAACGGTCGGGATCGAAAGCGTCGGGATCGGGGAAGTCTTCCGGGATCCGATTGGAGATCGCCGGGGACGCGGCGACGAAGTCGCCCTTGTGAATTGGGTATCCCTCCACCTCGAACTCGCCCTGGGCCACCCGCATCAGGATGATCAACGGCGGGTGCAGCCGCAGTGTCTCCTTGAGCACGTTCTCCAGCTTCGGGATCTGGCGCAGCGCATGGAAACTCACCTCCTGGCCGTCGGCGTACAGTTCGTCGAGTTCCTTGACGACATCCGCGTAGGCCTCGGGGTGGCGCATCAACTCGATCAGCGTCCAGGCCGAGGTGCCCGAACTGGTGTGGTGGCCGGCGAACATCAGTGAGATGAACATGCCGGTGACCTCGTCGGCGGAGAACCGGAGGTTGCCGTCCTCGTCCTTGATGGACACCAGCACATCGAGCATGTCGCGATCGCTTTTGTCCGTGGGCGGGTTGGCAATTCGCTGGTCCATGATCTCCTGCACCAGCGCCACCAGGCCCACGCGGGATTCGTCGCGGATGCGGAAGCTCTCGATCGGCAGATAGGGATCGACGTAGCACAGCGGGTCGGTGCCCCGTTCCAGCTGGTGGTAGAAGTGCGCGAACCGGGAGTCCAGCTGGTTGCGGAACTTCAACCCGATCAGGCAGGCGGTCGAGGTGTAGATGGTCAGCTCGGCGAAGAAGTCGAGCAGGTCGATCTCGCCTTCGTCACCCCAGTCGGCCACCATCTTTCGCACTTCGCCCTCGATGGTTACGGCGTGGCCCTTCATGTGCTCGCCACGCAGCGCCGAGTTGTGTAGCATTTCCTTGCGCCGCTCCGGGCTGGCGTCGAACACCACGCCCTTGCCGAAGATCGGTGTCATGAACGGGTAGGCCTCGGCCTGGTCCAGATCCTCGTCGGCCGAACGGAAGAAGAACTCGTTGGCGCCGGCGCCGGTGAGCAGGATGACGTGCTTGCCGGCCAGCTGGAACCAGCCGACGTCGCCGCATTCGTCGCGCACCCGCTGCATCAGGCCGATCGGGTCGGTGCGGAACTCTTCGAGATGGCCGTGTTCTTCTTCGCCGCCGGACACCCGCGGCACGTTAAGTGTGGTGGTCATGAATTCAGGGCTTTCTCATCGACTTTCAGTTGCTGGCGCTCTTTGGTGGTCGTCAACGGCGCTTCGGGCTGAAGCTCCATGTTCACCACGAACCCGCCCCGCGGCGTCTCGGCGACAAAGGTGATCGCCCGCGCCAGATCGGAAGCCCGCAGGAAGTAGTCGTGCCGTGCCTGGCCCCATTTGGCCCAGTCCTCGAGCGCCGGGCCGATCAACTCGGCAGGCAGGCTCCAGCCCATTCCCGTCTTGGTCGGGCCGGGGTGGACGATCGACGCACGCACGCCGGTGCCCTCCAGTTCCATCTGCAGGTTGGTGACCATGGCGATCAGTCCGGCCTTGGCCGCCCCGTAGGCTCCCATGTGCGGGCGCTGCCGCAACGCGACATCGGAACCCACGAAGATCAGGTCGCCTCGCTGGCGCTCGAGCATCCCCGGAAGCACGGACGTGGCAAGCCGATTCGCCCCGATCAAGTGGATCTGCAGCTGCGATTCGAAAGCCTCGCTGTCGATCTCGTGCAGCTTGCCGAAATACGTGTCACCGGCGCCGGCGACCAGCACCTCGATGTCTCCGAGCTGTTCGGTAGCTTGCCGCACGAAGTCTTTGACCGATTCCGGGTCGGTGACGTCCAGTGGCAGTGCCACCGCTTCGCCGCCCGCTGCGCGGATCTTGTCGACGAGTTCCTGACACTTCTCCACCCGCCGCGCTCCCAGCGCCACCGGAAAGCCATGAGTGGCAAGCTCAATCGCGGTCGCGGCACCGATACCCGAGGACGCGCCCGCGACGATAGCGGGTCGGCGTGCGGGATGCGGCTCAAAGCGGGGCATCAGCGAACCTCCACGGTGACGGGCAGGTGAGCGAATCCGCGGACATTGCTGGAGTGGACGCGGACGGCGTTGGCCTCGTCCACCTCGTATCCGCGGATTCGCTTGAACAACTCGGTCAGCGCCACCCGCGCCTCCATCCGGGCCAGATGGGCCCCCAGACAGAAGTGGGCGCCACTGCCGAAACTCAAGAGCTTGGAGCCGATGTCACGGCCGATCAGGAAATCGTCAGGCTGGTCGAACACGCGCTCGTCGCGATGGGCCGAACCGGGCAACAGTAACAACACGTCGCCTTCGGGGATGGTGGTGTCATATAACTCCAGCGGACCGGAAACGGTACGGGCCAGGATCTGGCTGGACGTGTCGTACCGCAGCGTTTCCTCGACCCACAGCGGGATCCGAGACAGGTCGTCATAGACCGGCGTCAGTTGCCCGGGGTTCTTGTGGCCCCAGAAAGCGGCGTTGGCAAGGAGTTTGGTGGTCGTCTCGTTTCCCGCGATGACCATCAGGAACATGAACCCGAGGATCTCCTCGTCGGTCAGCCGGTCGCCGTCGATCTCGGCTTCCAGCAGCGCCGAAGTCAGGTCGTCGGTCAGCTTCTTGCGGCGTTCGGCAATCATGCTCTGGTAGTAAACGATCAGGTTGATCGACGCCTCGATCGCCGAGGCCGGCACGTCGGTGACGCCGTCCTCGCGGTGCATGACGCCGTCGGCCCAGGCGCGGATGCGGTCACGGTCTTCCAGCGGCACGCCCATCAGTTCCGAGATCACGTCCATCGGGAGCTTGCCGGCGAACTCGGCGACGTAGTCCACCGTGCCGCCGGAGGCGGCTTTGTCCAGCATGACGTCGAGGTGCTGCACGGCGAGTTCGGTTACCCGGGGCTCGAGTTCGCGAATTCGCCTGGGGGTGAACCCTTTAGACACCAGGGTTCGCAGCCGAAGGTGGGCCGGATCGTCCATGGCCAGGAACGACATCGTCTTCGACGCGTGCGGCCCCCGGGACACCGGGTCCAGTGAAACGCCGTCGCGGTTGGACAGCGTGGTGCTGTTGCGGAAGCCTTGGTGCACGTCGGTGTGCCGCGACACGGCCCAGAAACCGAGCGATTCGTTGTGGTAGAGCGGGGCCTCGTCGCGCAACCGCCGGTAGTAGGGGTACGGGTCCTCGTGGAAGTCGTAATCGTATGGGTCCAGTATCAATTCCGGATCCCCCACGTGAATCGTCATGCATCACCGCCTTTCTCGGCTCCGGTCAGGATGAGGCTCACCACGTCCGCCAACCGGTCGGCGATCTCGTGATAGGTGAACTCGCCGCTGCCGGCCTGGACCAGAGCGCCGTAGAAGGCCATCTGCAGCGCGGACACCGTGCCGGCCTCGGCGCCGGGTCCGATGGCCGAGGCGATGCGGCGGTGGATCTCCGCGCCGATCCGGTCGCGGACGGCGCGTACCGCGGGGTCTGTGCCGCCGCCCAGCAACGCGGCCGTGCACGCCGCGCCCACTTCGGGTTCGTCGGCGACGACCAGCGCCAGGTGCCGCAACGCCTGGTCCACCCGGGTGTGCATCGCGACGTTGACGTCGGTGAAGAACGGCACGTGCCGCACCAGATCGAGGTAGACCTCGGCGATCAGGTGGTTCTTGGACGAGAAGTACGTGTACGCGGTGGCCGGCGCCACTTTCGCCTTGGCGGCCACCATGCGGACGGTCAGGTCCGCGTAGGAGTTCTCCCGCATGGTCTCCATGCCGGCGGCCAGCACCTTGCGGAAGGTTTCCTCCTGGCGGCGGTTCCGCGGGGTCCTGCCGGCCGGGTGCTGAGCCTGGTCGGCTACCGAAACCACAGCATCACTGGACACATGTCCAAACTAGAGGATGGCCGCGGCGTGAAGCAAGCCCCGTACGCGAATATGCACGTCAAGTACATAGAGCTGGCGAATTGCCGTTGGCCTGCGGATCGGCTCTTGCACCCGTGGCGACTGCGGCGCTATGGTTCGAAGGAACGATATCGGACAGTTGTCCATTCAGGATGAGGACTCGGCTGCGGACGGCTGAGCGCATGTGGTGGGAGTGGTAGATGGCCCTGTTGGCCGACGGCGTGAGTGCACTGTTCATCGACGGCAAGTTCTCGGAAGGCAGCGCGGGCACCTTCCCCACTGCCAATCCGGCTACCGAGGAGGTGCTGGGCGTAGCGGCGGACGCCAACGCTCAAGACATGGGCCGCGCCATCGACGCGGCGCGGCGTGCCTTCGACGACACCGACTGGTCACGCAACACCGAACTGCGGGTGCGGTGCATCCGGCAGTTGCGCGAAGCGATGCAGCAGCACACCGAAGAGTTGCGCGAGCTGACGATTTCCGAAGTCGGCGCGCCGCGGATGCTCACCTCGATGGCCCAGCTGGAGGGTCCGGTCAACGACCTGGCGTTCGCGGCCGACACCGCCGAAAACTATGTCTGGAACCAGGATCTCGGGCAGGCGGCCCCGATGGGCATCCCGACCCGGCGCACCATCGCCCGGGAGGCAGTGGGTGTCGTCGGCGCCATTACGCCGTGGAACTTCCCGCATCAGATCAACCTTGCCAAGTTGGGTCCGGCTCTCGCGGCGGGCAACACGATCGTGTTGAAGCCGGCGCCCGACACTCCCTGGTGCGCGGCGGTACTCGGCGAGCTCATCGCCGAGCACACCGACATTCCGCCGGGCGTGGTCAACATCATCACCTCCAGCGACCACAGCGTGGGCGCGTTGCTCGCCAAGGACCCTCGGGTGGACATGATTTCGTTCACCGGCTCCACCGCCACCGGCCGTAGCGTGATGAGTGACGCGGCCGCCACCATCAAGAAGGTGTTCCTGGAGCTGGGTGGGAAGTCGGCGTTTGTGGTGCTCGACGACGCCGATCTGGCCGGTGCGTGCGCAATGGCGGGGTTCACCGCGTCCATGCACGCCGGGCAGGGTTGTGCGATCACCACCCGATTGGTCGTTCCGCGAGCGCATTACGACGACGCCGTCGCGGCTGCAGCGGGAACCATGGGGGGAATCAAACCGGGCGATCCTAACGACCCCGGAACCGTCTGCGGCCCAGTCATCTCCGCGCGCCAGCGGGACCGCGTGCAGAGTTACCTGGACTCGGCGATCGCCGAGGGCGGGTCCTTCGCCTGCGGTGGTGGCCGGCCGGCGTCACGCGATGTCGGCTACTTCATCGAACCCACCGTGATCGCGGGTCTGGGCAACGACGCCCGGGTCGCCCGGGAGGAGATCTTCGGGCCCGTGCTCACCGTGATCGCGCACGACGGTGACGAGGACGCGCTGCGCATTGCCAACGACTCGCCATATGGCTTGTCCGGCACCGTTTTCAGTGCGGACGCAGACCGGGCCGCCCGGTTCGCGTCGCGGATGCGGGTTGGCACCGTCAATGTCAACGGCGGTGTCTGGTACTCCGCGGACGCGCCATTCGGCGGATACAAGCAGTCCGGCAACGGCCGCGAAATGGGCCTGGCCGGATTCGAAGAATACCTGGAAATCAAAACCATTGCGACTTCGGCTATTTGAAAGTGAATTAGGGAGACCAGCGTGCAGTTCGAAAACAAGGTAGCCATCGTCACCGGGTCCGGCGGCGGTATCGGCCAGGCATACGTCGAGGCGCTGGCCCGTGCGGGCGCCGCGGTGGTGGTGGCCGACATCAATGCCGAAGCGGCCGAGGGGGTGGCCAAGCAGATCGTCGCCGACGGCGGTACCGCCATCAGCGTCCCGGTGGATGTGTCCGACCCGGCCTCGGCCAAAGCGATGGCCGATCGCACCCTGGCCGAGTTCGGCGGCATCGACTACCTGGTCAACAACGCCGCGATCTTCGGTGGGATGAAACTGGACTTCCTGCTCACCGTGGACCCGGAGTACTACAAGAGATTCATGAGCGTGAATCTCGATGGCGCCCTGTGGTGCACGCGCGCGGTCTACAAGAAGATGGCCAAGCGAGGGGGAGGGGCGATCGTCAACCAGTCGTCCACGGCGGCGTGGCTGTACGCCAACTTCTATGGCCTGGCCAAGGTCGGGATCAACGGCCTCACCCAACAACTGTCCCGGGAACTGGGCGGCCAGAACATCCGGATCAACGCGATCGCACCCGGACCGATCGATACCGAGGCCAATCGGACCACCACGCCCAAGGAGATCGTCGACGACATCGTCAAGGGTCTTCCTTTGTCGCGCATGGGAACTCCGGAGGACCTGGTGGGCATGTGCCTGTTCCTGTTGAGTGATCAGGCCCGCTGGATCACCGGGCAGATCTTCAACGTCGACGGCGGACAGATCATCCGGTCATGAGCTCTCATCTGAAGCTGGGATACATCGGTCTGGGGAACATGGGCGCCCCGATGGCCAAGAAGATGAGCGAGTGGCCGGGCGGACTAACGGTCTACGACATCCGTGCCGAAGCGATGGCCCCCTTCTCTGAACGGGGTGCCCACCTCGCCGATAGCGTTACCGCCGTCGCCGAGGCCGACATCATCAGCGTGACGGTGCTCAACGATGAACAAGTCCGCGACGTGGTGCGTGAGCTGGTTGCCGGCGCCAAGCCTGGCACCATCATCGCGATCCACTCCACGATCAGCGACACCACCGCTGAGGAGTTGGCGCGTGAGCTGCAACCGCAGGACATTCATGTCATCGATGCGCCCGTCAGCGGTGGCGGTCGGGCCGCGCGTTTCGGTCAGCTGGCAACCATGGTCGGGGCCAGCGATGAGGTATTCGCCCGTGTCAAGGAACCTTTCGAGCATTGGGCGGAGCTGGTAGTACATGCCGGGCCGCCCGGAGCGGGCACGCGGATGAAGTTGGCGCGCAACATGCTCACCTTCACCACGTACGCGGCGGTGGGAGAGGCGTGGAAGCTGGCCGAAGCCGCCGGCTTGAATCTGCAGGACTTAGGCAACGTGGTGCGTCACACGGACAAGCTGACCGGGGGAGCCGGTTCGATCATGTATCGCGACGACACGAAAGATCTTGAGCCAGGACATTTTCTGTACGACGGGTTCATGCACACCCGTGGTTTGGGCGAGAAGGACCTGAGTCTGGCACTGGCCCTGGCCGAATCGGTTTCGGTCAACCTGCCGTTGGCTGAGCTGGCGCTGGAACGGCTGGCCCCGGGCCTCGGAGTACCGCACGACGAAGAGAAGGACGCGTGATGGACGAACTGCGCCGTAAGGGCCTGGACAAGATGAACGAGGTCTACGGCTGGGAGATGCCCAACATCGAGGGCGACCCCTACTTCGACCTGACGGTGGACCACCTGTTCGGTTCCATCTGGACCCGGCCCGGCTTGTCGATGCGGGACAAGCGCATCATGACCCTGACCGCGGTCACCGCTGTCGGCAATCGCGACCTGGCCGAGATCCAGATCAACGCCGCACTGCTCAACGAGGAACTCAGCGAGACCGAGCTGAAGGAGATGGCTCTGTTCCTCACGCATTACCTTGGTTTCCCGCTGGGTTCGGCGCTCAATGGCGCCGTCGACACGGTCGTGGCGAGGCGGCGTAAGGCCGCGGCCAAGGGTGCGGAGGAAGACAAGAAGGCCAACGTCGAGCGCGCCCTGAAGATGAACGCGGGCGACTAGCTGTCAGTAGGGGCGACCTCCCGCCGGCATCACGTACTCCGAGATCGGCGCCGACACGCCATTGACCGACGTGCCGCCGTTGAGGATGCCCGGCGCCATCTCGATCATGCTCTGCGGAAAACCGAAAGCCGGCCTGGTCAGAGCGTCCAGCCGCGCGATGTCGTCGGCCGTGAGGTTCACGTCCACCGCCCGCACGTTCTCGTCGAACTGCGAAAGCCGGCGTGCCCCAATGATGATGGACGTCACCGCGCGCCTTGCCTGCAGCCACGCCAGCGCAACGCTGGAAACCGCGGTGTCGTGCGCTCGGGCGATGACCTCGAGTTCGTCGATCAGGGCGTACGTCTCCTCGTTGAGGAAGGTGTCGACCATGGCACCGCGGCCGGACTCTTGTCGGTCGGCATTGGCGCGCGTGTACTTTCCGCTCAGCACACCGCCTTTCAGTGGCGACCAGGGAGTGATGCCGAGCCCGAACTCCGCAGCCATCGGGACGAGTTCCTGCTCGACGGTGCGTTCCAGCAACGAATACTCGATCTGCAAGCCGACGAACGAGGACCAGCCGCGGAAGCGGGCAATCAGGTTGGCTTCCACGATCTTCCACGCCGGGGTGTCCGACACACCGAGATAACGCACCTTGCCGGCCCGAACCAGGTCGTCGAGTGCGGCCATGGTCTCCTCGATGGGCGTGTTCTGATCCCACATGTGCAGCCAGTAGAGGTCGATGTAGTCGGTCTGCAAGCGTCGCAACGAGTTCTCGCAGGCCTTGATCACCGACTTGCGGCCGGACCCGCCGCCGTTGGGGTCGCCAGGGTATAGATTGCCGCTGAATTTGGTGGCGATCACCACGCGGTCGCGCCGTTCCGGATGCCGCCCGATGTGATCGCCGATGATCTTCTCGGAGTGGCTGCGCGTGTAGAAGTTGGCGGTGTCGATGAAGTTGCCGCCGAGTTCGAGGTACCGGTCGATGATCTGTTGAGACTCTTCGACGCTGGTGCCCCAGCCGAGATCTTCACCGAAGGTCATCGCGCCCAGGCACAACGGGCTGACCCGCAATCCCGATCGACCGAGTGTCACGTATTGATCCAGAGGCATAGCGCCCGCTTTCTGGTAAGTTGTTCGACTATGCGATTGTTCATCAATAAACTAGTTCACGACTGAACGATCTGGCAAGTCGATGTCTGCAGTCGACGCGGCCAAGATCTGGTCGCTCAACTATCGGGTCCTGCTGTCCGTCATCTCGTGCGCGGAACCCCGCATCAGCGCGCTGGGGCTGGAGTCCAAAGAGTTGTTCCTGCTCGCCGAGATCGACGAGCACCCTTACCCGGCCGAACTCGCGACAGCGTTGAGCATGCCCAAGGCAACCGTCACGCTCTACCTCAAACGGCTGGAAGCGGCGAAATTCGTGCGCCGCGAAATCGACCCCACCGACCTGCGGCGCCATCGCCTGCTGCTCACCCCGGAGGGACGCCGGGCCGCCACCAAGGGTCTGGCGCTGTTGTCGGAGGAGTTCGACAAGCGCCTCGGCCGGCTTACCGTGAGGCAGCAGCACGACCTCAGGGACCTGCTGGAAAAGATTGTCTAGCGGGATGTCCCGAAGCCTGGCGAGCAGACACAAAATCGCACGTTCGCTTCGCGAAACGTGCGATTTTGTGTCTGCTCGGCGTCAGATAGTCTGACCTGTCGTGCGCGTCCTGGTGATCGGCTCCGGTGCCCGTGAACATGCCCTCCTGCTGGCGCTCAGTAGAGACCCGCAGGTCACAGGGCTGATCGTTGCCCCTGGCAATGCGGGCACCGCCCGGCTGGCCGAGCAGTACGACGTCGATGTCACCTCCGCTGATCAGGTCGTGGGCCTGGCGCGCAAGGTCGAGGCCGACCTGGTGGTGATCGGACCCGAGGTGCCGTTGGTGCTGGGGGTGGCGGACGCCCTGCGCGCCGCCGGCATCGTGTGCTTCGGTCCCGGCAAGGACGCGGCGCGGATCGAGGGGTCCAAGGCCTTCGCCAAGGAGGTGATGGCCGCGGCCGGGGTCCGGACAGCGGCCAGTGAGATCGTCGACAACCCGGCGCATCTGGACGCCGCCCTCGAACGTTTCGGGCCACCTGCGGGTGACCCGGCCTGGGTGGTCAAGGACGACTCGCTGGCTGCCGGCAAAGGCGTCGTGGTGACCGCGGACCGCGACGCCGCTCGTGCCCACGCCGCCGGCCTGCTGGAGTCGGGTCATCCGGTGCTGCTCGAGTCGTTCCTGGACGGACCCGAGGTCTCGTTGTTCTGCGTGCTCGACGGCGCGACCGTGGTGCCACTGCTGCCTGCCCAGGACTTCAAACGGGTCGGCGACGGCGATGCCGGCCCCAACACTGGTGGCATGGGTGCCTACGCGCCGCTGCCGTGGCTGCCCGACGACGTCTACCGCGAGATCGTCAGCCGGGTCGTCGAACCCGTTGCGGCCGAACTCGTCCGGCGCGGCAGCCCGTTCAACGGCCTGCTCTACGCCGGTCTGGCGATCACCTCCAGCGGTCCAGCTGTGGTCGAATTCAATTGCCGCTTCGGCGATCCGGAGACTCAGGCGGTGCTGGCTCTACTGGAATCGCCGCTCGGCCAGCTACTGCATGCCGCCGGCAGCGGAAAGCTGGCTGACTTCGAGCAGTTGCGTTGGCGCGATGGCGCGGCAGTGACCGTGGTGCTGGCGGCCGAGAACTATCCCGGGCGGCCGCGGGTCGGCGACGTGATCGTGGGCTCCGAAGCCGACGGGATCCTGCACGCCGGCACCGCACGCCGTGACGACGGAGCGATCGTCTCGTCCGGGGGACGAGTGCTGTCAGTGGTCGGTACCGGAGCGGACCTGGCCGAAGCGCGTGCCCGTGCGTACGAGATCCTGGGTTCGATTCGGTTGCCCGGCGGCCACTTTCGCACCGACATCGGTCGGCGCGCGGCTGAAGGCGAGATCAGCCTCCAGTAGCAGGCGTGCCTATTGCTGATATTGCGGGCAGTAGACGGTGATCGCGGCGTTGACCCCGGCGGCGGCCTGGGCGGGGGTCACGGTGTTGTTGCCGTTCACGGTCGCCTGAACGGAATCGTTTGGTGTCGCGCCGTTTTGCAGGCTCGTGCACACGGCGCGGCCGGTCGCGGCGGCCGTGGCCGGGTCGGTCACGGTGAGGCCGGGAATGCCGGACACCATGTTGACGAAGGCCTGGTCCGGGTCCGGCGGCCGTTGCGGAGGAGGTGCCGGCGCTTTCGGCGGTGACGGCAGAGCGGGCGCCGAAGCGACCGGCGCTGATGCAGCGGCCGGTAGGGGCGGTCGCGGCGGAGCAACTGGCGGAGCGGGGGACGGGGCGGGAAGCCGGCTTGGGGCAGCCTCATTCGGCGGTGATGCCGCCGGCTGCGCGGGTGCCGCGGGGGGTGGCACGTTCTCGACCGCCAGCCGAGGTTGCGCGGCAGCGGCAGACGCGGCGGGTGCGCCGGTGTCGGATCTGTCGTCGATCTGGTAGTCACTGGCGGCGACGCCGATGAGAGCCACTGCCGTTGCGGCAGCGGCGAAGATGCGCCGGCGTCGCCGTGGTGGTGTCGCGGGTGGTGGGGTTGTCGTTGTGGGTGTTCTCACGGCCAGGGGTCTGGGCATGGTGCGTGCTGTGTTGGTGGCCGGGGTCAGGGTGTGGGCGGCGCGGCTGAATGCGTGCGCGAAGTCGCTGCATCGGGTGTATCGGTCGGTGGGGTCTTTGGCCAGGGCGGTGGCGAAGACGGGGTCGAAGGCGGCCAGTGTGGGGCGGGTTTCGGCCAGTGCCGGCGGTGGGGTGTTGAGGTGGCGGCTGATGACGACGGCGGGGTTGGTGTGGGGGAACAGTGGGGCGCCGGTCAGCAGGTGGTAGGCGGTGGCGGCCAGGGCGTATTGGTCGGCGCGGCCGTCGATGGGTTCGTCGGTGAGTTGTTCGGGCGCGGCGTAGGGGAAGGTGCCGATCATCATGTTGGTCGCGGTCAGCCCGCCGGTGTCGCCGATGGTGCGGGCGATACCGAAGTCGCCCAGCAGGATTCGTTGTTCGTCGGTGCCCGGGGCGGCGAGCAGGATGTTGGCCGGCCCGACATCGCGGTGCAGCACGTCATGGTGGTGGTGGGCGTAATCGAGTGCGGCGGCGATCGCGGTGATGATCACGTCGACCTGATCGACGGGCATGCCGGCCGGATATTGTTCGCGCAGCAGGCTGGCGACGTCGGTGCCGTCGACGAAGTCCATCGCGATCCACAGTTGCCCGTCGGATTCGCCTCGGTCGTTGATGCGCACGATGTTCGGATGCCACAGCGCCGCAGCCAGATCGGCTTCTTTGATGAATCGCTGCCGGTAGGCCGGGTCGGCGCAGATGTCGTCGTTGAGGATCTTCAACGCCTCCCGGCGCGGCAGCCGTGGATGCTGGGCGAGATACACCTCGCCCATGCCTCCAGACCCCAACAACCGGTCAATTGTGTACCCGGCAAACACATCTCCGGCACTCAAGCCCATGCCGGAGGGAATTGAGCCAATCATCGCACCATCCGTTACAGGAATGCCGACGCGGCACCCGCGTCAGCCCGCAATTGCCGATTCGATATTACCCGCCGATTCACCGTGCAGTCACGCTTAGTTTCCTATGAGTTTACCTTTAGTTCACCTTGGGGCTGCCGTGGCGACAGCGGCCTGCGCGCTGCGGGATCGGACCGGTGTCCGCGAGAGACGAAACGGCTCAACGCATTAGAAGGCCTAATGCGGATACTGCGGGCAATAGACGCCGATGGCGGCGTTGACGCCCGCGGCGGCCTGTGCGGGCGTGAGGCCACTGTTGCCGTTCACGGTGGCCTGCACGGAATCGTTGGGGGTGGACCCGTTCTTCAGACTCTTGCAGATGGCGCGGCCCGTTGCGGCGGCCGTCGCCGGGTCGGTGACGGTGAGGCCGGGAATGCTGGAAAGCTGGTTGACGAATGTCTGGTCGCGATCGACCGCTGCCCGCTGCGGCGCGGGAGCGGGTGCTTTGACTCGCGGCGCGGCCGGAGCGGGCACGGCGGCAGCTGCCGCCGCGCGAGGAGTGGCGGGAACCGGTGCCGGGGAGGGCGGTTGCGGCGGTGCGGGGGCAACCGGCGGTGACGCCAGCGCGACGGCATGTTGAGAAGCCCCCGGGGATGAGGCGAGTGGTCTGCCGCCGGAAGAAGCGCGCTCATAGCCACCGGCGCTGACGCCGGCCAGGGCGATGATTACCGCCGCGGCGGCGAGGGCGCGGGGTCGTCGTCGCGGTGGTGGGGTTGTCGTAGTGGGTGTTCTGACGGCCAGGGGTCTGGGCATGGTGCGTGCTGTGTTGGTGGCCGGGGTCAGGGTGTGGGCGGCGCGGCTGAATGCCTGGGCGAAGTCGCTGCATCGGGTGTATCGGTCGGTGGGGTCTTTGGCCAGGGCGGTGGCGAAGACGGGGTCGAAGGCGGCCAGTGTGGGGCGGGTTTCGGCCAGTGCCGGCGGTGGGGTGTTGAGGTGGCGGCTGATGACGACGGCGGGGTTGGTGTGGGGGAACAGTGGGGCGCCGGTCAGCAGGTGGTAGGCGGTGGCGGCCAGGGCGTATTGGTCGGCGCGGCCGTCGATGGGTTCGTCGGTGAGTTGTTCGGGCGCGGCGTAGGGGAAGGTGCCGATCATCATGTTGGTCGCGGTCAGCCCGCCGGTGTCGCCGATGGTGCGGGCGATACCGAAGTCGCCCAGCAGGATTCGTTGTTCGTCGGTGCCCGGGGCGGCGAGCAGGATGTTGGCCGGCCCGACATCGCGGTGCACCACGTCATGGTGGTGGTGGGCGTAATCGAGTGCGGCGGCGATCGCGGTGATGATCACGTCGACCTGATCGACGGGCATGCCGGCCGGATATTGTTCGCGCAGCAGGCTGGCGACGTCGGTGCCGTCGACGAAGTCCATCGCGATCCACAGTTGCCCGTCGGATTCGCCTCGGTCGTTGATGCGCACGATGTTCGGATGCCACAGCGCCGCAGCCAGATCGGCTTCTTTGATGAATCGCTGCCGGTAGGCCGGGTCGGCGCAGATGTCGTCGTTGAGGATCTTCAACGCCTCCCGGCGCGGCAGCCGTGGATGCTGGGCGAGATACACCTCGCCCATGCCTCCAGACCCCAACAACCGGTCAATTGTGTACCCGGCAAACACATCTCCGGGCCTCGGATGAACTGAGCCCACCACCGCACCGCCCCTTAACGGAAACAACCGGACTCGAGATTACCCAGCGCATACCGACGATTGGCTCATCGTTTCCTGTGAGCTTGCCGTCAGTCCGAGTGGCGAATCAGAATGCGGCAGCTTGCCCGTCCCGTCGTGGGTCGCTGGCCGCGAGATACCCTTCGCCCAGACGCCAGATCGCCTGGCAACTACCGAACGCGTTGTAGTCGTCGACGGTGAGCAGATCATGCCCGCGCTGCCGCAGGTCGTCGAGCGTCGCCCGGGGAAATCCGTTCTCGCAGGCCACTTGCATGCCATCCACCCAGCGAAAGCGCGGGCCGTCGCAGGCTGCCTGCGGGTTCTGGCCGTGATCGGCGATGCGCACCAGCACCTGCAGGTGACCTTGCGGTTGCATCGGCCCGCCCATCACCCCGAAACTCAGCACCGGTGTTCCGTCTCTGGTGACGAAGCCGGGGATGATCGTGTGGAAGGGACGCTTGGCCGGACCGATCTGATTGGGATGTCCGGGAGTCGCAACGAAATTCGCGCCCCGGTTCTGCAGCGCTATGCCGGTGCCCGGCACCACCACGCCGGAGCCGAATCCCAGGTAGTTCGACTGGATCATCGACACCATCATTCCGGAGGCATCGGCGGCGGTCAGATAAACCGTTCCACCCCTGGGTGTTCCGGTCCAAACGGGCTGTGCACGCCGGGGGTCGATCAGCGCGGCCCGCTGACTGAGATACTCCTCATCGAGAAGTCGTGCAGTGGGCACGGTCATGTGGTCGATGTCGGCGACACACGCGTGAGCGTCCGCGAACGCCAGCTTCAACGCCTCGATCTGCAGGTGGACGCTATCGGCGGAATCGACCGGCAACGAGGACATGTCGAAGTGTTCAAGAATGCCCAGCGCGATCAGAGCGACGATGCCCTGACCGTTGGGCGGTATCTCATGCAGCGTATAGCCCCGATACTGACCACTGATGGTGCCGACCCAGTCGGCCTGGTGTGCCGCCAGGTCGCTGGCCCGCATCGCGCCGCCGTGCGCGGTTGAGTGTGCCTCGAGCCTGGCGGCCAACTCGCCCCGGTAAAACGCCTCGCCGCCAGATGCCGCGATCTTCTCCAGCGTGGTCGCATGGTCCGGGAGAGTGAACAATTCCCCGGCTTGGGGTGCTCGTCCACCCCGCAGGAACGCGGCGGCGAACCCGGGCTGCGATGCGAAGACGGGAACCTGCGCCCGCCACTGCGAGGCCACCATCGGAGACACCAGGAAGCCGTTGCGGCCGTAGGAGATAGCGGGCGCGAACAGCCGATCGAACGACAGCCTGCCGAACCGCTCGTGCAGCTGCGCCCATCCCGACACGGCTCCGGGGACCGTCACCGAATTCCAGCCGAAGGCCGGAACACCCTGACCACCAAAGTATTCCGGTGTCCACGCCGCGGGTGAGCGTCCCGACGCGTTGAGTCCGTGCAACTCCTTGCCGTCCCAAACGATCGCGAAAGCGTCCGATCCGATGCCGTTGGACACCGGTTCGACGATCGTCAGGGTGATCGCGGTGGCGATGGCCGCGTCGACCGCGTTGCCGCCGGCGGCCAGCATCGACAGGCCGGCCTGAGCGGCGAGCGGTTGGGAGGTGCAGACGACGTTGGCGCCGAGTACGGGCGTGCGAGGCCAGGGGTACGGATTGTGCCAGCCGAACGGTGCGTTCACATGACGACGGTATCCACGCGACGGCAGATGGCGGCGACCCGCGTCGCCCGGCGTCGTCGCGCTTGCGATCGCCGCGGGGCTACGCCGTCAATATCGGCGCCATCCACGTCATCTCGGCCGGCAGCTGCGAGCTCCAGAACCCCCCGTCGTGTCCGCCCGGCGAGAAACCGCCGGCCGGAGGATTCGGTAGCTGAGCGATGAACTGCTTGGTCGCCGAATAGAACGGGTCGCTGTCGCCGCAGTCGATGCGGATCGGGATGGAACCCAGGGCCGGCATACCCCACACCGAATTGGCTGCATAGTCGTCGGGCCCGTCGAAGGCGCCGGGCGCCGCCGCGCCCGAGGACGTCCACAGCGCGGGGCTCACCGCACAGATCGCCGCGGTGCGACCGGCGCCGAGCCGGCCACCGAGTAGCAGCGCGCCGTAGCCGCCCATCGACCAACCCAGAAATCCCACCCTGGAGGTGTCCAGGCCATGGCTGTCCAGCATCGGGATCAACTCGTTGAGCACCATCGCCCCGGCGTCGTCGCCGTCGGCCCGCTTGTGCCAGTAACCGCCGCCGCCGTCGACGGCGACGACCGCAAACGGCGGCAACCCGGCGTTGACCGCCTGCGCCAGGCCTTGCTCGACACCCCCGGCCATCACGGCGGCGGCGTCGTTACCTTTACCGTGCAACGCGATGACCGGTCGCAGCGGCTTGGTCTGTCCGGGCGGACGCGCGATCGCCCAGTTGGTCGATATGCCCCCCCGGGCTGCCGAGACGAACGAGCCCGTCAGCATCGTCGGAGCCGCCTGCGCCGGTGGTGCCGGATCCAGTGGCCGTACCGGCGCCAATGGAACGTTTGTCCCAGTCCAGGAAACCGGGGCGGCGCCCGACTTGCGCGGCTGAAACAGCACGTCGAGCGCATATGCGCCGCCCGCACCGCATGCGGCGGCAGCGCCGAGGCGCAGTACGGCGCGGCGGCTGATGTCTGGCATGCGGGCAATCATGCCATGTTCGTTTCGCGAAAATGGCAATGCAGTACCACTTTGGCTGGCAGCATGGGTGGGCGTGACAGCAGCAGCAGTTACTCCTAAAGGAGAACGACGGCGGTACGCGTTGGTGAGCGCCGCCGCCGAGCTGCTCGGCGAAGGCGGGTTCGAAGCGGTACGCCACCGGGCGGTCGCCCGGCGAGCCGGCCTGCCACTGGCGTCTACTACCTACTATTTCTCGTCGCTCGATGATTTGATCGCCCGCGCGGTCGAGCACATCGGGATGATCGAGGTGGCGCAGTTACGGGCCCGGGTCAACGGCCTGTCCCGGCGCCGCCGGGGGCCGGAGACCACCGCGGACGTGCTGGTCGATCTGCTGGTGGGGGACGTATCCGGACCGGGGCTCGCCGAGCAGCTGATATCGCGATATGAGCGTCATATTGCCTGTACCCGTCTTCCCGCCTTGCGGGAAAGCATGCGGCGCAGCCTGCGGCAGCGCGCCGAGGCGGTCGCCGAGGCCATCGAACGATCGGGCAGATCGGTCCAGATCGAGTTGGTGTGCACCCTGATCTGCGCCGTTGACGGTTCGGTGGTCTCCGCGCTGGTGGAAGGACGCGACCCGCGCGCCGCGGCGATGGCGACGGTGATCGACCTGATCGAAGTGCTGGCGCCGGTCGATCAACCCCCGGTGCGGATCGTCAGCACGTCTTTGGACAACGACGGCGTCGCGATATAGCCGCTTGCCGCGTCTCCGTAGATGGTGATGTCGTCGGGGCGACGCTGCGCATAGAGCGCCACATAGGCGCAGACCACGGCATCGACGGGGTCCTCCGCGCGCCGCAGGTGGCTTTTGCGCTGCGCCGTCACCACGGCGTGACGCAGCCGGACCCAGTCGGGGTGGTCACCGACGTGCAGTGGTAGCGGCGCGTCGGCCAGTGTCTCGACGAGATCCATCAGCCGCAGCAACTCCGACCGGAGCTGCCCGAGGTCCCGGCCCGGCTTGGCTTTGTACTTCAGCGTGCGGGGCAGCCGGAACAGGGCGACCGTCGCCGCGTGCGGATACACCTCGAGGGCCCGTCGCGGCGCGGGTGAATACGGGTCGAGGTTCAGGTCCAGCGCCGCCGCCAGCCGCGCTGCACGTGGTCCGTCGGCGAATTCGGGTCTGCCGGTATTGGATGGGTGCGCCCCCGCCTCGAACCTGCGGAAATCCCGGTTGAGCGCCGTCTCGGCCGGACGCTGACCGGTCGGATTGGTCACCACCAGCGGTGCATCGAAACCCACCAAGCACTCGGCGCGCACCCACGGACGCAACGTGTCCAGCACGTCATCGTCAGTGCGGACCGCGCCGACGCTGACCAGGACCCCGTCGTCATCGACCACCGCGATGCCGGTCGGGTTTCGGCCGGCCCAGGCGAGGTCGACGCCCGCGAAGTACATGTCCGCATCATGGCACTCCCGCAACTCCCCAACCCCGCCGGAGCGGGACTCGGTCCGTCCCCGGCCCGACCGTAAGCTGTGTGTTCGTGAGCATTCCGAACGTGCTGGCCAACCGGTACGCAAGCGCCGAGATGGTGGCAATCTGGTCGCCCGAGGCCAAGGTGGTAGCCGAGCGGCGGCTGTGGCTGGCGGTGCTGCGGGCGCAGGCGGGGCTCGGAGTCGACGTGCCGCAGGAAGCGATCGCCGACTACGAGCGGGTCCTGGACAACGTCGATCTGGCCTCCATCGCGGCGCGTGAGCGAGTGCTGCGCCACGACGTCAAGGCCCGTATCGAAGAATTCAACGCCCTTGCCGGCCACGAGCACGTGCACAAGGGCATGACCAGCCGGGACCTGACGGAGAACGTCGAGCAGCTGCAGATTCGGCAGTCGCTGGAACTGGTGTTCGGCCACGGGGTGGCGGTGGTGGCGCGGCTTGCCGAGCGGGCTGTGGCCTACCGCGACCTGGTGATGGCCGGGCGTAGCCACAACGTCGCCGCTCAGGCCACCACCCTGGGCAAGCGGTTCGCCTCGGCCGCGCAGGAGACGCTGATCGCGCTGACCCGGCTGCGGGAACTGATCGACCGTTACCCGCTGCGCGGTATCAAGGGGCCGATGGGCACCGCCCAGGACATGCTCGACCTGCTCGGCGGCGACGCGGGCAAACTCGCCGAGCTTGAGCAACAGGTGGCCGAATTCCTCGGCTTCACAACGGTATTGCACAGCGTCGGTCAGGTGTACCCGCGTTCGCTGGACCACGACGTGCTGTCCGCGCTGGTCCAACTGGGCGCGGGACCGTCTTCGCTGGCGCACACCATCCGGCTGATGGCCGGGCATGAGCTGGTCACCGAGGGATTCGCCGAAGGTCAGGTCGGTTCGTCGGCGATGCCGCACAAGATGAACACCCGCAGCTGCGAACGGGTCAACGGACTGCAGGTGGTGCTGCGCGGGTACGCCTCGATGGCCGCCGAGCTGGCCGGCTCGCAGTGGAACGAAGGCGACGTCTTCTGCTCGGTAGTGCGTCGAGTTGCATTGCCGGACAGCTTCTTTGCCATCGACGGTCAGATCGAGACATTCCTGACGGTGCTTGACGAGTTCGGGGCCTACCCGGCGGTGATCCAGCGTGAACTGGACCGGTACCTGCCCTTCCTGGCCACCACCAAGGTGCTGATGGCCGCAGTGCGTGCGGGTGTGGGACGCGAATCCGCGCACCACGTGATCCGCGAACACGCGGTGGCCACGGCACTGGCCATGCGGGAACGCGGCGCGGAGCCGGATCTGTTGGACCGGTTGGCCGCCGACGAGCGGTTGCCGCTGGACCGCACGGCGCTCGACGCCGCACTGGCCGACAAGGAGGCTTTCGTCGGCGCGGCCGGCGACCAGGTCGACGCGGTGGCCGCGCTGGTGGAGGAACTGGTGGGACGCCATCCGGAGGCGGCCAAATACACGCCGGGGGCGATCCTGTGACCGCCGCGGTAACCAGCATCGACTTCACCGATCTGGACAACTTCGCCCACGGCTTCCCGCACGATCTGTTCGCCGTCCACCGCCGCGAGGCGCCGGTGTTCTGGCACGAGCCCACCGACAACACGCCCGACGAGGAAGGCTTCTGGTCGGTGGCCACCCACGCGGAAACCCTTGAGGTGCTGCGTGATCCGGTGACTTACTCGTCCGTCACGGGTGGTGCCCGTCCGTTCGGGGGCACGCTGCTGCAGGATCTGGCGATCGCGGGTCAGGTGCTCAACATGATGGACGACCCGAGGCATTCGCAGATCCGGCGACTGGTCAGCTCCGGGCTCACGCCCCGGATGATCCGTCGCGTCGAGGACGACCTGCGGGCCCGGGCCCGCCGTCTGGTGGACGAGGTGGTGCCCGGCGAGCCGTTCGACTTTTTGGTCGACATCGCCGCCGAGTTGCCGATGCAGATGATCTGCATTCTGCTGGGAGTTCCCGAGAGCGAACGACATTGGCTGTTCGAGGCCATTGAGCCGCAATTCGACTTCGGCGGCTCGCGCAAAGCGTCGCTGTCGCAGCTGTCGATCGAGGAAGCCGGGTCGCGGATGTACACCTACGGTCAGGAGTTGATCGCCGCCAAGCGTGCGCAGCCGACCGACGACATGCTGTCGGTGGTGGCCAACGCCATGGTCGAAGACGACGACTCCCAGGCTCTTTCCGATCTCGAGGTCTACCTGTTCTTCAGTCTGCTGTTCAGCGCCGGAGCGGAGACGACGCGCAACGCCGTCGCGGGCGGGCTACTGGCACTGGCGGAGCATCCCGATCAATTACGCGCGCTGCGAGCCGATTTCGGGTTGTTGCCGACGGCAGTTGAGGAGATCATCCGGTGGACCTCGCCGTCACCGTCCAAGCGGCGCACCGCCACCCGCGACGTGACCCTCGGGGGACACGCGATCGCGGCGGGTCAGAAAGTGCAGATCTGGGAAGGCTCCGCCAACCGCGACGACGCCGTCTTCGAGCGCGCGGCCCAATTCGACATCACCCGTAAACCCAATCCGCACCTGGGCTTCGGGCAGGGGGTGCACTACTGTCTCGGGGCAAACCTGGCCCGGCTCGAGCTCCGCGTGCTCTACGAGGAGCTGCTGTCACGGTTCGGGGCAGTCCGGCTGGTGGAACCGCCGGAGTGGACCCGCAGCAACCGGCACACCGGCATCCGGCACCTGGTCGTGGAATTGCACCAGGGTTAGGGAGGCCGCCACCCGACGTGTTCGTGGCCGGCTCAGGGCATTCGCAACCTGATCCCGGCGGCGCGCAGTTCCAGTGCGGCCAGGCCGCGGATGACCATCGGGTCCTCGTGGCGCCAGCCGCCGACCGGGTCGGCACTGACCGCCGCGAGTTTCGCCGGCGACCGGTTGGCCAACGCCCGCAGCGCCAGCAGTTGCTGTCCCGCCGCCGTCGCCGCCAACGCGGTCACCACCCACTTGCGCCGGAAGAATCGCCACCGCAGCAACAGCCACGGCACAGTCACCGCCAGAATCGGGGGCGACGCGACCGCCAGCGCCAGCACCCAGGCCAGCCAGCTCGCGGTGTAATCGAGGCTGTGACCAGCGCCGGCCACGTCCAGCGCCGCCTGGCTGGCCGCGTCGAGCGGTTTGCCGAGCGCATCCCCGAGCAACGGGACGTTGTGCGCACCGTGCCCCGCCGACGCCAGGTTGCCGGCCAGGTCCTTGGAGCCGCTCTCCACTTGTCGGCCGGCCTCCGCGATCGTCGCGATCGCGTCGTGCACCGCGATGCCGACGAATACCCAGATCACGGTCCACAGCGAAATGGTGATGTCGCTGATCAGTTGACCGAACAGGCGGAAGGGCCGGGTGGAGTACGGCAGGTACCTCGTCATGTCTCCGATACCAGCACAGCTCGGCCCCAAATGGTGCCGGCTCGCCCGATAGGCTGACCCGATGCGACCCCCGTTGTCCGATTACCAGCATGTGGCCAGTGGCAAGGTTCGGGAGATCTACCGGGTCGACGACCACCACCTGTTGCTGGTCGCCAGCGACCGGATCTCCGCCTACGACTTCATCCTGGACAGCGTGATTCCCGACAAGGGCCGCATCCTGACCGCGATGAGCGTCTTTTTCTTCGGGCTCGTGGACGCGGCCAATCACCTGGCCGGCCCGCCCGACGACCCCCGCATCCCCGAGGAGGTGCTCGGTCGGGCGCTGCTGGTGCACCGGCTGGAGATGCTCGAGGTGGAGTGCGTTGCCCGCGGCTACCTGACCGGCTCGGGACTGCTGGACTACCAGGCCACCGGGAAGGTCTGCGGTATCGCGTTGCCGCCCGGGTTGGTCGAAGCCAGCAAGTTCAGCGCGCCGTTGTTCACCCCGGCCACCAAGGCGGCGCTGGGTAGCCATGACGAGAACATCTCGTTTGACCGGGTGATCGAACTGGTGGGCGCCGTGGCGGCCAACGAACTGCGGGACCGCACGCTGCAGATCTACGTACAGGCCGCCGACCACGCCTTGACCAGGGGAATCATCATCGCGGACACCAAGTTCGAGTTCGGCACCGACCGCAACGGCAACCTGCTGCTGGCCGACGAGATCTTCACCCCCGACTCTTCGCGGTACTGGCCGGCCGATGAATACCGGCCCGGCGTGGTGCAGAACAGCTTCGACAAGCAGTTCGTCCGTAACTGGCTCACCAGCCCCGAGTCGGGCTGGGACCGACATGGCACTGAACCGCCGCCGCCGCTGCCGGACGACATCGTCGCAGCCACCCGCGGGCGTTACATCGAAGCCTACGAACGGATTTCGGGCCTACGTTTCGAAGACTGGATCGGTGCATGACCGACGCGCCGGTGCCGCCCGTCGCCAAACGGGTAGAGACACGCCGCGAATTCCACGGCGATGTCTTCATCGACCCGTACGAGTGGTTGCGGGACAAGGACAGCCCTGAGGTCATCGGCTACCTCGAAGCCGAGAACGAGTACGCCGACCAGAGCACCGCCCACCTGGAGTCCCTGCGGCAGCAGATCTTTGACGAGATCAAGTCGCGCACCAAGGAGACCGACCTGTCGGTCCCGACCCGGCGCGGCGACTGGTGGTACTACGCCCGGACTTTCGAAGGCAAGCAGTACGGTGTCCATTGCCGCTGCCCGGTCAGTGATCCCGACGACTGGACACCTCCGCAGTTCGACGAGCACACCGAGATTCCCGGCGAGCAGGTCCTCCTTGACGAGAACATCGAAGCCGACGGTCACGATTTCTTCGCACTGGGTGCCGCCAGTGTCAGCCTCGATGCCAATCTGCTGGCCTACTCCGTCGACGTCAAGGGCGACGAACGATACACGTTGCGATTCAAGGACTTACGCACCGGCGAGGTATATCCCGACGAGATCGCCGATATCGGCGCGGGTGCTACCTGGGCGGCCGACAACCGCACCGTCTACTACAGCACCGTCGACGAGGCCTGGCGTCCCGACACGGTGTGGCGTTACCGGCTCGGTTCGGGCGCGCCGTCCGAGCGCGTCTATCACGAACCCGACGAACGGTTCTGGGTGGGCGTGGGCCGCACCCGCAGCAATGCCTATGTGCTGATCGCGGCCGGCTCGTCGGTCACCTCGGAGGTGCGCTACGCCGACGCGGCCGAACCTGACGCCGAGTTCACCGTCGTGTTGCCGCGGCGCGAGGGCGTCGAGTACTCGGTGGAGCACGCCGTGGTGGGCGGACAGGACAGGTTCCTGATCCTGCACAACGAGGACGCGGTGAACTTCACCCTGGTCGAGGCGCCCGTCGCCGACCCGACCCGGCAGAGCACCCTCATCCCGCACCGCGACGATGTCCGTCTCGACGGCGTGGATGCCTTCGCCGACCACCTGGTGGTCAGCTATCGCCGGGCAGCGCTGCCGCGAATCCAGTTGTGGCCGTTCAGCTCCGACGGCAGTTACGATGAGCCGCAGGAGATCGCGTTCGACTCCGAACTGATGTCGGCCGGGCTGGGGGCCAACCCGAACTGGCGCTCACCCAGGCTGCGGGTGGGAGCCGGATCGTTCGTCACACCGGTGCGGATCTACGACCTCGACCTGGCCACCGGGGAACGCACCCTGCTCAAAGAACAACCGGTGTTGGGTGGTTACCGCCGTGAGGACTACGTCGAGCGCCGCGACTGGGCGCTGACGGCAGACGGCACCCGGGTGCCGATCTCGATCGTCTATCGGGCAGGCATCGAATTTCCTGCTCCGGCACTGGTTTACGGCTACGGCGCTTACGAGATCTGCGAGGACCCGCGGTTCTCGATTGCCCGGCTTTCGTTGCTGGACCGCGGCATGGTGTTCGTCATAGCCCATGTCCGCGGCGGCGGTGAGATGGGCCGGTTGTGGTATGAGCACGGCAAGCTGCTGGAAAAGAAGAACACTTTCACCGACTTCATCGCGGTGGCACAGCATCTCGTCGACACCGGGCTGACCACCCCGCGGCAACTGGTGGCGCTGGGGGGCAGTGCCGGTGGGTTGCTGATGGGCGCGGTGGCCAATATGGCGCCGGAACTGTTCGCCGGCATCCTGGCGCAGGTGCCCTTCGTCGACCCGTTGACCACCATCCTGGATCCCTCGCTGCCGCTGACTGTCACCGAATGGGATGAGTGGGGAAACCCGTTGGCCGACAGCGATGTCTACGCGTATATGAAGTCCTATTCGCCGTACGAGAACGTGGAGGCCAAGCGGTATCCGGCGATCCTGGCGATGACGTCGCTGAACGACACCCGGGTCTACTACGTCGAACCCGCCAAGTGGGTGGCCGCGCTGCGCCACGCGAACACTGACGGTGCCGGTTCGCAAGGCAGTCCGGTGCTGTTGAAGACCCAGATGAAAGCCGGACACGGTGGAATCAGCGGCCGCTATGAACGGTGGAAGGAAACCGCTTTCCAGTACTCGTGGCTGTTGACGACTGCGCAGGACTAGACGGCCGGTCTTTTCGGCAGAAACGATGCCGGGACGAACGTGGTGGCCACCAGGGCGACCGCTATCACCAACACCACGGTGTAGGCGTGGGACAGATCGTGCAGCAGATTGGTGGCGAAGTCAGCGCTCAGGGTCCGCTGCGGCACCGCGGACGGGTCCAGCGGCACCCCGCGCCGCGCGGCCTCCTGCTTGCGGCGCACGAATTCGTTTGCCGCGGTGATGTTCTCACTGCGATTGAACTGGCTGGTCAGCACCATCGACATCAACGCGGTCCCGATCGAGCCGCCCACCTGGAAGTTGACGCTGATCAGCGTCGAACCGCGGGCTATCTGGTGCGGGTTCAGTGCCTGCACCGACGCCCCGGACAGCGGCATCATCGTGCAACCCATGCCCATGCCCATGATGCCCAGTCCCAGCAGCAGGACGGGTGAGAAAGCGGCCTGCCGGGCGACCCCGAAGGTGAAGAAGGCCAACCCGACCGTGATGAGCGAGATGCCGAACAGCACGCTCTTCCCGGGCCCTTTGCGGTCCATGAAGACGCCCGCCCACGGCATGGTCAGCATGGCGCCGAGCCCCTGCGGAATCAGGTGCAACCCGGACTGCATCGGAGTCTGTCCCATCACCTGCTGCAGATAGCTGGGAAGCAGCAGCATGGACCCGAAGAAGGCGATCGAGAAGATGAACGCGGTGACATTGGCCTGGGTGACCGCTGGAACCCGGAAGAGTCGCAGGTCGATGAGCGGGTGATCTGCCCGGTACCACGCATGCATGACGAAGGCCGTGATCAGCGCCAAGCCGATGATCACCGGTATGAGCACATGGCGGTCGGCCAGTGTGCCGCGGCCAGGGATCGAGGACACCCCGAACAGAAACGTGGCGAGCCCGGGTGACAGCAACAGCACGCCGATGACGTCGAACGTCTCCGAAGGCGCCGGATCGTCCCGCGGGAACAGGAACTTGGCAAGGATGAACGCGCACAACCCGATTGGCAGATTGATCAGGAATATCCAGGGCCAACTGAAGGCGTTGATCAGCCAGCCGCCGAGGATCGGTCCCCCGATGGGGCCGAGCAGCATCGGGATGCCCAGCACCGACATCAGACGTCCCAGCCGCTTCGGGCCCGCGACGCGCGTCAAGATCGTGAACCCCAACGGCATCAGCATGCCGCCGCACATCCCCTGGACCGCCCGGAATATGTTCAGCAGCAGAATGCTCGGCGCTATCGCACACAGCAGAGACCCCACCATGAACGCCACCACCGAACCCATCCACAGGCGTTTGGTGCCGAAGCGGTCGGCCGCCCAGCCGGCCAGCGGAATCACGGTGGCCAGGGCCAGCGTGTAGCCGGTCATGGTCCAGCCGACGACGGTCTGGGTGGATTCGAACTGAACGATGAACGTGCGCTGCGCGACGCTGACGACGGTGGTGTCCACCGACATCATCACCGAGGCCAGGATGCACACCCCGGCGACGCGGAGGGTCGCCGCGTCGAGCTTGTCGGGATAGTCGGGCGCGGTCGACTCTGCCGTCGACTTTCCCGTCGCGGTGGTGGGCAACGCGGCGTCGGCCGGTGCGGATGGCGCCTTTTCCATGGCGTTGCTGAGCATATCTAATTGATTGTGACGCCCGCCTCATGGGGAGGCCCGTTCGAGCAGATCAAAGGCCGGATATACGTCTGCCGTCCGTGTGTCCTTCACCGCTTCGACACTTGTGCTCGGCAAACTGCAAATATGTCTGGAAAACTGATCGTCTCGGTTTCAGGGATCGGCGAGCAAACGTTGGGCGATGTCGCCGACTTCTGCGCGCAGATGGATGCCCGTTCGGTGCCGGTGTCGTTGCTTGTGGCGCCGCGGCTGGGCAGTGACTACCGGCTCGACCGCGACCCGCGAACCGTGGAGTGGTTGACCGAGCGGCGTGCCCGCGGCGATGCCCTGGTGCTGCACGGCTACAACGAGGCCGCCACCAAGAAGCGACGTGGTGAGTTCGCCACGCTGCACGCCCACGAAGCCAACTTGCGCATCAAGGCCGCCGACCGGGTACTCGAGCATCTCGGCCTGCGTACCCGGCTGTTTGCGGCACCCGGCTGGCTCGTCTCCCCGGGAGTCGTCAAGGCACTGCCGAACAACGGTTTTCGTTTCGTCGCCGACGCGTACGGAATGACCGACCTGGTCCGCGATCACACGGTGCGGGCCCGGGTGCTCGGTATCGGCGAAGGGTTCCTGGCGGAGCCGTGGTGGTGCCGGATGGTGGTGTTGTCCGCCGACCGGATCGCGCGGCGCGGGGGCGTGGTACGGATCGCCGTGGCGGCCCGTCACCTGCGCAAGCCCGGGCCCCGGCAGGCGATGCTGGATGCCGTCGACCTGGCGCTGCTGCAGGACTGCGTGCCTTCGGTGTACAGCTGGCGTTCCGGCAGAGCGGTGCTGGACGCCGCCTGACGCTCGGCCGGTGGCACCGCAGCGGGGGCACTACCCTGTTTCGACATGAGCGATGCGGGTTCGGATGCCTTCACTGCTGACGCGATCATCGTGGGGGCCGGCCTCGCCGGGCTGGTGGCGGCGTGCGAACTGGTGGACCGTGGCCTGCGGGTGCTCATCGTGGATCAGGAGAACAGCGCCAACCTCGGTGGTCAGGCCTACTGGTCATTCGGCGGCCTGTTCTTCGTCGACAGCCCCGAGCAGCGCCGGCTCGGAATCCGCGACAGTCACGAACTCGCCCTGCAGGACTGGCTGGGGACGGCCGCCTTCGACCGTCCCGAGGACTATTGGCCGGAACAATGGGCGCACGCCTACGTCGATTTCGCGTCGGGGGAGAAGCGCAGTTGGCTGCGGGCCCGCGGGCTGAAGATCTTCCCGGTGGTCGGCTGGGCCGAGCGCGGTGGCTATGACGCGCAGGGACACGGCAATTCGGTGCCGCGTTTCCACATCACCTGGGGCACCGGTCCCGCTCTGGTGGAGATTTTCGCGCGGCAGCTGCGCAACCGGCCGAACGTGCGGTTCGCGCATCGCCACCAGGTCGACCGGCTGATCGTGGAGGGCGACGCGGTGACCGGGGTTCGGGGCACCGTCCTGGAGCCCTCCGATGAGCCACGCGGGGTGGCATCGTCACGAAAGGCTGTGAGCAAGTTCGAGTTTCGGGCCTCAGCGGTAGTGGTGACGAGTGGGGGCATCGGGGGCAACCACGACCTGGTGCGAAAGAACTGGCCGCGCCGGATGGGACGGGCGCCCAAGCAGTTGCTCAGCGGCGTGCCGGCCCACGTCGACGGCCGGATGATCGGCATCGCCCAGAAGGCCGGTGCGCGGGTGATCAACCCCGACCGGATGTGGCACTACACCGAGGGCATCACCAACTACGACCCGATCTGGCCGCAGCACGGCATCCGGATCATCCCCGGTCCGTCGTCGCTGTGGCTGGACGGCGGGGGAAATCGCTTGCCGGTGCCGCTTTTCCCGGGTTTCGATACGTTGGGGACGCTGGAGTACATCGCCGCGAGCGGCTACGACTACACGTGGTTTGTGTTGAACGCCAGGATCATTGAGAAGGAGTTCGCACTCTCGGGTCAGGAGCAGAACCCCGACCTGACCGGGCAGAGCGTGCGTCGTCTGGTGCGGGCGCGGGCCCGGTCCGGCCCGCCGGCGCCGGTGCAGGCGTTCATCGACCGCGGGGTGGACTTCGTCAGCGCCGCGACGCTGCCGGAACTGGTCGAGGCCATGAACGGGCTGCCCGATGTGGAGCCGCTGGACTACGAGACTGTCGAGGCCGCGGTCACCTCGCGCGATCGTGAGGTGGCCAACAAGTTCACCAAGGACGGTCAGATCACCGCGATCCGCGCCGCCCGAGGTTATCTCGGCGACCGGCTGGGCCGGGTGGTGGCGCCACACCGGCTGGTCGACCCCAAAGCCGGGCCGCTGATCGCCGTCAAACTGCATATCCTGACTCGAAAGACGTTGGGCGGCATCGAGACCGACCTGGATTCCCGGGTGCTGAAGTCCGACGGCACCCCGATCACCGGGTTGTACGCGGCGGGCGAGGCCGCGGGCTTCGGTGGCGGCGGGGTGCACGGTTACCGAGCCTTGGAAGGGACCTTCCTGGGTGGCTGCATTTTCTCCGGTCGCGCCGCCGGCCGCCGTGTCGCCGACGACATCACCTGACCTTCCTCGCGCGAGCAGACGCAAAATCACCGTGGAGCATACGCTCCCGGGTGATTTTGCGTCTGCTCGGCGTCAGAACGTGACTGCGCTTTCTTCCGGCAGCACCTGGAAATCGGTGGTGGTCATCTCGGTGAGCCGGCCGTAGTAGATACCCCGTGCCTCGGGCGCGATCACCCCCTGGTGAATGGGTACCGCGCGCTCAGGCGCCACGGCGCGCAGATAGTCGACGGCCTCCGAGATCTTCATCCACGGGGCGGCGGCCGGCGTGGCCAGGACGTCGACCGGTTCCTCCGGAACGAACAATGCGTCACCGGGATGCATCAGCCGGGCGCGGTGTTCGCCGTCGCCCACCAGAAACGAAATGTTCTCTATCACCGGTATTTCCGGATGGATGACGGCGTGCCGTCCGCCCACCGCCCGGATACTGAGCTGGCCGACCGAGAGCTCGTCACCGACGTGCACCGCCCGGCACGGCTCGCCGAGTTGCTCGGTGGTCTGCGGGTCGGCATACAGCACGGCGTTCGGGTTGCCTTCGAGCAGCGCGGGCAGCCGCGAGACGTCGACGTGGTCGGGATGCTGGTGGGTGATCAGAATGGCCGACAACCCGGTGATCCCTTCGAAGCCGTGCGCGAAAGTGCCGGGATCAAAAAGAATTTTGGTCTGACCGAACTCGGCGAGTAAGCAGGAATGTCCGAAATGCGTCAGTTGCATGTCTACGATTGTGCCTTGATGGGGGCTGTACAGCTGAGGGTGTTTCTGGCGACCATGATGGTCGCCGGCAGCTTCGCGATCGCGCTCGTCGCCGCGACCCCTGCCCATTCCGAGCCGGAAACCTGCCCGCCGGTATGCGATCAGATCCCGGGCAGCGCCTGGATCGGTCAGCGGTCGATACCCCTGCACTCGGTGTACAACTGGCCGGCGCTGGCCGGTGTCGACACCGCGATGACGGGCGGAGCAACCCCACAGTTCAAGTTCGAGCAGGTGTGCAACACCATGGCGTTTCCGCAGGACAGCCGCAATTCCGCGGTGGCGGCGCGGGCCACGGTGGCCCGACCGGAGGGGCAGTGGCAGCTACACGCGCAGATCCTGCACTGGCGTGGGGACACCGCCCGCGGGGGTGCGCTCGCCGCGTCGGTGTTCGGCACCGCCGTCGCCGCGTTGCGCGGATGCCAGCTGGGAGCTCCCGCGCAGTCGCCGTCGGTGACCGACGACGAACCTGCCCGGATGGCCGCCGTCATCAGCGGTCCGGTCATCATGCACACCTACCTGGTCGCGCACGTGGCGAGCAGCACGATCAGCGAACTCACACTCTGGGCGGCCGGGACCCCTCGGGTGGACTGGCCGGTGCTCAGCGATGCCGCCATCCTCGACGCCCTGACCGCACCGCTGTGCGAGGCCTACATCGCCTCCTGCCCCTAACTGAAAAGCCGACGGAGCCAATGAAACTCGACGTCCTCTATAGCGCGGCCAACCACCCCTGGCCGCAACTTCGCGACCAGGTCCGGCGGGCCGAAGCCGAAGGCTTTGGCAGGGCGTGGGTTTTCGACCACATATCCGGTGCCATGTTGTCTGGAACCCGGATGTTGGAGTGCTTCACGCTGGCCGGCGCCTTGGCGGCCGCGACCTCCACCATCGGCATCGGCACCCTGGTGGTCAACTCCGCGAACCGGCCGGCCGGAGTCGCGGTCGCAGCGGCCGCGTCGGTGCAGGAGATCAGCGACGGTCGGTTCGTCTTCGGCCTCGGCGCGGGCGCCGCTCCCGGCAGCTCGTGGGCCCGGGAGCACGATCTGCTCAACATCCCGCTGTACGACTCGATACGCGAGCGCCACCGCCACCTGGTCCACGTTCTGGACCTGTGCGATGCTCAGTGGGACCCCGATCGGGCCGACCGCTGGGTTGGCTTCCCGCTCCCTTCCCCTCGTCCGCCGGTGCTGCTGGGGGTCAACAGCTTGAGCCTGGCCAGGATCGCCGGCGAACGATGCGACGCCATGAATGTCGCGCTCGACCATCCCCGGATCGAGGAATTCATCGCGGCGGCCCGCGCCGCCCGCGCCGCGTCTGACCTGGCCGGCCGCGAATTCGAGGTCAACGCTTGGACCGCGCGTAGCGACGCCGCTCTGGATCCGGACGGGGACCCGCAGCGCCGCGTCACCGAGCTGGGCGGCGACGGCCTGGTTCTGGTCGCCTAGGTGTCGCGGGGGTCGGTAGAGTTGGCCCGGACGCGGAGGCGTCAGAGCTGAGGAGGAACGCAGTGGCCCGGGTGGTCGTGCATGTGATGCCCAAAGCGGAGATCCTTGACCCGCAGGGTCAGGCGATTGTCGGTGCTCTGGGGCGGCTGGGCCACCCCGGAATCTCAGATGTCCGTCAGGGCAAGCGATTTGAGTTAGAGGTCGACGACACGGTAGATGACTCCCAGCTCGCCGAAATCGCCGAATCGCTGCTGGCGAACACGGTGATCGAGGACTGGACCATCAGCCGGGACCCACAGTGACGCCACGGATCGGCATCATCACCTTCCCGGGCACCCTCGATGACGTCGATGCCGCGCGAGCCGCACGCATGGTGGGCGCCGAGGCGGTCAGCCTGTGGCACGCGGATGCCGATCTCAAGAGCGTCGACGCCGTGGTGGTTCCCGGCGGCTTCTCCTACGGCGACTATCTGCGCGCCGGCGCCATCGCCAGATTCGCTCCGGTGATGGGGGAAGTGGTAGCGGCCGCCGGCCGTGGCATGCCCGTGCTGGGAATCTGCAACGGCTTTCAGGTTCTTTGCGAGGCGGGTTTGCTCCCGGGTGCCCTGACGCGCAATATCGGGTTGCACTTCGTCTGCCGTGACGTGTGGTTGAGCGTCGCTTCCACCTCGACCGCCTGGACGTCGCGTTTCGAGTCCGACGCCGACCTGCTGATACCGCTGAAGTCCGGCGAAGGCCGCTATGTCGCGCCCAAGCAGGTGCTCGAACAGCTGGAAGGCGACGGGCGGGTGGTCTTCCGCTACCGCGAGAACATCAACGGCTCACTGCACGACATCGCCGGCATCAGCTCGGCCAACGGGCGCGTTGTGGGCTTGATGCCGCACCCCGAACACGCGATCGAGGCGTTGACCGGCCCCTCCGACGACGGCCTGGGGCTGTTCTACTCGGCGCTCGACGCGGTCCTGACCGCCTGACCGGGTCAGCTCGCGTCGAGTAGCAAAGGGGGCGAGGGTAATTCCGCGGCGACGGTCAACCGGCTGAAGAGATCGATGGCCGCCGCGGTGGCCCGGTCCGCGAACGCCGCCAGATCGTCGAAGCGAACCCGCTCCCCGATCCACCGGGACTGCTCGGCCATGACACCGATGCGCTGCGGGTCGGACGATCCGTGCACGATCGCGGTGACGTCGCGATGCTGCTCGTTCCAGGCGCCGGCGAGCGCTGCCAACCGGGGGCGTTCGGAGGCGGGGTAGAAGCACGCGGGGGTGACGCGGATGGTGAACACGTCCGGGTGCATGGGCGGGATCTCGAGATGGATATGCAAGCGCAGGGCGGCGTTGAGGACGAAGAAGAACTCGCCATCGTGCCGGCCGCGGAAGTAACGCCGCGCCCGGGTGCACAGGTAGCGTTCGATCAGGTTGGTGTTCAGCGGCTCGCCCATGGGCTCAGACATGGTCCCATGCTCCGGGAGCCGACTATGTGGATCCTTGAGCCAAGGCCAGGGAATCCGAAGAATCAGTTGAGAATTCGCTGAGCGACTCGGCTCAGCCGGCTGCAAACCGCGGCATGATGTCGCTGCCGACGATGTCCAGGTACTGGGACTCGACGACGTGCGGGATCGTAACGAGAAACCGGTCGATACCGCAGCGTCGATACTCACCGAGACGCTCGATGCAGCGCTGGGGTGATCCGACGATCAGACCCGACTCGGGGATGGAGGCGAACTCGGTACGGATGCGTGCCTCCTCTTCCGCGGAGTCAGTCGGCGCGAGCAGCACCGTGACCGACATGCACAGCGTTGCCGGGTCCCGGCCCGCCGACTCGCAGGCCCGGTCCAGAAAGTCGCGACGCCGGGTCACTTGTTGAGGCGACCACCACCGCACGTTGAGACCCTGGGCGGACCGGGCAGCGATCCGTTGCACCCGATCGCCCTCCCCGCCGATCCACAGCGGCGGATGTGGCCGCTGAACCGGAGGCGGATCGCAGATCGCGCCGTTCAAGCTGTAGAACTCGCCCGTGAAGCTGGGATTGGGTTGCGTCCACACCGCCTTCATCACCTCCAGCGCCTCGGCCAGCGCCGAGACCCGTTCGCGCACCGGCGGAAACGGAATCCCGTAGGCATCGAACTCGCGCTTAAACCAACCGGCGCCCATCCCGAGATCGAGGCGTCCACCGGAGATGACGTCGAGCGTCGCGGCCATCTTCGCCAGCACCGAAGGGTGGCGGTAGGAATTGCACAGCACGCTGGTGCCCAGCCGTAGCCGGGTGGTGTCGCGTGCCAGCGCGCTGAGCGCCGTCCAGCACTCCAGCAGCGGAAGCGAGGTGGGCGGCGGGCCGGACTGCGCCTCGCCCGATTCGCCGGTAAAACCGGCATCTTTGACGTAATCGTCGGGACTGATCGTGAGGAAGTGGTCGCACAACCACACCGAATCGAAGCCGTATCGTTCCGCCTTCTGCGAGACGGCGACCATGTCGGGATAGGAGCTAACTGCCAGGCCGTTGACGGTGAGCGCCAGGATGAGCCCGAATCGGGTATCGGAAGTCATTGGTCAGTGCCCACTTTCGACGAGTCCGGCCCCGGGACCGTCGATCCTTCGTGGCAATGTGACGGAGAACCTGTACCGCTCGGGACGATGGTGGAACACCACGACTTCGAGGGGTTTGTCGTCCTCGGCGTAGGTGATCCGGTCGACAACGAGGACGGGAGCGCCGGCCGGGAGGCCCAGCGCGGCGGCGATGTCGTCCGACGCGCCCGCGGCATGGATCTCGTAGGTCGCGCGACCGATGCGCACGCCCAGTCGCTGCTCCCACATCGAGTAGGTGGTCTCGGTCGGCGGCGTGCCTTCGAGTAGTGGCTCGACGGCCTGGCCCAATCCAGTCGGCAGGTACGCGGTGACGACGGCCAGCGGTTCGTCTCCGGCCCGGAAGCGCCGGCGCACGCAGAGCACCTCGTGGGCACCCAGGATGTCTGAGATCCGTTGCGGTGCAGCGGTGATGCCGTGGGAAAGCACATCCACCAGCGGCGTGATGCCGGAGTCGGACAACACCTCGGTGATGGTACGGACGCCGGATGTGAGCTCCTGCTTGACAGGCTCGGCGACAAACGTGCCCAATCCCTGGCGCCGGACCAGCCATCCCTGGTTCTCCAGCATTCCCACCGCGGCCCGCACGGTCACCCGGCTCAGTCCGGTTCGATCGATCAATTCCTTCTCGCTGGGCAGCCGCCCGCCCTCGGGTAGGCGTTGTGCGAGGATCTGCGCCTTCAGGGCCTCGGCGAGCTGGGTGGTCGCCGGGACGCTACCCCGCGAAATTCGTAGCTCGGCAGCATCGAGGTCCAGTCGGTCCGAGCCAGATGTCATAGGACGTATTAAAACGTCTTATACGGGCCCGCGTCAAGTGCTGTAATGGGAGGGTGGGCATCACCATAGAACGCTTTGACCATGTGGTGATCAATTGCCGCGACGTCGAGGCCACCGCGCGGTGGTACGAGCGGGTGCTGGGCATGACGCGCGAGACGTTCGGTGAGTCCGGCAGAACGGCGCTGCGTTTCGGCGATCAGAAGATCAACCTGCGCCCGGTCGGCGCGCTCGCCGACGATCCCGAGTGGGTTACCGGCTCGGTTGAAGCGGCAGGATCCGAAGACCTGTGCCTGATCACCCGAGCGAGCCCGGACGAGGTGCGTGCGCACCTGAGCGCCTGTGGCGTCGACATCGTGGCGGGACCGGTGACCAGAACCGGCGCATCAGGACCGATGACGTCGCACTACTGCCGGGACATCGACGGCAATCTGATCGAGATAGCCGTCTACTGAGCGCATCTCACAGGGGGTAGAGCTCCGGCAGGTTCACCACGATCGCCTCCTGGCTGTTTCGGGCGATGACCACCTCGGCCGGCGTGGTCGGGTCCGGGTTCTCCTCGCGGTGCGGCACGAACGGTGGCACGAAGATGTAGTCACCGGGTCCGGTCTTGATGCGCACTTCCTCCATGCCATCGTGAAAGACGAACTCCGGGTGGCCGCTTCGCACATAGATCGCTGTCTCGGACTCGCCGTGGTGATGGTTGCCCGACGCCGTGTCCGGCTCGATGTAGGTCTCGCCCATCCACAGTTGCTGCGCGCCAACCGATTTGCCGCTGATGGCGGCGAAGCGTTGCAAGCCGGCTGTCTGGGCGGTGTCCGAATCGAGTTCGGACGCCCGGATGTGATGAACGCGTTTACGACGCTCGTCGACATCATGGGCGGTGAAGTCGGGATGGAATCCGTCCATCGTGGCTCCTTCTCCTCAGACCACCACGATAAACGAGTCTCGATACGCCTCAAGCAGTCTCAGCCACACATCACTGATCGTGGGAAAGCACGGCACGGCGTGCCACAACCGCTCGATCGGAACCTGAGCCGCAACGGCGATGGTGGCCGCGTGCAACAGCTCGGTGACCCCGGGGCCCACCATGGTCACGCCCAGCACGTGGCGCGTGTCGACGTCGACCACCATGCGGGCCCGGCCGGTGTAGCCGTCGGCGAACAATTTCGCGCCGGTCACCACCTCGCCGATCTCGACATCGATGATCTTGGCGCGAAGGCCGTTTTGGGCGGCCTGCTCCGCGGTGAGTCCGACGGCTGCCGCTTCGGGGTCGGTGAAGAATGCCTGCGGCACGGCATGGTGATCGGCAGTGGTGGCGTGCTCACCCCACGGCGCGGTGTCGAGGGGCCGTCCGGCGGCGCGGGCGCCGATGGCCGCGCCGGCGATCCGGGCCTGGTACTTGCCCTGGTGGGTCAGCAGCGCGCGGTGATTGACGTCGCCGGCGGCGTAGAGCCATCCGTCGTCGACTGCCGTCACCCGGCAGGTGTCGTCGACCTCGAGCCAGCTGCCTGGGTCCAAACCGATTGATTCCAAACCGATGTCGCCGGTCAACGGCGCCCGTCCGGTGGCGAACAGGATTTCGTCGACCTCCAGGTCGTTGCCGTCGTCAAGTGTGAGACGCACGGGCCCTTCCGCGTCCGGCCGGCTCAGTGCCCGGACCGAAACGCCCAGGCGCACGTCGACTCCGGCCGCGGCCAGTCCCTCACCGACGAGTTCACCGACGAAGGGTTCCATCCGGCCCAGCAGCGCGGAGCCCCGGACCAGCAGGGTCACCGATGCTCCCAATCCCTGCCATGCCGTGGCCATTTCGACGCCGACACCGCCCGCGCCGACGATCGCGAGCCGGCCCGGTACCGAACTGCTGTCGGTGGCTTGACGATTGGTCCACGGCCGGGCTTCACCGATGCCGGGCAGGTCGGGGAGCGCCGGACGGGTGCCGGTGCAGATGACGACCGCGTGTCGTGCAGTGAGGGACATCTGCTCACCGCCCGAAGCGGTGACGGTGACGCGGCGGGGGCCTGCCAATCGCCCGTGGCCGCGGATCAGCGTGGCGCCGATGCCGTCCACCCAGTCGGCCTGGCCGGCGTCGTCCCAGTCGCTCACATACCGATTGCGCCGGCCGAACACGCCGGCGGCGTCGATCTGACCGGCCACCGCCTCGCGTGCGCCGTCCACCCGACGGACGTCAGCGACGGCGAGGACCGGACGCAGCAGCGCCTTGCTCGGGACGCAGGCCCAGTAGGAGCATTCGCCCCCGACGAGTTCGCGTTCGACGACCGCGACGCTCAACCCCGTGGCCCGCGCCCGGTCCGCGGCGTTCTGCCCCACCGGGCCGGCGCCGAGCACTATCACGTCGTATTCGTCTACTGGCATGGTCAATCGGGTCCTCTCGGTGTCAGTTGCCGGGCGAGCGAGGGCAGGTCGGCGGCCACGAAGTCCGGTTGCGGCAGCCCTTCGACCGGTAGTGGTGCATTGCCCGGACGGGTGATCAGTGCGGTGCCGAAACCGACGTTCCGGGCGCCCAACAGGTCCCACACGTGTGAGGCCACCATCAGGCAATCGGCTGGTGTAACCCCGAGTTCCCGGCACACGTAGCGGTAAACCGGTGGTGCCGGCTTGAAAGCCTGGCAGGCGTCGACGGTGAACCGCCGCTCGAAGAGGCCGGCGAGCCCGGAGTTTTCCAATGCGGTCGGAGTGCCCGGCGGGTGGGGCGAATTAGTCAGTGTGACGAGCCGAAAACCGTTGTCGCGCAGTTGGTTGAGTCCATCGAGCGTGTCCGCGTAGGCGGGCATGACAACCATGCTCGCGGTGAGGCGGGTGACGTCGCCGTCGGTGACCTGAGCACGGTGGACGGCCCCGAGCATCCGTAACACCCCGCCGGCGAGAGTCGCGAAGTCGACGTAGCTGTTGGACAGCGTCGCCGTCATCGAATACATGACGAGTTGGTTGAACCATTCCCGCAATACCCGTCGGTCGCCGAACAGGTCGTCGAACAACGGCGCCATCGACTCGATATCGAGCAGAGTCTCATTCACGTCGAACACGAGCACGCGCGGTGCGGCCACCCGACAGCCTCCTCTGCGTCACTCACGATCCATGACTACCACCATCTTGCCGCCGGCTTCACCGGCTTCCATGACGCGGTGCGCATCGTGAATCTCATCGAAGGAGAAGACCCGCGACGGTGTCGCGTCGAGTTCGCCGTCGGCCACCTGCTTCGCGATGCCCTGTAGTGGCACGTCGGAGAGCGGGAAGCCGGGCGTGCCGAAGACGAAGCTGCCGAAGAAGTTCAAGTTCACACCGCTGGCCATGCGCAGCAGCGGGTTGAAATCCCCGATCGGGTCCAGGCCGCCCAGCCATCCGGCGAGACAGGCTGTGCCGCCGCGACGCAGCATGTCCAGGGAGTCGAGGATGGTGCTGTTGCCCACCAGGTCGAGGACGGCGTGTAGCTGTGCGGATTCCGGCAGGTGGGCGGCGAGATCGGTTCGCTCCAGCTCGACGCGCGCGGCACCGAGTTCCTCCAGCATCGGGATGCGTCCGCGGCTGCGGGTGGTGGCAATGACGCGGGCTTCGGCAGCGACCGCCATCTTCAGCGCAGCCTGGCCGAAAGACGATGTCGCGCCACGTATCAGCAGCGTCTGTCCAGCCTTCACCTGTAGGTTGCGGAACAGGCAGGTCCAGGCCGTGGCATAGGTCTCGGGCAGCGCGGCCAGTTGCGACCAGGGCAGGTCGGATTCGATCAGCGCGACATTGGCCGCGCGGACCCGTGTGTATTCGGCATAGCTGCCGTTGATGGTGCGGCCCAGGCCGCCCATCAGCGCCGCCACTTTCGCGCCGACCGGGAACTCGCCGCCCGGGCAGGCGTCGACGACGCCGACGCATTCGATACCGCTCACTTCGGCGGCTTCAGCCCATTCGCCGCGCCGCATGTGCATCTCCGCGTGGTTGATGCCGAAACCCTTGACTTCGATGACCACTTCGCCGTCCTTGGGCAGCGGCTTGGGAATGTCGGCGTACACCAGACTGTCGAGTCCGCCGAAGCCGTCCAAAATGATTGCGCGCATCGTTGTTTCGCTACGCGTCTCACGTACGACGGCCGGTGCCGTGGGCAGTGTGCCGGTCCCCCGCGAGATGGTCTCCATCGGCGTCTCCCTCCCGAGACAAATGGGCTATTCGTCCCACTATTATGGGCGGTTCATCCCATAAAGTCGAGACGCCCAGGGGTATCAGGACTTGGCGCGGCGTCGCGCCGGCCCCTGTTTCGCGTCGGGTGCGAAAGAACACACATAATCGACCGCAGCGGTGAGTGCGGCGCGCATCGGTTCTGCCTGACCGGTAGCGTGCGTGATCATCGCGCCGCCCTGGTGGGCGACAACCAACGACACCGCCAGGTGGCGCGGGTCGGCGTCGGAGCGCAAATCTCCGCGTCGGAGCATGGAAGTCAGTCCGGTCGAGAAGATTTCGATCCACTCGTCGTAACCACGGGCGACGTCGTTGTGAATCTCGCTGTCGGCGTCGATCAGTTCACCGGCCAGTGATCCGTACACACATCCGCCGAGTCGATATACGGTGTCCACGTCGGCCATGCAGGCCTCGGCCCATGCACGCAAGGCATCGACGTTGTCGAGCGCACCCATCCGGTCCTGCGTGTGAAACGTTCGTAAGTCTCGGCGGCGGTTGGCGATGACCTGACGGATGAGATCGCGTTTGTCCCGGAAGTAGTGCGTGATCTGCGATCCGCTCACCTCGGCGCGGGTGCGCACCTCGTCGATGCTGGTGTTGGCCACCCCGCGTTCGAAGACGAGGCCGGCCGCGGTGTCGACGATCCGGGCTCGCGTGGCCATTCCTTTCTGGGTGAGCCGCGGGGCCGCATGGTCGGTCGGTTGTTGTGCGCGCTGGACGCGGCGACGCCGGGGCGGTCGGGGCGCGCGTTCGGCGGGGTCGGTGGCGAACATGCGCAGGTAGTTGACGGCAAACCGGGTCGCATCTGCGTGCGGCCATTCCTCCCGATAGGTGAACGCCAGGGTGCCACCCCCTTGGTGTGCGCACACCATCACCGATGCCAGAGCGCGCGGTTTCGCCGCGGCCACCAGCACACCGTTGTCCTTCATTCGCCGGATCGCCTGCTCGAACAGTTCGATCCACTCCTGATAGCCGGCGGCCAGAGCCGCGCGCGTCGAGTCATCGGACTTGGCCAGCTGGGCGGCGAGGGCGTGATAGGTGGGTGTGCCGGTGTATTTGATGCGGCGCAGGTAGCGCATGTTGAGATCCAGCCAGCGCTCGTAGTCGTCGAAAGTCGCCAGATTGCCCAGCTTCGGCTGGCGGTGGAAGTCCAGGACGACTCCGATCTGGCGGCTGATGACGGCACGGATCAACGCGCGCTTGTCGGTGAAGTAGTGCGCCAGTTGGGAACCGCTCACCGAAGCGGCCTTGCGCACGTTGTCCATGTTGAACGCCGCCAGGCCCTCCGCGACGATCAGTTCGGCGGTTGCCAGCACGATCCGGTCGCGGGTGGCGCGCCCCTTGGCGGTCAGCCGCTGTTCGACCTCCGGTTCGGCCATCGCGCCAGGCTAACCCGTGGCAGGCCGCAGTTCTGGGATATTCAGCCCATTGACCGCGTCATGCGGCCGCGCAATTGCCTGCCAGGAACGTACGGGTCAGTTCGGCGACCTCAGCGTGTGCCGACTCCAGCAGGAAGTGGCCGCCGTCGAGCAGATGGACTTCGGCATGCGGCAGATCTGTGGTGAAGGCCGTGGCTCCGGCCGGGCCGAATATCTCGTCACCGCGGCCCCACACTGCCAGCAGCGGAACGCCGGACGCGCGAAAGTACTCGTGCAGGCGTGGGTACAGCGGGGCGTTGGTCGCATAGTCGCGAAACAGCTTGAGCTGTATCAGATCATTGCCGGGCCGGGAGATCAGCGCGAAATCGTGATGCCAACACTCCGGGTCTACCAGCGTCTCATCCGGTACGCCGGTCAGGTACTGCCAGCGGGTGGCTTCCAGGGTGAGAAACTGCCGCACGGCCGCCTCGTTGTCGGCGGTCGGGGCGTCCTGGTATGCCCAGACCGTCTTCCAGAAGCCTTCGACGAAACCGGCGTCATAACCATTGCCATTCTGGCTGATGATCGCGGTGATCGCGGACGGGTTGCGCAGCGCCAGGCGCCAGCCGATGGGTGCGCCGTAATCCTGTACGTATACGGCGTAGCGGTCGACGCCCAGCGTACTCAGCAGCCCGGCCGTCAGGTCGGACAGTGCATCGAAGGTGTAGTCGAACTCGTCGACGGACGGCGCGTCGGACAATCCGAAGCCCAGGTGGTCCGGCGCCACGACATGGAAGCGGTCGGCGAGTTCGGGGATGAGGTTGCGAAACATGTACGAACTGGTCGGAAACCCGTGCAGCAGAACCACTGTAGGCAAGTGCGAATCGCCGGCCTCCCGGTAGAACAGGCGGTGACCGTTGATGGTGGCATAGCGATGGTGAACGGTCGGCATGGCGACCTCCTCGACAGATATTTTGGGTTACTCAACCCATTATGCACACTATGGCCTGCTGGCACTAGGGTCAGTCGGTGACGGCACCCGATCCGGTGCCCGCGAGGAGTGCAGATGGCCAAGCTGGTTTCGGTCAACGTGGGCATGCCCAAAGATGTGCAATGGAACGACAGGACGGTTCGCACCGGAATCTGGAAGACGCCTGTCGACGGGCGGGTGATGGTGCGCCGCCTCAACATTGACGGCGACGGCCAAGGAGACCTCGGCGGCCACGGCGGTGAGCAGCGCGCCGTGTTGGTGTACCAGACGGAGTCCTATGAGTACTGGGCGGGATACCTCGGACGTGATGACCTGCGACCGGGTTATTTCGGCGAGAACTTCACCGTCTCCGGGCTCCCGGACGACGAGGTGTGTATCGGCGACCGCTACCGCATCGGCGACGCCGAGTTCGAGGTCACCCAGCCGCGCGTCACCTGTTTTCGGGTCGGGATGCGCCTGGGCGATCCGCGAATGCCGAATCTTCTTGTCTCTCAGCATCGACCAGGTTTCTATTGCCGCGTCATCTCCGAGGGCGGCGTGCAGGCCGGCGACGACATCGTGCGGACCCGCCGTGGCCGGCATGAGCTCACGGTGGCCGACGTCGACGCGCTGCTCTACCTTCCGGATCGCAACCCCGAGCAGTTGCGCAAAGTCGTCGATGTCCCCGAGCTGAGTCCCGGGTGGCAGCAATCATTCACCGAGATGCTGGCGGCACCGGGCGTTGCGGCCGCTGCGCCGATTACGCCCAGCGGGTTTCGTCGACTGAGAGTGACCGCCACCCGACGTGAATCACCCTCCGTGCTGTCGATCACTATGACCTCCGAGGATGGAACCGCGCTGCTGCCGGCGCTTCCCGGTCAGTACCTGACCGTGCGGATACCCGGCGAAACCGCTCAGGTACGCAGCTACTCGCTGTCCGGCAATCCCCTCGCCGCCGAGTACCGCATCAGCGTCAAACGCGAGGAACACGGTGTCGTGAGTCGATGGCTGCACAGCCACGTCGAACCCGGTGCCGTCATCGAAGCAGCCGGTCCCCGGGGCGACTTCTACCTCATCGAGGACGACAAGCCGGTGATATTGATCTCGGCGGGGATCGGCGTGACGCCGGTGCTGGCCATGCTGCACGCACTGTCCGCCGCGGGCGGCGGCACCGGTATCTGGTGGCTGCATACCACCCGGAACCCGGATACCGAGGCGTTTGCCGCAGAGGTCGACAAGCTGATAGCGGTTATGCCGCAAGCGGTCCGGCGTGTCTACTACACCGAAACCCAGAATCGCCTGAATCGGCAGGCGATCGCCGCGCTGGGCCTGCCGACCGGCGCCACCGCGTACCTGTGTGGACCGGCGTCATTCATGGCGGATATGCGCACCGCCCTGACCGGGCTCGGATTCGATCCCGGCAGCATCCACAGTGAACTCTTCGGTGCGCGGGCGGCGATCAACCCCGGTGTGGTCGGTGTGGTGGCCAGGCCGCCGCACCAGCCGGCGGGCGTTCCGGGCGCGGGCCCGGCCGTCACCTTCGCGCGCAGCGGGCTGACGGTCAACTGGTCACCGCGCTACGGCAGCATCCTCAACATGGCCGAATCCTGCGATGTGCCAACGCGTTACTCGTGCCGCAGCGGGGTGTGCCACATGTGCGTCACCAGCGTCGTCTCCGGGACGACGACCTATGTCCAACCACCGCTGGAGTCGCCGAAGCCGGGTGAAGTGCTGATCTGCTCTGCCGCTCCCGAAACCGACCTGGTGCTGGACCTGTAGCTACCGGGCGAACGACGTCTCTCCGCCGGTGACGTTGAAGATCGCACCGTTGACATAGCTGGCATCCGGGGATGCGAGAAAGACCACGGCGCTTGCTATTTCGCTGGCATCAGCGATGCGGCGCAGTGCGGTGACACCGGCCAGCTTCTCCAGGAGGCCGGGGGTGGCCTCCGTTCCGGGAGTGTCGGTGGGTCCGGCCGCGACCGCGTTGACGCGGACGCCGGATTCCCCGAATTCGTCCGCCCACACCTTGGTCAGCAGTTCCAGGGCGGCCTTGGTGGCACCGTAGATCCCGCCTTTGCGTTTCGGCGCCGAGGCGGCCAGCGTGCTGATATTGACGATCGCACCGCGGCCCCGCTGCGCCATCCCCGGCGCGAGTTCCTGCACCAGCAGGTACGGGGCGCGCATGTTGACGTTCACATGTTCGTCGAAGACGGCGTCGTCGGTGTCGACGGTATCGCCGAATATGAAGACGCCGGCGTTGTTCACCAGGATGTCGACGTCGCCGGCCGCGGCGGCCAGTCGCCGGACCTGGGCGGCGTCGTTGAGCTCCGCGGCGACGAATCGTGCGCTGCCGCCCTCACTTTGGATCTCCTGCACCACCTCGCGGCCGCGTTCCGCGTTGCGCCCGTGCACCACTACGTCGGCGCCCCGCTGGGCCAGTTGCAGCGCTACCGCACGGCCGATTCCGGAAGTGGCGCCGGTGACCAGGGCCGTGTACCCGCCGAACGTCGTCACGCTACTCAGTCCCGTGGGGGCGTCAGCGCGACCGAGGCCTCGGCGGTGTAGCACAGGAACGTCAAAGTCTCCTGCAGGTAGAGCTGCACGGTGTCGGCGTCGTGGCTGAGGTAGCCGATCGACACGTCGGTGCCCAATTGCAGGTCGAAATCACCACCGCGAGTAGTCAACACGAACGCGCCGTCGATGGCCGGCGCCCAGATGATGTCGCCGTCGACCAGCCGGTTGAGATGTTCGAGGATCGGATAACCATGCTCGGTGGTCTCGCTCACCTTGGTGTAGGCGTCGGCCGACAACAGCACCGAATACGGGCCGTCGACGCCCGCCAGGCGCAGTTCCGTCAAAGCCTGGGTGATCACGTCGGGGATGTCGCGCGGGTCGTCCGGCAGGGTCAGGGGAGGGTTGGAGCTGCAGCTGCGGATGCCCTGGATGGACGCCGGGGCGTACCCCTCGAAGATCCCGCGGTCCTCGACGAACGCCAGTTTCTTGGCGGCCACCTTGACCGGTTCCCAATCGGAGTCGTTGGAGCCGCGCTCGACATCGTCGATCTCGTTGCGGGACAGGGTGAACGGGACGCGCAGCCGCACCAGGGGACGACTGTCGCGCAGATGAGCGATGACGCCGTCGGTGGGCGACTCCAGGTCGATCAGGCGCCCCGTGCTGACGGCCGCCGTCACCGGACCGCCCGGCTCGCTGACGTCGACGACCCGGCGGCCGGCGATGTGCCGCTTGAAGGTCCGCGCCGCTTCCACTTCGATCTCCGCCCAGGCGGCTTCGGTGATCGGCGCCAGGTCGCGGTACAGGTTGTTCATTGGGAGATTCCTTTCAGGCTGCCGATCGAAAGTGAGCCGTCATGCGACGTCGAAGGCGGTGCGGCGGCCGGCGCGGGTGATTGCGGCAACGCCGGTGGGTCATCGAGAAAGTCGACGGTGGGAGAGAAGAACAGCCCGCCGGTAACGGCGGTCGAGAAGTCGAGGACCCGATCGGTGTTGCCGGGTGGATCGCCGAGAAACATGTTGCGCAGCAGGCGCTCGGTCACCGCCGGCGTGCGCGAGTAGCCGATGAAGTAGGTGCCGTATTCGCCCTTGCCCACCTCGCCGAAAGGCATGTTGTGCCGGACGATCTTGAGTTCGGTGCCGTCTTCGTCGGTGATCACATTCAGCGCGATATGAGAGTTGGACGGCTTGACGTCGTCGCCGAGTTCGATGTCCTCCAACTTGGTTCGCCCGATCACCCGTTCCTGCTCGGTGACCGAGAGCGAATCCCAGGACGTCATGTCGTGCACGTACTTCTGCACGTGCACGTAGCACGAGCCGGCGAAGTCGGGGTCTTCGTCGCCGACCGTGGTCGCGCTGACCGCGATCGGACCGTCCGGGTTCTCGGTTCCGTCGACGAATCCCAGCAGGTCGCGGTTGTCGAAGAACCGGAAGCCGTGCACCTCGTCGACCACCGTCACCGCTCCGGCCATCGCCTTGAGGATGCGACCGGCCAGTTCGAAGCACACGTCCATGGACTCGGCCCGAAGATGGAACAGCAGGTCGCCGGGGGTCGCGGGTGCGGAGTGGCGCGGGCCCGTCAACTCGGTGAACGGATGCAACTCCGCGGGCCGCGGGCCGGAGAACAATCGGTCCCAGGCGTCGGATCCGATGGAGGCGATCGCCGACAGTCTCTTGGTCGGGTCGCGGAAGCCGATCGCCCGCACCAGACCGGAGATGTCGGGCAGCGCGGCGTGGACCGCCTCCTCGCCACCGTCGTTGATGGTGGCCACCAGAAAGATCGCGGCTGGCGTCAACGGCGCCAGTATGGGCTGCGGCTGAACAGCGGGCACAGGCAAGACCCTAACGCCCCTGCGCGGGGGGCGGTGCTTAACCTCTCTGTATGGTGGCCACCGCCCCGGGCCTGGGTGAATTCGTTGATGCGTCCCCGTCGCCGTTTCACGCGTGCGCTACGGCGGCCGCCCGATTGCGCGACGCCGGCTACACCGAACTCAGCGAGTTCGATCGCTGGCCGGAGCAACCCGGGCGCCACTTCATCCTGCGCGCTGGATCGCTGGTCGCCTGGAGCGGGCGCGCCGGTCTCACCCCGTTCCGGATCGTCGGAGCGCACACCGACAGCCCGAACCTGCGCGTCAAGCAACACCCGGACCGCTGTGTGGCCGGCTGGAAGGTGGTGGCGCTGGAGCCGTACGGCGGCGCCTGGCTGAACTCCTGGCTGGACCGCGACCTCGGCATCAGCGGGCGCTTGTCGGTGCGTGACGGCAGCGGGATCAGTCATCGGCTGGTTCGGATCGACGAGCCGATCCTGCGGGTGCCGCAGCTGGCCATCCACCTGGCGGAGGATCGCAAGTCGCTCACGCTGGATCCGCAACGACACCTGAACGCGGTCTGGGGCGTGGGTAGCGTGGCCGAGTCTTTTGTGGGTTACGTCGCTGAGCATTCCGGAGTGGTCCCGGACGATGTGCTGTCCGCCGACCTGATGGCGCACGACCTGACGCCCTCGTCGGTGGTCGGCGCCGACGGCAGCCTGCTGAGCGCTCCGCGGCTGGACAACCAGGCGAGCTGCTACGCGGGACTGGAAGCGCTGCTGGCCCTGGACGCGGCGCCCGCCGAGTTCCTGCCGGTGCTGGTGCTGTTCGATCACGAAGAGGTCGGCTCGACATCCGACCACGGCGCGCAATCCAACTTGTTGGGCACCGTTCTGGAACGGATCGTGCTGACCGCCGGCGGCAGCCGCGAGGACTTTCTGAGGTTGCTGCCCGCATCGTTGCTGGCGTCGGCCGACATGGCGCACGCCACGCACCCCAACTATCCGGAACGCCACGAACCGGGTCACCAGATCGCGGTCAACGGAGGCCCGGTGCTGAAAGTGCACCCCAACCTCCGGTACGCCACCGACGGACGCACAGCCGCGGCGTTCGCCCTGGCCTGCGAGCAGGCGGGGGTGTCGCTGCAACGCTACGAACATCGGGCCGACCTGCCCTGCGGGTCGACGATCGGACCGATGGCCTCGGCGCGCACCGGCATTCCGACGGTCGACGTCGGCGCTCCGCAACTCGCCATGCACTCGGCGCGGGAGTTGATGGGCGCGCACGATGTCGCTGCGTACGCGGCTGCCCTGCAGGCGTTTCTCGCGCCGCAGGCATAGTGTCGAGCCTATGGCGCTCAAACTTGAGATGGTCACATTCGACTGCACCGACCCGGCGACGCTGTCTGGTTGGTGGGCCGAGCAATTCGGCGGCACAACACATGAGCTGCTGCCCGGGGAATTCATCGCGGTAGCCACCGCCGAAGGGCCGCGGTTGGGATTTCAGAAGGTCCCCGATCCGACCCCGGGCAAAAACCGCGTCCATCTCGATTTCGACACTCAGGATCTCGAGTCGGAAGTCGCCAGACTTACCGCGGCCGGTGCCAGCGAGATCGAACGGCACAGCTTCGGCGAGAACTTCCACTGGGTGGTGCTCGCCGACCCGGAGGGCAACCAGTTCTGCATCGTGAGTCAGTAACTCAAACCGAACAATGCTCGACAGCGGTCGAACCCTTCGACCCGCACGTTGTCCGCGTGACGGCGCTGCCAGTCATCGCGGGTCAGCCGGAACCGCAACTGCTCCACCGTGATGCCCTCACGCGCCATCTGCTCCGAGCCGTCGTCTCGGTAACCGAGGTGGCGCGAGACGGCGATCGAGGCCGGATTGTCGACGAAAGACGCGGACGTCGCGACTTCCGCACCCAGCGTGCTGAACGCGAAATAAAGTGCTGCTGAACGCATCTCCGTGCCGTAACGCTTTCCCTGGTGGCGCAGGCCCAGCCAGGATCCCGTTTCCACCTGGCGCGTCACCGGAAAGTCCTTGGCGATGAGTCCCTGCACGCCGACCGCCGCTCCGTCGACGATCACAGCCAGTGGCAGATGCCAGTCATCCGGGTTGAACCGGGCCAGTTCCCGCCACAGGAACGACAGCGTGTTGAACGGCAGCTGCTCGCGCGGCGCCCGCGTCCAGGGCACCGCGAACGGCATCCGGGTGGGGTCGTGCACGCCGTCGAGTGCGGTATCGATCAACTGGTCGATCAGATACTCGGTGGGCAGCCGCAACTGCAGCCGCGGCGTGGTGATCAGCAGGTCGAACAGGGGCCAGTGGCGAGACATCCCGCCCATTATCTGGACCGCAGCGATCGAAGTCAGCTGGTTTTCCGGCGGGAACCTAGACTGTGGTCCGTGACGAGCCCCCACGTGACTGACACCGTCGAGCACGCCGCGAACAGCCCCGACCAGCCGCAGCCGTTTCACGAGCTCGGCCTCAAGGACGACGAGTACCAGCGGATCCGCGAGATTCTGGGGCGCCGGCCCACCGACACCGAGCTGGCCATGTACTCGGTGATGTGGAGCGAGCACTGCTCGTACAAGTCGTCCAAGGTCCACCTGCGCTACTTCGGCGAGACCACCACCGAGGAGATGCGCACCGGGATGCTTGCCGGCATCGGCGAGAACGCGGGCGTCGTCGATATCGGCGACGGGTGGGCGGTCACCTTCAAGGTCGAGTCGCACAACCACCCGTCGTACGTGGAGCCCTACCAGGGTGCGGCCACCGGCGTCGGCGGCATCGTCCGCGACATCATGGCGATGGGAGCGCGCCCGGTCGCGGTGATGGACCAGCTGCGGTTCGGCGCCGCCGACGCGCCCGACACCCGCCGGGTCCTCGACGGGGTGGTCCGCGGCATCGGCGGCTACGGCAACTCACTGGGACTGCCCAACATCGGTGGCGAGACCGTCTTCGACGAGTGTTATGCCGGCAACCCGTTGGTGAATGCGTTGTGCGTCGGTGTATTACGGCAGGAGGACCTGCATCTGGCGTTCGCCTCCGGCACCGGCAACAAAATCATCCTGTTCGGGGCGCGCACCGGGCTGGACGGAATCGGCGGGGTATCGGTGCTGGCCTCGGACACCTTTGACGCTGAGAATTCGCGCAAGAAGTTGCCGTCGGTGCAGGTGGGTGACCCCTTCATGGAGAAGGTGCTCATCGAGTGCTGCCTGGAACTGTATTCCGGCGGCCTGGTGATCGGCATTCAGGACCTCGGTGGTGCCGGATTGTCCTGTGCCACATCTGAGTTGGCGTCCGCCGGGGACGGCGGCATGGCGATCGACCTGGACACGGTGCCGCTGCGCGCCAAGGAGATGACTCCCGCCGAGATCTTGTGCAGCGAGTCTCAGGAGCGGATGTGCGCGGTGGTCGCGCCGGAGAACGTCGAGGCGTTCATGGCGGTATGCCGTAAGTGGGAAGTGCTGGCCACCGTCATCGGCGAGGTCACCGATGGTGATCGGCTCCGCATCACCTGGCACGGCCAGACCGTCGTCGACGTGCCGCCGCGGACGGTGGCCCACGAGGGCCCGGTCTACCAGCGTCCGGTCGCTCGTCCCGACACGCAGGACGCGTTGAACGCAGACTCGTCGAAGAAGTTGCCCCGGCCGGTCACCGGGGACGAATTGCGTGCGACTCTGCTTGCGCTGCTTGACAGTCCGCATTTGTGCAGCCGCGCGTTGATCACCGAACAGTATGACCGGTACGTGCGCGGCAACACGGTGCTCGCTGAGCACGCCGACGGCGGTGTGTTGCGCATCGACGAGGCGACGGGCCGGGGCATCGCGTTGTCCACCGACGCATCGGGGCGCTACACCAAGCTGGACCCGTACACCGGTGCGCAGCTCGCGCTCGCCGAGGCGTACCGCAATGTGGCCGTCACCGGGGCCACCCCGGTCGCGGTGACGAACTGCCTCAACTTCGGCTCGCCGGAGGACCCCGGCGTCATGTGGCAGTTCTCCCAGGCGGTCCGCGGCCTGGCGGATGGCTGTGCGGCTCTGGGGATTCCGGTCACGGGCGGCAATGTCAGCTTCTACAACCAGACCGGATCGACGGCTATCATGCCGACGCCGGTGGTCGGGGTGCTGGGGGTCATCGATGACGTGGGCCGGCGCATCCCCACCGGCCTGGGTACCGAGCCGGGAGAAAGCCTGCTGCTGCTCGGTGACACCCGGGACGAATTCGACGGCTCTATCTGGGCGCAGGTGACCGCTGATCATCTGGGCGGGTTACCGCCTGCCGTCGACCTGCAGCGCGAGAAGCTGTTGGCCGAGGTCTTGGCCGCCGGGTCGCGCGACGGACTGATCACCGCGGCCCACGACCTGTCCGAGGGCGGCCTGGCACAGGCGATTGTGGAGTCGGCTCTGGCCGGTGAAACCGGTTGCCGCATCGTGCTTCCCGAAGGAACGCACGAGGGAATGGACCCGTTTGTCATGCTCTTTTCCGAGTCTGCCGGGCGGGCGCTGGTCGCGGTGCCACGGACCGAGGAGAGTCGCTTCCGGGCGATGTGCGAGGCGCGGGGCCTGCCGGCTGTCCGCATCGGCGTCGTGGATCAGGAGTCTGACGCGGTCGAGGTGCAGGGGCTGTTCACGGTGTCGCTGGCCGAGTTGCGCGAGACGTCCGAGGCGGTGCTGCCGCGATTCTTCGGTTAAGGCTTCGCGCACTGGGTCTGGCGGCCGCTCTGGTGGGCTGGAGCTTCGTCAGTCCGCGGCTTCCGTCGGCGTACCGGACGCCGGCGCAGGCCGCCGCCGGCAGCGTGCTGGTGTTGACGACCCGCGCGCCGTTGGGATTCCGCCCACCACAGGTGTGGACGGGACTGCGACTGGGCTCGACGGCAGCGGCACTGGTCACGGTCACCATCTTGGCGACGACGCCGGTGCCCAAGGTGCGCCTGTCGATGTCAGCGCGCGAACTGCCCGCGTCGGTACCGGGCTGGCTGGGCTGGCAGATACCGGTCGGCACGGTATGGGCCGAGGAGGCCGCCTTTCGTGGCGCGCTGGGCCGCACGGCCGCCGAGGGTTTCGGCGTCACCGGCGGGCGGTTGCTGCAGGCCGGCGCGTTCGGTCTGTCACATGTCGCCGACGCACGCGCGCTGGGTGAGCCGCTGCTGCCCATCGCGGTGGTCACCTGCCTGGCCGGTTGGGTGTTCGGCTGGTTGGCCGAGCGCAGCGGGAGTCTGTTGGCGCCGATCCTGGTGCACCTTGCCATCAACGAGGCGGCCGCGGCGGCGGTGGTCGCCGTGCAGCGCCGGCAGTGGAACAGCTCACATGGCGCGCGATCTGGCGGCTGACGCCCTACACTTGTTAATTACTTGTTAAAACCCCAGCTAGAGAGGGCGGCACCGGCGGTGCACAGACTCAGGGCCGCGGAGCACCCGCGGCCGGATTATGTACTCCTGCACATCAGCGACACCCACCTCGTCGGTGGGGACGGTGCGCTCTACGGTGACGTGGATGCCGACGGCCGGCTGGGTGAGCTGCTTGGGCAGCTGAACCATTCCGGGGTGCGCCCCGACGCCATCGTCTTCACCGGTGATCTGGCCGACAAGGGTGAGCCCGCCGCGTACCGCAAGCTCCGCGACCTGGTCGAGCCGTTCGCGGCCGAGTTGGGCGCCGAACTCATCTGGGTGATGGGCAACCACGACGACCGGGCGCAACTGCGCCGCATGCTGCTGGACGAAGTGCCGTCCATGGCGCCGCTGGACCGGGTGCGCCGAATCGACGGACTGCGCATCATCACGCTGGACACCTCGGTGCCGGGCCACCATCATGGTGAGCTCCGGCAGGCTCAATTGGATTGGCTCGCCGAAGAACTGGCGACACCGGCCCCCGACGGCACCATACTGGCCCTGCATCATCCACCGATCCCCAGCGTGCTGGACATGGCCGTCACCGTGGAACTGCGCGACCAGGCCCCGTTGGGGCGGGTGGTGAAGGGGAGTGACGTTCGCGCCATCCTGGCCGGCCACCTGCACTACTCGACGAACGCCACCTTCGTCGGGATTCCGGTGTCGGTCGCCTCCGCTACCTGCTACACCCAGGACCTCACGGTCGCGGTCGGCGGAACGCGCGGCAGGGACGGGGCCCAGGCCTGCAACCTGGTGCACATCTACCCGGAAACCGTTGTGCACTCCGTGATTCCGCTGGGCGGCGGCAACACCGTAGGCACGTTCGTCTCTCCCGGTCAGGCGCAACGAAACCTCGCCGAGGCGGGCATCTTCATCGAGCCCTCCCGTCGCGACTCACTTTTCAGGCACCCTCCGATGGCGCTGACGTCGACGGCACCGCGAGAGTCGGCGGACTGACCCCGCCGGCAACCTTTTCCCAGGGCGCCGGAATCGGGAAGTATCGCTCCAAGAAGTCGATGACCCGTGCAGCGCGTTCGGCCGCCGAGACCTCGGGGAAGCTGCTGTCGTTGAGGCAGAAGAAGTGGTGGCGGCGTCTCTTGCGAAGCTCGGGCAACAGGTCCAGGCCCGCCCGCGTGGTCGTGTTCACGTATCGGACGTTGGCCTTCTCCTGCTGTACGGCGCGTCCGGTCAGCAACGCGTAGTAGTGATAGAGCGAATTGGTCACTGAGATATCGGTGCTGGCGCGAAACGGGCTGGCCTGAGTGCGGGCGAACTCGGCCGGGAATTCACGCTCCATCTCCAGCAGCACGCTCTTGCGCAGCGGGACGGCGGTGTGCTCGAGATGACGGGTGATGAGCTGCCCGAACCGCTCATTGAGTAGTTGCCGGTTCACCCGCGCCGCATTCTCGAACCCGCTGCGGCCGGGGTCGTTGGTGCCCAGGCCGATTCGGGTCTTGGCTTCGATGAACTTGCTGATTCCACCGGGGGAGAAGAACATGCCGGCCCGCAGCGGCCGGCCGAAGAACATGTCGTCGTTGGAGTACAGGAAATGCTCGCTGAGGTCGGCGATGTGGTGCAGCTGGCTCTCCACCGCATGTGAATTGTAGGTCGGCAGTGCGGCAGGGTCCGAGAAGTGCTCGATCGCAGGGACAATGGTGATCTTGGGATGTTCGGCTAGCCACGCCGGCGGCGCCGAATCGGTCGCGATGAAGATGCGACGGATCCAGGGGGCGAACATGTTGACCGAACGCAGCGCGTATTTCAGTTCGTCGATCTGACGGATACGGGCGTCCGCGTCGTCGCCTTCACCGACCACATGACCGGACAGCTGAGCTGCCCGCCGGGCCCGGAATTCCGGGTCGCTGCCGTCGACCCAGGAGAAGACCAGGTCGATGTCGAACGCCACGTCGCTGGCGTGCGGGGTGAACATTCCTTCCAGGGTCGGCCACTTGTAGCCGTGGAGCTTGACGGTCGCCGGCGTGACTTCGGCTCGGGGTAAGACCGTGCGGGTCAGTGAGTTCGGCACCGGGCATCCGATCACGGTGTCGTCGAATGCCCAGAATTGCAGATCGACACCGAACGCCGGACCGTACCGGAATCCGCCCGGCGCGATCCGGTGCCGGTACAACCGCAGGGTGCGCGTGTCGGCAGCGGTGGACAGCCGTCCCTCGGCCAAAAGATGATGTCCGTCAACACTTTTCGCGTACATCGGTTCTGCGACACAGGCGGCCGCCAGGGCCCGCTCGACGGCGCCGCGCAAGCGGATGTCGACAGCCAGGATGGGCCGGTCCTTGTGATCGCGAACCAGTAGGTAGGGAATATCGGCGCGGTTCAACGTTTTTCGGAGGAATAGCAGATCCTCGATCTGTGCCTCGTGTGGCGTGAGGCTCGCCTCCATCCGTGCGATCTTGCCGCGGCGGGTCACCACCACCGGTGCACCTTCGGCGGAACGATCACCGACGCTGGGAAAGGGCTCTGGCATCGGACACCGCCTCAGGTTGAAGTCACCTCGTCAACCGCAGAATTGCATACTTGGGCCGGGACCGCGCGGTGAGACGACAACTGTTGCAGGACAGTCGCTTCAGTCGAATACCGATACCTGGACTTAACTGTCAGTTCACGTTGATGTCATGTCGGAGCCCGATCAGTGAACCCGGTCCTGCTGGTCGGGCACGACGCTGCCGTCGGAAGCAGGGTTGCGATCAGAGCGGTGAGCGCGCGCGGCACTGACGTCATGGATTGATTGTGTAGTCACCGATTTGCCGGCCCCACACGTAATCGAGAAACATCGGTGAACCCAGCTCGAAATGGTTGTACGGCGCCAGGTCGTAGCCGGCGTCCATCACCAGATAGGGGGCGGGCCACAAATCCCTGGTGATCTTCTGCCAGCAACCCGGTTTCCCGCCGGGGCCACCCCTGGTGTTGATCCGTGGCAGATTCTCCGGCCAGATATACGGGTTAGGTGCCCCGGAGATCGCGCCCGAAGATGTCGCTCCGAGCGCATAGCCGTTGAAGCCCAGTGCGTTTCGGATTCTGGGCGCCACCTCGTCATAGTTGCGGATGGTGCACGCAATCTGTGGGCTGTACTCATCGAGCAGCTGGGCCGTGGGAAGAAGATCGGCGGCCCCCCGTGCGAGGTAGGGCCCCGACCGCTCGAACACCGGCGTCGCGGTGGCCGCGAACCCGGCCGCCGCCAGCAGTGCGGCGTCGAGGTCGGTGCGCTGTTGACTGAGGGTGCGCGCCGTGGTCGTCGCCGCATCGAGTGCCGTCAGCAGGTCCGGAGCGGCGTCGGCGTAGACGTCACCGAGGGCCGCCAGCCGCTGCACGTCCACGCGGGCCGCGGGCAGCCGCGGGTTCAGGTCGTCCAGGATCGCGTTTCCGTTGGTCAACGAGGTGCCGAACTTGTCGCCAAGGCCGGCCAGCGCCAGACCGGCCGCGCTGAGCGTCAGGTTGAGTTTCACCGGGTCGACCTTCTCCGCGATCGCGGTCAAAGTCTGGAACAGCGTGTTGAATTCGGTGGTCACCTGGGTCGCGTCGATCACGACTGCTGGCGTGATATGTTGCGGCACAGGTATTTTCGGCGAACTGAGCGACACGTACTTGTTGCCGAACACGGTGGTGGCCTTGATCTCGGCGGCCACATTCGCCGGGATCTGCGGGATGTACCTGGGGAAGATGTCGAGGACGAACTGGGCCGCCGGGACGCCGTCGCGGGTGATTTCGGAAATCTCGGCCACCCGGCCGATCTGAACGCCGTTGTAGGTGACCTTCGCGCCGGGGTCCATCACGAGGCCCGCGCGCGGAGCGACCATCGTCAGCTTCGTCTTCGGGGTGAAGTTCCCGCGGAACTGCCAGTAGAGCGCGCCCAGGACGAGCGTCAGCGCCACCAGCGCGACAAGACCGATGGTTCGGTAGGGTGGCCGCGCGCCCGAACGACGACGCTCCATGATTCTGAGACCCTAAGGTATGGTCGCCCGTCCCAAAGCCGATCCGGCAAAGACACGGCAGGCCGTGTCGGTTATCGCGGACTGGTTGCGTGACGAAACCGTTCCGGCACCCGACCGGGCCGCCCTGGCAGGCGCCGTCCGGCTCACCGCGCGCACCCTGGCCGACCTGGCCCCCGGCGCCAGCGTGGAAGTGCGGATCCCGCCGTTCGTCGCCGTTCAGTGCGTGTCCGGTCCGCGGCACACCCGCGGGACGCCGCCCAACGTGGTGGAAACCGACCCGCGCACGTGGCTGTTGGTGGCAACGGGACTGATGGGGTTCAGCGATGCATCGGCCAGTGGCGCGCTGTCCCTCTCGGGCTCGCGCGCCTGTGAAATAGAACACTGGCTGCCGTTGTTGCGTTTAGCGCCCTGACCACTATTGACCTGGAGTTACGTGCGCGACACGCCGATTCTTCCCGGCGCAACACGCGGTTCGGCATTGCGCGGCCGGCCCGCGGTGCCCGTAGACTCCGTAGCGTCACCAACCGCGCCCTAGGGAGCCGCCACACCGTGACCGCGCAGCAGCCCGAAGAAGACTTCAGTTCGCCTCGTGAAGAGTGTGGCGTATTCGGGGTCTGGGCCCCCGGTGAAGACGTCGCCAAACTCACCTACTACGGCCTGTACGCCTTGCAGCACCGCGGCCAGGAAGCCGCAGGCATCGCGGTGGCCGACGGATCCCAGGTGCTGGTTTTCAAGGACCTCGGCCTGGTCAGTCAGGTCTTCGACGAGCAGACGCTGGCCGCCATGGAGGGCCACGTCGCCATCGGGCACTGCCGCTACTCCACCTCCGGCGACACCACCTGGGAGAACGCCCAGCCGGTCTTCCGCAATACCGCCGCGGGCACCGGGGTTGCGTTGGGGCACAACGGAAATCTGGTCAACGCCGCCGAACTCATGGCGCGTGCCCGGGACGAGGGGCTGATCGCGAAGCGGGCACCCGCCCCGGCCACCACGGACTCCGACATTCTCGGTGCGCTACTGGCCCACGGAGCCGCCGACTCCAGCCTCGAGCAGGCCGCACTGGAACTGCTACCGACCGTCCGCGGCGCGTTCTGCCTGACGTTCATGGACGAGAACACCCTGTACGCATGCCGCGACCCGCACGGGGTGCGCCCCCTGTCACTGGGACGGCTGGACCGCGGCTGGGTGGTGGCGTCGGAAACCGCTGCTCTGGACATCGTCGGCGCGTCGTTCGTCCGGGACATCGAGCCGGGTGAGCTGCTTGCCATCGACGCCGACGGGGTGCGGTCCACCCGCTTCGCCAACCCCACGCCAAAGGGGTGCATCTTCGAGTACGTCTACCTGGCGCGCCCGGACAGCACCATCGGCGGACGGTCGATCCACGGTGCCCGACTGGACATCGGTCGCCAGCTGGCCCGCGAATGCGCGGTCGACGCCGACCTGGTCATCGGGGTCCCGGAGTCCGGTACCCCGGCTGCGGTGGGATACGCGCAGGAATCCGGCATCCCGTACGGGCAGGGCCTGATGAAGAACGCCTACGTCGGGCGCACGTTCATCCAGCCGTCCCAGACCATCCGTCAGCTCGGCATCCGCCTGAAGCTGAATCCGCTCAAAGAGGTGATCCGCGGCAAGCGGCTCATCGTTGTCGACGACTCGATCGTCCGTGGCAACACCCAGCGCGCGCTGGTGCGCATGTTGCGTGAGGCCGGCGCTGTCGAGGTGCACGTCCGTATCGCGTCGCCGCCGGTCAAGTGGCCCTGCTTCTACGGCATCGACTTCCCGTCGCCGGCCGAGTTGATCGCCAACGCCGTCGAGGACGAGGGGGAGATGCTCGAAGCCGTCCGGCACGCCATCAACGCCGACACGCTTGGGTACATCTCGCTGCGCGGCCTGATTGCGGCCACCGAGCAGCCGGCGTCGCGGTTGTGCACGGCGTGCTTCGATGGCACGTACCCGATCGAACTGCCCAGCGAGAGCGCTTTGGGCAAGAACGTCATCGAGCACATGCTGGCCAATGCGGCGCGCGGCGCCGGCCTGGGCGACCTGGCCGGCCAGGACGCGCCGGAAGTTCCGGTCGGACGCTGACGCGGGCTCTGCATAGGTAACCGTCACCGTCGGTGCCTAGGACCGGTAGCCTTTATCGCGATGACGGATCCCGAACTTAGCGCCAAACGCGGCGCGGGCAACCAGGGCATCACCTACGCATCGGCCGGGGTGGACATAGAAGCCGGTGACCGCGCTGTCGACTTGTTCAAGCCGCTGGCGACCAAGGCCACCAGACCCGAGGTGCGCGGAGGGCTCGGCGGCTTCGCCGGGTTGTTCGCGCTCCGCGGCGACTACCGCGAACCGGTGCTGGCTGCCTCTACCGACGGCGTCGGCACCAAACTGGCGGTCGCCCAGGCGATGGACAAGCACGACACCGTCGGCCTCGACCTGGTGGCGATGGTGGTGGACGATCTCGTCGTCTGTGGCGCCGAACCGCTGTTTCTACAGGACTACATCGCCGTCGGCCGCACGGTCCCGGAGCGGGTCGCGGCCATCGTCGGCGGCATCGCCGAGGGTTGTGTGCGCGCCGGCTGCGCGCTGCTCGGCGGGGAGACCGCCGAGCACCCGGGCCTGATGGAACCGGACCACTACGACATCTCGGCCACCGGTGTCGGCGTCGTGGAAGCGGACGACGTCCTGGGACCGGACCGCGTCAAACCCGGCGACGTCATCATCGGGATGGGTTCCTCGGGACTGCACTCCAACGGGTACTCGCTGGCACGGACGGTGCTGCTGGAGATCGACCGGATGAATCTCGCCGGCTACGTCGAGGAGTTCGGGCGCACGCTGGGTGAGGAACTCCTCGAGCCCACCCGGATCTACGCGAAGGATTGCCTGGCGCTCGCCGCGGAGACCCAGGTCCGCACCTTCTGCCATGTCACCGGGGGAGGACTGGCCGGAAACCTCGAACGCGTCATCCCGCACGGTCTGGTCGCCGAGGTGGACCGGGGCACGTGGACGCCCGCACCGGTGTTCGCGATGATCGCCCAGCGCGGCCGCGTCGCCCGGCCCGAGATGGAGAAGACTTTCAACATGGGCGTGGGGATGATCGCCGTCGTCGCGCCCGAAGACACCGACCGCGCATTGGCGATTCTGACCGCGCGGCATCTGGACTGCTGGGTCCTGGGCACGATCTGCAAGGGTGGAAAGGAAGGCCCGCGCGCGACGCTCGTCGGGCAGCATCCGAGATTCTGAACAGCTGCGGAGCTAGGCGCGGCTGGCGCGGTCGGTGCTGTCAGATCAGCGACGCCAGGTGTCCTCGTCGTCCCATGAATCGCTCTCGACGCTGTCGGATTCATCGGTGCTGGTGCTCGTACCTGACAACTCGCGCTGAAGCCGCGTGAAGTCGGTCTGCGGGGAGCTGTATTTCAGTTCTCGAGCAACCTTGGTCTGCTTTGCCTTAGCCCGGCCGCGGCCCATGGGGGGACCCCCTCGCGAAATAACGGAGCGGCCTACGAGTAGGCGGCTCCGATCTCTAGTGTCGTTATTGTCCTGTCGACAGCTTACCGTGCCCCGAGGCCGAAGGTGGGCGCGCCCTGCCCAGCCGCGCATGGCGGATGTCACGTTGACTCACCGGGCGCCGCCGCGTAACCGATCGACCGCCAGCCGTCCGGCACCGACCTCATCCGTCGGTGGCAGCGAGTCCGCGTCGATCACCGCGGCGACCTCGCCCTCGGTCCCCGTCGTCAGTTGCGTGTCGGCGGGGATGCCGCGCTTGACCAGCGCCAGCGCCACCGGTCCGAGGTCGACGTGCTCGACCACTGTGCCCAGCCGTCCCACGGCACGACCGCCGGCGAGCACCGCGGCGCCGGTCGACGGCCGGTCCGCCGAGCCGTCCAGGTGCAACAACACCAGCATCCGCGGCGGCTTGCCCAGGTTGTGCACGCGGGCCACCGTCTCCTGGCCGCGGTAGCAGCCCTTGTCCAGATGCACCGCGCCCTCGCCGGGCCCCCCTATCCAGCGCACTTCGTGCGGGATGGTGCGCTCGTCGGTGTCGACGCCCAGCCGCGGACGCAGGGCGGCAACCCGGTGGGCTTCGTAGGCCCACACCCCGGCCGGACGCACGCCGGCACCGGTCAGCCGCTGCCGCCAGTCGGCCGCCTTGTCGCGCGGCACCACCAGATCCAGCTCAATCGGGCCGTTCGTGGTGCTCGGCATCCGGCGCAGGAATCCCCCCGCGGGCAGCGGGACGGCCGACCATTCCGGCGGCAGGGCGTCCACACCCAACGCGGCCAGCACCGGAGCGTCAGCCAGGCCCGGCCCGATCAGCGACAGCACCGCCAGCTCGGCGGCGGCTGGGGCCACGTCCGACCAGAAAACCATCTTGCGCAGGTAGCCCAGCAGGGGTTCGCCGCGCCACGGCTCGGTATCCAGGTAGGTGGTGTCGCCCATTTCGGTCTGCACCCAGTGGTCCTCGACCCGGCCCTGACCGTCCAGGCTGAGGTTCTGCGTGCTGACACCCTCGGGTAGCTCACTGACGTGCTGCGTGGAGATGTTGTGCAGCCAGGCCCGGCGGTCGGATCCGGTCAGCGTGATCACCGCGCGGTGTGAGCGGTCGACGAGAATCGCGTCGGTCTGGCTCGCCCGCTGCTCGCCGAGGGGGTCGCCGTAATGCCAGATTGCGCCTGCGTCGGGCCCGGGATCGGGGGCGGGGACTGGATTCACACATCAACTCTACGGCGGGCGCGCCGTTCACCCCGCCGAGCGTGAAGCAGGCCGCACGTTCGCCGACGGCCGTGAAGCCAGCCGCACGCTCGGCGAATGCCCGGCCGATTAGGCTCACTCCCCATGGCTGGTGTGGTCGTCACTCTGGACGGCGAGGTTCTCGATACGGACACGCCCCTGCTGCACGCCGATGACCTCGCAGCGGTGCGCGGCGACGGAGTCTTCGAGACGGTGCTGGTACGCGACGGCAGAGCGTGCCTGATCGAGTCGCACCTGCAGCGACTGACCCACTCCGCGAAGTTGATGGACCTGCCCGAACCGGACCTGGCCGGTTGGCGTCGCGCGATTGAGGCCGCGACCAGGCAGTGGCTGACGATCACCGACGATGAGGCCGCGATGCGTCTGGTGTACAGCCGCGGCCGGGAGAGCGAACCGGCGGCGCCCACGGCCTATGTGATGGTCAATCCCGTCCCGGACCGGGTGACCGCGGTGCGCCGCGACGGCGTCGCAGCGATCACGCTCGATCGCGGGCTGCCGGCCAACGGCATCGACACCATGCCCTGGCTGCTGGCCGGCGCCAAGACGCTGTCCTACGCCGTCAACATGGCCGTCCTACGCCATGCGGCCCGGCAGGGCGCGGGCGACGTCATCTTCGTCAGCACCGACGGCTACATCCTGGAAGGTCCGCGCTCCACGGTGGTCATCGCCGTCGACGGTGATGGCGGCCGCCCCTGCCTGTTGACCCCGCCGCCCTGGTATCCGATCCTGCGGGGAACAACGCAGCAGGCACTGTTCGAAGTCGCGCGCGCCCGCGGGTACGACTGTGACTACCGCGCGCTGCGGCCCGCCGATCTGGCCGCGGCGCAAGGCATCTGGCTGGTGTCGAGCATGACGCTGGCCGCCCGGGTGCACACCCTCGACGGGCGGTGGCTGCCGCGGGCTTCGTTCACCGACACCTTCGCCGAACTGGTCGACGCGGCGATCGTCATTGATCGCTGAGCGCTTAAATCTGTTGTCGCCGGGCGACAGTCGCGGTAGCGTCGGCTTTACACAAGGAAGGAGGTGGTCCGCGAAATTGATAGCTCCATGGACATGTGAGGTGGCTGCGCGCTAGCTGCATTGGCTCGGAAGAGTCAGCGATTTACGCGCGCTGGCGAATTTCCCGCAGCCACCCGGCCCTCGAGCGTCCGGTCTGTCCAACCGGAGCGTCGCTCGGGGGCCGCTCCATTTCTGGGGACCCTCTTCAGGCCCGCTACTTGTTCGCCCTCGCCATGATCTGGTCGGCCAACTTCGCGCCCCCGTCGGTGATGTCGTTACCGCACGCCTGAACCTCGATAACCAGGTCGCCCGCCGCGCCGAGCACATGCTGGCACGTCCGCGTGTTGTTGTCGGTTTCCGCGCGGGTCATGGTGATCTTCGGCGCAGCGCCGTTGACTTCGCCGAAGCTCCACTCGGTGCTCTTGCTCGGACCGGTGAATGTGACGGTCTTGTTGGCGCACGCCCGCCATTTCCCCTCGGATGCCTCCACGAACGCGCGGGCCTTCTCGGCCGACGGGAACTTCGCGACGGCCTCGACGACCCGGTGAACGTCACCGGACGATTGCACGACCTGAGTGTGGATCGCGGTCGGGTCGTGCGGCCGGTACACCGACTCTTGGAACGGTTCGAATGCCGACAGGCACTCCTGATCGGACAAGGTGCCCTGCGGAGCGCGTAGTTGGTCGCTGTGTGCACTTTCCTTCATGTTGGGGTCGCCGAGCACATTTCCGATGTCGGCGGCGCCGAGCAGGATGGACCCGGTTTCGGCCGGAGCCGAGGCCCCGTTGGAGGCGCCGGTCGCAGCGCCGCCGGGGTTGGCCGCCGTCGGCTTGCGGGTATTGCCGCCGGAGGCGAAGACGACGATCAGGACGATGGCCAGCACAGCGGCCAGCGCGGCGCCGCCGATGATGAGCAGCTTCTTGTTCGACCCTCCGGAGCTGGGCGCGGGTGCGGCGTGGCCGGTGGCGGGGCGGGCCTGTGGTGCGGCCGCCGCGGCCGCCGGTGCCGCCGCAGGGGCAGCCGGCGCCTTGGCCGGCGCCCCACTCGGCGCGCCCTTCGCCGCACCATCCTTGGCCTCGATCTCGGCCAGCACGTTGTCGATCTCGGTCCGAGTGCGGTAGGTGACGTCGTGGCGCATCCGCAGCATCCGCAGCAGCTGGGCGATGTCGCTGCGCGCGCTCGGGTCGTCGCCGTCCTCGTCGAGCCCGGTGCGCAGCTCGATCAACAGCTGCAGCTGTTGGGCGGGGGTGAGTTCCTTCTCGGACAGGTCGTTGCCCAGACGCATGATGTAGCCGAAAGGCAGCGGCGGCTCCTCGGGCAACGGCGACGGCAGCGGCGCGGCCTTGTCGCGCATCGCATGGATCGCGGTGACCAACTGGATGCCGGCGTCGACGGTCGGGTTCTGGTAGTCGATGATCTGCAGCGTGGAGACGGGATTGACCCGGACGCTGTCTACCGGCCCCACCTTGACCGGCAGGATCGGGCGGTTCAGGGCTTGCGCGTAGCGCAGCTCGGCCTGGCTGGGCTTGGACTGCAGCCAGTTGTTGGACAGCGCGACGATGAACACCTCGCAAGAGCGGATCTGCTCGAGGATCGCGTTCCACCACGCGTCGCCGCCACCGAGTTCCTGGTCGAACCAGACCTTCTGCTGGGCCCGCTTCAACGCGGTCGTCAGCGCATCGAGCGACGTCCTGTCCTGGCTCGAATAGCTGATGAATATGGCCACGGCTGTCTCCTCAATTGAGGGCGGGGGGAAGTAGATACGGCGAATCCGTCATGCGACGGTAGCGCATGGTAAGGGTCGCAGCAATCGACTCTGGCAAACCCGCCGCGGGGTCATTCCGGTGCCGGCACGTGCGCTTCGTCCGGTGGCTGGAACTCGGCGTAGCGCCTCGCGAACTCATGACCGGGCACGGGCCACTGTTCTCCCTCCGCGCCCCGCACCACCCAGTCGCCGTCGGCTGCGTTCGTCGGGCCCTCCAAGGTGTTGATCGACTCGCCAGGCTGCGCCGGACGGGCCTGGACGCGTCCCTTCCGGCGCCACAGTCCGTCACCGGCCGGTTCGTAGGTGGCGTGGAAGATGTCGTCGCGCACCGACCAGGTCTTGCCGTCCGAGCGCACTTCCCAGTCGCCGGCGTCGGCATGCATGGTGTGCCCCGAATCCGATGTCCAGGTCCACGGCGCGGTGCGTTGCCCGGCGGAGACCGTCCCGACGCGGGTGAACGTGCGCCACAGCGGGCGGGAACGGTAACCGAGCTGACGAAGGCTCCACAGCGTGGCCGCCAGACTGCGCACGGCGGCGTTGAGCAGGTCGGGGTTGTTCTCGACGGTGGACCAGTCGACCAGCTTGTCGTGGATCTTGCGGGCGTCGTCGCGCGGCGTGCCGTACTTCCAGCCGTTGCGGCGGTAGTAACGGCACCAGTCCTCGTGCTCCGCCTGTGCCATGGCCAGTGCCGAGTGCTGGTCGAAGCCCATCAGCGCAAGCTGTTCCAGCGGCGGCGAATCCGCCATGTCTCGGCCGGACAGCTGGGTAGGGGGGCTGCCCCACGTGTTCCACGTGTGGCCGGCGATCTGTTCGACCATCCACAGCGCGTTTCGCACCTGACGCCGGTTCGAGCCGCGGTAGAACTCGTCGAGTTCGACCCACGGCACCGAGGCGGGGCCCCGCGGCCAACTGGGGTCGATGGTGGCGACGTACCGCTCGTGGATCAGCCGGGCCGCCCGCTCCCAGGCGTCTTGAACCTGGCCTTCGCGGCTGTCCAGCACCAGCGAGTACGACTGCAGCATGCCGACCACCTGTATCGAGTCGTCGGCGATGCTGGTGTTGAGGTCGGAGGTGTAGACGGGCATCTCGGGGAAACGGGCGGCCAGCCTGGTGCCGGTGGTCGCGGTGTGCGTGTCGACCAGGATCACCGCGCTCGTGTGGGGGTCGGTGTCGCCGATCAGCCGCAGAATGGTGGGTATCGTCGGACCCTCCGACACTGCGTCGATCGTCGGTCCGTTGGAAGCGAATCCTGCTTGCTGCCGGTAGAACTCGTGATCCTTGAGGTATTCCTCGGCGTCGCGTTCCACCAGTGTCAGCGACGGCAGCGCGACCGCCCCCGGGGGCGTGTAGAAGTCGCGTTCCAGCGCGCGCCGGGTCAGGTCCGCGCATAGCGCCAAGGTCAGTTGTGAAGTGCCACAGACGAATACACGTTTAGTCCGGCCGGTTGCGACGATCCCGTCCAGTAACCGGCTCGCCGTGACTTCATACTTGCCGACGACGTCGGCCGCCCAACGGGTGTCGGAGCCGCCGAACTGCTGGGCACGCCAGGCCTCGGCGAGCCAGGGATCGTCGATGCGCACGATGAGCGGTAGCCGTCGCTTGTTGGCGACTTCGGACAACCGGCGGCTGATCAGGTCCAGCCACAGCAGGTTGATCGCGGGGTCGGGTGCCATCAGGTAGAGCCGGCTCAGGTGGCGCCACAGCCGCAGCGTCACCATCGTGGCGGGCGTGTTGAAGTCCACCAGCACGACGCGGGCACCCATTCGGCGGACCCGCTGTACACGGTCGTCATTGGTGCTGGTGATGACGACCAGGGTGCCGCGCCGGTCTAACGTCCGCGCGACGCCGCTGATCATCGATTCGGTGTCGTCGTCGACCCCCACGATCGCGGTGACGGAATCGGCGAAGTTTGCGCGTAGCCGGTCCACCTGGGACCGGAAGACGCCGACCACCACACCGCCCAGGCCCGTGAAGATCGCCGAAACGGCTGCCATTCGGGCCAATTCGAGGCCCACCGGCGTCGGGCTGGGGCAGACATGCCCTCCCAGCGAGTAGTCGCCGCTGCTGCCTTTGATCAGCTGGGCGGTCAGCATCAGCGGGGTGAAGACCGCGGGATGGTTCTCGTCGTGGCAGTTCCAGTACGAGCTGAGGCCCAGAATGGCGCTCATGGTGATGAGCACGGCGATCACGGTGAACGACACGCCCACCAGGCGGTGGCTGGCGTTGGACCGGAAGGTCATCACACACACCGCGGCCAGGACGGCGACGACGATCGCGGTCGTCGGCATCGATCCCGGCCGGCCGAACCAACCCACCCCGGACGGCAGCAGGTCCAGGATCGCCGGCTGGGCCGCCACCGCGGCCAGATAGGCGATCAACAGGACGGCGAGGACCGACATGGCCCAGCGCACCGGGGGCGGGGCGATTCTCTTCTGGCCCATCAAACCTCCCGTCCTGCGGCCCACTCGGACGCGAACAGTACACGCGCAAGCGCACGGGAAGGCAACAGCGAGAACTCGTTACGGAGGTTGCTCTCAGCCGACGAAACGGGACAACCGCGCCGACAGATGGGGGACCAGGCCGCCGTCGGCGTCCACCCGCTCTTCGACGTAGGCCAGATCGCCGCCCTCGACGATGCCGTAGAGCCGCTTGGCGCCGCCGACCAGGACGCCCGACCGGCTCCGTGCCAGCGCATCGGTGACCAGTTCCCACGACGACTGGTTACGCGGGCGCCCGTAGAACAACTCGACATAACCGGCCGAGTGCGCCAGCAGCAGTTCGATGGCCTGTGATTCGCTGGGGTCGTCGGGGTCGGGCACAAACCGCCAGAATCCCGTTTCCCGCAACCCCGGCTGGTGGTACTCGCCGGCCTCGTCGAGGCGCCAGGAGCGTGCTTCCCAATTCAGGTAGTCGCCGCCGTCGTGCGAGACCACGATCTGCTGGCCGAACCGGTAATCGCCGTCATGGGCACGACCCTCGCCCTCGCCGCGCCACACGCCGACCAGCGGCAGCAGCGCCAGCAAGGCGTCGTGGAGGTTTGCGCCTTCGCGCAGGTTCGCGGTGTCGGCCGGCAGCGGCAGGTCGTCATAGGCGGGGATATTCCGGGCAGCGGTCAGTTTCGCCCGCTCGGCCGCCTGTGACAGTTCGTCGGGGGCGTCTGGGGCGTCTGCGCCCTCACTGGAGGTCACGACTCGTCGGTGATCAACCGATAGAGCGCATAGAGCGCGAACCAGGAGATGACCACAGTCGCAAGGACCAGCATGATCTCGAAGAACAGCACCACGGGGACGAGTCTATGCGATCACGATTGTCGTTGACTCTGCGTTGAGGGTGGCGAGCACTCGAACTTCGTCGCCCTCAACGCAGAGTGAACCGCTGCCGGTCAGGCGACCTTGATGTCCACCTCGTGGATGCCGGCACCCGACGGCGCGATCACGGCGTCGCCGTTGCCGACTCGGGACAACGCCCGCAGCGTCCACGAGCCGGGCGCCGCGAAGAACCGGAAGTCACCCGTCGCCGACGCCACGACCTCGGCAGTGAACTCGTCGGACGAGTCCAGCAGCCGGACGAAAGCGCCGCCGACGGCCTGGCCCTCACCGTCCACGACGCGGCCGGTGATCACCGTTTCCTTCTCCAGGTCGACGCTGGCCGGCAACGTCAGCCCTTGCTTTGGTGCAGAGCACATGTCAGTTTCCCAACTCGATCGGGGCACCCACCAGGGAGCCGTATTCCGTCCAACTGCCGTCGTAGTTCTTGACGTTCTTGTGTCCGAGCAATTCCTGCAGCACGAACCAGGTGTGCGACGAACGTTCCCCGATCCGACAGTAGGCAATCGTTTCCTTCTGTCCGTCCAGTCCCGCGTCGGCGTACAGCTTGGCCAGCTCCTCGTCGGACTTGAAGGTGCCGTCCTCGTTGGCGGCCTTGCTCCACGGCACGTTGATGGCGGTGGGGACGTGGCCGGGACGCTGGCTCTGCTCCTGGGGCAGGTGCGCGGGTGCCAGGATCTTGCCGGAGAACTCGTCGGGAGAGCGCACGTCGACCAGATTCTTGGTGCCGATCGCGGCGATCACCTCGTCACGGAAGGCGCGGATGGAGTTGTCCGGCGCCGACGCGGTGTAAGAGGTGGCGGGCCGGTTCACGACATCGCTGGACAGCGGCCGGCCATCGAGCTCCCATTTCTTGCGGCCACCGTCGAGCAGCTTGACGTCCCGGTGGCCGTACAGCTTGAAGTACCAGTAGGCGTACGCCGCGAACCAGTTGTTGTTGCCGCCGTAGAGGATCACGGTGTCGTCGTTGGCGATGCCACGGTCGGACAGCAGCTTGGAGAACTGCTCTGCGTCGACGAAGTCGCGCTTGACCGGGTCCTGCAGGTCGTCTCGCCAGTCCAGCTTGATCGCGCCGGGGATGTGGCCTCCGTCGTAAGCGCTGGTGTCTTCGTCCACCTCGACGAAAACGACGTTTTCGGCATCCAGATTGCTCTCAGCCCAGTCGGCGGAGACCAGGACGTCGGAGCGTGCCATGGGGGATCCTTTCGATTTCTTCTGATGAACAGCTTTGGGGCTGGGTACGGCTATTGCGCGAGGAAGACATGCCACGGTGAGGACCCTGACCGCTTCGAGCACAGCGCAGATAGGCGCGGCTACTCAGCAGCAACAGCAACAGCAACAACCCGCGACGCGGCACAGTTGAACTGCGCGGCGCTTGGTGAGCACAGGCTCGATGCGGGCTGACACGTCGGTCAGCTTACCTAATGAAACAGTGATCAAGCCAACAGCCGCAGACAGCTCACAGCTGACGAAGGTCACGACTGCTTGAAACCCTCCAGCGTGACGGTGACGTCGCGGGTGATGCCCTCGATGATGACGTCGGACCCGCGCGCTCCGACGGTGTTAGGCGCCACCCCGAACGGCAGCCTCTGGTTGGGCAGCCGGCCGGCGAATGACCGCAGCACCGCGTCGCGTTTGTCGTCGGGAACCGCCTGGTTGGCGGTGTCGGGGCCGGTGAGCACCCCGGTCGGGCTGATCACCAGCGTGGCGGGGTCCTCGGGGGCAATGGCCAGATCCACCGAGATGCTGACCCGGTGGTCGAAGCCGGCCGATTGCGGCGTCCCGCTGAACACCAGTCCGTGGCTGCCCGATATACCGGACTCGGTGGTTCCTCCGGTCGCGTCGTTGGATTCCTGAGGAGGCGCCTCGACCATCAGGTCGGTGATGCCCATGAATCGGCCCAGGTGCACCGAGTCGATGATGATGCGGCTCTCCAGCTTCCCGACCGGCAGCTTTGCCTCCGGTCTGAGCAACCACGAGGCATCGGTCAGGTCGATCGAGTGCATGGTGGCCTCGAGGGTGGCCTTGCCGACCGTCGCGTGATCGACAGCCCCGGCCTTGATCTCCAGCTCGTCGTAGTGGTGGGCCATCGCTTGGGGGATGAAGGGAAAGGCGATGATGGCCACGAACGGGTCAGACCCCAGATTCGCGGCTCTGCGCACGCTGGTCGAGAGCCGGTACTCGGCGTAAATGCTCGCGCCGTAGTCGACGCCGACAGCGCCCAGCGCGATGACGCCGACGGCGATCGCCGCCGCGGTGGCACCCGTCAGGACTTTGCGCACGCGGACATTCTGACATCGCCGGGCCGTGTTGGGTTGCTCACAGTGGTCTTGCGGCCGGCAGCGCCCGCCCGCAGGTGGCGGGGGCATCGGCTAATCGTCCGGCTTGCGGTCGTTGCATCGCGGAAGGCCTCGTCGCCAGGCCGAATAACACGCGGCAAGTTATCGTTAGATGATCTTGCCGCTAACGTCATATGTCGCGATGATCTGGGAGGCCTTGCCCACGACGCTGGAGGGGCGTGTTGGAGCTACTACTGCTGACCTCGGAGCTGTATCCCGACCCGGTCCTACCCTCGTTGTCCCTGCTGCCGCACAGCGTGCGGACCGCGCCGCCGGAGGCGTCCTCTCTATTGGAGGCTGGTAACGCGGACGCCGTGCTGGTCGACGCGCGAAACGATCTCTCCGCGGCACGCGGCCTGTGCCGTTTGCTCAGCACGGCGGGCCGGTCCGCACCTGTGCTTGCGGTGGTGAGTGAAGGCGGACTGGTGGCCGTGAGCGCCGACTGGGGCCTGGACGAGATCCTGCTGCCCAGTACGGGGCCTGCCGAAATCGACGCGCGGCTGCGCCTCGTCGTGGGCCGCCGGGGTGGTCTGGCCGACCAGGAAAGCGTCGGCAAGGTGAGCCTGGGCGAACTGGTGATCGACGAGGGCACCTACACCGCCCGGTTGCGCGGTCGTCCGCTCGACCTCACGTACAAGGAATTCGAGTTGCTGAAGTACCTGGCCCAGCACGCGGGCCGGGTGTTCACCCGCGCCCAGCTGCTGCATGAGGTGTGGGGGTACGACTTCTTCGGCGGCACCCGCACGGTTGACGTGCACGTACGTCGGCTGCGTGCCAAGCTCGGCCCTGAGCACGAGGCTCTGATCGGCACGGTGCGCAATGTGGGCTACAAGGCGGTCCGGCCGGCGCGCGGCCGGGCCCAGGCCGCCGAGCCCGACGAGCGCGAATCTGACGACGACGAATCCGACGCCGATATGGACCCGCTGGCCGACCCGTTGCGCAGTCAGTGACCGCGCCGCAATGGCGCCCGGCCCTCACCCCCGATGAGCAGCGTCAGGTCCGTGAGCTCGTAACGGCCGCAACCGAATTCGACGGCGTAGCGCCAGTGGGTGAGCAGGTGCTGCGGGAATTGTCGCAGGACCGCACCGAGCACCTGGTGGCCGAGGATCCCAGCGCCGGAGTCACGGGTTATCTGAACCTCACCCCGCCCCGAGACGAGGCCGGCGCCATGTCGGAACTGGTGGTGCACCCGCAAGCCCGGCGCGGGGGTGTCGGCACGGCACTGGCGCGCGCGGCACTCGCCAAGACCGGCGGTCAGACCCGGTTCTGGGCGCACCGCACGCTGGAGCCCGCCCGCGCCACCGCGTCTGCGCTGGGCCTGGTCGCGGTGCGCGAACTGCTGCAGATGCGGCGTCCGCTGCGCGATATCGCCGAGCCCCTGACACCTGAGCGGCTGCGTGAGGTGCGGATCCGCACCTACGCGGGCCCTTCGGACGACGCCGAACTGCTGCGGGTCAACAACGCCGCGTTCTCCTACCATCCGGAACAGGGTGGTTGGACCGAACGCGAAATCGAAGAGCGGCGTGGGGAGTCCTGGTTCGATCCGGCCGGCCTGTTCCTGGCTTTCGACCGTGACGACAGACTGCTCGGCTTTCACTGGACCAAAGTGCACCCCGACCCCGACGGGCTGGGCGAGGTCTACGTAGTAGGCGTCGACCCGTCGGCCCAGGGCAGCGGCCTGGGGCAGTTGCTGACCTCGATCGGTCTGGTGTCGCTGGCGGCGCGGCTGGCCGAGATGCCCGACGCCAGCGTGATGCTCTACGTGGAGTCCGACAACGCGGCCGCGGTGCGGACCTATGAGAAGACGGGGTTCGCCGTCTACAGCGTCGACACCGCGTACGCCGCCGGCTGAGCATTTTCCGCGGATGTTTTCTTGCGGGCGAAGCATAGTTTCCGCGCTACCTGGCAATGTCCCCGTGGGTGAAATCCCGGTCGGTGCTGCGAGCGACGGCTGTGGCGCTGACCATCTGCGGTGCGGTCGTGACCGCCTGCGGCAGCGACGACAACCGCGGCGCCCTGACGCAGAGCTCGAGGGTTTCCGGCGAGGGCTCGTGCGGTGGTAAGAACGCGTTGACCGCTGAGGGTTCGACGGCCCAGCAGATCGCGATCGCGCTGTTCAATCAGGTGTGGGGCCAGCTGTGTCCCGGGAAGGCGGTGGCGTACAACCCCACCGGCTCGGGCGCCGGACGCGAGCAGTTCATCGCCGGCCATGTGGACTTCGCCGGATCTGATTCGCCGCTGGTCGCCTCCCAGATCGGCCCGGCTGCCCAGCGGTGCAACGGAAGTTCGGCATGGGATCTGCCGCTGGTGTTCGGGCCGATCGCGTTGGTGTACAACCTGCCGGGTGTCCCCAAGCTGGCCGTTGACGCCGATGCGTTGGCCAAGATCTTCAGCGGCGGCATCCGGCGCTGGGACGACCCGCTGCTGGTTGCGCTCAATCCCGGTGTGGAACTGCCCAAAACGACGATCACTCCGATTTACCGCAAGGACTCGTCGGGAACCACCGACAATTTCCAGAAGTACCTGACCACCGCGGCGCCGCAGAGCTGGTCCCGGGGCATCGGAACCGAGTTCCAGGGCGGCGTGGGTGAGGGCGCCCCCCGGTCGGCCGGCGTCGTCGAGGCGGTGCAGACCACTCTGGGGGCAATCGGATATGTCGAGAAGGGTTTCGCCGATCGCGCCGGGGTGCCGTTCGCGCAGATCGACACGGGCAACGGCGTCGTCGCGCTGACCGAGGAGACCGCCCGCAACGCCGTCAACGCCGTTACGTTCGCGGCCGGCGGGAACGATCTGGTGCTGGAGCTGGGCTCGATGTACGCCATCCAGGAGCCGACGGCCTACCCGCTGGTGCTCGCGACCTACGAGATCGTGTGCTCCCAGGGCTACGACCCGGATACGGCCGCCGCGGTGAAGGCGTTCCTCACCACTGCCGTCGACAAGGGCCAGGCCGTGCTCACCTCCGCCGGGTACGTCCCGTTGCCGGATAAGGTCAAGGAGCGCCTGATCACCGCGATCAACGCACTGCAGTAACCGGACACCGACGGGATCAACAGTGACTTGATGGACCGACAGCCAAACCCAGCCGACGCGGGTTCGGGTGAAGTCGTCGCCGCGCCCTTCCCCGAGCCGCCGGTGGTCCCGATCAGCCCGTGGGGCTATGGCCGGCCGCCGCCGGCGGACCGGATTTTTCGCCGCCTCTCGCTGGGGGCGGGCTTATCGGTCGTGGCCCTGATCGCAGGCGTCGGCGGTTTCCTGCTGTGGCATGCCATGCCGGCGCTGGCGCGAAATCAGGTCAACTTCTTCACTTACCGCGGCAACTGGGTCACCACCGACCCTTCGGCGATGCGGTTCGGAATTCTCGAACAGCTGCACGTGACGATCTTCGTCTCGGTGTTCGCGCTGGCCCTGGCGATGCCGGTGGCGCTCGGGGTGGCGCTCTATCTGACCCAATACGCGCCGCGCAGGCTGGCCGCGCCGCTGTCGTACACGGTCGACCTGCTGGCCGCGGTGCCGTCGATCATCTACGGGGTCTGGGGCCTGTACGTGCTGGCGCCCCGGTTGCGGCCGGTGGCCGTCTGGCTCAACGTCCACCTCGGGCAGCTGTTCCTGTTCTCGACCGGTAATGCGTCGGCGGCCGGCGGCGGCACCATCTTCACCGCCGGAATCGTCCTGGCGGTGATGATCCTGCCGATCATCACTGCGGTCACCCGTGAAGTGTTCGTCCAGACCCCGCAGGAAGAGATCGAAGCCGCGCTCGCACTGGGCGCCACCCGCTGGGAAGTGGTCAAGACGACGGTATTGCCGTTCGGGCGGTCCGGATTCATCAGCGGGTCGATCCTGGGGTTGGGTCAGGCCCTGGGTGAGACGGTCGCTCTGCTGATCATCCTGCGCGGCACGCAGACGGCGTTCGGTTGGTCGCTGTTCGACGGCGGGTCCACCTTCGCCACCAAGATCGCCGCCGCCGCACCCGAATTCGACAATCAGTACAAGGCGGGGGCCTACCTGGCCGCGGGGCTGGTGCTCTTCCTACTCACGTTCGTGGTGAACGCGCTGGCCCGAGCGGCCGTGGCCGGCACCAGAGCCGTAAGGCCGCGGTCGTGACCTCGATGCTGGACCGCCCGCTGAAATGGCGGACGCTCGCCGGGCGCGGCCTGCGTCGTCGCATCGCCAACGCCGTCGCCACCATCCTGGTGACGCTGGCGATGCTGGTCGCTCTGGCGCCGCTGCTCTGGTTGCTCTGTTCGGTGGCGGTCAATGGGTTCAGGGCGCTGGCGTCGAGCACGTGGTGGACGCATTCGCAGGCGGGAACGACGGCTCTGAATTCCGGCGGGGGTGCATACCACGCCATCGTCGGCACGCTGCTGCTGGGATTGGCGTGCGCGGCGATCTCCATTCCGATCGGTGTACTGGTGGGCATCTACCTGGTGGAATATGGCGGCCGCAGCCCGTTGGCCAGGCTGGTCACCTTCACGGTGGACATCCTCGCGGGAGTGCCCTCGATCGTCGCGGCACTGTTCATCTACGCGGTGTGGGTCGCGGCGCTGGGTCTGCCACGCTCCCAGTTCGCGGTGTCGTTGGCGTTGGTACTGATGATGCTTCCGGTGATCGCGCGGGCGACCGAGGAGATGTTGCGGATAGTGCCCGTGGACCTTCGGGAGGCCAGTTACGCGCTCGGGATACCGAAGTGGAAGACCATCGCCAGAGTGGTGATTCCGACCGGCCTGTCCGGCATCCTCACCGGGATTCTGCTGGCGCTGGCGCGGGTGCTCGGTGAGACGTCGCCGCTGCTGATCTTGGTCGGCTATTCGCGCGCTATGAACTTCGACATGTTCAGTGGGTTCATGGGGTCGTTGCCCGGCATGATGTATGACCAGACGACCGCCGGCGCCGGTGCCGACCCGGTTCCCACGGAGCGGATGTGGGGTGCCGCGCTTACTCTGATCTTGTTGATTGCAATCATCAATATCGGGGCCAGGATGGTCGCGAAGGCCTTTGCCCCGAAGAAGACTTAGCCAGGAGCTGCATCAGTTGGCCAAACGGTTGGACCTCAAAGAGGTCAACATCTACTACGGGTCGTTTCATGCGGTCGCCGACGTGACCCTGTCGGTGCTACCCCGCAGCGTGACTGCCTTCATCGGCCCGTCCGGCTGCGGCAAGACCACGGTGCTGCGCACCCTCAACCGCATGCACGAGGTGGTCCCCGGGGGCAGGGTGGAAGGCAGCGTGCTCCTCGACGATGAGGACATCTACGGCGCGCGCATCGATCCCGTCGGCGTACGCCGGGCCATCGGCATGGTGTTCCAGCGGCCGAACCCCTTCCCCGCCATGTCGATTCGCGACAACGTGGTCGCCGGTCTGAAGTTGCAGGGCGTACGCAACCGCAAGGTGCTCGACGAGACCACCGAGCACTCGCTGCGCGGCGCGAACTTGTGGGACGAGGTCAAAGACAGGTTGGACAAGCCCGGCGGCGGCCTCTCCGGTGGTCAGCAGCAGCGGTTGTGTATCGCCCGCGCCATCGCCGTGCAACCCGACGTGCTGTTGATGGACGAACCCTGCTCGGCGCTGGACCCCATCTCGACGATGGCGATCGAGGAATTGATCAGCGAGCTGAAGCAGGAGTACACCATCGTCATCGTCACGCACAACATGCAACAGGCGGCGCGCGTGAGCGATCAGACGGCGTTCTTCAACCTGGAGGCCGTCGGCAAGCCGGGGCGGCTGATCGAGATCGACGACACGGAGAAGATCTTCTCCAACCCCAGCCAGAAATCCACCGAGGACTACATCTCCGGCCGATTCGGGTGAGCGTCCCCGCTCGGCGGGGGTTGCGCGCCGAGGCTGCGGATTTGCAGCGAAAGTTGGAGTGGCAGCCGCCGGATGCGGGCTCGGCGGTAACACGGCGTCCGCCCTCGTGCGACCCGTCAGTGCGAGGTAGGGCTCGGCTCGCCTTCGGCAAACTTGCCCGTGGCCTGGAAGATGACCCGGCGGGCCACCTCGACGGCGTGGTCGGCGAAGCGTTCGTAGAACCGGCCCAGCAGGGTGACGTCCACCGCGGCAGCCACGCCGTACTTCCACTCCCGGTCCATCAGCACGTTGAACAGGTGCCGGTGCAGGTCGTCCATCGCATCGTCTTCTTCGCGGATCCGGGCGGCCTTCTCCGGGTCGCGGGTTTGCAGCACCTCTTGGGCGCTGTTACCCAATTCGACTGCGATGCTGCCCATTTCGGCGAAGTAGCCGTTGACCTCCTCGGGCAGCGCATGCTGGGGGTGGCGCCGGCGGGCGATCTTGGCGACGTGCAGCGCCAGGGCGCCCATCCGGTCGATATCTGCGACGATCTGAATCGCGCTGACGATCGACCTCAGATCACCGGCTACCGGTGCCTGCAGGGCCAGCAGGACGAATGCGCTCTCCTCCGCCTGGGCGCTGAGCGCCGATATTCTTTCGTGGTCGGTGATGACCTGCTCGGCCAGCACCAGATCGGCCTGCAACAAGGCTTGGGTAGCCCGCTCCATCGCAATCCCGGCCAGCCCGCACATCTCGCCGAGTCGCTCGGATAATTCCGCGAGCTGCTCATGGTAGGCGGTTCTCATGTGTAAAGCCTACGTTCTGCACATAGCCGATGGCGTGCAGCGGCACGTCCTGTTCACAAACGTTGTCTCGCTATTCGCAGGTGGTGTCTGCCGCATTGGTGACCGTCAGATCCTCGGGCAGCCTGGTCGGCGTGCTGCTGGTGTTCCGGCTGACCTGCATGCTCACCGAGGAACCGCTGGGCGGCGGCGAGGTGACCGCGCTGAAGTCCGGCCCGAGCACCACCTGGACCACCGAGCCGATCCCGGTCACCCGCTCGACCTTCGAGTTACCGAACGCCGCGGCCACGGTAGCGGCGGCCTGTTCGTTGCCGGGTGAGAAGAACACCGTCGTCGTCTTCAGTGAATTCGGATAGTCATCCGGAGTCATCACGTTGAAGCCATTGCGCTTGAGTTGGCTCGCGGCGGTCGCGGCCAGGCCCTCGGTGCCGGTGCCGTTGGACACCTGGACCGTAACCTCCTGCGGGGAGGTCGTCGTCACCTGCTCGCGGTGCGTGTCATTGGCCGGGGCCGGTTGGGGCTGAGGTTGCGGCGGCTTCTTGGTGGTACTGGCGCCCGACCCGGAAGTCTGCGAGCTACCCAGACTCTGTGCGTTCTGGTCGTTCTCCTTGGGCAACGGATCGTCGTTGATGATCGCGGTGAACAGCGCTTTCATGTCCGCGGTCCGTGGCGGCTCGTTGCCGTCCTGGTCGGTGATGCCCGTGGGCACGGTGACGAACGTGACGTGCCCGGCCGCCATGTGCTGCAGGGAGCGGCCGAGCTCGACCAGGTCTCTGGTCTTGACGTTGTCGACGTAGCTGTTGCCGATGAACATATTGACGACGTTGTTGAGCTTGTTGAGGTTCATCAACGTGTCCTCGGAGATCATCGTCCGCAGCAGCGAGGACAGGAACAGCTGCTGCCGCTTGATGCGGCCGTAGTCGCCGTTGCTCTCAGTGGTGACCTGCCGGGCGCGCACGTAGTTCAGCGCGGTGGGGCCGTCGATGACCTGGCGTCCGGCATGGGCGAGCACCGTGCCCAGTTCGTAGTCCTTCAGCGGCGTGGTGCTGCACACCTCGACCCCGCCGAGGGCCTCGACCATGCGGCCGAACCCGACGAAGTCGATGGCGATGAACCGGTTGACGCTCAGACCGGACAACTTCTGGATCACCTTCACCAGGCACTTGGGGCCGCCGAAGGAGAACGCGGAGTTCAGCTTGGTCTCGGTGTAAACCATCCGGGGACCCGTCTTGCCGGTCTTCGGGTCGTAGATGGGTCCGTACTTGCCGTCCTCGGGATTCCAGGCTTCGCACTGGATGGGGTTGATCGCCAGGTCACGGGGGAACGACACCGCGACCACGCGCTTGCGGTCAGCGGGGATGTTGACCAGCATCACCGTGTCCGAACGGGCGCCACCGGCGTCCTCGGTGTCGCCGGCGCCGACATTGGCGTTGTCGCCGAGGCGGGAGTCCATTCCGACGATCAGGAAGTTCTCGTCGCCGTACTGGGCGTTGGGGTCGACGATGTCGGCGGACCCGGGGTCCAAGGCGCTGACGGTGTTCAGCTGGTTGTTCTTCGACGAACTCCAGTGCCACGCGCCGCCGGTCAGCACCAGCGACAGCAGCGCGACGACCGCGACCACGGAGCGGCCCGCGATCAGCATCGGCCGCCGGTGGGACTTCCGCTTCGGGGTAGTCGAGACGTTGGCCGGTGCGGTGGCGCGGCGCCGCTTCCGGCGCGAGGCCTTCTCGTCCGCTCCGGAATCCTCCGGATAGTTGGCCGCCCCGAGGTCGGGGATTTCGGAGAGCAACTGCAAGGAATACGCGGGAGTGGGGATGACCTGGGTGTCGAGCAGGTCGTCACGCTCGCGTTCTTCGGCGGGTGCCGGCTCGTCGTCCACCTCTGGTTCGTCGGCCACGTGATGGTGAGTGGGGCGCTCGGGAAGGGTGGCACCGAGTTTTGCGATCAGGTCCGCGACGCTCAGGACCCCGTCGTTGTGGCTGCCCGCCGGGCCGTCCTCGGGTTCGGCGGGAGTCTCGGCTTTCGTGACGGAACCGGCGGACCAACGACTCAGTTCGTCATCGGCCGACGTCGCCGTGAAGCGCTCCCACGGCGCGGCGCCTGGCAATGCCTGTGCGTTTGCGGTAAGGAAGTCAGCAGCATCACCGGCGCTCCGCGCGCGCCGATGGTCAGGAGTGGCGTCTTTCCCGCCGTCACTCATGTCCTACCGGCCTCCGAATGTCACTATGCGGACGTCCCCACCGATGGGGTGGTTTTTCGGGCACAACGCGCACACATAAACGCAGCACCGCCGAACTCGGCGCCGCGGAATTGCATTAAGGCTCACATCGTACTGATTTCTCGGCTGAGACGCGATTTCGAGAGTGTCTCGGTTGAGCCACCGCGGCTTGCGGATCAGCCGCCGGAGTGCATGACGTCGGCGCCTTCGGGCACCCGGCAGTCGTCGGGATCGCTGAGCCAGCCGTCGGGCAGAGCCACCCGCGCCGGCGAACCCTGGCGGCCGCGCGGGCCGTTGCCGGCCTCCGGGAACGGAACGTCACGGTCCAACCGGTCGAGCAGCTCGTCGAGTTCGTCAAGTGTCTTGACCAGCGCCAATGCGCGCCTCAGGTCGGATCCTGCGGGGAAGCCGTGCAGGTACCAGGCGACGTGCTTGCGGATGTCGCGCATGCCCTTGTCTTCACCGAAATGGGCGGCCAGCAGCGCGCCGTGCCGCCGGATGATGTCGGTCACCTCGCCGAGGGCGGGCGGTTCCGGGGCCGGTATGCCGGTGAACGCGGCCGATAGTTCGGCGAACAGCCAGGGACGGCCCAGGCAGCCGCGGCCGATGACCACGCCATCGCATCCCGTGGCGGCCATCATGGCGAGCGCGTCGCTGGCGTCGTAGATGTCGCCGTTGCCCAGCACCGGAATCGTGCGCACCTGTTGCTTGAGCAGGGCGATCTGGTCCCAGTCGGCGGTGCCGGAGTAGCGCTGTGCGGCGGTTCGGGCGTGCAGGGCGACGGCCGCGGCTCCCTCGGACTCGGCGATGCGCCCGGCGTCCAGGTGCGTGTGGTGGTCGTCGTCGATGCCGATGCGGAACTTGACGGTCACCGGTATGTCGGTGCCGGCGGTGGCGCGCACCGCCGCGGCGACGATCTGGCCGAACAGCCGCCGCTTGTACGGCAACGCCGCTCCGCCGCCGCGCTTGGTCACCTTGGGAACCGGGCAGCCGAAGTTCATGTCGATGTGATCGGCCAGTCCCTCGTCGGCGATCATCTTGGCCGCGGCGAAGGTGGTGTCCGGGTCAACGGTGTAGAGCTGCAGCGAGCGCGGCGATTCGTCCGGCGCGAACGTCGTCATGTGCATGGTGACCGGGTGCCGCTCGACAAGCGCCCGCGCGGTCACCATCTCGCAGACATACAGTCCGCTGACCGTGCCTACCTTCGACAGCTCCAGTTCACGGCACAGCGAACGGAATGCGACGTTCGTCACACCGGCCATGGGTGCCAGCACGACGGGGCTGGCGAGCTCGATCGTGCCGATGCGCAATGGGCGCTACCGCCCGCTCAGCGTCAGCTTGCCCGCGGTCTGGTGCAGCTCGAACGCGGTGGTCTTCTTGCCGGTGCGAACTTCCCGGTCCAGCTGGCGTTGCTTGGACTGCTCGAACTTGTCGCAGGACGCCTCGAGTTCCTTGACCAGCACGCCCAGGTCGTCGCGCAGAGCCGCGGCCTCGCCGGTGAAGTCCTCGCGCTCGAAAATGCGCCATTTCTTCAGTACCGGCATGACGACGTCATCGAGGTGGATCCGGGGGTCGTACACGCCGCCGACGGCAATGAGCACTGCTTTGCGGCGGAACTCCGGCACCTGGTATCCGGGCATCTGGAAGTTGCGCAGGATCTTGTGCAGCGACTTCATCGCCTGGTTGGGTGCGATCTCGAACCCGGCTTCGCTGACGTCGCGGTAGAAGATCATGTGCAGGTTCTCGTCCGCCGAGATCTTGGCCAGCATCTGGTCGGCAATCGGTTCGTCGCAGGCCTTACCGGTGTTGCGGTGCGAGATCCGGGTGGCCAGCTCCTGGAAAGTCACGTAGATGACCGAGTCGAACAGGCTCTCGGCGAACAGGTCATCGCGCACCTGGTGGTTCTGGCCCGGGCTGAAGCCGCGGTTCACCACCTCCACGCGCAGCTTCTCCAGCTCGTAGGGGTCGACGGCGCGGGTGACCACGAGGTAGTCGCGCAGTGCGATCCCGTGCCGGTTCTCCTCGGCGGTCCAGCGGTTGACCCACTGGCCCCAGGCGCCGTCCAGCCCGAAGTTCATCGTGATCTCGCGGTGGTAGGACGGCAGGTTGTCCTCGGTCATCAGGTTCTGCACCATCGCCACCTGGGCGATGTCGGACAGCTTGGACTGTCCGGGCTCCCAATCCTGGCCGCCCAGCGCATAGAAGTTCTTCCCGTCCGACCACGGGATGTAGTCGTGCGGGTTCCAGTCTTTGTGCATGCTCTCGTGCCGGTTCAGGTACTTCTCGACCATCGGCTCGAGTTCCTGTAGCAGCTGCAGATTGGTCAGCTCGCCTGACATGGCAACTCCAGTTATCTGTGTCTGTTGGTTGCAGTCAATGTTATCTGTGCCTATCAGTAGCATCAAGTTTGCCGCCGGTGTGGCGCATCACGGTGCGGTCAAGGTTGATCGGCCACCTCGGAGAGGGTGCCCGAGGGTTGCGTCGGTTAATCGTGCGGCAGCGACGCGACGGTGATTTCGGCCGAGCCCTGTTCGACGTAGGTGGCGGCGGTGCCGAGCAACATGTTGACGCAGTAGTCGATGAACTGCTGGCGGGTGGCGCCCAGTTGATCGTTCAGGTACGCGGTGAACAGTGCGGTCAATGCGCCGATCAAGCTGGTCGCGACCAGTTTCTGGGTCACCGGGTCGACTATGCGGGAGAGCTTGCGCTGCAGCAGATCGATGAAGTTGGGCATCCACTCGGCCCCGGAGCGGGTCAGTACCGGCTCGACGGCGGGAGCCAGCAGCAACACCCGCCCGCGGACCGGGTCGTCGACCATCAGCGCCACGAACTGCTCGACGGCCTCTCTGGGAGTTTTCGCTGACGTCAGCGTCGCCATCGCCCGGGTGCAGACATCGTCGTAGACCGCGCGAACGAAATGCTCGCGATCGTCGAAGCTCTCGTAGAAGTACCGCTCGGTCAGGTTGGCCTGGCGGCAGGCGGCGCGCACCGTGAGTGCGGGGCCGCCTTCGCCTCCGAGCAATTCGACGCCGGCCGCTATGAGGGTGTCGCGACGCAACGCGTGGCGGTCCTCCAGAGGGACGCCTGACCAGCGGCCTCGTCGTTGACCCGCCTGCACTTCGCTCCTAGAATTGATTCTGACAACGCGTGTAGTCAGATTTCCGACAGCTGAGGAATGACACCAGTGACTCAAGATACGTCCGCGACGTGCCCGGTGACCAGCGCCGAGCCGGCCGCCCCCGATGACCGGCCGGCCGATATGGCCGTCGGTTGCCCGGTATCACCGCTGGGCTACGAGGCACCGCCGCAGCCGCTCGGTCCCGACTCGCTTACCTGGAAGTACTTCGGCGACTGGCGCGGCATGCTGCAGGGGCCGTTCGCCGGATCCATGCAGAACATGCACCCTCAGCTGGGCGCCGCGGTAAAGGATCACTCGACCTTCCTCCGCGAGCCGCTGCCCCGGGTGATGCGGTCGCTGTACCCGATCGGCGGGGTGGTCTTCGACGGTGACCGGGCCCCGACCACGGGGGCCGAGGTGCGCGACTACCACATCGACATCAAGGGCGTCGACGACCAGGGCCGGCGCTACCACGCTCTGAACCCTGACGTCTTCTACTGGGCTCACTCGACTTTCTTCGTCGGGACGCTGCACGTGGCCGAGTGGTTCTGTGGCGGTCTGACCGAAGCGGAGAAGCGGCAGCTGTTCGACGAACACGTCCAGTGGTACCGGATGTACGGGATGAGTATGCGGCCGGTGCCGAAGTCCTGGGAAGAGTTCCAGGCCTACTGGGACCACATGTGCCGCAACGTTTTAGAGGATAATTTCGCGACCCGGGTGGTCCTCGATCTGACGAATTACGGCAAGCCGCCGATCGCGCCGTGGCTTCCGGACTGGCTGTGGTCGGCCATGACCAAGCTGTCCGCGCCGTTCTTTCTGTGGTTGACCGTGGGCCTGTATCACCCGGCCGTCCGGGAGCGCTTGGGTTATCGATGGTCAGGCCGCGACGAGTGGCTGCACCGGCGCTTCGGCAGCGTGGTGCGGGCGATCTTCGCGTTCGTGCCTCCCCGGTACCGGAAGCACCCGCGGGCCCGTGCCGGCCTCGACCGCGCGTCCGGGCGCATTGCGGCCGACGCACCGCTGCCGCAGACGCCGGCCCGGAACCTGCCGCCCTTGGATGAGCGGGGCGATCCCAAGCATTACTGCCCGCAGGTCTGAGCGCTCAGTGCGTGTGGCTGTGCACCTCTTCGAGGCCGGACTGGTGCACGTGCTCGTGAGTGTGTTCGGTGCCGTCGCTGTGTGAATGTGCGTGCTCGTGCGCGACGTGCTCATGCTCGTGAGTGGTGTGGGCGTGGCTGTGGTGCACGTCCCCGTGCTGGTGTTCGTGGGCGTGCGCCTCATCATGGGTGTGGTCGGACATTTTGTTTCTCCTTATCGCGAAAATTGTTGTGAAGACTAGCTTTTGATCGCCTTCACGGCGCTGTCGCCCCGATGGTGACCGGGAACGCCGGGCCCGGCGTGTTCGGCGTTGTAGACGGCGTCGATGACGAGCTGGCGCACGTGGTCGTTCTCCAGGCTGTAGAAGATCGTGGTGCCGTCGCGCCGGGTGCGCACCAGGCGCGCCATGCGCAGCTTCGCCAGGTGTTGAGAGACCGAGGCGGCGGGTTTGCCCACGTGTTCGGCGAGTTCGTTGACCGACATCTCGTGCTTGGCCAGTGACCACAACACCTGCACGCGGGTGGCGTCGGCCAGCATCCGGAACACCTCGACCACCAGTCCGACCTGGTCGTCCGGCAACCTGCCAGCTCTGTTATCTGCGTGCATACGTAGATAATAGGTTAAATCACCGGTGTGGTGTCAAGGTGAGTTGGGGTCAGCCGGGAACGTCAGTCGCCCGGCGCTGCCCTCCGTTGCGCTCCTGCCAGGCCCGGTAGACGTCCACCGCCGCGGCTCTGATCGCGGGACGGGTTTCCTCGCGCATCGGCAGGCGGCGGTCCCGCCAGTCCTTGGCGAACTCGTCGTAGAAAGTGGCGAGCTCGAAGTACTTGCGGTCGTCGACGTAATGCGGCTCGTAGGCATCGCGTGACGTCAGGAAGACGACCTCATCGGGGGAGCAGTAGTAGAGCGAACCCAGGCACATCGGGCAGGGGTGGGCCAGGACATAGATGGTGGTGCCGACCAGATGCTCGGTGCCGAGCTTGGTGCACGCCTCGCGGATCGCCAGGATCTCCGCGTGAGCGGTGGGATCGCTGGTCTGCGCCACCTTGTTGGCGCTTTCAGCGAGGATCTCGCTGTTCCGGACGATGACCGTCGCGAACGGGCGCCCCCCTTCGGCGACGTTCTGACGGGCGAGGTCGATGGTTCGCTGTGCGAAGTCGGTCACACCCGGCAGAGTAGCCGCGCAGATTCATTGGCGGTTCTGTGATAGTAACTAGGTTATCTATATTTCTGAAGTCGAGGGAGTGCAATGGTGCGTACCGATCGGGATCGCTGGGACCTTGCGACGAGTGTCGGTGCGACGGCAACCATGGTCGCCGCCCAGCGGGCGCTGGCTTCCGACCCTGAATACGCGCTGATCGACGACCCCTTCGCGGCGCCGCTGGTGCGCGCGGTGGGCATCGACGTCTACACCCGCCTGGTGAACGGTCAGATTCCCGTTGACGACGACTCCGAGTTCGATCCGCAGCGGATGGCCCGGGGCATGGCCTGCCGGACCAGGTTCTACGACGAGTTCTTCCTGGACGCCACCCGCAGCGGTGTCACGCAGGTGGTCATCTTGGCGTCGGGCCTGGACGCGCGCGCCTACCGCTTGCCTTGGCCGGCCGGCACCGTCGTCTACGAGGTCGACATGCCGGAGGTGATCGAGTTCAAGACGCTGACGCTGAGCGACCTGGGCGCCGAGCCGACCGCCGAGCGCCGGACCGTCGCCATCGACCTGCGTGACGACTGGGCTTCGGCTCTGCGGGCGGCCGGGTTCGACGCTGCCGCCCCGTCGGCGTGGAGTGCCGAGGGCCTGCTGGTGTATCTGCCGGACGACGCCCAGGATGCGCTGTTCGACAACATCACCGCGCTGAGCGCGCCCGGCAGCCGACTTGCGTTCGAGTTCGTGCCGGACACCCGGATCTTCCAGGACGAGCGCTGGCGCGCCCATCACGAAAAGATGGCTGCGCTCGGGTTCGAACTCGACTTCAACGACCTCGTCTACCACGCCGAGCGCAGCCACCTCCTGGACCATCTGACTGGTACCGGTTGGCAGACCACGCCCCGCACCACCGCCGAACTGCACGCGGCCAACGGGTTCGACTACCCCGACGACGAACTGGCGGAAGCATTCGCCGACGTCACGTACACCAGCGCGGTGTACCAGCCATAGCGGCCCTGCTGGCCGCCTTTACTGGCTGCGGAGCAGTTCGTCCTTCAGCCGGCTGGTGAGCATGTCCTGGAACACCGTCTGTGCCGGGGCGTAGAGATCCCGGTACGTCGAGAGCAGGGCCTCGCGGTTGTACTCCGGGATAGCGCCGGTGGGCGGGGTCCAGAAGCTGTCGATGTCCATCAGGAAGAACTGACCGGTCTGGGGGGGCGTGACGCGACGCAGGTGGTAGCTCGGGTCGAGTGCCTGACCGACGCCCGGTCCGTAACGCACGATGAGTGACTTACCCGGCTGGGCCTCACGGTAGACGGCGGCGCCCTGCCATTCGGTCAGGGTCAGCCCGCCCGGGGCCAGACGCTGGGGGCCGAGCAGGCTCTCGTCGATCCAGTTGGTCCATTCGATCCGGCCGTCGACACCGGCGGGGACGCGGATCTCCAGGACGTAGCGCAGACCGATGCGCTCGATGCCCACGATCGACGAGACCGCCGAACGCGCGTCGACCACCCGCATGGCGATTTCCAGGAAGGTGTCGAAGTTGCTGTATGCGCTGGTCTCGACGACGATCGCCTGGTTCTTGAGCGACGCGGCGGTGGTGTTCTCGCGGTTGGAGTAGCGCACGAAGCGGTCCGCGACGGGTTGTGGCGGCTGACCGGGGGCGGTCATGCCCCACTGGACATCCTGGGCCTGGCGTTCGATGGGCAGGTCGTTGAGCAGCAGATGCTTGAGCTCGCGGCTTGCCGTCTCGGTGAGAGAGTCTGTTGCCGGGTGACGGATCTCCAGCGTCACCAGGGCTACGGGGGCGTTGGGTTGTACCTCAGCGGGATTCACGTCCGGAAGCATAGCCGCGAGCTTAACGAAGCGTGACGGCAATCACCCGGAGCGTCCGATCTCGTCTGTTTGTTGCGGCTGCGGAGGCCCGGCATACCAGGTCATAGCGGTTTGAGGCCGATTCGAGGCGGGTTCAGTGCCCCCAGTAGGACTCGAACCTACGACCTGCGGATTAAAAGTCCGTAGCTCTACCAACTGAGCTATAGGGGCAGCGGAGAATCACAATACTGGGTGCCGGCGGAGGGCTCGTTTGAGGATTGGGGCCGGGGTGACCTAAGCTGGCTTGGCTCCCAACAGTAATCGCGTTGCGAGTGCCCCGGAGAGATTCGGTTCTGGCCCCCTTCGTCTAGCGGCCTAGGACGCCGCCCTTTCAAGGCGGTAGCGCGGGTTCGAATCCCGTAGGGGGTACTGGCTACGCGGCTACCCGCGGAGCAGAGCAGTAGAGCAAGGCCCTGTGGCGCAGTTGGTTAGCGCGCCGCCCTGTCACGGCGGAGGTCGCGGGTTCGAGTCCCGTCAGGGTCGCCAGCACGGCGAGGCACACGCTGCCTGCCGGCTTCCGGCCAGGTAGCTCAGTCGGTACGAGCGTCCGCCTGAAAAGCGGAAGGTCGGCGGTTCGATCCCGCCCCTGGCCACCACGATCTACCTGCATTGACACGGCTCTTGCACTCGGTTGTCAGTTTTCTTTGTCCGGTTCTTGTCCGGTCTTGGGTGGTTGCGTCTCGGCCGCGTGAAGCTGATCCAGATTTGTTGCCACCTGGTCCAGTTCGTCGGCGTAGAGATCGCTGTAAATATTCGCGGTGACGGTGGGCGTGGAATGTCCCATGGTCTTCTGGACGTAGCGAAGGTCAGCCCCAGATTTTCGGGCCAGGCTGGCGTACGTGTGACGTAGATCATGGATAGTGAGCGGGGCCAGGTCAGTCTTCTTGAGTGCCCTGTTCCAGTGCGTATGGCGGCGCCAGTTGTTGGAGCGCAACATTGTTCCGTTCGATGAGGTGACGGCAGGCTCGTCGGGCGCCCGACCGCCGATCCGTGTTTTGAGGATGTCGACGACGACCTGGGGGAGCGGGACGGTACGGATACCGGCGCGGGTCTTGGGTGGCCCGATGATGATGCGGCCTTCGACTTCGGGCGCTGCCCGTCGGACGTAGAGCCGACGGGCAGCCAGGTCGATGTCCTTGACGCGGAGGCCGACGAGTTCGGACCAACGCAAGCCGGTGTAGGCGAGGATGGTCACGACGTCGCCCTGGTCTCCGCATGCGGTAGCCAGGGTCTGGATTTCTTGTGCGGACAGGTAGCGATGGCGATCCCGCTCGGGAATGCGGCCCGCTGAGACACCAAGGGCGGGGTTGCGGTGGATGCGCCCGTCTTGGTGGGCGACATCGAGAATTGAGCGCATCAGCCGCAGCGTGGAAACCTTTGCCCACGGGCCAACCGTCAGGCCGTCAACGAACGCCTGGACGTCGGCGCGGGTGATCTCGTCGACGGGGATGTGACCGAACCGGGGGGCGATTCGCAGATCCCAGTGTTGGACGTACCCGCTCCAGGTCTTCGGCGACACCGCGGGCTTCTTGGAACCGGAGAACTGCGTCCAGATCCGGTTCAGCGGCGTGCGTCCGAGGCGTGGGTCGAATCGACGTGCACCGAGCGCGGCTTCGTTGTCACGTTCGGATTTGAACGCCTTCGCCTCGCGCAGGGTCGGAAAGGTGGCTGACGTTTCAACCCAGCCCGATGGAGCGTTCGGATCTCGGATCAGGTATCGGACTTGGTAGCGGGGTTGGCCGGCTGCGTTGAGGCGCTTTCGAATGCCGCGAGGGGTGTTGCCGGCCATTACCGGCGCACCTGCTTCAGCCAGGATCGGACTTCTGCGCAGTCCCAGCGGCGTACCCGCTCTGACAGTGTGTAGCAGGGCGGGCCGATCTGTTCGCCGGTGGTTTCGCGGAGTGCGGCCCAGCGGTTGAGTGTTGCAGCGGAAACGCCTAATAGCGCTGAAACCTGTTCGGCGGTAAGCAATTCTGGGAAATTGCCGCTAGCGACGAGGGCCTCCCGGAGGTCGTGAATCACCATGGCGTCACCTCGTTGCGTGGATTGACTCGTACCGCGTGCGGCTGCGGGGCAACCCGTTAGCTGATTCGGAAATGGACCAGTCATTCACTGCTCCGCCCTCCGGTGGTCCTTGATTTCCCGTATTGCCTTGCAGTGGTGCGGATCTGATCGTCGGACCAGAAGTCGGATCGGACCTTCGTCGCGTGGCCGTCCTCGGCGATGACGTAGCCGGTACCCGGTCTGTCGGGGCTGATTCGGTGTGCCGGAGCCTTGTCGGCCAGCCCATCGCCGAGGACCATCGTGACTTCGTCGCGGGAACGCAGTCGAAGCGCGATGGTCTGCGTGAACAGTCCTCGCATAGGCAGCACTTCCTTGCGAGGGTCCTGCAGGAATGCGGCAACCACGATTCCCAGCGCTCGACCTTTGGTGAGGATCCGTGAGAACGAAGCGGCGGCTTCTTTACGAAGGGCCGGGTCGCTCATGTACGCGGTTATCCCGGCCAGCTCGTCGATCAGCAGCACGACAAGGGGTGAGGCCGTGGTCGGCCTGTGTTCGCGCGTGTGGCCCGCCATCTCGTGGCCGCGCTTGTCCATCAGCTTCTCCAGCCCAGCAAGGGTTTGGACGGCGTCGGCCTCTGTGGTGGCGATCTTGGTGAATAGCCCGGCGCCGGTTGACAACTCGATGCCGTACTTCAGGTCAATTCCGATCAGGTGAACAAACCCGGCGGCCACAGCAGGACCGAGTCCGCAGGCGATGCCCCAGAAGACGGAACCTTTGCCTGCGCCCGAGCAGCCCACGGTGAGTGTGTGTCGCCCGCTCAGTGGGAGGGTCCAGGCGGAACCGTCCTCGCGTCGTCCGAGCGTGATACGTGTTGTTGCGACCGCCGTTGGCGGCGCTGCGTGACCTACCGTCGACAACTGCTCTCGCATGACCAGCTCGATGCGCAGCGTCCCGGGCGAGACGACAACCGCCCGTGCCGAATATGCACCAGCAGCGTCACGGATGGCAGGAACGGCCCGCTCCAGGTCTTCCACGGTCTGTCCCATCCGTGCCCGTACTGTGAGCCGCAGGGTGGTGTGAGACACGTCTGTTCCCAACAGCTTTGGATGAAACCAGCGGGTGGAGGTGACCTGCTGGCCTTCTTTGTTGCGGCGAGTGATCTGCTCGGAGGCGGATAGGCCGCAGCGCTTGCAGAGCCTGTGCCAGGAGACGTAAGCCCAGAGTCGCCAGCGTAGAAGTCGGGCCGGTGTTGCGAATCGTTCCTCATACGTCTCGGGAGAGTGCAGTCGCCAGGAGATGAGGGCGGCGGCGGTGACTCCTACGACGATCGCCACCCAGAGGCCGAGACTGGTGAAGAAATTCAGGACGTGGTAGAGCCGGAATGGGGTGTCGGGATCGAGCGGTGCGTACGGATCGGGATTCATGCCGATTCCCGGCTGGCCGTTGCGCTGGCGGATGGCTTGCCTGGTGCCCTCATGCCAGAGGCTCGAAACGACCAGGCGATCCGGGAGAAGTCGCCCGACCGCTCAACGTACGGCAGCGCCATGAGCCCGTCGAAAACCACTGGGGTAAAGGGTGTCCCACTGGGTTTGGCGGGCGCAGACGGCTGCGTCGGTGCAGCGAACTTGACTGTCACCGTCCGACTGCGCTTCGGTGCCGCCGGGTCGCCGTCAAGCACTTCGACCTGCCACATCGGCAAGCCGGTATCGCGATCCCTCGCTTGGACGCGGTTCTCGCCGGAGGACTTGTCGAAGTCGATCATCGGCGTCACCTCGGATACGAGGAACGCACCGAGGGAGAACACCTGTTCGTGACCGATCTGGAGCCATTTGGGGATAGACATTGCAGAACCTTCCTTGTGGATTGGACTAGATGACTACTCAACCTAGTCGTCTAGAGGAGTAAGTCAAGCGTCTGACACATTCGGTCGTTTCGAGACGCTTCAGCGCGCTGAGAAGTCGTATTCCAGCAGGTAGGCCGACGCCACCTTCACTGTGTCGCAGACTTCAACGGCCACGTCCTTGGTGTCATAGGCAGTCCGCACCACTGTTAGAACAGGCGCCCCTGGCGGGAGCTGCAAGGCACGGCGTTCTTCGGGAGTGGGCATTCGGGCGCCGACCTCCTCGGTGAACCGCGCGAGGCTATGACCAGCCTCTTCAAGGCGCGCGTAGATGCCACCTGGCCCCGTGTCGGTCTGTTCGATCTTGGTGCCCTTGGCGAATGCGACAGGAATGTATGAGGTTGCCGTTTCGACCGGCTTGCCGTCGGCGAGGTAACGTCGGGACCGAACCACCACTTCGTCATTTGCAGTCAGTCGAAGCCGTTCGGCCACAACCGAATCCGGCCTCTCGCGGGAAACGCTGATGTTGTCGACTTGAGGTGTGTAGCCGGACTTCTCCGCTTCGACGGTGAATGCCGCTTTGCCGTTGGCGCGATGTTGCCGGGCGAAGCGATCGGATGCGAGCCGCCTAATTGGGGGAGAGGGGCGCACAAACACCCCGCGACCGTGCTCGGAGATCACCAAGCCTTCGGTGCGCAGTTCTTGCACTGCCTGGCGGACTGTCATCCGCGCGACCCCGAAATGCTCGATTAACTCGGCCTCGGAGGGCAGACGTCCGCCAGCTTCTAGCTGGCCAGAGATGATGGCGTCACGCAACATGCTGGCGATCTGCCGATACGGCGGCTTATCGTCCGCCCGGTCAATCTGACCAAGTTGCAGCACCTGAGAGCCTTCTCGTACATGTCTAGGCGACTAGTCTAGGGACACGACACGTCCCTTGTCACATCGAGTCGGCCGCAGAGGAGTCTTGCGCATGGCAGCCACACCGAAGCACTCGGTCAGCGTCGCCGGCATCGTGGTCCGCGACGATGGCCGCGTCCTGGTGATCAAGCGCGAAGACAACGGCCACTGGGAGGCGCCGGGGGGAGTCCTGGAACTCGACGAGTCGTTCGAGGCTGGGGTTCGACGTGAGGTGCTGGAAGAAACCGGCCTTGAGGTCACCGTCGAGCGGCTCACGGGTGTCTATAAGAATCTGGCCCGCGGGATCGTCGCATTGGTGTACCGCTGTCGGCCTGCCGCTGGCGAGCCCCATGCAACAGACGAGACAAGTGAATTCCGTTGGATGACAACGGAAGAAGTGCAGTCGGCGATGGTTCCAGCGTTTGGTGTGCGTGTGCTGGATGCCTTCAAGGATGCGCCTCAGTCGCGGGCGCACGATGGGGTCGATCTCATTACCCGGTGAACTCTGTCTGTTTGCGTGTGAGTTCACATTCCACGGCATCCGAGAAACGCATCTCACGCCGCATTCGCCGATCCTTTACAACGCCGATTCCCTATAAGGGAGAAGACGGATTCAGTGTGACGAAGCGCCGAGCGGTTCCCCGAACGTTGATGAGCGCTGGCGCGGGGCTGATCGAGGCATCCACGGAGCTGATTCTGCGGAATAAGTCGCTGGCGGCGACCGCTCGCATGCGATCCTCGGTGCGTGCAGACGCCGCCCGGTGCGCCCGAACCCGAGTGTCAATGGACAGCTGAAACTGCCCGTGGGCGGACATGAGAACTGCCCGTAGGTGGCCAATAAGAACTGCCCAGTGGCGGACACGAATCTGCCCATTAGGGTGTGTCCGCCACCGGTGGTTGAGGCCGTTGTCAGCTCAAGGGTTTGACTCCCTTCCCGTGCAGGGCTTGGGCCAGCCGCACGGAGTCTCCGCTGGTCTGGCACAGGTGCGCGTGATGCAGCAGCCGGTCCACGGTGGCAGTCGCCAACGTCTTGGGCATCAGCTCATCGAAACCACTGGGGTGCAGGTTCGATGAGATCGCCACCGAGCGCCGTTCATAGGCGGCCTCGACGATGCGGTAGAGCCCTTCAGCGGCATCGGCACCGACGGGCAACAGTCCAACGTCGTCAATCACCACGAGCTCGGCACGCACGATCTTGGCCACGGCCTTGCCCAACGAATCGTCAGCGCGGTGCGCCCGAACCAGGACCCCGATCTGCTCGAGGGTGAACCACGCCACCGGCATCCCGGCTTCGATGACCTTCTGCCCCAACGCTTCGAGGAAGAACGTCTTGCCGGTGCCAGCGGGCCCGCAGACCACCAGGTTCTCCCGACGACCCACCCACTCCAGGGTCTGTAGCGCCTGCTGGGTCGGTAACGGGATCGACGACGCATTGGGGTCCCACACGTCGAATGTCTTCCCGGTCGGGAAGCCGGCGGCTTTGCGGCGGGCGGCCAGCATGGACCGGGCCCGGCCGGCGGACTCCTCGGTCAGCAGCGCTTTGATCACCTCGGTGGGGTCCCAGCGTTGAGCTCGGGCAGTGGCCAGCACGTCGGCGGCGATCGCGCGGGCGTGCGGCAACCGCAGCCCACGCATCAGCGCTTCGACGTCGGCGGGTAGCGACGCGGTGGTCGTGGTGGTAGTCACGCGATGCCTGCCTCGTCAGCGTCGATAACGTTGCGGCCGAATAAGTTCCACCCACTGGTTCCTTGCGCCAGGGAGGTGTCTTCGTCGGCGCCGCGGCGAGTGGTGTCCATGCCCTTGCTGGCGAGGATGGAATCAAGGTCACCGGTGGCGAAGCGACCGTGCACGCCAGCATGCCCGAGCGCCCAGTCGACATCGGCGCGGCCGGTTAACGCCGACAGTTCCACCGCGTGGGCCATCTTCTGCAGGATCCGTTCGGTGCCGACGGCGGCGGCTTCTTTGAGCCACACCGCCGCACCCGGCCCCAGCGCCAGGAAGGTCTGCTCACTGACAGTGCGGGCCCGCACCCGGTAATCACCGGGCACCTTGTCCCGATGCTCAGGGAAGTGGTCATCGTTGATGGCGGGACTACCGGGGGCGGCGCGGCGATGCCGCGCCACCTCCACCGGGCCGCCGCCATCAAGAGCGCAGATCACCACCTCATCGGTGCCGTCGTGGTCACGGATCCACACTGTCTGGCCCAGAAGAGTTGCGGGCAGCGAGTATTGGCAGTGGTCGAAGGTGACCATCGGGGTGTTGTCGGGAACCCGGCGGGTCACCCCCAACGCGGCGGTGTGGGGCAGGTCAGGAACCGCGTGCAGGGCCGGGCGTTCCTGAATGAGCATCTCGGCCGGCCGGCGTCCCGTGATCCGGTGCACGCGGGCGTTGATCTCGGTGGTGAAACCGGCGCATGCGGCTTCGACGTCGGCGAACGAGTCGTACTGCGGCAGGAGGTTGGTCTCAGTAGGCACGATGTCGGCTTTGGCGAGCTTCACCGCGTTCTCCACCCCACCCTTGGTGGCTGGGTCGGCGGGTTCACACGTCAGCACCGAAAGGCCGTAGTAGCGGCCGAAGGTGACCGCGGCCCGGTTGCGGACCGGAACTCCGGCGATGTGTCCAGTGGTGACGGTCTTCTCGTTGTCGGTGAGCAGGTAGGTCGGAGCACCACCGACGATGCGAAAGATGCGGTCCAGGCCGGCGAAGACACTGGGTGCGGTGCGGTCCCGCAAAGCCACCACGACGCGGTAGCGGCTCCACGCCAGCCACGCCACGAGCAGCACGATCTTGCGGCCGGCGACAAGGGGGCCGTCGGCGAAGTCGTACTGTAGCCACAGTCCTGGCTCGGTGATCCAGGGCCGGTGCACGCGTGTATTGCCAAGGCGCCATTGCGCTTTGATCTCCGCCAACGAACGGCGGGTGGTGCGGTCGGTGCCGGTGTAGCCCAACGCCACCAGCTTGTCGTGGGCTTTGTCGCCGCGGATCTTGCCCTTCGAATCAGCGACCCAGGTTTCCAGCAGGTCGCGCCAATCATCGATCATCCGGGCCCGCCGCGTGGCCGGGGGCAGCCCAGCGTTGCGATCCTCGACCGCTTTCTTCACGGTGTGGTGCGAGCACCCACACAGCTCGGCCGCGGCGCGGTAGGACCCGGTCAGGTCGTAGGCATTGAGTATTTCCATGAGTTCTCCGTCAGACTTCAAGTAGGTCTCTCCTGGGGTTGTCGGGTCGACTAGGCATCGACATCGAAACCGCAGGAGAGGCCGCCCCAGCGCAGACGCGCCGAACGACATCAAGTAGGTCTGGGCAGATTCATGGCCGCCTGCGGGCACTTTCGTATCCGCCGGTGGGCAGTTCTTATTGGCCGCGAACGGGCACTTTCATGTCCGCCAGTGGGCAGTTTTTCATGTCCGCCGACACCCGAGCCCCACGGGCGAGATCTGTTCTACCGGTCGCTCTTCGCGTGGCCCGGACGTGCGACTATCCAGTCACCGAACGCTGCACGGGTTTGAGTCGTTAGGTCGGAGTTGTCGGGGGCAGCTCGTACCGTGATTCGCATGAGCATCCCGAACCTTGGCCTGAACGTTGAGCAAGCAGAGGCATTGTTCAACCTCGCCAACAACGGGGTCTTGACGCGCATCGATCAACGAGGTGAGCGTGCCGGCGAACTTTTCCAATGGGGCCTGAACCCGCGTACCGCGGAACCGGGGAGCGCACTCGCCGTCGACGACGAGGCCTTCGCCGCGGCGTATCCGCTGACGTTGGCCGGACCGCAGGCCGTCACCGAGCACGCGATATTCCCCGCGATGAGCGCCGCGGAGAGTCTGCACACCGTCGGGATTCTGGTTGCCCGACGCAAGTCGCACCGCCAGCCGCACGTCACCGAGATCTTCCAACTCTGCAGGGTGGCAATCGAGTGCGCGGCGCTGACCATCTGGCTGCTGGGCGACCCTAATCGCGAAGTCCGCAGGGACCGGTGCATGGCCGAGGAGATGGAGCAACTGGAGCAGAGGCGCCGGTTCCTGCTGATCGGTGAACAGGACGAGACCGCCCGCGCGTCCCGCTACCCGAAGCAGATGCTCGTGGAGAACGCGGTGCACCGCCGCAAGTACAACGCGATGCTAGACGCGGCGAGGGCCGCCTACACCTTCGAGAAAACCCCGCCATTTACGAAGATGATCCGGGAGTCGGCGCAGTGGGTCGACTCCCACGTACCGGCACACGACGATGGCGAGATCGCCAACAGCGGTGTGGAGAACGTCGCCCGGCAGTTCTACTCCTACGGCTCCAGCTTCATCCACGGCTACAAGTGGATGACGGACTACGGCCGCAGTGGCACGGTGTTCCCGTTGACCGCAGACGCCCTGGCGGTGACGCTCAACATGGCCGAATGCGCGGTGTGTCTGTTCGAGGCAGCTTCACGCGCGCCCGGCGCCATACGACCTGAAGAGTCCTACCTCCCCGAGCGCTTCGAACCCACCGTCGCAGCATGGTCGGCGGAATTGTTCGGGGAGTAGGTCCGAGCTCAGCGGTGTTGATCGCCGCCGCGGCGGGTGACGATGTTGGTAGTCATCAGCAGGAGGTCTGTGCATCCGAGTCGCCGCGCCTCATCGAAGTCGGAGGCCAGGGCTGAGGCCAGCGTGTACATGAGGGCGCGCGCCGCACGGTTCACCTCCGGGAACACCGTCTTGAGGTCGCTACCGTTCGTCTTCTTCTGGTTCATGTCGCGGACGCTACGCGGCAGGGGTGCAGAACCGTTTCCATGACCAAGACCGCCTGCTAAGCCCGGGGCCGATCGATCGGTCCCGGGGTCAGCGCGTTCAGCTACCGGTCTGTGCGCGGGTCCGGTTCCTCACGGCAGCGCGGGCAGTCCCCACACAGCTGGGAGGGTGCAACGCCCAGCGGGAGGAACTGGATGTGGTATCCGGGATGGTTGCAGTAGCCGCAGATCGCCATGGCCTGGCTCTCCTGATTCCGTGAGGATTCCTTGAGGTTTGAGAGACATGGACGCGCCCCTCACACCTTCTGGTGCGAAACCTCTCCGAATACCGTGCCGACACCTACGTGCGAGCCACTTCCTACACACCGGCAACAGTGGCCCCGCGCGGCCCGTCGGCAGCTGACCTTAGAGTGGCGTCGGCAGCAAGAAGCCGCAGCTGAGGGGAGCATGCGATGGCGGATCGTTCGGCGATCGAGTGGACCGAGGCAACCTGGAATCCCGTCACCGGCTGCGACCGTGTCTCCGCCGGCTGTGACCACTGCTACGCGATGACCCTGGCCAAGCGGCTCAAGGCGATGGGCTCAGCAAAGTACCAGCAGGACGGCGACCCGCGCACCTCCGGCCTCGGCTTCGGCGTCACGGTCCACCCACAAGCCCTCGACGAGCCGCGGCGGTGGCGTCACTCGCGTGTGGTGTTCGTCAACTCGATGTCCGACCTATTCCACGCGAAGGTGCCAATCGACTTCATCCGCGACGTGTTCGACGTCTGCCGTGACACTCCGCGGCACACCTACCAGGTGCTCACGAAGCGGAGTCTGAGGCTGCGGCGCGTGGCCGACAAGCTGGACTGGCCGCAGAACCTCTGGATGGGGGTTTCGGTGGAGAGCTCGGATGTCCTGAGTCGAGTCGACCATCTCCGTGAGGTGCCAGCCGCCGTCCGGTTCCTGTCGTGTGAACCGCTGCTGGGGCCGCTCGAAGGGATTGACCTGACTGGCATCGGTTGGGTGATCGCCGGTGGCGAGAGCGGGCCGGGGTACCGCCCCATGCAGCTGTCCTGGGCCCGCGGCATCCGCGATGCGTGCACCGACGCCGAGGTGCCGTTCTTCTTCAAGCAGTGGGGAGGTCGAACTCCGAAGGCCGCGGGGCGAGAACTCGACGGCCAGGTGTGGGACGAGATGCCCGGCGCGGCAACAGGCTAAGCCTCGTTGCCGTCTCCTTCATCAGGTCCTTCCTCGAAGATCCGGATGCGGCTCGTCGCTGGCCACGGGGCCTTCTTCGGAGCCTCGGCCGGAGACAGCCGGACTACAAGCCCTTCTCGGAATAGCTCGTCTAGCGCGCTGCGCACGTGAGTTTCCGTGTGACCGAGGATCTGCGCCTGGTTGACCAGATCAGTGAAGTCGTTAACACCGACACGCTTCCGAAAGTCGTCGATCAGGGGCTGAATGTCGGGTTCGAGCAGGCTCGGCTGAAACGCTGTGGCGGCGCTGGCCCCGCGGCCGCTGGTGGGGTCCGCAGACCACTTGGCGGAGTTCCAGCATTCAAGCCCCGCCTGATGGTGCGTTGCAAAGATCAGCGAGTACCGGGTGTACCGGCGAGCGACGTCGACGTCGAACGACGAGGTGTGGCACCCGAGCGCTTCCAGCTTGTCGCAGTAGAGCCTAACGAGCGCGGCCTTGGACTGCGCTGTGCTGAGACCGTCCTCAATGTTTTGCCAGGAGTCGTCGCCGTAGAGGCCGTTCATGACTGAGACCATCGCCGGGTTGGTGCGGTAACGGTGAGCTTCGTCGGCCATGAACGTGATCACGGCGTCGTTCTTGGGGACCTTCACGATCTCCGCGATGATGGACCACGGGATCTGCTTGAGCCCATAGGGGTCGATGATCCACAGCGTCTGCGTCCCTGCCGGCGCGTGCTGCTTCCGCGCCGCGGCGAAGATGTTCTCGAACTTCTTCGGTCCGACCGCTACATGATAAATCCGGTCGTCTGCCGGAAGAGCTTTCATGCGCCCGTCCAGGGCCTCGCAGCGGCGCGGGTCCAAGTCGTTCGTCACATAGGTAAGCGGCTGGAAGTTTGGGCGGCAGACGTGGTCGCGGAACAACTTCGCGATCATGATTGCGCTGCCGTCGAGACCATCGGAGTACATCCCTGAGCCAGCGAACCCGTCGATGATGGTCCCCGGCTTGGCCCACCTGCCCTGCAGAACCTTACCCATCCAGCACGCGATGTACCGGCGGTAGAAGGCATGCTTGAGGCGGGTGTGCGGGTCCGACGGGTAGTCCACCTGCTTGCGCAATTCCTCCTTGCGCGTCACCAGAGTGTGCCCCGTACGTTCAGAACTTGCGGTGGATTGAAGTGCGCCATCCCGGTGCTCCTCCCCGTCAAATGCAGCGTAACTACGGGGGAAGGCGCGGTCCGCCAGCCTCGCCGCGGTGAATTCCGCTTGTCTACTGCGCCCGCCGAGTCGAACCGCGCGTCGTACCTAGACCACCTCGTCAGCCGCCACCACTGTGTCGTAGAGGCCATAGTGTGTGAGGCCTTCGTGGGACTCGATGCCGGTGTACGCCAGCGAGGAATCCTCGTAGCGGCGGAAGGCGAACACCGCCTGGTTCATGTGCGTAGCGTTGAAGACTCCGAGGTTCACGAGTAGGTGGAAGTCGCCGACACCGAGGCCGGTCACAGCCTTGAACAGATCCGGTTCGAGCTTGGTGATGACGTCCTGAAGGGTGTTCTCGCGGAAGTCAGTCAGGTACATGAACGCCGGAATGCGCGTAGCGAACTTGATCAGCTTCTCCTGGATCTGTTTCCGCTTGGACTTGTATTCCTTCTCTTCGGCGGTGAGCTCCTTCTTCTCGGCCTGGGAAAGCGCCTCGCCCTTCTCCTTCTTCGTCTTCTTGACTGCCTCACTCTTGTTGACCACCGTCTCGAAGATCGCGCTCCCAAGTGCACGAAAACCTTCGATGTTCATGACCGCAGCCATCGCGGCCTCACTGTTCATGATCCGTCGCAGGGTCTCGTTGTCGACGTTGACCAGGATCGCGGACTCCCACTTGCGCGCCAACAACGTCGCTGAGGTTCCGGCGATTGCGATGTCGAGGATCGCGGCGGCATCAACCTGGGTCATGTTCGACCCGTCGTACGCAAGCACCGGGAGGAAGCTGACTAGTTCCTCGACGGCGTGTTCGGGGTTCGGTGTCTCGGGCGACAGACCTGCCCCGTAGTCGGCGATCTGCCGCAACGCGCGGGTCGGTGCAAAGTCGAATACGAAGCACACGGGCTTGAGAACGGTTTCTGCGGAAGGGTTGTCGCCTTCAGGGTTCTTGATCGACCAGGGTGACTGCACACGGAACGCGGCCTGGAAGTACGTCTCGGGCGAGCTGAGGTTACGCAGCATCAGGATGGACGCCCACTGCTTGACCGTGACGCCGGTCGTCAACTTGCCGCACGACAGGGTGATGGTCTTGGTGTCGTTGCCGTCCCGGATGGCGTCGCGTACCGGCGGCAGAGCGTTGCGCCCGATCCCGGCCTGCGGCCCGGCGACGGTGAGGATCTTGTAGTCGTGCCAGAACGTGTTCTGCGACTCAGCGAGCAGGTTCGCCATCGCCTCGCACGCCGCGACGTTCGGCAGGAACCAGAACGAGTGCTGCATGTAGGGGAGCAGGCGCGCATCGGAATAGGGGAACGGTGGCCGGGTTCCGTTCTTCAAAGCACTGATCTGGGTTGGGAAGTGCCCGCCCCGGATGATGTCGAGCCACTTCTGGACGTCGGTCTTGTGTATGAACTCGGCGGTGGATCCGGAGCCGGTGGCGTCGAAGAACGCGTTGAGGTCGAACTCGTCGAACTCGCCCTGGCGAGCGACAGCGATCAATTCGTCGGGCATCTGATACGTCATCAGGCGCATCTCGGGTAGCGCGCCATAGGGGTTCCACTCACCGGGGTAGTCCCGGGCGAACTCCGCCTTGGCTCGCTGCTCGTCGGTGTAGGTCCAGTTGAAGATCTGCTCCTCGATGAACTCACCGGTCGCGAGCGCCTTGAAGGGGGTGCCCGACAGATACAGGTAGGCGCGGGTGGTGATCGGGAGGAAGTCGTCTTCGCTGTTACCTAGCTCGTCGAGCTCCTCTTCGAATGAGTCGAGGCCCTCGTTGAACTCGGCGGCGATCTCCTTCTGCTTGACCGCCTCGTCTTCCCCCTCGAACAGCTCCTTCGCGCTATCGCGCCACGCGCCGAAGTGGTACTCGTCGAATATCACCAGGTCCCAGTTGGTGGTGTGCACCCACTCGTTCTTCGCCTTGATGAGTCCGGTTTGCCGGTCTCGCCCCATCAGGTCCTGGAACGAGCCGAAGTACACCAGCGGGCGGGTGGGGTCCACGGAGGTAAGGTCGCCGGCTGCCGCGGAGAGGAACTGCCAGCCATCGAAGTCGGCGTGTGATTCAAGGTCGGTCTGCCACGCGTCCGCGACCGCCGGCTTGAAGGTGACGACGAGAATCCGTTTGGCGTCAAGGCGTTTCGCCAATTGGTAGGAGGCGAAGGTCTTGCCGAACCGCATCTTCGCGTTCCACAGGAACCGCGGCACCCTATCCGGCTCTGCGGTCCATATCGACTGGTAATACTCGAAGGTCTTCTCGACCGCCTGCTTCTGTTCGAGCCGCGGCGCAAAGGTCTGGTGGTGGGTACCGGAGAGCTGCTGCCCGGTGCGGAGTTCCGTTATCGCCGTGAGCACATCGGCCGGCGTACACCGCATCCACTCTCGCGCGGACCCGAATGCCGGGTTCTCGAAGCCCTTCTCGATGAGTCGCTGACGCACATCCGAATCCCGGAACACACTGCCGTCGTCGCGCTCGGCGAGCTCGTCGACATGGAGTGTGTACGCCTGCTGCATCTGTCCTTGTGACTCCCGGATGCGGTCGTTCACATCCGCCTTCGTGGTCTGGCCGACCTTGATGAGTCCGGCGTAACCGCTCGGCGGGTCGTTCGGAGTCCAGGCGTAGATTCGCAGTCGAGCTGCGGGTCTCTCGGGGAGAAGCTCCTCGACGGACTTACTCGTCGCCGTCATCAGTGCCTTCATCTTCTGTGCCGTCGTCAGTGTCACCGTGCTCTGCGACCTGGGATTCGATGAACGCGATCTCTTGCGGGGTCAGTTCGTAGCGCTCGTAGAGCAGCGCGTCGGTCCAGTCCCGGTCCAGTGGGACGTCGGGAACGAACGCGTAGACGTCGCGGGTGGCGTGCTGTGTGGACTTACGCAGCGACACGAGGAAACGCACAAACCGGGTACGCAGGTACCGGGCATATCGCGTGGCGTCCTCCTCTTTGGAGAATCTCCCGGCTACGAGGTACGTCTCACTACATGCTGTCCCAGGTCCAGCGATGATTGGCTTCGACAGGAACTTCGTCTCAACCGCCGCGCTCGTGCCCTGAACCGCCGTCATCAGCACCTTCCACTCGTCGATCCACGCATCGTTCTGGGGGATCTGGCTTCGGTTCACCCACGAGATCTTCCGAGATCCGAAGAGCTGTACAGGGCTCCGCAGCCCCCCCGGCGCGCTCTTGCCGTGAAAGTTGGTGGGTAGTCCGAAGGGCTTTCGGCTGGATATCCGCGCTGCGAGGGTGGGCTCCTTTTGGGCGCGCACCTTCTGTAGGATCGGAACGGATTCGTTACGGCGGACAAGAACGTCGTATTCATCGAGGTAGCGGGCAGCGGGCTCACCCACAGGCTTACCGTCCCACATCGTCTGGACGGTGCAGGGTCCGTCGTAGTCGCGGTCCCACAGAAAGTACGAGACGCCACCCCGGATCTTGACCCCGGGGAACGCCTCGTACAGCTTCGGATAATCGACAATCTCGCGCATCCGATGGTCGCTGAGCATCGACTTGCGGTATTCGTCGAGACCTTTGCCTCCGGCGAACCATCGCGAGGGTGTGACGAACACCGCGAAGCGCGGGTCGAGACCGAGGGCCTTCTCGACGAACAGTTGATAGATCGGCGCAGCCGAGGTGCCGTAGCCCCCGTCGCTGAGCTGGTACGGCGGGTTCCCGATGATCACGTCGAAGTGCACGTCTTCTCCAAACAGCTCGGTGATCCGAGCCTTGATGTCGTCGGTGTGGATGATCGCGTAGGCGTGCGTCTCGAGATCCTTGCCGCGTGCGTAGTCTTCTTCACCCGCACCGCAGTAGGCGCACTTGCGTTTGGTGTATACGGCGATTTCATCACCAGTCAACGGATCGACCCGAAACTCGCGTGTACCCCCAGCCCAGGTGTGCTCGGTCCGCTCGAACCAGATGTTGCCGTGCTCGGTATCGAAGGACTTGGCGATGGAATGCGGACCGTTCGCGTACTTCGAGCAATACACGCTGCGGCGGGCGAGCATCCCGGTGAGCCGGGTGATTGCGATGGCGTATACCTGCTTGGTGAGGATGTGGTCAACGCGCTCGTCCAGGTCAGGGAGTCGGCCGGCTAGGCCATCGGTGAGGCGGCGGACTATCTCGCGAAGGAACACCCCCGACTTGGTGAAGGGGTCGAGGAATGTCACCGTCGGATCAGCCCAGAGGTCTGCGCCGTCGTGAGCCGCGGCCCACGACTTGGCCAGCAAGTCGAGCATGGCGTTTGCCATCTCAGGTGGGGTGAAGACCTCGTCGTTGGAGAGGTTGGCGATGCAGGTCAGAACATCTGGGTTATGTGCCCGTAGGGCGAAGGCAGCCTGGCTCATAGGTTCAGTTGTTCGGCGATCTGGCCGACGGTCATGAGTGGGTACGTCTTGACGGGTGTGAACAGGTCCTCGTGGGCGAGCTCGCCGAAGAGTGTGCCCTCGAACGAGGCGCGCTGGGTGAGCGAGTCGTAACGGAAGTCCCGGCGCTGGAACTTGCCCTTTCCGAGATAGCCCCACTCGGGGAACACGATGGGCGTCCCGGCGGGGTCGGTCATCGTCAGCGCGTCGCCCTGAACGATATTCGCGGCAAGCACTGTTCGCGCGGATCGCGCCCACTCGTCGCTGGCATCTAAGCCGAGGAAGCCGTTGAAGACAGACGCCAGGTTGTCGCGGCAGTCTTGGGCGTTGTCCGGCAGCAGCTCTATCCCGTAGGTGCACATCAGGGCAAACAGGGCGTGATGCCTTTTCTCGAACTCGTTCCTCCCGTACCGGTACTGGACCGCGGCGAGTTTGCGAACGAGTACGGGGATCAGAAAGTTGCCGGCACCGCACGCAGGTTCGAGCACCCTGGAGTCGATCCGCTCGGATTCCTCCTTGACTAGGTCGAGCATGGCTTCGACCATCCAAGCCGGGGTGAACACCTCACCGTGGTCAGCCACCCGTTGCCTGGACTTGACCAACCGCTCTACCTCAGCCGGCAAGGTCGGCGAAGTCACGACAACCTCCTCGAACTTCTGTGCACTCACTTGCCGAGCCTACGAGACCAGCACAGCCAGAGCATCAATTGCGGAAACGTGTCCTCCTCGCGACGGATTCGTGTGCGGGTCTTCGTAACCGAGGACGACTCTCCCGCAGTCGCCTTCAGCGCGTGGGATTCGTGGCTACGTTTCACGATCGCGAGGGTTGACCGGGTGACCCAGACCCTTCCAGAACGCTGACTTCACGTCGTGCTGCTCTAGAAGTTCGGGCAGCACAGGCTCGGCGGCCTTCCCGCGAACGAGGATGTCGTCGAGTGAGGCAATGACATCGAGCACCGACCTGGGCTCGAACTGCCCCGCTTGCCTCTTGGCCTTGTTGCGCACGTTGTTCGGAGTCGGGCCGGCGTCGATGACGGAGTGGTTCCACAACCGGCTGTGGTGTGCGCAGCGGTTGCGGAGGTAGACGAGTGCTCGCACGCGGGAGGGGAACCCGGCCTTGGCGACGCCGAGACTGTTAGCGACCGCCTCAGCCACGGTCCCTTGGCCGCCGCGCTCGATGCACTTGGACAACGTGCCGAACGAGAACGCCTCGACGGCCGACCAGACGGGCAGGCTGGTGAAGTCGGCTGCGCCTCTGCCGGCATTCGTGTAGCGCAGGATATGCCGCTCCCTGCTGCGCTCGATGTCCTTCAAGCACGACTCGACGGTCGGGTCCGAGTTGCTGGCGTCGGTGAAGAAGTCCTCTTCAAGGTACCGGCCACACGGGCCGTGATCATTCGCGATGACGTATGCGGTGTGGGTGCGGAGAAGAACTTCGGCTCGGCCGAGACGATGTGACAATACCGACCGCAACGCTTCGTCGGCGTCGTAGATCGCGCGGATGTCGTCGAACGCTGTGTCGGGTTTGAAGTTGTTGTCGCCACGGTGAGGTGCTATCTGGAAATAGCGCATGTATCCGGAGAACCGGTAGTAGTTGTGCGCTGCGAGGAACGCCGCGCACGCTTCCTGATCACCGATGATGAGCCCCCGCTCCACAAGCAGGTCAACCTGTGCATCCCATGACAGGCTCGGCTTCAACAGGCACCCCAGAACGAAAAGGCCCCTCCCATTTGAGCATCGTGGAGAGGCTTGGGAGGGGGTCGATTGGGACCAGCATAGCCGAATCTGCCGACACTGCGCAAAGGGTGGGCTGGGTGTGCCCGGACAGCGGACAGCCCATGAATCCGCTCCCATGACCGCCAAAGCTTCCTCGGTGGCCAGCTGCAACAGGAAGTCGCGCTGAAGGCTCGGCACAAGTGCTCAGGTGTCGAGGACAGCGCGATACACGTGGGCGAGTCTTTCAGACGCTGCGGACGGTCAACGCTTGCGTTTCGCCTCGGCGAGCAACTCGGTCACCTCGTCGGCGTCGGCATCCGCGAACTCCGCCGAGCTCTCGGTAATGAACCGGTTGCGCCGGGCGCGAAGCTCCTCGCGGTAGGCGAGAACATCGGCAAGCCGGAGCTTGCGACGCACTGCACCGGGTACGTGCGCGTGCAATTCGCCGTCCTCGATAAGGCGAACCACCGTGGGACGGCTCAGGCCGAGGATCTCGGCGGCCTGCTGGGTGGAGATTTCTCGGTCACGAGTCAGGATGCTGATTGACTGGCCGTGGCTGAGGGCGTGGGCGACACGCTTGAGGACTTCGTAAAGCTGCTCGGTCAGTTCGACACGGTCGTGTTCGCCCGCGCCGGATAGGAAGAAGGCAGGCTCAGGAGAGGACCCGTGACGGGCCTCGTGCGTCTCCATGAAGCTGAGGACATCGGCAAGCCCATCGGCATCGGCCGGAACCGGGCTCACAATCTCCGCGGAGGCGGTGCTCATGGGTCTCACTTCCTCTCATCTCACCGTCGGAGCCCATCCAATCGTAGCAAAGTTGCGAAAGTTACGAAAAGTGACCGGGTTGAATTATGCCGAGCAGTGCAGCACCCCCCGGGTTACCAGAGAATCCACTCGTCGGGAAATTGAAACCCGCCGGGCGTCGCGAAATGCGTACTCGCGCCCATACGGTTGGACCATGGATAAACAACTCTGGCCCACAGCTCCGAGCGGAGACCTTGAACCAGGTGTGCCCGACTTCGCAAGATGGGGCGAAGCGGCGCCCTTTGTCGCACTATCAGAACGCCTTTACTCGAAAACGTGCACGTTGGCCAGCGATATCGATGACTTCGGCACCCGCGTCAGCGATCCCGCGGTGGTCAATCACATCGTCAATCGGCTGGCATTCGTGGGCTCGCATATCGCCGACATTGTCCACTCGCTGTCGGGCAAGCTGGACCGGTCAATGATCGACCACGATCATTGGCTTGAGGTATTGGAGGCGTTCGATGGCGCCAAGCGTGCTTTTCATGAGGCCAATGGAGCAGCGCAAGCAGCCGCCGAGGTCATGCGCAATCACACGCAGATCCCGCGCTGAGGCGACGGGTGAGCCGTCGTGGCCCTACCGAGTAGGGCGGTCGCGAGCTGGGAGGCGAACGATGGTCCGTCGTTGACCAGCGCGTAGCCGCCGGCAAGGCCGCCTTGATTGCAGAGTGTTCGCCGTCGCCGAACCCTCCGACACGCCACAACGCCGGTGTCACGATCGATCCGGGCGACGAGGCGCGTAGCCGTACGCGGCACAACCGAAGTGGGGAAGCGGCTGCCAGAATCGCCGTACACCGCTTGGTTGCGCGACCAGCGCCGGACGATACGGCGAGCCGTGAGGTACGCGTCCTGAGCGATCTCTACCACGGCAACGGCCTTCTTGAGTCCGCACGCACCCCAGAAGCGGCCGGGGCCGTGACCGGGCCGCCGCCAAAGGTCCGGAACGATGTGCTGATACTCCTTGTCGCCGTGCAGGTTCGGCGATGAGTGCTTGGTGAAGTAGATGGCCAACCGCTTGGGGTCGCAGGCCTTCAGCCCGTTCCGCACGTCGATGGCGGTTCCGGCGAGCCGGTGACGAGCTTTCTGCACCGGGTCAGGGTGGTCGACGATCTGTGCCCAAGTCTCGGATAGCCATTGAGCGAATGCTCGGCCCGAGCGGCCCGGTGATACCGGTGGAGCCATCCAGAGATGAACGTGCGGGGCGCCGCGTCGCTGAAACTCTAGTTTCCAGATATAGCGAGCAGGCTCACCGTATTCACGTTGAAAGCGCTTGCGCCACACCACCATGTGGCGCTTCACGCTGGCCCCGTCGGGGGCAACATCCTCCCAGTCGCCGGGATAGGTGAGAGTGACCATGGCTGGGACCCGGCCGGACTCCACAAGGGGGCTGTAATCGAGTTCAGCGAAGGTGCGGCACATTGCCGAGCGTGATTTGCGGGACCACTCGGTGATAACACCTCCAGCAGTCCCCTGGTCGCGTGCCGTAGGACTCCGTCGTGTCGAAGACACGACGGCCTGATCATCGTTCCCGCCCGTGCGGGCAAGGTCGTCTCTGATTTGCAGCTTGGCATACTCGACGTCACGTTGGTGATGACCGACGGCCCGCTCGGCGGCTTTCTCTGCGCGGACGGGATTGGTCCACCCGAGGCGCACGACGCCGGGTCCGACGGTGATGTGAAAACGCCCCGATTCAGGTTCGGTGCCTCGACGGTCAGGACCGGAAGCCCACGGTGCTGCCGGCTCGAACAGTGCAGCAGCTGCGGTGACCATCTCGGGACTTGGGAACCGCAGCCCCAGAGCGTCGATCGCCCGCAGATCGCCAGTCGCGACCCCGTCGACGATTGGGTCGCGGACATTTTCGGCACATATAACAAGCCCGCCGGCCCGGGCCGGGTTGAATCCGGTGCCGCGGTCAACGTCCGGCCGACCACTGTCGCTCTCGCGCCCTGCGGCCTCGGCGGCCTCGGGCGCTCGCGACCTACCGTCAACCGAGGCACCGGCAGAACCGTGCCGCGAAGGCGGATGTTGTGATGCCGATGTCGAGTCCCGCGTGGAGGGTGTCGGTACGACGGCTGACGATGCGATGCTGGGCATCGGGATGCCTGCTCCCCGGAGCCCGCGCAACCGCGCACAACTCAGGCGGCAGCACGGAAGCTCCTGATAGGGAGTGCAAGCACCGTGTCCGGTTTATGTCCGTTCGCCGGACAGGCTGAATGCGTCAGCGCAGCTCAATGCGGCGCATACGACGAACAGAATCAGATAAACCGCAGGTCAGCGGCTAATCCGTCCGCCTGAAAAGCGGAAGGTCGGCGGTTCGATCCCGCCCCTGGCCACTTCTTCACTGCGCCGCCGTATGGGCGTTGCGCCTCAGGTAGGCGTCCAGGGACCAGGCGCCCGCCCCGCGAGGAGCAAGAACAGGCTGCCGCACAGCTGCGCCAAATCCAGCCGGGTTTCGTGGAGGAAGTCGCCCCAGCCGTGCTCGCCCTGAAACAGTGTCGCCCCACGAACTCGGCAGTTTGGTGATCAGCAGCGCGCCCAGCATGTCGACGATCATCGGCACCGCCGCCAGGCGCGTCAGCAGGCCCACTAAAATCAAAGCACCGCAACCTATTTCGAACACACCATTCAGGTCGGCGAAGAGCGGTGCTGCGGGAATCCCAGCCTTGTGAAACCGGCCGGCGCCGAATGAGTTGGCGCGCGCGAACTTCCGTTGGCCAAATTGAGTCTTGGCATGCCGGCAGAATACGTATCAATCCTGATTGATGTAATTTGGGTCTGGTGCAGAACAGCATCGCAGCGGCCGGCGCCTCGCCGCCCGCGTTCTTGCGGCTGGCCGGCGAGCCACTGCGGTGGCGGCTGCTGTCAGAGCTGGCGCGCAGCGACCGGCGGGTGGGCGAGTTGACCGAGTTGGTCGGACAGCCCCAGAACGCGGTGTCGTATCACCTGGGCCGGCTGCGCGCCGGTGGGCTGGTGTCGATGCGGCGCAGCTCGGCCGACGGTCGCGACAGCTATTACCGCATCGAGCTGGTTCAGTGTGCCCAGCTGCTCGCCGCGACGGGTGCCGCGCTGCATCCGGGTTTGGCTTCCGAGCCTCCGGCGGCTGACATCCGTAGGTCCGCGCCGGTACGGGTGCTGTTCCTGTGCTCCGGCAACAGCAGCCGCTCACAGATCGCCGAGGCCTTGCTGCGGAAGGCCGCCGGGCGGCGCGTGCGAGTGGCCAGCGCCGGCAGCAGCCCGAAGCCGGTACACCCCAACACCGCGCGGGTGCTTGGCGAGTACGGGATCGACGCGGCCGGACTGCGCAGCAAGCACCTCGACGAGATGCGCAGGCGGCGATTCGACTGCGTCGTCACGGTGTGCGACAAGGTCCGCGAGATATGCCCGGAGTTTCCCGGCGGTGGGCAGGCCATTCACTGGAGCATTGCGGACCCGGCAGCCGCGGGTGCCGGACGGGCCAGCTATCCCGCGTTCCGCGCGGTGGCCGCAGATCTGCACTCGCGGGTCGGCTATCTCGCCCAAGCCCTGTCACACATGCAGAGAAGGTGATTGCTCGTGAGTCTCGATGAAGGTCTGGTCAGCGTCCGCTATCTCGTCGACGACGTAGCGGCCGCCGTTGACTTCTACACCGGCCACCTCGGCTTCAACCTGCGCAGCGCACACCTGCCGGCATTCGCCGACGTCACCCGCGGCAACCTGCGACTGTTGTTGGCAGGACCCGCGAGTTCGGCGGGCCGTCCGATGTCGGACGGCACGACACCCGGTCCCGGCGGCTGGAACCGCATCCACTTGATCGTTCCTGACGTGGATGCAGAGGCGGCGCGGCTGCGCGCTGCGGGGGTCAGGTTCCGCAGCGACGTCATTGCCGGGCCCGGGGGGCGCCAGATCGTGCTCGACGACCCGGCCGGCAATCCGGTCGAACTGTTCACCCCCGCCGGGCCGAGATGAGCAGCGGCAGTCGGCGTGACTTCCTGAAATGGAGCGGCGCCGCGGCCGTGGCGACGATCACGGCGACGACGGGCTGTTCGCGGCCCGCCCCTTCGTCTCCACCCGGCGGCAAGGCCGATCACACCCTGCGCATCGGCACCGGCACCGTTGAGTTGGCCCCCGACCAGATCGTGTCGACCCTGCTCTACAACGGCCAGTTCCCCGGCCCGCTGCTGCGGCTGAAAGAGGGCCAGCGAACCTGGGTGGACATCTACAACGACACCGGCACGCCCGAGCAGCTGCACTGGCACGGCCAGCACGTGGGTGTCGATGTCGACGGCGCCGCCGAGGAGGGCACCCCTTACATTCCCGCACACGGCATGCGGCGCATCTCCTTCGTCCCCGGCCCGGCGGGCTTCCGCTTCTATCACACCCACGTGGTGCCGCGCGCCGATCTCTCCGGAGGTCAGTACAGCGGGCTGGTGGGTCCGGTCTACATCGAACCCAAACAGAATCCAGGCCGCTACGACCAGGAGATCTTCTTGACGCTCAAGGAATTTGAGCCGGTCTTCAGCCGCGGGGGAGACATGGCCAGCGACTTCCTGGCCGGCGAGGAGGACCCCGACCTCAGGCAGAAAGGCGAATCCGCCATGGACGCGTCGCTGAACCGGGGCGATCCGCACGGCTACGAGGTCAGCTACGGCGCGTTCGCCGTCAATGGACGCATGCTCGGCCACGGCGACCCGATCCGGGTGCAGAACGGTCAGCGAGTGCTGTTGCATGTGCTCAACGGCAGCGCCACCGAGACCCGCAGCCTGGCCCTGCCCGGGCATGCATTCGAGGTCATCGCCCTGGATGGCAACCCGGTGCCCAACCCCACAATGGTGCCGGTGCTGTGGCTCGGTGCCGCCGAACGGATCTCGGCGCTCGTCACGATGACCAATCCCGGAGTGTGGGTGCTCGGTGATCTGTCCGACGACGACCGAGGTCACGGAATGGGCATCATCGTGGAATACGCCGGGCAGAGCGGGGAGCCGCGGTGGCTGCCACCTCCCGCGTTCACTTGGGACTACCGCCTGTTCGCCAAACCAGGCTCGGCGCCGGGCGTCCCGCCGGACCACACGATCGATCTGCTGATCGAGAAGCGCAACGCCGCCGACAACGGCTTCAACGTCTGGACATTCAACGGCACGCCGTTCTCCATGGACGGACCGATGCTCGATCTGAAACTGAACCAGCGGTACCGTCTGCGCTTCCGCAACGCCACCGACGACCTGCACCCCATGCATCTGCATAGGCACACCTTCGAGATCACCCGCTTCGCCGGGACACCCACCGGTGGCGTGCGCAAGGACGTCGCCATGCTCGGCGGTTACCAGACCATGGAGGTCGACTTCGTCGCCGACCAACCCGGCCTGTCGCTGCTGCACTGCCACCAGCAGATCCACATGGACTACGGCCTTATGTCGCTGCTGAACATCAACTGAACGGAGCTGGCGTAAGTGAGACCCGAGCGTGCCCTGTTCGTCTTCGAGGGCGTCGAGGTTGAGCGCGACGGAGTGCGTGCCCTCGACGGGTTCGACGCGGCCGTGCCCGAAGGGGGAGTGACCGCAGTGTTCGGGCCCTCAGGGTCGGGCAAGTCGACGATGCTGCGGCTGTGCAATCGCCTGGAGGTGCCCACCGGTGGCCGGGTGCTGTTCCGGGGAGCGGACATCGCCGATCTGGATCCGTTGCGGCTGCGCCGCGAGGTCGGGATGTGTTTTCAACGCCCGACCCCGTTTCCCGGCACGGTGGCCGACAACCTGCACGTCGCCGACCCGGAAGCAACGGAGGCGCAGATGGAAGAGGTCCTGGCCCGGGTAGCGCTGACGGGGTCATGGCTGGACCGCGACGCGACTGCGCTCTCCGGAGGTGAGGCGCAGCGAATGTGCCTGGCCCGCACCCTGATTGCCCGGCCCGAGGTGTTGCTGCTGGATGAGCCCACGTCGTCGGAGGACGCCGAGGCCGCCCGGGTAATCGAGCAGGCGGTGCGGGAGTTGGCGGACGCGGGGTTGACCGCGCTGTGGGTCAGCCACAACGCCGAACAAGTGGGACGAATCGCCGACCGGGTGCTGCGCATCGAGCGCGGACGCTGCCTCGGCATCACCTCGGTCGCCGCCGGCCCGGGGCAGGTGTCGCAATGAACGGCCAGGTTTCCTGGGTCGGGTTGGTCATGTCACTGGCGCTGGTTGCCTTCGCTGCCGGGATCTCGCTGTGGCAACGGCTGGGCCTGGAGCGGCAGGTGCTCTGGGCCGCGACTCGTGCCCTGGTCCAGCTGCTGATCGTCGGGGTGGTGCTGGCCTGGCTGTTGCAGCCGGGCCGCTCGCTGTTGTGGTCGTGGGCCTGGACCGCGGGCATGGTTTTCTACGCCGGCGACGTCGCCCGCCGCCGCGTCCCTGAGGTGCCCCGGCTCGGCAGGCTTGCCATCGTCGCGTTCGCCGCCGCCGCGGTGGTCACGCTGGGAGTGGTGTTCGGACTGCGGGTCTTTCCGTTGCAGAGCCGCACCCTGGTACCGATCGTCGGCATGATGATCGGCAACTCGATGACCGCCGTGGTGCTGGTGGCCCGGCGTCTGGTCGACGAGTTGCGCGACAAACGCGACGAGGTGGAAACTCGGCTCGCACTCGGCCAACCGTCACGCCAGGCCGCCACTCCCTACGTCCGCGTCGCCCTGCGCTCCGCGCTCACCCCGCAGATCGAGTCGACCAAAGCCACCGGGCTGGTCTTCCTGCCCGGTGCGATGACCGGTCTCATCCTTGCCGGTGTGCCGCCGCTGCAGGCCGTCCTGGTGCAGGCGGTGGTCATGTTTCTCGTCCTCGGCTCGACCGCGACCACCACCGTCGTCATCGCGCTGGGACTGCTGCGCCAGATATTCACGTCCGACCATCGGCTGCGTCCGCTGCCCCGGCGCCCGGAGGTCACCTCGTCGCGCAGGCGCGGCAATCGTTCGGCGGCTTGACCTTTGATCAGGGACTGGGGAAGGGAGTGCCGGTCAGGATCGAATCCCCCGCCAGCGCGTAGCTTGCCAGTCCCAACCCCGCCAGGAACGGGAGCAACCCCATGTTCGCGGCGATCGGGTTACCGATCGCGTTCATTAGTCCTTCGACGGGCTGGCCGTTGACCATCTGAATCAGCCCGTCCAAGAACAGGTTGTAGTCGTAGGACGGCAACGAGATCAGCGCGGCAGTGGCGATATCCGCGGTCGGCAGCAGCGTCGAGTACGCGGTCGATAGCGCCGTCGTCGACGACCCGACGAATTGGCTGTTCGCGGATTGTATTTCGCGCAGCAGGTCGGTGACGCTGGGCACCGCCAGCGTGCCGGGCCCTTCGGAGAACGACGAAAGGGCATCCGGAAAGGACGGCAGCGCAGGCAAAGTGGGCGGTGTGGACAGGTGCGCGGCTCCGGCGGTTACCGCCTCCTGAAATCCGTTGACCAGGGCCGGTCCGAGGGCGACGGTGGTCTCGGGTGGGGGCAGGAACCCGAATGGTGTGGGCACATCGGCGGGTCCGGTGGACCAGCCGTAGTTCGGGTCGCCGTACCCCCAGTTGACGAGGGGCCGCAGAATCGGTTGCAGGACATCGGCAATGGGATCCCCGCCAATCGGCAGGTAGCGCAGGGGCTCCAGCAGCGGCAGGTTCTGGGTCGGGATCATGTAGTAGGTGGTTGTGGTCGGCCCCTGCGTCGGCAGGACCACGGCGGAGGCGAGTTGCGCGGCCGTGAGGCTGTCGTATCCACCGTGCACGGTCACCATGCCGAACAGCGCGTTCAGGGTTGACAGGGGATTGATCGGGTATCGCGGAAAGTCGGCCCAGCCGTCGTATTCGATCGTGTACGCCGTGGTGGGGAAAGAATTGCTCGGCGCTGCGCCCAGGGCCGTGAAGCCCAGACTCGGAAAATTGATTCCGGGGAAGCGGGCGTCCCAACCTCCGTTGGGATTCATCGAATTTCCCAGCAGCACAAAGTTTATCGGTAGTGAGCTAGGCGACCCGGTAGGGTTCAGCTGCTGCATCGCCAACGCGGCGATGTTGGCGCTCTGCGAGTAGCCGACCACATTCACGGCCATGCCAGCGGCGAGTTGCTCGCGGATGGTGGTGGTGAGTATGTCGACGCCGCGGGCTATCGACACATCCGAGGTCAGATCCTTGATACCGCTGTCGGGATACTCGCCCGCCGGAAGGTAGAGCGCTCGCACGAGCCCGGCGGGGAAGTTGGGCGCGACGTACCTGCTGACGACGTTGGCGACGAATTCCGGCGATGGGATGGGTGTTCCGCTGCCGTCCATCACCCAGGTGACGTACGGGCCGGCGGCAAGGGCGTGGGTCAGCGCTGTCGGGCTTCCGGTCAGCGGCGCGGCGAGCGCACTCAGGTTGGCGGCCTCCGCACTGACGTAGGAATCTCCGGCCGCGCCCAGCAGCTGGGCGAAATGGTCATGAAAAACTGCGGCCTGCGCCATGGCCGCCTGACCCTGCCTGGCGAAGCCGTTGAACAGCCCGGTGATCGCTTCTGATACTTCGTCGGCCGCCATAGCCGCCATGTCCGTTGTCGCCCGCGCCGCCGCCTCGGCGGCATCGCTGATCGCCGTGCGTATGGACGCCACGTCCGCGGCCGCGGACGCCAGGATCTGCGGGTGTGTCTGCACGTGCGTCACTCGGTCGTCTCCCCCACCACAAGCACACTGCCACGTGTGGGGCGTCTCAAGCCGGTGGATCGGCGGTTACCTAAGCTACATCCAGCCAATTCTCAGCTGGCACAAAGCAACACGAAGAGATACCGGGCTGTTCGGTTTACCGATATCCGCTTCGTATGCGGGATTCTAATCCGGCAAGACGAGGGTAATTGACCGCTTTTAATCGCGGCTATTGGTCGCAATGTGTGTGCGATGGCTCAGCTTGCCATGGGCCCCGGCCAGGCGCCGATACGCGCAGTCGAATACGAGTCGGAGTCTCGCACGGTGATCCAAGATTGTTCGTACTCGGGCATCCTCGTGAAGGTCATCCGCCCAATTGCCTGGTTGCCGGTATGGGCGTCGCTCGGACAGCAGAACGCGCACAGGGCGTGGTGCAGGGTGGGGTAGCCGCACGCGGGGCAGATGCTGGTGGTCATGTGCGGGAACTCCTCGAACGGGTGTAGACGGACAAGTCGCGGTCTACCCCGGTGTCGGGGCCGGTAAACCCGGCTGTGGCATGCATCAAACGCAATCGGCGGATACACCCAAAAGGGTGGTTATAAGCCCGCAGAATCCGGGAACCCGCATCACAGCGGCGCCCGCTCGGGGCGCCCTTAGGTCAGGAGACTGAAATGGTCGGAACAATTGTCTTGGCTCTTGTTGTCGGCGCAATCATCGGTGTGGTGGCACGAGTGGTCATGCCGGGTAAACAAAATGTCGGCATGATCGTGACGGTTCTGCTCGGCGCCGCGGGCGGATTACTCGGATCGGCTATCGCAAGCCATTTCGGATACTCCAATGCCAATGGCGGAATCGCCTGGATTCCGTTCTTTATCGGCGTGGGTCTGGCTGTCATCTTCATCGCGGTTTACGAAGCGGTCACCGGTCGCCGCACCCGGACCGGGACGCTGCGCTGATCCTCGCCGCAAAACCCGGCCCCTGTCGATGGGCTTCGTTCCTCGACAGGGGCCCGGGTCGGGGTCGAACGTATGAATGGTCGTACGTATGAATGAGAGCCATCCGGTTGCTACGGCCCCGGAGAAATCGCCGGCGGAAGCCGCCGCCAGGGCAGCATCGGTTTGGCTTGATCGACCCGGGACGCAAAGGTCAACTGGCCAGGGGACCAGACCAAGCGTCAGTAGTGGCAGGCGTGGTGTAGCGGTAGCCCGAGAACACCGATGGCAGTGAGCGAGAATTCGCGGCAACGTCACCCGGCTGGCAGAACGCGCACAATGCGGGGCTCAGCGTGGGGTATCCGCACGCGGGGCATACGTTGGTGCTCACCAGCCGTGGCCCTCTCTCTAGACGTGTGTTGAACGCTGCCACCGTATTACCCCGGTGAGGTAAGTCCAAACGCCTCGCCGTCACCCGCTTTTCATGGCGATGTTGCTATATCGCTAGTAATTATCGATTGGTCGCAGAGTGGCCCGATGCTAGGGCCGGTGTCGCCGGTGCGCTGCCCAGACGCCGCCGTCAGGACGACCGGCGGCCATCCTGGTCGGTTACCCGCCGGTCCACCGGGCGGCGGCGAAAATGGCTGTACAAGAGCGTAATTGAGCAGCCGGTCTCAGTCCCGATAGGCGGGCAGGTTCTCCGCGAGCTCGGCGAACACCGCCTGATTGAGGCTGAAGGCCACACGGACCTCGTCCACCGCGCGATCGATGGCGTCGTCCCCGAGGCCGAGATCGTCGAGCCTTGCCCGGTAGGCGTCCTTGTAGGGCTTCGGCCGCACCGGGAAGTCGAAGAACGCCAAGCCTGCTCCGTCGAGTTCGAACGTGCGGTCCAGAATCTTGCCGATCGCCTGTCCGCCGGAAAGATCGCCGAGGTAGCGGGTGTAGTGATGCGCCACCAGCGCGCCGCCCCACGAAGCTCCGGCGAGCCGGTCCCGATACATACGCGCCGCGGGGGATTCGACCTGGCGCGCGGCGCCGGGTGCCCAGTAGTCCAGGTCGGCATCGATGGCCGTCAGTCGCTCCAGAGACGGGTCGTAGACGGCGGCGACCAACGGATCGTCGCGGCGAGCCCGCACCGCGGTCTCCAGCGCCTCGTAGATCACCCGCAGCCGCAACAGGTAATCGGCGTAGCCGCGGCGGTTGACCCGGCCGGACAGCAGTTCGGACACAAACGGAGAGTTCTCTGCGGCCTCGTGCTCGGCCGTCGACCCTTCCTTCATCGCAACGGAGAAGGCGCGGACGGCCTCGGCGGTTTTCCGTCGCATCTCGGCTCCACATCCCGGTACATCACGGTCAAAGATTTTGACAACCTGTCAGAAACTTACCACAGGTCTCCCGTCCTCGCTCGTCCTAAGGTGTCCTACCGAGTGCCCGCAGCACAAATTGCTCGATCGTCGCAGTCGGGAGGTCTCGCGGACCCAGGCAGGCATGGATCAGTGAGATGGTGGCGTCCTGATCCTCGATGACGAACTGGCCGCCGGCCACGCCGTCGGCCAGAATTTCACGCAGCACATCCTCGATAGCAAGGACGTGCTCCCGGATGGCGTGCATGGCGTCGTGCGACAGAGCTCCGTAGAGCCGCGGCCCCAGTCCCATATGGAACTGCTCGCCGGCATTGAGCTGATGCCTTATGTAGATGGCCAGGCGCGTCACCGGGTCGTCGACTCCTGACAGTTCAGCTCGCAGGCCCTCGATGTAGCGGCTGGTCTCGTGCGAAGCGAAAGCGACCACCACTGCGTCTTTATCGGCGAAGTGGTGATAGATGGCGGTGCGGCCGATGTCGGCCGCTGCGGCGAGCTTGGCCATGGTGATGGCGTCGAAGCTGTGCTGTGCCATCAGGCTGGCGAACGCTTCGAAGACGCGTCGCTGTACCTGCTCGCGGTGCTCCTCCACGGACGAAGCGCTGATCTTGGGCACGCGGCGACTCTAACCCCAACGTAGGAGCCCCGACGTAGGATGGACAGCGGCAACGAACAGCAGGGGACAGGGGCGGGTGCGCTCGCCCGGGGAATCGTCGCAGTCAATGCGTCGCCGACCGCGGATTGCAGTCCGCAGAGAACGGCTTGTGATGACGTCATCGATGATGAGGCCACTACGAGGCCTGCTTTCCGGCTGCGCGCTCTTGGTGGTCGCAGCGTGTTCGCATGGCGGCACATCGGCTCACCCCGACACCCCGGCTGTCTCTCGGGCCGATGCGCTGATCGTCAGCATCGAGGAAGTCCGCCGCATCGCCAACTACGAGGAACTCACCGCACATTCGCACGCGGATCTACGGCAGCCGCCGGCAGGCGACATCAATGCGCCGGGGCCGTGCCGGGCCGCGGGAATCAGCGACGTCACATTCGGTACCGGTTGGTCGGAGTTCCGCAGCGCGGGCTATCACGGCATCACCGACGACCTGAAGCCCGGCGGGCCCGCCATGATCCAGACCGTCAGTCAGGCCGTCGCCGTCTATCCCGACTCGAGCACCGCCCGCGGAGTTCTGCACCAGCTCGATAACTCGCTGCAGGCGTGTGCCGCACTGGGTGACCCGCGCTACGACTTCACCATCGACCGGCCGGATTCGGGGACCGTGCGGATCAATGCCCGCGCGTGGAGCCACATCTACCGGGAGAAGTCAGCGGTGTTGATGTCGGTGGGGGTGTTGGGACTCGAACCGGCCGACCAGATCGCGCGGACCATCCTGCAGACGGCCACCGAGCGCATCGACTAGTTCAACACCGGCACCAGCAGCCGCGACGATGAGCGGACGGTGTTGCGGCTGCTGGTGCCGACGCTGGCGTGACGGAAGCCCATGATCGCCGGGATCGACGGGTCCTGGTCGTCGCTGGTGAGCACCAGCCGGATGCGGTGGCCTGACTGGAACCGTCGAGCGTTGGGAACCAACGGGATTCGATAGTCCACGTCCTGGCCGATCGGCACCGCCTGCGGGTTTCGGCACGGCAGCACCGGAGCGCCGGGACGGCTGGCCGCCTCGTCGACCTCTCGCAGACTGGCGCGCAGCCACCCCGCCGTCACGTCGGTGACCTCACCGTCGGGCGCGACGTCCTGCAGCGTCACCATCCAGGCGGTGTCCATGGCCGTTGCGGAAGCGACCAGGCGCAGTTCGATGTCCCCGACCATATCCACGTCGTCGGTGAGTGGGGCGCTGGTCCAGGCCAGCAGTGCGGGTGGGTCGATCGCGCTGGGCTTGGCGCGACCCAGCCCGGAACCCAAGACCAGGTAGTCACGCGAGCCCGGCTCGCCTTCGTCCTCACCGAGGGTCCCGTCGGCGCGCAGCGCGAACTCACGGTGCGTGGCTTCCGGCGGCGGCCAGGACTCGGCGGTCCGCCACTCGCCGGCCTCGGGCAGGAAGTAGCGGACGGGCGGACCTTCGACGATGCCGGTGTCGCGGCCCTTCAGCCAATGGTCGTACCAGGCCAGCGCTTCGCTGTGCATGCTTTCCCACGGCCAGGTCAAACCGAATTTGTCCAGCATGCCCATCCGCACGCAGGCGTTGTCCGACAACCCTTTCCACGCGGCGAACGTGGACGGCAGGTGCAGCGGCACGTTTTCCCAGTCGCACCCCAGATACACCGGGATGTCGATCTCCTTGAGCAACGGCAACAGGTTTCGCTCATCCCACCACTCGTCGTGAGTGGGGTGGTTGACCGCCGCGTCGAGCCACAGCTCATCCCATGGGTGAGGGTTGTGCGGCAGCTTGATCAGCTGGCGCAACATGGTGACCGCGGACTCGCCGTTCATGGTGGCGAACTTCTTGTGTAGCCGCGGCGTGTGCAGCACCCGGCGGACCAGGCTCACGGGCAGACTGCGCCACAGCTTGTCGCTGCGTTCGGCGGTCAGGCCGGTCATCGCCAGAAACGGGGTGACGAAGGACGAGCTGAACAGGCCGTGGTGGCTGGCGGCTTCGTAGAGGTCCGCCGTCACGGCGACCGGGAAGATCGCCTTGAGGTGCGGTGGTCGCTCGACGGCGGCTTCGAGCTGAGACATCGCGAAGTAGCTGATGCCGATCATGCCGACGTTTCCGTCGCACCACGGCTGGGCGGCGACCCACTCGACGAGGTCGTACATGTCCCGGCGCTCCTGCGCGTCGAGGAAGCCGAAAGTTCCGCCGGAGCCGCAGGTGCCGCGCAGATTGGCGATCACGTGCGCATAACCGCGCGGCACCCAGAAGTCGGTGACGCCGGCTTCGATGAACCCCGCCGGGGCGCCGAAGTCCTGCATCTGGCGCGGGTACGGCGACGCCGCGAGCAGTGCGGGGAACCGGCCCTGCGCGTCGGGCCGGTGGACGTCGGCGAGCAGCGTGACGCCGTCCCGCATGGTGGCCGGCACGTTGTTCTCGCTGCGGCGGCGGTGCCGCGGCTCGCTGAGGTTGCGGTATTCGCGGCCGGTGGTCTGGGGCCCGTTCAGCGCCTTCGTCATAGTTTCACGCTACGTTGAAATTAATCTCAACGCAAGAGGAAACTGGTGCGCGGGGTTCGGCGGCGGGCGTGGCGCTGCCCGGTGCCCCGCGACGGACCGGGAGAATGGCGTGATGCGTTGCCGGAAGCCTCTGCTCGTGGTGATGGCCGCGGCCGCGCTCGTCGCGCCGTCGAGTGCCTGCCAGGCCGAGCGCACTGCGTCCATGCCCGTGCGGCCGGTCAATACCACGGCCCCGTCCGGTCCCGGCGTGCCGCCGCTGAGCCAGGAGGCGCATGCCGCCGAGTTCGTCGACGTCCGGGCCGTGGTCCCGGACGCGCTCATCGACCTGCGATACGCGACGACGAACAACTTCACCAAGACGCAGTTGTATCCCGCCGACGCGCGATGCCTGGTGCACCAGTCCATGGCGCCCGGGTTGGCGGCCGCGGCCAATGCGCTGCGTGCGCAGGGTCACGTGCTGGTGTTCTGGGACTGCTACCGGCCGCATGACGTCCAGGTCAAGATGTTCCAGGTCGTTCCGAACCCGGCCTGGGTGGCACGGCCCGGTCCGTACGCGACCAGTCACGAGGCCGGGCGCTCGGTTGATGTCACCTACGCCGGCGGGCAACCGCAATGCCCGGCGAAACAGCTGGTCAGCGGGATCTGCCTGGCCGACATGGGCACCGACTTCGACGACTTCACCGCGCGGGCAACCGCTTTCGCCACCCAGGATGTCAGCGTCGAAGCGCAGGCCAACCGAAAGCGATTGCGCGACGCGATGAACTACGGGGGGCTGAACGTCTATTCCGGCGAGTGGTGGCATTTCGACGGTCCCGGCGCCGGTGTGCAACGCCCGATCTTGAATGTGCCACTCGACTAGGCGTCTCATATTTTGAGACATATGTCTCGATATATGAATTCGCACGCTAAGCTGAGCCGCTATGAGCGAGCATCACCAAGCCGTCTACACCCATGGGCATCACGAGTCGGTGCTGCGGAGCCATCGGCGGCGGACCGCAAAGGATTCTGCGGGCTACCTGCTGCCGCATCTGCGACCGGGGCTGTCACTGCTCGATATCGGTTGCGGCCCAGGAACGATCACCGTGGACCTGGCCACCCGGGTGGCGCCCGGTGGATCGGTGACGGCCGTCGAACTCACCGACGACGCGCTGGACCTGGCGCGTGAGGAGGCGCGGCGACGCGACGTATCGAACGTCTCATTCGTCACCTCCGACGTGCACGCGCTCGACTTTCCCGACGACACCTTCGACGTCGTCCACGCGCACCAAGTGCTGCAGCACGTGGCCGATCCGGTGCAGGCGCTGCGCGAGATGCGACGGGTCTGCGTGCCGGGCGGTGTGGTGGCAATTCGCGATGCCGACTACGCCGGGTTCGTCTGGTTTCCGCGCATTCCGCTGCTGGACCGCTGGCTCGAGTTGTACCAGACGGCGGCGCGTGCGAACGGCGGCGAACCAGACGCGGGCCGACGCCTGTTGTCCTGGGCGCAGCAGGCAGGCTTCGTCGACATCACTCCGACCGCCGGCATGTGGTGCTTCGCGACGCCGGAGACACGGGAGTGGTGGGGCGGAATGTGGGCGGATCGAATACTGCAATCGGATCTGGCGCGCCAGCTGCTGAACACGGGCATGGCGGATACCGATGAGCTGGAGGCGATTTCGGCGGCCTGGCGAGCGTGGGCCGCGACACCCGACGGTTGGCTGGGGATCCCCAATGGTGAGATCCTCTGCCGCGTTTAGGTTTTGCCGGTTTTACCGGGACAGCTTGCTGCGGGCGAAGTCCGCGGCCTGATTGGCCATCCCGTTGTCCCGGTAGGAGCTGTGAGCGGCGCGGTCGCGCCCGCCGGGCGCGCACACCGGATCCCCGTCGGCGCACAGTTGCAGGGTCTTGGCGGCGTACAGAGGGCCGATGTTGATGGGCGGCGCGCTGCGGTCGACCAGGTGCAGGAACCCGTCCGAGGGGGGAGCGAAGAGCACCACGGCGGCGACCTTGGAGGCCACGCCGGGCGGCATGGGCCCGATCCCGTCGGGAAGGGCAACGCCGTCGGGAACGGAATCGGTGGTGGTGTAGGCCGCGACGGCCGCTCCCTGGGAATAGCCACCCAGGACGATCTTGGTGTTCGGGCAGTTGGCCGCGGTGGCCTCGACCTTGCTGCTGGCATCGGCGACACCGTCGACCGCTCGGCCGAAGTCGAGTGACGCCGGGTAGTTGACCGGGTCGACGCCCACCGTCTTGCCGGCCAGGCGCGCGTTGAGGGCGTCGACGAACGCCTGACCCGTGGCACCGACGCCGGGCGCCTCGAATGTTCCGCGCGCGAACACCACGTCGACGTCGGGACAACCGGGATCGGCCGACGCTCGCGGCGCGGCTCCCAGTGATCCGGCCAGGGCCGCCACGGACATGACGATCGCGGCGAGCCACGGCGCCACCCGGGGTGACGAGGGGGCGGGCAATCTGCTGCAGCTCAAGGTCGGCTCTTTTCGTCGGGCTTGTTCGTCGGGAGAAGGGGCGGTACCGCCGATTACGAACCTGTCGCGGGCGGAGTTTGTTCCGGCTTGGTCGTTTGTTCCGCCGTCCGGGCCCGTCTTCTTCAGGCGCGTGCTGAGCCTAAATCACGCTGCGACCCGCCGCAGTTCGCGCGACGGTCCCGCCACCGGCGTTCGCCGGGTCAGTGCGGTGGCGTTTATGCACGTGGCCGACGGTGTCGGGCAGCCTCGGATTGATCCCTCCGGACCCGGCCGGTGTGCTCATGTTCACACGATCGCCAGCAGACCGCGCCGGACCCGCGAAAACCCGTCTCTGACCATTCGCGCAGGCGTATCAGCGCGGGCGACAGGGGCATTTTGCCAGCTCAGACTATGGTATTGGCATTCTCTTTTTTTGCAAGTACGTTATGCACTGATGGATAACGCAGCCCAGACCCCATCGGGCATCCCGCTCGCGCCGGTGTATGGCCCGGCAGATCGGCGCACCGAGCCTCCGCCGCCGGGGGAGTATCCCTTCACCCGGGGCAACTTCGCGTCCGGGTACCGCGGCAAGTTGTGGACGTTCCGGCAGTATTCGGGGTTCGGCACGGCCGAGGAATCCAACCGCCGGTACCGCTACCTGCTGGACCAGGGGGGCACCGGGTTGTCGGTCGCGCTCGACCTGCCGACCCAGTGTGGCTACGACTCCGACGATCCCGACTTCGGTGAGGAAGTCGGGCGGGTCGGCGTCGCGGTCGACACGCTGGCGGACTTCGAGATCCTGTTCGACGGCATCCCGCTGGACAAACTCAGCACCAGCATGACCATCAACGGCACGGCGGCCATCCTGCTGGCTTTCTATGTCGCCGCGGCAGAGCGGAAAGGGATACCCCGCGCCAAGCTCACCGGGACCATTCAGAACGACATCCTCAAGGAGTACGCCTCGCGCGGGACCTGGATCTGGCCGCCCGAGCCGTCGCTGCGGCTGATCGCCGACACCATCGAATTCTGTGCGGCGGAGGTGCCGAGGTTCAACGCCATCTCGGTGGCGGGGGCGCACTTTCGGGACGCCGGCGCCACCGCGGTACAGGAGATGGCCTTCACTCTGGCCGACGGCGTCACCTACTGCGACACCGTGGTGGAACGCGGACGTATGAGCATCGACGAGTTCGCGCCGCAGATCTCCTTCTTCTTCTACACGCACGGCGACTTCTTCGAGGAGGTCGCCAAATACCGTGCGGGACGGCGGCGTTGGGCCACGATCGTGCGGGAGCGCTACGGCTCCAGCAAGGACAAGGCGTCGATGTTCCGGTTCGGCTGCGTCTGCGGCGGAGCGTCGCTGTACGGGCCGCAGGCCCAGAACAACCTTGTTCGGGTCGCCTACGAGGCGATGGCCGCGGTTCTCGGCGGGGTCCAGTCGATGTTCACCGCCGCCTGGGACGAGCCGTTCGCGCTTCCGTCGGAGGAATCCACCACTTTGGCGCTGCGCACCCAGCAGATCCTCGCCTACGAAACCGGCGTCGCCCAGGTCGCCGACCCGCTCGGTGGCTCCTATTTCGTCGAGGCCCTGACCGATGCCACCGAGGCCCGCATCGTCGAGATCATGGCCGACCTCGAGCAGCACGGAGGCATGGTCAGCGCGATCGAAGACGGTTACCTGCAAGGCCTGATCGCCGACGAGGCCTACAAGATCCACCAGGACATCGAGTCGGGCGCCCGCCCGGTGGTCGGGGTCAACCGATTCGTGTCGCAAGAGCCGGAGCCCGACGTCGTCAGCTATGAACTCGATGCCGAGGGGCGCGATCTCCAGCTCAAACGGCTCTCCAAGGTGAAGTCCGAAAGAGACAGCGCCGCGGTCGAATCCGCCCTGGCCGCACTGTCCCGCAGCGCCGAGGGAACCGACAACCTGATGCACAAGCTGATCGACTGCGCCAACGCTTACTGCACGGTGGGCGAAATGGTCTCCGCGCTCAAGACGGTCTGGGGCGAATTCCAGCAGCCGGTGGTGTTCTAGATGGCCGCCCGCATACTGGTCGCGAAGCCCGGTCTGGACGGTCATGACCGGGGTGCCAAGATCGTCGCCCGCGCCCTGCGCGACGCGGGTTTCGAGGTCATCTACACCGGCATCCGGCAGCGCATCGAAGACATCGCGTCCATTGCCGTGCAAGAAGACGTCGCGGTGGTGGGATTGAGCATTCTGTCGGGAGCCCACCTGGCCCTCACCGCACGCACCGTCGAGGCTCTGCGCGCGGCCGATGCCGCGGACATCGCGGTGGTGGTCGGCGGCACGATCCCGCACGCCGACGTGCCCAAGCTGCTGTCCGCCGGGGCGGCCGCGGTCTTTCCCACCGGAACCGCACTGGACGTTCTGGTGCGCGACATCCGCGCGCTCACCGGTACTGCCGAACCCGCGCAGGAGGAACCGTGCGCGTCGGAGTGATGATCGGCGCCGAGCGCGGCGACATGGCCCGCAAGGTGGCCAAGCTGGTCGCTGATATCGAATGGGCCGAAGCGGCGGGACTGGATACCGCCTGGATGCCGCAGGTTCCCGACGATTTCGACTGCCTCACCATGGTGTCGCTGATGGCATCGCACAGTTCACGCATCGAGCTGGGTACGGCGGTGGTGCCGTTGCAGGCTCAACATCCGATTGCCCTTGCCCGCCAGGCGCTCTCGACGCATGCGGTGGCGGCCGGCCGGCTGGCGCTGGGCGTCGGACCGTCGCACCACTGGATCATCCGCGACATGCTCGGCCTGCCCTATGAGAAGCCTGCCGCCTACACCCGCGACTACCTGCAGGTGCTCAACGCCGCCATCGCCGGGCCGGGACCGGTTGATGTCGAAAACGATTCGTTCGCCGTGCACAATCCGACAGTGCTCTCCGCCGACCCGGCGATGCCGGTGCTGGTGGCCGCGCTGGGGCCGGTAATGCTGCAGATCGCCGGTGAACTGGCCGACGGCACCGTGTTGTGGATGGCCGACGAACGTGCGATCGGCGATCACATCGCACCGAAGATCACCAAGGCCGCCGCCGATGCCGGGCGCCCGGCGCCGCGGATCGTCGCGGGAATCCCGGTATGTCTCTGTGCGCCTTCAGAAGTCGACGCGGCCAAGGAACGGGCCAACCGCATCCTGGGTGAGGCCGAGGTGTCGCCCAACTATCAGCGACTCCTCGAGCGCGGCGATGCCCGCGACGTCGGCGATCTGTGTGCGGCCGGAGACCCGGAACAGATTCTGGCCCGGATGTGTCGTTTCGCCGATGCCGGCGTGACGGACCTTTCGGTGCGGCTGCTGCCGATCGGTGACAACCGCGACGAACTGATCGCGTCGAAACGCCGGACGCGGGAGATGATCGCCGAACTGGCCGCGGAGCTCCGGTGAGCGGGGGAACGGGCCCACTGGACGGCATTCGCATCCTGGAAGTCGGCACCATGCTGGCCGGGCCGTATGCCACCATGCTGCTCGCGGACCTGGGCGCCGAGGTCACCAAGATCGAGCCGGTCGGCGGCGAGATCTCCCGGGGTGTCTCCGACAGCTACTTCGCCAGCCTGAATCGCAACAAGTCCAGCATCTGCCTGGATCTGAATTCGCCGGAGGGGCAACGGCGCCTCGGCGAGCTCGCCGCCAATTCGCATGCGCTGCTGGTGAATCTGAAACCGTCGGCCATCCGCCGGCTGGGCCTCACCTACGAGGCTCTGCGACGGCACAACGACACGATCGTGTGTGTCGCCATCACCGGTTTCGGGCTCGACGGCGGCGACGACCCGGCGTTCGACTACGTGGTGCAGGCCGGCGTCGGCATCGCCGCGCTGACCGGTGATCCCGACGGTCCGCCGACTCTGCCGGGCTATTCGTCGGCAGACAACTCCACCGGAATGTGCGCGGCGCTAGGTCTTTTGGCCAAGATCGTCTCCGGCAGCGGGGGCCAGGTGGACGTGTCGCTGCGCGACGTGATGTTGTCGCAGCTGAACTACCACGCGGCCGCCTACCTCAACGACGGCATCGAGCCGCAGCGCCGTCCCTTCGGCGCCCACTCCTATTACGCTCCCGCTCAACTCTTTCCGACTTCGGACGGATATCTGGCGCTGTTCGTCACGCATGACGGATTCTGGAAATCCTTTGCCGCCGAGGCCGGTATCGACGGATTCGAGACGATGACGCAACGGGTTGCGCGGCGCGATGAGGTGTTGGCGGCGGTCACGTCGGCTCTTGCGACGGACACCGCGGCGAGCTGGGAACGACGCTTGCGCCCTCTGGGGGTGCCGGCTGCGGCCGTGCGGACCTTGCCCGAGGCGCTCGAGGCGACACCGGAAGTGGTTGTGCAGGCCGGCGACTTCCGGTTGGTCGGCAGCCCGGTCCGGGTTTCGGACTATGAACCTCGATACCGGCCGCCTCCCACTATGAATATCGGCTGACCTGACCTCACTCGTCCTTCAGTGGCACCACGACTTCGATGTGGGTACCTCGCTGCGTAGCAATCGTTTCCATGGTGCCGCCGGTCGCCTCCACCCGGGTGCGGTGGGAGGCCAGGCCGATGTGGCCCTGCGCCAGCCGCTCGGCGGCCCGTTCCGGCGACAGGCCGACGCCGTTGTCGATCACGGCGAGCCGGCAGGTGTGGTCGGCGACGTTCAGTGTCACGGTGACCTCGGTGGCCTGAGAGTGACGCACGACGTTGGAGAGCAACTCCCGTGCCACGCCGAACAGTAAGGGATCCCGCTCATTTGATGCCGGGTAGTCGATGTCGGCGGTCACCTCGATGCCTTTGCGCTCGGCCATGACCGAAGTCAGCTGTGTGATGGCGGCGGCCAACCCGGAGTGTTCAAGGACCGCGGGATGCAGCTCGAAGGTGGCTTCCCGCAACTGATCCGATGCGGTCTTCAGGCTCGCCAGGGCATCGCTCAATCGCTCGTCCGGATGCTTGCCGAGGTGTTCGGCAATGTCTTGGCGAGCTGCCAGCAGGTACTGCAGCGGCCCGTCGTGGAGGAACTCCGACATCTTGCGCTGTTGCTCGTCGGACGCGGTCATGGTCTGAGCGAGCAGACGCTCGCGCGAGGTGCTCAGCGTCGCAATCTCGTTCACATGCCTGACTTGCAGGTACACCACGCAGATCGCGGTGCAGCAGAGAAACAGAAACATGAGCACGACCAGCGTCGGCCGGGTCCAACCGACTTTATGTAGCAACACGTTGTCGGTGTACACCGAAATGCTGAACGCGACCGCGGCGACGGCGAGTACCGCGGCGGCACGCTTCAGCGACACATCGAGCACGACCATCATCGGCAGCAGGGCCAGGATCATCAGCGGTAGGTACGCACCCGGCGGCGAGAGCAATTTGTACCCGAACACCGCGCCGATGTCGACGATCGAGTACACCGCTTGCAGCCGCTGCGGTGTCCCGGGTGGTCCCAGCACGAAGAACGCAACAATCGCCGCGCACACTGCCAGAACGCCGTACCCGATTGTCAGCGCGAGTTGCTCGCGCCAGTGCGGTGTCACCCCTACTTCGACGGCGACGAACATCAGGGCCACCAGTCCCGCGCGCAGCGCAGACTGGATCTTCAGTGCACTGAGTTGGCGGGTTCGGCGGACCCGGTCCAGATCCTGGTCACTCATTCCGACCGTGCCCCGGCCCAAACACGATGTGCCCGGGCGCAGCCGGGCTTCCTGCGGCCCAAGAAGTCATCGTGGCTCCTCCACCCCGAAAGCAAGACCTCACATCATCATTCAGGATGTGTCAAGGCTCGTTCGTTGCCGCGCCACATCAAGCCGGCGACGCGAACCCGGGGCTCATTTCCGGGCGGAACAGCCGTGGCGCGCGGCTACAGCACGCAGATCAGGCGGCCCAGCATCGGGCGGTCCGGCTGAAACCGGCGGGGCCCGCCGGTACTTCCCGCGGCGGTGCGCGGTGCAATCGGCATGGGCGCTCCGGCGGGCACACCGGCCGTCGCGCCGGCTTCAGCGGCCGCCGCGGCACCTGCGCCGTCGGCCAGGTTCACCACAGAGCCGGCCGGCGGGGTCGCCACGGCCCAACTCGGCGGCGCGGACATGGCTCCGATCCTCGTTGCCCCGCCGAGTTCAGCCGACACCGACATGCGCTCCAGCCCGGCCGGAGCCGAAGCCAGTTTGCTCGCCGTCGACGTCACCGCGGCAGCCGATTTGGCCGCAGCCGCTCCGGGAACCAAGTTCTTCGCCGCGCTGAACAACGAGTTCACCGTTGTCAGTGCGGGATTGGCGAAGGTCAGTCCAGACCGCACTTCGTTGAGCACCATCGTCTCGGCGTGTATGACTGCGCCGGGCGTGGCCAGTGAGGCCAATTCCCTGATGGCCGAGAGGATCAGGAACGAAACATCAGACCGAGTCTGCGTCCCGGCTATAGCGGCTGCCGAGTGGGCAGCAGCGGCGGCGAGGCCACCCAGGCCGCCTGGATCAACGAATCGAGGGGGCGGGGCGAACGGGGTCAGCGTGGCCGCCGCCGACGACGCCGCGGCATAGCCGTACATGGCCGTGGCGTCCTGCGCCCACATCTCGCAGTACTCGATCTCGGCGGCCGAGATTGCCGCGGCATTCTGACCCAGGACGTTCGTGGCCACCAGCGCGGCCAGCAGCGCACGGTTGGCAGCGATCACCGCCGGCGGCACGGTCATCGCGTAAGCCGTCTCGTATGCCGAGACCGCGGCCCGCGCCTGGCCCGCCGTCTGACGGACCTGCGCGGCGGTGGCGTTGAGCCAGCCGGCGTAGCTGGTGGCGGTCGCAGCCATCGACTGCGCCGCCGCTCCCTGCCACGGTCCGGCGAGCAACCCTGACACCACCCGGCTGTGCGAGTCCGCCACCAGTGATATCTCGTCGGCGAGGCATTCCCAGGCGGCCCCGGCGGTCACCATTGACCCCGCGCCCGGCCCGGTGTACATCCGTGCGGAATTGATTTCTGGCGGGAGCGCCCCGAAGTCCATCGTTCTACCAGATCTCAAGCACTGACGGTGGTCTCGGCGTGGGCAACCCGGCTGTCCGACCATCCGGGCGGGCCGAAGACGTACCCCACGCGGGCCCGCCACGTCCGGGCCTTGGCAACATCGCGCACCATCGCCGCGGTCTCGTAGTAGTTGAACTTCAGCGGGTTCTGGGTGGTGACCTCGTGGGTCAGACCGAAGCGGACCTGCTCGCCTTCTTCGGCGTAGGTACCGAACATCCGGTCCCAGATGATGAACATGCCGCCGTAGTTCCTGTCGAGATACGCCTGGTTGGAGCCGTGGTGCACGCGGTGGTGCGACGGCGAGTTGAAGATGAACTCGAAAGGCCGCCAGAGCTTTCCGATACGTTCGGTATGGAACGGGATCTGGAAGAGAAGGCCGACGGTGTTGAGCAGGAAGATCATCCACACCGGGAATCCGAGCAGCGCCGCCGGCAGCCAGGCCAGGCTGCGGATGGTGTATGCCACCGGGTGAAACCAGGGGAGTCTGAGGTTGGTCGAGATGTTGTAGTAGGTGCTGGAATGGTGCACGCTGTGTGCCGACCAGAGCAGCCGGATGCGGTGGTCGCCGCGGTGGGCCCAGTAGTAGCAGAAGTCGGTGACCACCAGGCAGGCCACCCACACCCACCAGTGGCGCGGCGAAAGGTGCACCGGAGTCAGCGCGCTGGCCACGATGATCGTCGAGAACGGCAGGAAGTAGTGGCCGAACATCCTGACGGCGGTGTTGATCAGGTAGGTCATCCAGTTGCCGACGGTGTCACGGGTCGAAAAGGTCTCCGTGGCCTTTTCGGCGTCGGCCCGGTCGTCGATCCATTCCACGATCGACAACAGGATGAAGGCGGGTATCGTCCAAAGAAGCAGTGTGAGAGTGAGATCCATGCACCGATCGTCGGTCGCGCCGGCGCTTCGCAGTATCGGACGATGCTGTGACGCGGTGGGCGATTGTTGATCCTCGGTTCAGATGACGGACGCCCTCCTACGATCGGAGGAGGCCGGCCGGCGGCGGCCAGTTCCCTGCAGTGCCGCGGCGACGGCGACGACCTCGAGCGCCAGCAGCATCATCACCGGCCAGGAGGCGTTCGTCTGCTGCGCCGCCGCATACATTCCCGCGCCGAGCACCAGCCTGAGCAGTGCGGCGAGCGCTGCGGTGAACCCGATGAGAACGGCGCGATCACGTTCTTTCGCGATGGTGCCGAGCCATTCCGTGGATGCGGCCAGCAGAGCCTGGTTACTTGCGGCGGTAAGCGCGAAGACGAGTCCGTGAACCCAAGTCTGCGAACATAATTCGAGCGGGTGGGCCGCTACGCAGACGACGCCGGCGGCCACCGCCATCCCCGTGCTGCCGATGAGCATTCCCCGTATCCCCGCAGCGCGGTGAACGACCCGCCACAGCACGGCGCCGACCAACAGTCCCACTGCGCTGCTGGCGATAACGGCGGACAGGTTGCTGTGACCGCCGACGGTCGGCGCGTGGAGTGCGTAGAACGTCGGGCTGAGGGAGATGGGAATGAAGATCGCCTGCGCGATCGCGTACTTCCAAAACGCCGGCTGCGACGTGACGATCACAGACGTTCGGCGTATCGCGCCACCGAATCGCGGCACGACGGCGCCGGAACGGACAGGGAGCGCGCCGATCAGCATCCCGGCTGCGGAGGCCGCGAACATGCTCACCGCGCCGATCGACAGCACGGTCAGTTCGCGATCACCCGGTCCGGACAACGCAGGTACCACCAAAAGCGTTGCCAAGACGATGATCACGGCGCTCACCGCGCACTCGGTCAGGATCAGGGCGCCCTGCCGATGCGCCGGCAACATGGCCGCCACCAACTCGCGATACGTGCCGTCGCAGATTCCCCGCACCACACCCATACCCGTCGCGACAATAAGGAACACCGCATCGACGAACACCCGCTGCTCTGCCGAAAAGGCGGCGCAGGCGATCAGCGCACCCATCGATGCGCATCCGCCCACCAAGACGAGATGCCTGAGGTGGCGCGCCCGTCCGACAACCAGCGGGGACGCGGCGAACCCGGCGACCATTGCGATGCTGAACAGGGGGAAGACCAGGCCGGCGGCCCAGGCGCTGCCGAACTTTGCGCACAGGATCGGCAGCACCGCCGACACACTGCAGAGCTGTATCGAACTTCCGTATACGCAACCGTAGGTCAGCAACTGGCGGCACCGATTGCCCGGCGAACCGCGTTCTGCCGCATAGCCATCGGTCTGCGACTCGAATGGATCGATCTCGGGGATTGTCTGAAACACCCTCCGACGCTAGGAGCGGGAGTCACGGCCCGGCCATCCGCCGATCGAGCCTTTCGCCGACGATGTTCGCACCATGCGATCGGAGGATGCGGCCTCGAACACGTGGTCGCGGACTTGGTTGCGCGAGCCGTGGTGCCATAATCGCCGTGAGCCGGCTATGTGTTTTGCGGGTTCGGGAAAGGCGGAAGCGCATCATGGCCGGATCCACGCCCCAGGTGAAGGTGGTGGTTGGTGACGATCACCCGGTGTACCGCGAGGGAATCGTCCGCGCTCTGAAGGAAACCGGGACCATCAGCGTCGTCGCCGAGGCGAGTGACGGTCTGGCAGTGTTGGCCGCGATCCGGGAACACCGCCCCGATGTGGCGTTGGTGGACTACAAGATGCCGGGGCTGGACGGGCTCGAAGTGATACAGGCCGTCGAACGCGACGGCCTGCCGACCCGCCTCGTCATCCTGTCAGCATTCGATGACACCGCTCTGCTCTACAAGGCGCTCGCGTCGGGCGCCAGCGGGTACCTGACCAAGGAGGCCGAGCGCGGCGAGATCGCCGATGCGGTGTGCCGGTGTGCGCGTGGCGAAAGATACGTCGCCGCCCAGTTGGTCGGGGGTTTGGCGGGAGAGGTACACCAGCGCGCCCGTGGCGATGCGCCGCTACTCTCCCCGAGGGAACTGGAGGTGGTGCGGATGATCGCCGAGGGACTCTCCGTACCGCAGATGGCGAAGACGATGCACCTGGCGCCCACCACCGTTCGTACCCACGTCCAGAACCTCTACGAAAAGCTCGGTGTCTCGGATCGCGGCGCGGCTGTGGCCGAGGCGATGCGCAGACGACTGCTGGAGTGAGCCGTCAGCCTTCGTGCTCGGTGATCACCTCGAGTAACCGCGGGATGGGCGGCGGATCCAGTTGCAGCGCACTGGACATCGTCAGCTTGGCTCCGCTCATGCCCTGCAGGACGGCCTGCAGATCGTCGCCTTCGATCTCGTACAGCGCGATATAGGGTCCTTCGCCGTTGGCCGGTCGCAGCCGGCGGGCGGAGACGATCCCCTCGATGGCCACCAGTTCCGGCAGATGGATCTCGTCGTACCAGGTGTTGTACTCCTGCTCGCGGTCCGGCGAACTCGGATAGGTCTCGACGTAGATGATGCCTTTCGCCATGATCGCTGGCCTTTCCTGGCTACTCGTAGTGAACGGTGATCGGTGTGGTGTCCGGAATGCCCTGGCACGTCAGAACGTAACCGTCGGCCACCTCGTCGTCGTCGAGCGCATCGTTGACGCGCATGGTCGCGCTGCCCTCGGTGAGCCGCGCCATGCAGGTACCGCAGTTGCCGGCCTCGCAGTTGAACGGCGGGTCCAACCCGGCCCGCCGCGCAGTCTCCAGCAACGTCTCACCGGGCACCAGTGGCACCGAGACTTTCCTGCGGTCGAGGTGAATCGTCACCACGGCGGCCTCCGTCATACGCACCTTCCACGCACTTGTATTCTTCACTATAGAGAATAGTATTCTCACTTGACGATAGGACCTTCTCAAGACCGCCGGAGGGATCGAGACGTGACCGAGCCGGCCGCGCTCGTGTTCGAGGATCGGCACTTAAGCCTGCCTGAGCTCGGTGCGATGACCGAGAGTCTGGGCTCGACCCTGCGGAAGAGGGGAGTCCAGGCCGGGCAGCGAGTCGCGCTCATGGCGTCCAACCGGCCGGAGTTCATCGCCGCGGTGCACGCAGTCTGGCGACTCGGCGCAGCGGCCGTTCTGATCAGCCCGGCCTGGAAACGCGACGAGGTCGAACACGCACTGGCGCTGACGGATCCGGCCGACGCGGTTGGGGACCATCCGGTGCTGGACGGCTTGTCACCCATGCTGCACCTGGACGAACCGCTCACCCCGGCCGAAGCCGGGAGCACGGCGGTGCGGCCGGACGGCGACGCGGCGCTGGTCTTCAGTTCCGGTACCACCGGGCTGCCGAAGGCCGTCCGGCACACCCACGCGTCGCTGGACGCGGCGGTGCGGCACTGGCGTGCCGCACTGGGATTGACCGCACGGGACCGCCTACAGGTCACCACCCCGCCGTCACACATCCTTGGTCTGCTCAACATCCTCACCGCGCTGCGTACCGGGGCTCTGGTCAGGCTGCACCCGCGCTTCGACATCGACCGGCTGCTGCGGCACATCGAAACCGACCGCATCACAGTCGAAATGGCCGTCGCCCCCATCGCGTTGGCGCTGGCGTCGCACCCGGACCTGGAGTCCTACGACCTGTCGTCGCTGCGCTACATCATGTGGGGTGCCACGCCAGTCACCCGCAGCATCGCCGAGACGGTGACCCGGCGCACCGGCATCGGCTGGGTGCCGGCCTACGGCACCACCGAACTACCCGTCATCACCTGCAACCCGCTGAGCGGGGCCCGCCTGGACTCGGTCGGCCGGGCGGTGCCCGGCGTCGAGTTGCGGGTGGTGTCGCTAAACACCGGCGAACCGGCCGGTCCTGGTGAGGCCGGCGAGATCCAGGCACGGTCCGATTCGCTGATGGCGGGCTACCTGCCCGCCGCGGCCACCGCTGAGGTGTCTGACGACGGCTGGTACCGCACCGGGGACATCGGGTGGCTGGACGCCGAAGGCTGGTTGCGGATCACCGACCGCCTCAAGGAGATGATCAAGGTGCGGGGCTTCCAGGTCGCGCCCGCGGAGATCGAAACCGTGCTGCACGGCCATCCGGCGGTGAAGGACTGCGCGGTCTTCGGCGTTCCGGACGGCGCCAACGGCGAGGCCGTCGTCGCCGCCGTCACCACCCACATCCCGGTCGACGCCGGGGAACTCATTGCCCGGGTGGATGCGAAACTCGCTTCCTACAAGCACCTGAGCCGGGTGGTGTTCGTGACCGAGATCCCCCGCCTGCCCTCCGGCAAGGTGCTGCGCAGAGTGCTCAAGGAGAGCTATGGATGTACGCCTGACCGCTGAACAACAGCAACTGCGCGACGCCGCGGCCAAGATGGCTGATGATCTCGGTCCGGCCGCTGTGCAAGAACTCACCGACCAGAGCCGGATCATGCGTCTGGACAAGCAGATCGACCAGACCGGGTGGCGGTCGCTGCGATCGGACGGGGCCTCGGGGGTCGAAGTCGCTCTCGTTGCAGAGGAATTCGGCCGACGACTCGTCGACGCTCCCTTTCTGGGGCCGGTGCTTGCCGACGACCTGACAAGGTATCTGGAATCCGGCATCGGCGCCGCGACGGTCGGCGTCAACGGGCTGGCCTTCGACTCCCGTGGGTATCAGCGCGCTGTGCTGCTCTCGGGGACCACGGTGCTGACGGCCGATATCGGCGGCGCGGACGGCGACGCGGGCTGCGGTGCGGACCTCACCCGCGCCTGCACTGAAATCGGTTCGACGCCATCACCTTTAGGCGAAGTGTCCTCCCCAACAGCCGATCGATGGCTTGCCCTGGCACTGGTCGGCACGGCGGCGGACCTGGTCGGCACGGCGCGCGGCGCTCACGCGCTGGCGTGCGACTACGCGAAAATCCGCGAGCAGTACGGCAAATCGATCGGGTCCTACCAGGCCATCGCCCATCTGCTGGCCGAGAGCCTGGCGCTGATCGAAGGCTCGGTGAGCGTGTTGCGCCACGCCGCCTGGGCAGTGGACGAACTCGAGCCGGCCGACGCGATCCAGGCCGCGCGGGTGGCCAAGCTCTACTGCGCCCGCGCCACCCGAACAGTGTGCGAAGCGTCGATCCAGGTGCATGGCGGGATCGGCAACACGTGGGAATGCCTGGCGCATGTGTATCTGCGCCGCGCGTTGACATCGACCGAGCTGTGGCCGGTCACCCTGAAGGAGGTCGGCCGTGGACTTTCGTGACTCTCCGCAGGAGGCCGAGTTCCGGCAGCGGCTGCGCACCTGGCTTTCCCTGCACGCCCAGGAGTTCGGCGGATCGGGTGACGAGTACTGGGCGAAGCAGGCGGACTGGCACCGTGCCCTTTACGAAGAGGGGTTCTTCGGGCTGTCCTGGCCGCGCGATTACGGCGGGCTGGAACTGCCGCCGGTCTATGACGTGATCGTCGACGAGGAGATCGCGCGTGCCGGCGCCCCGCCGCGCCCCAGCGTCGGGTATCTGGTGATGGGCATCGGCCACCACGGCAGCGACGCTCTGCGGCAGCGCTTCCTGCCCGGCATCATCAACGGTTCAGAGCGTTGGTGTCAGGGATTCAGCGAGCCGGGTGCGGGTTCAGACCTGGCGTCGCTGACCACCACCGCGACCCGCGACGGCGACGACTACGTGATCCACGGGCACAAGATCTGGACGAGCTACTCCGACGTCGCGGACTGGTGCCTGCTGCTGGCCCGCACCGATCCGGGTGCCAAACGGCACCGCGGTCTGTCTGCGTTTGTCTTGTCGATGAAACAGCCTGGCGTGCAACAGCGTCCGCTGCAGATGATCAACGGCGTCACCAACGAGTTCGGTCAGGTGTTCTTCGACGGGGCCATCGTCCCGGCGCACCGCATGGTCGGCGCGCCCGGTGACGGATGGGCCGTGGCCATGACGGTCGTCGGGCACGAACGCGAACCGTCCACGCTGGGTTACGCGGCCCGCTACAACAAGCTGGTCGCCGAGTTGGTGGCGCGAAGTGACGGAGACGTCGGTGATGAGGCGGCGTGGGCGGCGGTGCAGGCCGAGATGTTGACGCACCACGTCCGGCGCCGGCTGTCCGAGCAACTCGACGGCGTATCCCACGGTCCCGAAGGCTCACTGGACAAGTTGCTGATGACGTGGGTGGAACAGTCCGTCGGGCACGCCGCACTGGCCGTCGGCGGCACCCGTGACTCGAGCCTTTTCAACGCCTATCTGTACAGCCGTGCGCAGAGCGTGATGGGCGGGACATCACAGATTCAGAAGAACATCATCGCCTCGCGAATCCTGGGATTGGGAGTCTGACATGTACGACATGCCAAGCGAAATCGACGTCCGTGCCGAGGGGGCGCTGCGGATCATCACGCTGAACCGCCCGGATGACCTCAACGCCGTCAACGACAGCCTGCACGTCGGGCTGGCTCGGCTGTGGCAACGGTTGACGGACGACGCCTCGGCGCGCGCCGCGGTGATCACCGGCAGCGGGAAGGCCTTCTCGGCCGGCGGGGATTTCACATATCTGGCCGAACTCGCCGAAGATGCCGCCTTGCGCGCCAAGACTATTCGCGATGGACGCGAAATCGTGCTGGGAATGGCGCGGTGCCGGATCCCGGTGGTGGCGGCCGTCAACGGCCCGGCCGTCGGGTTGGGCTGCAGTCTGGTGGCGCTGAGCGACATCGTCTTCATCGCCCCGGATGCGTTTCTGGCAGACCCGCACGTGCAGGTGGGTCTGGTGGCCGCTGACGGCGGACCGCTGACCTGGCCGTTGCATATCAGCCTGTTGCTGGCCAAGGAATATGCGTTGACTGGCACCAGGATTCGCGCCCAACGGGCAGTCGAACTGGGCCTGGCCAATCACATAGCCGACGATCCGTTAGCTGCGGCGGTGGAGTGCGCCGAGAAGATCATGGAACTACCGCAGCAGGCGGTGGAGAGCACCAAGCGGGTGCTCAACATCCACCTGGAACGTGCCGTGCTCGCCAGCTTGGACTACGCGCTGTCGGCCGAACACCAGTCGTTCGTCACCGAGGACTTCCGGGCGATCGTCAGCAAGCTCAACGCCGGCAAGAATTGATCAACACCCGGCGTGGGGACCGCCTGCTGAGCAGGCGCCCCACGCCGGGTGCTGAATTTCTACTTGGAGGTCTTGGCCTTCTGCCGCGCTTCGGCGGCGCTGGCGGCGCCACGAGCGGCCTCAGCCTGCGCCTCTTTCTTCGCCACGTTGCGCTGCGCCTCCGCCTTGTCCTGCTGGGCGCGGCCCTCGTTGCGCAAACCATCGTTGCTGATGATGATCCCGATGATTTCCTTGGCTTTACCGATGACGTCCTCGATGACGCCCTTGATGCCTGCCACAGGTCCACTGTCGGCCATGGTTGTGCTCCTTTCGTTCGGAAGCGGTCCTGTATCGCGTACCCCGCCGGACCCTCCGCACAGTCCTAATGTGGCGACTGTCACTCGGTGGTCCGTCTCACGAGTGCCGAGCGCGAACGGCCCAAGCGCGCTGACCCCGGCTGTCAGCCCAACGAGACGAGTTCTTCCACCGAATCGCGGGGCAGCGGGTCCGTAGTCACCGCCGTGATCACCGATTCTGTCAATTCGATTGAGCCGCCATGGTTATCCAGGAAGGCGGTGTCTGCTGCGTCGCGTCCGGTGGCGATGCGCAGCATCGTCTGGCGCGGCGCCAGGCATGTCGCATCCACCACCTGCCACTGGCCGTCGATCAGCGCTTCGGCCACGGCGTGGAAGTCCATCGGATCGCAACCGGGTGCGTACACCGCGACCAGGCGGGCGGGCACATTCACCGCGCGCAGCAACGCGACTACCAGATGTGCGTAGTCGCGGCACACCCCGGCGCCGGCTAGCAGGGTGTCGGTCGCGCCGTCGATCGGATCACTTGATCCCGGAACGTATTTGAGCCTGGTTCCCACCCAGGAGGACACCTTCTCCAGCAGTGTCACCGAGTTGGTGTACTGACCGAATTCGGTTGCCGCGAAGCCGAAGAACTTGTCGGCCTCGGCGTAGCGGCTGGGCCGCAGATAGGTCGACACGTCCAGATCCTGCACCGCAATCGGATCGGACCGGCCCGTTACCGTCGCCTCGTAGGTGACCTGCAGATCACCCGTCCCGACATCGGCGGTGTGGATGCGGGTTCCGTGTTCGCCGGGAATTTCGCGCACCGAGACCGGTTTGCCGTCCAGTTGCACTGTCAAAGACTCGTTGATCTGTAAACCGGGCAGCGATGCGACCGCGATCTGGAACTCAAGAGCCGTGGGATCGGTTACGGCGACGCGCAGGCTGGCCCCGACCTCACGCTTCATCAACGCGTCCCCCTTCTTACGATCACGCCGCAACTTCATCGTTTGTAGCCAACCACAGCTCGCCTATACCCGCATTCGCTGGCGATCAAGCTCGGTCGTGCTGTGCGAGGAAGTCACGCATCACCTCGTCGAAGCGGTCCGGCTCCTCGATGAACGGCAGGTGGGCGGTGTTCTCGAAGAACTCGAAGCGCGACCCTGGGATGCGCTCGTGCATTTCCCGCATGTGCTCCGGTGAGCATTCGTCGAAGCGGCCGGCGAGCAGCAGGGTAGGCAAGGTGATCTCGGTGAGCCGGTCGATCACATCCCAGTCCCGGATGGTGCCGACGATATTGAAGTCGCTCGGCCCGAACATGGTGTGGAAGATCTCGGCGCCCATGTTCTGGAAGGCCAGGTAGAGATCTCGGGGCCAGGGTTGGGAGCGGCACAGATAAGTCTGGTTCCAGGTGGTGATCGCCGCCTGGTATTCCGCGGAATCGGTGGTGCCCGCGGCTTCGTGGCGGTCGATCGCGTCCTGGGTGGCGGGGTCCAATTGTGACTTCAGCCGGATCACATTCTCCGCAAACACCGGGATGGACGCGGCGCTGTTGGAGATGGTGAGACTGACGGCGCCCGAGGGCATATCGAGCACGTACTGCTGTGCCAGCATGGCGCCCCACGAGTTGCCGAAAATGTGAAAAGCGCTGAGCCCCAATGACTGAACTACGGCGTCCATTTCCGCCACCGAGCGTTGCATGGTCCACAGACCCGGGTCGGACGGGTGTTCGGAATTGCCGCAGCCGAGTTGATCCCAGAAGATCACTTCGCGCTCGTCGGCCAGGCGTTCCAGTGAGCTGAGGTAGTAGTGCGGCAGGCCGGGGCCGCCGTGCACCACCAGCAGGGGCAGGCCGTCGCCGGAGCCCACCCGCTTGAACCACACTCTGCCGCCGGGCACCTCGATTGTGTCCACGGTGCCATTATGGTGGCGCGAGCAGACGCAAGATCGCACGGTTTCCTTCGGAAACGTGCGATCTTGCGTCTGCTCGCGGGGGGCGTGAGAGAGATGCGAGAATGGGGTTCTCGCGAAACAAACACGCCCCGCCGAACGGACGCAATCCTGGACGTCTCCGATCTGATCATCAAGGCGCGCAACGGTTCTCCGCGTGCCGCCGGCCGGCTGCTCAGCCTCGTCGAGAGTGGACGCCGGGACGAGGTGCTGACCGCCATCGGCCCGGCCGTGCCGGTGCGCGTGATCGGCATCACCGGCCCTCCGGGCGCCGGCAAGTCCACGACCATCGGCGCGCTGGTCGGCGCCTACCGGGAGCAGGGCCAGCGGGTCGCCGTACTGGCCGTGGATCCGTCGTCGCCCTTCAGCGGCGGTGCCCTGCTGGGCGACCGCATCCGAATGACCGCACACATCAACGACTCCGACGTGCTCATCCGCTCGGTGGCCAGCCGGGGCCATCTCGGCGGCCTCGCTGCCGCCGTCCCCGCCGCCATCCTGTTGCTCGGCGCCATTGGCTACCACGTCGTCCTGCTGGAGACCGTCGGAGTAGGCCAGTCCGAGATCGAGATCGCCGCCGTCGCCGACCCCACCGTCGTCATCCTCAATCCCGGAGCGGGCGACGCGGTGCAGGCCGCCAAGGCCGGACTGCTGGAAGTCGCCGACATCGTGGCCGTCAACAAGGCCGACCGCGATGGCGCCGAGCAGACCGTCCGCGACCTGAGGGCCGAGACCAGCGCGCCGATCGTCAGCCTCGTCGCGGCCCGTGGCGACGGACTCCAGGATCTGGTGGCCGCCATCGACGCCCACCACCGCTCTGACAACCGTGCCCGGCGGCTGGCCCGCGCCCGGGCGCAGATCCTCTCGCTGGCGCAGACATTGCTAAGGGGCCGGACGGATCTGGATCTGCTCGCCGAGTCCGTGGTCGACGGACATGACGACCCCTATAGCGCCGCCAACCGCCTGCTGTCCCCACCTGAGCGGTGACGCTCGACGCCCCCGGATGCAGTAGTCGGGGCCCTCACGTTCCCGACGCGGCGCGGCTGCCGATCAAGCGCCCGACCGCGGTGTCCTCGGTGATAGCGCGGACATAACTGCGCCTCAACTGTTCGGTGGCTGACGTCCAACTCCATCGCTCCGCCTCCTGCCGTGCACCCCAGCTCATTGCCTGGCGCAAAGCGCCATTGGTCAGCAGCCGTTTGCTTTGCGCGAGTAGGTCACCAGGACGGTCTGGGTCATACAAGAAACCGGTGACACCATTTTCGACTACGTCCGGTATGCCGCCTCGGTCGGCAGCGACCACGGGGCAGCCCGCTGCCATCGCCTCCAGCAGCACCAGGCCAAGAGTCTCGGTGCAGGAGGTCAGCACGAAGGCGTCGGCGCTGGCATAGGCGGCTGCCAGTTGTTCACCCTCCAGGTACCCCAGAAACGTGGTTGCGGTGCCGGCGAAAAATTTCTCCAGCTGCCTTCGGTGCGGGCCGTCGCCAACCACGGCCAACCGGGCATCGGGCAACGCATCAAGCACCGCGCGCATGTGTTCGATCTCTTTTTCCACGGCCAGCCGGCCGACGTAGAGCAGCAGGGCGCCGTTGTCACTATGGTTCCCCAGCAATCGATTACGCCATTCCGACGATGCCCGTTGTGGGTGAAACAATTCGGTGTCCACGCCGCGCTGCCACATCGCCACGCGCTTTACGCCTCTGCCGCGGAGGTCCGCCTCCAGTGGTGTCGAGGTGCAAAGGGTCAGCATCGCCTGATTGTGGGCCGCCTTGAGCAGTTCCCAGCTGGCTCGCTTCACCGGCCCGGGCCACCCGTAGAAGTCGGCGTACTTGAGCAGATCGACGTGATAGCTGGCGACCAGTGGTATCTTCCGGCGTTTGGCGAACCAGATACCCCCGACGCCCAGCAAGCCGAATGCGTTGACAACGTGGATCACATCCGGCTGAAAACGTTCCAGTGCAGCGGAGACGGTGCGGGTGGGCAGCCCCAGTTTCACTTCTGGGTACGACGGCAATCGAACAGACGGCAGACCGACGATTTCGGCTCCGTGGTAGTCGGCAGGCGCACCTTTTGGACAGAAGATCTGCACCTGATCCCCGCCGGCGGTGAGCTGCTGCACCGTCATCGTGAGCCTGGTGACGATGCCGTCGACTTTCGGCAGGAAATTGTCGGTGAAGATAGAGATGCGCATCAGGTACCTCGCGTCTGGGGAATGGAGAAGCGGCTTTCGCCGCCGCATCGAAATCCGTGCAGAGACGGGTGCTATTTCATAGTTCCGCCGTGAGAGCGCCCAACGGGATCATCGATGCGCTGCTGATCGCTTCCTCGCCGACATGGGCCCTGTCCAACCACACGCTCGTACATGGCACCCGAGCGGGATCGCACCGGTAAGCGAAGCGCTTTGCGACGTCTACGAGTTCGGTCATCAACCCTTCGCTCAGCGTGGTAGGCCGCAGTCCGAGGTCGATCAAGTGCTCGTTCTTCACCTGCAAGTCGTTCTCTGCCGCTTCATTGCGGGGATTCGGCAGGTAGGCGATCTCAGCGCCGGTGAGGGCAGCCACCTTCTTCGCCAGATCCCTGATTCGGTGGACTTCCGTCATCTGGTTGAAGATGTTGACTCTTTCCTGACTGCCCGGCGGATTCTCCAGCGCTAGTTGTACGCAGCGCACGGAGTCGGTTATGTGTATAAAGGCACGGGTCTGCCCGCCCGTACCATGCACCGTGAGCGGATATCCGATCGCTGATTGCATCAGGAAGCGGTTGAGCACTGTTCCATAGTCGCCGTCGTAGTCGAAACGATTGATCAGTTTCGGATGACGCTTGGTTTGTACTGTGTTCGTGCCCCAGACAATTCCCTGATGCAGGTCTGTGACGCGAACTCGGTCGTTCTTGTTGTAGAAGTAGAAGAGCAGCTGATCCAGTGACTTTGTCATGTGGTAGACGCTGCCCGGGTCGGCGGGATACAGAATTTGTCGCCGGGATGAACCCGTGACGCCATCGGGTATCTCGACGTCCAGATATCCCTCAGGGATCGAGCCGTTCTGTAGACCGCCGTAACCGTACACGCCCATGGTGCCGAAGTGCACCACATGGATATCCAGCCCCGTTTCGACGATGGCGCAGAGCAGGTTGTGCGTGCCGTTGATGTTGTTATGGACCGTGTAGCGCTTGGTGGACGCGTTTTTCATCGAGTATGGCGCCGCGCGTTGTTCGGCGCAGTGCACCACTGAATCGGGTCGTTCTGTGGCGAGTAGATCGCGGAGCCGTTCGTATTCCGATGCGATGTCGAGTTGCACAAACCCGATCGGATTGCCTCCGGTCTGTTCCCATGCCTGCAGGCGCTCGAAGATATTCGCGATCGGCGAGAGAGACTTGACGCCCAGATCGATGTCTGTCTTCCGGCGCACCAGGCTGTCCACGATGATCACCTCGTGACCCGCGTCAGCCAAATTCAAGGCGCACGGCCATCCGCAGAAGCCGTCGCCACCTATGACGAATACTTTAATGATTGGACTCCTTTACTAGTGGTGTTGTGCGCTGACACTTGGGCGGCCATCGACTACTGAATACCGCTCCCGCTGCCGTTGGTGGACATGAGAGCCGTCAGATCGAAGAGTGGTAGCGCATGCTGCAGAAAATCGCGGTCGCTCTCTTCACGCATGCCGGTGTTCGCCTTCGTCAGTCGCGCGGAACCCGGCCAGCGCCGGGCTGACGAAGGGCGATCGATGAATCCGAACAACGGAAGTGCATGGATTCCAGAGCGGCACTCGAACGAGAGATTATCGAGGAAAACCCTGTCGGATTTGGGTGAGCCGACGGCCGGCGTGGGGCTTGCCGTTATGCAGCGCGCGCCCTTGGGGCCATCATCCCCTCGAAAATATATTCCGACCCTGCGGGAGAAACGACTCTGAATTCTCATCGGTCCCTTGGCGGACTGTTTGTGTTGACGTTCGGCGAAATGGGGCCACCAGCTGGCCCGGCCAATTATCGCGACCAACGCCGGCACCGTGGCCGTGCGGACCAGGAATGTGTCGAGCAGAATTCCGATACCGATCGTGAAACCTGCCTGAATCATCGTGCCGATACTGGCTGCCATCAGGCCTAACATCGACACCGCGAATATCATCCCGGCCGATGTGATCACCCCACCGGTCGCGCCGACGGTTCGGATCACTCCAACCCGCACGCTGTGCGTGGCTTCTTCACGGATTCGTGATATCAACAGCATGTTGTAGTCGGCGCCAACCGCAACCAGGCAGACAAAAGATAATCCCGGCAGGCTCCAATGTAACTCTTGCCCCATTACCAGTTGGAAGACAATGACACTGAGTCCCAGCGCCGATAGGTAAGAAATAAGAACCGACGCGATCAGGTACAGCGGCGCGACTATTGCTCTCAATAGGGCCACCAATATCAAAAACACAATGATGACGGTCGCGATGAAGATGAAGTTCATGTCGCTTACGTAGTAATCATGTGTGTCCTTCAAACCGGCCGTGATGCCGGTCAGTGCGACTGATGCGTCCGCGAGCTCGGAGTTCGGCTGGGTTGAGTGAGCGGCAGCGACCACGGCTGCAATCTGGTCCATCGCCTGCGCAGAAAAGGGGTTGAGCGCGCTGTGGACGAAGTATCGAGCCGAGTGACCGTCGTTTGAGAGGAAAAACTGTGCGCCAGTCTGGTAGTCGTCCCGGGCCATGAACTGAGGCGGGATGTAGAAGCCAGTCATCGACCGGCGTTGGGCGTCGTGCTTGATGTCCAGCAGAAATGTGGACGCATCTTTCAGTCCCGTACCGAGCTGCTTGGTTCTGTCCACCAATTGCTGCACTCCGGCGGCCACCGCTGCGCTGCCGTCAGCCAGCGCGCCTGCGCCCTGCGTCATTTGCCCCATCCGGGCTCGCAGGCCGTCGACCGCTTTCAGCAAGGTGACAGCCTGGTTCAGTTGCTGTTGGAGTTTGCTCAACGTCAAGCTGACGGTCTTCGGATCCCGATTCTCTTGAAAACTCGCGGCCAGCGCGGCGATCGACCCGAGAGTGCCATCGTGGTCGGCAGCGACAAGTGACGCCAATTCGTTGCGTGAGCGGACGCAGGCAGGGTCGGTGCCGCACGCCGGGCTCGATGAGAGGGCAGTCACCAGCGGGTCTGCCCATCTCGCAATTTGTTGGACACCTGCCGTGGCCGCAGCCAGGTTGCCGGTGAGCGCCGTCATGCGGTCAAGAACCTGGGCCGCGTTGCCAATCTGTTGGACCGTTTTGTTCGCGCTAAGCGCAGCTTGCATCGCCTCGAGGGCGGTGAGCAGCTTGTCGGCACCAGACATCGCGCCCGCCACCTGTTCGCGAACATGCGCCAGCGCGCCGGCCATCTTGTGGCTACTTCCGGCCAGGGTGTCAAGGTCGGCGGCGCGATCTCCGATGGCCGTCGATACCTGATTTAGCTTGTCGCCGACTTCGCCGCTTTGAAATGACGCCGTCATTTGCTCGACGGGTTCGCCGTAGGGTCGCGTCAGCCCACGAACCATGGCGACGTCGGGCAGTTCGCTGATTCTGTTGGCCATTGCTTCGAGGTCCGCCAGAGCCGCGGGAGTACGCAGGTCGCGCAGCGATTGGACCAGGAGAACGGCCGGCGTCATCGCATTCATCGGAAAATGCCGGTTGATCTGCTCGTATCCAGCCACACTGCCCACCTGGGCCGGCAGAAATCTGAGGTCGTCGAAGCTCAGGCGGATAAGGCTCGTAGTCCCGGCGAGGGCGGTCAGCACCACGAGACTGCCGGCGAGATACGCGGCGGGTCGCCGCGCGATCATGCTGCCCGACCGGCGCCAGAACCGACGTGTCAGGTCGCGTCGAGGGTTGATCCAGCCCCGCCGGCCCGTCACCACAAGGATTGCCGGCAAGAGGGTCACGGCCGCCAGGAGTGACGCGGCGATCGAAATCGCGGTTGCCGGACCCACCGCTGAGAACACCCTCAGTTGGGTGAACACCATCGCCAGAAAGGTGATTGCGACGGTAGCCGCTGATGCGACGATGACCTTCCCGATGGACAGGAGTGCCCGCTTCACCGCCTGGTCAGAGTCGATGCCCTCTCGCACGTAATCGTGGTAACGACTGATGAGAAAGACGGCGTAGTCGGTGCCTGCGCCGATCATCACGGCACTGATGAACGCAATGACTTGCATGTTCAGCGCCAAGCCATACTCCGCGAGGGCCGACAACGTTCCCTGCGCGAACAGAACCGACACGGCGATCGTGACGATCGGTAGCAGCATCGTGACCACGTTGCGGTACACGACGAAAAGGATGGCAAGCACGCTGATCGCGGTGCCTATTTCGATGATGCGGGAGTCCTCTTCGCCGAGCCGTTGGAAGTCGGCAATCGTGGCGACGGGCCCGCTCAGACTAGCGGTGAGGGTGGTTCCCGCGACCGACTTTCTTACGATGTCCGCGACGCGTCGGAAGGCCTGTTGTGTCTCCGTGGCCGGTCCCTCGCCGGGAAAATTCACCGGTAAATTCCATGCCTTTTTGTCTTTGCTTTCGAAGACTTCGCGCAGGCCCGGCGCGCTGAGGAAGTCCTGCACCAGGATTTTGTCCTGAGTGTCTTGACGCAGATTCGCTACCAAATTGCGGTAGACGCTTTCGTCACTGCGGCTAAGTCCCTGTTCGTCGGTCAACACCACGAACAGCAGGGAACCGCCCTCTATTTCGTGGAAAGTCCGTCCTATCTGTCTGCTGACTACCGCTGACGGAGCCGTATCGGGGAGCGGGGCATGTTGTCTTTTGATGGCCTGCGAATGCAGTGAAGGCAGGGTACCTATCAGCGCGGCCGTTATCGCTATCCAAAGAACGATAATCAGCACTGGGTATCGGATAACGATATCGCTCGCGCGGTCTAAAAATCCACCGGGTTTGGCTTCATCACCTGAAGGGTGCTGCCCGGGCATCGGCCAATCCTACGATCCGATCACCAGTACGTGAAGAGAAAATTCAGGCTAAATATTGAGCAATTACTGCAGCCGGTGAGTGAATTTAGTCAAATGTAGTGCCGCGCCGAACCATTTGTGACATAGAATTCCTTATTGAGATAATGTTGTCTCGCGCGAAAATGGTGTGCGCCGGTGCGGCGCTCATGCGGACATGGGCCGATGGCTGACGTCGCTTGCTTGCCCGGTTGCGACCCGGGGAGATCGCCGACGAGGTGCTACCGCGCTTCCCCTGGGCGTCCTCAATCGGTGTTCGCAATACGTGCGGCGGCGTCGGGTAGCTCGGTCGAATACCCTCGCGGTGTTCGATACATTTTTACCTCAGCTGAAACTCCTATGTCGTATCTGTGGCGAAAGAGTGCTGCTGAAGGCGGAATTGTTGCGGGCTCATTGCCGGTCATTCCCGGCCGGGTGTGACCGGGTTAATATCGCCTAGGCGAATCAAAAATGCCGGTTGATTTCTTGATTCGTGCTGATATTTGTGCGCTGGTGCCGTTCGTATTGTACAAAATGTGCCGGTTGATTGTGGGAATCACAAATGAGGAGGAGTGGGTTCAGTGACAAAGAAGAGCATAAGCCGGACATTTGTCCTGCGGGCGGCGGGTTTGGTGGTACTCGGCTCGTCAACGTTGGCGGGCGGTATCGGTCCGGTGTCTTGCAGTCAAAGTCTGCCCCAACAACTTTCCGGCCCAGTCGGAATAGTGGGCCATCACGCTGTCAAATAGATTCGCCCAGGACCATGGCCACGGCCTCATCGAGGGATAGTGATCTCCCTTGGTTTGTGGCGCTTCGGTAATCAGCGGGCGAAAGTTGTTCGCGGACTTGGCGTTCACACGAGTCATGGAACGGCCCGACGTTAGCAGAAACCACGCTGGCGCCGGCGGCGCGGCTAATGGCGGCCGCGGCGGCCATCAGCACCGCGGCGCGCCGAGGCTCCCGTCTCGCCGCGGCGATCCAGGCCGACGTCTCGAGCAACGTGGAGCAATGGTTCGTGTCATTGATGCCCTGGGATAATGGAAGGCATTCGCGAACTGCCTCCTCGGCGGCGTCAAGGTCGCCCAGCACCATGCGGCCGAGCGCGAGGGCCGCCAGCAGGTAGCCGCGGAGGACGATGTCGTGGCCGCGGGCTTCCGAGAGCTTGAGGCCATGCTCGGCGTGGGCGACCGCGGTAGGCGCGTCGCCGGTGGCGGCAGCCGCCCAGATCATCACCAGCAGGGCGTAGACCTGCGTCCGGAAATTTCCGGTAGTGGCGAAAGGCTCCTGGGCCAAGCTCTGTGCTCGCTCTAGTTGGCCGCACAACAGAGCCAGGGCCGCATCGTTGGCTTTGAAGTGTGCGATGGTGTCACGGTCGTCCGCCATGTCGAGCATGTGGCGGGCCTCGGCCTGGCACGCGGTGAGCGTGGAGATGTCGGCTTGGAGAAACGCCAATTCTGCTACGGCGTTGACCGCGCGCAGTCGCTGAGCGGAGGGTTCGGCGGAGACCACGCCGAGAATCTGTTCGATCCTTCGGCGCCCCTGCTGAAGCTTGCCCATTCCCGCCCATGCGTCACGCAGGTTGATGGCCATTTCGAGAGCAGCGGAGGGTGCCGCCTCCTGCGCGAATCGCATCGCTTCGCGTAGGTCGGGTGTTTCCCAATGGAGGCGGTGAAGCCAATCGAGTTGGTGTTTGCTGTGCCATTCCAAGCAGGCGTGGCCTGCCAGTTGGCGGTACCAGTCGAGATGCCGCTGGCGCAGCTCGGCTTGCTCGTGTGCGCCGAGTTGGTGATGGCCGTATTCGCGCAGCGTCGCCAACTGGCGAAACCGCACCACGTCGTCGGCCGGGGTGCGGATGAGGATGGATTTGTCCTCCAGGGCGCACAGCGACTCGATCAGTTTCTCCTCGGGCATGTCCGGGGCGCAGATGTGTTGGACCGCTTGGGGTTCGAAGCTGCCGGCGAACACCGACAACCCCGCCCACAGCTTGCGTTCACTTTCGCTGCAGCGCTGGTAGCTCCAAGTGATGCACCAGTTCAGGGTCTGCTGGCGGCTGGGTGCCCCGCGCTTGCTGTGGGAGAGCACCTTGAACCGGTTGGAGATTCGTGCGGCGATCTGTTCGACGGTCATCGTCCGCAGCAGCGGGGCGGCCAGTTCGATGGCCAACGGCAGCCCGTCGAGCTGAGCGCAGATTCGTGCCACGGCCGGCGCATTGCGCTCAGCTAGCTGGAAACTGCGTTGGCTGGCGCGGGCATGTTGAACGAACAACGCCACCGCATCGCAGCGCGCCAGCTCGTGGTAGCTGGGCAAATGATCGGTGTCGGGAATGGGAAGGGGCGGGACCGGCAGCACCGCTTCGCCGTCGAGGTCGAGAAGCTCCCGGCTCGTCGCCAGAATCCGCAGCCTGGGGCAGCCGGACAGCAGCGTCTGGGCGAACTGGGCGGCCGCATCGAGAACGTGCTCGCAGTTGTCGAGCACCAGCAGCGCCTCCCGGTCGGCGAGTGCTTCGACCATCACCTCGATCAGTGGGCGGGTGCTCAGATCGCGAATGCCCAGTGCTGCGGCGGCGACCGCGGCCAGCAACTCGCCGTCTTTGAGTTCGCCTAGTTCGATCAGCCACACCCCACCGCGGAAGTCGGCGACGCGTTGCCGCGCGGCCTGCAGGGCCAGCGTTGATTTGCCGATGCCGCCGATTCCGGTCAGCGTGACCAGACGCGAGGTCGCGATCAGTTCCGCCAGTTCGGACAGTTCGGCCTCCCGCCCGACGAACCCGGTCAACGGCGCCGGAAGATTGCCCCGGGCCGCAGCTCTGACTCCGTGCATCAACAACTCGGTGATCATGCTGGTGAAGTCGCGGCTGGCGGCCCGTCCGACTTGAATGGACCAGCCCGCACCGCAGACCAGACTGTAGAAGGCCTCGGTGAGCCAGGCCGCGGTCACATCGGGACGGAACACACCGGCGCGCTGGCCGCGCAGGAAGAATTCCTCGATCGCGGTGTTGATCTCGTGCCAGCCGGCCCTGCACTGCCGGCCTTCGGCCGACTCGGTACGCGCGTGCAGCAAAGCCACGTAGCCCGCTACCGGTTCGCAGGCTTCGACCAATCGCCGCAGCCCTTCGACGGGTGACGTGTCCTGCCACCCTGACTTTTCCAACGCGTCACGCAGTTCGGCAATCGCCAACTGATCCAACGCCTCAAGCAACGCCTCCCGGCCCGCGAAGTGACGATGCAAAGTCGCGCGGCTCACCCCTACCGCAGCCGCGATCTCATCCTGAGTGGCCGTAGGCCGCCGACTGACGAAATCCGCCGCCGCACGCAACAGGTGCTCACGATTCATCGAGCCATCCCTGACTCGCTTTGTCGCTCGCCGTGGCGACGACGACCAGTCGTGTGAACGCAGTCACGAGTCACACGTTGCCACCAATCGCGCGCGGTGTGAGTCGAACGGTATTGATGGAAACGATAACGCTCGACGTAGCGCGGCCCCGCCGTGCGATTCCGGCGTGACACACGGCTCGGCTGAGCGTTGATCTCGATTGCAGCGTCTCGGCAGATCTTGGTTCGGTCGCGCGACACTCTAAAGCGCTCAATCAGATGCCCTCTTCCAGGACGATCGCAGCGGCCTCGTCGAGGGACAGTAGTCTGCCTTCGTTGGACGCGGTTCGGTATGCGGCATTCGAAAGTTGCTCGCGAACTTGACGTTCGCACGATTCGTGGAAAGGCCCGACGCGCGCCGACACGGCGCTGCCGGCACCGGCGGCGCGGCTGATGGCGCCCGCGGCGGCCATCAGCACCGCGGCACGCCGGGGGTCCTGTCTGGCCGCCGCTATCCAGGATGCTGTTTCCAGGAAGGTGGCGCAGGTGACGGTGTCGTTGATCATCTGAGACAGTTGCAAGCCCTCACGGACGTCGTGCTCGGCGCGGTCGAGTTGGCCCAGCGCCAAGCGGCTGAGCGAGAGGGCTGCCAGGAGGTAGGTCCGCAGGACGATGTCATGGCCGCGGGCTTCGGACAGCGCAAGACCGTGCTCGGCGTGTGTGACCGCGATACGCGCTTTATTGGCGGCGGCAGATGCCCCGATCATCACCAGTAATGCGTAGATCTGGACGGAGGGATCATCGGAGATATCCAAGGACTCCTGAGCGAATTGTTCCGCCCGGTCCAGTTGCCCCGTGAGTAATCCGAGGGCCGCCTCATTGGCGTTGAAGTGCGCAAGGGCATTGTGGTCGGTCACCGTGTCGAGCAGTTGACGCGCCTCGGCTTGCCTGGCGGTCAGGGTAGGTATGTCCACGGCCAAGACCGCCAGTTCCGCAACGGCATTGACCGCATGGAGTCGTTGCGCCGAGGGCTTGGCTGGAAGGGCTTCCAGAGCTTGCTCAATCGCTCGGCGCCCTTGCTGCAGCATGCCGACGGCAGTCCAGAGGCCGCGCAGGTTGGTGGCCATCGTTAGAGCAGCCGACGGCGCCGCAACCTTCGCGAACCGCATCGCTTCGCGAAGGTTGGGCATTTCGCGTCGGAGTCGGCGAAGCCAGTCGAGTTGGTGTTCGCCGTACCATTCGACGCCGGCTTGGCCGGCAAGTCGGAGGTACCAGTCCAGATGCCGGTGCCGCAGGTCTTCTTGGTGCTGTGAGCTGAGTTGATGGTGGCCGTATTCGCGCAGCGTCGCCAACTGGCGGAAACACACCACGTCGTCGGCCGGAGTGCGGATCAGAATGGATTTGTCCTCAAGGGCGCACAGCGTCTCCAGCAGCTGTTCTTCGGGCATGTCCGGGGCGCAGATGTATTGGACGGCTTTGGGTTCGAAGCTGCCGGCGAACACCGACAATCCCTCCCACAGTTTTCGCTCTACCTCGGTGCAGCGTTCATAACTCCAGGTAATGCACCAGTTCAGGGTCTGCTGGCGGGTGGGTGCTCCGCGCTTGCTGTGGGAGAGCAGCTTGAATCGGTTGGAGATCCGGGCGGCGATCTGCTCGACGGCCATGGTGCGCAGCAGCGGCGCGGCCAGTTCGATGGCCAATGGTAAGCCGTCGAGCTGGCTGCAGATACGCGCCACCGCCGGTGCATTGCGCTCGGTGAGCGAAAAACTGCGCTGGGTGGCGCGGGCGTGTTTGAGGAACAGCGCCACGGCGTCGCACCTGCCCAGCTCCTCGTAACTGGGCAGGTGATCGGCGTCGGGAACAGGAAGAGGCGGGACCGGCAGTACCGATTCGGAGTCGATGTCGAGAAATTCTCGGCTGGTCGCCAGAATGCGCAGGCTCGGACAGCCTTCCAGCAGAGTCTCGACAAACCTGGCTGCCGCATCGAGGACGTGCTCACAGTTATCGAGCACCAGCAACGCTTCGCGGTCGGCTAGCGCATCGACCATCACCTCCAGCAGCGGACGGGAGCTCAGATCGCGAATACCCAAGGCCGCCGCCGCGACTGAGACCAGGAGCTCACCGTCGCTGAGTTCACCGAGTTCGATCAGCCACACCCCACCTTCAAAGTCGGCGACGCGCTGCCGGGCGGCCTGCAAGGCCAGGGTGGATTTGCCAATACCGCCGATGCCGGTCAGCGTGACCAGGCGTGAGGTCGCGACCAGCTCTGTCAATTCGGCGAGCTCCGCCTCACGCCCGACAAATCCCACCAGCGGCGCGGGGAGATTGCCCCGGGCCGCAGCCCGCACACCGCGCAACATCAACTCGGTGACCATCCCGGTGAAGTCGCGGCTGGCAGCGCGTCCAAGCTGGATCGACCACCCCGCACCGCAAACCAGACTGCAAAAGGCCTCGGTGAGCCAGACCGCGGTCACCTCGGGACGGAACACACCGGCTTGTTGGCCGCGCAGAAAGAATTCCTCGATCTCGGTGGTGATCTGATGCCAGCCGGCCTTGGACCTCCGACCTTCATCCGCCTCGTTTCGGGCGTGCAGCATGGCGACATAACTTGCCACCGGTTCGCAGGCGGCGACCAATTTTCGCAGCCCGTCAACAGGCGAATTGTCTTGCCAGCGCGACGTTTCCAGCGCTGCATGGAGTTCGGCGATCGCCAACTGGTCCAGCGCCTCGAGCAAGGCCTCCCGGCCGTTGAAGTGACGGTGCAACGTCGCGCGGCTGACCCCCACAGCGGCCGCAATCTCATCCTGAGTGGCGGTGGGCCGCCGACTGACGAAACCCGCCGCCGCACGCAGCAACTGCTCGCGCTTCATCCGGACGTCCTTGCCCGTCGTCGCGCGTCACGCGGACAACAACTCCCGTCGATTGGGGTCTTGAGCTGGTATGTCAGAACATTCGCCGGCCACACCCTGCCAAACACCTCCGCACGGGTGTCCGTGAAGTCAGCACCGGCAGGCCCCGTCCAGTAGGAGCTCCGTGATCATGACGTTGAAGTCTCGGGGTGCAGCTCTTCCGGTCCGGATGGACCAGCCGGCTCCGGCGATCAGGTTGTAGAACGCCTCCGTCAGCCACGTTGACGTCAGGTCGGGGCGGAATTCACCGTCGCGTTGACCACGGAGGAACAATCCCCTGATCTCGGCGTCGATTTCATCCCAGCCCTGACGTATCTCCTCGCTGTCGACCTCTTGGCTGTGGGTATAGAGCAGAGTCAGGTAGCCCGATATCGGTTCGCACGCCGCTACCAGGCGCTGCAGTGCCTGCGTTGCCGTTCCGTGCTGCGACCGTGCCTTTTTGAGCGCCTCGCGCACCTGGGTCAGCGCGAGTTCTTGAAGCGCTTCGACCAGCGCGGCACGGCCGGAGAAGTATCGATGGAGGGTAGCCCGGCTGATCCCGATGGCTGCGGCGATTTCGTCCTGCGTCGCTTCTGGGCGCCTGCCCAAGAACGCCGCAGCGGCCCGTAGCAGTCGCTCGTGGTCGGGTGACGCTGGGCGCTGGTCCTTTACGAGCGGCATGAAAGTGCAGCGCAAGTGTGACTACGTGACCTTTGTGGCTGAATTGCGCGGTTTTCGATGGGGCCAGTCCTTCGGATGGGCAAAATGTGCGTCAACACGATAACTCGCTGCCTTGCTTGTAGAACGCTTTCTTAATTAGTTCTTATGGACATCGTTGGGCTTTGTGCTTGCCGCCAGTCAGTACGCTGCACGGGCGTACTGCGGGATCCAGAAAACGAAATATTCTCGGCCATTCCGGAGTAGTGCGTAGCGTCGTCATGGCGGATAGACGCCAGCATCCTCGGTTCGTGGTGGGTGGGAGTCGTCAGCGCGGTGAGTGAGCTGAACCGAAGGTTCAAGAAGTTATCGACCGCGCGTCTGACTTCGAGGCGAAGCCGATTTCACGCCCCATGCTGGGCGCATCGAGTGTCGATCCATGCGTGGCTATCCCCCGACGTGGTACCGAATGCCGACGCGTCACTGGGTAGCTCGGAGTGGACGACCCAGGCGCACCATGAGCGCACACGCCCCGTAGCAGGAGTTCGGTGATCATCTCGGTGAAATCGCGCGGGGCGGCTCGGCCGGACCTGATGGACCAGCCCGCTCCGGCCACCAGGTTGTAGAACGCTTCGGTCAACCAGGTCGCGGTCAGGTCGGGCCGGAACTCACCGTCTCGCTGGCCTCGCAGGAACAACTCCCTTATTTCGCCGTCAATCTCGGCCCAGCCCTGCTTCAACTCGTCGATGTCGAACTCCTGGCTGTGGGTGTAGAGAAGGGTGAGGTATCCGGACACCGGTTCGCACGCAGCCACCAACCGCTGCAGGGCGTGTGCGGCCGGTCCTTCCCGCCAGCGGGCGTTGTTGAGCGCCGTGCGTACCTGGGACAGCGCCAATTGCTCAAGTGCTTCGATCAGAGCGGCACGCCCTGCGAAGTAGCGATGCAGGGTTGCTCGACTGATGCCTATAGCAGAGGCGATTTCATCTTGAGTCGCGTTGGGGCGTCGGCCCAGAAACGCCGCGGCGGCGCGCAAGAGGCGGTCTTGATCCATGGCCATGTGCTTCTTTCTCGAGAGCGCCTTGGGCGCGTGCCAATCAGTTGGGTGAAGAGATCAGTGCAGAGATATCGCCGACGATCGTTTGCCCCGCGACCACGAATACGAGGGTTTGGAGCAGACCTACCCCCGCAATCAGCGCAACGTCGGCCGCGAGCGGATATCCGATCGCGTTGACGAGTCCCATCGGGTCACCATTGACCGCTTGGCGAATGCCCTCCAGATAGAGGTTGATGTTGTAGGACAAGCCGCTGGTGACGACCGCGTTGGCGAGGTCGGCAGTAGGCAGTAATGTCGCGTAACTTGTTGCGGCCACCTTTGCGGCGGTGTTTGCCAGGTTGGTGTTGGCCGCTTGCGCGGCATCGATGAGGTCGTTGAGTGACACGACCGTGCCAGGACTTGTCCCCGAAAAGCCCGGTGAAGCAGACGGTCTCGTCGTAGGGTCGCCGAGATACGTCGGCTGGTGCAGATCCAGATGGGCCAGGTGGTAGCCGAAGTCGGTGATCCCCTGCTGAGTGCCGGCGGTGAGTGCGTCGGCGACGGCGAACGGACTGACTTCCGGGAAGAGGCCGAATGGGGTGGCAACGTTTGGCGGCGAGGTTGAATATCCGAAGTTGGGGTCTCCGTAGCCGAGGTTGACGATCACTTTCAGATTCGGTTGCACGAGGTCGGCCAGCGGGTTTCCCAGAACGGGTATCGCGCGCAGCGGCTCTAACAGCGGCAGGTTTGCGGTGGGAATGATGTAGTACTCGGTCATCGTGGGACCCACGGTGTTCGTCAGCCGAATCGCCGAATCGAGCTGCGCCGGCGTGAGTGAGAAATAGTCGTTGTGCACGTAGTAGGTCCCGGCAAGTGCGTTGAGGGTGGATAGGACGTTGATCGGATACCGCGGGAAGTCGGCGACGCCGTCGTATTCGATCGAGTAGATCTTCGTCGGATAGAGGTTGTCCGGCGTGGGTCCGCTGGCTGTGACTCCGAGACTGGGAAACGAAATTCCCGGAAACCGTGTCGCGACACCACCATTGGGGTTGTTGGGGTTGCCGACCAAGGTGAATGAAAGCTGGTCGGGTGTCGGCGGGTTGATAGACGCTGCGAGGTTGGCCATGGTCAGACCTGAGATGGTGGCGCTCTGGGAATAGCCGAAGACGGCGACGCTGTTGCCGGCCGCAAGCTGGCCTCGGATGGCGTGGTCCAGGATGATTACGCCCTGGGTTACCGACATGTCGAAAGTCAGGTTCTTGACCGCGATCACCGGGTACAGCCCTTCAGGGGTGAAGAGTGGCTGCGCGAGCACCCCGGGAAAGCCTCGACTGATGTAGAGGTCGTTGGCGAGCTGCACATATTTGGGCGGAGGTATGGGAGTACCACTGCCGCCCATGACCAGGCCAATTGTCTGTGCGACAGCGCTATTCGCGGTTGCGGAGTTTTCGATGCTGCTGGCTACGGCGCGAAGTGGGGTTCCCGGGTCCGGCACCGAGGGGCTCCACGCCGCGCGCGCAGATCCAATCGTGCTCTGCAGTTTCTCCTGCCAGGGTCCCAACTCGGCCACCACCGCCGATGCTCCGGCGTGGTAGCACGCCATCGCTGACACGTCTTGGGCCCACATCTGCTCGTAAAAGGACTCGACCTCGGCGATGGCGGGGGTGTTCTGCCCGAAGAGGTTGGTTGAGATCAGTGCGACAACCCGCGCGCGGTTCACCGCCACCGCTGCCGGATGCACGGACGCGACCAGTGCTGCTTCGAACTCTGCTGCGGCCGCCCGCGCCAGACCGGCCACACCCTGAGCTTGCGCGGCAGAAGCACTCAGCCATTCGAAATAGGGAGTCGCCGCGGCCGTCATCGCGACGGATGCGGGACCGTGCCAGCACCCGCCGGCCAAGTTCGAGGTTAAAGATCCGAATGAGGCAGCGGTGGTGTGCAGTTCGTCGCCCAGAACGTCCCAGGCTGCCGCAGCGGCCAGCATCGGCGCCGGCCCCGCACCGGTGAAAACCCGCGTGGAATTGACCTCAGGCGGCAACATCGAATAATGCGGCGATGTCAACGAAATGCCCTTCTTTTATAGTGGAAGATCACCACATGGGTGAACCTCACCAAAGCTCGTCAAATGGTCGTTGACGCGCTGCGGATGCGAATCGACTGGGGCTACGTGGTTATCGAGGGCTCAGCCGACGTTCGATCCGTACCACATGTCAAATAAGGCCGCTCCAATGATGAGGGCCAGAACTCTACCCAACGCCTGAATCTTGGATATCCTGGGCCAAATTTTGAATGTCATTGTGGGTGCCTTTCTCTCACTCGGCGCGTTCAGGCGATGCACGTCGGAATGTTAACCATCGCTTGGTACCTGATACAGATTTTTTACGAGTCAGACGCAAGTCGAGACTCTCCTGTCATGTGTGTGACGCGGGTGTCTCGCCACGTACGTCCTCGCCCGACCTGGCAGTTTGAGAGACTGCCGTCACGTCCGGGACATGGATGTCTCGCTGGGGACAATGGCTTTTCGTTTTGCCGGACTGTCTACGAATTGGGTTCGTCTCCGGCTACCATCGCGGCCTGGCAATAAAGCGATCTCCGCACTCAGCCTCGCGCGCAAGTAAGGGGTTGGGCGCGGGAAGATCGGGATGACCGATAACCAAAATTGGAAGCAGTGAAGTGGCATCGTAGCCATTATTCACAGAACTGCCGCCAGCGATTTAAAAACCGCGTTGCGCCGGTCACTGTGGTTACTGTTGGAACGTTGAAAGAGGTTCAGGCTGTGAATTTTTCTGTGTTGCCGCCGGAAATCAACTCGGCCTTGATACTCACTGGTGCGGGTGCGCAGCCGATGTCCGCGGCCGCCGCGGCCTGGGCGGACTTGGCGGAAGAATTGAGTTCGGCAGCGGATTCCTTCAGCTCAATAACGGCCGGCCTGGTCGACGCCGCGTGGCAGGGGCCGTCAGCGATGGCGATGGCAAGCGCGGCGGCACCGTTTGCGGGGTGGCTATCGGGGACGGCGGCTCAAGCCCAGCATGCCTCTGTGCATGCCGCGGCTATGGTGGCCGAGTTCGAAGCGGTCCAGTCATCGATCGTCCAGCCGGCGCTGGTGGCGGCGAACCGTACCGGGTTCGTGTCGCTGGTGTTGTCGAACCTCTTCGGCCAGAACGCTCCCGCGATCGCGGCGACGGAGGCTGCGTACGAGGAGATGTGGGCGCTGGATGTGTCCGCCATGAGCGCCTATCACGCGGGAGCGTCGGCGATCGCTGCGGCGCTGAGTCCGTTTGCAGCGCCGGTCGAGCAACTGGCCGGCATGTCTGCCCAGGTGGCATCCACGCTCGGGGCCGCCACGCCCGCGGCGGCCGAAACGCTTGCTGTGAACCTGGGTGTCGCCAACGTCGGGAGCGGTAACGTCGGCACCGCCAACAACGGATTGGGCAATATCGGGGGCGGCAACTTCGGGAGCGCTAATCTCGGCTGGGCCAACCTGGGCGCGAACAACTTTGGCGCCGGAAACGCCGGCTCTGGCAACCTGGGCTTCAGCAATCTCGGTAGCCTGAACACCGGCTTCGCCAACATCGGCCTCGGCAACATCGGTTTCGCGAACACCGGCACTGGCAACATCGGAATCGGGCTCACCGGCAACAACCAAGTCGGCATCGGCGGGTTGAACTCCGGCCTTGGCAACCTCGGACTATTTAATTCCGGCAATGGCAACATCGGTTTCTTCAACTCCGGCAACGGCAACTTCGGGATCGGAAACTCAGGAGACTCTGGGACCGGATTCTTCAACTCCGGACAGGGCAACACCGGCTTCTTCAATTCGGGGTCGTTCAACACCGGCATGTTCAACGTGGGTAACGCCAACACGGGCAACCTGAACGCCGGCAGCTACAACATGGGCAACTTCAACCCCGGCTTCTCCAACAGTGGCGGCTTCAACGTGGGCGCGGCCAATACCGGTTGGTTCAATGGGGGCGATGTCAACACGGGCGCCTTCAACACCGGCAATCTGAATAATGGTCTGTTCAATACCGGAGACATGAATAGTGGGGTGTTCTATCGGGGAGTAGGCCAGGGCAGCCTCTCCTTCGCGATTACGACGCCGGATATCACCCTGCCGCCGTTGATGATTCCCTCCACGACTTTCGCCGGATTCGATTTGCCGACCTTGGCGCTTCCCGCGGTGACCTTCCCGTCGTTGTCGATTCCGGCGGGGACGGCGTTGGGTGCGTTTGATTTGCCGACGTTGTCGGTGCCGTCGTTGACGATTCCGTCGTTGTCGATTCCGGCGGGGACGGCGTTGGGTGCGTTTGATTTGCCGACGTTGTCGGTGCCGTCGTTGACGATTCCGTCGTTGTCGATTCCGGCGGGGACGGCGTTGGGTGCGTTTGATTTGCCGACGTTGTCGGTGCCGTCGTTGACGATTCCGTCGTTGTCGATTCCGGCGGGGACGGCGTTGGGTGCGTTTGATTTGCCGACGTTGTCGGTGCCGTCGTTGACGATTCCGTCGTTGTCGATTCCGGCGGGGACGGCGTTGGGTGCGTTTGATTTGCCGACGTTGTCGGTGCCGTCGTTGACGATTCCGTCGTTGTCGATTCCGGCGGGGACGGCGTTGGGTGCGTTTGATTTGCCGACGTTGTCGGTGCCGTCGTTGACGATTCCGTCGTTGTCGATTCCGGCGGGGACGGCGTTGGGTGCGTTTGATTTGCCGACGTTGTCGGTGCCGTCGTTGACGATTCCCTCGTTGTCGATTCCGGCGGGGACGGCGTTGGGTGCGTTTGACCTGCCGACGCTGACGGTGCCGTCGTTGTCGATTCCGGCGGGGACGGCGTTGGGTGCGTTTGATTTGCCGACGTTGACGGTGCCGTCGTTGACGATTCCGTCGTTGTCGATTCCGGCGGGGACGGCGTTGGGTGCGTTCGATCTGCCGACGTTGACGGTGCCGTCGTTGACGATTCCGTCGGTGTCGATTCCGGCGGGGACGGCGTTGGGTGCGTTTGACCTGCCGTCGCTGACCATTCCGTCGTTGAGCATTCCGGCGGGGACGGCGTTGGGTGCCTTCAATTTGCCGACGTTGACGGTGCCGTCGTTGACGATTCCGTCTCTGACGATTCCGGCCGGGACGGCGCTGGGTGCGTTTGATCTGCCGACGCTGACAGTGCCCTCGTTGACAATCCCGGCGGGAACCGCGTTGGGCGCCTTCAATTTGCCGACGTTGTCGGTGCCGTCGTTGACGATTCCGTCGTTGTCGATTCCGGCGGGGACGGCGTTGGGTGCGTTTGATCTGCCGACGTTGTCGGTGCCGTCGTTGACGATTCCGTCGTTGTCAATTCCGGCCGGGACGGCGTTAGGTGCATTTGACCTGCCGTCGCTGACCATTCCATCGTTGAGCATCCCGGCGGGAACCGCGTTGGGCGCCTTCAATTTGCCGACATTGACGGTGCCGTCGTTGACGATTCCGTCCCTGACGATTCCAGCCGGGACGGCGCTGGGCGCGTTTGACCTGCCGACGCTGACAGTGCCCTCGTTGACAATCCCGGCGGGAACCGCGTTGGGCGCCTTCAACCTGCCCACGCTGTCGGTGCCGTCGTTGACGATTCCCTCGTTGTCGATTCCGGCCGGGACGACGCTGGGTGCGTTCGATCTGCCGGCGTTGACGGTGCCGTCGTTGAGCATCCCGGCGGGGACGGCGTTGGGTGCGTTCAATTTGCCGACGTTGTCGGTGCCTTCGGTGACGATTCCGTCGGTGTCGATTCCGGCGGGGACGGCGTTGGGTGCGTTCAATTTGCCGACGTTGTCGGTGCCTCCGGTGACGATTCCGTCGGTGTCGATTCCGGCGGGGACGGCGTTGGGTGCGTTCAATTTGCCGACGTTGTCGGTGCCTTCGGTGACGATTCCGTCGGTGTCGATTCCGGCGGGGACGGCGTTGGGTGCGTTTGATTTGCCGGCGTTGTCGGTGCCGTCGTTGAGCATCCCGGCGGGGACGGCGTTGGGCGCGTTTGATTTGCCGACGTTGTCGGTGCCTTCGGTGACGATTCCGTCGGTGTCGATTCCGGCGGGGACGGCGTTGGGCGCGTTCAATCTGCCGACGTTGTCGGTGCCTCCGGTGACGGTGCCGTCGGTGTCGATTCCGGCGGGGACGGCGTTGGGCGCGTTCAATCTGCCGGCCCTGTCGGTGCCTCCGGTGACGGTGCCGTCGGTAACGATTCCGGCAGGCACGGCGCTGGGTGCGTTCAACCTGCCGACACTGTCGGTGCCGTCTCTGACGATTCCGCCGATCACCATTCCCCCGATCGCTGTCCAACCATTCCAACTGCCCTCGGTAGGTATTCCGCCGATAACTATTCCACCGATCAGCATCCCGGCGGGCACGACAATTAATGCATTTACCCTGCCCGCTCTGAGCGTGCCTCAAACCACGATCACCCCAATATCGGTAGGAGGCCCCAGCGGAGGCTTCTGGACCCCCGAAGTTGTTATTCCATTTGATTTCGCAACGCCTTCTATCACAATTCCTTTTGTTGCATTTCTTCCTAACAACATTACTTTCTTGCAAACAGGACTGGCCAACACATGGCCGCAGATCGGCGGGGGCGTCGTCAACAACACTGCCGGCTATGCACATCCAGGTGCCGGCGGACCCCAGGCGTATCTGCAAGTTGGGCCCATCGCGAGCCAAGGCTTGACCCTTCGAATCAAGACCTTCTACGTTCCCCCGTTCAGTACCAGTATCGCCCTCGGCGGCTTCACGATTCCTCCGATCACCGTCGGGTCGTTTACCCTGCCCGAGATCAACACCGTGCCTCTGACGATTCCAGGGTTCAGCGTCGACAACATCGCCGTCGGCGGCTTCAGCACGCCGCAGCTCACCACCCAGGCGATCACCACTCCGGCGTTGACGATCAATCCGATTGGTGTGGGGGCGTTGTCGTTGCCGGATATCACGACTCCGGCGTTTACGACTCCGGCGTTGACGGTCAATCCGATTGGTGTGGGGGCGTTGTCGTTGCCGGATATCACGACTCCGGCGTTTACGACTCCGGCGTTGACGGTCAATCCGATTGGTGTGGGGGCGTTGTCGTTGCCGGATATCACGACTCCGGCGTTTACGACTCCGGCGTTGACGGTCAATCCGATTGGCGTGGGAGCGTTGTCGTTGCCGGACATCACGACCCCGGCATTGTCGATTGCTCCGATCCAGGTGGCCGGCTTCAGCCTGCCGGCGATCACCACGCCGGCGATCACGACGCCGCCGTTGACGATCAATCCGATTGGCGTGGGCGCATTGTCGTTGCCCGACATCACGACTCCGGCGTTTACGACTCCGGCGTTGACGATCAATCCGATTGGTGTGGGCGCGTTGTCGTTGCCGGATATCACGACTCCGGCGTTTACGACTCCGGCGTTGACGATCAATCCGATTGGTGTGGGGTCGCTGTCGTTGCCGGATATCACGACTCCGGCATTGTCGATTGCCCCGATCCAGGTGGCCGGCTTCAGCCTCCCGGCGATCACCACCCCGGCGATCACCACGCCGCCGTTGACGATCAGCCCGATCGGGGTGGGCGGGTTCGCGCTGCCCGACATCGTCACGCCGCCGTTGACGATCAACCCGATTGGAGTGGGCGGGTTTGCGTTGCCGGCGATCACCACTCCGGCGATCACGACGCCGCCGTTGACGATCAGCCCGATCGGGGTGGGCGGCTTCACGCTGCCGGACATCGTCACTCCGGCGTTGACGATCAGCCCGATTGGGGTGAGCGGGTTTGCGTTGCCGGCGATCACCACGCCGGCGATCACGACTCCGCCGTTGACGATCAGCCCCATCGGGGTCAGTGGGTTCGGGTTGCCGGCGATCACCACGCCGGCGATCACGACTCCGCCGTTGACGATCAGCCCGATCGGGGTGGGCGGCTTCACGCTGCCGGATATCACCACGCCGGCATTGACGATCAATCCGATTGGTGTGAGCGGGTTTGCGTTGCCGGCGATCACCACTCCGGCGATCACGACGCCGCCGTTGACGATCAGCCCGATCGGGGTGGGCGGCTTCACGCTGCCGGACATCGTCACTCCGGCGTTGACGATCAGCCCGATTGGTGTGAGCGGGTTTGCGTTGCCGGCGATCACCACGCCGGCGATCACGACTCCGCCGTTGACGATCAGCCCCATCGGGGTCAGTGGGTTCGGGTTGCCGGCGATCACCACGCCGGCGATCACGACTCCGCCGTTGACGATCAGCCCGATCGGGGTGGGCGGCTTCACGCTGCCGGATATCACCACGCCGGCATTGACGATCAGCCCGATTGGTGTGGGTGGGTTTGCGTTGCCGGATATCACGACGCCGGCGATTACGACTCCGGCGTTGACGATCAGCCCGATTGGTGTGGGTGGGTTTACGTTGCCGGATATCACAACGCCGGCGATTACGACTCCGGCGTTGACGATCAGCCCGATTGGTGTGGGTGGGTTTACGTTGCCGGATATCACGACGCCGGCGATTACGACTCCGGCGTTGACGATCAGCCCGATTGGTGTGGGTGGGTTTACGTTGCCGGATATCACGACGCCGGCGATTACGACTCCGGCGTTGACGATCAGCCCGATTGGTGTGGGTGGGTTTACGTTGCCGGATATCACGACGCCGGCGATTACGACTCCGGCGTTGACGATCAGCCCGATTGGTGTGGGTGGGTTTGCGTTGCCGGATATCACGACGCCGGCGATCACGACTCCGGCGTTGACGATCAGCCCGATAGGTGTGGGTGGGTTTACGTTGCCCGATATCACAACCCCGGTGATCACGACGCCCCCATTCACAGTGGGTCCATTCGGGCTGGGTGCAACCACCCTGCCGGCACTGACCACCCAGGCGTTCACCACCCAGCCGTTCACCATCCCGTCGATAGGCCTGGGGTCATTCACCACCCCGGCGCTGACCATCCCCAGCATCCATCTGCCCAGCACGACTATCGCGACCATCAACATCCCCGGCGGGCCCGGCTACCTCAACACCAGCGCCAATCCCTCGTCGGGCTTCTTCAACAGCGGCGCGGGCGGAAACTCGGGGTACGGCAACAACGGTGTCGGCCTGTCGGGCTGGTTCAACACCAACGCTGCAGGCGTGTTCGGCGGTTCGGGTTACCAGAACTACGGCAACCTCATCTCGGGCTTCTCGAACCTCGGCAGTGGCGTATCGGGCATTGCCAACACCGGGCAATCCGTAGTCACGACCCTGCTGTCGGGCCTTGGCAACATCGGTAACTCCCTGACGGGCATCTTCCACACTGCGGCCTGAACCAGGAACTCACTGCAAAGGCAGTGAGATTCAGGAAAATAGGAGAGGAAGAGATATGAACCCGAACGTAGGAGTACCCGTGCTCCGTGCGGCGCTGGCGGCGCTGGCGGTCTTGGCCGCCACGCTGCTCGCCGGTTGCACGATGAATGTTGAACCCAATACTCAGAAGCCCGGGCCCATGGATTCGGTGGTTGTGGTCTCACCCTCGGACGCCTAGCAGCTCGGGTCCCCTGGCCTACGTCATCGCGCGTCCCCGGTAGCACCGACCGGGGGACGTCGCATCCGACGATCGGTGGACGACGCGATTCAACCCAGGCACTGACCGCTCGGCCGACAGACAGCAACGCCGCACGACGGCAACCTGATTGGCATGTCCTTCCTGACCTGCCAGCCAGAAATGCTGAATTCGGCCGCGGCCAACCTCGAGTCGATCGGCGCCGTAATGAACACCAGCAACGCCGCCGCTGCCGTCCCGATCGCCGGCGTCGTGCCGGCCGCGGCCGACGAGGTGTCGGCTCTGACCGCAGCACAGTTCGCAGCTCACGGCGCCATGTATCAGGCGATCAGCGCTCAGGCGGCGGCGTTCCACGAGCTTTTCGTAAGCACCCTCGCCGCCAGCGGCGATTGCTACGCGGTGACCGAAGCCGCCAACGCGGCAGCGGTGCGCTGAGGCATCTTCGGCACGGACCGGCGGGTCTCGTCGGGGTCGTGGGCTGGATCAACGCGGAATTTGTTGTCAAACAGAAAGTTCCACCATCGTTGGCGGCGCCCACTGAGTGTCCCCCGATCAGCCGACAGACATCCGCCACTGTTGCGTCCGATCGGTGGAGTTATCGAAGCGTGATCATCCCTAACGTTCGGATGGTGACTACAGCGGTGTCAGGCGCAGCCAACCTCCAGAACCTCGACGAGCCCGTCGCATACCGCCGGTGTGCCGGCGGCAGCCGACGTCCGGCCGAAAAGTCCCGGGCCACAGGGGTACTGCGCAGCACCCGGTTGCTGCGTCACCCGGCCACGGCGTCCGGCCAGGCCGCGCACAGCGGATATCCCGCGGTCATCTGGTTGCTGCTGGGCGGCAACTTCGTCGTGCGCGGCGCGGGTTTCGCATATCCGTTCCTGGCCTACCACGTCGCCGGACGTCATCACGCCGCCGACGCGGTGGGCGCGGTCCTGGCCGCTTTCGGGGTGGGCTGGGCGGTCGGCCAGTTGTTGTGCGGGTGGCTGGCCGACCGGATCGGCGCGCGCCTGACGTTGGTGGCCACCATGTTGGTGGCGGCCGTAGTGCTGGTGCTGATGGCCCAGGCGTGCAGCGTGCCCGCGCTGCTTTTCGGGGCGGTTATCACCGGCAGCGTGTACGACGCGCCGCGCCCGGTGCTGGGGGCCGCCATCGCCGACCTGGTTCCGGACCCGCAACGCCGCGCCAGACTCGACGCCTTCCGCTTCGGCTGGGTGGTGAGCATCGGGCGCGCCATCACCGGCGGGATCGGCGGAATGCTCGTCGGCGTGGTAGGTGTGCCGGTGCTGTTCTGGATCAATGCCGCCGGTTGCCTGACATTCGCCGTCGTCGCCGGCTTCTGCATCCCCGGCCGCCCGCCCCGGTTGGTGACGACGGCACCCAAGGTCCGAAACATCAGTTACCGCAATGCATTATCGGACCGTCGTCTCATGCTGCTGTTCGCCTCGAGCCTGGCCACCCTGATCGCGGTCCGCGGGCTGTACGCTGCCATCCCCATGCTGATGGCCGACCGCGGTCTGGGTGCCGGTCAATTCGGCTGGGCACAACTGGCGAACGCGCTCGCGGGGCTCGCGCTGACCCCGGTGATCACCCCGTGGGTCGGCAGGAAGGTGGCGGCCCGGTTCCACCCGCGGCTCGACATCCTGGCGCTCGCCGGAATATGGACGACGGCGAGCATGGGATGGGCGGCGCTGGCTCACACCACTCTGGACTTCAGTCTGGCCACCGCCATGTCGACGCCCGGCGAGGTCGCCTGGTTCGTCATCGCGGCCGGTGTGGTGCACCGGATCGCGCCCACTGCCACCGGCGGCCGCTACCACGGGATCTGGTCGATGTCGGTGGCGGTGGCTTCAGTGGTCGCCCCGATCCTCGCCTCCTACAGCCTGATTCACGGCGGACACCAACTGGTGGCCATCGTCACGGTGTCGGCCGGAGCGCTCGGTGCCGCCCTGTGCCTGCCGCTGGCCCGGACCCTGAGTAAATCGGTCCACCAGCCCGCCCACCACGCCGCGTGAGCGACCCATTCTCCTTGATCAGCAACCAGAGTCGGAGCGCGGATACTGGGCCGGCGCATTGGGTTTCCGGTGTGAACGCGCGCTGAGTAAGGTGTTTCGGTGGCATCGGCCAGCGACGTGGAACTCGACCGGGTGCGCAGGAATCACCAACTGCGCTCCTATCGGATCGTCGCCGTCCTGCGGATCGGTGTGCTGGCCTTCGTGATCGGCGCCATGGTCGTAGCCGCACCGCGTTACGAATGGGGCAGCCAGATCGCCCTGATCGTCCTGTACGCCTTCGCCGCGGTGTCTGCCCTGATACTGGCGTTCACGCGGTTCGACCGGCCCCGCTTCGGCGTCGGCCGGATGGAGCCCTTCGCGTTCACGGCCATCGACGTCATTGTGTTGACCGCCCTGCAATTGGTATCCAGCGACGGGGTCTACCCCCTACTGATCATGATCCTGCTGCCGGTGCTGGTGGGGGTCGACATGTCGACCCGGCGGGCGGCGGTGATCCTGGCCTTCACCGTGGTCGGCTTCGCGCTCGCCGGGGTCCAGGACCATCTGCAGAAGCGGGCGATCGGCTGGCCCGACACCGTCTTCCTGTTCGGGCTGTACGCGTTCATGTGCGTGGCCGCGTTGGTGGCGGTTCGCATCGAGGAGCGCCATGCCCGCTCGATTGCCGCCCTGAGTGCGCTGCGCGAAGAGCTGTTGGGGCAGACCATGACCGCTTCTGAGGTGCTGCAGCGTCGCATCTCGGAGTCCATCCACGACGGCCCGTTGCAGGATGTGCTGGTGGCGCGTCAGGAGCTCATCGAGCTGCAACTCGACGACCCCGACGACGATCGGGTCACCCGCGCGCTCACCGGGTTGCAGAGCGCGTCGGAACGCCTGCGGCAGGCCACATTCGAGCTGCACCCGGCCGTACTCGAGCAGGTCGGGCTGGCGGCGGCGGTCGAGCAACTGGCCGGGTTCACCGCCAAGCGCTCGGGTATCGAGGTGACGACCGACATCGACTACCCGATGCGCAACGAGGTCGACCCGATCGTCTTCGGTGTGGCGCGGGAACTGTTGTCCAACGTGGTGCGCCACTCCCAGGCCTCCAACGCCTGGGTCACGCTCGGCGTCACCGACGACATGTGCGTGCTGACCGTGGCCGACGACGGGGTGGGCGTCAACAGCGACACCATGGCGCGCCGGCTGGGAGAAGGCCACATCGGCCTGGCCTCGCACCGGGCCCGCGTCGAAGCCGCCGGCGGCGCCTTCGTCTTCCTCGAAGCGGCCAGCGGTACCCGCGTCTGCGTACAGGTGCCGCTGAAGAAGTGATCCGTGCTGCGCGCGGCGGGGTTCAGTCGAGCAGTTTCTGGCGCATCGCTTCGGCGACCGCGGCCGCACGGTCACTGACGCCGAGCTTCTCGTAGAGGCGCTGCACATGCGTCTTGACTGTCGAGGGCGCCACATACAGTTCGGCCGCAATGGCCGGGATGCTCTGGCCGCGGGCGATGCGAAGCAGCACCTCGCGCTCTCGCGCGCTGAGCACCGGGGCGCTGGGGGCGGCGCGCTGACGGATCTCGCCGGCGAGCCCGCCGACGAGCGAAGGAGCCACCACATCGCGGCCCTTGGCGCAGTCGAGTACGGCCTTGACGATCTCGGTGCGCGTCGAATCCTTGAGCAGAAAACCGGCCGCCCCCTGCTGCAGGGCCTGGTAGACGATCGCCGCCTCATCGTGCGCCGAGATCAACAGCACCCGGGTCGGCAGGTCGAAGTTGCGCACCGCCGCCGCCACCTGCGCACCGTCCATCCCCGGCATGCGGTAGTCGAGCAGGGCGACATCGGGCTTGTGGGTCTTGATCAACTCGAGCGCGGACGAGCCGTCGTCGGCCTCGCCGACCACATTCACCGAGCCGCTCAGGGAGAGCGCGCGCACTACGCCCTCGCGGAACAGCGGGTGATCGTCACCGACCACCACACGGACCTTCTCAGGGGTCGCAGCGCCGACCATGGCGAAAGTGTAGCGGCTGCCCGCAAATATCCGACCACTTTGGCCTCCCTCGCGGCGTGGCAGCTTTCCGGGGTCCGGTGAGTACGGTGTTCCTGTGGCGACCAGTGACGTCGAACTGGACCGGGTGCGCAGGGTGCACCGGTTGCGCTCCTACCGGATCGCCTCCGTGCTGCGAGTCGGGGTCGTGGCGCTGATGATCGCCGCCATGCTCATCGGCACGCGGCGCTCTGAGTGGGCGCAGCAAAGTGTCCTGATCGCCCTCTACGCCGGGATCGCGGTGTGCTCGTTGGTGTTGGCGTTTGCGCCATCACGCGCCTGGATCGGCATGGGACCGCTGGTAGGGATGCGCCGACTGGAACCCTTCGCGTTCACCGCCATCGACGTGATCGCGTTGACGGGCTACCAGATGCTGTCCACCGACGGGATCTATCCGCTGCTGATCATGACTCTGCTGCCGGTGCTGGTGGGCCTGGACGTGTCGACCCGGCGGGCCGCGGTGGTGCTCGCCTTCACCCTGGTCGGTTTTGCGCTGGCGGTGGTCGAGGACCCGGTGATGGTCAGGGCGATCGGCTGGCCCGAGGCCGTCTTTCGGTTCGCCCTGTATGCGTTCCTGTGCGGTACCGCGCTGGTCGTGGTGCGCATCGAGGAGCGCCACGCGCACTCGGTCGCCGGTCTCAGCGCGTTGCGTGAAGAGTTGTTGGCGCAGACCATGACTGCCTCCGAAGTGCTGCAGCGCCGCATCTCGGAGTCCATTCACGACGGGCCGCTGCAGGATGTGCTGGCCGCGCGCCAGGAGCTCATCGAACTGGAGCTCGACCACCCAGATGACGAGCGGGTGAGCCGGGCTTTGGCGGGACTGCAGAGCGCGTCGGAGCGGTTGCGGCACGCCACGTTCGAGCTACATCCGGCCGTGCTGGAAGAGGTCGGGCTGGGGGCTGCGGTGGAACAGTTGGCCGCGTTCACCGCCAAGCGCTCGGGGATCAAGGTGACCACCGACATCGACTACCCGATACGCAACGCGATCGACCCGATCGTGTTCGGTGTGGTGCGCGAACTGTTGTCCAACGTGGTGCATCACTCCCGGGCCGAGAACGCCTCGGTGACCCTCGGTATCACCGACGAGATGTGCGTGCTGACCGTCGGCGACGACGGGGTGGGGGTCAATGGCGACACGATGGCGCGGCGGCTGGGGGAGGGGCACATCGGCCTGGCTTCGCACCGCGCCCGCGTGGACGCCGCGGGCGGCACCTTCGTCTTCCTCGATGCACCCACCGGGACGCACGTATGCGTCGAGGTGCCGCTCAAGGCTTGACGGACTCGCCTTCGCAAAAGTTTCGAGCGGCCGCGTACCCGGCCCGGTACCCGAAAACCATTGCCGGACCCAGGGTTCCACCGGCGCCGCCGTAGGCCCGTCCAGTCACCCCGCCCATCGCGTTGCCCGCGGCGAACAGGCCGGGAATCGGTTGGCCGCCGACATGCAACACCCGGCCGTCGGGGTCGGTCCGCGGACCGCCCTTGGTTCCCATCGACCCCACGCACACGGGCACCGCGTAGAAGGGGGCGGTATCGATGGGCCCCAACGTCTTTCCGGCCAGGGTAGTGGCGCGGTCATCACCCCAGTAGCCGTCGTACGCACTGGAGCCCCGCCCGAAGTCCGGGTCTGCGCCCGCGGCGACGTTGCGGTTCCACCGCTCGATCGTGCGTGCCAGCCCGGCGGCGTCGATGCCGGTCTTGGCGCTCAGCTCAGCGAGATCGGCCGACTCGCAGAACCATTCCGGCACCGGCTCTCCCGGCGCGATGCCCAGAAATCCGTAGCTGTGCAGGTGAATCGAGTCGAAAACCATCCACGCGCGGTCGTTGACGTAGCCGCCGCGGGGATCGAGGTAATGGAAGGCGCCGGCCATCGAGTTGTACTCGCCGGCCTCGTTGACGAACCGCCGGCCGGCCCGGTTGACGATGATGCTGCGCGGGCGGGTGCGTTCCAGTCGCACACTGCGGCTGCGTTGTCGACCCTCGATGGTGTCGCCGGGGATGCGCACGATGGGTACCCACCAGGCCTCGCCCATGTTTGACAGGTCGGCGCCCAAAGCCATCGCCATGCGCAGACCGTCGCCGGTGTTGTTCGGCGGTGAAACGGCACCGTGCATGGGCCCGCGCAGAAAAGCCTTGATCAGCAATGGATCCCACTCGAACCCACCGGTGCCCAGGATGACGCCGCGGCGCGCACGCACATCCATGCTCAGTTCGGGGCCGGCGATCCGCACGCCGGTGACGGCTCCGTCGTCCACGATGAGTTCGGTGGCCCGGGAGTTGGGGCACGGTGCCACCCCCACGTCCAGCAGGCCCTTGAGCAGACCGGCGATCAGCGCGGTGCCGGCCACGCACAGGTCGCCGGAATGCTCCACGTCGGCGTGCAGGCGGGCCCTGGTTTCGGCGTCGAACCCGACGTTGGACCAGTCGGCGGGGAACGCGGTGATGCGGGTGGCCCATTCGCCGATCCGGCTCAGATCGAATGGCGCCGCACTCAGTGAACGGCCGCCGGACGGTTGGCCGCCGGGCAGTTCGGGCTGGTAGTCGGGAAAGCCGTCGGCGATCTCGAAGCGCACACCGCTGTACTTCTCCACAAAGTCGAGCATCGACGGCCCGGTCCGCACGAACGTCTCCACCAGGGCGTCGTCCATCGAGCCGAAAGACTGTGCGCGCAAATACCGCAACGCATCCTCAGCTGTCAATTCCCCTGCCGGAGAACGGTTGTGGGCCGGAATCCAGGCGATCCCGCCGGACACCGCGGTCGTCCCGCCGATGGTCCCGGACTTCTCGAACACGCCGACCGTGGCACCCGCGATCGCGGCGGTCAGCGCAGCCGTCAGGCCGGCGCCGCCGCTGCCGAGCACGACGACATCGTATTCGTGGTCCCAGAACCGGTTTTCACCCTGCGGCATGCCTGCGAGTCCTTTCAGCTCAGCAGCGCGGACAGCTGCTCCGCGGCGCTGATGACCGCGTCCTTGCCGCGCATCACCACGTCTTCGCGGTGGGAGATCAGATTGATGCAGGTCGGTGGCGCCGGCGCTGGACGACGGACCGGCACCGCCAGGCCGTACGTGTTCGGCTCGATCTCGCCGTGAGTGGTGACCCAACCGCGCCGACGCGCCGCGCTGACCAGATCTCGCTCGCCCGGGCGGGGCGGCATGTTCGCCAGCAGCGCGATTCCCGCCGCGCCCCGGTCCAGCGGGTAGCGGCTGCCTTCGTGGAAGGCGAGCTGATAGGCGACCTGGGTCGGCACGATCACCGCGATCGCCACCTGCTCGTCGCCTTCGGCGATCAGCAGCGACACCGTGGTGCCGAGTTCGTCGGCCAGTGAGCGAAGCGTGGGTAGGCAGAGTTGCCGGACGTTGTGGTCGAACGACGCGCCGAGTGCCGCCAGCCCGGCGGCCGGACGAAAGCGGCCGTCCTCGCCCTTGGCGACCAGCCGAAACTCCGCCAGGGTAGCCAGCAATCGATATGCGATCGTGCGGTGCACCCCGACCTGATCGGCGACTTCCTGCATGGTCAGCCCACCGGAGGAGGATGCCACCAACTGCAGGGCCGTGAGGCCTCTGGCCAGCGTCTGGGAACCCGTCACGGCCTTGACAGACCTTTCGGCGAGAGCGAAGCTCTATATATAACGCACATTAGTGTGCGATATTAGCACACACAAGATGCCGAAAACGAGAACCGCATTTTCGCCGGAAGGAACCGTGACCGAGTTCGAAAGCGTGTGGAGCGATCTGCAGGGGGTGGCGTTCTCCCAGGGTTACCTGACGGCCGGCGGCGTCCGCACCCGCTATCTGCAGGCGGGCGACCCGAGTCAGCCGGTGCTGATCCTGCTGCACGGTTCGGGTGGCCACGCGGAGGCCTACGTACGCAACCTCGCCGCCCACGCCGAGCATTTCTGGACCTGGTCGATCGACATGCTCGGGCACGGGTACACCGACAAGCCGGGGCACCCGCTGGAGATCCGCCACTATGTCGAACACCTGATGGCGGTGGTCCGCACGATCGGGGCCGAGCGCATCCACCTGAGTGGAGAGTCGCTGGGCGGCTGGGTAGCCGCCCGCGCCGCCATCGACCATCCGGACGTCATCGACCGGTTGGTCCTCAACACCGCGGGCGGCTCGCAGGCGGACCCGGAAGTGATGAAGCGAATCATCACGCTGTCCATGGCAGCCGCTGAGGACCCGGCCTGGGAGACCGTGCAGGCGCGCATCAAATGGTTGATGGCGGACAAATCGAAGGATTACGACGACCTGGTCGCCAGCCGGCAGCGCATCTACCGGCAGCCGGGTTTCGTTGCGGCGATGCGCGACATCATGGCACTGCAAGATCCGCAGATCCGGGCGCGAAACCTGTTGGGGCCGAGGGAGTACGGATCCATCACCGCGCCCACGCTGGTGTTGTGGACCAGCGACGATCCCACCGCCGACGTGCCCGAGGGGCGCCGCATGGCGTCGATGATCCCCGGCGCCCGATTCGAGGTGATGCCGGGCTGCGGTCACTGGCCGCAGTACGAGGACGCCAAGACGTTCAACCGCCTGCATCTCGACTTTCTGCTGGGCCGCTGATGACCGGGCACGGGACTGACGTCGACGTACTCGTCGTCGGCGCCGGGCCGGTCGGTCTGACCCTGGCCAATATCCTTGGCCTGCAGGGTGTCCGGACCCTGGTGGCCGAGGAACGCGCGACACTGATCGACTACCCACGCGGGGTGGGCCTCGATGACGAGGGTCTGCGCACATTCCAATCCATCGGTCTGGTGGAACAGGTTCTGCCGCACACCGTCCCGAACCAGATCCTGCGGTTCTACGACGCGAAGCGGCGAGTGCTGGCCGAAATGGCGCCGCCGGACGCGCAATTCGGCTGGCCCAAGCGCAACGGGTTCGTGCAGCCGTTGGTGGACGCCGAGTTGTTGCGCGGCCTGGACCGGTTCGCCCACGTCCAGGTGCGGTGGAACAGCCCGATGGTCCGGTGTGCGCAGGGCGGTGACGGGGTGCGTGCCGAGTTGGGCGGTGCGGACCCGGTGCCGGTGCGGGCACGGTACGTCGTCGGTTGCGACGGCGGGCGCAGCGTCACCCGCGGCGTGATGGGCGTGTCTTTCGACGGCACCACGTCGCCGACCAGATGGCTGGTCGTCGACATCGCCAACGACCCGCTGGGTCACCCGAACAGCGAAGTGGGGGCCGACCCGGAACGCCCGTACGCCTCCATCTCGATCGCCCACGGAATCCGGCGGTTCGAGTTCATGATTCACGCCGACGAGACCGACGAGCAGGCCGAGGACCCGGCGTTCCTGCGCCGGATGCTGGCGCGCATGGTGCCCTATCCCGATCGGGTCGAGGTCATCCGCCGCCGGGTCTACACCCACCATTCGAGGATCGCCGGCAACTTCCGCAGTGGCCGGATGCTGCTCGCCGGGGATGCGGCGCACCTGATGCCGGTGTGGCAGGGACAGGGCTACAACAGCGGCATCCGCGATGCCGCCAATCTCGGCTGGAAGTTGTCCGCGGTGCTCCGGGGCCGGGCAGCTGAGCCGTTGTTGGACAGCTACGACGTGGAGCGGCGCAAGCACGCCCGAGCGATGATCGACCTGTCCACCATGGTGGGCCGGGTCATCTCGCCGACCAATCGCCGCGTCGCCAGGGCGCGTGACGCGGTGATCCGGTCGGCGTCGATTGTGCCGTCGCTCAAGCGGTATGTGCTGGAAATGAGGTTCAAGCCGATGCCTCGTTACGAGCACGGCGCGGTGGCGCATCCGGCCGGTGTGCCCCCGCGGCCGGGTTCGCCGACCGGCACTCTGTTCATTCAGCCTCGTGTCGACACCCGGACGCAGCGCGACGTCCTGCTCGACGATGTGCTGGGCAACTGGTTCGCCGTGCTGTGCTGGAACAACAACCCACGCAAGATCCTCGGCGAGGCCGCGTTCGCAGACTGGAAAGGCTTGGGAGCGCGCTTCATTGCGCTACGACCGTTGACACAGCTGGGGTGGACCGGGCAGGACGACGCCGACGTGGTGGTCGTCGGTGACCGCGGTGGGCACCTCAAAGCCTGGTTCGATCACCACGAAGAGTCGGTGGTGTTCCTGCGGCCCGATCGGTGTATCGCCGGTGCCTGCATTGCGCAGCGCTCCGCCGAGTTGAGCGCCGCCCTGATCGATGCGCTCTCGCTGACGCCGCGAGGGGGTGAATCGGACAGTGCCACTGGCTCTTTGCTGTATGTCCCACAGCCCGCTGCTGAATCTACCGGGGCCGCCGCGGAATCTGCTTGACGACGTCGAGGCCGGGATTTCGCGGGCCCGGGATTTCGTCTCCGCCTTCGATCCCGAGCTGGTGGTCATCTTTTCCCCGGACCACTACAACGGATTCTTCTACAAGGTGATGCCACCGTTCTGTATCGGCCTGCAGGCCGACGGGGTCGGTGATTACGGCACCTATGCCGGCCCGTTGCCCGTCGCGCAGGACATCGCCGGGCAGTGCGTGCAGGCCGTGCTGGATGCCGGCGTCGACGTGGCGGTATCGGCGAGCATGGACGTCGACCATGGCACGGTGCAGCCGCTGGAGAAGCTCTTCGGTTGTGCCACCGCACTTCCCGTGATCCCGGTCTTCATCAACGCCGTGGCGGAGCCGCTGGGCCCGCTGCGCCGGTGCCGGGCCCTGGGTGCCGCGGTAGGCAGTTTCGTTGCCGCCCTGGACAAGAGGGTGCTGGTGCTCGGATCGGGCGGGCTGTCGCACAGCCCTCCGGTGCCCACCCTCGCGACCGCGGCCGCGGCGCAGTTGCGGCGCATCGTGCACGGTGAGCCCCTGAGTGCCGAACAGCGTCAGGCCCGGCAGGCCCAGGTGATCGAGGTGGCCAGGAGCTTCGCCGGTGGTGCCGGCGATCTGCAACCCCTCAACCCCGCGTGGGACCAGCGCTTCCTCGACATCGTCGATACCGGTCATCTTGCCGATCTCGATGGCTGGTCGAACACGTTCGTGACGCGTGAGGGCGGCAGTTCGGCGCATGAAATCCGCACCTGGATCGCGGCTTTCGCGGCACTGGCAACGGCCGGAAGCTACCGGACCACGGTGCGCTACTACCGGCAGGCCGCCGACTTGATCGCCGGATTCGCCATTCGGACGGCGGAGACGATCGAATGACGTCGGTCGATGACTTCGATCACCTGGTGGACGTGTTGATCGTCGGTTCCGGCGGCGGTGGCATGACGGCGGCGCTGACCGCGGCGGCACACGGACTGGACGCGCTGGTGATCGAGAAGTCGCCACAGTTCGGGGGTTCCACCGCCCTGTCCGGCGGCGGAATCTGGGTGCCCGGTGCCCCCGCGCAGCGCCGGGCGGGCTATTCGCGGTCGCCGGAGGAAGTTGTCCGCTACCTGCGGCAGATCACCGAGGGCCTGGTCAGTGACGCGCGGATCCGCCAATACGTCGAATCGGCGCCGCGGATGCTGGAGTTCCTGGAAGGACTCAGCCCATGGCTCCAATTCGTCTGGAAGCCAGGCTATGCCGACTACTACCCGGAGCTGCCGGGTGGATCCGAACTCGGCAGCACCATCAACGTGCCGCCGATCGACCTACGGCAACTCGGTGACGACGAGCCCCACCTGCTGCAACCGCTGGCATTGGCACCCAAGGGGATATGGCTGGGGCCCAGGGAGTTGCGTTCCTTCTACCTGATCCGGCAGTCCTGGGCCGGCAAAGTGGTTCTGGTCAAGTTGCTTTCGCGGATGGTGCGGGCGCGGGTGTTCGGCGAGCGGATCGCCGCCATCGGACAGTCGTTGGCCGCGCGGCTGCGGCTGGCGATGAAGGAGCGCGGCATCCCACTGTGGCTGGACACGCCGTTGAGTGAGCTGCTGACCGGCTCCGACGGATCGGTGACCGGTGCCCGGGTGCACCGCGCCGGCAAGCCGGTGCGGATCGGGTCGCGCGGCGGGGTCATCCTCGCCTCCGGCGGTTTCGACCATGACATGGCCTGGCGCAAAGAGCACCAACCGGTGGTGGACCAGGACTGGAGCTTCGGCAACCCGGCCGCAATGGGGGACGGCATCCGCGCCGGGCAGCAGGTCGGCGCCGCCGCGGATCTGCTCGACGAGGCGTGGTGGTTTCCCGCCATCCAATGGCCGGACGGGCGAATGCAATTCATGCTCAACGAGCGGATGATGCCCTCGCAGTTCATCGTCAACGGGGACGGCAGGCGGTTCATCAACGAAGCGGCGCCGTACATGGATTTCGGTCACGCCATGATCGAGGGCCACAAGACCGGGGTCACGCACATCCCGTGCTGGCTCATCACCGATCACCGGTCCTTCAACCGCTACGTCGTCGGCGGGCATCTGCCGATACCGAAGATTCCCGGCGCGCCGGTGCCCACCGGACGCAAGGTCCCGAAAGCGTGGCTGCAATCCGGCGTCGTCAAAGCGGCCTGCGGCTGGGAGGAATTGGCGACCAAGATCGATGTTCCGGCAGCACAACTGCGGGCCACCGCGACCCGCTTCAACGAACTGGCCCGCGCCGGGCACGACGACGACTTCAACCGTGGCGACAGCGTCTACGACAACTACTACGGCGACCCCACGCTGCCCAACCCCAACCTGTATCCGCTGGGCGACCCTCCCTATTACGCCTTCCGCATCGTGCCGGGCGACCTCGGCACGTCCGGCGGCCTGCGCACCGACGAGTTCGCCCGGGTGCTGCGATCCGATGACACCGTCGTGCCCGGTCTCTACGCGGTGGGTAACACCGCGGCACCGGTCATGGGACGCAGCTACGCCGGCGCCGGGGCGACCATCGGCCCCGCCATGACCTTCGGCTTCGTCGCCGCCAAACACGCAGCCGCACAGACCCTTAACTCTCCTAGGAGGTAACGATGAAGATTTCCCTGTTCTACGAGTTCGCCCTGCCCAGGCCCTGGGTCCCCGACGACGAGCGGCAAATGCTGCAAGACTGCCTGGACGAGGTCGAAGCCGCCGACAAGGCCGGCTTCTCCACCGTCTGGCTCACCGAGCATCACTTTCTCGAGGAGTACTGCCACTCCACGGCGCCGGAGATGTTCCTGGCCGCGGCGAGCCAGCGCACCGAGGACATCCGGCTGGGCTTCGGCATCATGCACCTGCCGCCGGTCGTCAACCACCCCGCCCGGGTTGCCGAACGCATCGCCACCCTGGACCTGATCTCCAACGGCCGAGTCGAATTCGGCACGGGTGAGTCCTCCTCGGTCGGTGAACTCGGCGGCTTCAACATCGACCCCGCCGACAAGCGCGCGCAGTGGGAGGAGGCGCTGGAGGTCTCCATTCGCTGCATGGTCGAAGAGCCCTTCACCGGCTTCAAAGGCGAACACATCGAAATGCCGGCCCGCAACGTCATCCCCAAGCCGCTGCAGAAGCCCCACCCGCCGGTCTGGGTCGCCTGCACACGACCCGCCAGTGTGCAGATGGCGGCCCAGAAATGCATCGGCGCATTGAGTTTCGCCTACACCGGACCCGGACCCCTGGCCGAGCGGGTGAATGGCTACTACAAGGAATTGGAAGAGAACGGAGTCCCGGTGACCCCGCAGATCAACCCCAACATCCTGGCCATCGGCGGTGACCTGTCGATGATGGTCGCCAAAACAGATGACCTGGCGCTACAGCGCCTCGGCAAGGGCGGCGGATTCTTCTCCTTCGGCATCATGCACTACTACATGACCGGGGTGCACACACCCGGACGCACCGGGGTGTGGGACCGCTATCTCGAGGAGGTGGACAAGGACCCGACGCTGGCCTACGGTCCGGGGCGCGGCGCGATCGGATCACCGGCCACCGTGCGAGAGTTCCTGCGTGGCTACGAGGAGAGCGGCGTCGACGAGATCATCCTGCTGCTCAACCCGCGCAGTCACGAGGGCACCATGGAATCCATCGAGTTGATGGGCAAAGAGGTACTGCCCGAATTCATCGAGCGTGACGAGAAAGCGGTGGCCGAGAAGGCCGCGAGACTGGCGCCGGTGATCGAGAAGGTGGAGGCGCGCCGGCCCGAGTCGACGATTCCGCCGTTCGACGAAAACTACTCGTTCGGCGGGTTGCCGACCGGGCGCGGCGGTAAGTTCACCGCCAGTGAGATCCCCGAGGCCATGGCCGAGATCAACGAAGGCCGGGTTCAGGCGGCGCAGCGGTTGAAGGAGCAGCAGGCCAAGTGACACCGAAGACCTGCTGACCGGTGGCGCGTATCGAGGAGTTGTGGCGCTACGACGGTCGCCGTGCCGTGGTGACCGGTTGTGCGTCGGGCATCGGCGCCCAGGTCGCGCAGCAGCTCAGCGAGCTCGGCGCGCAGGTGATAGGGCTGGACCGCTCACCAGCTCTAGGAGTCAACGACTTTCGTCAGGTTGATCTGTCCGACCGGGCATCGATCGACCGGGCTGCTGCGTCGATCGAGGGGCCGGTCGACGCGCTGTTCAACCTCGCCGGCGTCTCCTCGGGGATCGGCGACCCGCTACTGGTGGTCACTATCAACTTTCTGGGATTGCGGCATCTCACCGAGGCCGTGATACCGCGGATGCCTGCGGGTTCGTCGATAGTGAGCGTGTCGTCACTGGCGGCGGCGTCATACCGGGAGCATGGGCAGCAGGTTGCCCCGTTGCTGCGCACCGCGACGATGCACGAGGGGGTGCGTTGGTGCGAAAGCCATCTCGACACGCTGGGCAACGGCTACCAACTGTCCAAGGAAGCGATCATCCTCTACACCATGTCCAGCGTCGTCGAACTCGGTAAGCGGGGCATCCGAATCAACTGCACCGGACCCGGGGTCACCGAGACCCCGATCCTCGACCAGCTGCGCACCGCGTACGGACCGTCCTACCTCGACGGCATCGCCAAGCCGCTGGGGCGGGTCTGCGAGGCGGCCGAGCAGGCCGCGGTGCTGGTGTTCCTCAACAGCAGGGCGGCCAGCTACATTTCCGGTCAGGTCGTGTGGGTGGACGGCGGAAACGTGGGTGCCACCATCGCCGCTGAACTGGAGGAGGGACGGGCCTGATGGCTGACATGACCGACTTCCGGCGGGCCGCAGAGGATCTCAGCAACTGGGGCAGATGGGGTCCGGGCGACGAGCTGGGCACCCTGAACTTCATCACCCCGGAGAAGGTCCGCCGGGCGGCCGGCCTGGTCCGGCACGGCAAAGTCTTCCCACTCGGCGTGGACTTCGGTTCGTCCGGTCCGCAGGGCGCTTTCGGGTTCCGGCACAATCCCATTCACGTGATGACGGTCGACGGAGGCGACGCGCATTCGCTGGCGCAGTACGGGCCCGGGTGGGACAAGAATCCCACCGCCGCGCAGCTGAGCGGTTACCTGGCCGACAACCCGTTCCGGTTCAACGACGACATGGTCATCATGCCCCTGCAGGCCGCCACTCAGTGGGATGCGCTGTCCCACGTGTATTACGAGGACCAGCTCTACAACGGCTTCCCGGCGGATTCGGTGACCAGCCTGGGCGCGTTCCATTGCGGTATCGACAAGGTCGACGTCAAGGGCATCACCTCGCGCGGGGTGTTGTTGGACCTGGTGCGCCACCGCGGCGCCGAAGTGTTTCTCGAACACGGAAACCCGATCATGCCGGCGGAATTGGACGACGTGGCCCGGGCGCAGGGCGTGCAGATCGAGAGCGGCGACATCGTCCTCATCCGAACCGGCTGGTGGACAAGGTTTCTGATGACCGGTGACAAGATGGAACCGTACTCCGGACTGGACTGGCGCTGCGCGCACTGGCTCCACGACAACGAGGTGGCCGCGGTGGCCGCCGACAACCTGCAGGTCGAGGATCCGGTGTCCGGAGTCGAGGGATTGTTCCTACCTTTCCATCTGCTGTGCCTGCGCGATATGGGGTTGATGCTTGGCGAGTACTGGGATCTGACCGCGCTGGCCGAAGACTGCGCGGCCGACGGTGTGTACGAATTCCAGCTCGTCGCGCCGCCACTGAGATTCACCGGTGCCGTCGGCTCTCCGGTGAACCCGATCGCGATCAAGTGATGGACGTGCGTCGCAGGATCGTCGAGATCGACGGTCTGGCAACGAGTTATCTGGAGGCCGGCCACGGCGATCCCCTGGTGCTGCTGCACGGTGGCGAGTTCGGCGCCAGCGCCGAGCTGGGTTGGGAACGCAATATAGGCGCACTGGCCGCGCGTCACCGGGTGCTGGCGCCGGATCAGCTCGGCTTCGGGCAGTCGGCCAAAGTCATGGATTTCGTCAACAGCCGCGCGATGCGGATCCGGCACGTGGCACGGTTCTGCCAGGTGCTCGGCATCGACTCGGCCCACTTCGCCGGGAACTCCATGGGCGCCATCAACCTGCTCAGCGACGCCACCTCAGCGGCGCCGGTGCTACCGGTGCGCAGCATGGCAATTATCTGCGGCGGCGGCGAGATTCAGCAGAATCATTACTTCGAGGCGCTGCAGCAGTACGACGCCACGCTGCCCGCCATGCGCAACATCGTCGAAGCGCTGTTCTATGACCCCGCCTACCCGGCCGATGAGGACTACGTGTGGCGCCGATTCGAATCGAGCACCGCGCCGGGTGCCTGGGAGGCGGTGGCGGCAGCGCGCTTCCGGCGTCCGAACGCACCGCCACCCGCGGCGCCGGCTGCTACCCGGGCCTATGAGCGGATCCAGGTGCCGACGCTGGTAGTCGAGGGGCGCGGCGACAAGCTGCTGCCGCCGGGATGGGCTGCCGAGATCGCCGGTCAGATAGACGGCGGGCGGTCGGTGGTCATCGACGACGCGGGGCACTGCCCGCAGATCGAGCAGGCGCCGGCGGTCAACGAGTTGCTGCTCGAGTTCTTCGGCACTAGTTGTGGACGGTAGCTCAGAAGACGTAATCGATGCGCGTCTGCATGCCGGCTTCCTGGTGATAGGTGTTGTGGCAGTGCATCACCCACGTTCCCGGATTGTCGGCAACCAGGACGGCGCGTAGCTTCTGATTGGGTAGCACGATGACGGTGTCCTTGCGGGCGCCGAGGGTGCCGTCGGGTTTGATCACCTGAAAAGTGTGGCCGTGCAGGTGCATCGGGTGCCACATCATGGTGGTGTTGTCGAAGTTGAGGGAGGTGTGCTGGCCCTCGTGCACCTGCAGCGGTTTGGTTCTGCTGTACGGCTCGCCATTGATCGTCCAGTCGTATCTGGCCATCGAGCCGCCGAGCACGACGGGCAGGTCCAACCGCGGATCGGGGCGACCCAGATTGGCCGCGGTCACCGCGGTGAACATCTCGACGGTGCCCACCCGACGGGTGAGTTCGGCGGGCCGGAACTGCGGGTCGGGTGGGCTGCCTTTGCCGGTCACCAGCAACGCGCGGGCCACCGCGTTCTTGCCTTCGGCGGACGCGACCAGTGGGAACACGCCATCGGCGGCGGTCACTACCACGTCGTAGCGCTCAGCCATGCCCACCAGCAACGCGTCCACCTGTGTCGGGATGACCGGGAAGCCGTCGGTGTGGGTGACGGTCATCGAATGGCCGGCCAGGGCGACGCGGAACGCCGTGTCCGAGCCGGTGTTGATGATGCGAATACGGATCCGCTGACCGAGCTTGGCGTTGAAGGTGGTGGCGGCCTCGGGAATTCGCCCATTGATCAGGTAGTAGGGGTAGGCGATGTCGCCGGCGTCACCGCCGAGCAGGTCGCTCTTACCGACCTCGCCCATGCCTGGCATCCCCGGCATAACGGTGGTTGATGTGGGGGTACTGGATGACGACGGGCTGGAGCTCGGGGTTGTGCCGGTCGTCGTGGTGGTCGCGGTGGTAGGCGTGGTGGTCGTTGGTGTGGGTTGCGGCGCGGGCGGCTTGTTGATCAGCGCGTCGTAGAGCTGCTGCGGGGACTTGCCGACGCCATCCGTCCAATCATCAAGGACGACAATCCATTCGGTGTCATAGCGACCCAACTCGGTCGGGTCGTCGATGATGAAAGGCAGGTACAGGCCCTTGTCGCCGTCCAGCCCGGTATGCGGGTGCGCCCAGTAGGTGCCGGAGTTCGGTACCGAGAAGCGATACGTGAAATCCTGTCCCGCAGGGATATTGGGGGTCGCGGGCTCGGCGCCGTCCATATCGTTGCGCAGCGCGATGCCGTGCCAGTGGACGGAGGTGGGGTGGTCGAGCTTATTGGAGACGGAGACGACGACCTCGTCGCCCACGGCGGCTCGCAGCAGTGGTCCCGGAATGCTGTCGCCGTAGGCCAGCGTGTCGACGATCCGGCCGCCGATGTCGACCTTGGCGGGTTGCGGTGTCAGGCTGGCCGTCACGGTGCGGCCGCTGTGCGGGCGGGCGGCTTCTGCCGCATCGATGGCGGCGCTCATCGGCGAGTTTGACGTCTTCGATCGTCCGCATCCGGCCAGTGCGAATCCACCGGCGACGCCGCCGGCGATCCCGGCGGCGATGAAGCCCCGCCTGTTCAGGCGAATCGTGTCAAAGGGGTTACCGCTGGTCGGCTGTGCCGGCATCGACTGCTTCTCCTTTGCGTCGATTGATCGTAGAGAAGGCGCCTTCCACCATGCTCAGGTCGACGGCATAGCGCAACCCGTCCGCGGGCCGATCTCAACCGACGGCATCGTAGATCAGCCGGGTGTACTTCTGTGTTCGGTCGGATCCGGCCGACGTCACTTGCCCCATCTTGTTCATCACGTAGGAGAACGTCATCCGGCGATCCAGATCCATCACCACCATCGAGCCGCCCCAGCCGCCCCAATAACAGATCCTCCCGTCCGGGACATCAGGCACCGCTTCGCGTTTCGGCAGGGCGAAACCGATCCCCCAGCGGGCCGGCATGCCAAGTACCAGGTCGATGCCGTCGGCCTGCTCGGTGAATATCAGGTCGATGGTCTCCGGTTTGAGGAACTGGACCCCGTCCGCTCTGCCGCCCGACGAGATTGCCGACAATGCGCGTACCAGTGAGCGGGCGTTGCCGTGACCGTTGGCCGCTCCGATGTCCGCGCGCCGCCACGCCGTCGTCTGCGCGGTCAATGCGGCCTCGGCGTTGGGGGCGAGTATCCCGAAAGTCTTGCGCATCGGGTGGTCCTCGGGCACCGCGTCCAGCGGCACGTCCAGCGGCGGGGGCGGGATCAACTCGGCGATACGGCTGTCGTCTTCGGGAAGTGCGCCGATCTGGATGTCAGCGTTCAACGGACGCGCGATCTCCGCACGCACATAATCTTTCAATGTCATCCCGGTGACGCGCCGGACCAGCTCGCCGATCAGATGCCCGCTGTTCACCGCGTGATATCCGGAGGCGCTGCCGGGTTCCCACCACGGCGCCTGCGACGCGAGTTGCGTGGTGGACTTCTCCCAGTCGTAGACGTCGTCGATGGTGAACGGCAACTCCCAGCCCGAGACCCCCGACGTGTGGCTCAACACGTGACGCACCTCGATGCCGTGTTTTCCGTTCGCGGCGAACTCCGGCCAGTATCGGGCGACGGGGGCGTACGGGTCCAGGGCGCCCCGGTCGATGAGGAGCAGTGCGGCCAGGGCGGTGACATTCTTGGTGCTCGAAAAGACGTTGACGATGGTGTCTCTGTCCCATTGGCGGGTTCTCGCCTGGTCGGTGTAACCGCCCCAGATGTCCACGACCATCTCGCCGTCGATGTCGATCGCAATGGCCGCACCGAGTTCACCACCGGTGGTGATCTCGTCGGCGAATGCGACCGCGAGTTCGCCGAAGCGTTCGTCGTAGTGCCCCGCGATGACCGCGTCGACCGCGGTGTTGCAGATGTGTCGGGTCATGTGTTCCTCCTCGTTCGCCGGTGCCTCGACTATGCGGCGGGTGCCGGGCCGGGAGCATTGGTCGGATCGCGTAATTTGCGCGCGGCAGCGGTGGAGTGGATTTCTACGCACATCTGCTGATGTTGGGCGGCGCCGGGGCATCGCATGCTGGCTAGCATGGGTGAATCTGAGCCCCGCGCGGACGCGCCGGTGAACTGGAATGAGCTTGGCGTGAGCGAACTGCCTACCGGAACGGTGACGTTGCTGCTGGCAGACGTCGAGGGGTCCACCGGGCTGTGGCAGAACCAACCGGCCGAGATGAGCGAGGCGGTGGCGCGCCTCGATACGACCTTGTCGCGGCTGGTCGACGCGCACCACGGAGTACGTCCCGTTGAACAGGGCGAGGGTGACAGCTTCGTCATCGCGTTCGCCCGGGCCAGCGACGCGGCGGCATGTGCCCTGGCGTTGCAGCGCTCACCGCTGGCGCCGCTGCGGTTGCGGATCGGCCTGCACACCGGGGAGATTCAGCTGCGCGATGCGGCCAACTACATGGGGCCCACGATCAATCGGGCCGCGCGGGTACGGGATCTGGCACACGGCGGCCAGACGGTGCTGACGGTGGCTACCGAGCAGCTGGTGGTCGACAACCTGCCCCAGGGAGCCTGGCTGACCGACCTCGGCACCCACCAGCTGCGTGACATCGTCCGCCCCGAACGCATCATGCAGCTGTGCCATCCCGATTCGCGCGTGGAATTCCCGCCGCTCCGGTCCCCGAACAGTGCTGCGGCCCAGACTGTTCCGGTGCCACTGACCAGCTTCGTGGGCCGCGGATCCCAGATCGCGGAACTCGCCGGGATCCTCGGTGAACATCGCCTGGTCACCCTCACGGGCGCGGGTGGCGTCGGCAAGACCCGGCTGGCAATCCAACTGGCCAAGCACTACGGCAGCGGAAACGGGGAATTGGTCTACTACGTCGATCTCGCGCCGATCGCCGACCCCGACCTGGTGGAAGCCGCCGTTGCGCAAGCGTTGGGTCTGCACAGTCAGCCGGGCCGGTCGATCGTCGACGCCGTCGCCGCGCGCATCGCGGACCGGGAGGCCCTGGTCGTGCTCGACAATTGCGAGCACCTCCTTGAAGCCGCTGCGTCAGTTGCCGCCGCGCTGTTGGGGCGCTGTTCGAAGGTGCGGCTGGTGGCCACCAGCCGCGAACCGCTGCGCACCGCCGCGGAGGTGAACTGGCAGGTGCCCTCCCTGGCGTTGGCCGATGAAGCGATGGAATTGTTCTCCGACCGCGCCCGTTACGTCCGGGCGGACTTCGTCCTGGCCGACGGCAACGTCGAGGCGGTCGCCGAGATCTGCCGCCGCCTCGACGGAATGCCGCTGGCCATCGAGTTGGCCGCCGCGCGCATGCGTGCCCTGTCGGCGGCCGACATCCGCGACAGCCTGCACGACCGGTTCCAGCTGCTCACCGGCGGTGCGCATACCGCCGTCCGGCGCCAGCAGACCCTGCTCGCCTCGGTGGACTGGTCGCATTCCATGCTCACCGACACCGAAAGCGTGCTGTTCCGCCGGCTCGGGGTATTCGCCGGCGGCTTCGACCTCGACGCCGCCGTCGCGGTATGTGGTGGCGAGGGCGTACAGCGCTATCAAGTGCTGGACCAGTTGACGCTGCTGGTCGATAAATCACTGGTGCAGGCCGACAACATCGCCGAACGGGCGCGCTACCGGATGCTCGAGACCATCCGCGCCTACGCCGTGGAGAAGCTCAGCGAATCCGGTGAGGCCGACACTGTGCGCCGTCGGCACCGGGATCACTACACGGCACTGGCCGCCGAGCTGGATCGTCCGGCGCGCAACGACTTCCGGCGCAGCGTGGCCCGGGTCGAGGCGGACATCGACAACCTGCGCGCGGCCTTCGCCCACTGCTGTGACAGTGACGACCACGCGGCCGCCCTGGCGTTGGCGTCCTCGTTGCTGCCGGTGTGGCAGGGCCGGGGACGCCTGCGAGAAGGCTTGTCCTGGTTCGGTTCCGTGCTGACCGACAGCGACTTCCGCCCGGACGAGGTCGACCCGGCGATCTATGCCCGGGCAATTGCCGACCACGCGGTGCTGGACTCCTTCACCGCGGCCATCGACAGCGGGGGAATGGTGCAACGTGCCATCGCCACCGCGCGCGAACGCGGCGACCCTGCGTTGCTGGCCAGAACTCTGGCCGCGGCCGGCTGCATCGTCGGGCTCGACTTCGCTGCTGCAGCAACCTATTTTGCCGAGGCGATCGATTTGGCGCGCCAGACCGGCGATGACTGGCGACTCAGTCAGATCCTGGGTCGCCAGGCTTATCTCGCCGCCATGGCCGGCGACCCGGTCGCCGCCCGCGCCATCGGCGGTGAGGGTGCTGACCTCGCCGATGCACTGCACGACTGGTCGAATGCGCATACCTGCCGCTGGGCCATGGGCATGGCACAGATGTTTCGCGCCGATCTGGACGGGGCCATCGACACCTTCCGGCGCGTCCGCGCCGAATGCGAATCCGACAACGATGTCGTGGGCATGATGCTGTGTCTGGTCAGCCAGGGTTGTGCCCTGGTCTATCGGGGTGATGCCGACGCGGCCAAAAGTGTTGGCCGGGAGGCCATCACGACGGCAGCCGAGCTCGACGACATGCTGGAACGCACGGCCGAGACCGTGCTGGCCCTAGCGGCCGCGGGCGACGGGGACGAGGCCGCGGCGCGCCTGCTCGGCGCCAAGGTGTGGGAACTGCCCGAGGTGCAGCGGGGCACGGTGGCCGTCACCGCCGTCGCGCTGTGCGCCCACATCGACGGCGACCTAGACAGGGCGCAGCAACTGGCCGACGAGGCCGTGGCCACCATGGCGGGCTGGCATCAGCTGTTCGCTCTGAGCATTCGGGCGTACATCGCGGCGGATCGTGGCGATCGCGAGCAGGCGCGGCGCGACGCCCGGCAGGCCCTCTCGATCGCGGCAGACAAGCAGTGTCGTCTCGCGGTGCCCGCGACCTTGGAGCTTCTCGCCCGGCTGGCCGTCGACGCCGGTAGCCATGCCGAAGCGGCCCGCCTCCTGGGCGCGGCGGACGCCATGCGTGCCCGAGCGGGCGAATGCCGGTTCCCGGTCTACCAGGACGGCTATCCCGCATTGCTCACAACGTGTCGTAATCAACTGGGGGAGAACGATTTTGAGACGGCGTGGGCCGACGGTGCGGCCCTGTCGGCAGACGAGGTCATCGGTTATGCGCTGCGTGGACATGGTGAGCGTAAGCGGCCCGCGACGGGTTGGGCGTCACTGACTCCCGCGGAACTCGACGTGGCCCGACTGGTCAGCGCGGGACTGACGAACAAGGACATCGCCGAACGGCTGTTCGTCTCGCCCCGCACCGTGCAGGCGCACCTGACGCACATGTACACCAAGCTCGGCTTCACCTCACGCGTCCAGTTGGCGCAGCACGCAGTGCGTCAGGCCTGAGGGCGTCGGAGTCGCGGGCGAGTCACGCCGGCCTCCACCGCTTCGGGCTAACATTGACCTAACCTGAGGTTAACGAAAGATGAACAGAAGGCGCGGCTAAGTAACCGGCGAACCGCATGATGAGCGGTGCGGCCGGCCGGTGAGCCGCTCGGAGGTGATGGAATGGATTTCGCGGAGGTCCCGCCGGAAGTCAATTCCGCGCGAATGTACGACGGTCCACGATCCCGGTCGATGCTGGAGGCGGCCAACGCCTGGGAGCGGTTGGCCGACGAACTCTACGGCACGGTTGCCTCCTACCGCGCCACCATCGCCGCGTTGAACGCCGAGGGTTGGCAGGGCTCTGCCTCCGAGGCGATGACGACCGCCACCGCGCCTTATCTGCGCTGGCTGAACCGCACCGCGGCGAAGGCCGGTCAGATCGCCGCGCAGGCCAGAGCGGCGGCGGGCGCATTCGAGGACGCGTTCGCCGTTACCGTTCCTCCCCAGGCGATCGCGTCTAACCGCGCCCGGCTGTCCGCCCTGGCCGCCACCAACCCGACCGGTCACGACACGCCGGAGATCGCGGCCCTGGAAGCCGAATACGGCGAGATGTGGGCGCAGGACGCGACTGCGATGTACCGGTACGCCGCGGCGTCGTCGACCGCCGCCACCTTGCCGTCGCTGGAGCCCCCCATGCTCGGCTACAACATGCCGGCGCTGATGGGCGCCGACGACGACAGCGGCACGCCGGAGATGCTGGCGCCCGCGATGCCGGCCATACCCCAGGCGCTGCGAAGCCTGGCCCGGCCGGTGCGTTCGGCGGCCGCGAGCTCCGTGATCGCCCGGTTGCTGCGGCATTGCGGGTTCAGCTCGCCGGTGCGCGCGTTCGCCTCGGCGATCAGTTCGCCCACCAGCATGACCTCATCCGGCAGACCGATCGCCGCGGCCACGCAGGCGCGGATGACCGCGGCGACCGGTCGGGGCGTGGTGGTGGGCAGGTTGGTGGTGCCGCCCGGCTGGGGCGGCGTCGCGATCGGCGCTGTGCGGGCCATCGCCTGATCGCAGCGGGTCACACCGCTGCGCCACCGCCATCCACGTGCAGTGTCGAGCCGGTGATGAAGCTGGCCCGCGGTGAGCTCAGGAACAGCACGGCCTCGGCGATCTCGGCCGCGTAGGCGGTGCGGCCCAGCGGGAGCCCCTTGCCCAGTTCCTCGTTGACGTCGCCCCATTCGGCGGCGACGCCGGGGGTGCGGGTGGGGCCGGGTGCCACGCTGTTCACCCGTACCCCGCCCGGTCCGAACTCCGCCGCCCAGGTCCGCGTCAGGGACTCCAGCGCGGCCTTGGAAGCGCTGTAACCGGACGCGCCCGGGATGCCTTTGAAGGCGGCCATCGTGGTGATGTTGACGATGCTGCCCCGGCCGCGCTGCAGCATGCCCGGCACCAGGCCCGCGACCAGGAAATAGGCGCCGCGGACGTTGGTGTCGAACATCGTCTCGAAGGTCTCCGGGTCCTGGTCGACCGTCAGCGCCGACGGGAAGCTGGCGGCGTTGTTGACGACGATGTCGACCTGCCCGCACTGCTCCACCAGCGCACTCACCGACTCTGCGTCGGCCATATCGACCTGGACGAACCGCGCGTTGCCGCCGATGGCCTCCACCGCCCGCTCGCCCCGGGCGCGGTCGCGGCCCGAGATGACGACCGTGGCGCCTTCGCTGGCCAGCAGCCGCGCCGACTCCAGCCCGATGCCGGCCGTTCCGCCGGTGACCACCGCCGTGTGGTCGATCAGCTCCATCGACATGCCCGTCAGCGCGCGGGGCTGGTCAGGTGAGCCGGTGCCCACTCGCTGAAGCGGGTCTCGTAGATGATCACCTCTTCGCCCTCCACCGGAACGATGCTGCGGTCGTCAAGCTCAGCGCCGAAGTACGTGGCCGACGGATCGGTGACCACCTCGCGCGAGTCGCCGTGCGCGGCCAACGCGAGCCGGGCCAGGTCGTCCATGCCGAACTTGTCCGGCCCGGCGATATTGATGATCCGGTTGAGTGGATCGCCGACCGACGCACGGGTGACGGCCGTTGCGACGTCCCGCGCTGCGATCGGCTGGATGGCCGCCTCGTGCGAGAGGCGCACCGTGTTGCCCTCGGTCGCCGAATCGGCGATGCCCAACGCGAATTCGAAGAACTGGGTGGCCCGCACGATCGAATACGGTGCGCCGGATTCGGCGATCAGCTTCTCCTGGGCTGCCTTGGCCCGTATGTAACCACTTGCCGGCACCCGGTCGGTGCCGACGATCGAGAGCGCGACGTGGTGCTTGACGCCGGCGGCCCGTTCCGCATCCAGCAGATTGCGGGTCGAGGTGGTGAAGAAATTTATGACGTCGTCGTCGGTCCATGAGGGCGCGTTGGACACGTCCACCACCACGTCGACGCCCGTCATCGCCTCGGCGAGGCCCTCGCCGGTCACGCTGTTGACCCCGGAACTCGGCGAGGCCGGTACGGCCTCGTGCCCCAGCTCGGTGAGGTTGGCGACCACCTGTGATCCGATAAGCCCGGTGCCACCGATAACCAAAATCTTCATTGCCCCGCCTTTCAAGACTTCCGATGAACTCGCGAACTCAGCATGGCCCGGCCAGGGGGACCGTCGAGCCCTTGAAAGTCCGTAGTCAGTCCCGTAGGGAATCCGTAGCGGTGGTGCGCAGTTGCCGGCGCGACTTGATGCCGAGCTTGGCGAACACCTTGCGCAGGTGCCACTCCACAGTGTGGGTACTGATGAACAACTGCGCGGCAATCTCGGGGTTGGTCAACCCGTCACCGGCCAGCTTGGCGATCTGCGCTTCTTGAGCGGTCAGCTCACCGGCAGGCGCGCTCGAGCGCTTGCTCACCTTCTGCCCGGTGACCAGCAGCTCGCGGCGAGCCCGCTCGGCGAAGGCCTGGGCGCCCATCCGGGTGAACATCGCGTGGGCGGTGTGCAGCTGAGCGCGGGCATCCACGCGGCGGTTGCAGCGGCGCAACCATTCGCCGTAGACGAGATGCGCACGGGCCAGTTGCACCGCGATCCGGGTGTTGCCCAGGCGCTCCAGGGCTTCCCGGTAGCGGATCTCGGCTCTCCTGTCGTCGGCCAGCAGCGCCTGCGACCGGGCCAGAACCCCTCTCGCCCAATCGGTTCCGCTGTCCAGCGCGCGCTCCTCCAGTTGGGCGAGCGCGTCCCGCGCCGCACCGAGTTCACCACATCGCACCGCGGCTTCGATGAGCTCGATCAGGCTCCAGCCGAACAGGCCCAGGTCCTCGTCCGCACACGCATCGCGCGCGGCGCCGAAGGCCTCTTCGTAGCGGCCCAAACCGTTGTAGAGCACGGCGAGGGCGAAGTTCGTCAGGCCCACCACCCGCCCTTCGCCGCGGGCGACGCCGTCGTGCCGCGCCGACTCGATCAGGCTCACGGCTTCGGACTCGGTGCCCCGCAGGGCCGCCAGCAACACCGAGTGATACTTGACCGGCGCATAGCCGGTCGCGGATGTGATGGCGTCGGCTTCCTCGATCAGCGCGGTGGCTGCCGCGAACTCGCCGGCCTGGACGTGTACACCGGCGCGATAGACCAGGGCCAGCGGCAGGACGGCCAGTGCGCCGGCGTCGCGAGCGAGTCGCACCGCGCGGGTGGCCAGTCGGTGCCAGACATCGTCGTCCCAAAGTTCATGAGCGGCCGACTCCTGCACGATCGGGAACGCCTGCCAGAACCAGCGCATCACGTCGCCGTCGGCGCGCTCGGCCTCGGAACTGATCAGGGCAAGCGCTTCGCGCAGCGTGCTCAGACTCGCGGCGTGACCGTCGGTGGCACGGATTGCTATGCCGTCCAGCAGCCGGTCGACCGGTCGTACCGGATCCGGCCCCGGTGGCGCCGCGCGGGCCGCAGCGGCCGTCATCCGGATACCGCCGTGCGGGCACAGCCGTCCGCCGAACAGCGCCGCTCCCAGCGCCTCCAGGTAGGTTTCGCGCGACTGTGCGACGTCGAGGCCGGCGAGTTGGCGTGCGGCGTCCAGCAGGCCGATGGCGGAATCAGACACCGTCGGGGCGTCGGCGTCGCCACTGCGGCTACGGGCGAACGCGATCTGAGCCCGCAACCGGGTGAGGCAGGCGCGCTGCAAATCGTCGAGTGACGCGGCCGACTCCGCGATGATCAGCAGCTCGTCGGCGGCGTCGAACGCCGCGGTGTCGCGCTTGGCCTGGGCGGCGGCCAGCGCCCGGGCCGCGCGCCGGACCGGGTCGGAGGTCAGTTGGGTCGCTCGCTCCAGGAACGCCGCCGCGGCCGCAATTCCGCCTCTGGCCTGCGCGCGCTCGGCGGACAGTTCCAACTGGGCCGCGACACTCTCGTCGGGACCTGTCGCCGCGATCGCCAGGTGCCAGGCGCGACGGTCCGGATCGGCCGCACCGTCGGTGGCCTCGGCCAGCGCCCGATGGGCTCGCCGGCGCTCCATCAAGCCTGCCGCGCGATAGGCCGCCGAACGCACCAGTGGGTGCCGGAAGCGCACCGTGGTCCCCACGTCGATGAGTCCGGCCGCCTCGGCGCCCGCGGCCGCGTCGTGCGGCAGGCCCAACAGGTCGGCGGCCCGCCGCAACAGCGCCGCGTCCCCGACCGGTTCGGCCGCGGCGATGAGCAGCAATTGCTGGGTGTGTTCCGACAACCGTTCGATGCGGCGCAGGAAGGTGTGCTCGATCTGCCCGGCCAGCGGCCGCGCATCCGGCGGCCCGAAACCGCCCGCCAGCTCCTCGGTCGTCAATCCTTTGGGTAGTTCGAGCAAAGCCAGGGGATTGCCGCGGGTTTCCGCGACGATGCGGTCGCGCACCTGGTTGTCCAACCGCCCCAGGACGGCCGAGTCCAGCAACGCACGCGCGTCGCCGGAATTGAGTCCCTGCAACGTCAGTTCGGGTAGGCCGGTCAGTTCGTCGTTGCCGAGCCCGTCGCGGATGGCGAACACCAGGCACACCGGTTCGGCGACCAGGCGGCGGGCGACGAACGCCAGGGTCTGGGCCGAAACGCGGTCGATCCACTGCGCGTCGTCCACCAGGAACAGCAGCGGTTTGGCGCGGGAGGCGCTGCCGATCAGGTTCAGCACCGCGAGGCCGACCAGGAAGCGGTCCGGGGCGGGACCCGCGCTGTGTCCCAGGGCGACCGCCAGCGCGTCGCGTTGCGGTGCGGGCAGCTCGTCAAGGCAGTCCAGGTACGGCATGCAGAGCTGATGCAGCGCTGCGAAGGCGAGCTCCATCTCCGACTCCACGCCCGACACCCGGGCCGTCCGGAAACCGTGCGCGCACTCGGCAACGAACTCGAGCAAGGCTGTCTTGCCGATGCCGGCCTCGCCGCGCAGGGCGAGCACTTGACTCTCGCCCGATCGGGCACGGACCGTCAGCCGTTCCAGGGCCGTGCATTCCGCGCGCCGCCCCCGTAAACGCAGTGCCTGAACAGTGTTGATCACCTGGAGGTTGACCTTACCGACACCGGGCCGGATTGGTTTAAATCAACTGCTTGACTTAATCGGGCCGTCCCGATTAACTCGACGGGTGGTCAACGAATTGCTGGGCCGGGTCGCGATCGTCACCGGCGCGGCCTCCGGCCTCGGGCGCGGGATGGCCCAGCGGTTCGCCGCCGAGGGCGCGCGCCTGGTCATTGCCGACGTCGACGTCGAGGGCGGGCAGGCGCTGGCCGCGACTCTGGGGGACGACGTGGTCTTCGTCCGCACCGACGTGTCCGATCCCGGCCAGGTCGGGGCGCTGGTGGCGGCGACGGTGGCGCAGTTCGGTGATCTGCACGTCATGGTGAACAACGCCGGCGTATCGGGAACGCTGCGCCGTCTGCTCGACGATGACTTGTCCGACTTCCACCGCGTCATGGCCGTGAACGTCCTCGGGGTGATGGCCGGTACCCGAGATGCCGCGCGGCACATGGCAACCCGCGACGGCGGCTCCATCATCAACCTGACCTCGATCGGCGGCATCCAGGCCGGCGGCGGTGTGATGACATACCGGGCATCCAAGGCCGCGGTCATCCAGTTCACCAAATCCGCCGCAATCGAGTTGGCGCAGCACGGGATTCGCGTCAACGCCATTGCGCCGGGCAACATCCCGACGCCTATCCTGGCCTCCTCGGCGGAGAATCTCGCTCCTGAGGAACTGGAGCGATTCGAGACCAGGATCCGCCAGGGGATGCGGGACGACCGGCCGTTGAAACGGGAGGGCACGCCCGACGACGTCGCTGAGGCGGCCCTGTACTTCGCCACCGACCGGTCGCGCTATGTCACTGGCACGGTGCTTCCCGTGGACGGGGGAACCGTCGCGGGCAAGGTGAATCGGCCGCGACGGCAGTCGTCCTGACGTTCACGCCGAACGTGAACTCACGGCGGCTTTTTGGCGTTTTTATCGCCCTCAGTTCACGTTCGGCGGAGAGCGGGCGCCCACGCACGGCACGGTAGAGTCTGACGCCGGGGATTGATGAGGGGAGGAATGAATCGTTGTCGCTGCTGTCGAATCAAGTCATCGCTGACGCGTTGGCGCGCGTCTTCGCAACTGTCGTGCGCCCGGCGCCGAAGGTGGCCGTGCGCTTTCCGGAAATCGCCGGCCGCGTCACCCGGGTTCGCGTCCCCACCCGGTACGGCGATGCCGCCGCGGACGTCTACCACCCGCCGGAAGGGACGGCGCGACCACCGGTCTACGTCAACGTGCACGGCGGCGGGTTCGTCGTCGGTCACCCCGAGCAAGACGACCCGTGGTGCCGGTATCTGGCCGCCAACACCGGCGCGGTGGTGGTCAACGTCAGTTACGTCGTGGCTCCCGGGCACCGCTTTCCTGCTGCGCCACAACAGATCTTCGACGTGGTGTGCTGGGCGGCGGACCCCGCGCGGGAGTGGGACGGGACCCGGCTGTGTGTGGGCGGCCAGAGCGCGGGCGGCAACCTCAGCGCCGCCGCCGCCCGGCTCGCGCTGGAGAACCACGGCCCCCGGATCGCATTGCAGGTGCTGCATTACGCACCGCTCGACCTGGTGACGCCCACCGCGGCCAAGCCCTCGACGATCGGACGCCGAGCGATCATGAAGCCGTGGATGGGCGAGGTCTTCGACACCGCTTACATCCCCGATCCCGCGCAGCGGCGCGACCGCCTGGCGTCGCCGGCCTGGGGCGACAACGCCGACGGGATCGCGGGCATCGCGCCCGCACTGGTGATCACGGCCGAACACGACCGGCTTCGCGGCGAAGCCCGCAGGTATGCCGACAAGCTGCAGGCCGTCGGGGCGCTGGCCGAATATTACGAGGTGCCCGGCGTCGACCACGGCTACAACATCATGAGCGACGCCACCGACGTCACGCGCGACAGTTATGCCCGGATTGCCGCGCGCGTCGTACGGGCCACCAGTTGATCGGTGCATCGCCGTGCGGTGTACTCGATGATCGGGAGGTCTGCCATGGACGGGTTCGCCGGCAAGGTCGCAGTCGTCACCGGAGCGGGTTCGGGCATCGGCAGGGCGCTGGCGGTGGAACTGGCCCGCTCCGGCGCGCGGTTGGCGATCAGTGATGTCGACGTCGAAGGCCTCGAGCAGACCGGGGAGCTCATCCGGCGGATGGGTGCCCCGGTGCGTGTAGACCGGCTCGACGTCACCGAACGCGAGGCATTCCTCGCCTATGCGGACACGGTCAACGCGCACTTCGGAATCGTGCACCAGATCTACAACATCGCGGGCATCGCCTTCCTCGGCGACGTCGAGGTCAGCCAGTTCAAGGACATCGAAAGGGTGATGGACGTCGACTATTGGGGTGTGGTCAACGGAACGAAAGCTTTTCTGCCGCATCTGATCGCGTCCGGCGACGGCCACGTCGTCAACATGTCCAGCATGTTCGGCCTGTTCGGCGTCCCGGGTCAGGCGGCCTACACCTCCGCGAAATTCGCGGTGCGCGGTTTCACCGAGGCGCTGCGCCAGGAGATGGCGGTTGCCGGCCATCCGGTCGCGGTGACGGTCGTGCACCCCGGATACGTCAAGACCGCGATCGCGGCCAACGCCGGACATGTGGAAGGCCTCGACAAAGAAGCCGGCGTGCGGGTCTTCGAGAAGGTCGCCATCACCAGCGCGCAGCGGGCCGCGCGGATCATCCTCAAGGCGGTGCGGAAGAAGAAGGCGCGGGTGGTGGTGGGGCCGGACGCCAAGGCCTACGAATTGCTGGTACGGCTGGCTCCGGCGGGCTACCAGCGCATCCTGGGGCCCATGACGGCGCGCTTCCAATCCGGACGCTAGTGAATATCCGGACCATCGCCCGTCTGGTGCTCGGCGCCTTCCTGATCTTTGCGGGCGTCGCCCACCTGAGTTTCGCCCGCACCGAGTTCTACGCGCAGGTGCCGGGGTGGCTGCCCGTGAACGCCGATTTCGTCGTGATCGCCTCCGGCCTGGTGGAAATCGCTCTCGGCCTGAGCCTGCTGGTGCTCACCCGCTGGCGGACAACAGTGGGATGGATCGTGGCCGTGTTCTTCGTCCTGGTCTTTCCCGGGAATATCGCCCAATTCGCCTCGCACGCCGACGCTTTCGGCCTCAACTCCGATCTGGCCCGCGGCGTCCGCCTGTTGTTCCAGCCGCTGCTGGTGATCTGGGCGCTCTGGTGCACGGGGGCGTGGGCCGCATACCGGGGGCGGAACGGCCGATGCCACCGAGATTAAATCAATCGCTTGACTTAATGACGACCGGCGCGGTTGACTGGGTGGTATGACCACAGTCGGGCGGGCTGTTCGTGGCGAGCGGGCCAGCTTCACGCAAGAGGCCATCCTCGTCGCAGCCGAGCGGTTGTTCGCCGAACACGGGGTGTTCGCGGTGTCCAACCGACAGGTCAGCGAGGCCGCCGGGCAGGGCAATAACGCCGCGGTCGGCTATCACTTCGGCACCAAGGCCGACCTGGTCCGTGCCATCGAGGAGAAGCACCGCGGACCCGTCGAGGCGTTGCGCGAGCAGATGGTGGCCGCCTTGCCCGAGTCGGCCGGGATGCGGGACTGGGTCGCCTGCCTGGTATGCCCGCTCACCGAACATCTGGAGGATCTGGGCAACCCGACCTGGTACGCCCGGTTCGCCGCGCAGGCGATGACCGACCCGGCGTATCACAACATCGTGGTCAAGGACGCGCTCAGCTCGTCGTCTCTGGTCCAGGTCATCGACGGCATCAACAGCTGCCTCCCGGAATTGCCGGTGGCCGTCCGATTCGAGCGAAACATCATGGCGCGCAATCTGTTGATGCATACCTGCGCGGATCTGGAACGTGCCCTGGCCGAAGGTACCTCGATGCCGCGCCCGTCCTGGCGGGCCGCCGCAACCGGCCTGATCGACGCCATCGTCGGTTTGTGGCTGGCGCCTGTCACTGCGGAGTCGGCTCCATGAAAGTTCGCGTCGACCAGGATGTGTGCGCGTCCTCGGGCAACTGTGTGATGAACGCCCCGGAAGTCTTCGATCAACGCGACGAGGACGGCGTCGTCGTGTTGCTCAATCCGAACCCGTCTGCCGACCAGGCCGAGGCCACCCGCAAAGCCGCGGCGTTCTGCCCGGCTCTGGCCATCCACATTGAGGAGTGAGCCGTGTCCGAGACCTCCCCGGCGTCCAAGGCGAGTGCCAGCACGGAATCGGTTGCCGGCATTCCCGAGTATCCGATGCCGCGTGCGTCCGGTTGCCCGTTCGCGCCACCGCCGGGAGTGATGGCGCTGGCCGAAGCCAGGCCGCTGTCCAGGGTGCGGATCTGGGACGGCAGCACGCCGTGGCTCATCACCGGTTATGAGCAGTGCCGCGAACTATTTTCGGATGCCCGGGTCAGCGTCGACGACCGGCAGCCAGGTTTCCCGCACTGGAACGCCGGGATGTTGACGACGGTGCACAAGCGCCCGCGGTCGGTATTCACCGCCGACGGCGAGGAGCACACCCGGTTTCGGCGAATGTTGTCCAAGCCGTTCACCTTTCGTCGGGTAGAGGGACTGCGGCCGGCCATTCAGCAGATCACCGATGAGCACATCGACGCGATGCTGGCCGGGCCCACCCCGGCCGACATCGTCAGTGCCCTGGCGCTGCCGGTGCCGTCACTGGTGATCAGTCAGCTGCTCGGCGTCCCGTACGAGGATGCCGAAATGTTCCAGCACCACGCCAATGTCGGGCTGGCGAGGTACGCATCCGGCGAAGACACCGTCAAAGGTGCGATGACCCTGCACAAGTACCTGGCTCAGCTGGTGGAAGCCAAGATGGAGACCCCGGCCGAGGATGCGGTTTCCGACCTGGCCGAGCGGGTCAAGGACGGTGAGCTCAGCGTGAAGGAGGCAGCCCAGCTGGCTACCGGCCTGCTGATCGCCGGGCACGAGACCACCGCCAACATGCTCGGTCTCGGAGTGCTTGCGCTCCTGGAAAACCCGGACCAACTGCCGGCCATCCGCGACGCCGACGACCCCAAGATCGTCGCCAATGCCGTTGAGGAGCTGCTGCGTTATCTCAGCATCATCCAGAACGGTCAGCGGCGGGTCGCGGTCGAGGACATCCCGATCGCGGGCGAGGTGATCCGCGCGGGTGACGGCATCATCATCGACCTGGCCCCGGCGAACTGGGACGCCGACGCCTTCACCGATCCCGAGCGGCTGTATCTGCACCGCTCCGGCGCCGACCGCAACGTCGCCTTCGGCTACGGCCGGCACCAGTGTGTCGGCCAGCAGCTGGCCCGCGCCGAGATGCAGATCGTCTTCCGCACGCTGTTCCGGCGCATCCCGACACTGCAACTGGCGTCCGGGATCGAGGACATTCCGTTCAAACACGACCGCCTGGCCTACGGCGTCTACGAACTTCCGGTCACCTGGTAACGAAAGGTCAATGATGACGAGCACCCTGTACCCGCCGAAAGGCTTTGGCGCGCCCAAGGATCGCAAAGGCCACGCCATCGGCAGCAACGTGGGCCTGCCCGCCGGGACCGAGGTGTTCTCGGCCGACAACCACATCTCACTGGCGGCCGACATTTTCTACGAACGCTTCCCCGAGGAGCTCAAGGACAAGGCGCCCCGCATCTGGTACGAGGAGGGCGCGTATCAGGTCGGCCGCAAGGGACAGTCCTTTCTGCCCGGCGACTTCAGCGCCGTGCTGATGCAGTACGACGACCTGCCCGGCGCGGCCAGCACCAATATCGAGGCCAGGATCCAGGAACTGCGTGAGGACGGCGTCGACAAAGAACTCGCCTTCCCCAACGCGGTATTGGCGTTATTCCACTACCCGGACAAGAAACTTCGCGAACTCACCTTCCGCATCTACAACGAGTACATCGCCGAACTGCAGGAGCGCTCGGGCGGCCGCTTCTACGGCGCCGGCCTGATCAACTGGTGGGACCCCGAGGGCACCCGTAGGACGCTGGCCGAACTGAAATCCCTTGGACTGAAGACATTTCTGATGCCGCTGAATCCGGGGAAGGACGACGACGGCAACCCGATCGACTACTCCTGCACGTCCATGAGTGCCGTCTGGGACGAGATCGAGGCCGCCGGCCTTCCTGTGACGCACCACATCGGGGAGACTCCGCCGAAGAGCCCGTGCGAGTTCAACAGCGTCGTCGTCGGGATGATGATCAACATCGACGGCTTCCGGGAGACGTTCTCCAAATACATCTTCGGCGGCATCCTCGATCAGCACCCGGCTCTGCGGATCGGCTGGTTCGAGGGCGGAATCGCTTGGGTGCCGTGGGCCCTGCAGGACGCCGAACATCTGGTGGCGTCCTACCAGCACATGTTCAACCGACCCCTGGAACACGATGTCCGCTACTACTGGGACACCCATATGAGCGCCTCGTTCATGGTCGACCCGCTCGGCCTGGAACTGATCGACCGGATCGGGGTCGACAAGGTGATGTGGTCGTCGGACTACCCGCACAACGAGAGCACGTACGGATATTCCGAGAAATCACTCGCGGCCGTCGTCGAAGCCGTCGGCCCGGACAACGCTGCCCGGATCGTCAGCGGCAACATCACCGAATTCCTTGGGCTGTGACCGTTTTGGGGACCACATTCGCGCCGCAGGGCAGCGGTCTGGCGATACCGGAGACGCCTGACCTGTCCCGGATGCGCCGCGAGACCGGGGCGCGGCTGCGCTCGGCGATGGTCGAGCGTGGTGTCGACGCCCTGGTGCTGCTCGGCAACAACGCGGTGGTCTATGCCACCGGCACCAGTTGGCCGCTGGGCGACGCCGGCCTGTCCTACGTGGAGCGCCCGGTGGCAGTGGTGCTGGCCGACGACGAGTGGCCGCACCTGTTCCTGCCGTTCCGCGAGGGTGCGGCGCAGGAGTCGGAGCTGCCGGCCGATCACCTGCACGGCCCGGTCTACCTCGAATTCGACGAAGGCGTAGCCGATTTCGCGCGGACGCTGGCCGGCCTGGTACCCGGCGGGGCCACGGTCGCGGCCGACGAACTGACCGGAGCGATGTCGCGCGCCCGCGACGTGTTGTTCCCCAGTGGTTTTCCCGTCGACGCAGCCGCGGTGATCAGTGCGGCCAAGGTCGTCAAGACTGCGGACGAGCTGGCCTGCATCCGCACCGCGGTCCGCATCACCGACGAAGCGATGATCGAGGTGCAGCAAGCGCTGGCCCCCGGTATCCGCCAGATCGACTTGTCGGCACGTTTTGTGCGCCGTGCCTTCGAGCTTGGGGCGATGACCAGCATGCTCGAGCCGATCTGGCAGGTGATGCCACACAGCAGAGCCGAGGGCGTCTGGACCACCCACGGAGATCTGGCGCTGCCACTGTTGAGCACCGAACGCGAGTTGGCGAAGGGCGACGTGCTGTGGACCGACGTCAGCATCACCTACGCGGGCTATTGCTCCGACTTCGGCCGAACCTGGATCGTCGGACAGGACCCGTCGCCGCGCCAGCAGGAGCAGTTCCACAGATGGCGTTCGATCATGGACGCCGTGCTGGGCGTCGCCCGTGCCGGAGCCACCGCCGCGGATCTGGGCCGGGCAGCGACCGAGGCCAACGGGGGTACCCGTCCGTGGCTGCCGCACTTCTATCTTGGTCACGGCATCGGGGTCAATGCGGCCGAAATGCCGATGATCGGAACGGATCTGGGCGCGGAGTTCGACGAGAACTTCGTGTTACGGCCGGGCATGGTGCTGGTGCTGGAACCCGTGGTGTGGGAGGACGGCACCGGCGGCTACCGCAGTGAAGAGGTTTTGGTGATCACCGAGGAGGGCTCGATTCGATTGACCGACTACCCCTATGACCCCTATGCCGACTGAAGTCCTGCCCGATGCGCAGGCGCTGCGCCTGGGGCGCCGGGAACGCGCGCTGGCCCAGATGGCGGTCCACGACCTGGACGTGCTGGTGCTGGGCCGACAGGCCAACGTCCGCTATGTCACCGGCGCACCACAACTCTGGGTGGCCGGAACACGGCCGTTCGGGCCCACCTGCGTGCTGGTGCGCCAGACCGGTGCCGTGCATCTGCTCAGTACCTGGGACGAGGGCATCCCCGAGGACATCCCGCGGGAGAACCTCTACGGCATCTCCTGGAATCCGGTGAACACCATCGCGGCGCTGAGCCGCATCGAGGGAGCAGCCACCGCCCGGCGGGTCGGAACCGATGCGCTGTCACCGGTTTTCGCTCAGCTGCTGCCGACCGCCTTTCCCAGGGCCGAACTGGTCGACGGTGAGCTCGCCATGCGCGCGTCGCGGCGGGTCAAGACCGACGACGAGATCGCCGCGCTGCGGGAATCCATCGCGGTGGCCGAAACCGGCCTGACCGCCGCCGTCGCGGAACTGCGGCCCGGCGTCCGGGAACAGGAACTGGCCGGGGTATTGCTGGAGGCGGTGGCCGCCGGTGGGGTGAGCACACCCTCGAATCAGGATGTGGCCTGGGCGACGTCGCGCGAGCATCCCTGGCGGCGCGCCGCGGGCGACGGTCGCGTGCAGTCGGGTGACCTGGTGGCGATGTCCTCCGGCGTCTTGGCCGGCGGCTACATCGGCGAAGTGGGACGCACCTGGCCGGTCGGTGAAGTCGCCGGTGCCGCCGGACTGTTCGGACGCTGGGATCGGCTGTGGGACATGCTCATTGCTGTGTGCCGGCCGGGTGCGGGAGCGGGTGAGCTGCTGGCCGCCTATGCCGCCGCGGGTGAGCCCGCGCCGCCGATGCCGGTAGCGCGCGGTCTGGGCATGGGCTTCGACCCGCCGGTGGTCTCGGCGCGACTGCCGCACACTGCGGAGCAGGAGCGGCTCGAGCCCGGCATGGTGCTGGCGGTCACCGGCTACGTTTGGCAGCAGGGTGTCGGCGCGGTGTTCGGGCGCGAGGCGGTGGTGATCACGGCTGACGGTCCAGAGGTGTTGACCGCGAGCCCATTTTGGCGGGTCTAGGCCGGAAGGCCGGTCGGCAGTGACGCAACCACCGCTGTCCGGTTACCGCGTGATCGACCTGTCCAGCGGGATCGCGGGCGGTTACTGCACCAAGTTGCTCGCCGACGGCGGGGCTGAGGTCGTCAAAGTCGAGTCAGCACAGGGTGATTGGCTGCGCGCCTGGTCAGCATCGGGATCAGAGGTGGTGGGCGACGGCGCGTTGTTCAGCTTCCTGGCCGGGCACAAACACAGTGTCGTGGCCGATCCGGAGATTGACGCTGAATTCGTCGGGCGGTTGCTGGCCGGTGCGGACGCGGTGGTGTGGTCGTCGGGATCTCCTGTGGCCGAATGCTTCTCGCCTGCGACGACGATGGAGCGTTATCCGCACCTCGTCGTCGCGTCGATCAGCCCGTTCGGTCTGTACGGTCCCTGGCACGACCGGCCCGCTACCGAGTTCACGCTACAGGCCTGGTCCGGGGGGATTATCGGACTGGGGCGCGGGGTGGCCGACCGTGCCCCGGTGTTCGTCGGCGGTCAGGTCGGGGAGTACCTCGCCGGTGCCTACACCAGCGCGGCGATCCTGGCCGCGTTGTATGGCAGTCGCGGTCAGGGCCAGTTGATCGACCTGTCGATGCTCGAAACCCAGATCCTCGGCCTCACCTACTACCCGGTGACCTACTTCGAGATGCTCGGCCGCCCTTGGCGGGATGCCCGCCGTCTCACCGTCCCGGGCGTGGCCGCCGCCGAGGACGGTCTGGTGGACCTCGGCTGCGGTACCGCGCAACAGTGGTTCGACCTGTGCGCGATGGTGGGTCACCCGGAGTGGATCGACGAGAATTCCCCGCTGTCGATCACCGAACTGGCCAACGTCTACGCCGACGAGATCTATGACTGGGTACGTCGTCATCCGGCGGATGAAATCCGCGAACTGGCGACCGCCTTCCGGATACCGAACGCGCCGGTGGCCAACGGCGCCACCATTGTTTCGCTGGAACACTTCGTCGAGCGCGGTTCGTTTCAGTGCAACCCGCGCGATGACTTTCAGCAGCCGGGACACCCCTACCGGATGCGGCCGGCGCAGTTGCGGCAACCAGGAGTGGCGCCGCGGCTCGGCGAACACACCCAGCACTACCGGTCGGCTCCCCTGGTGCCGCGGGCCGTTTCCAGCCAGTCGTCAGAAGCGCTGCCGCTGAACGGGCTTCGAGTGCTGGACATGACCGCCTTCTGGGCGGGGCCGTCCTGTACGCACCTGCTGGCGTTGCTCGGTGCGGAGGTGATTCACATCGAATCCAGCCGCCGCCCGGACGGCACCAGGCTCATCGCCGGCATTCCGGTCACCGAGGAGCAATGGTGGGAGAAGTCGCCGATCTTCGCGGCGCTCAACACCAACAAGAAGGGCCTGACCCTGGACCTGCAGCGGCCGCGGGGGCGTGAACTGCTGCTCAGGCTGATCGGCACCTGTGACGTGATCGCGGAGAACTTCACGCCCCGCGTGCTCGACCAGATCGGCTTGGACTTCGCTGCGGTGCAAGCGGTGCGGCCTGACGCGATTCTGTTGCGCATGCCCGGCTTCGGGCTGGACGGGCCCTGGCGTGACAATCCGGCGTTCGCCTACGTCATCGAGTCGGCGTCGGGCGTGAGCTGGCTGACCGGCTATCCCGACCGCCCGCCGTTCGAGCCGTACTCGGTGGGGGACCCCAACGCCGGTGTTCATGCGGTCAACGCGTTGCTGTTGGCGCTGGAGCACCGACGCCGCACCGGGCAGGGCGTGATGGTGGAGGCCGCAATGGTCGATGCGGCGCTCAACATCGCCGCCGAGCAGGTCATCGAGTTCTCCTCGTACGGAGCGCTATTGGAACGGGGCGGCAACCGGGGGCCGACGGCCGTGCCGCAGAACCTCTACCTGAGTGCCGACATCGACGAGTTCGGCCGCCTCGACAGTTGGGTCGCGATCGCGGTGGCCACCGACGAGCAGTGGGTGCAGTTGTGCGGTGCACTCGGATCACCCTCGTGGGCAACCGATCCGGCGCTGGCGACCGCGACGGGCCGGCGGGCGCAGGAAGATCGGATCGACGAGCAGATCGCGCGATGGTGTGAAGGTCGCACCCGGGACGACATAGTCGCCACCCTGTGGGGCGCCGGTGTACCGGTCGCCAAGGTCATGCAGCCGCACCGGCAGACGGAGTTGGACCAGCTCAACGCGCGGGGATTCTTCGAAGTGGTCGACCATCCGGTGTGCGGTCCGGCTAGGCTCAGCAGCGTGCCCATGCGACTGTCCGGCGGCCCGTGTCTCTTTCACACCCAGCCGGCGCCCTTGCTGGGACAACACAATCGGGAGTTGCTGGCGGAACTGGGTCTGACCGATGTCGAGATCGCTCAGCTCGAAGCCGACGGGGTGATCGGCCGGCGCCCGGGGTGACTATTAGTGGCGCGAGCAGACGCAAAATCGCACGGCGCGGGCTCCGCGCGTGCGATTTTGCGTCTGCTCGCGGGGGGTAGGCGACGTGGCGATTGATCCAGCACACATCTTGCTGACCGACCGGGTCGCGGTGGTCACCGGCGGGGGAGCCGGCATCGGACGCGGTATCGCCGCGGGTTTCGCGGCTTTCGGCGCGCGTGTGGCCATCTGGGAACGCAATCCCGATTCCTGCACCCAGGCCGCGGAATCGATTGGCGCACTGGGTATCACCTGTGATGTCCGGGACAGCGGACAGGTCGATGCGGCGCTGACCCGGACAGTGGCCGAACTAGGGACGCCGACGATTCTGGTCAACAATGCCGGCGGCGTCTTTTCCTCGCCGCTGCTGGATACCAGCGAGAACGGTTGGGACGCTTTATATCGCGCCAACCTGCGGCATGTCTTGCTGTGCACCCAACGGGTCGCGCGCCGGCTGGTGGCCGATGGTCTGCCCGGCAGCATCATGGCCGTCACCTCGATCGAGGGGGTACGGGCCGCGCCCGGCTACGCGGCCTACGCCGCCGCCAAGGCCGGTGTCATCAACTACACGAAGACCTCCGCGCTAGAGTTGGCGTCCCACGGTATCCGGGTCAACGCGATAGCACCCGACATCACGCTGACCGAAGGCCTGGCTCAGCTGGGGGGAGAGGGCGCGACGGCGGCCATGGGGGCGGTAGTGCCGTGGGGGCGGCCCGGGCGCGTCGACGAAATAGCCGGTGCGGCAATCTTTCTCGCGTCTGACATGTCGACGTACATCACCGGCCAGACGTTGCACGTCGACGGCGGCACCCAGGCCGCGGGCGGGTGGTACCACGACCCGCAGACCGGCGCCTACCGCCTGGGGCCGCCTGGGTAGCGCGAGCAGACGCAAAGTCGCACGCGCGGAGCCCGCGGCGTGCGACTTTGCGTCTGCTCGCGGGGCTAGGTGCGCCCAGCTCGCGAGCCTCAGTGGCGCCAGCCTTCGGCGGCCTGTTCGTCGAAAGTCCGGTCGATGCGGTCGAACCGGCGCCGGATCGACGCCCGGGACGCCTCGTGCGGCAACACATACAAGCGGTTGGCCAGGATCGCGTCAGCGGTCAGGCGGGCGAGATCGCCGACTCCGAGCGTCTCGTCCTGCTCGGGGAGCGGCCCGAGCGAACCGGTCACGTCGGGTGTCGATGCCAGACCGTAATCCGCGCCCCGGATCCGTTCGGAGTTGGACAGCAGCTTGGTCTCGACCACCATCGGGCACAGCACCGACACGCCGATGCCATTGCCCTTCACTTCGCGCGCCAGCGTCTCGGCCAGGCTGACCACGCCGTACTTGGCAACCCCGTACGCTCCGAGGCCGGCGTTGGGCACCAACCCGGCGAAGGAGGCGGTGAATGCGATGCGGCCGCCCGCGCCCTGCTTGAGCAACCGCGGCAAGAACGCCTCAACGGCGTGAATCGAACCCCACAAGTCGATGTCGATCACCCAGCGCCAGTCCTCGTGCGTCATCTCGGCGATCGGGCCGGCGACCACGATGCCGGCATTGCTGAACACGATGTCCACCTGTCCGAGCAACCGGAATGCCTTGTCGGCCAGGCGCGTCACCTCCTCGAGATGCCGGACGTCGCACATCACGCCGTGGGCGTCGAAACCCTGGCCGCGTAGGTGAGTGACCGCCAATTCCAGGCCCGGTTGGTCGACATCGGCGAGCACCACTCGGGCCCCGCGGCCGGCCAGTTCGGTGGCGGTGGCCAGGCCGATACCGCTCGCGCCGCCGGTGATAACCGCTCCGCGTCCCTCAAATCCGTCCATAGGGCGAACCCTATTTGAGGCAGCTTCCCGCGTCGACAGGCAGGGTGACGCCGGTGATGTACCGGGATTCGTCGGAGGCGAAGAACAGCACCGCGTTGCTGACGTCCTGCGCCTCGACCCACGGGATCGGCAGCGTGTGGAACATCTGGCAGATCGGCGCCATGTCGTCCGGGCCGGGGTTCTCCAGGTCCGGCCGGAACATCTTGAAGGTGCCCTCGTTGTGCAGCATCGGGGTGGCGACGTGGGTGGGATGCACCGAGTTCACCCGAATCATATGCTGCCCCAGTTCAACTGCGAAGGAGCGCATGATGCCCACCACACCGTGCTTGGCGGCCACATAGCTGCCGCAGTGCGGGTAGGCCTTGATCCCGCCGACCGAGCTGGTCAGGATGATCGAGCCACCGTTGCGGCCCGCGAGAATATGCGGCACACCGGCTTTCACCGACTTCCAGACGCTGGACAGGTTGACGTCGATCATCTCCTGCCAGTCGTATTCGCTGGTTTTGTCCAGAGTGTCGCCGCCATTGCCGATGCCGGCGTTGGCCACGATGATGTCCAGTCGCCCCAGCTGCTCCACACCGCTGTCCACGGCAGCCTTGAGCGCGTCGAAGTCGCGGACATCGACCTCGGCGGTGACGATCCGGCGGTTGAGTCCCTTGACGAGATCTGCGGTCTCGGCCAAATCCTCCGGTGTCGACGCCGGGATGGTGGTGTTCTTGACGATCGGCTTGCACACGTCGACGGCGATGATGTCGGCGCCTTCCTCGGCCAACCGCACAGCGTGGCTGCGTCCCTGACCCCGCGCCGCCCCGGTGACCAAGGCGACTTTCCCTTCTACACGTCCAGTCATGGTTTCCTCCTAGGTGACTCAGCCGAAGACGGCCGGCATGGACTCCCAACCCCGCACGGTCGACGTGGGGGAAAGCGTGGCCTCGGCAAGGTCGACATCCCAGTCGGGGAAGCGCTTCAGGATCTCCTCGAGCGCGATCCGGCCCTCCAGCCGGGCCAGCGCCGAGCCGAGACAATAGTGGGTGCCGACACTGAACGTCAGGTGCTGGCGCGGCTCGCGGCGGATGTCGAAAACGTCTCCGTCAGGCGGAAATTGGCGATGGTCACGGTTCGCCGCTCCGATCAGCATCATCATGACGCTGCCTTCGGGGACCCGCTGGCCGTAGTACTCGACATCGCGGGTGACGTACCGGGCCACGTGCGGCGCCGGCGGCTCGTAGCGCAGCAGCTCCTCGACGGCTGCGGGGATCAGCGCCGGATTCTCCGCCAGCGCGCGACGCTGATCCGGGTGCTCGGCCAAAACCTTTCCCGCCCAGCCGATCAGTCGGGTGGTGGTCTCGTTGCCGGCGCCGGAGACGACTGTGACGTAGGTGAGCAGTTCGTCGCGGCTCATGCGCCGGACGGTTCCGGTCTCGTCCTCGAATTCTGCGTTGAGCAACTCGGTCATGATGTCGTTGGACGGATGTTGCGCACGCCAGTCGATGTATTGACCGAAAAAGTCTCCGTTCAACATAATTTCGGCCGAGAACTCCATCGGCTTGCCGGCCTCGGTGCGCATTTGCGCGTTGGCGAAATCGCGTGCGGCCTCTTGGTCTTCCTCTGGGACACCCAGCAGCATGCCGATCACCCGCATGGGCATCTGCGCGCCGAGGTCGTTGACGAAGTCGAACTTGCCTGTCCCGATCAGCGGATCCAGACTGCGCGCGCAGAATTCGCGGATCTTGGGCTCCAAGTCGCTGATCTTGCGGGGAGTGAACATACGCGACAACAACTTACGGTGGATGTCGTGAACGGGCGGATCCTCGAAGATGAGCACGCCCGGCGGCATCTCGATATTGGCCCGGATCAGTTCGAGGATGGCTCCGCGGGCGGAGCTGAACGTCTGGTGGTCGACGATGGCGTTGTCGACGTCGGCGAAGCGACTGAGGGCATAGAAGTCATGCTGCTCGTTGTAGTACAGCGGCGACTCCTCGCGCAGGCGCCGGAACATGGGGTACGGGTCAGCGTTGAGCTCGACATCGTAAGGGTCGAAATAGACGTCGCTGGCTGCGCTCACTGTCACGGGTAATTGCCCTCTCGCCGGTTACGCGCTGCCCTCGTTTGTTCGGGCAGCGCGCTGATGCCGCCGGTAGAACTCTGTCATCACGCACCAACGAGTGTCAACGCGGAATCCGTTTTGGCTATTTTACGTTCTGATTTTAAGAGAATAACATTCTCAATCGGCCGTGAGGGTGCGATATTCGCTCGTCAAGGGCGGGTGGACCGCAAAGCGGTCCGAAGGTCAGCTGCCGGCGAATCCTCTTGAGCAGAAGTCCCACACCTCGTCGGCGCTGATCGGGTGGACCGTCGCGTCGTCGGAACCGCCGCTGGACTGGGCGATGAACATCACTGTCTGCATGGTCATGGCAGCCATCCGCTTCGGGTTGACGCCGGCACGCAGCTTGCCGGCCTCACAGGCAGCTTCCATCAGTTCCGTGAGCAAAGCCAGCAGCGGCGCGTGGGCTACCTTGACCTCAGCGGGATGGGTGACGAGCAACCGTGGCGCAAAGTCGGTGAACAGTGGCCGCTTAGCCGTCGGGTCTGGTCGGGAGGCCTCGTAGAGAAGCTCCACCGCCACCTTGAGCCGTTCCAGCGCGTCGGTGTGGCTTTCGGTCGCCGCCCTGATCTGGTCAGCCGACCGGCTCAGCGCGTCCTCGAACAGGGCCAACAGCAACTCGTGTTTGCCGTCGAACTGCAGGTAGAAGCTGCGCAACGACTGGCGGGAGCGGTCGACGACCTCCTGCACGGTGAAGTCCGTACTGCCCTTCTCGATGATGATGGCCTGGGCGGCATCGAGGAAGCGCTGGACGCGTTGCGCCGCCCGCAATTTCGCGGTTTTGATGGATCGCTCGACGGCCCGCTGTTTCCAAGCCGGCTCTTCGCCCGGGCTGGTCACGGGCGGCTCGGAAGATTGCCGCGAGGAGAGAACATGGTTGGACTGTACCGGAGAACGTCGGGCCATCGCTGCGCTCGACCTCCTCACGGACGATGTCTTGGAGATTGTAACTTCCTCACGACGAGAATACTATTCTCTTGCACGGGTGTTTGGGAAGCACATTCGCGAGAGTGCACACCCGGAAGCCAGGCGAGGCCCCGAGGAGATTTGGTGCAGCTGACTTTTGATGCCGACGTCGAGGCATTCCGGTCGGAATTCGTCGCTTTTCTCGACGAGCACCTGCCGGACGAGGCCCAAGGCGTGGTGCGGCCGAGTTCGTGCTCCCATGTGCCGGAGTGGGCGGCTCGCTGGCAGCGACTGCTGTTCGACAACGGCTGGCTGCTACCGGGCAACACGCCCGAATTCGGCGGACGCAACGCAACGTTGTTGCAGCAGTATGTGCATGCGGACGAGATGGCGCGGCGACGCATCTACCGCAGTTTCAACCCGCAGGGCGTCGGGATCATCGCGGCGTCCCTGCTGTCGTTCGGGACCCCCGAGCAGAAGCAGCAGTGGGCGGTGCGAATCCTGCGCGCGGAGATCACCGCGTCGCTGGGGATGAGTGAGCCGGGCGCCGGTTCGGATCTGGCCTCTCTGAAGACGCGGGCGGTGCGGGATGGCGACGACTTCGTGGTGAACGGCCAGAAGGTGTGGACCTCGGGTGCACACGACGCCGACGTGCTGCTGACCTTCGTGCGCACCAACCCCGACGTCCCAAAACACAAGGGAATCAGTGTATTGCTGATTCCGACGGACACTCCGGGTGTGGTGCGACGGCCGTTCGCCTCCGTGTGCGATCACGACGACGTCGAATTCAACGAGGTGTTCTTCACCGACGCCCGGGTGCCCGCCGAGAATCTGGTCGGCGAGCTCGACGGTGGCTGGCGCGTGGCGACCGGCGCGCTCGGGCACGAGCGCGCCATGCTGTGGCTGGACTACGCGAATCTATTGGACCAGCAGACAACCGATTTCACGCCGACCGGAACGTTGGAACGGGATCGCTACGCCACCCTGGTGATGGATGCCTGGGCGATGCGGCTGCTCGGTTCGGTGACTCTGGCCAAAGCCGCCCGCGGTGAGGAGGATGTGCCCGGCCAGTCGGTGCTGAAGCTGCTCGGCTCGGAGGCGGTCCAGCGCGCCTCCGAAGATGCCCTGAACGCCAAGGGTCCCGAGGGTCTGATCCATCCGGCGATCACCGCGCCGTTCGCCCCGCTGAACCTGGACGCCCACTACGGCAGCTGGTTCGACAGGTACGCCCGCAGCTTCGCCGGCACCATCGCCGGCGGCACGTCGGAGATCCAGCGCAACATCATCGCCGAGCGGGTGCTCGGGATGCCGCGAAACTGACCCCGAAAGAACGAGTTTCGCAGCCGCGAACCAGGGCCGGCGAGACCCGGGATTTCCCCGGGGTCACAGAGCCGCCGTAGGTGCCAAGGTTGATCCGACACAGCGCCTACTGAGGGTATGTTCATGGATAGCAGCGTTATCAGCCAATTCGCCGCGGTCCTCTCTGGGCCTGATCCGATACTGACTGACGCCGATGCCTTGACCGCGCGGGGTCGCGACTACTGGGGCTTCGGCGGCGTACCCGGAGTGGTCTTGCGGCCGAGATCCCGGGGCGAAGTCGTGTCGATATTGCGCATCGCGGGTGCGCACGGCATTCCGGTCGTGACTCGGGGCGGCGCGTCGAACTGCAGCGCGGGCATGATGGCGGCACCGGACCGGGTGATGCTGGACCTGTCGGCGATGAACCGGGTCTTGGCAATAGATCCTGACGCACGCACGGCCCGCGTGCAGCCCGGAGTCATCAATGCCGACCTGCAGAAGGAGTTGATTGAATTCGGGTTGTGCTTCTCCCCGGACCCCGTCTCGGCGCCCCTGTCGACGGTGGGTGGCAATATCATCGAAAATGCAGGTGGTCCACACGCTTTGAAGTACGGCGTGACCTACAACCATGTGCTCGAAGTCGAGTTTGTACTTGCCGACGGGTCTGTGATGACTTTGTCGTCCGAGGATGACGGCCCGGATCTGCTCGGAGTGATGATCGGGTCCGAGGGAACTCTCGGCATCGTCACCGAGGCCACCGTGGCGCTTCGCCCGATCGCACCGGTGACCCACAGCTTGATGGGGAGCTTCGCGTCGGCGCACGACGCTGCGGATGCCGTCGCGGACATCATCGGAACGGGTACGGTGCCTGCCGCACTCGAGTGGCTGGACCGCGCCGGAATTGCCGGGTTGCAGGCATTCACCGAAACCGGGTACCCGACCGATGTCGATGCCATCGTCTTGGTCGACGTCGACGGTACCTCCGAGGAGGTGGAGCGCGACGCCGCGATAGTCGAGAAAGTGCTACGGCACAAGGCCATCGAGGTTCGGGTAGCCACCGATGACCAGGCCCGCGAGCGACTCTGGTACGGACGGTTGCATGCCCCGGACGCGGTAGTACGCAGCGGTCACGACTACTTCATCGGGGACGTCACTGTGCCACGCAACAGAATCCCCGAGATGCAGGAGGCCATTCAGCAGGTCGCGGCCCGGCACTGCGACGGTCTGCTATTCATCGCGGTGGCCGGGCATGCCGGTGATGGAGATCTGCACCCCATCTCGTTCTTCGACCGGACCAATCCCAAAGCGGCTGCTGCGTTGGAGTCCGCCAACAACGAGATCGTCGACGCGGCACTCGAACTCGGTGGAACGCTGACCGGTGAGCACGGCATCGGCACCGAGAAGCGCCAGTTCATGACGAAACGCTTCACTCCCGTCGAGATCGCAGCGCAACGGGCCGTCAAGCGCGTCTTCGACCCCGAGGGCCAACTCAATCCCGGTGTACTGCTTCCCGACCTCTCAACCGACGAGCCCGTACTCGCCTCCTTCGAGGCGACCGTGCGTGCGGCGCTGGGACGCCACCGAGGCGAAGGCTCCGCGGATTCCACTTCCGGGACCGTGGCGCCCGTCGGCGGCACGCAGATCGACCTCAACGCCGCCAATCTCAGCTTGACCGTCGGCGCTTCCGTCGCACTCGATGACCTGGCCGCGTATCTGGCAGAGCAGGGCATGTCCTGTGCGGCAGTGCCGTCCGGGCCTGACGGCCGCAGCGTGGGTGCACTGATAGGCGCGGCGAGCGGCGACGATCGACACGCAGTGCGCAATAACCTGCTCGGCCTGAACGTCATTCTGACCGACGGTCTCGCGGCGGCCCGGTTCGGCGGAGAGACCATGAAGGATGTGGCGGGCTATGACATGAAGCGCCTCTTCATCGGTGCTGCCGGCGCTTTCGGTGAAATCGTGTCGGCCATTTTCAAGGTCAACTGCCTGCCTGCGGGATGAGGAGGACGGACCCGTGCGTCCGGCGGGACTCCAGATCACGGTGCGCCTGAGCCGCGTGGGCAAGCGGGTAACGCGCACCCACGGTGACAGTGATCCTGCCGTCAGTGATTGCGTGAAAGAGTTCGGTTACGCGCCAGGCGAACTCGTCATAAGTGCGATTGAAATCCCTGCGTACGGGGCGGGTCAGGTACACCGAACCCGCACTACTCAGCCGCTGCGGGTCGACCGGCGGGACCGGGCCACTGGTCGCACCGAAAAGACAGAGCGTGCCGCGGACGGCCAGGCTCGCCAGGCTGGCGTCGAATGTGGTGCGACCGACCCCGTCGTATACCGCCGCGGCGCCGCGTCCGTCCGTGAGTTCGCTTATGAGTGAACCGAATTGACGCGATTCGCCCGGGTAATCGAGAACGTGTGCCGCTCCGGCCTGGCGTGAAAGGCTGATCTTGGCCGGTGTCGATACCGTCGTAATCATTGTTGCGCCAGTGCTTGTGGCCCATTGCGTCAGGATCAATCCGACCCCGCCCGCGCCGGCATGCAGCAGAATCGTGTCGCCCGGTTTCACCTGATACACCGACTTGGTGAGAAAGTGCGCCGTCAGGCCTTTCAACAGTGCGGCAGCCGCGACCTCGCTGCCGATGGCGTGCGGCACGTGTGCCACCAGAGCAGCGGGCGCGACGCAATAGTCGGCGTAGGCACCTACCGCGTCGGCACTCGCGACGCGATCACCGGCCTGAACCGTCGAGACGTTGCGGCCGACGGCGACTACGGTGCCGCACACCTCACTACCCACACTGAATGGCAGCGGGTGCGGATACAGGCCCGATCGGAAACAGGTGTCGATGAAGTTGACCCCGATCGCCTCCGACTTGATCAACACACCGGCATCGCCAGGTACTGGAATCGGGACTTCGTTGTAGGTGAGAACATCCGGTCCGCCGACCTCGCTCACCGTCACCGCGTGCACGGCGACTCCGTTAATGCCCTGCCAACCACGCCTCTTCTTCTCCTGGATTGGGCAGTGCTCGCCCACCCTCCATGGCGAAATGTGCTGGGCTGTTCTGAATGATGACGAGAATCCGGCTCGACGGAATGCCGGTCACCGTGGCGGCCGCCTCGGCGACTTCGGAGAGCAGTTGGCTGGTTTCGTCGTCGGGGTGGCCGGTGCGCACCCAGCCGCTGATGAGCAATGGTTGCGACGGTTGGGCATCGGTGTAGACCGCATCGACGGGAAGTTCGTGGAAGACCACGTTGACGTAGGTGCTGGGAACATGATTGACGCGGGAATGGATTTGCGTGATCGCAGCGGCCAGTTCGGCTTTCGTTTCCCCACTGAGTGTCGAGGCGGCCGTGGTGCAGGTGTAGACGGGCACCGGTCTCTCCGTTCAGCCGAGAAACGGGAGCTGAGGCAGGGTCGGCACCACGATCACCGTGGGCCCGTCGGCGGCCAGCGCCGCGGTGAACTCGCCGGCCAGCATATCGGTGCTGTCGACGGTCACCGCCCGGCAGCCGAAACCCTTTGCCAGGGACTCGATATCCAGACCGGGGAGCTCGAGACCCGGCACCCCGGGTGTCTTCTCCAACAGCGCGAAAGACTTGAGGATCGCGTACTCACCGTTGCGCAGGACGACGTACACGATGGGCAGTTTGTGCTGTGCGGCGGTCCAGATGGCCTGGATCGAATACTGAAAGGAACCGTCGCCGATGGTGGCGACAACAGAGCGCCGAACGCCCCGTGCCCGATCGCCTAGCGCGACACCGACCGCCGCAGGCACTCCCCAGCCGATTCCGCCGCTTCCGGTCGCGAAAAAGCCGGCGCTGCGCGTAGTGGGGAGCCACGTCTGCTGCTCGACGATCGTCGAAGTCGATTCCATCACCAGGGCGGCATCAGGCGGCTTGAGAGTGCTGAGTACCTGGTATACCGCATTGGCGGTCATCGGCGCCGTCGCCGGTGCCTCGGATCTCCGCTCCAGGTTCAGTGGTGGGGGTGGCTGGCGGTCCGTCGGCGCGGTCACCGTGTCAGCCAGATAAGTCAGCGCCTGCCGCACGTCACCGATCAGGCTGTCTCCTACCGGCGCCACGGCAGCGAGTTCCGGATCGGTGGTGATCTGGAGCAGTTCGGTGCCTTCCGGCAGATATTCTCCAGCCACGTAGGGGTAGTAGCGGAATACCTGTGTGCCGATCGCGATCACCAGGTCGTGGCCGTGAACCACCTGTTCGACCCCGGCGATGGTCATCGGCAGCGTCCCGGCGTACAGCGGGTGGTCCTCGGGAAACGAGATGCGATCGGGCAGGGCGCTGTTGTATACGGGTGCCTTCAATTTCTCGGCGAATGCAATGCCGGCATCCCAGGCCCCGGAACGGTCCACCTCCGGCCCCAGCACGAGCAGCGGACGTTCGGCTCTGCTGATCCGTTCGGCGAATTGGCGCAAACGCCCAGGGTCAGCGGCGGTCCGCTCGGCGACGGTGCGCACCACCGCGGGACCGAGCGCGGGCTTCTCCCAGTCGTCGAGCGGAATCGACAAGAACACCGGGCCGGCGGGAGGTTGCAGTGCTGTCGCGTAGGCACGCATGAACGCCGCCGGAACGTCTTCGGCACGCGCAGGCTCGTAGGACCACTTCACCCACGGGCGGGGCAGCACCGTGGCGTCCCTGTTTGCCAGATACGGGTCGCACAGCAGCATCTCGCGTGTTTGCTGACCCGCGGTAACAATCAGCGGGGTGTTGGCCCGGTACACGGCCACCAGGGAACCCATCGCATTGCCGGTTCCGGCTGCAGTGTGCAGGTTGACCAGGGCGGGCCGGCCGGTGGCTTGTGCGAAGCCGTCGGCGATGGTGAGGACGGAGGCCTCCTGCAATGCCAGCACGTAGGTGAAGTCGTTCGGGAAGTCTCGCAGGAACGACTGCTCGGTCGATCCGGGATTCCCGAAGACAGTGGTCAAGCCAAGATTTCTGAGCAGTTCGTAGGTGACGTCGTGCACATCTTTTGCGTCGGTCATTTCAGACCACCTCGGGTGTCGGGTTTAAAAGCGGCGGTTTGTCGGATTTGATAGCGGCGGCCGCTCGGTCCACGTCGTCGAGTCAAGCACCGGCCGGCCACCGCCGACCCCGGGGAAACCCCCGGGGTTCAGCGCGCCCCGTGGGCGGTTTCCTGCCACTATTGATCTCGTGTACAGCGGGGGTCGCGGTGGGTTGCTGGGCCGGCGGCAAGAGCAGCAGCAGCTGGCCGGTCTGCTCGGTGGTGCCCGCGAGGCACATAGCGGTGTGCTCAGCCTCCGAGGTGAAGCGGGCATCGGGAAGACCGCGTTGATCGAGCACATGCTTGCGCAGGCATCGGACTTCCGCGTCGTCCGGGGTAGCGGTGCGGAATCGGAGATGGAGCTGGCTTACGCCGGCATGCAACAGATCTGTGCTCCGCTGCAGCATCTGCTGGTCCGGCTGCCGAAGCCGCAGCGCAGCGCGCTGGAGGTCGCGCTGGGCGTCAGCGAAGGGGGCGGGGCACCGGATCGACTCCTGGTCGGACTGGCTCTTCTCACGTTGCTGTCGGAGGCGGGCGCACAGCAACCCACGATCTGTGTGGTCGACGATGCGCACTGGGTCGATCGAGCTTCGGTACAGGCGTTCGGCTTCGCCGCGCGGCGGCTGCTGGCCGATCGCGTTGTCATGATCTTCGCTACTCGATGGCCAATAGGCGAATTGGCCGATCAGCCGGAACTGGTTGTCGAGGGCGTGTCGGATGCCGACGCGCGGGTACTACTCGCGGCACTGTTACCAGGTCGGCTCAGTGATCGAATGCGCGACATCATCGTCTCGGAATCAAGGGGCAATCCCTTGGCGCTGATCGAACTGCACCGTTCCCTCGGTCCGACCGACCTGGCCGGCGGTTACAGTCTGGCGCAGGCGAAGTCGATTCCCCGGCGCATAGAGGGCCGCTTCATCGAGCAGTTCCGCGAGCTTCCGGCACCCACCCGCACGCTGTGCCTGATTGCTGCGGCGGAACCGACTGGCGAACCGTCCTGGTTATGGTCGGCGGCGGCACAGCTGGGAATCGATGCGGACTCAGCGTCGCCCGCCGAAGCGGCCGGGCTGTTATCGGTAGACCGCCGGATCCGGTTTCGTCACCCGCTTGTTCGCTCCGCCATTTACGGGCACGCGCCACTGGCGGAGCGCCGACGCGCACACGATGCGCTTGCCCAGGCGATCACCAGCGCTACCGCCTCCGAGCACCGCGCCTGGCATAGGGCACATTCGCTGGCCGGGCCGGACCCGGAAGTCGCCGATGAACTGGTGGCTGCCTCCGAGCACGCCCGTGCCCGCGGCGGTATCGCCGCTGCCGCGGCGTTCCTGGCGGCCGCCGTCGATGCGACGCCGGATAGCCGGATACGTGCTGAGCGGGCCCTGCACGCCGCCCAGGCCAAGCTCGACGCCGGCTCGCTGGACGCGGCGACACAGCTGCTTGACGTTGCAACGGAGTCGAGTAACGACGAATCCACCAGTGCCCGAGTCGATCTCATACGAGCAAAGCTGGCCTGGGCAGCGCGCCGGGGTCCTGACGCGCCGCCTTTGCTGCTGACCGCCGCGCAGCGCCTTACCGAGATTGACCCCGCAGCGGCGCGCGGCACATACCTCGAGGCGCTCATGTCAGCTCTGATTGTGGGCCGATTCTCCGAGGGGCCGAGTTCGCCTGAGACTATCGCCCGCGCTTCCCGACGGACCGTCTCCACCGATGCGCGCGACACCGTCGAGATGTTGCTGCACGGCCTCATCGTGCGGTTGACAGGCGGGTACGTCGCGGCAGCGCCGCTGCTGAGGGATGCGATTGCGGCGTACGTGCGCGAGACGCGCGCCGGCGCAGCCGATCCTCGGTGGCACGACATCACAAACCGAGTCTGTCTGGATGTGTTCGATCAGGACTCGTATGACTTCCTCACGGCGCAACAACTCGAAAAGCAACGCGCAGCAGGTGAATTGACACTGGTCGCGTCGTCGCTGTCGACGTACGCGGGGCTGTGTGTGACACGCGGGGACTTCGCCGCGGCCGAGGCGGCCCTCGAAGAGATCGAGATCCTTGCCGCGGCGACGGGCATCCCGGCGCATCGTTCAATCTTCCCCTACCTCGCTGCCTACCGCGGCCAGGACAAGCGTTGCACCGAATACGCTCACGGGACGATCGAGGAGGCGACCGAACGGGGTGAAGGAACCCAGGTGACCGTGTCGCTCTACTCGGTGGCCATCCTGCACAACGGACTGTCCAAATACCCCAAGGCGCTCGCCGCGAGCCTGTCGGGCCTGGAGTACGACGATGTCGGCATGTCCAGCTATCTGCTTACCGAAGCTGTCGAAGCCGCGGCGTACTGCGGTGAAAGATCCTTGGCCGCAGACCTATCCGCCCAGCTCCAGCAGCGCGCACAGGCAAGCGGAACGGAGACCGCGCTCGGCATCGCGGCTCGCTCAAAGGCACTCGCGGGCAACGGTTCCGAACCGGACGTCGACTTTCAGAACGCAGTCGAGCACCTGGGCCGCAGCCCGGTCGCGGTCTATCGGGCCCGCACCCACCTGGTCTACGGGGAGTGGTTGCGGCGGGTCAATCGTCGCGCCGATGCCAGGACCCAGTTGCGGACGGCCTACGACATGTTCGCACGGATGGGCGCAGAGGGGTTCGCCGCGCGGGCGCGCCGTGAACTTCAGGCATCCGGTGAGGCGGTGCACCAGACGGTGAAGGGCACCGCCATCGCACTGACCACCCAGGAACGGGAGATCACCCGCTTGGCGCGACAAGGTTGTACGAACTCAGAGATCGGTGCGCAGCTCTACATCAGCCCGCGCACCGTTGAATGGCATCTGGGTCGAATCTTCGCCAAGCTGGGTGTCTCGTCGCGACGGGAGTTGCGCAGCCTCTCTGCCGAACTGCTTCCGCGGCTGTGAGTTTCGCGGCTCGGCGCCTAGAGATGGACGAGCCGGGGTGCCGAGCCCAAGGCACGGACGTGCGCTCCCGCTTCGCGGGTCAGCTCCTTCGAGCTGCCGAGCAACCCGTCGAGCACCAATACCCGCTTGACGTGGCGGTGCAACTGATGCTCGGCGGTGAAGCCGATGCCCCCGAGTACCTGCTGGCAGTGCCGGGCGGCGGTCAGCGCCGCCTGGCCAGCCGCCGCCTTGGCCAGTAGAGACGCGAACTCGTCAGGCTGATCGGCGGTGGCCTGCAAAGTGGCTTCGGCGCCCTCGATGGCGACCAGCGTCTCGGCAAGCCGGTGGCGCACTGCCTGGAAAGATGCGATGGGACGGCCGAATTGGACTCGGTCCAGTGCGTGGCTGCGAGCCAGCGCCAGCATGGCCCGGCTGGTGCCGACGAGCCACCAGCCCACCGCCTGCCGGGCCGCACCGAGCGGGACGGTGTCCCCGGAGGGCACCCGGTGCAGGGGCAGCCCCTCATCCATCGCCGGAGTCGCGGTGTCGGCACGCTCCCAGACCACCCAGGAACCGCCGGCGTAGGGCAGCGGCACCGTGTCACCGGTGCCTCGCAGCACGACGTCATTCAGCACGGGCGCATGCGCACCGGTCTCGCCGAGCAATCGGAAGACCAGAGGTATTGCGGTTTCCGGCATTTCATCGAGCATGTCGAGCCAGCCGAGCTCGGCCAGGGCAGCGTCCAGGCCGGCGCCGGACGGCGACGTCGTCATCGCCGTACGTATGGATTCGGCCAGCAGCGCCAGCTCGGTGTCCACGTCACTCCTTCCCGAGGTCGAGCAGCCGACGGGCGATGATATTGCGCTGGATCTCGGCTGTCCCGCCGTAGATGGTCGCCGCGCGCGAGTAGAGGTACTCCGGCCGCCAGGCTGTGTCGTCCAATTCCAGCGTGCTGGGCAGCAGATCGCGGACCGTGTCGTAGAGCCGTTGTTCGGCACCGGCCAGCAGCACCTTGTCGATGGAGGTATCCGGTCCGAGCCGCGCCCCGCCGGCTAGCCGGTGCTGGGTGGCGCGAGAGCGGCAGCGTAGCGTATGCAGCGCGAGATAAGCTGCGCCCAAGGCGGATTCGTCCGCACTGGTCGCCTCGGCGACCAGTGCGTCGAACCTCGAGTACAGATAGGCGATTCGCTGCCAGAAACACGTCGACCGCTCGTAGGGCAACAAGTCCATCGCGAGTCGCCAGCCGTCTCCGGGCTTGCCGAGCATACGGCTGGACGGGATCACCACATCGTCGTAGTACACCTCGCAGAACTCGTCGACGCCGTGCATGGTGCGCAACGGGCGGACCGTGATGCCCGGCGTGTCCAGGTCGACGAAAAAAGCGGTGATGCCGTCATGGCCCGGCGAGGTACGGGTGAGCAGTACGCACCGGGTGGAGAACTGCGCGAAGCTGGTCCAGACCTTCTGTCCGTTGACAATCCAGTTGTCCCCGTCGGGGACCGCCCGGGTCGTCAAGGACGCCAGATCGCTGCCGGATCCCGGTTCGGAGAAACCCTGGCACCACTGCTCGCGGCCGCTGAGCAGCCGTGGCACCATCTCGGCGGCGAGTTCGGCTGGCGCGTAATCGATCATGGTGGGCGCCAGTACCTCCAGCATCGAGTAGGGGCCGGGTTCGGCCAGCCGGCGGCCCACCACCTCCTCGCCGACGATCGCGCGCAACAGCGCCGGCCCGCCCAGCCCGCCGACCGACTCCGGCCAGCCGTAACGCATCCAGTCCGCCTCGTACAGCGCCGCGCTGACCCGGGCGAACTGCCGCATGTGGCCCTGCAGCGAATGGTCGGGCCCCGGGGTCAGGTCATGCTCGTCGAGCCACGCGCACAACCCGGTCCGGAACTCGTCGACCTTCACGGCGTTGGGCGGCCCACCGCATGCGGCCGTCCGGAGTCATGCACGCCGCTGCGCCGGATGAAGGTCATGGCACGGGTCTTCAGTCGCCAGCCGTCAGCTGTGCGCAGGTACGTGTCGCGGTAGTAGCCGATGCGCATGTCATGCGCCGAGTGTTCGATGAAGCACAGCGGTTGGGTGCCGGTGGCCGTATCGCCGTCCAGATTTTCGACCAGCGAGGTGCCGGTCATGAACAGACCCTTGGGCGCTGCGGCGACCAGTTCCGGGAACCGGTCCAGCGTGTAGGTGTCGCCGAACGCGCTGTAGGTGCCGTCCGGTGTGAACACGCCGACCAGTCCCTCGATGTCGCCCTGGGTGATGGTGACGGCATACCGGGCGAGCAACTGCTGGATCTCTACCAGGTCGTCAGTTCTGCTTGGCATAAACCTTGCCGCCTTTCATGACGAAGCTCACGTTGCGGGTAACGGTGATGTCCTCCAACGGATTTCCGGGCACCGCGATGACGTCGGCAAGCATGCCTTCGGCCAGGCGCCCGAGCTCGGTCGAATTGATCAGCTCCGCGGCCGTCACGGTTGCCCCGCGCAACACGGCCAGCGGCGGCAATCCCCACTCCACCAGCGTGACGAGTTCGTCGGCGTTGCGGCCGTGCGGTATTGCCGGCGCGTCGGTGCCGACGGCGATCTTCACCCCGGCCTGGTACGCAGCCAGGATCGAGGTGCGCGACTTGGGGAACATCTCGGCGGCCTTGGCCTGAAGTTCGGGCGGCGCGTGCGAGACGTCCATGCCCTCGGCCAGCCGGCGGGTGCTCACCAGGAAAGTGCCGTTCTCAACCATCAGGGCAATGGCCTCGTCGTCGACCAGGAAACCGTGCTCGATGCAGTCGATGCCGGCCGCCACCGCGTGCTTGACCGCCTCGGCGCCGTGCGTGTGCGCGGCGACCCGCAGCCCCCGCCGGTGTGCCTCGTCGACGATGGCTCGCAACTCGTCGTCCGAATAGTGCTGGGCGCCAGGCGGTCCCGTCAGCGACATGACCCCGCCGGAGCAGCACACCTTGATCAGCTGGGCGCCGTGCTTGATCTGGTAGCGCACCGCGCGGCGGATCTCGTCGACGCCGTTGGCGATGCCCTCCTCGATCGTCAGGTCCAGCACGTGCGGGGCGAACGCCGCGAACATCGTCGGGTCCAGATGCCCGCCGGTAGGCGTAATGGCATGTCCGGCAGGCACAATGCGCGGACCGTCGATCCACCCCGCGTCGATCGCCTTGCCCAGCGCGACGTCGAGCAGGTAGCCGCCGGTCTTGACGAAGAGGCCCAGGTTGCGCACGGTGGTGAACCCGGCACGCAGGGTGCGCCGGGCATTGCCGACGGCGCGCAGCACCCGGGTCGGTGGGTCGTCCTGGACCTGGGACAGGCCCGGCTTCTCGCCCCGGCCGCCCATCAGCAGGTTGACCTCCATGTCCATCAACCCGGGCAACAGGATCTGGTCCCCGAGATCGATCAGGTCGCCCTCGGGCTCTCCTCCGACACCGGCGATGCGGTCGCCGTCGACCCGGATGATGCCCGGCGAGACGATCTCGCCGGCGTCGACATCGAGTAGCCCAGCTGCCTTGAGCGTCAACACGCTTCAGATCACCGGTTCCCTGATGCACTCCACCCACGCCGCGCCGCTGTCGGGAACCCGGGGCTGCTTCCACGCCTCGATCGGAAACGAGACCATCACCAGCGACTGCATCAGGTGCATGAGCGTGCGCGCGTCCTCGGGAAGATCGTCCAGCGGGTACTTGTCACAGTAGGCGATGACGTCGTTCAGGCGCGGGAAGGCGACGTCGTAGAACTCCTGCATCTGACCCATCGTGGAGGCCAGGCGCTTGGCGTAACGCTTGGGCTCCGTCGCGAGGTCCCAGTCCAGATACGGTTCCAGGTCGGCGAACTCAGACGGTAACTTTGCCATTGTTCTGGCTCTCCTTCGCGAAGTCGGCAACGTAGTTGCCGGTCACCTTGTGCAGATGGCGGAGCAGGATCTCCTGGTCGCACAACGGGAAGTCGTTGACCACCCGGGTGCCGATCATGGTCTGCGTCGCTTCCAGCGTGTTCGCGTCCTGCAACGCGTACTCCTTGAACGTCACCGCGGCCAGCTCATGAGCCAGGCGCTCCCGCGCATTTCGTGGCGGCACGAAGTACAGCGTGCATTCGAAGATGTGCTTGTCGACCGCGGTCGGCCAGTAGTGGTAGGTCAGGAACCAGCCGGGTTCCCAAATCAGCAGCATGAAGTTCGGGTAGAAGTGCCAGGAGTCGATGCCCCACTGCTTGACCTTCTTCGGATTCACACCCGGCGGCAGTGCGTCGAGGTTGGCAATGACTTCCGGCTTGTCCCAGGGACCGAACAGTCCGCTGCGCAGGACCTGGTCCATCGGCTTGACCATGCTCATGTCCACCGGCGGGGCCTGGCCTCCCCAGGTCGAGATCATTCCGTGCGGGCTGGCCAGCTCATAGTGCAGCGCCTCGAACCCGTATTTCATGATCTTGGCGGCTTCTTCCTTGGTGTACTGCCCCTGATGCAGCACCGGAGCGTGGTAGAACTCGGCGAACGCGTCGATGAACAGTTTCCAGTTACTGCCGACTTCGGCTCGGTAGGAATAGGTTTCGGTCATCTCGTGGAAGGGGTAGCCCTCGATGCCCTTGCCCATCGGGCCCAGATAGTCGACCAGCGGCTCGGCATCACGGTCGAAGTTGACGAAGATGAAGCCTTCCCACACCTCGCAGCGCACCGGCACCAGGCCGTAGTCGCCTTTGTCGAGGTCGAAGAACTCGTCCTCCTGTTGGACGTAGGTCAGGTCACCGTCCAGGCTGTACCGCCAGGCGTGGTACTTGCAAGTGAACTGACGGCAGGTGCCGGAGGTTTCCTCGTTGGGAAAGTCGTTCCACACCAACTTGTTTCCACGGTGCCGGCAGACGTTGTGGAAAGCCTTGACGGATCCGTCCTTGGTCTTGACGACGATCACCGACATCCCTTTGCCGGCCGAGGGCAGCTCCTTGGTGAAGTAGCTGCCGGTGCGCGGCAGTCTCTCGACTCGACCGACGTTGAGCCAGGTGCGCTTGAAGACCGCGTCGCGCTCGGCCTCGAAGAACGCGGGATCGATCGAGTCGCTGTAGTCGACGGGTGCGGTCCCCAGCTCGGGATAGTTCTGCGTCCAGCTTCCGGCGGCTGGTTTGGGGAAGTGGGCCACTGTTACCTCTCCTTAGGTTCGAGCTGAACGCCAAAAGTGTTGAGCGCCATGGCGAGCATGGCGTAGGAGCCGACGGTGAAGACGTAGTCCATGCGCTGGCGGTCGTCGAAGCGGGTGCCAAGCATGGCCCAGGTCTCGTCGGACAGTTGGGATTTCTCGTCGAGTTCGTCGACGCCGCTGATCACCGCCTGCTCGAATTCGTCGAACCCGCCGTCGCCCCGGCGGACCGCCGCGATCTCGGCGTCGGTGATGCCCTCGCGCTTGGCGAGGTCGACATGGTGAGTCCACTCGTAGGCGCACTCGCGACGGTGCGCGACCCGCAGGATGGCCAGCTCGCGGATGCGGGGCGGCAAGGTAGACGAAAACAAGAGGTGGACGTTGAACTTGAGGAACGCCTTGGTCAGGACCGGGTGGTTGACCAGGGTCGACAACACGTTGGAGGCGTCGCGCGGATTGCGGCGCTCCGGGGGCAGCATGACGGCCAGCGCGCCTTCGACAGCCTCGTCCCACTGGTCAGCGGGCAGCGGCGGTAAACGCATCGGCTGATCCCTCTCACGTGCGATCCTCTCACTCAGAGAGAATCGTATTCTCATTTACAACCAACAGACTTGCACGAATCAGTCGGTGGGTCAATCCTGGCGCGGAGGGCGGTCGGAGGGGGCCCGTCAGCGTTGCCGCAAAGGCGCCGTCGGCTGACCGGACGGCTATGCTGGATGTTGATTCTCGCTTCGCGAGAAGATAGTTTTCAACCTATAGAGAGCTCGGCGCAGGTGGGCTCTGCTCTGCGGCTTGAAGCCTGCTCAATACACCCGATCAGGTGGATCAGATGAGAAGGGAACACCCGTGAACAAAGAAGACATGATCCTGATCAGCGTGGACGACCACACCGTCGAGCCGCCGAACATGTTCAAGAACCACCTGCCGTCCAAGTACCTGGATGACGCGCCTCGTCTGGTGCACAACCCCGACGGCTCGGACATGTGGAAGTTCCGTGACACGGTCATCCCGAACGTGGCGCTCAACGCGGTGGCCGGCCGGCCCAAGGAGGAGTACGGGATCGAGCCCACCGGCCTGGACGAGATCCGGCCCGGCTGTTACAACGTCGACGAGCGCATCAAGGACATGAACGCCGGCGGGATCCTGGCCTCGATTTGCTTTCCTTCTTTCCCCGGTTTCGCCGGACGGCTGTTCGCCACTGAAGACCCGGAATTCTCGATAGCGTTGGTGCAGGCCTACAACGACTGGCACATCGAGGAATGGTGCGGTGCCTACCCCGCGCGGTTCATCCCGATGGCAATTCCGGTGATCTGGGACGCCGAGGCGTGCGCCGCCGAGGTGCGCCGGGTCGCCAAGAAGGGCGTACACGCGCTCACCTTCACCGAGAACCCGGCCGCGATGGGCTACCCCAGCTTCCACAACGAATACTGGAATCCGTTGTGGAAGGCGTTGTGCGACACCGACACCGTGATGAATGTGCACATCGGGTCCTCGGGCCGGCTGGCGATCACCGCGCCCGACGCCCCGATGGACGTGATGATCACGCTGCAGCCGATGAACATCGTGCAGGCGGCCGCCGACCTGCTGTGGTCTCGGCCCATCAAGGAGTACCCGGACCTCAAGGTCGCGCTGTCCGAGGGTGGCACCGGATGGATTCCCTACTTCCTGGAGCGTGCGGACCGTACCTATGAGATGCACTCGAGCTGGACGCACCAGGACTTCAAGGGCAAGCTGCCGAGCGAGGTCTTCCGCGACCACTTCCTGACCTGTTTCATCAGCGACAAGGTCGGCGTCGCGCTGCGCAACATGATCGGCATCGACAACATCTGCTGGGAGGCGGACTATCCGCACAGCGACTCGATGTGGCCGGGAGCGCCCGAAGAGTTGTGGGACGTGTTGTCGATCAACAACGTGCCCGACGACGAGATCAAGAAGATGACGTACGAGAACGCCATGCGCTGGTACTCGTTCGACCCGTTCTCGCACATCACACCGGAGCAGGCGACTGTCGGTGCGTTGCGCGCAGCGGCCGAGGGCCACGACGTGTCCATCAAGGCGGCGGGCCACGCAAAGGAGAGCCGCGGCGGCTCGTCGTTCGCCGACTTTGCGGCCAATGCGAAGTCGCTCTCCGGCAACACGGACTGACGTTCTACCGGCGAGCAGACGCGAACTCGCATTATCTGGACGCAGATCGTGCGAGTTTGCGGCTGCTCGCGCAAGGAAAGGTGCGGGCAATGGAGTTTGAGCTCACCGAGGATCAGGAGCTGATCCGCCGTTCGGTGGCCGAGTTGGCGGCCAGGTTCGACGACCAATACTGGATGGAAAAAGACCAGGCGCACGTGTTTCCCACCGAGTTCTACCGCGCCATCGCCGACGGCGGCTGGCTGGGCATGACCATCCCGACCGAATACGGCGGCCACGGCCTCGGCATCACCGAGGCCACGATCCTGCTCGAAGAGGTCGCCAAATCCGGCGGCGCGATGAACGCGGCGAGTGCGATCCACCTGTCGATCTTCGGCATGCAGCCGGTAGTGGTGCACGGCTCCGACGAACTCAAGCAACGCACCCTGCCGAGCGTTGCGACGGGGGAGACCCACGTGTGCTTCGGGGTGACCGAGCCCGGCGCCGGGCTGGACACCTCGCGCATCACCACATTCGCCAAGCGCAATGGCGACCACTACGTCGTCAACGGCCGAAAAGTGTGGATTTCCAAGGCAATGGAGTCCGACAAGATCCTGTTGCTCACTCGCACCCAGGCGTACGACGAGGTCGCCAAGAAGACCGACGGCATGACGCTGTTTCTCACCGATCTCGACCGCAGCCGGGTCGACATCCGGCCCATCAACAAGATGGGCCGCAACGCCGTCAGCTCCAACGAGCTGTTCATCGACAACCTCGAAGTCCCGGTCGAAGACCGAGTCGGCGAGGAGGGCAAGGGGTTCCAGTACATCCTCGACGGGCTGAACCCGGAGCGGATGCTGATCGCGGCCGAGGCGCTCGGTATCGGCAGGGTCGCACTGGACAAGGCCGTGAAGTACGCCAACGAACGCGAGGTCTTCGGCCGGCCGATCGGGATGAATCAGGGCATTCAGTTCCCGCTGGCGGATTCCCTGGCCCGTCTGGACGCCGCCGAGCTCATGCTGCGCAAGGCCACGTGGCTGTACGACAACGGCAAACCCTGTGGGCGCGAGGCGAATACCGCCAAATATCTGTGCGCCGACGCCGGATTCGCCGCCGCGGACCGGGCGCTGCAAACCCACGGCGGCATGGGCTACGCGGAGGAGTACCACGTCACGCGCTACTTCCGGGAGGCACGGCTGATGAAGATCGCCCCGATCAGCCAGGAGATGATCCTGAACTTCCTCGGCTCGCATGCGCTTAAGCTGCCAAGAAGCTACTGACGTAATTTGTAGCCATCGAACGTGAAGTGATGGCGAGTTTTTCGCCCTTTTTGCGCCGTGAGTGCACGTTCGGTGACTGAAAGGCGGAGTGAAGCATGCGCGAAACAGTCATCGTCGAGGCGGTGCGCACAGCGGTCGGCAAGCGCAACGGCGGGCTCGCGGGCGTGCACCCCGCCGACCTGTCGGCCGTCGTCCTCAACGAACTGATGGAACGCGCCGGCGTCAGCCCTGAGCTCGTCGACGACGTGGTCTGGGGCTGCGTCAGCCAGGTCGGCGATCAGTCCGCCAACATCGGCCGCTATGCCGTACTGGCGGCGGGCTGGCCGGAGACCATCCCCGGGACCACCGTCAACCGCGCCTGCGGATCCAGCCAACAGGCCCTCGACTTCGCGGTGCAGGCCGTCATGTCGGGTCAGCAGGACGTGGTGGTGGCCGGCGGCGTCGAAGTGATGAGTCGGGTGCCGCTCGGCGCGGCGCGGGCGACCGGCATGCCCTACGGCCCGAAAGTCCTTGCACGCTATGACGATTTCTCGTTCAACCAGGGAATCAGTGCGGAGCTGATCGCCAAGAAGTGGGGCCTGTCCCGCATCCGGCTCGACGAGTACTCCGCCCGGTCTCACGAACTGGCCGCCGCGGCTCAGGACAGCGGAGCCTTTACCGAGCAGATCGTTCCGGTGTTCTGCGATGACGGGTCGATAGTGCACGAGGACGAAGGCGTGCGCCGGGGGACGACGGCCGAGAAGCTCGCCGGACTGAAACCGGCTTTCGTCGAGGACGGCGTGATTCACGCCGGCAACTCCTCACAGATATCCGACGGCGCCGCCGCGCTGTTGGTGACGACGTCAGAACTCGCGCTGGAGATGGGTCTGACGCCGATCGTGCGTTACCGCGCCGGTGCGGTCGCCGGCGCCGACCCGGTGCTGATGCTGACCGGACCGATCCCGGCGACGGAGAAGGTGCTCGGGAAGTCCGGCGTTCGGCTCGACGAGGTGGGCGTGTTCGAGGTCAACGAGGCCTTCGCGCCCGTGCCGCTGGCCTGGCTCGCCGAGACCGGCGCGGACCCGGAGCGGCTCAATCCGCTGGGCGGCGCGATTGCGCTGGGTCATCCGCTGGGCGCCTCCGGCGCGGTGTTGATGACGCGAATGGTGCATCACATGCGCGCCAACGGAATTCGCTTCGGATTGCAGACCATGTGCGAAGGCGGCGGTACGGCCAACGCGACGCTGGTTGAGTTGATCGCCTGAAAGGCGGCACCTGAGGACCCCTTGTCACGTGCCGCAAACCAACCTACTGTGTATTCACTAGGTTGGTTCACACATCCGCGACGGTTCGACGAGGAATTAGGTGCCCGACGTACGTCCCTACGAGACGCTTCTCGCCAAAGGCGAAGACCGCAAACAGCGGATCCTCGAGGTGGCGCAGCGGTTGCTGTCGCGAAACGGCTGGCGCAGTACGACGCTCGCGCAGATCGCCCGCGAGGCGGGGGTGACCCCCGCGGGTCTGTTGCATCATTTCGAGTCCAAAGAGCAACTGCTGCACGCGGTGCTGGACGCGCGCGACCTCGACGACGACACGCACTCCGACCGCGGCGGTGATCTGCTGGGCGAGATCGCTCAGGTGGCCGACCGCTTCAGCCGGCAGCCCGAACTGCTCGGCACCTTCACGGTGCTGCTGGTGGAGAACATCGCACCGGACGCCCCGCTGCACGACCGCCTGGTGAACCGGCAACGGGCCGCTACCGAGATCGTCGCCGCCGGCATCCGCCGAGGCCAGGCCGCGGGCCGCTATCGCGCCGACATAGACCCCGCCGTCAAGGCAGTGGAGATTCTCGCCTTCATCCACGGAATGGAAATGACATGGCTACTCGATCCTTCGATACCCCTGGCCGAGGTGTTCAAGGAGTACGCGGAGACGCTGGCGCGCGACTTCTCTCCACCCACTCCGACGAGCGCGACATGAGATACCGGCTCGACGTCGTGGCGTCCAGCGTGGTCGACGTGGTGAGGTTCGCCGGCGGATGGCTCTTCGACCGGTCGATGGCGGGCTGGGATGTCACGGTCCTGCTCACTGACCACCCCGACGACCGTCCCCTGCACATCCTGGGCGCCAAGACTCTCGACCTGGAGTCGGTGCTGGCGTCGGTGGGGACCCATCCGCGTCCCCAGGCCCTGGCCGCCGCCGCTGACCTGCTGGGCTCGGACCCGCGGGTGCGGACCGGGGTGTTGCAGGCGCTCGACCACGGCGTCACCGAAGTCACGCTCTGGGGTACCACCTGGCCCGCTGAGCTGGATGACAGCGTGGGACGCGTCCAGCACCGGTTGAGCATGGCCGCCCAGACCTTCAAAGCGAAGGCGCTGGCCGCCGCGGCGGTGCCGGCCGGGTCGGTCGCAAACGTTGAGACGTTCCGCAGCGGATTGATGGCGTGCCGGTCGGTGGCCGCGGATCTGCTGCCGGCCTGATCACGCGACATTGCGGTACGGGACGTCCTGTGGAAATGTAATAATCGTATGTGAGAGGCGCATTCTCGCATGCGGAGATTCGAATGGAGCAAGACATGGCGGATGATGTCACCGAACTGGATTTCTTCCGCGACCGCCAGCTTGTCGAGGATCCCTACCCCTACTACGAGGCGCTGCGGCAACAGTGTCCGGTAACCCGGGAACCGCACCACGGCGTCACCATGGTGACGGGTTGGGAAGAAGCCTGCGCGGTGCTCAACGACGCCAAGACGTGGTCGTCGTGCACGTCGGTGACCGGTCCGTTCCCGGGATTCCCGGTGCCTCTGGAAGGCGACGACGTGACCGAACTGATCGAGCAGCACCGTGACGAGTTGCCCTTCAGCGACCAGCTGCCCACCCTCGACCCGCCCACCCACACCAATCACCGCTCCCTGTTGATGCGGCTGATCACCCCTAAGCGGCTCAAGGAGAACGAGGACGCCATGTGGGCGCTCGCCGATCAGGTGCTCGACGAGTTCCTGGCACCGGGTAAGGGTGAGTTCATCAGGGGATTCGCCGGTCCCTTCACGCTGCTGGTGATCGCCGACCTGCTGGGTGTGCCGATGGAGGATCGCGATTCCTTCGTCAAGGGCATCCGCCAGCACTCGGGTGGCGGCATCGGGGGCACCGGCAAGGAAGCACTCGCGCACAGTCCGCTGGAGTTCCTCTACGGCCTGTTCTCGGACTACGTTCGCGACCGCCGCAGCGAACCCCGCGACGACGTGCTGACCGGCCTGGCCACCGCGACCTACCCGGACGGCTCGATACCGGAGATCGAAGACGTCGCCCGCGTGGCCAGCAATGTCTTTTCCGCGGGGCAGGAGACCACCGTGCGGTTGCTGGGCGCGGCGTTGCAGATACTGGTGGAGCGTCCTGATATCCAGCAGCAACTGCGCCGGGACCGCAGCCTGATCCCCAACTTCATCGAGGAGGCGCTGCGGGTCGAGAGCCCGGTCAAGGGAGACTTCCGCTTGAACCGGGTTCCCGTCAGCGTCGGCGGGGTCGAACTGCCGGCCGGCACCACGGTGATGATCCTGCAGGCTGCCGCCAACCGCGACCCGCGCCGCTTCGACGACCCCGCCACCTTCGACCCGGCCCGTAAGAACGCACGTCAGCATCTGTCGTTCGGACGCGGGATTCACAGCTGCCCGGGAGCCCCGCTCGCGCGCGCCGAAACCAGGGTCGCCCTCGAGCGTCTGCTGGACAGGACGTCGGACATCAGGCTCGATGAGCGGGAGCACGGGCCGGCGAATGACCGCCGCTACCAATACGTTCCGACGTACATCCTGCGTGGCCTGACCGAGTTGCACCTGGAATTTGCGCCGGTATGAAAGTTTGGGTGGATGACGGGACGTGCCGCGGCCACGGCATGTGCCTGACGCTGTGCCCGGAAGTCTTCAGTCTCACCGACGACGGCTATGCCGAGGCGATATCTGGTCACGTTCCAACGGCATTCGAGGCGGCCACCCGCGAGGCCATCGAGTGCTGCCCGGAGCAGGCGATCAAAGAACGCTGACGGTTTCGCAGCCGGGCAGACCGTCGCCGAACGTAAACTGAGGGTGGGAATTTCGGCGTCTGGCCACCGTCAGTTACGCTCGGGGCGCAGCGTCTGCTGCTAGACGATGGATATCGCCTGGCGCGGGCACTGCCGCACCGCTTCGCGAACCAGTTCCTCGTTCTCGGGTGTGACCTCGGGCTGCAGGACGCTCAACATGTCGTCGTCACCGAGCAGGAACACATCGGGTGCGATGCCCATGCACACGGCATTGCTTTCGCACAGATCCCAGTCAACTTCGATTCTCATGGCAGCACCTTTACTGGAACGTTCTTCCATCCCGCGACATTCTGCATATGCACGCGGTTGCAATTCTCCCAGTCCACCTCATAACGCGGCATGAAGTCGAGCAGTTTCTCCAGCGCGATCACGCTCTCCATGCGGGCCAGCGCCGCGCCCAGGCAGCTGTGAATTCCGTAGCCGAAGCTGAGATTCAGCGCCTCATGCCGGTCCCGGTCGATATCGAACTCGTCGGGATTGGTCCAGGCGGCCGGGTCGCGGTTGGCCGCGGCGTTGATCAGGAACACCGGCTTCATCGCCGGGATCGTCACGCCATGCAGTTCGACGTCTTTCAGCGAGCAGCGCACTTGATACTGGGACGGCGCCTCATAGCGCAACAGTTCCTCGACCGCGGCGGGAATCTTGCTGCGGTCGTCGAGCAGCTTCTGCCACTGCTCGGGGAACCGCGCGAACACCACCGGCGCGTTGCCCACCAACTTGGTCACGGTCTCGGCGCCGGCTCCGCCCAGTAACGTTGCGAATCCGGCTATCTCGATGTCGTCGAGCTTGGTCATCTGGCCGTCTTCGCGCTCGATCTCGGCGTTGATCAGCTTGGTGAACAGGTCGTCCCGCGGCTCGGCACGACGTTGTTGCAGGAGCTCGTAATACAGCATCCAGGTCTCGATGTTTGCCTGCATGCCGCGTTCGCCGACCTCGACCTGTCCTGGCTCGCGGTGCAGGGACTCGTCGATCAGGTGGCGCACCCGCTGTGCATGCTCCTCGGGAACTCCCAGCATCGTGGTGATCACCTCGACCGGGAAGGGCCCCGAGAAGTCCTGCACCACATCGAATCGGTCCTTGTCGACCAGGCCGAGGTACTTGTCGATCTTCTCGCCGACCATCTCCCGCTGAGACTGGATGGCGCGCGGTGTGAAGACCTTGTTGAGCAGGCTGCGCATATGGCGGTGATCCGGCGGGTCCATGAAGATGATCGACTTCTGTTCCGGCGGCTTGCCAGTTCGCACCATCGACAGGTCGATACCGTAGGCCGAGGAGTAGGTCTGGAAGTTCTTCAGGCCGGCCGCGACGTCGGCGTGCCGGGTCAGCGCGTAGAAGTCGTACTCCTCGCTGTAATAGACCGGCGCCTCTTCCTGCATGCGCCGATACGTATCCCAGGCGCCGTTGAAGAAGTCTTCGGAGAACGGATCGAAGGTGACCTTCGATTTGGTCATATAACGCTCCTCGCTGCTGAGCTGCGGGCTGACACCGTTACAGCTGAACGCCTGACTGTAACCCTAACGGTAGCGGCTTCCGGGTGCGGCGAAAAGGAGCACAAGGTCCCCTTTTCATCGGTCTTCCGCCGACCGTGAGGCGCCATCCGCCGCCGCGCATTCGTCGACAAACGCGAACACGGTGCGGTGGTAATCGGCGGCGTTGAGTCCGAGGCTGAGGTTGTGTCCCGCCTCGGGAAACCGGTTGCTGGTGAAACGCGATGCTTGAGAGAACATTTGGGCGATTTCGGCGAGGTTATGGTCGTCGCCCCGGTAAACCCGGTCGTGCTCGCCGATGGTGAACCGCACCGGGACGCGCACCGCAGGTGCGAGTTCGGGGAAGTAGCGGTGTGGCCAGTTCACGGCTACGTCTCGCTCGTAGGGCGGGGACGTCGACGAATTCGTGACCCCGCGCAGGATGTCGGGCGGGTACAGGCGCATCGGCTCCCGCAGCAGCTCGCGGGTGCCGGGCGGACGCTCCTTGACGGCCGCCGCCTTCATGATCTCCTTGGCGACGTCGTGATAGCGCCTTCCGGTGCCACCCAGTTCCAGGCCCAGCAACGCGGCACCCCGGTCGTCGGCTGCCATCCGGGTCGCCAGCTCGCAGCCGCCGGAATGGCCCAGCAAGAACAATCCCGCACCGCGTGACCGCTCACCGAGAATTCGTTCGACGGCACCGTACGCGAGGTCGACGCGCTGCTCCGGGGTCTGCACCGCCTCCGGGTAGGGGGCCGAACTTCCGTGCCCTGGCCGGTCGATCGCGATCACCGTATAACCCAGCGCCGCGCCGAGCCGCAGCAACGACAGCTCGGGGTGCCCCGGGCAGTCGAAGTACGCGGCGGTGGTGCCGCCGCCGTGGATCGCCACGATCACTGCCTTGGGCTCGTCGGCCTCGGCGATCACGCCGGACATGGGCACACCGTCGGCAATCACCACGCGTGGGCGGGGGGCGGTCATGTGTCCGCCCGCAACAGAATGACGCCGCTGGGCGTCAGGCCGCCGCTGCTGACCACCCCGACGCGGGCCCCGGCGACCTGCCGCTCGCCGGCCTCGCCGCGCAGCTGCGCGACCGCTTCGTGCAGCAGGCCCATGCCGTGGGTGCGGCCGTGCGACAGCTGCCCGCCGTGAGTGTTCAGCGGTATGACGCCGTCGCGGGCGATGTTCTTGCCGCCGTCCAGGAACTCGCGCGCTTCGCCGATGCCGCAGAAGCCGAGCGCCTCGATCCACGAGAGACAGTTCATGGTGAACCCGTCGTAGAGTTCGGCGACGTCAACGTCGCCGGGACGCAGTGAGGTGCGCGTCCACAGATGCGCCGACTGGCCCAGCACCTGCGGTTCGTGAGTGAGCGTGCTCTGATCCCAGTCGATGCGCTCGATGATCTGCGTTCCCACCGCCTCGACCAGGACGGGCGGCTTGGCCAGGTCTCGGGCGGCGTCGACGGCGGAGACTATGACGGCGATCGCGCCATCGCAGGGGACGTCGCAGTCGTAGAGGCCGAACGGCGTGGTGATGGGCCGCGCGTTCAGGTAGTCCTCCATCGTCATTGGGTCGCGGTAGACGGCGGTCGGATTGAGGGCGGCGTTGGCGCGTTGATTCAGCGCGATCCAGCCCAGCGTCTCTTTCGTAGTGCCGTAGCGATGGAAGTGCCGCTGCGCGTTGAGCGCCAAGGTATGCGCGGCGGAAGTCGCCCCGAACGGCCACTGCCAACTGGTGGTGCGCCCGCCGGACGGAGCGATCCTGCCCTGCTTCATCAGCTCGTTGAAGGTGGCTTCCCACAGCGTCCGGAAGCACAGCACGTGACGAGCCAGCCCGGCCGAGACCGCCAGCATCGCCGCGATCACCGAACCGCCCGGACCGAAGGTCTCCATGCCGCCGTTGTGCCAGGTCGGCCGGATACCCAGGGCCGCTTCCAGTGCGGTGACGCCGCCTTCGCCGAAGCCGCCGAAGTTGCCGCCTCCGGGGTAGGTGGACAGGCCGTCGATGTCGGCGAAAGTCAGTCCGGCATCGGCGATCGCGGCCTCACAGGCCTGCACGGTCAGCGACAGGGCGGGCACCATCTGACGGCGACCGATCGGCGACATGCCGATGCCGGTCAGCGCGACCTTGTCCTCGAACTTCTCCGTGGTCAGCATCGGGCGGACGTACTCGCCGAAACGTTCCGGCGCGATCTCGTCCTCGGGCAGCGGCGAAGGCTCAGCGTCCGGGACGGGGCGGAACAACGGCAGCCACACGTCCTCGATCTGGTCGAACACCACCTCGACGGTCTGACCGAGTTCCAGTTCGTCGGGATCGGAGTCGATGATGTTGGTGGTCAACCGAACTCGCGGATCCTCGACGACGGCCACCTCCGCGATGATGTATGGCGCCGGCATTCCCGGCACGCTGAACCGGTGGTTGACCGTGAAGCCGGCGAGGGTGGCCCGGCCGGAAACCTCGCGCACGCCGATGTCGCGGCCGCGGCAGTAGCGGCACACCGGCGCGGGCGGGTGGATCAGCGACCGACAGCCCCGGCACTCCTGGAAACGTAATATGTTGTCAGCGCCGGCTTTCCAGAAGAACTCGTTCTCATCCGTGAGCTGGGGCAGCGGACGTCCCGGTGCAGCTGACTTGCCGCTCAACGGATGAATCCCCACTCCGCTTCGTTGTCCTCGGTTTTCACGTGCGAGGCGGGGTCGTCTTCGTCGTGCAGTTCGGGGTGTGGGATGCTCGGTTTGGGCTCGCCGATCTCGGTGATGGCGTGCACCGGGCAGTCCAGCAGCGCCCGCATCACCTTGTCGTGGTCTTCTTCCGGGACGTTGCCGTCGCCGATCAGACAGGCGTAGCCCCAGTCGTCGAGCGAGAAGTAGCCGGGGGCGTGCTTGCCGCACAGTCCGAAGCCGTCGCACACGGTGCGGTCCAAACGAATTCTCATGATCCCCCCATGGCTTCGTAGGGGCGCTCGGCGCGATATGCGCCGCGACTGCAGTCCGGACAGGTTCCATCGAGATGGCGCCCCACCTCGTCGGGAAACTCCTCGACCAGGGTCGCCGTGACGTTGCAGGCGGCGTCCAGTGTGCCGCAGGCGCCGCGGCCCCGGAGCACTTTCGACCAGCGCTTCAAACGGTCGAGATCCTCGGTGGTCGCCACACCGTCGCGCAGCGCTCCGGCGGCGGCGGCCATCGCCGCGGTGCCGTTGAAGCACGAACCACACTGCCCGGCGTTCTCCCGGTCGAAATATGCCGCTACCGCTGCCGCGACCGCGACCGGGCACTCGTCGGTGATCAACGATATTGCGCCGCAGCCCAACCCGCTGCCGATGCCCCGAATCGACTCATGATCCAGGGTGGTGTCCAGCACCCGCCGGTTTACCAGCCCGGCGAAGTAGCCTCCCATCAGGACACCGCGCACCCGCGCCGGCGAAACACCATGCCGGGCAAGCAGTTCGGTAAACGGCAAGCCATGCGGAATCTCGTAGAGAACGGCCCCCGCGCCGCCGCCGGTGATGGTGGCCAGGAAGGTCCCCGGCGACTTGGCCGTGCCCTGCGAGCGGAACACCGTCGCGCCGTGGCCGTGGATATACGCCAAGTTGGCCAGCGTCTCGACGTTGCTCACCAGCGTCGGACGCCCATCGACCCCGGATTCGAAGGGACGCGGCGGCTTGTCGGTCGGTTTGGCCGGTCCGCCGTTGATGGCCTGCACGGCCGCGGTTTCCTCGCCGGCCACGTAGCCCGGCTGCACCGGGAACACCTCGATGCTGACATCGCGAGTGTCGACTTCCCCCAGCGCGGACTCGACACTGCGCGCCGAATCCGCGTCAGAGACAAACACATAAGCGCGCGGGGCACCTACGAGTGCCGCGGCCAGGCGCAGCCCGTCAAGCACCAGGTGGGGTCGGTTGCGCAACAGCCACCGGTCCTTGACCGAAGCGGGCTCACCCTCTTCGCCGTTCGCGACGACGACCGGGGCGCCCGAGCACCCGTTGGCCCGTACGGCCCGCAGTTTCACCGCGAGCGGGAACGCCGCACCGCCACGGCCCAGCAGTCCGCTGGCGTCGACATCGGCGAGCAGTTCATCGGCGTCGCCCAGCAGTCGGTAGCCACCCCGTTCGCGGTAGGCCGCCAGATCCTCGCGGCCCTCGGCGAGCAGTCGGGGTGGGTAACCCGGCCACGCGACGGTGCTGATGGCAACGTCGGCGGTGGTCATCGACCGGCTCCGGTTAGGCTTGGCCGCATGCGGACTGCGGTGGTGCGCGTCAACGTCGACCAGTCCGGTGTGCTCACGCCGGCGCAGTTAGGTGAGGGCATGGCCACGCTCCTCGGTCTTGCTGGTCAAAACGGTGCTGAGGTAGTCGAAAACGATATCGCCAGCAGGCCGCCGAGCCGGCGAGAGGTCGAACTGCTGATCGCCGGTGCGGACGTGGAGTTCACCAAGACCGCGGCAATGGAATTGTGCGGCAAGGCGTTTGGCACCGAACCGGTGGTCGGCGTGGTGACCTTCATCAGCAGGGGAACCGACGACGACGCCCACGGCGTGCTGGCGGCGTTCGGCCTGTCCGGCGAGATCGTGCGCGAACCCGGTGATGACGGTTACGACATCGTCTACGTCACGCTGCCCGAAGCCGACCTCGACCGGGTGCCGGAAAGCCGGATCCACACCGCGCTCGAGGCCTCGCTCAACTGCGAGGTTCACATCCGCACCAGGTGAACGCATCAGCGATCCAGGAACTCGAGGATCGCGGGCGCGGCCTGTACCCAGGTGTCGAACATGTTGAAGTGAGTCACCCGGCCCGCCGCGCGGTCTTCGGACGCCCGTTCCCAGGCGTCCTCCGGCCACGGCGGGTCGATCAGCTCCGAACCTTTGATCAGGCAGTGCACTTCAAGCGAGGTGCGCTTCGGGTGATCCATGTCGTTCTCGCCGCCGCGGATGATCAGCGTGGGAACTTTGATGCGGTCGAACATTTCGTCCTCGACGCCCGGAATGGTCTGTCCCGGTTTGGAGACGAACGCATTGAGCCAGCGCAGCATCACTTTGAGGAAATCGGCGGAGTCGAAGTCGAGGAATCGCTGCTTGTTGGCCGGGTTCTCGGCGATGCGATCGCGCCACTCCGACACCTTGATCACGCCGTCCATCCCGGTGCCCCGCACCGCGAGAATGCTTGGCACGATATAGAAACTACCCAGCACGAACGTGCCGTAGATGCCGCCGACGATGTTCCACACCACCAGCTTGGTGACCATCTCCGGGTAGAGCATCGTGGTGAGCATGGAATCCCTTGCGCCACCGGAGCCTCCGGCCAGGATGCACTGCTGGAAACCCAGACCTGTCACCAGCTTGTGCAGGGTTTCGGCGCGCATGTGCGATTCGCTCTGGCCGTAGAACTGCACGTCGGAGGCGCCACAGTTGGGGCGGTCCCACAACAGCACACGGTAGCCGCCGTCGACCAGCGCCTCAGCCAGCGGACGCAACCCCTCGATGTCCTTGCTGAACCGGCCGCCGGGCGTCAGGGCGATGAGATCGCCTGCCTCACCCAGCATCTCGTAGACGACGTTGCCGCCGTTGATCTCGAGCGACGACACGCCTGGCCCGGTCACGCCTGCACCAGCACATCGTTGCCGATCACGCGGACCGGATAGGTGCGGATGCTCCACTCCGGCTTGACCGCGGTGGTACCCGTCGCCAACTCGAATCCCCACTGATGCCAGGGGCAGTAGATGTATTCCAGATCGCGCACCATCACCGCGTCACCGGCTGCCGTCTCGTCGACGACGGTGCGTCCGCGGGCCCGTCCCGAGCACAGCGGACCACCTTGGTGCGGGCAATAGTTCGCGATCGCGTAGAAGGTGCCGTGCACGTTGTACACGCCCACCCCGTGCCGCCCGATCGGCACCAATTTGTGTGTGCCCGGCGGAATTTCGTCCACCGTCGCGACGACGTGTTCGCGACCCTGAGCCAGTCGGGGTCGCGGCTTCTCCTCGAGCATTCAGAGCACCCGGACCTGACCCTCGAGGACCGGGACGGTCTCCGGGAGGTGGTAGGTGGAGATGCCGTTCTTGTACATCACCGCGTCCCGGGCACCCTTGGGCAGATGCTTAACCAGCCAGCGCGGATCGTCGAAGGTCCAGTGCGGGTAGTCCGAGGAGAACAACAGGATCTTCTCGCACTCCATCCACTCCAAAATCCGGGTCAACTCGGTCTTGTCCTCGGGATAGTCCAGTGGCTGGGTGGTGAACTTGATGTGGTCCTTGACGTAGTCCGACGGCTTGCGCTTGATGTCGACGCGGGACTTGCGGGCTTCGTAGATCGAGTCCATCCGCCACATCAGAGGCAGGATCCAGGTGAAGGCGTGCTCGACGAACACGATGCGCAGCGTCGGGAACCGGTCGAAGACGCCGTCGAAGATCAGGCTCATCACCTGGTTGGCGGCCAGCAGCGAGTAGGTGACCATGAAGTCGTGGTTGTAACTGGGGAACCCGACGGGCGGCGTCGGCAGCATCTCGTAGTTGCTGCGGGACAGGTGACAGCTCACTGTGATGTCGTGCTTGGTGGCCGCCTCCCAGATCGGGTTGTACATGGGATGGCCCCATGACGGACGCGGTTCGGCTTTGATCAGAATCTGCGCCATATACGGATGACCGGCCCACTCCTCGATCTCACGGGCCGCACCCGCGGGGTCTTCGACGGCCGCACAGATCGACCCACGCCAGCGCTGATGCCAGTTGTTGTGGCCGTCCAGCCAGTGGTTGGCCTGCCAGTGGTTCAGGGCCGTCGAGTAGGCCTGGTGAGCTTCGGGCAGCCGCGGGGTGCGCCCACCTGGTTCCAGGATCGCGATGTCGGAACCGGCTTCCATGATCAGCTGCCGAAACGCCATGTCCGGGTCGCTGCCCGGGAACTCGCCGTCGGGCGGGAAGGTGTCGACCCGCATAGCGAAGGAGTGCGCGTAGTCGGGTGCGTCGTAGTAGATCAACTCGCCGACCTTGTGGTCCAGGAAGAACTTGCTGCGCCACGGCTCGGGGATGTACTGGGTGATTTCACCGCGTTTGGGCACCGGGTGGACGTCGGAGTCGACGCACCGAACGGCGATGCGCTCGGCAGCGGGGACCCGTTCGTGTATGTGAGTCAGCGACATTGCGATCTCCTAGCTCTCACTCACTTCTACTGTGCGCCCGAGCCCACGGCGATGTCTATGCCGTAGAGCTCGGCCGCGTTGCGCCAGCACAACTTCTCGTGTTGGTCATCCGAAAGTGCCTGGGGCAATTGGGTGATGTCGCCGCACTGCCAGTGCGGATAGCTGGAGCCGAACATCACCATGTCGTCCTTGCCGGTGAACCGCAGCCAATCCCCGGCGAAGTCGACGTCACCCGGTCCGTCCATGGCGCCCTGGACGAAGTACACGTGGCCCGGCAGGTAGTCACTCGGTATCCGTGGCGCCCACGGTGTCTGCTCGAGATGCGGGCGGCCGAACGTATCCATCCGCCAGATGAACGGCGTGACGAAATCTCCCGCGCCGTCCGCGAATACGAATTTGAGGGCCGGAAAGCGCTCGAACACGCCCTCGGCGATCATGTTCATCAGGTGATACAGGTAGTTCAGCGCCATGAAGCTGACGTATTGCTCGTAGGTGCGGGTATGTCCGGAAGGCGTCGGCGGGAACCCGATACCCTCGCCCGACTCGATGTGCACGGCCACCGGAAGGTTCGCCTCCGCCGCCGCTTCCCACAACGGCCAGAACTGCGGTTTGCCGTAGACCTCGCGCGACTGCAGTGGGACGCCGATCTGCACCACCCGCGGATGCCCCCGCCATTTCTCCAGTTCGCGCACCGCGCCGGCGATGTCGTCGGGGTTCACCCGGATGGTGCCACGGAAGCGGTCACCGAACTCGGCGTGCTCGAGCCAACGCGACACCATCATCTCGTTGTGTGCGGCGTGCAGTGCGGTGCCCAGGTGGCGGTCCGGCATGATCCCGCGCCCCATCGGGTGCAGGATCGCCACATCCACCCCCCGATTCGAAAACAGCTCATTGGCAACGAAATCCGGGTCCGACCCGGGATAGCGGCGGCCTCGCTCAGGTCCTTCGGTATTCGGCGCGTACTCGCTGCCGGGTGCGCCGTACCAGTCCATCTCGTAATCGGGGAAGCCGCGGCTCTTGAACGGCTCGCGTAGGAAGCCGCGCAGGTCCTTGTTGGTCGGGAAGAAGATGTGAACGCTGGCGTCGATGACCGGCGTACGCGTCCCGTCGGCGTGTTCGATCATGTAGTCCATCCTCCCGCCGTCACTGCATATGTCCTGGTAACAGCGCTTTTACGACCCATTACGCGAGCATTGTTCTTAAAACCGGATAATAACATTCTCTACTCAAAATGTAACTCAGCGTCTCGCCGGTCCGATGGTGACGCCCGCGGCCTCTTCGAACGGCTTGATCACGGTCGTGAAGTCGGAATCGGACCCCTGGGACTGCGCTGCCGCCTCCCAGAGTCGCCCCACGGTGTCGGCGATCTCGATGGGGACGCCCAGCGCTCGGGCTTCCTCGAGGTACAGGCGTACGTCCTTGGCCATCAGTGCGGTGGCAAACCCGTAGTCGAAGGTGCGCGGCAGGATGGCGCGTGGGAACTTGTCGCGACTGGCGCTGGTGGCACCCGACCCCGCGTTGAGCACCTCGATCATGACGTTCGGGTCCAGGCCTGCCTTGACGCCCATCACCACGACTTCTGCCGTCGCGACCAGCACGTTGGCCGCCAGGATGTTGTTGGCGAGCTTCATGGTCTGCGCGGAACCGGATTTGTTGCCGACGTAGAACGCGTGGCCCAGAACACCGAGCACCGGCCCGACGGCATCGAATTGCGCGCGCGGGCCCGACACCATGAGGGTCAGCGCGCCGCGTTCGGCGCCGCCGACGCCGCCGCTGACCGGGCTGTCCAGCGCGACGATGCCGCGGGTGGCCAGCAGATCGTGGATCTGGACCGCCGTCGCGCTGCCGACGGTGGACAGGTCGATGAAGCGCTTGACGCGGGAGCCTTCGATCACCCCGGCCGGGCCGGTCGCGACTTCCAGGGACACGGCAGGGGTGGGCAGGCTGGCCAGTACGGTCTCGGCGCGATCGGCCACCTCTCGGGGCGATGTCGCGGCCTGCGCCCCGAGTTGCGCGATGGCATCGCCGCGCCGGTCGAAGGCGACGAGGTCATGGCCTGCCTCGGCGAGGCGGCGCGCCATGGGCAGCCCCATGTTGCCCAGGCCGATGAAGCCGATGGTCACGCGCTAACCCTCGTCCAGTTCGGCGAAGACCTCGCCCGCGGTACGGAAGCTGTCGACCGCGGCCGGCACCCCGGCGTAGATGGCGACCTGAAGGAAGACCTCGCGGATCTCGTCGCGTGTGACGCCATTTGTCAGTGCGGCTCTGAGATGGGTGCGCATTTCGTGCGGCCTGTTCAGTACCGATGTCATGGCCAGGTTGAGCATGCTGCGGGTCTTGCGCGTCAGGCCGTCGCGTCCCCATACCGCACCCCAGCAGTACTCGGTGACCAGGTCTTGCAGTGGACCGGTGAAGTCGTCGGCCTGCGCGATCGCGTTGTCGACGTATTCCTTGCCCAGGACTTCGGAGCGGATCTGCCGTCCCCGCTGGTATGTTTCGCTGTCCAATGCCGTGCTCCTTTGCTACGAGTGCGAGTAGCAGGAGTCTAGGCCGTTAGCGAATTATCTTGCCGGAAAGCGGCATTGAGTTGTCGGCTCAGTGACAGGCCCAGTTGACGACCCAGCCGCCGCCGAGATTGGCGATGGCCCGTTGTTCGGCCGCCTGCCGCGAGAGTCCTACGCCGCCGTGGTAGGTGGTGCCGTCGTGGGCGACCGCACCGCACTGCGTGAAGCTGGCCACGATGGTGCAGCTGTCGATGCCGCAGCGCTGCAACGCCAATCGCTCGGCCATCGATTTATTTTTCTGGCGCCAGGCTTTACCCGAGGAACCGTCGTGTCCATAGGCGATGGCCCCGTAGAAGGTGTGATAGGGGGGCAGGTTGGCCCGGTGGGTACGGGCGTCGGCAGGGTGAATCAGAGTGGAGGCCATCGCGATGGCCGCCAGCAGGCTGGCGAGCACCAGTGCGACGCGACGCCGTTGTCGTGTCGTCATGCGTGTGAACCCCTTTCAGTGCGCACGGGACATGTAACGTCCATGTTACAGACTCCTCACACTGGCGAGTCGGTCGCCGGTCTGGCTCAAATCGAGTTCTTAAGCACGACAACGGTTTCCAGGTCTTCCAGCGCCGCGACGGCGCGCCGCAGGCCTGCCAGGGCAATGTCGTCGGCCTGCATTCCGCCCATCCCCGCGGTGATCAGCGCTGCGACATAGGCATACATCGCACCCTGTCGGTAGCGCAGCCAAAGTTCGTCCGCGTTGAGTTGCGGTCCGCCGGCGGCGGCCAGGGCGCGGCGGTACTGGTCGAGCAGGTGGCGTTGAGCCGCGCGACGGTCGTCGGGCGTCAGGCAGGTGACAAGTGTGTACGCCAGCTCGCGGGAAGGATGACCGCGGCGCACGGCCTGCCAGTCCAGCAGTCCGGGGCTGCCGTCGCGGAAGTAGAGATTGCCGGGATGGGCGTCTCCATGCATGACGGTGTGCGGGGGCGCGTCGATCAGTGCGGCAACCGCACGATAGTTGTCGGCGATGTACCGGCCCTGCTCGATCGGAATGTCGGTACGGTCGGCGAGTCGCTTCATCGAAGTGTTCATCAGCGGGCCGGTCAGCAGGGAGGTGGCGTCGGCCGACGGGGTGTAGAGCCAGCCCAGCGGGCCGCGGGCGTCCTCGGACAACCGGTCCCAGAAGGTGGCGTGCATCGCGGCCAGTAGTTCCACGATCAGGCCGGCCTGGTCGATGGACAGCGGGTGCAGCGTGTCGGGAAACTCGCATTCTGATGCGGGGAGGTCTTCCAGGACCAGCAGATAACGACCCGTCCAAGCGTCGAATGCGGCTCCGTAGGCCGTCGGCACCCCGGTGAGCTGCGGGGCGAGCTGACTGTAGAAGCGGACCTCGGTGTGTCCCAGCCGGCCGAGTTCGCCTATCAGCCGGGTTGCGGCCGTCTGAGCCGCCAGTTTGACGAACACCGTGCGCGGGACGCCGTCACCGGTCAGCGCCAGGCGCGCCCGGGACGAGGTCCCCGCGTCGGCGTCCAGAACGCTCGCTGAGGCGACTTCGGTGCCTATGACGCCGGACAGCACGGTGGCATCGATCTCGTTCACGGTGCGCGGCAGGCCGGCGCGACTTCCGATCAGGGCATCGGTGGCGACTCGGCTGATCCCACGTCCCAGGTGCGCAGTCAAGCGAAGAGCGGAGCGGGCCTGTGCAAGTGGGGTTTTCATATCGTTCCCGTTCTCTCATCACCGGCCGCGCAGCGCTGCGGTACACTGCGCACACTTTACAGATCAGACTGAAAATGTCACGCTGCGGGGCGGAGGGAGAAGTTCATGACCGGGGCGAGCGACGACGTCTGGGAGGTGATGTCGACCGCGCGCACCATCCGGCGGTTCACCGACGAACCGGTCGATGACGCGACGTTGACCCGGTGCCTGGAAGCGGCCCGGTGGGCGCCCTCGGGAGCCAACGCACAGGGCCGGCGTTTCATCGTGCTGCGATCGCCCGAAATGCGTGCGGTGGTAGCGAAGGCTGCGGCGCAAGCACTATCGGTGATCGAGCCCGTCTATGGCATGAGTCGCCCCGGCCCTGACGATGACAACCGCCAGGCCCGGAACAACCGCGCTACCTACGAATTGCACGACCGGGCAGGAGAATTCACTTCGGTACTGTTCGCCCAGATCCATTATCCGACGGCGTCGGAACTGCTGCTGGGTGGGTCGATCTTTCCTGCTGTGCAGAACTTCCTACTGGCCGCCCGCGCCCAGGGGCTCGGCGCTTGCATGACCAGTTGGGCCTCCTACGGCGGCGAGCGGATACTGCGGGAAGCCGTTGGTGTGCCAGGCGATTGGATGTTGGCCGGCCATATCGTGGTCGGCTGGCCCAAGGGCCGGCACGGACCGGTGCGGCGGCGACCGCTCGCCCAGGCGGTCAACCTCGACCATTGGGGCGAGCCGTATTCGGTCTGAACGATCAGGGCTGTCCCACTAGTCACACCAGTAACCGTCAGCTGAATGTGACCTTCTGCTGAAATGTGATATCGCCGGTGATATCAACAGGATTCGCCTCTCGGGGCAGCCCAAACGTGTCGGTGCTCCTTCGTAGAATCCAGGTATGGCATCGAGCTTCTCGTGAGGAGATCGTGGCGGTCGACACCGAATGGCTCCCCGCCGCCCACCTCGACCACGGGCGACCCAGAACAAACACGTTCCATCACCCCGAGAAACTCCTTGCCCCTGACGATGATTAACCGCATTGACCACCGGCTACCCGGGCGCCTGTGCGGCGAACCAACGCGCAGCCTCCGCGATTGATTTCTCGACAGGCTCCGGCTTCCAGCCGAGTTCGCGCTCGGCCTTGCCGTGGTCGAGCGGCGACATCAGATCGGCCATCCGTGCGCCGACGTACGCCATGGGCAGGTCGCGGTTCAGCAGCCGCGCCGCGACGTCGTTGACGCGGGAAGCGGCATACACGACACTCATCGGAATCGGGATGCGTGGCGGACGCCGGCCGACGGCTCGGGCCGCTATCGCGTGGACCTCGCGAGTGCTCATGTACCGAGCGGAGATGATGTAGCGCTGCCCTTCACGGCCCCTGTCGGCGGCGAGAAGCATTGCCCGGGCGGCATCTTCGATACCGACAACCTCAGAAGAGAACCCCAGGTAGAACGGGAATCGGCCGGCGGCAACCTGGGCGATGAGCGAGCCGTGCGGAGTCGGTGCCCAGTCGCGCGGTCCGTAGGTGGTCGAGATGCACAGCGCGACAGCCGGTAGTCCCCGTTCGCGCGCGTAGCGCAGCACCAGATCCTCGGCGGCGACTCGCGATTCGATGTAGGGGCCGCCGTCATTCCAGTTGTGTGGGTCCTCTTCGGTGACCGGCCGCTGATCGCTGATAGCCAATGTGCCGCTGCTGCTGGTGAAGACGAACTTCCGCAGCTCGGCCCGCAGCGCCGCGTCCAGTACATGGCGCAGGCCCTCCACGTTGGTACGGAACAGCGGGGCCGGGTCGCGCAGCCACATCCGAGCGTCGACAACGCAGTAGTAGACGACGTCGCAACCCGCCATCGCATCCCGTAGGGCGGTGTCGTCGAACACGTCGCCGTAACGGCGCTCCACCTCCAGGTCGTCGATGCCCTTGGTAGAGCTCGTTTTTCGCACCATGACCCGCACGTCTTCACCCGCCAGCACCAGTTGACGGGTGACGTGGGAACCGAGGAAACCGCTGGCTCCGATGACGAGTTTCTTCACGCTTCGGTGCCGGCCAGCATCTCGGGTCCGTACTTGCCGCGCATGAACGTCCACGGGTCGGCGTACCGGCCACGGTTCTCCAGCCGGCGCTGCAGGGCGAGGAACACCAGCATCACCGGCCGGATGGCTGGTCCGAGCGCTCGCAACAGGAGGCGGCGATGACCCATCGACTCGGCCACCCATCTGACGGTGTCCGACCAGTCGTGCTGCTGATAGTCAAGCAGCGCCTCCGATTCCGTGGTGTCGAACCAGCCGGTGAACGCCCACCCGCGGTCGTCGTGCGGGTCGCCGGGCAGGCCGACCGCCGGGCCGAGGCGGCCGATACCAACCGCGGCCATTATGTCGTCCTGCAACTCGCCCATCAGGCGGCGGTTGGTGTCGTTGCCGGCGATCACGAACACCTTGCCGGCGACGGCAGCACGCCGGTCGACGGCGTTGGCGAACGCCAGCGCGACGTCCCGGGCATCGGTCGCATGCATGCGGTTGTCCACCGGAGTGGCCCGCACGAGCACCAGGTGGTCGCCGTTAAACGTGGCCGCGGTGTCTGGCGAGACGATCGCGGCAAGCCGGAGCAGCGCGTAGGGTACCCCGCTCCCGACAATCGCCCGCTCGGCCAGCACCTTGTCTTCTCCGTACTGCTCGATCGGATTCACCGGCGTCTCGCCAGTGATGAGCTCCGGTTGCCGGTGGGGGTTACGAGACCCGTAAACCGCCGCGCTGGAAGCGAACACGAACAGAGGCGGATCGGCGAGCGAACGTGCGGCGTTGACGAGATGGCGGGTTCCCTCGACATTGACCTTGCGGGCCAACCGGGGATTACGGTACGAGGGCGGCGAGACGATCGCGGCCAGGTGCACGATCGCGCCGGGCCGGTGGCGGGTCACGACGGCGTCGACCGCGTCGGGGTCGGTGAGGTCGATGAACTCCGGGATGAGTGTGCCCGGATGCGCGGCGCCGGCCAGAGTCTCGGCTGCCGCGGTCGAGGCGTCGGTGCCGAGATCCACGGCTATCACGGTGTGGCCCCGGCCCAGCAGAATTTCGGTGCATCGCTTGCCGACCTGCCCGAAGGCGCCGGTAACCAGCGTGACGGGGCTCATTTACCGAACCTACGCGCCAGCGCGGCCCCGGCATCCCGGAGCCGAGGCGAGATACGCACGGACAGAAAAGGATTGAACACATCCTCCCGCAGCCGGGTCAGGGTCGAAGACTTGATCAGCCAGCGTCCGTCGACCTTGTCGTAGGTTTCGTGGTAGTGCCCACGCCCGATCAGATTGATCCCCGGCCCCAGCCGGACCACGTCCTCGAGTGCCCACACACCGGTCGCCGTCGTCTCCGACGTCAGCTCGATCTCCGGCGCGTGCACCTGATGGGCCGTCGGCTGGGACGCCTTGCCCAGCGTGCCGCGGACGTAGGCCACGAACTCGTCGGCCCCGCTGATCAATTTGCCGCCCGACGCGGAGGTGTCGCTGATGAAGTCGTCGGTGAACAGTCGCCGCCAGTCGTCCCACCGCTTGGTGTCCAGGTAGCGGCAGTAGCGGGCTTTGAGCTGCTTGATCGCCTCGATCTCGCAGAGCGCGGTTGCGGCGTCCGGCATTTGCGGGCCCCTTCGTAACTCGTATGTAAGCCGTAGGCAGATTTCGAGATTACTACTTCCACCAAAGAGAATGTTATTCTCGCCAGGTACTCGTGACGGGAGGCGGCCCGGATGCTCTTGGAGTTTGATGCCGATCAGCGGCTGTGGCAGGACACGGTGCGCGACGTCGTCACCAAGCAATGTCCGCCGTCTCTGGTGCGGAGCGTGGCTGAGGACGGTGCCGACACCGAACCGCTGTGGAAGCTCTACCGCCAGCTCGGCTGGACCGAACTGAACGATCCGGCCGGCGCGGTGGAACTGGCGATCGTGCTAGAAGAACTCGGCCACGCCACGGACCCCACCCCGTTCCTGGCGACCATGAGCCAGTTCGCTCCGCTGGCGGGCGAGCAGTTCGATCCGAACCAGTCCGGCACCGCCGTATACGGCGGAGTCTCCGCGCGCCGCAACGCCGACGGCTGGGTACTCGACGGCACCGCCCGTCATGTGCTTGACGGTGACCGGGCGGAGCGCGTCGCGGTGGTCACCGAAGCCGGAGTGTTCCTCACCGATGCCGGCCAGTTGTCCGCCCGGCGGGAATCCGTGTTCGACCCCGTGTTGCACGTCGCCGATCTGTCGTTTCACGACGTTCGGGTGCCCGACAGCGACCGGGTGAACGTAGACCGCGAGCGAGCCCACCACATCGCTCTGACGGGCATGGCCCTCACCATGGTCGGTGCCTGCCAGCGCATCCTGGATCTGGTACTCGAACACGTCCGCAGCCGGCACCAATTCGGCGTTCCCATCGGATCTTTCCAAGCCGTCCAGCACAAGGCGGCCGACATGCACGTCGCCGTGCAACGAGCCAGGGCACTGGCCTACTTCGCCGCGCTGACCATCTCCGCCGACGACCCGCGACGACGGCTGGCCGCGGCGATGGCCAAGGCATCGGCAGGGGAGTGCCAGTCGCTGGTTTTCCGGCATGGGCTACAGCTGCACGGGGCGATGGGATTCACCTGGGAGAACGACCTGCAGTTCGCGCTCAAGCGCGCGAAAGCGGGCGAGCTGATGCTCGGGGGCGCGGCCGAACACCGGGCGCGGATCGCCGAGGAGTACCGTGCAGCTGACTTTTGACAGTGACGTCGAGGAATTCCGCGCGGAGTTCTCGGCCTTCCTGGACGAAAACCTGCCTGCTGCAGGCGAAACCGCGGAACGGCCCCGCTCGGTGTCGCACATGCCGGGCTGGGCCCGTCGTTGGCAGCGGCTGTTGTTCGACAACGGCTGGCTATTGCCCACCCAGCCCCCCGAGTTCGGTGGGCGCAATGCGACAGTGTTGCAGCAGTACGTCTATCTCGAGGAGCTGTGCCGCCGCCGGATCTACCACAGCCTCAATCCGCAAGGCGTCAATATCGTTGCCGCGTCCCTGATCTCGTTCGGCAGCGAGGAGCAGAAGCATCGCTGGGCGGTGCCGATTCTGCGGGCTGAAATCACCGCGTCGCTGGGCATGAGCGAGCCGAGTGCCGGTTCCGACCTGGCGTCGTTGCGTACCCGGGCGGTGCGGGACGGCGAGCACTTCGTCGTCAACGGGCAGAAGGTCTGGACGTCCGGCGCCCATGACGCTGACGTGCTGTTGACGTTCGTGCGGACCGATCCCGACGCGCCAAAACACAAGGGCATCAGCGCATTGCTGATTCCCACCGACACCGAGGGTGTGGTGCGCCGCCCCTTCGCGTCGATCTGCGCCGACGACGACCTGGACTTCAACGAGGTGTTCTTCACCGACGCGAAAGTGCCGGCGGAGAACCTGGTCGGCGAGCTCAACCAGGGCTGGCGGGTGGCCAACGGCTCACTGGGGCACGAGCGCACCATGATGTGGCTGGGATTCGCCGACCGCATGGACAACATGCTCGCCGATTTCCGTCCGGCCACGGACCTCGACCGCGACCATTACGCCAGCACCATCATGGACAAGCAAGCCCTGCGTCTGCTGGGTTCGGTGGCGCTGGCCCGGGCCGCCCGCGGCGAGGACGACACCTCGGCGATCTCGGTGCTGAAACTGCTTGGCTCCGAGGCTGAACTGCGCATCAGCGAACATGCGCTGGAGGCTGCCGGTGGTGACGGGCTTGTGCACCCGGGGCTCACCGGGCCGTATGCGCCGATGAACCTCGACCACTACTTCGCCAGCTGGTTCGAGCGCTACGCGCGAAGCTTCTCCGGCACCATCGCCGGGGGCACGTCGGAAATCCAGCGCAACATCATCGCCCAGCGCATCCTCGGCCTGCCACGGGGCTGAGTTCCCCGCGAGCAGACACAAACTCGCACAATCGCATGCGATTTAGTGCGATTTTGTGTCTGCTCGCGCTAGGAAATTTCCGCGGATTCCTTGCGCTCGGTGATCGGACGGGCGAGTTCCTGCTCGTCGCAAATGCGTTGCAGCTTCTCGAGAGTCTCATCCAGGCCGGCGCCGACGCGGGGGCCGGGCGTGAAAGTGGCCGGCAGCTTGCGCATGCCCTGGATCACGCCGATCGTCTCGTAGTGCACGGTTCCGGCCGGGTCGCAGCGGTAGTCGGGCATCCGGTCGAGCACCGCGTTGAGCATCGACTTGAACACCGTACGCGCGACGTTCGACCCGATGCAGCGGTGCACACCGATGCCGAAGCTGAAGTGCCGGTTGCCCTTACGGTCCAAGAGCACGTCATCGGGATCATGGAACACCGCGGGGTCGCGGTTGGCCATGGCCCACGAGATCCACAGCCGCTCACCCTCTTTGAACTGCGTGCCGTCCAGTTCGGTGTCCTCGGAGAAGGTGCGACCGTCTCCGGGCGCCGGCGTGAAGTAGCGCAGGAACTCTTCGGTCGCAGGGTCCAGAAGGGTGTCGCGCTCGCGCCGAAGCCGTTCCCGCTGAGCGGGATTGTCCGACAGCCATTCCAGCGAATGCGCCGTCAGCGCTGTGGTGGTGTCGAAGCCGCCGCCGATGATCAGGCCGAGGTTGCCGAGAATCTCCAGATCGGGAGCCGGCTCACCGTCGATCCGCATCTGCAACAACGCATTAACCAGGCCGGGACGCGGGTTCTCCCGAATCTCGATCATGTTGTTGACCATGTCCAGGCCCATCTGGCGGTGCATCTCGGTGACCCGTTCGATGTCCGGCGAGTGCTCCGGTGTGTAGACCGCGGCATGGACCGGCTCGCTGTACAGGTTCCACTTCGCCAGCGGGATGCCCAGCATCGCCAGAGTCAGCACGGCCGGAACGACATTGGCCAGATCGTCCACGAAATCGATCCGGCCGGTCTCGACCTTCTCGTCGAGGCAGGCGCGGGTCACGTCGTCGATGAACGGTTCCCAGCGCTTGACCGCCGCCGGTGACAGGTACGGGTTGAGCACCGTGCGATAGATGCGGTGTTCGGGGTCGTCCATTTCCAGGATGCCACCGCGCACGACGCTGACCCGGCGGGCGGTCGGGATCGAAATACCTTTATAGCCCCGACGTTCGCCACGGATGTCGTGGTCGTTGGAGACGGCGGGACACCGGGCCAGCTCGAAAACCTCGTGGCTGCCCGCGGCGACCCAGTGCCCGCCGTAGGTGTCGGTCCACGCCATCGGGCACTTGGCGTGCATCTCCTCGGTGATCGTCTTGAACTGCGAGCGGTACTCCGCGGAGTGGCGGTCGAAGTGGTAGCTGTGCCTCTTCCGGTCGTCGGCCACGACATCATCGACGCTCAATGCGTTGTCTCCCTTGGTGTTCAATCGCGCAGGATGATCGCCTGCTCGGGGCAGGACTGCGCGGCCTCGCGGACCTGATCGACCTGATCCTCCGGCACCACCTCGTTGATCGCCGACGAGCTACCGTCAATGTCGCTGAGCTGGAAGGAATCCGGTGCGATCATCGCGCACAGGGTATGGCCCTGGCAGCGTTCCGGATCAACCCAGACCTTCACGAAACCTCCCTCGCTCAGGTGTTCCGACCGCCGTTGACGCCCAGTATCTGACCGGTGATGTAGCCGGCCTCATCCGAAGACAGGAAGGCACACGCCGCGGCGATGTCCTCGGGCTTGCCGATGCGGCGTACCGGTGTGCGGGCGATGTTCTGTTCGACATCACCCAGGAACCCCTGGTTCTCGGCATTGCGCAACATCGGGGTGTCGATGAAGCCAGGGGGCACGGCGTTGACCGTGATGCCGCTCGGCCCGTACTCGAGTGCCAGGGACTTCGTCAGTCCGTTGACGGCGGACTTGGCGGCCACATAGTGCGACATGTACGGAACGCCGGAATGCGTGCTCGACGAGGAGATGTTGACGATGCGTCCCCAACCCGCGTCCAACATGTCGGGCAACACCGCCTGGATCATGTGGAACACGCCGTGCAGGTTGACGTCGATCACCCGCAGCCAATCCTCGAACGTGATGTTGGTGAACCGCTTGAAGCCGTCCAGTCCGGCCGCGTTGACCAGAATCGTGACGGGCCCCAGGCGCTCCCGGATTGCCGACAGCGCCGCGTCGATCTGCGAGCGGTCGGTGACATCCGCGGTGTAGCAGAGGTCGTCATCGGATGGCTTGAGGTCTATGGTCGCGACTGCGCGCCCGTCCGCCCGAAGGCGTTGCGCAACCGCCAGGCCGATGCCGGACCCGCCGCCGGTGACCACCGCAGTTCTCACGCTTACCGACTCCGAATTGTCAGGTCGTCAATCTCATACACAAAGAATCTCCCTCGCAATTACGAGAATCGTACTCTCAAGCCGAAGCGGCCCGCAAGAGAGGCGAGAAACCGTCTCGGACCTGCGGCAAACTGCTAGAACGGGTGGTCGCTGAGCGGTCGCTCAGCCCGTGACCTGGGTAATCGGGGACGAGAACTCGCTTGTCTTCTCACGTCCCGAATGTAAGATTCGCCGGAGATGAGAATGAAATTATCGTGACGGCCACCACACCAAGCGCGAGAGGCCCTATGTCAGTGCAGGACGAGGCCGCGACCCAGGACGCTCACGTGGGCGATCAACCGACCCGGGACGGCGCTGAGTCCGGCGGCGTGCCGAGCCGCAGATTGCTCATCGACGGTCGACTCGTGGCAACGGAGAAGACGTTTCCCACCATCAACCCCGCCACCGGCGAGGTGCTCGGGCATGCGCCCGACGCCGGCGTCGGCGAGGCCCGGCAGGCCATCGACGCGGCGCGGCGCGCCTTCGACACCACCTCTTGGTCCACCGATGTCGAGTTCCGCATCCGCTGTCTGGATCAGCTGCATCAGGCGCTGCTCGACCATGCCGAGGAATTGCGTGAACTGACGATCGCCGAGGTTGGCGCCACCCGCGCGCTGACCCACGGCGCGCAGCTCGACGAGCCGATCGGCATCGTCCGGTTCTACGCCGACCTGTTGCGCACCTATGAGTTCTCCGAAGACCTCGGGGATAAAGAGTCGCGCGGCATGCGCCACCACCGCTGGGTGGAGAAGGAAGCCGCGGGGGTGGTCGCGGCGATCATCGCCTACAACTACCCGAACCAGCTCGCGCTCGCCAAGCTGCCGCCCGCGCTCGCCGCCGGCTGCACCGTCGTACTCAAGGGAGCGCCGGACACGCCGCTGGTCACGCTGGCCCTCGGCGAGCTGATCGCCAACCACACCGACATCCCGCCCGGCGTGGTCAACGTGCTGAGTTCTTCGGATCCCGCGGTGGGCGAAGCGCTGACCACCAGTCCCGACGTCGACGTGGTCACCTTCACCGGATCGACGGCGGTCGGGCGCAGGATCATGGCCGCGGCCAGTGACACCGTCAAGCGCGTCTTCCTGGAGCTGGGCGGCAAGTCCGCGGTGATCATGCTCGACGACGCCGACTTCGCCGGTGCGGCCATATTCGCCGCGTTCAGCATGGTCACGCATGCTGGCCAGGGCTGCGCGCTCACCTCGCGGCTGCTGGTGCCGAGGAAGCACCATGACGAGATCGTCGACCTGATCGCGCAGAACTTCGCCAAGGTTCGCCACGGCGACCCGGGTGATCCGAAAACCTATATGGGACCGCTGATCAACGAGCGCCAGCGTGACAAGGTCGACGGCATGGTCCAGCGGGCCGTCGCCGCGGGTGCCACGCTGGTCACCGGCGGCAAGCGGTTGGATCCCGGTTTCTTCTACGCGCCGACCCTGCTCACCAACGTCGACCCGGACAGCGAGATCGCACAGGACGAGGTGTTCGGACCGGTGCTGACGGTGATCGCCTTCGACGACGACGACGATGCGGTGCGCATCGCCAACAACTCGATCTACGGGCTGGCCGGTGCGGTCTTCAGTCGCGACCAGGAACGTGCCCTGTCGGTCGCGCGCCGGATCCGTGCCGGATCGTTTTCGGTCAACGGCGGCAACTACTTCGGCGCGGACAGCCCGTTCGGCGGCTTCAAACAGTCCGGCGTCGGCCGCGAGATGGGGGTTGCCGGGCTCGAGGAGTTCTTGGAGGGCAAGACATTCGCAGTGCCGGCCGGGGGAGGTAAGGCGTGAGACCGCTCGAGGGCATCCGCGTTCTGGAAGTTGCCATGTACGGGTTCGTACCGTCGGCGGGTGCGGTGCTGCGCGAATGGGGAGCCGACGTCATCAAGGTCGAGCACGCAGTGACCGGTGACCCGCAGCGCGGACTGCGCCAGACCGGGATGTTGCGCGTCGAGGGGGACCCCAACCCCAATATCGAGCACGCCAACCGAGGCAAGCGCAGCATCGGCTTGGACATGTCGGTGCCCGAAGGCAGGGAGGTGCTCTACGAACTCGCCCGTCGTGCAGATGTTTTCCTGACCAGCTTCCTGCCGGACCATCGGCAGAAGTTCGGTATCGATGTCGACAACATAAGAGCGGTCAACCCGAACATCGTCTACGCTCGCGGGAGCGCGCTCGGGCCACGCGGCAGTGAAGCCACCAAGGGTGGCTACGACATGACCGCCTTCTGGTGTCGAGCCGGAACCGCGGCCACCATCACCCCGATGGGTTATGAGGGCATGATCAATCCGCCCGGTCCGGCATATGGCGACACCATCTCCGGCACCAACCTCGCCGGCGGTATCGCCGCGGCCCTGCTCAAACGTGAACGCACCGGGGAGCCCTCGGTCGTCGACGTCTCACTGCTCGGCAGCGGGCTCTGGGCGCTGGGCCACACGGTGGCGCTCACCAGGCACCTGGGTCAGCTGATGCAGGCGCCGCCGCCGGGCATTCACGGTTCGCCGGTCAATCCTCTGGTGGGGGTGTACCCCACGTCCGACGGACGCTACATCTCCTTGGTGATGATGCAGCCCGGCAAGTTCTGGGCCGACGTGTGCCGGCACATCGACCGCCCGGAACTGATCGACGACCCGCGGTTTGCGAACGGCGAGACGATCGCCGCCAATACGGCAGATGCGGTGGAGATCTTGACCAAAGTCTTCGCAACCCGCACTCTTTCCGAGTGGAGCGAACGCTTTGCGACGCTCGCGGGACCTTGGGCGCCGGTGCAGGACACTCTGCAAGCGGCCGACGACGCGCAGATCCGGGCGAACGAATACATGGTGCGCGCAGGCGAACTCGAACTCGTCGCCAACCCGGTGCAGTTCGACGTCACCGCGCCGCAGACCGGTCCCGCGCCCGGCTTTGCCGAACAGACCGACGAGATCCTGCAGGAACTGGGCCTGGACTGGGACCGCATCATCGAACTCAAGACCGCCGGCGCGGTCACCTAGGACTTGGGGTGGCAACGATGTCCGCGCAGATAACGGTTGTGCGATTTCGGTTCCCACGGGACGCGGCATGAGTCATAATCGCCGAACGCTTCCAGGGTTGGCGCGCGGGCAGCTGACCTGGTCTGGAAACGGCAGCTCACGCAACCGAATGGAGAAACCGGCGTGAGGTTGGTAGCGCGTGTTGAGGGCATCGGAAAGCCGCAGCCACAGCCGATGATGGCGCTGGCGGCCCGAATCGTCCACGCGCACAACATGATCCGGAGAGGATCTGATACTGATGGCGAGTAAGGGAGCGGAGCGTTGGACCCCGGGCATCGTGCTGGGTCGTGGTTCCAAACCCATGGAGGCCGTCGGCGCCCTGTTCGCGATGTCGGCTGATGCCATCAAGTTCGCGTTCCGCCGGCCCGTCCAGTGGCGTGAGTTTCTGGAGCAGTCGTGGTTCGTCGCCCGCGTCGCGCTGGCGCCAACGTTGTTGGTGGCCATCCCGTTCACCGTCCTGGTCAGCTTCACCCTGAACATCCTGTTGCGCGAACTCGGCGCCGCCGACCTCTCGGGCGCGGGTGCCGCATTCGGTGCGGTCACGCAGGTCGGGCCACTGGTGACGGTATTGATCGTGGCCGGTGCCGGGGCCACGGCGATGTGCGCCGACCTGGGATCCCGAACGATTCGCGAAGAGATCGACGCGATGGAGGTCTTGGGAATCAACCCGATTCAGCGGTTGGTGACGCCCCGAATGCTGGCCTCCGGTCTGGTGGCGCTGCTGCTGAACAGCCTGGTCGTGATCATCGGGATTCTTGGCGGCTACATCTTTTCGGTATTCGTTCAGGACGTGAACCCGGGCGCGTTCGCCGCCGGCATCACGCTGCTGACCGGCGTGCCCGAGGTGATCATCTCGTGTGTCAAGGCAGCGCTTTTCGGTCTGATCGCCGGGCTGGTGGCCTGCTACCGCGGCCTGACGATCACCGGCGGCGGAGCCAAGGCCGTCGGCAACGCGGTCAACGAGACGGTGGTGTACGCGTTCATGTCGCTGTTCGTGGTCAATGTCGTCGTCACCGCTATCGGCATCCGGATGTCGGCGAAGTAGCACATGGGAAGGAGGTGTAAGCACTCACCGTGGCGCTGAGAGCCGTCTATCCGCGTTTCACGCGGCAACTCCAGAGACCGGTCGGCAGTCTGGGCCGAATCGGCGATCACACGCTGTTCTACGGTAAGGCGCTTGCCGGTATCCCCTTCGCGGTGAGCCGCTACGGGCGCGAGATCATCCGGCTCATCGCGGAAATCAGCATGGGCGCGGGCACTTTGGCGATGATCGGCGGCACCCTGGTGATCGTCGGCTTCCTCACCCTGGCCGCGGGCGGCACGCTGGCGGTCCAGGGGTACAGCTCGCTGGGCAACATCGGCATCGAGGCGCTGACCGGATTCCTCGCGGCGTTCATCAATGTCCGCATCGCTGCGCCGATCGTGGCGGGCATCGGCCTGGCGGCCACATTCGGCGCCGGGGTGACGGCCCAATTGGGCGCCATGCGGATCAACGAGGAGATCGACGCGCTGGAATCCATGGCGATCCGGCCGGTTTCATATCTGGTCAGTACCCGCATCATTGCCGGGATGCTGGCCATCACCCCGCTGTACAGCATTGCGGTCAGCCTGTCGTTTCTGGCCAGTCAGTTCACCACAGTGATCCTGTTCGGTCAGTCGGGCGGGCTTTATCAGCACTACTTCACGACGTTTCTCAACCCGATCGACCTGCTGTGGTCTTTCCTGCAGGCCGTCCTGATGGCGATCACCATTCTGCTGATCCACACGTACTACGGCTTTTTCGCCTCGGGCGGCCCGGCCGGTGTCGGCGTCGCCACCGGCAACGCGGTGCGGACCTCACTGATCGTGGTGGTCTCGGTGACACTGCTGATCTCGTTGTCCATCTACGGTTCCAACGGCAACTTCAACCTGTCGGGCTAGGGGAGGTGCGGAGAGTTCAGTGACAGCAAACGTGCCGGCGGGCCGCCACGGCCCGAGTACAAAGGGACGGTCGCACCATTCCGGCCGTCCCAAGCCACGCGGTTACGTGCGCCCGCTGATGGGCCTGGCCACCGTCGTTGTCATCCTTGCGATCTTCGCCCTGTCAATCGGGCTGTTCCAAGGCGATTTCACCGAAAGCGTGCCCGTCACTGTGGTCTCGCCGCGCGCCGGCCTCGTGATGAACCCCGAAGCCAAAGTGAAGATGCGCGGCGTCATGGTAGGCAAGGTCGATTCGATCGAAGAGCGGCCGAACGGTCAGGCGGTGCTGCACCTGGCAATGCAGCCGTCGGCAATGCGTCTCATCCCGCGCAATGTGCTCGTCGACATCGCCTCCACGACCGTCTTCGGCGCCAAATTCATCGAGTTGATTCCGCCCGACCAGCCTTCGCCGCAGACCCTGCAACCGCACCAGGTACTCGAGGGCAAGGGCGTCACCGTCGAGGTCAACACCGTCTTCCAGCAACTCACCAACCTGCTGTCGAACATCGATCCGGCCAAACTCAACGAAACGCTCGGCGCGATCGCTTCGGCGATGAACGGTCGTGGCCACAAGATCGGTCAGGCACTGTCCGACCTCGATGCCTTTCTGGCCAAGCAGGATCCGGCGCTGCCCGCGCTGAACCATGACCTCTCGGTCCTGCCCGTGGTGAGCAACGCCTACGCCGACGCGGCACCGGACCTGATCGGGTCGGCCGAGAATGCGATCAGAATCAGCAAGTCGGTCGTCGAAGAGCAACAGAACCTGGACGCATTCCTGATCAGCTCAATTGGTTTGGCCGACATCGGCAACGAGGTGATCGGCGGGAACCGGCAGGCCCTGACCGACGTCTTACACCTGCTCCTGCCCACCACCAACCTCACCAACGAGTACCACCAGGCGCTGTGGTGCGGCCTGGCCGGCTCCCTGGTGAACCTGCACTCGCCCAACCTGCCCGAGCCGATGATCAAGGTGTTGGTGTACATCGGGTTCGGCGCCGAGCGTTATCGCTACCCGAGCAACCTGCCCAAGGTGGCCGCTACGGGCGGCCCACAGTGTCAGACGCTTCCCGTGGTGCCGTACGACGTTGCGCCGCCGTTCGTGGTCGCTGACGTCGGGGCCAACCCGATGGAGTACGGGAACCAACAACTGCTGCTGAACTCCGACGCCCTCAAGCAACTGCTGTACGGGCCGATCGACGGACCGCCGCGCAACACGATGCAAATAGGACAACCCGGATGAGCAACTCACGCGGGATGATCATCAAGTTCGGCGCCTTCGCGCTAGTGATGGTGTTGCTGACGATTTCCCTGTTCTTCATCTTCGGTCAGTACCAAACCGGTTCCACCACGGAGTATTCCGCGCTCTTCACCGACGTCTCGCGCCTTAAGGAGGGGCAGACCGTGCGGGTCGCCGGTGTCCGGGTGGGCACGGTGAACAGCGTCGAATTGCGCTCGGACAAAAAGGTTCTGGTCAAGTTCGACGCCAACCGCGACGTGGTGCTCACCGGAGGGACCCGCGCTGTCATCCGGTACCTGAACCTGGTGGGTGACCGCTACCTCGAGCTTCTCGACGGTCCGGGCAATACCAAACCGTTGCCGGGAGGTGCGGAGATCCCGATCGACCGCACCGCGCCGGCTCTGGACCTGGATCTGTTGCTGGGTGGATTGAAGCCGGTCACCAAGGGCCTGAAGGCCGAAGACGTCAACGCGCTCAGCGCATCGCTGATCGAGGTGTTCCAGGGCGAGGGCGGGACACTGCAGTCGTTGCTGTCCAAGACGTCGTCGTTCTCGAACACGTTGGCCGACAACAGCGATACCGTGCAGGCCCTGATCGACAACCTCAACACCGTGGTGGGCACCGTCAACGCCGAGGGCACCAAGTTCTCCGGCGCGATCGACCGGTTGGAGCGCCTGATCAGCGGATTGTCCTCCGACCGCGACACGATCGGCACCGCAATCACCGCTCTGGACAACGGAACAGCGTCAATCGCAGATCTGCTGACCCGCGCCCGCCCACCGCTATCCGGCACCATCGACCAGCTCAACCGGCTGGCCCCGTTGCTGGACAAGGACAAGAACCTCATCGACATCTCGCTGAAGAAGTTGCCGAACAACTACCGCAAGCTGACCAGGCTGGGCGCATACGGCGCCTGGTTCCCCTACTACCTGTGCGGCCTTGCGCTGCGGGTCTCCGACTTGCAGTACCGAACGGTCGAGGTGGGTGTCACCCACCAGGTCACCGGGAGGTGTGCGGAACCCGATGCTTAAGTACCGCGGAGCGCGCCTGATTCGAGCCGGATTCATCGGTGTCGTGTTGATAGTTCTGGTCATCGCTGTAGGTCTGTCCCCGGACCAGTTGCTGCAGCGGGCCACCACGGTCCGGTACCAGGCGGTGTTCGCCGATGCCGGCGGCCTGGTGACCGGCAATGACGTGACGGTGTCGGGGATCAAGGTCGGCAGTGTGTCGGGCATGTCGCTGCAGGGCGGTGATGTCCTGGTGACGTTCACGGTCAAAGGAGCGGTCCAACTCGGTTCGGCCAGCACCGCGCACATCCGCACCGGTTCGCTGCTGGGCCAGCGCGTACTGACCGTCGAATCGACCGGCAGCGGCAACATGCGCCCGATGGCGGTGATTCCGCTGTCACGAACCTCCTCGCCCTACTCGCTGTCCGAGGCCGTCGGTGACCTCGCCTCGGACATCGCCGGGACCAATACCGACACCCTCAACCAGTCCCTGGACACGCTGTCGAACACGCTGAATCAGATTGCGCCACAACTGGGCCCGACCTTCGACGGGGTGACCCGGCTGTCGTCGACCCTGAATGAACGCAATCAGACATTGAGTCAGTTGCTCAAGGGCGCAGCCGATGTCACACACATCCTCTCGGAGCGCAGCAACCAGCTGAACACCCTGATCCTCAATGCCGATGACCTGCTGTCCATGCTCGTCGAGCGGCGGCAGGCGATCGTGCGGTTGCTCGCCAGCACTTCCTCGGTGGCCAAACAACTCTCGGGTCTGGTGCACGACAACGAGGCGAAGCTGGCGCCGACGCTGACCAAGCTGAACTCGGTCACAGCGATGCTTGAGGAGAACCGCGACAACCTCGGCAAAGCGTTGCCCGGGCTGGCCAAGTTCGAGTTGACCCAGGGTGAGACCGTATCCAGCGGTTTCTACTACAACCCGTTCATCCCGAACATCTTCACGCTGCAGTTCTTCCAATGGTTGTTCGACTACGCCTTCGGCTTCCGCGCCTACGGTGCGCCGGGACAACCGCCGGACAACGCCGGCCCGCGGGCGTTGCTACCGTTCCCGTTCAACCAGAACCCGGGAGGCTCGCGATGATGCGGCGCAAGGGTTTCAAGCTGGCCCTCGCTGTCCTGCTGGCGGTGCTGCTCGTGGTCGGCGCGGGGGTCGCCATCCGCAACACGTTCTTCCGGCCAACCACGATCATCGCCTACTTCCACACCGCCACCGCGATCTATCCCGGCGACGATGTGCGGGTATCGGGCCTAAAGGTCGGCACCATCGAATCGATCGAACCGGCCGGAACCCAGGCCAAAATGGTGATGCACGTGGACCACGGCATCTCCGTTCCGGCGGACGCGAAAGCGGTGATCGTCGCCCAGAACCTGGTGGCGGCACGCTATGTCCAGCTCACTCCCGCCTACCGCAACGCCGGGGCGACGATGGCCGACGGCGCGGTGATACCGGTCAACCGGACCGCGACACCGGTCGAGTGGGACGAGATCAAAGACCAATTGATGCGGTTGGCAACCGATTTCGGCCCCAACAGCAGGGTGTCGACGCCGTCGGTGGCGCGGTTCATCGACGCCGCCGCGAACGCGCTCGGCGGCAACGGCGACAAGCTGCGCCAGACGCTGGGCCAATTGTCGGCACTGGGACGGATTTTCGCCAACGGCAGCGGCAACCTCGTCGACATCATCAAGAATCTGCAGACTTTCGTCGGCGCCCTGCGGGACAGCAACGTCCAGCTCGTGCAGTTCAACGACCGGCTGGCCAGCCTCACCAGCGTGCTCGACGACAACAAATCCACCCTGGACGCTGCGCTGACCGACCTCTCGAGTGCGGTCGGAGAAGTGCAGCGGTTCATCGCGGGCAGCCGTGACCAGACCGCTGAGCAGATCACCCGGTTGGCCGACCTAACCCAGATTCTCGTCGACAACAAGATGGCGCTGCAGAACGTGCTGCATGTGGCGCCGAACGCACTTGCCAACGCCTACAACGACTACGACCCCGATGTCGGCAACGTCCGCGGCGGCGTCGGCCTGCAGAATCTCAGCAATCCGACGAACGCGTTCTGCTCGCAGATCGGCGCACTGGAGAACGTCACCTCGGTCGAGACCGGCAAGTTGTGCGGGCTGTATCTGAGCCCCGCGCTGAAGGTGTTCAACCCGCTGACCTATTTCAACTTCAACTACTTCCCGATTCCGGTGAACCCGTTCCTGGCCCCGGCATTCGATCCGAAGAACGTCGTCTACACCGAACAGCGGCTGGCGCCCGGCGGAGAGGGCCCCAAGCCGACGGCGCCCGAGTTGCCGCCGGCCGTCTCCGCGTATACCGGATTGCCGGGCGACGTTCCCGAGGCGCCGCCACCGCCCGGACCTCCGGCGCGAATACCGGGAGCCGCGATGCCCGAGCCGCCACCGCCGACTGTGCCGGCCGAGCCGCCGCCGGCTCCGCAGAGCGTGCCCGAATTGTTGCTGCCTGCGGAAAGGCCGCAACCATGACAGCGACGATGCGGCGCCTGCGCCTGATGCTGGGCATCGGTCTGAGTGTCGTGCTCACCTCGACCGGCTGCGCCTTCAGCGGCCTGAACTCCCTGCCATTGCCGGGGGCGGTGGGACGCGGCCCCGGTTCGACCAGCTATCACGTCGAGATAGCCAATGTCGGGACGCTGGAAGCCAATTCGCCGGTGATGATCAACGATGTCATCGTCGGCAGCATCAGGAAGTTGTCGGTGCGGGGCTGGCACGCCGATGTCGAGGTGTCCGTGCAGCCTCATGTGGTGATCCCGGCCAACGCAGTGGCCAGCGTCGGCCAGACCAGCCTGCTGGGATCGATGCACCTGCAACTGAATACACCGCTGGGCCAGGCGCCGACCGGCCGCCTGCAACCGGGTGCCACGATCCCGCTCAACCGGTCCTCGACCTACCCGTCGACCGAACAGACGCTGTCCTCGTTGTCGGTGGTTCTCAATGCCGGCGGGCTGGGACAGATCGGGGACATCATCAACAACTTCAACGCCGCGCTCTCCGGCCGCGCGGGCGACGTTCGGGATCTGCTGAACCGGCTCGACCGGTTCGTCGGCACCTTTGACGCCCAGCGCGACAACATCGTTGCGTCGGTCCAGGCGCTGAACCGGCTTTCCGGCACGCTGGCCGGGCAGCGCGACGTAATCACCCAGGCGCTGAACAAGATTCCGCCGGCGCTCGACGTGCTCAACCGGGAGCGGCCCCGCCTCACCACCGCGTTGAACAAACTCGGCACGTTCAGCAACACGGCAACCCGACTGGTCAATGACGCGGGCGACGACCTGGTGAATAACCTCAAGAACCTCGAGCCCACCATCAGCGCGCTGGCCGACGTGGGACCCGATCTCGATGCGGCCCTTGCCTACGCGCCGACTTTCCCCTTCACCCAGGGCTTCATCGACCGCTACGTCCGGGGCGACTACGTCAACGGTTACTTCATCATCGACCTGACGAACGCGGCGTTGCGCAGGAGCATCCTGCGCGGCACCCATTGGGAACGGCTAGGGGCCGAGAGCGTCCCGGCGGCCGGCGAACCCGAGTATCTGCAGTTCCGGTACGGCGCGCCCGGTGCTCCCGGCTCGTACCTGCCCGGTCCGCCCCCGGCGACTCCTGGACCACCCCAGGCCGCACCCGGACCGCCGCCCTCGTCGGCGCCGGCGACCGACCAGAGCGCGACGTTGCCAAACGGGTTACCGCCCGCCGTCGCACCGGCGGAGGGGAGTGGCTAGATGCTGACTCGCTTCATCCGAATCCAGTTGGCGGTCTTCGCGATCGTGGGCGTCATCGGTCTGTTCGTGATGGTCATCTACTACGTGCAGGCCCCGACGCTGCTCGGGATCGGCAAGATGACGGTCACGCTGGAACTGCGTGAGACCGGAAACCTCTACCGCTTCAGCAATGTCACGTACCGCGGCGTGCAGATCGGCAAGGTCACCGGCGTTGAGCTGACCGCCCGCGGCGCGAAAGCCACGATGCGGCTGGACACTTCGCCGAAGATCCCGGCTGATCTGGATGCCGAGGTGCGCAGCATCTCGGCGGTGGGCGAGCAGTACGTCGATCTGCGCCCCCGGACCGACTCGGGACCCTATTTGCACGACGGTTCGGTGATCGCGGCGAAGGACACCAAGACTCCGCAGCCGATCGGTCCGGTACTGGATCAGACCAGCGCGCTGCTCAACAGCATCCCGCAGGGCAAGCTCACCCAGCTGCTCGACGAGTCGTTCAAGGCATTCAACGGCGCCAGTTACGATTTCGGCTCGCTCTTCGACTCGTCGGCCCAGATCTCCGGTGACCTCAACGGCGTCTCGGACCGGGCGCGCAGCCTGACCGAGGACACCGGGCCGTTGCTGGACAGTCAGGCGCAGACCGCCGGCTCGATCCGGCGCTGGGCCCACAGCCTGGCCGGATTCACCGGCCAACTGGCGACCAACGATCCGCAGGTGCGCACTCTGCTGGAAAACGGGCCCGAAGCGCTGAACGAGGCGTCCCGGCTGCTGGACCAGATTAAGCCGACGCTGCCGGTGCTGCTGGCCAACCTCACGACGATCGGCCAGATCGGGGTGACGTACCACGCATCTCTTGAGCAGGTGTTGGTGATTCTGCCGCCGTTCACCGCAGCCATCCAATCCTTCCTGGGCACTAAGAGCCCGACCGGATTGGCCACCGGCGCCTTCAATCTCATCCTCAGTGACCCGCCCGCTTGCACCGTCGGATTCCTGCCGCCTAGCCAGTGGCGATCACCGGCCGACACCACCACCATCGACACCCCCGACGGGTTGTACTGCAAGCTCCCGCAGGATTCGCCGATCGGGGTGCGCGGAGCGCGCAACTACCCGTGCATGGGACACCCGGGAAAGCGGGCGCCGACCGTCGAGATCTGTGACAGCGACAAGCCCTTCATGCCGCTGGCGATGAGGCAGCACGTGTTCGGCACGTACCCGCTGGACCCGAACCTGTTGGCCCAGGGCGTCCCGCCGGACGACCGGGTTAACCAGAACCGAGAGAGGATTTTCGGGCCGATTGAGGGAACACCGCTTCCCCCGGGAGTGGTACCCCCGCCGGCGGGAGCGCCGGTGGCGCCCGGAGTTACGCCGCAGGCGCCGATGGGCCAGGTAGCTTCCATCGCACCGCTCGATCAGGCTGGCAACCCGGCCCCGGCCGCGGCAGCGCCCAGCGCATCCCCCTCCGCGGCTCCGAGTGCGTTCGGGCGCAACGAATCCCCGGGTCCCTCGGTGGCGTTCGCTCAATACAACCCGGAGAACGGCAGCTACGTGGCGCCCGATGGCCAGGTCTATCGTCAGACGGATCTCGTCGCGTCTAAGGCGCCGAAGACGTGGAAGGACATGTTCGCCCTCTGAGCCGGGTGGGTTCAGCCGATCCTGTCCAGCCGGAACGGTTGCTCGATGTACAGCGGGGCGTTGGTGCCGCACGCACCGCTAGCGCCGGCTATGTGTTCCCGTCCGGCCAAAACCGATGAGCCGAGCACGTTTTCACCGGTTTCGGGGTTGGCGGGATAGAAGTAGAAAACTTCATGGCCGGTGAACGTGGTGCCGTCGTCGCACGTCTCCCAGTTCGGTACGTCCCGCTTGACGTACCAGTTAAGCCCATCGTGCATGGTCATCTGCGCCGTCCAGCCCTGGTCGCTGACCACCTGACCACTGCAGTCCTGCGCGGTCGAACACGACGAGCTGATCGTCCAGGTGCTCTGCACCACGGCTTCGTCGTGATACACGGTTCGGGTCCGCGCCCAGTCGCCGATCAAGGTGGCGGTGAATCTGCCGTTGATGGCCGGGTTGTAGGCCGAGGCGGGCGGGGCCGTGTGGAGCATGACCGCCATCCCGCCCACCGCGAGGGTGGCGCTGACCGCCGCACTTGCTGAACGCATCACCTGCTGCTCCTCGACGCGCCGTATTCGGAGAATTTGACCTGCGGTCGAACGTTCACAGCGAAAGTAGATATGAGCTCACATGCTCTCGAATTTCTCAATTAGCCATGAACTGTCGACCTTTTTCAACGTTACCCGAAGGCTGCTGGATGTCACCACCGGTTCCGGCTTTTCCTTGCTTGCCGTCTTTTGTTTTACGAAAACCAGTACGACGGCCGAATTCGGATTCAGTTCGGCGACCGCCGCCTTGACCACGGTAGCGGTGGTGGTGACTTGTGCACGCTGGGTCGACGGTCCCACGATCTGGTCGGCGAACTGCTGGTAATAGCGCAGGTAATTCTCGGTGATCCTGGATTTGGCGTTGTCCATATCGCGGCCGAGCGTGGCGGGCGAATAGGACAGCAACGCCACGGTGCCGTCGCTGGCGGCCTTGACGACCTCGCGGGTGACCGCGCGGTCGGTGTCCATGTCGGATCGGTACACGAAGGAGAAGTAGCCGGCGCTGAACCCGGTGGTGCCGACAACCAGCAGCGTCAGCACAATCACCCGCCACCGCGACAGGAACCGATGCAGCCGGCGCCGCCCGGTGCGCGCATCCGTCACGGGACGAACTCGATCTTGGAGATCTTGAGCTGGCCGCCCTCCCGCTCGACGTCGACGACCAGTCGCCAGGTGCGCGTTTCCGGCTTCGCCTGGTCGGTCTTGGTGATCTCCGACTTCGCCGCCACCAGTACGACGGCCGAATCCTCCGTCATCGATTGCACGCCCACTGCTTGCACCGCGGCTTTCGCAACGACTTTGGACTGTTCCAATGCCCGGACCATATCCTCGGCGCCCATCAATACGCCGGCCTTGAATTGGCCGGTCGTCTGGTCGGCGAAACGTTGCATGTCCTCTCTCGCCTTATTCGGGTCGATCGACATCATCAGCACAACGGCGTTGCGGGCGGCCGTCGCGAATTCCGTGGAACGGTGGCTCTGCTGCACGACGTGGCGGTGGTGCCACACCAAAAAGCCGCTGCCGGCCGACGCCGCACTCGAGATCAGAATCGCGGCCGCGGCGATGAGGGCCTTTCGGCCGGGCCGGCGTGGTCGCCATCGGCGAAACCGGGACGGGCCCGCTTCGGCGTCGGTCTCTGGGGGAGACGATGCCTCCTCGGCTTGCCTGCGCAGCTCGCGCGCACGGGCACGGGCGGCCTCGGCGCGGGCTTCCGCCTCGGCGAGGTCGTCGGTCTCGAGGTCATCCACGCCGGCTTCCGTAGCGGACGCTTCGGCCGAGGTTTCACGTGGCGGCATGAATCACCTCCTCACCCCGCGACTACAAGAGAGTCACATTATCACCGGCACCTGTTGACGCCCGTGTCGATCGGCCCGATGCCAGACTCTCAGTACCCTCTCCGTTTGAGAGAATTTTCTTACCTTCTGTCGCCAACATAATGAATTTTCTTTTCGGCTGTGGCAAATTAAGGTGGTGCGATTCATTGTGGCAGCGGTTGCCGCATTGCTCGGCGCTGGTGTGGTGGCGTCGCCGCAGGCCGCCGCAGATCCGGTCGGGTGCGATTACCCGGACTGCACGCCAGGGATCGCCGGACACCAGGTGCTCGGAGCGCCCTGCGACAACACCACCTACTACGTGTTCGGCACCGCCGACTACTACGTGTCCTTTGCGACCGAGCCGGGACGGTTGATGTTCTGCGGTTCACCCCGGCGGTATGAGCCTCGCTGGTTCCGTTCCCCACCGATGGTCGGCGTCAAGAATGAGAACTCCTCGTGCAGCGATTACCCGGATTACTACGTCGCACAGGCGCCGGATGGTTTGTTCCTGGTCTGCAATTCCCATGACGGTAAGAAGGTCTGGGAGCGCGGCGACACCTGAGCAGACGTCACGGCCGGTTGTTGGGAATCTCCGGCCAGTCCTGGAAGGGGCTGGGACCGAAGTAATCACGGCTGTGGATCGTGCCGTCCATGTCCCGATGGTGCGCGTCGTGGCAGGTGGTCTGGTCGAACTGCGGTCCCCAGGCCCCCGCGTTGAAGGGCTGACCCGGGCACCAGTGGTATCCCACCCATGGCCAGGGGAGGTCGTCATCGGCCTGGGCCGTGCCCATGCCTGCCAGCCCGAAGCCGTTGGTGACCACGATCGCCACGGCGGCGAGACGTTTGACGCTGTCCATACAAGAACGGTATCCGAGCGGCCCGCCTGTGAAAATGGAACGGCGAGAATCGGTTCTGATCAATCCGCGTCGAAGAGCCGGCGGGTGATCCGCAGCAACTGGGCGCGCAATGTCTCGTCGTCGATGCCGGCCACCAGAGGGTGCATGACTCCAACGGCGATGGCGCCGGAGAGCATCGCGGCCGAGACCCGGGTGTCCTCGGCCATGTCGTCGACCAGCACACCGAAGAGCCGCTGAATGAAGTGCTGGAAAGGTTCGTGCTGAGCGAGCAGTCGCACCACGACCGGGTCGAACTGCAGGGTGCTTGCGGCGCCACGCCGCTGCACGGCCACATCGATGACGCGGTTGAGAAGAACGTCGCGGGCCTCGATCCGGTGGTCGTGGGCTTCCGCTGCCTCCAAAGCCTCCTCGAGGCCGCCCAATTCGCGCTCGGTGAGCGCGATGACGATCTGCTCCTTGGTGTGAAACTGATGGTAGACAGCAGCTTTCGTCACCCCGATGGCGTCGGCGATCATCTGCAGCGAGGTGCCGCCGACGCCGTGCTCACCGATCAGCTTCAGCGCGGCATCCAGCACGCGCGTCTGTGCGGCGCTGTGCGTGATGAACCGGAACTGGCTCCGGGGCGTCGCTTCGACCACACCAGGCAGCGTAGCCGATCGGCTATTGACCCGGAATAGCCGATCGGCTAGCTTCGGTGTCTGGGCCGACCTTAGCCGCACGATGACGTGCGCTGGAAGGATTCACTGATGACAGAGATCGGCACGACTCAGAATTCGGGACCGCCGCGAGTTGGGTTGCGGCGTACCGATGGTGAGTTGATTCTGTTGTGGACGCTGCCCGTCACGGTGGTCATCTGGATCGCCGCCTTCCTGTTGTTTCCGGGCTTCAATCCGCCGATGTCGCCCACCATGTCGGCGGAGGAAGTTGCCGCGTTCTACCGCGATCCGGCGCATCTCCCCGAAATTCGTTACAGCATGATCGTTTTCAACTGGTTCGGGGTGTGTCTGGTACCGATCCTGGCGCTGATCGTGATGCAGATCCGGCGAATGGCGCATCGCACGCCGATCTTTTCTTACGCAATGCTGGGTTGCGCGGCGGGTGGTCCGACGCTGTTTCTCATCGCCAACGTCTGCTGGTTGCTGGCCGCTTTTCGTCCGGAGCGAAGTCCCGAACTGACGCAATTGCTCAATGATTTCGCGTGGATCACCTTCACCATCCTGGTTCCCTTCCTGATCGGGCAGAGCGTGATCCTGGCGCTGGCAATCTATTTCGACGATCAGCCGCAGCCGGTCTTCGGCCGCTGGGTCGCCCGCTTCAACCTGCTCGTCGCCGCAGCCCTGGTGCCGGCGGCCTTCGCCGGCGTGACGTTGTCCGGCCCGCTGGCGTGGGATGGCGTGTTGTCGTTCTGGGTGAAGAATCTCGCGATCGGCGTCTGGATCGTCGTGATGGGCGTCGTCCTGGCCCGGGCGGTGTATCGGGAGCGCACCGAGAAAGACTCGGGCGCAACAGAACCGGGCAGCGCGTGAGCGTCGCAACGAGCCTCCGGCAGAACCCGAAGCGCGAGCTGTGGCTGGCCTGGTGGACCCAGATCGTGTTCTACAACGTCTTCTTCCCGGTGTTCTTCATCGTGGCCCAGGTGCAGCCGCCGCCGCAGCCCACCTGGGACCTCGCGACCCAGGTCCACTGGTTCGAAGAACGCCGCCTGGGGATACCCATCGGGTTCGGCATCATTTTCGTGATCACCGGAATGACCGCGATCAACAACGCTCTGATCGCTTACTCGATGCGACGTATGTCGGTCAGCCGCATCTTCGGATACTCGTACCTGGTCATCTACTCGCTCGCCGCGGTACCCGGCATGTTGGTGCTCTGCATCGCGCTCATCGTCGGAACGTTGCGCCCCGGCCGGGACCCCAGGGTGCTCGGCTGGCTCTACGACTTCGCCTTCCTGTCCTTCGACGGAACCATGGGGGTGTTCCTGATCGGCTCGCTGATCTGGATGGTCGCGATCCTGATCGACAACAACCGGGTATTCCCCAACTGGTTCGGCTACCTCAATCTGTGCAATGCGCTCACCGAGGTGGTCGTCGCGCCCTGCTGGATCTTCGGACGCGGCGTCCTGGCCTGGAACGGGCAGATCGCCTGGTGGCTGGACATGGTCGTATTCGGTATCTACCAAGTGACTTTCATCGTCATGCTTTTTCAGCTGATCCGGCGTGAAGACTTCGGCACGGGCCCGCTGCCGGACCTGCCCACGAAGAGAGTGGCCGCGTCGTGACGGACTCCACCAGGAGGGCCAGGCGCACGACCGCCGTGCCGGGGCAGCCGGACATGTGGGCGTTCGTTCTGTTCGAGACATTGATATTCACCGCATATTTCGGCTTCTACCTCTTCTACCGCGCCCGAAGCCCAGCATTGTTCCTGCAGTCTCAGGCACACCTGGATCTGCGCGTCGGGGTGCTCAACACCCTTGTCCTGCTGCTGAGTTCGTGGTCGGTGGCGCGGTGCGTTCAGTCTGCGCGGGCCGGCGCCCACCGGGCGGCACTGCGCGACGCCGTCCTCACAGCCGCATTCGCCGCGGTCTTCCTGGTCTTCAAGATCGTGGAATGGGCCCGCCTGGTGCGGATGGGAAACGGCTTGGACAGCAACGACTTTTTCACGTATTACTTCTTTCTCACCGGCATCCACTTCGTGCACCTGCTGATCGGTTTCGTCGCCCTCGGCGTCATCGTTTACCGGCTGCGGGATGCCAGGCGCGGCACCGGTGAATCCCAGGTGCTGATCGAGACGGCCGCGACGTACTGGCACACAGTCGATTTCCTGTGGGTGCTCATCTTCGCAATGCTCTACGTGGTGAGGTGAGCGGTGAAATTCAACAGCAGGCTGCTGGTTGTCTGGTTGGTGCTGGCCGCGCTGACGGTGAGCTATCTGTGGATCGACCATTCGGCCGACGGATCGCCGCGATCCAACGTGGTGGTCACCTGTGGCGTCATCGTCATCGCACTGGTCAAGGTGCGCATCATCTTTCGCGAGTTCATGGAGGTCAGGCAGGCCCCGGCCCTGCTCCGCCGGCTGACCGACGCCTGGGTGCTGCTGATCGCCGCGGGATTGTTCGGCAGCTACTTCGTGGGATTGGCGTTGAACTGAGGGTTTATTGCGGGGTGAAGGTAAGGTGCAGTTGGTTGAGCCCACGCAGGATGTACGTCGGCTCATAGGTGTATCGGCGGGCGTCAGCGGGGCCGTGCTCGGTCTCATCGATCCCGATGTCGGCCATACGGTCCAGAATGCGCTCGATGGATACCCGGCCCTCCACCCGGGCCAGCGGACCACCCGGGCAGGAGTGCACACCACGCGCGAAAGCCATGTGCTCCCGGACGTTCTTGCGGTCGATCTGGAATTCGTGCGGATTGTCGAACCGGCGCGGGTCGCGGTTGGCCGCTCCCGGTAGCACCATCACCACGGTGCCCGCGGGAATGTCCACCCCGCCCACCTGAGTGGCCCGGCGGGCCAGTCGCGAGTCGCTCTTGACCGGGCTCTCCATCCGCAACGATTCTTCGATGAACCCGGGTATCAGGCTGCGGTCGTCGCGCAGTTGCCGCTGGATGTCCGGCCGGTCGCCGATCACCTGCAACGCGGCGCTGAGCAGCTTGGCCGTGGTCTCCTGCCCAGCGGCGAAAAGGAAGGTGGCCGAACGTACTACGTCGATGACCTCGGGCGTCGACCCGTCCGGGTACTTGGCGGTGGCCAGCGCGGTCAGCACGTCGTCGCGCGGGTGTGCGCGCCGGTCCTCGATGTAGGAGGAGAATTTGTCGTCGAGAAACTCCAATGGGTTGATGCCCACCGACTCGTGGTCAAGTGCCCCCACCCGTCCTGGGCGGTCAGCGCCGAGGACGACCCGGAACTCCTTGTGGTCCTCCTCGGGAACACCGAGCAGATCGGCAATCACCAACGTCGCGAACGGCTTTGAATACTCCCCGATGAACTCGCAGCGGCCGTTGACCAGGAACTCGTCGAGCTGACGGTCGGCGAGGCGCCACATGAACTCCTCGTTCTGCTTGAGTCGGCTCGGAGTCAGCAGCCGGCTCAGGATCGACCGGGCGCGGCTGTGGTCGGGCGGGTCCATGGTGACCATGTGCTCGTACATCGGGAAGCTGGTGCGGTGCGCGTCGATCTGGGCGTTGATGTCGTCGCCCTCGGGTGTGAACGGGAGCGGGGGGAAAGGCCCGCCCAGCGCAACACAATTCGAGAAGGACTCGGTGTCTTTGTAGACGGCGGTCGCCTCTGCGTGCCCTGTCACGGCAACGACCCCGTGATGGGGGAGCTTCAGCACCGGGTTGCAGCTACGCAGATAGTCGAAATACGGATACGGATCGGGAACCAGTGACGGATCGGTGAAAAAGTCGATGGTGTCGTACTCGGTCATGTTTTCGCGTGCCTCCTGGAGCCGGGCCTGCGTGGCGCCGATGCTGAGTCGGCGACGAGAGCTGGCGCCGCCCGAATGAGATGCTTTGCTGAGCACTTGCTTAGCATGACGGTAATGTCAGGGTCAAGGTTGCGCGGCCGGACCGGCCGGGTCCGGTGACTACGATCGGCGTGACCGCCAGGTGAGTGCGCAGAGTACGGAGTACAGCGATGACATCGGCCCGCAGGATCGGAGCGCCGTACGCGAAGAATCGCGGCTTGCTGCTCGACGCGGCCGAACGGCTGATGCTTGAAGAGGGCTACGCCGCCGTGACTTCGCGGCGGCTGGCCGGCGAGGCGGGACTCAAACCGCAGCTGGTGCATTACTACTTCCGCACCATGGAGGAGCTTTTCCTGGCTGTTTTTCGGCGCCGGGCCGAGGAGGGACTGCAGGCGCAGAGCCGGTTGTTGCAGTCGCCGCAGCCCCTGTGGGCGCTGTGGAAGTTCGGTTCCGATCCAGGTTTCGCCCGGATTTCGATGGAGTTCATGGCCCTGGCGAATCACCGCAAGGAAATGCGGGCCGAAATCGCCTACTACGCCGAACGTTTTCGCGAGGAGCAGCGCCGGGCGGTGTCGGCTGCGTTGCAGCGTTACGCGGTCAACACCGACGATGTGCCGCCGATGGTTTGGACCGTGTTCATGGCCAGTCTGTCGCGGTTCCTGGTGCTCGAGCAGGCGCTGGGAATGTCGGATGGTCACGTCGAGGCGACGGAGTTCGTCGAGCGGCACCTGCGCCGTCTGGAAGGCGAACCGAGGGCGGACATGTTCGGCGGTGCAGCGGCTCACCAGGTCCGTAGCGAACAAAGCACGCCCTTGTCCCCATCCTTGGACACCACTACATTGCCGTCCACCGACACTGTGCAGTGAAAACCGGGCGTACCGGGTTGCCGCCCGGTGCTGACGCTGACCATCGCCCAGGCGTCGGGGTTGATGAGCATCACCTGCTGGGTCCACGGCCTGCCGGGGGCGATGTCGGCCTGGATGTTCGGCGTGAACGTGTAGGGATTGTGGCTGTAGTCGGAGAACTTGCTCGGGTCTTGATCCTGGTAGTAGATATCGGCGTAGATCGGGTTCTTGGCCGAGATGGTGTAGACCACCTGATGCATGGGCGGGTCGTCGTCGGCGTAGGCCGGAGCATGGCGCAGCAGCCCGACAAGCAACGGCGATATGGCCAGGACTGCGAGTTTCGTTGCGGTTATTGTCATATCGCTCCTCCGGCTGCTGGGCGCGGATTGGCTGTGCGGTTCATGACCCGCTCTGCGGCTTGCCAGTGCGCGTCTGCCACCCACAGCCGTGCAAATGATGCTATCGCCTCATCAGCGGAAACTCCGCCGATTACCCGCTTTATCTCGGCGGCGGGACGGCGGGCCAACGACGTGGCGACCGCGCGCCATCCCTTGTCGGGAGTGTCGAAGGATGCCCGCGGCAGCACGACGTCCACCAGGCCGATCCGTTCGGCATCGGCGGCGTCGAGCGCAGTTCCGCTGCCCGCCAACAACAGTGCCCGGCTCTTGCCGACCAGTGCGGCCAGGCGCTCGGCCCCGCCCCACGCGGGCATGATCTCCAGCTGCACCTGATTGAACGCGATTCTGATGTCGTCGGCGGCAACCCGGATGTCCGCTGCCACGGCGACTTCGGCGCCACCGCCGAAGGCGTGACCGTTGAGCGCGGCGATCACCGGAGCGGGGAACGACGCGATCTGATCGCACACCGCCCGCATTCGCCTCGCCATCGCCGCGGCGTCCTCTTCGGTGCGCAGCGCGCTGAGTTCCTTGAGATCGCCGCCGGATACGAACGCCCGGTCGCCGGCGCCCCGGATCACCAGAGCCCGGGCACCGGCGGCCGCGTGCAGTGCCTGTTCGAGCTGCCCCATGGTTTCCAGCGCGATGGCGTTGCGCGCGTGCGGCCGATCGATGGTGAGGACGGCGACCCCGGTACCGAGCTCGTCGTACTCCAGCTCGACCATGGGTGATCACTCCTTGGGGCGCGAGAACGGCGATATTGGCATTCTCGTTCACGGAGAATAGCATCATCGGTGCAGGTCCCGAAGTTGACAGAAGTTGTTTCAGGGGGTGCCAGGTGCAGAACCGAATCGCAGCAGTCATCGCGGCGGTGTCCGTGGTGGCCCCACTCGCCGCCTGCAGCACGCCGTCCCAGGGCCAGCTCGCCAGCACGGCGACCGTGAATATCAATGGCACCGAAGTGCGGCCCGATCTGGTCAGGTGCTATCAGCAGGAGTGGTACCGGACAATCGCTCTGGGCAATGACGAGTCTGGAGCCACGGCCATCCTGGACCAGCGTCAACACCCTGCGACCACTATCTCCGTGCGCTTTCACAATCTGGGTGGGTTCACCGGCACCACCACGGCCGCGCCCGGCGGCGGTGGGGCGGCCGCCACCCGTTTCGACGGCAGCAACTTCGTCATCAGCGGTACCGCCAACGGCGCCACCACCGCGAAGCCGAACGAGGCGGCGACGGTGGATTTCAAGATCAAAGCCACCTGCTGAGCTCCCCCGCGCGCTGCGCGCGCACCCTGTCGCGCCACCCCGTCGTTGCGCACGCCCAGCGGAGAGAATAGTATTCTCACAAAACGCGAAGGAGGATTTCATGGGGCAGCTGTCGCACCGGGAAGACGTCCCGTTCCCGCTCTTTGACGCGGACAATCACCTCTACGAGCCGCCGGAAGCGCTGACCAAATTCCTGCCCAAGGAGTACAAGGACTACGTCCAGTACGTGCAGATCAACGGGCGCACCAAGATCGCGTTGCGCGGGGTGATCAGTAACTACATTCCCAACCCGACATTCGAGGTCGTCGCCCGGCCGGGCGCCTGGGAGGAGTACTTCAAATACGGCAACCCGGACGGCAAGACCAAACGCGAGCTGTTCGGCGAACCGATGCGCGCGATCCCGGCGTTCTTCGAGCCCGGTCCGCGCCTGGAGAAGATGGACGAGCTGGGCCTGGATCGCACCCTGATGTTCCCGACGCTGGCCAGTCTGATCGAGGAGCGGCTGCGCGACGACCCGGTCGCCATCCATGTGCTGATCCACGCGCTGAACCAGTGGCTCGACGAGGTCTGGGGCTTCAACTACCAGAACCGCATCTTCACCACCCCGGTCATCACCCTGCCCATTGTGGAGAAGGCGATCGAGGAGCTGGAGTGGGTGGTCAAGCGTGGTGCGCGCTGCATCCTGATCCGCCCGGCTCCGGTCCCTGGCTTCCGCGGCCCGCGGTCGTTCGCGCTGCCCGGTTCGACCCGTTCTGGGAGCGGGTCGTCGAACACGACCTGCTGGTCGGCATGCATTCCAGCGACAGCGGCTACTCCCGTTACACCTCGGAGTGGGACGGCGCCGACCAGGAGATGCTGCCGTTCCAGACCAACGCGATGGGCATCCTCAACGAGTGGCGGCCCATCCAGGACGCGGTGGGCTCGTGGGTGATTCACGGCGCGCTCTACCGCCACCCCAAGCTCAAGGTCGCGATCGTCGAGGCCGGTTCGAAGTGGATGACCCCGCTGCTGGACGGCCTGGCCGAGGTCTTCCGCAAGGCTCCCGAAGCCTTTCCGAGCGATCCCGTCGAGACCGTCAAGAACCGGATCTACGTCAGCCCGTTCTTCGAGGAGGGCATCGACGATCTGATCAATCTCGTCGGCGTGGACCAGGTGCTTTACGGCTCGGACTGGCCACACCCGGAGGGGCTGGCGGAGCCGACGTACTACATCAACGCGCTGTCACACCTGCCCGTTGAGTCGCAGGCGAAGATCATGGGCGGAAACCTCGGTCGGCTCGTCACGGTGTGACGAGCCACCCGGCCAAGCAAACCTGGCGGACCATCCCCGAGATGGTCTTGAGCGCGGCGGACCGGTTCGGCGACGCCGAAGCGGTCGTGGACGGCGCGCTGCGCTACACCTTCGCCGAAATCGTTGAGCGGATTCGCTGCGCCGCAGGCGCTTTCGCTGATTTCGGCATCGGCAAGGGTGACCGGGCGGCGATCTGGGCGCCCAACTCGGTGGAGTGGATCGTCGCGGCGTTCGGCTTACTCACCGCCGGCGGCGTGCTGGTGCCGGTCAACACCCGGTTCAAAGCCGATGAGGCCGGCGACATCATCACCCGCAGCGGGGCCCGGGCCGTGCTCGTTCAGCAGGGGTTTCTGGGGCAAGAATACGGCGCTCCGGCGGATGTCCCCGTGATCGATCTGAAGTCTGACTTCCTTTCCAGTGGTTCGCCTTTCGAGCGCGAGATGAGCGGCACCGACATCTCCGACATCATCTTCACCTCGGGCACGACGGGCCGACCGAAGGGCGCGATGATGAATCATCGCCAGACGCTGCGGATGTACGACGAATGGGCGACGCTGGCGGACCTGCGTGAGGGCGATCGTTACCTGCAGATCAATCCGTACTTCCACACGTTCGGCCTGAAGGCCGGACTGGTCACGTCCTTCCTGCGGGGCGCGACGATGTTGCCGGTAGCGGTGTTCGACGTCGACTCGGTGGTGGATCTCATTGAGCGCGAACGGGTCACGATGCTGCCCGGCCCGCCGACGCTGTATCACTCGTTATTGACGGTTTCCGACAAATCCCGGCTGTCGACGTTGCGCGCAGGGGTGACCGGGGCGGCGGACATCCCCGTCGAACTCGTCCGGCGCATCCACGGCGAGTTGCCGTTTCAGACGTTGATGACCGGCTACGGCCTCACCGAGGCCGGCAATGTGACGCTGTCCCGGCCTGGTGATTCCTTCGAGGATGTGGCCATGACGGCCGGACTGCCCTGTGCGGGGGTCGAGGTGCGTGCCGGCGAGGACGGCGAGGTTCTGGTGCGCGGTTACGGCGTCATGCAGGGCTACCTCGACGACCCCGGCGCGACCGCGGAGGCGATCGATGCCGACGGCTGGCTGCACACCGGCGACCTGGGCAATTTCGATGAAACCGGTCGGCTGCGCATCGTCGGCCGCAAGAAGGACATGTTCATCGTGGGCGGCTTCAACGCCTACCCGGCCGAGATCGAAGGGTTCCTCATGGGCCATCCGGCGGTGGCTCAGGCCGCCGTCATCGGTGTGCCCGACGAGCGGCTCGGCCAGATCGGTAAGGCTTTCATCGTCCGGAAGAGTCCGGTCGACGCAACGGAATTGATCGACTGGTGCCGGCAGCACATGGCGGGATTCAAGGTGCCCCGGACGGTCGAGTTCCTTGAGGCCCTGCCGCTCAACGCGACCGGCAAGGTGGTCAAGGATCTGCTCAGATAAGACATCAGGGGAGCCGTAAACGCATCCATATGCTAGGTTTGAGAACACTATTTCCACTGCTTGCCACGCTTTTAACGGCCGAGGCGATGCCGTCCCGGTAGTTTGTGCGGCGGAGGGTGATAATCTGCTTCTCCACGGGATCGCCGTCGGATGTGGTCGTAGGCCGCCCGGTTACTCGCCGCCCCTGCCGGTGCCGAGTAGGGTTTGGCCAACGGCGGCGCCGGTCGCGTTCCAGCGGCAACGAGGTGATTCGTCACCGACGGGGCAAGCGGTAGAGGAGTTCAGGTTGAGCGACGAGCAGGTCTGGTGAAAAAGGGCGACACACCCCACACTGCCGCGGAGATCCGGTCTCTCGCCGATCAGGCTGAGGCTGAGGCCGCCGAAGCTGAAGCTCTTGCCGCTGCCGCCCGTGCCCGCGCCCGGGCCATCAGGTTGCGGCGCGAAGCTGAACTTGTCGAAACCAAAAAGCCTGTCGAAGAAGACATCAGCGAAGCTGCCGCGGCCCAGGATGAGAAAGACGAGGCCGCGCCGACGGAATCGGTTGTCAGCGAGCAGGCCCCGGAAGACGAGCCGCAAGACACCGAGTCCGCGGAGGAACCAGAGGAAGCCGAGGCCGACGCCGATTCCGCGGAGGCTGACGAGGATTCGCTGGAAACCGAAGAGCCTGAGGCGGGCCGACGGTGGCCGGGCCGCCCGAAATTGTCCGCGATTGCCGCCGTGCTGGCCGTCCTCGTATCGCTCGTCGCCTTGGGTGCGGGCGTGGAAATGGCGGTACTGCACAAGCACGCGGTGCGGGAGCGTCAGCAGGTGGCCGAGTACGCCGCAGCGGCGCGGCAGGGTGTGGTGACCTTGACGTCACTGGACTTTGAGCACGCGAAAGAAGGAGTGCAACGCATCGTCGAAGTCTCGACGGGAACGTTCAAGGACGACTTTCTCAAGATGGCCGATGATTTCACCAACGTCGTCGAACAGTCGAAGGTGGTCTCGCAGGGTTCTGTCCAGGCCGCCGCGGTGGATCTGGATTCGATGACCGACAACTCGGCAGTGGTGCTGGTGGCCAGCACGTCGGAAGTCACCAACGCGGCCGGCGCCAAACAGGATCCACGCAAGTACCGGCTGATCGTGACCATGACACGAGATGGTGGACAGCTCAAAATGTCGAAAGTCGAGTTCGTCCCTTGAGTCCCAAGAAATCGACGACGGCTGAGGCCGCCGAAGAGCCAAAGGCCATCGAGAAGTCAGACGAGCCGCGGGCCGGGCGGTTCAGGGGTTGGACCGAACGAGTCAGCAAGCGGTCGTCAAAGCGTTCCAAATGGTCGGGGAAGATCGGTGTCGTCGTACTGACCTTGGTTGTCGTGACGTCGCTTTCGGCCCTGGGAGCGCTGTACTGGTTTTCCTACCGGCCGGACCGCGCGGTCGATGCCGAGGCGGCCAAGTCGGCCATCGCGGCCGCCAGCGACGGGACGATCGCCATCCTCTCGTACTCACCGGACACTCTCGACCGCGATTTCTCCAGCGCACGATCTCATCTGACGGGCGACTTCCTCTCGTACTACGACCAATTCACCCAGCAGATCGTCGCACCGGCCGCCAAGCAGAAGGCGGTCAAGACGACTGCCGTGGTGTTGCGCGGCGCGCTCACGGAGTTCCATCCTGAATCGGCCACCGTGCTGCTGTTCATCAACCAGAGCACGCAGAGCCGCGACCGCCCGGAGCCGACGACGACGTCCAGCAGTGTGCTGGTCACGCTGACGAAAGCCGATGGGAAGTGGCTCATCTCGCAGTTCAATCCGGCTTGAGGAGTCCGATGACCGACGGCGACATTCACTCGATGGTGATCGCGTCGGACTACCGGATCCCGGATCCTACGCGGGTGTGGCCTTTGCTCGAGCGAAACAAAGCGGCTCTGGCGGACATCGGGGCACATCACGTCCTGGTCTATGTCTCGACGCACGACTACGGCCGCGTCCTGGTCATGATCGGCGTGCACAGCCGCGAGCCGATCGTGGAGTTGCTGCGCTCACGGGTGTTCTTCGACTGGTTCGACGAGGCCGGTGTCGAGGACATACCGGCGGTGTTCGCCGGGGAGATCGTCGAAAGATTCATCACCAGCCCGCCCGCCGCACCCAAGGCTCCGGGAGTAGTCCTGGCCGCATTCGCATCAGTAGACGACGTGTCCGCCCTCACCGCCCGGGTCGGGCATGCGATGGACCGATTCTCCTCAGCTGGTGTCCGAAAGACCTGGGTGTTCCAGGCTTTTGACGATTCCCACGAAGTGCTGATCCTGCAGGAGTTTCCCGACGAGGAAAGTGCCCGTCAGTGGATCGATCACCCCGACGCGACCGCCCAATGGATGGGTGGCGGTGCGGGGGTGGGCGCTTACCCGCCACTGTTCGTCGGTCGCTATTTCGACATGATGCGGATCGACGTGGAGTGATCGGACCACTCGATGTTCGTGTGCCTGTGTAACGGCATCACCAGCCAGATGGTGGCCGATGCCGTGGCGGCTGGGGCGGCAACCACGAAGCAGGTCGCCGCCGCCTGCGGCGCGGGGGCCGACTGCGGTCGCTGTCGACGCACCGTCCGGGCCATCATCACGTCGCGCACCGCGGACCGGTCTGCCGACGGCATGACGCCACCGTGTTGCCGCGGCAGCGGCTCCTGATCTCCCGGGCTTGATGGCGAGATCTTCACCTGGGCCGACACGCGGACGCTGACCGCCCTTTCGTGTTATGAGCGTGGCGCCGGATGCATGTTCCCCACAAGTTGGGCTAGCAGCGGCGGGATTTCGAGCCGCGGCAGCACCACCTCGACGAAGACCATCCGGTCCTGCTTCTCGGCGGCCGCGGTGAGTGCGTCGTCGAGTTCGCCATAAGTCTGCGCCCGGAACGCGAGGTGGTTGGCCACCCCCAGCGTGGCGGGGACCTGGGTCCAGTTCCAGCCGGCGATGTCGTTGTACGGGGCGGTTTCTCCGTGAATCGCGCGTTCGACGGTGTAACCATCGTTGTTGACCACCACGATGACGGGCGAAAGTCCCTCGCGGGAGAAGGAGCCGAGTTCCTGCACGGTCAGCTGTGCCGCGCCGTCGCCGATCAACAGCACCGTCCTGCGCTCGGGATGCGCCACCGCCGCGCCGAAGGCGGCGGGCAACGTGTAACCAATTGAGCCCCAGAGGGGTTGGCCGATGAAGGTGACGCCCTGCGGCAGCACGTGGTCGGCCATCCCGTAGAACGACGTGCCCTGATCGGCCAGCACCACGTTGCCGGGCGTGAGTGCGGCACAGAGCCTGTCCCACAGCATTCGTTGGGTCAGCGGCTCGTCGCGCGCGGGCGTTGGCGCCGGCGGCGGGGCCACCGGTGCCGGGACGGCCGGCGACTCGATCCCGCGTTCGGTGAGAATCGCCGTCAGCGCGGTGAGTGCGGCACTCATTTCCAGTGGCGCGAACACCTCATCGGCCACGCTGCTCTGGTACTGGCCGATGTCGATGGTTCGAGCCGGGTCGATCCGCTGGCTGAAGAAGCCGCTGACCATGTCGGTGAAGACCACCCCCGCTGTGACCAGCACGGGTGCGTCCTCGACGGCCGCGCGGACCCGTTCGGTACTGGCCGTGCCCGCGTAGATACCCATGAAGTTGGGCGAGCTTTCGTTGAGCAGGCTCTTGCCCCACATCAACGTGGCATGTGGCACAACGTCTGCGTCCAGCAGGGATTGCAGTTCGTCGACCGCTTGCAGACGGTGCACCAACAGGTCGGCGAGCACGGTCAATTGGTGGTCACCGATCAGTTTGGCTGCCGCCTCGGTGAACATGGCCAGGGCGCGGGGGCTGGTACCCCCGCTGGTGCCGGGCAATGGGCTCGCGGGAGGTTCGGTGGGGAAGCGCGCCACGTCGGTGGACATCAGGATGTAGCCGGGGCGCTTCTGTTCCCGGACCTCGCACAGCACCCGGTCGATCTCCCGGCAAGCTGTCGCCGGCATGAGATTGGTTTGAGCGCAGGTGATTTCGCGGCTTATCCGGAGGAAGTGCTCGAAGTCGCCGTCGCCGAGCGAGTGGTGCAGGGCGCGGCGGGAGGCCTGCGCGTCTTTGGACGGCCCGCCGACGATGTGGACAACGGGTACGTGTTCGGCGTAGCTGCCCGCTATGGCGTTGGCGAGCGAAAGCTCACCGACGCCGAAAGTCGTTACCACAGCTGACAATCCGCGAAGACGCCCGTAACCGTCGGCGGCATAGCCGGCGTTCAGTTCGTTGGCGTTGCCGACCCAGCGCAGCTTCGGGTGGGTCACGATGTGATCGAGGAACGCCAGGTTGTAGTCGCCCGGAACGCCGAAAATCTCCGAGATCCCGAGTTCGGCAAGGCGGTCGAGAAGATAATCACCGACGGTGTAAGCGGGATCAGTCACGAAAACGACGGTACCCCGCAAAGAGCCTATTCCCGCCGGGCGCTGCCCGCGATATCGTGCGGGCCATGGCAATCAAAGAATCCCGCGAGATCGTCATCGAAGCCAGTCCCGAGGAGATCCTGGATGTCATCGCCGATTTTGAGGCGATGCCCGAGTGGTCCGAGCCACATCAGAGCGCAGAGATCCTCGAGACGGGCGCCGACGGACGTCCCAGCAAGGTCAAGATGAAGGTCAAAGTCGCCGGGATCACTGACGAACAAGTGGTCGCCTACACGTGGAAAGACAACGAGGTGAGCTGGGAATTGGTCAGCTCTGCTCAGCAGAAGGCCCAGGACGGGAAGTACGTGCTGGTTCCCAAGGGCGACTCCACCCTGGTCAAGTTCGACCTCCTGGCAGATCCGAATGTGCCGCTGCCCGGTTTCGTACTCAAGCGGGCCGTCAAGGGGACGATCGATTCGGCCACCAAGGATCTGCGCGAGCGCGTGCTGAAGGTGAAGAAGGGGAAGTAGCCGGCAGTGGTTGGCGGGGGGCCACTGGCCGGGGTCAGGGTCATCGAACTCGGCGGCATCGGTCCGGGTCCGCACGCCGGCATGGTGCTGGCTGATCTCGGGGCGGACGTGGTCCGGGTGCGCCGGCCTGACGTGGCGATCGCAAGCGCGGCGAAGCCGGGCGAAGCGGGTCGCCACAAAAGGCCCCTGCAGATGCCCGCCGAAGACCAGGATCTGCTGCACCGCGGCAAGCGGATCGTCGACCTCGACGTCAAGACGCAGCCCGGAGCGCTGCTGGACCTGGCGGCCAAGGCAGACGTGTTGCTGGACTGCTTCCGGCCGGGCACCTGCGAGCGCCTCGGCATCGGCCCTGACGAGTGCGCGGCCGTGAACCCGCGCCTGATCTACGCGCGCATCACCGGCTGGGGCCAGGATGGGCCGCTGGCATCCACGGCGGGTCACGACATCAACTATCTGTCGCAGACCGGCGCGATGTCGGCGCTCGGCTACCGCGACCGGCCACCGATGCCGCCGCTGAACCTGGTGGCCGATTTCGGTGGGGGTTCGATGCTGGTGCTGCTGGGCATCGTGACGGCGCTGTATGAGCGTGAGCACTCGGGCCTGGGGCAGGTGATCGACGCCGCCACGGTCGACGGGGTCAGCGTGCTCGCCCAGATGATGTGGACGATGAAGTCGACCGGGTCGCTGCGTGACCAGCGCGAATCGTTCCTGCTCGACGGCGGCGCCCCGTTCTACCGTTGCTACGAGACCGCCGACGGCAAGTACGTCGCAGTCGGAGCGATCGAGCCGCAGTTCTTCGCGGCGCTACTGGCCGGCCTGGGACTGTCGCCCGACGAGGTGCCCGCTCAACTGGACGCCGGCTCCTTTACCCGGATGCGTGAGCTGTTCACCGAGAAGTTCGCCAGTCGCACCCGCGACGAGTGGACCGGGGTCTTTGCCGGCACCGATGCCTGCGTGACGCCGGTGCTGACGTGGGCCGAAGCCGCTTGCGATGCTCATCTGACCGGCCGGTCGACGGTGATCACCGCGTACGGCGTCGAGCAGGCCGCGCCGGCGCCGCGGTTCTCCCGCACGCCGGCCCCGCCGGTGGGGCGGCCGCCGGTGCAGACCACGACCCTCGCCGAAATAGGCTGGTAACAAGGTATTTGCCTGAACCGTGTCCGGGTGCGCGGCGGCGTTGCTAGCTTGAACTCGGTGGCCGTAAAAGCATCGCGAGAATTCGTCATTGATGCGCCCCAGGAAGCGATCATGGAGGCGCTGGCAGACGTCAGCATTCTGACGTCGTGGTCACCGCTGCACAAAAGCGTCGAAGTGATCGACTACTACCCCGACGGCCGGCCACACCACGTGCGGGCGACGGTCAAGATTCTGGGCCTGGTCGACAAGGAGATTCTCGAATATCACTGGGGCCCGGACTGGGTGTGCTGGGATGCGGACAAGACCTTCCAGCAGCACGGTCAGCACGTCGAATACAAGCTCACCCCCGAAGGTCTCGACAAGACCCGGGTGCGGTTCGACGTCACCGTCGAGCCGTCGGGACCCATTCCGGGATTCATCGTCCGACGGGCCAGTGAGCAGATTCTCGACGCCGCGGCCAAGGGCTTACAGAAGCGGGTCATGGGCGACACGTCGGAGCAGGACGAGCAGTGACGTTTTCAGCCGGTCGATGATTGCTAGTTTGAACAACAGTGGCCATTCAAGCTTCCAGTGAAGTCGTTATCGACGCGCCGCCGGACGTCATCATCGACGCGCTTGCCGACATGCAGGCGGTGCCGTCGTGGTCGTCGGTGCACAAGCAGGCCGAAGTCGTCGAAACCTGGCCGGACGGTCGCCCGCGTTATGTGAAGGTCGCCATCAAGGTCGTCGGGATCATCGACCGGGAGCTGCTCGAGTATCACTGGGGCCCGGACTGGGTGGTGTGGGATGCGAAGAAGACCAAGCAGCAACACGGTCAGCACGGCGAGTACAACCTGAGCCGCGAGGGCGACGACAAGACGCGGGTGCGGTTCACCATCACCGTCGAACCCTCGGCGCCGCTACCGGAATTCCTGGTCAACCGGGCCCGCAGGAAGATCCTCGACGCGGCCACCGAGGGACTGCGACGCCGGGTGATGGGAAGCCTCGGCTAGCTGTCGCGCAGTGCCCCGAGTCGGCTGATCGCCTCGTCCAGGGTGTCCTCCCGTTTGCAGAATGTGAAGCGCACCAAGTGATTCCATAGGTCGGCGTGCTCCGCGGCCGGATCGCAGAAGGCCGACATCGGAATGGCCGCCACGCCGACTTTCTGCGGTAGTGCCGCGCAGAACGCCGAGCTGTCGTCGTAGCCCAGCGGACGTGGGTCGGCACACAGAAAGTAGGTGCCGAAGCTGTCGTGGACCTCGAAACCGATTCCTTTGAGTCCCGAGGCCAGCCGGTCCCGTCGCGCCTGCAGCGAATCGCGCAGAGCCCTCACCCAGTTGTCTTCGGTATCCAGAGCCAGCGCCACCGCGGGCTGAAACGGCGCCCCACCTACATAACTGAGGTACTGCTTGGCCGCGCGCACGCCGGCGATCAGGTGCGCGGGTCCGCACGCCCAGCCGATCTTCCAACCGGTGCAGTTGAACATCTTGGCGGCACTGGAGATGGTGACGGTGCGCTCTGCCATGCCGTCGAACCCGGCGAGCGGTACGTGGGTGTGGTCGTCATACACCAGGTGCTCGTAGACCTCGTCGGTGATCACCAGGAGGTCGGCGGCCACCGCGAGTTCGGCGATGGCGTGCAACTCCTGCGTCCTCAGGACTGCGCCGGTGGGGTTGTGGGGTGAGTTGACGATCAGGGCACGTGTTCGCGGGGTTATCGCGCGACGCAGTGCGTCGGCGTCCAACGCGAAGCCGCGGCCGTCGGCGACCAGGGGCACCGCGACGCGGTGAGCGCCGGCCATCGCCACCACGGGGGAGTAGGAGTCGTAGAACGGCTCGATCAGCAATACCTCCGAGCCGGGCTCCACCAGGCCCAGCACGGCACTGGCGATGGCCTCCGTGGCGCCGACCGTCACCAGCACCTCGGTATCGGGGTCGTAGTCGATGCCGAAGTGCCGGTGGCGCTGCGCTGCGATGGCCTGTCTCAGCGGTGCGATGCCCAGCCCGGGCGGGTACTGGTTGACGCCCGCGGCGATGGCGTCCTGCGCGGCCTGGAGCATCCGCGGGGGCCCGTCCTCGTCGGGAAAGCCCTGGCCGAGGTTCACCGCGCCGATCCGCGCGGCGAGCGCCGACATCTCGGCGAACACCGTGGTCGCGTAGGGCTGCAGCCGCGTGACCGTCATGGTGGTCGAGCTTAGGGCGCGCCGTCGTCGCCGAGCGTGCGGCCAGCTTCACGTTCGGCATCCAACGTGCGGCCAGCTTCACGTTCGCGGTCGAGGTAGGGCGCCTGACCTGCAAACTCCCTCCCAACCAACAGGTTGGCCGAGGCCCCTGTTAGTGTTCCTTTCCTGGACCTACTCTTGAAGACGGATCCAAACCCTCCCTTTTTGGAACAGGAAACCGACATGTCCGAAGAAGCCTTCATCTATGAGGCCATCCGCACGCCGCGCGGCAAGCAACGCAACGGCGCGCTGAACGAAGTCAAGCCCCTCGACCTGGTCGTGGGCCTCATCGAGGAGCTGCGCAAGCGCAACCCTGACCTCGACGAGAACCTGATCAGCGACGTCATCCTGGGGTGCGTCTCACCCGTGGGCGACCAGGGCGGTGACATCGCCCGCGCCGCGGTGCTGGCCTCCGGCATGCCCGTCACCTCGGGCGGCGTTCAGCTCAACCGGTTCTGCGCATCGGGCCTCGAGGCCGTCAACACCGCCGCGCAGAAGGTGCGCTCGGGCTGGGATGACCTGGTCCTGGCCGGCGGTGTGGAGTCGATGAGCCGCGTGCCGATGGGATCCGACGGCGGCGCCATGGGCCTGGACCCGGAGACCAACTACGACGTGATGTTCGTCCCGCAGGGCATCGGCGCCGACCTGATCGCCACCATCGAGGGCTTCACCCGCGACGACGTGGACAACTACGCCCTGCGCAGCCAGGAAAAGGCCGCTGAGGCGTGGTCGGGCGGCTACTTCGCCAAGTCCGTGGTGCCGGTCCGCGACCAGAACGGTCTGCTGATCCTCGACCACGACGAGCACATGCGCCCGGACACCACCAAGGAAGGCCTGGGCAAGCTCAAGCCGGCGTTCGAGGTCCTGGCCGCGATGGGCGGCTTCGACGACGTGGCGCTGCAGAAGTACCACTGGGTCGAGAAGATCAACCACGTGCACACCGGTGGCAACAGCTCCGGCATCGTGGACGGCGCCTCCCTCGTCATGGTCGGTAACGAGAAGGCCGGGGCGGCCATCAACGCGACCCCGCGCGCCCGCATCGTCGCGACCGCGACCAGCGGGGCCGACCCGGTGATCATGCTGACCGGCCCCACCCCGGCCACCCGCAAGGTGCTCGACCGCGCCGGCCTGACCGTCGACGACATCGACCTGTTCGAGCTCAACGAGGCCTTCGCCTCGGTGGTGCTGAAGTTCCAGAAGGACCTGAACATCCCCGACGAGAAGCTCAACGTCAACGGCGGCGCGATCGCCATGGGCCACCCGCTGGGTGCCACCGGCGCGATGATCCTGGGCACCATGGTCGACGAGCTGGAGCGCCGCAATGCCCGGCGCGCCCTGGTGACGCTTTGTATTGGCGGCGGCATGGGTGTCGCGACGATCATTGAACGAGTCTGAGAGGGTTTAATTAGAATGTCCGACAACACAATTCAGTGGGACAAGGATGCCGACGGCATCGTCACGCTGACCCTGGACGACCCGTCGGGGTCGGCCAACGTCATGAACGAGGCGTACATCGAGTCGATGGGCAAGGCGGTGGAACGCCTTGTCGCGGAGAAGGATTCGATCACCGGCGTGGTGATCACCAGTGCGAAGAAGACCTTCTTCGCCGGCGGTGACGTGAAGAGCATGATCCAGATCGGCCCGGAGAACGCCGGTGAGGCTTTCGACCTGGTCGAGAACGTCAAGAAGCAGCTGCGCACGCTCGAGACGCTGGGCAAGCCAGTGGTCGCCGCGCTCAATGGCGCGGCCCTGGGCGGGGGCCTGGAGATTGCCCTGGCCTGCCACCACCGCATTGCGGCCGACGTGAAGGGATCGCAGTTCGGCTTCCCCGAGGCGACTCTGGGTCTGCTGCCGGGCGCGGGTGGTGTCACCCGCTCGGTGCGGATGTTCGGTATCCAGAACGCCTTCATGAATGTCCTGTCGCAGGGCACCCGGTTCAAGCCGGCCAAGGCCAAGGAACTCGGTCTCATCGACGAGTTGCTGCCGACGGTCGAGGAGTTGGTGCCCGCCGCCAAGGCGTGGATCAAGGCCAACCCCGACAGCCACGAGCAGCCGTGGGACAAGAAGGGCTACAAGATGCCCGGCGGCACCCCGTCGTCGCCCGCGCTCGCATCCATCCTGCCGTCGTTCCCGGCGTTGCTGCGCAAGCAGATCAAGGGTGCGCCGATGCCGGCGCCGAAGGCCATCCTGGCCGCCGCGGTCGAGGGCGCGCAGGTGGACTTCGACACCGCCAGCCGCATCGAAAGCCGCTACTTCACCACGCTGGTCACCGGCCAGGTCTCGAAGAACATGATCCAGGCGTTCTTCTTCGACCTGCAGGCCATCAACGCCGGCAAGTCCCGCCCGGACGGCATCGAGCCGGTCAAGATCAACAAGATCGGCGTGCTCGGCGCCGGCATGATGGGCGCGGGCATCGCCTACGTCTCGGCCAAGGCCGGCTACGACGTGGTACTGAAGGATGTCAGCATCGAGGCCGCGCAGAAGGGCAAGGGCTACTCCGAGAAGCTGGAAGCCAAAGCGCTGGAGCGGGGCCGCACCACGCAGGAGAAGAGCGACGCCCTGCTGGCGCGCATCACTCCGACGGCCGACCCCGCTGACTTCAAGGGCGTCGACTTCGTGATCGAGGCGGTGTTCGAGAGCCAGGATCTCAAGCACAAGGTCTTCCAGGAGATCGAGGACATCGTCGAGCCCAACGCGCTGCTCGGCTCCAACACCTCGACGCTGCCGATCACCGGTCTGGCGACCGGCGTCAAGCGGCAGGAGGACTTCATCGGGATCCACTTCTTCTCGCCGGTCGACAAGATGCCGCTGGTGGAGATCATCAAGGGCGAGAAGACTTCTGACGAGGCGCTGGCCCGCGTGTTCGACTACACGCTGGCCATCGGCAAGACCCCGATCGTGGTCAACGACAGCCGCGGCTTCTTCACCTCCCGGGTCATCGGCACCTTCGTCAACGAGGCGCTGGCCATGCTGGGCGAGGGTGTCGAGCCGGCCAGCATCGAGCAGGCGGGTTCGCAGGCCGGTTACCCGGCGCCGCCGCTGCAGCTGTCCGACGAGCTCAACCTGGAGCTGATGCACAAGATCGCCGTCGCCACCCGCAAGGGTGTCGAGGACGCGGGCGGCAAGTACGAGCCGCACCCGGCAGAAGCCGTGGTGGAGAAGATGATTGAGCTCGGCCGCTCGGGCCGTCTGAAGGGCGCGGGCTTCTACGAGTACCCCGAGGGCAAGCGTTCCGGCTTGTGGCCGGGGCTGCGGGAGACCTTCAAGTCGGGTAGCTCGGAGCCGCCGCTGCAGGACATGATCGACCGGATGCTGTTCGCCGAGGCGCTGGAGACCCAGAAGTGCCTCGACGAGAACGTGCTGATGACCACGGCCGACGCGAACATCGGGTCGATCATGGGCATCGGGTTCCCGCCGTGGACCGGTGGTAGCGCGCAGTACATCGTCGGTTACGAGGGTCCGCTCGGCCGGGGCAAAGAAGCCTTCGTGGCCCGCGCCCGCGAGCTGGCCGAGAAGTACGGCGACCGTTTCCTGCCGCCGGACTCACTCACCTAGTACTGCCGAGCAGACACAAAATCGCCCTTTCGCCTAGCGAAATGGGCGATTTTGTGTCTGCTCACCCAAGTAGAGTCACCGCTATGCGTTTCGGTCTCTTCATCCCGCAAGGCTGGCGGATGGATCTCGTCGGCATCGAACCCGAGCAGCACTGGGCGGTGATGCGCGATCTCGCGACCTACGCCGACGGCAGCGCCTGGGACTCGCTGTGGGTCTACGACCACTTCCACACCGTCCCGCTGCCCAGCGACCAGGCCACTCACGAGGCGTGGTCGCTGATGTCGGCCTACGCGGCGGTGACGTCGCGAATCAAGCTGGGCCAGATGTGCACCGCGATGAGTTACCGCAACCCGGTGTATCTCGCTAAGGTCGCGGCCACCGCCGACATCATCTCCGGCGGCCGCGTCCAGATGGGTATCGGCGGTGGTTGGTACGAACACGAGTGGCGCGCTTACGGTTACGGATTCCCCTCCGCCGGAGTGCGGCTGGCGCGCCTCGACGAAGGCGTCCAGATCATGCGGGATGCCTGGCGGGACGGAAAAGTCAGCTTCGACGGGAAGCACTACCAGGTTGACGGCGCGATCGTGGCCCCGAAGCCGTTGCAGCGCAATGGTATTCCGCTGTGGATCGCCGGTGGCGGCGAGAAGGTGACGTTGCGCATCGCCGCCGCTTATGCGCAATACACCAACTTCACTCCGGAACTCGAGGTATTCGCCCACAAGTCGCAGGTGCTCGCCGAGCACTGTCGCACACTGGGCACCGACTTCGACGCGATCGTGCGGTCGGCCAACTTCACCGCTGTGGTCGGCACATCGGAAGCCGACGTCAACGACCGCAAACAGCGGGTGCGTGACCGCCTGGACGGTTATGTGCCGGACGCGGTGGCGGATTCGATGGTGGCTGGCATGCCCGACTCGGCGATGGGCACGACCGAACAGGTGATCGAGCGGCTCACCAAGGTACGTGACCTAGGGTGTGACTATGCGATCTGCTACTTTCCCGAGGCCGCGTACGATCGCTCCGGCATCGAGCTGTTCGAGCGGGAAGTGATCCCGGCGCTCAGTTAATCGCCGGTACGCGTGAAGGTTTGGTCGAAGGTGGTGTCGACCTCGCACGCGCCGGTCTGTGCCTGGTGCCCGTGCCCGCTGAGCAGCTGGATGGGATTCTGCGCCGGCTGGGGCAGCGGAAACTCCGCAATGACACTGAAATGCAAAGTGCCGCCCGCTGGACACGGGTAATCGGCGTTCGCGGTGAGGGCCCAGATGCCGTTCTGAAAAACGAGAGGGTTGTCGCCCGACTTCCCGTGGAAATAGCTCATGCAGCGGTCGCCCGTGCGCAAGCAGGTCGTGACGACGGCGGTCTGCGCGGGCTGCGACGGAATCGCCGATGTGGGGTAGGTCCGCAAAACTTGATACTGGCCGTGTAACGCTTCGGCCGGGGACGCCACCCGCGGTGCGACGGTGGCCGGGTCGGCGACCGTATCGACGTCGAGATCGCCTGTGCGCGTCAGGGTTATCGGCCTCTTGTCACGGCAGTTGGTGGCACTGGTCCGGGTCATCTCTCCGGTGAGGGTGCCGTCGGGACCCAGCTGCAGGGAGAACGCCAGCCAGAATTCGGTATTCGCCGAAAGGCAATCAGCGGTGATCAGCGCCACCGCCAGCCACCTGCCACCGACCTCGTCGAACACCATCGTCTTAGCCAGGTCATTGGGCCTACCCAGAGATTCGGCTGTCGCCACACATTCGGCGCCTCTGCACGCCGAGCGAAGCCCGTAGGTGACGGTGGCCGGCCCTGCGCCGTGGCCGTCGCCGTCGAGATCGGTCGCGGCGCCGAAATCCGCCTTGTAGCGGCCATTGAACGGGCCAGGGGTCAGTGGCGCTACCGAAGTGGTGGTCGGAATGCTAACCGGGGTCGACGATGTGGCGGCGGTAGCGGTGTTGGTCGGCGCGGGCGCGGCTACCGGCTTGTGCATGAGCTTGAACCCGGCGAAGATCCCGCCACCGACCAGGAGCGCGACGCCGACGAGCGCGGCGATCAGCACCCTGGAACGTTTTTGCGGCGGCCGGGCAACGGGCGCGGTGACGAGGTGCTCCGGCGCCGTGATCGGCGCGCGGCCGTCGAGGTGCCTGCGCAGTTGAGAGGCAAACTCGCTGCAGGTGACGAACCGGTCGGCTGGTTGCTTGGCCATGGCCCGGGTAAACACCGGGTCAAGACTCCGCAACTGCTCATCATGGTCTCCCACCGACGGCGGCGGAGCGTACAGATGATGGGTGATCACGACGGCGGGGTTGTCGTCCGGATACGGCGGCGCGCCGGTCAGTAAATGAAAGGCAGTGCACGCCAGCGCATATTGGTCGGCGCGTCCGTCGATAGGGTCGCCCCGGAGTTGCTCGGGCGCGGCATAGGCAACCGTGCCGACCGCCACATTGGTGTCGGTCAACCCGGCAGAATCGTCGATGCGCCGCGCGATCCCGAAATCGGCCAGGTACACGCGGCGGTCCTGCCCGTCGGGATCGGCCAGGAGGATGTTGGCCGGTTTGACGTCGCGGTGTAGCAACCCGCGGTCATGGGCGTAATCCAGCGCGGCTGCGACCGCGGTGACGATGGGCAGCACCTCCTCGGCGGGCATGCCCGACGTGTACTGGTCTTTGAGCAACCGGGAGGCGTCGGCGCCGGTCACGTAATCCATCGAGATCCAGAACTGGCCGTCGAATTCGCCCCGGTCCTGAACCCCGACGATGTGCGGATGGGACAAACCCGCGGCCAGTTCCGCCTCGCGATTGAACCGCGCCCGGTACTCGGCATCGTTGGTGAACTCTGCGGGCAGCACTTTGAGCGCGTCCTCGCGCGGCAGCCGCGGATGCGTCGCGAGATACACCGTGCCCATGCCGCCCGCACCCAGCACGCGCAGGATCGTGTACCCGGCGAAAGCTTGTCCAACATCCAGCGGCACGGGGCTAATCGCCTGTCCGAGTGAACGTGTCGTCAAGATCTACGTTGACCGAGCACGTCCCCGTTTGCGCCCAGTGCCCGTGGCCGGTCAGCGACGGCAGCGGATCCGCAGCCGGTTGTGGCAGCGGGTACGTGGCGCTGATCCGCAGCGTCGTCGGGCTCCCGTCTGGACACCTGCCGCTGCTCAGTTCATCCCACGTCCAGCTGCCGCCCGCGAATATCAGGGGAGCATCGCCTGAATCAAAGTGAAAGAAGCTCATGCACCGATCACCGGTACGCAAGCAATTGGTGACGCCCTGGGAATCGCCCTCCGGCTGGGCGCCCCGGCCCGCCACCGTGAGGGTCCGCGCATAGCGGCCGTGAAACGCCTCGGCCACTGACGGCACCCGCGGCGGCAGGGTCGCCGGGTCGGGAAGGCCGGCCGGGGCGTCGCCGGTGCGGGTGAAGGTCACGGTTCGCCGCTCTTCGCAGTTGTTGCGGGCGGTGCGCGTTTGTTCGCCGACCAAAGTTCCGTCTGGACGTGCCTCCAACGTGAAGACCTCCCAGATCTCACTGGTCGTGTCATTGCATGGTTGGGTGGACAGCGCCACCGCCACCCAGCTGCTGCCCAGCTGATCGAAAACCATGCTCGCGGCGAAAAATCTCTCGCCTTTAAGGCGCGAACCCGTTGCCACGCAACCAGTGCCCCCGCACGTCGAGCGCACGCCATAGGTGCCCGTGGTGGGTTGCGCATTTGGAACTTGCTTGCCGTTCATCAACGTAACCGGGCCGAAGTCGGCGCGGTAAGTGCCGGTGAACGGGCCCTGCGCCGCTGGGGGCATGGCCTGCGGCTCCGCGGTGGACGACCCGAGCGGCGCGGCGGTGTGCTTGCCGGAATGCCTGAATTTGGTGCCGGCGAAGACGCCGCCGACGACCAGCAACGCGACGGCCACCAGCACGCTGAAGAGGACGGCCGGCCGCCGCGCCCATCCTCTCGGGTCCGGCTCGCTCGACTTGATCAGCGGGATCGAGGGCTGAGTTTGCCGGGCGTGCAAATCGACCGGGGTGTCGTAGTTTTGCGTGGCGAGGTGTTTGGTCAACTCTAAGGCGAAGTCACTGCAGCTGCTGTAGCGGCCGTCCGGGTCTTTGGCCATGGCTATGGCGAAAACCGGGTCCAATGACGACAATTCGGGTCGACGCGTGCCGATCGGCGGGGGCGGGGAACTGATCTGCTGGGTGATAACCACCGTCGGGCTGCTGTCGGTGAACGGGGGGGCGCCGGTCAACAGGTGATAAGCCGTGCAGGCCAACGCGTATTGGTCAACGCGCCCGTCGACCGGCGCACCCTTGAGCTGTTCGGGTGCGGCATAGGCGACGGTGCCTACCGCGACGTTTATGTCCGTTATGGACGACGCGTCATCGATACGGCGTGCAATGCCGAAGTCGGCCAGATATATCCGGCGCGCCTGCCCGCCGTCGGGTTCGGTGAGCAGGATGTTGGCGGGCTTGACATCGCGGTGCAACAGGCCGCGGTGGTGGGCGTAGTCCAGTGCGGAGGCGACCGCGGAGATGATGGCGACCACTTCGTCGACAGGCATGCCGCGCTGGTAGCGCTCGGACAACAAATGGGAAGCGTCGGTGCCGGCCACGTAGTCCATCGAGATCCACAGTTGGCCGTCGGTCTCACCGCGGTCGTAGATCCGCACGATGTGGGGATGGGACAGGCCGGCGGCCACGTCGGCTTCGCGCGCGAACCGCTTCCGGTATTCGGGATCGTCGGTGTACTCCGCGGGCAACACTTTGAGCGCGTCCTCGCGGGGCAGGCGCGGATGCGTTGCCAGATAAACCCTGCCCATACCGCCCGCACCCAGCACGCGCAGGATCGTGTATCCGGCGAACACCTGGCCAACGACGAGGGACATGGCCAAATCGTAATTGCTGGCAATTTTCCACGACACCGAACGAGTCGTCCGTGTCGACTCGGATGAGAATGCAATTTCCACTTTTGCGGAACGGTGTTGTACCGTTCAGTGAGTCGGACTTTTCCCGTGCTCCACGGAGGTTTGTCGATGCAGAAGGCGTTAGCCCCTGAAATCTCTACCTGGCCGGACGAGAGGCCCCAGCTGATCGGCAGCCGATGCGGCAGTTGTGAGGCCACGACGTTCCCGGTGCAGCGGTACTGTCCGCGCTGCAGCCGCAGCGAGATGACCGAGGTGTTGCTGCCGCGGCGCGGCACGCTGGTCGCATGGACCACCCAGGGGTTCCCGCCGGGCGCGCCTTACGCCGGACCTGTCGGCAAGGACTTCGTGCCGTTCGGGGTCGGCCTGGTTCAACTCGGTGACGTGATCCGCGTGGAAGGCAGGCTCACCGAGAATGATCCGGCAAAGCTGGATTTCGGTCAGGAGGTCGAACTCACCATGGTGCCGCTGAATCGCGACGACGACGGCACCGAAATCATGACCTTCGCGTTCCAGCCGGTCGCAGCGACAGGAGCATGAGATGACCAACGATGTCGCCATCATCGGCGTCGGCCTGCACCCCTTCGGCAGGTTCGAGAAGACCGCGATGGAGATGGGTGCCGAGGCGATCCAATCCGCCCTGACCGACGCCGGCGTGGATTGGAAGGACATCCAGTTCGGCTTCGGCGGCAGTCACGAGGTGTCCAACCCGGACGCCGTGACGCGCCTGGTCGGGCTCACCGGAATCACGTTCACCAATGTGTTCAACGCCTGCGCCACGGCGGCGAGCGCCATCCAGCAGACCGCCGACACCATCCGGTTGGGCAAGTACGACCTCGGAATCGCGATCGGGCTGGACAAGCATCCCCGCGGCGCGTTCACCGACGATCCCGCCAAACTCGCGCTGCCGCAGTGGTATGCGCAGAACGGGCAGTTCGTCACCACGAAGTTCTTCGGCATGAAGGCCAACAAGTATCTGCACGACCACAACATCTCTCAGGCGACGCTGGCCAAGGTGGCGGCCAAGAACTTTCGCAACGGCGCGATGAACCCGAATGCGTTCCGCCGCAAGGCAATTCCGGAGGAAGAGATCCTCAACTCAGCGGTGCTCAACTATCCGCTGACGCAGTACATGTTCTGCGCGCCGGACGAGGGGGCCGCGGCGGTGATCATGTGCCGTGCCGACCTGGCACACAAATACACCGACAAGCCGGTGTACGTGCGCGCCTGCGAGATTCGCACCCGGCGCTACGGCGCCTACGAGGTGCACGCCACGTTCGCTCCGCTGGACGGCGACGCTTCGCCGACGGTGTACGCGGCCGAGGCCGCCTACGAGGCCGCGGGCATCGGGCCTGAGGACGTCGACGTGGCCCAGTTGCAGGACACCGATGCCGGCAACGAGGTGATCCACATGGCCGAGACGGGTTTGTGCGCTGACGGCGAACAGGAGAAGTTGGTGGCCGACGGGGCCACCGAGATTCACGGTTCGATTCCGGTCAACACCGACGGCGGTCTCATCGCCAACGGCGAGCCGATCGGCGCGTCCGGGTTGCGTCAGATGCATGAGTTGGTGCGGCAGTTGCGCGGTGAGGCAGGCGAACGGCAGGTGCCGGGCAACCCGCGGGTGGGTCTGGCGCAGGTCTACGGCGCGCCGGGTACCGCCTCGGCGACCATCCTGTCGCTCTAGCTTCCTGCCGAGCAGACGCAAAATCCCCTTGGAGCACGTGTTCCGAGGTGATTTTGCGTCTGCTCGCGGGGCTAAGCTGCCTGAGCCCAAAACCTTCTCAGCTCAAACCGCGGTCGGACCGGCTATCGGCGTAGTCGGGTAGTGCTATGTCGTCGCGGAACTCGCTGCGGATTGCCCAGTCGGCCAGCGGCGTAAGGTTCAGCAGCCTTGATGCCCGGTTGCGGGTCCATACGCCCAGCGCCGTCCTTGGCGCGAACATTTTGGCGAATGCCCGCGCCGAGCGCTGTCTGGCCTCGACGATCGGCCGTAACCGCCGCTCGTAGCGAGCAAACGCATTCCGGTAATCGGCTCCCGCGCGATTGAGTTCCCCCGCCAGTGTGTAGGCCTGCACCATTGCCAGGCCCGTCCCTTCACCCGCCAGCAGCGAGACCGCGGCCGCGGCATCGCCGATGAGCACCACCCGCCCCTGCGACCAGTGGTCCATGACGATTTGGCTAGTGCGGTCGAAGTACACGTCGCAGACCGCGTCCAATTGGCGCAGGATCTCCGGGCATTCCCAGCACGCGTCGCCGAACACGCGGTGCAGGGTCGCCTTGGACTCCGATACGTCCTGCGGATCGGGGCCGCTCATGTGGTCCCTGTCGAAAACAAAGAGAAACATCGTCTTGTCGTCGCGCATCGCGAATCGGGCGACCATGCGTCCTGGCATGGAGCAGGCGACATAGACGAGTTCGTCACGCGGCCGATAGCCGTCGGCTTCGAATGCCGCGACTCGGTAGCCGAGATCCGTCTCGAATTCAGATGGGGGACCGAATACCAAGTTCCGCACGGGAGAATGGATTCCACCCGCACCGACGAGCAAGTCGAATTGCCGTAGCTCACCGCTCTGGAGGGTGACCCGCACCTCCGAATCGTCTTGCTCGACTGCCGCAACACTTTCCCCGAACAGGGTTTCACACCGGTTGTCGATGGAGCGATAGATCATGGCCGACAGGTCGCCACGGGGCACCGTGACGAACCGGCCATCAAGGTTGCGCCGGAACAATTCAGCCGAAAAACCGCCTACCCGCCGCGAACGCCGATCGACGAGTCGGAGCTCGCGCATCACGTATCCCGCGGCGTACAGCTCGGCGGTGAGTCCCATGCGTTCGGCAACGGTGTATCCGCCTCCCCAGAAGTCCACTACGTAACCGCCGGTGCGGAGTCGCGGCGCCTTTTCGATCAAGGTCGGCTCATGGCCATACCGTGATAACCAATATGCGAGGGTTGGACCGGCGATACCGGCGCCGACTATGGCGATCTTCATTTGCCCACCCCGTCCCTGATGGATGGCACAATAATAGCACTATGCAACTATTGCGATAGGGCACGAACGCCGGGTCGGCCGCCGCAGCGTGACATCGCCAGGCCGTTCCGAGGAGCGTCCCGGCGACCTGCTAAATCGCCGGGCCTAGCAGGTCGTCGGCGTCGCGAATGATGTACCCGTAGCCTTGCTCGGCCAGAAAACGCTGCCGGTGCGCGGCATACTCGGCGTCCAGGCTGTCGCGCGCCACCACCGAATAGAAGATGGCGCCGCCACCGTCCGCCTTGGGCCGCAGTAGCCGGCCCAGGCGCTGGGCCTCCTCCTGTCGTGACCCGAAGGTGCCCGAAACCTGAACCGCAACAGAGGCTTCCGGCAGGTCAATGGAAAAGTTGGCCACCTTGGACACCACCAGTGTCGCGATCTCACCACGCCGGAACTGGTCGAACAGGTCCTCGCGTTCCCGGGTCTTGGTCGACCCCTGGATCACCGGGGCGCCCAGCTCGGCACCCAGCTCGTCGAGCTGATCTAGGTAGGCGCCGATCACCAGGGTCTGCTCGTCAGGGTGATTCTTCAAGATCGATTTCACCACAGCAATTTTGGTGTGCACGGTTGAACACAGCTTGTAGCGTTCCTCGGGCTCGGCGGTGGCGTAGATCATCCGCTCGTTGTCGGTCATAGTGACCCGGACTTCCACGCACTCAGCCGGTGCGATCCAGCCCTGGGCCTCAATGTCCTTCCACGGGGCGTCATATCGCTTCGGCCCGATCAGCGAGAACACATCGCCCTCCCGGCCGTCCTCGCGGATCAGCGTGGCGGTGAGGCCAAGGCGCCGCTTGGACTGCAGGTCGGCGGTCATCCGGAACACCGGTGCCGGCAGCAGGTGCACCTCGTCATAGACAATCAGGCCCCAGTCGCGGCTGTCGAACAGCTCCAGATGCCGGTACTCGCCCTTGGTGCGTCGCGTGATCATCTGGTACGTCGAGATGGTGACGGGCCGGATCTCCTTGCGCTCGCCGGAGTATTCGCCGATCTCCTCCTCGGTGAGCGAGGTCCGTGCCACGAGTTCGCGCTTCCACTGCCGGGCCGCCACGATATTGGTGACCAGAATCAGCGTCGTGGCCTGCGCTTTGGCCATGGCGGCCGCACCGACCAGCGTCTTGCCGGCGCCGCAGGGCAGTACCACCACGCCCGAGCCGCCGGCCCAGAACGAGTCCGCGGCGAGCTGCTGGTAGTCGCGCAGCTCCCACCCGTCGGGTTCCAGGCTGATCGGGTGAGCCTCGCCGTCCACGTAGCCGGCGAGATCCTCCGCCGGCCAGCCGATCTTGAGGAGCATCTGCTTGACCCGGCCGCGCTCGCTGGGGTGAACGGCGACGGTGTCGTCGTCGATGCGGGCGCCGAGCATCGGCGCGATCTTCTTGTTGCGCAGCACTTCTTCGAGGACGGCGCGATCGAAGCTCACCAGCGTCAGGCCGTGCGCGGGGTGCTTGACCAGTTGCAGGCGGCCGTACCGCGCCATGGTGTCGACGATGTCGACCAGCAGGGGTTGCGGCACCGCGTAGCGGGAGAAGCTGACCAGCGCGTCGACCACCTGCTCAGCGTCGTGTCCGGCGGCGCGGGCGTTCCACAGCGCCAGCGGTGTGATGCGGTAGGTGTGGATGTGCTCGGGTGCGCGTTCCAGCTCGGCGAACGGCGCGATGGCGGCGCGCGCCGCCCCGGCCTGCTCATGGTCGACTTCGAGCAGCACCGTTTTATCGGACTGCACGATCAACGGCCCGTCTGTCATGGGCGCTGCTCCTCCAATCGTTGCTCCCCGGCAAGCGGTTGGCGGGGAGCAACGTCCATTATCCTTCGTCCGCCGACATCACCGATGTGATGCGGTGGATGGCGAAATCCCGCATCCTCCCGGACCCTGAATCGAAAGCCACCAGCTGGCCACCCCGGACGACGATCGGGGACACCACCCGCTGGGTGGCCACCCCTGCGGCGTCGAGGTAGCCGATGAGCACCGTGTCCTGGTCTTTGGCGGCGCGCTGCAGCAGCGACATCGACACCGCAGGATCGACGCGGATGTTGCCGAACGGGGCCGAGGTGACCTTGCGCAGCACCCCGACCACGGCGTTCAGCGTTTCACTGCTGGGCCGGGGAACCGGCCGGTACGCCCGGCGCTGGGGCGGAGCGGCGACCCGGGCGCCGCGGGTCCGCACGTCGACGATCGCGCCGGTGGAGTCTTCAGCGGCCGGGGCGAACCCCGCGGTTCGCAAGGCGGCGAGCACTTCGGCGATGCTCGCCGGCGACACCGCCACCGTGGGGGCCAGCGCCCGTAGCTGCAGTCCCTCGGTAGCCGGTGCCGCAACCGCCTGCGCAAGCAGCGCCGGATCTTCGCAGCGCACGAATGAGGATGCCATCCCGATACGGAGTTGACCGTGCCGACGCGCCACGTCGTCGATCAGGTAGGTGAGACCCTGCGGCACCGGGGTTTTGGAGTGCTCGGCGAAAAAGGCCTGCATCCAGTCGCGCGTCTTGCCGATGTCGAGTGCATGCCGGATGGACTGTTCGCTGACCCGGTAAACCATTGCCGCACCGGCCGATTCGACGGTCGCGACGGTGGCGAGGTCATCGGCCAGGTCGCGTTCCAGCGGACCCGGCACCACCACGGTCAGGTCGGCCTGGACCAGGAAGTGGTCGATCGGTTTGGGCAGCGCCCGCGTCATCGCGTCGACGACGACGTCCGGGCTCTCGTCACCGAGCAGTGCGCGGCCCGGCGTGCTGATCGCCCCGCGACCGATCAGTCCCACTGCGTGGCCCTCGGCCAGCAGGTCGGCGACCGGCTCGGGCTGCAACCGCCGGGCCCAGCGCGGGCGCCGCCAAATCAACGCCGCGGACGCAGTTCTCGCGTCGACGCCGGCGCCGCCCGGTAGGCCGGCGAGCAGTGTCAGGAGTAGCCGCCGGTCCAGTGGGGCCGCCGTGGAGAACAATGAATTCGAAAGCGCGCCAAACGGTTTGCCGTCCGGACCGCGGCTGCCGATCAGCGTCGGGCGGCAGGTCAGGTCGAGCCAGGTGGTGGCCAGCAGATACCAACGGTCGGCGGCGGCCAGCGTGTTGAACCGATCGGCTGTCGCCGTGGGCGCCCAGTAGGGTCCGTCCCCGTGGGCCGGGTCGGGATCGGGCATGCCACTGGCGATCAACCCCGCCGCCGCGGCGATCTCCAGGATCAGGCCCAGCCGGGACTCGTCGATCCCGGTCACTTTGGCCAGCCGCTTGAGTTCGCGGATACCCAGGCCGCCGCTGCGCAGCTCGGAAACCGGTGCGGTACTGAGGTTCTCGAGCAGCACATCGACCTGACGCAGCAGGTCGACGACGGCGCCGGCGGCTGCGGCGTCGGCATCGGCAGCCGAGACGGTCGACACCACCGGATCGGGTTCGGTCAGTTGCACCGGCCCGGGCGACTCGCCGCGCAACACCTGTGCGACGTGGCGGGGCAGTATCACCGTCTCGGCGTCGACGCGTCGCAGCAGGCCCGACGCGAGCAGTTGCGGGACGGGCCGGTCCATCGGAGCTCCGGGTGCTGCGTCGCGGGTGCGTCCCATCGGCGACCCTTCGAGCAGCTTCTCCAGGACGTCGCGCTGTGCGTCATCGGCGTCGGCGATCAGCGCGGCGATCTGCGCGCCGGTGTGGGCGCGGTCCTCGAGGGTGACCTGCCCGGGATGCCACGGCAGGGCGCTGCCGGTGTCGGCGGCCACCCGCACCGCCGTAGCGCCCCACACCAGGGCGCGGTTCCTGAGGTCATCCAGTGCCGCCGTCACGTCGGCGTCCGGAGCCAGCTCGGCGACCAGGGCCGTCAACTTCGTCACCGGGACGGGTTCGGTGTCGGCCTGCAGCACCAACAGGGCGTCCAGCACCGCCAACCGCAGGAAGTCCAGGTCGTCGGTGGCAGCCTTGACCGACTGACGCGCCTGCGCGCGGGCGGCCAGTGCCGCGATGCTGCCGGGAGGCGGCTGGGCAAGGTCCGGCCGCAGCTCCAACAGCAGGATCAGCCGCTCGTCGGGCAGGTCGGCCAGCCAGGACCCCAGCGGGATATCCGGGGTGTGTTCGGTCATTGCTGATCAAGCCTAGGCGTGAGCTTCAACCTTCCGCCGCGGACGGTTGCCGGACCTGTCAGAATAGAGCGCGTGGCTGACTCGAAGGCGCGCAAAGAGAAGTATGTGGACCCCGGCTGGCCGACCACGGACCCGGACGACCATGCGGTGAGCGAACTCGTGACCGACCGCACGGGCGCACTCTCGCCGTTCGGCGAAGTGGTGTTTCCGGTGCCCGCCGAGGAGTTGCCCTACGTCCATCCGGTGACGGTCGCCACCTGGTAGGGCACGGGATGTCGGGGGCCGGGGCCTTTGACCAACGCCCTGACCCCCCCGGGTCGGCGCTGTCGCACCTGGACGAGCGCGGGGCCGCGCACATGGTCGACGTCACCGACAAAGGGACGACGCGGCGTACCGCCGTGGCCGTTGGCGTGCTGTGCACCTCTGCTGAGGTTGTGGCGCTCATATCGGCCGGTGGCCTGCCCAAAGGCGATGCGCTGGCGACCGCACGGGTGGCGGGCATCCTGGCCGCAAAACGCACCAGCGACCTGATCCCGCTGTGTCATCAGCTCGCACTCACCAAGGTCGATGTTGACTTCACCGTCGGGGAGTCAGATGTTGAGATCAGAGCGACGGTGCGCAGCACCGACCGAACGGGGGTGGAGATGGAAGCGCTGACCGCTGTAAGTGTGGCGGCCCTGACCCTTTACGACATGATCAAAGCGGTCGACCCGGCCGCCCGCATCGACGGCATCCGGGTGATCAGCAAAGAAGGCGGTCGCAGCGGAAGTTGGACGCGACCATGAGCCGCACTGCCCGGATCATCATCGCCTCCACCCGCGCATCCAAGGGTGTGTATACCGATGAATGCGGACCCATCATCGCCGAATGGCTGGAACAGCGCGGGTTTCTGCCGACCCAGCCCAGGGTGGTGGCGGATGGGAACGAGGTGGGTGACGCGCTGCACGATTCGCTCGAGGCCGACGTCGACGTGATCATCACCTCGGGCGGCACCGGCATCGCGCCGACCGACACCACCCCGGAACAGACGGTGGCGGTGCTGGATTACCTGATCCCCGGCTTGGCCGACGCGATTCGCCAGTCGGGACTGCCGAAGGTGCCGACGTCGGTGTTGTCGCGTGGCGTGTGCGGGGTGGCGGGCAAGACGCTGATCGTCAATCTCCCGGGATCGCCGGGTGGGGTGCGCGACGGCCTCGGGGTGCTCGACGGCGTGCTCATCCATGCACTCGAGCAGCTTGCCGGCGGAGATCACCCGCGATGACGACGGTCCTGCGCGCCGCAGTGACCGATCAGCCGATTTCCCTCGCCGAGCACGAGGCTCTGGTGAATCATCAGTCCGCCGGGGCCGTCGTGGGCTTTGTCGGCATGATCCGCGACCACGACGGCGGCCGTCAGGTGGTGCGGCTGGAATATTCCGCGCACCCGTCGGCCCCGGATGTCTTCGCGGAGGTGGTGGCGGAGGTCGCCGGTCACGCCGACGGAGTGCGGGCGGTGGCCGCCAGCCACCGCGTCGGCGTTCTGCACATCGGAGAAGCCGCTCTGGTGGCCGCGGTGGCCGCTGATCATCGCCAGGCGGCGTTCGCCACCTGCGCGCTGCTGGTGAACGCGATCAAGGAGCGGTTACCGGTGTGGAAGCACCAGTTCTTCGACGACGGGTCCGAAGAATGGGTGGGTTCGGCCTGAGCCGGGCGGGCTCAGGGCTGAACCACTCGGCCGGCTGAAGGGGTCAGCTGACGGGACCCGCGACGAGCGCGTCCAGCGCGTCGTTGCCGGCGATCTCCTGGCCGACGATCGCCTGCCACAACTGCTGGTGGTAGCCGACCTCGGCGACCTGGTGGATCTCGACCGGCGGGTTCTCGACGTCGCCCGGAGCCGGTGCCGGAACATCGGCGGGCGCGGGCTGGAAGCCGGTGTCGACCACCGCGGGGGCCGGGGGAGCCGGCACGTCGCCGGGAGCGGGCGGCAGGTCGGCGGGCGCGGGGGGCAGGTCGGCGGGCGCGGGGGGCAGGTCAGCCGCGGGTGCCGGCGGCAGGTCGGCCGGAGCCGGAGGCAGGTCCGCGGGTGCCGGCGGCAGGTCGGCCGGGGCGGGCGGCAGGTCAGCCGGGGCGGGCGCCAGCGCGAGGTCGTTGCCGGCCATCTGCACCTCGGGTGCGGGGGCCTCGACCGGCGGCGGCGCGTCGGGGATCTGCTCGCCGTTCAGTGCGGGAGCGTCCATCGGCTGGCGGTCCCAGGCGGCCGCCTCGGGAGCCGGGTTGTGCGGCGACGGGCCGGACAGGCCGGTGCCACACACCGGCCAGGCGCCGCGGCCCTGAGAGGCCAGCACGCGCTCGGCGATGGCAATCTGTTGGTCTTTGGTGGCCAGCTGGGCCGAGGGGGCGTACTCGCCGCCTCCGTGCGAGGCCCAGGTACCGGCTGCGAACTGCACGCCGCCGTAGAACCCGTTACCTGTGTTGATCGCCCAGTTGCCGCCAGATTCGCAACGGGCTACCTGGTCCCATTCGGCGTCGGTGGCAGCCGCGGCCTGACCGGCCATGGCGATGCCGCCGCCACCCAGGACCGCACCGGTGAAGGCGATCTTGGCGACGCTGACGCTCGAGGTAGTGGGCTTGCGGTGACGTCCAGTCATACGCGAGTAGTTCCTCTCGGTAACACGCTTGCGAGGTCAGCTGTCGGGTTCGGATGGGAGAGGTCACCCGGCCGCGTCGTTCACCGTTGATACGACGCCGGCTTCACCCCAAGGGGCCGCAAGGCCCCGGTCCGATCTCGGCGGACCTGGTGGGTCCCCCGCCTCCATCCGCGGGTCGGAATCCCTCGCCTACACGGATGGAGCTAAGCGCGCTGTAGGTGAAGGAGGGCTCATCGCTCGGGTTGGGTTTGACGAGCCTCCCGAGACGGTAGCGGTTTCTGGCGATCCCGTCACGTGTGCAATTGATCGGCGTTTTCGTCACAGCGGCGCCGCAAAACGCCAGGAATCGACCGCGTTTGCGCAGCTCATAGCACCCGACACCGGGCCGTGGCCGGGTTGTTATCGTTCCGTTACGTGAGATAACTCACAGTTTTTATCCGCCCGCGAACGGTGGGAGTACGTCAACCGTGTCGCCGGCGGATAACGCCGAGGCCTCATCTCGCACCGCAATTCCGTCGCGCAGATAGGAGCATCGGCTCAAGATCGTTGCCAGGTGGGTACCCCGGTTGGCCAGCTTTTCAACCAGCTCGGCCACCGTCGTACCAGTTGGCAACACCAGCGTTTCCGACTCGAGACCTGCTGCTGCGCGGGCGGCGGCGAAATAGCGGACGGTCACCGCGACGCCGGTGGCCTGCCGGGGAACCTCAGCCACCGATGGCGCTCATCGGACGGGCGGGCTGGATGAATCCCGGTTCGTTGATTCCGTGGCCGGCGGGCTTGGCCCACATCGCGGCGCGCCAGGCTGTCTCGATGGCATCGTCGTCGGCGCCGCCACGAAGAAGTCCGCGGAGGTCCGTCTCCTCGCTCGAGAACAGGCAGCTGCGGATCTGGCCGTCGGCCGTCAGCCGGGTGCGGTCACAGGTGGAACAGAACGCGTGCGACACCGACGCGATGATCCCGACCTTGCCGCCCGGTGTGTCCGGTCCCGAATCGACCAGCCAGAGCTGCGCCGGAGCCGAACCGCGCGGTGCCGGGTCGGGTTCAAGACGGAAGTGCGGGCGCAGGGCCTCGAGGACGTCGTCGGCACTCAGTGCGGCGCCGGGACGCCACCGGTGCCCGGCGTCGAGCGGCATCTGCTCGATGACACGTAGCTGGTAGCCGTGCGCCAGGCAGTAACGCAGCAGTTCCACGACGTCCTGCCGGCCGGTGCCGGGATCCAGGACCGCATTGACCTTGACCGGGCGCAGTCCAGCGGCGTCAGCGGCGGCCAGGCCGGCCAATACATCATCAAGGCGGTCCCGGCGGGTGATTGCCGCGAAGTGGGCGGGGTTGACGCTGTCCAGCGAGATATTGACCCGGTCCAGCCCGGCCGCGGCCAGGGCCGCCGCCCGTCGCGCCAGCCCCACTCCGTTGGTGGTCAGCGAGATTTCCGGACGTGGGGTCAGCGCGGCCGCCGCGGCGATCACCTCTTCGAGATGCCGGGCCAGCAACGGTTCGCCACCGGTGAACCGGACGCTGGTGACTCCCAGCCGGGCGACGGCGATGCGCAGCAGCCGGGCCAGCTCGTCGGGCTGCAGCAACTGGTGGCCGGGTAGCCAGTTCAGGCCCTCCTCGGGCATGCAGTAGTTGCATCGCAGATTGCAGCGGTCGGTGAGCGAGACCCGCAGATCGGTGGCGACGCGGCCGTAGCTGTCCAGCAGAGGCCCGTCCATGGGTTCCCGAGCGGCGCCCTGCCGTGGCACCGACGGTAAGCCCAGAGCGGTCAGCGTCATGCGGTCGTCCGTGCGTCGGCCGGGACGATTTCCTTACCGAGCGGGACCAGTGACACCGGGATCAGCTTCAGATTGGCCAGCGCCAGGGGAATGCCGATGATCGTGGCGGCCATGGCGATCGCGCTCGCGAGGTGACCGATCGCCAGCCACAACCCGAACAGCAGGACCCAGATGACGTTGCCGATCAGCGCGCCCGTCCCGGTGCCGGGCTTCTCGACGATGGTGCGCCCGAACGGCCACAGCGCATATGACGCGATACGCAACGCGGCGAAACCGAACGGGATGGTGACGATCAGCAGAAAGCACACCAGCGCCGCCAGGAGATAGCCGAGAGCCAGCCAGAGGCCACCGAAAATCAACCAGATAACGTTCAGGATCAGGCGCATCTTTCCTCCAGCGGTAATGCAAGCCTACCGAGTACCCGCCAAACCGGGGTGCTCGGCGGTCGGGCATCCGAGTAGGATCTGTGATCGTCAACGCGTCCTGCGCAGGCGGGACGCGTCTTCTATGTCGCATACGAGTGATCCATCAGACAAGCAGGTGAGAGCAGTGCCGACCGGCAAAGTGAAGTGGTACGACTCCGAGAAGGGGTTCGGCTTCCTGTCGCAGGAGGATGGCGAGGACGTCTACGTCCGCTCCTCGGCGTTGCCCGCGGGTGTCGAAGGGCTCAAAGCGGGGCAGAAGGTCGAGTTCGGTATCGCCTCGGGCCGGCGTGGACCGCAGGCGTTGAGCCTGAAGCTGATCGACCCGCCGCCGAGCCTGGCCCGAGCCGGCGCCCGCCCGCGCCGGGAGGCTCCGGCCGAGCACAAGCACAGTCCCGACGAGCTGCACGGCATGGTCGAGGACATGATCACCTTGCTGGAAAGCACCGTGCAGCCCGAGCTCCGCAAGGGCCGCTACCCGGATCGCAAGACCGCCCGCCAGATCTCCGAGGTGGTCAAGGCCGTCGCGCGGGAGTTCGAGGCCTGATCCACCATCGTCCGTGCGGCAGGATGGATGAATGGGCTCCTACGTTGCCGGCAAGGGCGAATTCAACCGCGACACCAACTACATCACCACCCGCATCACCGCCGACGGGCGTGACGGTTATCCGGTGGAGCCGGGCCGATATCGGCTCGTGGTCGCCCGCGCGTGCCCCTGGGCCAATCGCACCATCATCGTGCGCCGATTACTCGGCCTGGAATCCGTTCTCTCCATTGGTTTTTGCGGTCCCACCCATGACGAGCGCAGCTGGACGTTCGACCTCGATCCCGGAGGAGTGGACCCGGTACTGAAGATTCCGCGCTTGCAGGACGCCTATTTCAAGCGTGATCCCGATTACCCCAAGGGCATCACGGTCCCGGCAATCGTCGACATACCGACCGGCGCCGTCGTCACCAACGATTTCGCGCAGATCACCCTCGACTTCTCCACCGAGTGGACGGCCTACCACCGGGAGGGGGCGCCGCAGCTCTACCCGCGGGAGTTGCGCGACGAGATTGATGAAGTGAGCAAGCGCATCTACACCGAGATCAACAATGGGGTGTACCGCTGCGGGTTCGCCGGCTCGCAGGAGTCCTACGAGGCGGCGTACGACCGGTTGTTCACCGCGCTGGATTGGGTCAGCGACCGGCTGGCGCAGCAGCGATATCTGGTGGGAGACACCATCACCGAGGCTGACGTCCGGCTGTTCACCACGCTGGCCCGCTTCGACCCGGTGTATCACGGGCACTTCAAATGCAATCGGTCCAAGCTGTCAGAGCTGCCGGTGCTGTGGGCGTATGCGCGAGACCTGTTCCAGACGCCGGGTTTCGGCGACACCACCGACTTCGTTCAGATCAAGCAGCACTATTACATCGTGCACGCCGACATCAACCCCACCCGCATCGTGCCCAAGGGCCCCGACCTGTCCGGCTGGCTCACACCGCACGGCCGGGAAGCGTTGGGCGGCAGACCGTTCGGTGACGGCACTCCACCCGGGCCGCCGGCCGACGGGGAACGGGTGCCAGCCGCTCACGGCGCGTGAGTTCGGCGCAGGTCAAAAGGTCACGCGGACAGACCATTCCGCATGCGGTGCTTCGCGCAGTTCGCCGTCGTCGACCACCAGGGTCAATAGCTGCACCACCACCCCGGTCAGCCGGCCCCGGTGTGGGTCGACGGTGGGGATGGTGACCGCGAGGCGGGTGTCCGGCCGGAAGAAGGTGGTCGCGGTGTTGGTCGGGTCCTCATAGATCTGTAACAGCCGCCACGGGGCCCGGCCGATGGCCTCGGGCACCGACAGCTGCACCGGAAAGCGTTCGCTCACTTGCAATTCGCCCTGCGACTGTGGCGTCTGGCAGTCGTTGAGGTTCAGCACGTTGCAATACAGGTAGGGACCCACCCGGACGGTGTGGCCACGCGAGTAGGCGCTGATCTCCGGGAAGTGCGGGCCTCGATCGCGGGACAGTAGCCAGATCCCGAGACCGGCTCCGGCGGCCAGCGCCACCACGACGACCGCGACCAGGGCGGCCACTGTGCGTTTCACCGCGGCATCACTCCGGGCGTCGGGGCGCCGGGGCGCCGGCCCTCCTGCTCGACCATGACAGGCCGGTTGCCACCGAGACCGGGGATCAGCGAGTCGCCCCGGAAGCTGACGATCGTCTGGGCCAGGCCAAGAATCAGCAGGGCACTGACGACGGTGAAGCCGACCCACAATTCGGTGTAGACCAACACGCCGACCGCGCCTCCCAGTACCCACGCCAACTGCAAGGTGGACTCCGAACGCCCGAATCCTGAAGCGCGGGATTCCTCAGGTAGGTCGTCCTGCAGCGAGGCGTCCAGCGAGGCCTTGGCGATGGCGCTCGAACCCGAGGTGACCAGCGTGGCGATTGCGACCACGATCAGGTTCCCGCCGACCGCGGCGGCGATGGCGAACGCAGTCACCGCCAGGGTGCACCGCACCACCAGAACGGCCGGCCGCCCTAGCTTCAGACGCGCGCTGGCGAAGTTGCCGGCGAAGTTACCGATGGCGGCGGCGGCACCGATCATGCCCAGCATGGCCAGCTGCACCCACCCGTCGGCGTCGTGCGCCTTGGCCACGAACGCCGGGTACAAGAAAAGGAAGCCGACCATCACCTTGATGGTGCAGTTGCCCCACAGCGAGGTGATGATGTTGCGGCCTAAGGGTTGTCGCAGCTTGCCGCCGACCTTCGCGCTTTCCTCCTGCCAGCTCTGGTGCAGGTGGTCGCTGTGACGGTGGTAGCTCAAGGTGGCGGGGACCTCGCCCGCGGTCACCTCCACCCAACTCGGGATGCGCATGGAGAGCAGGGCGCCGGCGATCGTGATGCCGACGACGACGAACAGCGCTCCGGGCAGTTTGAACATGTGGGTGCATGCGAACTCGACGCCCGCCGCGATTGCGCCGCCGGCGATGGTGCCGCCCAGCAGCCCGAACACCGTCAGCCGGGAGTTGACCCGGACCAGATCGATGGTCGGCGGCATGACGCGCGGCGTCACGGCGCTGCGCAGCACACTGAACGACTTGGAGAACACCATCATCGCCAGGGCGCAGGGATACAGCACCCACGGCGGGAAGCTGCCGCTGGCGCCGTCGTAGTTCATGATCAGCACCAGCGCCAGCGCGGTGCGCAGCGCGAACGACAACGCCAACGCGACCCGTCGGCCGTGCTGCAGCTTGTCCAGCGCCGGGCCGATCAGCGGCGCGATGACGGCGAACGGTGCGATGGTGATCAACAGGTACAGCGCGACCTTGGACTTGCTTTCACCGCTGGCCGCCGCGAAGAACAGGGTGTTGGCCAGGGCGACCGCCATCGCGGAGTCGACGGCAAAGTTCGCCATCACCGGCCAGGTCAGCGCGGTGAGCCCGGACTTGTCGGCTCCGTCAGCGGTGGCGGCGCGCTGCACCATCCAGTACATCCGGGAACCCATCTCACGGCTGCGCATGGCGGCGGCGCGGGTGACGGTGATGCGTTCACCGGCGGCGCGCGGCGACTCGGGCTCGGCGTCGCGCGCCCGGGGCGGCTCGTGGTCCAGCGGCGGCAGGTAACGGTTGGCGCTCGGCGGTGGTGGCGGCCGGCGCGACCGGCGATAGTCGGCGTCATCTGCCGGATAGTTGGCCATGCCCGGATGCTGGTTGGGCGATCGGGTCCGGCGGCCCGGGGGTGGGGCCATCCGGCCCGCATCATCACCTCGCCGTCCGGACACCATTCAATTCTGTCCTATGCCGAGTCGCCGCGGAGTAAACCGGTGTGGCTCGGTCATCGTGTCTTCCGGCAGTATGGGGGCGCACGAAAGAACGCCATCGACAAGGTGACATTAAGGTGACACTGTGACCGGACCCATGCAGGAGTCCTCCGTAGCGACCGTGGCTGAGTGGCCCGACGAGCTCGCGGGGGTGCTCACGGGTGCGGCTGAGCAGGCCAGGGAAGCGGTGGCCGAGTTCAGCGGGGCTGACGCCGTCGGCGATTACCTGGGTGTCAGCTACGAGGACCCGAACGCCGCCACCCACCGGTTCCTGGCCCACGTGCCGGGATATCAGGGCTGGCAGTGGGCCGTCGTCGTCGCCGGCTACCCCGGTGCCGACCACGCCACGATCAGCGAGGTGGTGCTGATCCCCGGTCCGACCGCGCTGCTCGCGCCGGACTGGGTTCCGTGGGACCAGCGGGTGCGGCCGGGAGACTTGGGCCCCGGGGACCTGTTGGCGCCGGTGAAGGACGACCCGCGGCTGGTCCCCGGATACAGCGCGAGCGGGGATCCCTCCATCGATGAGGTCGCCGTCGAACTCGGCCTGGGCCGGCGCTGGGTGATGAGCCCCTGGGGCCGCGCCGACGCCGCGGAGCGCTGGCATGAAGGCGACTACGGACCCGACTCGGCGATGTCGCGCGCGACCAAGCGCGTGTGCCGTGACTGCGGATTCTTCCTGCCGCTCGCCGGATCGCTCGGGGAGATGTTCGGGGTCTGCGGCAATGAACTGTCCGCCGACGGTCACGTCGTCGACAAGTTCTACGGGTGCGGCGCGCATTCCGATACTCCCGCCCCGGCGGGTACCGGTTCGCCGATGTACGAACCGTACGACGACGGGGTGCTCGACGTGGCAGCGAAGCCGCCTGTCGAGGTCGTCGAAGCTCTGGATGCCGCGGCTGACGCGCCCGACGCGCTGGTTGAGACTGACGCGCCGGTTGAGACTGACGCGCCGGTTGAGACTGACGCGCCCGCCGAGACCCCTGAGCCGACGGAGCAGGAGCCCTCCGCACTGGCTGAGACAGCGGGACCGACAGACCTCACGGAGCCTGTGCAACCGCAGGTGCCCGACGCGCCCAGCCACGGTCCGGAGTCCGGCTAACGCCGCCCGATCGATCTTGTAATACGCTGCGGCTCAACAGCTTTGACCGCTAAGCCGCGGTGCTGGCCGCCGCGGCCGGCGCCTCAGCGGCCCTCGGCGGCGGCCTTGATCCGTTCCAGCGATGCGTTCATGCCCTCGACCAACTCCCGCTCGAAGCTGTCGGTTCCACCCAGCAGTGCATTCACCGTCAGGTTGGACACCGCGCTGGTGCCGTTTTCGGCGTGGCGGCTCTCCGTTACGCGAGTGCCCGCCCCTTGGGGTTCGAGCTCGTAGCTCCATACGGTGCGATTGGTGTCGACCCGGAATGCCAACTTCTTCTCCGGAACGACCTCCACGACCGTGGACGTCGTCGGCCAGAACAGGCGGTTGCGCCGGTTGAGATTCAGCGTGCGGGTCCCGTTGCGCAGCGGTCCGAACTGCCGCATCCACCGGCACTGGGGACTCCACTGCGGCATGCGCCGGAAGTCAGAGATCAACTCCCACACTTTGGCGGGCGGCGCGTCGATGTCGATCGAAGCCTGCAGCAGCGGGGCGGCCATGCGTCCTCCTAGAGTTATCGATGATCGAGCAGGGTTTCCAGACCGGCCTGCGCACCTCTGGCGCCGCGGCGGGCGGCGGCAAGTTGCCACCCGAAGATGCTGGTTCCCAGCACCCCCACCCCGAGGCCGGCGATAGCCACCGGGCGCCACGTCTCGAGACCGGGTACGAGGAACGCGACGGCCACGGCGACCAGCCAGCCCAACGCACCGACCAGGATGATCGGCCATACCGCAAGCAGTGCCGGTGGCAGCGGCGGTGGTTCGGGTGCAGGCTGGTCAGTCATTTCGCGTCTCAACATACCGCCGACGATCCCGGTGGCGATCGCCGTGGTGAGACGGCGGCGTGTGGTTCGCCGTTTCTGATTCCCGTCCCTGGCGTTTGGTTGTAACCTCGCGCTGTGCCTGACAGCGATGCGCGGTTGGCAGCAGACTTGTCGTTGGCAGTCATGCGGCTGGCTCGCCAACTCCGGTTTCGGAACGCTTCGTCACCGGTATCGCTGACCCAGCTTTCGGCACTGACGACGCTGGCCAACGAGGGTGCGATGACGCCCGGCGCGCTGGCGATCCGGGAACGGGTCCGGCCGCCGTCGATGACCCGGGTGATCGCGTCCCTGGCCGACGAGGGGCTGGTCGACCGCGCCCCGCATCCCGTCGACGGCCGGCAGGTGCTGGTTTCGGTCTCCGCGGCCGGCGCCGAATTGGTCAGAGCGGCCCGTCAGGCCCGTCAGGAGTGGCTGGCCGAGCGGCTTGCGACTTTGGACGATGCCCAGCTCGACATCCTGCGCAACGCGTCCGACCTGATCTCGGCTCTGGTCGACGAAAGCCCGTGACCGCGCCGGACATCGATGTTCAGGACGTCACCGATCCCGACGACCCGCGCCTGGACGATTTCCGCGACCTGAACAGCGTTGACCGCCGTCCCGACCTGCCCACCGGCAAGGGTCTGGTGATCGCCGAGGGTGTCCTGGTGGTGCAACGCATGCTGGCTTCGCGGTTCGCCCCGCGCGCGTTGCTGGGTACCGACCGCAGGCTGGCTGAGCTGAGAGACGACCTGACAGCCACCACGGCGCCGTACTACCGGACCTCCGCCGATGTGATGGCGCAGGCGGTGGGGTTCCATCTCAACCGTGGGGTGCTGGCCAGCGCCAGCCGGGTGGCCGAGCCGAGCGTCGCCCAGGTGGTCCACGGCGCGCGCACCGTGGCGGTGCTCGAAGGGGTCAACGACCACGAGAACCTCGGTTCCATCTTCCGCAACGCGGCGGGCCTGGGGGTGGACGCAGTGGTTTTCGGCAGCGGCTGCGCCGACCCGCTCTACCGTCGCGCGGTCCGGGTTTCCATGGGCCACGCGCTGCTGGTGCCCTATGCGCGGGCCAGCGACTGGCCGGCCGACCTGGTGCGACTCCGCGAGCGCGGCTTCCGGCTGTTGGCGATGACGCCACACGGCGACGCACGCGACCTGCGGGAGGCGATGTCGACGGTGCGTCAGGAACGGGTCGCGGTGCTCGTCGGCGCTGAAGGGCCCGGACTGACGGCGGCCGCGCTGCGGATCAGCGACGTGCGGGTGCGGATCCCGATGTCGCGTGGCACCGACTCGCTCAACGTGGCGACGGCGGCCGCGGTGGCGTTCTACGAGCGGGTGTGCTCGGGCTAGGCTCGCGACGTGAACGATGAGTCCGTGCCCTGGGCAACGGGTTTGGCGGTGGCCGGTTTCGTCGCCGCCGTCACCGGTGCCGCGATCGTAGTGCTCAGCCTCGGGCTGATCCGGGTGCATCCGCTGTTGGCCGTGGGCCTCAATGTGGTGGCGGTCGGCGGACTTGCACCAACGCTGTGGGGCTGGCGACGCACCCTGGTGTTGCGGTGGTTCGTGCTCGGGGCGGCGATCGGGGTGGCTGGGGCGTGGGTGTCACTGCTGGCCGTGACGCTGATGGGTGCCAGTTAGGCGCCTGGTTGACGACCGTGATGCTGCGCCGGCTTGCGTTCGACTCAGCGTTGGCCGCTTGAGCGCACCCCGAGGAGGACGTCCTCCCAGGCGGGGATGGCCGGCTTGCCGCGCCTGCTGCCGGCCGGCTGCTCGGCCGGCGTGTCCGGGGCGCTCGGTTGCGCGGGCGGTGGGGCTTGGGCCGGTTCTGCGGCGGCCTCGAACGCCAAGCGCGCCACCGGGGCAAGCTGGCGGGGCTTGAACTCGGGGTCGATGAGCTCGCTGGCCGCGTCGTCGATAGCGGTGACGGTGCCGCCGTGCGCTCCGGGCGTGAAGCGGAAATGGGCGACGTTGTCCGAGCGGCCGGCCTGCCAGCCGAGTTGTACGGTCCAGCGGCTGTCTTCGTTGCGCCAGGCGTCCCAGGTGAGTTTCTCCGGGCTCAGGCCCCGTCCCACCAACGCCGCCGTGACAGTCTCCAACAGACTCAGCACCGCAGGTCCGTCGGCCAGGACCGGGTGCGCGGCAGTCGCCAGCTCTGCGGCGCGGAAGCGCTCCAGCAACACCGGATTGGCGAACCGCTGGATCCGTGCCACGTCGGATCCGGACGCAGCGGCGACCTGCTCGACGGACGCACCGGCGCGGATCCGGGCCTGAATCTCCTTGGGGCTCAACATGTTCGTGACGACGATGTCGAGCGCCGGCTGCTCGGGTGGAATCGGCTCCCCGTCGAGCACGGCTCGCAGACGCTCATCGGCCGGCAGTCGGAACTTCTCGGCCGAACTGGCGCCCTCGCAGAGGACGAATTTGCCGTCGGGGTCAAGCCCAACCACTTTGAGTTCCCGCATGGCTTCTCCTCGCAGACTCCGTGCACGTCAGCGACGGAATCGTTACGTGCGAACTCTAGTGCAGCGAACTCCGGTAACCGGGTACTGACACGCTGGGCGGTTGTCAGAGCCGCTCGACCACCCAGTCGATGCAATTGATAAGAGCGCTGATGTCGTCGGGGTCCACGGCCGGGAACATCGCGATCCGCAGCTGGTTGCGGCCGAGTTTGCGGTAGGGCTCGGTGTCAACGATCCCGTTGGCCCGTAGCGTCTTGGCCACCGCTGCCGCATCTACGTCGTCCACGAAGTCGATGGTGCCCACCACCTGCGAGCGCAGGGCCGGGTCGGCGACGAACGGGGTGGTGTAAGCGCGATCTTCGGCCCACGAGTACAACCGCTGCGACGAATCCGCGGTGCGCTTGACCGCCCAATCGAGGCCGCCGTTGCCCAGCAGCCAGTCGAGCTGCTCGGCCAGCAGCACCAGCGTGGCGATTGCCGGGGTGTTGTAGGTCTGGTTCTTGAGACTGTTCTCCACGGCGACGGGTAGCGACAGGAAGTCGGGGACCCAGCGACCCGAGCCGGCGATCGCCTCGACGCGGGCCAGGGCGGCCGGGCTCATGACCGCCAGCCACAGGCCGCCGTCGCTGGCAAAGTTTTTCTGCGGCGCGAAGTAGTAGGCGTCGACGTCGTTGATGTCGACGGGCAGACCGCCGGCCCCCGAGGTGGCGTCGATGAGGACGAGGGCGTCCCCGGAGTCGGCGGGTCGCCGCACCGGCACCGCGACACCGGTCGAGGTCTCGTTGTGGGCCCAGCCGATCACATCGACCGAGGGGTCGGACTGAGGCTCGGGCGCGGAACCGGCGTCGGCTTTGATGATGATCGGGTCGCCGACAAACGGGTTCTTGGCGACGCAGGAAGCGAACTTCGAGCTGAATTCGCCGTAGGTCAGGTGCAGCGACCGCTTGTCGATCAAGCCGAACGCCGCGGCATCCCAGAACGCCGTGGCGCCGCCGTTGCCCAGAATGACTTCGTATCCGTCCGGCAGCGAAAACAGGTCCGACAGGCCCGAACGCACCCGTCCCACCAGATTCTTCACCGGCGCCTGGCGGTGCGAGGTGCCGAACAGCGCCGCGGCGGTGGTGCTCAGCGCCTGTAGCTGCTCGGGCCGTACCTTCGACGGGCCACAGCCGAAGCGGCCGTCGCGCGGTTTGAGGTCGGCGGGTATCTCGAGGGAAGTCGTGAGCTGGTCAGCCATGGTGAACAGGGTAGTGAGCGGCCGGGGACCGAAAACCAAGCGGTCGGCATAACGCCTGGTCGCGATCCGGCATGTGAGCCAGGACACACTCGAGGTACGACGCGGCTTGGGTCACAGCCTCCGGAACCGCCCTGGAGAATTCCCAGTACCGGCGGTACCGTGTTCTTTATTCGTCCGGATCTCAACCTCGCTGGGGAGGCTTCTGATGGTTGCTACGACTGCCAGGACGCGCATGGTTCGACGTTGGCGCCGCAACATGGAGGTGCGGGACGACGCGGAGTACGTGGAAATGCTCGCCACACTGTCCGAGGGGTCTGTGCGGCGCAATTTCAACCCGTACACCGATATCGATTGGGAGTCACCGGAGTTCGCCGTCACCGACAATGATCCCCGGTGGATCCTCCCGACGACCGACCCGTTGGGCCGGCACCCGTGGTATCAGGCGCAGCCTGAGGAGAAGCAGATCAAGATCGGCATGTGGCGCCAGGCCAATGTCGCCAAGGTGGGCCTGCACTTCGAGTCCATCCTGATCCGCGGGCTGATGAACTACACCTTCTGGGTGCCCAACGGATCGCCTGAATACCGCTACTGCCTGCACGAGTCGGTCGAAGAGTGCAACCACACCATGATGTTCCAGGAGATGGTGAACCGGGTGGGCGCCGACGTCCCGGGGATGCCACGGCGGCTGCGCTGGATCTCCCCGCTGGTCCCACTGGTGGCCGGTCCGCTGCCGGTGGCGTTCTTCATCGGGGTGCTGGCCGGCGAGGAGCCGATCGACCACACCCAGAAGCAGGTGCTGCGGGAGGGCAAGGCGCTGCACCCGGTCATGGAACGGGTGATGGCCATTCACGTGGCCGAGGAAGCCCGCCACATCTCGTTCGCTCACGAGTTCCTGCGCCGGCGTCTGCCGAATCTCAACCGCCGCCAACGCTTCTGGACCTCGTTGTTCTTCCCGCTGACCATGCGGACGTTGTGTAACGCGATCCTGATCCCGCCGAAGGCTTTCTGGCAGGAGTTCGACATCCCGCGTTCGGTGAAGAAGGAGCTGTTCTTCCGCTCGCCTGAGTCGCGAAAGTGGTTGCGCGACATGTTCGCCGACGTTCGAATGCTGGCCTACGACACCGGGCTGATGGAAAACCGCTCCGCCCGGCTGATGTGGCGGATCTGCAGAATCAACGGCAAGCCGTCGCGCTACCGCAGTGAGCCGCAGCGCCAGCACCTGACCACGGCGCCGGCTGCCTGACCAGTCTGCGAGTTGCCTTATGCCGCACGTTATTACTCAGTCGTGCTGCAATGACGGGTCCTGCGTCTTCGCGTGTCCGGTCAATTGCATCCACCCGTCGCCCGACGAGCCGGGCTATGCGACATCGGAGATGCTCTACATCGACCCGGTGGCCTGTGTGGACTGTGGTGCCTGCGTCAGTGCCTGCCCGGTCGGCGCAATCGTCCCGGACAGCAAGCTGGATGCCGGCCAATTGCCGTTCGTCGAGATCAACGCGTCGTTCTACCCGGAACGAGCCGCCGACGTGAAGTTGCCGCCGACGTCGAAGCTGGCGCCGGTGATCCCGGCCGCGCGGGTGCGTACCCGCCGCCGGCCACTGACGGTCGCCATCGTGGGATCGGGCCCCGCGGCGATGTATGCAGCGGACGAACTCCTGGTGCAGCAGGGCGTACGGGTAAACGTCTTCGAAAAGTTGCCCACGCCTTATGGTCTGGTGCGTGCCGGGGTGGCGCCCGATCACCAGCACACCAAGAAGGTCACCCGGTTGTTCGATCGGGTTGCCGAGCACCGCGGTTTCCGGTTCTATCTCAACGTCGAGGTCGGCCGGCATGTCAGCCACGCCGAATTGCTGGAGCACCACCACGCGGTGCTCTATGCGGTCGGCGCACCCGATGACCGTCGGCTCAATATCGACGGAATGGGGCTGCCGGGTACCGGCACGGCCACCGAATTGGTGGCGTGGATCAATGGCCATCCCCAATATGCCGATCTCCCAATCGATCTCAGTCATGAGCGGGTCGTGATAATCGGTAACGGCAATGTCGCGCTCGACGTGGCGCGGGTGCTCACCGCCAACCCGGACGAATTGGCCCAGACCGACATCGCGGACCATGCTCTGAAGGCATTCCGCAAGTCGGCTGTCCGCGAGGTGGTGATCGCCGCCCGTCGCGGACCGGCGGACTCGGCCTTCACCCTGCCCGAGTTGATCGGGCTCACGGGCGCCTGTGAGGTCGTGCTCGATCCCGAGGACCAGCGCTGGGTACGTGCGGATCTGGACTCGGTCTCGGATCCGTTGACCCGGCACAAGCTAGAGATCCTGAGCACCCTGGGTGATGGTTCGGAATCGGCGTCGCGCCCGCGTATCCGGCTGGCTTACGGGCTGACGCCACAACGCATCCCCGGAACGCAACGGGCCGCCGGGGTCGAATTCTCGGTCACCGCGACCGGCGCACCCCACCGACTCGACGCGGGCCTGGTTCTTACGTCAATTGGATACCGTGGCAAAGAGATTCGCGATCTGCCGTTCGACGCCTCAGCGGCCGTCGTGCCCAACGACGGCGGGCGGGTCGTCGACCCGAAGTCCGGCCTGCCGGTCACCGGCGCCTATGTCGCGGGCTGGATCAAGCGCGGGCCCACCGGCTTCATCGGCACCAACAAGTCGTGCTCGCTACAAACCGTGCAGGCACTGGTGGCCGACTTCAACGCCGGAAAACTGACCGACCCGGCGGCCGGCCCCTCGGTGCTGACCGGGCTGGTTGCCGCGCGCCAGCCCGACGTCGTCGACTCCGCGGGTTGGCGCGCGATCGATGCGGCCGAGGTGGCGCGCGGCAGTGCTCACGGTCGTCCGCGCAGCAAGTTCACCGACGTCGCCGATATGCTCGCCGCCGCGGCCACCGCGCCGCAGGAGCCGTCCCGGGGACGGCGCCTGCTGGCCCGGTTGCGGGACTCGCTTTAGCCGCCGGCGGGAGCCGACATCATCTCCTTGATCTCCTCCGGGCTGACCTCGCGGACCGGTTGGCCCAGCGACCAGTTGTGCCCGAAGGGGTCGGCGACGACGCCATAGCGGTCGCCCCAGAACTGGTCCTCCAATGGCATCACCACGGTGGCGCCGGCGTCGAGCGCCCGCTGGAACTTGGTCTCAACGTCGGTGACCGTGAGGTGGATGGTCACGGGCGTACCGCCCAACGATTTCGGAGTCATCGACTGGTCATTGCACATCTCTGGAAAGTCGTCGTTGAGCATCACCGTCGACCCGTTGATCTGCACCGCGGCGTGAATAAGCCGGCCGTCCGGGCCGGGGATGCGGGCCAGTTCGACAGCGTCGAATGCCTTGACGTAGAAGTCGATCGCGCCAGCGGCGTCGTCGACGACAAGATGCGGCGTCACTGCTGGTTCAACCTTGATGGCCATGGGTCACTCCTTAGGGTTGGTGGTATCGCCCGCCCGGGCTCACACATACTGACCGGCCCGGTCGGCAGATCTCATCGCGAACCGTAACCGGAGGCCCCGACAGGACCGGCCGGCGCCGATCGGAGGAGGCCGCGCGCCCCCGATCGGCTGACGCCCGATTTCATCCTCAACTGTCCGATCGGTGGATTCTGGGCGGCCGCCACAATCTTTAGGTTGAGTGTCATGTCACGCACCGCCCCTGCCCTGATGGGGACGCCGCCCGCGGATCTGCCGAAGCTTTTCCTGGTCATGGACGCGGGGTCGGACGCCGGTTACTTTGCCGCACGGGCCTTGCTGGCGACCGGCTACTCCGTCGCGGTTTCCGGGCGGCACGTCGGCCAGTTGACCCGCGTCGTGCACGGCTACCCCGCCTCGCGGGTGTTCGCGGTCGCGGCTGACAGCACCGATCAAGACCAGGTAATGAAGCTCATCAGCTCTGTGGAACGCCGTTTCGGGCGCGCCATCACCTCGGTCATCCGCGGTTCCTCCCATAACCGAACGACGATCTGACCTCGCCGACGCTCGATCGGCGCCCTTGTCCGCCGACACGGCTGCTGATACAGTCGTCTCATTTGAAAGTGAGACATCTGTAGCAGCAACTGTCTCAGCACGGCCGGCGGCAAAGGATGATCGGGTGGACCCAACGACCTTGACGATTCACCGCACGATGGACGCGCGTCAGCGTGACGTGCGTGAGCGATTGCTCGCGGCCGCCCGCCAATTGATTCGCGAGCACGGTCACGAAGCCGTGGGTATGGAGCAGATCGCCACCACCGCCGGAGTTTCCAGGGCGACCACCTACCGCTACTTCGCGTCCAAGGAGCACGTGGTGTGCGAGGCCGCGCTGGCCTGGGGTCATGATGTGGCGCAACGCATTCCGCATGCCATTGCCGCCGCGGCTGTAGTGCCGGCCGACGCCGTCGACGTCGCGATCGAACAGGTGGTCCGGGAAGCGGCATCGGACCTGCCGATGGTGCGGGCCACCATGGCCTCGGTGCTGGCCCAGGGTCCGGTCGCCGACGAGTTCCGTCTCGGCGTTCGCCGCATGTTCCTGGACCTGTTGGGCGGGGCCGTCGAAAACGTGCCGGAGTCGCTGTCGCTCGACCCGGCGATGACGGTGCTCGGGCGGGTGTTCTTCGCCGATCTGGCGCTGCTCGGGGTCGGTGATATCACCGTCGAGCAGTGCATCACCGAACTGCGACTCGCCGCCCGGCGGCTGCTGACCGACACCTCGCACGAATAGGAGCGACACCATGAATCACACCGCATTGCAGCCTATTTGGGACTGGATGTTGCAGCATCTGGGCGTGGGGTTCTTCGAGTTTCCATTGTATTTCCTGCCGGTTGTCGTCGCGGTCGTGCTGGTGACCGGTGTCGTCTACTCGATCTTCGACGTCGTTGTCTACCAGAGGATCTCGGCCAGAGCGGCTACCAAGCTGGGGTTGCGGATCATGTCCACTTACGTGGGCGCAGCGGTGGCGTTCTTCGTCCTGCATCGGATATTTCATCCCTGGGTAGCCGATGTTCCCACCGCAGCACCGACGTTGGTAGCGTTCGTCACTCAGCTCGGGTGCTTCATGGTGATCGGAGAGTTCCTGACCTATTGGTGGCATCGGCTTGAGCATGGCAACCGTTTCGTATTTCAGAAGGTGCACTTCCTGCACCACCGGGTGCAATCGCCGCTGACCATCTGGACCAACTTCGTGGTGCATCCGGTCGAGGGCCTGATGGTGATGCTCTGCCTCTATGTGCCGCCGTTGGTGTTCGGGGCGCATCCGATGATCGTGGTCGCATATGCGGTGGCAAACACCACCGCCATGGTGATCACGCACAGCGGTTACGACATGATGTTCTATCCCCGTTGGCTGTTGCCCGCGGCGTCGGGGCACGAGCTGCATCACTCCGAAAAGCGACCCACTAATCTGTCGGTCGTTATGAGCTACGGCGACAAGCTTTTTGGTACGTATAAGAAGCCGGTGACCGCCGCGGCGACGGTGGCCTCGTAATCGGCGGCCTCGCTAAGCGTTGGTGAGAACTCGGTCCCAGCCTGTGACCGATTCCGGGCTGCGCGGCCCCGGCCCTACGTAGATCGCCGACGGGCGCACCAATTTGCCCAGCCGCTTCTGTTCGAGGATGTGGGCACACCAGCCGGCGGTGCGGCCGCAGGTGAACATCGCCGGCATCATGTTGGCCGGAACTTCGGCGAAGTCAAGGATGACCGCTGCCCAGAACTCAACATTGGTCTCGATCGCCCGGTCCGGCCGGCGCTCCCGCAGCTCGGCCAGCGCCGCCTGCTCGAGCGCGACGGCAACCTCGTAGCGAGGTGCTTTCAGCCGTTCGGCGGTCGCCCGCAGCACCCGCGCCCGCGGGTCTTCGGCGCGATAGACCCGGTGTCCGAAACCCATCAACTTCTCGCGGCGGTCCAGGATGCCCTTGACCAGACCGCGGGCGTCGTCGGTGCGTTCCACCTCTTCGATCATCGGCAGTACGCGGGCCGGCGCCCCGCCGTGCAGGGGACCGCTCATTGCCCCGATCGCGCCAGACAGCGCCGCAGCCACATCCGCGCCGGTCGAAGCGATCACCCGGGCGGTGAAGGTCGATGCGTTCAGGCCGTGTTCGGCGGCCGAGACCCAGTAAGCGTCGATCGCCTCGATGTGTCTGGGGTCCGGCTCGCCCTGCCAGCGGGTCATGAAACGTGCTGTGACGGTGGAACATTCGTCGATCACGCGTTGTGGTACGGCTGGCTGGTAGATGCCGCGCGCCGACTGCGCGACATAGGACAGTGCCATGACCGAGGCACGGGCCAGCTGGTCGCGCGCGACCGATTCTTCGGTGTCCAGGAGCGGCTGGTACCCCCAGATCGGGGCCAGCATCGCGAGGCCGGCCTGCACGTCGACCCGCACGTCACCGGTGTGGATCGGCAATGGGAACGGCTCGGCCGGCGGCAACCCGCGACCGAACTCACCGTCGACCAACAGCGCCCAGACGTCTCCGAACGTGACCCGCTGGCTCACCAGATCCTGAATGTCGACGCCGCGGTAGCGCAACGCGCCGCCGTCTTTGTCGGGTTCGGCGATTTCGGTGGTGAAGGCTACGACGCCTTCCAGGCCTGGGACAAAATCCTCCGGAACCACAGTCATGGGCAAATTCTTGCACCTGCGCCCGCACCGCTTACTACCGGCCGGTAACTGCCGCCGAGTAGCCTTGGGGCGGTGACCGAACCTGATGGGCAGCACCTGGCCGGGATGCGGGTGGAGTACGGCTCCGTCGAAAAGGACGGCAGTCCGGACCTTGATGCGGACTGGCTCGCCGACGGATGGCTTGCGTTGTTCCACAAATGGATTGACGACGCTGCGCAAGCCGGCATCGCCGAGCCGAACGCCATGGTGGTGGCGACCGTCGCCGACGGCAGGCCCGTCAGCCGCACCGTATTGTGCAAGAGCGCCGATGAGGCGGGGATCACGTTCTTCACCAACTATGACTCGGCCAAAGGGCTGGATCTGGCGGCGACGCCGTACGCGTCGGCGACGTTCCCCTGGTACCTCTTAGGCCGGCAGATCCACCTCCGTGGCGCGGTGAGCAAGGTCGGCCCGCAGGACACCGAGGACTACTGGTCCAAGCGGCCGCGCGGCTCGCAGCTGGGAGCGTGGGCTTCGCGCCAGTCGCAGCCGATCGATTCGCGCGCGGCATTGCTCAACCAACTCGCCGAGGTGACCGAGCGCTTCGCCGACACCGAACAGATCCCGGTGCCCCCGAACTGGGGCGGCTACCTGATCGCCCCGGAGGTCGTGGAGTTCTGGCAGGGGCGGGAAAACCGGCTGCACAACCGGATTCGGGTGATCGACGGTCAGGTCGAACGGCTGCAGCCCTAGCGGTCATCTCGCCCAGTGTGACGTCAGGGCGTGATTCGGCGCTTGGATTCAGGCGGTGGCTGCAACGAATGTGGACGGGTCTGAGAGTAGTCGGTCGAGTTCTTCGGCGGGTGTGCGCCAGCCGAAGCGTTTGCGGGGTCGTGCGTTGAGTTCCGCGGCGACCTCGTCGAGCCAGCCGGGGCCGTAGAACGACAGGTCGGTGCCTTTGGGGAAGTACTGGCGTAGCAGGCCGTTGGTGTTTTCGTTGGTGCCGCGTTGCCAAGGGGTGTGTGGGTCGCAGAAGTAGATCGGCAGGCCGGTGGCCTCGGTGATCTGGGTGTGCAGGGCCATCTCGCTGCCTTGGTCCCAGGTCAGCGAGCGACGCAGGACCTCCGGGATTTCGGGAATCTTGGCGGTCATCGCCTCGGCCAGGGTGGCCGCCGTGTGGTCACCGGGCAGCCTGAGCAGCACCACGAATCCCGTGGTGCGCTCGACCAGGGTGCCGATCGCTGAGCCCGAGGCGGTGCTGCCCAGGATCAAATCCCCTTCCCAATGTCCAGGGATCGCGCGGTCATCGGCTTCGGCGGGACGCTCGCTGATGTTGATCATCCCCTTGAGCTTGCCTACGCCAGTTTCGCTGCGGCCCTGTGGCTTTCGCCGAGTCCTGCCGGTACGCAACGCGGTCTTGACCAGCCGGGCCAGCTCCCCGCGCGGCTGGACATACATCGCCTGATAGATCGTCTCGTGTGACACCCACATCTCCGGATCGTCGGGGTAATCTTCGCGTAGCCGGCCCGCGATCTGCTCGGGGCTATGGTTCTTCTCCAACCGTGCCACCACCTCGGCCAACAGTGCAGGCCTGGACTCAAGGTGACGCAGTTTGGGGCGCTTGCGGTTGGCCTCAGCCACGTCCTGGCCGACCCTGGCCCGATACCCCGAACCGGTCATCCCCTTGACCACCTCGCGCTCGATGGTGTCACGATGGCGGCCCAGCCGCTGCGCCGCGTCCCGCGGGGCGCAGCCAGATTCGAGCAACTCCTCAAGTCGGCACCGTTCGATGAACGTCAACGGCGCGCGCGGTCGACGCGCCGCATCGATCTCAGCTTCGGCGCAGGGTCGGGTTCTGGGCACATAACCAGCCTGTTTGACCCAGATACGGGCCCGGGTGAGCGACACGCCGGCGTGCACCGCGGCCTGCTCGGGGGAATCGCCCGAATACATCGCTGCCCAAAACGCTTCCCGGACAGCAGCCGCGTACCGAATCCCATGATGTCGGGCCACCGGCGGATACCCCGCGGCCCGAGCCCATTTGTTGCCCGTAGTGTGCGACACCCCAGCCACCGTTGCCGCCGCCGTTCGCGACAAACCCGACCTGACACCCTCCAAGAACACGGCCCGCGCCGCATCCAACTCCGCCTGTTTGCTACTCAAACCTGCCAACGACACCAGACAACACCCCTAAACCGATCAGGTGTTGCAGCGACCACTTGAGTCTGAGGCGCCGAAACCCACCCTGACGTCACGCTCGCGGCACGTTTATGCGTGATGGGTTCCGGCTACGCTCGGCGACGATGGCCCTCTTCGCGGACACCACGCCCCTGCGCACAACTGATTTCCGCAGACTCTGGGTGGCCGGTATTCCGACCGTCATCGGGGCCAACCTGACCGTCTTCGCTGTCCCGGTACAGATCTATGCGCTGACGCGAAACTCCGCGTATGTCGGCTCGGCCGGGTTGTTCGCGCTGGTGCCCCTGATCGTGTTCGGTCTGCTCGGCGGTGCCTGGTCAGACGCGATGGACCGGCGCCTGCTGCTGATCATCTCCGCGTGCGGGCTCGCGGCGGGGTCGCTGTTGTTGTGGTTGCAGGCCGCGTTGGCCCTGCACAACGTGTGGGTGGTGCTTTGTCTGCTGGCGTTGCAGCAGGGATTCTTCGCTGTCAACTCACCCGCCCGGTCGGCCGCGATCCCGCGGATGCTGCCGGGTGAGCAACTGCCGGCGGCCAATGCCCTGAATATGACGGTCGGCCAGTTCGGGGCGATCGTGGGTCCGCTGCTGGCGGGTCTGCTGTTGAACTGGGTAGACCTCTCGACGCTCTACCTGGTTGACGCGCTGGCCTGCCTGGCGCCGATCTGGGCGACGATCCGACTGTCGCCGATGCCGTCGCTGGAGCCGTCCGGCGAGGCGCGCTGGGGGATCGGCGCCGTGCTCGAGGGCTTCCGCTATCTGGCGGGGAACACCGTGGTGCTGATGTCATTCGTCGTCGACCTGATAGCCATGATCTTCGGCATGCCGCGTGCGCTGTTCCCGCAGATCGCTCACGAAAGCTTCGGCGGTCCCATCGAGGGCGGGTCGGCAATGGCGTTGCTGGCTGCGGCGATATCCGTCGGGGCGGTGGCCGGCGGTGTGTTCTCGGGCTGGTTGCCCGCCATCAGGCGCCAGGGGCAGACGATCGTCGCCGCAATCGTCGTGTGGGGCCTGGCCATGATGGGGTTCGGGTTGGTGTGCGGCACTGCGCACGGGCGCGCGGGCGCGATGCTGTGGGCCGCGGTCGCCTTCCTTGCAGTGGGCGGTGCGGCGGACATGGTGTCGGCCGCGTTCCGGCAGACGATCCTGCAGGAGGCGGCCTCCGACGAGTTGGTTGGACGGCTGCAGGGAGTGTTCACCGTGGTGGTCGGTGGAGGGCCTCGGCTGGCCGACACACTGCACGGGGCCGCGGCGGCGGTCGTCGGAACCACCGCCGCAGCGGCCGGCGGTGGGACGCTTGCGATCGTGGGTGTCGTTGTCGCAGCGCTCGTCGCTCCGGCGTTCATCCGTTATCGCGCGCCGAACCGGAGCGTTGAGCGGTAAGCCCTTCGAAGCTGGCAAAGGTGACGCCGAAATCATCCGCCGGACATGAAGATTTTTCCGCGAATCTTTGGCAAAAGGTAGCCGACTACGCAAGCTCAAAATAGCGGTCTATGCGATGCTCACGACCGTCATTTGGCAGGTAATCGTATCCCTCCTCGGAATTGCTGAACTCACATGCCACCGAGGCTGAACAAGCCCGCGATTCCGGTGCCGAAGTTGAAAAAGCCCGAGTCGTAGCCGCTCACCTTGCCGATCGGTTGGCCCCCGATCGCCGCGGTGACGGCGGTGTTGAAGAAGCCCGACATCCGGCCGTTGATGTCTGACCCGCCGGTGGCCAAATTCGAGATGCCCGAGATTCCGTGATTCACGACGCCGCCGCCTTTGGCGGTATTGAGCAGACCCGACATCTGTGAGCCGGTGTTGTTGAAGCCCGACACATTGGTTCCCGTGTTGTTGAAGCCCGAGCTGGAAAGACCGGTGTCGAAGATGGATCCGATGCCAGTGTTGGCGTTACCCGAATTCCACAGACCGGTGTTCGTGTCGCCTGAATTCCCGTTACCCGTGTTGTAGTCACCGGCGTTCCAGAAGCCGCTGTTGACGGTGCCGGCGTTTCCGATACCGGTGTTGTAGTTGCCGGAGTTCCCGAAGCCGGTGTTGACAACGCCGGCGTTCCCGATACCGGTGTTCAGGGCCCCGGTGTTACCGAGGCCGAAACCGCCGGCGCCTGAATTTCCGATGCCGATGTTGTTGTGGATGCCCGGCAGTTGTCCGAGGTTAGTGCCCGCGTTGAAAAGCCCGATGTTGCCGCTGCCGGAGTTGAAGAGCCCGATGTTATTGGTACCGGAGTTTCCGAATCCGATGTTGCCGCTGCCTGAGTTCAGCAGTCCTGCCAGGTTGATGCCCACCTGATTGTTGCCGGTGAGGCCGATCCCGATGTTGTTGTTTCCGGTATTGCCGAATCCGGTGTTGTTGTTGCCGGTGTTGCCGGCACCGCTGTTGTAATTGCCGGTGTTTCCGCCGCCCCGGTTTCCGTTGCCGCTGTTTCCCAGGCCGATGTTGTCGTTACCGGTATTGCCCAGCCCCACGTTATTATCGCCCGGGCCGTAAAGGTTGGTGCCGACGTTCCCGAAGCCGAAGTTGCCGTCTCCGATGTTTCCGGAGCCGAGGTTTCGGCTGCCGGTGTTGCCGCTGCCGATGTTGGCGTTGCCGGCGTTGCCGCCGCCGAAGTTCGAATCACCGGTGTTGCCGCTGCCGAAGTTGGCGTTGCCAGTATTGCCGTTGCCGACGTTGGCGGTCCCCTTGTTGCCCAGGCCCAGGTTGGCCAGCAGTTCCTGCACACTTGCCGCGGGTCCGGGCCGCGCGGTGACGTTGGCTCCGCTGGCGATCAGCGGACGCCCGGTCAGGGTCACGAAAGGCGCGTTGACGAGGTCGAGCAGGCTCTGCAGGGGCCGGGCGGCGGCGGCCTCCGCGCTGGCGTACGAGGTGGCGCCGGTTGCCAGGATGCGCACGAACTGATCGTGGAACCGCGTCGCCTGGGCGCTCAGCGCCTGGTACTGCCGGCCGTGGTTGGAGAACAAGGCGGCGACGGCTGCCGACACCTCATCGGCTCCCGCGGCGAGGACGGCCGTAGTCTGGGCCGTCACGGCTGTGTTGGCCGCGGTGAGCGTCGACTCGATAGCGGCCAAATCCGTTGCGGCCACGGTTATCAGCTCCGGTGCTGCCGTCACGTAAGACATGCCTGTCCCCCAACTGCTCATCGTGGCGCACCGGACCGGCCGGGGCGTTCTGCCAAGCCTCACGTGAACTGGCGGCTGGGGATTAGGTAGTCGGGTACTTAACTTCAGGACCGCATGCTGAACTCACCAGAGCCTGGTGTTGGCCCGATAAGCCGGTGAATCCGCGGTGCTTACCCGTACGCTACGGACGTGCGCTTGTCGTGGCCGCTGGTCGGCCGCTTGGAGCAGCTGCGGATCATCAAAGCTGCCCTCGCGGCCTCGGACACCCCCGGCGTCGTCGTCTGCGGTCCAGCGGGGGTCGGTAAGAGTCGGATCGCTCGCGAAGCGCTGTCTGCAGCCGTTTCCAGGGGTTGCGAGGGCCGATGGGCCGTCGGCACCTCGGCGGCTCGGGCGATTCCGTTGGGCGCCTTTACCGAGTGGGCGCAGCCAGGAGTCAGCGACGTGGTGCAGTTGCCCCGCGCCGTGATGGAAGCCCTGACGGCGGCGCCCGAGGGTGTTCCGGTGGTGCTGGCCGTCGACGACGTCCAATTGCTGGACGAGCTCTCGATTTTCGTGCTCCACCAGGTCGTGCAGCGGGGAGCCGCGAAGGTGTTGCTCACCGTTCGCGGAGGCGATCCCGTTCCACCTGCGGTGCAGGAGATCTGGGGGATCGGCCAATTCGAACGAATCGACCTGCAGCCGTTATCGCTCGAGGAAACCGGCTCGCTGCTCTCAGCCACTCTGAGTGGGCCCATGGATCCGATTGCCACTCAGCGACTTTGGCGGCTCACCCGCGGCAACCTGCTGTATCTGCGCAACATCGTCGAGCAGGAGGTCGCAGATGGGCGAATCGTCCGCCGGGACGGTTACTGGCGTTGGCTGGGCGATCCCGTCATGCCGCCCGGACTGGTCGAGTTGATCGAATGCCGTATCGGAGCCCTGCCCGCGCCGGTCAGCGACGTGGTTGACGTGGTCGCTGTCGGGGAGCCCGTCGAGCTGTCGCACCTGAGGCGCATCGCTGACCCGGCAGCGATAGAGGAGGCCGACACGCGTGCCCTTATCACTCTCGAGTCGTCCGACGGCGGTGTGCAGGTGCGCTTGGCGCACCCGCTTTACGGTGAGGTGCGCCGACGGCGCGCGCCGTCGACCCGGCTGAGGCGATTGCGCGGACTCGTTGCCGCTGAACTCGCCACGTGCGACCGCAGCGACGACATCCAGGTCGTGGTGCGCCGCGCCACCCTGAGTCTGGAGTCCGATCTCACACCCGACCCGGACCTCCTCGTCAGCGCGGCGCATGGCGCTGTCTGGTTGGCGGATTTGCCGCTGGCGGATCGACTTGGCGACGCCGCGGTCCGGGCCGGAGCGGGTACCGACGCGAGTTTCGTTCGCGCGCATGCACTTTCCTGGTTGGGCCGGGGCGCCGACGCCGACGCGGTGCTGGCCGGTATGGACGTCAGCCTGCTGACAGACATAGAGCGCGCCCGACTCGCGTTCCTGCGGGCCAGCAACGTGCTGTGGGCGCTCGGTGACCCCGCGCGCGCAAAGGCGATCATCGACGACGCGGCGCGGACCGCAGCACCGCAGGTGCGTAGCTATATCGATGCCTTTCTGACGGTCTACTGGTTTGCGACCGACGAACCGGATGCCGCGCTGCGCGCCTCGAAGAGCCTGGTACTGACCGAGCTACCCGCGGTCGTCGGCGCTGAGATCGCCTGGGTCCTGGCCACAATAACCGCGGATGCGGGACGAGCCGGCGAAGCCTCAGCCCTCGCTGAGGCCGGATATGCCAGTGCGGCACGCTCTTTCGACGCACCGCAGATGGCGTTCAACATCGCGGATTCGCACGTGAGCGCGCTGTTGTGGGCGGGCCGAATTTCAGAGGCCCTCGAGGTGGCCGAGTGGGTGAGCCGTCGGGCGGCCGACATGCCGGGGGCTGCTCAATTGCTGGGTGCCGCAATCAGGGGTAGGGCCGCACTCGGAGCGGGGAATGTGCAATCCGCGGGCCCGTTGCTGGAAAGTGCAGTGGTAGGACTGACAGCTACGCACGCACTGGGCTGGGGATACCGGTACGACATCTGCCGGATCACTGCCCTGGCCGTCAGAGGATCCCTCGAGCAGGCGACTGCCGAGCTCGCCGCGTTGGACAAACAGCATCGCCCTTTCCGGTCGCTGGACTACGAGCGCGGTGTGGCGCGGGCGTGGGTGGCTGCGGTCCAGGGCGCCGTCTCCGAGGCGATCTCGATCGCGTTGGCTACGGCCCAAAAGGCCTCGGCGAAAGGGCAATTCGGGGCGGAAGTGCTGTGTCTGCAGACCGCCGCCCAGTTTGGGGACCGATCCGGCGCAGCCAGGTTGAACGAGCTCGAAGCGGTTGTCGAGGGACCGCGGGTCGGCATCGCGGCGCGCTTCTCGGCCGCCCTCAATTCGGGCGACGCCGGTGGGCTCGCCGCGGCCTCAGACGAGTTCGAACAGGTCGGTGACCACATTGCCGCGATCGACGCGGCCGCCCATGCCGCCGTCGCGTACCGCAACCAGGGGTTACGGGGCTCGGCCCTGGGCTGTGCGGCCAGGGCGGATGCCTTGGCAGAGCAGTGCGGCGGGGTGTCGACTCCAGCGCGTCGCCAGGCAAGCGAACCGCTGCCGTTCACCGATCGGGAGCGGGAGATCGTCATGCTCATCGGTGCGGGTTTGTCCAACCGGGCGGTCGCTGACCGGCTGACACTTTCGGTACGCACCGTGGAAAGCCACATCTACCGGGCGATGTCGAAAACCGGCACCACCACCCGCGAGGAACTCGCCGCGCTGGTGTCGCATCGCCGACTTGAGTAGCGGAATACTGCTTGAGTTCGACGCTGACCTTCACATGATGGCCGAGTGACCCGTCGGCCGAGTCCTGTGATCGCTGCGAGCTTCGCCGCCCGTAGGGGCGTTCGTACCGAAGATCTTGTCGCGAAGGCCATCGCGACCGGTGGGACGGTGTTCGTGTTCCCCGGACAGAGTTCGTGCCTGACTGGCGGTGCGCTCGCGGCCGTCGAATGCGCGCATGCGTTCCGGGCGCAGTTGCGGCTTTGTGAAGACGCTTTCGCCGAGTTCGTCGATTGGCCGCTGCTCGGGACGGTGCTGTGCGGCGCCGGGTGCCCCAGGCCGGATCGCCCCGACGTCGCGCCATCGGTGCTGTTTGCGGTGACGGTGTCGCTTGCTGCGCAGTGGCGTGCGATGGGAATCCATCCGGATGCGGTGATAGGCCTAGCCCTGGGTGAAGTCGCGGCGGCATACGTCTCCGGTGCCTTGTCGCTGCGAGACGCCGCGCGAGTGGTGACGTTGTGCGGCAACGCGATCGGGGCGGTTCCGGACACCCACTGTGCCGAGGTGGACACGCTTCGCCAACGGTTGCGCGTCTCGCTCGGCGGAATGCGGCCGCGATGCGCGGATGTTCCGTTCATCTCCTCGGTCACCGGCGCCGGACTGGACACGTCGATCCTCGACGCCGATTACTGGTTCGCCAACTTGCAACAAGCCGGCCTGTTCAACGAAGCCGTCCGGTGGTCGTGCGAACGCGGTTACCGGACTTTCATCGAATGCAGCCCGTGCCCGGTTCTGATCCCCGGTATCCAGAAGTTCCTGGGGGAGATTGCGTCAATTACCTGACTTGTGCGGGGCCGGGCGATCGGCAGCGTGCTCCATCATTGCCTCGGCCCACCCGGCGTGTCCCTCGAATCCGAGTGCTTCGGCCATGGCCCGATAACGGTCCGATAGATCCCGGTAAACGTCGTCGCCGCCGCGGGTGCGGGCCATCAGAGCACGCAGCCGCACTAGCGTGATCTCGCGCATCGCCCAATCCTGTTGTCCACCAAGGTGAGCCAAGCGTTCCATGGCGTCTTGCGCCTCGACCAGGTCGCCCTCGGTGCCCCGCTCCAGCAGGGTCTCCACCAGCATGCCGCTGGCGAGAACACCGAAGAAGGGGCGACCCGCTCGGTACAGCTCGTCGACCGCACTGCGCATGACCGGGATGGCGGCGTCGTGCTCGCCGCGTCGGGATCTGACCCGGGCGACCCACAGCTCGGCGACCGGAACCAGGAAGGGAATGGGTTCGTTCAGCCAGATGTCGCGGACCTGCATCATCAGTTCCAGGCCGCGCTCGCGGTCGGCGCCGGCGTCTCGGCGCAGCAGTGCAGCTGCCAGTCCGTACTTGACGATGCTGAGCGCCGCGTTGCTCGATCCTTCGGCGGTATGCAGTGCCTGCTCGAGCTTGTCCAGCGTGGCGTCATCGGCCCGGAGCACTCCGTAGCTGATAGCCAGCCCGTAAGTCCAGCAGGCGATCATCGCCTGAGATGTCGGATCACGCTGCCCGGCCAGGTAGGCGGCATCTACGTCTTGACGCCAGCCAGGACGGCCCACCCACCAGCCCGCGACGCCGCGCCAGGCCAGCGCTGCCGCCAGCGGCGATCCGAAACCGAACTCAGCCCCCTTGGCGGGGTCGCCGTCGGCCAGGTCGATGACGATGTCCGACCACCGCAGGATCTCGCCGAATTCGCCGGCATCGAACCAGTTGTTGAACGCTATGAACGCCAAACCTACGGTCGGCGCGGGATCGTCGATCGAGAAAAGCAGTGCCATCTGCTCGGATGCCAGCCGCGACCCCTCGCGCGTCCGCGCGGCGAACATGAGCTCGGTTTCCAGCCCGGTCATGCCGATAGCAAGTGACACCTTGTCGCCGGCCGCGGTGCACAACTCCCGCAGTTCCTCGAACAGGCCGCGGGTTTCCTGTATCGCCTGCCAGCTGATCGCGCACAACATGGTGCGGGGGGCGATGCGCATCGACAGCCGGTCGGGGTCGTCGTCGGGCAGCGCGTCGGCGATCCGTCGTGCCCGCTCCCAACTGACCCGGGCGGCGGTGACGTCGCGGGTCGCCGACCACGTTCCCGCGCGCATCTGCCAGCCATAAGCCGCAGGCAGGTCGCCGGCGGCCTCCAGGTGTTCGGCGATGAGCGCGGCATCGGAATCGGCCGATGTCGGGCCACCCGATTGGATGGCCGTGGCCAGTCGCCGGTGCCACTCGGCGCGGTCGGCCTTCAACTGCGATTCATAGGCCACCTGGCGGATCAGCGGATGTCGAAACGCGTACTCGGCGCTCGGTGCCATCCGCACCTGGTCGATCAGTTCCGCACGCAGCAGTTCCTCGACTTGCGGCTCGATGCCCAACTTTGCGAGCAGCCCGGCGTCGAAACGGGCACCGATCACCGATGCGGCGCTCAACGTCCGCCGCGCGGCCGAATCGAGTCGGTCGACGCGTGCCGCGATCGCCGCCTGCACCGTGGCAGGCACACTCAGCTCGGCGACTGCCGCAGAACAGATGTAGCTGCCGCGCTCGCCGGTCAGCGTCCCGCGTTGTACCAGTTCCCGCACCATCTCCTCGGTGAAGAACGGGTTGCCCGCGGCGCGCTCGGCGATGATCGGTGCCAGGTCGCCGACCGAGGGATGGGAACCGAGCAGCTCACTGAGGAGTGCCGCCGTATCTGAATCAGCCAGCGGCGCAAGCGCTATCGTCTGGGCTCCGAGTACCCGCGTCAGCGCTCCCTGGTACTCCGGACGGTAGGTGATCAACACCACGGACGGGGTACCGGCGATGACGGTGAGGAAGTCGGCAAGCATCGACTCGCTGACCGCGTCGATCCAGTGCGCGTCCTCGACGACGAACAGCGCCGGATCGGTGCGTGCCAGCGTTGTGCTGTTGATCAATGAAGTCAACCGGCGCCGTCGGGCCTCCGGGTCTATCTGGGGCAGCGGCACGTCCGGGTCGGCGATGCCGAGCAGATCGTCGAGCATCAGCAGGTCTTGCGGGTTGGCATCGGGAGGCACGGTGTCCCGGACCTGCCTGCGGGCGGCGGGTCCGTCGAGGCCCGTGACGCCGCTGGCGGCGCGCAGCAACCTGGCCACGACGCCGAAGGAAACGTCGCGGGCGTGCGATTCGCAGAACGTCCAGTACACCTCTACGCGGCGTGAGGCGGCCCGCGCCGCGATCTCGCGAGCCACCCGGCTCTTGCCGATGCCTGGCGGTCCCACCACCGTCACGACGCCGCCGCGGCCGCCGATCGCGCGGTCGACTGTGGCGTCCAGCGCCGCCATCTCCCAGCGCCGGCCCACCAGACTCGCCTCAGCGCGCGGCACCATACCGTCTGGCCGGCGGACCGACAGCAGCCGGCGGGCGAGCACCGGTTGGTCGGCCCCCTTGATCGGCACCCATTCGGGCTCGTCCAGCACGACGACGTGCTCGACCAGCCGTGCGGTCGCCGCTGAGAGCAGCACCCCGCCCGGCGGCGCGGCCGATTCCATGCGTTGGGCCAGCCCGACCGTCTCTCCCGTCGCGGCGTAACCCAACGCGATCTCGCCTGCAATGACCCGCCCGGAGTTGAGGCCAACTCGCAGTTGCAGCGCCACGGCGTCGCGGCGGGCGACTTCGGCCGCCAGCCCGGCGGCGTCCTCCTGGATGGCCAGCGCCGCCAGGCATCCGCGGTAGGCGTGGTCCTCTAAAGCCACTGGCGCGCCGAACAGTGCCATCACCCCGTCGCCGGTGTACTCGACGGTCCCGCCGTAGCGCTGCACTACCGCGGCCGAGCGCTGCACCAGCTCGGTCATCACCTCGCGCAGCCGCTCGATGTCCAACGCCGCCGCGATGTCCATGGAACGCACCACGTCGGCGAACAGCACCGTCACCTGCTTGTACTTTGCGGTATCGGCCGCAGAGATCCTGGGAGCGCCGCACTGGTCGCAGAACTTGGCGTGCTCACGCAGCTCATTGCCGCACGACCCGCACGTGGTCACCGCCCAAGGATAGGGCGTTAACCAGCACGTTGCGCGGAGTTTCAGGTTCTCCGCCGGGCGGCCGGCGTGCAGATCCGACCCCGGGAAGGCACGCCGTCGAGATAACGACTACCTTCACCTATACGCACCTAGTGCACCGATGCCGGTCCTGGGGCGGGTAGCCATATCAAGCCTGAGCGCAAAGGGGTTCTCGTGGGCGACACCGACGACACCGCAACTCTGAAGTACCCGGGGGGCGAGATCGACCTGAAGGTCGTCCACGCAACAGAAGGTGCCGACGGCATTGCGCTGGGTCCGCTGCTGTCGAAGACCGGGCACACCACCTTCGACAACGGCTTCGTCAATACGGCCTCGTGCAAGAGCGCCATCACTTACATCGACGGCGACGCCGGCATCCTGCGTTACCGCGGATATCCGATCGATCAGCTGGCCGAGAAGTCCACGTTCATCGAGGTCTCCTACCTGCTGATTTACGGCGAGCTGCCCACCACCGATCAGCTGGCGGAATTCACCCAGCGCATCCAGCTGCACACCATGCTGCACGAGGACCTCAAGCGGTTCTTCGACGGATTCCCGCGCAACGCCCACCCGATGCCGGTGTTGTCCAGCACGGTCAACGCGCTGTCGGCCTACTACCCGGATTCGCTGGACCCCACCGACAACACCCAGGTCGAGTTGTCCACCATCCGGCTGCTGGCCAAGCTGCCCACCATCGCCGCCTACGCCTACAAGAAGTCGGTCGGCCAGCCGTTCCTCTACCCGGACAACTCTTTGACCCTGGTGGAGAACTTCCTGCGCATGACGTTCGGTCTGCCCGCCGAGCCCTACCAGGCCGACCCCGAGGTGGTTCGGGCCCTGGACATGCTGCTGATCCTGCATGCTGACCACGAGCAGAACTGTTCGACGTCGACCGTGCGGCTGGTCGGGTCCTCCCAGGCCAACCTGTTCACGTCGATCTCCGGCGGGATCAACGCCTTGTGGGGTCCGCTGCACGGCGGCGCGAACCAGGCCGTGCTTGAGATGCTCGAGCAGATCCGCGAGAGCGGCGACGACGTGGGCGAGTTCGTTCGCAAGGTCAAGAATCGTGAGGCCGGCGTCAAGCTCATGGGCTTCGGTCACCGCGTCTACAAGAACTACGACCCGCGGGCCCGGATCGTCAAAGAGCAGGCGGACAAGATCTTGGCCAAGCTCGGCGGCGACCCGCTGCTGGACATCGCCAAGCAGCTGGAAGAGGCGGCGCTCACCGACGACTACTTCATCGAGCGCAAGCTCTACCCGAACGTCGATTTCTACACCGGCCTGATCTACCGGGCCCTGGGCTTCCCGGTCCGGATGTTCACCGTGTTGTTCGCGCTGGGCCGGCTCCCGGGCTGGATCGCGCACTGGCGCGAGATGCACGACGAGGGCGACAGCAAGATCGGGCGTCCGCGCCAGATCTACACCGGCTACACCGAGCGCGACTACGCCGGCATCGACGGGCGCTAGTTAGTAGCGCGAGCAGACGCAAAATCGCCCTGGAGCGTGCGCTCCTAGGGCGATTTTGCGTCTGCTCGCGCAGCTAAAGCGAGGCCAGCACCGCCATGGCGGCGTTGTGCCCACCGATGCCCGAGACCGCCCCGCCGCGGCGGGCACCGGACCCGCACAGCATGATCCGGTCGTGCGCTGTGCCCACGCCCCACCGACGCGCCGGCGTGTCCAGCGGATCGTCGTCCTCAGCAAACGGCCACGACAGCGCGCCGTGGAAGATATTGCCCGCGGTCATTCCCAGCCGGTCCTGTAGATCCAGCGTCGTGGTGGTCTCCAGGCAGGGGCGTCCATGCGCGTCGGGCAGCAGCACATCCTGAATCGGTTCGGCCAGAACGGAATTCAACGACGCCAGCACGGCATCGGTCAGTTGCTCGCGCAGTCGGTCCGGCTCCGGAGATCCGGAGACTGGGGCTTGGAAGCCAAATACCGTCATCGTCTGGACGCCGGGCAGGTGGGGGGAGACGATGCTGCGATCGGTCAGGGAATGGCAGTACGCCTCACACGGCAACGGATCCGGCAGCTGACCGGCGGCGGCCCGCAGGTATCCGGCATCGAGTTGCGACCATGTCTCGTTGACGTGAAACGTGCCGCCGAAAGCCTTTTCGGGGCTCACGTCCTGATCGCGCAGGCGCGGCAACCGACTGAGCACCATGTTGACCTTGACCTGCGGACCCGGCGCCACCGGTGGCGCCGACTCGCCCAGCAGGCCGGCCAGCACCGCCGGCCCGACGCCTGCCAGCACAAAACGGCCACGGACCCGTTGCTCGCCCCCGTCGCTGCGGTAGCGCACCTCACCATCCGGATTCAGAGCGAAAACATCAGCGGCCGTTGTTATTTCGGCTCCATGACGAGTCGCCGCGGCGGCTAGGGCCGAGGACACCGCGCCCATGCCGCCGACCGGCACATTCCAGTCGCCGGTCCCACCGCCAAGCACGTGGTACAGGAAGCAGATGTTCTGCAGCAGCGACGTGTCGTTCAGGCGTGCGAAGGTGCCGACCAGCGCGTCGGTCGCCATGACACCGCGAACCACGTCGCTGGTCACTGCGTCGGTGATGGCATGTCCGATCGGCTCCTCGACCATGGCATGCCATGCGGCCATGCCATCAGAGGAGCCGCCATCGAGCACGAGTTGGCGAGCCTGCTCCCGGGTGCGCAATGGTTCGAGCAAGGTAGGCCAGAGACGCCCGGTGACCTGCCCGCAACGCCGGTAGAAAGCGGCGAAGCGGCGCTCGTCTTCGGCCGCTCCGATGGCCGCGAAGCTGCCGTTCTGCCCGACCAGCAGGCCGGTGCGTCCCGACGTTCCCGGGTCCGGCGTGTAGGACGAGTAGGGTCGTCTGGCCAGTCGCACTCGCGCACCGAGGTCTTCGAGAATGCGCGTCGGCAGCAGGCTCACAAGATACGAGTAACGCGACAGTCGGACGTCAACACCGTCGAAGACCTGCGCCGATATGGTGGCACCGCCGATGTGCGGCAAGCGTTCGAGCAGTCTCACCCGAAGGCCCGCCCGGGCCAGATAGGCGGTGGCGACCAGGCCGTTATGGCCGCCGCCAATGATGACTGCATCGAAATCGGCGTCAGCCATTGAACGGGCTATCCGATGTAGCCTTCGACCTCATCGGCCGGTCGCACCGCGGCTTCGCGCGGGTCACCACCGGTTTCGCGCAGGGCCCGGCGCTGCCGAAGCAGGTCCCAACACTGATCGAGTTCGACCTCCAGGCGGCGCAACCGCTCGTGTTCCTCGTCGGTGGAGATCTCACCCTGCTGCACCTGCTCACGCAGGGTCTTCTCCTGGGCGACCAGGTCACGGATGTGTGCCAGGGCGTCGCTGTCCGTCGGTTTGTTTCCGTTGGCCATTGCACCAGTCTGCCCCACGTTCCCTCGGTATCGTATGCGGACTCGGTAGGCTCATATCGCCTGAAAGCGCGAACAACGGCGGTTTGAGTGAGGAGCGACGGTGGGTCCAGATGTGGGGGTGGACGAAGCGCTCGCGCCCGCCCGGCAAAGCGACCAGGCTCAGCCCACCCCGAGATACCACCGTCAGCGGCTCGGGCGCGCCTGGTTGATCGGGCTCGCTGCGATTCCGTTTCTGCTGGCGATCGTCGGATACGGCGCATATGAGCGGCCGATGGGCGTCAACGGGCCGACCGGCGACCTGCCCACGCTCACGGCCGCGCCGGCCGGTGCGACGAACGCCGCCAATGCTCCGAGCCTGTCGCTGTCGTTGCTCTCAATCAGCCGCAGCGGAAACAGCGTCACCCTGATCGGCGACGTCCCCGACGACGCCGCAAAGGCTGCGCTGATCAAATCCCTTAAAGCTCTTACGCCTCCCGGTGTCAGTGTCGTCGACCAGATTCATATCGACCCACTCGTGCGCACCCTCGACTTCGCGCTCGCAGAGCCGGTTTTCACCGCCGGCGCGCCGATCCCTGATTTCACGTTGAAGGTCGAGAAAGACACCGTCACGCTGGGCGGCACCGCATCGCCGGATCAGAAGGACGCCGTCGAGCGCGCGGTGGTCAGCGCCTGGCCGGGCGTGAACGTCTCCAACACGATCGTGGCCAGGGGTCAGATCACGCCGAATGTGCCGCAGGCAGGTGCCCCCGTCCCGCCTCCCGGGCCTGGCGCTTGCGACAACCTCCAAGCGGTCCTCAACAAGATGACCGGAGGTCCACTGGCCTTCGGCACCGACGGGGTGAGCCTCACTCCGGACGACACGCAGATTCTGCTCCGGGTGGCCGACCAGCTCAAGGCCTGCCCGGCCGCGCGCATCACAGTCAACGGGTACACCGATAACGCCAGCGCCGAGGGGATCAACATTCCGTTGAGCGTGCAGCGGGCCAACCTGGTGGCCGAGTTCCTCATTGCCAACGGCGTGACCCGGGATCGCGTCACGGCCAAAGGTCTGGGTTCGGCAAACCCGATAGCCAGTAATGACACGGCTGAGGGTCGTGCGAAGAACCGTCGCGCCGAGCTTGTGGTCGGCTAGGGGAGAATCAAGCATGGGGTTTCTGATCCAGTGGTTGGTCTACCTGGCTGCTTTTGTGGCCGGGTCGGCCGTCGCCTACGGGATCGCCTCGCTGTTGATCAAGTCCGACAGATCGGCACGGAAGCCGGAAGAGGTTGCGCCCGAGCCGGTTTCGGAATCGCTTCCTGCTGCGAGCAAGGTGCCTCAGCCGGTGGGGCCCGAGCCTCAGGCGGCGCCGGCCGAGGAGTCTGAGACGTTCGAGCAGCTGCTGTGGCCGGAGTCGGTCCAGCCGGAGTCCGAGGTCGCAGAGGAGCCCCCGCCCGCACCCGAGTCCGAGGTTGCCGAGATGGTGGAGGGTGCACCCACCGACCCGGCGGTCGAGGAGCCGGTTGCCGAAGTAGCCGAGCCGGAACTCGAAGCCGAGGCAGTGAAGGCAGATTCCGAAGTGGCCGACGTGCCTGAGCCTGAGCCGGCGCAGCCGCAGCCCGATCTGCAATCGGCTGAGCCGGGTATTGCGGAGCCGGTCGCCGAGGTTTTCGAAGAACCCGAAGAGCCCGAGCCCGAACCCGGTGACGTCGAGACCGCGGTCGCAGAGTCGTCAGAACCCGAGGCGGTCGAGCCGGAGATGGCGGACCCGGTCGCCGAACCAGGACCCGAGCCGGCGGTTGCCGAGGCGTCGGAATCTGGGCTGTCGCAGCCGCAGTGGCCTGGCCCGCAGATTGTCGAGCCGGAGACCGTCGAGCCGGTCGCCGCAGTTCTTGAAGCAGAGCCTGAGCCAGAACCCGAACCCGATGCCGAACTAGCGCCCGGGGTCGCCGAGGCGCTGGACTCTGAGCTGTCGCAGCCCCGGTGGCCCGGTCCCCAGATTGTCGAGCCGGAGATTGTCCAGCCGGCCGCCGCAGCCCCCGAACCCGAACCCGAACCGGAACCGGAACTGGAACCGGAGCCGGGACTTGCCGAGTCGTCTGAACCTGAGCCGGCGCTGGTGCAGCCGCAGTGGCCGGGCCCCGCTTCCCAGTGGCCCGGCCCGCAGACGGTTGAGCCGGAGGATGCGGAGCCGGCTGCCGAGGTTGCCGAAGAGCCCGAACCCGAGCCTGAGCCCGAGCCGGAACCCGAGGTCGCCGAGTCGTCAGAACCTGAGCCAGAGGTGCCACAACCACAGTGGCCGGGTACCGCGTCTCAGTGGCCAGGCGCCGGGACGGTCGAGCGCGAGGAGCCCGAAGCGGCCGAGCCCGAGACCGAACTGCCGCAGCCGCAGTGGCCGGGCCCGCCGTCGCAATGGCCCGGCATCGGAGTGAAGCGGTGATCGCCCAGGTGCACTGGTGGTTGGCCGCCGTGTCGTTCGGGCTGGGCATGGTGTTGACGTTCACGCTGATGGCCCGGCCCGCCAGACTTCAGATGCCGGCCTGGGCCGTTGCTGAACCGAAACCCCGTCCCAAACCCGAACCGGCGATGAAAGCCCCGGCCGCCGAGGCGCCCACCAATAAGCTGCCGGCCGCCAAGCCCAAACCCAAAGCCGGACCGGCGAAGAAGAAGGCCGTCTCCAAGGCGCCGCCGCGAAAGCGCAGGCCCGTCTCCGGCGATGCGGCGACCGAACGGATTCCCGTCGTCAAAGACCATCCGACGGAACAGATTCCGGTGGTACGCAAGAGGCCGGCGAAGAAGGCCGCCGCCAAGAAGGCGAGGTCGAAAGGTGCCCCGCCCAGACGCAGGCCCGTTCCGAAAGATGCTGCGACGGAGAAGATCCCAGTAAGCAGCGAAGCCGAGACCATCGTTCTGCCGCTGATGCCGTATGCGCCCTACGGCCCGGGGTCCATGCGCGCCAACCTCGACGGCAGCGGCCCGGAGGGGTGGACGATCAAGGGACGCATGGATTCCCGGCTGTTCTATGGACCCGAGGATGAGTGTTACGAGGACACGGAGGCCCAAGTCTGGTTCCAGGACGAGGAGTTCGCCGCGCGGGCGTTCTTCACGCCCTGGCGCAACAGCACGCGTAAGAACTAGCTCGGTCCGGGAAGGCGCAGGACCAGGCGCGCTCCACCCAGCGGGCTGCCCTCCAGCGACGCCGTCCCGCCGTGCAGGTGTGCTTGTTGCGCGACCAGAGCCAGCCCGAGGCCCGACCCCGAATGCGACGCTGTCGAGCCCCGGGAGAACCGCTCGAACACCACTTGTCGCTCCTGCTCCGGCACCCCGCTGCCGTTGTCGTCAATGGCGATCTCGACTCCGGCCCGTGAGCTGACCGCGGACAGCTGGACGTGGGTGGCGCCGCCGTGCTTGACGGCATTGGCGATGGCATTGTCGACGGCCAGCCGTAACCCGGCCGGCATCCCGACGATGATGCACGTCGGCGACGGCACCAGCGACACATCGAGATCGGGGTAGATACGGGTGGCGTCGTGGGCGGCGCGGTCGAGCAGATCGGTGATGTCGACGGGCACGTGGTCGTCGGAGGTGGACAGTTCGCCCTGTGCCAACCGCTCGAGCGCGCTGAGCGTGGCCTCGATCCGCGACTGGGTGCGGATCACGTCGCTGAGCACTTCCTTGCGTTGGTCGTCGGGCAGATCGAGGGTGGCCAGCACCTCGAGGTTGGTGCGCATCGCGGTCAGCGGGGTCCGCAGTTCGTGCGATGAGACGGCCGCGAAGTCTCGGGCTGAGGCCAGCGCCTCCTGCGTCCGGTTCTGCTCGTTCCAGATGCGTTGCAACATGCCTCGCATGGCTTCGGCGATCTCCACGGCTTCACTGGCGCCGTGCACTTCGACCCGCGGGTCCTCGTCACCCGCGTCGATCGAGCGGGTCTGTTCGGCGAGCTGTTTGAACGGCCGCACCGCGAAAGCGGCCAGCAGCCAAGCGAATACGGCCGCGGCGCCGATGGCCAGGGTACAGATCAGCAGTACCCGGCGGTGCAGGTTGTTGGTTTCGGCGTAGGTGGCGTCATACGTCGCGGCGACGGCGACCGAGGTGGGCTCCGGACCCGGGATCTCGACCGTGCGCACCCGGTAGCGCACGCCGTGGATGAACGTGTCGGCGTAGTCGGCCTGCAGCTTGGGCAGGTTGATGTCGGTGTTCGACTTGATCACGTTGCCGCGGCGCACGGTGATCAGCGCGTCCTGGTCGTTGGGGGATCGCGGTATCTCATCCAGGCCGCGGGGGACGAACGGGATCGCGAACCCGGCGGCTTCGTCCAGTCTGCGGTCCAGCCGTTCCTTGCGGTCCTTGGTGATGCCCACCCAGACCACGGCGCCCACGATCAGCACCGGAATGGCGGCCCCGATGACCGTCGCGACCACCACCCGAGTCCGAAGCGACGGTGTGCGGGCGAAGATTCGCGACAGGATGTTCACTGCCACCATCGGGCACCCACCGCGCTCATTGCATCCTGAGCACGAAACCGACTCCGCGGACGGTGTGCAGGAGCCGCGGACCGCCGTTGGCTTCCAGCTTGCGCCGCAGGTATCCGATGAAGACGTCGACGACGTTGGTGTCGGCCGCGAAGTCGTAGCCCCACACCAACTCGAGCAGTTGCGCGCGGGACAACACCGCCGTCTTGTGCTCGGCGAGCACGGCAAGCAGGTCGAACTCCCGCTTGGTGAGGTCCACGTCGACGCCGTTGACGCGGGCGCGTCGGCCCGGGATGTCCACTTCCAGCGGACCCACCGTGATGGTCTCCGAGGACGAGGTGGCGGTGGCGCCGCGGCGGCGCAGCAGGGCGCGCACCCGCGCCACCAGCTCGGCCAGCACGAACGGCTTGACGAGGTAGTCGTCGGCACCGGCCTCCAGCCCGGCGACCCGGTCGTCGACGGAGCTGCGCGCGCTCAGCACGCACACCGGCACGTCGTTGTCCATGGCTCTCAGTGCCGTTACCACGCTGACGCCGTCCAGCACGGGCATGTTGATGTCGAGCACGATCGCGTCCGGCCGCGTCTCGGTGGCGCTGCGCAAAGCCTCCGCGCCGTCGACCGCGGTGGACACCTCGAATCCGGACAGCCGCAAACCACGTTCCAGCGACGCGAGCACATCGGAGTCGTCGTCGACCACCAAGACCCGAGGTGAGTTCACACCAGTGTCCATGCGCCTATCTTGCCTGATTGAGCGCAACGGCGGTGGGAGGCGCTCCTTCCACCGGCGAGCAGACACAAACTCGCACAGAAATCCCGGTTAAGGTGCGATTTTGTGTCTGCTCGCGGGGATGACTCGCGGGGATCAGAGGTCGTCGGCGGCACCGCGGCCGGCCGCCCGACCGGAGAAGATGCAACCGCCCAGGAACGTCCCCTCCAGCGCGTTGTATCCGTGCACGCCTCCGCCGCCGAACCCGGCGACCTCTCCCGCCGCGTACAGGCCGGGGATGGGTTGACCGTCCTTGCCCATGGCGCGGGAGGACAAATCAGTCTGGATGCCGCCCAACGTCTTTCGCGTCAGGATGTGCAGCTTGGCCGCGATCAGCGGTCCGGCCTTGGGGTCCAGGATGCGGTGCGGCGCGGCGACCCGGCCCAATCGATCGCCCAGTGCGCGCCGGGCGTTGCGGATGCCCTGCACCTGCACGTCCTTGCAGAATGGGTTGGCGATCTGCAGATCGCGGGACTCGATCTGGGCGCGGATTCCGGCTGGATCCAGCAGCGGTTCATCGGTCAGGGCATTCATTTTTGCGACGAGATCTTCGAGGTTGTCCGCGATCACGAAGTCGGCTCCGTGCGCCTTGAACGCCTCGACCGGACCCGTCGCGTCTTTGTTGAAGATGCGCTGCTGCAGCACTTTCATCAGGCTCTTGCCGGTGATGTCGGGGTTCTGTTCCGAACCCGACAAGGCGAATTCCTTCTTGATGATCTTCTGGGTCAGCACGTACCAAGAGTGGTCGTAGTTCGCGATCTCGGGATTGGTGCGCAGATACTTCAGCGTGCCCAGGGTGTCGTAGCCGGGCAGGAACGGCGCCGGCAGTCGTCTGCCCAGCGCGTCGAACCACATCGACGATGGGCCCGGAATGATGCGGATGGCGTGCTTGGGCCAGATCGGGTCCCAGTTCTTGACGCCCTCGGTGTAATGCCACATCCGGTCGCGGTTGACCAGGCGGACCCCGCTGTCATGGGCGATGTCCAGCATGCGCCCATCGACGTATTCCGGAACGCCGGTGATCATCGACGACGGTGGGGTGCCCATCCGCTCGGGCCAGTACCGCCGCACCATCTCGTGGTTGCCGCCGATCCCGCCGGTGGTGATGATCACCGCCTGCGCCGACAACTCGAACTCGCCGACCGCGTCTCGGTTGGACGGGGCGCCGCGCACCGCATCATCGGGGGCCAGCACCGTGCCCTTGATGCCGGTGACCGCGCCGTCGGTGAACACCAATTCGTCCACACGGTGACGGTGGTAGAACGTCACCTGATTGTCCTGTGCGGCGTCCAGGGCCGAATTCACAAAAGGCTCAACGACTCCGGTGCCCGTCCCCCACGCGACGTGGAAGCGCGGTACCGAGTTGCCGTGTCCGTCGGCACGCAGGTCACCCCGCTCGGCCCACCCCACCGTGGGCATGAACCTGATACCCAGGTCGGTCAGGTAGGACCGCTTCTCGCCCGCGGCGAACTCCACGTAGGAACGGGCCCACTTGGCCGCCCACACGTCTTCGTCGTCAGGGCGATCGAACGCCGCACTGCCGGACCAGTCGTTCCAGGCCAGCTCGAGGGAGTCTTTGATCCCCAGCACCCGCTGCTCGGGGGTGTCGACCAGGAAGAGACCGCCGAACGACCAGAAGGCCTGACCGCCCAGATTGGCCTCGTTCTCCTGATCGACCACTGCGACCTTCTTGCCGCGGCGGGTCAGTTCGTGGGTGGCGACCAGCCCGGCCAGCCCCGCACCCACAACGATGACATCAGCGTCCATGAAACAGCCCTTCCGTGCGCCACGACACCTAACTAGATACACAAATGTATCATATGCATGGACGCATCGAAAGGGTCAATCGCGAGTCAACACAACGTTCATCAGCTGGGTGAGCCAAGCGCGCGCCGCCGTCTGGTCGCTGTCGAGTAGTAGCTGGATGCTGACCCCGTCGTAGGCGGCGATGATGGCGCGGGCCGTGTCGGTCACGCTGTCGATCGCTTTGTGGAACCCGATGCCGCTGGCGATCAGCCGTTCCTCGATCACTTTGCGCAGCTGCGCGCGATGGACCTCCCAGCGGTGGGCGAGCTCGGGGTTGCGCGCCGCATACAGCAGGAAGTCGAACTTGATCAGCAGCCAGTCACGTTCGAGAAGCAGCGTGTCGACGATCCGGTTGACGACTCCGGGCAGGTCGACCACTGCGTCGGCGCCCTCCATCGCGGCGCGGACCTGCTCCGCGGTGCGGCCGGCCCACTCGTCGTACAAGAGGAAGAACAACTCCTCCAGGCTCTCGAACTGCGAATAGAACGCGCCCCGGGTATAGCCGGCGGCCTCGCACACGTCCTCGATGGTCACGTGGCCATAGCCCTTTTCGGCGAATACGCGGAACGCCGCCTCGATGAGGCGGGCGCGGGTCTCGGCGCGGCGTTTGGTGACTCGCGGTGGCTTCGCAGTGGTGGTCGCAGTAGCCATGTGTGCACCCCCTGGTTATTTATGTAGCCGATACATTGCCACATCGGATACGTGGAGGGCCACATCGGGGACCGAATGTCGTCGACGTGAGTTCTCCGGGTGGTCAGGGAGCGGTTCCGCCCGGGGTAAGTACCACGTTGAGCAGCTGTATGAGCCGGGCGCGCGCGGCCCCGTCGTCGTTTTCCAGGATCAGCTGGGTGGCCAGACCGTCATAAAGGGCGATTACGGCTTGGGCCGTCTCTCCTACGCTGCCGATTGACTCATGCGACCCGATGCCCCGGGCTATGAGCAGCTCCTCGATGGTCCTGCGCAGTTTGCGACGGTGGACGGACCAGCGCTGGGCCAGCTCCGGATTGCGCGCGGCCACCGCCAGCAGGTCTACCTTGATCAACAGCCACTCGCGCTCGAGCAGCAGCGTCTCCACGATGCGCGCGATGATCCCGGGCAGGTCGTTGACCGGATCGCCGGCGTCGACGGCGCCCCGCACCTGCTCGGCGATCTGGGCCGTCCATTGGTGATAGATGACGAAAAGCAGCTCTTCGAGGCTTTCGAACTGCGAGTAGAACGCGCCCCGCGTGTAGCCGGCCGCGGTGCACACATCCTTGATGGTGACCTGCCCATAGCCCTTCTCGGCGAAGACTTCGATCGCCGCATCGATCAGTCGTCCGCGGGTTTCGGCGCGGCGCTTGGTGACGCGCGTCGCCTTTGCGGTGCTCGCTGACGTCATTCGCCGCTCCGCCCTCTCTCTGTGATCCATAAGCGTATCGGATGCACAATAGCATAAAATGTATTGACGTATCGTATACATAAATGTATGTTTTGGACGGTTGATGAAGGAGGTGTGTGAAGGTGATCGGTTTCGAAATGCTGGCTCCGGAAGTGAACTCGGCGCGCATGTACACCGGGCCCGGTTCCGGACCGTTGTTCTCGGCGGCCGCCGCATGGGATGGGCTGACGTCAGAGCTGCAGTTTTCGGCTTCGTCCTTCGACTCCGTGATATCGGATCTGGTCAGCGGGTCGTGGGCGGGTCCCGCGGCCAATGCGATGGTCGGCATCGCAGCGGGTTTCGTCGCGTGGTTGAGCGCCTCGTCGGCCATCGCCGAGGTGGCGGCCGTGCAAGCCCGCGCGGCGGCGACGGCATTTGAGGCGGCTCGGACCGCCACCGTCCATCCCGCTGAGGTGACGGCCAACCGGAATCATCAGTTGGCGTTGATAGCGACGAACTTCCTGGGCCAGAACACTCCGGCGATTGCGGCCGCGGACTTCCTCTACATCGAGATGTGGATCCAGGATGTGGCCGCCATGCTGGGCTATCTCGCGGACGCGGCTTCGGTGGCTGTCTCGTTGACGCCATTCGCGGCGCTGCCGGCCGAGCTCGCCGGGTTTGCCTCACAGGCGGTGACGGTCGCTCAGGCGATCCCACTGGACGCGGTGTCGCAGGGCTTTCAGTTGGCGTCCACTGCGGTCGGCACAGCGTTGACACCGCTTTCCAGTCTGGGCGGCGCCGGGTCGCCGGGCAGTGCCGCGCTGGTCGGGGCCTCGGAGCCGTCGGAACTGCCCGCCATCGCGGCAGTCGAGGCGATCAAGCCGACGGGTGTAACCGGTTTCGGCACGGCGGCGGGACTGGGTCAGGCGCGCACGGTCGGTGCGTTGTCGGTGCCGCAGAGTTGGGTCGGGTCGGTGCCGGACCCGCGGGCTGCTTCGGCGTTGCCCGGCACCAGCCTTGCCGGTGCCGCGACGATCGCTAACGCCGAGGTGGCAGCCGGGTCCGGTGCCGGGATGCCGATGATGCCGGTGCCGGCGGGAGGGGGTGCCAACGGCGGCATGCCCGGGCGGATGGTCGGCGGCGGCGGGGGTTCGCATGTGGTGCAGCAGCGGCCCAGCGTGATCCCGCAGGTCGGGGTATGACGCTCACCGGTTGACCAGGCCGCTCAGTTGCCACGCGAACTTTCGTCGTGCCGCCGGAACGTGTGCCGCAAGGCGCATGGCCGAATTGCGGACCGGGCGCAGCGGGCGCGGCATGGTCGAGACCTTCGTCAACCGTCCGGTCAGCTTCAGGACCCGTCGTGCGCGCGCTCGCTGGGTCGCGCTGTATGCGTCCAGCGCGGAGTCAGAAACCTCGGCCAGTGCCTCTGCCAGTGTGACGGCGTCGTTGATGCCCAGGTTCATGCCCTGGCCGCCGGCGGGACTGTGCACGTGCGCGGCATCGCCTGCCAGGATCAGCCGGCCTGCCCGGTAGGTGTCGGCGACGCGGTGCTGGATCCGGAAGCGAGACCCCCAGACCAACTCGGTGACGACCGTGCGTCCCGGACCGAAGCCGCGGCTGTCCAGCAAATCCTGCACGAACTCGACCGTGGGCACTGAAGGCGCCTGGGCAGCCGGGGCCACGATGCGGTAGACGTCACCGGGCAACGGCGCCAGCACGGTCAGGCCTTCGTTGCCGTAGAAGAGGATGACCTCGTCGGCGGGAGCGTCGCCGGCGACCCGCACATCGGCCAGCGCGAAGGACTCGGCGAATTCCCCACCGGTGAAGCCGATTCCGGCTTGCCGGCGGATGGTGCTGTGCATCCCGTCGGCGCCGACGACGTAGCCCGCACGGACGCTGTCGCCGTCGTCGAAGGACACGGTGACCCCGGTTGCGTCCTGGCTCAGGTGGCTCACCGCTTTGGGCCGAATCACCCCAGTGCCCAATTCATTCAGCCGATTCTCCAGCGCCCGCTCGGTGTCGGCTTGGGAGATCATCAGGCTGTACGGGTAGGCGGTCGGCAGCTCGCTGAAGTCGACCCGGATAAGGACGTGTGAGCCCTGCCGCATGGTGAATCGCGGCGCGGTCAGCCCGGCCTTGACCAGGCGCCGGGAAACGTCTAGGTCTTCCAGCAATTCCAGGCTGCGGGCATTCACCACGGCGGCGCGGGAGGTGTTGGCGCCGGACGGCAGTTCGTCCACCACCACCGCGTCGACTCCCCGGGCAACCAGCGAGGCGGCCAGTGTGAGCCCGGTGGGCCCGGCACCTACGACGAGGACATCGGTGTCTTTCATGGTGCGTCCTTTCCTCGACCAGCTAAGTCAACAACTGTTGACATAGCCCATGATGCGCGCGTTCACCCGGTATGTCAACACATGTTGGCCTACAGTTGTTGACATGAGGCGGTCATCGGCGGAAACCAAGGCCCTGATTCTGGCCAAAGCGCGCGAGCGGTTCGGGACGGCCGGGTTTCAGGCCGCCACCATCCGGGCAATCGCCGCAGACGCCGGCGTGGATCCGGCGATGGTGATGCGGTACTTCGGCACCAAGGATCGACTGTTCGCCGCCGCAGCCGAATTCGATTTGCGGTTACCGGATTTCGCACCTGCTGACCGGGACCGTCTCGGCCCGTTGCTGGTGGGCCATTTCCTGCGGCGCTGGGCGGGTGGCGACGACGCCCTGGTCATTCTGTTGCGCTGTAGTGCCACGAATGACGACGCGGCACAACGGATGCGGGAGATTTTCCAAATTCAGTTGCAGCCGCTGGTGGCAGCCTGGGCGCCGCCCGGTGAAGCCGGCAAGCGGGCCGGGCTCGTTGCCACCCAGATCCTGGGTCTGGCGATGTGTCGCTTCGTGTTACGGCTGCCGCCCGTGGTTGATATGAGTCAGGACGAGGTCGTCGGGTGGCTCGGACCGACGATCCAGCGCTATCTGGACGACTGAGTTTCCGGTAGCCCGATGCGGCGGTAGCGCCGCAAACGCGCGGCCAGGCGCTGCGACCCCGGCGTCTCACGCAGGGCATGGACCTCAGCGGCGATGGCCGCCGACAGCCGCCGCGCGAACTCGACCGGTTCGTCGGCGGCGTCAGGATGCTCGGGAACGATAGCGTCGACGATCCCGGACGCCAGTAGATCGGCCGACCGAATGCCCTGTGCAGCAGCAAGTTCGGCCGCGTGGTCGGTATCGCGGTAAACGATCGCGCTGGCACCTTCCGGTGGCAGCGGCGCCAACCAGCCGTGCAGTGCGGCCAGCACCCGGTCGGCGGGCACCATCGCCAGCGCCGGCCCGCCACTGCCCTGACCCAGCAGCACCGACACCGTCGGCGTGTCCAGCGTGACGAGCTCGGCCAGGCACTGGGCGATCTGGCCGGCCAGCCCACCCTGCTCGGCTTCGGCCGACAGCGCCGGACCGGCGGTGTCGATCACCAGCACGAGCGGCAGGCGAAGTTCGGCGGCCAGCGCCATGCCGCGGCGGGCCTCGCGCAGCGAACCGGGCCCGACGGTGTTTCCCCGCCGCCGTTCATCCTCTGCTGGCCGAGCACAACCACGGGCTGACCGCCGAAGCGGGCCAGCGCCAGCAGCGTCGTCGCCGCCTCACCCTGGCCGGTGCCCGACAGCAGCACCCGGTCGGTGGCGCCGTGCCGCAGCAGATACCGCGCATCGGGGCGGTCGGCGCGACGCGAAGCGATCACCGATTCCCAGGCGGGCACGTCGGGAATCGGTTCGCCAGGCGGCTGGGCAGGAGGCAGGTCGGGAGTGTCCGCGATGACCGTCAGGGCCCGGTGCAGCGTCGCCCGCAGCTCATCGAGCCCGACGACGCCGTCGATCACCCCGTGACGCTGCAGATTCTCCGCGGTCTGAACGCCGGCCGGAAACGGCTGGTCGTACAGCAGTTCGTACACCCTGGGACCCAGGAACCCGACCAGGGCGCCGGGCTCGGCGACGGTGACGTGGCCGAGCGAACCCCACGACGCGAAGACCCCGCCCGTGGTCGGATTGCGCAGGTAGACCAGATAGGGAAGGTGGGCCTGGCGGTGCAGCTTGACGGCCGCGGCGATCTTGACCATCTGCAGGAACGCGACAGTGCCCTCCTGCATCCGGGTGCCGCCCGAGCAGGGTGACGCCAGCAGCGGCAGCCGCTCGGCCGTGGCGCGCTCCACCGCGGTGGTGATGCGTTCGGCCGCGGCCACGCCGATCGAGCCGGCCAGAAAGGTGAAGTCGCAGACCACCAGCGCGACCCGCCGTCCCAACACCCGTCCCTCACCGGTCGACACCGATTCGTCGCGGCCGCCGGCGGCGCGCGCGTCGGCGAGCTCGCGCGCATAACCGCTGGACATCGGCACTGGCAGCGGGCCGATGTCCCAGCTGACGAACGAGCCCTCGTCGAGCACTGCGTCGCGCAGTTGGTCGGTCGTGATCCGGCTCACAAGGACGAGGCTATATATCCTGGCCCCCATGATCGGTGTCACCCAGACCGAAGCCGTCACGACCATCGAGCTGCAGCGGCCCGAGCGACGCAATGCCCTGAACTCCCAACTCGTGGAGGAACTGCGGGAAGCTCTGCTCAAGGCCGACGGGACCGACACCCGGGTCGTCGTGCTGACCGGCCAGGGCACCGCCTTCTGCGCGGGCGCCGATTTGTCCGGAGACGCCTTCGCCGCGGATTACCCCGACCGGCTGGTCGAGCTGCACCGGGTGATGGACGCGGTGCCGGTCCCCGTCATCGGCGCTGTCAACGGACCGGCCATCGGCGCGGGACTGCAGTTGGCCATGCAGTGTGACCTGCGGGTCGTAGCCCCGGACGCCTTCTTTCAGTTCCCGACCTCGAAATACGGCCTGGCCCTGGATAACTGGAGTATCCGTCGGCTGTCGTCGCTGGTCGGTCACGGCCGGGCGCGGGCAATGCTCTTGACCGCCGAGAAGCTGACCGCCGACGTGGCGCTGCAGACCGGGATGGCCAACCGAATCGGAACGCTCGCGGATGCGCAGGAATGGGCAGCGGAGATTTCCGGTCTGGCGCCGCTGGCTATCCAGCACGCCAAGCGGGTACTCAACGACGACGGGTCGATCGAAGAACCGCGGCCCGAGCACAAGGATCTTTTCGACAAGGCGTGGGGCAGCCAGGACGTGATCGAGGCGCAGGTCGCCCGGATCGAGAAGCGGCCGCCGAACTTTCAGGGGGCGTAACTGTCATGATGCGGCGGGCGCTGCGACTGGCCGGCGGTACGGTTTCGCTGGCGGCGGGTGGCTGGCTGCTGCGGGCGCTGCACGGCGCGCCTGCGGCGCTGGGCGCCGACCCGTCGGCGATCGCGGCGGTCTCCGAAGGTTCGCCGAACTACCAGGACGGGGTTTTCGTCAACCTCGACCCGAGTTCGCTCTATGTGATGAACCGCGAGGAGATGCGGCAGATCGCGTGGGAGTTGATCGGGAACCGTGGCGCCAGCCTGCCCGCGAAGCCGATCCCGTTGGCCTCGCCGTCGATCTACCAGGGCGAGCCGGCGGAGCTGGCGGTGAGCTGGTTCGGGCACTCGACGGCGTTGGTGGAGATCGACGGGTACCGCGTACTGACGGATCCGGTGTGGAGTGACCGCTGCTCGCCGTCGGACATCGTGGGTCCGCAACGTTTGCACCCGCCGCCCGTCCTGCTGGAAGGGCTGCCGGCGGTGGACGCGGTAGTGATCAGCCACGACCACTACGACCACCTCGACATCGACACCGTGCGCGCGCTGGCCCGCACCCAACGGGCGCCGTTCTTCGTGCCGCTCGGGGTGGGAGCGCACCTGCGCTCATGGGGGATACCCGAGCAGCGGATCGTCGAACTGGACTGGAATCAGAGCGCGCAAGTCGACGAGTTGACCATCGTCTGCATGCCGGCCCGGCACTTTTCGGGTCGTTTCTTCACCCGCAACAACACCCTGTGGGCCTCCTGGGCGTTCATCGGCCCCCGCCACCGCGCATACTTCGGCGGCGACACCGGCTACACCAAGAGCTTCGCTGAGATCGGTTCCGACCACGGACCGTTCGACCTGACGCTGATGCCGATCGGTGCGTACAACACGGCCTGGCCCGACATCCACATGAATCCCGAAGAGGCGGTCCGGGGACATCTGGACGTCACCGACTCGGGTTCGGGGCTGCTGGTACCGATCCACTGGGGCACCTTCCGGTTGGCGCCTCACCCCTGGGCGGAGCCGGTCGAGCGGGTGCTCAAGGCCGCCGAGCCGGATGGCGTTCAAGTTGCCGTGCCGGTGCCCGGGCAGCGCATCGACACGGTCAACCCGCTGCGATTCAACCCGTGGTGGCGGCTGTAACGCGGGCTAAAGTGCGGCCATGACGAAACGCGCGGCCGCCGCCGCACTGCTGATGATGCTGCTCGCGGTGACCGGTTGTGGATCCTCCCGGCCGGTCGTCGGGCCTTCATCGCCGCCGGCGCAGGTGCCTCCCAACGAAGTGTCCGGAGTGCAGATACCCGCCGGGCGCATCGACGACGCCGTCGCCAAGGTCGACGGCCTGGTGGCCGAGCTGATGAAGAACTCCGGCGTCCCGGGTATGGCCGTTGCGATCGTGCACGGCGGAAAGACGTTGTACGCCAAAGGCTTCGGTATCAAGGATGCCGGCAAAGGCGATGGTCCGGACAACAAGGTCAACGCCGACACCGTGTTCCAGCTGGCGTCGGTCTCCAAGTCGGTCGGAGCGACCGTGGTGGCACACCAGGTGACCGAAGGCGCCGTCACCTGGGATACGCCGGTGGCGACGAAGCTGCCGGGCTTCACCCTCATCGATCCCTATGTCACCACGCACGTCAGCGTCGCCGACCTCTACTCGCACCGCTCGGGTCTACCCGACCACGCCGGCGACGCACTGGAAGATCTGGGCTACGACCGGCAGCAGGTGCTGGATCGGTTGAAATACCTGCCGCTCGCGCCGTTTCGGATCAGCTACGCCTACACCAACTTCGGCGTGACGGCAGCTGCCGAGGCGGTGGCCGCGGCGGCCGGCAAGCCCTGGGAGGACCTGTCCGAGGAGGTCCTGTACCGCCCGCTGGGAATGACGTCGACCAGTTCGAAGTTCGCCGATTTCCTGGCCAGGCCCAATCACGCGGTGAACCACATCAAAAGTGGTGACAGGTGGGAAGCGCGATTCCAGCGCGATCCCGACCCTCAGACGCCGGCCGGCGGGGTGAGTTCGTCGGTCAACGACATGGCGCGCTGGCTGACGATGGTGATGGCCAACGGCACCTACAACGGCCAGCGGATCACTTCACCGGAGGCGCTACTGCCGGCCATCACCCCGCAGGTCATCTCGACTGCAGCCAGGAATCCGAATGCCAGAGCCGGCACCTACGGCCACGGGTTCAACACCTCGGTGACCTCGTCTGGCCGCACGATGTACAGCCACTCGGGCGCCTTCGGGCTCGGCGCCGCAACGAATTTCGCCGTCATGCCATCGGAGGATATCGGTATCATCGCCCTCACCAACGCCGCACCGTACGGTATTCCGGAGGCGCTGACCGCGGAGTTCATGGATCTGGTGCAATACGGCCAGGTGCGAGAGGACTGGGCGAATCTGTACCGGCAACAACTTGCGCCGATGAACAACCCCGACGGCACGCTCGCCGGCAAGCAGCCGCCGATCAGCCCCGCACCGGCCAAGCCGCTGAGCGACTACGCCGGCGTCTATAACAACGACTACTGGGGACCGGCCACCGTCAGCGACCACGACGGCCGGCTGCAGCTTACACTCGGACCGAAAAACCAGACCTTCGACTTGGCGCACTGGGACGGCGACACCTTCACCTTCCCGCTGTCCACCGAAAACGCCTTGCCCGGTTCGGTTTCTACGGCAGTTTTCACCGGCGAGGCACTGAAGATCGAATACTTCGACTCCAGCGGCCTGGGGACCTTCACGCGATGACCGCCACTGGCCTGACCGATGCGGAGGTGGCGCAGCGGGTCGCCGACGGTCAGGCCAACGACGTTCCCGAGCGTGCCACCCGCAGCATCGCTCACATCGTCCGGGCCAATGTCTTCACGCGGATCAATGCGATCCTCGGCGTGTTGTTCGGCATCGTGCTGCTCACCGGATCTTTGATCAACGGGCTGTTCGGGATGCTCATCCTCGCGAACAGCGTCATCGGCATGGTCCAGGAGATCCGCGCCAAGCAGACCCTGGACCGGTTGGCGATCATCGGTCAGGCAAAACCTCTGGTGCGCAGGCAATCCGGCACGGTCACCCTGCCACCCGGGGACGTGGTGCTCGACGACATCATCGAGCTGGGCCCTGGCGATCAGATCGTGGTCGACGGTGAGGTCGTCGAAGCGCGTAGCCTCGAGATCGACGAATCGCTGCTGACGGGCGAAGCCGATCCGATCGCCAAAGACGTTGGCGACAAAGTGATGTCAGGAAGCTTCGTTGTCGCCGGCGCCGGCGCCTACCGTGCCACCAAGGTCGGCGGCGATGCCTACGCGGCCAAACTGGCCGCCGAAGCCAGCAAGTTCACCCTGGTGAAATCCGAACTGCGAAACGGCATCAACCGGATCTTGCAGTTCATCACCTACCTCCTGATCCCGGTGGGACTACTGACCATCTACACCCAGCTGTTCACCACGAACGTGGGGTGGCGCGAGTCGGTGCTTGCCATGGTGGGCGCGCTGGTGCCGATGGTGCCCGAAGGACTGGTGCTGATGACGTCGATCGCGTTCGCCGTCGGCGTGGTCCGACTGGGCCGGCGGCAGTGTCTCGTGCAAGAGTTGCCGGCCATCGAGGGATTGGCACGCGTCGACGTGGTCTGCGCCGATAAGACGGGCACCCTGACCGAAACCGGAATGCGGGTGTCCGAAGTCCGGGAACTCGACGCCGCCGGGGAGAGCGTCGCCGAGGTGCTCGCCGCGCTGGCCGCGGCCGACCCCCGCCCGAATGCCAGCATGCTGGCAATTTCCGAGGCCTACGACACGGCGCCTGGCTGGATCCCCAGCGCGACAGCGCCTTTCAAATCGGCGACCAAGTGGAGCGGCGTGTCGTTCGGCGATCACGGCAACTGGGTGATCGGTGCGCCCGATGTGCTGCTCGATCCGCGGTCGGCGGCGGCCGAGCAGGCCGAGCGGTTCGGTGCCCAAGGGTTGCGGGTGCTGTTGTTGGGATCCGCCGATGTCCCGGTGGACGATCCGGAGGCCCCGGGTGCCGTGACGCCGGCGGCCTTGGTGGTGCTCGAGCAGCGGGTACGCCCGGATGCCCGTGAGACACTGGAATACTTTGCCGCGCAATCAGTATCGGTCAAAGTGATCTCAGGCGACAACGCGGTGTCGGTCGGGGCGGTGGCGGACCAGCTCGGTCTGCACAGCCAACCGATGGACGCACGCCGACTGCCCGCCGGTGAAGCGGAACTGGCCGACGCGCTTGACTCACACAACACCTTCGGCCGGGTCCGCCCAGACCAGAAACGCGCCATCGTCCATGCCCTGCAATCACACGGTCACACCGTGGCAATGACCGGAGACGGCGTCAACGACGTGCTGGCCCTCAAAGACGCCGACATCGGAGTGGCAATGGGTGCCGGCAGTCCAGCATCGCGGGCGGTCGCGCAAATCGTGTTGCTGGACAACAGGTTCGCCACCTTGCCGTATGTCGTTGGCGAAGGACGGCGAGTGATCGGCAACATCGAGCGGGTCGCTACTCTTTTCCTGACCAAAACCGTCTACTCCGCGTTGCTGGCGCTGTTGGTTGGACTCGAGTGTCTACTGGCCAAGCCGCTGGGGGCCGAGCCGCTGCTCTATCCGTTCCAGCCGATCCACGTCACCATCGCGGCGTGGTTCACCATCGGAATTCCGTCATTCATCTTGTCGCTCGCGCCGAATAACGAGCGCGCCTACCCGGGCTTCGTCCGGCGGGTGCTGACCTCCGCGCTGCCGGCTGGTCTGATCGTCGGCATTGCGACGTTCGCGACCTACCTGACCGCCTACCACGGCCGTCACGCAACGTCGGTGGAGCAGGACCAGGCGTCCACCGCGGCGTTGATCACCTTGCTGGTGACCGCGGTCTGGGTGCTTGCGGTTGCGGCCCGACCGTACGAGTGGTGGCGGTTGGCGCTGGTGATCGCCTCGGCATCGGCATACGTGCTGATCTTCAGTCTGCCGTGGGCTCAGAAGAAGTTCTTCCTGGACCCGTCGAATCTATGGGTCACCTCGGTCGCGCTGGGTATCGGAGTGCTGGGGGCCGCCACGATCGAGACGATGTGGTGGGTTCGGGCCAGGATCCTCGGCGTGCGGCCGCAAGTGTGGCACCGGCGGACGTCCTGAACATTAGCGTCAATTGCTTGCATAAAAGATCCAATTTGTACACGAATTTTACAGTCAAAATGAATCGCGAATCGTTTATGACCGCTGGTCATTTGTGTTTGTTACATTTCGGCATATTCCGGCCGAATCGGGCGTAGGCTGACGCGCAATCAGTCGCTTGAGACGTTCGGGTAACCGCGGTGCTGGCCGCGGCGTCATTTGCGGGTGAGCGGTGGGCGGTTGCGGGCTCGGCCATCTGCCGGAGAGGTTGCGGCGATGAATTTTGTGGTGTCGCCACCAGAAATCAACTCCGCGCGCATATTCGGTGGCGCAGGAACTGGCACGCTGCTGGCGGCGGCGGCCGCATGGGATGAGCTGGCGACTGAGTTGCGCTGGGCGACAACCGCGTTTTCCTCGATAACGTCGACGCTGGTGGGCGCGTCGTGGCAGGGTGCGGCGTCTGCGGCGATGGTCGACGTGGCCGGTCGGTATCTCGACTGGCTCGCCTCGACGGGCGCACAAGCAGAGCAGGCCGCCGGGCAAGTTCGCATGACGGCGACCGCGTTCGAGGCGACGCTGGCGGCGACGGTGCATCCGGGTTCGGTGTTGGCGAACCGCTCTCAGCTGGTGAAACTAGTGACCTCGAACTTCCTGGGCTTGAACGCGCCGGCGATCGCTGCCGTGGATGCCGAGTACGAGCAGATGTGGGCGCAGGACGTCGCCGCCATGTTCGGATACCGCGCTGAAGCTTCCGCAATCGTGTCGGCGCTGGCGCCATTCACCCGATTACTCCAGCAGCCGTCCGGCGCGATTATGGCAGCGCTCACATCTGCCCAATCCGCGGTGGCAAACCCACCGGGCCGCGTCAGCGTGTTTGAAGCGGGGCTGGCCAATCAGGGCGACGCCAACGTCGGCGTGGGCAACACGGGTACCGCTAATTTCGGTCTGGGTAATCGTGGATTGTGGAATGTCGGGTTGGGGAGTGTGGGGAGTTTCAATCTGGGGTCGGGGAATCTGGGGTCTCATAATGTGGGGGCGGCGAATTTGGGTTCGTTCAATGTGGGGTGGGGTAATCAGGGTGACGGTCATTTCGGGTTCGGTAACAGCGGGCTGGGGAATGTGGGGTTTGGTAATACGGGGTCGAACAATGTTGGTTTCGGGTTGTCCGGTGATCATCAGGTGGGGTTCGGGGCGTGGAACTCCGGTAGCGGGAATGTGGGGTTGTTCAATTCGGGGTCCGGGAATGTGGGGTTGTTCAATTCCGGGTCGGGGAACTGGGGGATCGGGAATTCCGGGGAGTCGAACGTCGGGTTGTTCAATGCGGGTCGGATCAATACCGGGGTGTTCAACACCGGTGTGCTCAACACCGGGGTGGCCAATCCGGGCAGTTACAACACCGGCAGCTTCAACGTGGGGTCGTCGAACACCGGTTCGTGGAATCCCGGCCAGACGAACACGGGGTGGTTCAACACCGGGGATTACAACACCGGCTGGGCCAACACCGGGGACTTCAACACCGGCGGGTTCAACCGGGGTGATCTGAACAACGGCTTCTTCTGGCGCGGAGACAACCAGGGCCAGGCCGGCTTTGACCTGACCTTCACCATCCCTCGTATTGCCCTGCAGATTGACGTTGATGTGCCGATCAATATTCCGGTCACGGGCACCCTTGGTTCCCTGGTGAACGGTCAGCCGATCATCACCATCCCGTCCTTCACCATTCCGGCATTGCATCTGAATGGCTCGGAACTGAGCGGGACTATTGGTCCGATTGTGGTGGATTCGATTGTGGTGTCGGGTCCGTCGTTGAATCTGTTGGTGGGTGGGCCGGGTGAGTCGTTGCGGTTGAGTTTGTTGGGTCCGGCGGTGGGCCCGGTGGTGGTTCCGGTGTTGGGTTTGGTGGCGGGGCCGGGGTTGGGGAATGCCACCGGTGGGCCGTCGTCGGGATTCTTTAACAGTGGTTCCGGTAGTGCGTCGGGGTTTGGAAATGTGGGTGGGGGTTCGGGTTGGTGGAATGTGTCGACTGGGGTGCTGTCGGGTGTGGGGAATGTGGGTGGGTTGGGGTCGGGGTTGTGGAATGTGGGTGAGGGTGTCTCGGGGTGGTCGAACGCGGTGTTGGGGGTGGGTGCGGGTGTGGAGCGGGTGTTCAACCTGGGGGTGGCCAATGTGGGTGGCGCGAATGTGGGCCTGGCGAATGTAGGGGATGTCAACCTGGGTGGCGGGAATGTGGGTGGGGGCAATCTGGGGGGCGGGAATGTCGGTGGGGGCAATGTCGGGTCCGGGAACGTGGGTGCGGGCAATGTGGGGTGGGGCAACTTTGGTGGCCATAATGTGGGGTGGGGGAATCTTGGTTCGTTCAATATCGGGTGGGGTAATGATGGGGATTCTAATTTCGGCTTCGGGAACAGCGGTCTGAGCAATATCGGGTTCGGCAACTCCGGTAGCAATAATTTCGGCGTCGGGTTGACCGGTGATCATCAGGTGGGGTTCGGGGCGTTCAATTCGGGGTCGGGGAACGTGGGGTTGTTCAACTCCGGGACCGGGAATGTCGGGTTCTTCAATTCGGGGACGGGGAACTACGGGATCGGGAACTCGGGGTCGTTCAACACCGGGATCGGGAACTCCGGGACGGCGAACACCGGGGTGTTCAACGCTGGTGGGTTCAACACCGGCTGGGCCAATGCGGGTAGCTATAACAGCGGCGGGTTCAACGCCGGTGATTTCAATTCCGGGTCCTTTAACCCCGGTGATGTCAACACCGGCGGGTTCAACACCGGGGACATCAACACCGGGTGGGCCAACACCGGCGACCTGGACACCGGGGCGTTCATCTCGGGTAACCAGAGCAACGGCCTGTTGTGGCGCGGTGACCGCCAGGGCCTGATCTCGGCCGACTACACCCTGACCATCCCCGACATCCCCCTGACCCTGGCCGGCGGCGGCATCCTCAACATCCCCATCACCGGCAACATCACCGGACTGGCCATCGAGTCCTTTTCCGTGCACGGCCAAAACAGTGCCGCGATCCCGGTGAACCTGGGAATCAATGTGTTGGGCGCCGACACCGGTGGACTCGATATTCGTGTCGGTCTCCCTGACCCGCTCCCGTCGATCACCATCCCAATACCCCCGCTGCCGCTGAATCTTCACGTCACTATCGACGACACGTTGACGCCCATCGCAGTTCCGCGGATCGCTGTCAATCCGATCACGTTGAACGGGCTGACGGTGGGTGGTGTGGGGACGCCGTTGACGGTGAATGTGGGTGGGAGTGCGGGGCCGGTGGTGGTGCAGTTGCTGCATGTGGCTGCGGTGCCGGGGGTGGGGAATAGCACGGTGGCGCCGTCGTCGGGGTTCTTCAATTCCGGTGCGGGTGGGGTGTCGGGGTTGGGGAATATCGGTCAGGTTGTTTCCGGGTACGGCAATGTCGGGTCGATGGTCTCGGGTGTGAAGAACCTGGGTGTTTTGTTGTCGGGGGTGTCGAATCTGGGTGATTCGTTGTCGGGGATCAGTAATACCGCGTCGGTGGGGGCGGGGCCCTCGGGTGTGTTGGGTGTGGGGTTGGCGAGTCTGGGTGTGGGCAATGTCGGGTTCGCTGATGTCGGTTGGGGGAATGTCGGTTTCGGCAATGTCGGTGACTCGAATGTTGGTTTGGGGAATGTGGGCGCCTGGAATGTCGGGTTGGGGAGTGTGGGGAGTTTCAATCTGGGGTCGGGGAATCTGGGGTCTCATAATGTGGGGGCGGCGAATCTGGGTTCGTTCAATGTGGGGTGGGGTAATCAGGGTGACGGTCATTTCGGGTTCGGTAACAGCGGGCTGGGGAATGTGGGGTTTGGTAATACGGGGTCGAACAATGTTGGTTTCGGGTTGTCCGGTGATCATCAGGTGGGGTTCGGGGCGTGGAACTCCGGTAGCGGGAATGTGGGGTTGTTCAATTCGGGGTCCGGGAATGTGGGGTTGTTCAATTCCGGGTCGGGGAACTGGGGGATCGGGAATTCCGGGGAGTCGAACGTCGGGTTGTTCAATGCGGGTCGGATCAATACCGGGGTGTTCAACACCGGTGTGCTCAACACCGGGGTGGCCAATCCGGGCAGTTACAACACCGGCAGCTTCAACGTGGGGTCGTCGAACACCGGTTCGTGGAATCCCGGCCAGACGAACACGGGGTGGTTCAACACCGGGGATTACAACACCGGCTGGGCCAACACCGGGGACTTCAACACCGGCGGGTTCAACCGGGGTGATCTGAACAACGGCTTCTTCTGGCGCGGAGACAACCAGGGCCAGGCCGCCTTCGACTACACCCTGACCATCCCCCGCATCGCCATCGGCCTAGACGTCACCATCCCGCTGAACATCCCCATCACCGGCGCCCTCGGCAACATCGTTACCGACTCATTTCAGATTCCGGCGCTCCATCTGAACGGGGACAACCTGGACGCCACCATTGGTCCGATTGTGGTGGATTCGATTGTGGTGTCGGGTCCGTCGTTGAATCTGTTGGTGGGTGGGCCGGGTGAGTCGTTGCGGTTGAGTTTGTTGGGTCCGGCGGTGGGCCCGGTGGTGGTTCCGGTGTTGGGTTTGGTGGCGGGGCCGGGGTTGGGGAATGCCACCGGTGGGCCGTCGTCGGGATTCTTTAACAGTGGTTCCGGTAGTGCGTCGGGGTTTGGAAATGTGGGTGGGGGTTCGGGTTGGTGGAATGTGTCGACTGGGGTGCTGTCGGGTGTGGGGAATGTGGGTGGGTTGGGGTCGGGGTTGTGGAATGTGGGTGAGGGTGTCTCGGGGTGGTCGAACGCGGTGTTGGGGGTGGGTGCGGGTGTGGAGCGGGTGTTCAACCTGGGGGTGGCCAATGTGGGTGGCGCGAATGTGGGCCTGGCGAATGTAGGGGATGTCAACCTGGGTGGCGGGAATGTGGGTGGGGGCAATCTGGGGGGCGGGAATGTCGGTGGGGGCAATGTCGGGTCCGGGAACGTGGGTGCGGGCAATGTGGGGTGGGGCAACTTTGGTGGCCATAATGTGGGGTGGGGGAATCTTGGTTCGTTCAATATCGGGTGGGGTAATGATGGGGATTCTAATTTCGGCTTCGGGAACAGCGGTCTGAGCAATATCGGGTTCGGCAACTCCGGTAGCAATAATTTCGGCGTCGGGTTGACCGGTGATCATCAGGTGGGGTTCGGGGCGTTCAATTCGGGGTCGGAGAACGTGGGGTTGTTCAACTCCGGGACCGGGAATGTCGGGTTCTTCAATTCGGGGACGGGGAACTACGGGATCGGGAACTCGGGGTCGTTCAACACCGGGATCGGGAACTCCGGGACGGCGAACACCGGGGTGTTCAACGCTGGTGGGTTCAACACCGGCTGGGCCAATGCGGGTAGCTACAACAGCGGCGGGTTCAACGCCGGTGATTTCAATTCCGGGTCCTTTAACCCCGGTGATGTCAACACCGGCGGGTTCAACACCGGGGACACCAACACCGGGTGGGCCAACACCGGCGACCTCGATACCGGGGCGTTCATCTCGGGCAACCAGAGCAACGGCCTGTTGTGGCGCGGTGACCGCCAGGGCCTGATCTCGGCCGACTACACCCTGACCATCCCCGACATCCCCCTGACCCTGGCCGGCGGCGGCATCCTCAACATCCCCATCACCGGCAACATCACCGGACTCACCGTCAACCCGTTCTCGGTTCACGGTGTCGGCGGCGGCGGGATTCCGGTCGTCGGCCACCTGACCCTGCTCGGGCAGACCCCGAACATCACCATCGGCATCGATCTTCCCGACCCCGTAGGGCACGTCGGTGTCGACGTGCCGGGCCTGCCGATCAGGCTGGAGATTGGAGTTGCCAACAACTTCCTGCAGCCCATCACGACACCGGCCATCCGGATAAACACCATCGCCTTCAACAATGTGGTGTTGGGTGGTGTGGGGACGCCGTTGACGGTGAATGTGGGTGGGAGTGCGGGGCCGGTGGTGGTGCAGTTGCTGCATGTGGCTGCGGTGCCGGGGGTGGGGAATAGCACGGTGGCGCCGTCGTCGGGGTTCTTCAATTCCGGTGCGGGTGGGGTGTCGGGGTTGGGGAATATCGGTCAGGTTGTTTCCGGGTACGGCAATGTCGGGTCGATGGTCTCGGGTGTGAAGAACCTGGGTGTTTTGTTGTCGGGGGTGTCGAATCTGGGTGATTCGTTGTCGGGGATCAGTAATACCGCGTCGGTGGGGGCGGGGCCCTCGGGTGTGTTGGGTGTGGGGTTGGCGAGTCTGGGTGTGGGCAATGTCGGGTTCGCTGATGTCGGTTGGGGGAATGTCGGTTTCGGCAATGTCGGTGACTCGAATGTTGGTTTGGGGAATGTGGGCGCCTGGAATGTCGGGTTGGGGAGTGTGGGGAGTTTCAATCTGGGGTCGGGGAATCTGGGGTCTCATAATGTGGGGGCGGCGAATCTGGGTTCGTTCAATGTGGGGTGGGGTAATCAGGGTGACGGTCATTTCGGGTTCGGTAACAGTGGGCTGGGGAATGTGGGGTTTGGTAATACGGGGTCGAACAATGTTGGTTTCGGGTTGTCCGGTGATCATCAGGTGGGGTTCGGGGCGTGGAACTCCGGTAGCGGGAATGTGGGGTTGTTCAATTCGGGGTCCGCGAATGTGGGGTTGTTCAATTCCGGGTCGGGGAACTGGGGGATCGGGAATTCCGGGGAGTCGAACGTCGGGTTGTTCAATGCGGGCCGGCTCAATACCGGGGTGTTCAACACCGGTGTTCTCAACACCGGGGTGGCCAATCCGGGCAGTTACAACACCGGCAGCTTCAACGTGGGGTCGTCGAACACCGGTTCGTGGAATCCTGGCCAGACGAACACGGGCTGGTTCAACACCGGGGATTACAACACCGGCTGGGCCAACACCGGGGACTTCAACACCGGCGGGTTCAACCGGGGTGATCTGAACAACGGCTTCTTCTGGCGCGGAGACAACCAGGGCCAAGCCGCCTTCGACTACACCCTGACCATCCCCCGCATCGCCATCGGCCTAGACGTCACCATCCCGCTGAACATCCCCATCACCGGCGCCCTCGGCAACATCGTGATCGACCCGTTCACGATCCCGGCACTGGACCTGGTCAATCCCAACGGCGGCGGAAACAGCATTACCGGCACCATCGGACCGCTCCAAACCGATCAGATCGTCGTCCTCGGTCCGTCGTTGAACCTGTTGGTGGGCGGTCCGGGCCGAGGATTGCAGCTCAGCTTCTCCGGTCCGGGTCTGGGTCCACTCGTGGTGCCGGTGTTCGGGTTGGTGGCGGGGCCGGGTTTGGGGAATGCCACCGGTGGGCCGTCGTCGGGATTCTTTAACAGTGGTGCCGGTAGTGCGTCGGGGTTTGGAAATGTGGGTGGGGGTTCGGGTTGGTGGAATGTGTCGACTGGGGTGCTGTCGGGTGTGGGGAATGTGGGTGGGTTGGGGTCGGGGTTGTGGAATGTGGGTGAGGGTGTCTCGGGGTGGTCGAACGCGGTGTTGGGGGTGGGTGCGGGTGTGGAGCGGGTGTTCAACCTGGGGGTGGCCAATGTGGGTGGCGCGAATGTGGGCCTGGCGAATGTGGGGGATGTCAACCTGGGTGGCGGGAATGTGGGTGGGGGCAATCTGGGGGGCGGGAATGTCGGTGATGGGAATGTCGGGTCGGGCAATGCGGGGTCGGGCAATGTGGGTTGGGGCAACCTGGGTGGTTTCAATGTGGGGGCCGGTAATGCCGGGAGCGGGAACTGGGGCGGGGGCAATGCGGGCAGTGTGAATATCGGGTGGGGGAACACCGGGACGGGGAATTTCGGGTTCGGCAACTCCGGTAGCAATAATTTCGGCGTCGGGTTGACCGGTGATCATCAGGTGGGGTTCGGGGCGTTCAATTCGGGGTCGGGGAACGTGGGGTTGTTCAACTCCGGGACCGGGAATGTCGGGTTCTTCAATTCCGGGACGGGGAACTACGGGATCGGGAACTCGGGGTCGTTCAACACCGGGATCGGGAACTCCGGGACGGCGAACACCGGGGTGTTCAACGCTGGTGGGTTCAACACCGGCTGGGCCAATGCGGGTAGCTATAACAGCGGCGGGTTCAACGCCGGTGATTTCAATTCCGGGTCCTTTAACCCCGGTGATGTCAACACCGGCGGGTTCAACACCGGGGACACCAACACCGGGTGGGCCAACACCGGCGACCTGGATACCGGGGCGTTCATCTCGGGTAACCAGAGCAACGGCCTGTTGTGGCGCGGTGACCGCCAGGGCCTGATCTCGGCCGACTACACCCTGACCATCCCCGACATCCCCCTGACCCTGGCCGGCGGTGGTTTGATCAAGTTGCCGGTTACCGGAAACATCGCCGGACTCACCGTGAACCCGTTCACAATTCACGCTGTGAACGGCGGCGCGATCCCGGTCAACTTCGACATCGTGGTCGACGCCCAAACCGACGGCTTCGACCTGGTGATCCCGCTGCCCGACCCGTTCCCGAACGTCCACGTCCCGGTCTCGGGCCTTCCGATCAGCCTGCAGATTCCATTGCGCTCAGCGCTCGAGCCAATCCAGGTGCCGGAGATCAGACTTGCCACAATTCCGCTCGATTTGACCGTCGGCAGCGATACGACATTCCTCTCCATTGGTCTTGCCGGAGGGAGCGGCCCGATCACCGTGCCGATTTCCCAGTTGCTTGCGATGCCCGGCATCGGTAACTCGACCACCGCCCCGTCGTCGGGCTTCTTCAACTCCGGGGGCGGTGGCATATCCGGATTCGGCAACATCGGTGACACCATCTCCGGCCTCTTCAACGTCGGCTCGCGTATCTCCGGGTTCGAGAACTACGGCGGCGAACTGCTGTCCGGCCTGACCAACCTGGGCAGCGCCATGTCCGGCATTGGCAACACCAGCAGCCTGGACATCCTGATAGCCGGCCTGATCTCCGGCATCGGTAACGCCGGCACGCGACTGTCCGGTCTGTTCCTGGAAGGCAGCGTGCCCTAGCCCGTTCCCGACAAGTAGGGTTTTCCCAGCAAAGTAGGGCTCCCGGGGGGGAGACCCATGGGGAAGGAACAGCGCACATGGCATTCCTGGACAGAGCCAAAGACCTGCTCGCGCAGAACGCCGACAAGGTCGAGACGGCGATCACCAAGGCCGGCGAGTTCGTCGACGACAAGACGCAGGGCAAGTACTCCGACACCATCCACAAGGTGCAGGAGGAGGCCAGAAAGATCGTCGACACCGGCGGCCAGCAGAGCTGACGACATGGCGAAACTCTCCGGATCAATCGATGTACCGCTGCCGCCGGAACAGGCCTGGACACACGCCTCCGACCTGAACCGGTACCGGGAGTGGCTGACCATCCACAAGGTCTGGCGTAGCAAGCTGCCCGACGTGCTCGAAAAGGGCACCGTGATCGAGTCCTACGTCGAGGTCAAGGGCATGCCCAACCGCATCAGGTGGACGATCGTGCGTTATAAGCCGCCGGAAGGTATGACGCTCAACGGCGACGGCGTGGGCGGGGTCAAGGTGAAACTGATGGCCAAAGTCGCTCCGAAAGAGCAGGGTTCGGTCGTCAGCTTCGACGTGCACCTCGGCGGGCCGGCGTTGTTCGGCCCGATCGGCATGGTTGTCGCCGCCGCGTTACGCAGCGACATCCGGGAATCCCTGCAGAACTTCGTCAGGGTGTTCGCCCGCCCCGACCCGGGGACGAACGGCGACAACGTCCTGCATCGCTGAGTTGACCGGTCGGTGCCGATGACATTCCGGCTCAGGCCGAGTCGATATCGAGGTACCCACCGACCAAGGAGGACCTTGTGCCAATCCGTGACGACGCGCCGCTGGGCGCCCCCTGCTGGATCGACCTGACCACATCCGACGTCGACCGTGCGCAAGATTTCTATGGAACCGTCTTCGGATGGACGTTCGAGTCCGCCGGCCCGGACTACGGCGGCTACATCAACGCCGCCAAAGACGGCCGTGCCGTCGCCGGGTTGATGGCGAACAATCCGGAGTGGCAGGCTCCCGACAACTGGGCCACCTACTTCCACACCGCCGACATCGGTGCGGCGGTCTCGGCAATTACCGCGGCCGGCGCCTCAGGTTGCATGCAGCCCATGGAGGTTCCCGACAAGGGCTTCATGGCGGTGGCGACCGATCCGTCTGGTGCCGCCTTCGGTCTGTGGCAGCCGTTGCAGCACCGCGGTTTTGAGGTGACGGGTGAAGCCGGTGCACCCGTCTGGCACCAGTTGACGACGCGTGATTACCGCGCCGCCGTTGACTTCTACCGCGAGGTGTTCGGTTGGCGCACCGAGCAGGTCGGCGACACCGATGAATTCCGTTACACCACAGCCTGGTTCGGTGACCAACAATTGCTCGGCGTGATGGACGGAGCGGGATTCCTGCCCGAGGGTGTGCCGTCGCAGTGGAACATCTTCTTCGGCGCCGAAAATGTCGACAAGACGCTGCAGGTGATCGCCGACAACGGTGGTGCGGTGCTACGCGAGGCCGAGGACACCCCCTACGGGCGGCTGGCCGCGGCCGCGGATCCGACGGGAGTCGCCTTCAACTTGTCGTCGCTTCAGGACTGAGGCGCTGCCTCGACTAACCTCGCAACCATGACCCGCCACCTGCGTCCCGGTTGGCTGGTGGCGCTGTTCGCCACAGCGGTGCTGGCCAGCGCCTGGATGCCCTGGCTGGCGACGAAGGTCAACGGTGGTGGCTGGGCGAACGCCATCGGTGGGACCCACGGGAGCCTGGAGCTGCCTCGTGGCTTCGGCGCCGGTCAACTGATCGTATTGCTGTCGTCGACGCTGCTGGTGGCCGGCGCGATGGTGGGCCGCGGACTCTCGGTGCGGGCGGCGTCGATTGCCGCGCTGGTCATTTCGCTGCTGATCGGCGCGCTGATGGTGCTCTATTACCAGCGCAACGTCAATGCGCCGGTAACAGCCGAGTACGGGTTGTACGTGGGGGCGGTCGCCGCCGGGTGCGCGGTGCTGTGTGCGCTGTGGGCGGTGGCGACCGTTGCGTTTGGCAGAGGACGCTAGAACGTGGGGGACGTCGGGACCAGAAGCTTTGCCTTCCAAGGCTTCCCTGCCGGTGTACGCAGACGACAGAGGCGGGATTACTGATGGTCAAGATTCATGTGGAGCGGACGATCAGGGCTTCGCCCGAACGAGTCTTTGGTTGGCTGTCGGATCCCGCTAACTTGACCGCGGCGCCGCTCATCCTCAAGGCCGGCTGGGCAAAGAACTCGCCGGGCCAGGGCGCCGGTGCACTGCGGGAGGCGATCGCCACCGGCATGTGGCTTCGAGAAGAGATCACCGCATACGATCCACCGCGCGGTTACTCGTATCGGATCGTCCGGTCATTCCCTGTCTTCGACCACAGGGGCGGCACTCTGACCTTCACCCCTCAAGCAGACGGAACTCACGTCAGCTGGGTAACGGAATACCGCCATCCTGTTCGCGCGGGCGGCAAGGCAATGGAGGCCCTCACCTCCCGCCTGTTCCCCTGGAACTTCCGGGCGATTCTCGACCGATGCGCGAGTGCCTTGGAGGAGTAGTGTCCGGGCCGCAAGCCGCGAACAAGCGCGGCGAAAAGTATCAGTTCGAGGGGAACTCGTGCGTGCCGGAGGCCGAACTACCCCCCGGCTCGTTGACGCCGTAAACGAAGGGCGCGAACACGACCTCGCGGCCGTCGGGGTCCCGGTAGGTGACCGCGCCCATCGCCGCCCAGTAGGGGTGCTGCTCGACACGCGGACACGACGCGCCCTCCAGGCGCGCGATCGCCGCCTGTTGGGATTGCCGATCCGGGAAGTACAGGCACAGCTGTTCATGCGGGTTTACCGCGACGGGCTCTATTGACTCGACGATCTCCATCGTCAGATTCCAGCTGGGCAGCCCGAAGATGGCGCCGTTGCTGCCGTAGCTGTCGCCGAAGGTCTCGTGCAGCGGCAGCCCTACCAGTTCGCGGTAGAACCGCACCGTCGCGGCGAAGTTCGATGAGCGTCGGGCGAATCGGATGGATCCGATCGACGCCAACGACAGGGGCCAGTGCGTCGTGCGGTGCTTGCCCATGCGTCTACAGCCCCACGGCGTCTGCCGCTGTCTCGGCCCGACCCCACCGTCTCAACTCCGTGCCGGGCACCCAGGTCGAATGGGTACCGCTGCAAATGCGTTCCGGCAGTGCCAGTTTGCACACCGGACCTTCCCCGACCCGGGCGGCATCGAACACCAGGCAGTACGACGCGTCCGCGTTCATGTCGGTCGTCAGGGTCACCAGGTAGCCGTCGTCTTCCGCGCCGCTGCCGCCCGTTCGGGGCGCCATCGCGGTCTCACTGCCGTAGACGCCGTCGCCGAATGAGTACCGGTCCTCGCCGCCGGTGAGCACATCGTGTTTGACCAGTCCGTCGAACAGGAACCAGCCGGGCTTGCCGCTGGCGGCGTACACGTAGCGGTAGGGCGACGTCGCGTAGTCCGCGTTGATCATGCCGAACTCGGTGATGGAGTCTGACAGCTGCTCTTCCTTGACCGCACCGGTCTTCAGGTTGAATCGCCAGCGGTGCAATCGGGCCTGCATCCGGTCCAGAGCCAGGAACCGAAACAGTTTCTCCCACTTGCCAGCTGGACCCGCACCGCTTTCCATAGGTTGCGGCGCGCCCTCGTAGAAACCGTCCAGCACGATTTCGTCGCCGTCCTCGTAGGCGTTGGTGAAGTGCAAGACGAACGTCGGGTCCGCCTCGAACCAACGGATCTCGGCGCTCGAACCGCGGCGCGGAATCACCGCGAAGCGAGACGGCATGTCGGGGTAGAAGCGTGGCAGGTGCACCTTGTGTTCGAGCAGTTGGGGATCCCAGAAGAGCGGGAAATCGTTGAGAATGGCGTAGTTTTCGGTGAACGCCATGTCGTGGGGCAGCCGGGGGCCGGGCAGTGGGATGTCGACGTAGTGGGCCAGATCATTGTTCTCGTCGACCACGCCGTAATGCATGTACGGGTCCTGCTTGCTGTAGTTGAAGAACAACAGCTCGCCGGTTTTGTTGTCCACCTTGGGATGTGCGGATACGCCCCAGTCGACCGGAAAGCCGCCGTTCCAGCTCTCCTTGCCCAACGTGGTGCCTGAATAGGGATCCACCCGATACAGGTCGCCGCACTGGTAGAAACTGGTCAACGCGACCCCGCGGTGCACGATGACGTCGGTGCTGGACGCGTCTTTCATCAATTCGCGTGCGCCCCAGCCTTTGTCGCGTTTGGCGAACTCGACTGGCTCGGCCAGTCCGGGCCATAGCGGTGCACCCGCTTCGTTTTCGGCAAGGAAACCGTCGGTCTGTACGAACCGGTTGCGGTAAAACGCCGTCCCGTCGCGGAAACCCACCACGTGCAGCATGCCGTCGCCGTCGAACGGGTGGTAGGTCTTGAACGCCGGATGCAGCGGGTTCTCGGTGTTCCGCAGATAGATGCCGTCCAGATCCGACGGAACCTCACCCTCCACCGCGGTCAGGTCGTCAGCTTTCCACTCCGTGGTCTGCGGACGCCACGGGCCGGTGCGGTAGGGGTGGTCGTCATCCTCGGGGAGGGTTGACAGGTACTTGCCAATCACCTCGACATCCATGTCACATTCCTCGCGTAGTGCTGACAACGAAACTGACCGTGGTGGCGGTACTGCCACCGAAGTTCAACGTGCCGAAGGTCTTCGCGCCTTCCACCTGGTAGTCGCCGGCCGCGTCACTGACCTGCTTGGCCGCGTCGAGCAACATGCGAATTCCCGACGCCCCGACCGGATGGCCGCCGCCGATCAGGCCGCCACTGGGGTTGATCGGCAACCGGCCGCCGATTTCGATCTCCCCGTTCTCGATGGCCTTCCACGATTCCCCGGGCCCGGTCAGACCGATGTGGTCGATGGCGAGATACTCGCTGGGGGTGAAACAGTCATGCACCTCGAACCCGTCCACGTCGTCCAGGGTCACGTCGGCACGCCGCAATGCGTCGAGCACCGCGGCGCGCACGTGGGGCAACACGTACGGGTCGTCGCTCGAGCGGTCCAGCTTCTGACGCAAGCCCAACCCGACGGTGCGATGCCCCCAACCGTCGATGCGACCGACCGGTCGCGCATCGGGGTGATCGCGCAGATAGGCGTCGTTGACCAGGACCACTCCGGCACCGCCGTCGGTCATCTGGCTACAGTCCAGCCGACGCAACCGGCCCTCGGTGATCGGGTTGGTTTCGTCGTCGTCGGTGATGGGGTCCGGCACCGTCCAGGCGCGCGTCTGGGCTTTCGGGTTACGGCGCGCGTTGGCGTAATTGACCGCGGCGATGGCCCGCAGATGGGTGTCGTCCAATCCGTAGCGTCGGTCGTACTCGTCGGCGACCTCCGCGAACATCGACGGCCACAGGTAGCGCGCGCCGTCTCCCTCGTGCCCGGTCCAGGCCGCCGCCCCCAGATACTGCGCGGCGGTGTCGCCGGGCACGGTCTTCTCCAGTTCCAGGCCTACGACGAGCGCGCTGTCGTAGGCCCCCGACCGCAGATCGGCCATCGCGGCCAGCGCCGCCACACTTCCCGACGCGCACGCCGCCTCGTGGCGTGAGGCGGGCTTATCCCAGAGGTCACCGCAGACCGTGGCCGGCATTGCCCCCAGATGTCCTTGTGTGGCGAACATCTCACCGAAGGCGTTGCCGACATGGACCACTCCGATGGCCGCCGCGTCCACCCCGGCAGCCGCCAGCGTGCCGTCCACCACTTCGGCGGTCAGGGCCGCGAAGTCGCGCCCCTCCCGGGAGAGATTGCGAGCGAAGTCACTTTGATAGCCACCCAGAATCCAGACGCCAGCAGACGAGCCACCCATACGCGGCACGGTACTCCCAGGTCGGACGTTGCATCACGGCATATCTGGGTGAGCCGCCAGCATGACCGGAAAAGACCCGAAATAAAGCGGTCCCGTCGGCTCTCGGGCTGAACCGACGGGACCTGGGTGGGCATATAGGCCGGCCGATACGCCCACCTCCGTTGTCACATTGCCATCCTTGGTCGATGGCAAACATCTCTTCTTGACAACATCCGGCCCGTCGCGGCCGAAGCTCCGCCGAACTGTTGAAACGCGAAGAACATTGGGGCGGAGCAATTGTTGACAAAAATTTCTACACTGCCGCTGTGATTTATTGCGGACGGTTGCCCGTCGGACCCGGGCCGGCGGGCGGCGGCTGCTGGATCACCACGACCGTGGGTTTGCGCTTGGGCTGCCCGTCGTCCTCGGCCGCGGCGTCCGTACTCGCCGGACCGGCGCCCGTACTACCGCGGCCCGCCATGCTCGCCAGAGCCATGCCGCCCAGCATGGCCGCCGGCGCCGCGCCCAGGTTCGTCGGCGCGGGGCCGACGGCGGCGCCGGTGCTCGGCAGTGACTCGACCGCCAGCCGGATCTCCGGAGCGGCCACCGTCCAGCTGTGCGGGACCGTCAACGCTCCTACCAAGGCGGCGTGACCCACGCCGGCGCTCGGCGCAACCCCGCCCACGCTCGGCCCGACGTCGCGGTACGACCCTAGCGCGTTGCCTTGGTTGGGCTCTACCGCATCGTCGTCCGGAGTCTTGCTGGTGCTGCCGTAACCGAAGATCCACGGCCGGGCGGTGTTCACGGCGGACAGCGACAGGCTGGCGGTCGCCGTGATCGCGATATAAGCGGCCGCGATGTCCAGGTCGCCGATCGGGGTGGGGATGGCGGCCGCGGGCGCCGTCGTCACGGTCGAAGCCGGCGATATCAGAGCCGCCAGGCCCTGCAGTGTCTGCGCAGACATCGACGAGATCAGATCCAGCGCTGGTTGCCCGCTTACCGCGGCCGCCGCAGCCGCCGGACCCGCCGGATCGGCGGCCTGGGCCGGTGCGGTGAACGGGAGCAGCGTCGAGGCCGTCTCGGACGAGGCCGCGTACGCGAACATGGCGGCCGCATCCTGGGCCCACATCTCGGCGTATTCGGCCTGCAACGCTTCGATCGCGGGGCTGTTCTGGCCCAGCAGGTTCATGGCGGCCAGCGACGTCAACTGCTCGCGATTGGCCGTGACCAAGGGCGGCGGCACCGTCATCGCATACGCGGTCTCATACGCCCCGGCCGCAGTGCGCGCCTGGGCCGCGGTTCGCTCGGCCCGCATCGCGGCCGCACTCAGCCAAGCCGCATAAGGTGTGGCCGCGGCCGCCATGGACGCCGACGCGGGGCCGAACCATGACTCGACCGCGAGGCCGGCGATCACCGTTCCGTACGACACCGCCGCGGAGTTCAGCACCGCGGCTACACCATCCCAGGCGTTGGCGGCGGCCAGCATCGAACCCGCCCCTGGACCCATATACATCCGGGCCGAATTAACCTCCGGTGGCAACAGCCCGAAGTCGGTACCCAACCCGATTCCTACCGTGCCGAGAGCGCATTGGCGGCCTCGGTGACCGCGTAGGAGCCGGCGCTGGCAGCCAATGTGCTGATGAAAAACTCGTGGACCATCGCGGCCTGAGCGCTCATTGCCTGGTAGGTCTGGGCGTGCCCGTTGAATCGTGCGGCGGTCAGCACTGAGACCTCGTCAGCGGCAGCCGGAACTACTCCGGTGGTGGGCGCGAGGGCGGCACTGTTCTGAGTGGCGACCGCAGACCCGATCCCCCGCAGGGTGCCGGCTGCCGACGCCAACGTCTCCGGGTGGGTGACGACAAACGACATCCGCGTCTCCTTTGACCGATGGCCGAACCGAAGTGCCTGTGCCCCAGGAAGATTGGGTATCACACCGGTGATGACCAAGTCCGGGGGCCGGCACGTGCTAGCTGCAGGTTACTGCTTCGGTGACCTAACGGTTCACGTTTGACCGCGATGTTCTCAAAGAAATCGACCGGCGGTGACGTGACGCGGTCAGGGCAGCGGCGGGGCCGGGGGAGCCGACAGTGCCGGGGGAGCGTCCAGGGTCGACGGCGGGGCGAGGGTGGTCAGCGGGGTGAGAGTGGTCGTGGGGGCCGACGTGGTGTCGTTCATCGAGGTCGCCTGTTGGCTTCCCGAGTCCAACCCCAGGGTTGCCGTCAGCGCGATGGCGGTCGCCGCGAAGGCGGTGTAGATGCCGACGTATTTGATCGTTGGGCTCGTCATGACACTTCTCCTTGGTTGATTCGCAATACGAATCCCGAATATCCGTATTACGGATCACCATAAACGCTCATCCGGACCTGGGCAAGCCCGTGCCGATGGTCAGGCGGTCGATTCGAGGCCCAGGGCGACGGTCAGTTCCAGTACGGTCCGGGGCTCGCCCAGTCGGTCGCCGTACAGGTCGCGCAACTGACTCATCCGGTAACGGACTGTCTGAGCGTGAATGAAGAGATCGGCCGCAACGGCGTCGCGCCGGCCCTGATGCAGCACCCACGAGCGCAGGGTTTCGGTGAGCCGGTCGGCCGTGTTGGGCGGCAGGCCGGCCAGCGGCGCCAGCACCCGGGCCCGCAGGTCGGCGGCAGCCTCCCGGTCGGCGCCGAGCACGAGTTCGACGAGATGGTCGTCGGTGTCGACGGCGCTGTCGCCTTCGGCCGGCAACAGGTCCCGGGCGCGCAGAGCGCGTTGGTAGGACGTCCGGACGTCCATCCACGGACGGGCCGGGCCGACCAGAGCCTTTCTGGCGCCCAGCGTCGACAGCAATTGGCGCCGTGCGGTGCCGGCGACGTCGGGGACCAGCAGGACTGCCAGCGCCTCCGCCGCGTCCACACCGGGCAGATCTTCGGCCAATTGCAGCGTGGACTGCCCGAATTGCGCTGCCAAACCCCGGGTTTGCGTCAACGGCACCAGCACCGCGGTAAGCGTGTCAGGCGGCTGCCAGCCGGCCTGCTCGGCCGCGGCGGTCAGCGTTGCCGCGGCCTCCCCGGCCAGCAGATCCTGGCTCAACCGGTCGAGGTAACGCTGCCGGACCCGGCCCGTGGTGGCCAGCTCGTCGGCGTGGCCGGACACGCTGGATGCCGACAACTCGTCGATGTAGGCGAACACCAACTCGGCGAACCTCGCGATGGTCGACGCGGGGAGTCCCGCTGCGACGGCGGTTGCCGACAGTTCCTGCCAGGCGACCTGAGCTCCCACCCGATAGGCCGCCAGCAGCGCATCGATCGTCCGGCCCTGACGCGCTTCGCCGCGCCCGAGTTCATAAGCACCGTCGACGGCCTGCAGCAGGGACGTCCCGGGATCGGTGTCCCTGGGCCGGGTCGCCAGTCGCAGGAACACGCCCAGCGACGTCTGCACCGCATTCTCGATGATCTGGCCCATCCGCCCGCTGAAGGCGTCGGCATAACTCGGCACCGCCACCGTGATCGCGGTCACTGTTCGCTCCGCCATCCCCGGAAGGATGGACTCCAAAGCCCTGACCACGGGTTCGTCGAGCTGCAAGCCGCTTAGACGAAGTGACGAATCGGCCAAATCTATTCCTTTCGAACAAATAGGGCCCAAATTTTTGCACTGACAGGTCAAGACTTTACATCCAGTGACAACGACGATGGAGTCATGACTACAGTGGCTACCCGACCCAATGTCGTCGGCGCATTGCGCGAGCGCGTGCTGAAGTTTGCCGAGCGGGTAACGACGCCGTTGGTGCCCAGCGACTACCTCGACATCATCGATCCGCTGCGGTCGGGCGCCGACTTGCGCGGGCGCATCGTCGCTATCCACCCTGAGACCCGCGACGCCGCCACGGTGGTGATCCGGCCCGGACGGGGCTGGCGCCCACACGTGCCGGGCCAGTATGTGCGCATCGGCGTGGACGTCAACGGGGTCCGGCAGTGGCGGGCCTACTCGCTGACCTCCAAGACTCAGCGGCGGGACGGTTGCATCGCGGTCACCGTGAAGGCGATCCCCGATGGCGTGGTCAGCAATTACCTGGTTCGCCGCGCCACCGTCGGGACCGTGATTCAGCTGGACCAGGCCGCGGGTGAGTTCACCCTCGGCGACCAGGTGCCGGCGAAGGTGCTGTTCGTCACGGCAGGCAGCGGCATCACCCCGGTGATGGGGATGTTGCGCAACATGGCAGGTCTCGCCGGGCCGGCCACGGACGTCGTGGTGGTGCACTCCGCGCCCACCGCAGACGACGTCATATTCGGATGGGAACTGCGCATGCTGGCCCGGGAGGGCCGAATCCGTCTGGTGGAGAAGCACACTGACGCCGACGGCATGCTCGACGTGACGCGCCTGGCCGACCTGGTCCCCGACTTCGCCGAACGCGAAACGTGGGCATGCGGGCCGGCCGGCCTGCTGGACGCGATCGAACACAGCTGGGCCGCAGATGGCATCGCCGACCTGCTGCACATCGAGCGCTTCCGCCCGGCCGTCATCACCGCCGGCGAAGGTGGCACCGTGACGTTCGCCAAGAGCGGCAGCGTCGTAGAAGCCGACGGATCCCAGACGCTGCTGGACACCGGAGAGTCCGCCGGGGTGTTGATGCCGTCGGGTTGCCGGATGGGCGTCTGCTTCGGGTGCGTCGTGCCGCTGCGTCAGGGCGCGGTGCGCGACCTGCGCAACGGCGAAGTCACCACCGCCAACCCGGGCGACAACGTACAAATTCAGACCTGTGTGTCCGCTGCTGCGGGTGCCTGCGAGCTCGACCTCTGAGGAGCTGAAAATGACTGCTACACAACCGAACCCGACCGCCCACCTGTCCGACGAGGACATCGAGAACCTGGGGCGTGAACTCGATGCGATCCGCGAGAACGTACTGGCCGGCCGCGGCGAGCGCGACGCCGCGTACATCCGCGCCGTCATCGACGGCCAGCGCCGTCTGGAGCTGGCCAGTCGCGCGGTCCTGCTGTTCTCCTTGTTCCCGCCCGCGTGGCTGATCGGCACCGCCGGACTGTCGATCTCGAAGATCGTGGAGAACATGGAGATCGGCCACAACGTGATGCACGGCCAGTGGGACTGGATGCGGGACCCGAAGATTCACTCCACCACTTGGGAATGGGACAACGCCTCGCCGTCGGAGATGTGGAAGCACTCGCACAACGAGGTCCATCACACCTACACCAATGTCCTCGGCAAGGACCATGACTTGGGGTACGGGATCATGCGGGTCGACGAAGATCAACGCTGGAAGCCATTTTATCTGGCGCAGCCACTGTGGAATTTCATCAACGCCTGCCTTTTTCAGTACGGAATCGCCGCATACGATCTCGAAATCGGCAAGTATTTGCAGGGCCGTAGCGATAAAGAACAATTCCGGCAGCAGGGCAAGAAGGTGCTGGCCAAAGTGCGCAAGCACGTGACGCGCGACTACGTGCTGCACCCATTGCTATCGGGTCCCTCGGCCGTCACGACGGTGACCGCGAACCTCACCGCAAACCTCGTCCGTAACCTGTGGACCCACTCGGTGATCATGTGCGGTCACTTCCCCGAGGGCGTCCAGACCTACGAGAAGACCTCTATCGAAGGTGAGACCCGCGGTCAGTGGTACCTGCGGCAGATGCTCGGGTCGGCGAATATTTCAGGAAATACGTTCCTGCACTTCATGACTGGCAACCTTTCGTTTCAGATCGAGCACCACCTGTATCCGGATCTGCCGAGCAACCGGTATCAGGAGATCGCACCGAAGGTGCAGGAGTTGTTCGAGCGGTACGGGTTGACCTACACCACCGGTTCGCTGCCGCGCCAGGTCGCCTCGGCGTGGAAAAAGGTCTTCCGACTGTCGCTGCCCAACGACTTCGGACGCAAGGCGTCGGAAGCCATGCAGCCGTCGGCCATCCGCGAGGTGATTTTCGCCCGGCCGCGTCGGGAAGCTCAAGCGGCCTGAGCGGCACATCTCTGCGTCAATTAATTCAGGCCAAATTCCGATTTTTGGTTAACGGGCCGTTTACCGAAGGTTGTTTGACCGAACGCGATTAGGCCGCAACGCAGGTGGGTATTGAACGACAATGCAATGGTGGATGGAACCTGCCGAGGAAGGCGGGCCGCTACCCCGCTGGGTTGTCCTCGGGTACAGCGCCGTGCTCGCGTTGACGGCGGGGTTCGTCAACGCCGTGGCTATCTTGTTGCTGGCGTTTCCGGTCGCGAATGTGACGGCAGCCACGACCCAGCTCGGGATGAACACGGCCAATCCCTGGCTCTACGAAGGACACCTGCTGGCTGCCATCATCTTCGGGTTCCTGTTCGGGGCGGCGATCGCGGGAGCGGTGCTGGCGCCGACGCGCGCGCAGGCCGGCCCGCGGCATGCCGCGCTGTTGATCTTCGAGGCGACGCTGCTGGGTCTGGCCGCGGCCGGCCTGGAAGACACCCCGGTCAGGGCGCTCCTGTCCACGCTCGGTATGGAGCAACCCATCCTGCAGGCGGTGTGCGCCGCGACGGCGCTCGGCATGCAGAACGGGTTGACGTCGAGCTTTCGCGGGATGGCCGTGCGGACCACCCACTTCACCGGCACCATCACCGACCTGGGCCTGATGCTCGGCCGCAGTCGCGAGCACGGCTTGGAGAAGTGGAAGGGCACGGTGCTCACGGTGACCTTCGTCCTGTTCCTGGCGGGGGGCGTGATCGGTCTGCTCGTCGGTTCGCGGCTGGGCGGGTGGGCGCTGGTGATTCCCGCTGTCACATGCCTGGCCGTGGCGGCCGGTTGCCTGCTGCACACCCGTAATCGCCGCGACGAATCGGAGGATGCGAGCGCGGAGACCGTGCACGCCTGACCCGGCGCGCCGAGCGTGCACTGGCGGCGACTTTTCGCCGGAATTATCGCCGTCAGTTCACGTTCGTCGAGGTGATGGCGCTTCCTCGGTGCCGGGTTCGTAGGAAAGCTGCGCCCAGTCGCGAAACTGCATGATCGCAGATTCGCCTTGGGCCAGTTTGGGCCGGTCGCGGTAGATCTTGTTCTCCCAGATGGGAATGTCCTGTTCGATCTGCTTGCAGAAGTCGCGCGCGAATCCTTTTCCCATCCTGGTCATTTCACCCGTATCGGGGTCGAGGGCCACGAAGAACGTGTATCGCGCCTCGACGTATTCACCGTCGACAGGCGTGACCGTCAGGATGGTGCACGAGCGCCCCAGGCCGCGGTGCCGCACCACGTCGACACCCATCCCGAACAGCTCGGAGTCGACCGCGCCCGAGACCGGTCCGCGTGGTGTCTCGAAGTTCACCTCGGCGATGGCGCGAAACAGGTGCCCGTCCTGCTCGACATCGAGTGCCCCGAACGCCGAGACCCCGTGCACCGTGGCGAAATGGGCTATGTCGACGGTGTTTTCGAACACCTCCTGTGGGTGTGAACGAAACCTCCACCGCGCGTCATCGGGGGCATAGAAGGCGAAAGCGGCGTCGTCGCTTTCGGGTATCTTGGGCAACTCCCACTCAGGATCCCCGCCGCGCTGGGCGTACCAGACGAAGATGATGCCGGCACGTTCAACGGTGTGCCAGCTGCGGAGTTTGGCAGTCGGGTTGGGCCGCTTGGTATATGGGATGGCGACGTTGCTCCCGGCGCCGTCGAAGGACCAGCCGTGGAAGGGGCATACGACACAGTCCTCCCGCACCGAGCCGCCAACCCCGATGTCGGCGCCCAGATGTGGGCAGTATGCGTCGAGGACGTAGGCGGTGCCGGAGTCGCCCCGGTAGCAGATCAATTGGCGGCCGAAGTAATGCAGGCCGATCACGTCACCCCGGCCGACCTCGTGGCTGTAGGCGACCTGAAACCATCCGTTGGGATAGTCCGCGAAGGGAAACCGCTGCGGCATGGTGGGACCCTTCCGGCCGGTGACTCAATTTTCCTATAATAGTAAATTAAGCCACCGGGGGGTCCGGCGGTCAGGGCCGGCAGGTCAACAGGGGGATGCACTGTAACCCCGGCGGCCACGGCGGCGGGAAGCCTTCGATGATCGTCGAATCTTTCCCTCCCCTCCGCTCCTCTCGCCTCGCCGAGCGTGACGTGAGGGTGGGTTTCCGGCCGAATTTCATCCCTCAGATCACGCTCGGCGCGGTTGTCGGCGCATCGCGGTCCCCCGACTCCTCGCAAATAGGTCCCCTCGCCGAGCGTGACGTCAGGATCAACCGAAACAACTGTCAAGCATCAGCCGAAACAGAAACGTCAAGCATCAACCGACGTCATACACGCAAAAAGTGCCCCCGGCAGGATTCGAACCTGCGACACCGGCTTTAGGAGAGCCGTGCTCTATCCCCTGAGCTACGGGGGCGACGGGCTGAGCTTACCGGGCGAGGCCCCGACCGGAGACCGCTCACTGATCAGCGCAGTTCGGCGATCACATTGGCGAAGTTGTCGATGTGGTTGTCCTGCACGGTGAAGTGGGTGACGCCGTATTTCTCCCGATGCCCTGCCAATTTTTCCGCCATCTCGCGAGGGGATCCGCTCAGTACCGAGTGCATGGCCAGCAACTCCTCATCGGAGCGATCGGGCGCATTGCGCCTGGTCAAAGACAGGTTGGGAATGGTCTCGTCCGGACCGGGCACCGCGGTGATGACGAGGTTCAGCTCGAGCGCGCTGAAGCGATCACCCGCCGCGGTGCGGACGAACTCGATGCGCTCGGCCAGCGGGTCTTCCACGTCGCGCACCTTCGCGCCGGTGAGCCCGATGATGTCGGCGTGCCGGGCGGCCAGCGTCATCACTCGGTCACCGCTACCGGCGATCATGATCGGCACCCGCGGATGATGCTCGGTCAAGTATTCGGTCATGTGCTGCAGATAGTCGACGCGCGCTCCGGCGCTCGGGTACGGCAACTCGGCAGCTTCGAATTCCTCACGGACGTAACCGGTTCCGAGTCCCACCTCCAGGCGTCCGTCACTGAGAATGTCCAGCGCACCGATGTCGCGGCTTAACAGCGCCGGCTTGTAGAAGGCGGCGTTGAGCACGTACATGCTCAGGTGGATCCGTTCGGTGACCATGGCCGCCGCCGTCAACGTGGGAAACGGTGCGGCCGCACCGAGATGGTCTGGCACGCAGAGCACGTCGAATCCTAGATCCTCGGCCCGCTTGGCGATGCCCACCAGCGCCTCCCGCGACCTGAAGTAGCGGATGCTCAAGCCGAATCGGAAATCCTTGTCCACCAACAACCTCCATCACTCCGAAGACGACTGCCACGAACGGGCGGCCGCTGCCAGACCTTGCGCCAAACTGACCGTGACCGGTGACCAACCGTCCGCACCGGGTAGGGGGCTGCGCGGGCTCAAACCCCGGACCCGAACCGGCAGTTCCAGCTGCGTCCCACCGCCCCGTACCCGGTTCACCGGGTTGTCCGGGTGCGGGCCCCGCAGGGCCGCAGGGATGGCGTCGAGATCGGTGACCACCTCATACCCCGACAACTGGACATGCCCGGCCACGTGCGACGCAAGCGCGCGGTTGTGTCCGCCGGCCAACAGTTGGGTGCTGCGCCCGATCCGGCCGTACCCGTGCAGTGAGACGGCGACGTCGACATGGTCGAGAAACTCCGACAACTGGGCAGACTCGGCCGGATCGAACCGCGACGACGGCAGGTGGTGCGGATAGCGGTCGGGGTGGCGCAGCACGTACACCGACGCGTCCGCGTCCCGGGCGGCCCGCTCGGCGATCACGTCCGTCATCTGCTCCAGACCGCCGCCGTGGATGGCGAGAAATCCGAACCGCGACCGCAACCGGCTCAGCTCCACCATGCCCGGCTCGCTCAATAACTCTGAAAGCGACTGCGGCCCATCCCCGTTGGAAGATAAGGGATGCGGCCACCGCGTCGGATCCCAGCGGTGCAGAAAGTCGATCCAGCGTTGCGGCAGCCCATGGTGGTTGGCGCCATCGATAATGCGCGACAGGTAACCGGGCCGAGGAGGTCCGGGGGTCACCCGATGGTCGATGTACACCCACGCCGGCGAGGGTCCCGATGGTGTGTGCACATCCAGCTGATCCCGGCGGTAACGCACCGGCACACCCTCGGCGCTGTCCAGGACGGTCAGGTCACGGTCGGAAAGCCGCCACAGCACGCCGTGCACTTCGCTTCCCGGGCACGGTTCGACCGTGGCCACGCCGCGCTCGTTGATCAGCCAGTCGTGATCGGACAGCACCGCCGGGCGCGGGTCACCGGCATCGGGACAGCGTGCCGCCATCTGTCGCACGCACAGGTTGGATCCGTATGCGAAGTAAAGGTGCCGGCGGACCGGCATTCAGCCCGTCACCGTCAGATAGATCAGTGCCACGTTAAGCAGACTAATCATCACCGCGACCACCCAACCAACGACCGTCGTGGCGGGATGATTGGCATCGCCGCCCATCAGCTTTCGGTTGGCGGTCAGACGGACCAGTGGCAGCACCGCGAACGGGATCCCGAACGACAGCACCACCTGGGAGAGCACCAGGGTTCTCGTGGGGTCGACGTTCAACGCCAGCAGCGCTATCGCCGGACCCAAAGTGACGAGGCGGCGCACCACCATCGGCACCGACCAGTGCAGCAGCCCTTGCATGATCATCGCCCCTGCGTAGGCGCCCACCGAGGACGACGCCAACCCCGAGGCGAGCAACCCGATCGCGAACAGCACCGCGATGATCGGCCCCATCGTGTCGCGTACCGCGGCGTACGCGTCGTCGATGGAGGCCACGTCTCCGTGGCCGCGCATGTTGAAGGCAGCGACCAGCAGCATCGCGGCATTTACCCCGCCGGCGATTACCATCGCCACCCCGACGTCCCAGCGGGTGACACGCAGCAACCGCCGCCGGGCGGCACCCGCCTCGGGCTGCCCGTGCCGGTCGCGGGACAGACCGGAATGCAGATAGACCGCATGCGGCATCACGGTGGCGCCCAGGATGGCGGCGGCCAGCAAGACGCTTTCGGTTCCCTGGAAGCGCGGCACCAAGCCGGACATCACCTCCCCGGCCGGCGGCGTGGCGACGAAGAAGCTGGCCGTGAACCCCAGGGCGATCACCAGCAGCAAGCCCGTGATGACCACCTCGAACAGGCGCTGGCCGCGCCGGTCTTTGATCAGCAGCAGCACCAGGGAGATGGCGCCGGTGATCAGCCCGCCGATCGGCAGCGGCAGCCCGAACAGGATGCGCAACGCGATGGCCCCGCCGATCACTTCGGCGACATCGGTTGACATGGCTACGATCTCGGCCTGGGCCCAGTAGGCCAGCCGGGCCGGACGGCCCATGCCCCGGCCGATCGCTTCGGGCAGCGAATGCCCGGTGACCAGCCCGAGCTTGGCCGACAAATACTGCACCAGGCCGGCCATCACATTCGCGGCGACGATGACCCACAGCAGCAGATACCCGAACTTCGAGCCCGAGCTCACGTTGGCCGCGACGTTTCCCGGGTCGACGTAGGCGATCGCGGCGACGAACGCAGGACCCAGCAGATACCAGCCCGCGCGGTCCGCGCCTGCCTTGTCCGTGACAGTGGTCTCCTGCGCCAAGGTCGCGACCTATCCCTACTGTTCGAAGTAAAAAGTTAGGTTAACCGAAACCTGGTTGGCCGCCGGCATCGCCCGTCCTAGCTGCGGTATTCCGGGTTGGCGAAAGTCGGGCGGCAGCCGGCGTCCCACTGCGTGCGCTGGTTTCCCTCGGCCGGGATGCCGCCGTTGGCCTTCAGCATCCGCGCGACGTGTATCAGGTTGTAGGTCATGAAGGTGGTGTTGCGGTTGGTGAAGTCATTCTCTGGACCGCCCGATCCCGGGTCGAGATAGGACGGTCCCGGGCCGGCCGGCCCGATCCACCCCGCGTCGGCCTGCGGCGGGATCGTGTACCCCAGGTGCTGCAGGCTGTACAGGATGTTCATCGCGCAATGCTTGACGCCGTCCTCATTGCCGGTGATCAGACATCCGCCGACCCGTCCGTAGTAGGCGTACTGCCCGGCGTCGTTGAGCAGATGCGAGCACGAGTAGAGACGCTCGATCACCCGTTTCATCACTGAGCTGTTGTCGCCCAGCCAGATTGGTCCGCAGAGCACCAGAATGTCGGCGGCCAGCACCCGTTCGTACAGAGTGGGCCATTCGTCTGTCTGCCAACCATGTTCGGTCATGTCAGGCCACACGCCGGTGGCGATGTCATGGTCGATCGCGCGCAGGGTGTCGACCTCGACGCCCTGCTCACGCATGATGCCCGCGCTACGCTCGATCAGGCCGTCGGTATGGCTGAGTTCGGGAGAACGCTTGAGGGTGGCGTTGATGAACAGGGCGCGGAGACCGTCTGCTGAAGTCAAGGTTGTTTACCTGCCCGTCCGGGTTGGTGGTGGCGTTTTCGCGGTGAGAATACCGCCGTCAGCAACTGCCACCGCCGGGGGCGATCAGTCAGCCGGCAGGTAGAGACCCCGCCCCGGGATCAGCGGCAGATCCAGGGTGGTACGAATGCCGGGCGCGGCAGCGACCACCGCGGGAATCGCGTTGACCACCCGCATCGCGGTCGCGACCAACCCCGCATGATTGTGGTCGCCGCGCCTGCTGCTCAGGCAGATGTCCATGGCGTACGACGGCTCACCGGTGATCTCGACCCGATAGGAACCTCCGGGCTGCGCGGGCTGCGGCCACTCCGGGCACAGATCCTCACGCAATCGGGTGATGTGTTCGAGCACTACCGCGGGCCGGCCACCGACCATGCCCAGCACCTCGAACCGTAACGCCGCGGCACTGCCCTCGGGGACGTGGCCCGACGCGATGTCGAAGGCTTCGGGCGCCGGCACCCGTTCATATCTCTCGGTGACCTCGTCGAGCGAAATACCAAGTCCCGCAGCAAGTTGCCGGACCACCGAACCCCAGGCCAGGCTCAGCACCCCGGGTTGCAGCAGGATCGGAGTTTCATCGAGCGGCTTGCCGAAGCCCATCACATCGAACATGACGACGGCGCTGTCGTAGGTGGCGTAGTCGACGATCTCCATGCAACGGACCTGCTCGACACTCTGACAGGTACCGGCCAAGGCCATGGGCAACAAGTCGTTGGCGAAGCCAGGATCGATGCCGCCGACGAAAAGGCTCGAATTGCCCTCGCGCGCAGCGTCTTCGATCGGCTTGATCAACTCCTCGGGCAGCACCTGCCATGGGTACTGCAGGAAGACCGGGCCGCTGCCCACGATATTGATCCCGGCCGCCAGGACACGCCGGTAGTCTTCCAGCGCCTCGGGCAGTCGGTTGTCGGCCATGGCGTTGTAGACGGCGCACTGCGGGTGCGTGGCCAGCACCGCATCCAGATCGGTGGTCGCCAGTATGCCGGTGGACCCGTCGAGGCCGGCAAGCTCGGCTGCGTCCTTGCCCGCCTTGGCATCTGAGGACACCCAGACGCCGGTGAGCTCGAATTCCGGGTTGCTGATCAGAGCCTTGAGTGAATGAACGCCTACGTTGCCGGTTCCGAGTTGGGCGACGCGTATTGCCATTATCGGCTCCTTACAGATCCGGGACGGGGATGTCGAGGTTGGGGTAGGTGAGGCCACCGTCGACCTCGAGCGTCTTCCCGGTCAGGAAGCCGCCGGCAGGTGAGGCCAAATAGACTGCGGCAGCGGCGATATCGAGCGGATCACCGAGGCGGCGCAGTGGTGTCGCCTTCTCCATCGGGGCACGCAGCTCTTCGTTGCCTGCCACGACGTCGAGCGCTGAGGTCAAAATCGACCCCGGCGCGATCGCGTTCACCCGGATGCGCGGGCACAGGTCCAGCGCCGTCAGCCGGGTGTAATGGGACAGGGCGGCTTTGGCGGTGCCATAGGCGGCGAAGCCCCGCCCGGCCAACCGGCCGATGGCCGAGGTGATGTTGATGATGCTGCCGCCGCCGGAGTGCTCGAGCATCAATGGCACGGCCGCGACGGTGAGGGCGTGCGCGGTGGCGACGTTGAACGTGAAGGCGTCCTTGAGGTCCTTGGTCGACGTGGTCAGCAGCGTGTTGGGCATCGTGCCGCCGACGTTGTTGACGACGATGTCTAGTTTCCCGAACGCTTCGACGGCCGCACCGGCCAGCTTGGCGGTGTCCTCTGGATGCGCCAGGTCGGCGGTGATGACGTGGGCGCGGCGCCCGGTCGCGCGAACCTGCTCGGCCACTTCGTCCAACTGGGATTGGGTTCGGGACGAAATGACGACGTCGGCACCGGCTTCGGCGAACGCCACGGACATGGCCGCACCCAGGCCGCGACCGCCTCCGGTGATGACTGCGACTTTGTCGTCCAGACGGAACCTGTCGAGGATCACGAGGGCCTCGTTTCAGTTGACGGCCGAAACGGTGGCGCCGTCCCGGGGGATTTCTGTAACAGGTTCTAGTTTGTCACACTGCCCCGGAAACGTAATGCAGCAGGCCCCTAAAGAGAGCCGCGCGGCATCACCCACCGGTGCTGGAACGTCAATACCGTTGCGGCCGTCTCGAAACACTCGTCGTAGTGCACCACGACGAGCTTGTGAGCGGACGCGAGCGCGGCGGTCAGCAGATCGGCGATGTCGACCGTTTGGTGCACGCCGGTCTTCGCCAGCGCCCGCTGCGCGCCCAGGGCGGTGTGCCAGTGCTCGTCATTGGTGGGCAGGTATTCCCGGGTTGCGCGGTGGTCTGCCAACCGTTCCTCGTATTCCTCATGTCCGAGAACCGCGGCGAGTGCTTCGGCGTCCAGCGATGCGGTGGTGGCGACGACCCCGGTGGCGAGCAGTGCGCGCAACCGGCGTGACACCTCCGGGTGGGACATCCTGGCTGCGGCGCTGGTGTCGATGAGGTAGCGTCCTACCAGCGCCACGCTGAGCCTCCCGTGTCGGTGCGCATCACGAAAACCCCTCCGTAAAAGCATTTTTCGACCATCGTTGGTTGCCCGTGCCGACAGCTCGGCGCCGGCGGGCAATGCCGGGGCGTCGCGAAGAAACCCGAGCGCGGGGCTCTTGCAGGTCGTCTTTGAGCCGAGCGTGTAAGCGCCCAAGCTAGCGGGGAAGGCGTGAATAACGGCGCCAAGAATGGCTTTGTTATCGAAACGTTATGTGACCGCCGGTCATTGTAAAACTAATGGACACGGTATATGCAAAAGAGTGCATCGCATTACGGCGGACATTAGCGCGGAACCACAAATGCGATGCACAGACGCTGGACAAAAGTACTGGCAAAGTAAAGTCGACCGCGGGTCATTCACCTTCCCGCACCGCTGTGGGATCGCCTCCATCTGTCGGCCCCTGACGGTGCTGCGTGTGAATCGGGCCCGATCCAGTAAGTTTCGTCGGATACCTGGAATCCGATCGCGTAACGCGCGCGCCGCTGCGGGGTCGGCACGGACGGTCGAAGCGGGCAATAACGGCGCGTCGGTTAATGTCGGGACAGCAATACAGTGCGGGAAATGAATTGCGCCGGATTCGGCTCATTCTCAGATGGTTTCGTCAGCATCCTCGGGAACGTCGAATCGGAACTTCGGGGAACGAAAACAATGGGTCATTCGACGAAACTCAACGGCGATGTCGTGGATCGGGGCACCGAGGACCGGGCCGGCGTCGCGGCTCGCCGGCTTCGTTCGTTCCCGCTGGGCCTTCAGCTGGCCATGATGAAAAGCTTTGACCGGCAACGCCTTTGGGCAACGCGGACAGGCCGGCCCGGCGCGGCTCCGGCGAGCCTGCCGGTGCGGCGCGAGGCGGCAGTGGCGCAACGTCGCTTTCGTCGACTCTTTCACCGGCCGTTACCTGTTGTTAATGTAGCGGCAAGGGAGTGAGGAAAGGGTCTGGTCGGACAAGCCGTGGCGGAGGGGCGGCGGTTAGTATGTTTCATGTCTACCGATAGGAAGTGAATTGAAACTCAACCGATTTGGCGCCGCGCTCGGAGTGCTGGCCTCGGGTGCACTGGTGTTGTCGGCGTGCGGTAGTGACAACAACGCTGGTGGGGGAGGTCAGGGAACGTCGGGCGGCTCGTCGGGCAGCGTGAGCTGCGGTGGCAAGAAGACGTTGAAGGCCAGCGGCTCCACCGCGCAGGCCAACGCGATGACCCGCTTCGTCAAGGCGTTCGAATCGGCCTGCCCCGGCCAGACGTTGAACTACACCGGCAACGGCTCGGGTGCGGGAATCAGCGAATTCAACGGCAACCAAACCGATTTCGGTGGTTCTGACTCGCCGCTCAGCAAGGATGAGGCGGCGGCGGCGCAGAAGCGTTGCGGCGACGCGCCGGCCTGGAACCTGCCCGTGGTGTTCGGCCCCATAGCGGTCACATATAACCTCGGCGGCGTCAGTTCGCTGAACCTCGACGGGACCACGCTGGCCAAGATCTTCAGCGGCGCCATCACCACCTGGAACGACCCGGCGATCGCGGCCATCAACTCGGGGACGAACCTGCCTGCCACGCCGATCCACGTGGTGTTCCGCAGCGACGAGTCCGGGACCACGGACAACTTCCAGCGCTACCTCGACGCCGCCTCCAACGGCGCGTGGGGCAAGGGCGCCGGTAAGGCCTTCAAGGGCGGCGTCGGCGAAGGCGCCAAGGGCAACGACGGCACCTCGGCGGCCATCAAGAGCACCGAAGGGTCCATCACCTACAACGAGTGGTCGTTCGCCCAGGGCCAGCGCCTGAACATGGCCAAGATCATCACCTCGGCCGGTCCGGAGCCGGTTGCCATCGGCACCGACTCGGTCGGCAAGACGATCGCCGGCGCCACGATCTCCGGTCAGGGCAACGACCTCGTGCTCGACACGCTCTCGTTCTACCGGCCCACGCAGCCCGGTTCGTACCCGATCGTGCTGGCCACCTACGAGATCGTCTGCTCGAAGTACCCGGACGCGCAGGTCGGGACGGCGGTGAAGGCGTTCCTGCAGTCGACCATCGGCGGTGGCCAGAATGGGCTGGGCGACAACGGTTACGTCCCCATTCCCGACTCGTTCAAGTCGAGGCTGTCGACCGCGGTCAACGCGATCTCCTGATCTGAGGTTCACGTGGTCAAAGCCCCGCTGGCTAAACACGCGCTAGCGGAGGTGGACGCGCGCGCGGCGCGGCGGGCGGACCGCCTGTTTCAGTTGGTCGCTTCGGCAGCCGGGAGCACCATCGTGGTAGCGATCGTGCTGATCGCGGTGTTCCTGCTGATCAAGGCGATTCCGTCATTGCAGGCGAACCAGGCCAACTTCTTCACCAGCGCGCAGTTCGACACCTCCGCCAACAAGGTGGCCTTCGGGATCCGCGATCTGTTCATGGTCACCGTGCTCAGTTCGATCACCGCCCTGGCGCTGGCGGTACCGATCGCCGTCGGTATCGCCGTGTTCATCACCCAGTACGCCCCGAAGCGGCTGGCCCGGCCGTTCGGGGCGATGGTCGATCTGCTGGCCGCGGTCCCCTCGATCATCTTCGGGTTGTGGGGGATTTTCGTACTGGCGCCGAAACTGCTGCCTGTTGCCACCGTCCTCAACAAGAACCTGGGCTGGCTGTTTCTGTTCAAGAGTGGCAACGTCTCGCTCGCCGGCGGCGGCACGATCTTCACCGCAGGCATCGTGTTGGCGGTGATGATCCTGCCGATCGTCACCTCGGTTTCGCGAGAGGTGTTCCGCCAGACTCCGCCGATGCAGATCGAAGCTGCGCAGGCACTGGGCGCGACGAAGTGGGAAGTAATACGGATGACCGTGCTGCCGTTCGGTCGCAGCGGGGTGATCGCGGCCTCCATGCTGGGTCTGGGACGTGCGCTGGGCGAAACGGTGGCGGTGCTGATCATCCTGAGATCGGCCGCGAAGCCCGGGAATTGGTCGCTGTTCGACGGCGGCTATACGTTTGCCTCCAAAATCGCCTCTGCCGCATCGGAATTCAGTGCGCCGCTGCCGACCGGCGCCTACATTTCGGCCGGATTCGCACTGTTCGTGCTGACCTTCATGGTCAACGCCGCGGCACGCGCGATCGCCGGCGGGAAGGTCAACGGGTGAGCCAGGTCAGTGCCACCGCGCTCGAACAGCCGGTCAAGGCGATGCTGTACCGGCACCTGAGTCTGCGGCGCCGGATCACCAACAACGTCGCGACGGGATTCTTCGTCGCCTCGTTCCTCATCGCGCTGGTGCCGCTGGTCTGGCTGCTGGCGGTGGTGATCGCGCGCGGCTGGCACGCGGTCGTGCAGATGGACTGGTGGACGCACTCGCTGCGGGGCGTGTTGCCCGAGGAATTCACCGGCGGCGTGTACCAGGCCTTGTACGGGACCGTGGCGCAGGCCGGTGTGGCGGCGGTGATCGCGGTGCCGCTGGGTCTGATGACCGCGGTCTATCTCGTCGAATACGGGACCAGTCGGATGGCGCGGGTGACGACGTTCATGGTGGACGTGTTGGCCGGGGTGCCGTCGATCGTGGCCGCGCTGTTCATCTTCAGCCTCTGGATCGCCACGCTCGGGTTGCAACAGAGCGCCTTCGCCGTGTCGTTGGCACTGGTGCTGCTGATGCTGCCGGTGGTGGTGCGCTCCACCGAGGAGATGCTGCGACTGGTGCCGGACGAATTGCGCGAAGCCAGTTACGCACTGGGCGTTCCGAAGTGGAAGACGATCGTGCGAATCGTGGCCCCGATCGCGACTCCGGGCATCATCTCCGGCGTGCTGCTGGCGGTCGCCCGGGTGATCGGCGAGACCGCCCCGGTGCTGGTGCTGGTGGGCTACAGCCGGTCGATCAACTACGACATCTTCAACGGCAACATGGCATCGCTGCCGCTACTGATCTACACCGAGCTCACCAACCCCGAACACGCCGGTTTCCTGCGAGTCTGGGGTGCGGCGCTGACGCTGATCATCATCGTCGCCGTGATCAACCTTTCGGCGGCGGGGATGCGGTTCCTGGCCACCCGGCGGCGCTGAGCGGGCTCACGAGCCGGGCGGGAGACGCAACACCCGGCCGTTGCCGCGGTCGGCAACGTAGACGTTGCCCTTCTTGTCCACGGCCACCGACAGCGGGGTGTTCAGGCCGGAGAACGGCAACTCAACCGAGGCGGTCGCGCCGGCCGGCAACTTCGCCACCACGTTGTTGTCATGCTCGGTGACGTAGACGTTGCCCGCACCGTCGACGGTGATCCCCCACGGCGCGCTCATGCCGGTGAACGGCAACTCGGACTGGTTGCTCGTTCCGGCGTCCAGCTTCAGTACCCGGTTGTTGTCGGTGTCGGTGACGTAGATGTTGCCGTCGCTGTCGACGGCCACCCCGTCGGGATTCTTCAGCCCGTTGAACGGCAACTCGGTCTGCGCGTTGCTGCCCGCCGCCAGCTTGAGCACCCGGTTGTTGCCGCGGTCGGCGACGTAGACGTTGCCCTGCGGGTCTACCGCCACGCCCTCGGGGTAGTTGAGCCCGTTGAAGGGCAGCACCACCTGGTTGTTCGACCCGCCCGCGAGTGCCACCACCCGGTTGTTGAAGTCACTGACGTAGATCTTGCCGGCCGCATCCACGGCGATACCCTGCGGTTCGTACAGCCCGTTGAACGGCTTGACCGTCGGCGAGGTGGATCCGTCCGGCAACGTCACGACGCGGCCGTACATGGTCTGGTTGGTCACGTAGACGGTGCCGCTGGGGTCGACCGCGACCCCGCCCGGGGCGAAGCGGAAGTTGAGGCCGTTGAACGGCATCACCTGTTGGCCGGTCGCGTTCTGCGTCGAGGATCCGTTGCCGTCGGAGCCGCTGAGGAAGAATGCCGTGGCCGCGATGACGACCAGCAGGACGGCCGCGGCGGCGGCGCCGATGATCAGCGCCTTGCGTGACTTCTTCGGCTTCGGTGGCGGTGCCGGAGCGGCGGCCGGGTGCGGCTGGGAATGCTGCTGATAGGGCGGAGGGCCCATGGGAACCGGTCCCGAGGGGTTGGCGACGCCGGGGTGACTGGCCCATCCCGCGGGCGGAACCGGGGCGGCCTGGGTGAACTGATCCGAGTTGTTCTGGGGCCTCTCCCGCCAGCCGCCGGTGTTGGACGGCAGTGGCTGCGCCATCGTCTCGTCGCCGGTGCGGAACTGCGGAACCGGGGCCCGCATGGTCGCGGGACTGCTCGGGTAGGAACCCGAGCCGCCCTGGCTGGACCAGCCGCCCGCACCCGGGTCGACCGCGGGAAGCATCAGCGTTTCGTTGTCACCCTGGCGCAGGATGGTGGCTTCTTGGCGCTGTTCGGGCGTGCTGAGGGCCTCGTGCGCGGCGATCGCGAGGTCGCCGGCGGTCATGTACCGGTCGTTGGGGTTCTTGGCCATGCCCTTGGCGATCACGTGGTCGAGTGCCGCGGGGACGCGGCCCGGCCGCAGGACGCTGGGCCGCGGCACCGGTTCCATCAGGTGCGAGGCGATCAGGCGCTCGACGCTGTCGGCGCGGTAGGGCGGCGCCCCGGTCAGGCACTCACCCAGCACGCAGGCCAGCGCGTAGATGTCTGCCCGGTACGTGACGTCGTCGCCGGTGAACCGTTCCGGAGCCATGTAGTTGTAGGTGCCGACCGCCATCCCGCTCTGGGTCAGGTTGGGGTCGTGCGCCGCACGGGCGATGCCGAAGTCCACGAGGTAGGCGAAGTCGTTCTGGGCCACCAGGATGTTCTCCGGCTTGACGTCGCGGTGCGTGATGCCGCTGGCGTGCGCGGCGTCCAGTGCCGCCGCGACCTGCCGGATGATCGCGACCGTCCGGGCCGGGGTGAGGGGCCCGAACTGGGTCAGCATGGACCGCAGTGACACACCGTCGATGAGGCGCATCTCCACGAAGAAGTGTCCGTCGAGTTCGCCGTAGTCATGAATCGGCACGATGTGCGGCTCATTGAGCCGGCCGGCGATGTCGGCCTCCCGCTGCATACGGGATCGGAACACCGGGTTGTTGGAGAACTGCGTCGAGATGAGCTTGAGCGCCACCACCCGGTGCTTGCGGGTGTCTTCGGCTTCGTAGACCTCACCCATCCCGCCGCGGCCGATCAGGCGCACCAACTGATAGGGACCAAAGAGTGACCCGACCCGCGATTCCGACCCGGTGTTGGTCACCGTCGATGCCTCCTCCGCCCGGCCGACGCCACCGGCGCCGCCGCGCTGAAACTGATGGTTAACACACGGTAAATCCTCCGAGCGGAGGCACACAACAAAATCCGGCGACTCAGCGTGAATTTTGAATCACGAGTGAGTAACGGCGCGCCCGGCGGGGGGCTGGCCGCCGACTAATTGTACGCGTCGAAATCCATTGCTGGCCAATGACAGTCGCTGCCCGCGGTGGAAGCGGCGGTGACGCAACGCGTCCCGGTCACCGACGGTCACGCGATGGCGTTGACGACCGGCACCAATTTCGATTGGAACGAGTTGGGCAGCGGGATGTATCCATACTCATCCAAACCGATTTGGCCGTCGCCAATTGTGGCTTGCATGAACGCCTTAACCGCCTGGCCCGTCGGGCTGTCGGGATACTTCGAGCAGACGATCTCGTAGGTGACCAGGACGATCGGGTAGGCGCCGGCCTGGGTCGGCTTGTAGAAGGACGACGTGTCGACAATCAAGTCGTTGGTGTCGCTGCCGGGTTTGAAGGTAGCCCCGGCGATTGTCTTGCCCACCGTCTCGGCGCTGATGGATACCGCCTGCGGGCCGGCCGAGGTGATGACCTGGGCCATGTTCAACTGATGCCCCACCGCGAAGGACCACTCGTTGTAGGTGATTGACCCATCGGTTCGTTTCATGGCCTGCGACGTACCGTCGTTGCCGGCAGCACCTTCACCGACGCCGCCGTTGAAGGCCTGTCCCGTGCCTTTGCCCCAGGCGCCGTTGGAGGCGGCGTCGAGATAGCGCTGGAAGTTGTCGGTGGTGCCGGACTGGTCGCCGCGGAATACGACGTGGATCGGCGTCGGCGGCAGGTTGGTGCTCTGGTTGAGTGCCTTGATGGCCGGGTCGTCCCACCTGGTGATCGCGCCGTTGAAGATCTTGGCGATGGTGGGTCCGTCCAGGCTGAGCGAATTGACCCCGTTGATGTTGTAGGTCACCGCGATCGGGCCGAAGACGACCGGGATGTCCCATGCCGCCGAGCCGCACCGCTCGCGGGCCCGGTCCGGTTCGCCCTTGTCGGGATTCATCGGGGAGTCGGAGCCGGCGAAGTCGGTTTCGTTGCCGAGGAACGCTTTCATGCCGGCGCCCGAGCCGTTGGCGGCATAGTCCAGGGTGTGGCCGGGACAGGCGTGGATGTAGGCGTAGACGAACTGCTCCATCGCGTTCTTCTGCGCCGTCGAGCCACCGGCCAGGATCTTCTTCTTACCGCCGCAGTTGACCGGGACGACCGGTGCGGCACTCGATGACGACGACGCCGATTTTCCGGAATTGCCGCCACATCCCGACAACACCAGTGCGCTGACAACCAGCAGGCTGAGCGCGACGCCAAATCGAGTGGACTTCACGGCAACTCCTCGAGGGGTCGGCAGCACGATGAGCCTACTCCTGATGCTCATTTGCTGGTGGCTTTGGTGCCGGCCTTCTTGGCCGCAGACTTCTTGGCGGGAGCCTTCTTTGCCGGCGTCTTCTTCGCCGCTTTAGCGGGTGCCTTCTGCGCCGGTTCCTTTTTCGCCGGTTCTTTGTCAGTCGGCTCCTTTGCGGCGCCCGAGCGTGCCTTCACGCTGGCCTCGAGCTTGGCGAGTAGATCGGAGACATCTTCGGTCTCATCGAGTTCGGTCGGTTGTTCTTCGACCGTAAACGCTTCTTCGCCTTCGAGTTTGGCGTCGACCAGTTCCTGCAACTGCTCCTGATAGGTGTCGTGGTAGCGGTCCGGGTCGAAGTCGTCAGCCATCGACTCCACCACCTGCCCGGCCATCTTCAGCTCGGCCGGTTTGATCTCCACCTCTTTGTCGAGCACCGGGAAATCCGGGTCGCGGATCTCGTCCGGCCACAGCAGGGTGTGGATCACCATGACGTCACGCTTGCCGAAATCCTTGACCCGCAAGGCCGCCAGCCGCGTCTTGTTGCGCAGCGAGAAGTGCACGATCGCCATACGGTCCGTCTCGGCGAGCGTCTTGGCCAGCAGCACATAGGATTTGGAGGATTTCGAATCCGGCTCCAGAAAGTAGCTGCGGTCGAACAACATCGGGTCGACCTCGCTGGCCGGAACGAACTCCAGTACTTCGATCTCCCGGCTGCGTTCCTCGGGCAGGGTGGCGATGTCGTCGTCGGTGATGATCACGCTCTTGCCGTCGTCGGATTCGAAGGCCCGCGCGATATGGCTGTATTCGACGACCTCTCCGCACACCTCGCACACACGCTTGTAGCGGATGCGGCCGTTGTCCTTGTCGTGCACCTGGTGAAACTTGATGTCGTGGTCCTGGGTGGCGCTGTACACCTTGACCGGCACGTTTACGAGCCCGAAAGCGATCGAGCCTTTCCAGATGGAGCGCATTTTGTCAGTATGCCCCGTGTGTACCCGGGTAACCCGGTGACACCCGAGGGTGAGTTCCTGCGCGCAACGCGGCCCGATCCGGTAGGTCCGCTCCGCCGCGCGCGACCGTCAGCGCCGACGCGGTGGCCGCGACATCCAGCGCTGAGGTCAGCAGGTCGAGTCCGATGCCGCGTAGCTCATTCTTCCGGTCGCCGCCGAGCAGGCCGAGTTCCCAGAGGCTGTCGATCAGGCCGGCCATGAACGCGTCGCCGGCGCCGACGGTGTCGACGACGTCGACCGGCTTGGCGGGCACCGCGGTGTGACCGGCCGCGCAGAACGCCGACGCCCCGTGAGCGCCCTGCGTCACTGCCACGATCGCCGGTCCACAGCCCAGCCAGCTGCGCGCCGTGTCCAACGGCGCGCGCTCGGGCACCAGCCAGTGCAGGTCTTCGTCACTGACCTTGATGACGTCTGCGAGGGCGATCAGTTTGTCGATGCGTTGGCGGGCCTGGTCGCGGTCGGCGATCAGCGACGGCCGAACGTTGGGGTCGAAGGTGATGGTCGCCGAAATTCGGTAGGCATCCAGCAGCGCCACGACGGCCAGGCAACCCGGCTCGCGCACGGCGGCGATGGACCCGGTGTGCACGAACAGGGGCGGCGGGACGGGCGGGGTGCCTTCGAGTCGCCAGTCCAGGTCGAACTCGTAGGTGGCCGAGCCGTCCGCCCCAATGGTGGCCATCGCGGTCGATGTCTTGCCGGCATCAGCGCTACCCGGGACCAGTTGCACCCCAGCCTCTTTGAGGTATTCAGCGATTGTGCGGCCGTAGGCATCGGTGCCGATGTGGGTCAGGAAGTCGACGTCGCGGCCCAACCTTGCCAGTCCGACGGCGACATTCAGCGGACTGCCACCGACATGCTCGGAGCGCCCGTCGACGATGTCGATGAGGGCTTCACCAATGACCAGCCCACGCGTCATGCTTGACACGTTACGTTGAGAAGCATGGGTACGGCGTCGTCGCAGCAGGTCAAGCTGACCAACGCCGACAAGGTGCTCTATCCGGCCACCGGGACCACCAAGGCCGACATCTTCGACTACTACACCGGCATCGCCGAGGTGATGCTGCCGCACATCGCCGGACGTCCCGCCACCCGCAAACGCTGGCCCAACGGTGTGGATCACGATTCGTTCTTCGAGAAGCAACTGGCCTCCTCGGCGCCGGACTGGCTGCCCCGCGCGAGCGTCAGCCACCGCTCCGGAACCACCACCTACCCGATCATCGACAGCGTCGACGGGCTGGCGTGGATCGCGCAGCAGGCGGCGCTGGAAGTGCACGTCCCGCAGTGGCGATTCGTCGCGGAGTGGACCCGGGCCGGTGAAAGCCTCAAGCCGGGCCCGGCCACCCGGCTGGTGTTCGACCTGGACCCCGGCGAAGGCGTGACGATGGCGCAACTGACCGACGTGGCGCGCGAAGTGCGGGACCTGATCGCCGACATCGGGTTGCGGACCTATCCGCTGACCAGCGGCAGCAAAGGTCTGCACCTCTACAGCCCGCTGGACGAGCCGGTGAGTAGCCGCGGCGCCAGTGTGCTGGCCAAACGCGTTGCCCAACAACTGGAAAAGACCATGCCGAAACTGGTCACCTCGACCATGGCCAAGAGCCTGCGGGCCGGCAAGGTGTTCGTGGACTGGAGCCAGAACAACGGCGCCAAGACCACCATCGCGCCGTATTCGCTACGCGGGCGCGAACATCCGACGGTCGCCGCGCCGCGCACCTGGGAGGAACTCGACGACCCGGAGGTGCGCCAGCTCAGCTACGACGAGGTGCTGGAGCGGGTAGCACGCGACGGAGACCTGCTGACCGAACTCGACGCAGACGCACCGGTGGCGGACCGGTTGAGCAAGTACCGCAGCATGCGCGATGCGTCCAAGACTCCCGAGCCGGTGCCATCGGCGAAACCCGCGACCGGACATGACAATACGTTCGTCATCCAGGAACACCACGCCCGACGGTTGCACTACGACTTTCGGCTGGAACGTGACGGCGTGCTGGTGTCCTGGGCGATCCCGAAGAATCTGCCCGAGACCACGTCGGTGAATCACCTGGCGGTGCATACCGAAGACCACCCGCTGGAGTACGGCGGCTTCGAGGGCACCATCCCCAAAGGAGAGTACGGGGCGGGCAAGGTCATCATCTGGGACGCCGGAACTTATGAGGCCGAGAAATTCCGCGACGGCCCGGAAAAGGGAGAGGTGATCGTCACTCTGCATGGCAACCGGATTTCCGGACGCTACGCGCTGATTCAGACCAATGGTGATCAGTGGCTGGCGCACCGGATGAAGGACCAGAAGGTCTTCGATTTCGACGGACTCGCGCCCATGCTCACGACGCACGGTTCGGTCGCCGCTCTGAAGAAGGGTCCGTGGGCGTTCGAAGGCAAGTGGGACGGGTACCGGCTGCTGGTCGACGCCGACCACGGCAGCGTCGCGCTACGCTCCCGCAGCGGTCGGGACGTCACTAACGAGTTCCCCCAGTTGCGTTCGGTCGCAGCCAGTCTCGCTGATCATCACGTGGTGCTCGACGGCGAGGTGGTGGCGCTTGACGAGCACGGTGTCCCCAGCTTCCACCAGATGCAGAACCGGGTGCGCGCCACCCGCATCGAATTCTGGGCCTTCGACCTGCTGTACCTGGACGGCCGGTCGTTGCTGCGGGCCAAGTACTCCGACCGCCGGCAGCTGCTGGAAACCCTGCGTGGAGCGGGCGATCTCATCGTTCCCGATCTACTGCCCGGTGACGGTTCCCAGGCACTGGAATACTCAGCCGAGCGCGGCTGGGAGGGCGTGGTCGCCAAGAAGCGCGACTCGACTTACCAGCCCGGCCGGCGCTCAGCGTCCTGGATCAAGGACAAGCACTGGAACACCCAGGAAGTCGTCATCGGCGGCTGGCGGCAGGGCGAGGGGGGCCGCGGTGGTGGCATCGGCGCGCTGGTGGTTGGCATTCCCGGCCCGGACGGTTTGCAGTTCGCCGGTCGGGTCGGCACCGGCTTTACCGACCGCGACCTGGCGAACCTGAAGAAGACGCTGGAACCGCTGCACACGGACAAATCGCCGTTCAGCGCCAAACTTCCCGCCCGGGACGCCCGCGGAGTTACCTTTGTGCGGCCAACTCTGGTCGGCGAGGTGCGCTACAGCGAGTGGACGCCAGACAACAGGCTCCGCCAGCCGAGCTGGCGCGGCTTGCGGCCCGACAAGAATCCGAATGAGGTGGTGCGCGAATGAAATGGGTTACCTACCGCAGTCCCGAGGGCGAACGAGCCGGGGTGCTCTCCGGGGACCAGATCTACGCCGTGCCGCCGGGAACGACGCTGCTCGACCTGATCGGTGGCGGTCCGGATGGCCTGCGTTCGGCCGGAGAGGCGGCGTTAGCGTCCCCGGCGGCGGTGGTGGCGCTGGCCGATGTGTCACTGGCAGCGCCGATCCCGCGGCCGCCGTCGGTCCGGGACAGCCTGTGCTTCCTGGACCACATGCGCAACTGTCAGGAAGCGACGGGTGCCGGCCGGGTGCTGGCGGACACGTGGTACCGGATCCCGGCCTTCTACTTCGCCTGTCCGGCAACGGTCTTGGGGCCTTACGACGATGCGCCGTCGGCACCGGGCAGCGCCTGGCAGGACTTCGAATTGGAGATCGCCGCGGTGATCGGGGTTTCCGGTCGCGACTTGACCATCGAGCAGGCCGAGCAGGCGATCATCGGCTACACGATCTTCAACGACTGGTCGGCGCGGGACCTGCAGATGCTGGAAGGTCAGCTCCGGATCGGGCAGGCCAAGGGGAAAGACAGCGGAGTCACGCTGGGCCCGTACCTGGTCACCCCCGACGAACTGGCGGGTTTCCGCGAGGGCGGCAAGCTCAGCCTCGACGTGAAGGCACTGGTCAATGACCACGTCATCGGGACAGGATCCACCGGAACCATGGACTGGACCTTCGGGGAGGTCATTTCCTACGCCTCGCGTGGCGTGACGTTGCGGCCCGGCGATGTCATAGGGTCCGGCACCGTGCCCACCTGCACCCTCGTCGAGCACCTGAGGGAGCCTGAGTCCTTCCCGGGCTGGTTGCGTGACGGAGACGTAGTGACTCTTCAGGTGCAAGGGCTGGGGGAGACCCGCCAGACCGTGCGATCCACGCCGGCGCCGGTGCCGTTGGCGCCGCGTCGGAAACCGGCGGCCGCTGCTGAGGCGGTGCGTGTTAATCCGGCACGCGCGAAGGTGCCCTACACGCGCGGACTGCACAAGGTCGGCGACCGGGTCTGGGCCTGGACGCTGCCGGACGGCGGGTTCGGTTGGAGCAACGCCGGTTTGGTCGCCGGTGACGGCGCGTCGCTGTTGGTGGACACGCTGTTCGACCTGCCGCTGACACGCGAGATGCTGGACGCGATGCGGCCCATCACCGACGGCGCCCCGATTACTCAGGCGCTGATCACGCATTCCAACGGGGACCACACGCACGGCAACCAGCTGCTGGACCCGGGCGTCCGCATCATCGCCGCGACCGGCACCGCCGAGGAGATCTCCCACGACGACACCGCGGACCGGCTGGTCACCATCCAGGTCGCCGACCTCGGCCCGGTCGCGACGCCGTTCGTGCGGGACCGCTTCGGGCACTTCGACTTCCGCGGCATCAAGGTGCGCAACGCCGACCAGACCTTCGAGACCGAGCTCAGTGTCGACGTCGGCGGCCGCAGGGTCGATCTGATCAACCTGGGTCCCGCGCACACCGCGGCCGACTCGGTGGCGCACGTGCCCGACGCGGGTGTGTTGTTCGGTGGGGACCTGTTGTTCATCGGGTGCACGCCGATCGTGTGGAACGGCCCGATCGCCAATTGGATTGCGGCATGCGACGCGATGATCGCTTTAGATGCGCCAACAGTGGTGCCCGGCCACGGCCCGGTCACCGACCCCGACGGAATTCGCGCCGTCCGTGACTATTTCGTCTACGTCACCGAGCAGACCGACGCTCTTTATGCGAAGGGCCTGTCGTTCGCGGAGGCCGTTGACGCGGTTGACCTCGGTGAGTACGCGTCGTGGCTGGACTGTGAACGCGTCGTCGTCAATATGTACAAGCGGTACTGCGAGCTGGATCCGGAGACTCCGGCACAGGAGGTGCTGGGGTTGGTGGTGATGCAGGCGGAGTGGCTGGCGAAGCGGCAGAAGGGGTGACGCCGCGGCGGAGCCATCGAGGGTGTGTCGGCTGTCGACTACGCGACTGAGACCATCCCGCTGGCGTCAGCTGCTGCTCGTCCTGCGGCCTTCGGTGCCGTAAGTCGGTCCCCCGCTACCCCGACGACGCCCGCACAAAACCGATCGACTGCGCCGGCCCACTAGCCCCCGCCTCGCCTAACGGGGCCAGCCCCGCAGCACTGAACAATTCGGCCAGGTCTGACGTCATCGTGTTCCACCGGTTCGCCCAAAGGTGAGCCGCCACGTCGGTGTGCTCACCGGGATACGTCAGGCCGGCGATGTCCATATCCAGCCCGAGCTCGCGCCACGAATCGGTCATCCGCTGCGCCTGCTGCTGATCGGCAGCGGAACGGCCGGCCACCTGTCCGTAGTCGGCCGAGAGCCAACTACCTGAATCGCTGAGCGATATGACGTTGTCCAGCAATCGGACTTCGGCTTCCTGCGGCAAGAAGCCGATCAACAAGCCCTCGGCGAGCCACGCCGTAGGTTGGTCTGTGTCGAAACCCGCGGCCAACAGCGCCGCCGGCCAGTCGTCGCGGAGGTCGATGCCGACGGTGCGGTGTTCGACGTCGGCCGTGACACCGAGCGCCCGCAGCGTCGAAGTCTTGAACTGGATGACTTCGGGCTGGTCGATCTCGAACACCCTGCTGCGGCCAGGCCATGGCAGCCGGTATGGGCGGCAGTCCAGTCCGGAAGCCAGGATCACAAACTGCTGCACGCCCATACTGCCGGCCTCGGCGAAGTAGTCGTCGAAGTATTTCGCGCGGGCGGCGAACGTGTCGATCATCCGCGGAAAGCCCAGGTTGCCCTCGGCGTCGACATCGTCGAGCTCACCCGCCGCGAGCCGCACGAACAGCTCGACTCCGACGGCCCGCACCAGTGGCTCGGCGAACGGATCGTTGACGACGATGTTGTGGCGTCGGCTGGCCGCCGCCCGGGCGGCAGCGACCATGGTGGCCGTGGCCCCCACACTGTTGGCCAGGTCCCAGCTGTCGTCGTCGGCACGTGCCATGGACTCACCGTAAGCCCGGTACCTGGAAGTCCGCTGAACTCGCCTACCGTTCGGGTATGGCATCCGAACCCGCAGTCACGATGGAAACCCTCGAGGAGGGCATCGCCCGCATCACCCTCAACCGGCCCCGGCTGCTGAACGCCATTGACGGGTCGCTGATCGACGGGGTCGATGAGGCGCTGAACACGTTGAGCCACGGTGACTTTCGGGTCGCGATCCTGACCGGAGCCGGCCGCGGGTTCTGCGCGGGGGCGGACCTGAGCGGCACCGGTGCAGCCTGGACCGACGTCAAACCGGCTACGCCACAGTTCAAGGTCACCTACGACGCTCAAGTGCGACTGGCCGAGCTTTACCTGCGGATGTACGAGCTGCCCATTCCGGTGATCGCCGCGGTGAACGGTGTCGCGGTCGGGGGCGGGCTGGCGTTCGCGCTGCATTCCGACATCCGGATCGCTTCCGAGAATGCGCGGTTCGGCTCGGTGTTCATCAAGGCCGGCTTCTCGTCGATGGACATGGGTACCAGTTATCTGCTGCCCAAGATCGTCGGCGCCGGTGTCGCGCGCGAACTGATGCTGACCGGTCGCATCATCGACGCGGAGGAGGCCTACCGCATCAGGCTCGTTCATGAAGTGGTCGCACCCGACGACCTCATGACCGCCGCGCTGAACAAGGCGCGCGAGATCGCCGCGAACAACGCATTCGGCGTCTGGCAGACCAAGATCGGGCTCAATGCGGCGCTGGACGCGCCGAGTCTGCGGCACGCCATCGAGATCGAGAACCGCACCCAGATCCTGACCGGCTTTACCAATAATCCCACCGAGGCCGCGCTGGCGCACCGCGAGAAGCGCGCCCCGAAATGGGACCCGCTGTGAGAACTAGACTTTCGACATCACCTTGTCGGCGTACTTCTCCAGGTGCCGGATCTTGACGTCCAGCGGCTCGAGGTCCGGTCCCTTGATGTAGGGCCAGCGGAAGCCGACGATGACATCGGTGACGCCCTTGTCCTCGAGGCGCCTGATCCCGTCGACGGTGTAGGCGTCAGCGGAGATGACGTGGATCTCGAACGGACCGGTCTTGCCCTCCTCCTCGCGAAATTGCCTGACCCGAGCGATAAGTCGGTCGAGCTCGGCCGGGTCGCTGCCACCGCCGTGCATCCAGCCGTCCAGTCGCGCCGCCCGTCGCAGCGCGGCGTCGGCGTGACCACCCACCAGGATCGGGATCGGCTGCGACGGAGCCGGACTCATCTTCGTCTTGGGAATGTCGTAAAACTCGCCGTGGAACTCGAAGTAATTACCCGTCGTGAGGCCCCGGACAATCTCGATACACTCATCAATTCGTCTGCCCCGCTTGGCAAACGGTAGACCCATGAGTTCGTAGTCTTCTGGCCACGGACTGGTTCCCACACCCAGGCCCACCCGGTTGCCGATCAACGCGGCCAGTGATCCGGCCTGCTTGGCCGTCAGCGCCGGGTGTCGCACCGGCAGCTTGAGGACGAAGAAATTGAACCGCAGCGTTGTGGTCACCGCCCCCAAAGCCGCTGTCAGGACGAACGTTTCGATCATGTCCTTGCCGTCGAGGAACTCGCGGTTACCGTCGGGCGTGTACGGGTACTTCGACTCGGATTCGTAGGGATAGGCAAGGCTGTCGGCGATGGTCATGCTGTGGTACCCGGCCGTCTCGGCGGCTTTGGCCAGCGGGATGTAGAAAGCGGGGTCGGTCATCGACTCGGCGTAGCTGAACCGCACGTCACGTCTGCTTTCGTCGAAGGGTTGCGTCCCTCGACATTAGAACCTGGGTCGTTACAGCTGGTTCTCCGGTCCGATGACCGCCCACACCGTCTTGCCCGACGAGGTCGGGGTGCTGCCCCAGGCCCGCGACAACGCCTCGACGATGGCCAGCCCTGAGACGTCGATGCCCTTGGAGGGCGACGTCAATCGCAGTGCCGGTGCGCCGCTGGTGTCCGACACGGCGATGGTCGCCGTCTGCCCCTCGCACTCGATGCGCATCACCGGGTCGCTGCCGGTGTGCTCCAGAACGTTCTCGATGAAGACGTTGACCACCACGAGGGCGACCGGGATCAGCCCGGGCTTGGACCAGGTGGTCAGCCACTCCCGGACCAGCTGGCGGGACTCACGCAGACTGGTCAGGTTGGCGGGCAGTTTGGCCTGCGCGTGCTGCAGCTTGCGGCGGCCGAGCTTGGCGACGCCCTTCATCGCCCCTTTCTCGGTCGGGTAGACGGGCATGAAGCGGGCCACGCCGCTGCGGGTGATCGCGTCACGGGCCGCGCGGTTGGAAGAAACCAGGAGGATCGGCACGTCCGGCCGGGTGTCCAGCTGCCACCTGGCGCTCACGAACGCCGACCACGCGGCTTCGTCGGGCACCTGAAGTGCGCTGACATCGACGATGACGGCGGCAGGCACGTCGATCGTGGCTTTGGTGATGCAGTCGCGCAGCTCCGTGGAGTTCTTGGCGTCCAGCACGCCTTCAGCCGTCAGCACAACCACCGAATCCTCGGTCCGCGATGCCATAGCCAGCGAGCTGGAGGACTTGGCGACCGCGCTCATCGGGATGCCAGTCCGATCGTGTCGTCCGGTTCCATGTCCCGCTCCTCGAACTTCTGCCCCGTCGTCAAACGCCGCCAAGAGAACCTATCTTCGGGCAAGCGCACCGTTTTGCGAAAGTGCGGCGCCGCCGGCGAAGCCCGGGAGGGGACCGGGCGGCCGCGATGCGCCGGCCATCACAACGCCGCACATGCCGTTTTTCGCCGTTTGGTCACCTGCCGCGGCATGCACCACGAGGGGGGATTACCCACTCAGTGCGCGCGGTCAACCTGCAATCGGCGAGATTCCCAGCCTAAGGGCAGTACGAGTGGTGCAGACGCAGGAATTTCGGTGGTCAGCCGTTGCGGGCGTAGGGAGGTGCTCCGACACCGGACACCGAATGGGTCCCCCAGGGCGTCTGCTCGACGATGCGGGCGGGCGCGCTGTGCCCGCCCACCGACAACGTTCCGACCCGCTCTCGGGAGAGTTCCGCCGCGTCGAAGACAGTCCCTTGCCAGTGATAGTTACCGTCGAGCGGGTCCAGGTGCCCGACCAGTCGCACGCGCACCGGATGACGGGTCCCGCCTATCTCCAGCGTCGCTTCGCCGTCGTAGGTGTCTTCGTAATCCGGCGCGTGGGATGACAGGTCGAATGCCGACTCCGCCGGGGGCGGCGAAACCGGAGCGAGTTGGGCGCGTTCGTTGTACACCTGCTGGCTGCTGTGGCGCACCTCGATGCGGCGGCTGCCGCTGCGGCGCATCATTGCCACGCATGCCGCTATGTACCGGGCCTGGGCAACGATATCCGGGCCCGCGAGGAAGAAATAGTTGGGGAAACCGCGGACCGCGACCCCGAAAAACGGCTCCATGCCGTCGGTCCAGGCCTGGCGCAGAGTCAGGCCACCGGTGCCGGTGAGCGGCGGGTCGTTCTCAATCGTCAAGCCGGTGCCGTAGATGATGGCGTCGACGGGGTGCTCCGTGCCGTCGACGGTGCGGATGCCGGTGGCCGTGATGGCCTCGATCGTGGGCGCGACCTGCGGTCCGCTGGGTGTTCGGTGCAGTATGCGGCGCCTGGTGCGGGTCGGCCAGCGCTGGATCTCGATGGTCACGCGCCGCGGTGCGAGCGGGAAAACGGTCAGCGTTCTTGCTGATTGACGAACCCGGCTCAGGCGGTGGCCGGCGAAAGAGTCGGTCCCTACCACGGCGATTCGTTTGCCGGCAGGATGAAAGTTCTCGTCCCACTGGCCCGCGTGAAATGACTCACCGCGAAAAGCCGAGATTCCCTTCAGTTCTGGCGTCCAGGCGACGACGGGCGCCGACGCCGCGGCCACCACCACCCGGGCCCGGACGACGTCGTTGTCGGTGTGTAACACCCAGCTGTCGGTGTCATCGTCAAACGCCGCACGATGTACGTCGTCGCACACCTTGATGCCCTGAACACCGGACGCCTGCAGGGTGTCCTGCACGCAGCGGCGGTAGGTTCCCGCGCCAACGATCACCACCGCATGCGGCGTGCTCACAGAAACCTGCTGCGCTTCCAGCCCCGGCGGGCAATCCGCCCCATCAGCCCCACCTCCGTCAAAAACGCTGCCAGGGGCGCGAATCCGGCGACCTGGATCTCGCGGCGGTGCTCGCTGGTGCGAGCGGCGCGCCGGGCCCGGATCGGGTCCAGTCCGGTGCGCGCATAAGGCACCGGGTTGCTGAACAGATAGTTGAAGAAGTACCCGCCGAGGCCGTTGATATTGGCCATGAACCAGCGGTTGACGCGCGGCATTTCGGCCACCCGCTTACGGGCGCCGTCCCGGGCGAACTGGATGTGGCGGGCTTCTTCGGTGACGTGAATTCGCATGAGCCGCTGGATGATCGGCTGAAGCTCCGGGTCATCCATCATCTGTCGTTGCAGCGAGTCGAAGATCTCCTCACCGATCAGCGCGGCCACCCACAGCATCGAACCGCGCTGGAACGCCAGCGGCAACGCGTTGATGACGTAGCGGTGAAAACGCTTCGGCTGCACAGGTTTCGCGCCGATCCGCTCGATCGCTTTGCCGAACATGACCATGTGCCGGGTTTCGTCGCCCAGTTCGGTCAGCTTGTAGTGCGTCGACCGGCTGGTGGGATCCTCGTGCAGGATGGTCCGCAACAGCGACTGATTGAGCATGTTCTCGAACCAGATTCCCGCCGAGAGCGTGTTGACCAGCTCCTGGCGGGACAGCTCGATCTGCTGCTCGCGGGTCATTTCGTCCCACATCGGAGTGCCGTACAGGGACACCAGCCGCGGCGGCAGGAAGAACTTGTCCGGGTCCAGCGGGGCGTCCCAGTCGATGTCCACGACAGGTTCATAGGACTTCTTGACCGAGCCCTTGAGTAGACGCTCGGAGAATTCTTCACGACTGGGCCCGCCGGGGCGCACCGCAGTGGTCATCGTTGACCGTCCCTTCGATTGCGTAGGTCCAACGTTAGGCAGATCACACCGGCTAGTCAATACCCTTGGTACCGGGTACCGGCGGTCCCGGGTAGAAACGTCACTCTCTCAATTAGCTTGAGCGACATGACCCGTCACATCCACGTCATCGGCGTCGGCGCCGGCGACCCCGACTATGTGACCGTCCAGGCGATCGACGCGCTGAACGACACGCAGGTGTTCTTCGCGATGGACAAGGGGGAGGCGAAGAGCGATCTGGTGGCGTTGCGCCGCCAGATCTGCGCGCGGTTCATCCGCGAGCCGGGTTACCGGTTCGTCGAACTGGAGGACCCGCAGCGCGCCGGCGGCGGTGACTACCGGCAAGCGGTGTCCGACTGGCACGCCGCGCGGGCGCGGGTCTGGGCGGACGCGATCACCGCGGAACTGCCGCCCGACGGCGTGGGCGCGTTTCTGGCCTGGGGTGATCCGTCGCTGTACGACAGCACGCTGCGCATCCTGGCGGCGGTGGCCGCCGACGTGGATTTCTCCTTCGACGTGATCCCGGGCATCACCGCGATACAGGCATTGACCGCCAGGCACCGCATTCCTCTCAACGACATAGGTGCGCCGGTCCTGATCACCACCGGCCGTCAACTGCGCGCCGCCGGACTGTCCGGCGCGGCCGTGGTGATGCTCGACGCGGACTGTTCGTTCCAGAGGTGTCCGCCCGGCACCCGGATCTGGTGGGGCGCCTACCTCGGCACTGCCGACGAGCTGCTGATCTCCGGGACCGTCGGGGCGGTGGGCGCCGAGATCGTGGCACTGCGCGCGCAGGCCCGCGGACGGCACGGCTGGATCATGGACACCTACCTGCTGTGGCCGGCGGACTGATCAAAAACCCACTTCTATCAGGGGTTTTGGCGTTCTAGCACCTTATTGCACATACATCCAACAGTCTGCGAACATGTGCTCCGTGACGATGTCGTGGGTCTTCGCAACTCCCGAATACGTGCTGGCCGCGGCTGACGATCTGTCGGGCATCGGGTCGGCAATCGGCTCGGCGAACGCGGCGGCGGCGTTGCCCACTTCTGCGATCCTGGCCGCCGGCGCCGACGAGATCTCGGCGGCGATAGCCACGCTGTTCGGTTCGCACGCCCAGGCCTATCAACTCGTCAGCGCCCAGGCAGCCGCGTTTCACCAGCAGTTCGTCGCGCTGATGAGTGCGGGCGCAAGCCAATACGGCGCTGCCGAGGCTCTCAACACGTCGCCGTTGCAGGCACTTGCTGCTGCGACGACCGATCCGTTCGTTGCGCTCACCGGACGCCCGCTGATCGGCAACGGCGCCGACGCCACCACGCCCGGCGGTAACGGAGGCGACGGAGGCTGGCTGTTCGGCAACGGCGGCAACGGAGCACCCGGCGCGGCGGGCCAGAACGGTGGCAACGGCGGATCTGCGGCTTTCTTCGGCAACGGGGGCAACGGCGGCGCCGGCGGGGCGGGCATCACCCCAGCGGGTTCCGGCCTGGCCGGTGGCAATGCCGGTAACGGCGGTAACGGCGGCGCCGGCGGCTGGATCTGGGGCACCGGCGGAAACGGCGCGGCGGGCGGCCTGGGTGGCAGCGCGACGATCCCGTTCGGCGCCCAGGCCGTGGGTCAGAACGGCGGCGCCGGCGGCAATGGGGGCTTCGGCGGCCGCGGCGGGTTGCTGTTCGGCGACGGTGGGATCGGCGGGACCGGCGGTGGCGGGGGACTGGGCACCAGCAGCATCGGCGTCAATCCGGGATTCCAGACTCAAGGTGCCGGTGGGTTCGGCGGTAACGGCGGCGACGGCGGCCAGGGCGGGTGGCTGTACGGCAACGGCGGTGCCGGCGGCAACAGCGGCGACGGTGGCGGTTACATCAACCAGCCCGCATACGGTGGCGCCGACGGCGGGTCGTCCGGCACCGGCGGGACGGGCGGCAATGCCGGGTTCTTCGGCCACGGCGGGGCGGGTGGTCACGGCGGCACGGGCGCCAACGGCTTGTCCGGTTCCAACAGCGGCGGTGACGGGGGCGGCGGTGGCTGGGGCGGCCAAGGTGGGACCGGCGGCCTGATCTGGGGCGATGGTGGGGCCGGGGGCAACGCGGGCAACGGCGGAACCGGCGGCAACATGGGCGACGCGTTCATCCTGAACACTTCCGGCAACGGCGGAGCGGGCGGCTGGGGCGGCGCCGGAGGCGAGTCGGGGATCTTCGGTAACGGCGGCGGGGGCGGCAACGGCGGTAATGGCGGAGTCGCAGGCCACGGGAACATTGCCCAACCCAGTCCGCACGTTGGCTACGGCTACGCAGGTCAGGGCGGCAATGCGGGTCAAGGGGCTGACGCCAAACTGATCGGCAATGGCGGCAACGGCGGCCAGGCGGGAAACGTCGCCGTCAGCCCGGACCCGGACAAAGGACAGGCGGGCGGCATGGGTGGTTTCGGCGGCAACGGCGGTTTGCTATTCGGCAACGGCGGAAATGGCGGTGACGGGGGTCTGAACGGCGCCTTCGGTGGTGACGGCGGCGGAGGCGGCAGTGCCACCTTCATCGGAAACGGGGGCAATGGCGGTGACACCCACGGTCCGGGCGACCCCGGGCCGGGCGGCGACGGCGGGCTTCTGGGTCAGCCCGGCGTCCCCGGCGTGACCCTCTGAGGGCGGCTGAAGGGGGCCGTCGGCAAAAGAGGTGCGCTTGGGGCACCTATTCTCGCGCTACGATTCCATCTCACGTGCTAAACACGTGTTAGTAATCACAGCACCGGTCGGGAAAGGTTGCCGAATGTCGTATGTGTTCGCCAGTCCAGAGTGGGTTGCCGCAGCGGCCTCGGATTTGGCGAGCATCGGTTCCACGATCAACGCGGCCAGCGCGGCGGCAGCAGCACCCACATCTTCAGTGATGGCAGCCGGAGCTGACGACGTCTCGGCCGTGATCGCGGCACTGTTCGGCGCGCACGCCCAGGCCTACCAGCAGCTCAGCGCGCAGGCGGCTCTGTTCCACGACCAGTTCGTGCAACTGATGAGCGCGGGCGCCAATCTGTATGCAGGTGCCGAAGCGGCCAACGCGACGCCGATGCAGCAGGGCGCGGCCCCCTCGACCGAAGCGGCCATGGCCACGGCCGCTGCCGCGCAGTCGATGAACGTCGGCCGAGTCGGTGCCGCTGTGGGCGCCGCCCGCAGCGGTGCTTCGCTGTTCGGCACGCGCGCGGCTACCGCTCTGGCACCGGCCGGCGGTACGGCAGGACTATTCGGCAGTGGCGGTGCTGGCAGTGTGGGCGCGTTGTGCGCCGGTGCGCCCGCTGTCGACGCGTCGGCCGCCGAGGCGGGCGCGGCGCAGGCATTCGCCCCGGGCTTCTTCGGCGGCGCCCCGCTGGCCGCCGCCGCGAATGGATCGTCCGCCGCCCAGCCTGCCAAGGGCGCTAACGAAGCGCACCCGGCCAGCACTGCCCACCCGGCGCACGCAGAACCCAGTGGCGTGGCGGGCGAGGGCGACCGCGGTGGCTGGCTCCATGGCGAAGGCGCTGCCCTCGCGGGTCACACCCTGCGCGGCGGAGACAGCTTGTTCGCTCCCGAGGGACGCGGTGCCGGATTGTTCGGACACAGCGCAGCCGGTGGTTCCGGCGTCCTCGGCGAGCCGGGTGTCGCCGCACAGGCCTGATCCCTGGTTTAGCTGAACCCCATTTCACGGCGCGGCCTCCGTAGCCTTCGTTGGATTTGATTCGCTCCCAGGTGGAGTCGGCTCCAAAACAGCAAAATGTGATCTTGATCGCAGTAGCATGGCCGTACCGCCCTGGGGAGGTGCGGCCAGCCTAGGGGGGTCGGGCAGTGTCTTTTGTGATCGCATCGCCGGAGTTTGTGACTGCCGCCGCGTCGGATCTGGCCAGTCTCGGGTCCACGATCAGCCAAGCCAATATCGCGGCCGCGTTGCCGACGTCGGCAGTGGTCGCGGCAGGTGGCGACGAGGTGTCGGCAGTGATCGCCGCCCTGTTCGCCGGTCACGCGCAGGCGTATCAGGCGCTGAGTGCCCAAGCCGCGCAGTTCCATGAGCAGTTCGTCGCGCTGATGAGCGGAGGCGCCGCGCAGTACGCGAGCGCCGAGGCGTCCAACGCGCTGCAAACCGTCGCCCAGCAGGCGCTTGGCGTGATCAACGCGCCCACTCAGGCCGTGCTGAACCGTCCGCTGATCGGTGACGGCGCCAACGGTGCGACCGCGGGTGCCAGCGGCCAGGACGGCGGCCTGCTGTGGGGCAACGGAGGCAGTGGAGCCGTTGGTGCCGCCGGACAGAACGGCGGTAACGGTGGGTCGGCCGGGTTGTTCGGCAACGGCGGGGCCGGTGGGGCAGGAGGAGCGGGTGCGAACGGGGCCGCGGGTGCGGCGGGTCTGGCCGGCGGCAGTGGCGGCGCTGGTGGCGCCGGCGGCTGGATCTGGGGCAACGGCGGGGCGGGTGGTATCGGCGGCGTCGGCGGAAATGCGGGTGCACTTGCCGGTGGTCCCGGCGGACCGGGCGCCAATGGCGGTGCGGGCGGCAATGGCGGGGTCGGCGGCCGAGGCGGCCTGCTGTTAGGCGATGGCGGCAACGGCGCGGCGGGCGGTGGCGGGGGACAGGCGACCGGCACCACGACCGCCGCACCGGATGCCGCTGTCGGCATCAGTGGCCGCGGCGGTCTGGGTGGTAACGGCGGCCACGCCGGTTGGCTGTCCGGCAACGGGGGCAACGGCGGCGACAGTGGGGACGGGGGCGGAATGGTCGGCGGCGGGCCGCAGGTCTTCAAAGGTGCCAACGGCGGCTCGGCCGGTCTGACCGCCGGCGCCGGCGGTGACGCCGGGCTGTTCGGCAGGGGTGGCGCAGGCGGTGACGGCGGTCTTGGTGGTTTCGGTGGGAGCGCCCGTTACTACGACGGCGGCGACGGAGGAGCGGGCGGCTTCGGTGGTGTGGGCGGGCGCGGTGGGTTCCTCCTCGGCGACGGCGGTGCCGGCGGGCTCGGCGGCGACGGCGGACGTGGGGGGACCATGGGCGTTGCCGCGCTGTCCAATGTCGCGGGCGATGGCGGTGCGGGCGGCTCCGGTGGCTCCGGCGGTGCCGCTGGGCTGACCGGTAATGGCGGCGCAGGCGGCAACGGCGGCTACGGCGGCCCGCCTGGCCTGGGGACCGGCCTCCCGAATCCCGTGTCAGGTACCAACGGCAACGGCGGCGCGGGCGGCAACGCCACCCTCTACGGCAACGGCGGGGACGGCGGCGACGGCTTAACCCCCGGCTCCGGGGGCACCAAGGGCCAGATCTCGGGCACGCCCGGCACGCCGGGCGCCGCGCTATAACGCCACGTCCGGCACACTGAACACGTGCCCGAACTCCCCGAGATCGAAGCGCTGGCCGACCACCTGCGCCGGCACGCCGTGGGCCTGACGGTCGGCCGCGTCGACGTCGCCGCGCTGTCGGTGCTCAAGACCTTCGCTCCGCCGATCAACGCCCTGCACGGCCAGACCGTCGTCGGCGCCGTCCGGTGGGGCAAATATCTGGGCTTGCAGGCCGGCGATCTGTGGCTGATCACCCATCTGTCCCGCGCGGGCTGGTTGCGCTGGTCGGACAAGCTGGCCGCGGCGCCGCTGCGGCCCGGCAAGGGACCAATCGCCCTGCGCGTGCACCTGGGCACACCCGGCGAGGCGCCGGGCTTCGACCTCACCGAGGCCGGCACCCAGAAGCGGCTGGCGGTGTGGCTGGTGAACGACCCACAGCAGGTTCCGCAGATCGCCGCCCTGGGCCCGGACGCGCTGGAACTCGGCCCCGACGATCTCGCCCGCGTTCTGGCCGGCAACACCGGCCGCATCAAGACCGTCATCACCGACCAGAAGGTGATCGCGGGCATCGGCAACGCCTACAGCGACGAGATCCTGCACGTCGCGCGTCTCTCGCCGTTCGCCACCGCCGCGAAACTGTCCGCCGAACAGCTCACCACCCTGCACGACGCGATGATCTCCGTGCTGACCGACGCGGTGAGTCGATCCGTCGGTCAGGGCGCGGCCACACTCAAAGGCGAAAAGCGCTCCGGGCTGCGGGTGCACGCCCGCACCGGGTTGCCGTGCCCGGTGTGCGGGGACACCGTGCGGGAAGTGTCGTTCGCGGACAAGTCTTTTCAGTACTGCCCGACGTGTCAGACCGGCGGCAAGGTGCTGGCCGACCGGCGCATGTCGCGGCTGCTCAAGTGATAGCTATGCTGCCTGGGTGACCCGCCAGAAAATCCTCATCACCGGAGCAAGTTCCGGCCTGGGCGCCGGTATGGCCCGCGCCTTCGCCGCTCAGGGCCGTGACCTGGCGCTCTGCGCCCGCCGCACCGACCGGTTGGAAGAGCTGAAAGCAGAACTCTCGCAACAGTATCCGTCCGTCAAGATCGCTGTGGCTCAGCTCGACGTCAACGACCATGACCAGGTGCCGAAAGTGTTCGGGGAGTTGAGCGACGAATTGGGCGGAATCGACCGCATCATCGTCAACGCCGGCATCGGCAAGGGGGCGCGGCTCGGCTCCGGCAAGTTATGGGCGAATAAGGCGACCCTGAAAACCAATCTCATCGCGGCGCTGGTGCAGATCGAAGCTGCGCTGGAAATGTTCAACCAGCGCGGATCCGGTCATCTGGTGCTTATCTCCTCGGTGCTGGGCAACAAGGGCGTGCCCGGTGTCAAGGCCGCCTACGCCGCAAGCAAAGCCGGACTCAGCTCGCTGGGTGAATCGCTGCGCGCCGAATACGCCAAAGGCCCCATCAAGGTGTCGGTGATGGAGCCGGGTTACATCGAGTCGGAGATGACCGCCAAGTCGGGCACCACAATGTTGATGGTGGACAACGAAACTGGTGTCAGGAAGCTCGTCGCCGCCATCGAGCGCGAACCCGGCCGCGCGGCTGTGCCGTGGTGGCCGTGGGCGCCGCTGGTTCAGCTGATGCGGGTGCTGCCACCGCCGCTGACCAAGCGCTTCGCCTGAACCCGCCGAGCAGACGCAAAATCCCCCGACACGCCGGTGAAACGCGGGACTTTGCGTCTGCTCGCCGTGAAAAGTTAGCCGGCGCGGCCCCGTTCGGCGCGGTAGTGGCGCACCAGCGCGTCGGTCGAGCTGTCCGATTGCTTCTCTGGCGAAGCGTCACTGGTGAGCACCGGCAGCAGCGCCTTGGCCTGCGTCTTGCCGAGTTCCACGCCCCACTGGTCGAACGAGTCGATGCCCCACACCACGCCCTCGGTGAACACCTGATGCTCGTAGAGCGCGATCAGTTGGCCCAGCGCCGACGGCGTGAGCCTCGTGGCCAAAATTGAAGTGGACGGCCGGTTTCCGGGCATCACCTTGTGCGGCACCACGTCGGCCGGGGTGCCTTCGTCGGCGATCTCCTCGGCGGTCTTGCCGAAGGCCAGCACCTGGGTCTGGGCGAAGAAGTTGCTCATCAACAAGTCGTGCATGCTGCCGGTGCCCTCGGCCGTCGGCAGGTCGTCGAGGGGCTGGCTGAAGCCGATGAAGTCCGCCGGTATCAGCCGCGTGCCTTGGTGCAGGAGTTGGTAGAACGCGTGCTGGCCGTTGGTTCCCGGCTCGCCCCAATAGATTTCACCGGTATCGGTGGTGACCGGCGTGCCGTCGGCCCTGGTCGACTTGCCGTTGGATTCCATGGTCAGCTGTTGCAGATATGCGGCGAAGCGGGCCAGGTCATTGGAGTACGGCAACACCGCGCGCGATTGAGCGTCGAAGAAGTTGTTGTACCACAGGCCGATAAGACCAAGCAGCGCAGGCGCATTCGACTCGAGCGGGGCAGTGCGGAAATGCTCGTCGACGATGTGGAAGCCGGAAAGGAAGTCGGCGAACGCCTCCCGGCCGATCACGGCCATCACCGAGAGCCCGATCGCCGAGTCCACCGAGTAGCGCCCGCCGACCCAGTCCCAGAACCCGAACATGTTGTTGGTGTTGATTCCGAATTCGTCGACCAGTCGCTTATTGGTGGAGACGGCGACGAAGTGCTTGGCCACCGCGGAGTCGCCGAGTGCGTCGGTCAGCCAGCGACGTGCGGCGGTCGCGTTGGTCAGCGTCTCCAGCGTGGAGAACGTCTTCGACGCGATGACGAAAAGTGTTGTCGCAGGCTCTAAATCGGCCAGTGTGGCGACCAGATCGGCCGGGTCCACGTTGGAGACGAAGCGTGCGGAGATGCCCGCGTCGGCGTAGTGGCGCAACGCCTGGTAGACCATCACCGGACCCAGGTCCGACCCGCCGATTCCGATGTTGACCACGGTCTTGATGCGCTCGCCGGTCGCGCCTTTCCACTCACCGCTGCGCAGCCGGTCGGTGAAGTCGCCCATCGCGTCGAGGACCTCGTGCACGTCTTTGACGACGTTCTGACCGTCGACCGTCAGCTCCGCGTTACGGGGCAGCCGCAGCGCGGTGTGCAGCACCGCGCGGTCCTCGGAGGTATTGATGTGCGACCCGGCGAACATGGCGTCACGGCGCTCTTCCAGCTTGGCCGCACGGGCCAGGTCGATCAGCAGCCGCACCGTCTCGCGGGTGACGCGATGTTTGCTGTAGTCGATATAGAGGTCACCGACGGTAAGGGTGAGGTCGCGGCCGCGGTTCGGGTCGTCGGCGAAGAGTTCGCGAAGGTGGGTCGCTCCGATCTGATCGTGATGCTTGCGCAGGGCGTCCCACGCCGAAGTGCCGGTGATGTCGGGAATGGATTCGGAGGTCATATTTCGACCCTAGTGCCGGGCGACGGGGGTTGGTCGTGGTGCGCTCCGGCAGGTACCGATCGCGGGGGAGCTGCCCGCGCCTAGTGGCCGAGTCGTCCCCGGCCCAGACGCAACAGCAGCATCGCCAGGTCTTTACCCTCGGGACCCAGCTCGCTGTAGCGCTCGATGACCTTCATCTCGCGGCTGTGCACCAGGCGGGTGCCGCCGGAGGCCATCCGGACTTTGCCGATGGCCTGGGACACTTCGGCGCGCCGTTTGACCGCGGCGAGGATCTCGGCGTCCAGCCGGTCGATCTCGGCGCGCAACTCGTCGATGCCGAGCTGATCTGCGCCGATCGTCTCTGTGTTCATTTCTGCAATCTCCGCGTTCTCGTGAGGTGGTGGGTCTGGTCTCATCCGGTTTCGGCCTCACACAAGAAACGAGCCCCGAATCCGGAAGCGGACCACGGGGCTCTGCGAAAGCAGCTAGACCACGGGCACCGCTGGCCGGTACCCATAGAAAAATCGGGGCTGCGTGTTGAGCACGCTCCGAGTGTGCCACCAAGTGGTGTGCGTGTGCAAAAAGCGCCTTTCAGCAACGGCACCGACGGCTTCTGCGCTGAACCCCGAGCCGATGCGATCCGGGGTTCTCCGGCGTTGCGCGGCAAGCGAACTGGTACCGAGACGCAATTCGCGCAAATGGCCATTGCGGGCGATTGCATGGTCGTACGCTCTACTCGCCGTACTCAGGCGTCGCTCAGGCAGTTCGGAAAGGACTGTTGATGAATTTTTCGGTGCTGCCGCCAGAAATCAACTCGCTGCTGATGTTCAGTGGCGCCGGACCGGGGCCGATGCTGGAGGCGGCGACGGCCTGGGACGGGTTGGCTGCAGAACTCAGCGCGGCGGCATCATCGTTCGGTTCGGTCACCGCGGGCCTGGCAAGCCAGGCCTGGCAGGGCCCGGCAGCCGAGGCGATGACGGTCGCGGCCGCACCCTATGCGAATTGGCTCAGCGCGGCGGCGGCGCAGGCCGCGGACGCGGCGGGGCACGCCCGAGCGATCTCCGGCGTGTTCGAGGCCGCACAGTCGGCGATGATTCAGCCAATCGCTGTGACGGCCAACCGTTCTCAGATCCTGCAACTGGTGCTGTCGAACCTGTTCGGTCAGAATGCTCCTGCGATCGCGGCCGCCGAAGCCGTGTACGAGGAGATGTGGGCCCAGGATGTCGCGGCCATGGTGGGCTACTTCACCGGAGCGTCAGCCGTGGCCGAGGCGCTGCCGTCGTGGGACCAGCTAGTCCCGCAGCTCTTCTCCGCCGTCGGCAACGTCGGCGCCGGGAACCTGGGTTTGGGAAACACCGGAAACTTGAATCTGGGCAGCGGTAACACCGGTGGCCTCAACTTAGGTAACGGCAACAAAGGCAACCTCAATTTCGGTGACGGGAACCTCAACGGGATCCTCAACTTCGGCGGAGGCAACACCGGTTCGTTCAACCTCGGAGGCGGCAACACCGGGAGCCGGAACCTAGGTGGCGGCAACCGGGGTAACGGGAACATCGGCTTCGGAAACTCCCAGAGCACCGGCGGCGGAAATGTCGGGAGCGGCAACAGCGGCAGCGGCAACTGGGGGAACGGCAATACCGGCAATCTCAACATCGGCAGCGGAAACTTCGGTAACTCCAATATCGGCTTCGGAAACAGCGGTCCCGGGGCGGTGCCCACAGCAGGCAACTCCAACCTGGGCTTCGGCAACACCGGCAACTCGAACATCGGTATGGGCAACTTCGGCAATTTCAACATCGGCTTGGGCAATAGCGGCGAGTTCAACATCGGCTTCGGCAACTCGGGCAAGAACAACTTCGGTATCGGCCTCACCGGAGAGAATCAAGTGGGTATCAACTTCAACGGGTTGAACTCCGGCAGTGGCAACATCGGCCTGTTCAATTCCGGCAACAACAACGTCGGCTTCTTCAACTCTGGCCACGGGAACTGGGGCATCGGCAACTCCGGCGACTTCAACACCGGGCTGGCGAACTCTGGCGACATCAACACCGGCATCATGAACTCCGGTCACCACAACACGGGTTGGGTCAACACCACCAACACCAATGTGGGCTTCGGGAACTCGGGCCACGGAAACGTCGGGTTCTGGAATGCCGGTAGCAACAACGTCGGCGTCGGCAACGGTGGCGGTTTCGCGGTGGGCGCCTTCAACTCGGGCTCGAGCGGATCCGTGGGCTTCCTCAACTCCGGTGCCAGCAGCGTGGGCTTCTTCAACTCCGGCTCGGGTAACACCGGCTTCGGAAACTCCGGCAACACCAACACCGGCTTTTGGAATTCGGGCAGCATAAACACCGGCGCCGGTAACGCGGGTGACGTCAACACGGGCTTTGGCGCAGCGACCGACACGGGCGCGTCCAGTTCAGGATTCGGCAATACGGGCGTCGGCACGTCCGGCTTCAACAACAACGGGAACAGCACCTCGGGATTCCAGAACACCGGCAACTCCAGCGAGGGCTACGGAAACGTCGGCAATTTCCAGACCGGGTTCCAGAACACGAACAGCCGCAACACGGGCTTCTTCAACTCGGGCTTCAACGCGGTGGGCTTCTCCAACACCGGCAGTTTCGCCATCGGCTATGCCAACGGCGGCGTCACCGGCAACGTCGGCTTCATGAATGTCGGGACGGACAATTCGGGCTTCGGTCAATCTGGGACACTCAACTCCGGATGGGGCAACTCAGGTACCAGGAATTCGGGCAGTAACCACGCGGGCACCAACCAGTCGGGTTTTGAGCTGTAGCGGGCGCACGGCCGGCGGTCGGCTGTCAGCCGGCGGCGGTAAGTTTGGACCGACATGAGTGTGCACGTAACCCAAGCCAAGTACCCCCGTCCCAGCGCGGTCGACGAACTCCTGGACGGGCTGAACCCACAACAGCGCCAGGCGGTGGTGCACGAGGGTTCGCCGCTGCTGATCGTCGCCGGCGCAGGTTCGGGTAAGACCGCGGTGCTTACCCGCCGTATCGCCTACCTGATCGCCGAACGCGGCGTCGGCGTCGGGCAGATCCTGGCCATCACCTTCACCAACAAGGCCGCCGCGGAGATGCGCGAGCGGGTGGTCAATCTGGTCGGCGACCGAGCCCGCTACATGTGGGTGTCCACCTTCCACTCGTCCTGCGTGCGGATCCTGCGCAACCAGGCGTCGCTGATCGAGGGGCTCAACTCCAACTTCTCCATTTACGACGCCGACGATTCGCGGCGGCTGTTGCAGATGATCGGCCGCGATATGGGCCTCGACATCAAGCGATACTCTCCGCGACTGCTTGCCAACGCCATCTCGAACCTCAAGAACGAGTTGATCGACCCGCATCAGGCGGTGTCCAACCTCACCGACGAGTCCGACGACCTGGCCCGCACCGTCGCATCCGTCTTCGGCGAATACCAGCGCCGGCTGCGGGCGGCCAACGCGCTGGACTTCGACGACCTGATCGGCGAGACCGTCGCGGTGCTGCAGACCTTTCCCGACATCGCCCAGTACTACCGGCGCCGGTTCCGCCATGTGCTGGTCGACGAGTACCAGGACACCAACCACGCCCAGTACATGCTGGTGCGGGAGCTGGTCGGGCACGGCTCTGTCGATGCGGAAGACGAGGTGCCGCCGGCCGAGTTGTGTGTGGTCGGTGACGCCGACCAGTCCATCTACGCCTTCCGCGGTGCCACGATCCGCAACATCGAAGACTTCGAGCGCGACTATCCGGACGCCACAACGATTCTGCTGGAACAGAATTACCGCTCGACGCAGAACATCCTGTCGGCGGCCAACTCGGTGATCGCCCGCAATGCCGGGCGTCGCGAAAAGCGATTGTGGACCGACGCCGGCGAAGGCGAACTGATCGTCGGGTACGTCGCCGACAACGAGCACGACGAGGCCAGGTTCGTGGCCGACGAGATCGACGCGCTGGCCGACCGTGGCGAGATCACCTACAACGACGTCGCCGTCTTCTACCGCACCAACAACTCGTCACGCTCGCTGGAAGAGGTCTTCATCCGCGCCGGCATCCCCTACAAAGTCGTTGGGGGCGTGCGCTTTTACGAGCGCAAGGAGATCCGCGACATCGTGGCCTACCTGCGGGTGCTGGACAACCCCGGCGACGCGGTCAGCATGCGGCGCATCCTCAACACCCCGCGCCGCGGTATCGGCGACCGTGCCGAGGCATGCGTCGCGGTGTATGCCGAGAGCACCGGCGCCAGCTTCGCCGACGCCCTGCAGGCGGCCGCCGAGGGCAAGGTGCCGATGCTCAACACCCGCGCCGAGAAGTGCATTGCCGGCTTCGTCGAACTGCTCGACGAGTTGCGCGGGCATCTCGATGACGACCTGGGCGAGCTGGTCGAGGCGGTGCTGGAACGCACCGGCTACCGCCGCGAGCTGGAGTCGTCGACCGATCCGCAGGAATTGGCGCGGCTGGACAACCTCAACGAATTAGTCAGCGTCGCACACGAATTCAGCACCGATCTGGCGAACGCGGCCGCCCTGGCCGAAGACGCGCCGGAGGACGAGGATGTCCCGGACACCGGTGTGCTGGCGGCCTTTCTGGAGCGGGTGTCGCTGGTTGCCGATTCCGACGAGATACCGGAGCACGGCGCCGGAATGGTCACGCTGATGACCTTGCACACCGCCAAGGGGCTGGAGTTCCCGGTGGTGTTCGTGACGGGCTGGGAGGACGGCATGTTCCCGCACATGCGGGCGCTGGACGACCCGATGGAGCTGTCCGAGGAACGGCGCCTGGCTTACGTCGGCATCACCCGGGCCCGGCAACGGCTGTACGTGAGCCGGGCCATCGTCCGGTCATCCTGGGGGCAGCCCATGCTGAACCCGGAATCGCGCTTCCTGCGCGAGATTCCGCAGCAACTCATCGACTGGCGCCGGGTCGCGCCCAAGCCGTCGTTCAGTGCGCCGGTGAGCGGCGCCGGGCGGTTCGGCACCCCACGGTCGGCACCCACGCGTTCCGGGGCGAGCAAGCGGCCGTTGGTGGTGCTGGAGCCGGGTGATCGGGTGACGCACGACAAATACGGCCTGGGGCGCGTCGAGGAGGTCTCCGGCGTCGGCGAATCCGCGATGTCGCTGATCGACTTCGGAAGTGCCGGGCGGGTCAAACTGATGCACAACCACGCGCCGATCAGCAAGCTCTGAGTCGGCGTCGCCGAGCGTGCTCTCAGGGCGGCAAAATCGCGAAAACGCAGCCCTCAGTTCACTTTCGGCATAGGCGGGGTCTATTCGGCCCAGCGCTTGGTTTCCGGCAGCAGCGCCAGCACCAAGCTGGCGATCGGCAGCAGCGGCAGCGCATGCACGATCCATCCCACCCGCGCTCCCGCGATGAACACCCCGAGGTAGGTCAACAGCGCAACAACTGCCCCTGCCACGATCAGGTAACGGGCGAACGGGCGGCGCAACAGCAGCATGATGACGCCCGAGACCGTGGTGAGCGCGAAGACCAGTGCCAGGAATCCGACTGCGATGCAGAACAGGCGGTCGGTCTGCCACCAGCCGGCGATCAGATCGGTGGTCACCACCGAGGTGGCCCATCCGCTGACGATGCTGACGGCGCTGGCGGCTATCGCCGTCCGGGGACTCGGCTCGTGCCGGAGGACAGCGGGCAGCGGCGGAAGGCCGGTGCCACGCGGGATTTGGGTGGTCGGCTGAGCGACTATCGGGGGCAGCGGGCCGGTCGGGGCCCGCCGGATGATGCGGGTCCGGGACTCGGTGGGCTCAGGCGGGCTCTCGCTGGTAGGGGGATCGTTCGGCCCGGTCACCGGTCAGCCGGCGTAGTTGCCGACGGACAATCCCCGTTTGGCCAGCCACGGCACCGGGTCGATCCGCTCACTGCCGTTCAGCAGCACCTCAAAGTGCAGGTGCGGGCCGGTGGAGTTGCCGCGATTGCCCATGGTGGCGATCTGGTCGCCCGCCATCACGCGTTCGCCGACGCTGACCAGTGTGGTGTTCACGTGGCCGTACAGCGTGACGGTGCCATCGGCGTGCAGCAGCTTGACCCACGCTCCGTAGCCCGCGGTGGGGCCTGCGTCGATCACGACACCGTCGGAAACCGCATAGATCGGGGTCCCGATCGAGTTGGCCAGGTCGATGCCGGCGTGCAGGACGCCCCAGCGGTAGCCGAAGTTCGACGTGTAGATGCCCTTGGTGGGCATGACGTACAGCGGCTGCTGCAGACGCGCCTCGCGCTGGGCGCGCTCCTGCGCGAAGGCCACGCCACGGGCGAGTTCCTCGTTGTGCAACGCCGCATTGGCCGGCTGGGCGGCGATGACCTGCACGCCTCGCGCTGTGCTGGCGCCGGCGTTACCGGACCCACCGGTGAGCGTCGAGGCGTTGGCGGTGAGCACCGTCTCGATCTTGGTGTTGTTGTCGGTTTGGCTGACGGCGGTGTGGGTCGCGGCGGCTGCCGCCCCGGCGGCCATCGCGCCGATCAGCAGACGTCCCTTGGCGGCACTGGTCGGCTGCTTGCGGTGGCTGCCGCCGCGACGCGGGACGGGCGTGACGTTAATGACCTCGGTGATCGCGTGCGCTGTCGCAACGGAGACGCGGGGCAGGACCTCGGTGGCCGGGGCCGCCAGCCACATCGGCGTCAGATCGTCGGTGTCGTCGAGGTCGTCGAGCTCCGGGGCCTGCAGCAGCAGGTCGTCGAACGCGAACTCGGACTCGCCGAAATCCAACTCGTCGAGGTCGGCCAGCTCCATGTCATCGAGTTCATCAAACCCGTCTAACGGGATGATCTCGGTGACTTCGTTGCGGTGATGGGGCCAGCGTTCCCGGGATGCGCGCGCAGATACTGCGGCGGCAGAGCGAGCGAAAAGGTGCTGGGACAAGCTGAAATGTCCTCGGATCGTGACCATAACGTTATCTGGACCTTGAGAAGGTATCCACAAACGTAGGTGGCTGGCAACCTCAGTATCAAATCCGGCCATTTTTGTGACCTGGGTCACGTTTCATGTTCCCGGCCATGGCGTGACGTATGCCACAGCTGTGGGATGCGGCGGCAGGGCTGATTTCCGGGGTCGATACAGTTCCTCCGTGCGAGTTGCCAAGTACCGGCACCGCCACCCTGTTGGCCCTAGCAAGCAAGCCGAGCAAAGGCAGTGACGCCCCATGGATCTGTTCGAGTATCAAGCTAAGGAACTGTTCGCCAAGCACGGTGTACCCGGCACGCAGGGCCGGGTCACCGATACCGCTGAAGGCGCGAAGGCCATCGCGGAGGAGATCGGCGCGCCCGTGATGGTGAAGGCTCAGGTCAAGACCGGTGGCCGAGGCAAGGCGGGTGGCGTGAAGTACGCCGCGAACGCCGAGGAAGCCTACGAGCACGCCAAGAACATCCTGGGCTTGGACATCAAGGGCCACATCGTGAAGAAACTGCTGGTCGCCGAGGCCAGTGACATCGCCGAGGAGTACTACCTCTCGTTCCTGCTCGACCGCGCCAACCGCACCTATCTGGCGATGTGCTCGGTCGAGGGTGGCATGGAGATCGAGGAGGTCGCCGCCACCAAGCCCGACCGGCTGGCGAAGGTGCCGGTGAACGCCGTCAAGGGCGTCGACCTGGCCTTCGCGCGTTCCATCGCCGAACAGGGCCACCTGCCGGCCGACGTGCTGGACGCGGCCGCTGTGACGATCGAGAAGCTCTGGGGCGTGTTCGTCGGCGAGGACGCCACTCTGGTCGAGGTCAACCCGTTGGTGCGCACGCCGGACGACAAGATCCTGGCTCTGGACGGCAAGGTCACCCTGGACGCCAACGCTGACTTCCGTCAGCCCGGGCACGCCGAGTTCGAGGATCGCGCGTCTACCGACCCGCTCGAGCTCAAGGCCAAGGAACACGACCTCAACTACGTCAAGCTCAGCGGCGAGGTCGGAATCATCGGCAACGGCGCGGGATTGGTGATGTCGACGCTGGACGTGGTCGCCTACGCCGGCGAGAAGCACGGCGGGGTGAAGCCGGCCAACTTCCTGGACATCGGCGGCGGCGCGTCGGCCGAGATCATGGCGGCCGGCCTGGACGTGATCCTGGGCGACCCGGAAGTCAAGAGCGTGTTCGTCAATGTCTTCGGCGGCATCACGTCGTGCGACGCGGTGGCGGCCGGGATCGTCAAGGCCCTGGAAATCCTGGGCGACGAGGCCAACAAGCCCCTGGTGGTCCGGTTGGACGGCAACAACGTCGAAGAGGGCCGTCGCATCCTGGCCGAGGCCAACCACCCGCTGGTGATTCAGGCCGAGACCATGGACGCCGGTGCCGACAAAGCCGCCGAGCTGGCGAGCGCCTGAAAGGACCCTGACAGCAATGGCTATCTTCCTGACTTCTGAGAACAAGGTCGTCGTCCAGGGCATCACCGGCGCGGAGGCGACCAAGCACACCGCGCGGATGTTGGCGGCCGGCACCCAGATCGTCGGCGGCGTCAACGCCCGCAAGGCGGGCACCACGGTCGCGCACAAGGACGTCGACGGGAATCCGGTCGAGTTGCCGGTGTTCGGCAGCGTCGTGGAGGCGATCGAGAAGACCGGCGCCGACGTGTCGATCATCTTCGTGCCGCCGGTGTTCGCGAAGGACGCGATGATCGAGGCCATCGACTCGGAGATCCCGCTGCTGGTGGTTATCACCGAGGGAATCCCGGTGCAGGACAGCGCCTATGCGTGGGCCTACAACGTCCAAAAAGGCCAGAAGACCCGCATCATCGGGCCGAACTGCCCGGGCATCATCAGCCCCGGGCAGTCGCTGGTCGGAATCACCCCGGCCAACATCAGCGGCCCCGGTCCGGTCGGGCTGGTGTCCAAGTCCGGCACGCTGACCTACCAGATGATGTACGAGTTGCGCGATTTCGGGTTCACCACCTCGATCGGCATCGGCGGCGACCCGATCATCGGGACCACCCACATCGACGCTATCGAGGCCTTCGAGAAGGACCCCGACACCAAGCTCATCGTGATGATCGGTGAGATCGGCGGTGACGCCGAGGAGCGCGCGGCCGACTTCATCAAGGCCAACGTCACCAAGCCGGTCGTCGGCTACGTCGCGGGATTCACTGCGCCGGAGGGCAAGACGATGGGTCACGCGGGCGCCATTGTGTCCGGCTCGTCGGGCACCGCGGCCGCCAAGAAGGACGCATTGGAAGCCGCCGGCGTCAAGGTGGGCAAGACGCCGTCGGAGACTGCGGCGCTGGCTCGGGAGATCCTGAAGACGCTGTAGCGCGAGCAGACGCAGACGCCCCCATTTCGTGCCGAAATGAGGGGCGTTTGCGTCTGCTCACGCGGGTCAGGGGAGGCCGGGCGCGCCGGGTACGCCGATCAGTTGCCCGCCGTCGCCGCCTTGGCCGCCGGTTCCGTTCGGCGTCCCGGGTGCCCCGTTTCCACCGTTGCCGCCGAAACCGATGAGGAATCCAGCGCGTCCGCCCTTGCCGCCGTTGCCGCCGGGTTGCGCAGCGGAGGTAGGTCCGCCGGAGCCACCGGCCCCGCCGTCGCCAAACAGCAGGCCCGCGTCGCCCCCGGCGCCGCCGGCACCACCGGCGCTCCCGCCGCCGAAACCGCCGAACCCGCCGGCCCCGCCGGAGCCGGACAGCGTGCCGCCGGCCCCACCGGCCCCGCCAACCCCGCCGGTCGGGCCGAATCCGCCGGTGCCGCCGGCACCGCCGGCCCCATTGAGGAATCCACCATGACCACCGATGCCGCCGGCGCCGCCGGTAGTAGCCACCGTGGTCGCGTCCCCGCCGGCCCCGCCGACCCCGCCGGAGCCGAACAGGATGCCGCCAGCGCCACCCGCACCACCCGCGCCACCGTTACCACCCGGCCCCAACCCGGTTGGCGAACCACCGCCGTGACCACCGGCGCCGCCAGTGCCGAATATTCCGCCCGCGCCTCCTGCACCGCCAGTGCCGCCGGCAGAGCCGGTGACCGACGTCCCGCCGGTGCCCCCGACACCGCCGGTGCCGAACAGACCGGCGGCGCCTCCCGTGCCGCCGGTGCCCCCGATTCCGGACCCGCCGGTGCCGCCCGCCCCGCCGGTGCCGAATAGCAGGCCACCGGCCCCACCGCTCCCGCCCGGGGCGGCATTGCTGTTGACCTTGCCGGGTCCACCGGCCCCGCCGTTGCCGAAAAGCCCGGCGGCGCCGCCGTTCCCGCCGGCGGGATGAGCGGCCGTACCCGCTCCGCCTGCGCCCCCGTTGCCGATCAACAAGCCGCCGGCCTGGCCGTCGGCGCCCGGCGCACCGTTGGCACCGTTTCCGATCAGCGGACGCCGCAGCAGCAACTGGGTCGGCAAGTTGATGACGTCGAGCAGCTGCTGCTCAAGGCTTTGCAGCGGCGTGGCGGCGGCCGCCTCGGCGACGGCGTACTGCCCCGCACTCGCGCTCAGAAGCTGGACGAACTGACTATGAAATGCGGCCGCTTGCTCGCTCAGTGCCTGGTAGCCCAGACCATACCGGGTGAAAAGCGCAGCGACGGCGGCTGAGACCTCGTCGGCGCCGGCGGCCAAGAGCTTGGTGGTCGGTGGCAGGACCGCGGAATTCGCTCGGGTGATCGCCGTCTGGATGGACGCGAGATCTGACGCGGCTGCCGCGACCGTATCGGGCGCCGTGGTGACGAATGACATGTGGCCACCTCCCCAACTTCAGGGCAGCTCAATCGTACGCACGTTTCGGCCCAGTTCCGAGCAGACGCAAAATCGCCCAGGAGTGGGTGCTCCGCGGTGAGTTTGTGTCTGCTCGCCCAAGGAAATCGCGCGTCAGTTCCGGCCGGGGAGCCCGTCGGCGCCCAGGAGCAGACCCGCCGTGCCGCCCTGACCGACCACACCGCCGGTGCCACCGGCGTTGCCGCCATTACCCCCATTGCCGATCACCTTGGCCGAACCGCCGGTGCCTCCCGCCCCGAAGACGCCGGCAGGGGCGGCTTTCCTGCCACCGGCACCGGCATCGCCGCCGTCGCCGGCGAGGATGCCGCCGTCACCGCCGTTGCCGCCGGCTCCCCCGAAGGTGGTGCCGAACCCGCCGGCGCCGCCGGCTCCACCCGAGCCGGACAAGATGGCGCCGGCGCCGCCGTTCCCGCCCGTTCCGCCGGCGTCGCTGGCACCACCGGCCCCACCGGCCCCGCCCATGCCGATGACGAAACCACCGTTGCCACCCGCACCGCCGTTGCCGGCGCGGAAGCCCGCGTTGGCGATCGGGGTGGAGCCCCCGTCGCCGCCGTGGCCTCCGATGCCGAGCAGGGCGCCTCCGTTGCCGCCGTTACCGCCCGCTCCGCCGTTGCCCAGCGGGCCGAAGCCGCCGGCTCCGCCGCTGCCCCCGAAACCGGTCAGACCGGCATTGCCGCCGGCCCCGCCGGCACCGGCGACCCCTGAAACGACCCCGCCGGTTCCACCGGCCCCTCCGCTGCCACCCGCGCCGAACAGCACCCCGCCGGCGCCACCCGCACCGCCGGTGCCCCCGATACCGCCGACGGCAACTTGGCCGGTCCCGCCGATGCCACCCGCGCCGCCGATGCCGAACAGCCCGGCAGCGCCGCCGGCCCCGCCCGTGCCGCCGGGAATGCCGCCGGCCGGGGAACCACCGCCGACGCCGCCCGCGCCGCCGGCGCCGAAAAGCAGACCGCCCGCGCCGCCGTTTCCGCCGTTACCGCCGTCGCCGCCGTTACCACCGGGCCCGCCGTTACCGAAAAGTCCTGCGGCGCCGCCATTTCCGCCGTTGCGCAGCGTCGAGCCGCTCCCACCGGCACCGCCGTTGCCCCACAGCAGCCCGCCGTCCCCACCGTTGGCGCCGCTCGCCGGCGCGGCGTTGGCCCCGTTGCCGATCAGCGGGCGGCCCAGCAGCAGCTGGGTAGGCGCGTTGATCACGCCGAGTATCTGCTGTTGCACCAGTTGCAGCGGCGAAGCGGCCGCCGCCTCGGCGGCGGTGTACTGCGCGGCGCCCCCGCTCATGAGCTGCACGAATTGGTTGTGAAACGCCGCGGCGGCCGTGCTCAGCGCCTGATAGGACTGGGCGTGGGCCCCGAACAAGGCGGCGACGGCCGCCGACACTTCGTCCGCGCCGGCGGCCAACACCGCCGAGGTGGGGGTGAGGGCCAGCGCGTTGGCCTCGCTGATCGTCGAGCCGATGTTGGCCAAGTCGGCGGCGGCCGCCGTGACGAAGTCAGGCACCGTGGTGACAAATGACATGTGGTCACCTCCCCGATGGGGAATGAGGCGTCCCTGCTAGACGCATGTTCTAGAGGCGCCCAGCGTATCTCGGCGACGCTGCAGGTGGGCGCGGTTTCGCAGGACCCGCTGCAGGCGTCCGGCGGCAGGTCCGGTAGATAGTAAGGCTATGAATCTTGATCCGCGGACGCCCGTGATCGTGGGTGTCGGGCAGGCTGCCGAGCGTATCGACGACCCCGGTTACCGGGCCATGTCGCCCGTCGAGCTGGCTGCTGCCGCGGCCCAGGCCGCCCTTGATGATTGCGGCGCTACCGCGGTCGCCGCTGACATCGACACCATCGCGGCCCTGCGGCAGTTCGAGATCTCCGGACCGGTGGCCAACGCACCGCTGGGCCGGTCCAACAACTACCCGCGCTCGGTGGCCAAGCGGATCGGCGCCGAACCGCGCCGCGCGATCCTGGAGATCGTCGGCGGCCAGGGGCCCCAGCACCTGATCACCGAACTGGCCGGGGAGATTGCCGCCGGGCGATCCGAGGTCGCGCTGGTCTTCGGCTCCGACGCCACGTCCACTCTGCGGTATTTCGCGGGTCGCGAGGACAAGCCGGACTTCAGCGAAACCGTCGCCGGCGACCTGGAAGACCGCGGACCGGGCATCGAGAAATACATCTCGCGCTACACGGTGATCCACGGACTGGTGGATGCGCCGACGCAGTACGCCCTGATGGAGAATGCCCGGCGTGCCACAACCGGTCTGGGTCCGGCCGCGTATCTGCGGCGGATGGCCGAGCTGTTCGCGCCGTTCAGCAAGGTTGCCGCGGGCAACCCCTTCTCCGCCGCGCCGGTGGAGCGGACGGTCGAGGAACTGATTACCGTCACCGAGAGCAACCGGATGATCGCCGAGCCCTATCCACGGTTGCTGGTAGCCCGCGATCAGGTGAACCAGGGTGCGGCGGCAGTGCTGATGTCGGTAGCGGCCGCGCGTCGCCTGGGTGTCCCCGAGGGCAAATGGGTGTATCTGCGCGGCCACGCCGACCTGGAAGCGCAGGCGTTCATGCAACGTCCGGACCTCGGGCACGCGCCGTCGGCGGTGCTGGCCGCCCGCGAGGCTCTCGAGGTCGCGGGCATCGGCGTCGACGATGTCGCCACCTTCGATCTGTACAGCTGCTTCCCAGTGCCGGTGTTCAACATCTGCGACGGGCTGGGTATCGCACCCGATGACCCACGCGGGTTGACATTGACGGGTGGGTTGCCGTTCTTCGGAGGCGCCGGCAACAACTACTCGATGCACGGCATCGCCGAAACCATCGATCGAATGCGTGCTGCCCCAGGTCAATTCGGCCTTGTCGGGGCTAACGGCGGTATCCAGAGCAAGTATTCGGTCGGGATCTACTCCACAGCGCCGGCGCAGTGGAAGCCGGATCGCAGCGCCGAGTTGCAGGCGCAGGTCAACAGCGGCCCTACGGTGCCGGTCACCGAAAATCCCGACGGCCCGGCCACCATTGAGACCTACACGGTGCGCCGCGATAATGGCCGTCCTACCGGCGTCATCATCGGCCGGCTTGCGGCCGACGACAGCCGTTTTCTGGCCACTACCGAGGACGACGAACTGGTGTCCCGACTGATCGACGGGGACCCGCTCGGCCAACCGGTGCGGGTGCGTTCGTTCGACTACGGCAATCGCTGCACGCTGGCCTGACCTCGAGCGGCAACCTCGACACTGCAACCCGGTACACGACACGCCTGGGACCGTCGCCCTGGTGTCAGTTTCGGCGTCACGTTAAGTGCAAACGCACGCGCAGCCGTACCCAACCCCGGCTACGTGAACGACGCCAGCTTGCCGGCCAGCCGCTCCACGTACGCGGCCACCTTGTCCTCGTCGCTGTCCGGCATGCCGAACAGCACTTCGGTCACGCCCAGCTCTGCCCAGCGCGCCAACTTGTCCGGATCGGGCCTGAAGTCCAGCGCCACGATCTGCGGAGCGCCGTCACGGCCCGCCGCGGCCCAGGTGTCCTGCAACAGCTTCACCGGCGCGTCGATGTCGAAGTCGCGCGGCGTGGTGATCCAGCCGTCGGCGCTGCGTGCGATCCACTTGAAGTTCTTCTCGTTGCCCGCGGCGCCCACCAGCACGGGAATGTGCGCCTGCACCGGCTTGGGCCAGGCCCAGCTGGGACCGAACTTCACGAACTCGCCGTCGTATTCGGCTTCTTCCTGGGTCCACAGCGCCCGCATCGCCTCGAGGTACTCCCGGAGCATGGTGCGACGACGGCCGGGCGGCACGTTGTGATCGGCCAGTTCATCGGTGTTCCAGCCGAACCCGACACCGAGACTGACGCGCCCGCCGGACAGGTGGTCCAGCGTGGCGATGCTTTTCGCCAGCGTGATCGGGTCGTGCTCGACCGGCAGGGCCACGGCCGTCGACAGCCGGACCCGGGAGGTCACTGCGCACGCCGCACCCAGGCTCACCCAGGGATCGAGCGTCCGCATGTAGCGGTCGTCGGGCAGGGTCTCGTCACCGGTGGTGGGATGTGCCGCCTCACGCTTTATCGGAATGTGTGTGTGTTCAGGCACGTAGAACGTGTGAAAACCATGTGTGTCGGCGAGTTTCGCGGCGGCCGCCGGGGAGATGCCGCGATCGCTGGTGAACAGAACGAGGCCGAAGTCCATGCCCCAATTTAGAACGTGTTCTACTTTTGGCCGCAGGCGCCCCCTGCGGCGGGCGGGCATTAGTTCTCACAGGTGCGCTAGCGTGGTTGATCGAATGCGTCGCACGCGGCACCGCGTCGCACCGCAGCAGAGGGGCCGTGACGGCACCGGAAGCAACAGGAGGACTTATGACCTACCCGCCCGGTAGTCCCGGATATCCGTCGGGGCAGCAGGCGTCCGGCTCCTACGGCGCCGCCGCACCGGCCGCAGCCCCAACTGAGCCCGGCGAAAGCAAGCTTGGGCTGTACCTGGCTATCGCGGTGGCGGCCCTGGGCTTGTTGGCGTACTTCTTCAGCTTCGGCCCGATGTTCACCTATAACTCGGAGATCAGTGGGTCCGGCGCTGAGGTGTCCGGTGACACCGGCCTGTCGGTGGCCGTTGCCCTGGTGGCTGGGATGCTGGCCGGGCTCGGGCTGCTGCCCAAGGCCAAGAGCTACGTGCCCATCTCGGCGGTGCTCTCGGTGCTGGGCGTGCTGCTGATCATCGCTGCGACGTTCAACAAGCCGAGTTCGTTCTCCACCGGCTGGGCGCTGTGGATCGTGCTGGTGTGCATTGTGTTCCAGGCGGTTGCCGCCGTCGGTGCGCTACTGCTGGAGTCGGGTGTGATCACCGCGCCGACGCCGCGTCCCAAGTACGACCCGTTCGGCGGTGGGTACGGACAGTACGGACAGTACGGCCAGTACGGGGGCCAGCAGGGCGGGTACTACGGTCAGCCGGGTGCACAGCAGCCCGCCCAGAACCCGGGTCAGTCGTCCGGGTACGGCTCACAGTACGGCGGGGGCTACTCGTCGAACCCGAACCCCCAGTCCGGGGGATTCTCGGCGCAGCCCACGCAGCAGGTGCCCCAGCAACAGCAGGGTCCGGCCCACACCCCGCCCACCGGCTTCCCGAGCTTCAGTCCGCCGCCGCCGGTCAGCGCAGGAACCGGATCGCAGGGCGGTTCCGCCCCCGTCAACTACGGCAACGCCTCCGGTGGTGGTCAGCAGTCGTCCTACGGCCAGGGCCAGCAACAGTCGCCTGGTTCGGCGCCGGTCTGATCGCGCGCTCTCGCGCTTGGTGAGTCTCGTGCGCGAAGAGTGACCCTCAAGAGTGACAAGGGTGTCGGCAAGAAACGGGGAAACGGGCGCCCGGCAGGCTCGTGACCTGGTCCGGGTGGCTTTCGCACCCGCGGTAGTGGCGCTGGTCGTCATCGCGGCGGTCACGCTGCTGGAGTTGCTGATCGCCAACAGCGACATGACTGGTGCATTGGGCGCCATCGCGAGCATGTGGCTGGGCGTGCATCAGGTGCCCGTCTCGATCGGTGGCCGGGAACTCGGCGTCATGCCACTGTTGCCGGTCCTGTTGATGGTGTGGGGCACGGCGCGCACCACGGCGCGAGCGACGTCGCCGTACTCGTCCTGGCTGGTGATCCGGTGGGTGATCGCGTCGGCGCTGGGCGGTCCGTTGTTGATCGCGGCCATCGCGCTGGCGGTCATCCACGACGCGTCGTCGGTGCTCACCGAGTTGCAGACGCCTAGTGCGTTGCGGGCGTTCACCAGCGTGCTGGTGGTGCACGCCATCGGGGCCGCGATCGGGGTCTGGTCCAGGGTGGGACGACGCACGCTGAACGCTTCTCCGCTACCCAACTGGCTGGGCGATTCGCTACGTGCCGCTTCCGCCGGTGTTCTGGCTCTCCTCGGACTGTCGGGCATGGTGACGGCGGGGTCGTTGGTCGTGCATTGGTCGACCATGCAGGACCTGTACGGGATCACCGACTCGATCTGGGGACAGTTCAACCTGACCGCGTTGTCTGTGTTGTACGCGCCGAACGTAATCGTGGGCGCCTCGGCCGTCGCCGTCGGGTCCAGCGCGCACATCGGGTTCGCGACGTTCAGCTCGTTCACCGTGTTCGGCGGCGACGTGCCGGCCCTGCCGATCCTGGCCGCGGCGCCGACGCCGCCGCTCGGGCCGGTATGGGTCGCGCTGCTGATCGTCGGCGCCGCTTCTGGTGTGGCGGTCGGTCAGCAGTGTGCCCGACGTGCGCTGCCGCTGATCCCGGCGGTCGCCAAGTTGTTGGTCGCGGCCGTGGTGGCGGCCCTGACGATGACGCTGCTCGGTTACGGCGGGGGCGGCAGGCTGGGTAACTTCGGCGACGTCGGCGTCGACCACAGCGCCATGTTTCTGGGCGTGCTGTTCTGGTTCGTCGTGGTCGGTGTCGTCACCGTGGTGATGGCCGGAGGTATACGCCGACGGCCGCGACGGCCGCGGGCCAGACCGCCCGTCGCGACGGAGCCCGCCGTCGAAGACGACGAGCCGTTGGCAGGGGTGTTCGACGATGACGATGACTTCGCCGAATCCGCGATCCCCGACGAGCCGCCGCGCGAAACGCGTGATGCGATCCCCGACGAGCCGCCGCGCGAAACGCGTGACGAGAATGAGAATTAGGTCGCTGCCGTGGGTCACATGCGTCACATCAGTACCTTGAGCAGCTCGGCATGTGCTTGCAGAAAGTGATATCGCAGGCGCTATCACGTTGAAGCCGGCGGCCGTGGCGGCACCGCAGTGACCACCCGACCGCGGGGTATCCACCTCTGGCCGCGCCGCGACCTGCATCGTCGCCCGACTAGGCTTTGTTTGTCGGGCTCCTCCTCCGGCCGCGCCGCGACCTGCATCGTCGCCCGACTAGGCTTTGTTTGTCGGGCTCCTCCTCCGGCCGCGCCGCGACCTGCATCGTCGCCCGACTAGGCCCAATTTGTCGGGCTCCTCCTCCGGCCGCGCCGCGACCTGCATCGTCGCCCGACTAGGCTCTCCGTGTGCAGGAACCGCTCCGTGTACCGCCGAGTGCACCGGCGCGGCTGGTGGTGCTGGCGTCGGGCACCGGATCGCTGCTGAATTCTCTCCTGGACGCGGCCCAAGGCGACTACCCGGCGCGGGTCGTCGCCGTCGGAGTGGATCGCGACTGCCGCGCCACCCAGATCGCCGCCGACGCGGAAATCCCCTCCTTCGCCGTCCGAGTCGGTGAGCACCCGACCCGCGACGACTGGGACGCAGCCATCACCGAGACCACCGCCGCCCACAACCCGGACCTGGTGGTTTCCGCAGGCTTCATGAGAATTCTTGGTCCGCAATTCCTTTCGCGTTTCAACGGCCGCATCCTGAACACTCACCCGGCGCTGCTACCGGCATTTCCCGGAGCGCACGGCGTCCGCGACGCGCTGGCTTACGGCGTGAAAGTAACCGGCTGTACGGTGCACCTGGTGGATGCCGGCGTGGACACTGGTCCGATACTGGCCCAGCAGCCCGTCGAGGTGCGCGACGGCGACGACGAAGAGACCCTGCATGAACGCATCAAGGTCGTGGAGCGCCAACTCCTGGTGGATGTGGTGGCCGCGATCGCGACCCGCGGCGTGACGGTTACAGAGCGAAAGGCGACCCTGGGATGAACATCGACAAGAAGCCGATCCGTCGCGCATTGATCAGCGTGTACGACAAGACCGGCCTGGTCGAACTGGCCCAGGGCCTCGCCGCCGCCGGCGTCGAGATCGTCTCGACCGGATCGACCGCGAAGACCATTGCGGACAAAGCGATTCCGGTGACCCGCGTCGAGGAACTGACCGGTTTCCCCGAGGTGCTCGACGGGCGCGTCAAGACCCTGCACCCCAAGGTCCACGCCGGTCTGCTGGCCGACCTGCGCAAGCCGGAACACCGGGCGTCGCTGGAGAAGCTCGGCGTCGCAGCCTTCGAACTCGTCGTCGTGAACCTCTACCCGTTCACCCAGACTGTCGAGTCCGGTGCCGGGCCCGACGAGTGCGTGGAGCAGATCGACATCGGCGGACCGTCGATGGTGCGCGCCGCGGCCAAGAACCACCCCAGCGTCGCCGTGGTCACCGATCCCCGCGGGTACGACGGCGTGCTGGCCGCGGTACGGCACGGCGGATTCACCCTCGCCGAGCGAAAGAAGCTGGCGTCGTTGGCTTTTCAGCACACCGCCGAATACGACATCGCCGTGGCGAGCTGGATGCAGGAAACCCTGGCACCCGAAGAGCCACCGCAGGAATTCCCGCACTTCTTCGCCAGAAACTGGCGCCGCCAGGCCACCCTGCGCTACGGCGAGAACCCGCACCAGCAGGCCGCACTCTATCTCGACCCGGGCGCCTGGCCGGGTCTGGCGCAGGCTGAACAGCTGCACGGAAAAGAGATGTCCTACAACAACTTCACCGATGCGGACGCGGCCTGGCGGGCGGCCTTCGACCACGAGCAGACCTGCGTGGCGATCATCAAGCACGCCAACCCGTGCGGCATCGCGATCTCCGACGTCTCGGTGGCCGACGCGCACCGCAAGGCCCACGATTGCGACCCGCTCAGCGCCTTCGGCGGTGTGATCGCGGCCAACACCGAGGTCAGCGTCGAAATGGCGGAGTACGTCAGCACCATCTTCACCGAGGTCATCGTGGCGCCCGCGTACGAGGCGGGCGCGCTCGAGGTGTTGACGCGCAAGAAGAACATCCGGGTCCTGCTGGCCTCGGAGCCACTCGAAGGCGGCCACGAGCTGCGCCCGATCAGCGGCGGACTGCTGATCCAGCAGCGCGACCAGCTCGACGCTCCCGGCGATGACCCGAACAACTGGACGCTGGCCACTGGTGAACCCGCCGACCCGGCCACCCTCACCGACCTGGTGTTCGCCTGGCGGGCCTGCCGGGCGGTCAAGTCCAACGCGATCGTCATCGTCGCGGGCGGCGCCACCATCGGCGTCGGCATGGGCCAGGTCAACCGGGTCGATGCCGCCCGGCTCGCTGTCGAGAGAGGCAATGCACGCGGCGGCGACCGGGTCAGGGGTGCCGTCGGGGCCTCCGATGCGTTCTTCCCGTTCCCGGACGGACTGGAGACGCTCACCGCGGCGGGTGTCAAAGCCGTCGTGCATCCGGGTGGTTCGGTGCGCGACGACGAAGTCACCGCGGCTGCCGCCAAAGCTGGTGTCACGCTGTACCTCACCGGCGCCCGGCACTTCGCGCACTGACCGCTCAGCGAGTGACGCGGGTCGGCAGCGCGTAGCTTGGAGAGGTGACTTCACCGAGCAATCTGCCCCGAACCCTTGGCGAGCTGCGTGCCTCCGGTCACCGTGAGCGCGGGGTAAAGCAGGAGATACGCGAGAATCTGCTGACCGCACTGGCGGACGGCGACGAAGTATGGCCCGGCATCCTCGGTTTCGACGACACCGTGATTCCGCAACTGGAACGGGCGCTGATCGCCGGCCACGACTTCGTGCTGCTGGGTGAACGCGGCCAGGGCAAGACCCGGTTACTGCGGGCGCTGACCGGTCTGCTCGACGAGTGGACCCCGGTGATCGACGGATCGGAGTTGGGCGAGCATCCCTATACGCCGATCACTCCGGAGTGGATCCGCCGCGCCGCCCAGCTGCAGGACGACCTGCCGGTGGCGTGGAAGCACCGCAGCGAGCGCTACACCGAGAAGCTGGCCACTCCCGACACCAGCGTGGCCGACCTGGTCGGTGACATCGACCCGATCAAGGTCGCCGAAGGCCGCAGCCTCGGCGACCCGGAAACCATCGCGTACGGGCTGATTCCACGCGCCCACCGCGGCATCGTAGCCGTCAACGAACTTCCCGACCTCGCCGAGCGCATTCAGGTCTCAATGCTGAATGTGATGGAGGAGCGCGACATCCAGGTCCGCGGCTACACGCTGCGGCTGCCCCTGGACGTGCTGGTGGTCGCGAGCGCCAACCCGGAGGACTACACCAACCGCGGTCGCATAATCACCCCGCTCAAGGACCGGTTCGGCGCCGAGATCCGCACCCACTACCCGCTGGAACTGACGGCCGAGATCGGCGTCATCGCCCAGGAGGCACACCTGAGCGCGCAGGTGCCCGATTACCTGCTGCAGGTGATCGCGCGGTTCGCCCGCTACCTGCGTGAGTCCAGCTCCGTCGACCAGCGCTCCGGGGTGTCGGCACGGTTCGCCATCGCGGCCGCCGAGACGGTCGCGGCCGCGGCCCGGCACCGCGGCGCGATTCTCGGCGAAACGGACCCGGTGGCCCGGGTGGTCGACCTGGGCACGATCATCGACGTGCTGCGCGGCAAGCTGGAATTCGAGTCCGGTGAGGAAGGCCGCGAGCAGGCCGTGCTCGAGCACCTGCTGCGCCGCGCGACCGCCGACACTGCCTCCCGGGTGCTCGGTGGCATCGACGTCGGCACGCTGGTTTCGGCGGTCGAGAGGGGGTCCGCGGTCACGACGGGGGAGCGGGTGTCGGCCAAGGATGTGCTGGGCGCCGTGCCTGGGCTGCCGGTGGTGGACAAGATCGCGGCCAAACTGGGCGCCGAATCCGAGGGGGAGCGGGCCGCGGCACTGGAGCTGGCGCTGGAAGCGCTGTACCTGGCCAAGCGGGTCGACAAAGTATCCGGGGAGGGGCAGACCGTCTATGGCTAGTAACGGGCACTCACAGCGGTACTCGGCGTACACCGGCGGGCCCGACCCGCTGGCCCCGCCGGTGGATCTGCGTGAGGCGCTCGAACAGATCGGGCAGGACGTCATGGCGGGCACCTCCCCGCGCCGGGCGCTGTCGGAGTTGCTGCGCCGCGGCTCGGAGAACATGCGCGGCGCCGACCGGCTGGCCGCCGAGGCGAACCGCAAACGGCGGGACCTGTTGCGCCGCAACAACTTGGACGGCACCCTGCAGGAGATCAAGAAGCTGCTGGACGAGGCGGTGCTGGCCGAACGCAAGGAACTGGCCCGTGCGCTGGACGACGACGCGCGGTTCTCCGAGTTGCAGCTGGAGTCGTTGCCGCCGTCGCCGGCCAAGGCGGTGCAGGAGCTTTCCGAATATCAGTGGCGCAGCCCCGAGGCCCGCCAGAAGTATGACCAGATCAAGGATCTGCTCGGCCGCGAGATGCTCGACCAGCGCTTCGCCGGGATGAAGCAGGCACTGGAAGGCGCCACCGACGAGGACCGCCAGCGTGTCAACGAGATGCTGGACGATCTGAATGACCTGCTGGACAAGCACTCTCGCGGGGAAGACACCGAGCAGGACTTCCAAGATTTCATGGACAAACACGGCGAGTTCTTTCCGGAGAACCCGCAGAACGTCGACGAGTTGCTGGACTCGCTGGCGAAACGGGCCGCGGCCGCCCAGCGGTTCCGCAACAGCCTGAGCCAGGAGCAGCGCGACGAACTGGATGCGTTGGCGCAGCAGGCATTCGGCTCGCCGTCATTGATGAACGCTCTGAACCGCCTCGACGCGCACCTGCAGGCCGCGCGGCCGGGTGAGGACTGGACGGGCGATCAGCAGTTCTCCGGCGACAATCCGTTCGGCATGGGTGAGGGCACCCAGGCGTTGGCGGACATCGGCGAGCTGGAGCAGCTGGCCGAGCAACTCTCGCAGGCATACCCGGGCGCGACTATGGACGACGTCGACCTCGACGCGCTGGCGCGGCAGCTGGGTGATGACGCCGCGGTGGATGCGCGGACGCTCGCCGAACTCGAACGGGCGCTACTCAATCAGGGTTTCCTGGACCGCGGTTCCGACGGGCAGTGGCGACTGTCGCCCAAAGCCATGCGCCGCCTAGGCGAGACGGCGTTGCGGGATGTGGCACAACAACTCTCCGGCCGGCACGGCGAACGTGACCACCGGCGGGCCGGCGCCGCCGGGGAGCTGACCGGCTCCACCAGGCCATGGCAGTTCGGTGACACCGAGCCGTGGAACATCTCCCGCACCCTCACCAATGCCGTGCTGCGGCAGTCGGGGACGCGCACGCTCGACGGCCCCCTGCGCATCACCGTCGACGACGTCGAAGTCTCCGAGACCGAGATGCGTACCCAGGCCGCGGTGGCGCTGCTGGTAGACACCTCGTTCTCGATGGTGATGGAGAACCGGTGGCTGCCGATGAAGCGGACCGCGCTGGCGCTCAACCACCTGGTGAGCACCCGGTTCCGGTCAGATGCCTTGCAGATCATCGCCTTTGGCCGCTACGCACGCACGGTGACAGCAGCTGAGCTGACCGGCCTGGAAGGCGTTTACGAGCAGGGCACCAACCTGCACCATGCGCTCGCGCTGGCGGGGCGGCACCTGCGCAGGCACCCCAACGCACAGCCCGTGGTGCTCGTGGTGACCGATGGGGAGCCGACTGCCCACCTGGAGGATTACGGCGACGGCACATCGGTGTTTTTCGATTACCCGCCGAACCCGCGGACCATTTCCTTTACCGTCAAGGGTTTTGACGACATGGCCCGACTGGGCGCGCAGATCACTATCTTCCGGCTGGGTAGCGACCCCGGCCTGGCCCGGTTCCTGGATAAGATCGCCCGCCGGGTCGGGGGGCGGGTGGTGGTGCCCGATCTCGACGGGCTCGGTGCCGCCGTGGTGGGGGACTATCTGAGTTCGCGCCGCCGGCGCAGCTGACCAACGCGAGCAGACGCAAAGTCGCACGATTGCAAGCAATTTCGTGCGACTTTGCGTCTGCTCGCGCCAGGACTCGCGCCACGACTCGCGCCAGGACTCGCGCCAGGACTCGCGCCCCGGCTAGTACGCGTCGACGGTGCGTCCGCCCGGTGGACCGTAGAGATACGGGTAGTGCACGTTAGGGTCGTTCGACGGCCGCGCATCCAGCGGCGGGGGCGCCGTCCGCCATCCGGCGGGCAGATGGCAGCCGGTGTCATAGGAATAATCCAACGGGCTGCCGTCCACGCCGTTGACCAGTTTGACCGTCGCACCGTCCTCACGGCTCTGCGAGTCGTTGGCCGAACCCACCGGCAATGGCGGACTTCCCGGTGCCGAATTGTTGGGCATGAAGCCCGCGGCCCTGAACACCGCAGCAAGCTGGCCGGCGATCTGCAGCCACTGCGCGGCCGACGGCGGCGGGTCGGCGAAGAACATGTCGCTGTTGACCTGACGGCCGATGCTGCGAGTGAACGGGTCTTGGCAACCGTTGCGCAGGTGACTCGCAGCCATGACCGAAAAACGGCTCTGTGGAGAGTGTTTCGCGACGGCCTCGCGGATCGCGGCGTCAAGGTCGCTGAGCTGTCGTTCGACAACCTCCAAGTCGGGTCGCGCGTTGACGATGGTCTGCAGCCGATCGAGTTCGGAACGCCCAGGATTGGCGTTCGGGTCGATAGTGGTGCGCTTGACACAGCCGGTCACCGCCAGTGTGCCGGCGAGCAGCGCCACCGTGAGCCGGGTCACGGATCGCACGGGTCAGGATCCTCGGGCTCCGGGGTGATGAGGTCGGCGGGCAGGCCTGCCAGCACCACCGCAAGGTTGTAGGCACTCATCCGCAGGTTCCCGTCGCTTCCCATGCGGGCATACTCCGAATGTCCGTAGGCCCGCTCGTGCGGTTGCCCGTCACCGTACCTGCCACTCCACGCGTACCCCTCATCGGCGGACAACTCCGCCATGCCGGGCACGTCCTGCGGCGGGGCGCCGAACGCTGCGAATCCCGGAAGCAGTTCGGAGACAACATCATCGGCACCGATCATGTAATAGGAGTGCCCGGGCGGGACGCCGAGCTGGGAGGCGTCGGTGAGCTCGGCCCCGGGTGAACCGTAGAGCACCACGTCGCTGACCGGGGCGCCCTGCTGCAACGCGAGGCTAGTGGTCAACGATCCGTAGGAGTGGCCGAAGGCGACGATCCCGGGGTCCGCGATGTTGCCGGCCACAGCCAGGCCACGGTAGAAGCTGTTCAGCGCCCGGGCACCGTCGCGCGCGAGCCAGTCGTGCGTCACGTCCCGCAGACTGTCCGGTGCGTCGTAACCGAGCCAGGCGATCGAGGCCACTGCATCGGCATCGGCGACGCCGGCGTTGCGGCGCAGCAGTCGCGCCTCGTCGCGCTGAAATGCGGCCTGCCGCACCATATTCGCGGTGCTGTCGCTCACCCGGGTAGTCAGGCCGCCCACGGTGACGCCGACCCGCTCGGCGTTGTCGACGTCGCCGACCGCAACGGCCGCCAGCACCTTGCCCGGGGTGGTTGCGGTGTCCAGCAGCAGCAGCCGGGAGTCGGGATTCGCGGCCAGGGTATCGCGCAGTGCGGTCAGGTCGGCCAGCTGGCCGGGGTCGGTGTGCCACCCGTAGGAGTCGACCCACCCCTGCTGCAACCGGATGAGTTCCCGTTGCAGCACAGGGGTATTGAGTTCACTGCGGACGCTGCCGGGAATCCCGTCGAGGTTACGTAGCGCGCCCGGAAACCACTGCTTCACCCGGTCCTGCTGGCCCGGCGTCAGCGCTTGCCACCACCGGGCGACGGCATCGGGATCGGTGCCTGGTGGCGGCAGTTGCGGCATCCTGGGCGGCTGGTGACCGAGTTGCGCGTCGACGAGTTCACGATTGAGGCCGCCGTCGGCGCCACGGATGGCCGCGGCCAGATCTTCGTCTGCCCGTTCGGCATCGGCCAGCAGGCTTTGCAGGCTTTCGGTCAGCCGCACGGCCGCGCCAACGATGGCCTGTTGCTCCGCGGCAGGAAAGCCGGCCAGATCCGACGGCGGCAACGCGGTACCCAGCGCCTCGTTGATTTCGACGTGGCTTGCCCGTGCGCCGTCCCGCAGCGCCGTCAGGCGCCGCTTGATGGCGGCGACTTCCTCCGCCGATTGTTCGGCGGCCCGTGCCACGGCAGCACACGCGTCGGCGTGGTCGTCCAGGACGAGCGCGGTATGTCCGGTCGCCGCGTGCGCTGCCTCCGCGGCATCACCCCCGAAACTCAGCAGGCGCATCAGTTCGGTGATTGCCGCCGCCGCGGTACGGGTGCCGTGCGCGCGCCGGATGGCTGCGTCGAAGACCGTGGTGATCGCGGCGGGATCCCAGCGATCGATATCGGCCAGGGTGACCGTCATCGCAGTGAGGCGGCGTTGCTCTGCTCCATCTCGCCTAGACCGACGGCAGCCGACCGGATGCCGTCAGCATGCTCACCGAGGCGGGCCAGGTGTCCCGAGCCGGCGGTGGCCCACCGGTTCAGCAGCTCCGACAACGCCGCGCCCGACGAGCCCACCCACCCTGGTTGCGCGTCGTCGACGTCTCGGTCACAGGACCGCTGCACCCCGTGCAGGACCCGGGCATGGTTGTCCAGTTCGGTGCTGACGTGCAAAAGCATGTCCGGACACGCTCGCAACTCTGCCGCCACCGCAACCCGCCTTCCGCCGACGCGAACGTACGACGAAGCCTGGCATCGGAAAACGGGGCCGGCCACTCATCCCAGCGGCCAGCTGTGGATTACTTGCGGGCCTTGCGCGCCTTGCGCTTGATGCCGACGCCGCCCCACAGCGAGAAGCCCTTGATCCGCACCTTGGGAGCTCCCCGGGTGCCCTCGCCGACCACTTCGTGGTCGAAGTTGCCCATCACGCCGTGTCCGTCGATTTCGACGTTGACTTCGGGCGGCAACAGGAATGTCTGCGCGCTCATGATCGAGTACGCGTGAATCTCGACCTCGGTGGAGGTGAAGTCCGCGTAGCGAAGGTCGATCACCCCGCTGCCCCAGAACGTGAAGGTGGTCAACTTCTTCGGCACGTTCCAGCGGCCGCGGCGCTCGAACCCACTCATGATGGCCAACAGCAGCGTGGACGGTGCCGGATTGCAGTTGCCGCCGCGCCGCGGGCTGACCGCCGTGCCGGGCAGGTCGGCCCGGAGTTGGTCCAGCTCCTGATAGGTGGTGGCGGCGTACGCCTTGGTTAGCCGATCTTCGTATTCGTTGAGCTGGAGGCGACCCTGTTCGGCCGCGTAGGCCAGCAACTGCGCAATCTGGATGCGGTCGGTGTCCTCTGCGCGCGACAGTTCGTCTCGCGTGGCCTTCACATCACGCTGGGCTGGGTTGGTCATCTCACCCGCGAGCTTACGACTTTCCCGGTTTGCTGCAAAAGGTGTTCGCTGAACTGCAACCTTCCCAACGCGCGAGCGGCCCCGTCAGGAGCCCGAGCCGGTGTCGGCGACCCAGTTCGGAGCCCGCTTCCGCAGAAAAGCGAGCATGCCTTCGCGCGCCTCTTCGGAGACGAACAGCCGTGCCGATTCCTCGGTGAGCCGCTCGGCGTCACGATCGAAGCCTTCCAGGACGGCGGCGGTGGTGAGCGCCTTGGATGCCGCCAGGCCCTGCGGCGATCCCCGTCCGACGTCGGCGACCAGACCGGCCACCGCGGCGTCCACGTCGTCGGCGGCCAGGGTGACCAAACCGATCTCGGCGGCTTCGCTGGCGCCGAAGGTTTCCCCCGTGAGGTAGTAGCGCGCGGCGGCTCTCGCGGACAGCTTCGGCAGCAGGGTCAGCGAGATGATCGCCGGCGCGACGCCGATGCGGGCCTCGGTCAGGGCAAAGGTGCTGCGCGGCCCGGCGACCACCATGTCGCACGCACCGACCAGACCGAATCCGCCGGCCCGCACATGGCCGTCGATGGCGCCGATCACCGGCCGCGGTGATGAGACGATCGCGCGCAAGACCGCGGTCATCTCCTTGGCTCGTGCCACCGCGGACTGGAAGGGGTCACCGCCACCACCGGCTTCGCTGAGGTCCGCACCCGCGCAGAAGGTGCCACCGGTGTGTCCGAGCACCACCACGCGCACCCCGGGGTCCGCGGCGGCGGCGCGCAGCCCCTCGTGCAGTTGGGTGACCAGCGTGGTCGACAGCGCGTTGCGGTTGTGCGGTGAGTTCAGCGTGAGCTTGGCGGCCACGCCTTCCCGGGCGTACTCGACGAGTGCGTCCATCAGTACGAGCGGGGCAGGCCCAGCGACGTCTGCGCGACGAAGTTGAGCACCATCTCGCGGCTGATCGGGGCGATCCGCGCCAGCCTCGACGCCGTCAACATTGCGGCCACGCCGTACTCTTTGGTGAGCCCGTTTCCGCCCATCGACTGCACGGCCTGGTCGACGGCCCGGGTGGACGCCTCGCCGGCCGCGTACTTGGCCATGTTCGCGGCCTGCGCCGCGCCGCCGTCGTCGCCGGCGTCGTAGAGCGTCGCCGCCTTCTGCATCATCAGCTTGGCCAGCTCGACCTCGATGTGGCACTGCGCCAACGGGTGCGCCAGACCCTGGTGCGACCCGATCGGGGCGCCCCAGACGTTGCGGGTCTTGACGTAGTCAACGGCCTTGTCGAGCGCGAACCGGCCCATCCCGACGGCGCTGGCCGCACCCATGATGCGTTCGGGGTTCAGGCCCGCGAAAAGCTGTGCGATCGCGGCGTCTTCGGCTCCGACGAGCGCGTCCGACGGCAGCCGCACGTCGTCGATGAACACCTGGAACTGGCGTTCGGGGCTGATCAGCTCCATCTCGATCGGTGTGTAGGTGAAGCCGGGCGAGTCGGTGGGTACGACGAACAGCGCCGGCCGCAGCTTGCCGGTCTTGGCCTCCTCGGTGCGACCCACCACGAGCACCGCCTGGGCCTGGTCGACGCCGGAGATGTAGACCTTCTGGCCCTTGAGGATCCAGTCGCTGCCGTCCCGGCGGGCGGTCGTGGTGATCTTGTGCGAGTTCGATCCGGCATCGGGTTCGGTGATGGCGAACGCCATGGTGAGCGTGCCATCGGCGATCGCGGGGACCCAGCGCTTCTTCTGCTCCTCGGTGCCGAACTTGCTGATGATGGTGCCGTTGATCGCCGGCGACACCACCATGAGCAGCAGCGCGCTGCCGGCGGCCGCCATCTCCTCCATGACCAGCGCGAGCTCGTACATGCCGGCTCCGCCGCCGCCGTACTCCTCGGGCAGGTTCACCCCGAGGAACCCGAGTTTGCCTGCCTCGGACCATAATTCAGTGGTGTGCTCCTGGGCTCGGGCTTTCTTCAGGTAGTACTCGGCGCCGTAGCCGGACGCCCACTCGCGTACCGCCTTGCGCAGCGCCTGGCGGTCTTCGCTTTCGATGAAGCTGGTTTCGGACATTACGAATCTCCTTCTGATCCGGGTGCTTCCACGCGCGCCAGTACGGCGCCCACCTCGACTTGCTGGCCGGTTTGCACATTGATCTCGGCGAGCACGCCGTCGTTCGGCGCGGTGATCGTGTGCTCCATCTTCATGGCTTCCAGCCAGATCAGCGGCTGGCCGGCGGTGACGGTGGCGCCGACTTCAGCGCCGATACGAATGACATTGCCGGGCATGGGCGCAACCAGCGAGCCCTGCTCGACGGCCGAACCCGGTTCGGGGAACCGTGGCACGGCCACCAGGTGCACCGGTCCGCGCGCGGAGTCGACGTACACGTCGTCGCCGAATTGCGTCACCGAGTAGGCGCAGGCCACCCCGTGTTCGGCCAGCACGACCTCATGCGGTGACGCGGACACCAGCTGCACCGCCGGATCGTGCGGCAACGCCAAAGCGGTTCGGGTGAAACGGTATTCAACCCGCTGCTCAGTGTCCGTGTCGTCCCGGTAGGTCTTGACCTGGTAGCCCGAGGACAGGTTGCGCCAGCAGGAGGGGAGTGAGCCCAACGCGCCGGCGATGGCGCGGTTGTGCGCGGCGTCGGCCAGCGCGGCCGCGATCGCCGAGAGTCGCACCGTTGCGCTGTCGGCAAGGGGCGCCGACAACTCGGCCAGCCCGTGAGTGTCGAAGAACGCGGTGTCGGTTGCCCCGTCGAGGAACGCCGGGTGCCGCAGCACGCGCACCAGCAGCTCACGGTTGGTGCGTAGCCCGTGCACCTGGGCGCGGGCCAGCGCGTCGGCGAGCACCAGCGCCGACTGCCGGCGCGTCGGGGCGTACGAGATGACCTTCGCCAGCATCGGGTCGTAGAAAATCGACACGGCCGAGCCGTCGACGATGCCCGAATCCAAGCGGATTCCGGTCCGGTGCCCGAGCGTGCTGAACTCTGCGCGTACCGAAGGCACGTGGATGCGATGCACGGTACCGGCCTGCGGCTGCCAGCCCTGGGCGGGGTCCTCGGCATAGAGGCGCGCTTCGATTGAATGCCCTTGCGCAGCCGGAGGTTCGGCACCGAGCCGGCCTCCGTCGGCGACCTCGAGCTGCAGCTCGACCAGGTCCAGGCCGGTGGTCTCCTCGGTGACGGGGTGCTCGACCTGCAGCCGTGTGTTCATCTCGAGAAAGAAGAACTCACCGTCATCATCGGCGAGGAATTCGACCGTGCCGGCACCGGTGTAGCCGATCGCGCCGGCGGCCAGCCGGGCGGCCTCGAACAGCTTCTCGCGCATCCCCGGCGTGCGCTCGACCAACGGCGACGGCGCCTCTTCGATCACTTTCTGGTGGCGACGCTGGATGGAGCATTCCCGTTCGCCGACGGCCCAGACGGTGCCGTGCGTGTCGGCCATCACCTGCACTTCGATGTGGTGCCCGGTCGGCAGATAACGCTCGCAGAAGACGGTCGGGTCACCGAACGCGGACTGCGCCTCTCGTTGCGCGGCCTCGACTTCGCCTGCCAGGGAAGACAATTCGCGCACCACCCGCATGCCGCGGCCGCCACCGCCGGCGGATGCCTTGACCAGCACCGGCAGCTGGGCCTGCGTGACGGTGTCCGGGTCGAGCTCTTCGAGCACCGGTACACCCGCCGCCGACATCAGCTTCTTGGACTCGATCTTGGAACCCATCGCGCGCACCGAATCGACCGGCGGCCCGACCCAGGTCAGACCGGCATCCTGCACGGCGGCAGCGAATTCGGCGTTCTCGGACAGGAATCCATAACCCGGGTGCACGGCGTCGGCACCGGCGGCACGGGCGGCCGCAATGATCGCCTCGGCATTGAGGTAGTCGTTGGTCTTCGGGAGCCGAACGCGGGCGTCGGCCTCGGCGACGTGCGGGGAGGCCGCGTCCGGATCGGTGTAGACGGCGACGGTCCCCAGACCGAGCCGCCGGCAGGTGGCGAACACCCGCCGGGCGATCTCGCCGCGGTTGGCAACCAGTACTCTCGTGATCCCCATGAAGCTCACATCCGGAAGACGCCGAAGTTCGACGTCCCCTTGATCGGGCCATTGGCTATGGCGGACAGACACATTCCCAGCACGGTGCGGGTATCGCGCGGGTCGATCACCCCGTCGTCGTAGAGCATCCCGGACAACACCAGCGGCAGCGACTCGGCCTCGATCTGGCCTTCGACGGCGGCCCGCATCGCCGCGTCCGCCGCCTCATCGACCTGCTGGCCACGGGCCTCGGCGGCCGCACGGGCCACGATGGACAGCACCCCCGACAGCTGCGCCCCGCCCATGACGGCGGATTTGGCGCTGGGCCAGGCGAAGAGGAACCGCGGATCGTAGGCGCGGCCACACATCCCGTAGTGGCCCGCGCCGTATGAGGCGCCGATCAGCAACGAGATGTGCGGCACGGTCGAGTTGGACACCGCGTTGATCATCATCGAGCCGTGCTTGATCATGCCGCCCTCTTCGTAGTCCTTGCCCACCATGTAGCCGGTGGTGTTGTGCAAGAACAACAATGGCGTGTTCGAACGATTGGCCAGCTGGATGAACTGGGTGGCCTTCTGCGACTCCTCGCTGAACAGCACGCCGCGCGCGTTGGCCAAAATGCCGATGGGATAACCGTGCAATTGGGCCCAACCGGTCACCAGTGACGAACCGTACAGCGGCTTGAACTCGTCGAAGTCGGAGCCGTCGACGATGCGGGCGATCACCTCGCGCGGATCGAACGGGATGCGCAGATCGGCGGGCACGATGCCGATCAGTTCCTCGGTGTCGAACAGCGGCTCGGTGACCGGCTTGGGCGCCGGTCCCTGCTTGACCCAGTTCAGTCGGGCCACGATGCGGCGCCCGATCCGGATCGCATCCAGCTCGTCGTGCGCGAAGTAATCGGCCAGACCCGAGATGCGGGCGTGCATTTCGGCCCCACCGAGTGACTCGTCGTCGGATTCCTCGCCGGTGGCCATCTTCACCAGCGGCGGGCCGGCCAAGAACACCTTGGAGCGCTCCTTGATCATCACCACGTGATCGGACATGCCCGGCACGTAGGCGCCGCCCGCGGTGGAGTTGCCGAATACCAGTGCGATGGTGGGGATTCCGGCGGCCGAGAGCCGGGTCAGGTCACGGAACATCCGTCCGCCCGGGATGAAGATCTCCTTCTGGGTCGGGAGATCGGCACCCCCGGATTCCACCAGAGAGATCACCGGAAGCCGGTTCTCGAACGCGATCTGGTTGGCGCGCAGGATCTTCTTCAGCGTCCAGGGGTTGCTGGTGCCGCCTTTGACCGTGGGGTCGTTGGCGACGATCATGCACTCGACACCCTCGACGACGCCGATTCCGGTGACGGTGCTGGCGCCGACCTTGAAGGGGCTGCCCCAGGCCGCGAGTGGGCTGAGTTCCAAGAACGGGGAGTCGGGGTCGACCAGCAACTCGATGCGCTCGCGGGCGGTCAGCTTGCCGCGTGCGTGATGGCGGTCAACGTATTTGGGCCCGCCGCCTTCGACGGCGTTGGCGAACTCGGCGGCGATCTCGTCGAGCTTGGTGGTCGACGCGGCAGCCGCCTCGGTGAAGGTGGGCCCATTCGGGTCGAGGGTGGATTTCAACAAGCTCATGACTGATATCCCAGGAGCTTGGCGGCCAGCGCGGTCAGGATCTCGGTGGTTCCGCCGCCGATTCCCAGTATGCGCATATCGCGGTACTGGCGTTCGATCTCGGATTCGGCCATATAGCCCATGCCACCAAACAATTGGACGGCCTGGTTGGCCACCCATTCCCCGGCCTCGACGGCGGTGTTCTTGGCGAAGCAGACCTCGGTGATCAGATTGGTCTCGCCTTCTAGCTGGCGCTCCACCACCCGGCGCGAGTACACCCGCGCGACGTCGATCCGCCGTGCCATCTCGGCCAGGGTGTTCTGCACCGACTGCCGGGAGATCAGCGGGCGGCCGAACGTCTCCCGGTCGCGGCACCACTGTGCGGTGATGTCCAGGCAGCGTTGCGCACTCGAATAGGCCTGGGCGGCAAGGGCGATCCGCTCGGACACGAAGGCCTGCGCGATCTGGGCGAAGCCGGTGTTCTCCACGCCGACCAGGTTCTCCACCGGCACCCGCACGTCGGTGTAGGACAGCTCAGCGGTGTCCGAGGAGCGCCAGCCCATTTTGTCCAGCTTGCGTGACACCTCGAATCCCGGCGTGCCCTTGTCGACCACGATCAGCGAAACGCCTGCTGCGCCGGGGCCGCCGGTACGCACCGCGGTCACGACGAAGTCGGCGCGCACCGCGGATGTGATGTAAGTCTTCGCGCCGTTGATCACGTAATGGTCGCCGTCTTTCACGGCTGAGGTCCGCAGGTGCCCGACATCGGATCCGCCGCCGGGTTCGGTGATGGCCAGCGAGCCGATCTTCTCGCCGGCCAGCGTCGGCCGCACATAGGTGTCGATCAGCCGCTGGTCACCTGAGGCGATCATGTGCGGCACCGCGATGCCGCAGGTGAACAACGACGCGAAAACGCCGCCGGGAGCACCGGATTGGTGCATCTCCTCACAGATGAGCACCGCGTCGACGCCATCCCCGCCACCGCCGCCCACCGATTCCGGGAAGTTCGCCCCGAGCAGGCCCGCCTCGCCGGCGCGCAGATGCAGCTCGCGCGGCAGATCGCCGGTGCGCTCCCACTCGTCGATATTGGGCAGCACCTCCCGCTCGGCGAACGAGCGCACGGTCTTACGCAATTGCTCGCGCTCAGGCGTGGTCCAGACGTTCATAACAACTTCTCCGGAATGTCGACGTGACGGCTGCGCAACCATTCGCCCAGCCCCTTTGCCTGCGGATCGAAGCGGGCCTGGTAGGCCACGCCCTGGCCGAGAATGTCTTCGATCACGAAGTTCACCGCCCGGATATTCGGCAGCAGGTGCCGGGTGACGGGCAGGTCGGCCGCTTCGGGCAGCAGCTTTTTCAGCAGATCGACGGTCAGTGTGTGCGCCAGCCAGCGCCACTGGTCGTCGGTGCGGACCCACACCCCGACGTTGGCCGAGCCGCCTTTGTCGCCGCTGCGGGCGCCGGCGATCAGGCCCAGCGGTACCCGTCGGGTGGGCTGGGCGGCCAGCGGTTCGGGCAACTCCGGGTCGCCCGCCGCCTCCAGTGCCAAAGTTTCGGTGGCGCAGGGGATTTCGATGCGGGTGCCGTCGGCGTGCACCGCGACGTGCGGCACCAGCCGGGCGTCGACGTAGCCCGGGGTGTAGACGCCGTACACCTGTCCGTCACCCGGCGGGGCGGTAGAGGTGAAGCCCGGATAGCTGGCGAGCGCCAATTCGACTGCCGCGGCGGAGAATTTGCGTCCGACGTTAGCCGGATCCGGATCGCGCACCACGCAGCTCAGCAGGGCGCTGGCGCCTTGCTCGGTGTCGGCGTCGGGGTGGTCGGTACGGGCCAGCGTCCACTCCAGCTCGGCGGGCTTGACCGTCAGCGTTGCCTCGAGCTGGCGTCGCACCAACTCCGCCTTCGCCTCGATGTCCAGCCCGGTCAATACGAACGTCATGGCGTTGCGGAAGCCGCCGATGCTGTTCAGTGACACCTTGAGCGTCGGCGGTGGCGGTTCGCCGGTGACGCCGCTGATTCGCACCCGGTCGGGGCCGTCGGACGCCAGCGTGATGCTGTCCATCCGGGCAGTCACATCCGGATTGGCATAGCGGGCGCCGGTGATCTCGTAGAGCAACTGTGCGGTGACGGTATCCACGCTGACCAGGCCGCCGGTGCCGGGATGCTTGGTGATTACCGAGGAGCCGTCGTCATAGACCTCGGCAAGGGGGAAGCCGGGATATGTCAGATCCTTGACCTCGGTGAAAAACGAGAAGTTGCCGCCGGTGGCCTGGGTGCCGCACTCGATGACGTGGCCGGCCACGACTGCGCCGGCGAGTCGGTCGTAATCGGTGCGGCCCCAGCCGAAGTGCGCGGCCGCGGACCCGACGATCACCGAGGCGTCGGTGACCCGGCCGGTGATCACGACGTCGGCTCCGGCATTCAGGCAGTCCGCGATGCCCCAACTGCCCAGGTAAGCATTCGCGGTCAGCGGCGTGCCCAGTCCGAGCTCGGCCGCGCGCTGTTGCAGGTCGTCGCCTTCCACGTGGGCAACCCGCGCCGGGACACCCAGGCGCTGGGCCAGTGCCCGCACCGCATCCGCCAGCCCGGCGGGGTTGAGGCCGCCGGCATTGGTGACGATGCGCACGCCGCGCTCGTGGGCCAGACCCAGACACTCTTCAAGCTGGGTGAGGAAGGTCTTGGCGTAACCGCGTTCGGGGTTCTTCATCCGGTCGCGGCCCAGGATCAGCATGGTCAATTCGGCGAGGTAGTCACCGGTGACGTAGTCGACTTCACCGCCGGTGAGCATCTCGCGCATCGCCGACAGCCGGTCGCCGTAGAAACCGGAGCAGTTCGCGATACGCACGGCGCCAGAAGGGGCCCCGGAAGACAACCCGGAAGACAACTCGGAAGACAATGGGCGCGTCCTCCCTCCATTGGGATGATTCGGCGGCCGCAATCAACCAACCAACCGGTAGGTTAGCGGGTGTCGGTGGCAGCGCGTCAACCGGCTCAGCGCGTGCCTGTGTAAGGGCCATTTTGGTGACCGGCCGGTGTACCCACTACCCTTGAGGTCAACTGTCGCCGTCCGGCCCGCAAAGCCATGGAGCGCGACACGCCCGACCGAAAGCCCCACACGAGGAGTTAGGCCCGACCATGGCCGTACCTAAGCGCAGAATGTCGCGCTCGAATACCCGCAGCCGGCGTTCGCAGTGGAAGGCCACCGCGACAGGGCTGGTCAACGTGAACGTCGCCGGTCAGAAGCACAAGGTGCCCCGCCGGCTGCTCAAGGCCGCCCGCCTCGGGCTGGTCGACCTCGACAAGCGCTGACGTCCCAGTCAGTCGTAGTCGGCGTACGCCTCACTGCGTGACTAGCGGCTCCTCGGCGCGCCTCTCAGGCCGCTCTCAGGCCTCCGTACGAAACTAGGCTCCGTGCGAATACTTGTCGTCGACGACGATCGTGCCGTGCGCGAGTCGCTGCGCAGGTCGCTCTCCTTCAACGGCTACTCGGTGGAGTTGGCCCACGACGGGGTTGAGGCGCTCGAACTGATCGCCAGCGACCGCCCTGATGCGGTGGTGCTGGATGTGATGATGCCGCGGCTGGACGGCCTCGAGGTGTGCCGGCAGCTGCGCAGCACCGGCGACGACCTGCCCATTCTGGTGCTCACCGCTCGCGATTCGGTCTCCGAGCGCGTCGCGGGGCTGGACGCCGGGGCCGACGACTACCTGCCCAAGCCGTTCGCTCTCGAGGAACTGCTGGCACGGATGCGGGCGCTGCTGCGCCGCACCAAGCCAGAAGACGCCGCCGAGTCGGTGGCGATGACCTTCTCGGATCTGAGCCTGGACCCTGTCACGCGCGAAGTCATCCGGGGGCAACGGCGGATCAGTCTCACCCGCACCGAGTTCGCCCTCCTGGAGATGTTGATCGCGAACCCGCGGCGCGTGCTGACCCGCAGTCGCATTCTCGAGGAGGTGTGGGGATTCGACTTCCCCACCTCGGGTAATGCGCTCGAGGTGTACGTGGGATATCTGCGTCGCAAGACCGAGGCCGACGGCGAGCCGCGGCTGATCCACACCGTGCGCGGGGTGGGTTACGTGCTACGCGAAACGCCGCCCTGATGACCTGGTTCCGCCGCGCTGACCGGGCCGGCCGCGCACCGCTGCGGGCGACCAGCTCGTTGTCGCTGCGATGGCGGGTCATGCTGCTGGCGATGTCGATGGTGGCGATGGTTGTGGTCCTGATGTCCCTGGCCGTCTACGCGGTGATCTCCGCCGCCCTCTACAGCGACATCGACAACCAGCTGCAGAGCCGGGCGCAATTGTTGATCGCCAGCGGTTCGCTGGCGGCCGATCCGGGTAAGGCCATCGAGGGCACGGCGTACTCGGATGTCAACGCGATGCTGGTGAACCCCGGAAAGTCGATCTATACCGCCAACCAACCGGGGCAGACCCTCCCGGTGGGCTCGCCGGAGAAGGCCGTCATCCGCGGTGAGCTGTTCATGTCCCGGCGCACCGCCGCCGACCAGCGAGTGCTGGCGATACACCTGAACAACGGCAGTTCCCTGCTCATCTCCAAGAGCCTCAAGCCCACCGAACACGTCATGGGCAAATTGCGCTTCGTGCTGCTGATGGTCGGCGGGGTGGGTGTCGCGATCGCCGCGGTCGCCGGCGGGATGGTGACCCGGGCGGGGCTACGCCCGGTCGGTCGCCTCACTGAAGCGGCCGAGCGGGTTGCCCGAACCGACGACCTGCGCCCCATTCCGGTGTTCGGCAGCGACGAACTGGCGCGGCTCACTGAGGCCTTCAACCTGATGCTGCGGGCGCTGGCCGAATCCCGGGAACGCCAGGCGCGGCTGGTCACCGATGCCGGCCACGAACTGCGCACCCCGCTGACGTCCTTGCGCACCAACGTCGAACTGCTGATGGCCTCGATGGCGCCCGGCGCGCCCCGGCTACCGGAGCAGGAGATGGTCGACCTGCAGGCGGACGTGATCGCGCAGATCGAGGAATTGTCGACGTTGGTCGGCGACCTTGTCGACCTCACCCGGGGGACGCCGGCCACGCCGTGCACGAACCGGTGGACATGGCCGACGTCATCGACCGGAGTCTGGAGCGAGTCCGGCGGCGCCGCAACGACATTCACTTCGACGTCGACGTGATCGGCTGGCAGGTGTACGGCGACTCCGCGGGGTTGTCGCGCGCGGCGCTGAACCTGATGGACAACGCGGCCAAGTGGAGTCCGACCGGCGGGCATGTTGGTGTCACGCTGCGCCAACTCGATCCGTCCCACGCCGAGTTGGTGGTGTCGGATCGGGGTCCGGGCATTCCGCCGCAGGAACGGCGCCTGGTGTTCGAACGCTTCTACCGCTCGACGTCGGCGCGGGCCATGCCCGGTTCGGGTCTGGGCCTGGCGATCGTCAAGCAGGTCGTGCTCAACCACGGGGGGTCGTTGCGTGTGGAGGACACCGAACCGGGCGGCCAACCGCCAGGAACGTCGATCTACGTGCTGCTACCCGGGCGCCCGATGCCGGGAACGGCGCACCCGTCGGCTGTCGTCGTCGCGGAGCGCGACGCGGGAACCGACACGCGGGGAAACTCCGTTAGAGGTACGGGTGACAGCGCAAACTCACGGGGATCCACGAATGTCATCTCAGTCGATTCTTAGTCCGCGCAAGCAAGGTAGTTGACAGTTAGGGTTGAAAACCAGCGCCATGCAAGCAACGCGTGGTCGAGTCGGCTTGAAGTAAGCCCCCAAGGTAGAGGAAGAACGTTTTAGCGACATGACGAATCACCCGAGGTATTCGCCACCGCCGCAGCAGCCGGGATACGGTGCCACGCCCAGTCAGCCGGCACCGCCCGCCTATGCCCAGGGGCAGCAGAGCTACAACCAGCAGTTCGACTGGCGCTACCAGCCCCAGCAGCAGTACCGCTCCTCCTACGACCCGCTCAGTGGCACCGGGGCGGGCCCCATACCCGGCAACACCGGGTCCGGTCCCATTCCGGGCAGCACCGGGGCGGGCCCGATCCCCGGCGGTACCGGCGCCCGGCCGATTCCGGGCGGTACCGGCGGCGGTCCGATTCCGCCCGGTCCCGGGCCGATGCCGCCGATGATGGCGCCCATGTCACCGCCGCCGCGGCGGCGGCGCTCGGCCGGGTTGATCTTCGGCGCTCTGGCCATCGCGGTGGTCTCCGCCGGCATCGGTGGCGCGGCCGCGACGGTGGTGGAACTGGGTCACCAATCCAGCACCGGCCACGGCACCACCGCGGCCTCGGGTGGCGCACCGAGTGTCCCGGCGGCCAACATGCCGCCGGGTTCGGTGGAGCAGGTCGCTTCGAAGGTGGTGCCCAGCGTCGTCATGCTGGAGACCGACCTGGGCCGGCAGTCCGAAGAAGGCTCCGGTGTCGTTCTGTCGGCCGACGGGCTGATCCTGACCAACAACCACGTCGTCGCCGCGGCCGCCAAGCCGCCGGCCGGAAGTCCGCCGCCGAAAACGACGGTGACGTTCTACGACGGCCGCACCTCGACGTTCACCGTCATCGGGGCCGACCCGACCAGCGACATCGCGGTGGTCAAGGTGCAGGGCGCCTCCGGCCTCACGCCGATCGCGATGGGGTCCTCGGCCGGCCTGAAGGTCGGCCAACCGGTGGTGGCCATCGGTTCTCCGCTGGGCCTGGCCGGCACCGTGACCACCGGCATCGTCAGCGCGCTCAACCGTCCCGTCTCGACGACCGGCGAGGCCGGCAACCAGAACACCGTGCTGGACGCCGTTCAGACCGACGCCGCCATCAACCCCGGTAACTCCGGTGGCGCACTGGTCAACATGAACTCCCAACTGGTCGGCATCAACTCGGCCATCGCCACATTGGGCGCCGATTCCGGCGACGCGCAGAGCGGCTCCATCGGTCTGGGCTTCGCGATCCCCGTCGACCAGGCCAAGCGCATCGCCGACGAACTGATCAGCACCGGCAAGGCAACACACGCTTCCCTCGGGGTGCAGGTGACTACCGACAAGGGTGTCCCAGGTGCCAAGGTGATGGAGGTCGTGGGCAACGGCGCGGCCGCCAACGCGGGCGTCCCCAAGGGCGTCGTCGTGACCAAGGTCGACGACCGTCCGATCAACAGTGCCGACGCGCTCGTCGCCGCGGTGCGTTCCAAGGCGCCCGGCGACAAGGTGGCGCTGACATACCAGGATCCTGCCGGCGGCAACCGCACGGTGCAGGTCACGCTCGGGAAGGCGGACAGTTGATGAAGGTCGAAGGGCAGCTGTCCGACCTCGGATATACGGTTGTACCCGTGGAACAGGGCGCGGAGTTGGTAGTCGGGCGGGCACTCGTCGTAGTCGTCGACGACCGGACTGCGCACGGCGACGAGGACCACAGCGGTCCGTTGGTCACCGAGTTGCTCACCGAAGCCGGGTTCGTGGTCGACGGTGTGGTGGCGGTCGAGGCTGACGAGGTCGAGATCCGAAACGCGTTGAACACCGCCGTGATCGGCGGGGTGGACCTGGTGGTGTCGGTCGGCGGCACCGGGGTGACGCCGCGCGACGTCACTCCGGAAGCCACCCGCGACATCCTGGACCGGGAAATCCTCGGCATCGCCGAAGCCATCCGCGCGTCGGGGCTGTCCGCGGGCATCACCGACGCCGGCCTGTCACGTGGGCTGGCCGGGGTCTCCGGCAGCACGCTGGTAGTGAACCTGGCCGGCTCCCGCTACGCCGTGCGCGACGGGATGGCGACGCTCAACCCGCTGGCCGCGCACATCATCGGCCAGCTGTCGAGCCTGGAGATCTGAGGCGGGCTCAGCTCTCGGCGCGGGGCCCGTGTTCCGGCGGGGCTGACAGCGGCACGGATGCCGGCGAGCCGCCGTGCCTGCCCGAGGAACTGCCGTTGGTCTGCGCGAGCAGGTCGCGGATCTCTTCGAGCAGGACCACCTGCGCGTCGTCGGCCTGCTCGACCTCGCCCTTCTTGCGCAGCTTGCTGTAGGGCAGCACGATCAGGAAATACAGCACCGCGGCGACCAGGATGAAATTGATGGCGGCCGCCAGCACGTCGTTGAGGTTGATGAACTGATTGGTGCCCGGGATCTGTTGTTTCAAGATGCCGTGCTCCTCATTCTTGTCCATGCCGATCGAGCTCACCAACGGGTTGACGACGCCATCGGTGAAACTTTTGACCAAGGTCGTGAACGCCGCCCCGATGACCACCGCTATCGAGAGATCGACGATGTTGCCCCGCGAGAGAAACTCCTTGAACCCTTTGAGCATGGGATGTCCCTTCTTGATCGGACAGGCTTTGCTGCCGATCACGTGCTCAGCGGTGGCCGGGTACTCAGTGCAAGGTGAGGGTGACCGTCTGACCTAGCGCCGAGCCAGCCACCGTGTTCGCCACGCGAGCCGGCAGCGCAACCAAGACTACGCGGTCCGACTCCCCGGACCGTAGCTTCTCCTTGGCCGACACGAGCACCACCACGGCATCGGTGGCGATCACCTTGCTGAGCGCCGGGCCGGGTTGCTGAACTTCACCGGCCGGGGCGGCCAGCACGTCGACGACGTCGCCGACCCGGACCAGGTCGATCAGCGCGCCGTCGGCCAGATGCAGGGGCACGATCCGGGCCCCGGGGCCCGCGGTCGACTCGGCCAGTCGGCTGCCCAGTAACCGGACGTCGGTGAGCACCTCGCCGCGGCGTGCCGGACCCGCCAGCGTCGCACCGAGCACCCGACCGGAGTCTGTCATCGATCCCTCGGGAACCGTTGTCGCCGAGCGCTTCTCAACTCGGACATCGGCGTCTGTCAGGGCGGTGCCGGAACCGAGGTCGCGGGCGGCCACCACCACGTCGACGCGGTCAGCCTCAGGGTCGGAGCGCAGCGCCGCGATGCCGGCCAGCACCACCAGCCCGCCCGCGGCGACCCGCCGGGCCAGGACGGTCCTGGTCCAGTCCGGACGGCACGCTGCTGCGAAACGACTGATCAGGGTCGGATTCAGCGATGGTTCCCGCACGCCGTCACGGTAGGCGTGGGAGAGCGGCGGTCGTTGACGGCGCGTCTGGCGCCTGTGGATAACTAGCTGGTCGCGGCCGCGGTGGAAGCGGTGCTGCTACTGGTCTTCTCGCTCGAGCCCGATGACTTGGTCTCGCTGGAGGTAGAACCCGAACTCGATTCGCCCGAGCCTGAATTCGAGGACGAGCCGTTGCTGGAACTCTTGTCTTGCTTTCCGGCCTCGCGGCTGTCGGTGCGGTAGAAGCCGCTGCCTTTGAACACGACTCCAACCGAGTTGAACAGCTTGCGCAGCCGCCCAGAGCACTTCTCGCAGGTGGTCAGCGCGTCCTCGGTGAAGGCTTGCACCTTGTCGAAGCGGTCTCCGCATTCGGTGCACACGTAGCTGTACGTCGGCACAAAAACCTCCGGATGATGTTAAGTCTGGATTAGCACTCTACCGTTTCAAGTGCTAGAACCGCCACGTGATGGCGATCATTCCCGGGTCGGCAGCGCAATCAGCCCGCGTCCCGGGGTGAGTGCGTGCGTCATCGGCACGTCATGCGGCTCCGACGGCAACTCGTCCACCAGTTCGGTGTCCCGCACGATCGCGACCAGACGCGCCTGGGGGTCCCGGACCGACAGGGAGCGGTCATAGAAGCCGCGCCCGCGGCCCAGCCGCACACCACGGCGGTCGACCGCGAGCGCAGGCAGCAGCACCAAAGTGGCCTCGCCCAGCATCGACGCCGGCAACCAGGGTCGCGGTGGTTCCAGCAATCCCCAGCGCGCCGCCACCAGCTGACCGTGGCGGTACTCGCCCCATCGCAGGGGCAGCGGCGTGTCGTCGGCGCCAACGCGCGCCACCGGCAACAGGACCCGGCCGGCGCGGCGCAGCAACACATCGAGCATGGCCGTCGACCCGGGCTCCGAACCCACCGGGACGTACGCGCACACCGTCCCGGCAGCTATCTCCACCTGCTCCAAGTGCTCGGTCAGCAGCTGTGCCTCGGCGGCGCGAACGTCGTCGTCAACCTCGCGGCGCGCGGCGACCAATCGGTCCCGCAACGCCGCCTTGCCCGCGGTTGCCATGGCTTCAACGATGTCAGAACATCCGCAGCGCGCACGTTCTCCCCGCCAGCAGGTTTGTGTGCGGCCGATAAGGCTATGGTGAGAACCGATGTCACGCCCAGAGATCCCGATTCCGTTCACGGCGATTGTTCCCGCCGCCGGCTTGGGGACGCGTTTTCTCCCCGCGACCAAGACCGTGCCGAAGGAGCTGCTACCCGTCGTCGACACCCCGGGTATCGAGCTGGTCGCCGCCGAAGCTGCCGACGCCGGTGCCGAGCGCCTGGTGATTATCACCTCCGAAGGCAAGGACGGCGTCGTCGCGCACTTCGTTGAGGACCTGGTGCTTGAGGGCACCCTGGAGGCCCGCGGTAAGAAGGCCATGCTGGCCAAGGTCCGCCGCGCTCCGGCGCTGATCAAGGTCGAGTCCGTGGTGCAGGCCGAACCGCTCGGGCTGGGCCACGCGATCAGCTGTGTGGAGCCCACCCTGGCGGCCGACGAGGACGCGGTCATGGTCCTGCTGCCCGACGACCTGGTGTTGCCCACCGGTGTGCTGGAGACGATGGCACAGGTCCGGGCCGAGCACGGCGGCACGGTGTTGTGCGCCATCGAGGTGACGCCCGAGGAGATCAGCGCCTACGGCGTCTTCGACGTCGAACCGGTGCCCGGCGGCAGCAACCAGGACGTGCTGCGGGTCAAGGGCATGGTCGAAAAGCCCAAATCGGAAGACGCTCCGTCGCTGTTCGCGGCGGCCGGACGCTATGTGCTGGATCGCGCGATTTTCGACGCGCTGCGCCGGATCGACCGGGGCGCCGGCGGGGAAGTGCAGCTGACGGACGCGATCGCGTTGCTGATCTCCGAGGGCCATCCGGTCCACGTCGTGGTGCATCGCGGATCCCGACACGACTTGGGAAATCCCGGCGGCTACCTCAAGGCTGCGGTTGACTTTGCATTGGATCGTGACGACTACGGCCCGGAACTGCGGCGGTGGTTGGTGGCGCGATTGGGCCTGACCGAACAGTAGCGGCGGCTCAGTTCGCCTGGCTGGACGGCAGGAAGGCGCACTGTGCGTTCTGTGGAGGAGCAACAGGCACGGATATCGGCAGCAGCGGTGGCCCCCAGGCCGATCAAGGTTGCGATCGCCGAAGCCCAGGGGCTGCTGTGCGCCGAAGAGGTGGTGACTGAACGCCCGCTTCCCGGATTCGACCAGGCCGCCATCGACGGCTACGCGGTGCGCAGCGTCGACGTACTCGGGGTCGGTGACTCCGGCCCACTGGAAGCCGTTGGCGAGGACGGTATTGCGGAGACTCGCGAGGTGGTGACCCTGCCGGTGATGGGGACCATCGAGGCCGGGGCGCGCACGCCGAGCCGGCTGCAGCCGCGCCAAGCCGCGAGGGTGCAGACCGGGGCGCCGCTGCCGACCCTGGCCGACGCCGTGCTGCCGCTGCGCTGGACCGACGGCGGGATGAACCGGGTCCGGGTGCTGCGCGGGGCGCCATCGGGCGCTTACGTGCGGCGCGCAGGTGACGACGTGCAGCCCGGCGATGTGGCGGTGCGTTCCGGGACGATCATCGGCGCGGCGCAGGTGGGACTGCTGGCGGCGGTCGGCCGCGAACGGGTGCTGGTGCATCCGCGGCCGCGGGTGTCGGTGATGGCGGTCGGCGGCGAGCTGGTCGACATCTCCCGCAGCCCCGGCAACGGACAGGTCTACGACGTCAACTCCTACGCACTGGCGGCCGCAGCCCGCGATGCCGGGGCGGAGGTCAACCGGGTGGGGATCGTCAGCAACAACCCGAAGGAGCTCGGGGAGATCGTCGAGGGCCAGCTGAACCGGGCCGAGGTGCTGGTGATCGCCGGCGGGGTGGGCGGCGCGGCGGCTGAGGCGGTTCGTTCGGTGCTGTCCGAGCTCGGCGACATGGAAGTGGTGCGGGTCGCGATGCACCCCGGTTCGGTGCAGGGCTTCGGGCAGCTTGGCCGCGACGGCGTGCCGACCTTTCTGTTGCCGGCCAACCCCGTCAGCGCGTTGGTGGTCTTCGAGGTGATGGTGCGGCCGCTGATCCGGCTGTCCCTGGGCAAGCGGCATCCGATGCGTCGCATCGTGCAGGCCCGCACCCTGTCGCCGATCACATCGGTGGGTGGGCGCAAGGGCTTCCTGCGCGGCCAACTGATGCGTGACCAGGAGAGCGGCGAATATCTGGTGCAGGCGCTGGGCGGGGCGCCGGGGGCGTCCTCGCACCTGTTGGCAACCCTGGCCGAGGCGAATTGTCTGGTCGTGGTGCCCAGCGGAGCCGAGCAGATCCGTACCGGCGAAATCGTCGACGTCGCCTTTCTGGCTCAGCACGGCTGACCGCGGCCCGGCTCGTGAACCTGTTGCGATCCAATTCCCGCCATCCCGGCTGGCCGATGAGCGTGGGGCCACTGCGGGTGGCGGCCGGGGTGATCCGGCTGCGGCCGGTGCGGATGCGCGACGGCGCGCAGTGGAGCCGGATCCGGCTGGCGGACCGGGTGAAGTTGGAGCCGTGGGAGCCCAGCACCGATGGCGACTGGTCGGTGCGTCACTCGGTGGCCGCGTGGCCGGCGGTGTGTTCCGGGCTGCGCGCCGAGGCGCGCAAGGGGCGGATGCTGCCCTATGTGATCGAACTGGACGGACAGTTCTGCGGGCAGCTGACCATCGGCAATGTCACTCATGGGGCGTTGCGGTCGGCGTGGATCGGCTACTGGGTGTCCAGCGAGCACACCGGCGGCGGGGTGGCCACCGGCGCGGTCGCGCTGGGGCTCGACCACTGCTTCGGCCCGGTGATGCTGCACCGGGTGGAGGCCACCGTCCGTCCGGAGAACGCGGCCAGCCGGGCGGTCCTGGCTAAGAACGGTTTTCGCGAAGAAGGCCTGCTGCGGCGCTACCTCGAGGTCGACCGCGGGTGGCGTGACCACCTTTTGGTGGCGATCACGGTCGAGGAGGTATACGGGTCGGTGGCTTCGACGCTGGTCCGGGCCGGTCGCGCCAGCTGGGTCTGATTTCTGGCGCCGAGATCGCCGCTATGGCTGCGGATCGAGCCGGATCGCGACCCTGACGGCCATCTCGCGGCCCCCACACGCCGGAAAGCCCGCCCAACCGAAATAAAATTGTGGCTAGCGTGACATATGTGGCGTGTGATGCTTGAAGTAGGCAAATTACAGGTGTGTAATTGCCCTGGTCGCAGCGACCCGGCCACGCAGGCCAACGATCAGGCCTCGCGGGGATCGCAACCGAAGAGAGCAGGTCATCATGCCAAGCATCCCGCAATCGTTATTGTGGATTTCGCTCGTGGTGCTGTGGTTGTTCGTGCTGGTGCCGATGTTGATCAGCAAGCGCGACGCCGTCCGGCGCACCAGCGACGTGGCCTTGGCGACCAGAGTGCTCAACGGCGGAGCCGGCGCCCGCCTGCTCAAGCGGACCGGTCCGGCGGCGGGTCATCGCAGTGACCCCGACTGGAAGCCGGAGGAGGACTGGGACACCGAGCCGATCGACGGCGCCTTCGCCGACGCGGACAAGGACCACGCGGCCGACGACGCCGACACCGATGAGCTGATGCGCCCGCGGTCGGTCGTCACGGCGATGGCGCGTGCTGATGAGATCGATGAGCCTGAGGTTGCCGAGCCCGACTATCTCGATGTCGACGTGATCGACGAGGACGCGCCTGCGCTGCCGGTGGGCGCCACCGAGGCACAGTCTCAGGGGCCGGCGCTGCTTGCGGTCGAACCTGAGCCCGTCGACGAGCATGACGACTCACACGGCGACCTTGCCGACGACGAGTACGAATACGTCGAGGACTCCTCCGGGCTGGAGCCCGAGGAAGACGATGACGAGATGGACGACGCACCGCCGGCCTATGCGGTGGGCGTCAACCGTCGGCGCCGGTTCGACAACAAGACCGCCGCGGCGGTCAGCGCCCGCAAGTACGCGTTCCGCAAGCGGGTGCTGGTGGCGATGGCGGTTGTCCTGGTCGGCTCGGCGATCGCGGCCTTCGAGGTGACTCCGATGGCTTGGTGGCTGTGCGCGGTGGCGACCACGGTCACCCTGATGTACCTGTTCTACCTGCGGCGACAGACCAAGATCGAGGAGCGGGTGCGGCGGCGCCGGATGCAGCGGATGGCGCGCAGCCGGCTCGGCGTGGAGAACACCCAGGACCGCGAATACGACCTGGTTCCGTCCCGGTTGCGGCGTCCCGGCGCGGTGGTGTTGGAGATCGACGACGAGGACCCGATCTTCGAGCACCTGGACTATGCGGTGCCGATGCGCAACTACGGCTGGCCCCGTGACCTGCCGCGCGCCGTCGGGCAGTAGTCGCGGTTCGTTCCTTCGCGGTCGCGGCTGGTAGCCTGCTTAGCGATCAGGGGCTATGGCGCAGTTGGTAGCGCGACTCGTTCGCATCGAGTAGGTCAGGGGTTCGAATCCCCTTAGCTCCACAGAGTTTGTGCAGGTCAGGGCCTATTGGCCGGACTGGGCTCTCGAGGCCGTCCGCAGTCGCTCGAACGGCTGCATCGTGACGGCGCACTACGGCGTCGAGGTCCTCATCGAAAAGGTGCGCGTAAATGTCGCTGCGGCGAGTCCGGCGACCGGGAGTTGGCTACTTGAAGGGATTCAAGGTGCGGCCCAGGAAGTACTGAATGCGCTGTGGCAGTGGTCGTATGGCGGCGGCGGTCAGCTTGTTGACGGTGCCCGGTATGCAGACGGGCTTGCCGTCGGTCACGGCCGCCCATCCCTCGCGGACAACGGGAGCAGGCTGTTGCCACATGAAGCCCGGCAGGCGGTCGGCGGCCTCGCGGGTGCCCATCACGTCGTGGAACTCGCTGTAGGTGAAGCCAGGGCAGAGCGCGGTGACATGGATGCCGTGGGGTTTCAATTCCATGTCGAGGGATTGGGACATGTTCAGTACGTAGGACTTGATGCCGGTGTACAGCAACCCTTCTGCCGGCGGGGACATCGCGGCCAGTGAGGAGAGGTTGATGATGCGTCCCCAGCGTCGTTGTTTCATGCCGGGGATGGCTCGGTGGATCAATTCGGTGACTGCGGTGACCATCAGCTGAAGTTCTCCGGCGACCGAGTCCCATGGTGTATCGGAGAATTTGGTGCTGGCCGAAAGTCCGGCGTTGTTGACGAGCACGTCGATAGGCAGGCCCAATTCGGTTGCGCGGGTGATGATCGCAGCCGGGGTAGCGGGGTCGGTGAGGTCGGCGGGGAGTACTTCGGCGCGCACGCCGTGCTGTTGGTGCAGTTGAGTGGCGAGTTCTTCGAGGCGCTCGGCGCGGCGGGCGACGAGGAGCAGGTCGTACCCCTCGTTGGCGAGGTGGCGGGCGAAGGCCGCCCCGATGCCAGCGGAGGCACCGGTGATCAGGGCACCACGTCGGGTCGTGTTCATGGGTGGGCATTCCTCACTGGTAGGCGTCGGTCACCATGGCCGACGGATCGGGGGTGCGCGTGTGGTGCACTGCGCGGGGTCTGCGGGCGCCGAATGCCGGCTGGTGTGGCGGTCACGCCAGCGGGACGTGGCGATTTAGGAATTCAATCTGGTCGGTGACAATCCCGTCGAAGTGCGGGTCCAGGTACGGCTCGAAGTGCGCGATGTCATAGGAGCGGACTTCACCGTGGGGGATGCGGGTCACGATCTGCTGGGCTTTCGCGTACGGCATGCTCGGACGTTCAGATGCAGAACGTATGATCATCACGCTGATCCTGGCATAATTGCTGGATCGTTTCCTTCAGTTTCGGCGATCTGGAGTTATGGTCATACATACAGCGTCATGATGTCCAAAACATCCTCCATCTGGGTCTGAACGGAAGTCGAGAGAACGATGAACGCGAACAGCACCGCTCCCAGCGTTTTCGACGCCGGCCTTCCCGCACTCAGCTACAGCTTCACCGCCACCCCCGGCGACATCCTCGAGGACGTCCGCCTGGCGCAATCCCGTGCTCCCATCGCCATCGGACCCCTCGGCCCGGAGATACTCTCCTACGAAATGTCCCGAGACATGCTGCGGGACAACAGGTTTCGCATGCCACCCGGAATCACGCTGGCAGCGCAGGGCATCACGTCAGGTCCGTTGTACGACAAGCTGGTGAGCAGTCTGCTGGGCCTCGACGGCCCGCCACATACCCGCTTGCGCAAGCTGGTTTCGAAGGCGTTCACACCCCGCGCGACATCGCGTCTTCGCGACACGATCCACGAAGTGGTGAACGGGCTGATCGATCGGGTGGTCGATTCCGGACGCTGTGACGTCGTGATGGACATCGCGCGGCCGTACCCCACCCCGATCATCTGCGCGCTGATCGGCGCGCCCCGCGAGGATTGGCGGTTGTTCTCGGAGTGGACCGACGAAATCTTCAAAGCCTTCAATTTTCAGGCCGATGCCACCTTCGACGAGTCCGCGATCATGCGGGCGTGGGGCGAGTTGGACGCCTATGTCGACGACATGGTCGCCGTCCGCCGGAACAATCTGACCGATGACCTGCTTTCCGAGCTCATCCGCGCCGAAAGCGACGGCGATCGGCTGACTATCGACGAACTGCGCATGCTGGTGGCCGGCTTCTTGATGGCGGGAACCGATACGACGCGAAACCAACTGGCCGCGTCGGTGCAGGTGCTTTGCGAGCATCCGGATCAATGGGCGAAGCTGGGCAATGACCCCGAGCTTGCCATGCAAGCGGTCGAGGAGAGCATGCGCCACTCACCGGCGGTGTGTATCGCGCCACGCGCCGCCACTGACGATGTCGAATTCGGCGGGTACACGTTCCCGGCCGGGACCTTCGTACTCGTGAACACCTTCGCGGCCAATCGTGATCCAGCGATCTATGACGAGGCTGACCGCTTCGACATCACGCGCGCGGATGCCCCCGCGATTCTGACCTTCGGCGGCGGCGCGCACTATTGTCTGGGGGCCAATCTTGCACGCCGGGAATTGGCAGAAGCACTCGCAATCCTGACCCGACGTCTCCCTGCGCCCCATCGTGTCGGCCCGGCCCCGTGGAAATCCCTGCTGGGAATGAGCGGCCCGACGACACTGAAGATCGAGTTCGAAGCCGAAATGCTTGCGACAGCCGATGCGTAGCCGCGGCTGGGCGGGATCTACGCCCGCCTCCGACGAGGAGGCAATCGCCCGCATTTTGGATGCGGTGGACGAGGTGGTCGCCGAACACGGATCAGCGATACGCCTCGCCGACGTAGCCCGTCGGCTCGGCGTCACCCGCCAGACGGTGTACCGCTACTTCCCCAACGCCGACGCGCTGCTCATCGCCAGCGCGATGCGTGCGGTCGACGGATTTATTGACCAGGCTGTTCAACGCGCCAGCGGGCAGCACGACCCGGTCATCGCTGTCGTCGAATGCATCTCGTTCGGAATCGAGAATCTCGTCGGCGATCCGCAACTAGAGAGTCTGCTGACGGAGAGGCAGGAGGGTGCAGCCGTCGTCTCGCTGACGTCCGACACGGCGATCTCATTCTGTTTGTCGGCTTTCCACCGTCTCGATGTCGATTGGGCCTTGCACGGCTTCGACACCGCAGCGCTAGCTGAGCTCGCCGAAATGACTTTGCGCAGTGTGCAGTCCCTGCTGACCGATCCCGGGCAGGTACAGCGCGACGGAATCGCGTTGCGCCGCTTCGTCACTCGATGGCTGGGACCGGCGATCCTCTATCCGCGGATGGCGTCGTTGTCGATCCACGAAAGACACGGCGACTAGTCAATTTACGGATGCGCGACCAGATACGTCTCGTTCTGCAGCCCCGCGGTCAACTCCTCGACATCGAACGGCCGGTCCAGTCGCGCGTGCAGCGCCTTGACGTCGACGAGCAGGCTGATCTCGGCGGTCTGTCGGGCAAAAAGCCGGCCGATCAGCGGATACATCCGCCGCATCACCGCCCGCTCCCCGGGAGTACACCGCGACGCGCAATACCCGACGTGCCCGATCTCGTCGGTGAGGATCTCTGTGTAGAGCAGTTCGATGCGTTCGGCCACCTCCGGTTCCTCGGCAAACAGCGAAGCGCTGGTGCGGCGCAACTCGTCGAACATGACGCACCCCGCCATCTCGGCGGCTCCGACGAACATGAAACTCAACCGCTCGGGCACGAAGACGCCTGCCTTGACGAACTGCCTGAGCACGAAAGGCGGTGGGACGACTTGGAATGTCAGATCGAAGACGTCGAGCGCGTAGGCCAGCAGCCGGGTGTGGTAGTGCTCCTCCAGTTCTAGGTAGACGTTCTCCGGTGGCAGGTTTTCATCGCTGTTGCGTCCGTAGGTCTCGCCGAGTCCGACGCCGAAGCGTTCCGCCTGGTTCAGTTTGGCGGTCGCCAGCAGGAACAGCATTTTCCTGTCCAGTCCGGGTTCTGGTCGGCGGCGACGCAGATTGCGCAGGAAGGTCGCGCGGTCGGCAGGGTGTGCCGACCGGACCGGGCTGGCTTCCAGTGCCTCGAAGAACTGCTCGCGCTTCGCCAAGCGTCGGTTGAGCAGGTCGGCTTCGCCGTCGCGCCTGGCCAGGAAGTCCCGGTAACCTTCGATGCTGGTGCGATTCATCGTGTCTCCATTCCATTGACAATCGTTGTCACATAACGGTGTAACTGGGCCGCGTCGTGTGTTCCGGTGGCCAGCAGCGCGAAAAGCCCGGTGAGGAAGAACATTCCGAGTTCGCCGGGGTCTGCGTCCGCGGTAACGTGCTGGGCTTCCTGCGCCCGGCTGATCACGCCGACCAGAAATTCCAGAAGTGGATGCGCGGCCAACTGGTCTTCGGCCGGATGTGTCGAGGCGAAGTGCAGACCGAGCATGTCCCGGAAAACTACTGTCCCTAACCGGCTTTCGGCTTCAAGTACGCGGTCGACCAGCCGTGACAGCACCGACGCCAGGTCACCGTCGGCAGTGCCGAGATCGCCGGCGATCCGGGCCTCTTCGTTGCGCTCCAGCTCGGCAAGAACATGTTCTTTGGTTGGGAAGTGAAAATAGAACGTTCCCCGCACCACGCCCGCGGCGGTGGCGATGGCGCTGACGTCGGCGGCGGCCAGTCCCCGATCGGAGATCTCGGCCAGGGCGGCGTCGAACAATCGCGCCCGCGTCTCGAGCCGCCGAGCCTCACGGGTGGACGCCGGAGCGGTCACAGTAACCCCACGCCGGTACCGTACAGCCGTTTACTGACGACCGTCAATGACGATCGTCAGTGAAACTCGGGTTTCGGCAGTAGGTTCTGGATAAACTCATCGTTTGCTGGATAATGGGCCTCGTCGGTTCAACGCGATGCCGCGGTAGTGGTCTCCTGTCGAAAGCCCGCGCAATGTTCACTGTCCTGCTTGACACCACCGACCTCGGCGAGGCCGAGGAGGTCGTCAGCGCCAGCTTCGGGCGTGTCCGGATGGCTGCCGGTGAGCACGGTGTACCGACCCGGAGCCGCCTGGAGCGTTCCATGGTCGGCTCCACCAGTGTCGATATCGCGGATTTCGACTACACCTTCAGCTACGCCATGGTCCCCCCGGAGCGAATCCTGCTTGTCCGAGTCCGTTCGGGCAGCATCGACGCGCGTGTTGAGCGTGGCGCTTTCGAAGGATTCGGCGCGGGTGAGGTTGGTGCGTTCGGCGCCATCGCGGGAGAGTCGCTGATCGGGATGTGCCGCCACGCCAGTGCCGACATCTACTCGGTGGACCGGACTCTGCTCAGCCATGTCGCGGCGGACTCGCCGGAGCCGCTGGACCAGGTGCGGCTCAACGGCTCAGTCCCGATCTCCGCGGCCGCGGGCACGCAGCTGGTCGCCGCGCTGGACCACGTGCGCGAAATGGTGGCGGCAGACGCCGAGGCATGCCGCAACCCGCTCGTCGTGGGCACTGCGCAGCGCTACATCGCGGCGAGCATGCTGGCCACATTCCCGAACAACGCGTTGATGGAACCGATCGCCACGGACCGGCGCGACAGCACGCCCGTTCTGCTGCGGCGCGCCATCGCATTCATCGAAGACAACGCCGACACGGATATCTCCCTGGCTGATATCGCGGGCGCCGTCTACGTCACGCCGCGCGCGCTGCAGTACATGTTCCGCAAACATCGTGATTGCACCCCGATGGAATACGTCCGTCGCGTCCGCCTTCATCAGGCCCACCTCGACCTCGTCACCGGTGACCAGGCAACCGCGACGGTGGGTGGGGTGGCGCGTCGCTGGGGTTTCGGGCATCTGGGCCGCTTCGCCGTCTATTATCGACAGCACTACGGCCAGAGTCCGCATGTGACACTGCGCGGCTAGACCACATCCCCTAGTTGAGAAGACAGCACAAGGGGTACAAGGTTGCGATGAGTACCGGTAACGCAGTCGGCCGCCTCTGCGGCGACGACGAGACGGTGCGCTCAACGTTTGACGGCCTGCCGGTGATCGCCTGCGCGCTGGAAGGACCTCAGCTGCGGCTCGTGGCCTGTAACGCGGCGCACCGGGCTTTCTATCCGAACGCGCTGCTGGGAGTGGCCGCCGATGAATTCGGGCCAGAACTGCGCGAGCAGGGCATTCTCGACATGTATGACCGCGTCTATCAGACCGGGGAGCCGCTACACGTCGCCGAGGTGCGGGTCCAGGTCGATCTGGACGGGACCGGGGTTCGGGAACGGTTCGTCGACATCTCCGCGGTCCCGCAGCGCGGTCCAGGGGGGCAGATCACCGGTGTCGTGATCGTGGGCGCCGACACCACCGAGTCGGTACAAGCCCGGTTGGTGGCGGAAGAACGTGCCCGCGATATAGCGGGCAGGTACGAGTCGGCGCGGGCCGCCGCCGCAGTCATGCAGCGCGCGCTGCTGTCGCCGAGTGTGCCGGTGCTGCCGGGAGCTGAAATCGCCGCCACCTATCTGGTGGCGACGCAGGACACGGCGGCCGGCGGCGACTGGTTCGACGCCCTCACCGACCCCGCCGGGCGGCTTGTGCTGGTCGTCGGTGACGTGGTGGGGCACGGAGTGCGAGCGGCCGCGGTGATGGCTCAGTTACGTACCGCGGTCAGAATGCAATTTCACAGTGGTGCAAGCATTCTCGACGCGTTATCGGCGGTGGACCGGTTCGTCGCGGAGATCCCGGGGGCGAAGTCGACCACGTTGTGCGCCGCCCGCTTCGACACGGCGACAGGTGAGCTCGAATACTGCACCGCCGGCCACCCGCCGCCGCTCGTCATCACCGGCCACGGCACGGCGCAGTATCTGCAAACCACCGGGGCGGGCCCGCTGGGCAGCGGTCGTGGCTTCAGCACCCGCAAGGCCACCTTGGCCGTGGGTGATCTGGTCATGCTCTACAGCGACGGCATCATCGAACGGCCCGGTCGCGACCTCGCCGCCAGTGCCGCCGAAGTCGCCGAGGTGACGGCCCGGGTCTTCGGCGGCAAGACCTTCCCGCTCGACGCTGCCGAGGCGCCGGCGGAGAGGGTGTGTTCGCAAGCGGTGGAGTTGCTGGTGCGGACTACCGGATATAACGATGACATCACCCTGCTCGCCGCCCAGCGGCGCACTCCGCCGACGGCGTTGCACATCGAAGGCCGCGCAGATGAGTTCGCTGAGCGCACCGTCCGGGCCAGGCTGCGGCTGTGGCTGGCGGGGTTGGGGGCCGACGCCGGCAACACCCAGTCCCTCGTGCACGCCGTCAGTGAACTGATCGCCAATGTGGCCGAACATGCCTACGCCACAACATCTCCCGGCGATTTTTCCATCGACGCGGAACTCGATCACAACGGCCGGGCTCGGGTGGTGGTGGCCGACTCCGGCACCTGGAAGACGGCAGCCAGCGACGCTCACCGCGGCCGCGGCCTGTCGATCGCTCAAGCCGCGGTGCCCGACACGGTCGTCAGCCACGGCGCGGACGGCACCACCGCGACGGCCACCCAACAGCTGACCCGGCAGTCGGTCTTCACGGACCTGGGCGCACCTGTCCGACGGGCCGCCGCGCCGACCACCTTTGAGGTCGGCACGTCCGAGGACGGCTACATCGTCGTCATAGGTGATGTCGACACACTCGCCGCGCCCGAATTGAAAGAGGTTCTCTCGGTGCGCAGTCAGGCCGGCACCAGGTCGATTCAGGTCGATCTCAGCGCGGTCACCCACCTCGGTTCGGCCGCCGTCAGCGTGCTCGCCGACGCCTGCGAACTTGCCGGTCGGCAAAGCGCCGCATGCACGCTGATCGCGCTTCCCGGTGGCGCCGCGCATAACATCCTCACCCTGGTGGGTTTGCCCGCGACCGAAGAGCCGATCGACTCGACGCTATTCGGATTCGAGTGAAAACAGCTCGGGCGCAATGGGTTTGGTCCGGTAGGTGCGGGTGCCCGAAGATACGGTCAGCACGATGCGCGGAGGTGGGTCGTCAGTACCGGCGACGTTGTCGGCAGCGGCGGCGAACCGCTGTGCGTGCCGGAACTCGGTGAGGAAGACGGCGCTGCCCTGGGGCGGTATCTCACACGGAACGTCGTCGCCGGCCACCGGCTTCTCGACCGGCACCAGCGACGTGCCGTCGGGATCGGTGCGGATGGCCCAGCCCGCGACGTGGAGCGGAGTCCGGCCCGCATTTACCACCTTGACGCCGATGATGAGCGGCATGTCCTCGAGCTGGTCCGAGACGGCGGCCAATGCCTCGCGTACGTCGCAGCTGGCGTCGTTGGTCACCAGCCCGTCGGTCGTCAGCCGCCCGATCACCGGCTTGAGTTTCGGACGGGGGCGTTGCCGGCGGTAGCCGACCAGTTGCCAGCCCAGCGATATCACCGCAAGCACCGTGGCGACCACGCCGAGAACGAACCCGGCGACGCTCACCGCACACCCCAGAATTCGGCCACGGGTAAACGCTACTGGTTAGAGTCGGTGCGTTGGGGGAAGGAGGGTGGGCAATGAGTGGCTGGATCGTCGCCAATGTTCCATCGTGGCTGTTGCTGGTATTGCTGGTCGTGGGCATCGCCGGCGGCGCGGTGCTGGCTCGCAAACTCGTCCGCCGCAAGTTCCCTCAGCTGGCCGCCGGCGACCACAACGATGCCACCCGATTTGCCTACGGGGTCGTCGGCTTCGTCTACGCGTTCTTCATCGGGTTCGTCGTCTCCGGCATGTGGAGTCAGATCAACACCGAGGACGGCCAGGCGCGCGACGAAGGCACCGCCGGGATTCAGCTGGCCAGGGATCTCACGGCGTTCGACCAGCCCGACGCCGACCGGATTCGACAAGCGCTGCTGGACTACGAGCGAGCCGCGCTGGCCGAGTGGCCGCAGGCCGTACGCGGCTACGAGTACCCCCAGGCCGATAAGGCGCTGCAACGCGTCTACCTGGCATACCAGCAGGTCCAGCCGCACACCGACACCCAAAAGGCGTTTTTGGCAACGTCTTTCAGCACCCTGGACAAAATGAGCAAGTCGCGCACCGAGCGGGTGATGCAGGCCCAGACCAACACCGGGCCGTCATTCGCCTTGTGGACCGTGATCCTGTTGACCAGCGGCCTGGTGCTCACCTGCGCGATCATCTACGGCGTCGAGCATCCGAGAATCCACAGCGTGATGGTCGCGACCGTGGGTGTGCTGGTGGCGGCGAACCTGTTTCTCGTCCTCGAGCTTTCGCACCCCTTCCTGGGTGAGATGGCTACTTCTTCCGACCCGCTGCGCGACGTCATCACGGTCCTGTCGAACCCATCGGGCTGACCGCGCGGCGCGGAGCCTGATGAAGTTCCAAAATTCCGCTGAGCAATCGCTAAGACGGTGTTTCGGCGCGGGAACGTGTCGTGGCCCGGCCCTAATCTCGTCGGATGAGCACTAAGTACTACCTGCAGAAGGTCCCCGTCGAATCCGTCCAACCCGGTTACTCGCTGGCCATCCGTGATGCTGGTCGAGATGGCGCCAGATTCCGCCTCTTCCAGGTCGAATGCATCCAGTTGTCACAGCGCAGCGGACAACCCGTGCTGATCACCCTGACGTCGGAGACCGGCGCGGTCGTGGAATACGAGGCGGGCACCCCCGTCGTCCGGTTGTTCGGCGTCTGCGAGGCCGCCGCGTCCTAGCGCCAGGCTGTTCAGGCCGGCTTCGTCGCCGTCACGAACTGCAGGGCCCGCTGCGTCTGCTGCTCGACGTCGGTCAATCCGGCCTCGGCGAACAGATTCACGAATGCGTCCTTGTCGAACATGGTGAGCCCGATCAGGCGGGCCGTGGTGTGCAGGGCGAGGTTGATCGGCGGGGGTTGGCCTGCGTAACTGGTGAGGATGGCGATCCGGCCACCGGGCCGCAGCACCCGGATCATCTCGCGTGCCACCCGGAACGGCTCGGTTATCAGGTACAAAGCCCCGAAACAGCAAACGGCGTCAAAGGTTTCGTCGCCGAACGGCAGCTCGCGTGCATCACCGCGGACGTAGCAGGTCCGTGGCCCGCTGTTGTCCTGCACCGCCCGGGTCAGCATCGGCTCGGAGATGTCGAAGCCCACCGCGAGGCTTCCGGTGGACAGTTGAGCGGCCAGCGGGGCGGTGAAATTGCCTGGCCCGCAGGCCACGTCGAGCAGCCTTTTGGCGCTTCGCAGTCGCAGGGCTGTCGCCGCGCGGCGCTCCTCGGCCTGCGTGGTGACACCGCTGGCCAGGTAGAACGACGTCGGCCGCCACAGCCCTTCGTAGACGGCGGCGACGAACGGGCTGTTCATGGCGCGCTGGGCGAACGTCGGAACCGGCGCGGCGGTTGATTCGCCCAACACATCGAGATAGCCGTGGCGCAGCGTGGCCGGCTTGTCGAGCAGACTGCGGGTCAGTTCGACCCGGTCCTGGTTGTCGATCATTTGTGGTCCATTTCGGGAGTCGTGCGTCTTGCTGGCGACCTGCTGCCAGGCTAGTGCGGGTGCCGTCCGTCTCCTTGCAGGGGCGGCGGCCGACGCCATAACCTGAGGCGGATCGGACCCAAAGCTGGGCCCAAAACTGGGTATGCATGGACGGGATGGCCGAATTGAGCGGCGTGGGGGCCGAAGAACTCGCGGCAATGGACATCTTCAAGGGCTGTCCGGCCGAGGATCTGTCACCGCTGGCATCCTGTCTTGCGCCGCTGCGGGCCCCTGCCGGGCAGGTGCTGATGCGGCAGGGTGAGCAGGCGGTCTCCTTCCTGCTGATCAACTCGGGCAGCGCCGAGGTGATGCACGTCGGCGACGACGACACCGTGATCGTCGAGCAACTGGTGCCCGGCATGATCGTCGGCGAGATCGCGCTGCTCCGCGACATCCCGCGCACCGCGACGGTCACCACGCTCGAACCGCTGACCGGCTGGATCGGTGGCAAAGAGGCCCTGACCCAGATGGTGCACATCCCAGGGATCATGGAGCGGCTGGTCCGGACCGTCCGCCAGCGTCTGGCGGCCTTCATCACACCCATCCCGGTGCAAATGCGCGACGGTAGCCAGCTGATGCTGCGTCCGGTGCTGCCCGGTGACAGCGAGCGCACCGTGCACGGGCACATCCATTTCTCCAGCGAGACGATCTACCGTCGCTTCATGTCCGCGCGGGTGCCCAGCCTGGCGATGATGCACTACCTGGCCGAGGTCGACTACGTCGACCATTTCGTCTGGGTCATGGTTGACGGCAGCGACCCGGTGGCCGACGCCCGGTTCGTGCGCGACGAGAACGATCCAACGGTCGCCGAGATCGCGTTCACCGTTGCCGATGCCTACCAGGGACGTGGCATCGGGACCTTCCTGATCGGTGCGCTGGCCGTGGCCGCCCGGGTGGATGGTGTCGAAAGATTCTCTGCGCGAATGCTTTCCGACAACCTGCCGATGCGCACCATCATGGACCGGCAGGGTGCCGTGTGGCAGCGCGAGGACATCGGCGTGATCACCACCGTCATTGACGTGCCCCGCCGCGTCGGCTTCGGGCAGGCCATGGAGGAACAGATCAAGCGGGTCGCCCGGCAGGTGATCGAGGTGGTGAGTTGATCAGCGGCCAGGCCGTCCCGGCGTGATATGAACGGGCATGCGGCCGCACCGGTTTGGCCCGCTGCTGGCCCTGCTGCTGGCGGCCTGCGCTGCATCACCCGCGCCGACACCGTCGGTCGCCTCGCCATCGCCGACCGGGCACGCGGCCGGAATTACCCCCGCCAACATCCGCCGGGTGGGTCGTGAGCTGCCGCCCGGATACGAGGTCTCCAATATCGCCCGTGCCGCGTCGCCCCGCGCGATGTGGGGCCTCGGCGACCAGACGGCTGCCAACCCGCGCGAATGCGGGGCCCTGGCCGACCCCGCGGCCGGTCGTGAGCAGCCGGCACAGGGCATCTCCGGATCGGGGCCCGGCGGAATCGTCGACGCGGTCGTGGTGGCCGCGCCGGCCGCACTGTCGCGCGACATCCTGGCAGGCTGCACACACTGGGACCTGACCGCCGGGCGCACCGTGGTGAGCGTCGGCCTTGTCGACGCACCTCAGGTGGACGGCGCCCAGACGCTGGGCATGGTCGCCGACATCCGGGCGGCCGTCGAGTCGGGTAGCGAAATCGATTCCCGGGCGTACACATTCGTCGCTTACCTGGGCGATTACTACGCCTTCACCACGCTGACCACGGATCCCGGATCGATGCTGCCGCCCCTGCCGCCGCAGTTCGCGGCCGATCTCCTGGTCAAAACGGTCTCGACGTTGCGCGGCTGAGCATCCGGGTTGGGTAGATTGGCCACGATGTTCAAGCTGGTGCTCGCACTCGGTTCGGTGTGCCTGCTCGTCGGCTGTTCCCCGGGCGCTGACCCCTCCCGGCCCGCCAAGGGGGACATCGCCAAGATCTTGGACCTCAAGTCGAGCTTCGGGCCGGAGTTCAAGGTCACCGACATCACGCCCAGGGCGATCGACCCGCAGTTCTTCAGTTCCCGGAAGCTGCCCGACGGGCTGACCTTCGACCCGGCCGGCTGTGCCAAGGCCGCGGTCGGCCCCGACATGCCGGCGGGTGTGGAGGGCAACATGGCGGCCATCTCCGCGGAGGGCAACGGCAACAGGTTCGTGGCCATCGCCGTGGAGACCTCGAAGGCACTGCCGCTCAACGACCCCGGCAAGGACTGCGCCAAAGTCGGGTTTTCCGGTGCTCAGTTGCGCGGCGCCATCGAGGTGGTCGACGCCCCGCAGATCGACGGCGCTCACACCCAGGCCGTGCACCGGGTGCTGCAGGCGGTGGTCGAGGGCTCGCCGCGCACCGGGGAGCTCTACGACTATTCCGCTCAGTTCGGTGACTACCAGGTGATCGTGATCGCCAACCCGTTGGTGGTTCCCGGGCAGCCGGTGGCCAAGGTCGACACTCAGCGGGCCCGCGATCTGCTGGTCAAGGCCGTCAGCGCGGTGCGCGGCTAGCGTACGTCTCTGGGCCGGAACTGGATGCTGATCCGCGGACCCGCCGCCCCGGTCGTCTTGGGCACCGAATGCTCCCAGGTGCGCTGACACGATCCGCCCATGACCAGCAGATCGCCGTGGGCGAGGGGGAGCCGCAACGAGGGGCCGCCCCCGCGGCGCCGCATCGCGAAGGTACGGGTGGCCCCCAGGCTGACGATCGCGACCATGGTGTCCTGCGAGCTGCTGCGACCGATCGTGTCGCCGTGCCAGGCCACGCTGTCCGAACCGTCCCGATAGCAGCAGAGTCCGACGGTGGTGAAAGGTTCGCCCAGCTCACCCCCGTAGATGTCGTTGAGCCGCCGGCGCAGCCGCGCCAGCGCGGGGTGCGGCGGGGCTTCCACCGTCAGATCGTGGAAACTCACCAGCCGCGGCACGTCGACCACCCGGTCGTACATCTGCCGGCGTTCGGCCCGCCACGGCACCGAGTGCAGCAGCGTTTCGAGCAGGTCCAGGCCGTCTATCGGGCCGTCCCGCAGCCAATTCGCCCGGACGTCGATGAACGCGCCGTCGCCGAGTTGTCTGCGTTCGTTGTGCTCGAACAGCGAGCCCTGTGCCGCGATCGCCACGGATTCGAGTCTATCGCACACCAGTTCGATCGTTCGGCGTGTGACGCGCCCGACGCGGGCTACGCGGCTACGGTTTGAGCTGTGGGTGTCGAGCTGGGCGTCAATTCCGAGGTAGGTGCGTTGCGGGTTGCCATCCTGCACCGCCCGGGTGCCGAACTGCGCCGGCTCAACCCGAGTAACAACGACCAGTTGCTGTTCGACGGGCTGCCCTGGGTGGCACGGGCGCAGGACGAGCACGACCAATTCGCCGATCTGCTGCGAGGCCGCGGCGTCGAAGTGTTGCTGCTGTCGCAGCTGCTGACCGAGGCGCTGCAGCACAGCGGCGCCGCCCGGATGCAGGGCGTGGCAGCGGCTGTCGATGCCAGGCGACTGGGACCGATTCTGGCGCAACAACTTACGGAGTTCCTGCGGGCGCTGGAGCCGGCCGCGCTGGCCGACGTGCTCACCGCAGGCATGACCTTCGAGGAGTTACCGTCCAGCACCCGAACCGGGGTGTCGCTGGTGCTGCGCATGCATCACGGCGGGGACTTCGTCATCGAGCCGCTGCCGAACCTGGTTTTCACCCGCGACTCGTCGATCTGGATCGGGCCGCGGGTGGTGATCCCGTCGCTGGCTCTGCGGGCGCGCCGGCGCGAGGCGTCGCTGACCGACATCATCTACGCCCATCACCCGCGGTTCACTGGCGTGCGGCGGGCCTACGAGTCGCGCACCGCTCCGGTCGAGGGTGGGGATGTGTTGTTGCTCGCTCCGGGCGTGATCGCCGTGGGAGTGGGGGAGCGAACCACGCCCGCCGGTGCAGAAGCGTTGGCGCGCAGCTTGTTCGACGACGACCTCGCGCACACCGTGCTCGCCGTGCCGATCGCCCAGAAGCGCGCGCAGATGCATCTGGACACCGTCTGCACCATGGTCGACACCGACACCATGGTGATGTACGCCAATGTCGTGGACACACTGTCGGCGTTCACCCTGCGCCGCACCGAGGCCGGGGTGGTGATCGAGGACGCCGAACCGTTCGCGGAGGCGGCCGCCACCGCGATCGGCATCGAGAAACTGCGCGTGATCGACACCGGCCGCGACCCCGTCGTCGCCGAACGCGAGCAGTGGGACGACGGCAACAACACCCTGGCTCTGGCGCCCGGGGTGGTTGTCGCGTACGAACGCAACGTCGCGACCAATACCCGGCTACAGGACGCGGGTATCGAGGTGCTCACCATCGCCGGCTCGGAATTGGGCACCGGTCGCGGCGGGCCCCGGTGCATGTCCTGCCCGGCCGCGCGGGACCCGCTCTAAGGTTTGCGCGCGCCCGCCGAGATTGCCGCGTGGGTCGCGGGTGCGGCTCGTTTCACAGCCCTGGCCGCAATGTGGGTGCGTTGGCGCGCCGAGATTGCCGTGAGGGTCGCGGGTGCGGTTCGTGTCACGGCCGTCACCGCAATGTGGAGGAGTTGTCCCCAACCGATTCGGCTCGTGGCTTGGAGGGCTCGGACCATTCACGCAGGATCCCGCACGTGGCATCGGTATTTCGCGGGAGCGAAGCACTGACGAGTAGCGCACTCACCCGCGGCCAATTGCGTTGGCGATACCGGAGAATCCACCCGGACATCTATCTGCCGAAAGATGCATCTAGGACGCTGCGGGACAACATCTGTGCGGCGTGGCTTTGGTCGGGCCGCAAAGGCATCGTTGCCGGTCGGGCCGCGGCCGCCATGCACGGAACAAGGTGGGTTGACGACTTCGCTCCGGTCGAGCTTCTCGGCCCGTTCAACCATCCACCGCCCGGTGTGATCGTTCGCCGGGAACGGATTCTCGCCGACGAAGTCACAGAGCTGGCCGGCATACCCGTAACCACCCCGGTGCGAACGGCCTTCGATCTCGGCCGGCACCTACCGCGCGGTATGGCCATCAGTCACCTGGACGCGCTGTCCGCCGCGAGCGGGCTGGTCGAACACGACGTGCAGCCGCTGCTCGTTCGGTACCGCGGGGCCAGAGGGACCCGCTTGTGCCGAAAAGCGTTGTGCCTGATGGACGGTGGGGCGCAATCCCCGCGGGAAAGCTGGCTAAGGCTCTTACTCATCGACGGTGGTCTGCCCACGCCGATCACCCAAATTCCGGTGCGAAGCGCTGCCGGCGCCGTGTTGGCCTACTTGGATATGGGGTGGGAGGAGCCGATGGTCGCTGTCGAATACGACGGCGAGCAGCATCACACCGACCGGGGGCAGTATGTCAAAGACATCAGGCGATGGGAGATGGTCGAAGATCTCGGCTGGCGGGTCATCAGGGTGGTCAAGGAGGACCGGCCCAGCCGAATACTGCAGCGTGTTCGGGACGCATTGGCGGCCCGCGGATTGGCGACCTGACGTTGTCGAGATTGCCGTCACGGTCGCGGTTGGCGGCTGAACCACAACCACCACGGCAATCTCGCGGCCCAGGCGCCTGCGCCGGCCTAGGCGCCCGCGGATTTCCGACGTGAGTTGTCGAGATTGCGGTCACGGTCGCGGTTGGTCGCTGGACCACAGCCACCACGGCAATCTCGCGGCCCGCATCCATCTCAACGCCAGCTGGGCAGCCAGATCTCCATATCCCAGGTCTGCTGTGAGATCGGCAGTCCGGTCAGCACCGGGAACAGCCAGGCGAAATTCGTCACCACCAGCGACACGTAGCAACAGACGAAGATCAACCCCAGCGTGCGCCGCTCCTTGTTCTGCCGCGGCTGATGCAGGATGTCGCCGAGAATCAGCGCGATCGCCATCACCAGGAACGGGCCCATGGTCGCGGCGTAGAAGAAGTACATCTGCCGGTCGATCTCCGCGAACCACGGCAACCACCCGGCGCAATAGCCCACCCACACCACCGCGTACCGCCAATCACGGCGCACCAGCATGCGCCACGTGGTGTAGAGCAGCACCGGCACCGCCAGCCACCACAGGGCCGGGGTGCCCACCAGCATCACCGCCTTGACGCAGGACTGTTCCCCGCAGCCGGGCACGTTGTTCTGGTCGATGGCGTACAGCACCGGCCGCAGCGACATCGGCCAGCTCCAGGGCTTGGATTCCCAGGGGTGGTGATTGCCCGCGGAGTTGGTCAGTGTCGCGTGGAAATGGAACGCCTTTGCGGTGTAGTACCACAGGGAACGGATGGCGTCCGGCAGCGGCAGCACGCTGTTCGGTCCGATGGTCTGGCCCACCTGGTGGCGGTCGATCGCCGTCTCGGAGGCGAACCAGCCCGCATAGCTGGCCAGATAGACCCCGAACGGGATCAGCACCAACGCATACAGCGAAGGGATGAGATCGCGGCGCAGCGTGCCCAGCCAGGGGCGCGGCACCTGGTACTGGCGCCGGGCGGCGATGTCGAAGGCCAGCGACATGACACCGAAGAAGGCGATGAAGTACAGCCCGGACCACTTGGTCCCGAACGCCAGGCCGAGCAGTACCCCGGCGCCGAAGCGCCACCAGCGCACCCCCAGCCGCGGGCCCCACACCGTCTCGGCGCAGCGACCTTCCAAAAAGGCCGTGTGCATCCGCGCGCGAACCTGGTCGCGGTCGACGATCAGCGCTCCGAAGGCCGCGACCACGAAGAACGTGAGGAATCCGTCCAGCAGCGCGGTCCGCGCCGTCACGAAGCTCACTCCGTCGCAGATGACCAGCACTCCGGCGATGCCGCCGACCAGCGTCGACCGGCTGATGCGCCGGACGGTCCGGGTCACCAGCACCACCAGACCCACACCCAGCAGCGCGCCGGTGAACCGCCACCCCAGGCCGGTGTAGCCGAACAGGGCCTCGCCGATGGCGATCAGCTGTTTGCCGACCGGCGGATGGACGACCAGGCCGAACCCCGGATTGTCTTCGATCCAGTGGTTGTTGAGGGTCTGCCAGGCCTGTGGGGCGTAGTGCTTCTCGTCGAAGATCGGCGTGCCGGAATCTGTCGGCGAACCCAGGTTGAGGAACCGGGTCGCCGTCGCCAACACGGCGATGACAGCCGTCACGAGCCACCCGCGCAGCCGGTCTACCGGACCGAAATCGGCGACAGCCACCAGCGGGGCGGGGCTGAGGACAGGTGCGACACGCCCCGGCCCGGCCTCCTCGTCAAGGCCGGCCTCGCTGACGGAGGTTTCTCGGGGCGGGGCGGTCATCACGTCGATCGTAGGCTGTCCGTCATGACCAGTGGGCGCCTGTTACTCGCCGCGACACCGTTGGGGCAGCCCGCGGATGCGTCGCCCCGGCTGACGCGAGCCTTGGCGGAAGCCGATGTGGTGGCCGCGGAGGACACCCGCCGAGTGCGCAACCTCGCCAAGGCCCTCGACGTCACGATCGGCGGCCGGGTGCTCAGCCTGTTCGACCGGGTCGAAACCACCCGGGTTGGGACGCTCGTCGACGCGATCAGTTCCGGAGCCACCGTGTTGGTGGTCAGCGACGCCGGAATGCCGATCATCAGCGATCCCGGCTACCGCCTGGTCGCGGCCTGCATCGAAGCCGGGCTACCGGTGCAGTGCCTGCCCGGCCCGTCAGCGGTGACGACCGCGCTGGTGGTCTCCGGTCTGCCGGCCGACAAATTCTGCTTCGAGGGCTTCGCACCCCGCAAGGGATCGGCACGCCGCACCTGGCTGGCCGGGCTGGCCGACGAACGGCGCACCTGTGTGTTCTTCGAGTCCCCGCGTCGGCTGGCCGCCTGCCTGCGCGACGCGGTCGAGCAGCTCGGCGGCGCCCGTCAGGCGGCTATCTGCCGGGAACTGACCAAAGTGCACGAGGAAGTGGTGCGCGGGTCGCTCGACGAATTGGCGGCGTGGGCGGCCGACGGGGTGCTGGGCGAGGTCACCATCGTGCTGGCCGGCGCGACGCCCCGCGCTGACCTGTCGACCCTGGTAACCGACCTGGTCGCGGAGGTGGAGAACCTGGTCGCCGGTGGTATTCGCATCAAGGACGCCTGCAGTCACGTGGCTGCCGGATACCCGGATGTGCGATCGCGCCAGCTCTACGACGCGGTGCTCAAATCCCGGCGCGACGCCGAGGAATCGGTCTAGAAAGGCCGAAGCGCGGCGACGCTCAGAAGCACGGGCCGCCCGGAATCGGGCACAACGGCGGGTGTGGGATCGCCGGCAGGGCCGGCAACGGCGGCGGGGCCGGCAGTGGCGGCAGCCCCTGGGGCAGCGGCGGCAGGCCCTGTGGCAGCGCGGTCGGGATCCCCGCCGCTGCGGCCATGGCCGGCAGGGCGGCGATGATGGTGGCCGGGTCGACACCTGGCAGGGCCGGTGCGCCGCCCATCAGCGCAGGCAGCGCGGCTGCCAGCATGGCGGGGTCAACGCCCGGGATACCGCCGCCGGTCAACGCGGGCAGTGCGGCCGCCAGCATCGCCGGGTCGATGCCGGGCAACGGCGGCAGACCCGGGATTCCGGCGGCGATCGCCGGCAGCGCGGCCACCAGCGCAGCCGGGTTCACGCCCGGCAGGCTCGGCAGACCCGGGATGCCTCCGGCGGCGGCCAGCGCCAGCAGGTCCGTCGGCGACACACCCGGCAGGCCGGGCAGGCCGGCCGAGGCCAGCGCCATCAGGTTCGCCGGCGAGATGTCCGGCAGGCCCGGCAGGCTGATGCCGGGCAGACCGCCGGCCGCGGCCAGGCCGATCAGACCGGCCGGAGAGATACCCGGCAGGCCGGGGATGTTGAGGGCGGGCAGGCCCGGCAGGCTCAGCGCGGGCAGAGCCGCGGCCGGAAGCGCCGCGGCCGCCGACGGCAGCAGCATCGAGCCGAGCGAGTTCAGTGTGCCCTGAGCCGCGGGCAGAATGCCCGAGGACTGTAAGGCGTTGTACGCCAACACCACGTATGTGACGGCCAACGCGCTCGTCGACACCACGCTGGCGACGGTGTTGCCCACCCCGAGGACGCCGTTGACGACGGCTGACGCCGCGTTCACCCCGTACGGCACGCCGGCCAGGCCGGCCACGCCACCGGCGTAGCCATAGAGGTCGGGCAGCCCGGGGATACCGACACCGGGAACTTCGCCGATGCCGGGAAGCGCCGCGGCGTTCGGGTCGAAGCCCGGAGGCAGAGCGCCCGAGGGAGGTGACGCCGGGGGAAGCGTGTTGTTCGCACCGGGCAACAACCCCGGGTTGGTGGGCGAGGGATTAGGAGGCGTGTAGGCCGCCGGCTCGGCGGGCGGGCGCGGCGCCACGGCCGGCGATGCCGGCTCCGGCGGTTCGAGGGCCGACGGGGCTCCCTTCGGTGCCATCGCCGCCGGCTTGCCGGTTTCCGGCATCAGGACCGACGCCAGCTTGTCGCACTGCTGGCCTGCGCTGCAGGTTCCACCAGGCGACGTCCGGCTCTGGTTGGAGATCGTCAAGGGCGCAACCGCGAGCGCGCCACCCAACACGGCGGCAGCCGCAGCGCCAGCGATGGCAACTCTCATGACAATTCCTTTCCGACCCTGCCCGACCCTGCCGAACCCCTCGCGTCTGACGCGCGACGAACACGCGTCGCTGGCAGAAGCTTATGCGTACCCGGCGGCTCATGTGGCCGATCGGGGAAATTCACAACCTCAAAATTCGCCTTCAAGAATTTGCTGAGCTAACTCACGCGACTCGCCGACACGGCCGTGGGCAGCCCGACCACCGGGGCCGCCTTGTGCAGGCATTCGGCCCATTCGGCATCCGGGTCGGAGTCGGCCGTGATGCCGCCGCCCACCCCGAGTACGGCATTGCCGGTTGCGTCGAACTCGACGGTGCGGATCGCCACGTTCAGCTCACATCCGGCCACCGGAGAGGCCATTCCGACTGTGCCGCAATATATTCCCCGGCGGTTCCGTTCCCACTGCGAAATGAGCTGACGCGCACGCAGTTTGGGTGTCCCGGTGACCGAAGCGGGGGGAAAGGTGGCATCCAGCAGCTGCGACATCGGCAGCTCGGCCGGCACCTGCGCCGAGACGGTCGACACCAGGTGCCACACCCCCGGGGCGCGCCGGACCACCAGCAGTTCCGGTACCCGCACGGTACCGGTAATTGCAACTCGCCCAAGGTCATTGCGCACCAGATCGACGATCATGATGTTCTCGGCGACCTCTTTGGGCGACGCCCGCAACGCCGACGGCCACGCATCCAGCGGCAGTGTTCCCTTGATCGGGCTGGATGTCACCACATCGTCGCGGCGGCGCAGGAAGAGTTCCGGAGACAGCGACGCCACCGCGCCCCAGGGCCCCGCGACGTACGCCGCTCGGGCCGGGGAGGTTCGGGCCACGCCCTCGATGAAGAAATCCAGCGATGACCCGTTGACGGTCCCGGTGAACCGGGTGCAGACACAAGCCTGGTAGACCTCCCCGGCTGCGATCGCCTCCAGGCAGGCCAGCACACCATCACGGTGTGCTGAGCGGTCTCCGGTCTCCCATTCGATCTGGCACATTGGTGCCGTTCTGGGGGTCAGGGTCAAGGCATCGGCCAACCAGGCCGGCATATGGGCGCCGGACAGGCTCTCGTACCACCACTGTCCGTCCCGGTCGCGCCGCAGGACGCAGTCGGTCCAGCCGCCGGCGGCCTCGGGAATCCGGTGTGGCAGGCCGTCTGCTCCGGCATCGGGGTAGGACAGGTAGCCGATCCAGCCGCCGCCGACCGCGCCCGCGTCGGCGACGGCCGCACCGGGAGCGCAGAACACGTCGCTCACCGCGACCTCTTGTACCGGCACGCTGGGCGCGACGACGGCCAGCGCGCCGAACCACTCACCGGTCAGCGCGGCCGGCGGGGGGATGCCGAGCCGGCTGGTGGCGCGGCCGACGGCGCGCAGCACCTGCGGCGCGCCACCCAGATCGCCGAGCCGGTCGATTCGCACCGCCCTAGCTTGTCAGAACGGGGGATTCCCGCACGAGCCGAAGGTCAGCCGCGGCTGATCTGCCGGGCGTTGCCCAGCGCGACCAACTTGTCCGGATTGCGCATCGCGTAGAAGTTGGTGATCTTGCCGTCCACGATCTCGACCGTGATCACCCCCTCCATGCGCCCGGCGAGGTAGAGCACCACGGCTGGGGCGCTGTTGCAGGTCACCGTCTCGACACGCAACTGCGCGTGGGTCTTGCGGAGCAGGCCGACGATGGCCTTCGCAACCTTCTCGGCGCCTACCACCGGCTTGCGCGCCGCGCTGACCTTGCCACCCCCGTCGGCCATCCACACAGCATCCGGGGCCAGCATGCCGACCAGCGCAGTGACGTCGCCGTTGGCGGCGGTAGCCAGGAACTGAGCGGTGATCTCCGCATTGCGCCGGATGTCGACCGAGCCGAACCGCTTGCGCCGCGCGTGCACGTGTTCGCGTGCCCGGTGGGCGACCTGGCGGACCGTCGCCGCGGGTTTGCCAACCGCGTCGGCGATCTCGGCGTAGTCGAATCCGAAGACCTCGCGCAGCACGAACACCGCCCGCTCGTCCGGGGTCAGCGTCTCGAGCAGGATCAACATGGCCATGGACACCGACTCGGCCAGCACCACATCTGCGGAGGCATCCTGGTCCTCGAGGAGCAGCGGTTCGGGCAGCCAGGGACCGACGTACTCCTCGCGGCGGCGCGCCTGGGCCCGCAGCGCGTTGAGTGCCTGCCGGGTGACCAGCCGGGCCAGGTAGGACTTGGTGTCCCGCACGGTCGACAGGTCGACGTCGGCCCAGCGCAGGTAGCTGTCCTGCAACACGTCGTCGGCCTCGGTCGCCGAGCCCAGGATTTCGTAGGCGATGGTGAACAGCAGCGGGCGCAGCAGGGTGAAGCGTTCCGCGTGCCCGCCACTGTCCGATCCGTTGCTCACCGCAGCGCGGCCTGCTGCTCAGCGGGCGACTGCGCGGGCCGGTTGCCGCCTTTGAGCCAGCGGTACCAGCCGGGCTTGGCGGCTTCCTTGCGCAGGCCCCACACCGTGCCCTTGCAGACCAGTTCCTTGATCGCCGCCGCCGTGCGTCCGCCGATGTACAGGTTGACCGGGGTGTCGTCGGTGCGGGCCAGCTGGATGGTGCCGAAGCTGCGGCCCACGCTGATGCACTGCCCGGTGAACGCCTGGTTGAGCAGGGCAGGAGCTGTGCCGGCGATGCGGGACAGCACCGTGTTGGCGGCTTGGGCGGCCAGCGGAATGGCCGCCTGGCAGCTCATCCGCAACGGCTGGTTGGAGGGCGCCGCGGCGTCACCGGCGGCGACGATGCGCTCGTCGCTGATGCTGGTCAGCGTCTCGTCGGTGAGCAGCCGACCCAGCGAGTCGGTGCGCAGCCCGCTGCGCGCGGCCAGGTCCGGGACGCCGAATCCCGCGGTCCACACCGTCACGGCGCTGGGCAGCACGGTGCCGTCACCGAGCACCACTGAATCCCAGCGCACCTCGGTGACCGTGGCGGATTCGAGCACGTTCACGCCGAGTTTGCGCAACTGCCTGGCCACCGAACGCCGGCCGGGGCCGCTCAGTGACGGGCCCAGGACGCCGCCGCAGACCAGGGTCACCTCGCGGCCCTGCTCACCGAACTCGCCCGCGGCCTCAATGCCGGTCAAGCCGGCGCCGACCACCACGACGGGAGCGTCGGTGCGCAGATCCGCAAGCGCGTAGCGCAGCTTCTGCGCGCCTTCCAGCTCGGACAGCACGTGCGCGTACTCGGATGCGCCGGGCACCGCGACCGGAGCGGCGCCGGTGCTGCCGGTCGCATAGATCAGGTAGTCGTAGTCCAGCGTGGCGCCCGAGGCCAGCAGCACCCGCCGGGCGGCGGCGTCAATGTGGTCGGCGGTGTCGACGACCAGCCGGACACCGTTGCCCAGCAGCGTGCCGTAGTCGGCGGTGGCGGTGGCGGTGCCGGCGGCCAGTTGGTGCAGGCGGATCCGCTCGACGAAGTGCGGGCGGGGGTTGACCAGAGTGATGTCGACATCGGTACGCAGCCGAAGATGGTTGGCCGCCATCGTCCCGGCGTACCCGCCGCCTAGCACGACGACGTGCGCTTTCCGGTGGCTTGAGTTCGTCTGTTCAGACATCGTTGTCTCCTTCTCGGTGTCGGTTACACCCTTCAGACACCGTCGGCCGGCCGTCCGTGACAGAGGAGCGGTAAATGTGAGCTGTCTCACGTGTGGTCGGGCCGTCAGGCTTCCGCCGGTTCGAAGACGAAGTTGTTGACGTACACGCCGCGCGGCGCCCAGTCGTCCTCGGCGCCGCCGATGTTGTCCGGGTTCTGGTGAGCGGCGGCGTCGAACTCCTCGATCGGCCGGCGCTGGTCGTCGAGCCAGAAGTAGCCACGGAATCCCAGCCCGCTCAGCAGGGCGGTGATGTCGGCGACTGCGTTGGCGTGATGGCGTTCCTCGGCCTCCACCACAACGGTCGGCCGGTTGCGCCGCAGCGTGTTCACGGCGCCGCGAAGAACGGCCAGCTCATGACCCTCGACGTCGATCTTGACCAGGCCGACGTTGTCCAGCCGCAGATCGTCGAGGCGCTTCAACGGGACCTCGATGGTCGCGACCGGACCGCCGACCGCGGTGTCGAGGACGTTCTCGTGATCGATCGTGCTGCGGCCCGGGTCGGATTCCACCACCCGCATCGCCGTCATGCCCGGCTGGTCGGAGAGCGCGACCGCTTCGATGCGCACGGGCGCCCCGACGGCAGTGAACATCAAGGCCAGGTCGCGGGCCTGTGCGGGACGGGGCTCGAACGCGATCACAGACCGCGACGAGGACAGCATCCCGATCGCGAATTCGCCGACATCGGCGCCGATATCCAGCGACACCCGCTCGGGGTCACACAGCGAGGCCACCAGCGCCACATCGGGACGTGACTCCCCAAGACGCTGCAGGATCTTGAACTTGCGCTTCCAGAACATATGTGGCGCGACGGTCTTGGCCGCCGGCGCGAGCAACCGTTTGGCTGACCGTGCGACAGACATCAGCCGACCCTAGCCGAAAAACGCGGTGTGACCCGAAGCGACCATGCAGGTCAGCTGGTTTTCAGACGGGGGTGCGAAGGGCTTGCGTGCTAGTCTCTGGTAACCAGGAATCCATCCGTGACCTGCGCCGTCCGGGTATTCGGCCGCTTTGATGCGCATCGTCGGGCATCGAAAACGGCGATCGCGAATACGGTCCGCCGACCGGGTGGGTCACCCATAATTGACGCAGTCGTTGAACACGTGCACAACATCGGAGGCCCCGTTGCCGCGCAGCTTGGACCTCGTCGTCACCTCCGTGGCCACCCAGCTCATGGAGGCGACCGCGTCCACCGCGACGCAGGTCAGCGAACGGGTTCTCGCGCAACTGGTGGAGCAGTTCGACGTCGATGCCAGCTTCCTACGGCACCACGACCACGACATCCGCGCCTCGGTCCTGGTGGCCGAATGGCCGCCGCGCGCTGACGTACCGGATCCCGACCCCCAGGCCGTCGTGCACTTCACCAGCGCCGACCCGGTGCTCGCCCAGTGCGAGCACGGCCGCAAGCCCGTGGTGATCCGGCCGGATCAGAGCAACCGGTCGTTGCGCTGGGTGGGCGGCGCCAAGCAGACGGCGTCGCCGTCCGTAGCGGCCGCTCCGCTGGTGTCCGGTGAGATGACCACCGGCGTGCTGGGCTTCGTCAAATTCGGCGCGCGCAAATGGAAACAGGAAGAGATCAACACCCTCGAAGCGGTCGCGGCGCTGTTCGCGCAGTTGCAGGCCCGGATCGCCGCCGAAGAAAAGCTGCGGTACCTGGCCGAACACGACGACCTCACGGGTCTGTACAACCGCCGGGCGCTGGTCGCGCACCTGTCCGACCGGTTGGCGGCCGGCAATCCCGGCCCCGTCGCGGTGCTCTACATGGACCTCGATCGGCTCAAGTCCATCAACGACTACCTCGGCCACACCGCGGGCGACTGGTTCATCCGTGTCTTCGCCCAGCGCCTGCGGGTGTGCGCCGGCAGTCAGAGCATGATCGCCCGCCTGGGTGGTGACGAGTTCGTCGTCATCCCGGATCAGACGATGTCGAGCGCGGCGGCCGAGTCGTTCGCGCGTCGACTGGGCACAATGCTGCGCGAACGCCTGGCGATCGGCGGTCAACAGATCACCCGCACGGTCAGCATCGGGCTGGCGGTCGGCATGCCGGGCCGGGACAACAGCACCGACCTGTTGCGCCGCGCCGACGAGGCGGTGCTGACGGCCAAGCGGGCCGGTGGAAATCAGGTGGCACTGTCCACCGACGACATGTCGCTCAAGAGCGCGTTCCGCAACGACATCGAGCTGCACTTGCAGGGCGACATCGACAGCGAAGCGCTGCTGCTGCACTACCTGCCCGAGGTGGATTTGTGGACCGGGGCGATCGTGGCCGCCGAGGCGCTGGTCCGGTGGCGGCATCCGATCTGGGGCCTGCTGCTGCCGGACTCGTTCATCGGTGTCGCCGAGTCGACGAACCTCGCCGGCGAGCTGGGCCGTTGGGTGATGCGCAGCGCGTGCGCGGAGTTCAGCCGCTGGCGGTCCAACGGCGTGGGGCAGAGCGCGGTGCTGCGCATCAATGTCTCGCCCGTCCAACTGATCACCCGCGGTTTCGTCCGCAGCGTCGCCGACACCATCGAGGAGTTCGGGATCGATGGCGGCTCGGTCTGCCTCGAGATCACCGAGCGCGCGGTGGTGCACGACATCGAAGCCACCCGCAAGACGCTTTCGGAGCTCAAAGAGGTCGGGGTGCAGATCGCCATCGACGACTTCGGCACCGGTTATGCGGTGCTGTCGCACCTGAAGTCACTTCCGGTCGACATGCTCAAGATCGACACCGGGTTCGTTCGCGACCTGGGCACCAACGCCGGTGACCTGGCGATCGTGCGCGCCATCATCGGCCTGGCCGAGGCCTTCGGCCTGCAACTGGTGGCCGAGGGGGTCGAGACCCCGGCCGCCGCACTGACTTTGATGCAACATGGGTGTCACCGGGCGCAGGGATTCTTGTTGTCCCGCCCCGTTCCGGGCAACGCCATGGAGGCGTTGCTGGCCGCTCGCTGGATGCCGATGCCGTTCCTCGCCGACCGTGAGGCGCTGACGCTCGGCGCGATCTAGCTCACGCAGAGATTGGTTCGAACAATTAGGAAAATCACACTTGTCGCTGTCGCCTGCGTAACTGTCCTTGTCGCCGGCACGGCGCTGCTGATCAACGCCTGCAGCCGTCCGCACACCGACCCCGGCCCGTTGGCCGCCATGGCGAGTCCGGCGATCCCGCCTGCCGCGCAGGAGATCTCCAATCCGCTGCGCGGTCAGTACGAAGACCTGCTCGAACCGCTCTTCCCGCAGGGTGAGCCAGCCCAGCAGCGTTACCCGGCCTGGCCGGCGTCCTACGACGCCAGCCTGCGGGTCACCTGGCGGCAGTTGCAGCCGACCGATCCGGCCACGCTCCCCCCGGACGCACCCGATGACCGCAGGTTCGACTTCAGCGTCATCGACGACGCGCTGAACAAGCTCGCCGAGCGCCGGATGCGACTGACGCTGCGGGTGCAGTCGTACAACTCGTGCTGTAACGCGAGCTATCCGGACAACACGAACATCGAGATCCCGGATTGGGAGCGGGCCAGGGCCGGCACCAGCACCAGCTATCCCGCTACCGGGAACGGCCCGGTGCAAGTGGTGCCGAACTTCAACGACCCGACCTATCTTGGTGACTTCGGGCAACTGCTGGCCGCGCTGGGCCGCCGCTATGACAACGACGAGCGGCTCAGTGTCTTCGAGTTCTCCGGCTACGGAGACTTCAGCGAGAATCACGTCGCCTATCTGCGTGACTCGCTGAACGCACCGGGCCCGAGCCCCGACCAGAGTGAGGCGGCGCTGGGTTATTACAGCCAGTTCCGCGACCAGAACATCACCAAGGCGTCGATCCAGCAGCTGGTCGCCGCCAACGTCAACGCCTTTCCGCACACACAGTTGGTGGCCACTCCGAACAATCCCGAGATCATGCGCGAACTGCTGGCCGACGACGTCACCAGGAAGCTCGCCGCTCCGGTCGGCATCCGTTCGGATTGTCTCGGCGTCTACGCGCCGCTGCCCGTCTGGGCCGAGTCCGGGCACTACGTCCAGACCTCCGACCCGCTAATCGGCGCCCTGAAGGATCGCTTGGGCAAGGCGCCGGTGATCACCGAGTGGTGTCAGCTGCCCGACGGGACCACGCCGCAGGCCTACTACGACAAGGGACTGCACGACGTCATCCGGTACCACGTCTCGATGACGTCGAGCGTCAACTTCCCCGACCAGGACGCGACGTCACCGATGGACCCCAAGCTGTACGTGCTGTGGGCACAGGCCAATGCCGTCGCCGGCTACCGCTACTCGGTCGAGGCACGGTCCGGGTCGCAATCAGTGCAGGACAAGGTGGCGTCCATCTCGGTCTCCTGGACCAACTACGGCGCCGCGGCGGCCACCGAGAAGTGGGTGCCGGGCTACCGGCTGGTCGACTTCGCCGGGCAGACGGTTCGAACGCTGCCTGCCACCATCGACCTGAAGGGCCTGGTCCCGGATTCGTCCGGCGACCGCAGCATCGACCAACCGCCGCCCGCGTCGGCCACCGAGAGCGTCCACATCGACTTGAAGGGTCTGGCGCCGGGGCACTACACGCTGCGCGCCGCGGTCGAGTGGCAACAGCACAAGCCGAACGGCTCGCACGCGGTGAACTACCCGCCGATGCAGTTGGCCCGGGACGGCCGTGACGACTCCGGGTTCTATCCGATCGCCACGCTGGACGTGCCCCGTGACGTGCTGGCGGGCAGCCCGAAGACGTGATGCGGGCGGACCGGCCATACCGATAGACTGGTCACAGTTTGTTTACCGTACCAAAAGTAGGTAAATTACTAACGGGGGACAAGTGTGCTCCTCGCTCGGTGAGGTGATCGCGCGGTAGCGCCAGAGAGGCATTAGATGGATTTCCGAACGTTCGTCCGGACCCTCCTGCTGCACTGGAAGCTCTTCCTGGGTGCCGTCCTCGCGTGCCTGGCCGGCGCGGCAGCGATCACGGCGTTCCAGACCAAGAGCTACGAATCGTCGGCGACGGTGCTGATCTCGTTCTCCGGTGAAACCGACCTCATGCAGGTCTACCAGGGAACTCAGGCGGCCCAGGAGCGGCTGTCGTCGTATGCCGCGATAGCCGGCGGCCACGCCGTGGCCGAGAAGGCCGTCACCCAGTTTCACCTGCCGGTCAGCGCCGACCAGCTGGCCAGCCAGACCAAGGTGGCGTTCACGCCGAAGACCACGTTGTTCACCATCACGGTCACCGACACCGATCCACAGCGCGCAGCGACCCTGGCGAAGGCGGTGGCCGACGAGTTCACCCTGATGGTCGGCTCACTCGGGGGCACCCCGAAGCCGACCGGCGCACCTGCCACCACCACGCCGCCCACCACGCCCGTGTCGGCAGCTCCGGTCGCGGACGGCGAGCAACCGACCACCCAACCCAGCGAGACACCGGTGGCGACGGCGACACCGACGGACCCGGCCCAGACACCCGCTCCCGCCACCCAGCTGCCGGTGGCCAGGGCGACCGTCGTCGAGCAACCCGGGGCACCCGACAAGCCGGTCAAGCCGGTGCCGGTGCGCAATATGGCGATGGGTCTGGTGGCGGGCCTGCTGCTGGGCACCGGCGTGGCGCTGACCCGGGAGGCCGCCGACCGCACGGTGCGCGACCGCGCGAAGGCGGAAAGTTTGTCGGGCCTGCCGACGCTGGCCGAGCTGCCCGGGCACCGCGGCAACGCACCGCGATTCGGCACCGACATCTCGTTCGACGACGCCGTGCGCGGCTTGCGTGCCCGGCTGTTGCGGGCGATGGGGCCGGGAGCCAACCGGGTGCTGTTGACGGCTCCGTTCGGTGGTGAAGGCACGACGACGACCGCGATCAACCTGTCCCGGGCCTTCGCCGAACTGGGTGAGGACGTCCTGCTGATCGAGGGGGACACCCGCCGTCCGGTGATCGCCGGACTGCTGAAAGTCGAATCGGGAGAGGGCCTGTCGAACGCCCTGTCCAATCCGGAGATCGCCACCGAAGCCACCAAACCGACCTCGATCCCCAAGCTGTTCGTCCTTGCGGCCCGGTCGATCCGCAAAGAGACCCTGCCGACCAGCGCCTTCCTTCCCGAGGTGCTGGACAAGGTACTTCAGGACGTGGCAAAGACTTTCGAGCGCACCGTCGTCGACGGACCGCCGATGCTGGCCAGTGCCGACTCCGGTCTGCTCGGTGGCGCCGTCGACGCCACGGTGCTGGTGATTCGGGCCGGACGCACCACCGAGGACGAACTCGCGGATGCGTTGACCGCGCTCCGTGCCGCCGGGGCCAACGTGGTGGGGACCGTGCTGACCGACGCCCGGATAGCCCGGCACACCAGGGCTGCCACGAAGACGTATCGCGCCAAGATCAGTGGACCGGCGTGATCCGCTATCTGCGGAGTCGTCATCGCCTGGCGATGGCCGCAATCATGCTGGCGCTCTTCCTGTTCGGGTGCTTCGTTTACGGCGCGCTGTCCGTCCGCAACACCACCCAGGGCATCCTGTTGGTCGGTCTGACGTTCTTCCTGATCGTCTACTGGGCCAAGCCGGAACTCATGATCGGGCTGGCGCTGTTTCTGGGGTGTGCCGCGCTGCCGCAGGGACTGCACGTGGGCAAAGTGATCGGTCCCGTGTCGATTTACGCCTCCCATGTGGTGCTGGTGCTGGCGATCTGCTTCGTGCTGCCGGTGGTGCGGCTGCGCATGTCCGATTATCTGCTGCCGGGGATGTTCGGGCTCTTCGTGATTTACTCTGCCGCGGTTGGCTTCTCGATGGGACACAGCACCGCGATCGTGGTGCGGGAAACGACGTTTCTGTTGGAGATGCTCGCCGGTTTCGTGCTCGCGCTCGTGGTGGTGTACGGCGACTACCTGATGTTGTCGATGCACGCCGTAGCGTTCACGCTGTGGTTCTCGGCCGGGATGGCCGTCCTGGGTTCCTCCGGCGGCATTCGGCTGGCCGGCCGGACCGAGAGCCTGCAGATGGACACCGGAGACGATGCGAACCGGATCATCACGTCAGCCCTGATTCCGGCCATCGCCGTGCTGACCGCGTTGGTCGCCGCGCAGATCCTCGGCCGGGTGAAGCCGGCCACCTACCTGCTGCTGGGTCCGCCAGCCCTGGTGGTGGCGGTGCTGGCGTTCACCCGCAACACCCTGATCTCGATCGGGGTGGCGGCCGTCGTCGCGTTCTTCGCAAGCATGGGCTGGTCATCGGTGCGGCGGGCGGCCCGGTTGGCGGTGACCGCTGCGGGCATTCTGGCGGTGACGATCCCGGGTGCGCTCTTCCTGCTGGGCGATTCGTCGGCCGGGGTGTGGTTGGCCAATCAGATCACCGGGTTCAGTCACCGGGTGCTCGGCAGGTCATCCGGTGCGGCGCTCACGCAGGATCCGTCCACGCTGGCCAGATTCGAGGAAGACCGCCATCTGAACGAAGCGATCGCTCAGGCACCGCTGTTCGGGCACGGGCTCGGCTACGCCTACCAGTTGCCCTTCGGCGGTGACGATCCCAACGAGTTCACCCAGTCGCTGGGCACCACCTACGCGCACAACTTCTACCTGTGGTGGCTGGCCAAGTCAGGCGCCGTGGGGATGGCCGGTTTCGCGGTATTCGCGCTGACGCCACTGGTGCGCGCGCTGCGCAGCGCGTCTGTGCCGGCCAAGATCAGTGCGGCCGTCAGCACCGGTCTGATGGTGATGTGCATCATCGACCCGCTGCCGGAGGAACCGACCAACGCGATGACGCTCGGCATCACGCTGGGCGGGGCGATGGCATTCGCGATGCGGGGACGGCGCGCTGAGGAGAGCGTCGACATCTTGGAACCTGCCCCGGCCGAACCGGTGCTTGCCGGGGAGCCCCGGTGACGCGGGTACTGGTGGTGGGTCCGGCGCCCGCGCAGGCGGCCAGCCGTGGCGGCATGGCCACCGTGATCACCTTGATGGCCGCCCACCCCGACGCCTGCGTCATCACCGTGCCGACGTATATCGAAGGGCCGCTGTGGTTTCGGCTCTGGGTCGGTGCGACGGGGATGATGCGGGCCGCGTGGCTGGTGGCACTGCGGCGGGTCGACGTGCTGCACGTGCACCTGGCGCACGGGGGCAGTGTGGTGCGCAAGGCGCTGCCACTGGCCGCAGCGCGCCGGGCGAACGTCCCGACCGTGGTGCACGCGCACAGCTACGACTTCGCCGGCTGGTTCGACGGACTGCGCCCGGCCGTGCAGCGACTGGTTCGGCGGGTGCTGGTGGCCGATCAGTGGCTGGTGCTCGGCCGCCGTCATGTTGAGGAGTACGCCGGCAGACTGCGGGTGCCCGTCGAGCGAATCGCGGTGCTGAACAATGCGGTTCCCATTCCGCCGGTTGCGGTTGAGCACGCGAATATCGATCGGGTGCATGCGGTTTCGTTGGGCCGGTTGGGAGTGCGCAAGGGTACCTACGACCTGATCGAAGCCGTCGGGGCGCTGGATGACGACATGCGGGCCCGGCTGCGGATGACGCTGGCGGGCGATGGAGAGGTGGACGAGGTACGTGCGGCGGTCGCCGCGGCCGGTCTGGGCGATACCATTGATGTTGTGGGCTGGCTGGATCCGGCCGCCCGCGACGATTTACTCAGAGATGCACACATTTTCGTGCTGCCCAGCCACGACGAGGGCCTGCCGATGGCGTTGCTGGAAGCCATGGCGTACGGTCTTGCGCCGGTGACGACGCTGGTGGGGAGCATCGACGAGGCGATCACCGACCGGGTGACCGGGTTGGTGGTAGCGCCGGGCCGTCCCGAGCAGATCACCGATGCGCTGCACGAACTGCTCAAAGACTCCGACCTGCGAGCCAGTATGGGCGCAGCCGCCCGAGGCCGAGCCCGCGACTTCGGGCTGGACCGCTGGTATCAGCGGTTGACACAGCTGTGGACCGCCCTTGTCACAGAGGAAGGTAGTACCGGAATGTCGGTGAAAGATGTTCTGCGCCGGAGCGAAGCGGCCAACTGGGCGGCCAGGTATGTGACGGTACGCAACGTGGGCCGGTTGCTGGGCCGGCCCGCGATGACGATGGCGACCGAGGCGCTTTGGCGCCGGCGGCGGACGCAGGATCTGGCAATGTTGGTGGCGGATCACTTCGCTCCCAGCGGTGCGACCGTCGTCGATGTGGGTGCGAGCTGGGGCCTGTTCACCTACCATCTGGCCCGCCGAGTCGGAAAGTCCGGACGGCTCTACAGCTTTGAGCCGCATCCCGCCAACGCCCCGATGCTGCGCAAGCTCACTGACAGGTTTGCGCACGTGCACTTCAGCCAGGCGGCGGTTTCCGACGAGCCCGGCACCGCGCAACTGCTGGTGCCGGAGCACCGCCGGCGGCAGGTGACCGCGCAGGGCAGCCTGGCCCACGGGTTCGACGGGCAGAAGGTGGACGTCCGGCGGATTGAGGTTCCGCTGGTACGACTCGACGACGTGGTGGGACCTGGCATCGACGTCGACTTCGTGAAGATCGACGTGGAAGGCCATGAGATGTCGGTGCTGCGCGGCGGCAGCGAGATGTTCCGGCGTTGCCGCCCAGCGATTTTGATCGAGATCGAGCAGCGCCATCTTTCGGTGCCGATCAGTGACGTGTTCGGTGAGATCGAGGGACTCGGTTATCACTTGTTCTATGTCACCGAGTCGGCGTTGCGGCCGATCGCCGAGTTCGATGTTCAGCGTGATCAGATCGCCTATTTGAACCCGGGGGCGAATTCGGAAGAGTTTCACCCCTTCGCCATGCCGCAGGGTTACGTGCACGACTTCGTGGCGGTTCGGTCACCGGAGTCGGTGGCGGGTTTCTGCGAGTGAGCCGCTTGGCGCGGTGCAGCCGGCGCCGAACTCAGTTATCGTTGCCCTGCAATAGAATTGGGGCGTGAGTTCCAGCACGCGTGAGGACTGGGCCGAGGCGCTGGGCGCGCTTGGCGGGTCGGTGTCGCAGGCCGTTGGAGCTCACCGCGGCGACGTTGAGTTGCCCGGAGTTGCTGACGACGCTGGGCGAGCTCGAGGTGCAGTGCCGGCGTCTGCCGGTGGCCGGACACGTGTTGATCAATCAACTTGCCACTCAGGCCACTGCCGCGAATGTCAGCGGCTCCCTGGGTCAGGCGCTGGCCGATCGGCTGCGGATCATCAAAACCGAGGCCGACCGCCGCGTCGCCGATGCCGCCGAACTCGGACCCCGCTGTGCGCTGACCGGAGAACCGCTGACGCCGCTCTTGGCGGCCACCGCCGCCGCGCAACACTGCACCACCCGCCGAAACACCGGCGGCCACACCGAATGGATCGCACTCAAACACCTAGAGTTCGGACGGCCCCGCACCAACTGCATGCATCACCCGAAAAGGCATCTGGAAACCGGCGACGACGCGGAAGACGGATAGCCGCCGCTGATCACGTCCAGTAGCCGCTGCGCCGCGTGGTCGACGGCGAACCGCTGCTCATAGTGCCGCGCCGCAACGGCGCCGAGGCGGGCCGCCGCGGCCGGATCGGCGAGCTCGTCGAAAGTGGCTGCCAGACCGGCAACGTCGTCGACCCCGACCGGATGACATTCCGGCGGTTGGTATTCGGGCAAGCCACCCTGATCGGAGACCATGGGCATCACGCCCAGCTGCATCGACAGGACCTGCACTCCACTCTGCGACGCGCGCCGGTAATGGGCCACCGAACCCTTGGCCGCGGCCAGCGTGCCGAGCATGTCGGCGTAGCGGTAGCGACCGGGTCGCCATTCGGTGTAAGCAGGCAATCGTGCCGGGTCAATCGACCCGTCGCCGATCAACACCAGTTTGTCGCCACGCCAGCTGTTTCCGCCGATATGCTGCTGCCAGGCCCGCAGCACCACATCCAGGTTCTTGTAGGGATTCAGCCGGCCGATCATGACGAAATCACGGCGATGCTGCGGGGCCACCGGCTCAGTGACGAGGGCCGGGTCCAGGTCGCTGGTGAGCGGCAGCACGTGCACCGGCATGCCCGCCACGTCGCGTCGGGTGGTGACGCGTGCCGCAACGTAATTGCTGTAGGTGACGGTGGCCGCCGAGCGCGCGCCCCAACGATCGAACACCGCGAGTTCATAGGACGGCCGCTGCTCGGCAGGGTCGTGCGGACGGTCGTCGTGCACCAGCTGAATTCGCGGGACCTGCCCCGCCAGCGCGATCCAACGGGGATCGCGGACCAGTTCCGTCACTACCACGTCCGGACGGTACTGGCGAATCCGTTGCCACGCCGCGAAACTGGGACGCCACGTTGCCGCGGTGCGGAATCGCGGATCCAGGACGAGTTCGTACTCGCGGGCCGCACCGGACTCCGGGTGCTGGTCGGAAGTCACCAGCAGCACATCGGCACCGTGTCGGCGCAGCGCCTCCACCTGCACGCGCGCCAGCGGCCGCAGCCACGGCGAAAGCCACAGAATCCGAGGCCGCTTCACGCTTGACCCTCAGCGACCGAAGTACCGTGGTCCACCCACCAGCGTCCGTCCAACTGCGGGTACGTGCGCCGCACTTCGTCGTAGAGGTACGGCAACGTCAGCAATACCCGATCGGGATCCGCGGCGATGAGCTGCTCGGGGGAGATGATCTCGATGTCCGTTCCCGGCACCCGGCGTCCATGCTTGTCGGGCGAGGCGTCGGCGATTCCCTTGATGAGCCGCTGGTCTATGCCCGCGACGCTGAACAGCCCCGGCACCCGCGACCCGGCGCAGTACGCATACACCGAAATCTGTTGATCGGCCTGTGCTTCCAGCCACTGGCGTAGCTGCGCGACGTGAACGTCGACCGCCTTCTGCATTCTCCGAAGTACGTAGGGTTTCGTCACTCCGAACTGCCGCTCACGCTTCAAGATCTCGTCCGCGCGCTCGTCCCGTGCGACCTGGCCGTGCACCGCCGCGGCCAGATATGTTCCCCGAGCAGGTCAAACTCCCACACGGTGGCGATGCTCATCCCCACCGATCCGAGCAGATTCGTCAGCGCGGTCAGCGAGTGGTAACCGAAGTGGCTATGCCGCAACAGGTTCCATTGTCCCTGGCTGACCATCGCCATCAGCGACGGGATCTGCACCAGCAGAACTCCGTCCAGCGCGGTGGCCTTGGCCCGGAGTTCGAACGCGGCACGCTGATCCGGATCATGCATGAGCCCGAACGTGTCGAGTACCACGTCGGCGATCTCGGCCTCGCGATAGCCGCGGTCGGTGAACATCGGCAGCCAGGTTCCGCCGTGCGGACTGCCGAACTCACGAACCGTACTGCCGCGCAGCCAGTCACCTGCTGCGACCCGTTGCACCGCGTCCGCCGCCTGGTCCAGCATCGCCTTCGGCTCGACACTCTGCTGCTCTTCGGCGGCTTGGAAGGCGTCGTCTCCGGCTAGTTGGGCAAGGCCGCAGCAGCCGCACAGGTCCATCGCCAGTGCGTGCATCGTCTCCGCCGGGGTGAGGGGTTCGGAGCTCAGTGGAAACTGTTCGGCCGCTGGCGCTTTGCCCAGATCGAGAACCCGGGTCAGGTCAGTGTCGCCGCAGCCCCGGCAGCGGCTCACCCGGCCGCGGCACTGCGCGAATGCGTGTTCGTCGCCAGGTGCAGATTCGGGAGCGGGTAGACGATCTGTCCGCCCCACTCGGTGACATAGCTGAGTTGCTCGGTGAGTTCGGTCTCCAGGTTCCAGGGCAGCACGAGCACAACATCCGGGCGGTCCTTGGCGATCATCTGCGGATCGTGAATCGGAATCCGGGTCCCGGGGGTGAAGTGACCGTGCTTGTACGGATTTCGGTCGACGGTGTACTCCAGCAGGTCGGTACGGATTCCGCAGTAGTTCAGCAAGGTGTTGCCCTTGCCCGGAGCACCGTAACCGACCACCCGCTTGCCCTCGGCGCGGCACTGCAGCAGGAACCGCAGCAGGTCGTGGCGGATCTCCTCGGTGCGGTGCCGCAATTGCAGGTAGCCCTCGGGGCGGTGCAGTCCCGCGGCCTCTTCGATGCGCAGGATCTTGTTGACGCGCTCGGTGGGTGGTCCGGCAACTTCGATCGGCCGGGCCCACACGCGGATGGACCCGCCATGGGTGGGCAGCAGTTCGACGTCGACCACGGCCAGTCCGGCGCTGGCGAGCGCGTTCTGCGCCGAAAACACCGTGTAGTACTGGAAGTGCTCGTGATAGATCGTGTCGAACTGGCCCAGGCACACCAGGTTCAGCGCATGGTGCACCTCGATGCTCAGCCACCCGTCGTCGGCCAGCAGCCCGCGCAGCGACTGGGTGAAGCCACGCAGGTCGGGGATATGCGCGTACACGTTGTTGGCCACCACCAGGTTTGCCGAACCGTGTTGGGCGCGGACCCGGCGGGCCAGCGCCGGATTGAGGAACTCGGACACGGTGGGCACGCCCCTTTTGGTGGCGGCCGCCCCGACGTTGAGCGAGGGCTCAATGCCCAGGCATGGGATGCCCCGGGCGACAGCGTGCTGCAACAGGTAACCGTCGTTGCTGGCGACTTCGACCATGAACGAATCGGGTCCCAGCCCGAGGCGCTTGACGGCCTGATCGACAAAGGTCTCGGCATGCTGGACCCAGCTGTCGGAATACGAGGAGTAGTAGGCGTATTCGGTGAAGGTTTCCTCGGGCGTGATCAGCGCGGGTATCTGCAGCAGCAGACAGTCTTCGCACAGGCGCAGGTGCAGCGGGTAGGTGGGTTCGGGCAGGTCCAATTCCTCCGGGGAAAGGATCTTTTCACACGGCGGCGTCGCACCCAGGTCCAGCACGCTGAGCATGCGCTGCGAGTCGCACAGGCGGCACTTCATGTAGTTCTCGTTTCGTCGGGTCTGTTCAGGTTTCACGGGCAGCACGGTGAGGCTCACATCACCGCGCCGATCGCATCGAGGTAGGCGTCGGTCATCGCCTCAACGGTGTAATGCGTTTGTAGCCGCTCGAAGCCGCGCCATCCGACCTCCGGCAGCGCATCGAGGTCGGTGAGAATTTCGGCCAGTTGATTGCGCCACGCGGATACCGACACGGGCTCGACGACGAAGCCGGCCTTGCCGAAGTCCAGCATCTCCGGGACCGCGCAGATGCCCGACGCGGCTACCGGCACCCCGCGTGCCATGGCCTCGAGAATCACCATAGGGAATGCTTCGGAACGGCTCGGCACGCAGAGGAGGTCGGCATCGGCCAGCGCCGGGCCGGGCCCGGGTGACCATCCGCGCCATTGGATGCGCCCGCGCAACGACTCCGGCGTGCGGGCTTCGAGGGTCTCCCGGTCCGGTCCGTCGCCGAAAATCGAAAGCCGCCAGGGCAGCTCGGTCAGGCCGCTCAGTGCGTCGATCAGCAGGTGCGGGTTCTTGTGCTCGACGATGCGCGACAGCATCACCAGGTGCGGCGGTTCACCGGTGGCGCGGACCCGTTCGGTGGGCTCGGCGGAGACGGCTACACCGTTGGGCGCCACGAAGTACCGTCCCCTGACCTTGTGGTGCGGGGTGAGCATGTCCCAATGACGTTGGGCGAGAACGATGAAGCCGTCGGCGCGATTCATCGCGGCGGTCAGCGGCCGGGAATAGACCGGGCGGTCGGACTCCGGCGGCACGTGCGGGGCCACCAGCCAGCGCCGGTCACGCGAGGCAGCCTTCCAGAGCGTCGCGAACCCGGTCTCGGTGTTGGTGTCTCCACTGATCAACACCGACGGGCCGTCCGGGAGATCGACCATCGGCGCCCACCAGGGCTGCCGTACTACCCGGATGCTGTGCGGGATCTCCTTGAGCAGCGGACCGAACCGTTGCATGCAGACGACTGTCACGGGGTAGCCGCGGCGATCCAATTCCGTTGCCAATAGCGCCTTCTGTCGCTCCGCGCCACCGTAGACGAGGCGATTGGTGGTGATGACGATGGAGGGCTTATCGGTGCGACGGGCATCGATGGCGCGTTTGCGGGCACCCCGTTTGGACCGTTGGACCCGGTCCAGCAGCGAGGTGGCAGCCAGGAACGCGTCCCCGTGGTGAACACTGTCCTGGCGTTCCAGTAGCAGCGCGATGTTGGAACGCAGCAAGTCCCGGTTCCGGAAGCGCTCCACGGTGGAAACCTCGGCACCGTGCGTGAAGACCGATTCGCGGGCGACGGTGCCGGCCGCCGGGTTGCCGTGCTCGGCGTTCAGCTCGTCGGCCAGCAGGATGCGCCAGCCTGCCGCGGTGGCCCGCTCCTGCCAGTCGGTCTCTTCGCCGTACAGGAAGAATTCCTCGTCGAAGCCGCCGATCTCGTTCCAGGCGTCGCGGTTGATCGCCAGGCAGATGCCGGCCATGTAGCCGTCGATACTCTCCGACTCGGTGGGCTGCTCCCGATAGAGGTGGGAGAACCGGGTGCCGCGCAGCCGGTCGGAATAGCCTGCGGCCGCCACCACCGACCGGGTCAGGGTTCGGTGCTTCGTGGCGATGTCCCACAGCCGCGGGCCCGGCGCCCCGGGGTCTTGGATCAGCGGCGACACGGCGGCGACGCCGGGCTGGCGGAACAACTCAAGGGTCCGGGTCAGCGGCCCGGTCAGCCGCGTATCGGCGTTCAGCAGCAGGAAATCGGTGTCGCCGGGAGTGTGCTTCGCCAGTGCGTTGAAGGCCGCCCCGAAGCCGAGATTCACCGGACCGAGCACCCAGTGCACGTCGGGATGGCGCGCGGCCAGTTCCTCGCGGCCCGGGTACTGATCACCGCTGTTCTCATAGACGTAGACCGGCAGTTGCGGCGCGTGTTCGGCGACGCTGGCCAGGCACTGCTCCAACAGTTCGTGACTCTTGTAGGTCACGATCAGCACCGACAGGGGCCGTTCGGTTCTCATGCGGTCACCTTTTTCCGGAAGAGCGAGGTCAGTGTGGACCAGTTGACGGGACCGGCCACGACGTTGACGGCCAGGTAGATGGCCGCGGCCGCAGCCAGTGTGAACACCACGTTCTGGTCCGAAAGCAGCAGCGCCACAATGGCGCTGGCCGACGTCGGAATCAGCAGCCGGATCAGGAAAGTCATGGGTGTGCGGTATCCGCAGTGACTGCCCAGCCGCCAGCTGGCGAACGTCAACCCGATCAGTTCCGTGCACACCAGCGAGATGCCCGCGCCGACCGCGCCGAATCGACCGTCCAGCAACAGGTTCAGCGCCACGTTGGCGGCCAGGGCGCCCACGGACAACCGGAAGAAGAACCGCTGTTCGTGGCAGGCGAACAGGCCCTGCCCGAGAGTTCCGGTGACGAAGCGCAACGAGGCGGCGATGAGCAGCAACGCCAGGGTGGGTGCGCCGCGCGTCACGAACTCGGCGTCGCCGAACAGTTTGATCAGCGGGCCGGCCAGCAAGGTGCCGACGACGGCGACCGGGAAGGCCAGGAAGCTCATCAATTCGACGCTCCGGCGCAGGAACGCGACGTAAGCGCCGACGTCGCGCGAATACAGTCCGGTGGCCGTTGACAGGGTGGACTTCTGGAAGAAGATGGACAGCGCCTCGGTGTTGAAGGCGATGGTGTACGCCAGCCCGTAGACGCCGACCTCGGCATGGCTGTTGAGCAGTGACAGGATCACCCCGTCGGCGCGCCAGTACAGGATGCCGACCAGCGCGACGCCCATCAGCGGCAGGCTTTCGCGTAGCAGGTCGATGGACTCGCGCGTGGAGAACACCGGCCGCAGCGACACCTGCCGCGCCGCTGCAGTGCCCTGAATCGCCAACTGCACCAACGGCGGTATGAGTTGTGCCACCGCGAACCAGATGATGTTGGCGTGTGTCGCCACCAGCCAGCTGACCATCGCCAGCGTGCCGATCCGGCCCGCGACGTCGGAGATGGCAACCGCGGCGAACCGCACGGTGGACAAGAAGACGGGCTCGAACCGGGTCCGTACCGTGAGCAGCAGCAGCTGCCCGGACAACACCACCAGCATCACCCGCACGTCGGCGTCGCGATATATCAGCCACCCGGTGACTGCCGCCATCACCGCCAGCGGGACGCAATACATCAGGGACAGGCCACTATTGACGCGAACCAGCCGCTCCAGTGCACCGCGGCCCGCGGTGACCCGCCGCACGATCACCGTATTGATACCGAGATCTGTTGCCGCGGTCCACATCCCGATGAATGCGACCGCCACCATCAGCTGCCCGTAGCGGCCGGGACCCAGGTAGCGCGCGGTCATCGACACCGATACCACCGAGGCCAGCATGCCCAGCACCCGGCAGACGAGCTGGACCGAGAACGCGTGCGCAATCCGCGACGGCGGCACCTCAGGTGCCGCCGCCGACTCGTGCGCCGGCGGCTCGATCACAGTGTCGCTCCTCATGTCTAGTACGCCCCGTCGCTGGCCAGCACAGCCCGCAGTGTGCGGGCGATGATCACCAGATCACCTGCCATCGACCAGTTGTCGACGTAGGAAAGGTCGAGCCGGACCGAGTCCTCCCAGGACAGGTCGGATCGGCCGCTCACCTGCCACAGGCCGGTGACACCGGGCTTGACCAGCAGCCGGCGCTTGACCTCACCGTCGTAGTTCTCCACCTCGCGGCGCAGCGGCGGCCGCGGACCGACAACGCTCATGTCCTGCTTGAGCACGTTGATGAATTGCGGCAGCTCGTCAATGCTGTAGCGGCGCAGCACCTTTCCGACTGATGTCACGCGGGGGTCCTGGTGGATCTTGAAGAGCACCCCGCCGGCGCCCTGATTCAGGGGCAGGAGTCGGTCCAGTTGTTTGTCCGCGCCGTCGACCATGGTGCGGAACTTCAGCATCGTGAAAGGCCTGCCGTCCAAGCCGATGCGTTCCGCGCGATAGAAGACAGGTCCCTTGCTGCTCAACTTGATTGAGACGGCGGCCACGACCAGCAGCGGCGACGTCACCATCAGCGCCGCCAGCGCGAAACAGAAGTCGAAAGCGCGTTTCTGCAGGCGCTGAGTCCCCTCGTACTGCGGCTTGTCGACGTGCAGCAGGGGATATCCGGCGATCGGCCGCATGGTCAGCCGGGCACCGGCCACGTCCATCACGCCGGGTGACACAACCAAATCGACGTCCATCGTCTCCAGCCGCCACATCAGATCGCGGATGCCGTGGACCCCGAAATGTTCGGTGCGGGTCACCGCGACGGTATCGGCGCCGCACATCCCGATCGCGGACACCGCGCTGGATTCGTCGCCCAGGATCGGAATCTCGCGGCCCTGTACGCGGAGCATCTCGTCGCGTTGCGGCCCGTACCCCGGGATGCACACGCCCACAACGACGTAACCCTCCTTCGGGTTGCGGATCAACTCGTGGGCGAGGTGCGTGACTCCGGAGCGGTCACCGATCGCCAGCACCATGGTCTGGTACTGGCCGCGGGCGCGCATGCGCCACACGTACTTCCGCCACATGTTGCGGCTGGCCAGTAGGCCCAGGGTGCCGACCGGGAGGGCGACCGCCAGGTAGCCGCGGGCCAGATCGATCTTGGCCAGCAACGTGACCATCGCGATGATGCCGAACACCGAGAACGACGCGCTCGCCAGCCGCCGGTATTCGTCGATGCCGGCGCCGATGATCCGGGGTGACCGGGTGTGGAACACCGAGATCGAGGTCAGCCACAGCAGCGCGAACAGGCAGGAGAACAGCGTCATCACCGGGCCCGGGTAGCCCGACATGTTCGGCGAGTCGCCGAAGCGGACGAACTGCGCGAGCACGATCGCCGCGCAGACGATGACCGAGTCGGTGATACGCAGCCGCGCCGAATACTGTTGCTGCCAGCGCGGAACGGTGCTGACGCGCTGCGGCGGCACCGCGACCAGGCGTGAGCGCCCGGTTTTCGCATGCAGGGTGGCCGTCATGCTGGCCGATCTCTCTGTCATGCGGACACCGTTTCGGTTGCGGCACCGCAGGTTTCGATGTGGTCGGGCGCGGGTGCGGCTACGTAGTGCACGCCGGGGTAGCAGATGAGCTGCGCCCGTAGCGCACGCAGCAGTGCGATCGGCCCCTGCAGCAGATAGCGACGCGCGAGCCGGCGCGGTTCGCGGGTCAACCGGTACAGCCATTCCAGGCCGGCGCGCTGCATCCAGTGCGGTGCCCGGCTGGTCATGCCGGCCAGGAAATCGACGGCACCGCCGGAGGGCAGAAACACCCGGGCCCCGGTCGCATGTCCGTATTCGTCGACCCACCGCTCCTGGCGCGGCTTGCCCAGACTGACGACCAGGAGGTCGGTGCGTGCCGCACGGATCGCCGAACACAATGTGGGCGAGCGTGATTCGATGTCGTCAAGGTCTGGCGCCCACATACCGGAGACCACCAGGGCCGGATAGTTGGTCCGCAGGTGCTCGGCCAGCGACCGGTGAGTCTGCGGACTGCCGCCGAAGAAGCCGACCCGGTGACCGTTCGCTTCGGCCAGCGCCAGCAGCGACGGCAGCAGGTCAGCCCCGGTGACGCGGGGCCACGGCCGCGCGGTCAGCAATTTGCCCCGCCAGGCGATCGGCATGCCGTCGGCCAGCAACAGCCATTCCACCAGCCCGTTGGGAGCGGCGCTCGCGACACGGAAGTGATGCAGATGGTCCAGGTTCACCGATCCCACGGCCAGACCGCGACCGGACGGCGATCGCAGGCGCGAGTCGACGATCGAGAGCACCTCATGTGTTTCGCAGCGCTCGACGATGCTTCCGCTGACGACCATGCGCACCGGTGCCTGGGGGAGAGTGTTCTCGGCCATGATCGGGCTACCCGGCGGCCGGACTCAGCACGGCCTTCTCCGTCACGAAGCCTTCGGCGTAGCGGGCGCGACTCTGCACCCCGCGTACCCGCATCAAACCGAGAAACGTCTCGTCGTCGAACCAGTCCCGTCCTGCCTGCGACGGGTAGTGCTCGGCGAGAAGCCGTGTCTTGGCCGCCGCGACGTCAGCCGGAACCGGCACGTAGAGCATGGGATTCGGCAGGTCTGACTCCCATTTGAGGATCTCGTAGCCCAGCACCAGGTGGGCCCGGAACTCGGTCGGGATCAGTTTGGCCAGTAAGCGGTGATCCTGGTGGTAGTCGTCGCGCTGAGGACCCAGCACCAGGTCGGGCTCGCAGCCGCGGCGGAACGCAGCGAGGTGTCGTTTGACGGTGCCCCAGTGTTCGGGGAGGTGACCGTCGGGCAGGTCGGTCACCGTCAGGCGCACGTCGGCCTGGGGAAAGAACGCCGCGAAGGCGCTTTTCTCCTCGATTTCGCGCTCGGTCCCGGCACCGGTCAGGACGAGTGCGTGGATGACAAGGCCGGGGTTGTTGCGCTCGAGCTGCATCAGGGTGGCGCCGGCACCGATGAGGATGTCGTCGCAGTGCGCACCGATCGCCGCGACCGAGCCGATGGCCGATCCGGAAAAAGCCAGCGGGATCATGCCGACGCTTCCACCAATGCCGTCGGCGTCTCCCAGACCGCCCACGGGCGAACGCCACGGTTGTAGTCCGCGTCGAGTTCGGCACGCTCCTTGAAGGTGTCGGCCGGCTTCCAGAAGCCATCGTGCTGGTAGCCCAGCAGCCGCCCGGTGCCGGCCAGCTCCATGCACGCGTCGCCGACCAGGTCGCCGTTCTCGGGGATGAGGTCGATGACGTCCTGACGGAGCACGAAGTAACCGCCGTTGACCCAGATGGGGAACTTGGCGATCGGAGCGATCTCTTTGATGTCCCCGTGGGCACTGACGTCGACGCAGTGGAACGACGACTGCGGGGGTACGACCAGCATCGACGCGGCGGCACCGGCCGCGTGGAACCGTTCGATCATGGTGTCCAGCGGCGCGTCGGTCAGGACGTCGGCGTAGTTGGCGAGGAAGTACTCGTCATCACCGAGGTGCTTGCGAACCCGGCGCAGCCGCTCGCCGATCGGCGACTCCAGGCCGGTGTCGACGAAGGTGATCGTCCAGTTCGACATGTCGGTGTCGAGCAGTTCCACTTTGCCGCCCCGCATGACAAAGTCGTTGGACTCCGTTTCCCGGTAGTTGACGAAGAAGTCCTTCACCAATGACTGGCCGTAACCGAGGCACAGGATGAACTCCGTGTGGCCGTAGTGCGCGTAGTAGCGCATCACGTGCCACAACAGGGGTCGGGGCCCGACCATCTGAAGGGGCTTCGGTATGAGATCACCGGCGGCGCTGCGCATCCGCATGCCGTAACCGCCACAGAACAGTACGACCTTCATTTCCGTGCCCCCCTCTGCAAACCGCTCACTGCTGCTCTCCTACGGCTGTCGCCGGGCTGTCATACCCAACTACCTGACAGAACCATTATTACATACTTTTCGAACGATAAAGGCGGTAGAAACAGGTTATTAGTATTGCTCATCCCAATTTATTGAACTTGTAACTTGATATGAGGGTCAGTTGGTGGTCAGCTGTTCAAACCGCGCGATCACGCCGTACCGGCGTCAGATCACGCCGCCATAGCCCGCAGATGGCGGTTGTGCCATCACGGTGGGGACCAGTCCGTACCTCGGCCCCGGTGCGCCACCTGGAGCCGCGGCCGCACGCGGCAGCCCGCCCAACAGGCTCGGCGGCACCGTGCCCGTAGCACCCGGCGCGCCCCCCGGCAGAGCCGAACTGACGCCGGCCAGGTGGGCCGTCGGGATGACGCTGGTCCAGGCCGGTGGCACCGATAGCGAACCCAGGCTGGCCGCCTGTCCCATGGCCCCCAGTGCAGCCCCCCCAGCCGCTTCCGCGCCGGCGGCGGCCGCGCCGGCGGCGGCCTCCGCGGTTTCGGCGGCCACCTCGCCCACCTGGGCGGCGGCGGCAGTCATACCCTGCAGTGTCTGGGCGATGCCCAGCACGCTGCTGATCGCGAAGAGCGGCATCACCGCGATATTCAGCAGGTTGGCGATGTCGCCAGTTGAGGTGGTGCTGATCGGCACGCCGGCCGCGGCCGTACCGAGCGACGCCGGCGTTGCCATGCTCTGCAATGTGCTTGGAAGTGCGCTGACCAGCGACGCCAGGGTGGCCTGGGTCGCCGCGGCCTCGCCGGTGGCTTCCGACACTGCAGTGGCCTGCGCCGCGGCGCCCGCCGGGTCGGTGACCTGTGGCGGCGCCTCAAACGGAGTCAGCGCCGAAGCCGCTGCCGAACCCGCCGCGTAGCCGTACATGGCCGCGGCGTCCTGCGCCCACATCTCGCTGTAGTGCGCCTCGGTCGCGGCGATCGCCGGAGAGTTCTGGCCGAAGAAGTTTGTCGCCACCAGCAATGCCAACAGCGCCCGATTGGCCGCTACAACAGCGGGCGGGACCGTCATCGCGTATGCCGCCTCGTAGGCGCCCACCGCGGCCCTGGCCTGGACGGCGGATTGCTCGGCCTGGGCGGCCGTAGCTCCCATCCATACCGCGTAGGGGGCGGCGGCCGAGGCTGCGGAGATCGCGGCGGGACCGAGCCAGGGACCACTGGTGAGGCCTGCGATCACCGACGCATAGGAGGAGGCCGCGCTCGCCAGCTCGGCGGCCAGCTCATCCCAGGCGACGGAGGCCGTCAGCAGCGGCTCCGCCCCCGCGCCGGTGTACATCCGCGCGGAGTTGATCTCCGGTGGCAGTGCGCCGAAATCCATTGTCGATGCCCCTGTCCGTCAGCGGGCCGCCGCGGCGTTGGCCGCTTCCGTGGCGGAGTACGAACCGGCGCTGACCCCCAGGACCTGGACAAACATCTCGTGAATAGCGGCAGCTTGGGCGCTCACCGCCTGGTACAGGTGGCCGTGCGCGGCGAATTGCGCTGCCGTCAGCGCCGACACCTCATCGCCGGCCGCCGGGACTATCGCGGTGGTCGGACCGGCCGCGGCCGCGCTAAGGGCGTTGACGGCACAGCCGACGCCCTGCAGCGTGCTGGCCGACGCGGTCAGGGATTCTGGCTGCGTGGTGACGAACGACATGCGGCTCTCCTAACGCAAACGGGTGTCGGTGCAGTGGGCCGGGAGGGCGGCAGTCATCGCGACCAGGCCGAACTGGTGGTTCGGACCCGTTTGTCCGCCCTCCACAGACCAACAGATCACGTATATACCCATTCTACATACTTTTAGAACCTATTGCAGCGTGAGAGCAGACCTAAGGTATTGCCAGCGCACGGATGCAGTCATGTCGGCGTGTAACTCTGCAGGTCGCCGCGAACTTGATAACCTCACAGGTGGCGTCCAATGTGCCGCCTGAGACACACGCCGGTGGACGGCTCACCATCCGATGGTCTGGCCACCTGGTCGAGGAAGGCATCGCGATGGTGAAGGTGATCGCTCCGCTCAACGCTGCTGCCCGCTATTCGGCACGCCCGAAAGCGTGCCGCGGGTAGATGTCGACTGAATCGGCCGACGGACGAGCAGACAGCACCCGGCAACAGATTCTGCGAGCGGCCGCACACCAGTTCGCCCGCCGCGCGTACCACGATGTCGGACTGGACGACATTCTCGCCGAGGCCGAACTGACCAAGGGCGCGATGTACTTCCACTTCCGCTCCAAGCACGCCCTTGCGGTGGCCATCATCGAGCAGCACACCTCCATGGGCAGGGTGGCCGTCGAGGATCTGCTGTCCCGCCAGCTGTCCGGCCTGGAAACCCTGATCGACTTCTGCTACCTGATCGCCGTGCAGGACATCTCGAAGGACGTGGCCAGAGCCGCTTTGCACCTGATCGAGTCGGTGGGACGCACCGAAGGGCTGCAGGCCAGTCTGCTGGGCGGCTGGGTCGATGCCCTTGCCAGCGTCGCCGAGCGCGCCATCAGCGAGGGGGACGTGGCCCAGCGCTGGGAGCCGCGTGACATCGGGCGGTTGATCGTGTCGATGTACCTGGGACTGCGTCAGACCAGCGACCTGGACGACCCGCGAAGTTTCCTGCTCGACCTGGAACGGAACTGGGTGCTGATCCTTGCCGCTGTCCTGCAACCGGACCGGGCCGACTACTTCGCGCAATTCCTGCGGCGGCGCACGGCGCTGGCGGTCAAGGCCGCCCCGGCCCAGGTGATTGCTCCATGATTTCGACACCGGCGACGATCTGGCACGCGCGATCGGAAACGCCGCACCTGCTGCTGCTACGCTTATCCGGCTGACCAGCAGGAACAAGACGCCGAGGTCCGGAGCTGAACCGGATTGACATCACTGGGGAGGCATGGCCAATGGCGCGCCAGGTTCGATCCGAGGTAACCCGGCGGAAGATTCTGGACGCGGCGATCGACGTCTTCAGTGAGGTCGGGTACGCCGCCGCCGGTTGGGGCACCATCATCGAGCGCACCGGGATGACCAAGGGCGCCCTTTACCACCACTTCGATTCAAAAGAAGCGCTCGCGTCCGACATCATCGACGAGGGCGCCGAAGTGCTCGTCGGGGCGTTTCGCAACGTCTGTGGGTCGGCTTCGCCGGCGCTGGAGAACATGATTCACGGCACCTTCGCGATCGCCAACGTGCTCAGTACGGACAAGACCGCACGCGCGGCCGAGCAACTGATCGCGGCACTCAGCGGGTTCAACGACGCTGCGGCGCGCTGCTGCGCCGGCTGGGTGGCGGAAATGGCGGTCCAGGCCCGCGAGGCGATCGACGAAGGGGACCTGCGGGAGGACGTCGACCCGCAATCGCTCGCCGAGACGATCGTCGGCGCGATGTTCGGGACCCGGTTGCTCTCCATCGCCATGGCGCGGACCCGCCAGAGCGACGGCATGCTCGACGAACTCAACGGGCGGTTGAGCCAGATTTGGATTTCGCTGCTTCCCGGTGTCGCCGCGGAAGCGTCGCTGCCGTACTTCCGGCAGTTCCTCGCCCGGGAGGCCCTGCGGCACACCCGGCCCGGTGCGCCGGCGGGCGCCGTCGCCGGTGTGCCAGAGAGCAGCTAGCGCTAGGCGCTGACGGCGCGGGTCCGGCGGTCCTTGACGATGCGGGCCGGAACGCCGGCGACGTCGACATCGTCGGGTACCGGCTTGGTCACCACCGCGCCCGCGTAGATGCCGACGCGGCTGCCGACGTCGGCTCCGAGCACCATGGCGCCCGGATAGATGAACACGTCGTCACCGATGCTGGGGTACTCGCCGGGACGGCCCTCGCCGATCGTCACGCCCTGGTGAATCCGGCAGTTGGCGCCGATTTTCGCGCGGTGGTGTACATGCACCCAGCCGACGTGGGCGACGGACAGGCCAGGGCCGAAGGCGTTGAGCGGGATGCCGAATCCCAGCTTCTCGCCCAGGAACTTCAGCCGTAGGCGGAGGTATGCCGCGACGAGTCGGCCGAAGGGCGTCCGTGCCGTGTTCGTCCAATACTCGGTCTTGCGCAGCATGCGCTGGAAGTATGGGGCTCGATGCATGACCCGGTAGCGATGCCGCCAGCGCTCAAGTCCTTGCGCATGCAAGTCTGCGTCGAGGTACGACTCCAAGTCGCTGCGAGTCCTGATCACACGCAAAACCATACTACAAGTATCAAGAAAGCCGCATCCGGATACCTAGAGTCTATGTGAATTCATATGTGACGGCCCGCCGGGGCGCCCGTAGGCCCGAGGGGTGGCTAGCGCTCTTCTTCCCACAACTGTTCGGTCAGGTCCTGGAACGCGGCCAGAGCAAATTTGTCGTCGGCGCGCATCACGGCCGACCGGCTCATCAGCGCCCGGACGACCGAGCCGTCCTTGTGCGCCAGCTCGACCACCATGTTCGCCAGAGCGTGCACGAAGGAAAGCAGCGAGGACTCCGACTGCGGCGCCTGGTGGAAGATCTCGTGAAAGCGCAGTGCCAGCACCTCTTCCGGATCGCACCCCACCATCTGGGCAAATGCGGTGTTGGTGAATAGGATGCTGCCGTCATCCGCGATCGCCAGGACGGGGACCGGGATCCGCTCGAGCACCACCAGCGCAGGCAACTGCTTCAGGGTGGTCATCGGGGATTGGCTGGGCTGCCGATTCCGTCTTCGCTCCACTTGGCGATTATGGCCTATCGCAGAAGTGGGCCTCACACCGCTTGGCACCAAAACGCGAACTCGGGTTCGTAATGTGGCCATCCGGCTTCGCGACCGTGACTTGACGATTCTTCAGAATTGGCTCGCTCACTCGGCTTCGGGTTCGGATGCTCGCCTCGTTCCCGTCACTGCGTTCCGCTCACTCGGCTTCGGGGTCGGATGCTCGCCTCGTTCCCGTCACTGCGTTCCGCTCACTCGGCTTCGGGTTCGGATGCTCGCCTCGTTCCCGTCACTGCGTTCCGCTCACTCGGCTTCGGGCGCCTGATACCGCGGGAACACACCGGACGGCGCGGGTAGCGCAGTCCCGGGAGTCAGGCGCGCGCCGGCAGCGGCGAACGTCCGTTGCTCATCGGTCTGGCCGAGCAGGTCCAGCAACTTATTTGCCGAATCCGGCATGACCGGGCTGACCAGCAGCGCCGCGATGCGGACCACCTCGCAGGTGACGTACAGGGTGGTCCGGAACCGCTCCTGGTCTGACTGCGCCTCGCTCTTGCGCAGCACCCACGGCTGTTGCGCGGAGAAGTACCGGTTCGCGTCGCCGAGCATCAGCCAGATTGCCTCAAGCGCCAAATGCATTGCCTGCGAATCGAAATGGACGCGGACCCGATCGAGCAGGCCATCGGCCGTCGCCAGCAACTCGGTGTCCGCGGCGATGAACTCACCCGGTTCGGGCACCGTCGCGCCCAGGTTCTTGGCCACCATGGACAGCGACCGCTGGGCCAGATTCCCCAGCTCGTTGGCCAAGTCGGTGTTGATCCGGGTGACGATCGATTCGTCGCTGTAACTGCCGTCCTGTCCAAAAGGTATCTCTCGCAACAGGAAATAGCGGACCTGGTCCACGCCGAAGGTGTCGACCAGCGCCACCGGATCGACGATGTTGCCCACCGACTTGCTCATCTTCTCGCCCCGGTTGTGCAGGAAGCCGTGCGCGAAAACCCTACGCGGCAAGTCGATTCCGGCTGACATCAGAAATGCCGGCCAGTACACGGCGTGAAATCTGATGATGTCCTTGCCGATCATGTGCAAGTCCGCGGGCCAGTAGCGGGTGAACAGCTCCGAGTCGGTGTCGGGAAAGCCGGCACCGGTCAGGTAATTGGTCAGCGCATCGACCCAGACGTACATGATGTGGTCCGGATGGTCGGGAACCTGCACGCCCCAGTCGAACGAGGTGCGCGAGATCGACAAGTCGTCCAGCCCGCCCGAGACGAAGCTGACGACCTCGTTGCGCCGGGTCTCGGGGGCGATGAACCCGGGGTTGTCCCGGTAGTGCGCAAGCAGCTTGTCGGCATATGACGACAGCCGGAAGAAATATGTCTGCTCCTCGGTCCACGTCACCGGAGTGCCGGTCTCCACCGCGATCCGGTTGCCGTCTTCGAGTAGCTGGGTCTCCGACTCGACGAAGAACCGCTCGTCGCGCACCGAATACCAGCCGGCGTAATTGTCCAGATAGATATCGCCGGCCGCTTCCATCCGCCGCCAGATTTCCTTTGAGGACACGTGATGATCCGGGTCAGTGGTACGGATGAACCGGTCGAAGGAGATGTTGAGCTTCTCCTGCATGCGCTCGAAGACGTCGGAGTTGCTGCGCGCCAGCTGCGCGGTCGGCACCCCGGCGGCCGCGGCGGCCTGGGCGACTTTGAGGCCGTGCTCGTCGGTTCCGGTGAGGAAACGCACGTCGAAGCCATCGAGTCGCTTGAAGCGCGCGATGGCGTCGGTGGCGATGTATTCGTAGGCGTGACCCATATGCGGCGCCCCATTGGGATAGGCGATCGCGGTGGTGACGTAATACGGCTTCGGCTGGTGTTGGTTCATTGCGGCTCCACCCTAATCGGGTCGCGGGCTGCCTCGCGTCTGCACATATCGTGGGCGCGTGAGCGCCAGACGAGAAGCACCGCCACCGCCGGAGCCGCTTTCACCGTTGATCGACGCCCACACCCACCTGGACGCATGCGGCGTCTCCGACGAGGCGGGAGTGCGCGCCCTCGTGGACCGGGCGGCGGCCGTTGGGGTCGAAGCGGTGGTCACCATCGCCGATGACCTGGAATCGGCGCGCTGGGTGACGCGGGCTGTCGAATGGGACCCACGGGTCTACGGCGCGGTCGCCCTGCATCCGACGCGCACCGAGGCGCTGACCGAGGACGCGCGCGCGGAGATCGAAAGGTTGGCGGCCCATCCCCGCGTGGTAGCCGTCGGCGAGACGGGGATGGACATGTATTGGCCGGGACGGCTCGACGGCTGTGCCCGCCCGGAGGTGCAACGCGAAGCATTCGCCTGGCACATCGACCTGGCCAAGCGGACCGGCAAGCCGTTGATGATCCACAACCGCGAGGCCGACCGGGAGGTGCTCGATGTGCTGCGCGCCGAGGGCGCGCCCGAGATTGTGATTTTTCACTGCTTCTCTTCCGGCAGTGAGATGGCTCGCACCTGCGCGGCGGCGGGATGGTTGCTGAGCCTGTCTGGGACGGTGAGCTTCCGTAACGCCCGCGACCTGCGCGAAGCCGTTCCGCTGATACCGTTGGACCAGCTATTGGTGGAAACCGACGCTCCATTTCTCACCCCGCATCCATATCGGGGCGCAGCTAACGAATCGTACTGCCTGCCATACACCGTTCGTGCCCTTGCTGAACTGGTGAATCGCCGTCCCGAGGAATTGGCGGAAATCACCACGAGCAACGCTCGCCGGGCATACCGGCTGAATCGGCCGGCGGAGCTCTAACGCCTGTATCCCAAAAGAATCCACTCGCAGGAGTTGCTCTGCACTGGTCGGTTCGTTACCGTCTTGTGATCGAACGGGTGGGCCTATGGGCCCATTTGTTATTTCAGCTGAATATGGTCGGTAGCTCGTCTCGAACTTTTGCTGCGTTGTTGCTGCGTAAGGGTCGTGGTAGGTCGGAACAGACTTGGGATACGTAGAGATTGACTGGGATTGACATTGAAACTGCTTACTAAACTTCATCAAGCCGAATCGCCCACATTGCGCCTGCTGGTCGGCGCCCTGCTGCTGGTACTGGCATTCGCCGGCGGATACGCCGTGTCCGCATCGAAGACCGTCACGCTGACCGTGGATGGCACCTCGATGAAGGTGCAGACCATGAGGTCGAGGGTTATCGACATCGTTCGGGAGAACGGGTTCTCCGTCGAAGGTCGCGACGACTTGTTCCCGGCCGGCGACGTCTCCGTAGGCGACGCGGCCACGATCGTGCTGCGCCGGAGTCGTCCTTTGGAGATCACCCTGGACGGCCAGAATTCCCGGCAGGTATGGACCACGGCGTCGACGGTGGATGAGGCACTCGCGCAGCTGGCGATGACCGACACCGCTCCCGCCGCCGCTTCCCGCGCCAGCCGCGTCCCGCTGTCGGGCATGGCCCTGCCCGTCGTCAGCGCCAAGACCGTCCAGATCGACGACGGCGGCGCGGTCCGCACCGTGCACCTGCCGGCGCCGAACGTCGCCGGGCTGCTGAGCGCGGCCGGCGCACCGCTGCAGGACAGCGACCAGGTGAACCCCGCACCGGCGACGCCGATCACGGACGGCATGCTGATCCAGGTCACCCGTAACCGCATCGAACGGGTCACCGAGCGGATGCCACTGCCCCCGCCGGCGCGCCGCATCGAAGACCCTGAGATGAACATGAGCCGCGAGGTCGTCGAAGACCCGGGCAGCCCGGGCACCCAGGACGTCACGTTCTCGGTAGCCGAGATCAACGGCGTCGAGACCGGTCGCCTGCCGATCGCCAACGTGGTCGTGACCCCGGCCCGCGAAGCGGTCGTGCGGGTCGGTGCCAAACCGGGCACCGAGGTACCGCCCGTCAGCGACGGAACCATCTGGGACTCGCTCGCGGGCTGCGAGGCCGGCGGAAACTGGGCGATCAACACCGGAAACGGATTCTTCGGCGGCGTCCAGTTCGACCAGGGCACCTGGGAAGCCAACGGCGGGCTGCGCTACGCCCCCCGCGCCGATCTGGCCACCCGCGAAGAGCAGATCGCGATCGCCGACGTGACCCGGCAGCGTCAGGGCTGGGGCGCCTGGCCCGTGTGCAGTGGACGAGTGGGTGCCCGCTGACGATCCGGCTGCTCGGGCGCACCGAGATCCGGCGGTTGGCCAAGGAGCTTGATTTCCGGCCGCGGAAATCCTTCGGGCAGAACTTCGTGCACGACGCCAATACGGTTCGCCGAATCGTCACGGCATCCGGCATCGGCAAGTCCGACGTCGTTCTGGAAGTAGGCCCGGGGTTGGGTTCGCTGACGCTCGCGCTACTTGACCGCGGCGCGGCGGTGGCAGCCGTCGAGATTGATCCGGTGCTGGCCGCAAGGCTGCCGCAGACCGTCGCCGAGCATTCCAACAGCGAAGCCCAGCGGTTGACCGTGCTCCATCGCGACGTGCTGACGCTGCGCCGCGAGGACCTGTCCCTGGAACCGACGGCGGTGGTGGCCAACCTGCCGTACAACGTCGCCGTTCCCGCGCTCCTGCACCTGCTCGCCGAATTTCCATCTATCCGCACCGTGACGGTGATGGTGCAGGCCGAGGTCGCCGAGCGCCTGGCCGCCGAGCCGGGTGGCAAGGAATACGGCGTGCCCAGCGTCAAGGTGAACTTCTACGGCCGGGTACGACGCTGCGGCACCGTGTCGCCGACGGTGTTCTGGCCGATTCCGCGCGTTTATTCCGGCCTGGTGCGCATCGATCGCTACGAGACCTCGCCGTGGCCCACCGACGAGGCTTTTCGCAGGCGGGTTTTCGAGCTTGTCGACATCGCCTTCGCGCAACGGCGCAAGACGTCGCGCAACGCGTTCGTGGAGTGGGCCGGATCGGGCAACGAGTCGGCCAGCCGGCTGCTGGCGGCCAGCATCGACCCCGCCCGCCGCGGCGAGACGCTGTCCATCGAGGACTTCGTCCGGCTGTTGCAGCGGTCCGGCGACCTCGGCGACGGCGCCGCAGCGGATCCCGCTCCGGCGTCCACCCGCTGAGGCGCGGACGACAGTGGTGGCGGTGCCGCTGCGTGTGATTCGCCGATGGCAGCGATAGTCTGCTGCGGTGTCAGCATCTGACGGCAACACCGCCGAGCTGTGGGTGCCCACCGGGTCGACCACCGTTCGGGTGCCGGGGAAGGTCAACCTCTACCTCGCCGTGGGCGACCGCCGCGACGACGGCTACCACGAGCTGACGACGGTGTTCCACGCCGTCTCGCTGTTCGACGAGGTGACGGTCCGCAACGCCGATGTGCTATCCCTCGAGCACGTCGGAGAGGGCGCCGACACGCTGCCCACAGACGATCGCAACCTGGCCTGGCGGGCGGCCGAGCTGATGGCCGACCACGTGGGCCGTGCCCCTGACGTGTCGATCCTGATCGACAAGTCGATTCCGCTGGCCGGCGGCATGGCGGGCGGCAGCGCCGACGCGGCCGCAGTGCTGGTGGCGATGAACGCGCTGTGGGAACTCAATCTGCCCCGCCGAGACTTGCGGATGCTGGCCGCGCAGCTGGGCAGCGACGTGCCGTTCGCGCTGCACGGCGGCACCGCGCTGGGCACCGGGCGCGGTGAGGAGCTGGCGACGGTGTTGTCGCGCAACACCTTTCACTGGGTGTTGGCCTTCGCCGACAGCGGGCTGCTGACGCCCGCGGTTTACGCGGAACTGGATCGGCTGCGTGAGGTCGGGGATCCACCCCGCCTGGACGAACCCGGCCCGGTGTTGGCCGCTCTGGCTGCCGGAGATCCCAAGCAGCTGGCACCGCTGCTAGGCAACGAGATGCAGGCCGCCGCGGTCAGCCTGGATCCGGCGCTGCGGCGCGCACTGCGCGCGGGCGTCGAGGCGGGCGCGCTGGCCGGCATCGTGTCCGGCTCGGGCCCCACGTGCGCCTTCCTGTGTGACTCGGCGGACTCCGCCGTCGACGTCGGCACCCAGCTGTCCGGGGCGGGCGTGTGCCGTACCGTCCGGGTTGCCAGCGGGCCGGTGCCGGGGGCCCGCGTGGTGCCGGCGCCGGCGACTCCGGGCGACTGAGGTGCTCGGTCGTTAACGCGGCTGTGACATGGCACTCATATCGCGTTACCGTTTGGCAGTTACTTAAGAGTTGCTTAAGATAAGCCGCGGTAGCGAGTACCGGCAGCCCAACGCAGGGCCGCCGCTCTCTACCAAATCGAGACCTAAACGCTGTCCAACGTGTGCGCGCGCCTGCTTACAAGCGTGATCTGGCGAGTGCAACATGAAAGCTCGGACCTTGGGCACAGCGCTAGTACCGAGGAGGTTTGCGTGAGCAGGTTTACCGAGAAGATGTTCCGCAATGCCCGCACGGCGACGACGGGCATGGTCACCGGTGAACCCCACGAACCTGTCCGTCACACCTGGGGCGAGGTGCACGAGCGCGCCCGGTGCATCGCGGGCGGCCTGGCCGCCGCGGGTGTCGGCCTCGGCGACGCCGTCGGCGTTCTCGCCGGATTCCCGGTGGAGATCGCCCCCACGGCCCAAGGCCTGTGGATGCGCGGCGCCAGCCTGACCATGCTGCACCAGCCCACCCCGCGCACCGACCTGGCCGTGTGGGCCGAAGACACCATGACTGTGATCGGCATGATCGAGGCCAAGGCCGTCATCGTCTCGGAGCCCTTCACGGTGGCCATCCCGGTGCTGGAGGAGAAGGGCATCAAGGTCCTCACCGTCGCCGACCTGCTGGCGTCGGAGCCCATCGACCCGATCGAGGTCGGCGAGGACGACCTGGCGCTCATGCAGCTGACGTCGGGATCCACCGGCTCGCCGAAGGCGGTGCAGATCACCCACCGCAACATCTACTCCAACGCCGAGGCGATGTTCATCGGCGCCGAGTACGACGTCGACAAAGACGTGATGGTCAGCTGGCTGCCCTGCTTCCACGACATGGGCATGGTCGGCTTCCTCACCATCCCGATGTTCTTCGGCGCCGAGCTGGTCAAGGTCACGCCGATGGACTTCCTGCGCGACACGCTGCTGTGGGCCAAGCTCATCGACAAGTACAAGGGCACCATGACCGCGGCGCCCAACTTCGCCTACGCCCTGCTGGCCAAGCGGTTGCGCCGCAACGCCAAGCCGGGCGACTTCGACCTGTCGACGCTGCGCTTCGCGTTGTCCGGCGCCGAGCCAGTCGAGCCTGCTGACGTCGAGGACCTGCTGGACGCCGGCAAGCCGTTCGGCCTGCGCTCGTCGGCGATCCTGCCGGCCTACGGCATGGCCGAGACCACGCTGGCGGTGTCCTTCTCCAAGTGCAACTCGGGTCTGGTGGTCGACGAGGTCGACGCCGATCTGATGGCCGCACTGCGCCGGGCCGTGCCCGCGACCAAGGGCAACACCCGCCGTCTGGCCACTTTGGGGCCGCTGCTGAAAGACCTCGAGGCTCGCGTGATCGACGAGAACGGCAGTGTGATGCCGGCCCGCGGCGTCGGTGTCATCGAGCTACGCGGCGAGTCGCTCACACCGGGCTACATCACCATGGGCGGCTTCATTCCCGCGCAGGACGAGCACGGCTGGTACGACACCGGTGACCTCGGCTACCTCACCGACGAGGGCCACGTGGTGGTGTGTGGCCGCGTCAAAGACGTCATCATCATGGCCGGCCGCAATATCTACCCGACCGACATCGAGCGGGCCGCCGGTCGCGTCGAGGGTGTCCGTCCCGGCTGCGCGGTGGCCGTGCGCCTGGACGCCGGACACTCCCGCGAATCTTTCGCCGTCGCGGTCGAGTCGAACGCTTTCGAAGACCCGGCCGAGGTGCGCCGCATCGAGCACCAGGTGGCGCATGAGGTGGTCAAGGAGGTCGACGTGCGGCCCCGTAATGTCGTCGTGCTGGGTCCGGGAACCATTCCGAAGACGCCGTCGGGCAAGCTGCGTCGGTCGAACTCGGTCACCCTGGTCACGTAGCGGGCGCCTCCGGGCCCGCGAGCAGACGCAAAAGCACCCATTTCATGCCGAAATAGGGTGCTTTTGCGTCTGCTCGCGCGGGATGGCCACCCCACTTTCGCTGGACGGCCTTCGGCTATTGAGATCGTTGCGCCGATGGTGGAGTCTCATGGGACGTCGTTGCCCGTCGCAGTCGAGGGAGCAGCACCTATGTACCCCATATTCCGAGCAGTATTGGCGCAAATCGTCCTGGTTGTCTCCGTCGTCGCTCTGACGGTGGCCGGTTGTCATGACGGGCGCAGCATGGGACCCGCCGGGGCGCCGACCAGCGCCGGCCCCGCGGACGGGTCGCGCGGCGTGTCGACGAAGTTCGTCAACTACACCGCCAACCAAGGTTTCGAGGCCACGGTCGGTGCGCTGACCAAGGCGGCCGGTGACCACGGCATGACGATCGTCGGCGAGGTGAACCAGGACGCTGAGTTGGCGGCCAACGGGTTGCGCCTGCCCGGCGCGCACACGTTCTTCGTCGGTAACCCTGAGCTCGGCAAGACGTTTTTCGATGTAACCAAAGCCATCGGTGCGGTGGTTCCGGTGCGCATGCACGTGTGGGCGGACGCCGACGGTCCGGCCCACATCGGCTATTTCGATCCGGCGCCGGAGTTCGCCGCGGTCGATCCCGCACTCGGTAACGGCGGGCAGCAGATATCCCAGCAGATCCGAACGATCGCCGAAGCCGCTGCCGGTGGCCCGATGGCGGGAACCGCGGTCGACACGCGGTTCATCACGGTGACCGCCAACGGCGAGTACGAGGCGACGATAGGTGCCCTGCACGACGCCGCCGACAAACACGGCATGGTCATCCTCGGTGACTTGAACGAAGAGACCAGATTGAAGGCGGTGGGTGTGCCGTCGCAACGCGCGCACAGTTTCTTCATCGGCGACCCGCAGATCGGCAAGACGTTGTTCGGTGCCACCCAGGCCATCGGCGCGGTGGTTCCGGTGCGGGTGACCGTGTGGGCGAACGACCGCGGGGGCCCGGCGCAGATCAGTTACTTCGATCCGGCGCCGGAGTTCAGCGCCGTCGATCCGGCCCTTGCGGATGCGGGAACGCGGCTGTCCGGAGCCATCCGCGCGACCGTCGACGCCGCGGCCGGCAAACAGTGATAGGAATACCGGTCTTTGGCGGGTGCCGACTCGGGCGCTCCGCCGCGTGCGCCAGCAAACGGCACCGCGGCGCTGGTGACCGCGATCGCACGCCGGGGAGACCCGCAATCTCCGCTCTTGGACAGCCGATGATCGAATCACCGCAGCGGGACCGGGTCGTCGACGGCAGCACAGCCGAAATCAACTCTCTGACAACTAGACTCGTCGTTTAGCCTTGAACTCACCCAAGCCGGTAAAGCCTTGCGCAGCGGTGAAGGTGAATTCTCCTGATGCCGAGTCGAATTGGTGACCGCCCGCCATCGGGTCGTTGACCGCCGACGTATCGGTGACCGGCGACTGGTCGAGATCGCGCACGCCGATCGACGAAGGATCTCAGGACGTAGTGCCGCCGGCTTTCTTGTTTTCCCGCAGACAGTGTGGTCGGTGGCTGCGGCGTCAGCGCAACTTGAAAACGGTATCCGGTTACAGCACAACAAGTTTGGTTGCAGGGTTGGCGACGGCCAACTGATCCGATAGCGAGCGGCGGTTGTTGAGCGGACCTCTCCTCAGTCGGGGCGGGCAAATGCCGTCGCGGCAGGCACCAACAGCGAAGTGCAGCGACAGTCGTGCTCATGCCGGCGCAGTGGCGCGGCCCCACGGCATCGGGCCTACCGGCATTCGTCCGGGGCAATGAGCTGCTCCCTGATCGACACGCAGAGAACATCCTCTGAACGACACGCCGAAATCCGCAAAACGAACACTGGTCCTCCGCCGGTGGCGTCTGCTATGAATTTATCGCTATTAGAACTCCGTTCTGCCGAGCGTCAATTGAAGATGGGAGCCGCGAATGTCGTCGTATCTGCTGGTCGCACCCGAGGTGTTGAATGCCGCGTCGGCTGACATCGCCAGTATTGGGTCTGCTCTCAAATCGGCCGCCGGCGCGGCCGCGCCCGCGACGACGGAACTGCTGCCCGCTGCCGCCGACGAGGTATCGGCGGCGATTTCGACATTCTTCGGCGGATACGGTCAACAATTCACGGCCCTCAATGCCCGGGCGGCGGCATATCAGGCCGAATTCGTGCGCGCATTGACGAGCGCGGGGGGTGCATACGCGGCGGTTGAGGCGGCCAGCGCATCGCCCCTGCAGACTTTGGAAGAACAAATCCTGAACATCATCAATGCGCCCACGAACGCATTGTTCGGGCGCCCGTTGATCGGCAATGGCATCAATGGTGCGGCGGGTACCGGCCAGGCTGGTGGGGCCGGCGGCATCCTTTGGGGCAACGGAGGCAACGGTGGGTCCGGGGCGGCCGGACAGGCGGGTGGAGCCGGCGGCGCGGCCGGGTTGTTCGGCAACGGTGGTGCCGGCGGGGCCGGGGGTGTCGGCACGGCGACCGCGGTCGGTGGGGTCGGTGGGGTCGGCGGCGCTGGTGGTTTCCTCGGAGGCAACGGCGGGGCTGGCGGGACCGGTGGAGTCGGCTTTGCCAACCCGACCGGCATCGGCGGGACCGGCGGCGCCGGAGGTGCCGGCGGCGTCGACAGGGCTCTCTTGTCGTTCCTGTGGTCCGGTGGAGCCGGCGGGGCAGGAGGCCAGGGCGGGGCCGGAGCCGTCGGCGCGGCGGCTACGACCGGCATCGTGGGCACGGACGGATTCACCGGCGGCACAGGGGGAGCCGGTGGGACCGGCGGTGCCAGCACGGGATTGTTCGGGCGTGGCGGGATCGGCGGTGTGGGCGGCCAAGGTGGCCTCGGTGGTGACGGCGGTGCCAGCGGCGCTGTCGGCACGACGGCGAGCGGCATGGTCGGTGGCAACGGCGCCGACGGCGGCCTGGGTGGTCATGGCGGCGCGGGCGGCGGCGCAGGCTTCGGAGGTACAACCGGTGCCGGCGGCAGCGGCGGTCACGGCGGCACCGCCGGCACGGGTGCGGGCGGCACCGGTGTGCTCGGCGGCACCGGCAGCGCCGGCGGCGCCAACGTGGGAAGTGCCGGTGGCGTCGGCGGCGCCGGCGGACACGCCGGCATCAGCACCATCAGTGTCGGTGGCAATCCGAGCGGGATCGCGTTGGACGCTGTCAACGGCAATCTCTACGTCGCAAACTTCTTCGATGGCTCGGTATCGGTGATCAACCCCGCCACCAACCAGGTCCTCACCACTATCCCGATCACTCCTCCCGCCGGCTTCACCGGCAACAGCCCACAAGGAGTCGCGGTCAGCCCCACCACCGGCAATGTCTACGTCACCAATTCCAACGGGAACTACGTGTCGGTGATCGACCCCGCTACCAACCAGGTGACGGCCACCATCACCGGTACCGGCTCCAATGTCTTCAATGTTCCGGTCGGTTTGACCGTGGCCGCCGACGGCCGGATCTATGTTGCCAACTCCGGCTCCAACCTGGTATCGGTGATAACTCCGCAAGGCAACAATACCTACACCGTGAGCAATATCAGCAGCCCCTCATTCAACAAACCCGCATATGTGGCGGCCAGCGGCAATAATGTCTACGTCACAAACGTCACCAACAATTCATTAGTCGCTATAGATACAAACACGAACAATGTGACGCCTTTGATCGGTAATCTGAAAGCTCCCGCAGGTGTCGCGGTAGGGAGCAATGGCGACGTCTACTTCGCCAGCTCATTGGGCAACTACACAGGGATCTACAACTCGACCGACGGCCTCAGCTCTGTCAGCTTGGCGCCGACGAGCGGCGGTAATCCGAATCCGTTCGCGGTGGCCATTGATCCCGCTACCGGCCACATCTACGTCACCAACTCGGGGACCCAGAGCGTGCCGACTGCCGGAGGTAACACGGTGTCGGTGGTCGATCCGAACTCGGGCTCTGTCCTGTCCACCGTCGGGGTGGGCCTCCAGCCCTTCGGCATTGCCATCGACCCCACTGGCGGGAACGCCTACATCACCAACTCCAACAGCAGTACGGTGTCGGTGATTCACTTGTGACCGCGCGCCACGGCGCTCGGGGTTGGTCAGCGCCGGCGTGACCAGTCGCGCGCCGCCGAAATGAAGCTGGACACGAATTCGCGCTGCGCCGAGTCGAATTCGGCGCTGTAGTCGAGGGTGTCGTTGACCGCCCGGTGTTCGAATTGCAGCGTGCAGCAGTCGGTCAGGTAGCCCTCGATGTACATGCTGGTGGCGCTGAGGGCCATCAAGGCCGTGTCGTCGGCGACGGGTGGGTCGACGAGGTTTCGCGACCCGCTGCGCAGGATGCGGATCTGGTCATCGACGAAATGGTCGGCCTCCCTGACGGCACTCGCACTGAGGATGCCGGTGGGACCCAGGTAGTGGCAATTCAGCGTGTCGCTGTTGGCACTGCCGCGCGCCATCGCCACTTTTCCGCCCACGATGTGTTCGGCGACTCGGACGCCGGCGCATTCAGTAGCGATATTCTGTTGGGGCGGAACGAAATCCGTCGGCAACTTCTTGGCGACGGTCCTGGCCAGGATGACCAGTTCTTGCTGAGTTGCCATCTCATTCGGTGCGCCCAGCAGTGGTGTCCAGGTGAGCACGAACTGCGTCGAGCCGTGATCCACGGCAATCGCCGACTCGGTCTCCCCGCGCACGAAAAATGCTTTGTCGGAATCAACGGTGACGTCCTGGCTGTTTCGGGCGCGGCGCCCACCGATGAGATTCGCGACTTCGGCAACCGGGCCGCCGATCGGCACGCCCAGCACCACCCCGCCCAGGTCGTCCCTGGGGCTGTAATGGCACGACGCCATACCTGCCGGGTGCAGTTTCGAAGCGTCCAGGCGCTGTGTCGCCAGCAGTGTGGGCGTCACCCGGTGGTAGGTGCTCTGAACGTCAGCGACCGGCAGTGTCGAGCAAAGGTCCGACAGGTGCGACGGCGGCGGGGTCGGCGCAGGTTCACAACCCGTTGCGGCCAGCAGTACGGCGGTCGCCAACAACGGGTATGCGGTCCCCAGCGTGCGTCGTGTCCTACGCATCCGAGCCGACGTTACGGGATTGCGGTGGGCCGGCCTACCACGCATGCACACGGTTCTGCGCGGGCTCGAGACCGAGTTCGATCAGCATCTCCGTGGCATCGGCCGCCTGCTCGCAGATCGTGGGTACCTCGGCGCGCTCGGCGGCGTTGAAGGGTTCCAGGACGAAGGCGGCCGGGTCTTTGCGCCCGGGGGGCGGCCGATCCCTATCCGGACTCGGTGAAAGTCCTTGGTGCCCAACGCGGCAGCCACCGAACGCAACCCGTTGTGTCCACCTTCGCCGCCGCCCAGCTTGAGCCGGATGCGGCCGAAGTCGAGGTCGAGTTCGTCGTGCAGCACCACGATGTCGGCCGGTTGCACCGAATAGAACTTGGCCAGCGGGCCCACTTGGCGGCCCGACTCGTTCATGTAGCAGCGTGGCTTGGCCAGCACCACCGCACGTCCCGCCAACCGGCCGGTGCTTATCTCGGCGCCAGAACGCTTGTGCGCCTTGAATTTCGCTCCGAGCCGGGCGGCGAGGACGTCGGCAACCATGAACCCGACGTTGTGCCGGGTCCGTGCATAGTTTTCGCCGGGATTGCCCAGGCCGACCACCAGGAGGGGTTCGGCCACGTCGCGCTACTCGGACTCGGCTTCGGCTGCCTCGGCGGCTTCCTCGCCTGCCTCGCCCTCGCCTTCGGCAGCCTCGCCTTCCTCGCCCGCGCCCTCTTCGGCAAGGTCCTCGGCCGTCGGCGCCTGCACCACGTTGACCACGAGCAGTTCCGGGTCGGAGATCAGGTTCACGCCGCGGGGCAGCTCGATCTGGCCGGCGGTGAACTGGGTGCCGGCCTCGGCGCCCTCGATGGACACGGTGAGCTGCTCGGGGATCGACAGCGCCTCGGCCTCGATCTCGATGGTGTTGGCGTCCTGGGTGACCAGGGTGTCGGGACCTGCGTCGCCCTCGACGACGACGTTGACCTCGACGGTCACCTTCTCGCCGCGACGCACGATGATGAGGTCGGCGTGCTGGATGGTGCGCCTGATCGGGTGGATCTCGATGGCCTTGGTCAGCGCGAGCTGCTCCTTGCCGGCGATGTCCAGGGTCAGCACCGCGTTGGTGCCCGAGTGTCGCAGCACGGCCGCAAAGTCGTGTCCGGGCAGCTCAAGATGCTGAGGGTCGCTGCCGTGGCCGTAGAGGACGGCGGGAATCTTGCCCTCGCGGCGAGCCCGGCGGGATGCGCCCTTGCCGGTCTCGCTCCGTACCGTGACGGCGAGTTGGTTGACTGTCGCTTTAGCCATGTGTCGCTCCTGTGTCTAAGGCACGGCCAGGGATCGCGACAGAATGCCGGTCTCCGTCGATAACGGTGCTGGTCTGATGACCAACCACCCTCGCCGTGACGCCGGGTCAGGTTATCGCACCCTCGCGAGCAGACGCAAAATCCCCTTGGAGCGCGCGCTCCAGGGCGATTTTGCGTCTGCTCGCGAGCGGGAGGGCCCCCAGGCTCGGCCGGGTTCAGAGGGGAAATGTAGTGCCGGTGAGCTGCTCGGACAGCTCCCACAGCGCGGCGGCGGTCTTGGTGTCGCGGGCGGCCCGGCTGCGCCCGACGGGCTGGGTCCGGCCGACGTAACCGAATCGCGGGCCGATGAACGAGTTGCCGGGCACATCCTGGGAGGCGGCGTACAACGTCTGCCGTGCACCGAAGTCGGCGTCGGTGGCCACGATGCGAGTGGCCGTCGACATGACCGCGTCGCTGAGCTTGCGCCCCGAGGCGCCCTGCAGGTTCGTGTGCGAGTAGCCCGGGTGCGCGGCCGGCGAGCGCAGCGGCGAACCGGCCTGGTCGAGCCGGCGTTGCAGTTCGCTGGTAAACAACAGGTTGGCCAGCTTGGACTGCGCGTAGGCCAGCCACGGCGCATAGCGGCGGTGCTGGTAGTTCAGGTCGGCCAAGTCGATCCGGCCGGGCCAGTGTGCCATCGAGGACACCGTCACGACGCGGTCGCTGAGCCTCGGCAGCAGCAGGTTGGTCAGCGCGAAGTGGCCGAGGTGGTTGGTGCCGATCTGGCTCTCGAAGCCGTCCTTGGTCAGTGAATACGGGGCGGCCATGATGCCGGCGTTGTTGATCAGGATGTCGGCGCCCTCGACGCCGTCGGCGAACAGCCTTACCGACGACAGATCCTGCAGGTCGAGGGCCCGTACCTCGACCAGGCCACGAATGCTGGCTGCCGCTTTCTCGCCCTTGGCCGTGTTGCGGACGGCCATGATGATCTTGGCACCCCGGCCGGCCAGCTCACGGGCGGTCACTTCGCCGAGTCCGCTGTTGGCGCCGGTGATGATGACGGTGCGTCCGGCGAACGAGGGGAGATCCGCGGCGGTCCAGTTGGTCATGTCTCTCAGTCTGCGGGGTCGAACTCAAGCGGCACGCTGAGGGGTCCGGTGATGCCGGCCATCGCCTTCCATTGCACGGGACCGCTCAGGCGGGGATTGGGCATCCGCGACGTGATCACCCGAAGCGCTTCCGTCAGCTCTAGGCGGGCGAGATGAGCACCCAGGCAGTAGTGCACCCCGCCACCGAAGTTCAGGATCGGCACCGGGCCTACCCGGGTGATGTCCACGCGGTCCGGGTCCTCGTAGATCGCGGGATCGCGGTTGGCCGAGGCGATGTTCGCGAACACGATCGTGCCGGCTGCTATCGGGACCCCGGCGAGTTCGACGTCCTCGGCGGCCTGCCGGATGACGCCGAAAATGATTGGCCGGTAACGCATCAGCTCATGGACGGCATCGAGCGCCAGCTCGGGGTGACGGGCCACCATGTCCCACTGGGCCGGGTGCGCTGCCAGGGCCTGAACCGCCGCGGCGAGTTGGTTACGGGTGGTATCGGTGCCGGCCCCGAGCAACGTGGCGCACAGCATGAGCAGCTCGTCGTGGGTGAGTCTGTCTCCGTCGTCTTCGGCCCGGATGAGGTCGGAGATCAGGTCGTCGCTCAGCGATGCGCGGCGCCGGGCGATCAGGTCCTCGAGGTAGGCGTCCAACTCGTTCCACGCCGCGAGGATGACCGGGGCATCGTCGGCGACGGTGGGCTCGAACAGTTTCTTGATGTCCTCGGTCCAGGCGGAGAACAGGTGCCAGTCCTCGACGGGTGCGCCCAGCAGGGCGCAGATGATGGCCGTCGGGTAACCCTTGGCGATATCGGTGACGACATCGCAGTGCCCGAGGCCCGCGACGCGCTCGACCAGGTCGGTGATGACGTCGACGGTCAGGTTGCGAAAGCGGTCGGCGGCCCGCGGCGAGAACGCCTTCGACACGAGGCGGCGCAGTCGATGGTGTTCGACCCCGTCCATGCCCAGGATGTTGCTGACGGCGCGGTCCCACAGCGGCCCGGAGGTGACGCCGAACGCGCCCAGTCCCAAGCCTTCGGCCGTAACGAATCGGTTGTCTCGCAACACGGTTCGCGTCAGCTCGTGACTCAACACCTCGGGACCGTAGGGGCCCAGGGCGATCGGTGCTTGGGCGCGGGCTTCGGCGATCGCCCGGTGTGCTTCCTCCGGGTCGGTCAGGTGGGCGTAGGCGATGGTGGGGCATTCGAGTGCGCTGGTGATCGTCATGGCGTCGACTATTCGGCGACCGCCCATAAATTCCATCCGCCGCAGCGCGTAGTTCTGACCGGCCGATAGCGCAATTCCGCAGGAGGCGCGCTGCAATTTGCGCGGTCTGGCGGATGTAATGCCTGGGTTGCGGGCGTGATGCTGGCTACCATGAGCCAACACGCGGAGATGCCGCCGCTGACCTGGGGTGATTTGAGTGTGAGCGAGTTCCTGCCGACCGGGACGGTGACGCTGCTGCTCGCGGATGTGGAGGGGTCGACTGCGCTGTGGGAGACCGAGCCCGAGTCGATGGCCGCCGGCCTGGCGTCGTTGAACCGGACTGTGGATGAATTGGTTGCCGCGTATGACGGCGTGCGGCCGGTGGAGCAGGGTGAGGGCGACAGTTTCGTGGCCGCGTTCGCGCGGGCGTCGGATGCGGTGGCGTGTGCGGTGGCGTTGCAGCGGGCGCCGCTGGCCCCGATCCGGATTCGGATCGGGTTGCATACCGGCGAGATTCAACTGCGCGACGAGGGTAACTATGCGGGCCCGACGATCAACCGCACGGCCCGGATTCGTGATCTGGCCCATGGTGGGCAGACGGTGTTGTCGGGGGTGACCGAATCGTTGGTGATGGATCGGTTGCCCGACGGGGTATGGCTGAACGAGCTGGGCCGTTATGCGTTGCGGGGTGTGCCGCGTCCTGAGCGGGTGGTGCAGTTGTGTCATCCGGATCTGCAAAGCGAGTTCCCGCCGCTGCGGGTGCGGACTGTCGTTGCGTCGCATAATCTTCCGGCGCAGTTGACCCGCTTCGTCGGGCGCCACGCGCAGCTGGCGGACTTGCGTCAGCTCATCACCGACAACCGGTTGGTGACACTGACGGGCGCCGGGGGCGCGGGCAAGACGAGACTGGCGGTGGAACTGGCGGGGCAACTGGCCGCTGATTTCGCCGATGGTGTCTGGTACATCGACCTTGCGCCCCTTACCAATTCCGCCGTAGTGCCGGTGACCGTTGCGCGCACCCTGGGATTACCCGATCAATCGGGCCGCTCGACGAGGGAACTGCTGCTGCAGTTCTTCAGCCCGAAGGAAGTACTGCTGCTGCTCGACAACTGCGAGCATCTGCTCGATGCGTGCGGGCAGCTCGTGGTTGAGTTACTGCCCACATGTCCGCAGTTGACGATCCTGGCGACCAGTCGAGAGCAACTGGGTGTGCCCGGCGAGCTGAGCTGGCGGGTACCGTCATTGTCGCTCGCCGACGAGGCGGTCGATCTGTTCCTTGACCGCGCCCGCCGGGTCCGGCCGGATTTTGTTGTAGCCCAGAACAATACCGCGCTCATCGCAGAGATCTGTGAGCGTCTCGACGGCATGCCCCTGGCAATCGAGTTGGCCGCGGCGCGGATCAGGGCGCTGTCGCTGCAACAGATCTTCGACAGCCTGCACGACCGGTTCCGGTTGCTCACCGGGGGAGCGCGTACCGCGGTGCGCCGCCAGCAGACGCTGCGGGCGTCGGTGGACTGGTCGCACGCGATGCTCACCGAACCTGAGCGCATCCTCTTCCGCCGCCTCGCGGTTTTCATGGGCGGGTTCGACCTAGACGCCGCGCACGCGGTGGGAGCGGACACCGAGGCCGAGCGTTTCCAGCTGATTGATGTTTTCGGGCTGCTGGTCGACAAGTCGCTCGTCGTCGCTGAAGAAGTTCACAACGCGATGCGGTACCGCGTGCTGGAAACGGTGCGTCAGTACGGACTCGAAAAGCTCGGCGAGTCAGGCGAAGCCGCGACGGTGCGCGCCCGGCACCGCGACTTTTACACCGCCACCGCGGCCGCCCTTGCGTCAGGACCGCAAGGTCCACTGGTGCAGTGGGCCGACGTCGAGATAGACAATCTGCGAGCGGCCCACGCGTGGAGTCGCGAGACGGCACAGGTCGGGACGGCGCTGGAGCTCGCGGCGTCGTTGCAGCAGTTCTGGTTGACGCGCGGGCGGTTTCGCGAGGGGCTGGCCGCCGTCGACGCCGTCCTCGCCGACGATCTCTACGAATCGAGCGACATCAAGCCGGCGATCCTGGTCCGCGCAGTCGCCGACGCGGCGGTTCTGGCGGTCTGGGCGTCCGTTCCGGCCAGCCTGCAGCGAGCGGAGCAGGCACTGGCCGTCGCGCGTCAACTCGACGACCCCGCGCTCGTGGCACGCATCCTGATGGGCTGCGGCATGCTCAATTTCTACAGCGCCGAAACGTACTTCAACGAGGCGATCGAGCTGGCCCGCGCTTCGGGTGAGCTGTCTGTGCAGTGTCACCTTCGCGCGTATCAGTCCTTCGCCTGCACTGTCGCCGGCGATCCGATCGCAGCTGAGGCAGCCGGTCAGGAAGGCCGCGCCATCGCCGACACGCTCGGCGACGGGTTCATGTCCCGCTATTGTCAGGCGTTCGTCAGCATTGCGCTGGGGATGCAGGGCAGATTGAGTCAGGCCGTCGAGGTGGCGCGGTCGCTGGTGGAGGACGCGCGGACCGAAGTAGATCGCGCGATGGAGACGTTCGGTTTGACCACCCTCGGCCAGGCGCTCGCGCTGCGAGGTGATGTCGCGTCGGCCCACACCGCGGCCGCGGCAGCTATCGAGGTCGCGAGTGCCCTGGGCGGCTTCCACCAGGACACGGCCTACGCACCGCTGGCCGGCGCCGCCCTGGCCGGTGGCGACGCGGTGGCGGCCAGAGATGCCTGCGAGGCGGCGATGCGGCATACCTATCCGCTGAAAGAGTTGTTCACCCGGAGCATCGTTCCGATGACCGACGCAGCCTTGGGTTGTGGTGACCTCGTGGCCGCAAGGCGCTGGGCGGACGACACCGTCGCCGTCGCCCCGGGCTGCCACCAGGTGCCGGCCCTGGCGGGACGGGCCCGGGTCGCCCTCGCGCAGGGCGAGCCGGACCAGGCCGAGCGAGACGCCCACGAGGCACTGGTTGTCGCCGCCCGCACCCGAGCATATGTGTGGGTGGCCGACGCTCTGGAAATCCTCGCTGGCCTGGCGGCCGAGGTTGGCAACTGCGCCGGTGCGGCGCGGATTCTCGGTGCGGCGCAGGATCTTCGTCAGCGCACCGAAAGACCGCGGCTACCGATGTATCACGCGGATTACGACGCCACGGTGGTGAAAGTCCGGGAAGCGTTGGGACAGCAGGATTTCGATGTGGCATGGGCCGAAGGTGCAGCTCTGTCCGTCGAGGAGGCCATCGCCTATGCCCAGCGCGGCCGGGGCGAGCGCAAACGTCCCGCGACGGGCTGGGCTTCCTTGACCCCCATGGAACTCGACGTGGTACGTCTGGTCGCAGAAGGGTTGGGCAACAAAGACATCGGCGCGCGGTTGTTCATTTCACCGCGCACCGTTCAGAGTCATCTCACGCACGTCTACGCCAAGCTCGGGTTGACCTCCCGCGTCCAGCTCGTCCAGGAAAGCGGCAGACGGGCCTGACGGGGTGTGGGCCCGGCATCTGGCGCAGCACGACGTGGCTCGGCAAGACTGGGCAGATGACATCCAAGGCCGAGAAGGTCCTGTTCAAGTTCCTCAGTCTGCACGACAAGATCTATCAGGCGACGAATGGCCGGATCGGGCACCGGGTGCCGGGTATGCCACCCAACCTGCTCCTGCACACGGTTGGTGCCAAGACGGGTAAGGCGCGCATCAACACGCTGACCTACGCCAAGGATGGCGACGATTACCTGGTCGTGGCATCGAAAGCCGGCTATCCCAAAGCTCCCGGCTGGTATCACAATTTGAAGGCGAATCCCGATGTCGAGATCAACGTCGGCTCACGGCGTTTTGCAGTCACCGCCCACCCCGTGTTGCCCGACAGTCTCGACTACGCGCGGCTGTGGAAGATCGTCAACAAGAACAACGCCAACCGTTATGTCGAGTACCAGAAGAAAACATCGCGGCCGATTCCGGTGATCGCTCTGCGGCCCACCCCCTGAATCGTTCCGCCCCGGAATTGCGCCTTCTGGCGGATGTAGTGGGCGGCGCCGGGCGTGATGCTGGCTAGCATGAGCCAACATGCGGAGATGCCGGCGCTGACCTGGGGTGAGTTGGGTGTGAGCGAGTTGTTGCCGACGGGGACAGTGACGTTGCTGTTGGCTGACGTCGAGGGTTCGACGGCGTTGTGGGAGAGCCAACCTGAGCAGATGACGGCTGCGCTGGGGTTGTTGAACCGGACGGTGGACGAGGCGGTGGCCGCCTATGGCGGGGTGCGTCCGGTGGAGCAGGGTGAGGGTGACAGTTTTGTGGCCGCGTTCGCGCGGGCCTCGGATGCGGTGGCGTGTGCGGTGGCGTTGCAGCGGGCGCCGCTGGCGCCGATCCGGATTCGGATCGGGTTGCATACCGGTGAGATTCAGTTGCGTGATGAGGGGAACTACGCGGGCCCGACGATCAACCGAACGGCCCGGATTCGTGATCTGGCCCATGGTGGGCAGACGGTGTTGTCGGGGGTGACCGAATCGTTGGTGGTGGATCGGTTGCCCGACGGGGTGTGGCTTACCGATCTGGGTAGCTATCCGTTGCGGGGTGTGCCGCGTCCGGAGCGGGTGATGCAGCTGTGTCATCCGGATCTGCGCAACGACTTTCCGCCGCTGCGGGTACGCACGGAGATCGCGACGCACAACCTTCCGGCGCAGCTGACCAGTTTCGTCGGGCGTCAGGCGCAGATGTCGGACGTGCGGCAGCTGGTCATCAGCAACCGGCTGGTGACCCTGACCGGGGCCGGCGGGGTCGGCAAGACGCGGCTGGCTGTCGAGGTCTCCTCGCTGCTGAATCCCGAATTCCCGGCCGGCATCCGGTATGTGGACCTGGCGCCGATCACGAATGCCGCCGTTGCGCCGTTGACGGTTGCACGCACTCTGGGGCTGCCCGATCAACCCGGGCGCTCCACTATGGAGTTACTGGTTCGGTTCCTCGGCGAGAAATCCATGTTGTTGGTGCTGGACAACTGCGAGCACCTTCTCGACGCCTGCGGAGACATGGTGGTCGAGTTGCTGGGTTGCTGCCCGCAGCTGACGATTCTTTCCACCAGCCGGGAGCCGCTCGGTGTGCCCGGGGAGCTGACCTGGCGCGTGCCGTCCCTTTCGCTTGCCGGTGAAGCCGTCGAATTGTTTGCCGACCGTGCTCGTCAAGCTCGTCCGGATTTCGTTGTCAATGACGGAAATACGGCGCTAATCAGAGAGATCTGCGAGCGCCTCGACGGTATGCCGCTGGCGATCGAGCTTGCCGCCGCACGCATCCGGGCACTGTCTTTGCAACAGATCGGCAGCTCGCTCCATGACAGGTTCCGGCTGCTGACCGGCGGTGCGCGCACCGCGGTACGACGGCAGCAGACATTGCGGGCATCGGTGGATTGGTCCCATGCGCTCCTGACCGATCCGGAACGGGTCCTGTTCCGGCGGCTTGCCGTGTTCACCGGGGGGTTCGATCTCGAGGCCGCCCAGGCGATCGGTGCCTGCACTGAAATGGAGAGCTATCAACTTCTGGACCAGCTCAGCCTGTTGGTGGACAAGTCACTGGTGGTAGCCCTCGAAACAAGCGCCGAGACAAACACTGATGGCGGGATGCGGTATTCGTTGCTGGAGACGGTGCGTCAGTACGCGCAGGAAAAACTGGGTGAGTCGGGTGAGGCCGAGGAGACACGCACCCGGCACCGTGACTACTACACCTCAACGGCAACGGAATTGGCGTCGCAGGGCCTCGCCGGCGTGGAGCGGCTCTTGGCTTGGGCGCGGGCCGAAAGCGACAATCTGCGAGCGGCATTCGCGTGGAGCCTGGACAGTGGCGACCGCGAATCGGCATTACGTCTGGCGTCATCATTGCAGGAATTCTGGCTTCGCACCGGAATCTTCCGGGAAGCGCTGGCGGCGTTCGACGCGGTCCTGACCGACGGTCGGCCGGAGGAAATTGCGCCTGGTGTCTGGGTGCGCGCTGTTGCCGACCAGTGCGCGATCGCGGGCTGGGCGGGCGCACACGGCCACACTGACCTGGCACAGGAGGCGCTCGAGGTTGCCCGCAAACTCGACGACCCGGCGCTGCTGGCCCGGGCGCTCGGTGCGTGCGGCACTGCGACTTTCTACAACGCCGAGGTCGCACAGGCCCACTTCACCGAAGCGATCGAATTGGCTCGCGCCGTAGGCGAAGAGTGGAGCCTCATGCCGATCTTCAGCTATCAGGCGACCGCGGCGGTCGTCGCCGGAGAACCGCTGGCGGCCATCGCGGCGGCCGAAGCGGGACGTGATCTCGCCGATGCACTGGGCGACGGCTTCTTCTCGCGAAACAACCGGGCCTGGCTGGGATGCGGGTTGTGGTTCCACGGAGACCTCGACGAGGCCATCGAAGTTCTTCGCTCAGTGGTCGCGGAGGCCGAAGCTGCGGCCGACCCGTCGGCCACGATCTTCGGGCAGGTCTGCCTCAGCGGAACCCTGGCGTTCAACGGGCAGGTCGCTGCCGCACATTCCGCCGCGCTGGCCGCGGTGGCCGCCTCGGACAGTGTGGGTGGGATGACCGAGGACACGGTGAACGGGGCGATTGCGCACGCCGCCCTGGCCGGCGGTGACGCCGAGGCGGCCAGGCAGGCAGCCCAGGAAGCCTTGCGGCACAGCGTTCCAGACCGCGAAGCGTTCACCCGCAGCGTCGCCCCGCTGGCGGAGGCGCTTCTCGCATGCGGTGATCTCGTCGCCGCACGACACTGGGCCGACGAGTGCATCGCCATGGTGCCGGGCATTTTCAAGATGACCGCGCTGACCGTGCGCGCTTTTATCGCAGCTGCCCAGGGCGAGCCCGAACAGGCCGAGCGCGACGTCCACGACGCGCTGACGATAGCGGCCCAGACGCAGGGATACATGAAGGTGGCCGACACCCTGGAATGCCTGGCACGTCTTGCGGCCGACGAAGGCAACGCCGCGTATGCGGCTCGCCTGCTGGGCGCGGTGCACGGTATTCGACAGCGCAAGGGGCACGCCCGCTATCCGATGTATCAAGCCGGCTACCAGGCCGCCGTTGCCGCCGTTCGTGAGGCATTGGGGGACAACGCATTCGAGGATGCATGGGCCGACGGCGCGGCGCTGTCCATCGAGGAAGCGATCGGGTACGCCCAGCGGGGACGCGGCGAACGGAAGCGTCCCGCCAGCGGCTGGGGCGCGCTCACCCCGATGGAGCTCGACGTGGCGCGGTTGGTCGCAGAAGGTCTGGGCAACAAGGACATCGGCGCGCGGTTGTTCGTGTCACCCCGTACGGTGCAGAGCCACCTCCGGCACGCCTACGCCAAACTCGGCCTGACTTCCCGCGTGCAGCTGGTGCAGGAAGTGTTGCGGCACGCCTGATCTGGCGAGCAGACGCAAGGTCGCACATTTTCAGCTTGAAGTGGGCGACTTTGCGTCTGCTCGCGGCTATTTCCGGGCGACCACGAACCCCCGGATGATCGTCTCGACATCGTTGCTCTCCGAGACGGCCTGTTCGGCCAGGCTGGTGATGATCAATTGCACCAGGTAACGCTGGTTGTCCGGCGCTGGGCCGGTCGGCATCACCACCCGGTTCCAGCTGCGCATCCGCGCGCCCTTCAGCTCGTACGTGCCCTGGACCATCGACGACGGGAAGCCGTTGTAGTCGGCGGTCGAGGCGTCGAGTTGGTGGAAACTGTCCGGCAGGTCGGTGTTGGCGTGCTTGATCGCCTCGGTGGGATTGAATTCGCCACGCAGCTTGAACACCACCAGCATCGCTGCCGGATAGCTGTCGCCTTTGGAGATCATCACCGCTTTCGGGCTGGTCTTCGAGTCGACGGCGCGCGGTTTCCAGCCCGGTGGCGTCGGGATCGACACGACCATGTCGGTCAGGTCGCTGGGCAGCACCGGATCGCCCAGGACGCCTTCGCCTTCCAAATACTTCGACAGCGGAACCGGAGGCTCGGTGGGTTTCGGTGAGGTACTGGGCGCCGGCGACGGTGTCGTCCAGATCGACTGGTAATCAGCAGCTTTAGGTCCGCACGCAGCCGTGAGCGTCAACGTGGCCATCGCGACAAAAGCCACGCACGCGCGTATCGCCTTCACAGTCACAGAATCTCGCGCACCCCGTCGATCGGCCGAGCCAACCGGGTGCCTTTCGCAGTCACCACGAATGGCCGTTCGATCAATATCGGGTGGGCCGCCATGGCGTCGAGCAGTTCGTCATCGCTGGCATCGGCGAGGTTCAGTTCGGTGTAGAGCGATTCGCGTTTGCGCACCGCGGCCCGCACCTCGATACCCGCGTCGCGGATCATGCGCACCAACTCGTCCCTGGACGGCGGCGTCTTCAGGTACTGAACGACGTCCGGCTCAATGCCGTTGTCTCGCAACAACTCCAGCGTCTTGCGGGATGTGCTGCATCTGGGGTTGTGATAGATGACGGCCCCACCCATCTAGGCGTCCCCGTCGAACAGTCCTGTGACCGAGCCGTTTTCGAAGACCGCGCGGATGGTGCTGGCCAGCAGCGGCGCGATGGACAGCACGGTGAGCTGTGGGAAACGCTTCTCCTCACCGATGGGCAGGGTGTTCGTCACGATCACTTCGCGGGCGCCGCAGGAGGCCAGTCGTTCGGCGGCCGGGTCCGACAGCACGCCATGGGTGGCCGCGATAATCACGTCCTTGGCGCCGTCGTTGTGCAACAGCTTCACGGCGCCGGCGATCGTTCCACCGGTGTCGATCATGTCGTCGATCAGCACACAGGTGCGCCCGGCCACCTCGCCGACCACGCGGTTGGACACCACCTGGTTGGGCACCCGCGGGTCGCGGGTCTTGTGGATGAAGGCCAGCGGCACGCCGCCCAGCGCGTCGGCCCACTTCTCGGCGATGCGCACCCGGCCGGAGTCGGGGGAGACCACGACCATGTTGCCGTCGGGGTAGTTGTCCCGGATGTATCCGGTCAGCAGGTTCTGGCCGCGCATGTGGTCCACGGGCCCGTCGAAGAAGCCCTGGATCTGATCGGTGTGCAGGTCGACGGTCACGATCCGGTCGGCGCCGGCGGTCTTGAGCAGGTCGGCCACCAGGCGCGCCGAGATCGGTTCACGGCCGCGGTGCTTCTTGTCCTGGCGGGCGTAGGGGTAGAAGGGCATGACCGCGGTGATCCGCTTGGCGCTGCCCCGCTTGAGCGCGTCGATCATGATCAGCTGCTCCATGAGCCACTGGTTCACCGGCATCGGGCAGGACTGCAGCACGAATGCGTCGCAGCCGCGGACCGACTCCTGGAACCGCACGAAGATCTCGCCGTTGGCGAAATCCCGGGCCGTCTGCGCGGTGACGTGGACGTCGAGTTCTTTGGCTACCTGCTCGGCCAGCTCCGGGTGGGCCCGGCCGCTGAAGAGCATCAGATTTTTGCGGTTATCGGTCCAGTCGTGGCTCACCGGGCTGCCCTCGCCGTGTCGGGATCGAAAGAAAAGGAACGCCCCATCGTAGCCGGGTTACCGGAAGACGAAATCACGGTGTCTCACTGGCTGCGGAGTCGCGGGTGGCCCGGTCAGCCGCTTCGGCCGCCGCTGTGCCGGGCCGCTTGCGCTGTACCCAATTCTCGATGTTGCGCTGCGGACCGGCCGAGACCGCCAGGGCGCCCGGCGGGACGTCCTCGCGTACGACGGTCCCGGCTCCGGTGTAGGCGCCGTCGCCGACGGTCACCGGGGCGACGAACATGGTGTCCGAGCCGGTGCGCACGTGCGAGCCGATGGTGGTGCGGCTCTTGTTGGTGCCGTCGTAGTTGACGAACACGCTGGACGCCCCGATGTTGCTGTGTTCGCCGATGTCGGCGTCGCCGACGTAGGTCAGGTGCGGCACCTTGGTTCCGGCGCCGATCGTGGCGTTCTTGGTCTCGACGAAAGCGCCCAGCTTGCCTTCGGCGCCCAGCACGGTTCCGGGCCGCAGGAAGGTGAAGGGGCCGACCGTGGCGCCGCCGCCGATGGTCGCCGACGCGCCGTGCGTGCGGCAGACGGTGGCGTTGTCGCCGACGCTCACGTCGTTCAGCGTGGTGTCGGGCCCGACGGTGCAGTGGCCGCCGATCTGAGTGCGGCCCAGTAGCTGCGTGCCCGGGTGGATCACCGTGTCGCGGCCGATGGTCACGTCGACGTCGATCCAGGTCGTCGCCGGATCGATCACGGTGACGCCGGCCAGCTGGTGAGCCGCCACGATCCGGCGGTTGAGCTCCGCGCCCAGCTCGGCAAGCTGGACCCGATTGTTGACGCCCGCGACCACGGCACTGTCGTCGATGTGCTGGGCGCTGACGGTGTGGCCGTCGCGGCGCAGGATCGCGATGACGTCGGTGAGATAGAGCTCCTGCTGGGCGTTGTTGGAGCTGAGCCGGCTCAGCGCGGACTTCAGCGCCGCGATGTCGAAGGCGTAGACGCCGGTGTTGACCTCGCGGATCCCGCGCTGGGAGGGCGTCGCGTCGGTCTGCTCGACGATGGCCATCACCTCGTTGTCCTGGGTGCGCAGGATGCGGCCGTAGCCGTGTGGATCATCGAGTGTGGTGGTGAGCACGGTGACCGCCGCCCCGGCGGATCTGTGGGTGGCGATGAGGTCGGCCAGGGTGTCGGCGTCCAGCAACGGGGTGTCACCCGCGGCGACGACGACGATCCCGGCGTAGTCCTCAGGCAGCGCGGACAGGCCGCACAACACCGCATGGCCGGTTCCCTGCGGCTTGTCCTGCAGGGCGACGTCGATGGTGCGGCCGAGGCTGTCGGCCAGCTCGGCGACCAGCGGCGAGATGCGCTCGTGGTCGTGGCCCAGCACAACGACGAGATGCTGAGGGGCAAGTTTGGTCATCGCGTGCAGGGAATGGGAGAGCATGCTGCGGCCGCCGAGGGCGTGCAGCACTTTGGGGGTGTCTGACCGCATCCGGGTGCCGGGCCCGGCCGCGAGGACCAGAACCGCGGTGTCACCACGAAAACTCATCAACTCTCCTCAAGTTTCGCCTGGCGAGCGTGCACACTTGCACGCCGACACGCCGTTAAGAGTGGCATTGAGTGCACGCTCGCGGCAAAAAAGCGGCATATAAGCAGAGCTCCGTCGCCAGGACTCGAACCTGAACTATCTGAACCAAAATCAGAGGTGCTGCCGATTACACCACGACGGATCGCTTCTGAGACTTTAGTCTGCCGCGCTGAGTGTGCGTTCACCGCTTTGACTGTGAGACCACTGCGGCCCTAGCGCCGAATCAGCACCGTAGGCGCACACGCAACGCGCTGAGCGCACACTCGATCGGTCAGCACCCCGATACCCTGAGCACGTGGCGCAACCGGATAAGGGCCCGGACAAAGAAGTGCGGGCGCCGCGCGCCCGGATGACCGGTAGCGAGCGCCGGCGCCAACTCATCGGCATCGCCCGCTCCCTGTTCGCCGAACGTGGCTACGAAGGCACATCGATCGAGGAGATCGCCCAGCGCGCCAACGTCTCGAAGCCCGTCGTCTACGAGCATTTCGGCGGCAAGGAAGGCCTCTACGCCGTCGTCGTGGACCGGGAGATGTCGGCATTGCTGGACGGCATCACCTCGTCGCTGACCAACAACCGGTCCCGGGTGCGCGTCGAGCGGGTCGCGCTGGCATTGCTCACCTACGTCGAGGAACGCACCGACGGGTTCCGCATCATGCTTCGCGACTCGCCCGCGGCGATCAGCTCGGGCACCTACTCCAGCCTGCTCAACGACGCCGTCAGCCAGGTCAGCTCCATCCTCGCCGGGGACTTCGCCCGCCGCGGACTGGATCCCGACCTGGCGCCGCTGTACGCCCAGGCACTGGTGGGTTCGGTGTCGATGACGGCCCAATGGTGGCTGGACACCCGGGAGCCCAAAAAGGAAGTTGTGGCCGCGCACCTGGTCAACCTGATGTGGAATGGCCTTACCCACCTGGAGGCCGACCCGCAGTTGCAGGACGAGTAGCAGCGCGGGGCAAGAACTTCGCAAGCGTCAACTGTTGTGATCGGTAGCAGCCCGAGCCGTGTGCACTTATGCACCAGAACCCGAACGAAAGGCTCATCATGCGTTCCCTGCTACCCGCGCTGTCCAACGCTCTGATCGGTCTCGCGATCACCCTGCTGGTTTCCGTGGGCTTGATGCTCTCGCCGCCCGCGCACGCCGAGCAAGGAAACTGCCCGCGTCTGCAGGCCTGCACCACCTGGTGCCCCGGTGACCCCAACCCGGCGGGACGCCCGGTGCCGTGGGACGGCAGCGTCTGCCACGACTATTACTGGGACTCCTACGGCGTCCACGACGTAGGCACCGGAGCTTTCTACTCCTGGGCCACGATGCCCTGGTAATCACCTGCCGGCGTCTCGACGACGACGGCGGGCCGGGGGAAATGCTCGGCCGCGCAGCCGTCGTCGAGCGCATCCTCGATGATCCCGGCCAGCTCGCGGGGATCGCCGCAACGCACACCGCCGAGGCTCAGTTCGGTGAGGATGACGCCGTGATGGGCGCGTACGTCGGCCATCGCGGCGACCATCCGCCGAATCGCTTCTCCGCACAAGGCCGGGTCGGCGATATGGCAGTGCATCCCGACCAGGTCGAGAGTGCGGTGCGCGAGCACCCACCGGACCCCGTCGGCGGCGTGATTGCCACCCAGAGTGAACCCGAACTCCTGGTCACTGATCCCAGCACCGCGTTGCCCGTGGATGTCGACATCCGGAATGACCTGGATGAGCACGCGTTGGTGTCGCACCAGATTGGCCAGGTAGCCGACTTCCAGCGGGTCGTCGACAACGATGCGGCCCACGCCGGCGGCCGCCGCGCCGCCCAGCTCGTCAAGGGACATCGCGTTCACGTGCACGATGACGTGGGCTGGGTCGATTCCACTGGATAGGGCGACCGCCAGTTCTCCGGACGAGCAGACGTCGACGCCGAGCCTTTTGTCGCGCACCCAGCGGGCCACCGCCGCGGCCGAAAGCGACTTTCCCGGGTAGACCATCTCGACATCGCGGAAGGCTCGACGGCCGCCGCGGGCCCGATCCCGGAAGTCAGCTTCGTCACAAATGGCGGTCGCAGGCTCGATTGCACGGCCCAGAAGTCGCGGGGCTGCCCGGCCGGCCAAGGGCAGCATGTGCAGCAGTGTCATGCCTTTAAACTGCGCCGATGCCGGCACGAGCGGTGCTTCCCTAACGCTTTTTTGACGGAACCGGGCTCAATATTGACGAATTGCAGCGCCCTAGAATGGTGCACACCATGACCGCACCGGGGACTGCGAGCCCAGATACCCCGATCGCGGGGCTCGTCGAATTGGCGCTCACCGCGCCGACATTTCAACAGCTGATCGAGCGCGCCTCCGATCGACCTGAACAATTGCCGCTGGTCGGGCCCGCGAGCGCGCGCCTCTACGTCGCTGCTGCGCTGGCCCGGCAGGGGCCGCTGCTGGTGGTCACCGCCACTGGTCGGGAAGCCGACGACTTGAGCGCCGAACTGCGCGGCGTGCTCGGCGACGCGGTTGCGGTTTTTCCGTCCTGGGAGACGCTGCCGCATGAGCGGCTTTCGCCCGGCATCGACACCGTGGGCACCCGGATGATGGTGCTGCGCCGGTTGGCCCATCCCGACGATGCCCGGCTGGGCCCACCGCTGCGCGTCGTGGTGACCGCGGTCCGTTCCCTGCTGCAGCCGATGGCGCCGCAGCTCGGCCGCCAGGAGCCGCTGACCCTCACGGTCGGCGATGAGATTCCGTTCGAGGACCTCGTCCAACGCCTGGTCGATCTGGCCTATACGCGCGTCGACATGGTCGGACGGCGCGGTGAGTTCGCCGTGCGCGGCGGCATTCTGGACATCTTCGCCCCGACCGCCGAGCACCCCGTGCGCATCGAATTCTGGGGTGACGAGATCACCGAGATGCGGATGTTCTCGGTCGCCGACCAGCGCTCGATCCCGGAGATCGCCGTCGACACGCTGGTAGCCGTCGCCTGCCGCGAGCTGCTGCTCACCGACGACGTCCGGGCCCGCGCCGCCGAGCTGGCCGGTAAACATCCGGCATCGGAGAACACGGTCACCGGCAGCATCATCGACATGCTGGCCAAGCTGGCCGAAGGCATCCCGGTCGACGGCATGGAGGCGCTGCAATCGGTGTTGCAACCCTCGAACGACGGTACCCACACGCTGCTCACCGATCAGCTGGCCGAGGGAACCCCGGTGCTCATCTGCGATCCGGAAAAGGTGCGGACCCGCGCCGCCGACCTGATCAAGACGGGCCGGGAGTTCCTGGAAGCGTCCTGGTCGGTCGCGGCCCTGGGCACCGATGCGCCGGTCGACGTCGAACAGCTGGGCGGCTCGGGCTTCGCCGAACTCGACGAGGCGCGGGAGGCGGCCCGCGCCGCCGGCCATCCGTGGTGGACGCTGAGCCAGCTGTCCGATGAGTCGGCGCTCGAACTCGACATCAGGTCCGCCCCGTCGGCACGCGGGCACCAGCACGACATCGACGGAATTTTCGCCATGCTGCGCGCGCACGTCGCCACCGGTGGCTACGCGGCGATGGTGGCCCCCGGCACCGGGACCGCGCACCGCATGGTCGAGAGGCTGGCTGAGTCCGACATCCCCGCCGGCATGCTGGATCCGGGCCAGACGCCCAAGTCCGGAGTCGTCGGCGTCCTGCGCGGTCCGCTGCACGACGGGGTCGTCATCGCGGGCGCCAACCTGGTCGTCATCACCGAGGCCGACCTGACGGGCAGCCGGGCCACCGCCAGTGAGGGCAAACGGCTCGCTGCCAAGCGGCGCAACACCGTCGATCCGCTGGCGCTGCAGGCCGGTGACCTGGTGGTTCACGATCAGCACGGCATCGGGCGGTTCGTGGAGATGGTGGAACGCACGGTAGGTGGGGCCCGCCGGGAGTACCTGGTGCTGGAGTACGCGTCCTCCAAAAGGGGTGGGGGTTCCGACAAGCTGTACGTCCCGATGGACTCACTCGACCAGTTGTCGCGCTACGTGGGCGGGCAGGCGCCGGCGCTGAGCAAACTCGGCGGCAGCGACTGGACCAACACCAAGACCAAAGCCCGGCGCGCGGTGCGTGAGATCGCCGGCGAGCTGGTGGCGCTGTACGCCAAGCGGCAGGCCAGCCCGGGACACTCGTTCGCGCCGGACACGCCCTGGCAGGCCGAGATGGAGGACGCGTTCGGCTTCACCGAGACCATGGACCAGCTGACCGCGATCACCGAGGTCAAGTCCGACATGGAGAAGGCGATCCCGATGGACCGGGTGATCTGCGGCGACGTCGGCTACGGCAAGACTGAGATCGCGGTGCGGGCGGCGTTCAAGGCGGTTCAGGACGGCAAGCAGGTCGCCGTTCTGGTGCCGACCACGCTGCTGGCCGATCAGCATCTGCAGACCTTCACCGACCGGATGGCCGGCTTCCCGGTGACGGTCAAGGGGCTGTCCCGTTTCACCGACCCCGCTGAGTCCCGCAAGGTGATCGACGGCATGGCCGACGGCTCGGTCGACGTGGTGATCGGTACCCACCGGCTGCTGCAGACCGGGGTGCGCTGGAAGGACCTCGGTCTGGTGATCGTCGACGAGGAGCAGCGCTTCGGCGTCGAGCACAAGGAACACATCAAGGCGCTGCGCAGCCACGTCGACGTGCTGACGATGAGCGCCACGCCGATCCCGCGCACGCTTGAGATGAGCCTGGCCGGCATCCGCGAGATGTCGACGATTCTGACCCCGCCCGAAGAGCGCTACCCGGTGCTGACCTACGTCGGCCCGCACGACGACAAGCAGATCGCCGCCGCCTTGCGACGCGAGTTGCTGCGCGACGGGCAGGCCTTCTACGTGCACAATCGGGTCAGCTCCATCGACCGGGCCGCCGCCCACGTCCGCGAGCTGGTTCCTGAGGCTCGCGTGGTCGTCGCCCACGGGCAGATGCCCGAAGACCTGCTGGAACGCACCGTGCAGGGGTTCTGGAACCGCGAATACGACATCCTGGTGTGCACCACCATCGTGGAAACCGGACTGGACATCTCCAACGCCAACACGCTGATCGTCGAGCGCGCTGACACCTTCGGCCTCTCCCAGCTGCATCAGTTGCGCGGGCGAGTGGGCCGCAGTCGCGAGCGCGGCTACGCCTACTTCCTCTACCCGCCGAACGCGCCGCTGACCGAGACGGCCTACGACCGGTTGGCGACGATCGCCCAGAACAACGAATTGGGCGCCGGCATGGCAGTCGCCCTCAAGGACCTGGAGATCCGCGGCGCGGGCAACGTGCTCGGCGTCGAGCAGTCCGGGCACGTCGCCGGGGTCGGTTTCGACCTGTACGTCCGGCTGGTCGGCGAGGCAGTGGAGGCCTACCGCGCCGCGGCCGACGGGCAGACGGTGACCACGCCGGAGGAAACCAAGGATGTGCGCATCGACCTGCCGGTCGATGCGCACCTACCGCCGGACTACATCTCCAGCGACCGGCTCCGGCTGGAGGGGTACCGCCGGCTGGCCGCCGCCACCTCCGACAGCGATATCGCTGCCGTCATCGAAGAGCTCGTGGACCGCTACGGTCCATTGCCCGAGCCCGCCGAACGACTGGTGGCCGTGGCGCGGCTGCGGCTGCTGTGCAAGGCCTCGGGCATCACCGAGGTCAGTGCCGTTTCGACAACGGTTCGGCTGTCCCCGTTGACGCTGCCGGACTCCGCGCAGGTTCGCCTGGCCCGCATGTACCCGGGCGGGCGCTACCGTGCGACGACGTCGACGGTGCAGGTTCCCATCCCGCGTGCCGGCGGCATCGGCGCTGGGCACATCCGCGATGTCGAGCTGGTGCAGATGGTTGCCGATTTGGTGACTGCGCTGGCCGGGAAACCGCAGCAAGATGTTGGTATGACGAACGCGGGGAAGGAACGGGCCTGATGATTGTCGTCCTGGTCGACCCCCGGCGCCCGGCGCTGGTGCCGGTGGAAGCCATCGAGCTGCTTTCCGGCCCCGTGCAGTACACCGAAGAGATGCCGATCGCGGTGCCCTGGTCGCTGCCGGACGCGCACCCGGCCTACACCGGCGAGGACGCGCCGGTGCTGTTGTCGTCGGACCCCAACCATCCCGCCGTCACCGCCCGCCTGGCCGCCGGTGCCCGGCTCATCGCGGCCCCGGAACGCCAGCGCGGCGAACGACTGATCGACGCCGTCGCCATGATGGACAAACTGCGCACCGCCGGGCCCTGGGAAAGCGAACAAACTCACGACTCGCTGCGCCGGTACCTGTTGGAAGAGACCTACGAGCTGTTGGACGCGGTGCACAGCGGCAACGTCGACCAACTGCGTGAAGAACTCGGTGACCTGTTGCTGCAGGTGCTTTTCCACTCGCGCATCGCCGAGGATGCCGCGTTGCTGCCCTTCAGCATCGACGACGTCGCCGACACGCTGATGCGCAAACTCGGCAACCGGGTGCCGGGAGTGCTTGCCGGCGAAGAGATTTCGCTGCAGGATCAGCTGGCCAAATGGGAAGAGGCCAAGGCCGCCGAGCGCTCACAGAAGTCGCGCAACTCGGTGCTCGACGACGTCCACACCGGTCAGCCCGCATTGGCGCTGGCGCAGAAGGTCATTCAGCGGGTGTGCCAGGCAGGCCTGCCCGCCGAATTCATACCCGCCCAGCTCACCACGGTCACGCTCTCGGCCGATGTCGACGCGGAGAACACGCTGCGCGCAGCCGTGTTGGATTTCGTCGAAATGGTTCGCGGCGTCGAGAAGTCGATTGCCGCCACCCGCCGCGGCGACAGTATCGCCGAAGAACTCGACATGACGCCGTTGGGCTTCGTCACCGAGGAGGAGTGGCGGGCGCATTGGCCGTCCGACGGCCCGGCTCTCGAGGAGCCGGAGCCTGAGCACGACCTGGCGGTCGCCTCCGAGGTGCCGGGGGACCTGCCCGAAACACCCAAGGAGTCCCGGCCCAAAAAGCGCAAGGGACGGCGCTGACTCACAGGTTTGCGACAACTCAGAGAGGCCGCACAAACAGCCAGTTCGTGGGTCGATAGCCGGTGCGATTTTTGTGTGCTGGACGGTTCGGCGAGCGGGGGACTCCCGCGACTCATGGGACGATGAGCTAGGCCGAAATGGGTGAGTGGCCCCGATAGGGAGATCGACAGGGAGAGTTTGTGTCGCCGAGACGCTGGTTGCGTGCGGTCGCCGTGATAGGGGCGACCGCGATGCTGTTGGCGTCAAGTTGCACCTGGCAACTCAGCCTGTTCATCCCGGAGGGCGTACCGCCCCCGGCCGGCGATCCGGTGCCGCCGGTGGACACCCACGCCGTCGGGCGCCCCGCCGACCAGCTGCGGGAATGGGCCGAGGCGCGGGCTCCGGCGCTCGAGATGCCGGTCGTTGCGCTGGAGGCCTACGCCTACGCCGCGCGCGTCGCCGAGGTGGAGAACCCGAAGTGCCACATCGCCTGGACGACGCTGGCGGGCATCGGGCAGGTGGAGAGCCATAACGGCACCTACCGGGGGGCGACGATAGCTCCTAACGGTGACGTCAGGCCGCCGATCCGGGGTGTCCTGCTCGACGGTAGCGGCGGCAACCTGCGCATCGTCGACAACGACGGCAGCCTGCTCGACGGGGACAACGGCTTAGAGCGTGCGATGGGGCCGATGCAGTTCATCTCCGAGACCTGGAAGCTGTACGGGGTCGACGCCAACAACGACGGCACCGCCAGCCCGGACAACATCGATGACGCCGCACTGTCGGCCGCTGGTTATTTGTGTTGGCGCGGAAAGGATCTCTCGACTTCGCGCGGCTGGATCAACGCGTTGCGGGCCTACAACAACTCCGGCGTTTACGCGCGGGCGGTACGGGACTGGGCAACCGCCTATGCGGCGGGTCATCCGCTGTAGAAAGATGTACCGCCGGGGGCCTGAACAGAGCCAAGAGCGCAAAGGAGAACCCAGTGCCGATTATCGAGCAGGTCGGAGCCCGCGAGATCCTCGATTCCCGCGGCAACCCGACCGTCGAGGTCGAGGTCGCGCTGATCGACGGAACATTCGCCCGTGCGGCGGTGCCGTCGGGCGCGTCGACCGGTGAGCACGAGGCAGTCGAATTGCGCGACGGCGGTGACCGGTACGGCGGCAAGGGGGTGAAGAAGGCCGTTCAGGCGGTGCTGGACGAGATCGGGCCCGCGGTCATCGGTCTGAACGCCGACGACCAGCGGTTGGTCGACCAGGCGCTGGTCGACCTCGACGGCACCCCCGACAAGTCCCGGCTGGGGGCCAATGCAATCCTCGGCATCTCGCTGGCCGTCGCCAAGGCGGCGGCGGATAGCGCCGCTCTGCCCCTGTTTCGGTACCTGGGCGGACCGAACGCCCACATCCTGCCGGTGCCGATGATGAACATCGTCAACGGTGGCGCGCACGCCGACACCGGCGTCGACGTCCAGGAGTTCATGGTGGCGCCCATCGGCGCCCCCAGCTTCAGCGAGTCGCTGCGCTGGGGCGCCGAGGTGTACCACGCGCTCAAGTCGGTGCTGAAGAAGGAGGGGCTGTCCACTGGGCTGGGCGACGAGGGCGGTTTCGCCCCGGACGTCGCCGGCACCACCGCGGCCCTCGATCTGATCAGCCGCGCCATCGAGTCGGCCGGCTTCAAACTCGGTGTGGATGTCGCGCTGGCCCTCGATGTGGCGGCAACCGAGTTTTACACCGAGGGCACCGGATACAGCTTCGAGGGCTCGACCCGGACGGCCGATGAGATGACTGAGTTCTACGCCGGGCTGCTCAACTCCTACCCGCTGGTGTCCATCGAAGACCCGCTTTCGGAGGATGATTGGGACGGTTGGACCGCGCTGACGGCCGGTATCGGTGACCGGGTGCAGATCGTCGGCGACGACCTGTTCGTCACCAATCCCGAGCGCCTCGAAGAAGGCATCGAACGCGGTGCGGCAAATGCGTTGCTGGTCAAGGTGAATCAGATCGGGACGTTGACCGAGACGCTGGACGCGGTCGCCCTGGCGCACCACAGCGGATACCGCACGATGATGAGCCACCGCAGCGGCGAGACGGAGGACACCACCATCGCCGATCTGGCGGTGGCGGTGGGCAGCGGCCAGATCAAGACGGGTGCGCCGGCCCGCAGTGAACGGGTCGCGAAATACAACCAGCTGCTGCGGATCGAAGAGGCGCTGGGGGATGCGGCCCGCTATGCCGGCGACCTGGCTTTCCCCCGGTACGGAGCGGACCCCAAGTAGCTTGTCTCCCAAGCCCGATCCGAAACGGCGATCCCCGGCATCACGGCCGGGGAAGCCGGGTGATTCGGCTCGGGCGCGTCGGACCGGCGGTACGTCGAAGTCCTACGCCAGTCCTGTTTCCAGGCCGGTTTCCAAGCCGGCGCAGACGGCTCCTGACGAGAGCCGGTCCACCGGCTCGTTGCATGAGCATGTGGTGGATCCCATCAAGCGGTCCTTCACCGAATCCGTTGAGCAGCGGTCGGATCAGCGGCTGGGTTTCACCGCTCGGCGCGCCGCCATCCTGGCCGCGGTGGTGTGTGTGCTGACGCTGACGATCGCCGGCCCGGTGCGCACGTACTTCTCGCAACGCACCGAGATGGCGCAACTGTCGGCGACCGAGGCCGCGCTACGCCGCCAGATCGCGGACCTGGAACAACGCAAGGGCCAACTGGCCGATCCGGCCTATGTCGCGGCGCAGGCACGCGAGCGCCTCGGCTTCGTCAAGCCCGGGGACATTCCGTTCCAGGTCCAGCTGCCACCCGGGGCCGCGGCGGCGCCGCAGCCGGGTGCCGAGACGGGTGGCGCGGTGAAGAACGAGCCCTGGTACACCTCGTTGTGGCACACCATCGCCGACGCGCCGCATCTGCCGCCCGCGGCCGGCCCGGCGCCCGAGCAGGCGCCGCCGGTGGCGCCCAACCCGACGCCGCCCGGTGGTTGATCCCGCGGACCTGGAGGCGGTGGCGCGTCAGCTGGGTCGCGAGCCTCGAGGTGTGCTCGAAGTCGCCTACCGGTGCTTGGACGGCGAACCGGGAGTGGTGAAGACCGCGCCGAAACTTCCTGACGGGACGCCGTTTCCGACGCTGTACTACCTGACGCATCCGGTGCTCACCGCGGCGGCGAGCCGATTGGAAACGACGGGGCTCATGCGCGACATGACCGAAAGGCTGGGTCGTGATCCAGATCTGGCCACCGCGTACCGTCGCGCGCACGAGTCCTATCTGGCCGAGCGGGATGCGATCGAGCCCTTGGGCACCGCGTTCTCTGGCGGTGGCATGCCGGACCGGGTCAAATGCCTGCACGTGCTGATTGCGCACTCGCTGGCCAAGGGGCCTGGGGTCAACCCCTTCGGTGACGAGGCGTTGGCGCTGCTGGCCGCCGAGTCCGGTGCTGCAGCTTCTTTGGTTGGGAGACAATGGCTTTGACACGACTCGCTGGGATCGACTGCGGAACCAACTCGATTCGGTTGTTGATCGCCGATGTCGAGGGGGAGCGGCTGCGCGATGTCCATCGCGAGATGCGCATCGTCCGGTTGGGTCAGGGTGTCGACGCGACGGGGGAGTTCGCGCCCGAGGCGATCTCCCGGACCCGGGCGGCGCTGGTCGATTACGCCGGGTTGCTTCGTCTGCACGGTGTCGAGCGGGTGCGAATGGTGGCCACCTCGGCGACGCGCGATGCCGCCAATCGTGATGTCTTCTTTGCGATGACCGCCGAGGTGCTGGGGACGGTGATTCCGGGTGCGGTTGCCGAGGTGATCACCGGCGCCGAGGAGGCCAGCCTGTCATTCCGGGGTGCGGTCGGCGAGTTGGACAGTGCCGGTGCGCCTTTCGTCGTTGTCGACCTGGGCGGGGGTTCGACGGAAATCGTGGTCGGCACGGCGGCCGATGAGATCGTGGCGAGTTACTCGGCCGACATCGGTTGCGTGCGTCTGACCGAACGGTGTCTGCACTCCGACCCGCCGGCTGCCGATCAAGTCGCGGCGGCCCGCGAAGTGGTGCGTGAGCGGCTCGACGTCGCCTTGCGCGCGGTGCCGGTGGCGGGTGCGCGGACCTGGGTAGGGCTGGCGGGGACGATGACGACGCTTTCGGCGCTGGCGCAGGGTCTGACTCGCTATGACGCTGCGGCAATTCACCTTTCGCGCGTGCCGTTTGGTGAGCTGCTGCAGGTGTGCGACCGGCTGATTCGTATGACCCGGGCGCAGCGTGCTGCGCTGGGTCCCATGCACGAGGGCCGGGTCGACGTGATCGGTGGCGGTGCGATCGTGGTGCAGGAGTTGGCACGGGAACTGGGTTCGCGTGCCGGTATTACGGAGTTGGTGGTCAGTGAGCACGACATCCTGGACGGGATCGTCTTGTCGATCGCGTAACGCCGGATGCTGCGACGACTTCGCGGGTGCTCGCGAATGGGCTGGCGAGCCGGCGCGGAAACTTGGGTGGATCGGCGGCGCGCAATTTATTGAAATCGGTTTGTCGAACTTGAGATACATATGTCTTTTTTGCACCAAAAGCAAACCGGTCTAGACGAAAAAACTGTTAGTGCTATCCGCGGTATGCCCCGATTTCGGTGCCTTCTTGTACCGTAGGTTGCCGACATTGCTCAAACTAAATTCACTACTCAAATCGCGTCACACCTGTTTTCGGCGTTCACGTCAGGTCACTTGTTCAACATAGACACGAATCGAGGGGACATTGTGTTGAGGCTCTCTGCTACGGCGCTGCAGCGCGGTAGCGCTCCGGTGCTGCACGACTCGATTCTGGATGCGGTGCGGCTCTTGCTGTTGACTCGCGATTGGTCCGCCATCACTTTGTCGGATGTGGCTCGCGCCGCCGGTATCAGCCGGCAGACGATCTACAACGAGTTCGGCTCCCGGCAGGGCTTGGCGCAGGGTTACGCCCTGCGGCTCGCTGACCAACTCATCGACTCCGTCAAGGCCAGTCTCGACGCCAACAACGGGAGTACCTACGAATCGCTCCTGCAGGCCTTCCACGCGTTCTTCAGCGCGTCGGCGGCCGACCCGCTGATCATCTCGCTGCTGACCGGTGTCGCCAAGCCCGATCTGCTGCAACTTGTCACGATCGACAGCGCGCCCATCATCAGCCGCGCGTCAACCCGCCTGTTGACCGTGTTCGACCAGACCTGGCCGGTCGCCCGCGACGACGATGCCAGTGTCGTGTCCAGGGCGATCGTCCGCCTGTGCCTGAGCTACATCTCGATGCCGCCCGAGACCGGCCAGGACGTCGCGGCGGACCTGGCCGGATTGATAACCCCGATGGTAGAGCGGCGCTTCGCCGTCGATGATTCCGACGACACCGGAGTGGCGGCCAACGAGCACCTGGGAAACGCCTGACTCGTTAAAGTCTCAGCAAAGAAAAATCTGTCTCATTTCCGTTTTAGCGCCGGGCCGAAACGCCGCTGCGGTATGCATACACCGTCGGGCTTCGCACAGTAGGTTTATACGTATGAACGGCGGTCAATATTGCGTGGGCGAACGCGTTCGCGTCTATCCCGGTGGTAACAGGGAATGTAGCGGGGTCATCGTGGAGGATTTCGCAGAAACTGCCGGCTACTCCGTCTCCATCGGTGACCAACAGATCGTCAACGCGAGTCGGCGCTGGGCCGTCGCCCTCGACGACGGGACATTGGTGTTCGTAGACACCAACGACTTACAGGCGTCAGCAGACCCGGCGATCGACTAGCGCGGAGTCGTCGTGGTGCCGCAGATGCCGATACTTCACGCCTCGAAGCGGTAGCCCATGCCGGATTCGGTCAGCAGATGCCGGGGATGCGACGGATCATCCTCGAGCTTGCGCCGAAGCTGCGCCAGATACACCCGCAGATAATGGGTTTCGGTCGCATACCCCGGACCCCAGACCTCCTTCAAAAGCTCCTCGCGACCGACCAGTTTGCCGCGATTTCGGGCAAGCACCTCCAGCATCCCCCACTCGGTCGGCGTCAAGTGCACCTCCGCGCCGTTCTTCACAACCTTCTTGGCCGCCAGATCGATGGTGAATGCCGCCGTCTCGATAACCGGCTGGTCGATCTCGGAGGCCGCGGTGTTGCGCCGCACCGCCGCGCGCAACCGGGCCAGAAACTCGTCCATACCAAAGGGTTTCGTCACGTAGTCGTCGGCGCCGGCGTCCAGCGCCTCCACTTTGTCCGCGGAGTCACTGCGCGCCGACAACACGATCACCGGCGCCGACAGCCAGCCGCGCAAACCCCCCAGCACGTCGATACCCGAGATGTCCGGCAACCCGAGATCCAGGATCACCACGTCAGGCGGATGCTCGGCAGCGGCGCGCAATGCCCCTGCACCGGTCGAGGCGGTGGTCACCTCGTACCCCCGCACGGTCAGATTGATCTTCAACGCCCGCAGAATGTGTGGCTCGTCGTCGATCACCAATACCCGCGTCATGGCGCACCCAACTCCACCATGACGGTAAGTCCGCCGCCGGGAGTATCACCGGCCGAGATCGTTCCGCCCATGGCCTCGACGAACCCGCGTGCCACCGACATGCCCAGTCCCACACCGGTGGTGTTGTCGTGATCGCCGAGGCGCTGAAACGGCTCGAATATCTGCTCCTCGGCACCGTGCGGGACGCCGGGGCCCTCGTCGATGACATTGATCAGCACCCGGTCGCCGACCCGGCCCGCGTTCACCCGCACCACGCAGTCAGGCGCGTAGCGCAGCGAGTTGTCAATCAGGTTGGCCAGCACCCGTTCCAGCAGACCGGCATCGGCCATCGCCACCGCGTCGCCGACGTCGACTTTGACGCGGTCGATCGCAGAACGGAAGAAGCCGGTCGCACCGCGTCCGATACTGACCAGCGCGCGCTGTACCACTTCCTCTAGGTACACCCGCTGCAAATTCGGGTGGACCACACCTGCTGCCAACCGCGACGAATCGAGCAGATTGCCCACCAGTGCCGTCAACGAGTCGATGGACTCCTCGATGGTGGCCAGCAGTTCGGCGGTGTCCTCGGCGGAGAATGCGACATCTCCGGCGCGCAGGCTCGAGACCGCAACCTTGGCCGCCGCCAACGGCGTACGCAGATCGTGGCTGACCGCCGACAACAAGGAACGACGCAGCTCGTCGGCCCGCACGATCGCCTCGGTGCGGCTGGCTTCGTCTGCGAGTTCACGTTGCTTGATCAGACCTGCCGCCTGCGTCGCCACGGCGTGGAGCACGCGGCGATCCCGCGCGGCGAGCCTGCGGCCCCCCAGCAGCATCCAGAACTCGTCGTCTCCGACCTCGATCGCGGTATCGGCGGAATCGACTGTGGCGCAGGCGTCCTTGCCCACCGACGCGACCACACGGCTGCGCGGGCGCCCGTCGACGGTGTCTTCGCGCAACATACTGACCGCGCGCTGCGAATAGGTTTCGCGTACCCGCTCCAGCAGGGTGTCCAGGTCCGCGCCGCGCAATACCGACCCGGCGAACAACGTCAGCAGTTCGGCTTCCTGGGACGCGCGACGCGCTTCGCGCGAGCGCTTGGCCGCACCGTCGACCAGTACCGCGACCGCCACCGCGATCAACAGCAGGACCACCTCGGTGACGGCGGCAGAAGGCTCCGCGATCGTGAAGGTATGCCGCGGAGCGGTCAAAAAGTAGTTCAGCAGCAGGCTGGACAGCACACCCGATAGCACTGCGGGGCCGACGCCGCCGAATAAGGCGACCACAAGCACTCCGACGAAGAACAACGCGCTCGCGCCACTGGTGTCGAGGTACCGGTCCAGCCAGGTCAGCGTCCCGCCGCAGATCAGTGACGGCACGACGACCGCCGCCAGCCAGGACGCCACCCGGCGCTCCCGCGGCGAAATCGACGCGGTGCGCACCCCGCGCCTGGATTCCTCGTGGGTCACCATGTGCACGTCGATCTTGCCGGAATGCTCGACGATGGCCGGGCCGATACCCTCATCGAAGATGCGCGCCCAGCGGGGGCGCCGCGACGTGCCGACCACCAGCTGCGTCGCATTCATCTCGCGCGCGAAATCCAGCAGGGCGCCGGGTACGTCTTCACCGACGACGGTGTGCAGGGAGGCGTCCAAGCTGTTCGCCAGCTCGCGGATCTTGGCCATCCGGGTCTCGGACAGGCCCGCGAGCCCGTCACCGCGCACCACATGAACCACCATCAGCTCGGCGGTGGACTTCGATGCGATTCGAGACGCTCTGCGCACCAACGTCTCTGACTCCGGACCACCCGTCACGGCTACCACGACTCGCTCGCGGGCCTCCCAAGTCGCGGTGATCTTGTTCTCCGCGCGGTACTTGGCAAGCGCGGTGTCGACCTGGTCGGCCAGCCACAGCAACGCCAATTCCCGCAGCGCGGTGAGGTTCCCGGGACGGAAGTAGTTGGACAGCGCGGCATCGATGCGTTCCGACGCATAGACGTTTCCATGAGATAGACGGCGCCGCAACGCTTCCGGAGTGATGTCGATCAGCTCTACCTGCGATGCCTGCCGGACGATCGAATCGGGGATCGTTTCTTTCTGCTCGATGCCGGTGATCTGCGCGACGACGTCGTTCAAGCTCTCCAGATGCTGGATGTTGACCGTGGAGATGACCGTGATGCCGGCGTCGAGCAGCTCTTCGACGTCCTGCCAGCGCTTCGCGTTCTTGCTGCCCGGTGTGTTGGTGTGGGCAAGCTCGTCGACCAGGACGACGTGCGGATGACGCGCCAGCACGCCGGGCACGTCGAGTTCGGGGAAACTGCCGCCCCGGTATTCGATGAACCGCGGCGGGATCGTCTCTATGCCTTGAAGCAGCTCAGCGGTTTTCGCCCGTCCGTGAGTTTCGATGACTGCCGCTACCAGGTCGGTGCCGCGCTCCAGACGCCGGTGCGCCTCGCCGAGCATCGCGTAGGTTTTGCCGACTCCCGGTGCCGCGCCGAGATAGATGCGCAGCTCACCACGCTTGGCCCGGTGCTCGTCGAGGTTGACGTCGGTCACGTCAACCATCATCCTCCGCGACCCTAACCGTTGACCGGGTATCGGCGGTCGAGTTGCAGGTTGAGCTGCAGGACGTTGACACAAGGTTCTCCGGCGAAGCCGAGCACCCGACCCGTGCGGTACTGAGCGAGCACATCTCTTATCTGCTGCGGGCTCACATGGCGGGCCCTGGCCACCCGCGCCACCTGAAGGTCCGCGTAGGCCACCGAGATATCCGGGTCCAATCCACTGCCACTGCCGCTCACCGCGTCGGCCGGCACCACGGGGTCCGCGGGCGCGGCGCCGCGAATCGGCACGATCTGGCCTAGTGAGTAGTCCTCACCTTTCTTGGCGCACTCCACTCGCACCCCCTCATAGCTGGTCAGGAAGGGCATCGACGTCGACTCGCACGGTTCATTCACGCTGACCACCCGGGTGGGATGGACGACGCCACCGCGGGCATCACGGGGGCCGATCACCGCCAGCACCGCCCCGACACCATCCCCCGTGCAGAACGGCCGCGAGCCATCCACCTGTTCAAACTTGCCCACCGCCGCGCTGCGCGAGCACACCTGATTCAGCAGGCTCATGCTCTCTGGTCCGAGGTTGCTCGCACCGCTGGACAGCGGGTCATATCCGTTGCCTGCCGCCGACGGGCGGCTCTGGAAGTACTGCGGCAGCGGGTTTCCGGCAGAGTCGGTGAACAGCTGACCGATCAGCCGGCTGCCCACCGGCTTACCGCCGGCGGTGACGATAGATCCTTCGGCCTTGGCGTGCAGTCCCGGCAACTGGGCGACCAGCCAGATGAACAATGGATAGGCCAGTCCCGTAATCACGGTCAGCACCAGCAGCGCGCGCGCTGCGGCCCAATGGACGCGAAGAAAGCTGGAGAACTTCATGTCAGGACATCCCGGGGACGAATTGGATGATCAGGTCGATCAGCTTGATCCCGATGAACGGGGCCACGATCCCTCCGAGTCCGTAGACATAGAGGTTGCGGCTCAACAATTTTGACGCGCTGCTCGGCCTGTACCGCACACCCCGCAGTGACAGCGGGATCAGCGCCACGATGATGATCGCGTTGAAGATCACCGCCGACAGGATCGCCGATTCCGGGCTGTGCAAGCGCATCACGTTCAACATGTCCAGGCCCGGGAACAGGGTGACGAACATGGCTGGAATGATCGCGAAGTACTTGGCGATGTCGTTGGCGATGGAGAAGGTGGTCAGCGCGCCGCGGGTGATCAGCAGTTGCTTGCCGATTTCGACGATCTCGATCAGCTTGGTGGGATCGGAGTCGAGATCGACCATGTTCCCGGCCTCTTTGGCGGCCGACGTCCCGGTATTCATCGCCACACCCACATCGGCCTGGGCCAGCGCCGGCGCGTCGTTGGTGCCGTCACCGGTCATCGCGACCAGCTTGCCGCCTGCCTGTTCCCGCTTGATCAGCGCGAGCTTGTCCTCGGGGGTGGCTTCGGCGAGGAAATCGTCAACCCCGGCCTCGTCGGCAATCGCGCTGGCGGTCAACGGGTTATCGCCGGTGATCATCACGGTGCGGATGCCCATCCGGCGCATCTCGTCGAACCGCTCGCGCATACCCTGTTTGACGACGTCCTTGAGGTGGATGACGCCGAGGACGGCCGCTTCGCCACCACGGCATTCGCCGACGACCAGGGGGGTGCCGCCGCCTGCCGACACACCGTCGACGATCTCCCCGAGTTGCCTGGGCACCTTACCGCCCTGAGTGCGTACCCATTCCGCGACCGAACTCGCCGCGCCCTTACGCAACTGGTGATCGTCGACGTCGACACCGGACATCCGCGTGGCGGCCGAGAACGTCACCCAGTGTGCGTGGGCGAGTTCACCCGGGGTGCGTGCCCGTAACCCGAAGTGCTCCTTGGCGAATACGACGACCGAACGGCCTTCCGGTGTTTCGTCGGCGAGGCTGGACAATTGCGCGGCGTCGGCCAGTTCCTCCGGCGAGACTCCGTCGACCGGGATGAAGGCGGCGGCCTGGCGGTTGCCCAGTGTGATGGTGCCGGTCTTGTCCAGCAGCAGGGTGTTCACGTCGCCGGCCGCCTCCACCGCCCGTCCGGACATCGCCAGCACGTTGCGCTGCACCAGTCGGTCCATGCCGGCGATGCCGATGGCCGACAGCAGTGCCCCGATGGTGGTGGGGATCAGGCACACCAGCAGCGACACCATGACGATGCCGGTGACTCCACTTCCGTTGAGCGCCTCGGTGTCTGGCACGCCCGGATTGTCCAGCTTCGAGTAGATCGCCAAGGGCTGCAGGGTCGCGACGGCGAAGATGAAGATGATCGTCAACGCGGCCAGCAGGATGTTGAGCGCGATCTCGTTCGGTGTTTTCTGCCGTTTGGCGCCCTCGACGAGCGCGATCATCCGGTCGATGAAGCTTTCACCGGGCTTCTGAGTGATCTTGACGATGATGCGGTCGCTCAGCACGGTGGTGCCGCCGGTGACCGCCGAGCGGTCGCCGCCGGACTCCCGGATCACCGGAGCTGACTCGCCCGTGATCGCCGACTCATCCACGGAGGCAATGCCTTCCACCACGTCACCGTCGCCCGGGATCACCTGCCCCGCCTCGACAGCGACGATGTCGCCCTGTTGCAGCAGAGGGGCGGCGACTTCTTCTTCGACCAGGGGTGAGCCGGGCGTCCAGCCGGTGAGGCGCCGCGCCATGGTCTGGGTCTTGGCCTTGCGCAATGTCTCGGCCTGGGCCTTGCCACGGCCTTCGGCGACCGCCTCGGCGAGGTTCGCGAAGACGACCGTCAGCCACAACCACACCACGATCAGCCAGGCGAACCAGGTCGGTTCAGTGACCGCCAGCACGGTGGCCCAGACGGCGCCGACTTCGACGATCAACATCACCGGGTTGCGCCACAGCGTGCGCGGATCGAGTTTGCTCAGCGCCTGCGGAGCCGACTTCCACAGCATCGCCGGATTGAGCACGCCGCCCGCCATCCGCTTGGTGTCCGCGGTCATCAATGAATTCCTTCAGCGAGGGGCCCGAGCGCGAGCATGGGCAGAAACGTAAGGGCGACGAGGATCAAGGTGACGCCGGCGACCATGCCGACGAACTGTGGCCGGTGGGTGGGCAGGGTTCCCGCCGATTCCGGTGTGGTGCCTTGTCTGGCCAGCGACCCGGCCAGAGCGAGCACCACCACGATGGGCAGGAACCGGCCGAACAGCATGGCCAGCCCGAGTGCGGTGTTGTACCAGTCGGTGTTGACGCTGAGCCCGGCGAAGGCCGACCCGTTGTTGTTGGCGGCGGAGGTGAATGCGTACAGGATCTCCGAGAGTCCGTGCGGCCCACCGTTGAGCATGCCGGCCCGTTCGCCCGGCAGCGCCATGGCTATCGCGGTGCCGGTCAGCACGATCAGCGGCGTTACCAGGAAATAGCTTGCGGCCAGCTTGATTTCGCGCGGATTGATTTTCTTGCCCAGGTATTCCGGGGTCCGGCCGACCATCAGCCCGGCCACGAAGACAGTGATCAACGCGAGGATCAACATGCCGTACAGGCCCGAACCGGTGCCACCGGGCGCGACCTCGCCGAGCTGCATGTTGAACATCGTCATCATGCCGCCCAGGCTGGTGTAGGAGTCGTGGAACGAGTCGACGGCGCCGGTGGAGGTGAGCGTGGTGGCATCGGCGAAGACGGCCGAGTCCGCGACGCCGAACCGCTGCTCGACGCCCTCGGTGGCCGCGCCGAGCGCGGTCGGGACGGTGCCGTGGTGCTGCAGCTGGAACCACATCATCAGCGACACGCTGATGCCGGCCAGCGTCGTCATGACCGCCGCAATCGCGTAACCCTGCTTCTTGCTGCCGACCATCCGTCCGAAGGTGCGGGGCAGCGAGAAGCTGACCACCAGCAGCAGGAAGATCTCCAGCCAGTTCGTCCATGCGGCGGGGTTCTCGAACGGGTGGGAGGAGTTGGCGTTATAGAAGCCACCGCCGTTGGTGCCCAGCTCTTTGATGGCTTCCTGACTGGCCACCGGGCCGCCGGTGATCCTCTGCTGGGCGCCGCCCAGGGTGGTCACCACTTGGTCGTGCAGGTGGAAGTTCTGGATGGCCCCACCCGCGATGAGGAGGATGGCGGCGACGACGGCGATGGGCAGCAGGATGCGCAAGGTGCCGCGCACCAGATCGACCCAGAAGTTGCCCAGTTCGCCGGTGCGGGTCCGGGCGAACCCGCGCACCAGCGCGATTGCCACCGCCATGCCAACGGCTGCCGAGACGAAGTTCTGGACCGTCAGGCCCGCCATCTGGACCAGGTGGCCTTGCGTGGACTCGCCGGAGTAGGCCTGCCAGTTGGTGTTGGTGACGAAGCTGACCGCGGTGTTCCAGGCCAGCGCCGGCGTCATCTTCGTGGCGGGGTCGTGCAGGTGCAGCGGCAACCCGCCCTGCACCAGCTGCAAGGCGAACAGGAACAGGATGCTGATCGAGGAGAATGCCAGCACGCTTCGTGCGTAAGCGCCCCACGCCTGTTCCGAGCGTGCATCGACGCCGATGAGGCGGTAGATCCATGACTCGACCCGTAAGTCGTTGTCCGAGGCGTAGACCCGGTACATGTAGTCGCCGAGAGGCACGTGGACCAACGCCAGCGCCACGACGAGAACGACGAGGAAGATGATCCCGGCGGTCGTGGTGCCCACTAGAACCTCTCTGGAAACAGCAGTGCGCCAACCATGAACAGCGCGAGAAGGACGGCCAGCACCAGGCCGACGATGTTCTGGTAACTCACAGTCGCTCGACCAACTTCTGCACCATGCCCAGCACGGCGAATACCGCCACCGTGAGCACGGCAAATGTCAACACGCCCATCATGTCTCCGTTCGGCGCCTGTTATCGCATACGAAACGGCCTCGTCGAGTCAGCCCCCTGGCGCAGTGCTCGAAAGGCAAGGTCAGCCTGACGCTAACCGCGCCCTCGCAGCTAGGGCCTTTGGTTGACACTTTCCTAACGGCATCGGGGTGTGCCTTTACGCTTTCTTTACGCCCCGGGATACCTGTGACGGCCGCCATGGTGGCCGGTGGAAGATCGTGTAAAGATTCGCGGTTGCGCCGTATGGAATCCGTTCGGAACCGAGCGATTGTCGTCGTCCCGGAGTACATCGAAAGGATGACCAACACGCGGCACCGAGTCATCGAACCGGTTCCACTGCAACCGATTAACGAGACAACGCCGAGATGGCCGGTCCGTGCTCGCCTGCACGGCGGCGGCCTCCGGTGGGGCTCGTTCGACGCGGTGGTCGGTCAGTACGGCGTCCGTCGTTATCGACTGACGATCTACCCACCGGGCACAGGTATCAATGACCGGTTTGCGGCGAGGCTGTGGCGGGGCTGGCCTATCGGTGGCGCGGCGCTGATCGTGTTGGCGGAAATGCTGCTCGGCGATGTGCTGGCGTCAGCGGGCACCGTGCTGGCGACCGCGGCGGCCGTCTACGTCGGCACCGGTGCGGTGCTGTTGGTTCGGGGTGGCCCCGCCCGCGTGCCGGTCAGGTCGATGACCGTCGTGGTGATGCCCAAAAGTGTTGATGTGCAGGAGCTATGCCGTTACACGTATTGGCGGGCACTGGTCGACATACTGACTGACGCCGACCATCGGCTGGCGTGCGGCGATATCTGCGCAGTGCAGCATGAAGCGATCTGGTGGGAGGCCTACGACCGGCTGGGGGAGTGGTCACGCCCGTCGGCCGCAGGCCTCGGCTAGGACGACGCCGGACGTTTGATCATCGGGATTCGGACGCGAAAGACCGTTTCTCCGTTCGCGGATTCGGCGCAGACCGTCCCTCCGTGCGCCTTGACGATCGAGTTGACGATCGCCAGACCAAGCCCGTGGCCGGCGCCGTTGGAGCGGGCCTTGTCGGCCCGCACGAAGCGCTCGAACAACCTCGGTAGGACGTCGGGGTCGATGTCGGGTCCGTCGTCAGTCACCGTCAATTCCACGTAGGGCGCGCTCGGACCGTCGGGGATTGGGGAATTGTGACAGGTGATGCCCGTGGTCACCGTGACGTCCGGGGGAGTGTGTACCCAGGCGTTGGTGAGCAGGTTGCTGACGGCCTGATGGAGTCGGGCGTGGTCTCCGGTGACCCACACCGGTTGATCCGGCAGCTTTTTGACCCACTGATGCGTGGGCGCCGCGACTGCCGCGTCGTTGACCGCGTTCATCACCAGGTTGGTGAAGTCCAGGTCTTCGGACTGCAGATCCTGACCTTCGCCGAGGCGGGAGAGCAGCAGCAACTCGTCGACCAGCGACGCCATTCGCCGCGCCTCGGACTCGATGCGCGCCAGGGCGTATTCGGTGGTCGGCGGCAGCGCCGAGCTGTCCTGGCGAGTCAACTCGGCATAACCCTGAATTGCCGCCAACGGTGTGCGCAGTTCGTGACTGGCGTCGGTGATGAATTGCCGCATGCGCAAATCGGATTCGACACGGTGTGCCAGCGCGCTGTCGACGTTGTCGAGAAGTTTGTTGAGGGTGTGACCGACGATTCCGACCTCGTTGTCGGGGTCGGTGTCTTCGCGCCGGACCCGCACGCTGATCTTGTGGTCTTCGTCGGCCAGTGGCATGGCGGCGACCTCCGCGGCGGTCGCCGCGACCCGGCTCAGCGGGCGCAGGGCGTAACCCACCACCCAGGCGGTGAGCGCGGCCGTGATGACCAGCGCGGTGGCCACCAGCAGCGTGGTGGTGAGTTGTTTGCGGGCGATGATCTGATCGGCGAGACTCAGCGAAACGCCGACCACCAGACGGTCGGATCCGGCGGTGCGGCTGTCTACCTGGTGCGGGCCCAGGCTGCCCAGGTTCTCGATACGCGACGGGCCGTCGGTCCACGACTGTGCTTCGATGGCGCGGACGACGTCCGATGGTGCGGGTCGCGGTTCATCCTCGGAAAACACCGCTGAGGCAACGACTTTGCCGTCGCGGACCACCGCGATGAGGTTTCCGGGCGTTTGCCCGGTGAACTCCAGCAGAGCCTGGGAGACGGGCGGAATGCCGTTATGGACCGAGGTGTGTTCGCCGTTGCGGTATCTGCCGTAGGCGTGCGTGAACGCATGCATGGATTCGGCGACTTCGGCGTCGTTCATCGCGGTGACATAGCCACGCAGGGTCAGCACCGAGACGACCCCGACGGCCACCAGGACCAGTGTCACCACCGTGAGAACGCCCAGCAAAAGCTGTCGGCGCAAGGAACGGGGGAGCCATCGCGGGATCTGGCGGTCCCCCGTCATACCAAGCTCATTCCGGTGGTCGGAGCATGTATCCAATGCCACGGACGGTGTGGATCATCGGCTCTCGGTCGGCGTCGATCTTCTTCCTCAGGTAGGAAATGTACAGGTCGACGATGCTGGTGCGGCCGGCGAAGTCGTAGTTCCACACGCGGTCCAGGATCTCGGTGCGGCTGAGCGCGCGGCGCGGGTTGCGCATCAGGAACCGGAGCAGTTCGAACTCCGTCGACGACAGCGACATCGGGGTGCCGCCGCGGGTGACCTCACGGCTGGCCGCGTCCAGTTTCAGGTCGCCCACCTTGAGGGACTCGTCGGCGGGCGGCGCCAGATGGCTGGAGCGCCGCAGCAGGCCGCGTAGCCGGGCGACCAGTTCCTCGAGGCTGAACGGCTTCGTCATGTAGTCGTCTGCGCCCGCGGTGAGACCGGTGACCCGGTCCATCACCGAGTCCCGTGCGGTGAGGAACAGGGTGGGAGTGTAGGACTCTGATTCCCGGACCCGCTGCAGGATCTGCAAGCCGTCCACGTCGGGCAGCATGATGTCCAGGACCAGCACGTCGGGATTGATTCGGTCGAATTTGGCGATGGCCTCGCGCCCGTTGTGGGCGATCTCGACGTCCCAGCCCTCGTAGTGCAGCGCCATCTTGACCAGATTGGTCAGGGCGGGTTCGTCGTCTACCAGCAACACTCGGATCGGTGAACCGTCAGCCCGGTTGATCCGGGGCAGCTGGCCCAGGATCGCCTGGCGTGGACGTTGGCTGCGCGCATATCCCTGCATTGCGGTCATATTGGACCATTCTTTCAACCACACATATGGTTGTCACGGTCTTCATAGATATCTCAAATGTAATGGTACCGGGCAACGGTACCCATTCGTCTGCCAAGCGGGATGAGGCGGCCTCCGGCCCCCGCTCGCAGGCGTTGGCCGTGGCCATCAAAAATGCTGTAGCACAAGTGGATTAGCCGCTCTGGGGCACGAGGTGGCACGCACCGGGAGGCGGCGCCCGTTAAAGGCCGGAGCAAACCAGGCTTGGCCGGTGCACGTTACGCCCTGTGTAAGGGGCGCGGTGACCGCCGGGGTCCGTGCCCGGACGTCTGACGACCTTTGTGTGCTTATGGCGTGATGCGCTGCGGGGAGGCCCGCGGCGGCGGTGCGAGCGGTCATCGACCATCAAAACAGTGCCCGTCGGCAAACAACGGGCGGGTCGCGCAGGTGGCACTTAAACGACGTGGCCGCACACCTGGTGGTGTGCGGCCACGCCGTCGGTCAAGACGTAGATCAGGCCCAGCTGGACCCGACTGCGCTGTCCGTCTGCGCCATGTTGTTACCGGCGCTCTGGACCTTCTGGCCGTGGGCGTTGGCCTGCTCGTAGATCACCTGGAAGTTGCGGCCCAACTGGGCGATGAACTCCTGGCAAGCCACCGAACCGGCGCCGCCCCAGAAGTCACCGGCAGCCAGCACATCGCGAACGATGGCCTGGTGCTCGGCCTCGAGGTTGGCGGCCTGGGCGCGGATGAGCGCGCCGTGGGCGTCGACGTCGCCGAACTGGTAATTGATCGTCATTTTCCAAGTTCCTTTCTTAGGTCCCTTGCTTAGCTGCTGAGGATCTGCTGGGAGGCTTGCTCTTGCTGCTCGTAGTTGTTCGCGTCGCGGATCAGTCCGTCGCGAACGCCGTGCAGCATGTTGACGATGTTGCGGAACGCCGTGTTCATCTGGCCCATGGTGTCCAGCGAGGTGGCCGAGGCCAGACCGCTCCAGCCGGCGCCGGAGATGTTCTGCGAGGACGCCCACATGCGACGGGCCTCGTCCTCAACGGTCTGGGCGTGGGTCTCGAAACGACCCGCCATGTCGCGCATGGCGTGCGGGTCAGTCATGAAACGCGTTGTCATATTTCGTCTCCTATCTCGATGTTGATGATGCGTGTCCTAGCCGTCCAGCGGTAGACACTACGGCTAGGCGGCTATTTGATGGCCTAAACGAGTGACTTGTCCCCCTTTTTATTTGGCGTCACACAACGACCTGCTTGGGCATGACGATCGGCTTGAAGCCGTACCGCGGACCGGCGTAGGCGCCGGCGCCCTTGGCGGCTGCGGCCATGCCGGGCATGCCGGCCATCATTCCCGGAGCCGCGCCTTCCTCGGGGACGGTCCAGCCGCTGCCCGCCAACGCCGTTCCGGCTGCTGCCTCGACCGCCGGGGTGGCGCCCGCCCAGCTGGCCGGCACCGACAGGCTTCCGACCAGAGAGGCCTCGCCGAGGGTGGCTGCCGCGCCCGCGGCTCCCACCTCGCTGGCCAGCCCTGCGGCCGCGCCCTCGGCCGCGGCTGCCGCCGGGGCCGCCGCCTCCGCGGCTGCGGCCGCGATGTTGGCGTCGATGGTGTGAGCGGCGAAGATGCCGTTCGGGATGGCGGCGAACATGAACCACGACGCCGTGACACCGACCTGCTGGATGCCGTTGAAGATGAACGGCGTACCGAGGAAGCCGTCCAGCGCAGTGAGGAAGTCCTGGACAGGAACCGGCAGGGCGTTCCACAGGCCGGTGCCGATGGACGAGGTGCCCAGCGCGAGGTTGCTCAGCTCGGACTGCAGGCCAGTGACGATGTCGCCCAGCGACGCGGCGGGTCCGACCGCCTGGGCAGCCGCCACAGCCGCGGCTTGGGCGCCGGCACCGCCGGGGTTGGCGCTCGGTGTCGCCGGAGTTATCGGCTCGAGAACCGCTGCTGCCGCTGCGCTGGCCTGGTAGGTCGTCATCGCGACGACGTCCTGAACCCACATCTCCATGTACTGCGCCTCGGTCGCCATGATCGCGGGGGTGTTGATGCCCAGGAAGTTGGTGGCGACGAGCGCGGCCAGTAGAGCCCGGTTGGCCGCAATCACCGGCGGGGGCACCGTCGCGGTGAATGCCGCCTCGTAGGCGGCCGCGGAGGCGGCGGCCTGGATACCGGCCTGCTCCAAGGCCGTTGCCGTGGTGGTCAACCATTGCACATTCTGCTGAGCAGCTGCGGCCGCTGATGTCGATCCGGCGCCGGTCCACTGTTCGGTAGTCAGTGTCGTAATGATCGACTCGTACTGGGCCGCCGCGGTGCTCACCTCCGCGGCCAAGTTGTTGTAGGCCGCGGCCGCCGCCATGAGCGGTCCGGCTCCCGCGCCGCTGTACATGAGTCCGGAGTTGATCTCAGGGGGAAAACCTGCGTAAGACATCTTCTATCCCGTTTCTGTCGGCTTGTTGGTGGTAGCTGGTGGGTGCGTCGGCTTAGACGGCCGTCAGCTTGGGCATAACGATGGGTTTCACGCCGTAGCGCGGTGCGCCGAAGCCTGCACTGTTACGCGCGGCCGAGGCCAGGCCCGGAACGCCGGGATAGATGCCACCGGCTGCGGCGGCCGGGGCCGCAGTGAAGCCGGCGCCGGAAAGCGCGCTGGGAGCGGTGCTGGACACCAGTGTGGTTCCGGCAGCCCAGCTCGGCGGGGCCGACATCGCGCCGATCAGCGTCGAGTTGCCCACGCTGGCCGCCACCGGGCCGACCGCGCCACCGGCGCCGGTCAGGCCGCCCTCGATCGCGGCACCCTCGATTGCCGCGTCCGCGGCGATATCCTCGGGGACACCGAAACCCTCCGGGAACAGGCCACCGCTGGTCAGACCCAACATGTTCGACGAGGCCGAGGCGAAGTTGCCGATTTCGTAGCTCGCGATGTTGGCCATGTTGCTCGACGGGTTAAGCGGCTGACCGCCGAAGCTGGTAACCGGACCACCCAGCAGCGTGGCGACCTGGGTAATGAAGTCGTCGACCGGGGAAGAGGCTGCCGGTGCTGCCGCGGCGGCGGACGCACCGTCAGTCAGGGTGGCCGCGGCCGCGTTCGCCGCCTCGGAAGACTCGTAGGTGCCGCTGCTGAGGCCCAGGGTCTGCACAAACTGCTCTTGCAAGGCCTGGGCTTCTGCGGCGATCTGCTGATACAGCGCGCCGTAAGCGGTGAAGATCCCCGATTGCATGATCGAGACCTGGTCAGCGGCCGCGGGAGCGATCGCGGTGGTCGGGGCTGCAGCACCTGCGTTCTGCGCCGCGAGTGCACTGCCGATTGCTCCCAGCTGGGCCGCCGCGGCGGCCAATTCTGCGGGCACTGCTGTCAGAAATGACATCTATTGCTCCTTTGATGTGAAGACATGACGACCGCTGAATCCCCTGGTCGTCCCTGTGTGTTTGCGTACCGGCCCCTGTGCGTTGGCGTAACGCTAACTAGCCCGAGCTCCACAGTTATGGTCGAAAAGCGCAGGGTGACGGACGTTTACGGCTTCTTAACGAGGGCGCTCGCAGTTTTAACAAGCTCTTGGCGGGCGATACGGCCGCGTCATCTGACCGACGGGGTCCTAGGGCCTCTGAGGGCGCGCGGCGCGCGATCCTACATAGGAAGCGGCCCGCGCGCACGCTAGCGTTTCGGGGGTATGCGACGTCACAGATCTGGCCTGCGCAGGCTAGATTCGCCGCCGGGCCCCCATAGCCCAATTGGCAGAGGCAGCGGACTTAAAATCCGCCAAGTGTCGGTTCGAGTCCGACTGGGGGCACCAGAAACCGCAGGTGAACGCGGTGCATGGTGCTCTCCTAGCCCGATGATCCGGTCTCGGTGTCACCGGATGTCACAACTCGACTAAAACTGCTCCCGGCGGCCTTCAGCGCATCGTCTTGGCTATGCGCGTAAACCGTCAGCGTGAATGCTGCGCTTGCGTGCCCTAACCACGCCGCGATCACCGCGATGGGCACACCACGTAGGTGCATCAATGTCCCGCAGGTGTGACGGGCATCATGCAGCCGTACCCGGTCGATCTTCAATCCGTCGAGCATCTTGCCCCACCGCCAATAGATCAGATTGGGATGGTAAGGATGGCCGGTCTCGTCGCAGGCGACGTGTTCACCGGGTCCGTACCCTTCGCCGAAGGCCAGCCGTTCCTCCAGTTGGCGTTTACGCGCCGTCTTCAGCACGTCCACCACCTCATCGGGCAGGGGCAGTATCCGGCGGCTGGCTTTGGACTTCGGGGTACCGGTAACGATCGTCTTGCCGATATTGATCCGGTTCTCGCTGACGCGCAGATGCTTGGGCGGAAGTGCTTCCTCACCTTCACCAACCGGCTTCTCGGTGAGGTTCACGTTGCACCACCGAAGCCCGGCGATCTCGCCCCGCCGTAGCCCGTAGAGGGCCAAAGTCCACACGTGCCGGTCACGGCAGTCGTGATCGAGGACGGCGAACATCTCTTTTTCGGTTAGCGTGCGGAACTTCTGGGGGTCACCGGCTATCCGGTCCACGAGACGGGCGACATTGCGCACCACGTTGCCCTGCTTCACCTGGTCGTCAAGCATGGCAGTTGTCAGGTACAGCAGATAGTTGACGCTTCGCGGTGTCCACTTCTTATGGCCGTCGACTTCACCGCGCCGCAACTGACCCACAAGGGTGTCGAGATCGGTCTTGGATAGCTTCTGGACTTCGATGTGGCCGAGTGTGTCGCGTAGCGCCTGCAGCTTCGACCGGTGTCCGGCCAAGGTGGATTGCTTCAGCGAGTGCTTCGATTGCAGCCACGCCTCGCAGGCTTGGTCCACTGTCAGGCGGCTGGAGTGGACGTAAGTGCCTGCCGTGACGCCGCCTTGTACTTTGGCGAGTTCGTCGCGTGCGGCCTTCTCCGTCGTGAATCGGCGGCGGATCTGGCGGCGCTTGCCGGTCTCCGGATCGGGAGCGACATCGACAGTGAGTTGGTATCGGGTGACTTCCTTGGCGGTGCGGCGATCTTTGATCTCCGTCTTTCGGATCTGCGGCGGTAGCTGCTGTCGCTTGCTCATAGCCGTTTCTGGCCCTTCTTTGCGACTGGCGAGAGTAATCCCACTTCACTGCACCGCGCGGCCCATCGGCCCGCCGTTCGGGTGGACATACCCAACGCTTGACTGATTGCGACATTCGGCGCATCGGGGTTCGCTTTGTACAGCTCGGCTACGCGCTCGAGTAGTGCGCGGTCATTGGGGTCGCGCCGCCGCCGCTGCAACCGCTCAACCGATTTCATCTGTTGTGGTGTGGCAGGGCCGTGGGCAAGGGTTCGGCGAACTCGGCCTGGCGCCGGCGTGTGTTCAACCTGGCGCGCGCATGCCGCGACTATCGCGTTAACCCACTGCTCGATGCGGATCAACTTTAAGTGCTTGTCGCGCACCGGACTTGCCTCGTCGGCGTCGAGCTCAAGATAGGTGCATTCGGGCACGCCATCGACTAGTTCAATGCCCATCGTCAGCCAGGGCTGAGGGCCGCCGCCTGATTGGAATAAGATCTTGCGCGGAATCGCCTGCGCACCAACGTATTCGTCGTTATCCGGGCGATATGTCGCCTTACCGATCGACAGATCGACGATTATCTGGACCGAGCCCCTTCCCAGATCGAATGGCACGGACACCCTCTCGTCTTCTGGTATGCCACCAAAAGTTCTTGTGGCTTTCTAGATATTGCTCTATGGCGTTCTTACTGTCAAGCGTATGACAACCCGAACATGGGCTGTCACTTGCGGACAAGGCGGTTCAAGGAGAGCCCATGACGACAGAGCAGTGCAAACCCCGACTCATTCCAATTCCCGCAGTGCAGAACGATCTTGGCGGAATCAGCCGCACCACGGTCTACGAACTTATCGGCAGCGGAGAACTGACGCGGATCAACATTGGCCGGCGCAGCTTCGTTACCGAGGAATCGATTACGGCATACCTGGGCCGTCTCAGTGCGGCAGCGAAGGCGGTCACGGCGTGAACCGCCACCGAAGTCACAGCGGGAGTGCGGGACCACCATCCCCTGTAGACGGCGGCGGCGCCGGAGCCACACCCGACGCCACGCCCGAGAGTTCAGACATCACCAGCACTCTCACCGGCGATCCTACCAACGAACGTCAACAAAGGGTTGACGTGTTGGTTGGCCTGCGCGATCGCCGTGAGCACGCACTGCGCACCGAGGGCGGCGATCCCGACTACCCCGGCGATCGGCGCTATCACCGGCCGTCGAGCGGGCTGCGGGCGAGCGGTTTTCGGTGCGGGTTCGCCTGCGGCGGTACGGACGCACTTCGGCGAATCTGGCCCTATATCGCCGCCGAGCATCGCGGTGACGTGGCTCGCATTGCCGCCGACTATCAGGGCGGTGACCGATGAACCCCGAGATCGACGACTTCTGGTCCGCCAGGCCGATCCTGCAACACGTGCTTACCCTGGCGCGTGCTCGCGGGGTGGGACCTTGGGCTGTGCTCGGAGCCGCGATGGCAAGAGCGATCGCCACGATTCCGCCTGAAGTCGCTCTACCCGGGATCGTGGGCTCGCGCATGTCATTGAACCTGTTCGTCGCCTTGGTCGGACCCAGCGGGGGCGGCAAGGGAGCAGCCGAAGCGACGGCTTTGGAGGGCTTCTCGCTGCCGCACGTGGACATCGTGGCCCTGGGTTCCGGTGAAGGCGTTAGCCGCACGTTCCGTCCGATCGGAACCAAACCGGACGACCCGAATCCCGTGACCTCCGCGATCTTCTCCGCAGCCGAGATCGACACCGTCGCCGCGATAGCCAGCCGCCAGGGCTCCACCCTCAGCGCCGAGTTACGCAAGTTGTACAGCGGAGAACAACTCGGCTTCGCCAATGCTGGCAAAGAAACCCGAAACGTCGTGGCCGCTGGCTCTTACCGGGCGTGCCTGACCATAGGCGTGCAGCCGCTGCGATCGCATGCCCTTCTCGGTGCAAGCGACGGCGGCCTACCGCAGCGGTTCGTGTGGTTACCTGTCAGCGATCCCGACGCCCCCGACGCTCCGCCAGCTGATCCCGGCAAGTGGAAGATCGCGCGGCCGTCGTGGCTGCGCGCTGTCGGAAGCGCGATTGACTTGGCGGTGCCTGATGCGGCCGCGAACGCGATCCGCGCTCATCGGCGGGCTGTGCTCCGCGAAGATCCGAAGGTCGATCCCCTCGACGGGCATCTGATGCTGACGCGGTTGAAGGTCGCCGCTGGCTTGATGGCGATCGACGGCCGCACCGTCATTGGAGACGCCGACTGGCGCTTGGCGGGCTACATCATGGATGTTTCCAACTGGACCCGCGAACGGTGCCGGCGCACGCTGATCGAACAGTCACGCACCGCCAACACCGCTCGTGCGTTGGCCGCGGCCGACCGGGAAGAGATCATCTCCGACCGGAAACTTCAGCGCTGCAAGGACGGCATCCTCCGAACACTGTCGCGCAGGCAAAGCGGATATCCGACACCGCACCACCAGCTAAGGCGCAGCCTCAAGTCAGACGTTCGGGACTACTTCGACGCTGCCACGACCGAGCTGGCCGCCGAAGAGCGCATCTACCAAGTGCGCACCCCTAAAGGCATCGCCTATACAGGTCCACCCGTGGACCACCCGTCCACCCCCTCTGAGCTGCTTAAACATGGGGTGGACCACACGTCCACGGTGGACCACCACACGGCACCCCGCAGACGGCAACGAACTAGAGGCGGATTCCGGATCGACCCCGAAACACCTAACAGAGAGGAATCATCCCGATGACCAATCACCCAAACTGCCCGCCACCCGAAGCCTGGAACTGGGCCAAGGACGGGTCGTGGATCTTTTGCGCCCACAGCGACGACTTCATCCCGATCTATGCGCAGGGCGGCCCGGCCGCCGAACCGCGAATCATCGCCGCCTACACGCCCCAGCAAGCCGCCGGGTTGGCGATCGGTCTGCTGCGTGCCATAGGCGAGCTGGACGAGCATCGGCAGCTCATCGAGGCTGTTAACGACGCGTTCCCCGATGACCTTGATTAAGGTTCGCCGGGAATGTCGGTGCCGCGCGGTAAGATCGCTTTCACGCGGCAGCTCACCCGCCGCCCGGCCATTGTCAGGCAAGCGGGGACCGTGGGGCCACTGTTCCACCGCTGCGCGATTCACCGGGCCATTGCCCGGTCGCGCCATTGCGCACCTCGTCATCGAAACCCTGTAGCAATCCCCCCATGCGGGGGGCGCTGCTAATCCCTATCCAGATAAGGACATTCACCAATGGACACACCCGAAGAACTCGCCGCACGCCATACCACTAAGGAGCTCGACGAACAGCTCGGTGTCATCGTTACGCGCGTGCAGGACATCGAGCAGCGCTGCTACGCACAGCAGCGAGACATTTCGACCCGCGAGCAGGGCATCATCGAATCGTCACTACGCCAGGCCAAAACGCTCAAGCGGGCCGTGGAGTTGCGCGAGCAGACCGAGGCCGCCGAAGCCGACGAACGCCGCGCCCAGCGCGAAACCCAGGAACGCTGTGCCCTGATCGGCCGCGCAATAGACGAGCACCGATCGGCCCTGGCTTCCCCAGCGGTCCCAACTTTATTGGTGTCCCACGAACACCTTGGGCAGCATGCGGCTGCATTGCGAGACGGCCGCCCCTTCGGAGCTGTCGAGATGCGCGCGCGGGTCACCGCGGCCGCCGATCTGGGGTCAGCCGGCGCCTGGCATGCAGGTATGCCGAACGAGCCGCGACACCTGATCCGCTTCGCCGGTATACCTGTGAGCCCACTGACCGGGCGCACCGCCCAGGTTCCCGCCTACACCGGACCAACCGCGGCGGCTGGCGTCGACGAGTCCACCAACCACGGTGAATACGACGACATCGCCCCGCTGAGCCTGACCGCGCTGCGGTACGGCCGGTGGACCGCAGTGTCGTCCTTGGCCAACGTCGTTGACGACCTGGCGGGAATCAACCGGATGCACGCCTGGGGCATCGCAAAGGATCTCGATGGGGTTGCCGTGGCCGCCGTCGAAACAGCCGCCGGAACACCCGGCGATGGCGGCGACGATCTCGAACTCGCGGTGCGCCAAGCGATCCTGACGGTGGCGGCCGGAACCTACAGCGACGAGGCCACCTTGGTCGTCGTGGGCACCCCGGCCACGGTCGCCTTGCTCGGCGGAACCACACCCACCGACGCCGCCGACCTGGGATCGGTGCCCGTGCGGTTCAACGGGGCACGGCTGTACCCGACGGTGGCGGCCACCGACGGCCAGTTGACCGTGTTCGCGCCCGGCAGCTTCCGCTGTTTCCAGAGCCAGTTGCAATCGGCATCACTGATCGATCCAAGCTCCGGTGAACACAAGTTCGGTCAGTGGCTGCACTCCACCGGGGTCGCCGAGCAGATCGCCGGATCGGCGGTCGCCGTCGACCTTGGCGGCTCGTAGCACGTCAGGGGGAAAAAGTGCGCGGACACAAGCTCACAACGACTCAGCGTGGCTACGGGTGGCGCCATCAGAAAGCCCGCCAGAAACTCAAGCCCATCGTCGAAGCCGGTCAAGTCGTCTGCTGGCGCTGCAACGAACCCATCCAACCCTGGGAGCATTGGGATCTCGGGCACGACGACGAACACCGCGACCACTACCGCGGCCCCGAACACAGCGAATGCAACCGCGGCAAACGCAAACGACGCGGCGCAGCCCGCGAGAGAGCGCCCGCACTGAGATTCTTCGACGTATGAAAAACGTTGCAGCACAATGCAATTCTTTGATGCCGGCTCATTTCCTGACCTCGGGTCAGGTCGTCTCTTTCCCCGCGACCCGAAACGGTTCCAATGTGTGTGCCCGCAATGCAATTCATCGTCGGGCGAGGTCCATCAAAATGCCTGTGTTTCAAGCGATTTCGGCCGATAGGGGTTGATGGTGGCGAAGTCTCAGGTTCCGGCGCCGCCGAGGGGTACCGGGCGCAGTGGTGCCCGGCTATGGCGCGACGTGCTGGGGAAGTACGAGCTTGAAGAGCACGAAACGGCGCTGCTGATCGAGGCGTGCCGCACGGTCGACCAGCTCGACGGGCTGCACGCCATTCTTGAACGGGAGGGTCTGGTGGTTGAGGGTCCGCACGGCAGCAAGGCGCATCCGGCGTTGACGGCGGCGCAGCAGTTGCGGATTACTTTGGCGCGAATCGTGAGCGCGTTGCGGCTGCCGGCGGGTGAGGAGGACGAGCGGGCCGGGACGCGTCGTCCACAACGCCGGGTTGGTGTTCGCGGGGTCTACGGCTTCCCGACAGGGATCGCGTAATGCGTCGGCGGGTGGACGATTCGGCACCGACGGTCGATCTGCTGGTGTTCGACGGCCGGGAGTTCGGGACGGCGCAGGCGTGGGAGGCTGCTTTCTATGCCTGGCATGAGGCGCGTGACAATTGGGTGGCGCGACATCCCAGTAGCGAGCTGCCGCAGCAGGTGCTGTCCAACTGCCCTTGGGATCCAGGCGCGATCTAAATTTGGAAGCTGCTTTGGGGGGCCAACGTCCTTGATCTGCGGCAGACCGGCGGGGAATTATCAGACACATGCCGGAAGAATGTCCCGAAAATGTGGTCCCGATCCGCTCCGTCGTAAAGGCTGTTGATCGTGGTCGACGTGAGTTGTTGTTGGCGATTCGGGATCGGCTCATCCAGGCGATAGATGAAAACGACCCACGCTGTACGGCCGATGTCCTTCAAGACCTGACTGCGGAACTCCACAGAGTCGAAAAAGATTTGGCTGATCTTGATGCCGACGAATAAGAGAAGCGGCCCACCGGGAAGGTGGGCCGCTGTCGCTTGGGTGGGGATTAGTCGCTGCGCAGCTCGCGTTCGACGTCTTTAGGGCTCATCCCGTACGCCACGAGGCAGTTGGTGCTGTCAGCAAGTGCATAAGGTCCGTATTGCGCGTGCCAGCGACTGCGTGGTGAGTAGTTGATGAGCCGCAAGCCTTCGGCGCGTGCGCGGCTCCGGAGCTGAGATTGAGATTTCATGGCAGATCCTCTTCGGGTCGATTACAAAAGGGTTCGGTCCCCGCGCCATGCCATGAAGATTGCCGCATCAGCATAGCGCGCTCCCACGCTTAACCCCTCGGTGTCACGACGCTGTCACAACTCACGTGCAACAACACCCTCCTGCCGCTGGCGGGCGCACACGGACAAGGGTGGGCATTGGCGGGCTATCTCCGCTGTTCAGCAGCAAATTAGGGGATTGGTCCCTTTTTGCGGGGCGAACACCGGCGGGCACCCGGGGATGCCTGTCGCCGGACTTAAAATCCGCCAAGTGTCGGTTCGAGTCCGACTGGGGGCACAGTGTTTGTGCTGGTTGCCGCCGCGCCGGGCGGCACGTCATCGAGGTAAAGGCCGCTTCTTCGTGCCGATCGTTCGGGTCATTGTCCGTCGGCATCGCGGTCGCACGGACCGACTCCAACTCCGTCAGTCCCAAATTGAGGGTTTTGTGGCCGTAACAAGGCGGCACGCGAGGTCCTGGCTGAATCAGCATGGACGTCAGACAAACCGTGGACGGAAGAGGCGGAGCCGATGTCCGAAGTCATTGCTGGGGCGGAGATCCCTGAGACCGCGGCGGTCGCCGAGGCCACCCGGCGCGTCTGTGACGACACCAGCCCGCACTCTCGCCGCGTCTTCTTTTTCGCGCAGCTCCACGCCCAGAACCGGGGCCCTGAACCCGGATCCCGAGTTGCTCTACCTCGCCGCGATGTTTCACGATACCGGCCTGAACAGTCCTTTCTCGGACGTAGAGCAGCGCTTTGAGGTTGATGGCGCGAATCGGGGCCGCGCATTCTTGCTCGAACTCGGATTCTCCAGCGCCGCAGCCGACACCGTGTGGACCGCCATCGCCCTCCACACCACCCCAGGCATCCCGAACACATGGTCCGGAGATCGCCGCCACCAATCTCGGCGTGCTCACCGACGTCATCGGTCTCGGGCTTGACCGGCTCGACGCGGACCGGCTCGACTACATCCTCGCCGTTCACCCGCGAGGTGACTTCAAGAACGAGTTTCTCAGCGCATACTTCGACGGACAATCGACCTCAGGTTGCTCTCGCGCTGCTACCCGCGGTACGAGGTCACGCGGGCCGCGCGACACAAGCACGGGTGTCGATCAGTCCGAGCAGGCCCCACTCGCTCAATGAGGCAGCTCGACGTCCATCTCCACCAAGACGCGGCGTAGCAGCTTGCCGGTCGCGTTCCTGGGTAGCTCCTCGACGAATACCACGTCGCGGGGCACCTTGTGGCGCGCGAGGTTGTTCTTCACGTACTGCTTTATCTCCGCCGGATCCCGCGCGGCGCCCGGCTCGGAAACGATGAAGGCGCGCAACCGCTTTCCGAACTCGACGTCATCGACACCCACCACCGCCACTTCGGCGATGTCTGACCGCTCCTCGAGCAGATTCTCCACCTCCTGCGGGAAGACATTCTCCCCGCCCGAGACGATCATGTCGTCGTCGCGGCCGTCGACGAAAAGCAGGCCCTGCTCGGTGAAATGGCCCATGTCGCCGCTGGACATATAGCCGTCGATGATCTGTTTGTTGCGCCCATCGGTGTAGCCGGAAAACGGGGCGCCATTGCGGACGAAAATCCGCCCGCGACGATTCGGGCCTGTCACGCGTTGGTCGTGTTCGTCATACAGCACCACCTCGCAGGTCACCGGAGCGCGGCCGGCGGTGCCTGGCGCGGCGCGAAGCTCGGCTGGGGTGGCGACGGTCGCGATGGCGCATTCCGTCGAGCCGTACATGTTGTAGAGGACGTCACCGAAGGTGTCCTGCGCCCGCGACGACAGCTCGGGGCTCAGCGCCGAGCCGGCAACCAGGATCACCTTCAAAGACGAGGTGTCGTGCTGCGCGATGACGTCGGGCGGGAGTTCGACCATCCTGTGCAGCATCGTCGGGACCGCGACCAGCATGTCGGCCCGGTGCTCGGCGATGAGCTTGAGCGTGAGCTCCGGCTTGAACCGCCTGGCGGTGACCACCTTGTTGCCCAGCGCGGCGCCCACGGTGTACGTGGCCCATCCGGTGCTGTGAAAAATCGGCGAAACGATGACCATGGTTCCCTTGCGCGGGAAAGGAATTCGGTCGATGATCTGTGCCGTCGCGAGGGGATTGACCGAGTCGCGGGGCGCGCCCTTGGGTAGGCCGGTGGTGCCGCTGGTGAGAATCACGGACCCACCCGATTTAGCCGGTGGCGGCAGGGGATCGGTGCGGTTCGCCGCGACGATGTCATCGAGGGTCTGCGCACCCGTCGGCACCTCGGCGCCCTGGTCGACCCAGACCAGCACCCTCGGCAGCTCGGGAGGCAGGGCGTCGAGCAGCCCGAGGAACTCGCTGTCGTGCAGCACCACACTCACACCCTCGCGCTGGCACACTTCGGCGAACTGCGGCTTGGCGAATCCGGTGTTCATCAGCACGAGGCGGGCTCCGAGTTTGCCGCACGCGGCCATCGCGATGACCAGGCCGCGGTGGTCGCGACACAGTAACCCCACGACGGAGCCCGCCGCGACGCCACGAGACTTCAAACCATGAGCCAGCGCCCAGGACTGGTGGTCGACCTGCTCGTACGTCAACGCCCCGCGCTCGTCGACGATCGCCGGCAACGTCGCATACTTGCGGCCGGCCAGGATCGTCATGGTCGCCTGCGGACCGTAGACGCCGGAAAGCTTCGCAGCTTGAACCGTCGACTTCAGGTCTCGCACGTCGAGGATGCCTGATTCGGCGAGTCGCTTCACAGCGCGCGCTGACTCGCCGATGCGCAGCAGCTTCTGCTGAATGCCGGTCAGTGCGGTAGCCATCGGTCCTCCTTGGCGGCAAGTTCGAGGAGAAAGGTAGCAGTCGAGTCGTCTGTGGGAGCCGCGGACAAGCTCCGCTATCGCCCGGGCGGGGCCAACCGGTAAATCGCCCCCGCGTCGTCGTCGCTGACGTACACCGCGCCGTCCGGCCCGACGACCGCCGCAACCGGGCGGCCCCATCGGGACCCGTCCTCGGCCTGGAAGCCCCCGACCAGAGTCTGCTGGTCGCCTAACGCGCCATCCCGCCAGGGAAAGAAGGACACCTCCGGGGCCCGCGGCGGCTTGCGGTTCCACGAACCGTGGATGCCGACCAGCGCGCCGTCGGCGTACGGCCCCGGCAACACACCCGTCGTAAATGCCAGACCTAACGGCGCCGAATGGGCGCCCATGCTCTGCTCAACCGGCGGCAGGGCCCGGCAGTCCATTAAGGATCCGTCCTTGTTGGTCGACATGTCGCGGACGAACGGCAGGTTGGCCGGTCCTCCGTCGGGATTGCAATAGGGCCAACCCAATTCGCGTCCGGGAGTCAAACGCGCCAGCGACTCCGGCGGATGGTCGTTGACATAGCCGACGTCGACCTGGCCGTCCGGGTCGGGCGTGTTGTCGCGATTGTTGACCGCGGTCCACAACGAGCCGTCCGGCGCGACGGCCAGGCCTGTTCCGTTGCGCACGCCCGTCGAGAACGGCTCGGCTGGGCCGCCGCCGGGCGGGATCCGCATGATCGTCGCCCTGGGCGGGCTCGCCGTGCGGTCCTGCGGCGAGATGTTGGCCGTCGAACCGATCGAGAAATAGACCGCGCCGTCGGGGCCGACGGCCACGCTCTTCAGCGCATGCGCGTACGCGCCGTGCAGGTCGGGACTGCGCGCGTCGGGTAGGCCGGCGGCGACGGTCCGGCCGTTGATCGCCCTTCCGCCGGTGTAGTCGTACGCGTCGATCCGGTTGCTTTCGGCGACGTACAGCGTCGACCCCGCGAACGTCATGCCGTGCGGTTGGTCGAGCCCTTCGAGCAGCGGGCCCGGCGCCGCGCCGGGTGTCACCTTGACGATCTGACCGCGGCTCGGCACCGACACCAGCAGGGCGCCATCGGGCGTCCAGGTTGCCAAGCGCGCCTTCGGGATTCGCGCCCACACCGATATCGTCCAGCCGTCGGGGATGAGCGCCCGTCGTGGTTGGTCGAGCGGTGCCTGCGCCAGGTCGGCGCCGACGCTGACGGGAGCGGACACTAGCCTGCCCGGTACTGCCGCGGGCGGCGCAGGGGACGACTGCGGCGACGGGGTCGAGCACGCGGCCAACAGGAGGATGCCGACCAGGGCGGCGGCGACTACGTCACGGGGAGGGGAAATTCGCACGCGGTGACGCATACCCGGCACAGCAGCGGGCAACGCAGTCTTGTGCACGGTGAGACACTCACCTCATGGCCGATAGTGCTGCGGAGCGCGGCCGAATTGCCGAACGGCGCCTAGAGGAACTGGCGGCTCAGCTCCGTGACCTGACGCGTGAGGGGCATTCGTCCACGGAATCCCTCGCGGCGGCTCGTGCCCATGCCAGGGAATCGCTGCAACGTTCGGTCGAGGCTCATCGTGCGGCTGCGAGGCGGCACCTGGAAGCGGCTTTGGTGCACGAAGAAGCGGCCTCCGTTCACGAGCGGGCGGCCGCGGATGGCATCGGTGACGTCGAGGAGCATGTCCGCGCGGCGGCCCACCACCGTGAGGCCGCTGAGGCTGACCGGCAGGCGGCGCTGCGGGACGACGCCGCGGCCGACGCCGACGAGTAGCCGCGGCGGTCTTGGCGGCAACTCCTGAACCCGGGCTACGCTCCGGGATATGCATAGCCAGCACGGGCGACGTGTGGAAACCCGGCCCCCGGGTACCCCGGCGGCCATATGACTACAGCACGGACACAACCGGATCAGCGCGACCTCGACGGAATCCGGCGGATCGTCGACGCCATCTCCGAGGCGTTCGCCGCCAAGATCGTCGGGCAACAGGAGTTGCGGGAATCGCTGCTGATCGGACTGTTATCGGGCGGCCACGTCTTGCTGGAAAGCGTCCCCGGGCTAGCCAAGACCACCGCCGCCAAGGTGCTCGCCGAATCGATTCGCGGCCGCTTCCAACGCATCCAATGCACCCCTGACCTGCTGCCCAGCGACATCATCGGCACCCAGATCTACGACTCGTCGACCAATTCGTTCGTCACCCAACTGGGCCCCGTGCACGCCAACATCGTGCTGCTCGACGAGATCAACCGGTCCAGCGCCAAGACTCAGAGCGCGATGCTCGAGGCGATGGAGGAGCGGCAGACCACGATCGCGGGTCAGGTGCACACGCTCACCGACCCTTTCCTGGTCATCGCCACGCAGAACCCCGTCGACCAGGAAGGCACCTACCCGCTGTCGGAGGCGCAGACCGATCGGTTCCTGCTCAAGGAGATCGTGCGTTACCCCTCTCCCGAGGAAGAGGTGGAAGTGATGGCGCGGATCGACGCCGGCGTCTACGACACCCGACGACCGGCCGCGCCCGTCGTCAGCCTCGATGACGTACTACGCCTGCAGGACGTGGTGCGCCACGTCTACATGGACCGGGCGCTGATGCTCTACGCCAGCCAACTGGTGGACGTGACCCGCCACCCCGGCCGGGCGCTGCCCAAGCAAACCGCGCGCCTGGTCGAGTACGGTGCCAGCCCGCGCGCCACGATCGCCTTCTGCAAGGCGGCACGGGCGCTGGCGGTGCTGTCCGGGCGGGCACACGTAGTCCCAGAGGACATCGCCGAGCTCGCGCACCGGGTGCTGCGGCACCGGCTCATCCTCGGGTTCGAGGCGGCCAGTGCCAACGTCACTCCCGAGACCGTGATCGACGCCGCCCTGCGCGCCGTCCGGGTGCCCTGAGTTCGTCTTGGGCAAGCACCTCAACCGGGCCAAGGCGCACTTCGGCACCGACACCCGCGGGCTGCTCGAAGGCGGTCGCTACGCACTATCACACACGCGCAGCATGGAATTCGACGACCTGCGCCCGTATGTTCCCGGCGACGACGTCCGCGACATCGACTGGAAAGCCTCCGCCCGGTCAGGCAGCGTGCTCATCAAACGGTTCGTCTCCGAGAAGCACCACAAGATCCTGCTCGTCGCCGATGCCGGCCGCAACATGGCGGCCCTGGCCCCCAGCGGGGAGTACAAGCGCGACGTAGCCGCCCACATCATGGGCGCCATCGGATTGATCGGCCTGCGGCGCTCCGATCAGATCGGCATGGTGTTCGGCGACAGTCGCGGCTGTGTGAACGTCCCGCAGCGTCGCGGCGAGACGCACGTCGAAGGCCTGCTGCACCGCTGGTACCAGCACACCATGACCCATCCCGGCAGCAGCGACATTGCCGCCCAACTCGATTATGTTGCAACGCATTACCGCCACTCCATGCTGATCGTCGTGGTCTCCGACGAACCCGACGTCGACGAGGAACTCCACGGCGTTCTCGCCAGATTGAGCGGGCGCCACGACATGCTGTGGGCGATGGTGTCCGACATGCCCGCGGTGGGGCCGGACAACACCGACGGGTACGACGTCGCCACCGGGCGATTCGTGCTGAACGGAGCCGACCTGGGTCCGCGGGTCGTCGCCGCCTACCGCCGCGCCGAACAGGTCCGCCGCGACCGACTCGCCAAGTTCCTGACCCGTCGCGCGATCCCGTACGCCACCATCGCCGGCAGCGATGACATCCGCCGCGAGCTCGTCGGCCTGACCGAGGCGGCCGGTCGTGCCGGATGATCTGCTGCGCCATGTGTTCGGTCCGCAGCCCTACTCATCGGCGTGGCTGGTATGGGCCGTACTGCTGACCCTTGCCGTCATCGGTTGGTACGCGGGCATTTTCGTATGGACGCTGCCATCGCACCGGCTGCGCCGAATCCCCGTGGTGCGACGGATACACGCCCGGGTGATCCGCGACCGCTTCGCCCGCCGCGTGCAGCGCCTGGCCGGCGAACACCGCGCCGGGCGGATGTCGCGACCGCAGGCCAGCGCGGCGATCGCTCGCACGGTCCGCAGCTTTCTGCACCAGGCGACCGGTGCGAAAGCCCAGTATCTGCATATCGGCGCCCTGGCCGAGGACCAGCTCGACGCGGCCGCGCCCCTGCTCGCCCTGCTCGATGATGCGCAGTTCAACGCCGAGACGAGAGTCGAGGTCGGCGAGGTGAGCCCCATGGCGCAGGAGTTGATCCGCTCGTGGACCTGAAGTGGTGGCCGGTAGCGGCCGTCGGATCAGGCTGCTTCGTCGTCGCAGTCTTGTTGGCGGCGGTGCTACCCATGACCGCCGCGCGCCGGCGGCTACGCCCGCTGGCCAACATCGCACGACTGACGCGATTGCCCGAATACGCCAGAGTGGCGCGGCTGCGTTCACTGTCGACGGTCGTGACCCTGATGGTGCTGACGGTCATGTTCGGCGCCGCCACGTGGGCGGCCTCCCGTCCGGCCGCGGCCGGTGAGGAGTTCGACGCCGCGTCCTCCGAGGACGTGATGCTGTGTGTCGGACAGCCGCTGCCGGATCGCGCGACGGTGGAGATGCTGGACTACTTCGCGCAACAGGCCGGCGCAGCGCCGCAGACCCAACGCATCGGTCTGACGTCGGTGAACCGCCGGCTGGTACCGCTTACGCGCGACCACCAGTACGCCGTGTCGCGATTCGGCGAATACGCTCGCGCGCCCCGGTTGCAGTCGGCGTCGTTCGCGCCGACGGTGCCGTACACCGATTACGCGACGAGTGTGGAAGATGTTCTGGCGCTGTGTGTTTCGGGTTTCCCTCATTTCGAGCAGCCCGGCACGCACCGACGATCGGTGATTTATCTGGGGCCGTCGGATTTGCGCATGGCGGGGGAGCCGCGAGCCGCGTTGTTCACGGGCGGCGCGGTGCGGGAGTTGGCCGAGCGCGCCGGGGTCCAACTCAATGTGGTCGACACGGCGCCGTCACCGAAAAGCGGGTCGTTGCTCGCCCTCACCGAACAGACCGGCGGGCGATATCTGGTGCCGGGATCGGTATCGGGGGCCCTGGATGACATTCGGGCGCACAACCGTGCGGCACGCCACGGCACCGTCGCAAAGGCGGACTCCGCGGATTCGCCGGTGGTGCCCCTGGCGATCGCGCTGGTCTCGGCGACCGTGCTTTCGGTGGCGCTGATGGGGTTACGCCGATGACGTTCCAGCCCGTGCTGCCCTGGCCGATTCTCGCCGTCGTCGCCGGCGCGCTCGTCTTGGCCCGCGTGGTTGCGCTGCGGCAGGTGTTGCTGGGAGCAGGACGCCGACGTGCCCGCACCGTGCTGCGCTGGGGCGGGGTGACGCTGGCGGTGTTGCTGATCATCGCGGCCGCCGCCCGGCCCGCACTGCGCGACGACAGTACCCGCGAGGGAACAACGGCTTCGGCCGGTGAGAACCTCAATGTGTTTCTGCTCGTCGACCGGTCGGTGGACTCGGACGTGATGCCTGGCATGCGCGACGACATTGCCGCTTTCATCAAGAGATACCCGGCGGCGCGATACGCGCTCATCGACTTCGCGGCACGGGCCACCCTGGATTGGCCGCTCTCCGAGGACGTCTGGAGTCTGCGGCCCACCATCGCCGCTTTGGATTCCTACCGCGGCGGCCCGAGTGCTGGACTCGACGTCGATGCCGCGGCAGCGAGCAACGTGCTGCGATATCAACTCATTCAGGCGACCCAGCAGTATCCGGGGACCCGAAATATCGTGCTGTACTTCGGTTCCGGAGCCCCCGGAACGCGCGCTCCGCAGGACGACTTCAACAGCGGATCGGTCGACGGCGGAGCGGTGCTGGGCTACGGCCGCGCCGACGGGATCGACGAGGCCGAACTGCGTAAGGTGGCGGGGCAACTCATCGTGCCGTATCAGCACCGGGAACCCGGTCAGCCGCTCCAGCCGGACCTGCCCGACCGGCCGAGCGCCGCCGGCACCCGCGCGGAGGCTGACGACCTGCTCGAGCTGTACTGGCTCCCCGCGCTTCTCGCCGCGGTGCTGCTGCTGAGTGAGATCTACCTTTCGGTGCGCGAGTTCCGGCGCACCCGCCTCACCCGGCGGGACGCGGCATGACGCGGCGACCGGAACGGCTGCGACTGCGACGGCGGCTGCTGATCTACTCGGCTCCGCTGGTGCTGCTCGTGGTGTTGATCGTGGCGAAGCTGATATCGGTTGTGGTGGCCGGAGATTCGGCGGTGTCGGCGTTCGGGCGCGGCGACGGGGGTGCCGCGCGGGACGACGCGGCGGTGCTCGGCGTGGCCAACGTGATCGAACCGGCGAAGGCGCCGTTCGCCGCGGGCGCCGCCGCTGTCCTCGACGGACGGCTCGACGAGGCGGACGCGGACTTCGTCGCCGCGCTCGCCCGCACCGGCACCGCGGACTCCTGCCCGGTGCGGGTCAACCTCGAGCTGGTACGCGAAACCCAGGGCGACCGCGCCGCGGCGGCCGGCGACCGGTCACGCGCCGACGAACGTTATGCGAGCGCGTTGACCGTCGTGGGTGACGCGCCGCCGGTCTGCTTCGCTGACAACAACGATCCGGACACGCAGCGGCAGGCCCTGCGTCGTGATGCCGCAAAGCGGTTGATGGACAAGCGGAATGCTCTGAACTCGCCGCCGCCAGCCGCCGCTCAGCCCCCGCCGCCACCGCCGCCGCCCCCGGTGGCGGTGCCGATCCCGGTGGCGGTGGCACCCGACGGACGGGAGATTCCGCCACGCCGGCTCGACCCGACCGAGGGCGATCCGCTGACCAAGTTGCAGCAGGTGCTGCAGGACGCGGCTGGCGCAGCGCCGCCGGGCTAGCCGCTGGGCAGCGCTGATTCTAAGCTGAGGGTCCGGTTGTGCGAATGGCTGCCGGCCTCGGCGCAGTCCCGATGACGAAGGCCCGCTTACTCTTCGGAGGGCCGGCTCCGCAGGAATCGCAACCCCTTCCGGCGGCTTCCTTGGGCGGAGGCAGGGTTCGCCATACCTACCCCGTAGGTGAAGATGGCGGGATCAAAGCGTATCCGGATGAAGCAGAGGTCGCCGCCGCGCGAGACGACGCGTCGCTCGGTCGCCAGGATGCTGCGCAAGAAACACGAAGAACCGAAGGCGCGAAGAGCGCCTTGGTCCTCGTTGCGGCGTGAATGCAAGCGGAGTCGCCGCACGTGCAGCCGGTGGTCTCACATTGGCACGATTGGGTGTCGCCAAATCTCAAGCTATACCCCCGTGGGGTATATAAGTCAACGCAGGCTCAGGATCGGACTAGCCGCGCGATGGCGGCGGAGGCTTCGGCAAGCTTCGCGTCCGCCTCGTCACCACCCTGCGCGATCGCGTTGCTCACACAGTGGTCGAGATGCTCGTCGAGCAGATTCAACGCCACGGCCCGCAGGGCGCTGCTCACGGCGCTGATCTGAGTGAGGATATCGATGCAGTACTTGTCGTCGTCGATCATCTTCGCGATGCCGCGGACCTGGCCCTCGATTCGGCGCAAACGCTTGGCGTGGCCGTCCTTATGCGCTGCGTAACCGTGCGTAGTTGGCATGAAGTCTCCAAGGTTCGTCGGGCCGGTTGGCTGCGTCGGTTGGCACGCGGCACCGATGCCGGATCCGACTATCCTAACTACCCCGCCCGGGTACTCGATCCGCTTTAGGGTGTACCCCGTCAGCAGTGGTGAGCGATCAACTGCTGTTGAGCGGCATGGGTTTCCACCTGCGGATCGATCGTCGACGCTTCCGCGGCAGGCAGCGGCTCATTCCGATAGCCGCGCAGTCGGTTGGCATTACCGACAACGGACAGCGATGACAGCGCCATCGCCGCCGCGGCTATCATCGGCGACAGGCGCATCCCCATCAGGGGATACAGCAGGCCCGCTGCCAGGGGTATGCCGATGGCGTTGTAGATCAGGGCGAAGAACAAGTTCTGCCGGATGTTGCGCATGGTGGCGCGGGACAGACGAATCGCGGCGACAACTCCGGCCAGAGAACCGGAGATCAAGGTGATGTCCGCGGCTTCGATGGCAACGTCGGTGCCGGTTCCGATCGCGAGACCGACGTCAGCCTGGGCCAGGGCCGGCGCGTCGTTGATGCCGTCGCCCACCATGCCCACTCTGCGACCCTCGGACTGCAGCCGGCGGATCTCGTCGGCCTTGTGTTCGGGCAAGACTTCGGCCAGTACCCGCTCGACTCCCACCTCTCGTGCGATGGCGCCCGCGGTCCGGGCGTTGTCGCCGGTGATCATCACCACCTGCAGGCCGAGCTTGCGCAAGGCGGTGATGGCCGCCGCCGAATCGACCTTGACGACATCGGCGACCGCGATCACGCCAGTGGGCTGACCGTCGACCGCGGCCAGTATCGGAGTCTTGCCGGCCGCGGCGAGGCTTGTGCTGATCTGCTCGAGTTCTGTTGTCGGTACCTCGTTTTCAGCCAGCAACGTCGGGGTCCCGACCAGAACGACGCGGCCGTCGATGGTCGCCCGGACTCCCTTGCCGGTGATCGAGATGAACTCTGTCGGCGTGGGGATTGCCAGGCTGCGATCTCGGGCTCCCGCGACGACCGCGCCGGCGATCGGGTGTTCGCTGTCGGCTTCGGCGGCAGCGACCAGCGCGAGCAGTTCGTTCTCTCCCACGGTCGGCAACGCTTGGACATCGGTGAGCGCCGGCTTGCCCGCGGTGATGGTCCCGGTCTTGTCCAAGACGACGGTGTCAAGTTTGTGCGCGGTCTCCAGCGCCTGCGCCGATCGGATCAGGATGCCGGCACGGGCGCCCTTGCCGGTGCCCACCATGATCGACAGCGGAGTCGCCAGCCCCAGGGCGCACGGGCAGGCGATGATCAGCACGGCCACCGCCGCCACCAGCGCCTGCGTCAAGGCAGGCGGTGGACCGGCGACGAACCAGACCGCGAAAGTGCCAACGGCTATTGCCATCACGACGGGCACGAAGTAAGCCGAGATCGCGTCGGCAAGCCGCTGGATCGGAGCCCTGGACGCCTGCGCCTGCTGCACCATGCGGATGATCTGGGCAAGCATCGTGTCGGCACCCACCTTGGCGGCGCGTACCCGCAACGAGCCGGTGGTGTTGACGGTCGCGCCGATCACAGTGTCACCGGCGTGTTTGGTGACGGGCATCGATTCACCGGTCACCATGGACTCGTCGACGGCGGACTGTCCCGACGTCACGGTGGCGTCGACCGGGATCTTCTCACCCGGGCGGATGAGGATCTCGTCGCCGACCACCACCTGTTCGAGCGGGATCTCGATCTCAGCGTCACCGCGCACGACGCGCGCGGTGCGAGCCTGCAGGCCTAGCAGGGCCCGAATAGCCTCGCCCGTACCGGCTTTGGCGCGGGCTTCCAGCAGCCGGCCCAGCATGATGAGGGTGAGGATCACTCCCACGGCTTCGAAATACACATCGCGAACCTCGGGCGGCAGGGCCGTCGAGGCGACGGTGACGAGAAGGCTGTAGCCATACGCCGCGCCCGTACCGAGCGTGATCAGGCTGTTCATGTCGGCGCTGCGGTGAATCAGCGCCAGCCAGCCGGTCCGGTGGATCGGCCAGCCGACGTAGAACATCACCGGGGTGATCAACGCCAACTGCACCCAATGGTTGAGCAACACCTCCGGCACCCAGCGGGCACCCAGCGGATGGGTCATCACGGCGTACAGCACGGGTGCGGTGAGTACCGCGCCGATCGCGACGCGCCGCGTCAGGTCGGCGATCTCGGCCCGGCGCTCCCGCGATTGAGCGGCTTCGGTATCGGCGGCCGCAGCGTCAGCGACGCCGGAACTCGCGTGCGCCGTTGCCGTCTCGCGATCGTCGGCATCGGGGGGTGGCGCGCCGGGGTCACCGGGGGTCACCACCAGCGTGCCGTGGATCATGTTCATGCTGCAGGAGAAGCCGAACGATCCCGCGTGTTGTGGAGTGAAGGTGACGGTGGTTGTCTGATGCGCAGGCAGGGCGGCCGACAGTTGCAGGTCGGGAAACACCACCACCGAGCTGCAATCCCCGGTTTCCTGGCGGTCGAATTTGATCTCCACCGGAATGCCTTGTCGCACTTGGACGATGCTCGGGCTGTAGCCGCCGCGGATGGTGATCCGCGCCCGCTGCAATCCGTCGCTGACCGCGCTGGCGTGAGCGCGGCGCGGCGCAAAGAAGTACCACGCCAGCCCCGCGATTGCCAGCGCTGCGCCGGCCAGTACGGCAACATCGATGTTCGACATCACGAACTCCTCGTTACTAGGGCGCTCATCCGAGCCTGATAGGTGGCGGCATCGATGTGCCCGGACATCCGTTCGCGGGCGATCACAGCCTCGGCGATCAGGCCCCAGCACCGGCGCGATGGACCCGCGGCTTCACCCAGCGCATCACCGGGTTGCGGAACGGCCGAGACCAGCGCGGCGATCGCATGACGCCGCCGCGGCTCAAACCGCATACCGGTAACGGCTACCGTACAAAGGATCAACAGTTCAGCGGCACCGATCGCGACCGCGACCCAGTGGCCACTGGCCACCTGCCCATATCCCGAAGCCACCGTGCTCACCCCGTTCGCCCGTGTTTCCCGGCCGATCGACCGACGTGTTGACACCATCCCGCCTTTATACCCCTGAGGGGTAGGGACCAAGGTCACCTGCATCAAGCCGAAAGTCGCCGAGGCGGATGGCCGTTACTCGTTGGGAACACCTGCGGCATGCTGTACCCTGCTGGGGTATGGGTCCTGTCCGAACGTGGTCGGATGTCCGACGTGTCGGGGCCTACAAGCCTGCGCAGTTACTGTTTTTCGCCGTAGTGGCGGCCGCGGTGGCGCTGCTGGCGGTGATCGGACACTGCGTTCCGTTGCGCTCCCCATCCCAGTCGTCTCATTTTGCTGCGCCGCTGCTGTTGTCAGCGAGCCCGCAGGCCGCAGACACCACACATCACGCGCTGTTCGTCGACGGCAAGTCGAGTTGTAAGTCGTCCAAACTCCTGGCGACCGCCGCACTTCCCAAGTCGCCTCACGCCTCTTGGATGTTGCTCGGCGTCGTTCTGGTGGGACTGCTCGTCAAGGATCGGCCGGCGAAACTGTTGGGACCTGCCGGACGCGGCCCGCCGGGTTCGCCGGCTGCTGTCGGATCCGGTCGAGATTTGCTGACCCTGTTCTGCCTCGCTCGACGCTGACCGGTCAATCTCCGGCCGCGGCGGGATGCCGCGACGGCCGGTGAATCTGGCCCACGTCAATGTCCGCGCGCTCCGCGTCGCGGCCCCACGAAGCGATGACCGCCTGATGCGCATGGTGGCATCGGTGCCCGGAACCCGTTTCCCCCGCACCGCAGGGCCCCCGGCAGCAACGGTCGCCCGTGAAGGGAACTGTTATGGACTTCGGAATCCTTCCACCGGAGATCAACTCCGCTCGAATGTATAGCGGCCCCGGCTCGGCGCCGATGCTGGCCGCCGCGACCGCTTGGCAAGAAATGGCGGCTGAGTTGAGTTCGGCGGCAGCCTCATACGCGGCCGTCGTCTCCCAACTGGGCGCCTTGTCATGGTACGGCCCGGCATCGGCGTCGATGGCCGCAGCGGTTGCGCCGTACGTGGCATGGATGACCACGACGGCCACCCAAGCCGAGCAGGCCGCCGATCAGGCCCGGGCAGCCGCGGGGTGCTACGCGGCGGCGCTTGCGGCGACGGTGCCCCCACCGGTCGTTGCGGCGAACCGCGCCCTATTGATGGCACTTGTCGCTGCCAACATCTTCGGGCAGAACGCTCCGGCGATGGCGGCCACCGAGGCCCAGTACGCCGAGATGTGGGCCCAGGATGCCGCGGCGATGTACAGCTATGCCGGATCTTCCGCGGCCGCATCAACGCTGAAACCGTTCACCTCACCGCAGCAGACCGTCAACCTGTCGGGGTTAGCCCGGCAGAGCGCCGTTATGGCACAAACGGCCGGAAATTCCGCCGTGACGGACGTGCAGGCGGTGCTCGGTCAGCTGACCTCGGCGCTGCCGACGGCGTTGCAGCAACTCGCCTCGCCGCTGCTGTCAGGGTCTGCGCTGAGTTCGGTTACTCCGCTGCTGTCGGTGACAAGCTCAACCGCCTGGATTGCCAGTGCCGGCCTGTCCTCCGCGGAAAAACTGAAAGGTCTGATTCCGGCGGCCACCGCAGCACTGGCGCCGGCAATCGCCGGCGGGATGACTTCCGGGGAACTCGGACCGGGCCTGACCGGGCTGGCGGACGGCGGCGCGGCAGTGTCGGCAGGTGTGGGCCGAGCGGGCCTGGTCGGGGCGCTGTCGGTACCACAGACCTGGACTACCGCCATTCCGGCCCGGGCAGCGGCTGCGTTGGCGACCACCAGCCCGAGCGCTACTGTGGCTGCCACCGCCGGGCCGGGAAGCATGTTGGGCGGGTTGCCGTTGGCGGGTTCAACCGGACGGGGTGTAGCCGGCATTGTGCCTGACCCCCGATTTCTGGAACGGCCAGCGATGGTCCCGCGCTGGCCGGCCATCGGATAGCGGAATGGAGCCGCGTCACGCGACCAAACCGCAACCGCGCCTTGGTTGTAGCAGCCCGATTCCTAGAGTACCCTCTGGGGGTATGGGGTACTATGGGCGGTCGGCGAGGTGATGGCGCCCGTGCCAATTTCGAGCCGAAAATTCTGGGCCTTCGGTAAGCAGCCGCGTTGGCGTTCATCGGCCGCCGCGGTCGTCGTGATGCTGATGGTTCTCCTCTTCGGGCACTCCGCCATGCTGCGTTCCGAGACACACGCACCGCACCCGCCGCATGCTCTGCTGTCCTCGCTGGGTGGCGAAGCCTCGGTGAATACCAACCATGCGCACCTGCTCAACGGGGCATTCGCGCACTCTCACAACGAAGTCGCGACCGCGGTTCTGCCGCGTTCGTCGACCACCCTGATTCAGCTCGGCGCCGCGGCCGCGGTTGTCGCGATCACCACGATGCTGGCCAGTCTGGTCACCCCGGCGGGTCGCGGGCCGCCGTGCGCGCTCGCCTCTGTGCTCGTCGGGCAAGATATTTCGACACGTTTCTGCGTAGCTCGTCGCTGATCGTTCAGCGTCCGGTCGTCGTGCATTGAGCACCGCGACCCGATGACAGCCGACCGACATCAAGGCCACCCGAGGTGGCCACAGGCGAAAGTGACGATCAATGAACAATCTTCTGGCCTTGGAAAGCTGCGAGCGTTTCGAGCTGTCGAGTGATTCCGCCGAGCGGTACCACTCCTGGCGCTCGATTGCGGGGCGGCGAACAGCGTCCCATGTGAACTCCGAGAGATGCGCTCCCACCGCCGCCACTAATCGCCAGACGCGAGCCTTGGTGGGCAATACCCAGGTCCTGCGGGTCGGGGCCCCGTTCGGCACCGACGACCGCGGCTTCTGGGCCAAGCTGGAGGGCAACAACCCCGGCGGGATCAAGGACCGCCCCGCGCTGCACATGGTCGAATGCGCACGAGCGCGGGGAGACTTGCGGCCGGGCGCTCGGATTGTCGAATCAACAAGCGGAACCTTGGGTTTGGGGCTGGCGCTAGCTGGGCAGGTGTACGGCCACCCGGTCACCTTGGTCACCGACCCCGGCATGGAGCCGATCGTGCAGCGCATGCTTGCGGCATACGGGGTGGAAGTCGATTTGGTCACCGAGCCACATCCATCCGGGGGATGGCAACAGGCCCGCAAGGACCGGGTGGCCGAACTGATGGCCGCCGATCCGCGGGCCTGGAACCCCGATCAGTACAACAACCCCGACAATGTCGAGGCGTACCGGCCGCTGGCCTACGAACTCGTCGACCAGTTGGGCAAGGTCGACGTCCTGGTTTGCTCGGTGGGAACCGGCGGTCATTCGGCGGGAGTAGCCCGGGTATTGCGCCGTTTCAACCCGGACCTCAAATTGATCGGGGTCGACACCGTCGGCTCGACGATCTTCGGGCAACCGGCGGCAGCAAAGCGGTTGATGCGTGGGCTGGGTTCGAGCATTTATCCGCGCAATGTCGACTACCCCGCTTTCGCGGAAGTGCATTGGGTGGCTCCGGCAGAGGCGGTCTGGGCCGCTCGCACACTCGCGAGCACCTACTACTCCAGTGGCGGGTGGAGTGTCGGCGCGGTAGCGCTGGTCGCTGGATGGGCCGCCCGCACTCACCCGGCTGGAACGTGCGTCGCCGCGATCTTCCCCGACGGGCCCTTGCGCTACTTCGACACCATCTACAACGACGACTACTGCCGCCAGCACGATCTGCTTGACGTGGCGCCGCCGACCGAACCGGCGGTCATCGCCAAACCGTCCGACCGGGTGGTGCAGTCGTGGACGCGGTGCGCCGCGGTGATCGATCCGGTGATGCGGTAGTGAAGTTCATCGCACAGTTCCGCAGCTTCGACTGGCCCAGCCGGATGCTGATGATCAACCAATTCGGGATCAACGTCGGCTTCTACATGCTAATGCCGTATCTGGCCGACTATCTTGCCGGCCCTCTCGGGATGGCAGCGTGGGCGGTCGGGTTGGTCTTGGGAGTGCGGAACTTTTCCCAGCAGGGGATGTTCATCGTCGGGGGAACCCTTGCCGATCGCCTCGGCTACAAACCGCTGATCGTGGTCGGTTGTCTGCTGCGCACCGGCGGATTCGCGTTGCTGGTCGTGGCCCACTCGCTACCCGCGGTACTCATGGCGTCAGCGGCCACCGGTTTCGCCGGCGCACTGTTCAATCCGGCGGTGCGTGCCTATCTGGCCGCTGAGGCCGGTGAACGCAGAGTCGAGGCGTTCGCGGTGTTCAACGTCTTCTACCAGGCGGGCATCCTGATCGGCCCGCTGGTCGGAATTATGTTGCTCACCATTGATTTTCGGCTCACGGCTGCCGCCGCCGCGGCGGTTTTCGCGGTACTCACCGCAGCGCAACTCTTCGCGCTGCCTCCCCACCGCGCCGATCCCGCACCCGCGCAAGTGACCATTCTCGATGACTGGCGATCGGTCGTCAGCAATCGGTCGTTCCTGCTCTTCGCGGCGGCGATGATCGGCTCTTACGTGTTGTCTTTCCAGGTTTATCTCGCTTTGCCGATGCAGGCGGCTATCCTCTCACCCGGTCATCAATCCTCATTGGTGGCAGCGATTTTCGTTCTTTCAGCTCTTGTCGCCGTCGCCGGGCAGATGCGCATCACGAGTTGGTTCGCCGAGCAGTGGGGACCCGGGCGCAGCCTGACGGTCGGCTTGACCGTTCTGGCAGCGGCATTCGTGCCGCTGACACTGATACCCAATTCCACGCGCTTGGGGACGATAGCGGCCGTCGCCACCCTGCTGTGGTCGGCGGTCATGCTTGCCATCGGTTCGGCCGCCGTCTTCCCCTTCGAGATGGACACCGTCATGAGACTGGCCGGAGGTCGCCTGCTGGCCACGCATTACGGCTTTTACAACACCGTCATCGGCGTCGGAATAATGCTCGGAAACCTGGCTACCGGCGCACTCATGGGCGCGGCGCGGCGAGCGGGCATGGAGGAGCTGGTCTGGGCGGGACTGACCATCGTCGGCATCCTCGCCGCTCTGGCGCTGCAACGCCTGGACTCGGGCAGGCATCTTCGGCCGCAGAGGGTGGCGGTGAGTACTGAAGACGAGCCAGTGACGCAGTGACGAGTCAACCTCTACCCGGTGACCCGCTACAGCGAACTCACCGTGGCCTGCATGGTGTTGATCTCCTGCTGCTGGTCGGTGGCGATCGAGTGCGCCAGCGCGATGGCAGGGGAGAAGTGACCCGACTTGATTTCGTCTTGGGCCATGGCGATTGCGCCCTGGTGGTGCTGCACCATCTGAGTGAGGAAAAGCCTGCTGGCGGCAACGCCCTGAGCATCCCTGAGCGCTTGGATGTCCGGTTCGGACATCATCCCGCCCATCCCGGGCATGTCGCCGTGAGGCGACATCTCCGGCATCGACGGACTCGTCGGCTGCCCCCACCGCGTCAGCCAACTCTGCATCTGTTGGATCTCTGGCCCTTGGGCGGCCTTGATCCGGACAGCTAGGTCGATCACCCGAGGATCGATGCCTTGTTTGCCGAGCATGATGTCACTCATTTCGATGGCTTGCCGGTGGTGAGAAATCATGCTCTGGGCGAACGTGACGTCCCGGGCATTGTGCGCTTGCGAGCTCGCCGCGCTGGACGACCCAGGGGCCGAGGTGGTGCCAGCCTGGTTGCCCGGGCTGCTACATGAGGTCAATGCCAAGAGCGCCGCAACCGCGGCCGCGGCGCCGGTCAGTGACTTTCCCCTGCTCACGCTGATGTCCTTTCGTTGGTACCACGATATATACCTGGTATAGGTATAAATCATACTGCTGCTCTGCGTCTCCGGAACGCCGTGTGGCGTGCCCACCCAGCCCACGTGCGTCCAAACATTCTGCAGAAGAGAGCATCTCGCAGAGCCTCGCGTGTTCGGTCGCTTCCCGCAGTGCCAGCGGTGCCCTGGCGTACCGACGTAGAAACCACCCGCACCTCTGGCGTGGCGAACGGCACGGGTCCGCCAGTGGTCCCGCGATGCGGCGAATACCTGCGGATGATTTGCATGAAATAACTTGGTACCGTGGCAATAAAGCGCGACGAAGAGTCTGCGCCCGGGTGGCCCGGCGGGCGTGTGAGCGGTGAGCACGCTGAATGTGTGACTTTGGTCCCTACCCCCCATAGGTATAGGGTGGCAGTATTCCTAAGTATGACGCAAACACCTGAGCCCAGCGAAACGCCGGTCGCACCGGCACAGCCTTCCCACGCGGATCCTTCTGGCCGCCCGAGCAGGGTCGACCAAATCTGGTCCGTGGTCGCAATTGCCGCCGGCACCGTCTTCATCGTGTCCGTGATCTTCTTCTGGGGATTCTTCTTGGGGCGGGCCACCGACGGCCCCAACGGCGGGCACCGGTCATCCGGCGGCGGCATGGGGGAGAGCAGCTGTCCGATGATGGGATCCGGCGGCGGTATGCGGCCCGGCATGATGGGCCCGGGAACCTCCATGGAGCCGCACCCATCGACAACGCCGGCGCCACACTCCTAGTCAAACCTGTCGCCGCGTAGCCGATTTGGTGCCAGCGGTGTCACCTCAAACTCGGCCCGGAGCCGAATCCGGCCGGTTCAGACTTCGGAAAGGAGTCGGAAAATGAACAAGAAACGCCGGCAGCAAATCGGGTTTGCGGCCACCACCCTCGGCGCGACAGCGGGTCTGATGATCTTGGTGCTTCCGCTGGTTCCTCAGGTGAGCGCCAACCTCGACAACGCCGCAATTTCCGAGATGGGCATGGCAAACGAAATGCCCGTGCCGCACGTGATGCGTTACGGCGCCATCGCATACTCTCCGACTACCGGTGCCTGGGGCACATCGCGGGGCTATCAGGTCAAATCTCAAGCAGAACAAGTCGCATTGGCACAGTGCGGTGAACAAGACTGCAGGGTGATTATCAGTTTTAACCTGTGTGGTGCGGTAGCCTCTGACGGAGCGAATTACCAAGGTGGAACGGGACTTTCACGACAAGCGGCCGAGCAGGATGCGTTGAACAGGCTCGGGGGCGGAAAGGTCGTCAACTCCGTCTGCAACTAAGCGAACGCAGGTAGAGCGCGACCGACACCGTGATGTCGACGTCCTCGGCTCAATCCGACGACGTCGACTTCGCGGAATCTTCGTCCTCTTCGTCCTCTTCGTCGTCTTCGTCGTCTTCGTCGTCTTCGTCGTCTTCGTCGTCTTCGTCGTCTTCGTCGTCTTCGTCGTCTTCGTCGTCTTCGTCGTCCTCGTCGTCCTCGTCGTCGCCAGAATCGGCCGAGTCCTTCGCGGCATCGAGTTTGTCGGCGTATTTCGTCAATAGCCCAGCCAAGGCGCGGGCCTCGTCGGACGTCAACGAATCTTCAAACAATTGCTCGTCGTCGTCGGAGATCCGCTCAACGTGGACCGCGTTGTTCTCGACGCCGACATCCCAGCGGCCACCTTCTTGACGAGCCATATCGAGACCCCTTCCGTGTGTTGGTTGATACAACCTGCGCCGTCGCGCTAGTGGCCTGGTTACCCACTTCTACGTCAGAGCAAATGCAGCATCTTGTAGACGGCTGCCGCGAACTGTGATCTGCATCAGGCATGACTGGCGGAACATTCGTTCCACCGGCGATGTAGCAACCAACGACCCCTTGACAGGGGCCTTAATGCCCTGGTAGCGGCCGGTATTGCGGGGTAATGTCCGACACACCGCCAGGTCGGGATTTGTCGCAGTGCCCCGGCGTGACGGAGACAACCTCGCTAAGGGAGCACAGAGATGTTGAATAGCGTACCGATGCACAATAACGGGGTCTCTCAGCGGCGCACGCAGGATGCGGAGCTACTCAAGAAGTCTGGCGCGCACAAGCTCGTGGTCGCAGATCGCGACGGCAACTGCTTGGCGTTCCTGTTGGCTTGGGACAGCTTCGACTACGACCCTGAGACCGACACCTATGTGTGCGTCGCCGACAGCGATGGCCGAGAACTCATGACGATGTACACCGCCGGGGAGATCAAGGCGGCTCCCGGTGCGAACATGTTCGTTGTCACCGCACCGGACACGAGCAGCCGCAGCAGGCCGTTGCAGGCTTTGTAGATCACCGAGTTCCGACTCGGAACTCGTCGCGGGCGGCGTGTGAGTACACGCCGGATCGCACCGTGCGCCGGCGATGAGGCGGATGTCGTTGGGGGGATGTTCAGGCGGCGATGGTTATGATAGACCGTTCGTACGGTTAGTCTACGCCGAAGGTGTCAAATGCCCAGATCACCTGGCAGACGTAGCGAGATTCTCGACGCGTTTGTCCGCTACGTCGCCGAACGTGGTTATGAGAGAACAAATATCGGTGATATTGCCGATGAGTTGGGAATGTCCAAGGGCACCATCGTTCACCACTTCGGCACCAAGGCGCAGATGCTCCGGGAGCTGACCGAAGCCCATCTGGCAAGCCAGCTCGACGTGTTGCAGATGGTGTGGGATCGGGTGGCTGCCCCGCACGAGCGCATCGCCGCCATCATTTTCACGTCCGCACTGCTGCAGGTGATGGCCCGCGACGCGACGGTGGCGAGCCAGCGGGAAGTGGTGCAGTTGGCGGACGATCCGGCAATGCAGCAGGTGCGCAAGTTGCGCCACCAATTGCAGGCACTCACCATCGATGAGATTCGCAACGGGGTGGAGTGCGGCGTATTCCGAAGTGTCGACGTCGATCTCGCGGCACTACAGCTCTGGGGATCGCTCGAGTGGATGTGGGTGTGGTTTGACCCCAACGACTCCCGGACGCCCGAACGAGTGGGCGCCGCATTCGTGGACGTATTCCTCGGCGGACTGCTGCTGGACCGGCTGGGGCTGAACAAATGGGCCAGTCCATCGTCGGACGTCGTCTCGGTGGTGCGCGAGTGTCTCAGCGCGGTCACCGCGGGCTCGCACTGACCGGGAACAAGCCGAATCCTACTGGGCGCGTCGAGAATTGGTCGCGGCCAGCCGTGCAAATGGATGCTGACTGTACGTATAGTCTGACCCGCCGTACCGGAGGCTGCACCGCCACGACGTCAGTGCACCCGGTGAACATCGAAGTAGCGTAAATTCCCAGCTCAAAGCCGGTAGGCGCCAGCGGTGGGAGATCCGCGCCGAAGCAAGCAGCAGCCGGCACATCATCGAGATTTTGCAATCTGTTGACTGCACGTACGGTCTAATGCCATAGTTGCGCCGTGGCGCAATCGCGGGCGGCATGGAGCCGAAGGGTGGGGACCGGGACTGCCGGTCAACCCGACCATGTACTGCGCCCGAACGGTGGAACCGCTGCTACGCACCGCCCTACCGGGAGTCGAGAAATGCTGTCCCGCAACCGAAAATGGTTTCACCAAGCCGCCCCGCCGGTCGCCGCCTGGAGTCCATGCCGATGACCGCCTCACACACGATCGCCGGCCGGGTGGGCAGCAAGATCCGGCCGGGCACCGAAGTGGCCGGCGGGTTCTTCCGGATGTGCGTGCTGACCGCCAAAGCCCTGAAACGGCCGTTCGAGTGGCGCGAGTTCATTTGGATCGGCTGGTTCCTGATGCGGGTGTCGCTGCTACCCACCATCGCGGTGTCGATCCCCGAAACCGTGCTGCTCATCTTCACACTCAACGTCCTGCTGGCTGAGTTCGGTGCGGCCGACGTCTCCGGGGCCGGCGCCGGGATCGGCGCGGTCACTCAACTGGGGCCGATCGTGACGGTGCTGGTGGTGGCGGGCGCCGGGGGCACGGCCATCTGCGCCGACCTCGGGGCGCGCACCATCCGTGAGGAGATCGACGCGCTCGAGGTGCTCGGCATCGACCCCATCCACCGCCTGGTTCTCCCCCGCGTCGTCGCATCGACGATCGTCGCCGTGCTGCTCAACGGCTTGGTGATCGCCGTCGGACTGGGCGGCGGCTACCTGTTCAGCGTGTACCTGCAGAACGTCTCCAGCGGTGCTTATCTGTCCACCCTGACCGCCCTCACCGGCCTGCCCGAAGTGGTGATCGCGAACATCAAGGCCGCGACCTTCGGGCTGATCGCGGGGTTGGTCGGCTGCTACCGCGGGCTGATCGTCCGCGGCGGGTCCAAGGGCCTGGGCACGGCCGTCAACGAGACGGTCGTGTTGTGTTTCATCGCGCTGTTCGCGGTCAACGCGGCGCTGACCACGATCGGCGTCAGATTCGGAACGGGACGCTGATATGGCCACTGCCGCAACATATCTCAGGAGGCCCCGAGCAAACCTCGGTCGCTACGGGGAAGTGCCGGCCAAGGTGCTGCTGGAGCTCGGCCAGATGGTCTGGTTCGCGGTGACCGCGGTCGCCCAGATCCCGTTCGCCCTGCGCCGCTACCCCAAGGAACTGGTGCGGATGGTCGCCCAGATGGGTATGGGTACCGGCGCGATGGCCGTGGCCGGCGGGACGGCCGCCATCGTCGGTTTCATCACACTCTCCGCGGGTTCGTTGGTCGCCATCCAGGGCTACGCGTCGCTGGGGAATATCGGTGTCGAGGCCTTCACGGGCTTCCTGGCCGCCATGGTCAATGTCCGGTTCGTGGCGCCGGTGGCCGCCGGTCAGGCGCTGGCAGCCACCGTTGGCGCCGGCGCCACCGCCGAACTGGGTGCCATGCGCATCAGCGAAGAGATCGACGCGCTGGAAGTGATGAGTGTCAGGTCGGTCGCTTACCTGGCGTCCACCCGGGTGGTGGCGGGTCTGATCGTGATCGTGCCGCTGTACGCGTTGGGCATCACCATGGCCTTCGTGTCCACGCAGGTCACCACCGTTTTCTTGTACGGGCAGTCCGCTGGCACCTACAACCACTACTTCCACACCTTCCTGCGCCTCAACGACGTGGGTTGGTCGTTCGCCGAGGTGATCCTGGTCGCGGTGGTCGTGATGACGACTCACTCCTACTACGGCTACACCGCCCACGGCGGGCCGGTCGGCGTCGGTGAGGCCGTGGGCCGGTCGATGCGGCTGTCGCTGATCACCATCGTCGTCGTGGTGGTGCTGACCGCGATGGCGGTCTACGGCAAAAACCCGAACTTCAACCTCACGGTGTAGCCGATATGACCATGCCGGTGAAGGAGAATCCGCCACGCATCCCGCCCTACAAGACGGCGGCGGTGGCGTTCCTGGTGGTCTTCTCGGTGGTGCTGGGCTTCGTCTGGTTTCAGTTCCGGGGCAAGCTGACGCCGAAGACCCCCTTGACGATGGTGGCCCCTCGGGCCGGCCTGGTGATGGACCCGGGATCGAAGGTCACCTACAACGGGGTGGAAATCGGTCGTGTCACCAACATTTCGGAGATCCAGCGCGACGGCGTGCCGGTCGCCAAGTTCTCTATGGAAGTCAATCCGGACTACATCAGGCTGATCCCGGCCAACGTAGAGGCCAATATCAAGGCCACCACCGTCTTCGGTAATAAGTTCGTCTCCCTCACGTCGCCGAAGAATCCGACACCGCAGCGGATTTCATCAAAGCAGGAGATCGATGCGCGGTCGGTGACGACCGAGTTCAATACGCTGTTCGAGACGCTCACCGCGATCGCAGAGAAGGTCGACCCGGTCAAGCTGAACCTGACGCTGTCCGCGGCCGCGCAGGCTCTGACCGGGTTGGGGGACAAGGTCGGGCAGTCGATCATCAACGCCAACGCCATCCTTGACGACGTCAACCCACGAATGCCGCAGGTGCGTCACGACATTCAACAGCTCGCCGCCCTGGCCGACACCTACAACAACGCGGCGCCGGATCTGTTCGACGCGCTGAATCACGCGGTGGTCACCGCGCGCACGTTACACGGGCAGGAAGCCGAATTGGATTCCGCGCTGCTAGCTGCGGCCGGCATGGGAAACACCGGTGCGGAGATCTTCGAGCGCGGTGGGCCCTATCTGCAGCGCGGCATCTCGGACCTGCTCCCCACCGCCCAGCTGTTCGACACGTACAGTCCCGAAATATTCTGCACGATAAGGAATTACCACGACGCCGAGCCTGCGGCGTATGAGACGACGGGCGGTGGTAACGGTTACGCACTGAAGACGATGACTGAATTGACGTCCGGTTTGGGCGGCATCCTGACCTTGCCGGGGCTGACCGGCGCAGTGCTCTCGCAGGGACTGCTGGGTGTGGCCGGGTTGGTCGGTGGAGCGCCGAATCCCTATACCTATCCGGAGAATCTTCCGCGGGTGAACGCCCGTGGTGGGCCGGGCGGCGCGCCGGGCTGCTGGCAGCCGATCAACCATGACTTCTGGCCGGCCCCGAGCCTGGTGGTTGACACCGGCGCCAGCCTCGCACCGTACAACCACGTGGACACCGGTTCGCCATACGCACTCGAGTACGTATGGGGCCGCCAAGTCGGGGACAACACGATCAACCCATGAAAATCACCGGTAGCGCAATCAAACTCGGCATCGTCTCGCTGGTGCTCTTCCTGATCGTCGTGTCGATCGTCGTGGTGTTCGCGCAGATGCGTTTCACCAGTACCAACACTTACTCCGCGGAGTTCGCCAACGGCAGCGGCCTGAAGGACGGCCAGTTCGTGCGCGCCTCCGGAGTGGAGATCGGCAAGGTCAAATCTGTAAACCTGATCGACGGTGGCAACCGGGTGCGGGTCGACTTCGCCGTCGACCGCTCGATCCAGCTGTACCAGTCGACCACCGCGCAGATCCGCTACCTCGACCTGCTCGGGAATCGTTTCGTCGAGCTCAAACGAGGCATGGGTGACGGCGCAGACCAGATACTGCCGGCGGGCGGATTGATCCCGCTGTCCCGGACTTCACCGGCCCTGGACCTCGACGCTCTGATCGGTGGATTCAAGCCGCTTTTCAAGGCTCTGGAACCGGACAAGGTCAACACCATCGCCTCCGCCATCGTCACCGTCTTTCAGGGTCAAGGCGGAACCATCAACGACATCCTTGACCAGACGGCACAGTTGACCTCGCACATCGCCGAACGCGACCAGGCGATTGGTGAGGTCGTCAAGAACCTCAACATCGTCCTGGACACCACCGTCCGGCACCGCCAGGAGTTCGACGAAACGGTGGACAACTTTGAAAGGTTGATCACCGGTCTGAGCAACCACGCCGACCCGCTGGCGGCGGGCCTGGCCAACATCAGCAACGCCGCCGGAACGGTGTCCGAGTTGCTGGCGGACAATCGCGCGTTTTTGCACAAGGAGATCAACTACCTGCAGGCCTTCCAACAGCCGCTCATCGATCAGCGCGACCAGCTCAGCGACCTCATCCACAAGACCCCCACCGCGCTCAACCTGATCGGACGCAGCATCGGTCTCTACGGCGACTGGGTGAACTTCTACGTCTGCGACCTCTCGATCCGGTGGAACGGCTTGCAGGGCGGCGGCCCGGTTCGCACGGTCCGGATCTGGAAGCAGCCCACCGGCAGGTGCACGCCCCAATGAGGACGCTCACCGAATTCAACCGCAACCGGGTAGGGCTGATGGGCATCACGGTGCTGGTGCTCGTCGTCCTTGTCGGCCAGAGTTTCACCAGCGTCCCAATGATGTTCGCCGCCCCGGCCTACTACGGGCAATTCACCGAATCGGGTCAGTTGAACAAGAACGACAAGGTGCGCATCACCGGTGTCAATGTCGGCAAAGTGGAGAGCATCGACGTCGAGGGCGACCACGTCCTCATCAAATTCTCCATCGGCGGCAACACCATCGGCACCGAAAGCCGGTTGGCAATCAAGACCGACACCATCCTGGGCAAGAAGGTGCTCGAGATCGAGCCGCGGGGGACGAAAGTCCTGCGGCCCGGGGGCGTGCTCCCGCTGGGCCAGAGCACCACGCCCTACCAGCTTTACGACGCGAACTTCGACATCGTCAGGGCTGCAACGGGATGGAACATCGACACCGTCAAGCAATCGCTGAATGTGCTGTCTGAGACCATCGATCAGACCTACCCGCACATCAGTGCCGCGCTCGACGGCGTGGCCAGGTTCTCCGACACCATCGGCAAGCGCGATGACGAGATCAAACATCTGCTCGCGCAAGCCAACAAGGTGGCCAGCGTTCTCGGGGACCGCAGCGAGCAGATCAACCGGCTGCTGGTCAACGCCAAGGCGCTGCTCGTCGCGTTCAACGAACGCGGCCGGGCCATCGACGCTCTGCTGCGGAACATTTCGGGTGTCGCGGCTCAGATCAAGGGGTTCATCAACGACAACCCGAACTTGAACGCGGCGCTGGAGCAGTTGCACACCCTCACCGACGTACTGGTCCAGCGTAAAGACGACCTGGCTCAAACCCTCACTTTCGTAAGCTCATTCGCGGCATCGCTGGGCGAGTCCGTCGCGTCGGGACCGTATTTCAAGATCGTCCTGTCCAACCTGCTTCCGTACTGGATGCTGCAGCCGTTCGTCGATGCCGCGTTCAAGGAGCGCGGTCTGGACCCGGAAGAGTTCTGGCGCAGTACCGGACTGCCCGCCTTCCGCTTCCCCGATCCCAACGGCACCCGGTTCCCCAATGGCGCACCACCACCCGCGCCTCAGGTGCTCGAAGGTACCCCGGAGCATCCGGGTCCGGCCGTCCCGCCGGGATCGGCGTGCTCGTACACGCCGGCACCGGACGCGCTGCCGCGCCCGTGGAATCCATTGCCCTGCGCCGGCGTTGACGTCGGCCCGTTCGGCGGCAGTTTCCCGGCCCCGCTCGACGTGCAGGCCTCGCCGCCGAACCCGAACGGGCTGCCCCCGACACCGGGAATCCCGATCGCCGGGCGGCCTGGTGAGGCCCCGCCGGACGTGCCCGGCACTCCGGTGCCGCTACCGCCCAACGCGCCGCCCGGGGCGCGCACCGAAGGCACGACGGGAGGCCAGAGTTGAGCAACGGTTTCACTTTTCGCAAGCCGCGGCCGCGGAACGTCATCGCCACGCTGGCCGTGATCGTAGGCCTGGTCGCCGCGTTCGTCGGGTGGCAGTTCTACCAGAAGATGAGCAACAACACCGTGGTCGCCTACCTGCCCGCGGCGATCGCGTTGTACTCCGGTGACAAGGTCCAGATCATGGGCGTCCGTGTCGGTTCCATCGACTCCATCGAGCCGGCCGGCGACAAGATGAAGGTGACGTTTCACTACGCCAACAAGTACAAGGTGCCCGCCAACGCGTCCGCGGTCATCGTGAACCCGACACTGGTGGCATCCCGCAGCATTCAGCTCGAGCCGCCCTACAAAGGCGGCCCGGTGATGGCCGATCACGCGGTGATTCCCATCGAGCGCACACAGGTGCCGACCGAGTGGGATGAACTGCGCGCCAGCGTCGCCAACATCATCGACAAGCTGGGTCCGACACCCGAGCAGCCCAAGGGGCCGTTCGGTGACCTGATCGAGTCATTCGCCGATGGATTGGCCGGTAAGGGCAAGCAGTTCAACACGACACTGGACAGCCTGTCTCGGGCGCTCACCGCCCTCAACGAAGGTCGTGGTGACTTCTTCGCGGTGGTGCGCAGCCTGGCGCGGTTCGTCAACGCCCTGCACAAGGACGACAAGCAGTTCGTCGCGCTGAACACCAACCTGGCCCAATTCACCGACAAATTAACCAGTTCTGACCGCGCGCTTGCCGACGCCATTCAGCAGTTCGACGGCCTGCTCGCCACGCTGCGACCGTTCCTGACCGAGAACCGTGAGGTGCTCGCCCAGGACGTCGGAAACCTGGCCACCCTAACCACCACGCTGGTTCAACCCGAGCCGCTGAACGGCTTGGAAACCGCGTTGCACGTACTGCCGACGTTGGAAACCAACCTCAGCCAGATCTACCACCCGTCACACGGCGCGGTCATGTCGATCCCGGCTATCCCGAACTTCGCCAACCCGATGCAGTTCATGTGCAGCATGATTCAGGCCGGGAGCCGGCTGGGCTATCAGGACTCGGCGGAACTGTGCGCGCAGTACCTGGCACCGGTGCTCGATGCGATCAAGTTCAACTATCTCCCGGTCGGGCTGAACCTGTTCAGCACGGCCGAGACGCTGCCCAAGGAGGTCGCCTACTCCGAGCCGCGTCTGCAGCCGCCGAACGGGTACAAAGACACCACGGTGCCCGGAATCTGGGTGCCCGACACCCCGCTGTCGCACCGCAACACCCAGCACGGCTGGGTGGTCGCGCCGGGCATGCAGGGCGCTCAGGTGGGGCCTATCACGGCGGGACTGCTGACCCCGGAGTCGCTGGCAGAACTGATGGGCGGCACCGACATCGCGCCCCCGCAGTCCGGGCTGCAGACCCCGCCGGGTCCGCCGAACGCCTACGACGAGTACCCGGTGCTGCCGCCGGTCGGCCTGCAGGCGCAGGTGCCGATCCCGCCGCCGCCGCCGGGGCCGGGGGTGGTACCCGGACCGGTCACGCTTCCCGGTCCGCCGCTGCCCGCGGAGGCGGCCGTAGCGGGCGGGGCGGGCTCGTGAAAACCCGCATCCGCCAGGGACTGGTCCTGTTCCTGTCGACGCTGGCGCTGGTGTCGTGCGCGGATTGGCGTGGGGTGGCCAATATTCCGATGCCCGGGGGTCCGGGATCGGGGTCGGGCTCCTACACCGTCTACGTGCAGATGGCCGACACCCTGGCGCTCAACACCAACAGCCGGATCCGGGTCGCCGACGTGTTCGTCGGCACGGTTCGCTCGATCCAATTGAAGAACTGGGTCGCCACCCTGACGCTCCGCCTGGACAAGGGCGTCAAACTACCCCGGAACGCCACCGCCAAGATCGGGCAGACCAGCCTGCTGGGCTCACAGCACATCGAGCTGGCCGCGCCACCGGATCCATCTCCCGAGCCGCTGCGCCCGGGCGACACTATCCCACTGAAGAATTCGTCGACCTATCCGACGACCGAGCAGACGCTGGCAAGTCTCGCGATGATCTTGCGCGGGGGTGGAGTGCCGAACGTGGAGGTGTTGCAGAACGAGGTCTACGACATCTTGCATGGCCGGGCCAACGAGATCAGGGCCTTCCTGGGCAAACTCGACACGTTCACCGCCCGACTCAATGAGCAACGCGACGACATCACCAGGGCGATCGACTCCAGCGACCGCCTGTTGACCTACGTCGGTCATCGTTCGGACGTGCTGGACCGCGTGTTCACTGAATTTCCGCCGCTGCTTCGGCATTTCGCGGACAAGCAGAACCTGCTGATCAATGCGGTGGACTCGGTGGGGCGTCTCGGCGAGGTTGCCGACCAGTACCTGTCTCCGTCGCGGGGCGATCTGCACCAGGACCTGGTGGCACTGCAGTGTCCGTTGCGGGAGTTCGGCCGTGCCGCACCATATCTGATCAAGGCGCTCAAGCTGATGCTGGTCCGGCCGTTCGATGTCGACTCCGTGCCCAAGGCGTTCCGCGGCGATTACTACAATCTGTCGCTCACACTCGACCTCACCATGAGCGCCGTCGACAACGCGGTCCTCACCGGGACGGGTTTCTCCGGAGCGCTGCGCGCACTCGAGCAATCCTGGGGCCGTGACCCGGAAACGATGATCCCCGACGTCCGGTACACCCCGAACCCCAATGACGCTCCGGGTGGCCCGCTGGTCGAAAGGGCGGACCGGCAATGCTGACCCGTTTCATCTGGCGCCAGATATTCTTGTTCACCCTTTTGAGTCTGGTTACCGCAGTTGCGTTGGGCTGGTACTACTTACGGATCCCCACCGCGGCAGGCATCGGCCAGTACACGCTGAACGCCACCCTGCCCACCTCCGGTGGTCTGTACAAGACGGCCAATGTGACCTATCGCGGGGAGACCATCGGCACGGTCACCTCCGTCGAGCCCACCGAGAACGGCGCGTTGGTGAGGATGAGCGTCGCCGACCGCTTCAAGATTCCGATCGACGCATCGGCGAACGTACGTTCCATGTCGGCGGTCGGTGAGCAGTATCTGGACCTGGTGTCGTCGGGTAATCCGGGCAGATATTTCTCACCGGGACAGACCATCACCAAAGGCACCGTGCCCTCTGAGATCGGGCCGGCGCTCGATGCGGCCAACCGCGGGCTGGCCGCCCTTCCCGCCGGCAAGATCCCGGCCATTCTCGACGAAACAGCCCAAGCCGTAGGTGGATTGGGCCCCGCGCTACAGCGACTCGTCGATGCGACCCAGGCCATCGCCGGCGATTTCAAAGCCAATCTCACCGAGATCGACGACATCATCCAGAACTCCGGCCCCGTGATCGACAGCCAGGTCGAGTCGGGTGACGCGATCGGGCGCTGGTCCCACAACCTGGACACGCTGGCCGCGCAGGCGGCGGAAAACGACCCGCACGTGCGAAGCATCCTGAACCAGGCAACACCGACCACCGATCTGGTCAACGCGGTGTTCAACGACGTACGCGAATCACTGCCGCAGACACTGGCGAATCTCGAGATCGTGCTGGAAATGCTCAAGCGCTACCACAAGGGGGTGGAGCAGCTGCTGGTCGCCTACCCGCAGGGCGCGTCCGAGGGGCAGACGGTGACGTCGGCGTTTCCCGGATTCGCCTCTCTCGGTACGCATTTGACCATCAATCAGCCGCCGCCGTGTCTGACGGGTTTCCTGCCCGCACCGCAGTGGCGGTCACCGGCGGACACCAGCCTGGCGCCGATGCCGTCCGGAACGTATTGCAAAATCCCGCAGGACACCCCCGCCAACGCCGTGCGCGGGGCGCGCAACCTGCCCTGTGTCGATGTGCCGGGTAAACGCGCCGCGACGCCGCGCGAGTGCCGCGACTCGAAACCCTATGAGCCGATGGGCACCAACCCCTGGTACGGCGACCCGAACCAGATCCTGACCTGCCCGGCGGCCGCGGCCCGCTGCGACCAGCCGGTCAAGCCCGGACAGGTGGTCCCCGCACCGTCGATCAACAACGGTATGAATCCGGCGCCCGCCGATCGGGTGCCCGGAACCCCTCCGCCGGTCAGTGACCCGCTGTCGCGGCCGAATTCGGGAACCGTGGTGTGCAACGGTCAGCAGCCCAACCCCTGCGTCTACACCGGGAACGAACCGCCGGTGGCCGTCTACAGCCCACAGCGGGGTGAACTGGTCGGGCCTGACGGGGTCAGGTACGCCGTCGAGAACTCGACCAGGACCGGGGACGACGGCTGGCAGGGCATGTTGTCGCCGCGTTGACACTGACCGCACGTACAGTCATATAATGGGTGGGAGACCTACGGCCGTGTCGGTCGCGCGCGAAGATCGGAGCGAGATGGCGGAAGTGATTGGCCTGGGCCAACTCCGGAGTGACGCCTGCACGTACCTCGAACGGGTCGCCGGGGGCGAGGCGCTCGACGTCGTCCGGCGCGGCAAGTTGGTGGCGCGGATCGAACCGGTGGGTGACTGGCGGGTGGCGCCGATTCCGGCGCGGTCGGTCGACGCCGCGGAACCGGGTTGGGTCGGACTCGACGAACTGCGGACGCGTGCCGGACGGTGCTTCGACCGGGTAGCCGCGGGAGAGACGCTTTACGTGGTCCGCGGCGGTCGGATACTGGCGCGGATAGTGGCGGCCGGCGAATTGGCCGGACCGGCAGGGGTGCCGGCGGATGCGGGCCGACCCATCGAACTCGACGAACTGCGAAGCCGGGCTGGACGCTACATCGATCGGGTCGCGGCAGGACAGACCATCGAGGTCAGTCGCGGTGGCAAGGTCGTCGCCCGCATCGTGTCGGTCGCGTAGTCCCTTCGCATACTGGCTTGCCGCCAGAGGTTTGAATTTGCGTCACCTCGGGTAACGATGAACCCATCGAAAAGGGAAACGCCAGCTCGTAACGCGTGCGGTCGGTGACATGTGGCGGACTATTACCCATGCGAATCTGAGGGGTCTGAGCAAATGAAGCGTGTCACCCGAGCCGCTTTCTCGGCACTGGCAGTCACCGCACTCTCCGGACTGGTCGCTCCGCCGGCGTACGCCGATTCGAGCACCGTGATCTTCGAGGCGCTGGGGACCGGCACCGCGACGACGATCGACACCGATCCGGCAATCGACCGCGTCTACAACGCACCCTTGCCATGGAGCCGGACCATCCAGGCCGGCCCGGACGTCACCCTCTTCCAGGTGGTGGTCGTCGGGTCGGGTACGACCAGTCCCGGCTGCCGCATCACGATCGGCGGCCACGTGGTGGCCGAGCAGCCGGTCGGCGGCTCAGCGCACTGCATCTACTCGCGGTAGCGGGCCGCTTTTCCAAAAGCCCGTCGGCGCACCGGCCTTCGGGACGTTCATGCTTGACTATGTCAAGTAAAGTGGCCGGGTGGCCACCAAACGCGACACGCTGGATTCGATCAGTGCGACGATGTCGAGGATCTTGCGCCTGAGCGGTAGCCGGGCGATGTTCAAGCGCCAGGCGGCCGCGGCGGCGGTAGAGCTGTCGCAGCCGTCGTATGTCCTGCTACGGGTGGTGGCCGACGAGGGTCCGCTGCCGATGGGTCAACTCGCCCGCCTCGCCCACATGGATCTCGGTATGGCCGCCCGCAGGGTGCAGAGCTTGCAGGACGACGGGATGGTCGCCAGGCAGTCGGACCTGGCAGATGCGCGCAAGACGATGGTGGAGGCCACCGCCGCCGGTGCGCGGGCCGCGCGCGCCCTGCAGGCGGTGCGCCGCGAGCACCTGCAGCGAGCTCTCGCGCAGTGGTCGGCCGCCGACCTGCGCGAGTTCGACCGGCTGCTGGCCCGCTTTCTCGCCGATACCACGGTGACGCCGATCGACTGACCGCTCCGCGATGAACTCCGCTGCGAAACTGTTTGACAATGTCAAATACCTGGGCATACGCTCCCCGCTAAAGGTGATGCGGGTGAGGGAATTTCATGTATGGATCGCGCTTCTACTTCGACTGGTCCAAATTCGCCACCATGCTGCGGCTGCTGCGTGACGATCCCGCTACCCCCCGCAAGCGGTATCTGGCCTTCATGGTCGCCATGCCGACGATCGCGGCATTGCACGCGCTCTGCTTCGCGCTCGACCCGGTCGTGTGCCCGTCGCTAAGGCGCGTGGAGGTTCGGGCTCCCACGTTCAGCGTCGGCCACGCGCGCAGCGGCACCACCTACCTGCACCGGTTGATGGCCGCCGACCCGCAATTCAGCTACGCGTTGATGTACGAACTGTTCTTCCCGTCGCTGCTGCAGAAACGGTTGCTGCGCCTGATCCTGCGCATCGATGCCAGGCTCGGTAAACCGCTGCGCCGCCGGCTTGACGCCGCGGAGGAAAAGCTGTTCTCCGAGACCGACGATATGCACAAAACGGGTTTCTTCGTCCCGGAGGAAGACGACTTCTTCCTGACCTGGTCGCTGAACTCCGGTTTCTGGATCGTGATGTTCCCCTACATGGGCGAGCTGGACTTCTACCACCTGGATCGATGGCCCGCGCGCAAGCGTCGCCGCCTCATGGCGTTCTACCGCGAATGTGTGCGCCGCCAACTCGCGCTGAACGGTGGCGGTACGCACCTGAGCAAGAATCCCACCTTCTGCGGTCGGGTGGAGGCCCTGATCGAGGCGTTTCCCGACGCGAGATTCATTGTCCCGATGCGCAATCCGTACGAGACCATTCCCAGCCTGTTGAAGATGATGCAGACCGAGTGGCGCCTGCGTGGCCGCGATGAACGGCTCATCGAGCAATCACTACGGGTGCTCGCCGACCAGTCCATCCACTCTTACACCCATCCGCTGGACGTGCTGGCCAGACATCCCGAGGTGCGCTCGGCGGTAGTGGACTACCGCGAACTGGTAGCGGCTCCCACCGCGACGATGCGGCGCGTCTACGACGAACTGGGCCTGCATCTGGGGCCCGAGGCCGCCGCCGAATTCGAGGCCGCCGGGCGCCGGTGCGGCCACGAGACGGCACACCGTTACAGTCTGGGCGAATTCGGTCTGGACGCGACCGGCATCAGGAAGCGCCTGGCCCCGTTCTTCGACGAATTCGGTTGGGACGCTGAGGAAGAAGGCAGGGCACATGTCAACTGAGCAGACCGGGCACACGCTGCGCGCGGCCTGGACGGACCTGATCGACGCGCTCAACCGCGGCCGCGACTACGTCGATTCGCCGGCGTTGCACGCGCCGCCACCGACCGAGCAGGGGTTGGCCGAAGGTCATCGATACCTTCTCGGGTTCCTGTTCAGCGCGATTGAGCGCGCCTGCCTCGAAGACCCGGACTTCCCGTATTTCCGGCGCGCCATCCAGCCGCAGGACAAGGCCACCATCGACAACGCCGACGCGTTGTACCTGTCGGCGCGGATCGACGGCGCCGCGAGCTACCGGATAACCGGCCGCGTCGCCGACCACCGGCACTGGGGCGGCGGCAGCCGGGCGAACGGCGCAGTGGCGCCGCAGTACGTCGTCTTCGAAGCACACAGCAGCTACGCGGGGGACACCGGCAGCTTGATGGAACTCGCGCCCGGCGGACGGGTGGTGACCGGCCTGCTGGACAGCACCGACCTGGCGGTGGATCCGGACGGGCGCTTCGAAATCCTCTGCGCGCCTGAGCGCCCCGCCGATCACACCGGCAATTTCATCGCAACGGCCAAGAACGGTAAGGACACCGCCCGGTATCTGATCGTGCGGTCACTGTTCGGTGATTGGGCCAACGAGGTGTCACCCGAGCTGCGCATCGTGCAGATCGGCCGGCGCGGTAGACAACCGTCGCCCGTCGACCCCGCGGGCACGGCCGATGCGGTGCGGCGGGTCGGCGAACTCGTCGAGCACCAGATGCGGTTCTGGAACGAGTTCTACGACATCGTGCTGGAGTCCAACGGCGACAAAAACGGCGACGGCCTCACCTTCATGCCGCACAACGCCCTCAACGAACCGGCAGCGGCCAATCTCGCGTCCGGCGGCGGCCAGAGCACCAACGTCTACTCGGGGGTGTCTTCGAGCTCGACGAGGACGAAGCCCTGCTGATCGAGGTCCGCGTTCCCGTCGAACCTGCCTATCTGGGCTTTCACCTGTCCAATGTCTGGGGCGAGTCACTGGACTACGCCAACCACGTGAGCAGCCTCAACGGCTTCCAGACTGCGGTGGACCCCGACGGCGTGCGGCGCTACGTGGTCGCGCACCGCGATCCGGGGGTCCCGAACTGGCTGGACACCGTGGGCCACCGCACCGGATTCCTCACGGTGCGCTGGACCTACCCCAGGCCACCGGAGCGGATGCCGACGACCGCGGTGTACAAGGTCGCGCTGACCGGCCTGCGGGACCGGCTGCCGTCGGGCACCGCAACGGTGAGCGCCGAGCAACGCGCCGCGCAGATCGAGATCAGGCAGGAGCACGTGGCCCGCCGCTACCGGCAGTACTGAATCTGCGCAACAGCAGGTCATCGCGGGAGAAACCTGCTGTGATGGACGGGTAGCTGCACCCACGCGACTCGGGACGTCCTCATGTACAACTACCCGCCTCCGGGATACCCGCCCCCGCCGTACGGATACTCGGCGCCGGTCCCGCGAAAGCCGCTGTGGCCATGGGTGCTCGGCGGCGTTGCCCTACTTGTCGTCGTGATGCTGGGGGTCGTCGTCCTGGTAGTGCTGATGAAGTCGTCGAGCGAGGACAAGCGCCGAGCGGTCACGATGACGTATCAGGTCGAGGGATCGGCCCGAACGGCGCGCGTCTCGTACAAGGGGCCCACCGACGGCGACGAAAACCACGATGTTTCGCTGCCCTGGTCCACAGACGTTGTCGTCGGGAGAACCGTCGTGATGGCGGGGGTAACGGTGACGACTCTTGAACCGGGAGCCACCGTTGAGTGTCGGGTGCTGGCCAACGGTAAGCAGGTGGCGCACAATGGCCCGTCGCCGATGATCGTCAGCTGCCTGGGTGAAACAGGAAATCCGTGGCCGTCGCCGACCAGGAGCAGGCAGCGCAATTGATCCGGTGCGCAGGACTGCGGCAGCCCAGCCATAGACTGACCCCTTGTGGGCATGCTTTTGGCTTTGCGCCGTGGATTGTGTACTGGGTGCTGGTCGGTAACGTTCCGTTCGCCACGGCCGTATCGATCGCGCTGCTGATGGCCATCGCGGTGTTCGCCGTCGGCCGCACCACCGACAAACCCGGGCACACACTCGAAATCGGGGCTGTCGCAACGTTTGTGCTGCTGGCCGTGCTGACCTTCGCGCTGTCTGATGAGTTCATGGCGCGCTGGATTCAGCCGCTGAGCAACCTGGGGATTTTCCTGGTGGCGCTGGTCGGTGTGCTGATCGGCAAGCCGTTCGTGCGTGAGTTCGCCGCGGCCGAGCAACCCCCCGACATCGTCAACACGGAATTGTTCAGACGGATCACCACGGTGCTGACCTGGATCTGGGTGGGCGCCTTCGCCGGGATGACCATCTCGTCGGCGATTCCGCCGATCGTGCAGGGTAACGCGACGATCCTGGACACCAAGACCCCGCTGTCTTTCGTCTGCTACTGGGTCGTCCCGTTCTCGCTGCTCGGTGCCGCGGCCCTGGCGTCGCGTTTCCTGCCGGACCGGATGCTGGCCGGCATCGACGACATCGCGCGCGAGACCTCGTTCGTGGCCTACGACGAGGCCACCATCGACGAGCTGTACTACCTGGCTCAGGAGCATGCCAACCGGGAAGTCGGACCGGGCAAGGAGGCCTACAACGTGAAGGTCGGCGGCATGGGAACCCCGCTGACCGGCGACGAGTCGCGAAAATCGTGGCCGTCGACGTACAAGGTCAGGGACAAGAAGCATTAACGGCGCTCGGCGGGTGTACACCGGTACGTCAACTTGGCTTGCTAAACAATGCAAATGGCACACACGCGGATGGAATACACGATGAGAACGCTCGCCGTGTTCGCCACGGTGCTGGTCACCGTCGCGGGCTGCGCGTCGAGCGCCAAGCCTTCCCTGCCGACGGCCTCGGGCAGGGCGGAGTTCAGCGCGTCGGCCGGCAAACCACTCAACATCACCCCGGACCGGATGCTGGCCGCCACCGGTGGCATCACTCCGGTCGCGTTCGGTAAGCCCGCGCACGGCAAGATCAGCTACGGAATCAACGGGACGGTCGTCTACACCCCCGACGCCGGCTTCAAGGGCAACGACGAACTGCCCGTCACTGTCAGTCGGGCCGTCAAGCTCTATTCGGAGAATCAACTGCCCCTGGCCACCATGGGCGGCATCGACATCCAGGCCAGCGCCCACGGATCCGGCATCGCCCCGGTGCCCGGCAGCAGTGACGAGATCTACGGGCTCACCGACCGCGGCCCCAACGTCGAAGGACGCACACCGAACGAGGTCGTTTTTCCGGTCCCCGAATATCACCCGCACATCGCGAAACTCAAACTCGCCGACGGGGTGGCCACGGTGCAGCGGACCATCATGCTGCAGGGGCCGGATGGTCATCCGCTGGAAGGGTTGCTGGACCCGCACGCCGTTCCCGGTGAAACGATGGTCGACCTCAACGGCTCGCCACTGCCGCCCGCGGACTACGGCATAGACCCTGAGGGACTGGTCGCGACGCTCGACGGGAATTTCTGGGTGTCCGACGAGTACGGCCCCTACATCGTCCATTTCGATTCCAATGGCAAAGAGCTGGAACGTCTTTCGCCCTATGACGAAACCCTGCCGCGGGAGCTTTCGCTGCGTGCCCCGAACCGGGGTCTGGAGGGCCTGACGATCACCCCGGACGGCAACACGCTGGTGGCCGTCATGCAGTCGGCGCTGCAGACCCCGGGACTGCCGGGCCCGGCAAAGGCGGTCCCGATCACCCGCATCGTCACCATCAACCTGGTGAACCGCAACATCATGCACGAGTACATATACCCGCTGGCCAACCCGCAGCAGTCGAAGGTCGGGATCTCCGAGATCACCGCGCTCAGCGCCACGACCTTCCTGGTGGACGAGCGCAACAGCAAGAACCCGCCGGACGGCAACGCGAAGATCTACGTGGCCGACATCTCCGCGGCCACGGACGTGGGGCCGAACTCGACCGTGCCCGGCGCGATTTATGACGCCGCCGCCGGCGGCCTGCTGATCAACAAGATGCCGATCGAGAACCTGGTCGGCGTCAGTACCGATGCCGAAGCGCTGGCGAGGCTCAAGGGCGCCGGAATCACGGCAGCCACAAAGACTTTGCAGCTGGATGTCTCCGCGATGCTTCGCTCGCTGTCGCCCAAGGGCGACTTCTTCGGGCACGACAAGATCGAGGGTTTAGCCACCCGCGATGGTGGAAAGACGCTGCTGCTGGCCAACGACAGCGACTACGGGTTGAGCGGGCTGGCCTCGGACACTCCGCCGTTTCGGCTGAAGGCCAAGACGCTGCCCAACGGAACTCAGGACAGCGGCGAGATCCTGGCGGTCGACACCGACCAGTTGCCCGCCAAAACCGAGAAGGTGACGGTGGCCGTCAAAGTCGGCTGAGTGCGTCCCTTCCCGCGACAGTGGCAAGCTGAAGCCGTGAACGCTCACAGCCCAGACGCAATTCAGGCCGAAACCATCAGTATCGCCGGTCACTCCGGTGACGAGATCGAGGCGTACCGGGCCATGCCACTCGCCGCAGGCTCGCGCGGTTCGGTGGTATGGATTCATCATATGCCCGGATATGACCGTGAGACAAAGGAATTCGTGCGACGCCTGGCGGTCGCCGGGTATAGCACGGTGGCGCCGAACCTGTATTCCCGCGAGGCCCCGGGGGCCGCGCCCGACGATGCCGCGGCGGCCGCCCGGGCGGCCGGCGGGGTGCCCGATGAGAGGTTGGTGGGCGATGTCGCCGGGGCGGTCGAGCACCTGCGATCGCTGCCGGGCGCCAACGGCAAATTCGGCGTGATCGGGCACTGCTCTGGCGGACGGCACGCTTTCCTCGCGGCCTGCTCGTTGAAGTTCGACGCCGCGGTGAACTGTTACGGAGCGTTCATCGTCGAGGACGCGCCGGAAGGAATGCCTAAGACCATGCAGCCGATCCTCGGCCTGGCCGGGGAGCTGAGCTGCCCGATGCTGGGCCTGTTCGGTGCCGAGGACCGGTTCCCGGCGCCGGATGGTGTGGCGAGGCTGGACGCCGAGCTGACGCGGCTGGGCAAGCCGCACGAGTTCCATTCCTACCCTGGCGCGGGACACAGCTTTTTCTCCGTCGACCGCCCGGCCTACCGCCCGGAAGCCGCGGTGGACGGCTGGCGCCGCATCGACGCTTTCTTCGCCACTCATCTGAAAGGCTAGAGCTGTGTGCACTTATCTCACCGAACACGTCGAGATCGACGGCAGCGGCAAGGGTGCGACGGGATGGTTCGGAGCCAGCCGCGCAACGGTGTACGTCGATCACCCCGTGCACGCGCAGTACGGGCACACCGTCAACATCGATGTCATCAATCCGGAGCTGGGCCCCTCGGCGAGGGTGGCGCTGGAACTCACCGAGGAGAGCGCACTGGCCCTGGCCGACGCGATCCGCGCGGCCATCGCGCATGCGCCGGCGGGCCTGGCGTCCAGGAACCAGTCATGAGTGCCGAACACGACTTCCCGCAAATGGCCGCCGCGCGAGGGCGGATCGAGCCCGCGCCGCGCCGCGTACGCGGCTACCTCGGCCCCGAACTGATATTCGACACGACCGCGGCGCGCTACGTGTGGGAATTCCCGTACTACCCGGCGTATTACATCCCGCTGGCTGACGTGCGCACCGAATTCCTCAGCGACGAGAACCATCCGCAGCGGGTGCAACTCGGCCCGTCGCGGCTGTACTCGGTGGTGGGCGCAGGACAGACGCACCCCTCGGCCGCGCGGGTGTTCGATGCCGACAGCGAAAGCCCCGTCGCGGGGTTCGTGCGGTTCGAGTGGGATCCTTTGCGTTGGTTGGAGGAGGACGAGCAGATCTACGGTCACCCGCGCAATCCGTACGCACGCGTCGATGCGCTGCGTTCCCACCGGCACGTCCGGGTGGAGCTGGACGGCGTCGTGCTCGCCGACACCCGGTCGCCGGTGCTGCTCTTCGAAACAGGGTTGCCGACAAGGTATTACATCGATCCGGCCGATGTCGCCTTCGAGCACCTCGAACCCACCTCAACCCAGTCGCTGTGCCCGTACAAGGGCGTGACATCGGGTTACTGGTCCGTGCGGGTGGGCGAGGGACTACATCCGGATCTGGCGTGGACCTACCACTACCCGCTGCCGGCCGTCGCTCCGATCGCCGGGCTGGTGGCCTTCTACAACGAGAAGCTCGAAATCATCGTCGACGGTGTTGCGCTGTCCCGGCCACGCACGCAATTCAGCTGAGGCCTGGGGGCGAAATGTTCTGGCAATACCTCAAGGCCCAGCTCTGGGTTCTGTTGTGCGGCGGGGTGGCCGGGCCGATCTTCCTGGGCGTCTATCTGTCGGTCGGTGAGCCGGGCGTGCCGGCCTGGATGTGGTGGGCAGGACTGTTGATCACGGTCGCGAGCGTGCTTCTCGCGTTGGCGCTGACCGCCCGCGGCGTGAAGCTCGATGCGGGGCAGGAGGCGCTCCAGCGGACCGGGGTGCTGGCTCTGGCCGACATCACCGGCATCGCCGAGACCGGTGTCAGCGTCGGCGACGAGCCCGTAGTCAAAGTGTCCATATACGTTGCGGCGCAAGAATTCACGGCCTTCGACTCCGAGCTCCGCGTCACCGCCAGCGTGCTGCGTTTGTCCAACATCACCTCCCGCAAGCTTGTCGTCCTGGTCGACCCGAGCACCGGAGAGCATCAAATCGACTGGGAGCGTAGCAGTCTCGTCAACGGGCTGGTGCCGGCCCATTTCTCACTTCCGGGTGACGACCGGACTTACGACCTGTCGGGACAAGCCGGGCCGCTGATGGAGATCTTCGGCATCCTGCGGGATCACGGCATTCCCTTGAGTCAGATGGTCGACGTCCGTTCCAACCCGGCTGCGGGCCAACAGCTTCAGGCTGTGGTGCGTCGCGCGACCTCCGGAGAGTACAAAGCGTCGGTAGGCGAGAGACTTCGGGAGCTGGAAAGGTTGCGAGACGGTGGAACGGTGACCGTTGAGGAGTACACCGCCCTGCGCAGCCAGATCCTGTCCGATCTATAGCCGGGTCTGATCGCGCCCGGGCCAGGCGCGATCGCGCAGCAGTCGCAGGCCGTTGAGGCCGACGAGTACCGTCGACCCTTCGTGCCCCGCGACGCCCAGGGGCAGCGGAAGGTGTCCCACCAGGTCCCAGGTGACCAGCACGGCGATGAATGTCGCGGCGATCACCAGGTTGGCGGCGACCACGCGCCGGGCCCGGCGGGCCAGGGCGACGACGGCCGGCAACGCCGCCAGGTCGTCGCGGGTGATCACCGCGTCGGACGTTTCCAGGGCAAGGTCGGATCCGCAACGGCCCATAGCGACCCCCACGTGGGCGGCGGCCATCGCCGGTGCGTCGTTGACCCCGTCCCCGACGAACAAGACCCTGGCTCCCTCTGCCTCCAGGCCGCGCACGACGCCGACCTTGTCGTCGGGCAGCAGGCCGGCGCGGACATCGGTGATCCCCACCTCGCCGGCCAGCCGGCCAGCGGCCCGCGGGTTGTCTCCGGTCACCAGTAAAGGTGTTGTGCCGGTGAGGAATTGAATGCTCGCCACTGCCCCGACGGCCTCGTCACGAGCGTGATCGGTCAGCCCGAGTGCGCCGGCGGGGGCGCCGTCGACCAGCACGATGACCGCGGTGTATCCGGCCTGCTCGAACTGCTCGGCCACTCGGTATGCGCCGAGCGCCATCGGGCTGCCCACCTCGACCGTGCGGTCGCCGACGCGGGCGCGGACACCCCGTCCCGGCGCGGAGGCGAACTCTCCCGCCGGCCGCACGGCTACGCCCGCTTCACGGGCAGCGGCGACGATGGCGCGACCCAGCGGATGTTCGGAAGGATTCTCCGCCGACGCGGCCAGCGTCAGCAGTTCGGTCTCGGTGTATCCGGCCTCCGGGTGGACCGCGGCAAGTCGCGGCGTTCCCCTGGTCAGGGTGCCGGTCTTGTCGAACGCGATGTGGCTGACGCCGGCGAGTTTCTCCAGCACCACGGCCGACTTGACCAGCACACCGTGGCGACCGGCGTTGGCGATCGACGCCAATAGCGGGGGCATAGTGGACAGCACCAGCGCGCAGGGTGAGGCCACGATCATGAACGTCATCGCGCGCAGCAACGACGATCGCAGATCGCCGCCGGCGAGCAGGGGAACCACCAGCAACGCGAGTGTCGCGACGACCATGAGCACCGAGTAGCGCTGCTCGACTTTCTCGATGAACAGCTGGGTACGCGCTTTGGTCGCGCTGGCTTCGGCGACCATCGCGGCGATGCGGCTGACGACGGTGTCGGCGCTTGGGCGCACCACCCGGATCCGCAGCGTGCCGGTGCCGTTGACGGTCCCGGCGAAAACCTCGTCACCGGGCGCCTTGTCAGCCGGTAGGGGCTCCCCCGTGATGCCGGCCTGGTCGACCGCGCTGGTGCCCTCGAGCACCACGCCGTCACCGCCGATGCGCTCGCCGGGGCGGATCAGCAGCACATCGTCGACCTCCAACTGGGCGGTGCCCACCTGTTCCTCGACGTCGAAATCGGTTATCCGAGTTATGGTTTCGGGAGTCAGGCCGAGCAGTCCCCGCACCGAGTCTTCGGTGCGCCGGGTCGCTACGGCTTCCAGTGCGCCGGAGGTGGCGAAGATGACGATCAGCAGTGCGCCGTCGAAGACCTGACCGATGGCGGCGGCTCCGAGTGCCGCGAGGACCATGAGCAGATCGACATCCAGGACCCGGTTACGCAGCGCCTGCAGGCCGGCCAGTCCCGGTTGCCAACCGCCGGCCGCGTAACAGGCCAGGTACAACGTCCAGAACACCCAGCCGGGTGCGCCGGCGAGCTGGGCGATCAGGCCCGAGGCGAAGAGTCCGGTCGCGACCAGCGCCCACCGGACTTCGGAGAGCGCCACCGGACCCGTCCGGGCCCGCTCCGGCGCACTGGCGGCATCGCGTACTTCGGTTGTGGGCACGTCGATACTATAGCTGCGTATATGTGAAGGTATGCAACTGCGATTACAGATGGATGCGCAATTGCACTGGTCAGCGGTACAATTGGTTTCGTGCACACGTCGATTGCCGGCTTCTCCATGCCTTCTGGGGAGCAGGTGACCCGTGCCGCAGAGACATTTCGCATGCTCAGTGATCCCACCCGGGTCAAGGTGCTGTGGGCGTTGCTGCAGGGTGAGACGTCGGTGGCCTGCCTCGCAGAGCTGGCGCAGGTTGCGCCCACCATCGTTAGTCAGCATCTGGCGAAGTTGCGGCTTGCCGGGTTGGTGAAAACCCGCCGCGAAGGGACCTTCGTCTATTACTCCCCGGCCGACCAAGACATTCTGCGCGTGCTCAGCCTGGCACTGACGGGTGCCGACAGCGTTGGAAGCGACAGCGCCCCCGACGCCCAGCATCCGGCGTAATTCTGGGCGACACGCGAACTTGGTTGATGTGATATTCGCCTCGTTCGGGGATTAATTATAAGAATTTCTTATTTGCGAAGTGTTGCGGACCGCTCGAAATTCTTCGCTGTCGGCCAGTATGAAGAGATCAGAGCGGCCAAACCGTTTGCCGGGCATGCTATGTCTAATTACTGCCCGCCGTCATCCTGAGCGTAGACTGAGCCGTCCGCGTGATGTAGGTAACAACCGCGAAATTGAATTCTTTTTACCTGAAATTCGGCCGGTAGAATCGTCGTTATCCATGACGAAGCAGCCCTTTTCGGTGCTGATATGCGCTTTATCGGATGACGGGTCGCACACAGTCGCGCGTTTCGCTCATCCGTCCGGAGAGTTCGACGAACAGAGCAAAGGCGGTGCCAGCGTGAGCTTCGAGAGCAAGGTGAGTGGCCGGGAGGTCGTCGAGTTCGGGGCGAACAGCCCGGTTGCCGTCCAGATCCCGGTGCGCAAAGGCCCCATCAGTGACGTGGCTGTCAGCCCGGACGGCAAGCGCCTGCTGGTGACCAACTACGGCAGCGACAACGTCTCGGTGATCGACGTCGACTCCTGCCGTGTCGTGGAAACCGTCGACGGCCTCGCCGAACCGTTCGCGATCGCTCTCGATGGCGCCGACCGTGCCTACGTGAGCACCGTTTCCCCGGCCTATGACGCGATCCAGGTCATCGACCTCGCCACCAACAGCGTCGTCGCGTCGCACCGGGTTGCGCTCAGTGTCAGCGACCTGGCGGTGAGCGCGGACGGCGCGCACGTCTACATCAGCCGTAACGGTGCGCGTGGTGCTGACGTCGCGGCCCTGGACGTCGCCACCGGGCGGATCCAGGTCGTCGACATCGCCACGGCTGCCGGCACCACCACCGAATCCCTGCAGGTCAGCCCCGACGGGAGCCGGTTGTACGTCGGCGTCAACGGGCCCGCCGGGGGCCAGGTGGTCGTCATCGACACCGGCCTGAATTACGAGGAGCCCGCAGGACGTGCCCGTTGGCGCCGCAAGAGCACCAAGGGCACCAAGTCGAGCGCCAAGTCGGCGCGGCAGCCCGCGAGTCCGTCGGTGATCGCCACCATCGAGATCGGCTTGCCGGTCCGCGACGTCGCCATCGGTCCCAAGGGCGCTCTGGTCTACGTCGCCAGCAGCGGTCCCGAGGCCGCGGTGATCGACATAGTCGACACGCGCACCAACAAGATCAGCGGGACTCGCAAGATTGCCGAGATCACCGGTCTGATCACCCGCCTCACGCTCAGCGGTGACGGCGACCGCGCGTATCTGGTGAGCGACGACAGCGTCACCATGCTGTGCACACTCACCCAGGACGTCATCGACACCGTCGATCTGGCCGGCCAGCCCTCCTGTGTGGCCGAGAGTCCCGACGGCAGAATCCTCTACATCGCCGATTACTCCGGTGACGTCACCGTGGTACCGGTCGCGGCGAACACCGAGGCATTTGAGCAGGCCGCACTGGAAAGCAAGCGGTCGGTGGACCTCTTCGTGCCCGACTTGCTGCAGTACGACGCGGCTCTGGTCTGACGCGGGTCTGATTGGCCCGGCGTTCGATATCACGCGGCGCGGAGATAGCATTCGCCCACGGGAAACGACAGGCGGTGCTGCGCCGAGACGCGTGAGGCGGTACATCGATGTACAGCACGATGCAGGAATTTCCGCTGACGATCACCGCGATCATGCGGCACGGCTGCGGCGTCCACGGTTTGCGCGAGGCAATCACCGCGACCGGTGACGGCTACCGGCGCATCACGTATCGGGAACTGGGTCAACAGGCTGCCCAACTGGCGAACGCATTGCGCAGCCTCGGTGTGACCGGCGATCAACGCGTCGCCACCTTCATGTGGAACAACGCCGAGCATCTGGCGACCTACCTGGCGGTCCCCTCCATGGGTGCCGTGCTGCACACCCTCAACATCCGGTTGTTTCCGCACCAGATCGCCCATGTGGCCAACGAAGCCGAGGACCAGGTGGTACTGGTCGACATGTCCCTGGTCAAGCTGCTCGCACCGGTGCTGCCCGAACTCGAAACCGTACACACGGTGGTCGCGGTCGGCGAAGGTGACATCGCGGCGCTGCAGGAATCCGGCAAGACGGTGGTGCGCTACCACGAGCTGATCGAAGGTGAGTCGACCGAATTCGACTGGCCGACGGTCGAGGAGACCTCGGCGGCGGCCATGTGCTACACCAGCGGCACCACCGGGAATCCCAAAGGCGTTGTCTACAGCCATCGTTCAAGCTTCCTGCACTCCATGGCAGCCTGTACCGTCAACGGTATCGGGGTGGGTTCCAGCGATCGGGTGCTGCCGATCGTGCCGATGTTCCACGCCAACGCCTGGGGTTTGCCGTACGCGGCCCTGATGGCCGGCGCCGACCTGGTGCTGCCCGACCGTCATCTGGACGCCCGGTCGCTGATCGACATGGTGGAGACGCTGCGTCCCACGCGGGCCGGCGCGGTGCCCACCATTTGGAACGACGTCATGCATCACCTGGAAAAGGAACCGGGGCATGACATGTCGTCACTGAAGATGGTCGCCTGCGGCGGCTCGGCGGTTCCGGAATCGCTGATGCGGACCTTCGAGGACAAACACGGCGTCCAGATCCGGCAGCTGTGGGGGATGACGGAGACTTCGCCGCTGGCCACCATGGCGTGGCCGCCGCCGGGCACCCCGGACGACCAGCACTGGGCGTTCCGCGTGACGCAGGGCCAGCCGGTGTGTGGCGTGGAGACCAGGATCGTCGACGACGATGGCAAGGTACTGCCCAATGACGGGAAGGCTGTGGGTGAGGTAGAGGTCCGGGGTCCGTGGATCACCGGCGCCTACTACAAGGGGTACGACGAGTCCAAGTTCGATTCCGGCTGGCTGCGCACCGGCGACGTGGGCCGCATCGACGAACAGGGTTTCATCACGCTGACCGACCGCGCCAAGGACGTGATCAAGTCCGGTGGGGAATGGATCTCCTCGGTGGAGTTGGAGAACTGCCTGATCGGCCATCCCGACGTGGTCGAGGCCGCCGTTGTCGGGGTGCCCGACGAACGCTGGGACGAACGGCCGCTGGCGGTTGTCGTCGCCCGGGAGGGGGCGGACGTTCAACCGTCCGAGCTACGAAAATTTTTGAGCGACAAGGTGGTTCGATGGTGGTTGCCCGAGCGGTGGGCATTCACCGATGAGGTTCCGCGGACCAGCGTGGGTAAGTACGACAAGAAGACCATTCGGTCGCGCTACACCGACGGGGACTACGAGGTCTTCGAAACACACGACTGACCGACTAGGCGCGAGCAGACGCAAACTCGCACTTTCGCGGCCCTGAACACGCGATTTTGTGTCTGCTCGCGAGAGAGAGGGGACCGCCATGAGTCTGCGGGTGGTGCAGTGGGCGACCGGGTCGGTCGGGGTGGCCGCGATCAAGGGCGTACTCGAACATCCCGAACTCGAACTCGCCGGCTGCTGGGTGCATTCGGAAGCCAAGAACGGCAAGGACGTCGGCGAGATCATCGGCGGCCCCGCGCTGGGTGTCGCCGCGACCAACGACATCGACGACATCCTGCGACTCGATGCCGACGCCGTGATCTACGCGCCGTTGCTGCCCAGCGTCGACGAAGTGGCGGCGCTGCTGCGCTCCGGCAAGAACGTCGTCAGCCCGCTCGGCTGGTTCTACCCGACCGAAAAAGAAGCCGCCCCACTGGAAGTCGCCGCCCAGGCCGGCAACACCACGTTGCACGGCGCCGGAATCGGGCCGGGGGCAGCCACCGAATTGTTCCCGTTACTGCTGTCGGTGATGTCCACCGGTGTGACTTTCGTTCGCGCCGAGGAGTTTTCCGACCTTCGCACCTACGGCGCACCGGACGTGCTGCGCTACGTGATGGGATTCGGCGGCACCCCGGACAGCGCGCTGACCGGGCCGATGCAGAAGCTGCTCAATGGCGGCTTCTTCCAATCGGTGCGGTTGTGCGTCGACAAACTGGGCTTCGCCGCCAACCCCGAGATCCGTCCTTCCCAGGAAGTGGCCGTCGCGACAGCGCCTATCGACTCACCGATCGGGGTGATCGAGCCCGGGCAGGTGGCGGGCCGCCGCTTCCACTGGGAGGCGCTGGTCGGCGACACCCCGGTCGTCCAGATCACCGTGAACTGGTTGATGGGTGAGGAAAACCTCGATCCGCCTTGGTCTTTCGGGCCAGCGGGGGAGCGTTACGAGATCGAGGTGCGGGGCAACCCGGACACCTTCGTCACGATCAAGGGGTGGCAGCCGGAAAGCGTGCAGGCCGGGCTGGTTAGCAACCCGGGCATTGTCGCGACCGCCGCGCACTGCGTCAACGCGGTCCCGGCAACCTGCGCCGCTCCGGCGGGAATCCAGAGCTTCTTCGATCTGCCGCTCATCACCGGCCGGGCCGCGCCACGGCTGTCACGCGAAAGCAAAGGGGTCTGATGGCAAAGTCGGTTGTGGTCCAGCAGTCACGCGCGATACCGATCTCGGTGGAGGACGCTTTCGCGCAGACGCTGCCCATATCGCTGTCGGTCATCTGCGCGCAGTGGTACGGCATCATCCCGCCCATCAAAGAGGTGCGCGACCAGGTCGGCGACTGGGACGCGGCCGGCCAGACCCGGACCATCCTGATGGTGGGTGGCGGCCGGGTGCGCGAGCAGCTGACCAGCGTCGACCCGCCGCGCTCGTTCGGATACACGCTCTCCGACATCAGCGGACCGCTGGCCACGCTGGTGCGCACGGTGGACGGCGTGTGGTCGTTTGCGCCGGCCGGCACCGGTACCCGGGTGACCTGGCAGTGGACGCTGCATCCGAAGTCGTCGGCCGCGGCGCCGCTGCTGCCGGTATTCGGCAAGATGTGGAAGGGCTACGCGCGCGTGGTGCTCGAGAAGCTGTCCGCGCAACTGGTGACCGACTGAGCATGTGTCGACTCTTCGGCCTGCATGCCGGCACCGAAGTCGTGACCGCGACATTCTGGTTGCTGGAAGCACCGGACAGCCTTGCCCAACAAAGCCTGAAGAACCCCGACGGCACAGGGCTGGGAGTGTTCGACGAGCGCGGCATTCCGCGGCTGTACAAGGAGCCGATCGCGGCCTGGCGGGACGCGACGTTCGCCACCGAGGCGCATCAACTCGACGGCACCACTTTCATCGCCCATGTCCGTTATGCGACAACGGGATCGCTCGATGTGCGCAACACCCACCCGTTCCTGCAGGACGGCCGGATCTTCGCGCACAACGGGATGATCGAGGGTCTCGGCCCGGTCGAAGACCGGCTTCGTGAACTCGGCACGTTCGAACTGGTGCAGGGCCAGACCGATTCCGAGCGAGTCTTCGCACTGATCACGGCGGCCGTTCGCGCGCACGACGGCGACGTGTCGGCCGGGATCCTGGACGCTGTCAGCTGGCTTGCCGACAATGTGCCGGTCTACGCCGTCAACATCCTGCTGTGCATGGGAACTCAGATGTGGGCACTGCGGTACCCGGACACCCACCAGTTGTTCATGCTGGACAGGCGGGTCGACGGGATACCCGATTTCGACATGAGCACCAGCAGGATTCACGCGCAGAGCCAGACACTCACCGAAAGATCGTCGGTGGTGTTCGCGACCGAACCGATGGACGACGACCCCCGGTGGTGTCTGCTCGAACCTGGCGAGTTGGTCTATGTCGATGCGGCGCTGAACATCAGCCGCAGTGTGGTGTTGCCCGACCCGCCCCGGCATCTGGTGCGCCGGGATGATCTGAGTCAGCCGGTCTTCCGTGCGCAGCACGCGCTTCCCGGAACCCGGCACCGGCCATGACGTCCCGGCGAGCGCTGGTGCTGGCCGGCGGTGGGGTAGCCGGAATCGCATGGGAGACAGGGATTCTGCGCGGCATCGCCGACGAGTCACCGCTGGCCGCGCAACGGTTGCTGGAATCCGACGTGCTGGTCGGCACATCCGCGGGTTCGACGGTCGCGGCGCAGATCAGCAGCGGCTGTTCATTGCAGACACTGTTCGATCGGCAGGTCGCCGAGACCTCGGCCGAGATGGACCCCGGCGTCGACATCGAGGCGATCACCGAGCTGTTTCTGGACGCGCTACGCGAACCGCGCGCTCCCGGCGGGGACAGAACCACAGGGCGACTGAAGCGGATCGGCGGGGTGGCACTCACCGTCGACACCGTCCCGGAATCCGTCCGCCGCGAGGTGATCGCTGCCCGCCTGCCCTCGCACGAGTGGCCGGAACGTGCCGTGCGGCTCGTCGCAATCGACACGGCGACAGGCGAATTGGTGGTTTTCGACCGCGACAGTGGGGTCGGGTTGGTCGATGCGGTGGCCGCCAGTTGCGCGGTGCCCGGGGCATGGCCGCCGGTGACGATCGCAGGCCATCGGTATATGGATGGTGGGGTTAACAGCACGGTCAACGTCGGGGTGGCCGACGACTGTGACGTGGCCGTGGTGCTGGTGCCGGCGGGCGCCGACGCGCCGTCGCCCTTCGGCCCCGGGCCCGGGCCCGCCGCCGAGATCGCGGCATTCGCCGGCAAGACTTTCAGCGTTTTCGCCGACGAGGGCTCGCTCACGGCGTTCGGTGCCAATCCGCTGGATCCGCGCTGCCGGATCGGTTCGGCCCAGGCCGGACGTGTGCAGGGGCGCCGCGAAGCCGACGCCGTCGCGCGCTTCCTGGGCGTCTGATCACGCCGTGCCGTCCAGTTCCGGCGAACCGGAAGTTGAAGAATTGTTGAATCGGTATGTAATCAGCGTTTTTCGGGCTTTTTGTTGGTTGTAGCGCCAATCGTCAGCGTGTTATACCTAGCTGGTCGCAGCGTCATAAATCTTTAACTGCCGGACCGCTGTGTTAATCACTTCCTCCACAATTCGGAAGGCAAATTCCATGACTTTTGGTGTAACCGCACGAAATGGCTCGGTGCAGCGCAATGCTGTTCCGGTGGGGCACTACGGTGGGCGTCCCGCGCCGATTCCGCCGTCGCCGGTGCGACCTGGCGCCCCGCCGCAGGCGGGCGCGCCGCCGTCGCCGGCGCCGACGGAGCTGACCAAGGTCTCGATCTATCTCGACGAACCGACTGATGCTTTTCTCGAAACGATCCGTACCGCAGCGCGTTTCGCGAAGCCTCGGGTGGACGCAACGCGTAGTGCCGTGGTGCGGTTGGCGCTCAACAGGCTGGCTCAGCAACTCCACCCGTCGGACCTGGTCGCCGAGTTGCAGCGCAAAGCGGCCGCCCACACGGGGCCGGGGCGCAAACGCGCCTAGTCGATCGGAGTTATTGCGAAGATCTACGCAATTTCACCCTGCGTATTCACCGGACAGACCATAAACGAATTATCAACCCTCGATTGCGGGTGCTTGCGTGTCGCCGTCATCGGCATTCTCAAAAGCGTCCAATGCGCGCGCGGCCAGTGCCCTGCCGACAGCGATCACCTCGACCGCGCGATGGAATTCCAGGCTGCGGCAGGTGGTGCGCGGCACCTCGATGAGCAGGTCCGGCGGGTAGGCCGCCAGCGTGTGGCGGGCAAGTGCGGACTGGGCGATGTCGATCGTCCGGTTCATCACCTCGAAGCTGCCGAGCTTGGGCACTTCGGGTGCGTCGTCGTCCGGACCCTCGGAAGAGTCCGACCAGTCGTCGGACTCCGTTTCCGGCGGCGTCGCCCCGAACCGGCTCAGGACCGCCCGCGCCGTCGGCCTATCGAGCAGCGACTTGGCGGCGTTGGTGTCAAGCAGTGCGGTTGTGCTGCGCAGCATGCGGTTCAGCCACTCGGCGGTCACGCCCGGTTCGGCGTCCCGGGTGGCGCCCGGTTCGCTGCCGTTGAGGCTGACCGCGATGGTCAGGTCGGCATTGACGGCCGCGACCGGCGCCATCGGCAACGGGTCCAGGATTCCTCCGTCGGCCAGTAGCCGTCCGCCCACCTCGTGCGGGGCGATCACACCCGGAATGGCAATAGAGGCGCGGATCGCCTCGTCCAGGGGACCACGCTGGAACCACACGGACTTGCCGGTCAGCAGATCGGTGGCCACGGCGGTGTACGGGACCGACAGTTCTTCGATGGTGACCGGGCCGAGGATGTCGCGGACCGCGTCCAGGATCTTTTCCGCCCGCAACACTCCCGCAGCGGTGAGTGAGGGGTCCAGCAGGCGAAGAATCGTGCGTTGCGTGAGCGACGTGGCCCAGTCGGCAAGCTCGTTCAGGCGTCCGGCGGCCTGCACACCGCCCACCAGGGCGCCCATCGACGAGCCGGCGATGCCGACGATCTCATAACCCCGCTCCTGCAGCTCCTGGATCACGCCGATGTGGGCGTATCCACGGGCGCCGCCGCTGCCCAGGGCCAGCGCGACGCGACTTGCAGAGGTCCCGTGCGGGCGAAGGGGTATTGGTCCGGACATGCCCACATTGTGCTTGGCGAGCGGTTGCCTGCTGGAACCGGCTGACAGTTTCGCGTAGGCGTGATTTCAATTCAGAAGGCGCCGCGATTGGTCAACCGCATTCACCTCTGCCGGCGGCTTGCGCCGCCACGATCACCGCGGCCTGTCGCTCCGGGCCGAGTTCCGCCCAGCGCTTGTTCCAGCTGCCCGCAGCGCCGGGCGCGGACGTCTGCACCATCGCCAGATAGGGCTCGATCTGCGCTTCGCCGGTGCCGCCCTGAGCGTCCATCCACACCTTCGCGGCATGGCAGGCCTGGAAATATTCTTCCTCGGTCGACTCCGCGGGGGCATCGACCCGGGTGGTCACGCCGCCGGGCGAGATGCCGATCGCGCCCGGGGGGAGCGAACCGGTCGTGGTCGACGATCGGGCCGGCGACGATGTGGTCCTGCCCCCGGTGTCGCTGTGCGAGCAGGCCGCGACTGCCGGCAGGCACGCCAGCGCGCCGAGCAGCACTGCCCATCGTCGGTGTCCGCGCACGAGTCCCAATCTATGCAAGACTGTCGGCGTGATGGAGTGGTTCGGATTTTGTTGCGAGTGTTGTCGGCCCTGACGCGCCGCCGCTTGCCCAATCCGTTTCACACTCGGGAGTTCTTCCATGGCTATCGCCCTTGCTCGTCCGTACCCCGGCGTCAACAACCCAAGTGCAGGCCCCACCCGGCTGCGGGTACCCGATCTGCTGCACGCCACCGATCAGGCCGCCGATGACGTCCTTCGCGGACGGTGCGACCACCTGCTGCCCGACGGCGGTGTGCCAGAGACCGAACGCTGGTTCACCCGGATCCACGGCGACGACGAGCTCGACATCTGGCTGATCAGCTGGGTCCCCGGGCACGCCACCGAACTGCACGACCACGGCGGCTCGCTGGGGGCGCTGACCGTGCTGTCCGGTTCGCTCAACGAATATCGTTGGGACGGAAGCCGATTGCGCCGGCGTCGGCTCGACGCCGGTGACCAGGCCGGCTTCCCGCTGGGGTGGGTGCACGACGTGGTGTGGGCGCCTCGCCCCGCAGCGATCACTACCCCGGCACCGGTGGCGCCGACGCTGAGTGTGCACGCCTACTCCCCGCCGCTGACCGCCATGTCCTACTACAACGTCACCGAGCGCAACACGCTGCGCCGCCAGCGCACCGTATTGACCGATCAACCCGAAGGGCCGTGATGAGCAGGATCGACCGGATTCTTCAGGACGCCCGCGAGCGCTACCAGCGGCTGCCGGCCGATCAGGTGCCCGAGGCCCTGCGCCGGGGAGCGGTGTTGGTCGACATCAGGCCGGCCGCTCAGCGCGCCCGCGAAGGCGAGGTGCCCGGCGCGTTGGTGATCGAGCGCAACGTTCTGGAATGGCGATGTGACCCGACCAGTGACGCGCGCCTGCCGCAGGCCGTCGGCGACGACGTGGAGTGGGTCATCTTGTGTTCGGAGGGTTACACCTCGAGCCTGGCCGCCGCCGCGTTGCTGGACCTCGGTCTGCATCGCGCAACGGACGTCGTGGGTGGATATCACGCGCTGGTCGCCGCGGGCGTGCTGGCGAAGGTCGGTCCAGGTCAGGCCCGCGAGACAGTCCTGCGACGCTAGCCGGAGGTTCCCGCCGTCGAGTCGGCGTGCAACAGGGGCCGCAACTTCGCGGTCTTGTCCGACGTCCACCCCGGCGGCGACAGCACCGCGGCCCAGCCGTCGGCGCAGTTGGCGACGTAGCGGTGGCCGTGGCCGTCGGGGACATCGACGGCGACCGCCATGTCGGCCGACACCTGCAGGAACGTCACCAACGGGAACCAGCGCATCTCGGGCACCACGTCGTAGCCCCGCTTCTCGCGCAGCCAGTCCGGTTTGCTGAACATCAGGTCGGGCGTCCACCAGGCGATCGGGTCGGATGCGTGCTGCAGATAGACCACCCGCGGATGATTCCAGGGCGCTTTGGGGCGGTCCAGGTTCTCCGGCCGGGCGACGAACCGCACGTTGCGGCCGTCGTCGTAGATCGGCAACCACTCCGGTGAACCGTTGTCGCGGTTCGCGGTCAACTGCGTCCAGATGGTGTTGTTGAACGTCGGCCCGCTGAACAGGGCGCCGTCGGTACGGGCCAGCACGTTGTTGATGCTCATGAACGGCGCCTCACCGCCGAACGACCCCAGGCTCTCGCCGAAGACGACGAGCTTGGGCCGCTTGAACTCCGGCATCTGCCGGATCAGCTTGTCGACGGCCTCGAACAGCGCCTGCCCGGCGTGCCGGGCGTTCTCCTTGTCCACCAGAAACGACAGCCAGCTGGGCAGGAAGGAGTACTGCATGCTCACGATCGCGGTGTTGCCGTTGTACATGTACTCCAGCGCCGAGGCTTCGGCCTCATTGATCCAGCCGGTGCCGGTGGTGGTGCCCACCGCGACCACCGCGCGTTGTAATCCGCCGGTGCGCAACAGCTCCCGGGCCGCGAGGTCGGCGGTCGCGTCGATGTCTTCGGCGGATTTCAACCCGGCGTACGCCCGGATCGGTTCAATGGCCGGGGCGCCGTTGAATGCGCTCAGTTTGCTGACCGCGGGCCCACCCTCGACGAAGATCCGGCCCTGGTGCCCCAGGGACTCCCAGGACACCAGTGACTCCGGACCGCCCGAGCGCAGCTTGGACTTGGGCGGGCTGAAGCCGGGGTCCATTTCGTTGTTGACCGCGGCGAAACTGCCGTTCATCGAACGCATTGCGAACTTGAGGACGACGCCGTTGAGCAAGGTGATCGTCAACACGATCAGCCCGATCACCACGATGGTCGCGGACACCCGGAACGGTGCGATCCGATCTACTTGTCCAACAAGGACAATGACCAGCCGGCGGATGAGCTGGCCGATCTCGACCAGCGAGAACAGCACGATCACTCCGAGTACCGCGGTGAGCGGATAGTCGTACCATTTCAGGTGCTCGACGCCCATCATGTCGCGCACGTGGTCCTGCCAGACATGGAACCGGACGGCCATGACGACGACGCCGATTGCGCCGACCCCGATCAGTGGCGGCCAAACCCACGGCGGCGCAGGGGGACTGGTGTTCTGCGACCGCATGTAGCGGACCAGCCAGACGGCGAATACGCCCAGGCCGTAACCGATCGCGCCCGAGCAACCGCTGACCACGCCCTGGAACAGGGGACCGCGCGGCAGCAACGACGGTGTGAGCGACAACCAGATGAAGATCAAGCCGAACAGGGTCCCGGTATAGGTGTAGTGGCGGACCCACCAGCGGCCGCGGTAGCGATGCCACCAGGGGGCCGCTGCCGCGGCGTCGGTGTGCTCCGCCGGGTCCTGCTCGGTGGTTGCGGCGACCGGGGATTCGCTCATCGGTGGTTGAAGTCGGGCGGGCGCTTTTCGATGAAGGCCGTCATGCCCTCGGACTGGTCGTCGGTGGCGAAGGTGGAGTGAAAGAGCCGGCGCTCGTAGAGAAGTCCTTCGGTCAGCGTCGATTCGAACGCGCGGTTGACGGCCTCCTTGGCCATCTGAGCGGACGGCAGCGACATCTGCGAGATGGTCGTGGCGACGGCCTTGGCCTCGCTGAGCAGGTCGTCGGCGGGCACTATTCGCGAGACCAGGCCGCTGCGTTCGGCTTCCGCGGCGTCGATGGTGCGACCGGTCAGGATGAGGTCCATCGCCTTGGCCTTGCCGATGGCCCGGGTCAGCCGCTGCGACCCGCCCATCCCGGGAATGACGCCGAGCTTGATCTCCGGCTGGCCGAATTTCGCTGTGTCGGCGGCGATCAGGAGATCGCACATCATCGCCAGCTCGCACCCACCGCCAAGCGCGTACCCGGCGACCGCCGCGATCGTCGGGGTCCGCACGGCGGCCAGCTTGCCCCAGGGTGCGAAGAAATCACTTCCGAAGGCGTCCGCGAATGTCAGCCCCGCCATCTCCTTGATGTCGGCGCCGGCGGCGAACGCCTTGGCCGAGCCGGTGATGATGATCGCCCCGATGGCCGGGTCATTGTCCAATTCTGTTGCCGCGCTGGTCACTTCGTTCATCACCTGGCTGTTGAGCGCGTTGAGCGCCTTCGGCCGGTTCAGTGTGATGATGCCTACCCGCTCTTCACGTTCGACCAGGATGGTTTCGTACGCCATGTGCTGCCTTTCTAGAACTGTAGGTCGTCGTCGACGGGCGCGAAGTATGCCGCGACGTCGGCCACGGTGACCTCGTCCAGCGATGCGGGCGACCACTTCGGGTTGCGGTCCTTGTCGACCAGTTGCGCGCGAATGCCCTCCACCAGGTCGTGGGACCGCAGTGAGGCCGACGACACTCGATAGTCCTGCACGAGAACGTCTTCGAGTGTTTCGAGTTGAGCGGCGCGACGTACCGCTTCGAAGGTCACCGACAAGGCGATGGGGGAGCGGGTGCTGATGAGATCGGCGGCCTCGTTGGCCGGCTCGGCGTCATGGTCTCTCAACGCGGTGACGATATCGATCACGCTGTCCGCTGCGTAGCACTCGTCGATCCACTCTCGTTGTGCGGCAAGCTCACTCGGTGGAGGTTCGACGGCGTGTCTGGCAAGTGCGCCTTCGACGCCGTTGGTCGCGACCGCCGCGGTGAACGCGTCCAGGTCGCTGTGTGGCACGTAGTGGTCGGCGAATCCCAGTGCGATGGCGTCGGGTCCGTTGAACGGTGCTCCGGTCAGCGCGGCATGCAGGCCGAGCTTGCCGGGGGCGCGGGACAACAGGTACATCCCGCCGACGTCCGGGATGAACCCGATGCCCACCTCGGGCATCGCGACCTTCGAGGTGTCGGTCACCACCCGGGTGTTGGCGTGCGCGCTCACCCCGACGCCGCCGCCCATGACGATGCCGTCCATCACGGCCACATAGGGCTTGGCGAACCGGCCGATCAGACCGTTCATCAGATATTCGTCGCGCCAGAACCGGCGCGCGTCGACTCCGTCCTTTCGCGCGCTGTGATAGATGGCCACGACGTCGCCGCCGGCGCACAGTCCGCGCTCACCGGCGCCGGTGAGCACCACCGCGCGCACCGCGTCGTCGCGTCCCCATCTGATGAGCACGGTGCTGAGCAGGTCCACCATCGTCTGGTTCAGCGAATTGATGGCCTTGGGCCGGTTCAGGGTGACGTATCCGACGCCGTCGACGACGCGGGTCAGGATTTCGTCGGTTTCCCCCGTTACGGCCCCCTCAGCGACCTCAGCCATGCGCTCGTCTCCCCTCGCCGCCGCTCGACCACCCGGGCCATGAGTTTGACGAGCAATCTAGATCGTGACTCGCCCGGCATTGACCGCGGGGCTAAGGTTTAGGTTGACCCGGTCGAGCTATACGGGTCCAGGACTGACGATAAAACAGCAGCTCCGCCGGGAACTCGGGCGGACGACCACTCGTTGAGCGATTGTTCGCACGCTCGAAGCCACAGCCATTTGAGAGAGGATCCGACGGTGCGGGAGACAAGTAACCCGGTATTTCGTTCGTTGCCGAAGCAGGCGGGCGGATACGCGCAATTCGGCCCCGGCGTGCAGTCGGGCTACCCGGCCGACCCCTACGCTCCCTATCAGCAAGGTCGTGAGGCGCGCGCTTCGCGTCCGCTGACCATCGATGACGTCGTCACCAAGACCGGCCTGACGCTGGCGATGCTGTCGACCACCGCCATCGTTTCCTACTTCCTGGTCGCGACCAATCTGAAGCTGGCGATGCCGCTGACCATGGTCGGTGCGTTCGGCGGTTTGGCGCTGGTGTTGATCGCGACGTTCGGGCGCAAGCAGGACAACCCGGCGATCGTGCTCAGCTACGCCGCGCTCGAGGGCTTGTTCCTGGGCGCTATCTCGTTCCTGCTCGCGAACTTCTCAGTGGGTTCGGCCAATGCCGGGGTGCTCATCGGTGAGGCGGTACTGGGCACGCTCGGGGTGTTCTTCGGCATGCTGGTCGTCTACAAGACCGGCGCGATCCGCGTCACGCCCAAGTTCACGCGCATGCTCGTCGCGGCGATGTTCGGGGTGCTGGTGCTGATGCTCGGCAACTTCGTGCTGGCGATGTTCCACGTCGGTGGCGGCGAGGGCCTGGGTCTGCGCAGCGCCGGTCCCATCGGGATTATCTTCTCGCTGGTGTGCATCGGTATCGCAGCCTTCAGCTTCCTCATCGACTTCGACGCCGCCGACCAGATGATCCGCGCCGGTGCGCCGGAGAAGGCTGCCTGGGGCATCGCCCTCGGCCTGACCGTGACTTTGGTGTGGCTGTACCTGGAGATCCTGCGTCTGCTGAGTTATCTGCAGAACGACTAGGGCGTGTCTCCCGAATTGGAAGGCGTTTACCAGCGACGATTGTCCGGTGACGCGGAAGGGTGTTATTTCTGACGAGTTTTGGGCGGCTGTCGAATCGTTGATGCCATCGGATGAGGGCAAGCGGGGCAACAGGTTCGGTGACCATCGTTTGATCCTGGAAGGAATCGCGTGGCGGTTCCGCACGGGTAGCCCATGGCGGGACCTGCCAGCCGATTTCGGACCGTGGCAGACGGTGTGGAAGCGGCATCATCGATGGTCTTTGGATGGTACTTACGACGCGATGTTCGCCCAGGTTGCAGCGGCATTCGGGTTCGACGCTGCGATGGTCGAGGACATCGAGAAGCTGCTGTCGGTGGATTCGACGAGCGTGCGGGCACATCAACATTGCGCGGGGGCACGCTCGGACACGCTCGCCACAGGGGGCTCTGTCGAATTACAAGAAATCGGCCGATGAGCCCGACGATCACGCGATCGGCCGCTCCCGCGGCGGGCTCACCACCAAGATTCACGCCCTGACCGATCAGCGGGAAGCCCCGATCGCGGTCCGGTTGACCGCCGGACAGGCCGGCGACAACCCCCAGCTGGTACCGCTGCTTGACGGCCACGCCGCGGCCTGCAAGGAGCAGGACGTGTCCGGTCGCGACTTCCGATTGCTCGCCGACAAGGCGTATTCGCATCCGAGCACGCGCAACGAATTGCGTTGCCGACGAATCAAACACACAATCCCTGAACGCAGCGACCAGGCCGCTCGACGCAAAGCCAAAGGATCAACAGGCGGTCGCCCACCCGCATTCGACCCCGCCCTCTACGGGCTACGCAACACCGTCGAGCGAGGCTTCAACCGACTCAAGCAGTGGCGCGCCATCGCGACCCGGTACGACAAGTACGCCCTGACCTACCTCGGCGGCGTCCTACTGGCCTGCGCAGTCATCCATGCCCGAGTGGGGGCCACCAAATTGGGAGACACGCCCTAGCCCCTCGACGGGCAAAGCCGGCACACCATTTCGGTGTGCCGGCTTTTCCTTTGTGGGGGTTGTGCGCCCTTGCGGCGGGGGTGTGCGCGTCCTGCGCGCCTGCGCGCCTGCGGCACCACTTCGGGCGTTGAGTCAGCGTGGAGGGCGGCGGCCACTTGCACTTTGTCGCCCTCGGCGCAGAGTCAACGGCGGTTCTCGGGTGTGGTGGCGTCTGCTTTGCCGTTGGTTCTGCGTGGAAGGCGGCGGCCACTCGCACTTTGTCGCCGTACGCGCAGAGTCAACGGCGCGTCAGGGTGTCCCAGGCGCACCGAACCCGTCGAATGACATCGGTTGGCCGGTGGCGGCTGACCACCCGAACCACGGTCCAACCCATACGGTTCAGGTACTCCAAGCGGTCAACGTCCGAGGCGTGCTGGGCGGGGTTGGTCCAATGCTGATCGCCGTCGTACTCGACGGCCAACAAGATGTCCTCCCAGCCCATGTCGAGGAAGTAGCGGGGGAAGCCGTCGCGGCCCAGCACTGGAATCTGAGTCCGGGGCGTCGGAAAACCCGCCTCGATCAACAGCAAGCGCAGCCAAGTCTCTTTCGGCGATTGCGCGCCTGCGTCGACGAGTTCCAACGCGGCTTCCAATTTGCGCAAGCCCCGCGCGTGCCGATGGTTGGCGGACAGCTCAACGACATCGCTGACCTTGAAGTCCGTCGCGGCAGCGAGCGCATCGAGATCGGCGACGGCGCGACCCAACGCCCCGCGGCGACCGATGTCGAATGCCGTGCGCTCGGGTGTCGTCACCGAAAGGCCTTTCAGGACTTGGGTTTCGCCGTCCAACAGCAGATCGGCACGGGTAATGACGCGCTGCGGCGCCCTCGCATTGCGCCAGATCAGTTCGATCGGTGCCGCCTGGTCGATCCACCTCGAGCCGTGCAATGCCGACGCCGCGGCACCCGCGATCACCGCCTGCTGCCGCGACCACAGCCACGCCGCTGTTGTTCGCTGTTGCAAGGACGGCTCAATCCGCTTGTCCAGGTAGACATTCGGCATGATCGCGCGGTAGTAGGTGCGCAATTCATGGCGGCTCAAGACGCCGGCAGCCAGCGCCTCACTGCCGATGAATGGTTGCCGCGGGCTGTTCATGTCGACATCGTGGCCGCAGGCACTGACACCGCTGTTGGTTCTGCGCCCAGGGCGGCGAAAGTCGAGTGGCCGAGGCCCTCGACGCAGAGTCAACGCCAAAGCCGCGGGCACCGCTGTTGGTTCTGCGCCCAGGGCGGCGAAAGTCGAGTGGCCGAGGCCCTCGACGCAGAGTCAACGCCAAAGCCGCGGGCACCGCTGTTGGTTCTGCGCCCAGGGCGGCGAAAGTCGAGTGGCCGACGCCCTCGACGCAGAGTCAACGCCAAAGCCGCGGGCACCGCTGCTGGTTCTGCTGCTAGGGCGACAAACGTCGAGTGGCCGACGCCCTCGACGCAGAGTCAACGCCAAAGCCGCGGGCACCGCTGTTGGTTCTGCGTCCAGGGCGACAAAAGTCGAGTGGCCGCCGCCCTCAACGCAGAGTCAACGCCGAAGATGCAGACGCCAAGGCCGCCTAGCTCAGCCGCTCGATCACCATCGCCATGCCCTGCCCGCCGCCGACGCACATCGTCTCCAGGCCGAATGTCTTGTCGTGCGTGGTCAGGTTGTTGAGCAGCGTCGCGGTGATCCGGGCGCCGGTCATACCGAACGGGTGGCCCAAAGCGATGGCGCCGCCCGAGACGTTCAGCTTGTCCTCATCGATACCCAACTCGCGCGCCGACCCCAGCACCTGCACTGCGAAGGCCTCGTTGATTTCGAACAGGTCGATGTCGCCCACCGACATACCGGCCCGCTGCAAAGCCTGCTTGGACGCCTCGATCGGGCCCAGCCCCATGATCTCGGGGGACAACCCGCTGACGCCGGTCGACACGATGCGCGCCAACGGCTTCAGGCCCAGTTCCTTGGCCTTGACATCACTGGTGATCACCACCGCCGCGGCACCGTCGTTCAGCGGGCAGGCGTTGCCCGCCGTCACCGTGCCGTTGGGCCGGAACACCGGCTTCAGCTCGCTGATCTTCTCGTACGTGGTGCCCGCCCGCGGCCCGTCATCGGTGCTGACCGTCGAACCATCCGGCAGCGTGACCGGCGAGATCTCGCGCTCGAAGAACCCGCTCTTGATGGCCTCCTCGGCCCGGTTCTGACTGCGTACGCCCCAGTGGTCCTGGTCCTCGCGAGAAATGCCGGTCAGCAGCGCGACGTTCTCGGCGGTCTGGCCCATCGCGATGTAAATGTCGGGAACGTTGCCGTCGGCGCGCGGGTCGTGCCATTCGTCGGCTCCCGCGGCCGCGGCGGTCGTCCGCTCCTGAGCAGCGTCATATAACGGGTTCTTGGTGTCGGGCCAACCGTCGGCATTGCCCTTCCCGAAACGGGACACAGTCTCGACACCGGCCGAGACGAAGACGTCGCCCTCACCGGCCTTGATCGCGTGGAACGCCATCCGAGTCGTCTGCAGCGACGACGAGCAGTACCGGTTGACGGTGGTGCCAGGCAGGAAGTCGTAGCCGAGCGCCACCGCGACCACGCGCGCGATGTTGAAGCCGGACTCACCGCCGGGCTGGCCGCACCCCATGATCAGGTCGTCGATCTGGTGCGGGTTGAGCGCGGGCACCTTGTCGAGCGCGGCGCGCACCATCTGCGCAGCCAGGTCGTCGGGCCGGATGCTGATCAGCGACCCTTTCATGGCGCGGCCGATCGGCGAGCGGGCGGTTGAAACGATGACGGCTTCCGGCATGACGGCTCCTCGATTGGGGTTGCGAAGCCGAGCCTAACGCGCCCTACCCGGAGGCAACCGCGGCGGTCGCACGCACTGTCGACGGGCGCGGCCACCACCGGGACACGATGGTTCGGCGGGCAGCCATGACCGGCAGCGCAATGGGCCGCGCCAGCGCGGGAATCCTCTCGCTCAGTGCTTCACACAGCGCAAGCAGCAACTGCTCGGCCGCTTCGGCATAGCCGGCCGCCGACGGGTGGTAGCGGTCGGAGGAGAACATCAGCTCGGGCATCTCCCGGAACTTGGGGGCCAGCAGATGCGCCAGCGGAACCGGCACTCCGCCGGCCGCCCGGACGGCCGCGGCCTGGGCACGGGCGAGCTGCAAACCTCGGGTGCGCGCCAGCGAGCGCAGCGGCTGCGGGATGGCGGTGATGAGCCCGAAGTCCGGGCAGGTACCGACCACCACGACGGCGCCCCGGTTGCGCAATTTGCGCACCGAGGTCCCGAGCCGCTGGGCGGACGGTCCGACACCATTGAGAGCGGTGATGTCGTTGGCGCCGATGATGATCACCGCGACGTCCGGCGGCGGCCCCGCCACGAACATCGCGTCGACCTGACCGAGAACTCCCTTGGACGTGGCGCCGACGATGGCTTTCGTGCTCAGCCTGATTCGTAGACCGGACTGCTCGGCCAGTCGCCGCGCGATGACCACGCCGGGCACTTCTTCCGCGGTGGCGCACCCATATCCGGTCGCGGTCGAGTCGCCGAAAATCATCAGGTGCAGATCGAACGGAGTTCCGTACCGCCACCGCTGCACCGGGCCACCGCTGGGGGCATAGACGCCGTCGGCACGCGGCGGCGGATCCCAGTTCTTCGGGATCACGGTGCGCACATGCGTCGCCTGACCAACCAGCAGGTTGCGTGCGCCCAGATAGGCCGAGCCTGTCGAGGCGAGTGCACCCGCTGTGGCCAGAGCGATCGTCGAACGCCGCGGCACATGCACGCCCACGGGCATCAGTTTAGGACGGTTGTGCTCATTTCGGGGGTAGCTGACAAACAAACCGGTTACGGTGTGACACAGATGTGGTATCGAAAGCGATTACTAGGAAGTTGAGTGGGTAGAGGACTGTCAAGCTAAGTCTGCGAGGTTGGCTGAACGATTGCTCAGCTTCTTCGTCGCATGCTGTATCGGACTACAACGGCGTAGGAAGTGTTGAGCATGACCGCACCCAGTAAGGTCTCTGGCGCACCTAGAGTCGCCATTCGCCCGCGCGACGCGCTGAAGGCTCGTAGACTCGAAGCACGCAGATTCGCCATCAGCGACGGGGCCCCCGTCGAGGTTGTCGAGTCTGGGCCGAGTGTCGCTGCCCGGTTCGCTACGCTGGCCTCTCGCGTGACGATCCGGCCGGTTTTGGCAGCCGGCAGCTACGTTCCGCACCTGCCCTGGCCATGGGGACTGATCGACCATGCCGCACGCGTGCTGTTACCGGCCACCAGTACCGTCAGAGCCGAGGTGACCTTACCTAATGCGTCGGCCCAGCTGGTTCGTGCGGCGGGCGTGCTGCCGGCCGACGGCACCCGGCGAGTCGTGCTTTACTTGCACGGCGGTGCTTTCCTAACCTGCGGAGCAAACTCTCACGGCCGGCTGGTCGAATCGCTGTCGAAGTTCGCTGACGCACCCGTTCTCGTCGTCAACTACCGGTTGATGCCCAAGCATTCGATCGGGATGGCGCTCGACGATTGCCACGACGGCTACCGATGGCTCCGGTTGCTGGGCTACGAACCGGATCAGATTGTGCTGGGCGGCGACTCCGCCGGAGGGTACCTCGCGCTGTCTCTCGCGCAGCGCCTACTGCGCGAAGGTGAAGAGCCCGCAGCGCTCGTCGCGATCTCGCCACTGCTGCAGCTGGCAAAGGAAGCCAAGCAGTCTCATCCCAACATCAAAACGGATGCGATGTTCCCCGCGAGGGCCTTCGATGCGCTCGGCGCTTTGGTTGCTAGCTGTGCCGCGAAGAACACCGTGAACGGTCAGCCGGAAGAGATCTACGAGCCGCTGGACCACATCGAGCCGGGCCTACCGCGGACCCTGATCCATGTGTCCGGATCCGAGGTGCTGTTGCACGACGCGCAGTTGGCGGCGAGCAGACTTGCGGCCGCCGGGGTGCCGGCCGAGGTGCGGGTGTGGCCGGGCCAGGTTCACGACTTCCAGGTCGCCGGGCCGCTGCTGCCCGAAGCCGTGCGCTCGCTGCGCCAGATCGGCGAGTACATCCGCGAGGCGACCGGCTAACACCCGCGGAGCGATTGTGCGGCCTGCGGGACCGCCTGCGACGATAGGCGCATGCGGATCGCGCAGCACGTCAGTGACCTCATCGGCGGCACGCCCCTGGTTCGGCTGAACTCCGTCGTCCCCGAAGGCGCGGGGATCGTGGCCGCGAAGGTGGAGTACCTCAACCCCGGTGGCAGCTCCAAGGACCGGATCGCCGAGCGGATGATCGACGCCGCCGAGGCCAGCGGGGAGCTGCGGCCAGGCGGCACGATCGTCGAGCCTACGTCGGGCAACACCGGCGTCGGACTTGCCCTGGTGGCCCAGCGGCGTGGCTACAAGTGCGTGTTCGTCTGCCCGGACAAGGTCGGCGAGGACAAGCGAAACGTGTTGCGGGCGTACGGCGCCGAGGTCGTCGTCTGCCCGACGGCGGTACCGCCTGAGGACCCGGACAGCTACTACAGCGTCTCCGACCGGTTGGTCCGGGAAATAGAGGGCGCGTGGAAACCGGACCAGTACTCCAACCCCGAAGGGCCGGCCAGTCACTACGCGACCACCGGCCCCGAGATCTGGGCGGACACCGACGGCAAGGTCACTCACTTCGTCGCCGGCATCGGCACCGGCGGCACGATCACCGGCGCCGGACGCTACCTCAAGGAGGTATCGGACGGGCGGGTGCGCGTCATCGGCGCCGACCCGGAGGGGTCGGTGTACTCCGGTGGCACCGGGCGGCCCTATCTGGTCGAGGGTGTCGGTGAGGATTTCTGGCCGGCGGCCTACGACCCGTCGGTGCCCGACGAGATCATCGCCGTCTCGGACTCCGACTCCTTCGAGATGACCAGACGGCTGGCCCGCGAGGAGGCCATGCTCGTCGGCGGATCGTGCGGGATGGCCGTCGTCGCCGCCCTGAAGGTGGCCGAGCACGCCGGGCCCGACGCGGTGATTGTGGTGCTGCTGCCCGACGGCGGCCGCGGCTACATGGCCAAGATCTTCAACGACGCCTGGATGTCGTCGTACGGATTCCTGCGCAGCCGGCTCGACGGCTCGGCCGCCGAATCGACGGTTGGCGACGTGTTGCGCCGCAAGTCCGGCGCGCTGCCCGACCTGGTGCACACCCATCCCTCGGAGACCGTGCGCGACGCCATCGGGATCCTGCGGGAGTACGGGGTGTCGCAGATGCCGGTGGTGGGGGCGGAGCCGCCGGTGATGGCCGGGGAGGTCGCCGGCAGTGTCTCCGAACGCGAACTGCTGTCGGCGGTGTTCGAGGGTCGGGCCAAGCTGGCCGACGCGGTCAAGCAGCACATGAGCCCGCCGCTGCGGCTGATCGGCGCCGGGGAAATGGTCAGCGTCGCCGGCAAGGCGTTACGCGATCAGGACGCCCTGATGGTCGTCGAGGAGGGCAAACCGGTCGGCGTCATCACCCGCTACGACCTGCTGGGCTTCCTCTCCGAAGGAACTCGACGGCGCTAGTGGGGCTGTGACGTAGCTCTCGGTGCTGCGGTACTGTATCCGGCTGAGTTCAGCAAAGTCCGCTCTTGGAAGGGTTGCCCATGACCGATCAGCCCGGCGGGTCCTACCCGCCACCGCCGCCGCCCCCTGGCTCCTCGGGCGCCGCGCCCTCGGGTGGGCACCTTCCGCCGTCCGCGCCGCCCCCTCCGGGCAGCAGTGGTGACTTCTCCCAGTCCGTCGGGGGCTCCGCACCTCCTCCGCCACCGCCGCCACCGCCGGCCGGCGGTTACCCGCCGCCACCCCCGGCCGCCGGCGGATATGCGCCCCCGCCGCCCGGACCCGCGGTCAAGGGGCTGGCGACAGATGCCTACACGCCTTGGATCACGCGCGTGCTGGCGTTCCTCATCGACTACGCTCCGGTCATCGTCGTCCTGGGTATCGCGCAGGTTATCGACATGCTCACGCAAGAGGAGTCGTGCGTCACCAGCGTCAACCAGTACGACGTCGCGCAGTACTGCTACACGCAGGGGTCGATCATCGGCGTCTTGGCGCAGGGCCTGGCGTCGCTGCTGATCCTGGCGTACGTGGTCTGGAACTACGGATACCGGCAGGGCACGACCGGCTCGAGCATCGGCAAGTCGATCCTGAAGTTCAAGGTGGTCAGTGAGGTCACCGGAGAGCCGCTCGGTTTCGGGATGTCGCTGGTGCGGCAGCTCGCGCACTTCGTCGACGCGATCATCTGCTACGTCGGGTTTTTGTTCCCGTTGTGGGACAGCAAGCGTCAGACCCTGGCGGACAAGATCATGACGACGGTGTGTCTGCCGCTCTGACGGCGTTGAAGCTGCGCTGAGGGCGGTGCTGCTCGCACTTCCTCGCCCTCACCGCAGCGTCAACCGCGCGCCGGTGCGCGATTAGGCTGGGGGTCGATGAGCGACGACCACGCATTCAACGGACTTGCCACCAAAGCCATCCACGCGGGCTACCGCCCTGACCCGGCGACCGGCGCCGTCAACGCCCCTATCTATGCCAGCAGCACCTTCGCCCAGGACGGCGTCGGCGGTCTACGTGGCGGGTTCGAATACGCGCGCACCGGCAACCCGACCCGCTCGGCGCTGGAGGCCTCGCTGGCCGCGGTGGAGGACGGCACTTACGGGCGGGCGTTCAGTTCCGGCATGGCTGCCACCGACTGTGCGCTGCGGGCGCTCCTGCGCCCCGGCGACCACGTCGTCATCCCCGACGACGCCTACGGCGGCACGTTCCGGCTGATCGACAAGGTGTTCACGCAATGGGGCATCGCGTACACCCCGGTGGCGCTGTCGGACCTCGACGCCGTGCGCGCCGCGATGAACCCGCAGACGCGATTGATCTGGGTTGAGACGCCCACCAACCCGCTGCTGTCGATCGCCGATATCAGCGGAATCGCTCAGATCGGCGCCAGCAGCTCGGCGAAAGTGTTGGTGGACAACACCTTTGCTTCCCCGGCGCTGCAGCAGCCGCTGACGCTCGGTGCGGACGTGGTGTTGCATTCGACCACCAAGTACATCGGCGGCCACTCCGACGTCGTCGGGGGAGCCCTGGTGACCAACGACGAAGAACTGGACCGGGCGTTCGCGTTCCTGCAGAACGGGGCCGGCGCCGTGCCCGGGCCGTTCGACGCCTACCTCACCCTGCGCGGCCTGAAGACGCTGGTGCTGCGGATGCAGCGGCACAGCGAAAACGCCGCGGCGGTTGCGGATTTCCTGGCGGGCCACCCCGCGGTGAGCGGCGTGCTGTATCCCGGTCTGCCCGGTCACCCCGGGCATGAGGTTGCCGCCCGGCAGATGCGCGGTTTCGGTGGCATGGTCTCGGTGCGGATGCGCGGCGGGCCTGCGGCCGCCGAGAAACTGTGCGCTCAGACCCGCGTGTTCATCCTGGCCGAATCGCTGGGAGGGGTGGAGTCGCTTATCGAGCACCCCAGTGCCATGACGCACGCATCCACGGCCGGATCCCAGCTGGAGGTTCCCGACGATCTCGTCCGGCTTTCGGTGGGAATCGAGGATGTTGCGGATCTGTTGGCCGACCTGGAACAGGCGCTCACCTAGTTACCGCGAGCAGACGCGAAATCGCACGGCGCGGACCCCGCGCGTGCGATTTCGCGTCTGCTCGCGCAGGGAAATCAGGAGTGGTAGGGCTCCGCGCTGACCAGCGTCACCTCGACGGTGTTGCCGCTGGGCACCTTGTAGCTGCGGGTCTCGCCCACCTTGGCGTCGATCAGAGCACCGCCCAACGGTGAGTTCGGCGAATAGACCTCGAGCTTGCCGTCGTTGACGCCTTCCTGGCGGGTCGCGATCAAAAAGGTCTCGCTGTCGTCCTTGTCGCCGTTGTAGTAGACCTTCACCACCGAACCCGGCAGCGCGACGCCTGACTGCTTGGGCGCCTCACCGACCTTGGCGTTGTTGAGCAGATCCTGCAGCTGGCGGATACGGGCCTCCTGCTGGCCCTGCTCCTCGCGGGCGGCGTGGTATCCGCCGTTCTCGCGTAGGTCGCCCTCTTCGCGGCGGTCGTTGATCTCGGCGGCGATGATCGGGCGATTCGCGATCAACTGGTCGAGCTCGGCCTTGAGTCGGTCATGTGACTCCTGGGTCAACCAGGTCACCTGAGTGTCCGTCATCTCGTGGCGCTCCTTGTACTTGTTGTTCCGCGCAAGCTGTGGTCCCGATGTTGGGCGTGTGCGGGTCCCCACCCCGGGTGCTGCAACTCCGCTCTGCTCACGGCCTCTAATGCAGCAATACACGGTCCCAAGCAGGACCGTGCATTCATCCATGTTACCACCGCGCAAACGGTAGATGACCGACATATCCGCAGTTCGGCGTTTTGCTACCCGCTCACTGAGCCCGCAGATAGCCGGGCACGTCCGCGCCGCAGCCGTACACGTCCGCCATCGCCGGCGGCTTGCTCGATTTGAGCGTTGTGGTCACCTGCACGGTGTTCTGGCCGGCCGGGGGCACCAGCACTTCGCGGCGGCCCGTCTCGCTGCCGTCTTTCGACCTGATCCGCACAATGCAGTCGACCGGCCGCGACGGGTCGCTGCGGTACACGCTGATGGTCACCGACGCCGTCTGGTCATCGATCACCTCGTAGCCGGCGAGGGTGCCTTTGACCGGGCCGGACCCGATTTGCCGGTAAGCAACGATCGCGATGCCGACTCCCGCCGCCAGGACCAGTACGGTCAGGCCGATAACGACGCGGCGCCGCGTTTTGCGCGACAGCCGATCACGTCCGTAGCGTGCCTCGGGCCGGGCGAAGGAATCCTCGGTCAAGTGCTCAGTCATGCCCTCGGGAGTTGTGGGGTACAGGAGAACTGGAAGTATAGGGGGCACTCACACGGTCGGTGGGCGGCCAATGGACGGACTCGGAAGAACAGATGCAAGGGAGCTCGTGAGCAAACTGCGATTGATGGCGGTGCACGCCCACCCCGACGACGAATCCAGCAAGGGGGCCGCGACGCTGGCGCGCTATGCCGATGAGGGCCACCGCGTCATGGTGGTGACGCTGACCGGCGGCGAGCGCGGTGAGATCCTGAACCCGGCGATGGACCTTCCCGATGTGCACGGACATATCCACGAAATTCGCCGGGACGAGATGGCCAAGGCCGCCGAGATCCTCGGCGTCGAACACCACTGGCTGGGCTTCATCGACTCCGGCCTGCCCAAGGGCGACCCGCCGCCGCCCCTGCCCGAGGGCTGCTTCGCCCTGGTGCCGTTGGAAGAGTCCACCGAAGCGCTGGTGCGGGTGGTCAGGGAGTTTCAGCCGCACGTGATGATCACCTACGACGAGAACGGCGGCTACCCGCACCCGGACCACATCCGCTGCCACGAGGTATCCGTCAGCGCCTACGAAGCGGCGGGCGATTATCGACGGTTCCCCGACGCCGGGGAGCCGTGGTCGGTGTCCAAGCTGTATTACGTGCACGGTTTCCTGCGGGCGCGGATGCAGCTGCTGCAGGACGAATTCGCCAAGAACGGCCAGGAGGGTCCGTTCGAGAAGTGGCTGACGCACTGGCTTCCGGAGAACGATCACTTCGAGAAGCGGGTGACCACCCGCGTGGAGTGCTCGGCGTATTTCGGTCAACGCGACGATGCCCTGATCGCCCACGCCACCCAGATCGATCCGAACGCCGAGTTCTTCGCCGCGCCGATCGAGTGGCAGGAGCGGCTGTGGCCGACTGAAGAGTTCGAGCTGGCCCGCTCGCGGGTGCCGGCCCGCATACCGGAGACCGATCTGTTCGAGGGGATCTTCGAGCCGTGAACCACTTTCTGCTCACCGTGATCGCTGCCGGCCCGAAGAACAACGGACCGGATTTCGGCAAGGCCAGTCCCCTGGGGCTGGTGGTGGTCGTGCTGCTCATCGTCGCCACCGTGTTCCTGGTCCGTTCGATGAACAGGCAGCTCAAGAAGGTCCCGGAGTCCTTCGATCGCCAGCACCCCGAGCCGGATCAAGCCGCCGATGAAGGCACTGACACGGTCGAGCCTCCGGCCACCGACGCTGACAGCAACCGGCCGCCGGGCTCGGCCCATGAGCCCGGCTGACCTGCCCGGGACGAACACACTCGGCCAGGCCACCAGCCCGTACCTGCGCCAGCACGCCGACAACCCGGTGCACTGGCAGCAGTGGGGTCCGCAAGCACTCGCCGAGTCCGCTGCGCGTGACGTGCCGGTGCTGCTGTCCATCGGTTACGCCGCCTGCCACTGGTGCCACGTGATGGCCCACGAATCGTTCGAGGACGACGAGGTGGCCGCGGCCATGAACGCCGGGTTCGTCTGCATCAAGGTGGACCGCGAAGAGCGTCCGGACATCGACTCGGTCTACATGAACGCCACCGTCGCGCTCACCGGGCAGGGTGGCTGGCCGATGACGTGCTTCCTCACCCCGGACGGACGGCCCTTCTTCTGCGGCACCTACTACCCCAAAGATGCTTTTCTGCAACTGCTTTCGGCGATCAACGAGACATGGACGCAACGGCGCGCCGAGGTGGAGGAGGCCTCCGACCACATCGCCGGCGAATTGCGCTCGATGGCGTCAGGGCTGCCGGGCGGTGGGCCGGCGATCGTGCCCGGCTTGTGTGACGACGCCGTCGCCGCCGTGCTGCGGGATCAGGACGTCGTGCACGGCGGATTCGGCACTGCCCCGAAGTTTCCGCCGTCGGCGCTGCTCGAGGGCCTGCTCCGCAGCTACGAACGCACCGAGTCATCCGAAGTCTCGGAGGCGGTGTCGCGGGCGGGTGCAGCCATGGCCCGCGGCGGCATCTACGACCAACTCGCCGGCGGCTTCGCCCGGTACAGCGTCGACCACGCCTGGGTGGTGCCGCATTTCGAGAAGATGCTGTACGACAATGCGCTGCTACTGCGGTTCTACGCCCACTGGGCCCGGCGGACCGGGGATCCGCTGGCCCGCCGGGTCGCCGCGCAGACCGCGCGCTTTCTGCTCGACGACCTGGCCGACGGTGACATGTTCACCTCGTCGCTGGACGCCGACGCCGACGGGCGCGAGGGATCGACCTACGTGTGGACGCCGCCGCAGCTGATCGAGGTGCTCGGGTCCGACGACGGGCGCTGGGCGGCGAAGGTTTTCGGGGTATCCCGAGTGGGCACCTTCGAGCACGGGGCATCGGTGCTGCAATTGCCCGTCGATCCCGAAGACCCGCAACGTCTGGGACGGGTGCGCGCCGCATTACTGGGCGCCCGGCTCACCCGCTCGCAGCCGGGACGCGACGACAAAGTGGTCACTTCCTGGAACGGGCTGGCGATCACCGCCCTGGCCGAAGCCAGTGTCGCTCTGGATGACCCGAGTTTGGCGCACGCGGCAGTGCGTTGCGCGACGGCGCTGCTAAACGTGCATCTCGTTGACGGGCGACTGCGGCGTGCCAGTCTCGCCGGGGTGGTGGGGGACAGCGCGGCCATCCTCGAGGACTACGCGATGCTCGCCACCGGATTGCTGGCGCTATACCAATTGAGTCCCGACGACAGCTGGTTGGCTGCGGCCACCGCGCTGCTGGACACCGCGGTGGAGCATTTCAGCGATCCGCAGCGTCCGGGCCGCTGGTTCGACACCGCCGACGACGCCGAGCAACTCGTGCTGCGACCCGCCGATCCATTGGACGGGGCGACGCCGTCGGGCGCCTCGTCCATCGCCGAGGCGCTGCTCGCTGCCGCACACCTGGCTTCGGGGGACCTGGCCGAGCGGTATCTACATATCGTCGGCGAAACCCTTGACGCGCATTCGGTGCTGCTGGCGCGCGCCCCACGTTCGGCCGGGCACTGGCTGGCGGTTGCCGAGGCCGCCGTGCGCGGGCCGCTGCAGATCGCGGTCGCGTGCGCCGGACCGGCATCGCCGTTGCTCACCGCTGCCCGCCAACTGGCGCCCGGCGGGACGCTCGTCATCGGAGGCGCGCCGGACTCGTCGCCACTGCTGGCCGGACGCGACCGGGTGGCCGGGGCCGACGCCGCCTATGTGTGCCGCGGCCGGCTTTGCGACTTGCCGGTGACCGGCGCGGACCAACTCGCCGCCGCCCTGGGAATCCCCGGGTAGTAGCGTGCGTCACATGCCGAACACCGCTGACAGGACGCAAGCGATCACCGACACGGTCAACCGCTACATCGCCACGGTGACCAGCGGCAGCGCCGATGACCTGGCGGCCTTCTACGCCGATGACGCCACGCTCGAGGATCCCGTCGGCGGCGAGGTGCACATCGGCACCGGCGCCATCCAGGGCTTCTATTCGTCGGTCACGGGCGTCGAGCGTGAGTGCGAACTGGTGACGCTGCGCGTCTCGGGCAACGAGGCGGCCTTCCACTTCCGGCTGACGATCACCGCCGGCGACCACAAGATGCGGATCGAACCGATCGAGACGATGGTCTTCGACGCCGACGGGAAAGTCACCGCGATGAAGGCGTACTGGTCACCGGCCGACGTGACTCAACTCTGAAACCTCAGAAGACGACGAACCACATCGCGATGTAGTGGCAGATCGCCGCGACCGCGGTGCAGGCGTGGAAGAACTCGTGATAGCCGAACGTCGACGGCCACGGGTCAGGCCACTTCAGCGCATAGAGAATCCCGCCGATGCTGTAGAGAGCGCCGCCGACGAACAGCAGCACCATCGCGGCGACCCCGGCGTTGTGCAGGATCGAGCCGGTGTACCAGACCGCTACCCAGCCCAGCAGGATGTACAGCGGCACGCCCACCCAGCGCGGCGCCGTCGGCCACAGCATCTTGAGCGTGACCCCGGCCAACGCGCCGCCCCACACGATCGCCAGCACGACGTGTCCGTCGTGTCCGGGCAGGGCCAGCAAGGCGAACGGCGTGTAGCTGCCGGCGATGAAGATGAAGATCATCGAGTGATCGGCCCGCTTCATCCAGATGCGGGCGGTGTCCGACTTCCAGTTGACGCGGTGGTAGGTGGCGCTGACGGTGAACATGATGATGGTGGCGAAGGTGTACAGCATCGTCGCCAGGCCGGCCTTGGTCGAGTCCAGAGCCCAGGACACCGCGACCAGCGATGCGCCGGCGAAAACGGCAGCACCCGCGGAATAGACGTGGATCCAGCCGCGGAACCGCGGCTTCTTGAGAACCTTGGCGACGCCCTCGGCGATCTGGTGGGCGGCGTTGGCCGGCGATGGACCTTCCCGATCCGGTTCTGTACTGGTGAGCGTGCTGGTCTGGCTGCTCATCTGTGCTTCTGCCCTCGCCTTGTCGGTCGTGAATGTCTTTGGCCAAGCCTAACGGGACTGCCTGAGAGAACCCCGTCAGACGTGGCGTGATATTGCCGGAAATGGCGGCCGAAGTTTGGTGTCGGTCACAGTAGTGTGGGATTCCGTGGAGATCATCCCGCCGCGGATCAAGGAGCCGTTGTACCGGCTCTACGAGCTGCGACTGCGGCAGGGTTTGGCCGCGTCGCGATCCGAGTTGCCACGCCACATCGCGGTGTTGTGCGACGGGAACCGGCGGTGGGCGCGCAGCCTGGGATACGACGACGTCAGTGTCGGCTACCGGATGGGCGCGATCAAGATCGCCGAGATGCTGCGGTGGTGCCAGGAAGCCGGCATCGAGATGACCACCGTCTACCTACTCTCCACAGAGAACTTGCAACGCGACCCCGAAGAGCTCGCCGCGCTGATCGAGATCATCACCGACGTCGTCGAAGAAATCTGCGCCCCCGCCAACCACTGGAGCGTCCGGACCGTCGGCGATCTTCAGTTGTTGGGTGAGGCGCAGGCGCGCCGGTTACGCGACGCGGTGGACTCCACACCGCAGAACGCGTCGTTCCACGTCAATGTCGCGGTGGGCTACGGCGGCCGTCAGGAGATCGTCGACGCGGTGCGCGCGTTGTTGGGCAAGCGACTGGCCGACGGTGCCACCGCCGAGGAACTCATCGACGCCGTAACCGTCGAAGGAATTTCCGAGAATCTGTACACCTCGGGGCAGCCCGACCCCGACCTGGTGATCCGAACCTCAGGCGAGCAGCGGCTGTCGGGTTTTTTGCTGTGGCAGAGCGCCTACTCGGAGATGTGGTTCACCGAGGCGCACTGGCCGGCGTTCCGTCGGGTCGATTTTCTGCGCGCGCTGCGCGACTACAGCATGCGCAACCGTCGCTACGGCAAGTAGTCGAGCGCCAGGTGAGCGGCGTCACACCGCCCTTCGGCGTGTCGTTTTGGCCCAGTTTTGTCACACTCACTGTGTCATTCCTGTCGTGTGGAGGCACTGCCCGCGACCCTGTAGCAAACTTTGTCTGATTCGCGGTGTAGCTCAGGATCGGCTAGCTAGGTCATAGACAACACTCACATTAGTTAGTATGTCGACCCAATTGTTCGGGGGTTACTCATCGGTAGGCCATGTCTAATAACGTCCTAAATAGGTTGTGCCCCAAGGTATTACGCTGATGAAATGGATTTATTGCCGGGGTCAACAGTTTCACTAGCGCCTTACTAACATGAATTCAATAGTGGAATTGTGGATATTCAGGCTTCGGCTAACGGCGCCCAGCAGTGGGCCCGCAGACACGCCCAGAGAAATCTGAAAAGACGTGTTGTCAGATCTGGTGTTTCGGTCTCGCGTGGATGTACATTCCCAATCGCGTGTCCAACCGTCGGCCATGAACCACAGGAGTTTCAGCAATGTCGTATTTGGTGGCTGCCCCTGACCTCTTCGCTGCTGCGGCAACGAATTTGCAGAGTCTGGGTGCGTCGATCAACGAGGCCAACGGGGTCTGGGCGAGACCTGTCGCTGCTTTGCTGCCTGCTGCCCAGGACGAGGTGTCGGCAGCCATCGCCGCGCTCTTCGGCTCGCATGCGCAGAGCTATCAAGCGCTGAGCTCTCAGGCGGAGGCATTCCACCAACAGTTTGTGCAAACCCTCAGTTCTGCGAGTAACGCCTATTCGACCGCCGAGGCGATGAACGCATCGCCGTTGCAGGGCGTGATGGACCTGATCAACGCGCCGACCAACGCGCTGCTTGGGCGCCCTCTGATCGGAAACGGCACCGACGGGGCCGCGGGGACCGGCGCGAATGGCGGCGCGGGCGGACTGCTGTGGGGCAACGGTGGCGCGGGCGGGTCCGGTGCGGCGGGCCAGGTCGGTGGTAACGGCGGCGCCGCCGGCCTGTTCGGCACCGGCGGCATCGGTGGTACGGGCGGAGCCGGCGCCGCCGGCGGAAACGGCGGCTCCGGCGGCATCTTGTTCGGCAACGGCGGTATCGGCGGAACGGGCGGCGTCGGCGCCGCCGCAGGTTTGACCGGGGGCGCGGGCGGTATCGGTGGAAATGCCGGCTTCTTCGGCGCGGGTGGCGCGGGCGGCGTGGGCGGTGCCGGTGGCGCCGGCGACCCGTTGTCCGGTGCCGCCGGCGGTAACGGCGGTGTCGGCGGGCTGGGCGGCAACGGCGGGACGGTGTTCAGCACGGCGGGCGCTGGTGGCGCGGGAGGTGCCGGTGGTGCCGGTGGCTCCGGCTTCGACGCCGTCGGGGGTGGCGCGACGGGAGGCGTCGGCGGTGCCGGCGGTAATGGTGGTGCCGGCGGCGCTGCCGGCAGCACGGGCATGTTCGGCGCCGGCGGGGTGGGTGGTGCAGGTGGTGCCGCCGGACTCGGGGGCGCGGGCGGTGTCGGCGGCGACGGCGACATCGGCAACATTCACGGTGGCGCTGGCGGCCAGGGCGGTAACCCCGGCATCGGTGGTGTGGGCGGAGCCGGTTCGCTCGGCGCGGCGAACGGCGCCGCGGGCGCCGCGGCCACCAGCGGCGGCAACGGCGGTGCCGGTGGGTTGGGCCTTACTGCCGCCGGTGGGTCTAACGCGACCGGCGGCAACGGCGGTGCCGGCGGCAATGCAGGTACGGCTGGTCACGGGGGCGTCGGCGGCGCCGGCGGCAACGGTGACGGCAGCGGAGCAGGTGGCAACGGCGGTACCGGTGGTATCGGCGTGGTCGGTGGTACTGGTGGTGCCGGCGGCGACGGCGGCGTAACGGGCAACGGCGGCAACGGTGGTGCGGGTGGTGCCGGTGTGGCCGGCGCCGCAGGGGCGAACGGTGCTACCCCGGGTGCCGGTGGCGGAACGGGCGCGGTCGGCGGTATCGGTGGCGTCGGCGGCGCCGGTGGTCACGGCGGTGCGGTGTCGGGCAACGGCGGTAACGGCGGCGCCGGCGGTGTGGGTGGTCTCGGTGGTGCCGGCGGCGCTGGAGCGACCGGGGCGGACGCAACCGTCGCCGGAGCCACCGGCGGGACCGGCGGCCTCGGCGGCAATGGCGGGGCCGGCGGCCACGGTGGTGCCGGGGGTGCTGGGGGTACCGCGCTGGGCAGCGGGACCGGTGGGGTAACCGGCGTCGGAGGCGCGGGCGGCCAAGGCGGTGCGGCAGGGATCGGCGGTGACGGTGGCGTCGGCGGCGCCGGCAGCCAGACTGTGCGCAATGGCGGTACCGGCGGCCAGGGTGGAAATCCCGGTATAGGCGGGGCCGGCGGGGCTGGTGGGGTGAACGGCACCGGAACCAGCGTCGCTGCTTCCGGTGCAGCGGGTGCGGTCCCGCTGACCGGTGGCAACGGCGGCACCGGTGGCGCGGGCTGGAACGCGGTAACCCCGGGCGCCAATGGCGGTAACGGCGGGCGCGGCGGCGCCGGCGGTCTTGTCGGTAACGGCGGCGATGGCGGTGTCGGCGGTAGCGGCGCCATCGGCGCCACCGGCACCGACCCGACCCAGAACGACGGAGCCGGCGGGACCGGCGGAAACGGTGGTCGCGGCGGTGATGGTGGTGTAGCCGGAACAACCGCCGGCTTCGGTGGTACCGGTGGCAACGGCGGGATCGGCGGGCAAGGCGGTACCGGAGCGACTGGGGCCAATGCAGCGGATCCGACCGCGATCGGCGGCACGGGTGGTAAGGGCGGCACTGGCGGTGTCGGCGGCAACGCGGGCAACGGCGGCAACGCGCCGAATCCCCTTGGAAACGTGGGTGCGGGTGGTAACGGTGGTGCCGGTGGGGCGGCCGGCCTCGGCGGCGACGGCGGCAGAGGCGCCGATGGCACCGCCGCCCTCTTCAACGGCAGCGCGGGTGGCATCGGTGGTAACCCGGGCACGGGCGGGGCCGGCGGACAAGGCGGCGTCGGATCGAGCTTCGGCGGCAACGGTGCGGGCGGTGCCGCGGCCACCAGCGGCGGCAACGGTGGTGCCGGTGGCAATGGTTACAGCGACCCCACCCTCAGCGGCCTTGCCGGCGGTGACGGTGGCGTCGGCGGCCAGGCTGGCGCCGTCGGTAACGGTGGTGCCGGCGGCAAGGGTGGCAACGGCGCCCAGGGCGTCACGGGTGCCGCCGAGTTCGAAACCGGTGGCACCGGCGGCATCGGCGGTAAGGGTGGTGCCGGTGGGCAAGGTGGCTCCATATCCGGCAACGGGGGTGCCGGTGGCGCCGGCGGTATCGGTGGGAAAGGCGGAACCGGCGCGGCCGGTATCGACTCGATTGATCCGACTCTTGCTGGTGGCGCAGCCGGTCAAGGTGGTGTCGGTGGCCAGGGTGGTCTCGGCGGCAACGGCGGCGGCGTGACACTTGGGAAGGGAACGGTCGGCGTGGGTGGCGCCGGTGGTAACGGCGGTGCCGCCGGTATCGGCGGGAACGGCGGCGACGGCGCCGCCGGCACCGCTACCCACATCGACGGCAGTGCAGGTGGTCTGGGCGGTAACCCGGGTACCGGAGGGATTGGCGGTAACGGCGGCTCCGGCTCCGCCGCCGGTGCCAAGGGCGGCACGGGGGCTGCGGCCACCTTCGGCGGCGACGGCGGTGACGGCGGTGCGGGCTTCGCTGCTGAAGCGGGCTCCAACGCAACCGGTGGCGTCGGTGGCACCGGTGGTGCCGGCGGTGTGCTGGGTAACGGCGGTACCGGCGGTGTCGGTGGTGCCGGCGATGGCAGCGGTGCTGGTGGCGCCGGCGGTGACGGCGGAGTCAGCGGAGCACAGGCCGGCAACGGTGGCACCGGTGGCACCGGTGGTGCTGGCGGGGCGACGGGTACCGGCGGCATCGGTGGTACGGGTGGCCTCGGCCAATCGCCGTTGGGTATCGGCGGTGCCGGTGGTCACGGCGGTGCTGGCGGTGCGACATCCGGTGACGGTGGCGCGGGTGGCACCGGCGGTATCGGCCAGGCCGGCGGCGGTGCCGGCGGCGACGGTGGCGACGCCGGGAAGAGCGGCAACGGCGGGGCCGGCGGCACCGGTGGCGCCGGTCTGCCGGGCAAGGACGGTGCGGCCGGGGTCGGCTCGGGCGGCAATGGCGGCAACGCAGTTGCCGGCGGTTTCGGTGGTGCCGGTGGTAACGGCGGTGCCGGCGGCACGGTGTCCGGTAACGGCGGGGCCGGCGGTATGGGTGGTGCTGGTGCAAAGGGCGGAACGGGCGGCAATGCCACCGACTCGACGAACCCGAATACGGCTGGCGGTGCTGGTGGCAAGGGTGGTGCCGGCGGCCAGGGTGGTGCCGGCGGTAACGGTGGTGCAGCCACCGCAGGCACCGTGGGTGCTGCCGGAGACGGTGGGGCCGGTGGTGGAGCGGGCCACGGCGGTGACGGCGGCAAGGGTGCCAACGGCACGGCGGGCGTCATCAACGGCAGCAATGGCGGTCAGGGCGGTGACGCAGGCCTCGTCGGGACCGGTGGTGTGGCGGGCACCGGCTCGACCGCAGGCTCTAACGGCGCTAACGGCGCTGACGCCACCAACAGCGGCCACGGCGGTGCCGGTGGCAACGGCTTCGACAACGCGGCGAACACCACCGGTGCGGCCGGCGGCAGCGGCGGCAAGGGTGGTGCCGGCGGTTCGCACGGTGACGGCGGTAACGGCGGCACCGGTGGCAACGGCGGGACCGGCGCCACGGGTGGAGCCAGCGCCGTTGGCGGGACCGGCGGCGCGGGCGGAAATGGTGGCGCCGGCGGTGCCGGCGGATCCGTCCTCGGTGACGCGGGTAATGGCGGCAACGCCGGAAGCGGCGGCAAGGGCGGCCAGGGTGGTAACGGTGCGGTTGGCGGCAACTCCAGCACCGCCAATGGCACCGCCGGCACCGGCGGTGCAGCGGGCGACGGAGGCAAGGGTGGAGCCGGCGGCAACGGCGGCGCCGCGGGTACGGCCACGCTCGGCAACAACGGCACCGCCGGTAACGCCGGTAACGGCGGCGACGGCGGCAACGCCGGGACGGCCGGCAACGGCGGTACCGGCACGGGCAACCGCACCAACGGCGGCACCGGCGGTGCTGGTGGCGATGGTGGCGCCGGCGGCGCCGGTGGTACCGGTGGTGCCGGCACCGCGACCACCGACGGTGGCGTTGGTGGCAACGGTGGCAAGGGTGGCATCGGATCCGTCGGGGGTACTGGTGGAGCCGCCACCGGTACGACCGGTGGCAACGGTGGCGGCGGTGGTACCGGCGGTGACGGCGGCGCCGGCGGTAACGCGGGTGCGGGTGGCAATGGCCAGAACGGTGGCGCAGCGGGTAGCGCCGGTGACGGTGGCCAGGCTGGCAACGGCGGTAACGGCGCCACGGGGGGCAATGGCCAAAACAGCAACACGGCCGCCAACCGCGACGCACGCGCCGGTGGCGCCGGCGGCAACGCCGGTGTGGGTGGTGCCGGTGGCGCTGGCGCGTCCGGCGGCACCGCGATCGGCGGCGGCACCAACGGGGCGGCGAGCGGCGGTGGCGACGGTGGCGCCGGCGGTCAGGGCGGTGCCGGCGGTGCCGGTGGCACTGGCGGTCAAGGTTCCAGCGGTAGCCAACCTGGCGGCCTGGGCGGCAATGGTGGTGCGAGCGGTAACGGCGGTGCCGGTGGCGCCGGCGGTGCTGGTGGTGCCGGTACCGACACGACCGCAGGTGCGGCCGGTGGTAATGGCGGGCAAGCCGGCGCCGGCGGCACCTCAGGCGCCGGCGGCAAGGGCGGCAATGGCCTTGGTACCAACCAGAATGGTGGTCAAGGTGGCAATGCCGGCACAGCCGGCTCGGGCGGTGTCGGCGGTGTCGGCGGCGACGGCGGTGACGGCAACGGCGGCGGGAACGGTGGAAACGCCGGGAACTCCGGCAACGGCGGGCAGGGCGGCGCCGGCGGCGGTGGCGGCACCCCGACGGGCACCGGCATCGGTGGAACTGCCGGCAACGGCGCGAACGGCGGCGCCGGCGGCAACCACGCCATTGGCGGTACCGGCGGAACCGGCCTGGGCGGCGGGCTCGATGGCGGCAACGGCACCAACGGCATCCCCGGTACGGGCGGCGGCGGCGGTGCGGCGGGCACTCCGGGTACGGGCGGCGCCGCAGGTACTGCGGGCATCAACGGTCCTAACGGCACGTAACACCTCAACCCGGCCCGCTAGGTACTACTGCACACACGTCGAACAGCGATCGTCTGAAATGTTAGGAAGAGGATTGAGCCGGTGAGTTTCCTGACCTTGCCACCTGAGATCAACTCGCTGAACATGTTGCTCGGCGCGGGATCGGCGCCGATGGCGTCGGTGGCGTCGGCGTGGGACGGTTTGGCTGCCGAGCTCGGCTCGGCGTCGTCGTTCTTCGAGGCGGTGACCTCCGGGCTGGTCAACGACGCGTGGCAGGGCCCGGCTGCGGCGGCGATGGGGGCGGCGGCCTCCCCCTATGCGGCGTGGCTTAGTGCCGCGGGAGCGGTGGCCGAGCAGGCGGCGTCGCAGGCCCGGGTGGTGGTGTCGGCCTACGAGACGGCGCGGTCCACGATCGTGCATCCGGCATTGATTGCGGGCAACCGGAATTCGTTCGTATCGCTGGTGTTGTCGAACATCTTCGGACAGAATGCACCGGCGATCGCGGCCGCGGAGGCGGCTTATGAGGAGTTCTGGGCGCAGGACATCGTCGCGATGTTGGGCTATCACGGCGGCGCGTCGGCGGCGGCTGCGGCGCTGACCCCGTTCACGAAGCTGCCTCTGGCCTTGGGCGGCGCCGGTGGCGTGGCCAAGGCGGTGGCCACGCAGGCGTCGGGCCTCGCGACCGCCGTCGCCGCTGCGGCACGCGGTGGATCTGGGAATCTGAGCAGTTTGCTGGGCAGCTTCAGATTCGGTGGAGCTGACCTCGGCAGCATTCTGCGCGGTGTGCAGACAGGCACCGGGGGCCTGGCGAATCTGAAGCTGCAGGCCCTCGGCTGGGGCGGCACGGGTAGCGGCGCGCTCGCGTCGGCTGCGTCCTCCGCTCGTGGCTTCGGGTCCTTCGCTGGTTGGGGTCGTCAGCTCAGCGTCGGCGGCTGGGAGAACCTGCTCACTCAGGTCGTCGGCTCTCCGAATGTGACTGGTTTGGTGACCACGGCGCTCAGCAGCCCCGGTTTGACCAAGTTGGTGACGGGCCTGCTCAGCAATCCCAACTTCACGGCGGCGCTGACCAACGTGCTCGGTAGCCAGGCGGTCACTCAGGCGGTGCACACCGTTGCGAACAGCCCTGCGCTGACCAGCGCTGTCAACGCCGTATTGGCGAACCCGGGCGCGGGCAGCCTGGTGACCAGCGTGCTGAATTCGACGGCGGTGGTGAACAGCGGCGGCTTGACCGGCCTGGTGGGCACCGTGCTGAGCGCGGGCGGCGGTGTGCAGCTGAGCAGCCTGCTGCAGAGCCTGAGCGCCGGCTATACCGGTGGCGGTCCGTTGGCGGCTGTTGCCGCAGCCACCACCGACGCCTTCGGCAATACCGGTACCGGCAATATCGGGTTCGGTAACACCGGGGATAACAACATCGGATTCGGCAACACCGGTAACGGCAACATCGGGATCGGCAACTCCGGTGTTGACCTGCGCGGCATCTTGAATGCCGGCGTGGGCAACTCCGGGTTGTTCAATACCGGCAGTTACAACACCGGTATCGGCAACTCCGGCACCGCCAACACCGGTCTGTTCAATCCGGGCAATTTCAATACCGGTATCGGTAACCGCGGCAGCTACAACACCGGAAGCTTCAACGAGGGCAGTTTCAACAGCGGTGACTTCAACGGTGGTGACACCAACACCGGCTGGTTCAATACCGGCGACCTCAACACCGGTATCGGTAACTCCGGGGACATCAACACCGGCATCGGCAACTCCGGCAACATGAACGTCGGGATGTTCGTCCGCGGCGACGCCCAGGGCGCGACCAGTGTTTCCTACTCGGTCCACATCAACCAGATTCCCGTGGACTTCGGGATGCGCTTCCCGGTGAACACGACGATCGCCGGCGGCACATTCGACATCACCACTCAGCCGTGGAACATCGGGGTGCTCAACCTGGGCACTCTCAGCAACACCTCCGGCACCATCGGTCCCATCGACGTTCCGAGCATCACGATCAGCGGACCACGGCTGCACTTCACACTCGGCGCCCCGGGATACACCACATACGGGGGCATCGTCGGCACCATCGGCCCGATCGATATTCCGTTGTTCTCGATCCCGGTGGGCATGGGCTTCGGCAACACGACGGCGACCCCGTCGTCGGGGTTCTTCAACAGCGGCTCGGGCGGTTCCTCGGGGTTCTTCAACACCGGTGCGGGCAGTTCGGGGTGGCAGAACATGGGACTGGGTGCCTCGGGTGTGGGCAATGTGGGCGACCTGACGTCGGGCATGCGCAACCTGGGCAACAGCATCTCGGGCTGGTTCAACGCGAGCTCGTTGGACGCGGCGCAGGCCGCGGTCATCTCTGGCTTCGGCAATGTCGGCAGCGAGGTCTCCGGGTTCTTCCACAACGCGGTGACCGACTTCACCACCGTGAGCATCGGGTTGGGCAACCAGGGTGGCCTGAACGTGGGCGGCGGCAACATCGGCCAGCTGAACTTCGGCTTCGGCAACGTCGGTGACTTCAACTTCGGTGGCGGCAACTTCGGGGACTACAACTTCGGGTTCGGTGACCTGGGTAGCAACAACTTCGGGTTCGGCAACCTGGGCGACGGCAACATCGGTTTCGGCAACTCGGGCAGCGGCAACATCGGCTTCGGTAACACCGGCAACGGCAACATCGGTTTCGGTAACTGGGGTAACGGCAACAGCGGCGTGGCTAACTGGGGGGACAACAACTCCGGTATCGGGTTGCTCGGCAGCGGCAACGTCGGCTTCGGCGGCTTGAACGCCGGTACCGACAACATCGGCCTGTTCAACTCCGGCACCGGTAACCGTGGCTTCTTCAACTCCGGTACCGGTAACACCGGTATCGGCAACGCCGGTGACTACAACACCGGCATCGGTAACACCAGCATCGGCAACACCGGTATCGGCAACACCGGCAGCTACAACGCCGGCTTCGGTAACACCGGCAGCTACAACTCGGGAAGTTTCAACGCCGGCAGCTTCAACACCGGGTCCGCCAACGCGGGCGACCTCAACACCGGAGCCTTCAACGGCGGCAGCATCAACACCGGCTTCGCCAACTCGGGCGACCTCAACACCGGTTCCTTCAACACCGGCAGCATGAACACCGGTTCATTCATCCTGGCCGACAGCCGAGTGCTCGACGGTTTCACCATCCCGATCAATTTCCCGGCGATTCCGATCGACCTGGTGGCGAGTACCAACGTGGCGATCCCGATCACCGGCCAGTTCGACCCGATCACCATCTACCCGATCATTGTCAACGTCCCGGTCAACATGAGTGCGCTCGGTCTCGTCAACATCAATGGAGTCGTCCCGTCCGCAATTGTGGACCCAATCGTCATCAACCCGATCGTCCTGATGGACGTCGTGTATGGCGCGGACTTTGCGCTGCCCATCCAGTTGACGCTCCTCGGCCAACTCAACCTCAGGGTGCCGGGGCTGCTCGGTATCGGGAACTCCGTGGGGTCGTTGGCGTCGGGTTTCTTCAACGGCAGTTCCGGCGGCACTTCAGGTTTCTTCAACTCCAGCGATCTGAGTTCGGGCTTCGCCAACGCCAACGGGGCGCTGACCTCGGGCTGGTACAACGCCGGTTCGTTGCTGTCCGGCTGGCAGAACCTCGGGACCGCCATCTCCGGATTCGCCAACACAAGCACCCTGGCCGCGAACACCGCGGCCATGATCTCTGGCGTCGGCAACATCGGCAGCCAGGTCTCCGGCTTCTGGAACGGCCAGTTCAGTGCGCTGCAGGCGGCGCTGGCGGACTGGGTGGCCGGCTGATGACGTGCCTCCCCGCCCCGGACAGCCGAGCGTTGTTCTGCAGCACCTACCACCCCCGAGAAGCTTTCCTGCAATGTAAGGAAGAGGTCTGAGCCGGTGAGTTTCCTGACTTTGCCACCCGAGATCAATTCAGCGCGGATTCTTGCCGGCGCCGGGTCGGCGCCGTTGCTGAGTGTGGCGGCGGGCTGGTCTGGGTTGGCTGCCGAGTTGGGTTCGGCGTCATCGTTTTTCGAGTCGGTGACGTCGGGACTCGTTGATGGGTACTGGCAGGGTCCGGCGTCGGTGGCGATGAGGTCGGCGGCGACGCCGTATGCGGCGTGGTTGAGTGCGGCGGGTGCGGCGGCCGAGCAGGCGGCCTCGCAGGCTCGGACCGTGGTGTCGGTCTATGAGGCGGCGCGGTCGATGATCGTGCATCCGGCGGTCATCTCGGGCAACCGGAATTCGTTCGTGTCGTTGGTGTTGTCGAACATCTTTGGTCAGAATGCGCCGGCGATCGCGGCGGCGGAGGCTGTGTACGAGGAGTTCTGGGCTCAGGACATCGCGGCGATGTTGAGCTATCACGGTGGGGCTTCGGCGGCGGCGGCGGCGCTGACACCGTTCACCAAGTTGCCGTTGGGTCAGTTGGCCGGTGCGGGGGGCTTTGTCAACGCCGCGGCGAAGGAGCTTGCCGCCCTGGGCAGCACTTTCAACAAGGGCGGCGCCAAGGCCGCGCTGGGTGCAGTGAATGTGAGGCTGGGCGGCCTGCTGGGTGGCTTCAACCTCAGCGGGTTGCTGAGCAGTCTGCGTGTGGGTACCGGGAACCTGGCCAACCTGAACCTGCACAGCCTGGGTTTGGGTGATGCCGGCACCGGCGCGGCGGCAGCCGGGCGCTGGGGGGGCTACGGTCGTCACTTCTCGCCCGGCTCCTGGGGTCATTTCGGCGGCTCGAACGTTCAGTCGCTGGTGTCGGGTCTGTCCGGTGGCGGCCTGAGCAGCGTGCTGAGTAGCGGAGCGTTGAGCGCTGCGCTGAGCGGCGGCAGTCTCACCAATCTGTTGAGCAGTCCCGTCGTCGGCAGCTTGTTGAGCAGTCCGACGGTGAGCAGTTTGTTGAGCAGCCCCACGGTGAGCAGCCTGCTGAGCGGTGTGCATTTGACCAACGGGAGCAGCTTGAGCAATCTGCTGACTCAGTTGGGTGTGGGTACGGGTGGGCCGGGTGCGGCGGCGGCGTTGTCGACTCCGTGGGGCAATTTCTCGTTGAACCAGATCACCAATTACGTGAACTCTCACGGTGGTTTGCAGGCCGTGTTGACCAACTTGTCGAATTCGTCGGCGTTTACCGCGTGGGTGGATTCGGGTGCGTTGGCCGGCCAGTTGAGCAGCTCTGGGGTGACCACTCTGCTGAGCAGCCCTGCTGTGACCAATCTGTTGAGTAGCCCGGCGGTGGGTGCGGTGTTGAGCAGCCCGTTGGTGAGCGCTGTGTTGAGCAGTCCGTCGGTGGGCAGTGTGTTGAGCAGTCCGGCGTTGAGTGGGTTGTTGAGCAACCCGACGGTCAGTGGGCTGCTCAGTGGTGTGCACCTGAGCAACGGCAGCAGCCTGGGTAGCTTGTTGGCGCAGTGGGGTGTGGGTACGGGCGGGGCGGGTGCGGCCGCGTCGACGTTGTCGACGCCGTGGGGCAACTTCTCGTTGAATCAGATCACCAGTTACGTCAACTCCCACGGTGGCCTGCAGAGTGTGCTGACCAGCTTGTCGAGTTCGCCGGCGTTTAACGCCTGGGTGAGTTCGGAGGCGTTCGTCAGCCAGTTCAGCACTCCGGCGGTGAGTGATCTGTTGAGCGCCCCGGCGGTGAGCACGTTGTTGAGCAGCCCGGCGGTGAGCGCCGTGTTGAGCAGTCCGGCGGTCAGCACGCTGCTGAGTAGTCCGTCGGTGAGCAGCCTGCTGAGCTCGGGGCATCTGGGTGGCCTGTTGAGCAGCCCGGCGATTAGTAGCGTGCTGAGCGGGACGGGTTTGTCGGCCAAGCTGAACAGTCTGCTGAGCATTAACCACGGCACGGCCGAAGCGCTGGCCGCCGATGTCTTCGGCAATACCGGTACCGGCAATATCGGGTTCGGTAATACCGGGGATAACAACGTCGGGTTCTTCAACACCGGTAACGGCAACGTCGGGATCGGCAACTCCGGTGTTGATCTGCGCGGCATTTTGAATGAAGGGGTGGGTAACTCCGGGTTGTTCAATACCGGCAGTTACAACACCGGTATCGGTAACTCCGGCACCGCCAACACCGGTCTGTTCAATCCGGGCAATTTCAATACCGGTATCGGTAACCGGGGCAGTTACAACACCGGAAGCTTCAACGAGGGCAGTTTCAACAGCGGTGACTTCAATGGTGGTGACACCAATACCGGCTGGTTCAATACCGGCGACCTCAACACCGGTATCGGTAACTCCGGGGACATCAATACCGGGATCGGCAACTCGGGCAACATGAACGTCGGGATGTTCGTGCGCGGCGACGCCCAGGGCCTGACCGGGTTTTCCTACTCGGTGCGCATCGACCAGATTCCCGTGGACTTCGGTTTGCGAGTGCCGATCAACATGACGCTGTCCGGTGGCACATTCGACATCACCACGCAGCCGTACACCATCGGGGCGATCAATGTGGGCACGCTGAGCTCCGTAACGGACTCGTCCAGGATCGGTCCCATCAACGTTCCGTCCATCACGGTCAGCGGACCACGGCTGAATCTCGTCATCGGCGGTCCGGGATACACGTTGTTCGGCGGCATCGTCGGCACCGTCGGCCCGATCGATATTCCGATCTCGCTCCCGGTGGGCCTGGGCTTCGGCAACACGACGGCGACCCCGTCGTCGGGGTTCTTCAACAGCGGCTCGGGCGGTTCCTCGGGCTTCTTCAACACCGGCGCGGGCAGTTCCGGGTGGCAGAACATGGGACTGGGTGCCTCGGGTGTGGGCAATGTGGGCGACCTGACGTCGGGCATGCGCAACCTGGGCAACAGCATCTCGGGCTGGTTCAACGCGAGCTCGTTGCAGGCGTCGCAGGCCGCGGTCATCTCTGGCTTCGGCAATGTCGGCAGCGAGGTTTCCGGGTTCTTCCACAACGCGGTGACCGACTTCACCACCGTGAGCATCGGGTTGGGCAACCAGGGTGGCTTGAACGTGGGTGGGGGCAACATCGGGGAGTTGAACTTCGGCCTGGGCAATGTGGGCGGCTTCAACTTCGGTGGCGGCAATCTCGGGGACTACAACTTCGGGTTCGGTGACCTGGGTAGCAACAACTTCGGGTTCGGCAACCTGGGCGATGGCAACATCGGCTTCGGCAACTCCGGCAGCGGCAACGTCGGCTTCGGTAACACCGGCAACGGCAACATCGGTTTCGGTAACTGGGGTAACGGCAACAGCGGCGTGGCTAACTGGGGTGACAACAACTCCGGTATCGGGTTGCTCGGCAGCGGCAACGTCGGCTTCGGCGGCTTGAACGCCGGTAGCGGCAACGTCGGTCTGTTCAACTCCGGAAACAACAACGTCGGCTTCTTCAACTCCGGCACCGGTAACACCGGTATCGGCAACGCCGGTGACTACAACACCGGCATCGGTAACACCAGCATCGGCAACACCGGTATCGGCAACACCGGCAGCTACAACACCGGCTTCGGCAACACCGGCAGCAACAACACGGGAAGTTTCAACGCCGGCAGCTTCAACACCGGTGACGCCAACCCCGGCGATCGGAACACCGGAAGCTTCAACGGCGGCAGCATCAACACCGGCTTCGCCAACTCGGGCGACCTCAACACCGGTTTGTTCAACACCGGCAGCAGGAACGTCGGGTCCTTCCAGCTGGCCGACGGCCAGCAGGGTACGACCATCGCGATCGATTTCCCGGCGATTCCGATCGACCTGGTGGCGGGTACCAACTCGGTGATCCCGATCACCGGCCAGATCGACCCGATCACCGTCTACGTCCCTCAGTTCGGCATCCCCATCAACATGGGGGTTCAATTCCTGATCACCATCAATTTCACCGGAGTCCAACAAGGCCCGGCGTTGCCCCCCATCGTCATCAACCCGATCGTCCTGAAAGACCTCGTGGTCGGGGCGAACGTACAGGTACCCATCGACATGACGATCCTTGGCCGCCTCAACCTCTCGCTGCCGTGGCAGCCCGGTGTCGGGAATTCCTCGGTGTCGTCCGGGTTCTTCAACGGGAATTCCAGCGGCACTTCAGGTTTCTTCAACTCCAGCGATCTGAGTTCGGGCTTCGCCAACGCCAACGGGGCGCTGACCTCGGGCTGGTACAACTCCGGTTCGCTGCTGTCGGGCTTCCAGAACCTGGGCGAGGCCATCTCGGGCTTCGCCAACACCAGCACAGTCAACGGCGCGGCGTTCATGTCCGGCGTCGGCAACATCGGCAGCCAAGTCTCCGGCTTCTGGAACGACCAGATCAGTGCGCTGCAGGCGACGCTGGCGGACTGGGTGGCCGGCTGATGACGTGCCTCCCCGCCCCGGACAGCCGAGCGTTGTTCTGCAGCACCTACTACCCCAGAAAAACTTTCCTGCAATGTAAGGAAGAGGTCTGAGCCGGTGAGCTTTCTGACTTTGCCACCCGAGATCAATTCAGCGCGGATTCTTGCCGGCGCCGGGTCGGCGCCGTTGCTGAGTGTGGCGGCGGGCTGGTCTGGGTTGGCTGCCGAGTTGGGTTCGGCGTCATCGTTTTTCGAGTCGGTGACGTCGGGACTCGTTGATGGGTACTGGCAGGGTCCGGCGTCGGTGGCGATGAGGTCGGCGGCGACGCCGTATGCGGCGTGGTTGAGTGCGGCGGGTGCGGCGGCCGAGCAGGCGGCCTCGCAGGCTCGGACCGTGGTCTCGGTCTATGAGGCGGCGCGGTCGATGATCGTGCATCCGGCGGTCATCTCGGGCAACCGCAATTCGTTCGTGTCGCTGGTGTTGTCGAACATCTTCGGACAGAACGCGCCGGCGATCGCGGCGGCGGAGGCTGTCTACGAGGAGTTCTGGGCTCAGGACATCGCCGCGATGTTGAGCTATCACGGCGGGGCTTCGGCGGCGGCGGCGGCGCTGACACCGTTCACCAAGTTGCCGTTGGGTCAGTTGGCCGGTGCGGGCGGTGTGCTCAGTGCGGCGGTCTCGCAGCTGTCCGGTTTGGCCAGCGCCGGTGGTGGCAACGTCAAGGCCGTCCTGGCGGGTCTGAGTTCGGGGAATCTGGGTGGGCTGAAGCTGGGCAGCCTGCTGGGTGGTTTGAACCTGGGCGGTGTGCTGGGTGGTTTGCGTCTGGCTACCGGGAACTTCGTCAACCTGAACCTGCACAACCTGAGTGGTTTCGGCACCGGGGCTACGGCGGCCGCCGGGCACTGGGGTCGTCACAGCTTCGGCTCGTGGGGTCACTTCGGCGGCTCGAACGTGCAGTCGCTGGTGACGGGTCTGCCGACCGGTGGCCTGGGTAGCGTTTTGAGTAGCGGCGTCTTGAGCAGCGTGATCGGCACTGGCGGCCTGAGCGGCTTGTTGAGCAGTCCGGTGGTGAGCGGCTTGCCGAGCAGCCCGCCGGTGAGCAGCTTGTTGAGCGGTAGGAGCTTGAGCAGCCTGCTGAGTAGCAAGTCGGTGAGCAGTCTGTTGTCCAGCCTGAACCTGAGCACTGGCGACGTGAGTGTTGCGCTGACCCAGTTGGGTGTGGGTACGGGTGGGCCGGGTGCGGCGGCGGCGTTGTCGACTCCGTGGGGCAATTTCTCGTTGAACCAGATCACCAATTACGTGAACTCTCACGGTGGTTTGCAGGCCGTGTTGACCAACTTGTCGAACTCGTCGGCGTTTACCGCGTGGGTGGATTCGGGTGCGTTGGCCAGCCAGTTGAGCAGCTCTGGGGTGACCACTCTGCTGAGCAGCCCTGCGGTGAGTGCGGTGTTGAGCAGCCCGGCGGTGGGTGCGGTGTTGAGCAGCCCGTTGGTGAGCGCTGTGTTGAGCAGTCCGTCGGTGGGCAGTGTGTTGAGTAGTCCGGCGTTGAGTGGGTTGTTGAGCAACCCGACGGTCAGTGGGCTGCTCAGTGGTGTGCACCTGAGCAACGGCAGCAGCCTGGGTAGCTTGTTGGCGCAGTGGGGTGTGGGTACGGGCGGGGCGGGTGCGGCCGCGTCGACGTTGTCGACGCCGTGGGGCAACTTCTCGTTGAATCAGATCACCAGTTACGTCAACTCCCACGGTGGCCTGCAGAGTGTGCTGACCAGCTTGTCGAGTTCGCCGGCGTTTAACGCCTGGGTGAGTTCGGAGGCGTTCGTCAGCCAGTTCAGCACTCCGGCGGTGAGTGATCTGTTGAGCGCCCCGGCGGTGAGCACGTTGTTGAGCAGCCCGGCGGTGAGCGCCGTGTTGAGCAGTCCGGCGGTCAGCACGCTGCTGAGTAGTCCGTCGGTGAGCAGCCTGCTGAGCTCGGGGCATCTGGGTGGCCTGTTGAGCAGCCCGGCGATTAGTAGCGTGCTGAGCGGGACGGGTTTGTCGGCCAAGCTGAACAGTCTGCTGAGCATTAACCACGGCACGGCCGAAGCGCTGGCCGCCGATGTCTTCGGCAATACCGGTACCGGCAATATCGGGTTCGGTAATACCGGGGATAACAACGTCGGGTTCTTCAACACCGGTAACGGCAACGTCGGGATCGGCAACTCCGGTGTTGATCTGCGCGGCATTTTGAATGAAGGGGTGGGTAACTCCGGGTTGTTCAATACCGGCAGTTACAACACCGGTATCGGTAACTCCGGCACCGCCAACACCGGTCTGTTCAATCCGGGCAATTTCAATACCGGTATCGGTAACCGGGGCAGTTACAACACCGGAAGCTTCAACGAGGGCAGTTTCAACAGCGGTGACTTCAATGGTGGTGACACCAATACCGGCTGGTTCAATACCGGCGACCTCAACACCGGTATCGGTAACTCCGGGGACATCAATACCGGGATCGGCAACTCGGGCAACATGAACGTCGGGATGTTCGTGCGCGGCGACGCCCAGGGCCTGACCGGGTTTTCCTACTCGGTGCGCATCGACCAGATTCCCGTGGACTTCGGCATGCGGGTCCCGTTGAATCTGACGGTGTCCGGTGGCACATTCGACATCACCACGCAGCCGTTCACCGTCCCCCAGTTCCCTACCACTATCAGCGGCGGCGGCATCAACGGCACCTTCGGTCCCATCAACGTTCCGGTTATCACGGTCAGCGGGCCACAGCTCAGCTTGGTCATCGGCGGCCCGGGATACACGCTGTTCGGCGGCATCACCGGCACTGTCGGCCCGATCGACATAGCGTTCTCGCTCCCGGTGGGCCCGGGCGTCGGCAACACGACGGCGACCCCGTCGTCGGGGTTCTTCAACAGCGGCTCGGGCGGTTCCTCGGGGTTCTTCAACACCGGTGCGGGCAGTTCGGGGTGGCAGAACATGGGACTGGGTGCCTCGGGTGTGGGCAACGTGGGCGACCTGACGTCGGGCATGCGCAACCTGGGCAACAGCATCTCGGGCTGGTTCAACGCGAGCTCGTTGCAGGCGTCGCAGGCCGCGGTCATCTCTGGCTTCGGCAACGTCGGCAGCGAGGTCTCCGGGTTCTTCCACAACGCGGTGACCGACTTCACCACCGTGAGCATCGGGTTGGGCAACCAGGGTGGCCTGAACGTGGGTGGGGGCAACGTCGGGGAGTTGAACTTCGGCCTGGGCAATGTGGGCGGCTCCAACTTCGGTGGCGGCAATCTCGGGGACTACAACTTCGGGTTCGGTGACCTGGGTAGCAACAACTTCGGGTTCGGCAACCTGGGCGATGGCAACATCGGTTTCGGCAACTCCGGCAGCGGCAACATCGGCTTCGGTAACACCGGCAACGGCAACATCGGTTTCGGTAACTGGGGTAACGGCAACAGCGGCCTGGCTAACTGGGGGGACAACAACTCCGGTATCGGGTTGCTCGGCAGCGGCAACGTCGGCTTCGGCGGCTTGAACGCCGGTAGCGGCAACATCGGTCTGTTCAACTCCGGAAACAACAACGTCGGCTTCTTCAACTCCGGCACCGGCAACACCGGTATCGGCAACGCCGGTGACTACAACACCGGCATCGGTAACACCAGCATCGGCAACACCGGTATCGGCAACACCGGCAGCTACAACACCGGCTTCGGCAACACCGGCAGCAACAACACGGGAAGCTTCAACGCCGGCAGCTTCAACACCGGTGACGCCAACCCCGGCGATCGGAACACCGGAAGCTTCAACGGCGGCAGCATCAACACCGGCTTCGCCAACTCGGGTGACCTCAACACCGGTTCCTTCAACACCGGCAGCAGGAACGTCGGCTCCTTCCAGCTGGCCGACGGCCAGCAGGGTACGACCATCCCGATCAAACTCCCGGCGATTCCGATCGACCTGGTGGCAGGTGCCAACGTGGCGATCCCGGTCACCGGCTTCATCCACCCGATCACCATCCAGCCGATCCCAACGTTCGGCATCCCGCTCAACGTGAACGTAACCGTTCTTTTCACCATCAATGTCAGTGGAACCCTGCAGTCCCCGGCGATATCCCCCATCGTCGTCAACCCGATCGTTTTCAATGACCTCATGGTCGGGGCGAACCTCCTCATCCCCTTCAACATGAACCTCCTCGGCCAGTTCGACCTCTCCTTGCCGGCGATGCTCGGTGTCGGGAACTCCTCGGTGTCGTCGGGTTACTTCAACGGGAATTCCAGCGGCACTTCCGGTTTCTTCAACTCCAGCGATCTGAGTTCGGGCTTCGCCAACGCCAACGGGGCGCTGACCTCGGGCTGGTACAACTCCGGTTCGCTGCTGTCGGGCTTCCAGAACCTGGGCGACGCCATCTCGGGCTTCGCCAACACCAGCACAGTCAACGGTGCGGCGTTCATGTCCGGCGTCGGCAACATCGGCAGCCAGGTCTCCGGCTTCTGGAACGGCCAGATGAGTGTGCTGCAGCAGGCGCTGGCGGCCCTCTCACCGCTGCAGGCCAGTCTCGTCACCACCACCACGTAGCGGCGTAGGAGAGTGGCGAAGAGCCGCGTGACAGACTGGATTCATGGCTGCGCTGTCGGCGGTGGTGTTCACGCTGAGCGGGTGGCTGGGGCTGTATCTGCTGGCCCGCGACCCGCGCAAGCCGGTGCTCGTGCTGGCTTCGATCGGGCTTTGCGGCTTCGCGTCGGTGGTGGCCCTGGACGCGGTGCGCAACACCAGCGCGACGCACGCCGCGCTGCTCAGTCAGCTCGAGGTCTACCTGGTGGCCGTGCCCGGGGTGGCGTGGTTCGCGGTGCTGCTCGAACTGGCCAGGCCAACCGACGGCGCCCGGGGACGAACCGGTGAGGTGCTACTGGTCGGCGGCGTCGCTGCGGCGGCGGTCCTGGCGGCCACGGCGGCCGGGAACGTCAATGGCCCGCTGAGGCTGGGCCATTGGCTGATGTCCGCGGTCATCTCGGTCTCCACGCTGGGGGCGATGGCCCGCAACGTGCTGCGGCCGGTCCGGCCGGCGCCGGTCACCGGAGCTGTCGTCGTCGCGACGCTGTTTTTCGCGCTGGCGAACGCCATCCTGATCATCCCGCTGGGACTGGTGCCGAGTTGGCTCGCGCTGGCGTCGACAGGCTTCGATGTGCTGCTCCTCGGGGTGGCGGTGGCTCTGTGGGACGCCTTCGACGAGGGACAGGCGTTACGGGCCGGCATGCTGCGTTCCTTTGTCGGCTGCTCGGCCGTGTCGCTGCTGTTCGGTGGTCAGGCACTGACCGGACTGGCACTGACCCGCGCCGACCCGACCGCGCAGACCGCGATGACCGTGCTGCTGTTCACCAGCCTGGCGGTCGCGATCACGGTGCAGGTACTCGCGGACCCCCTGGCCGGGATCCTGGACCGGTTGGCCTTCTTCCGGTCGCCCGAGTTGCGGGCTGACCGGGCGGCGCTGCGCGGCGCGGGCGCGGCGCTGCCGCTGCGGTCGGAGGACCCCCTGGTCGACGTGGACGACGACACGTTCGTCCGGCTCACCCGACGGGCGCTGGGCCATTACGGGGACCTGACCAAGCTGGTTGCCAGCCCGCTGACGGCGCTGCCGGTGATCGACGAGCGCCTTGCCGCCCGCGGCGCACCGGATCATCCCGTGGAGCGCGCCAACGAACTCAAGGCGGTGCTCGCCGACGGCATCAGCCGGCTCAAGCCGCGAGACGGCGACTTCGGCACGACCGAGGAATGGCGCTACTACAACTCGCTGTACTTCCCCTACGTGGTCGGCGTGCGCGCCTACGCTCAGAACGCCACCGCCGCGGGGTTGGACCCGACGGCACGGCAGGCTTGGCAGTGGCTGGTTACCGAGGTACCCCAACGCTCACTGCACAATTGGCAGAACGCGGCGGCGCGGTTGATCGCCGCCGACCTACGAGGCCGGGTCACTGTTCCCAGCGACTGATCCGTCGCGCGCCTCTCACCCACCAGCAGACGGAGAATGCCTGTGCCTGACAAACTGCCGCCCGCCCGCGTCGTTCGGGCGCTCGAAGTGGTCCGCGACCGCCTGGCCCGACTGCACCAGCGGATGGTGCCGGCGCCGGCGGCGATGTTGGAGATCATTCTGGACGCCTGGGCAGCTCAGGCGGTTGCAGCCGCGGCCGAACTCGGCATTGCCGACGCTCTTGCCGGCGGGCCATTGACCGCCGACGAGCTGGCGGCGGCCGTCGGCGCCGACGCCGACGCACTCAGCCGGTTGCTTCGGGCTCTGATCGGACGCGGCGTCTTCCGCAGGCGCCGCGACGGTCGCTACGAATTGAACCCGCTGGCAGAGGCGTTGCGCAGCGACGCCGAAGTGTCATTGGCCGGCATGGCCCGGTTCGTGGGCGCTCCGCAGCAGCGTGAGCACTGGAGTGCACTGGCCGACGCCGTCCGCAGCGGCCGATCCGTTGTCCCCGGCCTGCGGGGCAAGCCGTTCTTCGAGTACCTGGCCGGCGAACCGGAGCTCGCCCAGATCTTCAACCAGGCCATGACCGGCACGTCCGACCTCTCGATCGCGCCGCTGGTCGCGGCCTACGACTTCAGCGTCTTCTCGACCATCGTCGACGTCGGCGGCGGCCACGGCCGGCTGCTGGCCGCGATCCTGAACACGGTGCCCCACGCGCACGGAATCCTGTTCGACCAACCCCAGGTGGTCGCCGGGGCGCCGGCCGAACTCCGCGAACATCATGTCGAAGACCGGGTACGCATCGTCGAGGGCTCCTTCTTCGATGACGACCTGCCCGGCGGCGGCGACGCGTATGTGCTGAAGAACATAATCCACGACTGGCCCGACGACGACGCGGTCCGCATCCTCACCAAGGTGCGCCAGGCGGCCGCGCCGGGCAGCCATGTTCTGCTTCTGGAGCAGGTTATCGCCGACAACGAGCGCGACGTCCCGGCCAAGTGGATCGACCTGGAAATGTTGGTGATGGTCGATGGCCGTGAGCGAACCGAGTCCGAGTACGGCCGGTTGTTGCAGCGCGCCGGCTTTCGGATGACACGAGTGGTGCAGACGGCGTCGCCCTTCGGCATCGTGGAGGCCCGGGCCGTCTGAGCGGCAGCCGGTGGACCAGAAAACGTCCTGGTCATTGGGTGCATGGCAGTAATTGGCAGTGCCGTGCGTCGATCTGGCAGTGCATAACCGGCACGGTCGAGTGTGTTCGACCCGAACCGACGCCCACAAGCCAGAGGAGACCCGAACATGACCGCAATTTCCGGGGTGGAGCACCGCCCGTTATCCGACTCCAACGACTCGCTGCTCCGATTCGCGATGCGGGCCGACGCCACCTTGACCGGACTGATGGGTCTGGCCGTCGCCGTGGCGGCCGATCCGGTTTCGCGGCTGACCGGGCTGACGTCCGGTCAGGAATACAGCATGGGCGCCTTCTTCGTCCTCTACGGACTGGCGGTGTTCAGCCTGGCCGCGCTGCCGAACCTGCGTCGCGCCGGGATCGGCGTCGTCGCGGCGAATCTGGTGTACACGGTCGCGGCGATCGTCGCCGCGGAGCTGGTGCCGATGACGTCGATCGGGGTGGCCGCGACCCTGGCCAGCGGCGTCTACACGCTGGCCTTCGCCGGCCTGCAGTACCTGGGAGTGCGCCGCCTGGCGGCCTGACTCCCCTTCCCGCCGAGCGGGGTTGCCATCGCCTGAGCGTTGCGGTGCGCGGCCCCGCTCGGCCTGTCGCGGCACCTGTGCACTGTGCACGCCGCCGCCGACAGGGTCTGTGCACTCTGCCCGATGTCAGCACGGTATCGAAGGGGTCAGGCTGGCAAGACTCAAAGTCGATGGGGCAGTGGTTCATTGGCCGTCCTCGTCTGGCCTGTGCCGGCCCCGTCGTCGTGACCCGATGGAGGACAGTGATGACATTCTTGGTTGCCGCACCGGATGTGGTGGCGCACGCCGCCGGGCAGTTGGCGAATGTCGGTTCGATGCTGAGCGAGGCCAGCAGTGCCGCCGCCGGCCCCACGACTGCCCTGGCAGCGGCCGGCGCCGACGAGATTTCGGCGGCGATAGCCGAGCTGTTCTCGGCGCACGCCCAGACCTACCAGGCGGTCAATGCCCAGGCAGCTCTGTTCCACCAGCAGTTCGTACAGTCAATCACGGGTGCCGGCGCGTCATACGCGGCCGCGGAAGCGTTGAACGCGTCGCCCCTACAGGCCATCGAGCAGGGCGTGCTGGGTGTCGTCAACGCCCCTACCCAACTGCTCTTGGGTCGCCCTCTGATCGGTGACGGCGCCAACGCAACCACCCCGGGCGGTGCGGGAGGGGCCGGCGGCCTGCTGTGGGGGAACGGTGGTAACGGTGCCGCGGGGGCGGCGGGCACCGGACAGGCGGGCGGGGCGGGCGGCGCCGCGGGATTGATCGGTAACGGCGGCGCCGGCGGGGCCGGTGGATCGGGCAACACCGGCACGGTCGGCGGTATCGGCGGCGCGGGCGGCGCCGGAGGTGCCGGAGGCTGGCTTTACGGCAATGGCGGCAGCGGCGGCATCGGCGGAGGCGGCGGTCTCGGCGCCACCCAGAGCGGCAACGGCGGAGCCGGCGGATTCGGTGGTGCAGCCGGGTTGTGGGGCACCGGCGGCGCAGGCGGGGCCGGCGGTGCCGGAGTGAACGGTCACAACGGTGTCAACCCCGGTCCCATCTTTGGTGCCCCGGCCGGCACCGGAAGCCCCGGTAGCCCAGGTCAGCCCTCGAACGTCGTCCTGAACCCATTGAGCACCGGAGGAACCGGCGGCAACGGCATCGATGGCACCGTGCCGGGGCAAGGTGGCGGCACGGGTGGTATCGGTGGCGCCGGCGGCGTCGGCGCGGGTGGCGCACCAGGCGGCACCGGCGGCCTGGGCGGGGACGGCGGTGACGGCGGCTTGGGCGCGACCGGTGGTGCGGGCGGTGCGGGCGGCGCCGGTGCCATCGGGACCAATGGCGGAGGCGGGGGCAGCGGCGGCACGGGCGGCACCGGCGGGGCGGGCGCGGCGGGTGGCGCCGGCGGCAACGGGGGTGCCGGCAACCAAACCGGCGGGATCGGCGGCAAAGGCGGTACCGGCGGCAACGGCGGTGACGGAGGCACCGGCGGCATCGGCGCGGCGGGTGGTAACGGTGGCACCGGCGGTGCGGGCGGCAGCCATGCAAACGACGGCGTCGGCCAGCTCACCACCCAGGGTGGCAACGGTGGCAATGGAGGGGACGGAGGTACCGGTGGCACCGGCGCCTCGGGCACCAGCGGCTCCGGCGGTGGCGCCGGGGGTAGCGGGGGCCGTGGTGGGTGGTTGTTCGGCAATGGTGGCAACGGCGGCGGTGGCGGCATCGGCGGGTTCGGTGGGAACGGTGACGTCGGTGGCCACGGCGGCAACGGCGGCAACGGCGGAGCCCTGGGAACCGGATCTACCACGAACGGCATCGCAGGCGCGGGTGGTGACGCCGGCGACGGTGGTCGGGGCGGCGACGCCGGCAACGGAGGCAACGGCGGCGCCGGCGGCAACGCCGGAGCCGGCGGGCTGTTCGGCTCAGCGGGTATCGGCGGCCTCGGTGGCGCCGGGGGCGTCCACGGGACTGCCGGCAACGGCGGCAGTGCGGGTCTGGCCGGCTCGGGCAGCACGCCCGGCAATGCTGGGCAGTCGCTGGGCCCCGGATCTAGTGGCACCAGCGGAACCGACGGAGCCAACGGCCGGTAGCGGCTGCTGCGCGCTCTGTCTACCACGACGTCATATTTCTGGGCCGCGGTGACAAGTACTTCAATGAGCCCGGGCTGTTCGACGCGCAGCGTATCCAGCTGATGACTGCGCACTTCGGCGAAATTGAATCCAAAGCCCGCAAAAAATGAGCCGGCGGCCGGCTGCGGGGGCTCTGTTTTCGGCGAGTGTGGCGTATAGGCCGCGGTGGTCGAATATCCGCGCTCCCTGGCCGACGATGCTCGCGGCACGTCGCCGTGTGTTGGGGCCGGGACTCTGGTCCAGTAGCACCGGCTGGATTCCGGCGAGACCGAGTTCGCGGGCGAGCATCGGGCGATTCGGCGCACCACCGGCGATCACCACATCAGCCACGTTGCGGACTTACCGGACTACCGAAGTACGAAGGATCGGCGAAGCCGGGCCTGGCGGCGTGTTCGGCTCAGCGTGTTCAGGCACCACTCCTGCCAACCCCGTAATTTCACTGTGCAAAATGCACAAGTCGCGGCCAAGGCTTGTGCATTTTGCCTATGCGATCAAAAGAGTTCTCCGTGTTCATTGGTAGAAGCGTTCAATTCCACAACGACCTCACCGCGAAGCGTCCATAATTCGAATGATTTTCGCGCGCCGGCCGACGAATAGCGATAGGACAAGCGATGTCATTCTTGGTTACCGCCCCGGAATTCCTGGCCCAGGCAGCGTCGGACATTGCGGGAATCGGCTCCACGCTGAGCGAGGCCGCGGCGGCGGCCGCCGCCCCGACCACCGCGGTCGCCGCAGCGGGCGCTGATGAGATATCGGCCGCGATAGCGGCACTGTTCTCCGGGCATGCGCAGACCTACCAGGCGCTCAACGCTCAGGCTGCGGCTTTTCACCAGCAGTTCGTCCAGACCATGACAGGAACCGGCGGGGCGTACGCCGCCGCCGAGGCGCTTAACGCGGCTCAGAGTCTGCCGCAGGACGTGCTCGGCGTGATCAACGCGCCCACGATGGCGCTGTTCAATCGGCCGTTGATCGGAGACGGCGCCAACGGTGGACCCGGGATGCGCGGTGGTGACGGCGGGATTCTCTACGGAAACGGCGGCGCCGGCGGAACCGGCGGATCCAACCAGGCCGGCGGAGCCGGGGGGAATGCCGGACTGATCGGAAACGGCGGAGCCGGTGGTAACGGCGGTGTCAATACCTCGGCCGGCGTCGGTCGAAACGGCGGCGCCGGCGGCAGTGGCGGCTGGCTGTTCGGCAACGGCGGCGCCGGCGGGAACGGATCAGCGGGCTTCTCCAATACCGGGACCGGCGGGTTGGGCGGCGCCGGCGGTAGCGCCGGATTGTGGGGGAGCGGCGGCTTCGGCGGCACCGGCGGAGGCGGCGGCACCGGCGCGGCATCCGGTGCCGGGGCGGGCGGCGCCGGCGGTAACGGCGGCTGGCTGTACGGGCCCGGCGGGGCGGGCGGTACCGGCGGAGCGGCCGGCGCTGGCGGACTCGGTGGCATCGGTGGTGCGGGCGGCAACGGCGGACTAATCGGGGACGGCGGTGCCGGTGGACTGGGCGGCGCCGGCAGGATCGGCACCAACGGGGGCGCGGGTGGCCACGGCGGCAACGGCGGACTGCTCTACGGCAACGGCGGAGCCGGCGGTAACGGCGTCGCGGCACAGTTCAGCGGTGGCACCGACGGTGGCGACGGCGGCAACGCCGGGCTCTTCGGCAGTGCCGGGGCCGGTGGGGCGGGCGGTGACGGCGACAACCTGGCCGCTGGTCGCGGCGGTAATGGAGGTGCCGCGATCTTCGGCGACGGTGGCAACGGTGGGTCCGGCGGGAGCATGATCGGCGCGATCAACGCGAACCAGGCGCTGGCCGGTGGTAATGGCGGCAACGGCGGCGTCTCCCGGCTGTGGGGTAACGGCGGTAGCGGCGGCAATGCCGGCGCGGGCGAGACATCGAACACCGGTGGCGTCGGTGGCCACGGCGGGAACGGCGCGAACGCTGGGCTGCTGTTCGGCAACGGTGGAACCGGCGGGGCTGGTGGAACCGGTGGCAACGCCAACTTCGGCACCGGTGTCAGTGCCGGTGGTGGCGGCAACGGCGGCATCGGCGGGGTCGCCGGACTGTTCTACGGCAATGGCGGCGCCGGTGGCGGCGGCGGCACCGGCGGCAACTTCGTCGGCGGCACGGCCGGTGACGGCGGTGACGGCGGCGCCGGCGGCAACGCGAGGTTGATCGGCAACGGTGGTGCCGGCGGGGCAGGTGGACCGACCGGAGCCTTCACCAACCCGGGTAAAGCAGGCGTCGGGGCCGGCGGCGGTCTTGCGGGCATTCTGTTCGGTCAGCCGGGCGCCCACGGCTGACCCGACGCTACAGCTTGCGCAGCCTCAGCCGGTTGATGGAGTGATCGGCGTCCTTGCGTAGCACCAGGGTGGCCCGGGGCCGCGTCGGCAGGATGTTCTCGACCAGGTTGGGCCGGTTGATGGACCGCCAGATTTCCTTCGCGGCGACGACGGCCTGCGGGTCGGACAGGGCCGAGTAGTGGTGGAAGTGCGACTCCGGGTTGGCGAACGAGGTGCTGCGCATCGCCAGAAATCGCGACACATACCACTGCTCGATGTCCTCTATCCGGGCGTCGACGTACAGGGAGAAGTCGAACAGGTCCGACACCATCAGCGTCGGACCGGTTTGCAGGACGTTCAGTCCCTCCAGGATCAGGATGTCCGGATGCCGGACCACGTGCTTGGCGCCGGGGATGATGTCGTAGCGCAGGTGTGAATACACCGGCGCGCAGGCGTAGTCGGATCCGGACTTCACCGAGGTGACGAACCGCATCAGCGCCCGGCGGTTGTAGCTCTCCGGAAAACCCTTGCGGTGCATCAGGTTTCGCCGTTCCAGCTCCGCGTTGGGGTAGAGGAACCCGTCGGTGGTCACCAGGTCCACCCGGGGATGGTGATCCCAGCGGGCCAGCAGCGCCTGCAGCACGCGCGCCGTGGTCGATTTGCCGACGGCGACGCTGCCCGCGACGCCGATGATGAATGGCACCGGCCGGTCCGGGTTTTGCTGTGGCTCGCCGAGGAATTCCGCGGTGGCGGCGAACAGGCGCTGACGGGCGGCTACCTGGAGGTGAATGAGCCGGGCCAGCGGCAGGTAGACCTCTTCGACCTCGAGCAGGTCGATCTGCTCGCCGAGGCCGCGCAGTCCGACCAGTTCCTCTTCGGTGAGAGCCAGCGGTGTGGCCATGCGGAGCGCGCGCCATTGCCGTCGGTCGAACTCGACATAGGGGCTCGGCTCGCTCGGCCGCGGCATGGTGCCAGTCTTCCAGCAACGACGGCGGCACTGACGGTGGGGCCGGTCAAAACGCGACTCAGCTGCGAGACAAGGGTCTCGATAGACTGATGCCCGTGACTGCTACTCCTGGCGCCCGCGTCGCTTCGTCCGTTATGTCTGCCCCCCTCGCCGAGGTCGACCCCGATATCGCCGAGCTGCTGGGTAAGGAGCTCGGGCGGCAACGCGACACCCTCGAGATGATCGCGTCGGAGAACTTCGTGCCGCGCTCGATCCTGCAGGCCCAGGGCAGCGTGCTGACCAACAAGTACGCCGAGGGGCTGCCCGGGCGGCGCTACTACGGCGGTTGTGAGCACGTCGACGTGGTCGAGAACATCGCCCGCGACCGTGCCAAGGCGCTCTTCGGTGCCGACTTCGCCAACGTGCAGCCGCATTCGGGCGCGCAGGCCAACGCCGCGGTGCTGCACGCGCTGATGTCACCGGGGGAGCGGCTGCTGGGTCTCGACCTGGCCAACGGTGGCCACCTGACCCACGGCATGCGGCTGAACTTCTCCGGCAAGTTGTACGAGAACGCGTTCTACGGCGTAGATCCGACGACGCATCTGGTCGACATGGACGCGGTACGGGCGCAGGCGCTGGAATTCCGGCCGAAGGTGCTGATCGCCGGCTGGTCGGCCTATCCCCGGATCCTCGACTTCGCCGCCTTCCGGTCGATCGCCGACGAGGTGGGCGCCAAGTTGTGGGTCGACATGGCGCACTTCGCGGGCCTGGTCGCCGCCGGGCTGCACCCGTCGCCGGTGCCGCACGCCGACGTGGTGTCGACCACCATCCACAAGACGCTCGGCGGAGGCCGCTCCGGCATGATCCTGGGCAAGCAGGAGTACGCCAAGGCCATCAACTCCGCGGTATTCCCGGGTCAGCAGGGCGGACCGCTGATGCACGTCATCGCCGGCAAGGCCGTCGCGCTGAAGATCGCCGCGACCCCCGAGTTCGCCGAGCGGCAGCAGCGCACCCTGTCGGGGGCGCGCATCATCGCCGACCGGTTGCTGGCCGACGACGTCGCCAAGGCAGGGGTTTCCGTCGTCAGCGGCGGCACCGACGTGCACCTGGTGCTCGTCGACCTGCGCAACTCGCCGCTGGACGGCCAGGCCGCCGAGGATCTGCTGCACGAGGTCGGAATCACGGTCAACCGCAACGCCGTCCCGAACGACCCGCGGCCGCCGATGGTGACATCGGGTCTGCGGATCGGGACGCCCGCGCTGACGACCCGTGGCTTCGGGGACGCTGAATTCTCCGAGGTGGCCGACATCATCGCGACCGCGCTGGCGGCCGGCACCTCGGCGGACGTCGCTGAACTCGGCGCGCGGGTGACGCGGCTGGCCAGGGAGTTTCCGCTGTACGAAGGCATCGAGGACTGGGGGCTCGTCGGCCGCTGAGTCCGGCCGAATTCCCGCGAGAAGACGCAAAGTCCCCCTTTTTTGGCATCAAAAGGGGGACTTTGCGTCTGTTCGCGCACGTAAGGCGCGACACGCCCCGAGAAATTTGAAAGAACCTGTTAATGCGGGTTACAGTTACCGCATGGCACAGAAACCTGTCGCTAACGCGCTGACCCTCGAACTCGAGCCCGTGGTGGAGTCCCTGCTGGCCCACCATCTGGCCACCGAAGAGATCTGGTTCGCCCACGACTACGTCCCGTTCGACCGCGGCGAGAACTTCGCGTTCCTCGGCGGGCGCGACTGGGACCCCTCCCAGGCCACGCTGCCCCGCTCGATCACCGACGCCTGCGAAATCATGCTGCTGCTCAAGGACAACCTGGCGGCCCACCACCGCGAGTTCGTCGAGCACTTCATCCTCGAGGACTACTGGGGCCGATGGATCGGCCGGTGGACCGCCGAGGAGCACCTGCATGCGATCGCGCTGCGGGAGTACCTGGTGGTGACCCGCGAGGTTGACCCGGCCGCGAACGAGGACGCGCGAGTCCAGTACGTGATGAAGGGCTACCGCACCGAGGGGAAGTACTCCCAGATCGACACGCTGGTCTACATGACCCTCTCGGAGCGCACGTACGGCACGTTCTGCCGCAACCTCGCCGCGCAGATCGAGGAACCGATCCTGGCCGGACTCGTCGACCGGATCGCGAGGGACGAAGCACGGCACGAGGAGTTCTTCGCCAACCTGGTCGCCCACCTGCTGGACTACTCGCGCGACGAGGTGATCGAGGCCATCGCCCGCCGCGCTGCCGACCTCGAGGTGCCGGGCGCCGACATCGACGCCTACCAGGACAAGCTGAAGGCAGTGGCAGAAGCCGGCATCTTCGACCGTGGCCAGTTGCAGCAGGTCATCTCCGAGCGCATCACCGCGTGGGGCCTGGCCGACGAGCCCGCACTGAAGCCGTTCGTCACCGACTAGCGCCGCACCGAGATTTGTTGCGTTTGCGTGTCTCGATAGTGTCTCGGCGCGCCTGCGCTGCAGGGGTCCGACCACCGGAGTAGCGTCGCCGTTGATGGCCAGCAATGTGCTCTGCTGCCAGGGCGGCACCTTCCGTCACACCAACGGCAGGACCGGCCCCGGTCCTGGTGCCGCGGCCCCCGCCGACACGCTCGCGTGGGTCCGCCCGGGCGTCATTCGCTCGAGGAGCGCCCCGTGACCGAAACCCGGACGTACGTGCTCGACACCTCCGTATTGCTGTCCGACCCGTGGGCATGCAGCCGGTTCGCCGAGCATGAGGTGGTAGTTCCGCTGGTGGTAATCAGCGAACTGGAAGCCAAGCGCCACCACCACGAACTGGGTTGGTTTGCCCGCCAAGCGCTGCGACTGTTCGACGACCTCCGGCTGGAGCACGGCCGGCTGGACCAGCCCATTCCGGTTGGTGCAGAGGGTGGTTCACTGCACGTCGAACTCAACCACACCGACCCGTCGGTATTGCCCTCAGGTTTCCGGACCGACAGCAACGACTCCCGGATCCTGAGTTGTGCCGCCAACCTTGCCGCCGAAGGCAAGCGAGTGACGTTGGTGAGCAAGGACATTCCGCTTCGGGTCAAGGCCGCCGCGATCGGCCTGCCGGCCGACGAGTACCACGCGCAGGATGTCGTGGTGTCCGGATGGACCGGCATGCGCGAGGTCGAGACCGCCGTCGAGGACATCGACGCGCTGTTCGCCGACGGTGAGATCGACCTGGCAGAGGCCCGGGACCTGCCGTGCCACACCGGGATTCGGCTGCTGGGTGGAAGCTCGCACGCGCTGGGCCGGGTCACTCCGGCCAAGCGCGTACAGCTGGTCCGCGGCGACCGCGAGGTGTTCGGGCTGCGGGGTCGCTCCGCCGAGCAGCGGGTGGCTCTGGACCTGCTGCTTGACGAGTCGGTGGGCATCGTGTCGCTCGGCGGCAAGGCCGGCACCGGAAAGTCCGCCCTGGCGCTGTGCGCAGGACTGGAAGCCGTGCTGGAACGCCGCACCCAGCGCAAGGTCGTCGTGTTCCGCCCCCTGTACGCGGTGGGCGGTCAGGAGCTGGGGTACCTGCCCGGAAGCGAGAGCGACAAAATGGGCCCGTGGGCCCAGGCCGTCTTCGACACCCTCGAAGGCCTCGCCAGCCCCGCCGTGCTCGATGAGGTGCTGTCGCGAGGCATGCTCGAGGTGCTGCCGCTGACCCACATCCGCGGCCGGTCGCTGCACGACTCGTTCGTCATCGTCGACGAAGCCCAGTCCCTGGAGCGCAACGTTCTGCTGACGGTGCTGTCCCGGTTGGGCACCGGTTCGCGGGTGGTGCTGACGCACGACATCGCGCAGCGCGACAACCTGCGGGTGGGCCGTCACGACGGGGTCGCCGCGGTGATCGAGAAGCTCAAGGGGCACCCGCTGTTCGCCCACATCACGCTGCTGCGCAGCGAGCGGTCGCCGATCGCCGCGCTGGTCACCGAGATGCTCGAGGAGATCGCCGGGCCGCACTGACTCCCGGGCGTTGACTCCGCGTTGAGGCTGCGTTGAAGGCGGGAAATTCGCGCAGATCACGCCGTAGACGCCGAATCGATGCCGTCACCGCACACTCGACGGCGAGGGTGGGCGCCAGACGTTCGGTAAACTTTCCTGGTGCCGAAACGACCCGACAATCAGGCCTGGCGCTACTGGCGCATGGTCTTCGGCGTCGTGGTCGCGGCCGGGGTGCTGGTGATCGGCGGTCTCACCGGCCACGTCACCCGGGCCGACAACCCGAGTTGCGCGGCGGTCAAGTGTGTGGCCCTGACCTTCGACGACGGCCCGAGCCCGTACACCGACCGGCTGCTGCAGATCCTGAAAGACAACGACGCCAAGGCGACGTTCTTCGAGATCGGCAACAAGGTGGCGGCCAACCCCGCCGGCGCCAAGCGGGTGGTCGACGCCGGCATGGAGCTCGGCAGCCACACCTGGGAACACCCCAACATGACGACTATTCCTCCCGAGGACATCGCCGCGCAGTTCTCCCGGGCCAACGACGCGATCGTCGCCGCTACCGGCCGCAAGCCCGCGCTGTACCGCCCCGCCGGCGGGCTCTCCAACCCGGCCGTGCGACAGGCCGCCGGCAACTTCGGCCTCGCGGAAATCCTCTGGGACGTCATCCCGTTCGACTGGGCCAACGACTCCAACACCGCGGCGACCCGGCAGGTGCTGATGGCACAGATCAAACCGGGCTCGGTGGTGCTGTTCCATGACACGTACTCGAGCACCGTCGACCTGGTGTATCAGTTCATCCCGGTGCTCAAGGCCAACGGCTACCGGCTGGTGACGGTCAGCGAGCTGCTGGGACCGCGGGCGCCCGGCAGCAGCTACGGGAGCCGGGATAACGGTCCGCCCGTCAACGAACTGCACGACATTCCACCCGGCGACATCCCGGCGCTGCCCAACACCCCCTCGCCGAAGCCGATGCCCAATTTCCCGATCACCGACATCCCCGGTCAGAACTCGGGCGGGCCGAACAACGGTGCCTGAGGCAGCGTCGCCGAAGTCTGCTCTGCGGCTGTCCGTTCAATACGGCACTGACCTGGCGCTGGCGTACATCATCGCCGTGGTCGACTCGGCCGCGATCCTGGTCCCGATGAGAGGCCACAGTCCCGCCGTGGCCAGCGCCGACTTCGCCGAAAAGAACACCGGCCTGGTGGCGCTGCTGATCGTGCTCGGAGTCATCTCGGTTGCGGTCATCGGGCCCATGATGCTGGCGCCCACCTTGCGCTGGTTCACCGCCGGCGACGAACCGACACCCGAGCAACGCGACGCGGCGATGAAAATCGCGGGTCGGCAGTCGGCCTTGCTGGCGGCGACGTGGGCTGCGTGTGGCGTCATCGTCATCCTGCCGAACACCGACGGCGGAGCCGCGGTCATGGTGCCGATCTCGCTCGGCGTGCTGATCGGCGGCGCCGCGGCCGCCGGTACGGGACTGCTCCTCGCACAGCGCACCCTGCGGCCGATCATGAGCGCGGCCACGCGCGGCTGTGAGCCGCGACTGATGGTGCCGGGCGTCTTCGCGCGACTCATCCTGCTCTGGTTTCTGTGCAGCGCATTGCCGATCGGGGTGATCGCGACGTTCGTGGTGATGCGCTCCACCGGTTGGCTGGTGGAGCAGTCGAACTCGCTGGACGTGCCGATTCTGGTGGTCTCGCTGGCGGCCATCCTGCTGGGCATGCCGATCATGATCCTGACGTCGCGGTCGATCTCCGATCCGGTCGCCGAGGTCGCCGAGGCGATGGCCGAGGTCGAACACGGCCACATCGACACCTACGTGGGTGTGTACGAACGGTCCCAGATCGGGCGCCTGCAAAGCGGATTCAATCGGATGGTCACCGGGCTGGAAGAACGGGACCGCCTCCGCGACCTGTTCGGCCGCCACGTCGGAGCCGACGTCGCGCGGCGCGCCCTACAGGAGGGAGCCACCCTTTCCGGCGATGTGGTGGAAGCGGCCGTCCTCTACATCGACCTGGTCGGTTCCACCAAGCTCACCGAAAGCCTTCCACCGCAACAGGTTGCCGAGGTGCTCAACGATTTCTTCCGTATCGTCGTGGGCACCGTCGACGAATTTCAGGGACTGATCAATAAATTCGAGGGCGACGCCGCACTCGTCATCTTCGGTGCACCGCTGCGCGCCAACGAACCCGCGGCGGCGGCCTTAGGCACCGCGCGGGCCCTCGGCGACAAACTGCGTCTGCTCCCGATGGTGGACTTCGGCATCGGCGTTTCGGCCGGACGGGTCTTCGCCGGCAATATCGGTGCCGAAAACCGGTATGAATACACCGTGATCGGCGACGCAGTCAACGAGGCCGCGCGACTGGCCGACCTCGCGAAGACCTCCGAACGCCGAATCCTCGGCTCAGGTGCGGCAATTGGCCGCGCGGAGCGGGCCGAGCGCAAGCGCTGGGACGAGTGCTATTCCACCGTGCTGCGCGGCCGGTCCGAGCCGACCCACGTCTGGACCCCGGCTACTTCTTTGAAACCTTCAGCGAGGCAATGACTTTGTCGACAATGGCCGCCGAGGCCTTGTCGCCGATGGCCGTCGCGCCCAGGAAGATGGTGACCGGCTTGGTGTCGACCGCGATGATCGTCACCGTGTCGCCCTTCACGCCGCGGGTGGTGTCGGCGATGGTGACGTCGGCATCCACCCGGGCCGCCTTGACCCCGTCAACCGTCATCGACGACGTCTTCTTCGGGCCCAGCGTGGGGTTCGACTGGACGTAGCCGGGACCGTTGGCGACGCAGTCCATCAACTTCGACGCCTGCGCGCTGACGTCCATGCTGGTCACGAAGTTGGTGACGGCGACCTCGACCTGCATCATCCACTGACTCGCGTTGGGCACCTCCGCCCCCAGGCCGACCGCGTCGATCATGTTGGGGTTCTGGTCGTCCACGTACGGCTGCCAGCCCGGCGCCGCACTCACGGGGAACGACAACTTACCGGCCGAAACCGTGTCTCCGGTGGGCTTGTTGCCACCGGAGACGTTCGGGGTGCAGTCCGTCGCGGTCTGCATCGACGTATCGGGTGCCGAAGTCGCGGCGCTTGTCGTACCCGACGGGCCGGCCGTCGGAGACTCGTTTCCACCGCCTTGCAAGGAGACCACCAGGATCACCACCAGCACGATGACGCCCAGCACCGCGATGCCGGCGACGATCAGCCACGGCAGCTTCGAATTTCCGCCGGACGGCGGCGGACCGGGCGGGTAGCCCCCCGGCTGCCAGCCCGGCTGTCCGGGAGGCGGCCCGAATTGCTGGGGCGGGTAACCGCCGGGGACGCCGTACGGGTCGGTGCCGGGCGGATACTGGCCGCCCGGAGGGGGGTAGGGATAGGAGCCAGGCGGTGGGCCCGGCGGCTGTGCGGGCGGCTGGCCCTGGGGTTGGCCGCCCCAATACGGTTGCTGCCCATACGGGTTCGCGCCGTAGGGATCCTGACCGTAGGGATCCTGACCGTAGGGACCGCCGGGGGGAACCGTCATTACTGAATCACCCTTACTCTCACCGGCCGCCTCTACGCTGAGATAGCCACACAACCGCGTCCACCGCAGGGTACCTGCGGGCGGCCGTAATCAGCCCAATCTGTCTCGTGGTGGTCGCGAGCGCGGCGGAGCCGGGCGCTGCGGGCCGCCACTATCGAAGTCAGTCGACAGGCTCGACCTTCGCCATCGCCAGTACGTCGAGGCGCCGGTCGAGTTCCTCTTCGGACAGCTTGTCGCCGATCAGGCCGCGATCGATGACGGTCTGCCGGATCGTCTTGCGCTCCTTGAGCGCTTGCTTGGCCACCGCGGCGGCCTCCTCGTACCCGATGGCCGAGTTCAGCGGTGTCACGATCGACGGCGAGGACTCGGCCAGCTCCCGCAGGTGTTCGACGTTGGCGACCAGTCCGGTGATGCACCGGTCCGCGAACAGCCTCGACACGTTGGTCAGCAGCTTGTACGACTCGAGAATGTTGCGGGCCATCATCGGGATGTAGACGTTGAGCTCGAAAGCACCCGACAAGCCGCCGACCGCGACCGCCGCGTCATTGCCGATCACCTGCGCGGCCACCTGGGTAACCGCCTCGGGCAGAACCGGATTCACCTTGCCCGGCATGATGGAGCTGCCCGGCTGCAGGTCCGGCAGCTGGATTTCGGCCAGGCCGGTCAGCGGGCCCGAGCCCATCCACCGGATGTCGTTGGCGATCTTGGTCAGTGACACCGCGATGGTGCGCAACGCGCCGGACGCCTCGACCAGCCCGTCACGGGCCGCCTGTGCCTCGAAAGAGTTTGTCGCCGTGCGCAACTCGGACAAGCCCGTCGACTCCACCAGAACCGCCACCACCCGGACGCCGAATCCTTCCGGGGCGTTGAGACCGGTGCCGACCGCGGTGCCGCCGATCGCCAGCTCACCCAGCCGGGGCAGGGTGCAGCGCACGCGCTCGATGCCGGCTTCGATCTGGCGGGCATACCCGCTGAACTCCTGGCCCAGGGTCACCGGGACCGCATCCATCAAGTGGGTGCGGCCGGACTTGACGACCGTCTGCCACTCGAGTGCCTTGGCCGACAGCGCGCTCTGCAGCACCTCGAGCGCGGGGATCAGATGACGCACCGCGGCCTCGGTGGCCGCGATGTGGGTGGCCGTAGGGAACGTGTCGTTGGACGACTGCGACATGTTGACGTCGTCGTTGGGGTGCACCTTCACCCCGTTGGCGGCCGCGATCGACGCGATCACCTCGTTGGTATTCATGTTGGAGCTGGTCCCCGAGCCGGTCTGGAAGACGTCGATCGGGAACTGGTCGTCGTGCTTGCCGTCGGCGATCTCGGCGGCCGCGGCGATGATCGCCTCGGCCTTCTCCGGGGACAACAGCCCGAGGTCTTTGTTCACCTGCGCGCAAGCGCCCTTCAGCAGACCCAGCGCCCGGATCTGGGTGCGCTCGAGACCGCGGCCCGAAATCGGGAAGTTCTCCACCGCGCGCTGGGTTTGCGCGCGCCACAACGCATTCACCGGCACCCGGACCTCGCCCATGGTGTCGTGCTCGATGCGGTATTCGGCGCTCTCGGCCATAGATCAGATCCTTGCTTGTGTCAGTTGTCAGGGCAGGGGATAGGCGGCGTTGCTGTCGCCGGTGAAGTCGATCGCCGAGTACTCGTTGAGCTTGGACAGCCGGTGGTAGGCCTCGATCATGCGCACGGTGCCGGACTTGGAACGCATCACGATCGACTGCGTGGTGCAGCCGCCCGGGTAGTACCGGACGCCCTTGAGCAGGTCGCCGTCGGTGACACCGGTGGCGCAGAAGAAGACGTTCTCGCCGGACACCAGGTCGGTGGTGGTCAGCACCCGCCCGACGTCGTGGCCGGCGTCGATGGCCTTCTGGCGCTCGGCGTCGTCCTTGGGTGCCAGCTGGGCCTGGATGGCACCGCCCATGCAGCGGATCGCCGCCGCGGTGATGATGCCCTCCGGGGTCCCGCCGATACCGGCCAGCATGTCAGTGCCCGAGCCCGGCCGGCAGGCCGAGATGGCGCCGGCGACGTCGCCGTCGGTGATCAGGCGGATCCTCGCGCCGGTGGCGCGGACGTCGGCGATCAACTGCGCGTGCCGGGGCCGGTCCAGGATGCACACGGTCATGTCCCGCACCGACAGTTCCTTGACCCGCGCGACCGCCCGGACGTTCTCGGCGATGGGTGCGGTGATGTCCAGCACGTGGGCGGCGTCGGGGCCGACGGCGATCTTGTTCATGTAGAACACCGCCGACGGGTCGAACATCGCGCCGCGGTCGGCCACTGCCAGCACCGAGATCGCGTTGGGCATGCCTTTGCTCATCAGGGTGGTGCCGTCGATGGGGTCGACCGCGAAGTCGCAGTCCGGGCCGTCGCCGTTGCCGACTTCCTCGCCGTTGTAGAGCATCGGCGCTTCGTCTTTCTCGCCTTCGCCGATGACCACGACACCGCGCATCGACACCGAGTTGACCAGTTCTCTTATGGCGTCGACGGCCGCGCCGTCGCCACCCTCCTTGTCGCCGCGGCCTACCCAGCGACCCGCGGCCATGGCGCCGGCCTCGGTGACGCGCACCAACTCGAGAGCAAGGTTGCGGTCGGGGGCCTCGCCGCGCGGTCGGGCGTGCGACGGTGTCGCAACGGTCGGCGACGAGCCTGATCCCTGTGCAGTCATGGTTGGCGCCCTTCATTCATGGTTGCCGATTGTCCCAGAAGCGGAACGCTCGACTGGAGCTGGGATACTTGCACGGTGACCTCGGAGCCGCAGCCCGCCCCCAAGCCGGCCAAGCCGCGGTTGCTGCAGGACGGACGCGACATGTTCTGGTCGCTGCTGCCTCTGGTGATCGGGTGCATCCTGCTGGCCGGCATGGTCGGAATGTGTTCCATCGCACCAGGTGGGACCAACCGGGGCAAGATTCCTTCCTATGACGCGGCGGCGGCCCTGCGCGCGGACGCCGCGACTCTCGGATTCCCCATCCGGTTGCCGCAACTGCCGGCGGGCTGGCAGGCGAATTCCGGCGGGCGCGGCGGGATCGATGCCGGACGCACGGACGCATCCGCGGGCCAGCGCCTGCACGCGGCCACCTCGACCGTCGGCTACATCAGCCCGACCGGGATGTACTTGAGCCTCACGCAGAGCAACGCCGACGAGGACAAACTGGTGGGCTCCATCCATTCCGGTATGTACCCGAGCGGGACCGTTGACGTCGACGGCACGCGGTGGGTTATCTACCAGGGTGCCGATCAGAACGGCGCGGTCGAGCCCGTGTGGACCACCAGACTCGCCAGCCCGGCCGGCCCCACCCAGGTGGCCGTCACCGGGGCCGGCACGCCCGACCAGTTCCGGACGCTGGCGGTGGCTACGCAGTCCGCGCAGCCGCTGCCCAGCCGTTAGGCCGATAGAAGGGACGCCACGTGACCGCACCCGAAGCAGATCTCACCGGCTGGTCGGCTGCGCCGTTCACCGGCGCCGGCTACACCTACGACGTCTACCGCAAGGGTTCTGGCCCCGGCGTCGTGCTGATCCCGGAGATGCCGGGAATCCATCCGGGGGTGCTGGGACTGGGCAACCATCTGGTGGACAACGGGTTCACGGTCGCCATCCCGTCGCTGTTCGGGCAGCCCGGCAAGGCCAAAACGCCCGGCTACATCGTGGCCGAGATCAGCCGCGGCTGCGTGGCCAAGGAGTTCGCGGCGATGGCCACCAACAAGCAGCGGCCGGTATCGCTGTTTCTGCGCGCCCTGGCCCGCGACCTCAACGAGAAGACACCCGGCAAGGGGGTCGGGGTGATCGGGCAGTGCTTCACCGGCGGCTTCGCGCTGGCCGCCGCCGTGGATGACAGCGTGTTGGCTCCCGTGCTCAGCCAGCCCTCGGTGCCGTTCCCGCTCACCGGCAAGCAGCGCCGCGATCCCGGGATGAGTGAGGCCGAGCTCAGCGTGGTGGCCGATCGCTGCGCCGCCGGGGATCTGTGTGCCATCGGACTGCGTTTCAGCGCCGACCGGATGGCGCCCGGCGAACGATTCAAAACGCTCAAGCAGCGGCTCGGCGACGCGTTCGAGGTGATCGAGATCGACTCCGGCCCGGGCAACGAGCACGGCTTCGGCCGGATGGCGCATTCGGTGCTCACCGACGAAGTCCGCGAGGTCGACGGCCAGCCGGCTTATGAGGCGCGCAAGCGCGTGGTCGAATTCCTCAGGGAGCGGCTGACTTAACGCGCCGTAACCACCCGCGTCGAGCGGGCTTGTCGGCGTCCTTGTCGGGGATGGGCTTGAGCTCGACACCCTTGTAGACCGCCAGGTAGACGTCGATGGTGGTGACGATGATGATCATCAGCACTGGGCCGATAATGATGCCCCAGGGCCCGAACATCGAAATGCCGGCAAACACCGAAAGCAGCATCAGGGCTGAGTTCAGCCGGGCATCGCGCGGCACCAGGATGGGTCGCAAAAAGTTGTCGATGTTGGTGACCACCACCAGGTGAAAGAGCACCACGAACAGGCCACCACCGATGTTGCCGAACAACATCATGCCGATACCGAACGGGATGGTGATGATGCCGCCGCCCAAGGGAATGATCGACAACGCGGTCAGCACGATCGCGAAGATGAAGAAGCCGTGGTGAAAGCCCGCGATGTAGATCGACGCGGCGCCGGCCACGCCCTGGCAGAAGGCGATGACGAACTGGCCGTTGACGGTGCCGCGCACCATCGAGCCCATCTTCTGCAGATACAGATCGGTCACTTCTTCGCCGAGCGGGTTCAGCTGCCCGATCAGCGTCCGCAGTTTGTCGCGGTGCACCAGGAGAGCGATGAACACGTACAGGAAGATGATCGCCGACGTGATCATGCCGGCCAGGCTGCCTGCCGTGTTCTGCAGGATGCCCAGCAGCCAGTGGCCGACGCTCTGGGCGGCCGACACCATCGCCTTGCGCAGCATCTCCGCGGTGACGTTGACATGCACGAACGGCACCCGGGACAGGAATTCGTTGACCAGTTTCAGGGTCTTGTCGCCGAGGCTGCTCAGATCGGTCGAGCGGACCCACCCCGAAACCGAGTCGATCATTCGGGCGATCTGCACGATCGCCAACGCCACCAGCAGCCCTACCGGCACGATCACGATGACCAGCGCCGACAACAGGGTGGCGGTGGCCGACAGGCCGGTGCCCAGGCGCTTGTTGAACCAGTTGAACAGCGGCGCGAAGAGGTAGGCGCCGACCGCGGCCACCACGATCAGAACGAAATAGTTGCGCAGGAAGTACGCCCCGAACGCCAGGGCGAGGAGAGTGAAGATCGCCAGAGCGCGTTTCTGGGTAAGCGTGAATTCGGTGTTCATGCCCGGACCGAGACCGCCCTCCGCATCGGTGTTGCAGGCAACATTAGCGGGGGCCGACCGAGATCAGCGCTGCTGCTTGGGAAACTCCATCTGCAGATACAGATCGATGTGGGCGATCTTGCCGGCACCGTCGAACTCATAGACCGATAGAGAGTTGACCACGCTGGTGAAATCGCCTATCGCACTGTGCTCCTCGAGCTCCAGGAAGATCCGGTCCGCGGTCTCGGTGAGGTGCTTGAAGCGACATCTCCACGTCGACGACGTAGCCCACCCGGTCAGGAAGTCGACGTAGGCCGGCCAGGCCATCACTTCCTTGAACGCGCCGACCCGTTCGAATTCGCCGACGGCAACGAGTTCGGCCAGTGGTCCCCAGCTCTCGACGCCGAAGCCGGGGCTCTTGGCCTCCCGTACCAGGCGATCGATGGTCAGGCAGTACTGCAGCACTGTGCGGGCGTGGCCCCTGTAGCCGTCGATGACATCGCTGACCTGCCGCCCGTGGCTCACCCTGATAACCCGGCCTTGGCCAGCCGAAGCTCCAGTAACTCCAGGTACTCGCTGGTGCCCTGGAACGGTCCATGCATGCCGATGGCGATATCCAGGAACGCGTTGTACTCGTCGTTGACGTGCGTCTCCCAGCGCGTCAGTTCACCTGCGTCGTTGGTTTCGATGAAACTGTAGGAATAGAAGCCCATTTGGACGCCTTCAGTGGTGTGCCCCTGCCAGCGGGTCTTCATGACGAGCCCGTTGACGGCCGGCCAGTACTTGAAGTCGCTGGGCTTCCAGTCCGGAAAGCTCAGCGAATAGACCTTGGCCTCCAGCGTCGAGGCCCGTGCGGTGTCTTCGGGAAACTCGCTGAATCTGAACACCTGATCGCCGGTGAAATACGGCGAGACGTAAACGCTGTCCTCGGCGAAAGTCCATGCCTCGGCGAAGGCCTCGCCTTCCTGCACGCCTTGGCGCAAGTATGCGTCGCGATAGGCCTCGGCCATGCGGCCGTGATGGGCAATCCGCTCTTGTAGGTTCATCGCGGTCCCCCCGAGCGCCGGCCAGGTGACGGTCGATGACCGAGTGGAAATGGCCGATGACAATTTCTTCGTTCACCAGCGACATGTGACGTAGCCGGCTATTGCGCAGACCCAGTTGTTGCCGCGGCATCTGCTCGTAATCCTGTTGCAGCGCTTCGAAATACTTGTAACTGCCCGGTTCGGTGACATCGGTCAACTCGACCCGGAAGGCGCCGCGGTGCTCGGGCGGCAGAAACATGTAACTGCTGACATGCCACAGGCAACGGTTCGGGTCGCCGTCGGGGTGCGGCGCGGCCATGATCACGTGACATTCACCGGCCCGGACCGTCATGAAATAGTTCGGGAACAGCACCCAGCCCTGGTTGTCGCTCATCTGAGCATCGGTCAGGCCGCTCACGTCCAGACCCATTGCGGTGAGCGTGTCACGGGTGGCCTGCTGCAACAACTTTCGTGCAGTGACACCCGTCGGGAAGTCAACGGACCCGTCTGCCCGGCGGAAGTCGGCGACGAGTTCCTGGAAACGGGGGATGACCGCGGCGGTGGATGGGAACGTCTCGGGAAGGTCCATGATGCCATCGACCTGCTTGTCCGGGCTGGCGCCGCGCACTTCGAACGGAGCCACTGCGACACAGTGGTTTTCGAAGAAACGGTAGCGCGTGGTGGCCGGATCGATGGTCAGCACGCTCAACAGCTGCGGGTGTATGCCGTTGATGTGGTAGCCCTCCTCGAAGGCGTCCATGACGACCTTCCAGTTGCAGTCCAACGGTTCCCGGACATCCATCACGGCGACCATCTGGTCGAGGTGGTATGGGGCGAGCAGCTCGATCACTTCGGGTCCCAGAAACTCACTCAGCGGGCGCGCATCCGGGTCGGGGTTGATGAAGATGAACCCCCCAAAGATGTCGACCGGCACTTGCAACAGCGAGTTCTCGTTCTTGTCGACCGGGCCGGCCAGACTTTCGCGCAGCATGCCCCGCAGGCGCCCGTCCAGGTCGTAGGACCACAGATGGTACTGACACAGCAACCCGCGCTTGGCATTTCCGGTTTGGCCCGGGCACAGCATGTTGCCGCGATGCCGGCACGCGTTGACGAATCCACGGAGCTTGCCATCCTTGCCGTGCACGATGATGAACGACTGGTCGAGGATCCGGTATTGCTTCCAGTCGCCGACGTTCGGTAGCTCGTCGACCCGGCCCGCTATCTGCCACACCCGCATCCAGATGCGCTCCCGCTCGGCCGCGGCGAATTCGGTGGAGGTGTATCGGTCGGTGGATATCGACATGTTGAACGTATCGCTGCCGAGGTCGGACAGCCCCAGGCCCAGCCCCGACTCGGGGTCGACCCAGTGTCCCGGACGAAGTGCCTGTGTCAACGTCGTGGGCTCCTTGTTATCTGACGCCGTGATCTCAGGCACCACGATACGCCTATGTATATATTATGCAAGTCTGTATTTCATTAACGACGATGTATCCGAATCGTATGGAAGGATTTGGACTCGTGCCGCAGCGGTGGACTCGGGAGCGACGTCTGGAGCACACCCGAAACCTGTTGCTGGACGCCGCGGAGGACGTCTTCGCGCGCAAAGGGTTGCTCGGGTCAGCGCTGGAAGACATCGCCGAAGCCGCGGGCTACACCCGGGGAGCGATCTACTCCCACTTCGGTGCCAAGGAAGAACTCTTTTTGGCCGTGATCGAGCGCCAGCGGCAGCGATTCCTGGATGGCTTCACCGAAGTCATCGGATCTTTTCACCGCCGTAGCGACATCAACCTCGACGAACTCGCCGATCGGTGGCGGGAAATGAGTCAGGGCACCGATCGCGCCGCGCTGGGGTACGAATTCACGCTCTTCCTACTGCGCAATCCGCAGGCACGGGACCGCCTGGCCCAGCAGCGACGTGAGACGGTGCGATCGCTGGGTGACTTCATCAGCAACAACGTCGCACGACTGGGCGCAACGCTCACCATGCCCGCCGAGACACTGGCGCGCGTGATTCTGGCGGTCAATGACGGCATCACGCTCGGCAGTCATCTCGACGGGGAAGACCTGTATCACCCGTACCTGGAGTTGATCGTCTCCAGCATTCGCGGAGCACCCGTGGAACGCGATTAAAGTGGTTTGGACGCTTGTGCCGTGATCTTGTGAGGCGGGGCACGGAATGAGGAGTTCGAATCGATGGCGACCGAAGTAGTCGAAACCGGATACGGCCCGGTCCGGGGTGGCGACGATGGTCGCATCAAATTCTGGAAAGGCATCCGGTACGCGGCACCGCCGCTCGGTGACCTGCGTTTCCGGGCGCCCGAACCGCCGCAGCGGTGGACCGAAGTCGCCGACGCCACCGAATTCGGCCCGGCCTGCCCGCAACCGGTGGTCCCCAGGATGCCGCTCGAACTCGGCGCGCCGCTGGGTGAGGACTGTCTGCGGCTGAACATCTGGGCGCCGGCCGACGCGCAGCCCGGCGCGGGGAAACCCGTCATGGTGTGGCTGCACGGCGGCGCCTATGTGTTGGGTTCCGGCAGTCAGCCGCTCTACGACGGTCGCGCGCTGGCCGAAACCGGCGACGTCATCGTGGTCACTCTCAACTACCGGATCGGCGCGCTGGGCTTCCTCGACCTGTCGTCCTTCAGCACCTGGCAGCGACCGTTCGACTCGAATATCGGGCTGCGCGATGTGCTGGCGGGGCTGGCCTGGGTGCGCGACAACATCGCGGCATTCGGTGGTGACGCGGCCAACGTCACGGTGTTCGGCGAGTCCGCGGGCGCGGGGCTGGTCACCACCCTGCTCGCCAGCCCGGCGGCCGAGGGCCTGTTCGTCCGCGCGATCGCGCAGAGTTCGCCGGCCACCTCGGTGTACGACCGGGAGCGGGGTCGCCGGGTCGCACTGAGCCTGTTGGACAAGCTCGGCATCGGTGCGTCCGAGGTACGGACCCTGACCCAGGTGTCGACCGAGGCGCTCGTCGCGGCCACGCAGGAAGTGTTCAACGAAGTGCCCGTCCGCAATCCCGGCACGCTGGCATTCGTCCCGATCGTCGACGGTGACCTGCTGCAGGACTATCCCGTCAAACTCGCCCAGGAAGGCCGGCTGTTGCCCGTCCCGTTGGTCATTGGGACCAACAAGAACGAGGCGGCGCTGTTCAAGTTGATGCGCTCGCCGCTGATGCCGATCACCCCGCGCGCCATCACCTCGATGTTCGACCAGATCGCGGCCGAGCAGCCGGACCTGCAATTGCCGACCGTGGACGAGATCGGATCGGCCTACAGCGGCCGGCACAAGTCACGCGTGGTCAGCATGGCCACCGACATCGGCTTCCGGTTGCCGACGATGTGGCTGGCGCAGGGTCACAGCGCGGTCGCGCCGGTGTACCTGTACCGGTTCGACTACGCGACACCACTGTTCAAGCTGCTTCTCGTCCGCGCCGCACACGCCACCGAATTGCCTTACGTCTGGGGCAATCTCGGCGGGCCGCAGGATGTGACGCTCAAGCTCGGCGGGGCCCGGACCGCGACGGCGGTGTCGAGGCGGATGCAGACCCGGTGGGTCAACTTCGCCACCGGTGGTGAGCCGACCGGGCCGGACGGTGAACCGGCCTGGCCGCGTTACGACCAGACCGGCCGCGCGTGCCTGGTCATCGACAAAGTCGACACGATCGTGCACGACGTCGACGCACGGATTCGCGACGCATGGGGCGCCGAGATGGTGAGTTTCCGCTAGCGCGTTACTTCTTCTTGGCGGCCTGCGCTTCGGCCTTCATCTTGTGGAACAGGTCCACGTAGTACGGCAGGCACTCCTTGAGGGCCTGCTCGGTGGTGAACAGCGGCTCATAGCCCAGGTCGCTGCGGGCTTTGTCGATCGAGAAATAGTTGTTGATAGCCACGCGCTCGATCGCCAACGGTTCGAGAAGCGGTGCGGGAGCGCCGAATTGGAAGTGCAGCCGCTGCCACGCCGTCATCGCCAGACGCACCGGAGGAGCGGGAATCCGTAGTGTGGGCCACTTCTCGCCGCATGCCTCCACCACCGGCCGGGCGAACTCGAACATGTTGATCGGCTCACCGTCGTTGATGAAGTACGCCTGACCGGGCGCGCTGCCCCCGGGCACCAGGTGCTCGCCGGCCAGGATGAAGCCGTGAATCAGGTTGTGCACGTAGGAATTGTCCAACTTCACCGACTTCGGACCCACCAGCACCTTGGTGTGGCCCTTGATCACGCTTTCGAACAGCTTGCGGAACATGGTCTGGTCGCCGGTGCCCCAGATACCGCTGGGACGGATAGAGCAGGTGAGCATCCCGTCGACACCGTTCTGGGACAGGACGTATTTCTCGGCGGCGACCTTCGTCTCGGTGTAGAGATCGTTGAACCGCTTGGTGTAGGGCATCGTCTCGTCGCCGTTGGCGATGTTCTGGCCTTCCATGACCACGCTGTTGGACGCGGTGTAGACGAACCGCTTGACGCCGGCCTTCTGGCCGGCCTCCACCAGATTCTGGGTGCCGCCGAGATTGACCGAGAAGCTGCGCTGGCGGTACTCCTCGGTCACCGACGCGCCGCCCATCAGGTCGATGATGGCCGCGGTGTGGATGATCGTGTCGATGCCGTCGACGGCCGCCTCGCAGACCGCTTTGTCGGTGATGTCGCCCTGCAGCACTTCCAGTTTCGGGTGCTGCGGCAGCGGCGACGGGGCGCGGTCGAAGGAGCGGACCCGGTGGCCACGCTCGAGCAAGGTCTTCACCAGGTTGGCGCCGACGAAGCCGGAGCCCCCGGTGACCAGGACGCTGCCGAGTTCGGTTGTCAGTGATGGATCACCCATGCCGGAGAGAATAACTGAAACGTGTTCCAGTTTGGAACCAAGTTTGTCGATGAGTTTTGCTGGCGTCAGCTTTCCGCGGCTTCGCCGGACGCCAGGGCATCGGTGACGCGTTGACGGGCACCAGCTAAGTGCTCCTCGCACCGTTTGGCTAGCTGCTCGCCCCTTTCCCACAATTTCAGCGACGCGTCGAGATCCAGGCCGCCCTGCTCGAGAAGCCGCACGACTTCGATTAGCTCATCTCGGCAATTTTCATAGCCAAGCTGACTAATAGGCGTAATCGACGACGCCTCATGTTGTTCGTCAGGAACCATCGGTACGCCCTTCGCTCACTGCGGTGATGGCGCCGTCGGCGACCCGCACCCGCAGCCTGCTGCCGCTCGGCGCGTCGTCGACGGAGCGCAGGATCTGCCCATCCTGTGGTAGCCCGTCTTCCAGTACCTGCACCACGGCGTAGCCGCGGGCCAGAGTGGCGGCAGGGCCCAGTGTGGACAGCCGCGCGGCCAGGTGCCCGACGCGCTCGGTCTCCACGGTGAGCATCCGGTTGATGTCGCGTCGCAGCGCGGCCCGGGCGCGGTGCACCTCGTCGCTGCGGCTGATCACCATACGCAGCGGGTCGGCGAGCACCGGACGGCTGCGCAGCTGAGCCAGCGAGCGCTCCTCGCGGGACACCCAGTTCCGCAGGGCCTGAGCATTGCGTCGGCGCAGGTCGGCAATCATGCGTTGTTCGGCTGAGGTGTCCGGAACCACCTTCTTGGCCGCGTCGGTCGGGGTGGCGGCGCGTAGGTCGGCGACCAGATCGCAGAGCGGATTGTCGGGTTCGTGGCCTACGGCGCTGATCACCGGCGTCCGGCAGGCCGAGATCGCCCGGCACAGTGTCTCATCGGAGAACGGCAGCAGATCCTCAACGCTGCCGCCGCCGCGGGCGATCACGATCACGTCGACCTCCGGGTGCCCGTCGAGGTCGCGCAGCGCCTCGACGACCTGCGCGACGGCGTTGACCCCCTGGACGGCGGCGTGGCGGATCGCGAATCGCACTGCGGGCCAACGTGCTTCGGCCACGGTCGTGACATCGCGCTCGGCGTGGCTGGCCCGGCTGGTGATCAAGCCGATCATGTTGGGCAGGAACGGGATCGGCCGTTTGAGTCGTGGGTCGAACAAGCCCTCGGCGTCCAGCAGGCGGCGCAACCGCTCGATGCGGGCCAGCAGCTCGCCCACGCCTACCGCACGAATCTCGCTGAGCCGCAACGAGAATGTGCCACGACCGGTGTAAAAGGAGGGTTTGCCGCAGACGACCACTTGGGTGCCTTCGGTCAGTCGCACCGGCGCGCTCAACACCAGATCGCGTGAGCAGGTGACGGTGAGCGACATGTCTGCGGCGGGGTCGCGCAGCACCATGAATACCGTGGCAGAGTTCGGCCGCATGTTGATCTGGGCCAGCTGGCCCTCAACCCAGACGGTGCCCAGCTTGTCGATCCAGCTCGCCACCCGGATGGCAACGGCGCGAACCGGGAAGGGATTCTCGGCCGAATTGGTCTGTGCGGCCGGAGTCACTTGGCGGTCGCGCGGGTGATCCTGTTGGCGAGCAGCGTCTGGAACGGGGCGCGGGCCTTGGTGGCCTGCTCGTAGGCCAGCAGGGCCTCCAGCTCGGCGACATCCAGCGACTGCAGCCGGGCCCGGAGCTGGGCCAGCGTGAGCTGGGGGTAGTCGAGTTCGTCAGCTACCTTCGGCGCCGGCACATTGGCCGCGGCAGCCGACTTGGATTGGCGGGTCGAGACCGGCTGGGTCGGGGCATCCGCTGCCGGGACGGCGTTCTCGGCGGTGTCGGAAACCGAGTACAACGCGAACCGGCCCTCGGCGCGGCGTTCGCCGTCTACGCCGTCCACCGGAATGCTGGCGAACCCGCCTGCGCCGCCGTCGAGAACCTCGAGATCTTCGTCGAACGTCGCCCACTCGGGCTGCTCGTCCTTGGGCGGGAAGATGTTCTCCAGCGTGGTGTCACCCTTGATGGCCAGCTCGGCGAGGTTTTGCTGAAAGCGCATCACCAGGTGCGCCGCCTGACTGGCCAGCGTCATCGGGTACATCAGGATGGTTCGTGGGAGGCGCATCGTCTCCTCGACGGCGACTGTCGCCGCGCCGACCAGCAGCCGAACCCCGTACGGTGCAGTAGCCATGCGTCCCAGCCTGCCTCACGCAGCGGCGAACTCCAAGCTGGCGGCGACGAAATAGCGGATCCGTGTCGGTGGAACGTACCCTGAAGGGCATGGCGCCGACTATTGACATGGGGATTCCCGGTGCGGTGAGTTCGGTGGCTGCCGAGGGCGTGCCGGACCGCAAGCGGGTGCTGCTGGCGGAGCCGCGCGGCTACTGCGCAGGTGTGGACCGGGCCGTCGAGACGGTTGAGCGTGCGCTGGAAAAGCACGGCGCTCCCGTCTACGTGCGGCACGAGATCGTGCACAACCGGCACGTGGTGGACACGCTGGCCCGCGCCGGTGCCGTCTTCGTCGAGGAAACCGACCAGGTACCCGAGGGTGCCATCGTGGTTTTCTCCGCGCACGGGGTCGCCCCGACGGTGTATGAGGCCGCCGCCGAACGCAACCTGCAGACCATCGACGCCACCTGCCCGCTGGTCACCAAGGTGCACAACGAGGCCAAGCGCTTCGCCCGCGCCGATTACGACATCCTGCTGATCGGGCACGAGGGTCATGAGGAGGTCGTCGGCACCGCGGGTGAAGCCCCTGACCACGTGCAGCTCGTCGACGGGGTCGAGGCCGTCGAGCGGGTCACCATCCGGGACGAGGACAAGGTCATCTGGCTGTCCCAGACCACGCTGTCGGTCGACGAGACCATGGAGATCGTCGAGCGGCTGCGCCAGCGCTTCCCGAAGCTGCAGGATCCGCCCAGCGACGACATCTGCTACGCCACCCAGAACCGCCAGGTCGCGGTCAAGGCGATGGCCCCCGAGTGTGAGCTGGTGATCGTTGTGGGATCCCGCAACTCATCGAATTCGGTGCGGTTGGTCGAGGTGGCGCTGAACGCGGGGTCACGCGCGGCGCATCTGGTGGACTGGGCCGACGATATCGACCCGGCCTGGCTGGACGGCGTCACCACGGTCGGTGTGACGTCTGGGGCGTCGGTTCCCGAAGTGCTGGTCAGCGGTGTGCTGGACCGGTTGGCTGAGTACGGCTACGACATGGTCCAACCGGTGACGACGGCCAACGAGACGCTGGTGTTCGCACTGCCGCGGGAAATCCGGCCGGCCCGGTCGCGAGGCTAGGGGACCTACTCCCAGGGCTCGGTCTGCGGCCTGCGCGGTGCGCGGGGCCGGCTACGACGATCCGAACGCGGTTCCTCGCGGCGGTCGTCGCGCGGCTCGCTGCGCGGTGCCTCCCCGCGGTATCGCACCTGCGAGATCGGGTGGTGGGTCGGGTTGGCGCCGTTCGACCCGTTGGTCCGCCTGCTGCGGGGCTCGTACGGCGGCTCGTAAGGCGGGTAGGGCTCATAGCCGCTGCCGCGGCGCTCGTGGCGGCTGCGACGTTCACCGCGTTCGGAACGCTCGGAGGACGCGGGGCGGTCGTAGGAGTCGTAGGGATTGAAACGGCTGGTGCGCGGCTCAGGACGCTCATAAGGCCGCTCAGTCGGCCTTTCAGAGGAGCGTGGCCGGTCATACGAGCTACGCCGTGGGTGCGGTTCGCGGCGCAACTCCCGGGGTGGGTGCGCGCCCAGGTCCGAGTCGCCCTCCGGACGCCGACGTCGCCGCGGCGGTAGGTCTGTCCGGTCGTAGTCGGGGGTGTCGGCGGACGGCACCGCACTTCTGCGGCTCGAGCGGCGGGGACGCTCCGCGGCCGGGTCGTAGGAGTCGTCCGGGCGCGCGTGCCGCGAACGGGACCGCGCCGGGCGCTGCGCCGTCCTGCTGGTGCTCCGGTTCGTGCGGCCGCTGCGGGCGGCCCGGCCTTTCGAATGGGCCGGCGGCGCGGCATTGGCCGCGTCGGCATCGGCGTCGTCGTAGGAGTCGCCGGCCAGCAGGGAGCTCAGTTTCGCCACGAAGCCACTGAGCAAGGGCGGGCGGTCCGCGGGTGGGTCGTCGGACGCCGCATCCCCGTCTGCCGCGCCGGTTTTACTGTTCTTGCCGAAGTACCACCGGATCAGGCCGATCAGCAGGATGATCCCCGCGGTACCCAGCATCAGCGGGAACCGCTCGATGAGCGGGTAGCCGCAGTTGATCAGCAGGTCCTTGAATTTGTCGACCTTGCCGCCGTGGAACAGCCAGTAGGCCCCGGGCACGGTGCAGAACAGGATCAGCGGCGGCTGGATGACCGCGGTGAACACTGCCGCTTGCCGTACCGCGAGGACGGCTGCCACGCATCCCGCGATGTACAGACTCGCGAAGGTGTGGGTCAGCTCCTTGTGGCCGGCGTCGAACGCATAGCCCAGGGCCGTAGCTCCGACGGCGATGAGCACCGCCGCCCACCACGGCACACCTGGGATGGTAGGGACGATGGAGCGGTGACTGGGCTCCACCGCCGCTCTCTCCCGCTGCGCTGACACATAATGACCGTACCGGCTGCGCGGCCAAAGGCCCGTATATCGCTGGACAGTGATCGCTGGCGTGCCCCCTAAACTTGATTTCCCGTGAGCCTAAGCCTGGGAATCGTGGGTCTGCCCAACGTCGGCAAGTCGACCCTGTTCAACGCGCTGACCCGCAACAACGTGTTGGCGGCCAACTATCCGTTCGCGACGATCGAACCCAACGAGGGTGTGGTCTCGCTGCCGGATCCGCGCCTGGACAAGCTGGCGGAGCTGTTCGGATCAGCCCGCGTCGTGCCGGCGCCGGTGACCTTCACCGACATCGCCGGGCTGGTCCAAGGGGCTTCCGAGGGTGCCGGACTGGGCAATAAGTTCCTGGCCCACATCCGCGAATGCGACGCGATCTGTCAGGTGGTGCGGGTGTTCGCCGACGACGATGTGACGCATGTCTCCGGAAAGGTCGATCCCCGCTCCGATATCGAGATCGTGGAGACCGAACTGATCCTCGCGGATCTGCAGACATTGGAGCGCGCCCTGCCCAGGCTGGAGAAGGAAGCTCGCACCAACAAGGAGCGCAAACCGGTGCACGAGGCCGCCGTGGCCGCGCAGCAGATTCTCGACAGCGGCAAGACGCTGTTTGCTGCACGGGTGGACACGTCTTTGCTGCGCGAGCTGAACCTGCTGACCACCAAACCGTTCCTGTACGTCTTCAACGCCGACGAGTCGGTGCTGACCGACGCCGCGCGGATCGCCGAGTTGCGCGAGCTCGTCGCCCCGGCCGATGCGGTGTTCCTCGATGCCGCAATCGAATCCGAGCTGATCGAGCTCGATGACGAGTCCGCGGCGGAACTTCTCGAGTCGATCGGCCAGACCGAGCGGGGCCTGGATGCGTTGGCGCGTGCCGGTTTTCACACGCTGAAACTTCAGACCTACCTGACCGCGGGTCCGAAAGAGGCGCGGGCCTGGACGATTCACCAGGGGGACACCGCGCCCAAAGCGGCGGGTGTCATCCACACCGACTTCGAGAAGGGCTTCATCAAGGCCGAGATCGTGTCGTTCGACGACCTGGTCGCGGCCGGTTCCATGGCGGCGGCCAAAGCGGCGGGCAAGGTCCGGATGGAAGGCAAGGATTACGTGATGGCCGACGGGGACGTGGTCGAGTTCCGCCACGGAGGAACATCAGGAAGCGGCAAGAAGTGATGTGATGGCCGAGGGTGACCCGCTCACGACATACCGTGACTACTTGCGGTGCTTGAATACGCGACGGTGGGACGATCTTCGACACTTCGTCTCGGATGACGTCATGCACAACGGAGTACGGCTGGGACTCAGCGGCTATCGGGCGATGCTGGAGAGTGACACCCGAGCGGCGCCGGACCTGCAGTTCGTCCCGGAGATCCTGATCGCCGACAACCAGGTCGTGTCCTGCCGGCTGTTCTTTCAGTGCACTCCACACCACGTTTTCTTGGGTTTCGAACCGACGGGTGGGCAAGTGTCGTTCGCGGAGCATGCCTTCTACAGGTTCGAAAACGGGCGGATAACCGAAGTGTGGTCTGTGATCGACAAGGAAGCCGTTCGCGGGCAGATCGCTCACGAGAAGTAACGCCGACGGTGACGTGGTCGAGTTCCGGTTTCAAGCAACGTCTGGTCAGCAGAAGAAGAATTGACGTGGCCCGACTTGTCGGGGTGTGCCCCTAGCATTCGGCTCGCTGAGCCCTTCCGCCGTGATCCGGCGGCACTCCCGAGGAGAGGTCCCGATGAGACTGGTTTCGATCCGCATCATCACAGCCGACGTGAAACGAATGGTCGGCTTCTATGAGATGGTCACCCAAGTCTCCGCCATCTGGGGCAACGAGCTTTTCGCCGAGATTCCGACATCGGTCGGAGCGCTGGCCATCGGTAGCGACAAGACCGTTCCCTTGTTTGGGCAGGGATCTGCTGAGCCGGCGGCCAACCGGACCGCAATCATCGAGTTCATCGTCGACGACGTCGACGCCGAGTACGAGCGACTTCGCGAGCAGATCTCCGAGGTGGTGACCGAGCCGACGACGATGCCGTGGGGAAACCGTGCACTGTTGTTCAGGGACCCCGACGGAAACCTCGTTAACCTCTTCACCCCGGTCACTGATGCGGCGCGCGCCAAGTTTGGGACATGACTTTGGGATCTGACATTGAACGCCGGCGCGGTCGAGTTCCGGTTCCAGCAACGTCAGGTGGGAAGGCCGGCGCCCAGTAGCTTTCCTCGCGATTCTTGGAAATCGGCTACGAATCGCGTCTCCTCCCTGATGATTTGGTGATGGAGAAGTTCGATCGCGGCGGTCCGGTGCACTTGTCGGTGATTCCGAACGACCTGGGAGCGTTGACCGCCAATCCGGTTCCCGCGGTTGACCTTTGATGGTGTTTAGCCCCGAGGCGCGGGCGAGCTGACCAAAACTTGTCGTACCCCGTTGCGATGATGGGGTTATGTCTTCGAACGCAGCATCCACGGCCACGATGCCGAAGGACCGCCTGGCGGAGTTGTTCGAGGAGTTGGCGGAGTTAGCCGGTCAGCGGAATGCCGTTGACGGGCGCATTGTGGAGATCGTCGCCGAGATCGATCGCGACGGGTTGTGTGGGATCACGGGGGCGCGGTCGGTGACGGCGTTGGTGGCCTGGAAGCTGGGTTTGTCTTCGACCACCGCGCATACGATCACCGCGGTGGCGGGCCGGTTGGCGGAGTTTCCGCGCTGTGCGGCGGGGATGGCCGAGGGGCGGTTGTCGCTGGATCAGCTCGGGGTGATTGCCGGGCGGGCGGGTGAGGGTTCTGATGAACACTATGCGGAGTTCGCCCGCTGCGCGACGGTCAATCAGTTGCGTACCGCGGTGAGGTTGGAGCCGCGTCCGAAGCCCGATCCGCGCCCGGCCCCGTCGTCTGCGATCAGCAAAACCTCGAACGAGGAGTCCACGACGTGGCGGATCACCCTGCCTCACAGTGAGGCGGCGACGTTCGAGGCGGCACTGGCAGCGCATCGGGAGGCGCTGATCGCCCAATGGAAACGCGATCGCGGCGACAGTGCCTCTGAGACGGCACCGCCGATGCCCGACACGGTCGAGGCGTTTCTGCGGCTGGTCGAGGCCGGCTGGGATGTCGAGGCGACCGCCCGCCCGCACAGCGCGCACACCACGGTCGTCGTGCACCTCGACGTGGACAAGCCTGCCGCCGCACTGCATCTGGGCCCGTGGCTCAGCGAGGCTGAGCGCCAGTACCTGACCTGCGATGCGACCTGCGAAGTGTGGTTCGAACGTGACGGGCAGCCCATCGGCGCGGGCCGCACGACCCGCCAGATCAACCGGCGGCTGCGGCGCGCTCTGGAACACCGTCACCCCACCTGCGCAGTGCCTGGCTGTGGGGCGACTCGGGGCCTGCATGCCCACCACGTCCGGCACTGGGAAGACGGTGGCCTCACCGAGCTGATCAATCTGGTCTTGGTGTGCCCGTATCACCACCGCATGCACCACCGCGGGCTGATCACCATCAGCGGCGACGCCACCGACCTCACCGTCACCGACGAAGCCGGGCAAACCCTCGGCGCGGCGTCGCTCGCGCGCCCACCCACCCAGCCCCCGCCCGACGTGCCGCCGTGGCCCGGGCCTACCGGCGAACGCGCCGACTGGTGGTGGTACGACCCCTTCGAACCCAAGCCACCACCAAGCAGCAATTAGGCTGATTGACAACAGCTTTAGATCGAAGCTGAAGACAGGGGCAGCGGCAACTTCGTCCGGCTCGCGGAGCAGAAGCCCCGAACAGGGCGACAGCGTGTCGCCGGTGCGATGACTTCCGCTGAGCGCGCGGGTCTATATGAATGGAAACCATGTCGACGGAGGGGAACTTATGAGCCGGAGTTCGCGATGGGCACGCTGACCTACACCGCGTCGGTGTCTATCGACGGCTACGTCGCCGACGCGGCGGGCGATTTCCAGTGGTCCGCACCGGGTGACCCGGTCTTCGCCGCTCACATCGAACGGATGGCCACGGTCTCCACAGAGGTGCTGGGCCGCAAGACCTATGCGCTGATGCAGTACTGGGAGACCTTTCCGGACGAAGACGACCATCCGGCTGCCGACCGAGAGTTCGCCAGGCGCTGGCGCAACATCGAGAAGGTCGTGGTGTCTTCTACGCTGCGTCGCGACGAACTCGGCTCGGAGCGGGACCGCCTGATGCCCCGTCTGAGCTTGGACGAGTTGAAGCAGATCGTCGACGGCGCGCCCGGGGTGGTCGAGATCTTCGGACCGACCGTCGCGGGCCCGGCGATCGCCGCAGGGATGGTCGAGGAGTTTCACTTCTTCGTGATTCCGAAGATGGTCGGCGGCGGCCTGAGGGCACTGCCCGACGGCGTCCACCTCGACCTGAATCTGGTTGAGCACCGGATATTCGGAGACGGCGCCGCATACTTGCGATACCGTGCTGGCGAAGGCGCTGTGCCGGCGACGGATTGAACGACGTAATGCGCTCGGACGGTTAGCTATTCGGCACGCGGCCCAGCCGAAAACGGGCGGCGGTCACACCGCACGCATCAACGATGGCATGGGCGATCAGCACCTGCCGCAACCCGCCGGCCTTCCACGAGGCAGCGGTCATCGCCGAACCGACCACGGCCGAACCGGCAACGAACCGCCCTCGTCCGAGCGGTGACGGCAGAATGAGTTGCGGCACGTAATGCCAGATCGAAAACCCGAGCAGTGACAACGTCTGAGCCATTCTGGGTCGGTCTTCGAGTTCGCGCATGAACACTCCACGCCAGAGCAACTCCTCACCCGTCGCATTGATCATCGCGCTACCCAGCATGACGAGCGCGGTTGCCGTGTCGATGTCCCTGCGGTACGGGATCAGCTGTGTCACAACGCCTCCCGTAGCTGGCAGCGCGAGCAGTACCAGATGGTCGCGGGGGAGTCGCCGACCTGCTGTGAGAAGCCGGACCGCGTGCCGCGCCCCGAGCAAGCACACGGGGACTGCCAGGCACCAGGCGATCCAGTAGACGGCGAAGCCGACGTTGTATGCTGTCCGCTCCGGCATCCGGCGAGCCAGCGCGGTGAATACCGCCGCCATCGTCGACGGCACGGCGACCGGAATGATCGTCACTATGGCGCTGCGGCGCCGGGAATGTGACCACTCAGTCATCAGCCGGCGTTGTGACGTGCCGGCGCTAACGCTCTGGAGTCGTCATCAGTATGCAGGGCAACGAGATTGAGTGCGCTCAGGCGCTCTGAACGGCAGAGGTGGACGGAGTCGGCGCGGGCGTGCTCGGAGCGGTCGGAACTTTGCTCGGGACGCTGGGCGGGGTGAGGGAACCGTACTGCGGGCAGTAGGCCTGGATCGCGGCACCGGTGAAGTAGGCGGCGTTGAGCGCCGGCCAGTTCGTCGCGTTGGTGACCTTGGTGGTCAGTTCGGCATTGCTGGTGCTGGGGTTGTCCTTGAGCGATCCGCAGACAACGGTTTTCGCGACCTGGATCGCTTTGTCGGGAGCTCCGAAATTCATGCCGGAGGTGCTGAGGTTGGTGATGAACGCGTCGTCGGTCGCGTCCGCGTAGGCCGGCGCAGCCAACCCCACGGAAAGGACTAGCAGCGCTACGGCTCTGGCCACGACCATGGCGTGCCCTCCCTCGACGAATTCGGCGTCCGGCGATCCCCGGCGGGCGTGACGCGGTTATTCGGCATTTTAACGGAGGGCGCTGCTCGGTGCCTGCTTCTTGGCTGTAGGCGGCGCTAGAGTTGGGCGGTGGTCTACGGGGACCGCGCCGAGGCTTCGGGCGAGCCTGGTCGGCGCGCTACTGAGAAAAGCCATCGCGACGCGGAGTTCGCACGCCGCGAGAGGGATCTGTCCAGACGCGAGCGCGTCGCCGACGAGCGAGAACGCGTAGCCGACGAGCGCGACCGAATCGCGGACGAGCGCGAGCAGACCGCCGATGAGCGGGAGTTGCGTGCGGACGAACGGGAGGGCGCTACCGCAGAGCGAGAGCAACGGCGACAGCAACGCGTCAAGGAGCGGGCGGAACGTGAGCGGGCCGCGGCAAGGCGGGAGGACGCCGAAGTCAGGCGTGCGATGGGTGAAGTGCGGTGGCGCGGGGACGACGTCCTGTAGCAATTGACGGCCCTCGATACTATGGTCGAATGCAACAGACCGTCGAGTGCTGGCTAATGTCGGTGCTGATGACGGAATTGGCCGGTGGGCGGTGCGATCCGACGGGTTTTCGCTGATGAGCACGGTATTACTCGACACCAGCGACCTCAGCGAAGTCGAAGCGGCGGTAAGTGCCAGCTATTCGCAAGTGAGGCTGGGTCGCCTGGCTCACGGGGACAGTGTGCATGCGCGGATAGCGCGGTCGCATCTGGGTTCCACGCCCGTCGACGAAGTCAGCTTCGGCCTCGACGTGAGCTACCAGATGGAGCCGTTGGACACCATCCTGCTGGGGCGGGTGTACGCGGGCGCCATGTCCGTGGACCAGCCGGGCCTCGAGTCGAAATTCTTCGGCCCCGGAGAGGTGACGGCCGCCGGCGCTCTGGAGGCACTGCCAATGTTCGGCACGGTCTCGCACTGCCGATATGTGCTGGTTTCCGTCGCAAGGAGCGCGTTCGACGAGATCGCCGCGAGCGTCGGGCTCAATGACGGTGCACCCGTGCGACTTACGGCCAATGCCGCACTGACAGCTGAGGCCAACCAGTTCCTCACCCATGCCGTGGACCATGTCTGTAACGACATCGTCGCGAATTCGCAAGTGGCCCAGAGTTACTTGGTTGTCGGCGAAGTGCGGCGCTTTCTCGCCGCGAGCATGCTGGCAACGTTTCCTCATACGGCGGTGCTTGAGCCGACGATCGAAGATCGTCATGACTCGACGCCGGTGTTGCTGCGGCGCGCGATCACGTTCATCGACGACAACGCCCAACATGACATCTCGTTGGCCGACATCGCGCGCGCTGCCTGCATCACGCCTCGGGCGTTGCAGTACATGTTTCGCAGGCACCGTGACTGCACGCCGACGGAGTATCTGCGGCGAGTCCGACTTCACCACGCGCATTTGGACCTGCTTGAAGCCAGCAGCGATGTCTGCACGGTAAGCGCGGTCGCTGCCCGGTGGGGATTCGCTCATCTCGGGCGCTTCGCGGCGTTCTACCGCCGCGAATACGGCGAGAGCCCGCAGGCCACGCTTCTTCGCTGACGGCAACGACTTTGGTGATTGAGCTGTCGGAAGGAGGGCACGTATGCGGTCCAAGCGCATCACGCCCAATCTGCGGGTGGCGGACATCGAGGCGACGAAGAGCTTCTACTCCGACTACCTCGGGCTCAGCGATGAGGAGTTCAACATGGGTTGGGTCGCCCGCTACACCGACCCCGGCACGGGGGTGAACGTGCAACTGGTGACCGGGGATGCGACGGCCGGCGATGATTCAGTCATATCGGTTCACACTGATGACGTCGAGGGCGCCTACGAGGAGGCTCGGCAACGCGGCTACGAGATAGTCCATCCGTTGACGACGGAGCCGTGGGGGGTGCGCCGGTTCTTCGCGCGGGCCCCTGACGGGAACGTCCTCAACATCGTCTATCACCGCGACTGAAGGGGCAGTGACAGTTCCGCTGGTATTCGTTCGGAGCGATCGCAGTGGATCTCCGACCAGCGCCCGTTGCCGTCGCTGACCTGCTCGATCGGCGCACCCTCCGTCGGTAGCTGCGGCGCCCGCACGATTTGTGGTCTGGGCCACGTCCGATACCAGAATGTAACCGGTGAAGCAGCGATTATCGGCCCTTTCTATGTGCTGGATGTGCAATAAGAACATTGCTACATCAAACTCGTCTGTTGCATTGTAGCACTTCAAAGACGCTCTGCGAGGCGCTGCGGTATTTGCCAGATAATATCTGCATTCACAGTAACCACTTCTGTTTCAATTTATAGATTATTGCGTGACATCGGTGCGGTATACGCAGGTCAACAGACATATTCGAATTCGCGTGATTAGCACCACAAATTTTGATTTCCTATGCATATGGTCGGTAGGTTTCTGGCCATGATTGCTCTAGCAACGCTGTTGGCGCTCGTTAATCAGGTCTCCGGCACCCCGTACATTCCGGGTGGCGATTCTCCTGCTGGGACCGACTGTTCAGGGCTCGCGTCGTGGGTCGCAAATGCTGCGGCCGATCGACCGGTTTTCGGTAGCCGGTTCAACACCGGCAACGAGGAGTCCGCTCTGGCGGCCCGCGGCTTTCAACACGGCACCGCACCCAACGCGGTGGTGATCGGCTGGAACGGCGGTCACACCGCCGTGACCCTGCCCGATGGCACCCCGGTGTCCAGTGGTGAGGGTGGCGGCGTCCGTATCGGCGGCGGCGGCGCCTACCAGGCACAATTCACCCATCACATGTTCCTGCCGGTGGAGGATGTCGACCTTCCTGAAGGTCTGTCGGCTCCGGACGCACCCGTTGAGCTGGTAGACGCCATCGCTCCCGACCCGGGTCCGGAAATGCTTCCGCCGGCACCTGAGGTGCTCCCGCCGGCACCGGAACAGGCACCCGAGCCGGGCCCGGCGCCCGACCCCGGAATGGCAGATTCCTGACCATTAGTGCGACTCAGATCACAAACTAACTGACAATCGCAGCCACGCCCGCGATGCGTAATTGTGGATCAGATCACAATGCGCTACGGGTGTGGTTTGCGTCATTAATATCGCAATTGCGAGCAATCGATTACAAGGCTAGGAATACCACTTTTCGGCGGAAAGTATGCGCGGTGAGTTGACGTTCGATTCACGGTGAGCCACACGGTCGATGCCTGGGCCGCGACGCCGTCGGTTCGTACCGCTGTAACGGCGGCGCGGGGGCGTTTCGAGATTGCGGCTGTGGCTGCGATTGGCCCGGAGACCACGACCGCTATCGCAATCTCGCTGTCAATGACCGCCACTAACCGATTACCGCGATCTCCTTGCCCAGCTCATAGCCCGGCGCCAAGGGCAGGGTGTCACCACTCCAGAACTTGCCGGGGTCGAACCAGTTGGTGTCCTTGTCGGTGAGCAACAGCCCCATCTCCTCGTAGGTGATGGCGACCGTCTCCGCACAATATGCCGTGGATAGCCCCATCTTGCGCTGTTCCGTCCGACGGCGTTCGGTGTGTTCTCGAACCTTCCTCTCTACCAACGGAATTCCGCGGAACCAGTCGTTGATGGTGGGCAGCCGGCCGCGCAGCCAGCGGCCGGTCAGCTTCGCGGTGGTAGGGAACGCCGTGCCGTCCATCCGGGCGATCACCCGCAGCAGTTCGTTCTCCTGCTTGTGATTGGCGTGCGGGGCCAACTGTCGGAGCCAGCAGCGCTGTTGGTACCGCCCGGTCCACTGCAGGAACACCTCCCGGGCGTCGTTGAGCTGAACCCCGCGGTGATTGGTGCCCGTCCACATGTCGACGAGCTTGTCGCCCAACTCGGCATGCCAGATCAATGGTGGCAGGTCGTCGATGGCCACCGTCATTCCCACGTGGTTCACCGGAGCGTTCGTCAGCGTCTGGATCGCGCGGTCGGGTCGTGAACCGCCCCGAAACAGCCACAGGTCGCCGGTCCGGGTCTCGTCGAGCGCCTGATCCAAGGTGAGCATGCTGGAGTTCACGCCAAGCACTCTAAAGGGCGATAGCCTGTGCCGATGCGCAACGTTTGGAAGTGGATCGGCCTGGCCGGAGTGGCGGGCGTCGTCGCCGGTGGTGCGCTGGTCGTGCGTGATCAACGGAAGCGCCGTGCTTACACGCCCGATGAGATCCGGGCCCGGTTGCATCAGCGGCTGGCCGACTCGGATACCGAAGGCTACCGGTCGCGTTCGGGTTCGGGCTCGGCCTCGACGGCGAACAACCGGTAGCTGCCGGAGAACCCTTTCAGCTCAACTTCGCGTCCGTCGTCGAAACGGATGTCGTCGCAGTCGTGCACCGCGTCGCGGACGGGTTCGCTGACCAGGATCTGTCCGCCGACGGCCTGTCCGGCGACGCGGGCGGCCATGGCGACGTTGCGGCCGAACAGGTCGTCACCGCGGCGCACCGAACGACCCATGTGGATGCCGATCCGCACGCGAATTTCCGGATGCCGCTTGCGTTTTGCCTCCTTGTGCAGCGCCTGCTGCAGGTCCATGCTGCAGCGCACCGCCTGCTCCGCCCGCGCGAAGGCGACCATGAATCCGTCGCCCTGGCTCTTGACCACATGGCCGGATTGCCGCTGCACGAGTTGATGCATCAGCTTGTCGTGCGCGCCGATCAGCTTGACCCATGCGCGGTCGCCGATCTTCTCGTTCAGCGCGGTGGACTCTTCGATGTCGGAGAACAGGATCACCACCCGGCCGTCCGGCGTGACCCGGGCCAGGTCGGGTCGCTCCACCTCGGCCCAGTCGGCCAGGTCTTCGATCGAACTGCGTACCGCGGCACCGAAACCTTCTTTGCGCATCAGGTTCGCGGTATTCCACACCGTCTTGACGGCCTCGCGGCCACCGGACCACAGCCGATTGCGGACATCGGCCCGCTGCTGCAACTCCTCGACCTCGCGGCGGCTGCGTTCCAGCAGGCGCCACAGCGCGATCAGCCCCCCGGCCTCGATTACCGCGATGCCGGCCAGCACGTAGATCACCACATGCAGCGCATCACCCATGCCCACCATCCTGACAGGCCGCCTTGCGGTGTTTAGGGTTGAGTTCGGCCCTCGCGGGGAAGCACCACCTCAAGCAACCGGAACCACCTGATGGACTTGAAGGAGAAGCAGCCGATGCAACTGGGCATGATCGGTCTCGGCCGGATGGGCGCGAACATCGTGCGCCGCGTGGTCACCGGTGGACACGAATGTGTGGTGTACGACCACAGCGCTGAGGCTGTCGAGGCCATGGCGGGGGAGGGCGGCATCACCGGGGTGTCCTCGCTCGCGGAGTTGCGCGACAAGCTCACCGCGCCGCGGGTGGTCTGGGTGATGGTGCCCGCGGGAACCATCACCACCGGGGTGATCGACGAGCTGGCCGACACACTCGAGTCCGGCGACATCGTCATCGACGGCGGGAACTCCTACTACCGCGATGACATGAAGCACGCGAAGTCGTTGGCGAAGAACGGTATTCGGTTACTCGACTGCGGTACCAGCGGCGGCGTGTGGGGCCGGGAACGCGGCTACTGCCTGATGATCGGCGGCGATCCGGACGCGTTCGAGCACGCCGAGCCGATCTTCGCCACCGTCGCACCCGGGGTGGACGCGGCCCCGCGGACTCCGGGTCGCGAAGGTGAGGTCGCCCAAGCGGAGAAAGGCTATCTGTACTGCGGCGAGGCCGGCGCGGGGCACTTCGTCAAGATGGTGCACAACGGCATCGAGTACGGGATGATGGCGTCGCTTGCCGAGGGCCTGAACATCCTGCGCAATGCCGACATCGGGACCCGCATCCAGCAGGGTGACGCCGAGACCGCGCCGTTGTCCAATCCCGAGTGCTACCAATACGATTTCGACATCCCCGATATCGCCGAGGTGTGGCGTCGCGGCAGTGTGATCGGCTCGTGGCTGCTCGACCTCACCGCGATCGCACTGCACGATTCGGCTGACCTGTCCGAGTTCTCCGGCCGCGTGTCCGATTCGGGCGAAGGCCGGTGGACGGCCATCGCCGCGATCGACGAGGGCGTGCCTTCGCCGGTGCTCACCACTGCCCTGCAGTCGCGCTTCGCGTCGCGGGACCTCGACGACTTCGCCAACAAGGCGCTGTCGGCCATGCGAAAGCAGTTCGGCGGTCACGCGGAGAAGCCGGCCAACTAACGGCGCGTTCTCCCCACCGAGCGTGAAATCTACGACGCCGCAACGGCTTGGATTCAGGCGGTGGCTGCAACGAATGTGGACGGGTCTGAGAGTAGTCGGTCGAGTTCTTCGGCGGGTGTGCGCCAGCCGAAGCGTTTGCGGGGTCGTGCGTTGAGTTCCGCGGCGACCTCGTCGAGCCAGCCGGGGCCGTAGAACGACAGGTCGGTGCCTTTGGGGAAGTACTGGCGTAGCAGGCCGTTGGTGTTTTCGTTGGTGCCGCGTTGCCAAGGGGTGTGTGGGTCGCAGAAGTAGATCGGCAGGCCGGTGGCCTCGGTGATCTGGGTGTGCAGGGCCATCTCGCTGCCTTGGTCCCAGGTCAGCGAGCGACGCAGGACCTCCGGGATTTCGGGAATCTTGGCGGTCATCGCCTCGGCCAGGGTGGCCGCCGTGTGGTCACCGGGCAGCCTGAGCAGCACCACGAATCCCGTGGTGCGCTCGACCAGGGTGCCGATCGCTGAGCCCGAGGCGGTGCTGCCCAGGATCAAATCCCCTTCCCAATGTCCAGGGATCGCGCGGTCATCGGCTTCGGCGGGACGCTCGCTAATGTTGATCATCCCCTTGAGCTTGCCTACGCCAGTTTCGCTGCGGCCCTGTGGCTTTCGCCGAGTCCTGCCGGTACGCAACGCGGTCTTGACCAGCCGGGCCAGCTCCCCGCGCGGCTGGACATACATCGCCTGATAGATCGTCTCGTGTGACACCCACATCTCCGGATCGTCGGGGTAATCTTCGCGTAGCCGGCCCGCGATCTGCTCGGGGCTATGGTTCTTCTCCAACCGTGCCACCACCTCGGCCAACAGTGCAGGCCTGGACTCAAGGTGACGCAGTTTGGGGCGCTTGCGGTTGGCCTCAGCCACGTCCTGGCCGACCCTGGCCCGATACCCCGAACCGGTCATCCCCTTGACCACCTCGCGCTCGATGGTGTCACGATGGCGGCCCAGCCGCTGCGCCGCGTCCCGCGGGGCGCAGCCAGATTCGAGCAACTCCTCAAGTCGGCACCGTTCGATGAACGTCAACGGCGCGCGCGGTCGACGCGCCGCATCGATCTCAGCTTCGGCGCAGGGTCGGGTTCTGGGCACATAACCAGCCTGTTTGACCCAGATACGGGCCCGGGTGAGCGACACGCCGGCGTGCACCGCGGCCTGCTCGGGGGAATCGCCCGAATACATCGCTGCCCAAAACGCTTCCCGGACAGCAGCCGCGTACCGAATCCCATGATGTCGGGCCACCGGCGGATACCCCGCGGCCCGAGCCCATTTGTTGCCCGTAGTGTGCGACACCCCAGCCACCGTTGCCGCCGCCGTTCGCGACAAACCCGACCTGACACCCTCCAAGAACACGGCCCGCGCCGCATCCAACTCCGCCTGTTTGCTACTCAAACCTGCCAACGACACCAGACAACACCCCTAAACCGATCAGGTGTTGCAGCGACCACTTGAGTCTGAGCGGCGAGTCGCGTCGTGAGGTTCACACTCGGCGGTGAAGGGGGCGGGCTAGGGCCGCTCGACGAACGCCACCACCGCGTCACTGAAGGCGTCGTTGTCGTCACCCGCGGCGGTGTGCCCCGCGTTGGAGAGTTCGACGAACTCCGCGCGCGGCACCTGGGTCAGAAAGTGTTCGACGCCTTCGAGACTGACGACGTCGGACAGCTTGCCGCGGATCAGCAACACCGGGATCGAGAGGTTGGCCGCGGCTTCCTCGAAGGCTTCGGTGCGCAGTTCCGGGTCGTCCCCGGGTTTGGTCATGAACGCCGGATCCCAGTGCCAGTACCAGCGTCCGTCCCGTAGCCGCAGGTTCTTCTTGAGCCCCTCGGGGCTGCGCGGCTTGGTGCGGTAAGGCAGGTAGGCGGCCACCGCGTCGGCGGCGTGCTCCAGTGAGTCGAAGCCGTCGATGTTGGTCATCATGAACTCGCGGATACGGGCGCTGCCGTTCTTCTCGAACCGGGGCACCACGTCGACAAGCACCAGCTTGGTCACCTGCTGCGGCCCGGCCCGGTCGGCGACCAGGATGCCGGTCAGCCCGCCCATGCTGGCGCCGATGATCACCACCGGGCGGCCGATCGTGTCGAGCACCTGCATAACGTCGGCGGTCAGCGTCTCCACGTCGTAGTCGGCGTCCGGTGCTCGGTCGCTGTCCCCGTGCCCGCGGGTGTCCAGCGCGATGACGTGGTACCCGTCGTCGGCCAGAATCTGCCCGGTGTTCTTCCAGGAGAACCGATTCTGACCTCCGCCGTGCAGCATCAGGATGGTGGGCCGCTCGCCCGAACCGCCGCGGTTCCACTCATCGGCGACCAGCGTGATGCCGTCTCTTCCGGCGAACTCCACGGTCGCCGCGTCGCTCGTCATAGGCATGAATCTCCTTCGGTTGAGACCAGGTACGCGGTGATGACTTCGGCGAGCATCTCGCGGTCCCGAGTGCTGTCCAACGGCTTCGGCCACGTCAGCTGCACCGCTACCAGGCCGCGGATGGTGGCCCAGATGAGATTGCCCAGCCGTATGGCCTGGGCCGGCGCGACACCGGCGCCCAGATGCTCACCGATCTCGGTCATCCGGGCGGTCATCGCGGCCAGGTGGGCGTTGGCCTTCGCGGTTCGGGCACTGCGGGTGGCGATCAGTATCTCCAGCGCTGCCATCGAGGTCGGGCTGGAGAAGGCGCGCCACACCGCGTCGACCACGAAGGCCGGCCGGTCCTGCGAGGGGATCTGCGCTGCCTGCGCTGGCAGCTGATCGAGGGTCTCCAGTAGATCGGCGAAACCCTTGTCGAGCACCGCCATCAGGATGCCGTTGAGATCACCGAAGTGGTATTGCACGACGCCCCAGGTCAATCCGGCGCGTTCGGTGATCTGCCGCACGCTCGGTGGGGCGAAGCCCTCTTTGAGGATGTACCGGACGGCTTCGTCGATGACGGCCTGGCGGCTGCGTTCGGCGCGGGCCTGTCCGCCGCCGGGGGGTCTGCGCGGGGCGGTCAACGCATCACGCCGTGGAGGTGATCGAGTGGCCGAAGATCGTGAGCGGCCAAAATGCCGCTCGGAGCCCGACATACGGCGTCGATCAGGTTGACGACGCGCGCCGCGGTGGCGATCACGCCGCCCTCGTTATGGTCGATCTCGCCACCGAGATGGGTGTTGATCTCCACACCTGGACTGCCGGTCACCACCACCCGGTGCACGCCGGCGCGGCCGTCGGGCGGATAGGCCCAGTCCGGTGCGGTGCCCGGGCCGAGCCGGTTGACGTGCTCCATGGTGATGACGACCTCGCCGTCGCGCAGGCCCTCGACGCCGAACCGTACGGCGGCGACCTGCCCCGGTTCGACGTGCATCATCGTGCAGTCGATCGGTTCGGGCGTCACCCACTTCTCGCAGCGCTCACGCACCTCGTCGAGTTCGACTCCCAGGTCCCGCGCCAGGCTGCGCACCTGCACGCCCCACATCGACGTCAGCACACCGGGCAGAAACATCACCGGCGTGTGGTCCGGGCTGGTGCCGAAACCGAAACTGGCACCGGTGAATTCGGCGTCGTCGTAACTGGCGTAGTCGCAGATCTCCTGCACCGTGATGGTGGTCGCGCGCTCGGTCAGGCTCAACGCCGTGTAGGCCAGGGTGTCACCGGAGTAGCCGGGGTCGACTCCGTTGATGTAGAGCGTCGCGTCGCCGTCCGCGCAGGCCTGCCGCAGGGGTTCGCGCAGCCAGTCACCGGCCTGCTCAGGAGCCACCATCCACACGAATGACGAGCCGACGACATTGATGCCGGCCCGCAGAAACCGGCTGATCTCCGCGATGGCCTCTTTGGGCCGGGTCTCGGCCTGCGAGGTGTAGACGACGCAGTCGGCGTTCAGCGCCAGCAGAGCCTCGGCATCGTCGGTGGCCGTGATGCCCGTCGGCCTCTCGAGCCCGCACAGTTGCGCGGCGTCGCGTCCGACCTTGTCGGGCCTGGATGCGTGCACACCCACCAGTTCGAACTCAGGGCGCTCGATGAGCATGCGCAGCGCGTGCCGGCCGACGTTTCCGGTCGAGTACTGGATGACGCGCGTCATGAGAGCACCGGGGGCACCGGCCACAGCGGTGCGCTCATCTCGGCCCAGGAGCGGTAGTGACCCGGTTGCCTGCCGGCGCGGATCGCGTCCATCCGGGCGTCCAGCTGCGGAGAGTTGTTGCCGTCGCGCAGGATGTCGAACATTGCGGCAGTGGCCATCTGCACATCGAAGATGTCGCGTTGCCACGACCAGCTGCGGTGGCCGCTGTACTGAAACCAGCTGCCGCCCAGCCCCTGAATCTCGTACGGCCCCCCGCGGGGAGAACTGAACGTGGACAGCTGGCGCCACAATCCGAACGCCTGTCCGGACCGGTCGTCGAAAAGCACTGTCTGGTAAGGGTATATCCAACCCTGGAAGCCCAGCATCTCGGTGCCCAGCGCCAGATCGCGGATCTCGTCGCGGCCGTTGGCCATGAAATGGTCGGTCGGTGCATAGGACCATCCGTAGCTGGCGTGGGGCTCATAGAATTCCGCCATCGCGCTCCAGTCGCCGGCCTCCTGGGCGCGGCGGTTCGCGTCGAGCCAGTCATCCCAGAACGCGTCGAACTCGGCACGGTCATACGCCATGGGCGCTCCTCACATCAGGTCGGTGATGGTCTTCAGTCCCGCGTCGTACAGCACGCCCGGCAACATGCCCCCGTCGATCTCGATGGTGGTGCCGTTGATGAAATCGACTGTGCCCGAGGCTAAGAACACGACGGTGCGGCCCACTTCGGCGGGCTCGCCGCCCCGCTTCATCGGGACCTTGCGGAAGTATTCGGCGCCGGTCGGGTCGTCCTTTGGCAGCACGAAGGCGCGGAAGTTCTCGGTGATGGTGGGGCCCAGCGCCACACAGTTGACCCGGACTTTGGGTCCCCATTCCTGGGCCAGCGATCGGGTCAGGTGGTTGAGCCCGGACTTGGCCGCCCCGTAAGACACCAACGTGGGCGCCCCCGCGGGGTGGCCGGCGCCGCTGGAGATGTTGACGATGCAACCGGTGCCGTCCTGGGTCTTCATCTGCCGGTAGACGCGGATGGCGAACCACAGTGGGCTGATCAGGTTCATCTGCACCGCGAAGGCGTGGAACAGCGCCGTGCGCTCGAAGTCGTCGGCGCTGCGCGGCGCGCCCTGAAGTCGTTGCACCAGTTCGGGAATGTCTTCGACGTGCGGTGCGGGTACCGTGCCGCCCGCGTTGTTGACCAGGATGTCGATGCGGCCGTAGTCGGCGACAACCTGCTGTACGAAGCTGTCGATCGCGGCGTAATTGCCTTGGTCACAAACCAATTGGGCACAGCGGCGGGACCACGCCGGCTCTGTGTCGGCTCCGGGCAGCCCGTCCAGCGGGGACCGGGAGCACCCGATGACGGTGGCACCCGCGCGCAGCAACTCATGTGCGATACCCACGCCGACGCCGCGACTGGTTCCGGTGACGACGGCGACTTTGCCGTCCAGCAACCCCACCAGCAGATAATTACATCCGTAATCTTTCTGGGCAAGTCCGATGAGTTTGCGGCGCCAGTGCGGTCTACCGGTCAAAGACCCCGACAGCTAGGAGACGCACATGCCGGCGATCACGCCCTCACTGTGGTTCGACAACAACCTGGAAGAGGCGGCCGAGTTCTACACCTCGGTGTTCCCGAATTCGAAGATCGAGCAATTGAACCGGACCACCGAGGCGGGACCGGGCGAGCCCGGGACGGTGCTCAGCGGCTCTTTCGTGCTGGACGGCACCACCTTCATCGGCATCAACGGCGGTCCCGCGTTCACCTTCAGCGAGGCCGTTTCCTTCACGGTGCACTGCAAAGACCAGGACGAGGTCGACTATTACTGGGACCAGCTGACCCGCGATGGCGGCGAGGAATCGCAATGCGGTTGGCTGAAGGACCGATTCGGGCTGAGCTGGCAGATCGTGCCCGACCGGCTGTATGAGTTGGTGGCCGATCCCGACCCCGCCCGGGCCACCGCCGCGACCAAGGCCATGCTCGGGATGCGCAAGATCATCGTCGCCGACCTGGAGGCCGCCGCCGCGGTGTGAGTTCACCCGGTGATCTGGTCGATCCATTCGACCGTCGCCTCGATGATCGGCGGCACCTCGTCCGGATCGTCGCAGCCGATGACCATCAGCGTCGACTCGGCGACCGTCGCGATCAGGACGCGGACCATCAACTGGTTGCGGGGGGAGGTGTCCAGTTCCAGCACCTCCATCCAGTTGTGCAGGACCGAAGCCAGGCGCTTGCGGCGGGTGACCTCGAAGCCGGGAGGCGTGTCCCCCGACGACAGCACCCGGGCCGCGTAGCGGTTCTCCCACATCCCTGCCAGGTACGCCCGCACGTGGAGTTGGAAGACGTGCCGCCGGTCGGGCGCGGAGGTGCCGAGTCCGCCCACGGCCGCCTGGATGCGTCTTTCGACGGCGTCGGCCATCTGCTCGAAGATCGCCAGAAACAGCTCGCTCTTGCCGCCGAAGTGGTGGTAGATGCTGCCGATGCTGGCGCCCGAACCGGCGACCACTTCGGCGATCGTCGCCGCGGTGAAGCCCTTGGTGGCGAACACCTGGGTCGCCGCGTCCAGGATGCGGCGCTGGGTCGCATCGGTCTTGGCCCAGCGCCGGGCCCGTGCCGTTGAAGTCATGTCTGTCATCAGCCGACCGCCTCCGGGAGGATTCGCAGGGTGGGTAGTTCGAGTCGGGTTTCCGACGTCGTCATGGCCCGCGCGGACATCTGGGTCAGTGGCAGCCCGCCCAGCAGGCCTTCCGGACGGACACCGCCCAGGGGCCGGACCGTGACGCCGGTTGTGCCTGCTGGCAGTGCGGTGGCCCGGGTGAGAGCCGGTGCCGCTGACGCCCAGGCGCGCGGCACGGACAGTGCCCCGACGCCGGCCGCCTTGCCCAGGCCGGCCGACACCGTGCCGGCGAGCGATGCCGGGCTCACCGTGCCGGTGACTACCGGAGCCAGGGACGACGCGATCTGACTGCCGACGGCGGCCGCCGCGGGGAGCAGGCCTTTGAGGTTCGACATCATCGACATTCCCAGGCCCGCCAGTGCGGTGGTGGCGAAGAAGGGGGTGCCGAAGATGCTCATCACGGTCTGCAGGTCGCTCACCCAATCGGGGAGCCCGCTCCAGCCGAGGCCGGCGAGCGCACCGGGTATCGCGCCGGTCAGCTGGGACAGTGCGCTCGCGATCTCGGAAGCCACCGAGGCGATACCGGTTTGGGCGGCCGCCTGCGTCGGCGGTCCGGTGAAGGGGGTCAGGGTGCTGGCGGCGGTCGAGGCGGCGGCGTAGGTGTACATCGCCGTCGAGTCCTGCGCCCACATCTCGCCGTACTGGGCTTCGGTGGCAGCGATGGCCGGGGTGTTCTGGCCGATGAAGTTGGTGGCGGTCAGCGCCGCCAGTTGGGCGCGGTTGGCGGCGATCAGCGCCGGTGGGACGGTCATCGCATAGGCGGCTTCATAGGCTGCGACAGCTGCCCTGGCCTGGCCGGAGGCCTGCTCGGCCTGGTTGGCTGTGGCGGTGAGCCACCCGAGGTAAGGCAGGGCGCCCGCGGCCATGGCCGTCGCGCCGGCACCCAGCCACGGGCCGCCGATCAATTCGGTGATCACGGCTTCGAACGAACCCGCAATGGATTCCAGATCGGCAGCCAACTGCTCCCAGGCCGCCGCGGCGGCGATCATCGAGCCGGGACCCGGCCCGGTGTACATGCGTGCGGAGTTGATCTCCGGTGGTAAGGCGGCGAACGACATCGTTGCTGCTCCTCCCTCTGCGCCCTTGCATCAAGGCTCCCGTGGGGACGTGCTGCCGTCTGTCGACCGAGCGGCTACAACCGGGAGGAAATTCGTGTCCCCCGATCGACGGGCTTCTTGTCCCCCTGATGGCCGGTTACGTTGGACGGTGCGGGCTGTACACGGCGAACAGGAGTCGAGTTGTCTGAACCACGGTGGATCGACGTGAAGGGCTCCAACGGTGACCTCAAGGCACTCACCTGGGGCCCCGCCGACGGCCCGATTGCGTTGTGTCTGCACGGCTTTCCTGACACGGCCTACGGTTGGCGCAAGTTCGCGCCGCGACTGGCCGAGGCCGGCTGGCGGGTGGTGGCGCCGTTCATGCGCGGATACGCACCGTCCTCGATTCCGGTGGACGGCAGCTACCACGTCGGCGCCCTGATGCACGACGCACTCCGGGTCCGGACGGCAGCTGGTGGTTCCGAGCGGGACGTGGTGATCGGTCACGACTGGGGTGCGATCGCCGCCACCGGGCTGGCCGCGATGCCGGACAGCCCGTTCGCCAAGGCGGTGATCATGTCGGTGCCGCCGTCTGGCGCGTTTCGTCCGCTGGGCCGGCTACCCGACCGCGGGCGGCTGGCCGCCGAGCTCTCACGTCAGTTGCTGCGCAGCTGGTACATCAGCTACTTCCAGCTGCCGTTCCTGCCCGAACGGTCCGCATCATGGGTGCTGCCGCTGTTGTGGCGGCGATGGTCGCCGGGCTACCACGCCGAGGAGGACCTGCGCCACGTCGACGCCGCGATCGGGACGCCGGAAAGCTGGCGCGCGGCGCTGGGGTATTACCGCGCCACCATCCGCAACACCCGTCCGCCGGCGCAGTACGCGGAGCTGCACCGGTACTGGACCGAGCCGCCGAAGCTGCCGACCCTGTACCTGCACGGTCGTGACGACGGCTGCATGACACCGGCTTTCGCGCACTGGGTGGAACCCATCCTGCCGCCCGGCAGCGACGTGTCCATCGTCTCCCACGCCGGTCACTTCCTGCAGCTCGAACAGCCCGACAAGGTCGCCGAACTGGTGCTGGCGTTCATCGGCTCACCCGGCACCCGAGATCCCGGTTAGTTGACGCCCGGGCAGCGGATGGCCGCCGTCGACGCGCAGTTCTACTGGATGTCGGCCAAGATCCCCAACGACGAGTTCCTGCTGTACGCGTTCGGCGGCGAACCCTCCGATCCTGAGGGGGCGGTGGCGCAGGTGTTGCGCCGGGCCCGGGGATGTCCCGAGTTGCGGTTGGTTGTCCGGGAGGACAGCCGGGTGCGCTATCCGCGCTGGGTGCAGGCACCGATCGAACCGCGCCGGGTCGCCCGGCACGAGCTGTCCGACGGGAGCTGGGCGGGTTGCCTGGACGCCGTCGTCAAGCTGGCGGCCGAGCAGCTGGATATTCGCGAGAAGCCCTGGCAAATACACGTTTTCGCGTCGGTGCACGGCATCCCGGGGGTCCGGGGGCAGGTACCGTGGCGGTGCTGCAGGTCGCGCACGCGCTGGCCGACGGCGCCCGTGCGTCGGCCATGGCGGCGTGGCTGTTCGGCCGGCAGGAACCAGTGCCGGCCGTGCGGCCGCGGGCGGGATTCCTGCCCTGGCGGGGCATGGTTGCCGCGCGCGCCCACCGCCGGTTCGTCCGTGACACCGAGGGTGGATCGTTGGCTCCGGTGCTGGGGTCGCGGCCGTTGCTGCCCACCAACTCCGAACCGGCGGGTCCGCGGGTGATGCGCACACTGACGCGCCGCCGCGGGCAACTGAAGGGTCCGACGGTCACGGTCGCGGCGCTGTCGGCGATATCCACCGCGTTGTCGGATCTGCTGGGCCCGTCCGCGGCGTCACTGGCGGCCGAGGTGCCCATGGCCAAGCCCGGTGCGCCTTTGGGCTTCAACCACTTCGGCAATATCTTGGTGGGCCTGTACCCGGAACTCGGCCACGACGCCAGGGTGCAACGCATCGCCGCAGACCTGGCCAACGGCCGTCGCCGCTTCGGGCATCCAGCAACCCGCGCCTCCGACGAAGCCTTCGCGACCGTACCCGCCGTGCTGTTGCGTTGGGGGGTAAGTCAATTCGATGCGGACGTGCGGCCAGAGCAGGTGTCGGGAAACACGGTGGTGTCCAGCGTGCACCGCGGCGCCGCCGATCTCAGCTTCGGTGGCGTTCCGGTGGTGCTGACGGCCGGCTATCCAGGCCTCTCGCCGGTAATGGGCCTCACCCACGGCGTGCACGGCATCGGCGACACGATCGCAATCAGTGTGCACGCGGCGGAGTCGGCGGTCCCGGACGTGCAGGACTATCTGCGGCTACTGGATGCTGCCCTGTAAGTCACTGCGCGTCACCGGATCTGGCCGCCTGTTCGCGGGTCAGGCCGGCGGCCAGGATCAGCTCCTCATGTAGCTCGAACCACACGGTGTGGTACGAGTCGATGAGTGGCCTTGTCAGCCAGGCAATGTCGCCGGTCTTCACTTTGTCCAGCGCCGCGGCCAGTTTCGCCGGGTAGCCACGCAGGCGCGGCAGCTGCGTGGTGACCGCCGCGATGATCGGCGTGACCCGCTGGTGCACGTCGTCGAGGCGGGCCAGCACCGCGGCGTCGTACCCGGCGTCCCCGTGATCATTGGGCTGGCCGTCGCGGAGTTGCCAGTCGGTGACCAGCGCCTTGAAATCAGCGTTGACTGATCGGAATTCGCGGTAAGCGGCGTCTATCGTCGCGGCGTCCACGCCGTCTCGTTCGGCGGTCAGCAACTCGGCGAGGCGGGCGCGTCCGTCGGGGCTGATCCGCACGGTGGGTCCCTCGATGAGCAGGCCCGCCGCGGCGAGCCGGCGCACCGCCTCCTCGGTGTCGGTGGCGTCGGCATCCAATGTCCGGGCGAGGTCGGCGGTGCTGACCCGGCCCTTCAGCCGGACAGCTTGCAGCACTTGCAGATCCATCATGAGCCGGACTGCAAGCGTATAGCGTTGAGCATGGTGATCAGTGGCGTCGCGGACACGACGTCGGTGTGTCCGGCCGCCAGGGCAGCTCGCAACGCCTCGTCGGAGGACGTGTCCAGTCGCGGATGGTCGCCGCTCGCGTGCGCCCGCAGCGGGCTCACCCGCAGCGCGATCTCGGCCAGCTCGCGCAATTCCGGCGTGTCGTCTTCCGACCATGCCGCCAGACTCAGAATCCCTTGCCGCACTTCGCCTTCGTAGCCGTCGACGGTGATCTGTCGGCCAGCCAGTGCGGCGGCCACGCCCTGGCCGCAGCCCACCACGGCGACCCGCCCGAGCTCGCGGCTGACGACGGCCGCGTGGCTGGCGGGGCCACCCACCTCGGTGACGATGCCCTGCGCGGCCAGCATGCCGAGCACGTCCTCGGGCCGGGTGTGGTCGCGGACCAGGATGACCGGCTCACCCCGGTCGGCGGCATCGAGAGCCTCGTCGACGTCGGTGTAGGCGGTGCCCGTCACCACACCCGGGCAGGCCGGCAGGCCCTTGGCCAGAAGGTGTGCGCTGAAACGGGTTTCGGGTTGCAACGATGGCTGCAGCACCGCCTCGACGTCGGTGGGTGTGACCCGCCGCAGCGTCTCGACGTCGTCGATCAGCCCTTCATGGCGCAGTTGCAGCGCCAGTCGCGCCGCCGCCTGCGCCGAACGCTCGGCGCCGCGGGTCTGCAGCAGCCACAGTTTGCCGTCTTCGACGGTGAACTCGATCTCCTGAACGTCGGAATTGAGCCGCTCGAGGCTGCGCGCGGCGTCCATCAGCTCATCGAACACCGCGGGCTGCTCGTCGCGCAGCGCGGTGATCGGTTCGACGTCGACCAGGCCGGACACCACGTCGTCACCCTGTCCGCCGGGCAGCCATTCGCCGAAGGGTTCGTTGGCTCCGGTGATCGGGTTGCGCGACGACAGCACGCCGGCGCCCGACTTGGCCGCCTGGTTGCCGAACACCATCGCCTGCACCACCACCGCGGTGCCTTGCCGTTCGTCGAGGTTGTAGTGATCGCGGTAGGCCAGCGCGCGCGGGGAGTTCCAGGATGCGAACACCGCCTCGATGCCCGTCCGCAGCTGCGTGTACGGGTCATCGGACGGGTCTGAACCGGCGGCAACGATGCGCCGGTACATGGTGGTGAACCGGCGGCGGGTGTCGCGGGCGAACTCGATGGAGCCCTGGTCCGCCAGGGCCCGTTCGACGTCGTCGTTGATGCCCAGGTCCAGGATCGTGTCCATCATGCCCGGCATCGATTGTGTGGCTCCCGACCGCACGCTGACCAGCAGCGGGCGCGGTCCTCGTCCGAAGGTGCGCGCGGTCTGCTCTTCCAGCCAGCTCATCCGGTCCAGGACGTCCGCCCAGATCGCGTCGATGGTGGGTCCGGGTTCGGTCAGATACCGCAGGCCCACCTCGGTGGTGATGCAGAAGGCGGGAGGCACCGGCAGATTGTGCCGGCGCATGGTGTCGATGCCGTGGCCCTTGTTGCCGAGGATTTCCCGCGGGTGACGCGACCGGCCGTCCAGCACCACCACCGCGTCTTTCAGCGTGCTCGCGGAGGAGTGCCGGCCGTGTGCGACACCAGCCAAGATGCACCTCCTCGTCGTTGCCGGAACGCCCGCAATGGTCCCACACCGATCACCAGGCTCGGCTGCTCGCCGCTGTTGCTTACCCGTTAGCTTTGACGGTATGACTCCCTATGACGTCGCGTTGCTGATCCTGCGCCTGGTGCTGGGTCTTACCCTGGCCGCGCACGGCTTGAACAAATTCTTCGGCGGCGGGCGGATACCCGGTACCGCGCGATGGTTCGAAAGCATCGGGATGAAGCCGGGCAAGTTCCACGCGACCGTGGCCGCCAGCACCGAGACGGCGGCCGGGCTCGGGCTGGCGGCCGGGTTGCTGACTCCGATCCCGGCGGCCGGGTTCGTCTCGCTCATGCTGGTGGCGGCCTGGACCGTGCACCGGTCCAACGGCTTCTTCATCGTCAAGGAGGGTTGGGAATACAACCTGGTGCTTGCGGTGACCGCCGTGGTCGTCGCCACCCTGGGCGCCGGGAAGCTCAGCCTGGATCACCTGATCTTCGGCAAGAACTGGTTCGACGGGTGGCAGGGTCTGGCCATCTCCGTGGGACTGGGCCTGGCCGGGGCCGTCGGGCAGTTGCTGATCTTCTACCGGCCGCCGGCCAAACAGTCCGCGTAATTCGGCGGGGTCAGGCCGACTGGATATTGCCGTCCTGACCGAGCAGCAACCCGCCTTTGCCGCCGGTGCCTGGCGTGCCGGGCGGCGTACCTGGCCCGCCGTTGCCGCCGTTGCCGCCGTCGCCGATCGAGACTGCGTTGCCGCCGTTGCCGCCGGCACCGCCCTTGCCGCCGAGACTGCCCCCGCCGGCGCCGCCGTCGCCGCCGTTGCCGATCACCCCGGCGCTGCCACCGGCCCCACCAGCGGCACCGGAGTCGCCCAGCCGCCCGGCTCCGCCGGCGCCGCCCGCACCGCCGGAGGCGATGAGCATGCCGCCATTGCCGCCACTGCCGCCGGTCCCGGCTACGAACCCGCCGCCACCGCCGGCGCCGCCGGCCCCGCCGTCGCCGAAGAACATGCCGCCATTGCCGCCGGCGCCGCCCGCCCCGGCGGTGCCGACGCCGTTGTTGCTCCCGCCCGCGCCGCCGATCCCGCCCGTGGCGCCGAGGCTCAGCATGCCGGCGTTGCCGCCGCGGCCACCGGCGCCGGCGGTGGTCTGGCCGAAGCCGCCGGACCCGCCGCTTCCGCCGCCGCCGAACAACCCGCCGTCGCCGCCCGCGCCACCGGCCCCGCTGGTGCCGTTGATGCTGCTAGCGCCACCGCCGCCACCGTCCCCGCCGTTGGTGAACATGCCTCCGGTGCCGCCCGCCCCGCCGGTTCCGCCGGTGAGCCCGAATCCGCCGTTCCCGCCGGTGCCGCCGCCGGCGAGCAGCGCACCGGCGCCGCCGGCGCCGCCGGCCCCGCCCTTGCCGGTCGGATTCGCCCCCGGAGTGAAGGCGACACCGCCGTCGCCCCCGTCCCCGGCGGCACCGGCTATCAGCCCGGCATTGCCCCCTGCTCCACCGGTTCCCCCGGTGCCAGTGCCCGGCGCCTTGCCGCCGGCTCCGCCGTTGCCGCCGGAACCGAGCAGACCGCCATTGCCGCCCGCGCCGCCCGCACCCCCGGTGCCGGTTGCCGTCGCACCGCCGGCACCGCCGGCTCCGCCGGTGCCGAACAGTGCGCCACCGGCCCCGCCGTGCCCGCCGGCCGCGCCGACGGCACCGGAGCCGCCGGTCCCGCCGTTGCCGAACAACAGCCCGCCGTCACCACCGGCAGCGCCGGTCCCGGCGGCGCCGTTGGCGCCATTCCCGATCAGCGGGCGCCCGGTCAGCGCCTGGACGGGTGCGTTGACGGCAGTGATCGCCTGCTGCTGCAGGGTGTGCAGCGGGTTGGTGCCGGCCGGCGCGTTGAAGCCGTCCAGGCCCAGCAACTGGCCGCTGATGCCGCCGGCGCCCGCCCCGCCCTTCGTCGCGCCGAGGCCGCCGTTGCCGCCGTTGCCGCCGTCGCCGATCAGCATGCCGTTGCCGCCGGCACCCCCCGCGCCGCCGGTGCTGCCGGCCGCAGCCTGACCGGCGCCGCCGCTGCCACCGTTACCCCCGTTGCCGATCAGACCGGACCGGCCGCCGGCGCCGCCGGCCCCGCCCGCAGCGGTGCCACCGTCGCCGCCCGTCCCGCCGGTGCCGCCCGAGCCGGCGAGCAGGCCCGCACTACCGCCGACCCCGCCCCTGCCGCCGTTGGTCGGCCCGAACCCCCCGTTGCCGCCGGCCCCGCCTTCGCCGAAGAGCAGTCCGGCGTTGCCACCGGCACCGCCCGCGCCACCGTTTCCCGTTGCGGGAGTGATGCTTTCACCCCCGCTGCCGCCGGCGCCGCCGGATCCGAGGCTGAGCATGCCGGCGTTGCCCCCGGCCCCGCCGCCCCCACCGCTGATCGAACCCTGCCCGCCGCTGCCGCCGTGACCGCCCGCACCGAACACCCCGCCGGTCCCGCCGGCCCCGCCGAGCCCGCCGGTCCCGCCGCCGCTGACTCCGCCCGCGCCGCCGGCGCCGCCACCCCCGAACGTCCCGCCCGCCCCGCCGGCCCCGCCGGCTCCGGCGGTCCCTCCGATGGTGGTGCCGCCGTTACCGCCGGCACCTCCGTTGGAGAACAGGCCGCCGGCCCCACCTGCGCCGCCGGCCCCGCCGGCCTGGGTGATGCTGTCGGCGTTTCCGCCGGCGCCCCCGGTCCCGGCCGCGCCGAACAACATGCCGGCGTTGCCGCCCGCGCCACCGGCCCCGGCCGCTGCCTCCGAGTTCCCGCCGGCGCCGCCGACCCCGCCGGAGCCGAACAGTCCCGCGGCCCCACCGTGGCCCCCGGCCCCACCCCGACCGGCCAGCGAAGTCCCGCCGGCGCCGCCCGCGCCGCCGTTGCCGATCAGCCCGCCGGCCCCGCCGGCACCTCCCGCTCCGCCGGCGGCGCCGCCGTTGGTACCGGACCCGCCGGCGCCGCCGTTACCGATCAACCAGCCACCGGCCGTACCGTTCTGGCCCGTCCCCGCGGTGCCGCTGGTGCCGTTTCCGATCAGCGGACGACCAGTGGCGGCCTGGACCGGGGCGTTGATGCCATCGAGGAGGCTCTGCAGCGGGTTGAGGTTGGCAGCCTCCGTGCTCGCATACATGGCGCCGCCGGCGTTCAGCAGTTGGACGAATCGCTCGTGGAACAGCTCCGCCTCGGCGTTGAGCGCCTGATAGACCTGCGCGTGGCCGGAGAACAGGGTTGCGATGGCCGCCGACACCTCGTCGGCCCCGGCCGCCACTATGCCGATCGTCGGGGCCGCTGCCGCCGCGCTGGCGGTACTCAACGTGGTTCCGATGTTCTGCACATCCGCGGCCGCTGCCGCCACCATTTCGGGGGCTACCGATACAAACGACATTGCTGCACTCCTGAACGTCGAGGATTGACTCGACAGTGCGGGATGCTGCGGTGCGGAACGTCGGTCAGAGGACGTAGATCGGTCGGCTGAGGGGTCGTATATCGGCCTCAGCTGTGGGAGACACCTTCATGGGCGAGTTGCACCCGGGAACTGATACCGAGCTTGGCGTATACGTGCGTGAGGTGGGTTTGCACCGTCCGCCGGGAAACGAACAGCCGGGCCGCGATTTCGTTGTTGGCCAGCCCCTCCGCGACGAGGCGGACGACATCGCGCTCGGTGGGAGTCAGTGCCGCCCAGCCGCTGGCCGGGCGCTTGCGTTCACCGCGTCCGCGCCGCACGTAGGCGACGGCCTCGTCGAGGGACAGGCCTTCGCCTTCCCGCCACGCTTCGTCAAATACGCTGTCGCCCAGAGCTTCCCGTAACTGCGCGACGATGTTGTGGTAGTCGGCGTCGTAGACCTTGAACCGGACGCAACCCAGGTCGCGGCGAATCTGGTTGGCCGCGGCTAACAGTCGCGCCGCATCCCGGTGGCCCAGGCCGTCCGCGGCCAGCCGGCCCAGGCATTCGAGGATGTCCGGCACGGCCAGGTGCGCGCCGTGTTCGGCGGCGCAGGCGAGTGCTTTGTGGGCATCCCGTTCGGCCTGATCCGGCTCGTGCTTGGCGATCGCGATGCGGGCGCGCGTCGTCAGTGCCCGCGCCAGATGCCAACCCGACGACGCCGCGACCTCCTGGTCGGCCCAGCGGCCCGCGGTGATGAGATCGCCGCGCGCCAGGGCCACTTCGGCCATCGGGTTGGTATTGGCGCCGGCCAGTTCGCCCTGCACGCTGAGCAGTTCCCGGGCCGCCTCACTGGCCGCGGCCGCGCCCGCGACATCGCCGGCGGCCACGGCAGCGGTTGCCAGCACCGCATAGCTGAATCCCTGATTGTGCGGCCAGAGGTCCGCCGCGGCTGCCAGGGATGCCGTGGCTGCGGCGGTGGCTGCTCTTGTGTCACCGCGGAACGCCAGGGCGTTGCAGAGCGCGAGCCGGCTGCCCCACCGGAACAGCACGTCGTGCGCCGCATCGGCATCGGCGGTGACTGCGCGGAATTGTGTGGTTGCTTCGGCGAGAGCGCCTTTCATCATCTGCGCCAGACCCAGCGTCCACCGGCACGAGCGGGCGTGAAACTGATCGCCGATCTCCTCGGCGAGGTCTCGCCCCTCTTCGGAAGCCCCGTAGCCGACGATCGGATCACCGGCGTAGAACGCGCCGTAGGCCTGCCACGTGAGGATCTGCGTCAAGCGCCACCGGTCGCCGAGATCGCGGGCGATGCCGATCGCCTCGGACAGGTACGGGCGGGCCGAGTCGGCGCTGTAGGAACTGACGGCGCCGCACGAGGTCAGCGCGCGGGCCAGCAGCGCCGGATCCTTGATCTCGCGGGCGATGGCCACCGCCTGCTGCGCCTGCTCGAGGTTGTCATGAACGCTGCGCGACGCGTCCAGGGCGGCTCTGTCGGCCAGCGCCCGTCCGCGCACCACCGGTGAGATTCCGGACGGCGCGCTGCGATCGGTGAGCACCGCGTCGAACCACGCCAGCCCCTCCTGGATGCGCCCGCGCGTCAGCCAGAGCGGCTGCAGCGCCGACGTGAGTTCCAGCGCGGGCTCGAGTTCGCGGTGGTCGCAGCAATGTGCGAACGCTGCCCGGAGATTGTCGATCTCGGTCTCCACCTGTTCGATCAGGCGCTGGTGTGCACCGTCGGTGGGGCTGTCCAACGCGGCGGCCATCCGCCCGTAGTGGTCGCGGTGGCGTGCGCGCAACGCATCGGCCTCACCGGATTCGCGCAGCCTTTCCATCGCGTAGTGCCGCACCGTCTCCAGCATCCGGAAGCGTGTCCGGTCCGTAGAGCTTTCGGCCAGCACCAGTGATTTATCCACCAACAGGGCGAGTTGATCGAAAACCTGATGCGGCGCCAGACTTTCGTCGGCGCACACCGTGCGCGCGGCTTCGTGGTCGAAGCCTCCGCTGAATACGGCCAAGCGGCGGAACAACATTCGCTCGGGTTCGGTCAGCAGGGCGTGCGACCAGTCGACCGATGCGCCCAAAGTGCGGCGGCGCCGTGCTGACCCGCCTTCGGTCAGAAGCCGGAAGCGGTTGCGCAACCCGTCGAGAATCTCGCTGAGCGACATCACCCGCACGGCCGCCGCCGCAAGCTCGATTCCCAACGGCAGGCCGTCGAGCCGCCCACAGATATCCTGCACCGCTGCCACGTCGGAGGGGGTGACGCTGAAGTCCGGCCGGGCCAGGCGGGCGCGGTCGATGAACAGGTCGATCGCTTCGTCGGAGAGCGACAGCGACGGCACCCTCCAGGTCAGCTCTCCGGGAACTCCCACGGGTGCCCGGCTAGTGGCCAAGATGGTCAGGTGCAGGCACTGGCCCAACAGCCCGCGGACCAGCGCGGCGCAGGCATCGGTCAGGTGCTCGCAATTGTCGAGAACCACCAGCGCGTCCCGGTCGCCGAGGAACCGCACCAGCGTGTCGATCGCCGAACGGCCCGGCTGGTCGGGCAATCCCAGGGCCCGCAACACCGCCACCGGCACCACCTCGGGCCGGCTCACCGGCGCCAGATCGACGAACCACACGCCGCCGCCGCACTCGGGCGCCGCTTGTGCGGCGATCTGCGCCGCCAGGCGGGTCTTTCCCACGCCACCGGTACCCGCCAGGGTGACCAGCCGGTTGTCGGCAAGGAACTTGCGTACGTCGTTGATCTGGGCAGTGCGGCCGACAAAGCGGGTCAACTGCGCCGGGAAATTCTGTGCTGCAGCGTTTTTGGACCCCTGCAACGGTGGGAACTCGATCCGCAGGTCGGGGTGGCACAGCTGCGCCACGCGTTCGGGGCGGGGCAGGTCGCGCAACTGATGGGTGCCGAGGTCGGCCAGCCAGACGTGTTCGGGGAGGTGGTCGGCAACAAGGTCGTGGGTGGTGCCCGAGACCACCACCTGGCCGCCGTGTGCCAGATCGCGCAGCCGCGCCGCCCGGTCGACGGCGGGTCCCGTGTAGGTGCCCGGGCCTTCGAAATGTACCTCGCCGGTGTGCACCGCGACTCTTAACTGGATCGGGGCCAACGGGGCCTGCTGCAAATCGATCGCGCACGCGAGTGCGTCGGCGGCCCGGGCGAAAACGGCCAGGAAAGAGTCGGCGCTGTCGTCTTCGGCGTCCGGTCTGACCGGACCGGCCCCGCCGTGCGTGGCAATGATGTTTGACACGGCGTCGCGGACGCCTTCCCGGTCGCTCGCCCTCGTCTCGGGCACGTACTCCCATGACGGCGCCGAGCGCTCGTCCTCGGCGAGCAACAGGGTCACTGTTCTCGTCGGCAGGAATTCGCTCACGCACATGTCAAACCCGATTCACACTGACCTCATGCCGTGCCTGTGACTCCCAGTGTCACGCACGCAGGCCGGCAACGGTTCAACATGAGTCCAAAAAGTTCGCTATCCGGCCACGGGGTGCTTGGGTCCGCGAGCGCCTGCGTGTTGCCGGGGACACGCCGTGGCGCCCGGCATTTTGCGGACGCTCGCGGGGCGGGGTGGGGGTGTCTGCGCCGAGCGCGCGCGTGTTGCCGGGGACACACCGCCGCGGCCGGCATTTTGCGGACGCTCGTGGGCCGCGCTGCGGGTACGACCCTCAACCAACGCGACCTACGACCCCCTCCGGCGCCGGATTTACGTCTTGTGGCCGACGTTCATCTGGCCGCCGCCGCGCATCGTTGACTTCCGCAAGGAGGGACGACTGGCATGAATTTCGCGGTGTTGCCGCCGGAGATCAATTCGGCGCGGATGTATCTGGGTGCGGGGCCGGGACCGACGTTGGCGGCAGCGACGGCATGGGACGCACTGGCCGGTGAACTCGACGTGGCGGCGCGCTCCTTCGCAGCGGTGGCGTCGGGGCTGACGGGGGAGGTATGGCTGGGTCCGGCGGCCGCCGCCATGGCCGGTTCGGCCGCGCCGTATGTGGGGTGGCTGTCGGAAGCGGCGGCCCAAGCTCAGGGCACCGCAGGTCAGGCGCGGGCCGCGGCCTCGGCGTTCGAGGCGGCGCTGGCCGCCACGGTCCATCCCGCAATGATCGCGGCCACTCGCAATCACTTTGTCTCTCTTGTGGTTTCGAATCTGTTCGGCCAGAATGCACCGGCGATCGCCGCCGCTGAGGCCACCTACGAGGACATGTGGGCTCAGGATGTGGCTGCGATGGCCGGCTATCACGGCGGGGCTTCGGCGGCAGTCGCGCAGCTTGCGCCGCTGCAGCAGACGCTGCCGGGCCTGCCCGGTCTGGCGCAGATACAGGCGGTACTCGGCAACCTCGGCGGCCAGAACGTCGGCGCCGGCAACCACGGCAACGGCAACGTGGGCAACGGCAACTTCGGCGACGCCAACCTCGGCAGCGGCAACTCCGGCAGCGGCAACGTCGGCAACGGCAACCGGGGCAATCAGAACGTGGGCAGCGGCAACTCGGGCTTCAACAACACCGGAGCAGGAAACTCGGGCCAGGGCAACATCGGTAGCGGCAACCTCGGCAACGACAACTTCGGTAACGGCAACCTCGGCAGCTCCAACGTCGGCAACGGCAACCGCGGCGATGCCAACATGGGCCTGGGCAATCGCGGCAGTGACAACGTCGGGCTGGCCAACACCGGCAACCACAACTTCGGCTTCGGCAACACCGGCAACAACAACATCGGCTTCGGCCTCACCGGGGACAACCAGGTGGGCATCGGTGCGCTGAACTCGGGCGTCGGCAATATCGGTTTCGGCAATTCGGGCACCGGCAACATCGGCTTCTTCAACTCGGGCACCGGCAACGTCGGCATCTTCAACTCCGGCAACCACAGCTTCGGCCAGGAGAACTCGGGCAGCTTCAACACCGGGCTCAGTAACGCGGGCCAGGGGAATACCGGAGCGCTGAATGCCGGATTCAACAACTTCGGGCTCGGCAATGCGGGTGCGAACAACATGGGCTTGGGGAACGGCGGCTCGCAGAATCTGGGCTACGGAAATGCCGGCTTCCAGAACACCGGAAGCATGAACGCCGGCTCGCTGAACACCGGTGATTTCAATTCCGGTGACATCAACACCGGATGGGCCAATGCCGGCCGCAGCAATACCGGAGGCTTCGACTCGGGCAACCTCAACACCGGTTTCGGCAGTGTCATCACGCCGGTCGGGGTCAAAAGCTCCGGCTTCGGCACCAGCGGCCTGGACTCCTCGGGGTTCTTCAACACCGGCGGCGATACGTCAGGGTCCATGAACACCGGCCTGGCGTTCGAATCCGGCTTCGGAAACTCCGGCAACGGCAACAACGTCGGCATCAACAATCACGGAAGCTTCCTGGCGGGCATCGCAAATACCGGCTTCGACAACATCGGCATCGGAAATTCGAACGTCTTCAATTCCGGCATCGGCAACTCCGGCAACGACGACTCGGGGTTCTTCAACAAGAGCGACGCGAAGTCGGGTCTCTTCAATTAACTCAATCATTCGAGGGGGGTTCATATGTCGTATGTGATCGCGGTGCCCGAACTGCTGCAGGGTGCGGCCGACGATCTGGCGGGCCTTCGTGCCTCGCTGACCGAGGCTGTCGCTGCCGCGGCCGGCCCGACCACCGCGATCGCTGCCGCGGCTCAGGACGAGATATCGGATGCGGTCGCGACGGCGTTCGGCAGTTTCGGCGCGGACTTCCAAGCCGCTCATGCCCGAGCGCACGCGTTCGGCGAGCATTTCGCCGGGTCGCTGAACGGCGCGGGCGTCGCTTACGCGAGCGCCGAGTCATCGTCTTATCAAACACTTTTCGCGAATACTGCCACCAACCTGCAAGTGCTGGAGAATGGCGTCGCGGCGAATCCGGCGCCGTTCCTCCGCCAGTTCGTCAGCAATCAACTCGGATTCGCGCAGACCGCCTTTGGTCAGCAAATCGGTTATGCGCAAACGATATTTACCGCACTCGCCGACGCCGCTCAAGATTTCGGCGCCGGTGTGAGCGCGCTTCCCGCCGCGTTGCAGGCCGCCGCGCAGCAGCTCGCGGCGGGCGATGTCACGGGCGCGGTCCGCGGCGTCGCGACCGGATTCGGAAACCTGTTCCTGACGGGTCTATCCGCCAGCCAGGACCCGACGACCCTGCTTATCAACATCACACCGACCGGCACGCTGGGCGACCTTTTGCCGATCCTGAGCCTGCCCGGGCAGATGGCGCAGAATCTCACCGATATGCTCCCCGCCGGTTCGGTTCCCGCTCACATCTCGCAACACCTCACCAACGTGATCACCACCCTGACCGACACCTCGCAGACCTTGGACCTGGTCACCGGCGACCTGCATGTGGGCCTGCCATTGGTCCTCGGCCTGGAAGCGATAGGCCCGGTCGTCACCACCGCCAACGCGTTCGGCGACAGCGCGAACGCCGTGCTCGGTGCGCTGCAGACCGGCAACGTGCTGAGCGCCGGCGCGGCGCTGCTCGACACCCCCGCAGCCGTGCTGGACGGATTCCTCAACGGCCAAGCGACGCTTCCGCTTTCGGTGACGCTGGGAGATCTGACGACGACGACCAACGTGCCACTCGGCGGCATCCTGGCCCCCGCGCGGACGGCGTCGCTCACACTCGAGATCTTCGGCACGACGGGGACCATCCCGCTTTTCGGTACAGCCTTCGGCGGCATCCTGCCGGGTCTGCTGACCTTCCTGCCCGAACAGCTCGCGGAGGCGATCGGTGGCGGGCCGGTACTGCCTTGAAACGGGCTGCGATGTTGCTGAAAATCAGCTGAATCCATGGCCTTGCGAGGCGACAAATGGGGACAGTAATGAGATATGGCTCGCTGGGGTTGGGGTTGCGATGATTTTAGACTTTGCGTGGTTGCCTCCGGAGATCAACTCTTCGAGGATTTTCAGCGGGGCCGGACCAGGTCCGCTGCATGCGGCGGCGGCAGCCTGGGACGGATTGGCGGCGGATCTGGCGTCCTCGGCCCAGTCCTTCAGCTCGGTGATCTCCGGTCTGACGGGCGGGCCGTGGTCGGGCCCCGCGGCGGCATCCATGGCCGCTGCGGCGCTGCCGTACCAGGACTGGATGACGCTGGCCGCCGGTCAGGCGGACGCGGCGGCGGGGCTGGCGCGCACGGCGGCGTTGGCGTTCGAAGGGGCGTTGACCGCGACGGTGCACCCGGCGGTGGTGACGGCGAACCGGGTGTCGTTGATGACGCTGATCGCCACGAATTTCCTGGGCTTCAACACGCCGGCGATCGCGGCCAATGAGTTCGATTACGCGGAGATGTGGGCGCAGGATGTGGCCGCGATGGTCGGTTACCACGGTGGTGCGACGGCGGTGGCCGCGAGTCTGACACCGTTCGCTGTACCGCCGGTTGACCTGGCCGGCCTGGCCGCCAATATCGGTGCCCAGTTCACCGGTCTGGCGACCACGGCGTCGGCCGCGATCAGCCCGGTTCTGCAAAGTGTCACCGGAGCGGCGCCGGGGCTGGTGGCCGGTGTGCAGTCGGCGGCTTCGGCGTTGCCGATCCAGTCGATCGCGTCGGTGGCCCAGCTGGGTGCCATGCCGGCCAGCATGATGATCGGTCCACTGATGCAGGCGGGACAATCGGCGACCGCCGGCACCGCGGGATTGGCCGGTGCCACAACGGGTGTAGCCGACGCGACCAAATTCGTCGGGGACACCGCTCCGGCGATGAAGGGACTGGGCGGAGGCGCAGGCCTAGGGGCGGGCATGTCCGGCAGCCTGGGCCAGGCGCGCATGGTGGGGGCGATGTCGGTGCCGCCGACGTGGGTGGGGTCAGCACCGAAAGGCATGGCGAGCTCGGCGATGCACGGGTTGCCCACGGAGGCCTCGATGCAGGCCTCCATGCAGGCCTCTAAGCCCACCGGTGGCGGGATGCCGATGATGCCGATGCCGATGGGGGCCGGGGCCGGGGGTGCGGGCGCCGGAATGCCGGGCGGGATGATGGGCCGCGGCGGCGCGAGTCCGCACGTGACGCAGAACCGGCCCAGCGTGATTCCGCGTACCGGGGTCGGCTAGGTCTGCGCTGCAACCACTTCGGCGGCGGCGCGCTCACCGGAGCGGATCGCGCCGTCGATCCAGCCGCACATGACGGCTGAACTCTCGGTGCCCGCCCAGTGCACCCTGCCGCAGGGTGCGCGCAGGGCACGGCCGTACTCGGTGAGAACACCGGTCGGTGTGTGGCTGATCATCCCTCCGCCGGAGTAACGCTCGAGCGACCAGTTCTGTTCGTGGTATTCCGTTGGCGTGCGTGCCAATTCACCGAACCTGTCGATGAGTTCGCCGATGATGGCTGCCCGGCGGTCGGACTCGCTGAGGTCGGTCAACCGGCGGGCGGCGGGCCCCTCGGTGATGGCGCACATGATCCCCGGGCTGCCGGTGTCGGTGCACGCGTCGATGGTCAGTGTGGCGGCCGTCCCGGGTGCTGCCGATTGACCGGACAATCCGTCGGCGCGCCAGAACGGTTTGTCGTAGATCAGCGAGGTCTTGATGACGGCGCCGCTCGGCATGCGCTGGTTGAGAAACGCCCGGTCCGCCGGCAGTGCGGGTTCGTAGACGATGGAATCGGCGATCGCCATCGGGATCGCCACGATGGCCCGGTAGGCGCGCACCGAGAACCCGTCTGACTGGACCGTGACGCCGTCGGTGTCCTGGATGATGGTGCGAACCGGCCGCGACAAGTGCAGTGCGTCGCCCAACGCGGCGACCATCGGGCGGTAGATGGCGCCCATCCCACCGACCGGGCGGGCGTCCTGGGAGCCGCCTTTGCCTGAGATGACGAACGTGGGTCCGCCGGCCGAGGACATCTGCAGCAACATCCACAACAGCGACACTTCCGCCGACGTCGACGTGTAGGTGCCGCCCAGCACCATGTCCAGCATTTCGCGCGCCGGTTTGGACATCACGTTGCGCTCGAGCCAGTCGCCGATACTCATTCGGTCCCACTCCACGGCTTCTTCGGCCTCCCAGGGGGCTTCGCGTGGAATCGTCTTGCACATCTGCTCGATGCTCATCAGGCCGATGCCCAGGTTGGCGACCGCCCACGGGCTCATCGTCCACGGCAGCTTGCCGCCGTAGCGGCGCTTCTTGCCGTCGACGATCATCATGGCGTCACCGTCGTTGTGCTGCTTGTACTCCGGCACGCCGAATTCCTGCATCAGCGCATAGATCCGGTCCTGGCCCGGTCCGATCCATGCCCCGCCGCGGTCGATCCACACCCCGTCGTCGCGGGTCACGGTGAACGTGCGCCCACCGACGCGGTCGCGAGCCTCCAGCAGCGCCACTGAGTGACCGGCCTGCTTCAGGCGCAGTGCGGCCGTCAGTCCCGCGAATCCGGCTCCGACCACGCAATAGTCGACATCCGTCATGACCCCGCTCCTCGTAGACCCCTGTGCGCCCCAGGCAGCAAGCTACACCGATCATGGCACCGCGGTAACGGGTTTCGGAAGAGTCGACGTTGATTCGGGTTGGTTTGCGTTGTCCTGGAACAGCTTTCGGAGATCTATTGCCGACGATCGCCTATCCGAAGATGCCGGGGGGAACTGCGGGCGCGTTATCCAGCACGGACGGATTCACGAGCGGGTTGAGCGCGCCGAGCGTCCCGGAGGTCATGCGCGGGAGATTGTCCACTACCGACAGAAACCGGCGCTGTTCGGCTTCATCGATCACGCCGTCGGCCAGCGCGGTGAACTTCGCCAGGTACTGCTCTCGTTCAAAGGGCCTTTCTCCCAACGGATGTGCATCGGCGACAGCGATCTCGTCGACGATCAACGCGCCACTCCGCAACCTGATCTCGGCACGGGCGCCGAATGCCTTCTGCGCCGGGTCGGGGGAGTGGTAGCGCCTGGTCCATTCGGGATCTTCGACGGTGGAGATCTTGCGCCACAATGCGACGGTGTCGGTGCGGTGCGACCGCTCCGGCGCGTACGACCGTTCGTGGTGCCAGGTTCCGTCCTGCAACGCGACGGCGAAAATGTACATCAGCGAGTGGTCCAGCGTTTCGCGTGAGGCATCCGGGTCGAACTTCTGCGGGTCATTGGACCCGGTCCCGATCACGTTGTGGGTGTGGTGACTGGTATGCAGCACCACGGACGCGACCTGATCCAGATCGCCGATCTTGGTGCGCATCCGGCGGGCCAGATCGATCAACGCCTGGCTTTGGTACTCAGCGGAGTGTTCCTTGGTGTAGCTCTCCAGGATGGCGCGCTTGGCCTCGCCCGCTTCGGGAAGCGGCACCTGATAGGTGTGCTCCGGGCCGGCCAGTAGCCATGCGATGACTCCGTCCTCGCCCTCCCAGATCGGGGCGGGTGCCGGTTCGCCCCGCATGGCACGGTCGACGGCCTCGATGGCGACCTTGCCGGCCCATGCGGGGGCGAAGGCCTTCCAGCTCGAGATCAGTCCCTTGCGTGATTGCCTGGTGGCGGTCGTCAGGTGCAAGGCCTGACCGATCGCCGAGTAGATGGTGTCCCGGTCGAGCCGCAGCATGGTTCCCAGGCCCGCGGCCGCCGCCGGACCCAGGTGCGCAACGTGGTCAATCTTGTGCTCGTGCAGGCAGATTCCCTTCACCAGGGCGATCTGTATCTCGTACGCGGTGGCCACGCCGCGGATCAGATCCGCGCCGCTCACCCGAAGATGTTGAGCGACGGCCACCAGGGGTGGGATGTTGTCTCCGGGGTGGGCATAATCGGCTGCCAGGAACGTGTCGTGAAAGTCCAGTTCGCGCACAGCCACGCCATTGGCCCAGGCTGCCCATTCCGGTGAGTAGTCGCCCTCGACGCCGAACACTTTCGCGCCGGTCGGGCGTGGGTGAGCGATAGCCTGGATGCGTGCAGTGGTCGGGGGACGCCGGATCACCGCAGCCGCCGATACCGCCGCGTTGTCGATGATCCGGTTGATCACCATGGATTCGGTTTCGGCGGGCACCGCCACCGGGTCCGCGGCTACCTCGGCGATCTTCCACGCGAGGTGCTCACCGCGGGGAAAATGTTCGTTGCTGCGTCGGGCACGAACGTTATGAAGGCGCACAGGCCGGAGTCAGCCCTAGCCCGGTCCGCCGTACTGCCACACCAGGCTGTGGCTGCCCGTCATCGTCGGGTTGCACCACATCGTCTTGCCTTCGGCGTCCTGGGTGGTCGTGTGCAGCACGGTGCACGAGTCACCCGGGGACGGCGCCTGCGCCTGTGCCGGCCCGCTGCCGAGGACGAATGCGATTGGTACCGCTGCCCCCGCGACCGCCCATCTTAGGTACCGGGGTCTATGCATGCTCCCACTCCCTTCGCCACCTGTACCTCACGGTATCGCCCGCCACAGCGGCTGACCAAGGATTCGGTGGGCCGGGCTGGGCATCCGCCTAGAACACGTTCTAATCTGTCAAATTATGGGATTTCTCAAGCCCCAGCTGCCCGAGGTTGACATCGCCGAATGGAGCAAGGGCACCCGCAGCGAGAAGATCCGCCCGATGGCCCGCCATTGGGCCGAGGTGGGCTTCGGCACGCCAGTGGTGATGCACCTGTTCTACGTCGTCAAGATCCTGCTTTACATTCTGGTTGCCTGGCTGATTGTGCTGAGCACCAAAGGAATTGACGGATTCACCAACGTCCGGGCCTGGTACGCCGAGCCGATCGTGTTCGAGAAGGTCGTGTTGTACACGATGTTGTTCGAGGTGGTCGGGCTGGGTTGTGGGTTCGGGCCGCTTAACAACCGGTTCTTCCCGCCGATGGGTTCGATCCTCTACTGGCTGCGGTTCGGCACCATCCGGCTGCCACCCTGGCCGGATCGCGTCCCGCTGACTTTCGGCACCAAACGCAAGCCGGTCGACGTCGCGCTCTATGCCCTGCTGCTGGTGCTGCTGGTGACCGCGCTGTTCACCGACGGAACGGGGCCGATACCGGCGCTGGGCACACGCGTCGGAGTACTGCCGATGTGGCAGATCGTGACGATCCTGTTGGTGCTCGGCGCCGCGGGGTTGCGGGACAAGGTGATCTTCCTGGCCGCTCGCGGTGAGGTCTACGGGTCGCTCACCGTGACGTTCCTGTTCGGCGGCTGGAACGCCCCAGACATGATCGTCGCGGCCAAACTGGTGTTCCTGGTGATCTGGATGGGCGCGGCGACGTCCAAACTCAACAAACACTTCCCGTTCGTGATCTCGACGATGATGTCCAACAATCCGCTGTTCCGGCCGCGCTTCATCAAACGTATGTTCTTCGAGAAATTCCCCGATGACCTGCGGCCCGGACTGTTATCGCGGATGTTCGCTCACATCAGCACGTTCATCGAGATGTTCGTGCCGTTGGCGCTTTTCTTCTCGCACGGCGGATGGCCCACCACGGTGGCCGCGATCGTCATGGTGTGCTTCCACCTGGGCATCCTGACGGCGATCCCGATGGGGGTTCCGCTGGAGTGGAACGTGTTCATGATCTTCGGGGTGTTCTCGTTGTTCGTCGGGCATGCTCAGCTGGGCATCAGGGACGTCAAAAACCTTGCGCCGGTGGCGATTCTGTTCACCCTGCTGGTGGGCACCGTGATTTTGGGCAACATGTTCCCGCGCAAGATCTCGTTCCTGCCGGGCATGCGCTATTACGCGGGCAACTGGGACACGACGCTGTGGTGCATCAAGCCGTCGGCGAGCGAGAAGATCGCCCGGGGCATCGTGGCGATCGCCAGCATGCCGCAGGCCCAGCTGGAGCGGTTCTACGGCAAGGACCGGGCCGAGATCCCGATGTACCTGGGATACGCGTTCCGCGCCATGAACACGCACGGCCGGGCACTGTTCACCTTGGCCCATCGCGCGATGGCCGGACAGAACGAGGACGACTACGTCATCACCGACGGAGAACGCATCTGCAGCACCGCGATCGGCTGGAACTTCGGTGACGGCCACATGCACAACGAGCAGCTGATCGCCGCGATGCAACGGCGTTGCCGATTCGAGCCGGGCGAGGTGCGGGTGGTCCTGCTGGATGCGCAACCCATCCATCGGCAGATTCAGCGGTACCGGTTGGTGGATGCCGCCACAGGCGAATTCGAGCACGGATATGTCCGGGTGGCCGACATGGTGACCCGGCAGCCCTGGGCCGACGACGTCCCCGTCGTGGTGGAGGATTAGGGGCGAGCAGACGCAAAATCGCATGTTTCGCGGCCGCGGAACGCGATTTTGCGTCTGCTCGCGGGGCTAGGCCCCGGCGCGTACCTCGCGCGCCGCGGCCACCATGTTGCGCAGCGAAGCGGTCACCTCCTCGACGTCGCGCGTCTTCAGGCCGCAGTCCGGGTTCACCCAAAGCCTCTCAGCGGGAACGGCTTTCAGCGCGGATCTGAGAGACGCGGCCATCTCCTCGGTACTGGGCACCCGCGGGGAGTGGATGTCGTAGACGCCCGGGCCCACGCTGTTGGAGAAGCCGATCGCGTTGAGGTCGTCGAGCACCTCCATGTGCGAGCGGGCCGCCTCGATGGACGTGACGTCGGCGTCCAGATCGGCGATCGCGCCGATCACCTCGCCGAACTCCGAGTAGCACAGGTGGGTGTGGATCTGGGTCGAGTCGGCCACACCGGAGGTGGCCAGCCGGAAAGCCCCGACGGCCCAGGACAAATACTCGTCCTGGTCGGCACGCCGCAGCGGCAGCAGCTCCCGCAGCGCCGGCTCGTCGACCTGGATCACGGCGATCCCTGCGGACTGCAAGTCCACCGTCTCGTCCCGGATCGCCAGCGCCACCTGGTTGGCGGTGTCGGCCAACGGCTGGTCGTCGCGCACGAACGACCACGCCAGGATCGTGACCGGCCCGGTCAGCATGCCCTTGACCGGTTTGTCGGTGAGCGACTGCGCGTAGGTGATCCAGTCGACCGTCATCGGATGGGTGCGAGCCACATCGCCGAACAGGATCGGCGGACGTACACAGCGGCTTCCGTAGGACTGGACCCAGCCGTTGTGAGTGGCGAAGAAGCCCTCCAGCTGCTCGGCGAAGTACTGCACCATGTCGTTGCGCTCAGGCTCACCGTGCACCAACACGTCGATGCCCAGCTGCTCCTGCAGCTTGATGACGCCGGCGATCTCCTTCTTCATCCGCCGCTCGTATTCGGCCTGGTCGATCTCCCCGGAGCGCAATGCGGCCCGCGCGACGCGGATGGCCGAGGTCTGCGGGTAGGAACCGATCGTCGTGGTCGGTAACACTGGCAGCCCGAGGCGCTCCTCCTGGCTGGCGCGACGCTCTGCGGGATCGCCGCGGTGGACGCCGGAGGCCACGATCGACCGGATTCGGGCGCGGACCTGGTCGTTGTGCAGGCGCGGGTCCTGTTTGCGCGACGCCAGCGCGGCGTTGGAGGCCGCGATCTCCTCGGCGACGGCGTCACGACCGTCCCGCAGCGCGCGGGCGAGCACGACCACCTCGCGCACCTTCTCCGCCCCGAACGCCAGCCAACTGCGCAGGTTGTCGTCCAGATCGGCCTCGGGCTCCAGCGAGTACGGCACGTGCAGCGTTGAGCACGACGTCGAAACAGCCACCGCCCCGGCGGGTCCCATCAGGGCGGCCAGTTTGCCCAGCGCCGCCTGCAGATCGGTGCGCCAGATGTTGCGACCGTCGACGATCCCGGCCACCAGTGTCTTGCCGGCCAGCTCGGGAACCGCAGCCACCGCTGTGTCGGGGCCGTAGACCAGGTCGACCCCGATCGCTTCGACCGGGGTGCGGGCCAGCCCCGCCAACGCCGCACCCGGGTCGCCGAAGTAGGTGGCGACGTGGATGCCAGGGCGGTTCGCCACCGCGCCCAGCGCGTTGTAGACCGCCTCGGCCAGCGCGGGCGCGTCGGGGGAGATGTCGGTGACCAACGCCGGCTCGTCGAGCTGCACCCAGTGGGCCCCACTGTCCGCGAGCAGTGACAGCAGTTCGGAATAGATCGGCATCAGCTCCTGTAGTCGCTCGATCGGTGCGCCCGCGCCGTCCACCGCCTTGCTCAGCAGCAGGAAGGTGACGGGTCCGATGACCACGGGGCGCGCCGGGATACCTTGCCCCTGAGCCTCTTTCAGCTCGGAGAGCACCTTGTCCGGGTGCAGCGAAAACTGGGTCGAGGGACCGATCTCCGGAACGAGGTAGTGGTAGTTGGTGTCGAACCACTTCGTCATTTCCAGCGGGGCGACTTCGTCGGTACCGCGCGCGGCGGCGAAGTAGCGGTCCAGTTCGTCGGCGATGCCGCCAACCCGCCCGGGCAGCGCGCCGAGCAACACCGCGGTGTCCAGCATCTGGTCGTAGTAGGAGAAAGTGTTGACCGGCACCGAGTCGAGGCCGGTGGCGGCCAGTTGCGACCAGGTGTCGCGGCGCAGCTTGGCCGCGGTGGACTCCAGGTCGGAGCGACTGGTGCGGCCGGCCCAGTAACCCTCGGTCGCGCGCTTGAGTTCGCGGCGCGGGCCGATGCGGGGGGAACCGGTGATGGTGGCGGTGAACTTCGGAAAACGGGCTTGAGCGGTCACGAGCGGTCCTTCATTCGACGGTATGGTCACCGCCCGCGGACGCGCAGCCGACAGTCGGGGCGATGCGCTGGTGCTCTCAGAGCCCGCGTACCACCACGGCTGGCTGGCCAAACGCCCATTCCACGAGGCGATGTGCCGCCGGGCGCGGCGCGCCCGGCACACCTGGCAGGTCTTCGGACTCACAGGCGCGCACCGAGAAGGTGCACCTACTGGCCGTCGCTTCCCAGTCCGATGCGGACCAGTGCTTGATTCATTCAATGACGGCGGTCGTTCCTGCATACCGCTGCGGGACAGTCCCGGATTCTCACCGGGTTCCCTCTCGCGAGGCGTTAGGACCTCGCTCGATGCCGGCGCTTGGAGGGCGTCGGCAGACCAGTTGCGAGGATCAGGTTACTCCGCGGGCCGAGTGCGGTTACCGCACGGGCGCCAGAGCGTCCGCGATCGGCACGTCGCCGTTGTTGAAGTCGATGGTGCGGCGGATGGTCGCGTCGTCGGCGAGAGCGGCCGCGACGACTGCCGCCACGTCTTCCCGCGACACCTCTCCTTTGGCTTTGCCGACCGCGATGTGTCCGGTGCCCCGGTCGAGGGTGAGCCGACCCGGGCCGAGCACGGTCCAGTCGAGTTCGCTGGCACGCAGGTGGGCGTCCGCCGCGGCCTTGGCCTCGGCGTAGGGGAAGAACGAATTCTCCGGCGACACACCATGTCCGGGGCCCGCGCCGAAATACGACACCATCACGAACCGCTTGACACCGGCCCGGCCCGCGGCGTCGATCACGCGGATCGCCGCGTCGCGGTCCACGGCATAGGTGCGTGAAGGGTCGCCGCCGCCGGCTCCGGCGGTGAAGACGACCGCGTCGTGCCCGGCCAGCAGGTCGGCCAGGGCGCCGGTGTCGAGGTGCTCGATGTCGGCGGTGACCGGGTTGGCGCCGGTGGCCGCTACCTCGTCGGTGTGGTCGGGGTTGCGGAACACCGAGCTCACCTGGTCACCACGTCCGGTCAAGATCCGGGCCAGATGCAGCGCGACCTTGCCGTGGCCGCCGATGACAATGATGTGCGCCATGTTTCGACGCTACTCCGGCTACTGTCCGGCGCGAATGGCAACACCGCGCAGGACGGTGTCACGAGCCAGGATGAGCGACGACCGGGTGCCTACCGCGCGCAGGATGTTCTCCGGTATCCACTGCATCCCGATGACGCTGCGCGCCAGCATGGTGATGCTAGGCGCCTCGATCCGAATTTCTGAGGACCGGATACCTTCGGACAGAAGCGATTTCATCTGCCGCAGCCGAGTGGTGTACAACCAGCCCGGGTTGGCGGTGTTCGGCGGCGACTGGCGCATCCAGGCGAGCTGGATCCGGAATTCATCCGAGAACTGGTCCAGCGCATTGACGTTGACCCAACTCAGCGCGTCCAGCTTCTCGATCGGGGTCGCCTCGGAGCGGAGCACGTCCATCCAGCCGGCTTCGACCTTCTGGCCGAACGAGCGCATGATCGACGCCAGGAGTTCGTCTTTGGATCCGATGACGCGATACACGGTGCCCGTTCCCAGGCCTGCTGCCGACGCGATATCCCTGATCGTGGTGACTTCATAGCCTTTGCGGCCGAACTCTGCCCGCGCCACCGCCCGCAGATGGGCCGCCTTGTCGCTGGGATCGGCTTCGCTGTCGTCGGCCCAGGACGCAATGACGTCGCCGGCCGCGGCGAACGCCTTCGACCGGTCCAGCGTCCCGTCACTGGGTGGCTGAGAGGCCAATCCCTGCAACGTGATTCGGCACATCAGGGCGGCCACCTGGTCGGCGGAGGAATTGTGCCGAATGACGTCGAGCCCGACCTGCAGCATGGTCTGGCAGATCCGGTCGGCCAGCGTCGGGAGATCGATGTCGGCCTTGATGTAGCCGCTCCACCGGGCCGCGCGCAGCGTTTGCAGCATCGCCTCCTGAATCGCGGTGGGCCGCTGCTGCGTCAACTTCATCAGTTCCGGATCGGCGCTCGGGCCTTCGTAGAACGACATCTGTAGGGCGGCCCGATGCCGCACCGCGCATTTGGCGATCGCCGATCCCAGCTCGATGATCTTCTCCGCAGGAGGCCGCGAGTCCGGCTCGTCCAGCTTCGCCTGGGCGTCCTGTCCGATGCGCGCCAGGTCGGCCTGGTAGCGGCGGATGAGTTCCACCAGGATCGCTTCTTTGGATTCGAAATGGTGGTACAGGCTGCCCGGGAGGATGCCCGCCGCGTCTGCGATCTCCTGCAGCGAGGTCCGCAGGCCCGACGAGGCGATCAGCGACGCGGCGGTCTCGAGGATCTCGGCCCGGCGCGTTCCGGCTTCGACTGCGCTGTCGGTCATGGCCGGCGGGGAGCGAAGGACCGCGGTGCCGGCAACCTGCGCAACTCGTCCTCCTGCTGAACCAAATCTTTGGTAGAGGCTATCAGACTTGCCGGAGCAAACGTGCTGCTGAGAGGCCATCGGTGGAGGACGAACCCATCGTAGACGACGGCTGGGCGCGATCACCCCGGCCCTTTGGCGGCGAGGCGGGCACCGACTTCGATGAGATAGCGGTCCGACCCTCCGCCGAACGCGCTCCAGCTCAGCAAGCGCTTGAGATAGAGGTGGGCGTCGTGCTCCCAGGTGTAGCCGATACCTCCGAACACCTGAATGGCGGTATCGCCGACCGAAGCCAGCCGCCCGGCGAAGGCCTTGGCCCGAATGGCGGCGAGATGCCGTTCGGCAGGCGAGTTCTCGGCCGCCCACAGCGCGTGGATCACGCCGCTGCGTGCCAACTCGACCGTCTCGAACATGTCGACGCACAGGTGCTGGATCGCCTGGAAGGATCCGATAGGCGCCCCGAATTGGGTTCGCGCCTTGGCGTATTCGATGGCCATCTGCATGACCGCGCGGGCAGCGCCCAGCGCGTCGGCGGCCGCGGCGATGAGCACGTCGTCGGTGACGGCTTCGACGTCGTCGGCCGACAGCGTGCCCAGTCGCTGCGCGCTCGCATCGTCGAGCTCGACCCGAAACTGCTTGCGGGTCTGGTCGATACCGCGCTCGGCCGTCACTGAGACGCCGGCCGCGGCGGACTCCACGGCGAAGAGCGCCGAGCTGTCGAGGACCAACAGCACATCGGCCGCCGCCGCGTCGGGCGCGGCCAGCGGTGCCGAGCAGACGCAAAAGCCCCCGTTTCGTGCCGAAACGCGGGGATTTTGCGTCTGCTCGCCCAGCCCCAGCACCGTCACGACGGTGGTGCCGTCGGCGATTCCGGTCAACAGGTCGCCGGCCGCCCGGCCACCGACCGCGGCCAGCACCCGCGTGGCCGCCACGGCAGTCGACAACCACGGCCCCGGATGCAGGGCGGCACCGAGCTCCTCGGCGACGATGCCCGCTTCGACCATCGTCATGCCCGTGCCGCCGAACTCCGCCGGCACCAGCACACCGGTCGCGCCCAGCTCGGCCAGGCCCTGCCACACCGCCGGCGTGGTTCCCGTCGGATCGTCGAGCAGCGGACGCACGTGGCCCGTAACAGACGCCCGCTCAGCGAGATACTGCCGCACCGTGTCCCGCAGCGCGACCTGTTCTCCGTCCAGTTCGAGGTTCATTTGCGCGGCAACCCCAGTACCCGCTGCGCGGTGATGTTCTTGGTGATCTGGGTGGTGCCGCCCGCGATGGTCAGCGACCGCGAGGTCAAGCGGTAATCACTCCAGCGGCCGTGCGCGCCTTCAGTACCGAGCACGTCGAACGCCAATGCGGCGAGTTCCTGGCCGATCTCGCCCCACACCGTCTTGGCCAGGCTGGCCGACCCGAACGCCGTGATCTCCGGGCCACCGTGCAGCGCGGCCGAAATCGACCGCTGGCAGAGCACTTCGAGATACTTGATGCGGACCGCGACCTCGCCCAGACGCCGCAGCACCACCGGATCGCTCAGGGCGTCCCCGGCAAGCGCCAGGTCGGCCACGAGTTCGTCCAGGCGCAGTTCCAGCTCCGCGTACAGCCTTGCCGCCCCGGCGCGTTCGTGGCTGAGCGTCGTCGTGGCGACCTGCCAGCCGGCGTTGAGCGGGCCGAGTAGCGCGTCGGCCGGTACCCGCACCTCATGGAAGAAGACCTCGGCGAAATCGCGGTCGCCGTTGAGCGTCACGAGCGGGCGCGCCTCGATGCCGGGCAGGGTCATGTCCACGATCAGACAGGAGATGCCCTTGTGTTTGGGTGCGTCCGGGTCGGTGCGGACATACAGCTGACACCATTTCGCCTTGTGGCCCAGCGAGGTCCAGATCTTCTGCCCGGAGACGACGAAGTCGTCGCCGTCGCGCACCGCTCTGGTGCGCAGGGCGGCCAGGTCCGATCCGGCCTCGGGTTCGGACATGCCCTGGCACCAGATGTCGTCGGCGCGCATCATTCGGGGCAGCAGGGTCTTCTTCTGCGTTTCGGTGCCGTACTGCATGATCGCCGGCGCGATGTTGTTCATCCCGATCACGTTGAGTGGCAACGGCGCCCGGGCGCGTGTGGTTTCCTCGGTGTAGACGAGCTGTTCGAGCACCCCGGCGCCACGGCCGCCGTACTCGACCGGCCAGGACACGGCTGCCCAGCCCGCGTCGGCCATGGTCGCGTTCCACGCGCGCAGCTTGTCGAAGGCGCTGTCGTCGCGGCCGGAGGGTCGCCGGGCGGCAATCAGTTCCCCGGTCAGATTCGCCGACAGCCAGGCCCGCAGTTCAGCACGGAACCGCTCCACCTCGGCCGGGTATGAGAAGTCCACGTCTGCGTTCGAACCCCGTATTGGTCTGAGCTTGATTGACTGCGCCTGAACCGGACTTTACGTTGGAACAGATATTTGGTCAATCCGGGGTAGGCGGGTCGTTCGGAGGTGGGTGTGGACGACGTTCGGGCCGACCGGCCGCAGTCGCCGGACCTGGTGGCTTCCGCACTGGCGGGCAAAACCGTTGCGGTGGCGCAGCTGCCACCCGGCCAATCTGCCTGGACGGACGGTCAGACGATTTATGTGGACGGCTCCATCGCAGCCCGGGCCCGGTTGGAGGCGGTGGCGGTGCAGGCCTCGCTGATCGCCGCGGGCAGCCTGGATCCGGACGTGATGCGGTCCCTGGTCCGGCATGGTCGATTGGCCAGGCGCTATCTGGCGATCGAGGGTCACCGCGCCGTGGTCGCCAATGCCGATCTGCTTCCGCGCCCCTTGATGGCGCTGGGAAGTCGCGAGATCGCGGGCCGCAGCGACTCGCCGCAACGGTCGCTGAGAATGGCCGGCGGACGGGAGGCGATCGATGAGCAGGCGGCATTCGGCGTGATCCGCCCGTCGAAGGTACTGGCCATCCACGCTTGGGTGGCCGCACAACAGGATCCGGCTGCGCCACAACATGTTCCGCGAAGTGACAGGGCGCGCCAACTGGACGAGCTCGATGACGGTGAGACGGACGACTCCGACGATCCGGATCTGTTCACCAGCCCAGTGGGTGGAGGCGGCTTCATCGGCAAGTGGCTGAAGAAGATGCTTTCGTCGGCGCGCAAGACCGGCAGCGGCGCCGGCCCGCCCGGGTCGGACAGCCCGACGCACCGAACAGAGTCCGGCAGAAGGGGTTTGCGCGCCCTAACATCGCTGGCCGCAACCTCGAGCGAGGAAACCGACGACCGGGCCGCTCAATCGGACGGCGTTCGGTACCCGGAATGGGACGTCACCCGCAAGCGCTACCGCTCCGCATGGTGCACCGTGCGGGAGGTCGAGCCCACGATCGACCCGACGGCAACCCAGGAGATCGACGCGGCGATCGGCGTGCGACGCCCGTTGTCGCGGCTGGGCATGGGGCTGCACCGTCGTCACCGCCAGTCCCAGGGCGACGACATCGACATCGACGCCGCCGTCGAAGCGCGCGTCGACGTCCTGGCCGGGGCGGTAACCGACGAGGCGGTGTATCTCGACAGCCTGCGCAGACGGCGGGACCTGTCGGTGCTGCTGCTGCTCGACGTGTCGGGGTCGGCGGCCGAGCCGGGAACTGCGGGACGCACGGTGCACGAGCAACAGCGCGCTGCCGTCGCCAATCTCGCTGTGGCGCTGCATGATCTGGGCGACCGGCTGGCCCTCTACGCGTACTACTCGCAGGGCAGGGGAGCGGTCAGCATGATCCCCGTCAAGCGTTTCGACGATCACCTCGACGCTCGGGTCATCAGGCGGCTGAACAGTCTGGAACCGGGTGCGTACTCGCGGCTGGGCGCCGCCATCCGCCACGGTTCGACGGTCTTGGAGTCTCAAGGCGGTACCGCGCGGCGGTTGTTGGTGGTGCTGTCGGACGGCCTGGCCTACGACCACGGATACGAGCGGCCTTACGGTGCCGCGGATGCCCGCCGCGCGCTGACCGAGGCCCGCCGCCGGGGCACCGGCTGTGTGTGCCTGACGATCGGAGCCGGAACCGATGTGCCATCCCTGCGCCGGGTGTTCGGCAGCACCGCACACGCGTTGATCGCCCGCCCCGACCAGCTCGGCGGTGTCGTCGGCCCACTGTTCCGGTCCGCCCTGCGCTCGGCGGAGGTGCGCCGAAAGCCAACGGCCGCTTCGTCACCCTTGAAAACAAACATCTGTTCCGGATAGTCTCCGGGCAATCACAGAAAGGAAGGCAGCAGGGAGGTCATGGCCCACGATTTCGCACTCGCCGCGCGCGCCGGTCAGAACGCCTCTCGACAACAGGCGGAGCAGATGCGGCCCTACTACCGGGCGGTCGGCAATGAAGAGGCCGTCTTCAAGGCCGCCTACCGACAGCACCTCACCGTCCTTCTGAAGGGGCCTACGGGTTGCGGCAAAACCCGTTTCGTCGAGGCGATGGCGTACGACCTCGGCCGGGACCTGATCACCGTGGCGTGCCACGACGATCTCACCACCGCCGACCTGGTCGGTCGCTATCTCCTGCAGGGCGACGAGACCGTGTGGGTAGATGGTCCGCTCACCAGAGCCGTACGCGAGGGCGCGATCTGCTATCTCGACGAAGTGGTGGAAGCCCGCCAGGACACCACCGTGGTACTGCATCCGCTCGCCGATCACCGGCGTCAGCTGCCCATCGAGCGCCTCGGCGTCACGCTGGACGCGGCACCTGGATTCGGACTCGTGGTGTCCTACAACCCCGGCTATCAGAGCGTGTTGAAGGACCTCAAGGACTCCACCCGTCAGCGCATGGTCGCTCTCGAATTCGGTTTCCCGACAGCCGATATCGAGCAGGACATCGTCGCTCACGAGGCGGGTGTGGACGCCGCGACCGCCGCGGAACTGGTTCGGTTCGGCCAGGCTGTCCGCCGCCTGGAGACCGGAGGACTGCGCGAGGTCGCGTCGACCCGGGTGCTGATCGCCGCGGGCCGCCTCATCGCGGAGGGGCTGGGCATGGCGGAGGCGGCCCGCGCCGCGATCGCTGGTCCACTGACCGATGACGTGGCGGTAGGTAGGGCTCTTGGCGAGATGATCGAGGTCTATCTGGGCCAGGGCGGATCCGGCCGATGATTGACGCTGTCTATCACCGCGGCTACCGTCTGAACAAATATTAGGTCTCATCTCGTCCTGCGGGGAGTAGCGAGCCAGGGAGGTCATATGTCCTACGAGAGCACCGCGGAGCCGATCAAGGTCGGCTACCTGATGGACTTCAAGCTCCCGCAGGGATTTCCGGAGGACCTGTTCGCCTCGTTCACTCAGACGTTCGCCCTCATTTTCGAAGAAGCACTTGCCCAGGGTGAGATGGACCGCCCGGTGCAGATGATCTATCGCGAAGTGGAGGGCCTGCCCAAAGGTTCGGTGAAGGCGGTGATCGACGCGTACGGCGAACTGGTCGATGAAGGCTGTCTGGTGGTCTTCGGCCCGAACATCACCGACAACTGCGTGCCGTTGCGCGAAGCGATCGAGGAACGGTTCAGGGTTCCGGCTATCAGCGTGACCGGCACCGACGACTGGCTGGGAGAATGGACCTTCGCCTTCCCGCAAGGTTCGATGACCGATGAGCCTATCTTCCTGGCCGACCTGGTCGCCAAACGAGAGCTTTCCGAGATCGGCGTGCTGGTCGAGCAGAGCCTGATCGGTGAGAGCTATCTGAAGAATCTGCGAAGCGCCTGTCGGCGCAAAGGTATTCGCATCGTGGCCGAAGTTTCGATCGCCCAGACCGCCCAAGACATCAACGCTGCGGTTCAGACGCTGCACCAGGCGAAGTCCGAGGCGATCGTGCACCTGGGATTCGGGTTCGGGATCGTGTTCATCAACCCGGCGCTCGAATCGCTCGGTTGGGACCCGCCCCGGTTCACCACCACTGCGTGGCAGAACGCGTGGGTCAACCCGATCATGTGGAACGCGTTCATGGGCTGGACCGGAGTCGACCAGTACGACGAGGCGAACAAGATCGGGCAGGAATTCCTGGACGCCTACGCGGCGAAGTACGACGGCAGTCGGCCCGAATTCTGCGTGACGGTGGTGAATCGTGACGTCGCGGCGACGTTGGTGCGCGCCTTCAGCGACGCGCATCCATTGAGCCCCCGCGGCGTGAAAGAGGCGTTGGAACGGGTCAAGATGCTGCCGGCCGCGTCCGGCGCTCCCGGCACCCGGGTGTCGTTCGGCAAGTGGACCCGCCGGGCCTGGATGGGCGCGGGCTATCTGGTGGCGCGCACCCTCGACGCCGACGGCGTCAACTCCCACTTGGTTGACCGCTTCGGAGAGGACGGCTGACGACATGACCGCACCGGTACGAACAGACCAGCCGGCCCCGGCGGACCGACGCGGAAAACGGAACTGGGGCAGGTGGATTGCGGCGTTCGCGCTGGCGGCGTTCGCGCTGTTCTTCGTCGTCAACTGCCGGACCGCCCTGGACCCGCGCGTCGCCAACCCCAATGTGCAGGGCCGTCCCCGTCCCGTCGAGTTCATGTTCGGGCTGGACTACATCACGTTCCTGGACGGTGCCACCGCGGTGGCGCTGATCGTGCTGCTGGCGGTATTCGTCAGAGGCTGGCGGCGGAATCCGGGTAGTCCCGCGATGCTGATGTTCCTGTGCACGACGCTGATCGTCTGGCAGGACCCGATCATGAACTGGGCGCCCTTCGCGGTTTACAACCCCGATCTGATCCACTGGCCGGAGTCCTGGCCGCTGGTGTCCCTGTCGCCGACGGTGGAGCCGTTCGTCGTGTTCGGCTACGTGATGTTCTACTTCGGCCCCTACTTCCCGGCGGTATGGATCCTGCGCAAACTGCAGGCCCGAAGGAGCCCAGAACATTTCGTGTCGAAACATCCGTTGGTCAGCCTGGGGCTGATCACGTGTGTGATCGGCTTCGTCATGGACGCGTTCCTGGAGAACACGCTGATCCACTGGGGGATGTACATCTATTCCCAGGTGATTCCCTGGGGCTCGGTGTTCACCGGCACGACATTCCAGTTCCCGCTGATCTGGGAGTCCTTCTCGGTGACGTTCGTGATGGTGCCCGCGGCGATCCTGTGCTACCGCGACGACACCGGGAGATCGGTAGCGGAGAAGCTCGCCGCCAAGGCCAGACTATTTCCGCGTCGCCCGGTGCTCGGCACCTTCCTGGTGATGTTCGCGATCATCAACGTGTCGTATTTCGCCTACGGGGCCTGGTTCTGGGCTATCAAGGTAAGCCACGCGGCGACGTCGGTCGCCTGCCCGTGGCCCTTCCCCGAGGCCAAAGTCTATGATCCGCAGGGCTTTTACGAGAAGGCCGGTGCCCAGGGTCCGTACTCCGTCGGCATCTGGTCGACCTGGGCAAGCGGGGAGCCCGACGGGCGGCCGCACGTCGATCCGCCGCCGCCCGGCGTGGGTGCCTGCGCAACACCCGGTCAGCATGGGTGAGCCGCGCAGCGTCGTCATCACCGGCGCTTCCCGCGGACTGGGTTTCGCCTCGGCGGATCGGCTCTATCGCGACGGATGGCGGGTGGTGGCGGCCATGCGCAGCCCGGAGCGGGCATTTCCGTTGCTGCAGAAGGCGACCGGAGCGGCCGACGATGACCCACGGCTGATCCCCGTGCAGCTCGACCTCACCGACGCCGCCTCGATCTCCGCGGCGGCGAAGGCCATCGACGCAGCGGTGGGCACCCCTTACGGGTTGGTGCACAACGCCGGGATCTCTGCCGCCGGAGTCGTCGAGGAGACGGATACGGCATTGTGGCAGAAGATGTTCGCCACCAGTGTGCTGGGTCCCGTCACGCTCACCCAGGCGCTGCTGCCTGCTATGCGGGCCGCGGGCGAAGGCCGCATCGTCCTGGTGTCCAGCGCGGCCGGGGTACGCGGCCAGCCGGCCACCGCGCCGTACTCGGCGGCCAAGGGGGCCCTGGAGCGCTGGGGCGAGTCGATGGCGTGCGAGATCGCGCCGTTCGGTCTCGGTGTCACGGTGTTGGTGACCGGCACCTACGACACCGAGATCATCACCGACGCCGGCACCACCGACGACCGCGACTTCGCCGGCCCCTACGCCCGGCTGCACAACACGATGGACACCCGGGGCAGGTTGGCGATGCGGCTTGCCAGGCCACCCGAGCGGTTCGCCGACGGACTTCTCAAGGCCCTCAACGACACGAAGCCGTTCCGTCGCCGCGGGGTGGGTCCGGATGCCTCAATGCTGTTGGCGCTCAACAGGGTGCTGCCCGCCGCGGGCATGCACCACCTCTCCCGGCTGGTGTTGGGCATACCGAAGCGGGGGTCGATGCGGGGCGGGGCGTACCCGTTGACGGCTGGACAACGAGCGATGGTTCTCACTGCGCGTGTTCTTCCGCAGCCGGTGCTGAATCGCCTCGCGGCAGTTGTCGCAACGCGAAATGCGGCCAATAACAAGGGGACTGAAGGGGACTGACAATGGAGCAGCTATTCGACGATCTGGAAGACTTCGGCGCCTTCGACGACGCGATTTCCGGCGACGTGCGCGACCCGTACACCGAGTTGGCGCGGTTGCGCCGCGAGGAACCGGTGCAACGGCTGGAAACCTCTGGCGCGCTGCCGCACGAGGAGTCGCTGCCGATGTTCATCGTGTATCGCCACGAGGACGTCCAGCAGATGCTGCGGGACAACGAGACGTTCTCCTCGGCGGCCGTCATCGCCGCGTTCGGCCCGGTGCTGGGCGAGGGCGTCATGCTCGGGATGGACGAACCGGTGCACGGCCGGCTGCGCTCGCTGGTGTCAAAAGCCTTCTCGCAGAAATCATTGGCACGCTGGCAGGACGAACTGGTGGCCCGGGTGGCGAACAGCCTGATCGACAACTTCGCCCCCCATGGCAGGGCAGACCTGGTCAAGGAGTTCACCTTCGACTATCCGAGCCAGATCATCGCGGGCCTGCTGGGCCTGCCGGAACAGGACTACCCCCAGTTCCAGCGCTGGTCGATCTCGCTGCTGAGTTGGCTGATGAACCCCGAACGCGGGCTGGCGGCCGCGGCGGCGCTGTGCGAGTACTTCGCGCCCATCCTGGAAGCCCGGCGCGCCGAGCCGAAGGATGACCTCATCAGCGCCCTGGCGGCGGCCGAGATCGACGGACAGAAGCTCGCCGACGAGGAGATCTTCTCGTTCCTGCGGCTCTTGCTGCCTGCCGGAGTGGAGACGACGTACCGGTCGCTGGGCAGCCTGCTGCTGGCGCTGCTGTCCGATCCCGGGCAACTCGACGCGATCCGGGCGGACCGGTCGCTGCTGCCGCAGGCGATCGAAGAGGGCGTGCGCTGGGAACCGCCGCTGCTCACCATCACCCGGGTGGCCACCCGCGACACCGAACTCGGCGGGGTGGCGATCCCGGCCGGCGCCACGGTGATGCCGATGCTGGGTTCGGCGAATCGTCAGGAGGATCGCTATCCCGATCCCGACCGGTTCGACATCCACCGGCAGGCCAGGGCCCATCTGGGTTGGGGGCACGGCGTCCACGTCTGCCTGGGCATGCACCTGGCGCGCCTGGAGATGCGAACGGCGATCAACCTGCTGCTGGACCGGCTGCCCAACCTGCGGCTGGATCCCGATGCTCACGACCCGCACATCCGTGGGCAGGTGTTCCGGTCGCCTACGTCGGTACCCGTCCTCTTCGATCCCCGATAGGTCATTGGGTGCTTTCCGGTAAGGCTCACCGTAGAGTTACTGTCTAACGGGTGGCCGTTTACGTCCCGGCGCTCTCACCAGCGCCTTATCAAAAGAGAGCTGAACAAATATGGCTGACACTGTAAAGGTCCGGTTCGAGCCGAAGATGATGATCGACGGCAAGCTCGTCGACGGCCAGGCCGGCACGTTCACCAACATCAACCCGGCGACCGAGGAGTCCCTCGGTGAGGTCGCCGACGCTTCGAAGGAGGACATGCACCGGGCCATCGACGCCGCCCGGCGCGCCTTCGACGAGACCGACTGGTCGACCAACCGCGAGTTGCGCAAGCGCTGTCTGCTGCAGTTGCACGACGCGATCGAGGAGGAGAAGGAGGAGCTGCGCGAGGAGCTCATCCTCGAGGTCGGGTCGCCGCGCGCGATCACGTTCGGGCCGCAGCTGGACGCCCCGCTCCAGGACGGGCTGAGGTACCCGGCCCGGCTGATCGACGACTACCCGTGGGAAACCGATCTCGGCGACCGGGTGATCAGCCTGACCGGCGCCAACACGTCCATCAGGCAGTGGCGCGAACCTGTGGGCGTGGTCGGGGCGATCGTGCCGTGGAACTTCCCGTTCGAGGTCACCCTGAACAAGCTCGGACAGGCCCTGGGCACCGGCAACACGGTCGTACTCAAACCGGCGCCCAACACTCCCTTCAACGCCACCCGGTTAGGCCGGCTGATCGCCGAGAAAACCGATATCCCCGCCGGCGTGGTCAACGTGGTCACAGCGTCCGATCACTTTGTGGGAGAGGAGCTTACGCTCTCACCCAAGGTCGACCTGATCTCGTTCACCGGCTCGACGGTGGTGGGCAAACGGATCATGGAGAAGGGCGCCGCCACCATGAAGCGGCTGTTCCTCGAACTGGGCGGCAAGTCGGCCACCATCGTTCTCGAGGACGCCGATTTCGGGCTGGCCTGCGCAATCGGCATCGCCCCGTGCATGCACGCCGGCCAGGGCTGCGCCAATCCGACCCGGATGCTGCTGCCGCGGTCGCGCTACGACGAAGGTGTGGCGATCCTCAAGAGCATCTACGAGAACGTCACCTGCGGTGACCCCCAGGATCCCGGAACCCTGTGCGGCCCGGTGATTTCCGAGCGCCAGCGCGACCGGGTCATGGGGTACATCCGCAAGGGCGTCGAAGAAGGGGCCACCGCGCTGGTCGGCGGGCCGGACGCGGAAACCGGATTCGACAAGGGATTCTTCGTCCGCCCAACGCTTTTCGTCGACGTCGACAACTCCATGACGATCGCGCAGGAGGAGATCTTCGGCCCGGTGCTCTCGGTCATCCCCTTCGACGACGAGGAGGACGCGATCCGGATTGCCAACGACAGCGTTTACGGCCTGGCCGGCAACGTGATGTCGGGTTCGCTGGAGCACTCGCTGGCGGTGGCGCGGCGGATCAAGGCAGGCTTTATCGGCGTCAACGGCGGTGCGCCGTACGGCGCGGACGTACCGTTCGGTGGCTACAAGCAGAGCGGCGTCGGACGGCAGAACGGCATCGCCGGATTCGACCAGTACACCGAGATCAAGTCGGTGGGCTACCCGGTCGGATAATTTCCGGGCAGGTTTGTCCTATTCGGCCCTGCTTCGTTCGTCCTCTTGGTGAGATCGGGAAATGCCCGGATCATGATCGGTACAGGAGGACACCATGCCGCAATACGCCGCACTCACCTACACCCGGGACGTCGACTGGTCGGCGCCTGAACAGGCCGGTGACATGGCCGAATACATGAAATTCGGCCAGGACCACGGTGCCGCGATCCGCGGCGGCGCCGCGCTCTATCCCACCGGCACCGCGACCACCGTGCGGGTCAGCGGCGCCCGCGGCGGTGACGTGGTCACCAGCGACGGCCCGTACGCCGAGACCAAGGAAGCCCTGACCGGGTTCTACCTGATCGAGGCGGCCGACCTGGACGAGGCACTGCGCATCGCGGCCGAGATCCCAGCGGCCTGGGACGGCGCCGTCGAAGTGCGGCCCGTGATCGAGTTCGGCGGTTAGTCATCCCGTCGGTGACGGATACCGACGCCGCGCTCGCCGAAACCGTCCGGATGGAGGGCACGCGCATTCTGGCGACCCTCATCCGGACGGTCGGCTCGCTGGTTATCGCCGAAGACGCGGTGCAGGAAGCCGCGCTGCGGGCTTTGCGGGAGTGGCCCCGCACCGGGGTGCCTGACGAGCCACGCGCCTGGCTCACGGTGACCGCGCGGCGGGTTGCGATCGATCTGCTGCGCCGCGAAGGCGCCCGGGCGCAGAAGGAGCGTGCCAGCGTGGAACTCACCGTGCCGGACCTGCCGCCCGAGAGTGTGGTGGCCGACGACCGGCTGCGGCTGATCTTCACCTGCTGCCATCCGGCGCTGGCGTTGGACGCCCAGGTGACCCTGGCGCTGCGCACCTTGTGCGGACTCTCGCCGGCGCAGATCGCGGCGGTGCTGTTGACGAGTGAAGCCGCGGTTGCCAAGCGCCTCACCCGGACACGGAAAAAGATCGCCACCGCGGCGATCCCGTACCGCGTGCCTGCCGATGAAGAACTGCCCGCTCGCCTGGCGGCGGTGTGCGCGGTGCTGCACGCGTCCTACACGATCGCGCACACCGCGGCCGGCGGGGACCGGTTGACCGACGTCGACGGCACCCGCGAGGCGCTGCGACTGGCGCGCCTGGTTCATAACCTGATGCCGGACGAGCCCTCACCGATGGCGGTGTTGGCGCTGCAGTTGCTGACCGAATCCCGGCGGGCGGCGCGGGTCGACGAGGCGGGGGAGCCGATACCGCTGTCCGAACAGAACCGTTCGTTGTGGAACGGGGCCGCGATCGCTGAAGCGCTCGGACTGCTGAATGATTCGTTGCGGCGCACCGGGGCCGTCGCCGACCCTTACCAGCTGCAGGCCGCCATCGCCGCCGAGCACGCCAGGGCGACCTCGTATCAGAGCACCGACTGGGCCGAGATCGTCCGGCTCTACGACCTGCTCATGTCGGTCCGGCCCAGTGCTCCCGTCGCCCTGGCCCGAGCGGTCGCGCTCGCCGAACGAGATGGGCCAGCAGCGGGACTGCAGGCGCTGACGCCCCTGGAACCGGACCAGCGCTGGCATGCCGTACGCGGCGAATTGCTCTCTCGCCAAGGCCGATTCGGCGAAGCGGTGGCGGCGACGCAGGCGTCGCTCACCGAGGCGGTCAGCGAGCCCGAGCGCAAGTATCGCCGGCGGCGGATCGCGCAGTGGCAGGCATCCCGCTGAGTTCACACGGTCGGTACGGTGCCGCCGTCGACCACGATGTCGGCACCGACCACCGCGGCCGCGGCATCGGAGACGAGAAAGCCCACGACCGCGGCTACTTCGTCGGGGCGGGCGGGCCGACCGAGAGGAATGCCGCCGAGCGCGTTCATCATCGATTGCAGGGCGGCGTCGCGGTCGCCGTCGCCGGCAGCGGCGATCCGGGTGATGAGATCCTCGGCGGCGGTGGTCCGGATGAACCCCGGCGACACCGTGTTGACGCGAATGCCTATGGGCGCCAGCTCGTTCGCCAGACCCTTGCTGTACGCGCGCAGCGCGGCCTTGGCCGCGGCGTACCCCAGGGTGCCGTCGAAAAGTGGCATCCTGCTCTGAATCGAGCCGATGTGCACGACGGAACCCGCGCCCGCTTCGATCATCATGGGCAGCAACGCACGGTCCAGGCGGACCGCGGCCAGCAGGTTGAGGTTGAGCTCGTCGGCCCAGTGCCGGTCGTCGAGTGCGGCGAAGCCGCCCGAGGGTGCACCGGATCCGCCTGCCACATGCACCAGGATGTCGAGTCCGCCGCGTTCACGGATCTGAGCCGCCACCTGCTCCACTCCGGCCGCCGCGGACAGGTCCGCGGCGATGAAATCCTCTGTTTCGGGGCCGGGTTGGCGGGCCACCGCGGTGACGCGCACGCCCCGCGAACGCAGCCAGGCGGTGACCGCGGCGCCGGTCCCCTTGGTGCCCCCGGTGACGACCGCGCGCCGGCCCTGCAGCGTGGTCATGCGTCGGCCCGAAAGACCGGCCAGCACAGCAAGGTCGCCCAGTGCGTGGAATCGTCTGTGTCCCAGGAGAACCGGTCGTAGTACTCGCGCAGCGGGCCCTCGATGCTGATCTCGTGGCGGGTCGCGTACTCGCCCAGCGCGCTGTAGTGGACGTCGACGTCGTCGTGCGGACCGTGATGTGAGATGACCACCAATTCGGCTGCCGGAATGGTCATCGGCGTCACCCGCCCGACCGCTCGCACCTCCCCGGCGACCGGGATGAACACGGTCGTCCCGCCCCGGTCGCCGGCGAAGATGTCGAAGTCGAACAAGGCCCCGGGCACCCCGGTCGGCGTGAGCCGACGGTCGGCCTGCACCGTCGCCCGCAGTTCGCCCACCGCACCTTGCCACCAGGGCAGCAGATCGTCGCGATCGACGGTCGCGGTGATCGCGGCGGCGGGGGTGTCGGCGACGGTGCGGTGTTCGATCCGCGAATCGCGAGCCGGGGCATCGAGAATGGCCCGCAGCGATTCCACGGCGCTCCGCGTTGCGGCGAGCTGGTCTTCCAGGCGTACCAGGTGAGCGCTGATGAGTGCGTTCCGGTCGGCCGGTGCGGAAACGAGGACGGCGCGAACGTCGGCCAACGGCATCCCGAGGTCGCGTAGCCGTCTTATGACCTGGGCGGTCGGCGCCTGATCGGTGCTGTAGTACCGGTAGCCGGTGGCCGGATCGACACGATGGGGTTCGAGCAACCCGACGTCGTGGTAGTGGCGCAGCGTCTTGACCGGCAACTGCGTCATCCGGGAGAAGTCGCCAATCGATATACCGGTGGTCATCGGCTCATTGTGAAGTCTCCCGTCGCGGGAGAGTCAAGGCCGCCAAACCGCCTTGACTCTCCTGTGGCGTCGGCGTCCACGGTTGGTGCATGACTACGCACACGCACTCCGTCGCCCAACGTTATGTCGAAGCCGTCAACGCTTTCAGCATCGACGCCGTCATGCGGACGTTCGCCCCCGACGCGGTCGTCAACGACAACCAGCGCGAATTCGCCGACCCGGAAGCCATCCGCGGCTGGGTGGCCGCGGAGATCGTCGGCGACCGCGTGACCATGGAGGTGCTGGACACCGATGACCGCTCTGGGCTGACCGTACTTCGAGCCCGCTACGACGGTGACTTCGACAAGACGGGCCTACCCGACGAACTGGTCCTCACCAACTACATCGTCGCTCGAGACGATCTGATCACCGGCCTGTTCATCGTCTTCAATCGCGACTGACGCGCGTCGGTCTCGAGCGGTTGCGCGAAGAGTTCGGGAAGGTCGGGCCGCCGGCGCTGCCACCGGGCCGGATGCATAGGTTCTATAGCTAAACGGCACCCCGGCCCGCGCCCTCCCAACCGGATGGTTGACAATCGAACTAAATACGTTTTGTCAAAGGAGACATACTCATGGCTGAAGCAGTCATCGTCGAGGCAGTGCGTTCGGCCGTCGGCAAACGCAACGGAGGACTGTCCGGGGTGCACCCGGCCGACCTGTCTGCGCAGGTCCTCAACGGTCTGGTCACCAAAGCGGGCGTCGACCCCGAACTCGTCGACGACGTCATCTGGGGCTGCGTCATGCAGGCCGGCGAGCAGGCTCTCGACATCGGCCGGACCGCGTTGCTGGCCGCAGGCTGGCCCGAGACCGTGCCCGGCGTGACGGTGGACCGCCAGTGCGGTTCCAGCCAGCAGTCGGTGCACTTCGCCGCGGCCGGCGTGATTGCCGGTCACTACGACGTGGTGGTCGCCGGCGGCGTCGAGTCGATGTCACGCACTCCGATGGGCGCGTCCCTGGCCAACGGCGGCCGGCCCTACCCCGAAAGTTTCCTGACCCGCTACGAGGGCAAGATACCCAACCAGGGCATCGGCGCGGAGATGATCGCCGAGCAGTGGGGCTTCTCCCGTCTGGACCTGGACCAGTTCTCCCTGGACTCGCACGAAAAGGCCGCTGCCGCACAGGATGCCGGTGCTTTCGATGACCAGATCGTCGGCATCAAAGACGCCGAAGGAAATGTGGTTCTCAAGGACGAGGGCATCCGCCGCGGCACCCCGATGGAGAAGATGGCGTCGCTCAAGCCGGCGTTCAAGGAGGACGGCGTGATCCACGCCGGCAACTCCTCGCAGATCTCCGACGGATCGGCCGCACTGCTGTTCATGTCCGCCGAGAAGGCCAAGGAACTGGGCATGAAGCCCATCGCCAAGGTGCACACGGCAACGCTGGCCGGGGCGGACCCGGTGATCATGCTGACCGCGCCCATCCCGGCGACCCAGAAGGTGCTCAAGCGCTCCGGCCTGTCGATCGGCGACATCGGCGCCTACGAGGTCAACGAGGCGTTCGCGCCCGTTCCGCTGGCCTGGCTGAAAGACATCGGCGCCGACGAGAGCAAGCTGAACCCCAACGGCGGGGCGATCGCGCTCGGCCACCCGCTCGGCGGCTCCGGTGCCCGCATCATGACCACCCTGCTGTACCACATGCGGGACAAGGGAATTCAGTACGGCCTGCAGACCATGTGCGAGGGCGGCGGACAGGCCAACGCCACCATCCTGGAGCTGCTATGACGGAAGCGCCCGGCGCTCTGGTCGAGCGCCGCGGCAACGTCATGATCATCACCATCAACCGGCCCGAAGCACGCAACGCGGTCAACGGCGCGGTCAGCATCGGAGTCGGGAACGCGCTGGCGGATGCCCAGCTCGATCCCGACGTGCGGGCGGTGGTGATCACCGGCGCAGGCGACAAGTCGTTCTGCGCCGGCGCGGACCTCAAGGCGATCTCGCGGCGGGAGAACATCTACCACCCGGACCGTCCGGAGTGGGGCTTCGCCGGCTATGTGCACCACTTCATCGACAAGCCCACCGTCGCGGCGGTCAACGGGACCGCGCTGGGCGGCGGCACCGAGTTGGCGCTGGCCAGTGACCTGGTGGTAGCCGACGAGCGCGCCCAGTTCGGGCTGCCGGAGGTCAAGCGCGGGTTGATCGCCGCGGCCGGCGGTGTGTTCCGGATCATGGACCAGCTGCCGCACAAGGTCGCGATGGAGTTGCTGCTGACCGGTGAGCCGCTCACGGCGTCCGACGCCTACGAGTGGGGCCTGATCAACCAGGTGGTCAAGGAGGGTTCGGTGCTCGATGCCGCCCTGACGCTGGCCGCGCGGGTGACGGGTAATGCGCCGTTGTCGGTGCAGGCCAGCAAGCGCATCGCCTACGGCGTCGACGAGGGTGTGATCACTGCCGAGGAAGTCGGCTGGGACCGCACCATGCGCGAAATGCGTTCGCTGATCAGGTCAGAGGACGCCCGCGAAGGCCCGTTGGCGTTCGCCGAGAAGCGCGATCCCGTCTGGAAAGCGCGCTAGCTACCCCCCGCGAGCAGACGCAAAATCGCCCATTTCGTGCCGAAATGAGGCGATTTTGCGTCTGCTCGCGGGGAGAGGTGGCCAGTCACGACGCCAGGACGTTGACGCCCCACTGGAACAAGGGCGGCAACGCGGCGCACGCCGGCACCAGGGCGCGGCGCACCGGGCGGGGAGTGCTGGCCAGCACCAGACCGCGGGTGAGCAGCCGGTAGTCGCGGGTCACCTTGTGCCAGGCGCGTTCGTAGGCCTGCGGCGTGCCATCGACGAGGGCCCCGATCGCGGCGGCAGCCTGTTTGACGGCGAGGCTGATGCCTTCCCCGGTCAGCGCGTCCTCGTAGCCGGCGGCGTCGCCGACCAGCAGCACCCGGCCGGCGACCCGGCGCGTGACCACCTGCCGCAGCGGGCCGCAACCGCGCGCCGGCGTCCGGTCGGCGCCGTCCAAATGCTCTGCCAGCCAAGGGAACCAGCCGAGTTCGGGGCGCTGGCGGGACAGGATCGCCACACCCACCAGATCGGGTTCCACCGGCGTTACGTAAGCCTCGCCCCACCGCGACCAGTGCACTTCGACGAACTCCGACCACGCCGGAACCCGGTAGTGCCAGCGCAGTCCGTGCCGGCGCGGTGTCCCGCGCGTCGCGGCGATCCCGACGGCCCGCCGCACCGTCGAATGCAGTCCATCGGCGCCCACCAGCCACCTGGTCCTCACGCCCGCAGCCGACACGCCGTGCGCGTCCTGCTCGACCGCAGTGACCTTGGTCCGAATCCATTCGGTGTCAACCTCTTTCGCGCGCGCCTCCAGCGCCGCGTGCAGGGTGGTACGTCGGACCCCTCGGCCCGGACCGGTGCGGAACAGCGCCTCGGCCCGGCGATGTTCACTGGCATAAGCGATTCCGCGGAACGGCATCCCAGCCGGATCGACACCGAGGGAGGTCAGTTCGGCCAGCCCGCCGGGCATCAGACCTTCCCCGCACGCCTTGTCGATAGGGCCTTCCCGCGGCTCGGCCACGATCACCGAAAGCCCTTGCCCGCGCGCGTGCAACGCGGTGGCCAGCCCGCCGGGTCCGCCCCCGACCACCAGCAGATCGGCGTCGTAATCCGTCATGCGTAGCCCAGCACCGAGTTCTCGACCCGCAACCGGACCGTCAGCAACGCGGCGTTGGCCACCGTGAAGATGACCGCGGTCAGCCAAGCGGTGTGCACCATCGGCAACGCGACGCCTTCGACCACCACCGCAACATAATTCGGGTGGTGCAGGAACCGGTAGGGTCCCTTCTTCACCAGAGGTTCGTGCGGCAGCACGATCACCCGGGTGTTCCATCGCTTGCCCAGCGACGTGATGCACCACCAGCGCAGACCCTGACACAGCGCCAGTACAGCCACCATCGACCAGCCCAGCCACGGGATGAACGGACGGTGTAGCGCCCAGGGTTCGACCAGGCAGCCCACCAAGAGGGCGGTGTGCAGAACGACCATGACGACGTAGTGGGGCTGGCCGAACTCTTTGCCGCCTTGGGCAAATGACCATTTCGCGTTACGCCGCGACACCACCAGCTCGGCGAGGCGTTCGAGCACCACCGCCAGGATCAGCAGGTAATACGGTCCTACCATCGGAGCAACACCAATTCCGAGCAGAACGCCGGCCCCATTGCGATCATCAGCCCGACCGAACCGGCGGGCGGCGGATCGGCCATATTGGCGGCGAGCACGTCCAGCACCGACACCGACGAGAGATTACCGTTGCTGCGCAAGGACTTTCGAGTGTGATCCAGCGCATCTCCGGGCAGTCCCAACCCTTTCTCCACGGCTTCGATCACCCGGGGCCCACCGGGGTGGCAGATCCAGGTGGACACGTCCCCGGGAGTCAACCCGTGGTCGGCGAGGAACGTGCGCACGTCTTCGCCGAGGTATTTCTCGGCCACCGTCGCCACATCGGCGGACAGCACGATCTGGAATCCGGCACTGCCGATCTGCCAGCCCATCACCTCTTCGGTGTCGGGGTAGATGCGGCTGCGGGTGGCCAGCACGCTCGGGCCGCGAGTGGCCCGACCGGTAGCACGGCGGGCGCCTGTCGCCACGACGGCGGCCGCGCCGTCACCGAACAGACTGGATGCCACAAGATTGGCCACGGAGTTATCTTCGCGCTGAATGGTCAGAGAACATAACTCGACCGCCAACAGCGCGCCGACCTGGTCCGGAAAAGCGCGTAGATAGTCGTGCATCCGCGCCACTCCGGCCGCGCCGGCCACACACCCGAGGCCGAACAGCGGAACACGTTTGACGTCCTGGCGCAGCCCCACCCGTTTGGCCAGTCGCGCTTCCAGCGTCGGCACCGCCAGTCCGGTGACGGTCGTCGAGAAGACGATGTCGACCTCCGACGGACGCACCCCGGCCCGGTCCAGCGCCCGGAGCAGCGCCTGTTCGGCCAGCTCCAGCGCCACCCCGATAAAAGCGTCATTGGCCTCGCTGAAGCCGCTCAGGTCTGCGTAGCGCGACAGCGGCAGCGCGGTGTGGCGTGACTCGACTCCGCTGCTCAGCGCGAAACGCCGGAATTCCGGGCCGGCGAAGTCGGTGAGTGCGGCGATGGTGTCCTCCTGGCTGTTGAGGTGCTGTGGAAACTGCACGGCAACCCCCGCCACGGACGGCGTCTTCTCGGCAACTGGTGTCTGCGCACCTGGTGCCGAATTTCCCCCTGAAGTGATGTTCATGTAGCGAGTCACGGTGTCGCCGCGGGGGCGGTTCACCAAGGGGTTGACCTGCACCGATTTGCCGACGCCCCGGTTGGGGTACCTGACTGGGGACACTTGCCCTGCAACGTTGGGCTTTTGGCCCTTTGAGGGTCCCCGAACGCGACAGTTAGGTTGGAAACATGCGGATTCTGGTGACAGGCGCCACTGGCTATGTGGGTTCACGCCTGGTCACGGCGCTGTTGGCGGACGACCATGAGGTGGTGACCGCCAGCCGAAACCCTAATAGCCTCAAGCGCTTTGGATGGTCGGACGACGTTAAAACGGTCAAGCTGGACGCGGCGGATTCCGCGTCGGTACGCGCGGCCTTCGAGGCGGCCGGGCAGGTCGAGGTGGTGTATTACCTGGTACACGGTATCGGCCAGGCCAACTTCCGCGAGGCCGACAACGCCGCCGCCGCCAACGTCGCCGCGGCGGCCCGCGATGCCGGCGTCCGCCGGATCGTCTACCTGGGTGGATTCGTGCCCGACGACGGAGAGCTGTCCGAACACCTGGCCAGCCGGGCCGAGGTGGCCGAGTCTCTGATGGTCGAGAACGGTCCGGAGCTGGTGTGGCTGGGGGCGGCTCTGATCATCGGAGCCGGGTCGACGTCGTTCGAGATCCTGCGTTACGTCGGCGACCGGTTCCCGGTCATGCCGATGCCGAGCTGGATGCATAACCCCCTCGACCCGATCTCCATCCGCGATGTCCTGCACTACCTGGTGGCCGCGGCCGACCCGGACGTGGTTCCGGCCGGCGCCTACGACATCAGCGGCCCGGAGAGCACGTCGTACCGGGACCTGCTCAAGAGATACGCCCGTATCTCCGGTCGCTGGCACGCCGCGTGTCGCGTGCCCGGCATCGACACCTCGATGGCGTCGCTGTTCGCCGCGATAGCGCTGCCGGTGCCCAGCAGCCTGGCGGGGGACCTGGTGGAGTCGCTGGACCATCCGATGCGTGCGTCTGGCAGCGGACTGCAGGGCAAGGTGCCGGACCCGCTCGGCGGTTTGCTCGGCATCGACGAGTCGATCTCGCTGGCTCTGAGCGGTCACACCGAGCACCCGCCCCGGCCGGTCAGCGAACTCGCCGACCCCCATCACCTCGCCGACACCGATCCGATCTGGGCGGGCGGCGACGCCTTGCGCATCCGCCGTCTCGCCCGGACCGTCACGCCGCCGATCGTGCGGCCCACCCTGCGACTGGTTAACATCGTCCCCGGCCCCCTTGCCGGTGCGTTGCGTACCAGCCTGGACATCCTGCTAACGCTCACCCCGAGGATCCGCACGGCATGACCCAAACCGCCACACCCAACCGCCCCAGCGCCTTCCAAGAGATTCGCCGCGCGATGGTCAATGTCGCCGTGCCGCATCATGAACCGCCGGGCGTCGTGCTGCGCCGCCGCATCGTCGTCGCGATCACGCTGGTGCTCGGTGCCGCGATCCTGGGTGTCTCGCTGCGGACCCGGCCCGGCGAGGCCAGCTTCTACTGGCTGACGCTGTCGCTGGCGGCGGTGTGGCTGCTCGGCGCGTTCGCATCGGGTCCGCTCCACTTGGGTGGGATCTGCTGGCGCGGCCGCAACCAGCGCCCGGTCATCACCGGCACCACGATCGGCCTCATCCTCGGCGGCATCTTCCTGGTCGGCGGCCTGATCGTCCGCGAGATCCAGCCGATCGACGCATGGATCACCCGCGTGCTGCAGTACGCGCACCAGGGACCGTTCCTGCTTATCGTGCTGATCACGGTGGTCAACGGGGTCACCGAAGAGGTGTTCTTCCGCGGCGCCCTCTACACCGCGCTGGGTCGCCACCACCCGGTTGCCATCTCCACGGTGTTGTACGTCGCCGCGACCATGGCCAGCGGGAACCCGATGCTCGGCTTCGCCGGAGTGATCCTGGGCACCGTCAACGCGTTGTCGCGGCGCGCCACCGGCGGCATCCTCGCCCCGATGCTGACCCATTTCGTCTGGGGACTGATCATGGTGCTGGCACTGCCACCGATGTTCGGCGTCCTGTAGCTACAGGTCGGCCACGACGTCGCGCGCCAGTTTACGAAGCTCGGCGGTGTGCAGCGGCCGGAACAGGAGCCAGTACAAGCGCCCCGGGATGCCGCGCGGGTAGAAGATCGCCCGCTGCCGGTACTCGGTGGCACCGTCCGGGCGGGGTGTCGACGTCACCTCCAACCACGCCTGTCCCGGGGCACGAACCTCGGCCCGCAGCCGCAGTTCAGTGCCCGGCTCGCTCTCCGCAACGCTCCACCGGGTCGCCGAGTGGCGCCGGCGCGGCGCCAGCGGGAACGAGTACCACCGGCCCCGGTTGGCGGCGCTCTCCGCCGCTTTCCACAGCGCGTCGGGCCCGGCCGAGGTCGCGGCGGTCTGCACGTCGTCGAAGATGATCTCGCCGGCCCAGTCCGGGTCGCTGGGCAACAGCTCGGCCGGCTCGGACTCCAGCGAGTCCCAGGTCGGATCCGGCAAGCCGGCGAACGCCCGGTTCAGGGCCACGGCGACCGCGCGCCGATAGCCCATCAGCCCGCCCGGAGGTCGCTCGATGATCGAATCGATGTCGGAGTTGTGCATCACGGCGTCACACTCCAGCGACTCGATCAGCGGCCGCGCCAGCCCCGGCGGGATCGGCGTCACGGTGCCCACCCACAGACTCGCGATCGTCGGCGTCAGGAACGGCAGCACGATCAGGTAGCGCTTGTGCAGACGCGCCACCTCGGCGTAGATCCGCATCATGTCGCCGTACTCGAGCACGTCCGGTCCGCCGATGTCCCAGGTGCGCGACGACGGCACCGGCACCGTCGCGGCGGCGACGAGGTAGTACAGCACGTCGCGCACCGCGATCGGCTGGATCTTGTTGTGCACCCACTTCGGGGTGGTCATCACCGGCAGCCGGTCGGTGAGGTGCCGGATCATCTCGAACGACGCGCTGCCGGACCCGACGACCACGCCGGCCTGCAGCACCACGGTCTCGATCCCGGACTCGATCAGGTGGTCGCCCACCGCCTTGCGCGAGCGCAGGTGCGGGGAGAGTTCTTTGTCCTCAGGATGCAGGCCGCTCAGGTAGACGATGCGGCGCACCCCGGCCTGGCGCGCGGCCGTCACGACGTTGCGCACCGCTCGTTCTTCCTCGGCGGCGAAATCCTTTGCGCCGCCGCCCATCGAGTGCACCAGGTAGTAGACGACGTCGATCCCGTCGAACGCCTCGATGAGGGAATCGACATCGCCGAGGTCACCGCGCGCCACCTCGACGTCCGGCCGCCACGGCACCCCGTCCAACTTGCCGGGATTGCGTGCCAGCGCTCGGACGCGATGGCCCTCGTCGAGAAGGCGCGGCACCAGTCGGGCGCCGATGTAACCGGTTGCTCCGGTCACCAAGCAATGCATCGATTCAGCCGCCACAGCACCCCGTTCGCTCACGTTGATCAATTATTCGGAGTAGACGCGAGAACGGATTGGTAATCCTGAAACTCAGGAGTCGGTGAAATTGGGTGCGCGGCGTTCCTGGAATGCTCGGGTCCCCTCTTTGAAGTCTGGCGCCTGCAGCAGGCCGCGTTGTCCCTCGAACTCCCGCTCGAGGGTGGGACTGAGTTCGGTGAGAGTGGCGGCGTTGATCGCGGCCTTGGTTTTGGCGAACGCCACGGAGGGGCCGGTCAGCAACCTCGAGACCACCTTGTCCACTTCGGCATCGAAGTCGTCGGCCGGATAGACCGCGCTCACCAGACCCCAGGACAGCGCCTCGGCCGCGGTTAGCCGCTCGGGCAGCAACGCCATCCGCAGGGCCCTGATCCGGCCGACCGCGGCGGCCACCAGAGCCGACGCGCCGCCGTCGGGCATCAACCCGATCTTGGTGAATGCAAGCATGAAAAACGCCTTCTCCGAGGCCAATACGACGTCACAGGACAGGGCGATGGATACGCCGACGCCGGCCGCCGGTCCCTGCACGACGGCGACCACGGGCCGCGGTAGCGCGGTGATCGCCCGGACCAGACGGTTGATCTCCAGGATGATCTCGTCCGGCGGGACCCCGCCGCCGCTGGTCATGTCGTCGGCGCTGATGCCGGCTCCGGAACTGAATCCGCGACCGGCGCCGCTGAGGCGGACCACCCGCACCGCGGGATCGGTGGCGGCGGCCTCCACCGCGTCGGCGAGACCCGTGATGACCGGGATGATCAGCGAGTTGAGGCTGTCGGGTCGGTTGATCGTCAACGACAGCACGCCGTCGGTCAGCTCGACGTCGAGGCCCGCGACGGGGGCGAGAGCGGCGATTCCGGATTTGGACATGCGATTCACATTAGGGGAAGGGGGTCTGCGAAGATGCAATCAACCGGTTGTTAGGGCGTCAGAGCGGACGAAAGGTCGGTGCACCCATGGCGGGTCCCCTGAGTGGTTTACGTGTTGTCGAACTGGCGGGGATCGGGCCCGGCCCGCACGCGGCCATGATCCTGGGCGACCTCGGTGCCGATGTGGTCCGGGTGGACCGCCCCGGTCCCAGTGGTCCGGTCAAGGACGCGATGAGCCGCAACCGGCGCATCGTCACCGCCGACCTGAAGTCGGCCGAGGGCCGGGACCTGGTCCTCAAGCTGATTGCCAAGGCGGACGTGCTGATCGAGGGTTACCGCCCGGGGGTCACCGAGCGGCTCGGTCTGGGTCCCGAGGACTGCGCAAAGGTCAACGAGCGCCTGATCTACGGGCGGATGACGGGCTGGGGCCAGACCGGTCCCCGCAGCCAGCAGGCCGGCCACGACATCAACTACATCTCGCTCAACGGCATCCTGCACTCCATCGGCCGGGCGGGGGAGCGGCCGGTGCCGCCGCTGAACCTGGTCGGCGACTTCGGTGGCGGCTCGATGTTCCTGCTGCTCGGCATCCTGTCTGCCCTGTGGGAGCGGCAGACGTCGGGCAAGGGGCAGGTTGTCGACGCGGCGATGGTCGACGGCTCGAGCGTGCTGGTGCAGATGATGTGGCAGATGCGGGCCTCGGGCCTGTGGACGGATGCGCGCGGCACCAACATGCTCGACGGCGGCGCGCCCTACTACGACACCTACGAATGCGCCGACGGCCGCTACGTCGCCGTCGGCGCCATCGAACCGCAGTTCTACGCCGCGATGATTCAGGGCCTGGGACTGGACGCGGCCAGCCTGCCGCCGCAGAACGACGTCGCACGCTGGCCCGAGTTGCGCGCGCGGCTGGTCGAAGCGTTCGGCAGCCGCGACCGCGACCACTGGGCCAAGGTGTTCGCCGACTCGGACGCGTGCGTGACACCGGTGCTGGCGTTCGGCGAGGCCAACACCGAACCACACATCGCCGAGCGCAACACGTTGTACGAGGTCAACGGCCATCTGCAGCCGATGCCGGCCCCGCGCTTCTCCCGCACCCCGGCCGATACGCCGCACCCGGCGCAAGCGGTGGGGGACATCGAAGCGGTGCTGACGGACTGGGTATAGTCCCAACCAACCAGTAGGTTGGGCGAACGGAAGGGGTAATTGGCGTGGAGATCAGGGACGCCGTCGCAGTCGTCACCGGGGGAGCCTCGGGCTTGGGCCTGGCCACTACGAAGCGGCTGCTCGACGCCGGGGCGCAGGTCGTGGTGCTGGATCTGCGGGGTGAGGAAGCGGTCGCCGAGTTGGGTGACCGGGCGCATTTCGCGCAGACCGACGTCACCGACGAGGACGGGGTTGCCAAGGCTCTGGACCTGGCCGAGTCCCTGGGCCCGGTGCGCATCAACGTCAACTGCGCCGGGATTGGAAACGCCATCAAGACCCTGTCCAAGGACGGACCGTTCCCGCTCAAGGGCTTCAAGAAGGTGGTCGAGGTCAACTTGATCGGCACCTTCAACGTGCTGCGCCTGGCGGCCGAGCGGATCGCCAAGACGGAGCCGGTGGGTGAAGAGCGGGGCGTGATCATCAACACCGCGTCGGTCGCGGCGTTCGACGGCCAGATCGGCCAGGCCGCCTACTCCGCCTCCAAGGGCGGAGTGGTGGGTATGACGCTGCCGATTGCCCGCGACCTCTCGCGCGAACTCATTCGGGTGGTGACGATCGCGCCGGGGCTGTTCAAGACCCCGCTGCTGGGCTCGCTTCCCGAGGAGGCGCAGAAGTCGCTGGGCAAGCAGGTGCCGCATCCGGCGCGGCTGGGCGACCCGGACGAGTATGGCGCGCTGGCCGTGCACATCATCGAGAACCCGATGCTCAACGGTGAGGTGATCCGTCTGGACGGCGCCATCCGGATGGCGCCGCGCTGAGTCGCGGCGACCGCACCTAGCGCGACACCTGCGCGGGCGCATCACTGTGCGCCCTGGCCTCCCGAGCCGCCGCCGCCGCCGGCACCACCGGCCCCTGTGTTTCCGCCGGGGTGACCGGTTCCGCCGCCGGATCCGGGGCTACCCGTGACGGGACCGCTGGCGCCGCCGTTGCCGCCCCGGCCGCCGTTGCCACCGGTACCGCCGGCGCCTTGAGTGCCGACGACGTCGCCCCGACCGCCGGTACCTCCGTTGCCGCCGGCACCGCCAGTGCCGCCAGTCGTACCTTCGGTGCTGCCGGCACCACCGTTGCCGCCGTCGCCTGCGTTACCGCCATTGCCTCCGGCGCTGCCATCGCCGCCGGTCCCGCCGTCGCCTCCGAAGCCGCCCTGACCGGCAAACACTCCGGTGCCGGTGCCGCCGACGCCACCATTGCCGCCGTCGCCTCCGTTGCCGCCCATCCCGGTCGTGTCGGTGCCGCCGTTGCCGGCGTAGCCGCCGTTGCCCCCTCGGCCGCCGTTGCCGCCCGCGGGCGCGGCGAAACCACCGCCGCCGCCGGCGTCGCCGCCGTTGCCGGCGGCGCCCCCGGTGCCCCCGTCGCCGGCGTTCGCCCCGTTGCCTCCGCCACCGCCGTTGCCGCCGTTGCCACCGGTTCCGCCGTGCTGGTCGTTCCCACCGTCCCCGCCATCTCCGCCGATGCCTCCGGTGCCGCCGGTGCCGCCGGTGTGGTTCGGGGCCGTGCCACCGGCTCCGCCGTTGCCTCCGGCTCCGCCACTGGTCCCGGCGCCATCGCCGGCCGCGCCGTTGCCGCCGTTACCGCCGTTGCCGCCGTTGCCGCCGGTGCTGACACCACCCATACCGCCATCGCCGCCGGCGGCACCGTTGACGAAGACATCGCTGACACCGGCATTGCCGCCGTTGCCGCCGTTACCGCCGAGCGATCCGGCCGCGCTGCCCCCGTCGCCGCCTCGGCCACCTGCGGCCGAATTGCCGCCGGTGCCGCCGTCGCCGCCGTTGCCGCCGTTGCCCTGGCTGCTGCCACCGATGCCTCCGGCGCCGCCGACACCGCCCTGACCGGATGCACCCGAACCGCCTGTGCCGCCGTTACCGCCCTTGCCGCCAGTGCCGTTGGTCCCGCTGGTTCCCAGGCCGCCGGAGCCGCCGGTACCGCCGATGCCGCCGGCGCCGCCGGCGCCTCCGGTGTTGTTGGCGCCGCCGGTACCGCCCTTGCCGCCCACTCCACCATCGGCGCCGGTCACCCCGCTACCGCCGACACCACCGGTGCCGCCGTTGCCGCCCGCGCCACCGGTGCCGCCAGAGCCGCCCCCTTCGCCGCCGGTGCCGCCGGCGCCGCCTGCGCCGCCAACGTAGAGGGTGGCCCCTGACGTACCGGCCGCGCCGTTGGTGAGGCCTTTGCCGCCCGCTCCGCCGACTCCGGCGACACCAGCGTTGCCGCCGTTGCCGCCGTTGCCGCCGGTTCCGCCGTTGACACCGTTGCCGACCGATCCTCCGGGTAGGTCATTCACGGCCGTCGCGCCGGTGGCGCCGTCGCCCCCCTTGCCCGGGGCGCCGCCGCTGGCACCGTTACCGCCGGCTCCGCCGGCGCCGCGAACACCGTCGTTCCCGTTGGCCGACAATGCCTTTCCGGCGTTGCCGCCATTCCCGCCGGCGCCACCGCCGCCGCCGGCGCCACCGTCACCGCCAGTCTGTCCGTTAGCTCCCGGGCTACCTCCCGTCGCGCCGTCGGCTCCTGTGCCGCCGATGCCACCGTTGCCACCGTTGCCACCTGCTCCGCCGTTGCCGCCGTCGCCGGCGTCGGTGCCGCCGTGGCCCCCGCTGCCCCCGGAACCGCCGGCGCCGCCGGTGCCACCGGAACCGCCGTTGGCGCCGGAAACCGAGGGCGAAAGGCCAGTGGCCCCGGCCGCGCCGTCGCCTCCGTTGCCGCCGTTGCCGCCGTCGGCGGTGCTCTGTCCGGCCGCCCCCGTCGTGCCGTTGGTCAGGCCTTTGCCACCCGCACCGCCGCTTCCCGCTGCCCCGGCGTTGCCGCCGTTGCCGCCGTTGCCGCCTGCGCCGCCGTTGACCTCGACGCCGCCGGTGGCACCGTTGCCGCCGTCGCCCGGCGACCCGCCGTTGCCGCCTGCGCCGCCGTTGCCGCCGGTGCCGCGCACCCCGGTCTGACCCGAAGACGCCAGTGCGGCACCGCCCGCGCCGCCGTTACCGCCGGAACCACCGCTGCCGCCGGATCCGCCGTCACCACCGCTCTGGCCGTTGGCACCGGCTGCGGTGGCATTGGCGCCGTGGGTGCCGTTGCCGCCGGTACCTCCGCGGCCGCCGGTGCCGCCGTTGCCGCCGGCCCCGCCGTTGCCGGCGTCGGTGCCGCCGTGGCCGCCGCTGCCGCCGGATCCGCCGGCGCCGCCGTTGTCGCCGGCGCCGCCGCTGACACCGGCAGCCGACGGCGAGATACCAGCGGCGCCGTCGGCACCGTTACCCCCGTTGCCGCCGGCGCCGCCGTTGGCGATGCTGAGCCCGGACAATCCGTCGGCGCCGGGAGTGGACCCGGCACCGCCGAACCCGCCTGACCCGGCTGCTCCCGCGTTGCCGCCACTTCCGCCGTTACCGCCGCTGCCGTTGGCGAGGCCGACGGCTCCGTTCGCGCCGTTGCCGCCATCGCCCGGAGCCCCGCCGTTACCGCCGGCCCCGCCGGCACCACCAGCTCCGCGCACACCGTTGTGGCCGGTTGCGGCCACCGCCACGCCCCCGGTTCCGCCGGTGCCCCCGCTGCCGCCGTTGCCGCCGGCGCCGCCGTTACCGCCGTCCTGGCCGTCGGCCCCGACCGCGGTGGCGCTGCTGCCGGGGGCGCCCGTGCCGCCGGTACCACCCCGGCCACCCTCACCACCGCGACCACCGGCTCCGCCATCCCCGGCGTCGGTCCCGCCGCGTCCGCCGGAACCACCCGCGCCACCCGAGCCGCCGTTCGCCCCAGTGCCGCCGGATTGGCCGGCGATCGTTGGCGACGACCCCGCGGCGCCCTGCGCGCCGTGGCCGCCGGCCCCGCCGGCGCCGCCGTCGGCGGTACTCAGGCCCGCCGCACCTGCCGCGCCGGTGACCGAACCCGTGCCCCCGGCGCCGCCGGTGCCGCCGGCACCGGCGTTGCCGCCGCTACCCCCGGTACCGCCGTCGCCGCCGTTGACGCCGGCGGTGCCGTTAGCGCCGTTACCGCCGTCGCCGGGTGTGCCGCCCCCTCCGCCGGCGCCGCCGGCGCCGCCGGCGCCCCGTGTGCCGCTGTGGCCCGAAGTTGCCAGGGCGGCGCCGCCCGCGCCGCCGTTGCCACCCACACCGCCGTTTCCGCCGGTGCCGCCATCGCCGCCGGCCTGACCGGCAGAGCCCGCCGTGGCGCCGTTGGCGCCGTGGCTGCCCGTGCCTCCGTCGCCGCCGCGTCCGCCCCGACCGCCGAGGCCCCCGTCTCCGCCGTTGCCCGCGTCGGTACCGCCGGTACCCCCTGCGCCCCCTGCGCCCCCGGCGCCCCCCGAGCCGCCATTTCCGCCGGAGGTGCCCGGCGTCGCGGAGGCGCTTCCGGCGGCGCCGTTAGCCCCGTTGCCGCCGTTGCCGCCGACGCCGCCGTTGGCGGTGCTCAGCCCGGACAGCCCGGACAAGCCAGGCAAGGAACCACTCCCGCCGGCGCCACCGCTGCCGCCCGAGCCGGTGTTGCCGCCGCGGCCGCCCGCGCCTCCGTTGCCGTTGTTGACGCCCTGAGCTCCGTCGGCGCCGTTGCCGCCGTCGCCCGGAGTACCGCCGGCGCCGCCCGCACCGCCGGCACCGCCCGCACCGCGGACGCCGTCGTGGCCTGCCGCGGCCAGCGCGCTTCCGCCGAGGCCGCCGCTGCCGCCGGCCCCGCCGCTGCCGCCCGTTCCGCCGTCACCCGCGGCTCCGCCGTCGGCGCCTGACGCGGTGGCGTTGGCACCGTTCGCGCCGGTGCCGCCCACACCGCCCTGCCCGCCGTTGCCGCCGCGCCCGCCGAGCCCGCCGTTGCCCGCATCGGTGCCGCCTCGACCGCCGGCACCACCATTGCCGCCAACTCCGCCTGCGCCGCCGGTACCCCCTGAACTCCCCGGGGTGTTCGGCGAGGTTCCAGCAGCTCCCGCGGCGCCGTTGCCACCGTTGCCGCCGTTGCCGCCGTCGGCGGTGCTCAGACCGGCGCCTCCGGTTGCGCCGTTGGTCGAACCGACTCCGCCGTTACCTCCCTTGCCGCCTGATCCGGCATTGCCGCCGGCTCCGCCGTTCCCGCCGGCGCCGCTGTTGACTCCCGTCGCGCCGGCGGCCCCGTTGCCGCCGTCGCCGGGTGCGCCGCCCGCGCCACCAGACCCACCGTCTCCGCCGGCTCCGCGCACACCGTTGTGACCTGAGGCCGACAGCGCGGTACCCCCGGCGCCACCGCTACCGCCCGTGCCGCCGTCGCCGCCGGCGCCGCCGTCGCCGCCCGACTGGCCGGCAGCTCCCGCCGTGCTGCCCGCCGAGCCGTGGGTGCCCGCACCGCCGGCCCCGCCGTTGCCGCCGACACCGCCGGCGCCGCCCGCACCGCCGTTGCCCGCATGTGCGCCGCCCTGGCCGCCGGCGCCGCCACTTCCGCCGCTACCACCGGTCCCGCCGCCGGCACCCGTGCCGCCCGGCGCCAGGCTCGACGCGCCCAGCGTGCCCTGCGCCCCGTCGCCGCCGCGACCGCCTCGCCCGCCGTTGCCGGCGAGCCCGGCATCACCGCCGGTTCCGCCGGCGCCACCGCTTGCCCCGGCGACCGTGGCGTTCGCCCCGTCGCCACCGTTACCGCCGTTTCCGCCGGTACCGGGCCCGTCGTTGCCCGCCGTCGTCCCGTGGGCCCCGGCCTGGCCGCCGGCGCCTCCGGACGCCCCGCCGGCGCCTCCCGCGCCGCCGGCTCCGGCGTTGCCGCCCTGGCCGCCGGCGCCACCGTTTCCGGCGGTCAGACCTGTCGCGCCGGTGCCGCCGGCGCCACCGTTGCCTGCTGCTCCACCAAAGCCGCCGTTGCCGCCCGCACCCCCGTTGCCGGCAGCACCCGCCGTGCCCAGAAATCCACCGGCACCGCCGACACCGCCAGTACCGCCGGCGCCGCCGGTACCGCCGGCGCCGCCATCACCGCCACTGCCGCCCGCGGCTCCCGACTGGCCGGAGCCTGCAAAACCGTTACCGCCCAGACCACCGTCACCGCCGACCGCGCCGGCCCCGCCGGCCCCGCCGGCGCCTCCGGTGCCCCCGGCGCCACCGGTGCCGATCAACCAGCCGCCGCGCCCCCCTGCGCCGCCGAGTCCGCCCGCGCCGCCGTTACCGGCGTTCGAGCCGTTACCGCCATTGCCGCCGTTGATCCCGGTGAGGCCATCGGATCCAGCCAAACCTGCGGTAGCGCCAGGGGTGCCGGCAGCACCGCTGCCGCCCGCCCCGCCCACGCCGCCGGCGCCGAATATCCCGGCATTTCCGCCGCCGCCACCGCTTCCGCCGATGCCACCGCCCACGCCGACGCCGCCCGCACCACCCGCGCCACCGGCGCCCGCCAGCCAGCCACCGGACCCGCCTGCGCCGCCGTTGGCGCCGGCGCCGCCGGTCCCACCGGCGCCCCCGCGACCCCACAGGCCGGCGCTGCCACCGGCACCTCCGGCCTGGCCGGCCGCTCCCGCTGCGCCTGCGCCGCCGTCTCCGAACAGCAAACCGCCATCGCCGCCGCGGCCACCCGGGGTGGTCGCGTTGGCCCCGTTGCCGATCAACGGCCGTCCCAGAACGGCGTCAGAGGGTCCGTTGACGATTCCTAGCAGGCCTTGCTCGACGAGTTGCAGGGGCGACACGTTGGCCGCTTCGGCAGTCAAATATCTGTTGGTGCTGCCGCTGAGTTGCGTGATGAGGTCGCGGTGGAATTCCGCGGCCCGGGCGCTGATCAACCGGTATTGCTGACCGTGGTCCGAGAACAGCGCCGCGATCGCGACTGACACCTCATCGCCCGCGGCAGCTGCCAAGGCGGTCGTCCGGCTCCCGGTCGCCGAGTTGCTGGAATTGATTTCGGACGCGAGCCGCGTCAGATCCGCCGTCGCCGTCGCGAGCAACTCCGGGATTACGTGAAGTGACGACATCAAACACCTTCCAGACGCGATGGGAGCCCTGTGGAGGCTGTTAGACAGTAGAGGTTGGATGACGCTCCGGAGGCGCTACCCCGCGCCGCCGGCACCGCCTTTGCCGCCGGTTCCGCCAGTGCCATCGAAATAACTGCCGCCGGAGCCGGTGCCTCCGGCGCCGCCGCTACCAAAAGTTCCCTTGCCGCCGTTGCCCCCGTTGCCGCCATGCCCGCCGCTACCGGTGTTGCTCTTGAGGTGGTTGCCGCCGTTGCCGCCGGAGCCCCCGTCTCCACCGGTGCCGCCGCCGCCGTTGACGCCGATGCCCCCGGTGCCGCCGGTGCCGCCGGTGCCGCCGTAGCCGCCGATTCCGCCGAGTTCGCTGCTGTACCAGCCGCCGTCGCCGCCCTTACCGCCGGCGCCGCCGGCGCCGCCCGAGGTCGATCCTTGGCCGCCGTTGCCGCCGGCACCCCCTACACCGCCGGTGCCGCCTTGGCCGTCGTCGCTGCCGCTGGTGAAGCCTCCGGCCCCGCCGGCACCACCAGCACCACCAGCTCCGCCCGCACCAATCTGAGAGTTGCCGCCGTCGCCGCCGGCGCCGCCGCTGCCGCCGGACCCGCCAGTGATGTCGTTAGTACCCAGCCCGCCGGCACCACCGGCCCCTCCGGAGCCTCCGTTGCCGGCGCCGGCGTAACCGCTACCGCCTGTTCCACCTCGGCCTCCGTTGCCGCCGCCGGCCTGACCGTCACTGCCGGTGCCGTCGCCGCCTTTTCCGCCCTGACCGGCGTCTCCGCCGCTTGCATGGCCGAAGCCGGTGCCGCCGTTGCCGCCGTTGCCGCCGTTGCCGCTCGCGCCGCCGTTTCCGCCGTTGCCGCCGGCGCCGGCCTGCCCGGCCGTATTGAGTCCCGTCGTTCCGCTACTGCCGCCATTGCCGCCGTTACCGCCGGCCCCCCCGGTCGCGGGGGCTCCCAGGCGGCCGTCGGCGCCCATTCCACCGGCCCCACCGCTTCCGCCATTGCCGTCGGTTCCGCCGGTGCCGGTGCCGCCGGCCCCGCCGTTGCCACCGTTACCGCCGGCCCCGCCGTAACCGTTGTCATTGACACCGCCACGGCCACCCCCGCCGCCGCTGCCGCCGGCAGCACCGAATTCGGCGCTACCTCCTTTGCCTCCGTTGCCCCCGTTCCCGCCGGCGCCCCCGGTGAAGGAGCCAGAGCCCACTCCCTGGCCGCCGTCGCCACCTCGACCACCGTTGCCGCCCTGATAGGGCGACTGCCCGTTGGTACCGGCTGTCCCGTTGGTCGAACCCATACCACCTTTCCCGCCGGTGCCGGATGCGCCTGCATTGCCGCCGTCACCGCCGTTACCCCCGGCTTGACCCGTGGTGCCGCCCGACGCGCCGGCCGCGCCGTTTCCCCCGTCGCCTGCTTGGCCGCCGTTACCGCCGTTACCGCCGTTACCGCCGATCCCACGTGTGCCGTCTTTTCCTGACGCGGCCAACGCTGTGCCACCCAGGCCACCGTTGCCGCCCGCGCCGCCGTTGCCACCCTGGCCGCCGTCGCCCCCGGACTGACCGGCGGCGCCCGGCACGGCACCGGCTGCTCCGTTGGCGCCGAAGCCGGCGTCGCCGCCCGCACCGCCTCTACCGCCCGATCCGCCGGCACCGCCATTGCCGGCATCAGTGCCGCCGCGGCCTCCGACGCCGCCCGCGCCACCGGCGCCTCCGCTTCCGGCGGCGCCGCCGGACTGCCCGTTGTTCGTGGCCATTAAGCCGTTGGCACCTGCGGCGCCGTTGCCGCCGTTACCGGCATTGCCGCCATTGGCAGTGCTGATCCCGTCCAGGCCGGTTGCGCCGCCGGTCGAACCGGCACCACCGGCGCCGCCTACGCCACCCAGGCCCGCGTTGCCCCCGTTTCCGCCTTTGCCTCCTGCGCCACCGTCACCGCCGGCAGCCGTGGGCAGTGCGCCATCGGCGCCGTTGCCACCGTCGCCGGGGGTGCCGCCGGATCCGCCGGCACCGCCGGATCCGCCGGCTCCGCGGACGCCGTCGTGTCCGGATGAGGCGCGCGCTGCGCCGCCTGCTCCGCCGTTGCCGCCGGCGCCACCTGCTCCGCCGTTGCCGCCGTCGCCGCCGGATTGGCCGTCGCTGCCAAGCGCCGTCGCGTTAGCTCCGCTGACCCCGTTGCCACCGGCCCCGCCGCGGCCGCCCGATCCGCCGTGGCCCCCTGCGCCGCCATTGCCGCCGTCGAAGCCGCCTTGACCACCGGCGCCACCCGTGCCACCGGCTCCGCCGGCCACTCCGTTGCCGCCGGAGATGCCCGCACCCGAGGGATTGGTTCCTGACGCGCCGTCCGCGCCGTTGCCGCCGCGTCCACCGCTACCGCCGCCGGCGGTGCTCAGACCCGCCGCCCCGGCGGCGCCGTTGACCGAACCGGCGCCGCCCGCGCCAGCGGCGCCACCTGCTCCGGCGTCTCCGCCTGCACCACCGTTACCACCGTTGCCGTTGTTGACGCTCGCGACTCCGTTGGCGCCGTTACCACCGTCACCAGGTGCCCCGCCGGCGCCTCCGGCGCCGCCGTTGCCGCCGGCCCCGCGCACGCCGCTGTGGCCGGCCGGCGCCAGGGCGGCGCCGGCCGCACCGCCGCTGCCGCCCGCACCGCCGTCACCGCCGGCACCGCCGTCGCCTCCGGCCGCTCCATTGCCGCCGGGCAGCGCCGCGTTGTCGCCGGTAGTGCCGTTGCCGCCGGCGCCGCCGCGGCCGCCGACGCCGCCGCGACCACCGTTGCCACCGTCGCCGCCGTCAGTTCCGCCGTGGCCGCCGGCCCCGCCGTTGCCGCCGGCGCCACCGTTGACGCCCGCACCCCCGGACTTGCCCGCCTGTGCGGGGGTGGCGCCGGCGGTGCCGTTGGCCCCGGCTCCGCCGTTGCCGCCGTTGCCGCCATTGGCGTTGCTGACACCGTTGAGCCCGTCGGCGCCGGGTGTGGAACCTGTCCCCGCGCCACCGCCGGTCCCGCCGAGGCCGGCGTTACCGCCGTTTCCGCCGTTTCCGCCCGCGCCGTTGTTGACATTGAGGTCGCCGTTCGCGCCGTTTCCGCCGTCGCCGGGCCGTCCGCCGGTGCCGCCGGCGCCGCCGTCACCGCCGGCACCGCGCCCGCCGTTGTGGCCATCGGGAGCCAGTGCAGTGCCCCCGGCTCCACCGGCTCCGCCGGCGCCGCCGTTGCCACCCGCGCCGCCGTCGCCACCTGCTTGGCCATTTGCACCCGCCGTCTCCGCGTTGCCTCCGCTGGCGCCGTTACCGCCGGCGCCACCCCGGCCGCCGCTGCCGCCAGTGCCGCCAGTGCCGCCGTTGCCACCGTCGGTGCCGCCGTGACCCCCGCTCCCGCCGGCGCCACCGGCTCCGGCATTCCCACCGGTTCCGCCCGTTTGGCCGGCCACTTGCGCGGCCGACCCCGCCGTCCCGTTCGCGCCGGCACCCCCGTTTCCGCCGTTGCCCCCGTTGGCGTTGCTGATGCCGGCCAGGCCGTCGGCGCCCACCGTCGACCCGGACCCGCCAAGGCCGCCGGCGCCACCGGCACCTGCGTTTCCGCCGCTGCCCCCTGCGCCGCCGTTACCGGCAGCGATGCCGAGGTCCCCGGCGGCGCCGCTGCCGCCGTCACCCGGTGCTCCGCCGGCACCCCCGGCCCCGCCGGCCCCGCCGGCACCCCGCGCACCGTTCTGGCCGGAGGCAGCCAGAGCGGCGCCGCCGGCGCCGCCGTTGCCTCCGACGCCTCCGTTTCCGCCCAACCCGCCGTCGCCACCGGCCTGGCCGTTGCTCCCCGGCGTCACCGCGTGCTGCCCGCTGGAACCGTTGCCGCCAAGCCCGCCGCGCCCGCCGCTGCCACCAGTTCCGCCCGCACCGCCATTGCCGGCATCGGTGCCGCCGTTGCCGCCGGCGCCGCCGGCGCCCCCCGCCCCGCCATTGCCGCCGATGCCTCCGGAGGCCCCGGACTGCTGGCTCGACGACCCTGCGCCTCCGGCCGCCGCATGTCCTCCGGCGCCACCATGGCCACCGTTGCCGACGCGTCCGGCGTTGCCGCCCGTCCCGCCCGCACCGCCGTCGCCACCTGGGGCGGTCGAGCTACCGCCCCGGCCGCCGTCGCCGCCGTTTCCGGTCCCCGGGCCACTACCACCTGTTGCGCCGTGCGAACCCGCCTGGCCACCGGCACCGCCCGCCGCCCCGCCGCTTCCGCCCAAGCCGCCAGATCCGGCGTTGCCGCCGTGGCCGCCGGTGCCACCGTGGCCCGCAACCGGTCCCGTGGCGCCGGCACCACCGGCTCCGCCGTCGCCGGCCGACCCGCCCAGGCCACCCGCACCGCCGGCCCCGCCGTTGCCCGCGCTGCCGACCTGACCAATGACGCCGGCCTGGCCGCCCGCCCCTCCGACCCCGCCGGTACCCCCGGTGCCACCGCTGCCGCCGTCGCCACCGGATCCGCCACCGCCGCCGGCCTGACCATTGACCAGGCCGTTGCCGCCCAGGCCACCGGCTCCGCCGGCGGCACCCTGGCCGCCCATACCTCCGGCGCCACCAGCGCCTCCGGCGCCCCCATCGCCCATCAGCCAGCCGCCGCGGCCACCGGCACCGCCGTTGCCGCCGATGCCGCCCGCCGATCCAGCCGAACCGGTGCCGCCATTACCGCCATTAGCTCCGGACAGCCCGTCAGCCCCCGACGTGCCCGCTGCGTTACCCGCCGTCCCCAGCGCACCCACCCCGCCGGCGCCGCCGATTCCACCCGCGCCGAAGATTCCGGCATTGCCGCCCGCGCCGCCCGTGCCGCCACCGACTCCGCCGGTACCTCCGCCGCCGCCGGCGCCGGTCAGCCATCCGCCGCCGCCGCCACCACCACCGGCGGCCCCGCTACCTCCGGCGCCGCCGACACCACCGCTGCCCCACAAGCCGGCATTGCCGCCCGCACCTCCGGCCTGACCGGGGCCGCCGGCACCGCCGGCGCCGCCGTTGCCGAACAGCAACCCGCCATCGCCGCCGCGCCCGCCCGGCGTGGTCGCGTTCGCACCGTTGCCGATCAGTGGGCGTCCCAGCGCCGCCTGGGTGGGGCCATTGACGACATCCCAGAGGACCTGCTCGACCGCCTGCAGCGGCGACGCGTTAGCGGCCTCGGCGCCGGCGTACCAGACCGCGCCCGTATTCAAAGCCTGAACTAATCGCTGATGAAACAGGCCGGCCTGCGCACTGACCGCCGCATAGTCGCGCCCGTACCCGGAGAACAAGGCGGCCACGGCCGCTGACACCTCGTCACCGGCGGCTGCCGCCAACGCCGTCGTGCTGTGTGCCGCCTGGTGGTTCACCGAGCCGACCGCCGAACCGATCGCTGCCAGATCTTCGGCCGCCGCACTCACCCACTCCGGGTAGACAAGCACGAACGACGACATGCGGCACCTCCGTCAGCTAGCCCCCAAGCCGCAGAGAGTAGCAACCACAAACCCGTAACAACCGCCTTTTCATGCGTCATTCACATGATTCCGGTGTAGTACAGGCCAGACGTTATGGGATTACGTATTTCCCGGTCCGGGCGAATGTCTTTTGCGGCCCGCGAACGGAGTGATCGCGCATAGGGCGCGACATGCCAAGCTTGGAACCCCAGAAACCAAAGAAGCCCCCCGCAGTCGCGGGGGGCTTACATCGGAACCACTAGGTGGCTATCGACGGAACCATCGGGAGACGGTGGGTTCGGCCATCAGTAATCGCGCAATAACGCCCATGGTGTTTACCTCAGCTTGCTGTCGGCAGGGGTTGCCAGTCTTCGAACTGCTCGGAGCACTCACCTTCGACGAGCATGTCGCCGTGGTAGAGAGCTTCGAAGTCAGCCTTGATGACGTCGGCACTCGAGTCGTCGATCCACATGACATTGACTGTAAGAGTCGGCATTAAGGAATCTTTGAGTCACGATTCGGAAAATGGTGGCAATTCTTACCGGTGGGTAGGGTGCCGGCGAAACGCGCTGGGATACCCGTTACGCGCCCGGTTGAACCATCTCCTACCTGCGCTCGTATCACTGCAGGGGTCTTGTTTGACACTTGTAAGTTAGCGTTGCTAAGTTAGCGCCGATAGGTGTGCGGTTGCCCGGTACGGCGCGCGCCGGCGGCCGGAGGGACACGACATGCTGCAGGGGATCGCTCGACTGGCCATCGCCGCACCGCGACGGATCATCGGTATCGCCTTACTCGTCTTCATCGCCGCCGCCGTCTTCGGCATCCCGGTGGCCAACAGCCTGTCCCCGGGCGGTTTCCAGGACCCCCACTCCGAGTCGGCGCGCGCCATCGCGCAGTTGACCGACAAGTTCGGTCAGAGCGGCCAGCAGATGCTGATTCTGGTCACCGCGCCGGGAGGCGCCCGCAGCGACCAGGCCCGCACCGCGGGCACCGACCTCGTCGAGCAGCTCAAGAAGTCGCCGCTGGTGTACAACGCCAGCTCTCCCTGGACCGCTCCTCCGGAGGCCGCCGCCGACCTGATCAGCAAGGACGGCAAGTCCGGCCTGATCGTCGTCAACCTCAAGGGCGGCGAAAACGACGCGCAGAAGAACGCTCAGACGCTGGCCGACCAATTCGTGCACGACCACGACGGCGTCACCGTCCAAGCGGGCGGCTCCGCGATGGAATACGCGCAGATCAACAAGCAGAACCAGGCAGACCTGCTGGTCATGGAGATGATCGCCATCCCGTTCAGCTTCCTGGTTCTGGTGTGGGTGTTCGGCGGTTTGCTGACGGCGGCGTTGCCGATGGCGCTGGGCGCGCTGGCGGTGGTCGGGTCGATGTCGGTGCTGCGGCTGGTCACCTTCACCACTGAGGTGTCGATCTTCGCTTTGAACCTGAGCACCGCACTGGGGCTGGCGCTGGCCATCGACTACACCTTGCTGATCATCAGCCGTTATCGCGACGAACTGGCCGAAGGCTGCGACCGCGAGCAGGCCCTGATCCGCACCATGGCCACCTCCGGGCGCACGGTCTTGTTCTCAGCGGTCACCGTGGCGTTGTCCATGGCCGCGACGGTGGCCTTCCCTATGTACTTCCTCAAGTCCTTCGCCTACGCCGGCGTTGCGACCGTGGCATTCGTCGCGACCGCGTCCATCGTGGTCACCCCGGCCGCCATCTTGCTGATGGGTTCGCGCATCGACGCGTTCGATGTACGACGCCTGCTGCGCCGGGTCTTTCGGCGCCCCGAACCCGTGCACAAGCCGGTCGAGCAGCTGTTCTGGTACCGATCGAGCAAGTTCGTGATGCGCTACTGGTTGCCGATCGGCTCGGCCGTCGTGGCACTTCTGGTGCTGCTCGGGTTGCCGTTCTTCTCGGTGAAGTGGGGGTTCCCGGACGACCGGGTGCTGCCTACCTCGGCGTCGGCGCATCAGGTAGGCAACCAGCTGCGCGACAACTTCACGCGTGACTCGGCCACCGCCGTGCCGATCGTCGTTCCCGACGCGCGGGGACTGACACCGGACGACCTCGGCCAGTACGCCGCCGGGCTCTCCCTGGTGCCCGACGTATCGGCCGTCTCCGCCCCGAACGGGACGTTCATTGGTGGCAAGCTGTCCGGCCCGCCGGTCGGGGCCACCGGAATGACGGACGGCAGCGCGCTGCTGACCGTGAGCAGCACGGCCCCGCTGTTCTCGCAGGCCTCGGACAACCAGCTCAAACGCCTGCATGAGGTGGCGGGGCCGGGCGGGCGCAGTGTCGAGATGGCCGGCGTCGCACAGGTCAACCGGGACAGTGTCGACGCGGTGACCGACCGGCTGCCCCTGGTCCTGGGGCTGATGGCCGCGGTGACGTTCGTTCTGCTGTTCTTGCTGACCGGCAGCGTCGTGCTGCCGCTGAAGGCCCTGATGCTCAACATGCTTTCGTTGAGCGCCGCGTTCGGCGCGCTGGTGTGGATCTTCCAGGACGGCCACCTCGGCGCGCTGGGTACCACCCCGAGCGGGACCCTGGTCGCCAACATGCCGGTGCTGCTGTTCTGTATCGCGTTCGGGTTGTCGATGGACTACGAGGTCTTCCTGGTCTCGCGTATCCGGGAGTACTGGCTGGCATCCGGTGCGGCCCGGCCCGCCAAGCCGAGCCCGGCGCAAGCACACGCCGCCAATGACGAAAGCGTGGCGCTGGGGGTTGCCCGCACCGGCCGGGTGATCACCGCGGCGGCGCTGGTCATGTCGATGTCATTCGCGGCGCTGATCGCCGCACACGTGTCCTTCATGAGGATGTTCGGTCTGGGCCTGACGCTGGCGGTGATCGCCGACGCCACCCTGGTGCGGATGGTGCTGGTCCCGGCCTTCATGCACGTGATGGGCAGGTGGAACTGGTGGGCGCCCAAGCCGCTGGTCTGGGTGCATGAGCGGTTCGGCATCAGCGAGGGCGGCAAGCTCGAAGCGCCCCAGGGGCGTGCCGACCACCGGTTGCCGAGTGAGGCCGACACCGCCAAGATGCCGACTCAGCGCAACGGGCGCGACGTCCACGCATCGGTGACGCGCCGTGGTTGACGTCTCGGTACACGGGCTGCGCCGCCAGCGTGCGCCGCGCGGGTCCGGTGACCGGCTTCGTCATGAAATCCTCGACGCGGCAACAGAATTGCTTCTGGAGACCGGGCAGGCGCGGGCCGTGTCGATCCGGTCGGTCGCGCAGCGCGTCGGTGTCACGTCACCGTCGATCTACCTGCATTTCCAGGACAAGAATGCGTTGCTGGACGCGGTCTGCGCGCGGTACCTGACAGGACTCGACGAGGCGATGGAGCGAGCCGCGGTGGGGCACACCGGCACCGCCGAGGCGCTTCGGGCTCAGGGGATGGCATACGTGCGATTCGCGCTGCAGACCCCGGAGCTCTACCGGCTGGCGACCATGGGCGAATGGCGTCCCGGCAGCAATGTCGATATGGCACTGGACAGTTCGGCGTTCAGGCACATGCGCGCCTCGGTCCAGTCGCTGATGGACGAAGGTGTCTACCGCACCGATGACCCGACCATGATCGCGCTGGAGCTGTGGACCGCCGCCCACGGCGTGGCCGCCATCCTGATCGCCAAGCCGCATCTGCCGTTCGGTGAGGTCGAGGCGTTCGCCGAGCGGGTTTTGAGCGCGGTAGTGTGCGGTCATATGGTGGCCGGGCTCGTCGGCGCCGACGCTACGTCCCGGCGGGTGATGGATTGGGTGCTCGAGCAGCGCCCCGCACAGGAGGCGCAAGCATGACGCCGAGCGTCGACAATCCCTTCTTCGCCCGGGTGTGGCCCGTTTTTGCCGCCCACGAAGCCGAGGCGGTCCGCGCGCTGCGTCGGGAGAATCTGGCCGGCCTCTCGGGCCGGGTGCTCGAAATCGGTGCCGGCAGCGGCACCAACTTCGCGTATTACCCCGATGCCGTCACGCACGTTCTCGCCGTGGAGCCCGAACCGCGATTAGTGGACATCGCCAGGGCAGCCGCGGCCGAGGCGCCGATTCCCGTGGTGGTGACCCACGAAACCGCCGAGGAGATCGGCGACGTCGAGCCGTTTGACGCCGTGGTCTGTTCGCTGGTGCTGTGCTCGGTGCACGACCAGGTCAGCGTGCTGCGCCGGCTGCATTCGCTACTTCGGCCGGGCGGGGAGCTGCGGTATCTGGAGCACATCGCCAGCGCGGGCGCCCGGGGAAGGTTCCAACGGGTCGCCGATGCGACCATCTGGCCACGAATGTTCGGCAACTGCCACACGCATCGTCACACCGAGCGCGCGATCGTCGAAGCCGGATTCGAGGTGCACCGGGCGCGGCGGGAGTGGACGCTGCCCGCGTGGGCGCCGCTGCCGGTGTCCGAGTTGGCGCTGGGGCGGGCGCACCGACCCTAGTCTCGGCGCCGAGCCTGTGCTGAGGGCGCCGAGCCTGCGGTGCGGGCGCTTGGCCTGCCGTTTCCCGCCACCTCCCCGCAGTTTCGCTGCCGTCAGCGCAGATCCGACTTTCGGGTGTCCAGTGCGTCACGCACCCTGGCGATGATGTTCTCCGGACGATCGGTGACGGTCACTCGTATCACAATCCATCCCAGCCGTTCCAGCATCTCGCGCCGGTGGTTGTCCCTGCTGTATTGCCAACGGTCCGTGCGGTGGTGTTCACCGTCGTATTCGACCGCGACCATCAGGTCCTCCCAGCCCATATCGAGGTAGTACACCTTGCCCCGCTCCACTGTCACCGGGATCTGGGTGGTCGGGCGTGGCAGACCTGCGCGCGTCAGCAGCAGCCGCAGCGACGTCTCCTTCGGTGATTGTGAGCCCGTATCGACCAGCGCCAGCGCCGTTTCCAACTGCCTGAGTCCCCGTGCGCCCCGATGCTGCTCGGCTACGGCGTGCACCTCATCAGCGGTGATACTGGTGGCTCGCATCAGGGCGTCCAAGTTGGCGACCGCCGAGCCGAGCGGCCTACGGCTGCCGACGTCAAAGGCAGTGCGTTGCGGCGTGGTGACCGGTAAGCCCTCGACTACGGTGCTTTCTCCGGTCAGCAGTTGCATATCGTAAGTCCGGACCCCACGCGGGGGCCTCGCGTTGCGCCAGATCAACTCGATCGGCAGCCGCTCGTCCACCCACTTCGATCCATGCCATGCCGAGGCGGTCATTCCCGCGATCACACCCTGACGACCCGACCACAGCCACGCTGCAACGGAGCGTTGGTGCAACGTGAGGATGCCCTCGCGCTGGACATAGACGTTGGGAAATTCTCGCCGGAAGCGCGAGCGCAGCTGGTGCCGTCTCAGGGACCCGTTTGCGATCGCCTCGCTGCCGATGAAAGGTGCGTCGCCCGTCATGCAGCCAGGATCGTGGACTGTCCAGACCGGCCGCCGCCGAATTCGCAGCCAGTCGATCGCTGTTGTGGAAGAACTTGCAACTGTGTGCAGCGCGGGACTTCTTCGACGACACTGCCCCCTGGGCGCCGAGACTGCGACGAGGTAGCGGATTAGGCCACAAACGGCGCCGCCCGCGCAGGCTCGGCGCGGCCCGCGCAGGCTCGGCGCCGCCGGCGCACCAGCCCTACTTGAACAGCGCCGGCAACCGCTCGAGCAGCCCTGGCAACGCCTGGCTCGCCGACTCGCGCACGCACAGTGTCGCGTGTTGCGACAATGGCGTGGCCTCAGGGTTGACCTCGATCACCGCGGTGCCGCGGGCCAGTGCGAGTTCCGGAAGCCCGGCCGCCGGGTACACGATCGACGACGTCCCGACGACCACCACCACGTCGGCGTTCTCCGTCGCATCGAGCGCACTCTGCCACGGACCCTGCGGCAGCGCCTCACCGAACCAAACGATGTCGGGCCGGATCAGACCGCCGCAGTGGCACACTGGCGGCTCCACTTCGATAGCGGCCTCCGTCATCACCGGCAACGCCTCTGCGTAAGGTAAACCGCAACGCGCACAACGGAACTCGAACAGGCTTCCATGTAGATGATGAACCGGGGAGCTACCCGCCCGCTCGTGCAGGTCGTCGACATTCTGGGTGATGACGGTGACGGACGTGACGTCCGGATGCCGCTGCCAGTCGGCGATCGCCTGGTGCCCGGCATTGGGCTGAACATCGGCCACCAGGTAATGGCGCCACAGATACCAGCCCCATACGCGCTCGGGATTGCGTTCCCAGCCCTGGACGCTGGACAGCTCGTACGGGTCGAATTGGGCCCACAATCCGTTCTTGTCGTCACGGAACGTCGGGACGCCGCTCTCCGCCGAGATACCTGCGCCGCTCAGCACCGTCACTCGCATCCCACAAAGATAGCCGCGGGTGGGCAATACTGGTTATGTGGAGTTGCGCGATTTGTTGAAGGTCGATGTGAAGGCGGGTAAGCCGATATTCGACCAGCTCAGAACCGGAGTGATCGACGGGGTCCGGGCCGGTTCGTTACCGCCGGGAACCCGACTGCCGACGGTGCGCGACTTGGCGGGCCAACTGGGCGTGGCCGCGAACACCGTAGCCCGCGCCTACCGCGAACTGGAATCCGCGGCGATCGTCGAAACACGCGGTCGTTTCGGCACTTTCATCTCCCGCTTCGATCCGACCGATGCCGCGATGGCGGCCGCCGCCAAGGAATACGTCGAAGTCGCCCGCGCGCTGGGGCTGACCAAGTCCGACGCGATGCGGTACCTCACCAACGTTCCGGACGACTAGAACTCCAAGAGCGTCAGGTTCGGGCGCAGCGGGTCGAGCAGCGGAACGCGGTATACCGCCGACAGGGCGGTGTTGAAGATAAGCCCGCGTCCCTTCGGCAGCCGCACATCGTGAACCGCGGTGACGCCCGGCACTGTGGCGGCGAGATCGGCGGCCTCGCCCGGTGACAGGCTGAACGGCATGGCCGGCACTTTGTAGCGCAGCGAGGTGCGAATGCCCAGCCGGCTGAACAGGCTGAACCAGCGCGGCGGCAGGTCGAACAGCATCTGACCACCCGGGAATCGCTTCGCGCACTCGGCGATCAGTCCCAGCGACTGCTCGGGTTGCAGATACATCAGCAGTCCCTCGGCGGTGATGAATACGCCGTCCGAGGTATCCACGGAGTCCATCCAGCTGTAGTCCAGCGCCGACTGGGCGAGCACCGATATCCGCGGCGAGGACGGCAGCAGGCGCTTGCGGATATCGATGACGGGAGGCAAATCGACTGTCAGCCAACGGAATCGACTCTCCGGCAGCGCGGCCTCCAGGCGCCAGAAGCTGGTTTGCAGGCCTTCGGCCAATGCCACCACGGTGGCCGCCGGATGCGTGCTCAGGTAAGCCTTTGCGGCGCCGTCGAAGGCCTGCGCCCGGATCGCGATGTCTTGGCGGGTGGGGCCGAACTTGGCGAAGTCGAAGTCGATCGAATCGACCAGCGTCACGGCCATCGGGTCGTCGATGAGTCGGTCCTCGCCGCGGCGCGCCTCGGTAGCGCGGGCGTTCAGCGTCAGCAGAGCGGTTTCCGAGACGCCGTTGAGCGCCACCTTGTGCGCCGGGGTCTGGGGGTCGCTCATGCGAGCACCTTTGCCAGCGTGCGCAGGTTGCGCGAGGTGGTCGAGGACTTGTAGCGCTTCTTGCCCGTCGTTTTGCCGATGGTGCTGTCCAGGGTGCTGCCCTTGGGCACCTGCCAATAGATGACGCCCTCGCCGCGCTCGATCTTCTCCTCGGGGCCGGGACTCAGCTGTGCCAATTCGTCGAGGATGTCGCCGTCGCTCACGAAGGTGACGTAGGACTGTTGGTCCTCGACCTCGCGCTCGAAGGGGTAGGCCTCGTCGATGGCCCGCACCGTGTCCAGGTCGTAAGCCAGCACCCATGCGTCGTAGCCGAAGCGGTCCCGCAGCGCGGCCTCGGCCTTCTTGCGCACGGTCGAGACTTTGGCCGACGATTCCAGCCGCACGTTGCCGCTGGCCAGGATGGTGCGTACGTTCTGGAAGCCGGCATCGGTCAGGGCGTCGGCCACATCGGCCATCTTGAGATTGACTCCCCCGACGTTGACACCGCGCAGGAATGCCGCGTACTTGGTCATGGATCGATTTCATCAGCCCGTCGGAGAAGGCCGCAATGCGACGTAGGCTTTCGGCATGGGACGCCACGTCTTCGACGACAAGCTGTTGGCCGTGATCAGTTGCAACTCGATCGGAGTGCTGGCCACCATCAAGCGCGACGGGCGACCGCAGTTGTCGAACGTCCAGTACTACTTCGACGCCCGGGGTCTGGTCTTGCAGGTGTCGATCACCGAGCCGCGCGCCAAGACCCGGAACCTGCGCCGGGACCCCCGCGCATCGCTGTTGGTCGACGCCGACGACGGCTGGTCATACGCGGTCGCGGAGGGCATCGCGGAGCTGACTCCGCCGGCGATGGCGCCCGACGACGAGACCGTGGAGGGTCTGATTGCCTTGTACCGCAACATCGCTGGTGAACATCCGGACTGGGACGAATACCGCGAAGCCATGGTCACCGACCGGCGGGTACTGCTGACAATGCCGATATCGCATGTCTACGGGATGCCGCCGGGCCGGCGCTGACCGGGATAGGCTGCCGGTATGGCCGACACGAACGCCCCGGAATCGTCCGAACCGCCGGAAGACGACAACAAGCGCAAGTTCCGCGAAGCCCTTGAACGCAAGATGGCCAAGTCTGCCGGTGGTTCCGACCACAAGGACAGTGGTGGCAAGCAGTCGCGGGCGCACGGTGCCGTCGGCAACCGCCGGGAATTCCGCCGCAAGAGCGGCTAGCGGCGCGCCCGAGAATTCAAGGTAGCTTCAAGCGCCGCAATCGTTTTGGCGTGACCGCGGTAGTCGGTCGACGGCCCGGCCGAGTCATCTGGCGCTGGGGCGTGCGTGAGAGTGCCAGTGGTAAAGCGATCCTGGGTTGGCATTCACTGCTTTGTGGCCTCGAAGGTACCGTTGCAGGGATTCCAGGTGCCGTTGCGGATCACGGTGCGGCCGCCTTCGGTGGTGAAGACACCCGTCATAGTTCCGCCGGAACTGCTGACCGTGAACGATCCGTCGGCGTTCAGGGTGCCGGTGAAGACCGCACCCCTACCAGAAGACATGGTCAGCGTGTTGCCTTGGTGGGTAATCGTGACGGTCTGGTCAGGGGGATGATGACCAGCACAGTTGTCGCTGGTGGAGTGCCATAGATAGGTGCCGTCGATCGACGGCTGGGGTCCTTGTCCGGTGGTGGGCGCGGTGGGTGCGGGTTGGGGTGGTGGGACGGGTTGGGTGCGCACGGTGTCGATGGTGCCGGTGGTTCCGGCGGGCCGGTTGAACCCTTGACCGGTGACGACGTCGACGAGGACGAAGTTGGTGATGGTCGCGGCGGTGGGTTGGACGGCGGCGAGGGCGGTGGGCTTGTAGCCGGGCCAGGCCGCGCCGACCGGCTCCGGGTCCCCTGACAGAGTGATCGGTGCCGTCAGGGGATTGCCGCAGTAGCAGCGGGCGCGAGGAACCCCGTGGGCGTCGACAAAAACACCGGTGCCCGCTTGGAAGACCGATTGCAGGGTAGTGGGACGTGTCCCGTCGAATCCGTGGTTGGTGACCCGGGTGTCCAACCGCAGCAGGACGGGAGTGAGTTCGCGCAGATAGGTAGGGATGTCGGCGGCCGTGAGGGGGTGTCCGCCGCTCCAGAACAGCGTCGGGTCGGTGTTGAGTGCTTCGACGAACGCGCCGGCCTGGGCGGGGTGGCTGTTCAGGAAGGTGATCATCTTGTCGCGGTCGCACTCGGCGTTGTTGAGGGTGCCGCCATACAGACCGTCGCGGTCGCCGGGCAGCGACTGGGTGGCCACTGGGGCGCCGCCGCCATGTGGTGGCAGGGTGGGCGGGGGTTGGGTGTTGGTCGGCGGCGACGGGGCTGCGGGGGGCATGAACGGGTTCGCCCCGGGGTCGGTGGCCGCGGTGAGCACTAACTCCGCGCCGGTCGCCTTGGGCGACAAGACGTGACGGACTAGCGCCCCACCGGCACCCGCGGCCGCGACGAGCAGAATCACCGCGGCGGCGATCAGCCACTTGCGCTTCGACCGGGTCACCTGCGGGCGCAGTTGGGTGGGCACATCCCCGGGCGGGCGCGCGCGGGTGGCGCCCGCCGAAGCCGGGGTGGTCATGTCCGCCATGTCCAGCTCACGTTGTGCGGCGGCGGCCAGTGCTGCGCAGCTGGGGTAGCGGTGGTCGCGGTCTTTGGCCAGGGCGCGTTGGATGACCGCGTCCATGCCCGCGGGTATGCCACCCTGCTGGGCGGCCGGGGTGTGGCTGGGTAGTGGGACGGGCAGATTCAGGTGTCCGTGTATCCACTGTTCGGCGGTGCGGCCGGGGTAGGGCACTGATCCGGTCAGCAGGTGGTAGAGGGTGCAGCCCAGGGAGTACTGGTCGGCGCGCGCATCAAGGCTGATCGAGGAGTCGAGTTGTTCGGGGGCGGCGTATTGCAGGCTGGCGACGAGCGTGCCGGTTGCGGTGATCCCGTTGCGGTCGTCGAGGGTTTTGGCGATGCCGAAGTCGGCGAGCAGGATTCGTTCGGGCTCACCTCCGGTGGATCGGGTGAGCAGTATGTTGGCGGGTTTGACGTCGCGGTGCAGAACGTCGGCGGCGTGGGCGAAGTCGAGCGCCTTGGCGGTCTCGGTGATGATCCGTACGGCGCGCTCGGCGGGCAGCGGCCCCTCGGATACCGCGGCCGCAGCATCGGAACCGTCGATGTACTGCATCGCGATCCACAATTGCCCGTCCTGGTCACCGCGGTCGTAGACGGCAACGATATTGGGATGTTCGAGGCGGGCGACGTGGTCGGCCTCACGCAGGAAGCGGGCACGGACGTCGTCATCGTCGGTCATGGCACGGCTGAGCAGCTTCAGGGCGACCAGTTTCGGCAAGTTCGGATGATGAGCCAGGTAGACCGCGCCCATCCCGCCGACACCGAGAAGTCGCTCGATGCGGTAGCCGGCAAAGACCTGACCGGGCTGCAACTGCTGGCGCCCCATGACCACCACCTCACCGGGGGATGACTGCCGATTCATCCTCCCACTCTCGGCGCTCGGCACCGCCACTTCAGCGAGTTTTCCCGCCGTCACCGGCTGCACCGAACATCGCTGCGATCGATTGAGCGGTCCAAGGTTCTTCAGCTGGACCGTGAATCTTCTGCGGCTCAACGATTTTCACGCGCTTGAGCTGGGCTCCCGGGGTTGTCGTCAAACAGCTGCCACACGCGGACCGGCCATTGACCCGCGAAGCGTCTGGAGCTGGAAGGTCGACCGCCAGTTGAGGTTCCGGATGTACGCTCGCGCGGCGGTGCCTCCCGGGCGTGCGATGGCGGTGGTGACCCCGGAACGGATGGCGACGGGCGACGACGCAGCGGAAACAGGTTCGGCGGTCGGTCGGTTGGCTACCTCACCGCCACGCAGTCCTAAACTGACACCGTGCCGAAACTGCAGCTCGTTCAAGACCCGGCCGCCGACGCGTTGCTGGAGTCCGATCCCTTCGCGCTGCTGGTCGGAATGTTGCTCGATCAGCAGATACCCATGGAAGTGGCGTTCGCGGGCCCCAAGAAGATCGCCGATCGGATGGGAAGTCTGGACGTCACCGAGATAGCCGACTACGACCCGGAGAAGTTCGCCGCACTCTGCTCGGAAAAGCCTGCGGTACACCGTTTCCCGGGATCGATGGCCAAGCGGATCCAAACGCTCGCGCAGACCATCGTCGAACGGTATGACGGGGACACCGCGGCCCTGTGGACGGCTGGAAACCCCGACGGCAAAGAATTGCTGAAACGACTCAAGGCGCTGCCCGGATTCGGCGATCAGAAGGCCAAGATCTTTCTCGCGCTGCTCGGCAAGCAATACGGCGTGACACCGAGCGGTTGGCGGGCCGCCGCGGGGGACTACGGCAAGGCGGGGACGCACATGTCGATCGCCGATATCGTCGATGCCGAGTCGCTGGGTCAGGTGCGCTCATATAAGAAGCAGATGAAGGCAGCATCCAAAGGAAAGGCAGCGACGTGAAGACACACATCACTTGTCCGTGCGGGGAAGCCATCGTCGGCAAGGACGAGGATGAGTTGGTCGAGCTGACTCAGGCCCACCTGGCCAGCGTCCACCCCGGTCTGGACTACGACCGGGACGCCATCCTGTTCATGGCCTACTGACGCGACGCGCCGCGAGCGTGCGCATCCGTACAACGACACGCCGTGGTCGATGTACATCCGCGCACGCTCGCGGGCCGGTGCGGCAAGTTACGGCACCACCGTCGAGCCGATGGTGGGCATGAACTGGCACTGACGATCTTTCGTGGTGACCTGCCCGAAGATCGTCGACATGATGCTGCCCGAACCGGTGTCCACGATCGCGGTCAGCGTCGTCGGGCCCTCGCCGTTGATGTCGGTGCGCGGCTTGAGCGTGGCACTGCCCGATTTGCCGGTGGTGAGGTTGACCCACGTGACGTTCAAGGGCAGACGCTGCACATCGGCCGGCCCGGGCGTCCCGACCGCGGTGAACACGTAAGCGGTCTGTCCCGGCCCGGGACCCGGCGTCGGGATGGGGGCCGGTCCGGCGACCGACAACGCCGTTGCCAGGGCGTTCGTACCGTCACCGAGGCAGTTCGTGCCGATCGAGGGGTACATGAAGTCCTGGGTCGGTGGGGCATCGGGCCCGAAAGCCGGCGTTGCGGCCGCCGGGGCCGCGGCCGGAGCGGGTGCCGGCGCCGGAGCAGGTGCCGGCGCGGGTGCGGCGGCAGGCGCCGGAGCCGGTGCGGGCGCCGGAGCGGGTAGCGCCGCGGGTGCGGCGGCCGGTGCCGGCGCGGGCAGAGCCCGCGGTGCCGGTTCCGGCCCGGGAGGAGGCGGGTCGACCGGCCGGGGGGTGACCACGGAAGGGACGTCGCCCTCGGGGGCCGGACCCGCCGCGTGATGCGGGTCGACGCCCGTCGGCAGATGCGGAAGCGTGCCGGGCTCGACGCCGGGAGGCGGGACATGCGGCACCTGGGCGCCCTCGGGCGGGGTGCCGCCGGGGGGCACCTGGCTGCTCAAATGCGGGCTTCCGCCGGGGTCGGCCACGAATTGATTGACCGACGAGGCGACGTTCTTGGCCTCGCTGGGTGCCGACGGATTGTGGGTGAATGCCTGCGCCGCGGCCATCAGAAGCTGCGTCGCCTGCGCCGGATTGCCGGCCGCCTGCTGGATTATCGGACTCAACTCGGTCAACGCCGGCAGCCCCGGTAGCTGTTGAGCGGGGTTGGGCGGCGGTGTCGCCGGGTCGGCTGCCGCGCTCGGACTGAGCATGAGCGCGGCAGCCGAAGTGACGACGACTGCGGCCAAACCTTTGGACAGACTCCAAGTGCTTGCCACGGTGTTTTCTCCCGGGTTGTTGGTGTTAGGTCAGTCGTCGGTGACTACTGGTCTCAGGGCAGGGCCGCGAGCAGCGTCTGCGGCCCGCTGGCTCCCGGCGCACCGGCGCCGGACAGCCCCGGAATTCCTGAGGTGATAGCCGGCAACGCGGCCTGGGCGAGTCCCGGGATCGCCGTGGCCAGACCCGGCAACGACGAGGCAGGAGTCGCGGGCACCGCGGGTGCCGCAGGAGCCGTGACACCCGGAATCGGCGTGGTGACCCCCGGTATCGGAAGTGACGCCGGAGCCGGGGCGGCCGGTGCGGCCGGGGCGGTGAGGCCAGGCAGCGGTGCGTTCACTCCGGGGATCGACGGGACCGCCGCCGGTGCGGGTGCGGCCGGAGCGGCCGGGGCCGCCAGGCTGGGCAGCGGTGCGTTCACTCCGGGAATCGACGGAACCGAGGCGGGCGCCGGTGCGGCCGGAGCGGCGGGCGCGGTGAGGCCGGGGAGCGGAGCGTTCACCCCGGGAATGGACGGAGTAGCCGCGGGCGCGGTGGCGGGAGCCGGAGCCGTCGCCCCGGGCACCACCGACGGCAGGTTCAGCCCACCGGGAGCGGCCGGCGCCGGGTCCGGTGCGCGCAGCACACCCTGGGGTGCCGGAGGCGTGGCGCCCAGAGCGGTTGCCAGGTTCTGCAGAATCTGCGGGGCGTTGGCCGCCGACGCGATCAGCTGCTGAGGAATGTTGGTTTCCGCCGGAGCGGGGGCGGGGTCGGCGTGGGCGATGCCGCCGGTCAGTAGTGCGGCAGACGAGCCGACCAGAACGGCGGCGGCTCGGACGTAAGTCCAGATGGTTGGCATGACTCTCCCTGATTGGATCGATGGCTGGTCCCAGACCCGAAGCTAGCCTGGTACAGAAGTGACTCAAGTGACACGTGTGGCATTTATGGGATCGTTACCGATACGAGTGGCGGCGGTGACCGCCGACCTGGGAATCGTGTTCGCGCCGTTATAAAAGGCTCGGCGCGCGGGCGGGTCGGTAAAGTTGGGCCGGTAAATACGACTTCGGCCGCCGACGCGGCAGCAACTTCCCGGCGCCGTCGCAGCTTGCTGCAGACGCTGGCGCTGCCGCTGCTGATCCTCAGCATCGCCGCGAGATTCGGGTGGACCTATCTCGCGCCGAACGGAGCGAACTTCGTCGACCTGCATGTCTACGTCGGCGGTGCCGCCGCCCTGGATCATCCCGGCACCCTGTACAGCTACGTCTACGCCGACCAGACGCCGGACTTCCCGCTGCCGTTCACCTATCCGCCGTTTGCTGCGGTGATGCTCTACCCGCTGCATTTCGTGCCGTTCGGCGTGCTGGCGTTCCTCTGGCACGTCGCAATCGTGGCGACGTTGTACGGCGTCGTGCGGGTGAGCCAACGATTGATCGGCACCGCCGCGGACCGGACGGCGGCGATGCTGTGGACCGCGGTCAGCATCTGGATCGAACCGTTGCGCAGCAATTTCGACTACGGGCAGATCAACGTGTTCCTGGTGCTCGCAGTGCTGTATGCGGTGCACACCACGCGATGGTGGTTGTCCGGGGCGTTGGTGGGAGTGGCGGCCGCCGTCAAGCTGACCCCCGCGGTCGCCGGCATCTACCTGCTGGGCGCGCGCCGGTGGTCGGCGGCGTTGTTCTCGCTGGCGGTCTTTATCTTCACGATCGGGGTGTCGCTGTTGGTGGTCGGCGATCAGGCCCGCTACTACTTCACCGACCTGCTGGGCGACGCGCACCGGGTGGGGCCGATCGCCACCTCGTTCAATCAGTCCTGGCGGGGCGCGATTTCGCGCATCGTCGGCTACGACGCCGGATACGGGCCGCTGGTTCTGGCCGCTCTCGTCGTCACGGCGGTCGTCGCCGTCCTGGCGTGGCGCGCCCTGGACGGCTCCGACGCCCTGGGCCGGCTGCTGGTGGTCGAACTGTTCGGGCTGCTGCTCTCGCCCATTTCCTGGACGCACCACTGGGTGTGGTTGGTGCCGTTGATGATCTGGTTGATCCACGGCCCGCTGCGGGAGCTTCTGGGGGCGAAGATCCTCGGTTGGGGCTGGCTGTTGCTCACGGCGATCGGCGTGCCGTGGCTGCTGAGCTTCGAGCAGCCGACCATCTGGGTGATCAGCCGCCCGTGGTACCTGGCCTGGGCAGGGTCGGTGTACGTGGTCGCGGCGCTGGCGACGTTGGGTTGGGTGGCAACGACGCGGTCGGCATGGCGGGTCGCGCCGGCATCAGGCCCGGCTACTGCGACGAAGCCGCTGCCACAATCCCGTTGATGTCACGCGCCATATCGATGTCCTTCTGGGTGATGCCGCCCTCAGAGTGCGTCACCAAGACGAAAGTCACTGTCCGCCAACGGATATCAATATCCGGGTGATGATCCTGGGCTTCCGCGTGTTCGCCCACCCGGCGCACGGCGTCGATGCCGGCCAAGAACGCCGGAAACTTGATGGAGCGCCGCAACGCGCCGTCGGCGCGCTCCCAGCTTTCTGGTAGTGCGGCGTCTACTTGCTCATCGGTGAGAACGGCCATAACGCCGACGGTATACCGTCAGTGGCCATGCCGACCCAGATCGTTGTCGCCGGGGCCGTCTTCCGGGGGGCGTCGGTGTTGGTGGCGCAACGTCTGCGACCTCCGGAATTGGCCGGCCGCTGGGAACTGCCCGGCGGCAAGGTGGCCGCGGGGGAGTCCGAGAGCGCCGCGCTGGCACGCGAACTCGCCGAAGAGTTGGGAATCGACGTCACCGTCGGCGGGCGCCTCGGCGATGACGTTCACCTCACCGACACGACGGTGCTGCGGGCCTACCACGTGTATTTGGTTCGGGGTGAACCGCAGCCGAATGATCATGGGGCGCTGCGCTGGGTGAGCGTCGATGAACTGCCCGACGTCGACTGGGTGCCGGCAGATCGCGGGTGGGTGGGAGCCCTCACCCAAGCTCTCTGCGGGCTAGGGTGATCGACCCTCTCGACGGGCGAGCAGCCACGTCGCTCCGACCGCAATCGCCGTCACCAGGCCGGGGAAGGCGCCATAGAGAAGAGTCGCGCCGCTGAGATAGAAATTACCGACGACGTCTTTGAGCACCTCATCGAACATTGCCAATCTCATAATCGTAAAACCAACGGCCACAATGTCTTTGGCGAAAGCGAGGCGGGATGCTAGTGATACTGGTTGCCGCGGCATCGTGCGCGACACCGAAATTGATGAGGTAAACGTGGTCGTCGCCGGTCACCAAGGCGTTGGAGAGCTTGACGTCGCGGTGGATCAGCCCGTTGCTATGGGCCGCGTTAAGCGCCCGCGGCGAGCTGCTGGATCACCCGGGCTGCTCGCTGCGGAGACAATCGTCTCTGCCGGCGCAGAACGGTTCGGCGATCAACGCCTTCGATGATCGGCATCACCAGATAGAGGTGTCCGTCGGTCTCTCCGGTGTCGTAGATGGGAACGATGTGTGGCTCGGTGAGCCGCGCCGCGACCGTCGCCTCGCGACGGAAACGGTCCCGGTAGCCGTCCAGGGCACCCAGATGAGGCGGTAGCACCTGCACGGCTACATCGCGCCCGGTCACCGTGTGGTGGGCCTTGTACACCTGGCCCATACCGCCTTCGCCGGTCAATCCGAGCAGACGGTGACGACCGACGGCCATCTCGTCCGTACGGGGGATGCTGGTGCTCAGTTCGCTATTAGCGGGTCCCGCTGCCACAATCACCGACGTGCCATTCCGCAATGTCGCCATCGTCGCCCACGTCGACCACGGCAAAACAACCCTGGTCGACGCGATGCTGCGACAGTCCGGTGCGCTGACCCACCGTGGTGACGACACCCAGGAACGCATCATGGACAGCGGTGACCTGGAGAAGGAAAAAGGCATCACCATCCTGGCCAAGAACACGGCCGTGCACCGTCACAACGCGGACGGAACGCTGACAGTAATAAATGTCATCGACACGCCCGGGCACGCCGACTTCGGCGGTGAGGTGGAACGCGGTCTGTCCATGGTGGACGGGGTGTTGCTGCTCGTCGACGCGTCGGAGGGTCCACTGCCGCAGACCCGGTTCGTGCTGCGCAAGGCGCTGCAGGCACATCTGCCGGTGATCCTCGTGGTCAACAAGACCGACCGGCCCGATGCCCGGATCAGCGAGGTCGTCGACGCCAGCCACGATCTGCTGCTCGACGTCGCCTCCGACCTCGACCCCGAAGCGGCCGCGGCGGCCGAGCACGCACTGGGCCTGCCGACGCTGTACGCCTCCGGGCGCGCCGGCATCGCCAGCACCGAGCAACCCGCCGACGGTGAGGCGCCGGCCGGCGACAACCTCGACCCGCTGTTCGAGGTGCTGATGGAGCACATACCGGCGCCCTCGGGCGACCCGAAGGCGCCCTTGCAGGCCCTGGTCACCAACCTGGACGCATCAGCGTTCCTGGGCCGGCTGGCACTGATCCGCATTTATAACGGCAAGCTGCGCAAAGGCCAGCAGGTGGCGTGGATGCGTGAGGTGGACGGGGTGCCCGTCATCACTAACGCCAAGATCACCGAACTGCTGGCGACCGAGGGCGTCGAGCGCAGCCCCACCGACGAGGCCGTGGCGGGTGACATCGTGGCGGTCGCGGGGCTGCCCGAGATCATGATCGGCGACACCCTGGCCGACCCCGACCATGCCCACGCCCTGCCGCGAATCCACGTCGACGAACCGGCCATCTCGGTGACCATCGGCACCAACACCTCGCCGCTGGCCGGCAAGGTGTCCGGGCACAAGCTGACGGCACGCATGGTCCGCAACCGGCTGGACACCGAGCTGATCGGTAACGTCTCGATCCGGGTCGTCGATATCGGCCGGCCCGACGCCTGGGAGGTGCAAGGTCGCGGCGAGCTGGCGCTGGCCGTGCTGGTCGAGACGATGCGGCGGGAAGGATTCGAGCTCACGGTCGGCAAGCCGCAAGTGGTCACCCGGACGATCGACGGCAAGCTGCACGAGCCGTTCGAAGCGATGACGATCGACTGCCCCGAAGAATTCGTCGGCGCGATCACGCAGCTGATGGCCGCCCGTAAGGGCCGCATGGAGGAGATGACCAACCACGCGGCCGGTTGGGTCCGGATGGACTTCATCGTGCCCAGCCGTGGCCTGATCGGCTTCCGCACCGACTTCCTCACGCTGACCCGCGGCACCGGCATCGCCAACGCGGTGTTCGACGGCTACCGGCCGTGGGCCGGCGAGATCCGCGCCCGCCACACCGGCTCACTGGTGTCCGACCGCACCGGAGTCATCACCCCGTTCGCGCTGATCGCGCTCGCCGACCGGGGCCAGTTCTTCGTCGAACCCGGTCAGGACACGTACGAGGGCATGGTCGTCGGGATCAACCCGCGGGCCGAAGACCTCGATATCAACGTCACCCGGGAGAAGAAGCTCACCAATATGCGCTCGTCGACCGCCGACGTCATCGAGACGCTGGCCAAGCCGCTCGAACTCGACCTGGAGCAGGCGATGGAGTTCTGCGCCCAGGATGAATGCGTCGAGGTGACTCCGGAGATCGTCCGGGTACGCAAGGTCGAGTTGGACGCCACCTCACGTGCCCGCAGCCGCTCGCGCGCCAAGGCTCGCGGGTAGGCCGCGTGCGCCTCGATACCCTGATTGGCGTGCTGCACCAAGCCCGTCACGTCCTGGTGGCGATCGGCGTGCTGGTAGCGGCCATCGGGCTGGTGTTGTCGGGGTGCACGGTGAGTCCGCCGCCGGCGCCGCAGAGCACCGATACCCCGCACAACACGCCGCCCCCGCCGCAGCATCCTTCCCAGATCATCATGGGAATCGACTCGATCGGGGCCGGCTTCAACCCACACCTGCTCTCGGACCTGTCTCCGGTGAACGCGGCGATCAGCGCCCTGGTGCTGCCCAGCGCGTTCCGCCCGGTGCCTGACCCCAACTCGTCGACAGGGTCGCGCTGGGAGATGGACCCCACCCTGCTGGTGTCGGCGGATGTGACGAGCGAGAACCCGTTCACCGTCACCTACAAGATCCGGCCAGAGGCGCAGTGGACCGACAACGCCCCGATCGCCGCCGACGACTTCTGGTACCTGTGGCGGCAGATGGTGAGCCAGCCCGGCGTTGTGGATCCGGCCGGGTATGACCTCATCACGAACGTCCAGTCCCTCGAAGGGGGCAAGCAAGCCGTCGTCACCTTCGCCCAGCCGTACCCGGCGTGGCGGGAGTTGTTCAACAACCTGTTGCCCGCGCACATCGTCAAGGACGTGCCGGGCGGATTCTCCTCCGGGTTGGCGCGCGCCCTGCCGGTCACCGGCGGGCAATTCCGGGTGGAGAACATCGATCCCCAGCGCGACGAGATCCTGATCGCCCGCAACGATCGCTATTGGGGACCGCCCGCCAAACCGGCGCTCATTCAGTTCCGGCGCGCCGGCGCCCCGGCCGCTCTGGCCGACTCGGTGCGCAACGGCGACACCCAGGTGGCCCAGGTGCACGGCGGGTCCGCCGCTTTCGCCCAGCTGTCGGCCATTCCCGATGTGCGGACCGCCCGGATCGTGACGCCGCGGGTGATGCAGCTGACGCTGCGGGCGAACGAACCCAAGCTGGCCGACGCCCAGGTCCGCAAGGCTATTCTGGGTCTGGTCGACGTCGACCTGCTGGCCGCGGTGGGTGCCGGCAGCGACAACACCGTCACCCTGGCTCAGGCGCAGATCCGTTCGCCCAGTGACCCCGGCTATGTGCCGACCGCGCCGCCGGCCATGAGCACCACGGCGGCGATGGGCCTGCTGGAGGCGGCCGGCTTCCAGATCGAAAGCAGCACTTCGGTTTCGCCGGCCCCGACTTCCGCGACGGCGCCGGTGAGCACCGGGCCGCCGGAAGTCATCCGGGGCCGAATCAGCAAGGACGGCAAGCAGTTGTCTTTGGTGATCGGGGTGGCTGTCAACGATCCCACGTCGGTGGCCGTCGCCAACACTGCCGCGGACCAGCTGCGCAATGTCGGTATCGCCGCGAGCGTGCTGGCCCTGGATCCCGTGACGCTGTATCGCGACGCGCTGATCAACCATCAAGTGGACGCGTTAGTGGGTTGGCATCAGGCCGGCGGAAACCTCGCCACTTCCTTGGCTTCCCGGTTCGGGTGTCCGGCGCTGGAGGCGACGGAAGTGCCCGCGCCGAACGCCCCTCCGACTACTACCAGTACGTCGTCGACGTCTCCCGTCGCGACGACCCAGGCGGCGCCGGACACCACCTCGGCGCCGACGACGCCGAGTCGCCAGCCCGAACCGGGCGCGCTGGTGAAGGCGCCGTCGAACCTCACCGGCATCTGCGACCGCAGCATCGAGTCGAACATCGACGCCGCCCTCAACGGGTCCAAGAACATCAATGACGTAATCACCGCGGTGGAGCCGCGGCTGTGGAACATGTCGACCGTGCTGCCCATCCTGCAGGACACCACGATCGTCGGTGCCGGCCCCAGCGTGCAGAACGTCAGCCTGACCGGTGCGGTGCCGGTCGGCATCGTTGGCGACGCCGGTCAGTGGGTCAAGACCGGGCAATAGCCCGAATTCCGTGCCATACAGATCATTTCGGCATGATCTTGAAACTGGGCGCATGGCGGGCCGCTTAGTGGGCAACGGCCAATTGGGCCTGCGACAAATTGTTACAAAAATCTACGTTTAGAAAGCGCACGCTCCGGTCAACCCCCGCGATACGCTTCGGTCGGGGGTAGAGGGCACCTGATCGGGCCGGGGTAAGCCAGCAATCATTGCGGTGAGGGGTCGGTCCATGTCATTTGTCTTTGTCGAGCCACAAATAATTTCGGCGTTCGGCGCAGATCTGTCCGGTATCGGGTCGGCGCTCGGCGCTGCCAATGCGGCAGCGGCTGCGTCGACTACGGGCGTGCTAGCCGCGGCTGCCGATGAAGTGTCGGTGCAAATCGCCGCACTCTTCTCGGAGAATGCGGCCGGGTATCAACAGATCAGCGCACAGGTCGCGGCGTCCTATGAACGTTTCGTGCAGGCCGTGACCGCAGGTGCCGGCGCTTATGCTGCGGCAGAGGCGAATACGGTGCAGGCCTTGGTCAACGGACTCGCGGCCCCGACGGTGTCGTTCGAGGGGCTCGGCCAGGCGTGGGCCGGCTTCACCGCCAACGTCGTCAATGCACAGGTGTCGTTCAATCAGTCGCTGGTGGGCACCGAGGTGGCGCTGCGACAGGCCCTGTTCGGTGGCGGGAACGCAGTGTCCAACGCCGTCGACGTCGGCTTGAACGTCGCGAACTCGTTCGTTGGCGGAGGCCAGCAGGCCGTCAATCTGCTTCTCGGAGCACAGGTTCCGGCCGACTTCAACACAAGCTTGGTCATCAACAGCGCTCTTGACGCCAACGTGGGGCCGGGCCTGCTCTCCGGCGCCTTCAGCGGTGGGCTCTCGGGCCTGGGCGCTCAGCTGAATGCTGCCCTGTCGGGCAATGTCAGCGGTGGCTTGCCGGACTTCACCGCACTCGGTAATACGTTCGCGGCCAACGTGAATGCCGGACTCACGAGTCTCGCCCAGACCGGTGGGGTGTTGGCGACCAGCCTGAGCTCAGGCCTGGCCGGGCTCGCGCAGACCGGCGGTTCGTTGGCGGCGAACATCAACGCCGCGCTTTCCGGGCTGCCGAGCTTCGACGTGACGCTGCCGGCGCTGACGGGCGGGTTCACCGCGAATCTGCCTGCGCTGGTTGCCAATCTGACCGGTGGATTCCCGGCCCTGGGGGCTCAGATCAGCACCGCGCTGAACGGGGCCTTGTCGGGGAACTTCGCGTTGCCGAACTTCGCGCTGCCGAACTTCGCGTTGCCGAACTTCAACTTCGCGCTGCCGAACTTCGCGCTGCCGAACTTCGACTTCGCGCTGCCGAACCTGAACTTCACGTTGCCCAACAACTTCACGTTGCCCAACTTCAACTTTGTGTTGCCGAACTTCGCGGCACTGACGCAAGCCGGCGCGACGCTTGCCGGCAACCTGAGTGCCGGACTGGCCAACCTGAACCTCACTCTGCCAGCGCTCGGCGGTCAGATCAGTGCGGCGCTGAGCGGCGCCGTCAATGGCGATACGGCTGGGCTCAATGCGCTGATCAATGGGGTGGCTGCCCTTCCGACGACCGGACTGGCCGGCTTCGAGCAACTGCAGAGCGGCATTTTGGGTGGGTTGGTCGACAACGAGATCGCTTTCAACGAGGCGCTTGTGGCCAACCAGGTCGCGCTGTTGGGTGCACCGGCCTTGGCCGGCCCCGTCGGCTATGCCGTCAACGCAGCCAACCTGCTGGTCGGTACCGGCGAGCAATTCGTCAACGCTATCGTCGGTGCCCCGGCTACCAACCTGACCAGCAGTCTGATCGTCAACGGCGCGCTGGAGTCGCCCGGCTTCCCCATCGGCGGTGGCCTGACCGGTGTTGCCCACCAACTGCTTTCGCTGAACACGGCGCTCGGCGGCGTACCGGGGCTGGAGACATCTTTATTGACCCAGCTGAACCTCACCCCCGACAGCTTGGGGGCGTTGGTGGACAGCCAGTTGGCCTTCAACGCCAACCTCGTCGCCAACGAGCAGTTGTTCCAGACGATGGTCTTCGGGACCGGCGGCGCCCTCAACGGCGCGGTGAACAACGCCTTCAACGGCCTGAACCTGTTGCTGGTCGGTACCCCGCAGGGGGCCATCAACGCTCTGCTCGGCGCCCCGGCGGTAGACCTGACGGGCAGCCTGCTGGTCACCGCGCCGGGAGATGTCTTCGGCGGCGTCACCGCCGGGGGCCTACTGGGCGCGTTCGAGCAGAAGTGGCTGTTCGACGCGGCGGTCCTGAGCAGCCTGTTCTCCCCGATCCAGGTGACGCTCACCGGCGGACTGCCGAGCCTGCTCGCCAACATCAACGCCACGCTGACGGGCGTTCTCACCGGCACCGGCACGATCGGCGGATCGGTCGGTGTCGACGTCGGTGGCGACATCGGCGGGGACCTGTAGGCGCAGCGCCTGATTCATCCCCTGATCGGCCCGTCACCTACCCGGTGACGGGCCGATCGGATTCGCCGCCGATTTCGCGCGACGAAGCATTGTCCCCGTTGCGAACAGCTGTGAGTTTATCTAACTCAGTTCATAGAAAGCGCCTGAGCGGCTCCCGCGGCGCAGCTACCATCGATCCATCCTGAGTTGCGACACGATCGGCCGGGGAGGGCCTTCGTAGCCAGCGTCGTATCAGGAACGGGGAGGTTCTGCGTTGTCTTATTTGAACGTTCTGCCGGAGTATCTGGCATCGGCGGCAACCGATTTGGCCGGCATCGGCTCGTCCATCGGCGCTGCCGGTTCGTCGGCGGCGGCCGCTACGACGGCGGTGTTGCCGGCCGGCGCCGATGAGATATCCGCCGCCATCTCAGCGCTATTCGGCGCGCACGGCCAGGCTTTTCAGGCTCTCAACGCCCAAGCCGCGCAGTTCCATGAGCAGTTTGTGCAGACCATGCGAAGCACAGCGGCCGCGTTCGCGAGCGCGGAAGCCGCCAATGTGTCACCGCTGCAGGCGGTTGCGGCAGCGGCATCCCCGATGGAGCAGCTGGAGCAGGCGCAGATTGCTTTCGGTTCCAATCTGGTGGCCAACGAGCTCACATTCAACAACACGCTGGTGAGCAACGAACTCGCCTTGGAGCGAACCTTTTTCGGCACCGACACCGCTCTCAACGGTGTGATCAACCGCGGCTTCAACGCCGGTAACCTGTTGGTGGGCACCGGCGAACAGGCCTTCAATGCCCTTGTGGGCGTCCAAGTTCCGCCCAACTTCACTTCGAGTCTCTTGACCGGCAGCGCGGCACAGGTCTTCAACAGCGGCGCCATCGGTGGTCCGCTGGGCGCCTTCGATCAAAGCTTGGCCGCCGGTGCGAACTTCGCCGGCTTGTTCGTGGGCAGTCCGCCCGGGCAGGCTCTGCTGAGTGCGCTTCCGGCCCCCGCGCAGTCGCTGTTGAGCTCACCGGCCAGCTTCCTGCAACAGGTACAAACGGCCCAGATCAACTTCAGCGCCAACCTGGTCAATAGTGAAATGGCCTTCAACCACAACCTGGTCGCCAACGAGGTCGCCTGGGAGCAGCAGTTTTTCCACACTGACAGCGCTTTGAACGGTGCGCTGAACCGTGGCTTCAATGTCGGGAATCTGTTGGTGGGCACCGGCGAACAAGCCGTGAACCTGTTCTTCGGGCCGCAGGTGCCGTCGAACTTCACCCAGGACCTGTTGTTGGGCACTGCGGCTCAGCCGTTCAACGGCGGCCAGATCGGCGGCCTGCTGGGTGCTTTCGACCAGAGCATGGAGGCCGGGCTGGATCTCGCCGGATTGATCACGGGTACCTGAGGGCGCCCAAGAGCTACGGCACAGCTCAATTAGTATGCGCTGCAGTTGATTTCGGTGGTATCACGGTATCCACGATCAGGGTCAGTTCGCGGCGGGTCGGCGGTGTCCCGGTGAGCATGAAATGCTGGTTGATCAGGGCCGACCCGATGCGGGCCGTCAGCGGCGTGATGGTCGCAGGATCGATATCACCGTCGTGCACCGCGGTCTTCAGTATCGACTCGACGATCTTCACCCGCGGCACCACCACCGCGTCGACGAAGATCGCCCGCAGTTCGGGCTCGTGGATCAGCTGACTGATGATCTCCAGGCCCGGAAAGTCCGTCTTGCCTGCCAGCACATCGCGATGAGCCGTGAAGACCGCGAGCAGGTTCTCCCGGGCCGACCGGCCGGCGCGCGGCTCGGGCAACGGCGGCACGTTATGTGTCATGGCAGCCTGCACCAGGTCGTGCTTACTCGCCCAGCGCCGGTACAACGCGGCCTTGCCGGTGTGGGCGCGCGCCGCGATTCCCTCCATGGTCAGGCCCCCGTAGCCGACCGCGGCAAGCTCTGCCAAAGTCGCCGAATAGAGTGCCCGTTCAAGAACTTCGCCGCGCCGACGGCTGCGGCTGGCACTCGGTGTGGTCCTGGTCCCCTGCGGCATTGGTCGATAGTAGCCGTTAGCGTTCCTATCGTTCACTAAAGGCGGTTTTTCGGTCGTCGGCCGGTCGGCGGTAGGGTTCGTCCATGCCTGAGACGCCGCGGCTGTTGTTTGTGCATGCACATCCCGACGACGAAAGCCTGGCCAACGGCGCCACCATCGCGCACTACACCGCACGTGGGGCGCAGGTGCACGTCGTGACCTGCACGCTGGGCGAGGAGGGCGAGGTCGTCGGTGACCGATGGGCCCAACTCGCCGTCGACCACGCGGATCAGCTTGGCGGTTACCGCATTAGCGAGCTCAGCCGGGCGTTGCATGCGCTGGGCGTCAGTGGGCCTGTTTATCTGGGTGGCGCGGGACGCTGGCGCGACTCCGGCATGGCCGGCACCGAACCGCGGGGCCGGCGCCGTTTCGTCGACGCCGACGAGCGGGAAGCCGTCGGCGCCCTGGTTGCGCTGATCCGCGAGTTGCGCCCGCACGTGGTGGTGACCTACGACCCCAACGGTGGCTACGGCCATCCGGACCACATCCGCACCCACGCCGTCACCACCGCGGCAGTGGCCGCGGCCGGCCGCCCGGACGACTACCCGGGCAACCCGTGGCCGGTGCCCAAGTTCTACTGGACGGTGCTGGCCAGGGACGCCATGGCTGCCGGTTTGCGGGCGCTGGTGCCCGAGGACCTGCGACCGGAGTGGACACTGCCGCCGGAGGACATTCCGTTCACCTTCCTCGACGACGACATCAACGCCGTTGTCGAGGCCGGTGCGGACGCGCATGCCGCCAAGGTCGCCGCGCTGGCCGCACACGCCACCCAACTCACCGTCGGCGCGACCGGGCGAGCCTGTGCCCTGTCGAATAACCTTGCCCTGCCTATCCTCTCGCAAGAGCACTACATTCTCGTCGAGGGTGTGGCGGGGGAGCGCGACGAGCGTGGCTGGGAGACGGATTTGCTTGCCGGTCTGGGCATCACCGGTTCTGGCAACTAGGCTCTGAGACAGGCCGCCTCGAAGAGGAAGAGGAAGGAACGCGCATGGACCCCGATCTGGACCCTAACCTGCAGCACTGGCAGGACCGACTCGACAGCCTGCAGTGGGTACTCGGTTCCATCGTCTCGCAGATCGACAGCGTCCCAACCTGACCGACATCAAGCCACGCGCCGTCTCGATCGAGGAGACCGGCGCGACAGATCCGGCTATTCGTTTCGTTGTCTTGGCGCTGCTGGCCGTCGACGGGGTGCTCTCCGCTCTGGCCGGGGCGCTGCTCCTGCCCTCCTATATCGGCTCGGTGCCGTTTCCGATCAGCGCGTTGATCAGCGGGTTGGTCAACGCCGCCCTGGTGTGGGCCGCAAGCCGGTGGACCACCTCGCCCAGAATGGCCGCTCTGCCGTTGTGGACCTGGTTGCTCACTGTGGCAGTGGCGAGCCTGGGCGGTCCGGGCGGCGACATCATCCTGGGTGGCCAGGGCGTGATGGCGTACGCGGCTCTGGTGTTGATCGTGCTGGGCGTCGCGCCCCCGGTATGGGTGTTGCTGCGGGGGCGAGCACGGCGCTGATCTTGGTTATGGCAGCGGCGGCCAGGGCGGCAGCGGTGGGAAGAAACTCCGGATCCAGTACCACTCGGTGTAGAGGAACTGGTTGATCGACGCTGATGTGGCCGACCAGAAATTGGCCAGGCCCTGGCTGAAGCTGATAGTGCCGCTCAACCAGTCGAGCGAGTTGAAGAGCGCGGCTTGGACCATCGGTTCGAACAGGTAATAGAAGAAGTTGATCTGCGGGGCCAGTATTCCCACGTAAGGCAACCAACCCACAAGATAGGACGCCAGGTTGAAGCCGTATGCCACATACGGTTCGGCGAAGTTGTAGAAATTCTCGATGGCGGTGGCCCACGACACGGGTATCACGGCGGCCGGGGCCGCCTGCGCCGCCAACGGACCCAGGAGGGCGCTGGTGGCGCTCGCACCGCCGATCCCGCCGGTCGGGGTCAGGCCCAGAGCGCCCAGGAGGTTGGCACCGGCACCCTGCAAGGCACCCTGCACCTGGGTTACGGCCCGGGCGGCCGCCGCAGCCAGATTCGGCGCCGCAGGCCCGACCAGTGGGTGGCCCAGCAATTGCTGCGCCGGCGCGTTGACCGCGTCGGCCAGGGCCCGCGCCGCGCTGCTCTCGGCTCCGGCGTAGGACGCGGCACTCGAGCCGAGAGCCTGGACGAACTTCTCGTGGAACGCCGAGACCTGGGAGCTCAGCTGCTGGTATCCCTGAGCATGAGACGAGAACAGCGCCGCGACCTGCGCGGATACCTGATCCGCCGCGGCTGCCACCACGCCGGTGGTGGGCAGCGACGCCGCGGCGTTTGCCGAGCTGATCTCCGAGCCGATGCCCGCGATGTTGGAGGCGGCGGCCTTCAGCGCCTCCGGATCCGCGTGCAGAAAGGACATCGCACTCACCCCCTACTCGATACCAGGTCGGCAAGGCCCGGCGATGCTATCGCCGGGCGGGACAGGCACCGATTTTATCCCGATCGTCGCCGCTAATTGCCCCAGTTGGCCAAATGGACCCGCTGGTGCGGCATGCTGGTCAGTCGCGTGCCGGCGGTCGCCTGCCGCTACTGTTGCGAAGTGGGACCGGGGACTGCCCGGACTCTCACGGCATGGAACGTTCTCACAGGGTGGGACGGGCGGATGAAATCAGTGAGTGGGGAAGTTACACCAACGTGCCAGTAACACCGGGACCACCGGAGCCGACGGTCTTGCCCAGTCCCGTCGTGCCACCCAGAGTCAGTAGCTCGGCGTTGCGCCGGGTGCTGCGCCGGGCCCGGGACGGTGTCGTCCTCAACATCGACGAAGCCGCCATCGCGATGACGGCGCGCGGCGAGGATCTGGCCGACCTGTGTGCCAGCGCGGCGCGCGTCCGGGACGCGGGCCTGGAATCTGCCGGGCGTCGCGGTGGGTCCGGCAGGCTGCCGATCAGCTACTCGCGCAAGGTCTTCCTCCCGATCACTCACCTGTGCCGGGACACCTGCCACTACTGCACGTTCGTCACCGTTCCGGGCAAGCTGCGGGCCCAGGGCATCGGCATGTACATGGAGCCCGACGAGATCCTCGACGTTGCGCGCCGCGGTGCCGAGCTCGGTTGCAAGGAAGCGTTATTCACGCTCGGCGACCGGCCCGAGGACCGCTGGCCGCAAGCGCGCGAATGGCTCGACGAGCGCGGCTACGACTCGACCCTGTCCTACGTGCGGGCCATGGCGATCCGGGTGCTCGAAGAAACCGGTCTGCTGCCGCATCTGAACCCGGGTGTCATGACCTGGTCGGAGATGTCGCGGCTCAAGCCGGTGGCGCCGTCGATGGGCATGATGCTGGAAACGACGTCGCGCAGGCTGTTCGAGACCAAGGGTCTGGCGCATTACGGCAGTCCCGACAAGGACCCGGCGGTTCGGCTGCGCGCGTTGACCGATGCCGGTCGGCTGTCCATTCCGTTCACCACCGGGCTGTTGGTGGGTATCGGTGAGACGCTCGCGGAGCGAGCCGATACTTTGCACGCGATTCGCAAGTCGCACAAGGAGTTCGGCCATATCCAGGAAGTGATAGTGCAGAACTTCCGGGCCAAGGAGCACACCGCCATGGCGGACGTCCCGGATGCCGGCATCGAGGATTATCTCGCGACGGTGGCGGTGGCCCGGCTGGTGCTGGGGCCAGGCATGCGAATTCAGGCACCACCGAACCTGGTGTCGCGCGACGAATGCCTGGCGCTGGTCGCGGCCGGGGTGGACGACTGGGGTGGGGTTTCGCCGCTGACGCCCGATCACGTCAACCCCGAACGTCCCTGGCCGGCACTGGACGACCTGGCCGCCGTCACCGCGGAGGCCGGCTACGACTTGGTGCAGCGGCTGACCGCGCAGCCCAGATACGTGCAGGCGGGCGCTGCATGGATCGATCCACGGGTGCGCGGACATGTTGTGGCACTTGCCGATCCGGACACCGGCTTCGCCCGCGACGTCAATCCGATCGGCGCACCATGGCAGGAGCCCGACGAGGTGGCTTCTTCGGGCCGGGTGGACCTCGGCGCCGCGATCGACACCGAAGGCCGCAACACCGACACTCGCAGCGATCTCGACAGCGCCTTCGGCGATTGGGAATCCATTCGTTCCCGCGTCCACGAGCTGGCCTCGCGCGCGCCGGAACGCATTGACACCGATGTGCTGGCCGCGCTGCGCTCGGCGGAACGCGACCCCGGCGGCTGCACCGACGACGAATACCTCGCCCTGGCCACCGCCACTGGGCCTGCACTGGAAGCCGTTGCTGCACTTGCTGATTCGCTGCGCCGCGAAGTGGTAGGCGACGACGTCACCTATGTCGTGAACCGCAACATCAACTTCACCAACATCTGCTACACCGGCTGCCGGTTCTGTGCCTTCGCCCAACGCAAGGGGGACGCCGACGCCTACTCCTTGTCGGCGCAGGAAGTCGCCGACCGCGCCTGGGAGGCGCACGTGGCCGGAGCCACCGAGATCTGCATGCAGGGCGGCATCGACCCCGAGTTGCCGGTCACCGGCTACGCCGATCTGGTGCGCGCGGTCAAGGCGCGGGTGCCGTCGATGCACGTGCACGCGTTCTCCCCGATGGAGATCGCCAACGGCGTCACCAAGAGCGGGTTGAGCATTCGCGAGTGGTTGACCGGGCTGCGCGAGGCCGGCCTGGACACCATCCCGGGCACCGCGGCGGAGATCCTGGACGACGAGGTGCGGTGGGTGCTCACCAAGGGCAAGCTGCCGACGTCGCTGTGGGTGGAGATCGTGACCACCGCACACGAGGTGGGCCTGCGATCGTCGTCGACCATGATGTACGGCCACGTCGACACGCCGAAGCACTGGGTGGGGCATCTGAACGTGTTGCGTGGCATCCAGGACCGCACGGGCGGGTTCACCGAGTTCGTACCGTTGCCGTTCGTGCACCAGAATTCGCCGCTCTATCTGGCCGGTGCCGCACGGCCCGGGCCGACCCATCGCGACAATCGCGCGGTGCACGCATTGGCCAGGATCATGCTGCACGGGCGCATCGCGCACATTCAGACCAGCTGGGTGAAGCTCGGCGTGCAACGCACCCAGGTGATGCTCAACGGCGGTGCCAACGACCTGGGCGGCACGTTGATGGAGGAAACGATCTCGCGGATGGCCGGTTCTGAACACGGCTCGGCGAAGTCGGCGGCCGAGCTGGCCGCCATCGCGGAGGGAATCGGGCGGCCGGCGCGCCAGCGCACCACGACATACGCGGCGTTGGTTGCCTAGTTCCCGCGTCATCGGGTAGGCCGACAGCTAAGTGGCTACTGAGCAGGCACAAAAGACCGCGAGCGCAACACCGGCGCTACCCCGGAGGGCAGCGCCGCGGCGTTACGCTCGCGGGTCGAACTCAGTAGTTGTTGCAGACGCCGGCGACTTCACCCACAACGCCGATGTACTGCGCAGCCCCAGGCATAGCCTGCAGCTGGGCTGCCATCTGCGCCCGGGCGGGCGGCGGCGAAGCAAGGAACCGCTGCAGGTAGCTCTGCGCGATCGGCGACGAGTTGAACTGCGCGGCCGCACCCGGGTTGGTTGCGTTCAGCGCGGCGATCACCTGCGGGTATGTGCAGGTGGTGTTGACGACTCCGTCGAACGGATCTGCCGAGGCGACACCGGCTCCCAAACCCAACGACACGGCGGCGGCGCCGGCGGCGACACCCATTCCGATAAACGACAGCCTCATATTGTGGACACCTTCCCCAACTATTGCACCGTTAGCTTCAACGGCGACGACATCTGCCCAGCGGTTGCCGTCTCCGGTCAAGGCTACCAGGCCCCCTGGACTTGCTCCTACGCAAATTGATATCGCACGGCAGTGTGCGGATGTAACTATTCCCTGGTCAGAAGCGTGTAAACCGCGGTTTCGCGGTGAGCGAAATCGAGGGCCCCGGCACCGCTCACAAACGGGACGCCAATTCGGTGCCCTGCCTGATGGCGCGCTTGGCGTCCAGTTCGGCGGCCAGCGCGGCGCCGCCGATGACGTGCGCTGTCACCCCGATGCGGCGCAAATCCTTTTCCAGGTCGCGCACCGACTCCTGTCCGGCGCACAGCACCACACAGTCCACCGGCAGTAGCCGGGGCCGGCCCCTACCGATGCGGATGTGCAGCCCGTCGTCGTTGATGCGTTCGTAACTGACACCGGAGAGTTGGCGGACTCCCTTGGCTCGCAGCGATGCCCGGTGCACCCACCCGCTGGTCTTGCCCAGCCGGGTGCCCTGAGGGCCCGTGCTGCGCTGCAAGAGGTACACCTCTCGCGCCGGCGGTGCCGGCACCGCCGTGGTCAGGCACCCGCGCGCCGAGTGTGCTGCGGTGGGGTCGAGTACGCCCCATTCGGCCCGCCACTCTTTGACGTCCAGAGTCGGCGACTGATCGGTGACCAACAATTCGCTGACGTCGAACCCGATGCCGCCTGCCCCGATCACCGCGACGGATCTGCCGACCGTCCCGACCCCGGTGATCGCCTCGGCGTAGGTCAGCACCTTGGGGTGCTCGACGCCCGGGATGCGGGGAGGCGCGGCGCGACGCCGGTGGCCAGTACGACATCGTCGTATCCGGTGAGGTCGGTGGCGGCGACCCGGGTGCCGAGCCGGACGTCGACGCCGTGTTTGGCGAGCATCGCCGAGTAGTAGCGGATGGTCTCGCTGAACTCCTCCTTGCCGGGGATCCGGCGGGCGAGGTCGAACTGGCCGCCGATGAAATCGTTGCCGTCGAAAAGCGTGACGTGGTGTCCGCGCTGGGCGGCGCCGACGGCCGCGGCAAGCCCGGCCGGACCCGCGCCAACGACGGCCACCGAGTGCGCCCGCCGCGTCGGCGACAGCGTCAAGGTGGTCTCGTGCCCGGCCCGGGGATTGAGCAGACACGACACCGTCTTCTTCGCGAAAGCGTGGTCCAGGCAGGCCTGGTTGCAGGCGATGCAGGTGTTGATCTCGTTCGTCCGCTCGGTCTGCGCCTTGAGCACCCAGTCCGGGTCGCTCAACAACGGGCGGGCCATCGAGATCAGCTGTACCGGCGTCTCCGCGAGGATCCGCTCGGCGGCCTGCGGCATGTTGATCCGGTTGGATGCCATGACCGGAATGCCTACGTGGCCGGCCAGGGCGCCGCTGATGTCGACGAAGCCACTGTTGGGCACCGAGGTGACGATCGTCGGAATCCTCGCTTCATGCCAACCGAAGCCGGAGTTGATGATGGTTGCTCCGGCAGTCTCCACTTCCGTTGCCAGCGAAACGATTTCGTCCCAGGTTTGACCGTCTTCGACGTAGTCGGCCATCGACATCCGGTAGCAGATGACGAAGTCGGGCCCGACCGCGGCGCGGGTGCGGCGCACGATTTCGACTGGGAACCGGCGCCGATTGGCCGGTGTGCCACCCCACGGGTCGGTGCGTTTGTTGGTGCGCGGCGCCAGGAACTGATTGATCAGATAGCCTTCGCTGCCCATGATCTCGACGCCATCGTAGCCCGCGTCCGCGGCCAACTGTGCGCAGCGGACGAAATCGGAGATGGCCGACTCGACACCGCGCCCACTGAGAGCCCGAGGACGAAAAGGGTTGATGGGCGCCTTGATTGACGATGCACTGACCGAAAACGGGTGGTAGGCGTAGCGCCCGGCGTGCAGGATCTGCAGCAGTATCTTGGCGCCCTCGTCGTGTACCGCACGGGTTATCCGCCGATGGCGCCGGGCTTCGGCCGGGGAGACCAGCTGTGCGGCGAATGGCAGCAGCCATCCGGTGCGGTTGGGTGCGTAGCCGCCGGTGATGATGAGTCCGACGCCGCCGCGGGCCCGTTCGGCGAAGTACTCCGCGAGCCGGTCGGTGTGGCCGGCGCGGTCTTCCAGCCCGGTGTGCATGGAACCCATGACGACCCGGTTGCGCAGGGTCATGCAGCCAAGGTCCAACGGAGACAGCAGGTTCGGGTACGACGTCATGACTTCTCCCGCAGTGCTCGGGCCACCTCGTCGAGCCACTCGACGAGGCTTTCCTCGGCGCGGATGCCGCCGCGCAGGACGAGGTACTGGTGCAACGCGGCATCGCGCAACACAGACGGGTCGGGAAAGCCGCGCCGCTGCAGTGAGCGGTAGGTGTCCAGTGACGCGGCACGCTCCGCGCGCAAGGCGTCGACCTGGGCCCGCACGGCGTCGATGTCGCCGTAGACCGCTCCTCGCAGCTTCACCGCGATGTCGCGGGTGCCGTTGTCGCTCAACGCGGTACCGCGGCCGGGCCGGGACGGTTGCAGTGGCTCGGCGATCCAGCGCGCCAATTCTTGGCGGCCGTAGGCGGAGACGGTGTAGACCCTTTTGTCGGGGCGGCCGTGCTGAGCCACCGTGGTGGCCCGGACCCAGTCCTCGTTCTCCATGGCGCGCAGTGTCCGATAGATCTGCTGGTGCGTTGCGTGCCAGAAATAACCGATCGAGCGATCGAAGCGGCGAGCCAACTCGTAGCCGGAACCGGCCTGTTCGCACAGCGAGACCAGGATCGCGTGAGGCAGTGCCACCCGCGAAACGTTAGGTGCGGCGGCCGTTACTATGCAACTAAGTTCATAGCGGTGGGCTGACCCTCGGGCGTGCCAATTGCCCGAGTTGTATCTGCGACGTTTAGTATCAGTAACCGAACGCTCACCTTAGAAGCCCCTGGGGTGACGCGACCTGCAGCCCGTTCATGGAGGACACGTTGAGGAGACGTCCGTGACGTACACGATTTCCCAGCCTTGCGTCGACATCAAGGACAAGGCTTGCATCGAAGAGTGCCCGGTGGACTGTATCTACGAGGGTGCCCGGATGCTGTACATCCACCCCGACGAGTGCGTCGACTGTGGAGCATGTGAACCGGTCTGCCCCGTCGAAGCGATCTACTACGAAGACGACGTGCCCGACCAGTGGAGCCAGTACACCCAGATCAACGCCGACTTCTTCGTCGAGTTGGGGTCGCCGGGTGGCGCGGCGAAGGTCGGCCTGACCGAGAACGACCCGCAAGTGGTCAAGGACCTGCCGCCGCAGGGCGAGGACGACTGAGCGCGCCACAGCAACGCCGGGTGTCGGCGGCGCTGCCGGAGTTTCCGTGGGACACTCTGGCCGCGGCCAAAGCCACGGCCGCGTCCCATCCGGACGGCATCGTCGACCTGTCGGTGGGCACCCCGGTGGACCCGGTCGCGCCGCTGATCCGGGAAGCCCTGGCGGCGGCCAGTTCGGCGCCGGGATACCCCGCCACCGCGGGGACCACGCTGTTGCGCGAGTCCGCCGTCGCGGCACTGGCCCGCCGATTCGGCGTCACCGGCCTCTCCGAGGCGGCTGTTCTTCCGGTGATCGGCACCAAGGAATTGATCGCCTGGTTGCCGACCCTGCTGGGGCTGCGCGGCGCCGACGTCGTCGTCGTGCCGGAACTGGCTTATCCCACCTACGACGTGGGTGCACGACTCGCCGGGACACAGATCGTGCGGGCGGATTCGCTGACCCAGCTCGGCCCCCAGTCCCCGGCGCTGATCTACCTCAATTCGCCGAGCAATCCCACGGGGCGTGTCCTGGGCCTCGATCACCTGCGCAAGGTGGTGGGTTGGGCGCGCGAGCGGGGCGTGCTGGTGGCCTCCGACGAGTGCTATCTGGGGTTGGCCTGGGAGGCCGAGCCGCTCTCAGTACTGCACCCCTCGGTGTGCGACGGCGACCACACCGGGTTGCTGGCCATCCATTCGCTGTCGAAGAGCTCCTCGCTGGCGGGTTATCGGGCGGGCTTCGTCGTCGGGGACCGCGATCTGGTCGCCGAACTGCTGGCCGTGCGCAAGCACGCCGGGATGATCGTGCCGACCCCGGTGCAGGCCGCCATGGTAGCCGCACTCGACGACGACGAGCACGAGAAGGTGCAGCGGGAACGGTATGCGCAACGCCGCGCAGTGCTGCTGCCGGCGCTGCTGTCGGCCGGCTTCTCGGTGGACCATTCGGAGGCGGGTCTGTACTTGTGGGCAAGCCGTGGCCAGGGCTGCCGGGACACCGTCGGGTGGCTCGCCGAACGCGGCATCCTGGTGGCGCCCGGTGATTTCTACGGCCCCGGCGGCGCCCGGCACGTCCGCGTCGCGCTGACCGCCACCGACGAGCGAATCGACGCCGCCGCGGCCCGCCTCAGCTAGCCTTCTTACCGCGAGCAGACGCGAAATCGCGTCAATTGTGCGGTATTTGTGCGATTTTGTGTCTGCTCGCCAGTGATGAGGGGGTGCAGGTTGGCGAGTCCGGCGGGCAAGTCGGTGAGCAGGTTGCGGATCCCGCTGACCCTCGGCGATGTCCTCAAACGGGTGTTTCTGGGCAAGCCACTGATCACCGAGCAGCTGGCCGGCGAGCGGTTATCCAACGGAGTGGCCCTCGGTGCCCTGTCACCGGACGCCATCTCGTCGACGGCCTACGGCCCGGAACAGATCCTGATCGAGTTACTGCCCAACGCCGGGTTGGCGGCGTTCGCGCTGTTGCTGCCCGTGACCGGTGTCATCCTGCTGATCCTCCTGTTGGTTGCGGCGTCCTACCGGCAGGTGGTGATGGCGTACACCCGGGCGGGCGGCTCCTATATCGTGGCGCGCGACAACTTCGGGCCCCGGGTCGCGCAGATCGCCGCGGCGGCCCTGTTGATCGACTATGTGGTGACCGTGGCAGTGCAGTCGGCTGCCGGAACGGTGGCCGTGGTCTCGGCGCTTCCCGCGCTGGGACCGTACAGCCTCGAGATCACGGTCGGCGTGGTGATCCTGATCTGCTATCTAAACCTGCGCGGAATGCGGGAAGCCGGAACGCCTTTCGCGGTGGCAACCTATTTCTTCATCGTCATGGTCGCCAGCACCATCGTGGTCGGCGTTGTCCGCCACCTGTTCTGGGGTTTGCCGGTATACGACCCCGGGCAACTGCCCGGAACGGTGCCGGTGCATCAGGGCAACGGCCTGGTGATGGGCGCGACGATTCTGGTGTTGTTGCGTGCCTTCGCAAACGGCGGTTCGTCGCTTACCGGCGTGGAGGCCATTTCCAACACCGTTGATCTGTTCCAGAAACCGCAGGGCCGCAACGCGCGCCGGGTGCTGACCGCGATGGCATGCATTCTCGGGTTTCTGTTGGCCGGCGTCGCGTATCTCGCGTACGCCACCCACGCCACGCCCTACCTGACCGAATATCCCTCGGTGCTGTCCCAGATCGGTCGTGCGGTCTTCGGCAACGGCGTCATCGGGAATGTCTTCTTCTTCCTGGTGCAGGCGTCCACCGCGGCAATTCTGTACACGGGCGCCAACACCAGCTTCAACGGCTTCCCCGCACTGGCCAGTTTCGTGGCCGAAGATCGTTTTCTGCCAAGGCAATTGATGAAGCGTGGGCACCGCCTGGTGTTCTCCAACGGCATCATCGCGCTCACCGCGCTGTCGGTGGTGCTGTTGGTGACCACCGGCGGTTCGGTCAGCGCGCTGGTGCCGTTCTATGCGATAGGCGTGTTCACCGGTTTCTCCATGGCCGGTTATGGGATGACCAAACATCACCTGACACACCGGGAACCGGGTTGGCGGCACCGGCTGGCAATCAACCTCTCGGCGGGCATCCTTTCGACGATCGTGGTGGGCATCTTCGCGGTGGCCAAATTCACCGAAGGCGCCTGGCTGGTGGTCGTGGTCTTTCCGCTGCTGGTGTTCATGCTGATCCGGCTCAACCGCGAATACCGGGCTGAGGCAGCCATTCTCGAGATGTTCCGCGCCGATCGTCCGGAGATGGTGAAGTATGCCCGGCACCGGGTGTACATCTTCGTCAACTCGGTCGACCTCGCGGTGATCGAAGGACTGCGCTATGGCAAGGGATTACGGGCCGACGAGTTGATCGCGGTGCACTTCATGGTCGACGCGGCCCACGCCGCACACCTTCGAAAGCGCTGGGATGAGTTCGGTCTCGACACGCGGCTGCGCATCGTGGACTGCCCGGATCGGCGGATCAACAGGGCCGCCCAGCTTCTGGTCGCCAAAACGAGCAAGGAGCATCCGGACACCAACGTGACGGTGCTGCTGCCGCGCCGGACCTACGCGCCGCTGCTGGGACGGCTGCTGCACGACCGCACCGCGGACAAGATCGCCCGCGCGGTGAGTCTCATCCCCGATGCCGCGGCCACCATCGTCCCCTACGACGTCGAATCCCGGATCAAAGAGGCCTACCCCGACCGCTTCGAGCAGCGGATCGCGCGACGGCTCGACAAGATCGAAGCCTGGGTATCCCAGGGCGAGGACCGCAACGTCGAGGCTTATGAGCACCCCGAGCGGCCCGAATCGGTGATCACGGTGGCCGGACTGATACCCGGGCAACGGGCCACCATCGAGGGGCGGGTGCGCGAGGTCGAGGACATCAACGAACACCGGCGCACGGTGCGGCGGATCGTCCTCGGAGATGACACCGGAGATCTCACTGTCACGTTCCGTTCCAGTCACGGGGGCGCCGACATTCAGCCCGGGCAGGTCCTGCGGATCACCGGCAAGGCCCGGCAGACCGGGAACCGGCCGATCTCGATGGTCGACCCCGCCTATGAGGTGCTGCAGCAGCCGCAGGAGACACACGACGCCGGCGGCGCCGGCGAGGCGGGGGAAACTGGTTGAGAGGGGTTCACGGCGGGCAGTTAGGTTAGTTAAGGAAGCATCGGGCCCGTGGCGGCCGAGGTCGACGGGAGGGGAAGTCGATGAAGCGGATAGCGGCGGTAATCGTGTCTCTGGCTGGCGTGCTGTTCGCCGTAAACGGCTACCGCCCGGTCAGCAAGCGCGGCTACCTGGCAGGACATGCGTTCGGCTACGGCCTGTTCGCGACCGAGCTTCCCGTGCCGGCGCTCGCCGCGCAGTTTGCCGCGCTTGCCGCGGTAACTCCCCGGGTGCCGCCCCGCACACGCCTGGTCAGCTGGTTGCTGGCGACGATATCCGGGCTGGGGCTGCTCGGCCTGCACCGCAGCGCGCGGTCGGCGGACGAGGTGCTGACCTCGGCGCTGAACGAAGGGCTGGGCCCCGACCGGCGCACCGAGGCCGGCGACCTGTGGAAGCGGCCGACACCCGACGGCGCCACTGCCAAGAAGCCCGGTCCGGCCCGCATGCTGCGCATTTGGCGCCACTATGCCCACGACGTCGATATCAGCTACGGAGAATTCGGTTCGCGTAACCACCTTGACATCTGGCGTCGTCCTGACCTCGACCACGGCGAACCGGCCCCGGTGCTGTTGCAGGTCCATGGCGGGGCCTGGATGGTGGGCAACAAGCGCGGCCAGGCGCACCCGCTGATGAGCCATCTGGCGGAGCTCGGCTGGATCTGTGTGTCGGTCAACTACCGGCTCAGCCCGCGCTCGACCTGGCCCGACCAGATCGTCGATGTGAAGCGGGCGATCGCCTGGACGAAGCAGAACATCGCGGAGTACGGCGGCGACCCAAACTGGATTGCGATCACCGGCGGGTCGGCCGGGGGCCACCTGTCTTCCCTCGCGGCACTGACGCCGAACGAGCCGCGGTTTCAGATCGGCTTCGAAGAGGCGGACACGCGGGTGCAGGCGGCGATCCCGTTCTACGGGTTCTACGACTTCACCCGGGACGACGCGGTGCATCCGATGATGCCGGCCATGATGGGTAAGCGGGTATTCAAGCTGAGCCGCAACGAGATTGCTGAGCCCTTCCGTCTCGCCTCGCCGATCACCCACATCTCCGAGGATGCGCCGCCGTTCTTCGTGCTGCACGGCACCAACGACTCGCTGATCCCGGTCGAGCAGGCGCGCAGTTTCACCAAGCGCCTGCGGGAGGTCAGCCGCAACCCGGTGGTGTATGCCGAGTTGCCCCGGGCGCAGCACGCTTTCGACATTTTCGGCTCGGCCCGCGCCGCGCACACCGCGGTGGCCGTCGAGCAGTTTTTGGCCGAGGTCTACGCCCGCGACCGGGTCGGGGTGTCCCGTGACGGACGGCGCGTCGGCTAGCGGCGCTGCCTGTCAGTCGTCGATGTGGATCGGCGGGTCGGTGAAGGCGAAGTCGCCGGAATTCTGGCCGGGACCCATCTGATCGCAGCGCTTGTCCGGCACCAGATACGAACTGGCTCCGTTGGGAACCAGACGGGCGACCGCGACGCACCGTTGCCAGGTGCCGTCGGGCTGGACGGGGCCGTCGCACTTGCTGATGAAGGGTCCGCCGTACAGGCAGCCGGCGCTAGCCGGCGGTGCCAGGGCGACAAGTCCCCCGGCCATCAGCATGACAGTAAGTACTCCGACGATGCGGTGCCTCATGGTGTCTCCCGTCGCATGTGCTAATGGCCGGTGGGTCACCATCGACGTTACCGCTCATGCAGCGTTTTAAGCGGAAGTGCTACCGCGGCGGCCGGGGACTCACCTCGTTGAGCAAGCTGATGACCTGAGCAGCGAGTTCGTCGATATCGGCGTTCGTGGTGTCCAGCACCAGGTCGGGATTCTCCGGCGGCTCGTAGGGCGCATCGACTCCGGTCAGGCCCTTGAGTTCGCCGCTGCGGGCCCGCGCGTACAGGCCTTTGGGGTCCCGTTTTTCGCACTCGGGCAGCGAGGTGGCGACATGCACTTCCAGGAACGGCAGTTTGGCCGCTTCGCTGAGAGCACGGGCGGTCTCGCGGTCGGACTTCAGCGGCGACACCAGCGATGCCAGCGCCACCACACCGGCGTCAGCCAACAGTCGCGTCAAATGTCCTACCCGCCTGATGTTCTCGGTCCGGTCGCCGGGGGAGAAGCCGAGGTCGTCGGACAGGCCGTGGCGCAGGTTGTCGCCGTCGAGCAGGTAGGCCACCCGGCCCGATTCGACCAGTGCGCGCTCGACGGCCACCGCGACGGTCGACTTGCCGGACGCGGGAAGTCCGGTGAACCAGATCGTCGCACCCGGCTGGCCGGTGGCGGTCCAGCGGTGCTTGCGGTCCAGGGCCGAGGGGTGCCAACGGATGTCGGTGCGCTGGTGGGTGCCCGGCTTGACCTCGCGGGCCTCGACGATGGTGCCGGCACCGACGGTGTCGTTGGTGGTCTCGTCGATCAGGATGAAGGCGCCACTGTCCCGGTTCTCGTCGTACGGGTCGGCGATGACGACCGAGCTGGTGCGCAGGGTGACTGTGCCGATGTCGTTGAGTACCAACTCAACTGGACCGTCAAGCTCGTCGAGTGTCTCCGGGTCGAGTCGCGAGTGCAACTCCTGCACGGTCGCCCGCACGCTCTTGGTGGTCTGCTTGAGGGCCAGGCGGTCCCCGGCCCGCAGCGGGGAATCGACGAACCAGCACACGATCGCGTCAAGCTCACGGGCCAGCACCGGGGGCACCGCGTCTTCGGCGCCGCTGATGAAGACGTCGCCCCGGCCCACATCGATGTCGTCGGCGAGCTCGATCGAAACCGAAAGCGGCGCAACGGCTGTCGTTCGGTCCTCGTCGAGGGTGTCCAGGGCGGTCACGGTGGAGCGGGTGCCGGCCGGCAGCGAGATCACCGGGTCGCCGACGCTCAGCGTCCCCCCGGCGAGCCGGCCGGTGTAGCGGCGGCGCACCTCCGCGGTGGGCCGCGAGACCCACTGTACGGGCAGCCGCAGCCACGACGCCTCGGCTTGCGGGGCCACCAGTTCGACGTTCTCCAGATACTCCAGCAGGGTGGGCCCGGTGTACCACGGCGTGCGATCGGAGCGATGTACGACGTTGTCGCCGAGCTTGGCGGCCAGCGGGATCACCGTCAGGTCGACTTCGCCGAGCCGCGCCGCGACGTGACCCAACTCTTCCTCGACTTTGGCGAAACCCTCCCGGTCGAAGTCGATCAGGTCGATCTTATTGACCGTGGCGACGAAGTGCTTGATGCCCAACAGCTTTGCGATCCGCGCATGCCTGCGGGTCTGGCGCAGCACGCCGGCTCGCGCATCGACCAGCAGGACGGCCACGTGCGCATTGGAGGCACCGGTGAACATGTTGCGGGTATAGCGCTCGTGGCCGGGGGTGTCGGCCAGGATGTAGCTGCGGTTCTCGGTGGAGAAGAAGCGATAGGCGACGTCGATCGTGATGCCCTGCTCGCGCTCGGCCCGCAGACCGTCGGACAGTGCCGCGAGGTCGGCGATGCCTTCCTCGTCGGTGACCGCCTCCAAGTGGTCCAGTGGCAGGCTGTCGGTGTCGTGCAGCAGCCGCCCGATCAAAGTGCTCTTGCCGTCGTCCACCGAACCCGCGGTGGCGATGCGCAGCAGTTGACGCGTCTTGCTTTTGGTCGGTGCGAGCCGATCCTCGACTGTCATCAGAAGTATCCCTCTCGCTTGCGGTCTTCCATCGCGGCGGCCGACGTGCGGTCGTCGGCGCGGGTCTCGCCGCGCTCGGACACCGTGGCCGCCGAGATCTCGCTGATGACCCGGGTGATGTCGGTGGCCTCCGAACGCACTGCCCCGGTGATGGTCAGGTCGCCGACGGTGCGGTAGCGCACCCACTCCACGGCGGCCGTTTCGCCGTCGGCCGGGCTGGCATACTCCGACACGGCCAGCAGAATGCCATCGCGTTGGAAGACCTCGCGTTCGTGCGCGTAGTAGATCGACGGTATTTCAAGGTTTTCCAGCTCGATGTAACGCCAGACGTCGATCTCGGTCCAGTTGCTCAGAGGAAACACCCGGACCTGCTCGCCCTTCTTGATCCGGCCGTTGTAGAGGGTCCAGGGCTCGGGGCGCTGGGCCCGCGGATCCCACTGGCCGAACTCGTCGCGGAAGCTCAGGATCCGTTCCTTGGCCCGGGCGCGTTCTTCATCGCGGCGGGCGCCGCCGAAAGCCGCGTCGAAACCGCCCTCTTCGAGCGCGTCGAGCAGCGTGCGGGTCTGGGCGCGGTTGCGCGAGGCGGTCGGCCCGGGGTCGGGCACCCGGCCCTTATCGATGGACTCCTGCACCGACGCGACGATCAGCTTGTGCCCTTCTCCGGTCACCCGGCGGTCGCGGAACTCGATCACCTCGGGGAAGTTGTGCCCGGTGTCCACGTGCATCACCGGGAAGGGCAGCGGTAGCGGCCGAAAAGCCTTTTCCGCCAATCGAAGTAGGACGATCGAGTCCTTGCCGGCCGAGAAGAGCAGGACCGGTCGCTCCAGCTCGGCGACGACTTCGCGGATGATGTGCACCGCCTCGGCCTCGAGCAGGCGCAATTCGTCGACGTGAGTGGTGTCTATCGCTCGGGTCATCGGAGCCGCTCTCCCCCGCGCGCGGGAGGTGCCCCCACCTCATCACTTCGTTCTGCGTCGTCGTCGGCTCGGGTCACGTTGGCAGTCCCTCTCTTTCGGCGTCCACACGGTAGCGGTCCACCCACTCGTCGGAGCGCTGGTCGGCCTGGCGTTGCAGCACCGGCTCGGGTGCCAGTCGCCGGTCCAGGCCCAGTTGCTCGAGGATGTCGCCGACCACTTCGGTCAGATTGCGCCACAGCACCGGATAGGAAATCTCGATAGGTTTGACGTTCTCTTCGGCGAACCAGGCCTTCCAGCCCTCCTCCTGCGCCTGCAGCATTCTCACCACGTGCGCGATGGCGCCGGCGTGGTAGGTGGCTCGTGCGTCGCGCACCGGGTCCGGCCTACCTCGCCACACCCGGGTCTGCACCGCCCGCCAGAACGACACGGCCTGCGACACCACGTCGGGCCGGTGGATGTGGATCAGCAGCGGGTCCTCGCCCACCACGTCCCGGATCGCGGCCAGCAATCCTTCGCCGGACCGCTCTTTGAGACCCGCGACCCGGTCCAGCAGCAGCGGTGTCTGATTCCACATCAGCTTGCCGCCCCACACCCCGTTTGGTGTGCGGCCGACGGTGCGGATGTAGTCACGCCAGATCTCGGCCGGCGCGAGGTCGGGCTTACCCTCGTCCAGCGGATCCAACAGCTTCAGGATCGACTCGTCCTCGACGCCGGCGAACCACTCACGCGGTTGCGGGGACTGGCTGGTGGTAGGCAGATATTGGAAGAACTCCTGAGGCTCGCCGGCCACACCGGTCGCACGCAGCGATTCCACCAGCAGGGTGCTGCCGCTGCGCTGGGATGCCAGCACCAGATACGACGACGGATGATCGGCCACCCACGAAGCCTAACCGCACGGAAATGTGGTGCAACACTTGCGGTTACCTTCAGCGTGATGTTAACTATTGCGCCGCTGTGGGCCACGCTTCGGTGCTGACCAATGGGCGCAGGGAACTGTAATTGTCCTCATCGCCGTCGTGCCGGTGGGTCGACCCGAAGATGAACGCGGCGACCAGGAAAGCCAATGTCAGGGTACTGACCACGAGGCCGGCAATCGCAAGACCGCGACCGCCTTCACCGGTCCGCCTGATCTGGCCGAGCCCAACTACGCCGAATATCAGGCCGAGGATATTTCCCAGGCCGCAGGTGAAGAATCCAGCGATCGCGGCGACGAACGACGCGATTGCCAGTGCGTTCGTCCGCGGCGCCACATAGGGCGGCGGGGGATAGCCGTAGGCGCCATAACCGCCCGGCGCCGGTGGTGGATATCCCGGTGGCGGATAGTTGGGCGGTTGTTCCGTCACGGGGACCTCCACACGGTTCGCAGCCAGCGTGCACTGGTGCAGCGCCTCAAACTCTACTCCGCGTGCCGATCTCGGAATACTCTCCCGCCCGCGGGCTGGTCCGGCCGCTCGATGGCTCGCAGGCTTAACGAAAAGACCAGGCGCACATCAGGATCGGCCAGGGAGGTAGACAACAGCTGTTCGATTCGCCGCACCCGGTAGCGGACCGTGTTGGGATGTACCTGCAGCCAACTCGCTGCGGCGGCGATGTCGCCGAAGCAGTCCAGGTAGGTGTGCAGCGTCTCCGCCAGCACCGGATCCTGTGCGTTGAGCTGACGTACCCGCGGGTCGACCAGCCGCTCGTCGGCCCCGATCAGGGTGACGATCTCGTCGAGCAGCACCGTAGTGCGCGCCTCGGCCAGCGAGGTCACCCGGCCGAATGAGACCGGGTGACGCTCGGCGCTGTCCAGCACCCGGTCCACCTCGGCACGAGCAGCGGCGACGGCGGCCAGACCATGGACCGGCGCCGCGATAGCCGCCCGCAATTCGACGTTCAACTCGGTGCGAAGCGCGCCGATCGTGCCGCGCACCCAGGAGGCGACCGACCGGGTCTTCGAGATCCGCGGAAGCAAGGCGTAGATGCGGGAACCGTTCGACGCGACTTGCGCGTCCCGCCGAAAAGCACTGGCGCTCAGAGCTACAACGTCGGCAAGCCGGGCCTGACGGTCGCTGCCGCTGATGGTGTCCCAACCGATCACCGCGCCGATTCCGTCGACCGGCAACCCGAGGTCGCGCGCGTACTCGGATACGTCGCCCGGGTCGCCCTGACCCAGTCCGAGGAGTTGTTGCACCTGTCGGACATGCGGGGCCGGCCGGGCCGCCAGCCGGGCCATAATCCTGGCGGCCAGCACCGCGGCGCCCCGCAACATCTCCTCGGCGTCCTCGGCCAGTGGCTGCGAACCCTGCTGCACCCAAATGGTCCCCGCGAAGGTGGGCGGGCGCGATCGATGGATGCCGATGGCCAGCCGCGGGCGCAATCCCAGCTCGGGCCGTGCTTTGACGCGCACCACGTCGCCACCGGATCGCAGCTCGTCGAAGATGCCCCACTGGCCGATCCATTGCAGGTGCTCCGGTGGCCCGGCGCGGCCCAGGATCGAAAGCCGCCGCAACTCGTCGGCCTCGTCGCTGGAGGCCGAGTAGGCCAGCACATGGGACTGGGCATCCTCGATGCTGACCATCCCGTGGATGCGGTCGGCCAGGGACTGTGCGAGGCCGAACAGGTCGGTCCCGGAGTCCTCGTGCGGGTCGGCACGGTCCCCGTGGTGCTCCAAGACGTGGTTGACCAGCTGATAGATCCGCTCCCACCGGGCCTGGGGTTCGACCGCCACCACGGCGGCACCGACTCTGGCGGCCTTGGCCACCAGCTCATCGGAGGGGTGCTTGACGAAGACCGCCACCGGCACGCTGACCTGGTTGCCGATCCAACGCACCGCGTCGTCGTCGGTCACCCCGACGAAGAAGAACACGTCGGCCGAACCGGCGGCCCGTGCCAGGCCCAGCCGGACGTCATCGGTGTCGATCATCGCGGCTGATGCCACGGGCAGATCCAGGCCGCGCGGCGCCTGCACCAGGCTGACCATGGTGGCGTCCAGCGCGAGAAGTAGCTGACCGAGCGCAATCCCCGCCATTTGTCGGATTCTACTAGCTGAATCGTCATATCTTGTCCGATCAGCCAACCGATCGGTGCGCCCGCCCGGGGATTCTGACGGAATGGACGCGATCACCCAGGTACCCCTGCCGGCCAACGAGCCGGTTCACAACTACGCACCGAAGTCTGCGGAACGCACCCGCCTGCGCGCCGCACTGACAGCCCTGGCCGACCACCCGATCGACCTGCCGCACGTGATCGCGGGCGAGCACCGGATGGGCGCCGGTGAGCGGATCGATGTGGTCCAGCCGCATCGACACGCCGCCACGTTGGGGACGCTGACCAACGCCGAACACGCGGACGCTGTTGCCGCCATCGAGGCGGCCTGTGCCGCCAAAGCAGAGTGGGCGGAGACGCCGTTCGACGAACGCGCCGCGGTGTTCCTGCGGGCGGCCGACCTGCTGGCCGGACCGTGGCGGGAAAGGATCGCGGCCGCCACCATGCTGGGTCAGTCGAAGTCGGTGTATCAGGCCGAAATCGACGCACCGTGCGAGCAGATCGACTTCTGGCGGTTCAATGTCGCGTTCGCTCAGCAGATTTTGGCGCAGCAGCCTATCAGCGGGCCGGGGGAGTGGAACCGCAGCGACTATCGGCCGCTGGACGGCTTCGTCTATGCGATCACGCCGTTCAACTTCACCTCTATCGCCGCCAATCTGCCGACTGCTCCGGCGCTGATGGGCAACACGGTGATCTGGAAGCCGTCGATCACGCAGACGCTGTCGGCCTACCTGACCATGCAACTGCTGGAGGAGGCGGGGCTGCCGCCCGGTGTGATCAATCTGCTCACCGGAGACGGGTTGGCGGTATCGGATGTGGCGCTGCATGATTCGCGGCTGGCCGGAATTCACTTCACCGGATCGACGGCGACGTTCCAGCAGCTGTGGCAGCAGGTCGGTGCGAATATCGCTGGTTACCAGAGTTATCCGCGTCTGGTGGGAGAGACGGGTGGAAAGGACTTCGTGCTGGCCCATCCGTCGGGACGCCCGGATGTGTTGACGACGGCCCTGATTCGCGGCGCCTTCGACTATCAGGGCCAGAAGTGCTCGGCGGCGTCGCGGGCGTTCATCGCACATTCGGTGTGGCAACGGATGGGTGACGACTTTCTGGGAACGGTCGCCGGGCTCAGTTACGGCGACGTCACCGACCTGTCCAACTTCGGCGGCGCCCTGATCGACCGGCGTGCCTTCACCAAGAACGTCGACGCCATCGAGCGGGCCAAGGGCGCCGCCGGAGTCACTATCGCCGTGGGTGGCGAATACGACGACAGCGAAGGCTATTTCGTGCGACCTACCGTGTTGTTGTCCGACGACCCGACCGATGAGGCGTTCGCCACCGAGTACTTCGGGCCGCTGCTGGCGGTGCACGTGTACCCCGACGACCAGTACGACCGGATACTCGATGTGATCGACACCGGGTCGCGGTACGCGCTGACCGGAGCGGTGATCGCCGACGACCGCCAGGCCGTGCTGACCGCCCAGCGCCGGTTGCGTTTCGCCGCAGGCAATTTCTACGTCAACGACAAGCCGACCGGTGCCGTGGTGGGGCGCCAGCCCTTCGGTGGTTCACGTGGCTCCGGCACCAACGACAAGGCGGGTTCGCCGCTGAACCTGTTGCGCTGGACGTCGGCGCGCACCCTGAAGGAAACGTTCGTCCCGGCGACCGAGCACACCTACCCGCACATGGCGGCGCAGTGATGTCCGGGGTATTCGCGCACACGATGCGCCCGGCGATGCTGGCGGCCAGCCGGGCCGACGGGTTGCGGCATGTCGTGGAACGCTCCGCCTTGACGCAACGGGTGGTGCGCCGGTTCGTGCCAGGGAAGACGTTGAGCGGTGTCCTGGAAGTAGTTGCTGTGCTGCGTGATTCCGGGCGTTCAATCAGCATCGACTATCTGGGCGAGAACGTCGCCGACGCCGACGGCGCGGCGGCCACCGTTCAGGCGTACCTCGACCTGCTCGACGCGCTGGGACGCCGTGACGACCGCGTGTTCCACGGGGTGCGTCCGCTGGAGGTGTCACTCAAATTGTCGGCGCTGGGGCAATCTCTGGAACGCGACGGCGACAAGATCGCGCTGGACAATGCCCGCACCATTTGCGAGCGGGCCGAGGCGGTCGGCGCCTGGGTCACGGTGGACGCCGAAGACCACACCACCACCGATTCGACGCTGTCGATCTCGGGCGACCTTCGGGTCGATTTCCCCTGGCTGGGAACGGTGTTGCAGGCCTACCTACGTCGTACACACGGTGACTGCGCCGAGTTGGCGTCGGTGGGAGCACGGGTTCGGTTGTGCAAGGGCGCCTATGACGAACCGGCTGCGGTGGCGTATCGGGCCGCCGCCGACGTCACCGATTCCTATCTGCGCTGCCTGCGAGTCCTGATGGCCGGCCGCGGGTATCCGATGGTGGCTTCACACGACCCGGCGATCATCGATGCGGTGCCTGCCTTGGCAAGCGAATTCGGCTGCGATGCTTACGAATACCAGATGCTATATGGGATCCGGGACGACGAGCAGCTGCGGTTAGCGGGCGATGGCAACCGGGTGCGGGTGTATGTGCCCTTCGGCACGCAGTGGTACGGCTATTTCATGCGGCGACTGGCCGAGCGGCCGGCGAACCTTGCGTTCTTCCTGCGGGCGCTATCGGCGCATTGAGTGTGCGGCTACTGCGTCGAGTGTGCGGCCACTGCGCTGGAATCGCGATCGGGGCACAGTCACTGCACACTCGACGCCGTAGCCGCACAGTCGATATGGTCGCGCAGCCTTCAGCGTGGTCGGGACGCGCCGCGGACCGGCCGAGGACGCTCGCTGGCGAAGCCGCGCACCGCGAATGCGCTGACGAACTCGGCGACCACGGCAGGGTCGTCCATGTCCCGCACGGGTGATGCGGTGCTGAACAGGGAGAACAATATGCGCGCGAACCATTCTCCGGCCGCCTGCACATCGAGGTCTTTGCGTACCTCGCCGGTGAGCTTGGCAGCTGAGAGATAGGGCGCGAAGAAGTCGATGCATTCGCGCAGCAGCACCGCGGCGTCCTTGGTGAGCAGCAGGCTGATCGCGTCTTCGTCGAAGTACTCCTCAGAGGCGATGGCGCGCCGCGCCTGGGTGACGAAAACCGCTGCGTTGGCAAGCTTTTCCTCCAGCGCACCGCCGCGGGCCATGGCGCGGGACATTTCGCGGTAGAACTGCTCGGAGGCGTGCTCGGCGCAGGCCTCCAGGATCGCCCCCTTGTCCCGGAAGTACTCGTAGATCGTGCTTCGCGAGACGTTGGCCTCCCGCGCAATGTCGACGATCGTCGTCTTCAGCAGCCCGTGTTGACGGAAACACGCATACGCGGCATCGAGGATGAGTTCGCGCGTATCGGTCCCGGTGGGCGCCTGAGTCATGACCGCACCTAGCCGGCGCCGGCCAGGATCAGGCCGCTGGTGGGCACGCCGGTGCCCGAGGTGACCAGAACGTGTTCGACATGCTGCACCTGGTTGTAGGACGTGCCGCGGATCTGTCGAACGCCTTCGGTGATGCCGTTCATGCCGTGGATATATGCCTCGCCGAGCAGTCCGCCGTTGGTGTTTATCGGGAATTCACCGCCCAGCGAAAGCCTTTCGATGGTGGCGAAATCCTTCGCCTCGCCGCGCCCGCAGAAGCCGAGTTCTTCGAGCTGGGTGAACACGAACGGGGTGAAATGGTCGTAGATGAACGCGGTCTGGATGTCGGCGGGTTTGAGACCCGAATCGCGCCAGAGGCGCTCAGCGACGACGCCCATCTCGGGCAGCCCGGTGATGTCGTCGCGGTAGTAACTCGTCATCATCTCGCCGTCGGCGGCCGCGCCCTGTGCCGCCGCGGTGATGACGGCCGGGGGCTGGCGCAGGTCCCTCGCGCGTTCGGCGCTGGTGATCACCAGCGCGACGCCGCCGTCGCTCTCCTGGCAGCAATCCAGTAGTCGCAGCACCGGTTCGATGATCCAGCGCGAATTCTGGTGGTCCTCCAGCGTGATCGGGCGTTCGTAGAACCACGCGTCGGGATTGCGGGCGGCGTGCGCACGGTCGACGACGGCGATGCGGCCGAAGTCCTCGTTGGTCACTCCGTAGGTCGACATGTAGCGCTGCGCGTGCATCGCCACCCAGGCCGCCGGCGTCAGCAGTCCGAACGGCGCGTAATGCGCCATGAACAGCGGGGTCCCCAGGTCGGTGCGTCCGCTGCCGCCGAAACGGAAGCCGGAGCGCTCGTTGAAGGCGCGCCAGCACACCACCACGTCGGCAACGCCGGTCGCGACCGCCATCGCCGCGTGCACGACGGTGCCCGCCGCCGCGCCGCCGCCGTGGTGAACCCGGCTGAAGAAGCTCAGGTCGCCGATGCCGACGTTGCGGGCGATGTCGATCTCGTCGCTGGAGTCCATGGTGAAGGTGACCATGCCGTCGACGTCGCTGGGAGCCAGACCGGCGTCGTCGAGCGCGGCGCTGACGGCTTCGCACGCCAATTGCAGTTCGCTGCGCCCGGATTCCTTGGAGAACTCCGTCTGGCCGATGCCCACGATGGCGGCCGCGCCGGGCAGGGTTCCGCTCATCAGGCGGCTCCGCCCAGCAGGCTGAGCACCGCGGTTCCCGAGACGTGGTTGCCGAGGCTGTTGGCCGCCTGGAACGTCACTTCGACGAAGTTCTCTCCGTCAGTGCCTTCCGTCTTGCCGGTCACCGTGCCCGTGAAGCGCAGCGGGTCGTCCGGAAAACATGGCACGCCAAGGCGAATCGACAACTTCTTGACCATCGCGTCGGGCCCGGCCCAATCGGTGAGGAATCGCACGCAGTAACCGTTGCTGGTCAGGATGTTCATGAACAGGTTGGGCGAACCCTGCTTGTTGGCGTAGTCGCGGTCGTGATGCACGGGCATGAAGTCTCGGGAAGCGATCGCACCGGCGACGATCATGGTTGTGGTGATGGGGATTTCCATCGGGGTGACCTCGTCGCCCTCGGAGATGTCCTGCCACCTGAGAGTGGTGGTGCGGCTGTCGGTGGTGGTCATGCGGGTCCTTCCGAATCCGTCGCGCCGTACGTCGCGCCATACGTCGCGCCAAGGTGGGCAAGCTGCTGGGACGCCGGGCCGAGGGTGAGTTCGTTGTGCTTGGCCCACAGGAAATAGCGGTGCAAGGGATACGTGGTGTCGATCCCGATGCCGCCGTGCACGTGCTGGGCTGTGGCGGCCACCCGGGCGCCTGCTTCGGCCGCCCAGAATTTGGCGATGCGGGCCGCGCGGTCGGCGGGACGCCCGTTGGCCAGCAGCCACGCCGCATGCCAGGTGGTCCACCGGATCGCCTCGACATCGATGAAGGCGTCGGCCATCCGCTGCTGCACGGCCTGAAAGCTGCCTATCGGCCGGCCGAACTGCTCACGCTCGCTGGTATAGCGGGCGGCGATATGCAGCGCCCGGTCGACGACGCCGAGCTGAATGGCGCACAGCGCGATCAGGGCACGGGTGTAGAGCGACTCGACGTCGCCGGCGAGCCGGTCCTGCCCGGCAACCGCTGCCCCGTCCAGAAATACGTCGGCATGCGGCTCGCGGCTGGTGGTCGGCATCGGCCGCACCTCGACGCCGTGAGCGTCGGTGGCCACGAGGAAAATCGCCGCATCGCCGTCCTCGGTGGTGGCCGGAATCAGCAGGGTGTCAGCCAGTTGCGCGGCGGGCACCAATTCCTTCGCCCCGTCGAGGCGCCAATTCGTTCCATCGCGCCGAGCGGTGGTCACCGGGAACCTCGGATCGGAGCGACCCGGTTCTGCCAAACCCGCGGTGAGGATGCGGTCGCCGGCCACCACGTCGGGCAGGTAGCGGCGCCGTTGGTCCGGATTACCGTAGCGGGCAATGGGATCGGCACCCAGCGCCAGAGTGGCGTAGGCCGGCACCGGGGCCACGGCCCATCCGACCTCGGCCAGCAGCACCCCGAGTTCCAGGAAGCCGCCTCCGTTTCCGCCCACCGATTCCGGTAGCGCGGTGCCGAGCAGGTCGATGGCGCCCAGTTCCTTCCACAGCGCCTCGTCATAACGGACCCCGGCTTCGAGTTCGGTCAGCCGGTCCGGGCTGACGCGACGCTCGAACAACTCGCGGGCCAGCTTGGCGGCCGTCTCCTGATCTTCGGTGAAGGTGAAGTCCATGGCTAGCTACTCGGCCGGAACTGGTGCAACACCAGATCGTTGTCGAAGCTCTGGAAGTAGACCTCGACCGGCATTCCGACGGTGACGTCGGCCGGGTCGATGCCGGTCAGGTTGGAGACTAACCGGATGCCTTCCTCGAGTTGCACCAGCGCCACCACGTAGGGGTAGTCGAAGAACGGGAACCGAGGCTCGTGCGGCATCACGTAGCTGTAGACGGTGCCTCGGCCCGATGACTCGATGGGCTCCCACCCCAGCGAGCGGCAGTGCGGACACATCGGCCGGGGCGGGTGGCGCAGCGCGCCGCAGCCGCTACAGCGCTGAATCAGGAGCTTGTTGTCTCGCAACCCGTTCCAGAAGAACTCGGTGTCGGGGCTGATAGTCGGCGGCAGTCGAGTGGCCATCAGTTGGCCGGCTTGAATCGCAGGACCCGGAACCGTTGCCGGCCAAGCACTTCACCGTGCTGGTCGGTATAGGTGGTCAACCAGGTCAGAAAGAAACCGGTGCCCAGCGCCGTTGTCTTCTCGTCGGAGACCGATTCGTACACGGCCGTCGAGCTGATCACATCGCCCAGCCTCGGATAGCGTTCGATCTCAAACTCCGAGTTGGTGGCCACCGTGCTGGTGTATCCGGCCTCGTCCAGGAAAGCCGTTGGATTGGACTTGATTTCGACCGGGGCGCCGCCGCGGTCTCCGATACCCTCCAGCTTCGGGGAGGGCATGATCCAGGTCTGCAGCATGACCGGCGGCGACACGATGCCACCGAACCTCGACGTCGCCGCGAAATCCGGGTCGATGTAGACGGGATTGAAATCGGCGAGCGCATAGGCCCAGTGCCGGATCATCGGCTGATTGACCGGATCGGGCGCCAGCTGGGGCTTTCCGGTTCCGCCAGTGGGCTGGCCGACCAGGGCCCGCACCTTGGCCTGCAGCTCAGCGTCTGTCACTGAGATCCTCCTGATTTCTCGGTTGCTCGAAGAGCACGCGGTGCCCGTGGCATGCCCAGGCCGGCCATGGCGATGATGTCACGCTGAATCTCGTTGGCGCCGCCCCCGAAGGTGTTGATGACCGCCTGCCGATAGGCAGATTCCAGCGCGCCTCGCAGCGGCGCCTGCGGCCCGCGCCGTATCCCGTTGCCGTCCAAGACTTCCAGCAGCTGCCGGGCTACTTGCTGGGTGAGTTCGGTGCCGAACACCTTCGCCGCCGACGCTTCACCCATGTTCAGGATGCCCTTGGTCATGGCCGCGTTCACCCGGAGGTTGACCAGTTTGTAGGCGGCGACCTGTGCTTCGACCCGGGCCAAAGCCTGTTGCACCCAGGGCTGGTCGATCACCCTGGCGCCGTCGAGTTCGGTGTCGGTGGCCCACTGCAGGGTCTTTTCGAACAGCGGCTCGAGCGCGCCGAGGTTGCCCAGCGCGGCGCGTTCGAAGTTCAGCTGGGTGGTGATCAGCTGCCACCCCTGGTTCTCTTCGCCGACCAGCGCGCTCACCGGTACCCGGACGTTGTCGTAGAACGTGTAGAAGGTGGAGATGCCGGGCATGGTGTGCAGGGGTTGCCAGGAGAAACCGGGCGAGGAGGTGGGCACGATGAGTATCGAAATACCTTTGTGCTTCTTGGCGTTCGGGTCGGTGCGGACCGCCAGCCAGATGTAGTCGGCATAGGCGGCGCCGCTGGTGAACATCTTCTGGCCGTTGATCACGTACTCGTCACCGTCACGGACCGCGGTGGTGCGCACCGACGCCAGATCACTGCCCGCCCCGGGTTCGGAGTAACCGATGGCGAACTCGACGCTGCCGTCCAGGATGGCCGGCAGAAACCGTCGCTTCTGCTCCTCGGTGCCTTGCTGCATCAGCGTCGGGCCCACCGTATTGAGCGTCACCAACGGGATCGGTGCGCCCACCCGGCGGGCCTCCTCGGAGAAGATGAATTGCTCGATCGCCGAGAAGCCGCGTCCGCCATACTCTTCGGGCCACCCGACGCCGAGCAGATCGGCCTGTGCCAGCGCGCGCACGGTGTCGCGCACCGCGGGACCGCCCTCGATGTTGTCGCCAATGGCCGCCAGGCGCTCGGGCGTCATCACCTGCTCCAGGGTGGCGCGCATCTCGGCGCGCAGTTGCTCCTGCTCGGGGGTGTATTCCAGGTGCACCGGCTCAGGCCCCCAACCGAACGGGCATCCGCTTGACCCCGGGCACCATAGTGGCTTTCATGCGGTCGACGTCGCCGACCAGTTCGAGCCGGGGATAGCGACGCAACAACTCCTCGAAGAACACGGTGGCTTCCAGCCGTGCCAATTGCGCTCCGATGCAGGAGTGTTCGCCACACCCGAACGCGATATGCGGGTTGGGGTGGCGCGTCACCCTGAACTCTTCGGAGTCGGCGCCGAACACATCCTCGTCCCGGTTGGCCGACCCGTACAGCATGGTGACCACCTCACCCTCGCGGATCAGCCGGCCACGGATCTCGGTATCGGTCGTCGCCACCCGCGACATGCTGACCACCGGGCTGGTCCACCGCAGCATCTCCTCGACGGCACCGGGGATCAGCGTCGGGTCCTCGATCAGCAACCGGCATTGGTCGGGATGCTCGATCAATGCGAGGGTGCCCAGGGCGATCAGGTTGCGGGTGGTCTCGTTTCCGGCGACGAGTAGCAGGAACGAAAAATTAAGCAGGTCCTCGTCGGTGAGCCGGTGTTCGTCGAGTTCGGCTTCGGCCAGTACCGACAGCAGGTCATTGCGCGGTTCGACGCGGCGCGCGGCGATAAGCTTCTGGAAGTATTCGAACAGCTGGCCGATGGCCACGAATGCGTCGAGTTCGATCTCGGGATCGGCCGTGCCGGTGGCGGCGTCCGACCAGGCGCGGAACTGCTCCCAGTCCTGTGTCGGAGCGCCGATCAGCTCGGCGATCATCCGGGTGGGCAACGGCGCCGCGATCTCCTCGGCGAATTCGTGCACGGACCCGGGTTCTACCTGATCGAGGATGCCGCGCACGATTTCGCGGATCTTGGGTTCGAGCACCGCCACACGCCGCCGCGTGAAGCCCGAGTTGATCAGCTTGCGCATCTGCCGGTGCCGCGGGGGATCGGTGAAGATGAGGTTGCCCTCCTGAACCGGGTTGGGCACGTTCGGATCCGGTATCGAGATGCCTTTGGTCGAGGTGAAGAGCGCCGGGTTGCTCGAGACGTAGCGGATGTCCTCGTACTTCAACAGGGCCCAGAATTCGGTCACGTCGTTCCAGTGCACCGGGGAGGTCGCGCGCAGCTCCCGGTACGCCGGGTAGGGGTCACCGGCATAGAAATCGGGGGAGTGCAGCGGAGCATCGGTGAGCACGGCGCGCCTCCCTGCGATCCGACACATCGACATGAAGTGTCCTGTGGATCGTGTCTACTCTGAGGCTTGCACCGATGTCAACACACGGTCAACGCATTGAAATGGAGTGCAATTCAACGCGGGGCGATGATTGACCCCGAGTCTCGGCGGGTGTACACCAGGTTGATAGATGACCGACTTTTAGGGTGAGGAAGCAGATGGCCGAACTACCGCCCACCGGACTGATCGACACCTATCAGCTCTACATCGACGGCCGTTGGGTGGAGCCGGAAAACGGCCGCTACGACGACATCTCGCCGTCCACCGAGCAGGTCATCGCCACCGCGCCGGACGCGAGCGTCGGGCAGGTCAGTGCCGCGGTCGATGCCGCGCGCCGGGCATTCGACGACGGGCCGTGGGCCACCATGAGCGCGGAGCAGCGCGGAAACTGCCTCAGCCAGCTCGGCGACGCACTGCTGAAGTACGCCGACGACTTCTTCGCGCTGTCCCAGGTGGAGTGGGGCTGCACCGCCAACGAGCGGATGATGCAGATCGACGGTGCCGCGTTCATGTCCATGCACTCCGCGCAACTTGCCACGCAACTGGCCGACGAGACGGTCTCCGGGATCGGTGCCGGAAAGACGGTGCTGCGTCACGTCCCGCTGGGCGTCGTATCGGTCCTGACGCCGTGGAACTTCCCGCACCTGCTCAACATCATGAAGCTCAACCACGCGCTGACCGCGGGCAACACCGTCGTCCTCAAGCCGTCCCCGCTGACACCGCTGGCCGGGTTGGCCCTCGCGCGAATCATCGACGAGCACACCGACTTTCCGCCCGGCGTGATCAATGTCGTCACCCCGTCGGGCATCGAGGCGGCCCAACTGCTCACCACCGATCCGCGGGTCGACATGGTCAGCTTCACCGGCAGTACCGTTGTCGGCCGCCAGGTCATGTCCGCCGCGGGCGACTCGTTGAAGCGGCTGCTACTGGAGCTCGGTGGCAAATCCGCGTGCATCATCCTCGACGACGCCGAGGTCACCGACGACATGTTGCAGCAGATGCTGTTCGACTGCTGCTCAATGCATTCCGGCCAGGCGTGCATTCTGCAGAGCAGGCTGTTGGTGCCCGATTCGCTGCACGACGACGTCGTGGAACGACTGGTCGCGTTGGCGCGTGCGGTGAATGTCGGCGACCCGACCGACCTCGACGTGCAGATGGGTCCGTTGATCAGCGACGCGCAGCGCGGCCGGGTCGAAGCGCACGTCGCCGGGGCGTTAGGCGAGGGTGCCAGCCTGGCCACCGGCGGCGGCCGCCCGGCCGGCCTGGACACCGGCTTCTACTTCGAGCCGACGATCCTGACCGGCGTCGAGCCTGACTTCGTGATCGCCCAGGAAGAAGTCTTCGGGCCGGTGCTGAGCGTGCTTCGGTACCGCGACGAGGATGACGCGGTCGCGATCGCCAACAACTCCAGTTACGGCCTGTCCGGCTCGGTGTGGGGTGGCGACGTGGATCGCGCGGTGGGCGTCGCCCGCCGCATCCGGACCGGGCAGGTCGCGGTCAACGGGTGCGGGCCCGGCGCCGCCCCTTTTGGTGGTTTCAAGCTCAGCGGTCTGGGTCGCGAGGGCGGCGGCATCGGTGGGGTTTACCAGTACATGGAGCAAATGGCGATCGGGGTTCCGGCATGAGCGGACCCCTCACGGGGCTCCATGTCGTCAGACGGGTCATCGGCGAGCGGGTGCTCGGTGGCTGACGTTCCAACGCCGACCGTGAAGCTGGCTTCACCATCGGCGCCTCAGACTCAAGTGGTCGCTGCAACACCTGATCGGTTTAGGGGTGTTGTCTGGTGTCGTTGGCAGGTTTGAGTAGCAAACAGGCGGAGTTGGATGCGGCGCGGGCCGTGTTCTTGGAGGGTGTCAGGTCGGGTTTGTCGCGAACGGCGGCGGCAACGGTGGCTGGGGTGTCGCACACTACGGGCAACAAATGGGCTCGGGCCGCGGGGTATCCGCCGGTGGCCCGACATCATGGGATTCGGTACGCGGCTGCTGTCCGGGAAGCGTTTTGGGCAGCGATGTATTCGGGCGATTCCCCCGAGCAGGCCGCGGTGCACGCCGGCGTGTCGCTCACCCGGGCCCGTATCTGGGTCAAACAGGCTGGTTATGTGCCCAGAACCCGACCCTGCGCCGAAGCTGAGATCGATGCGGCGCGTCGACCGCGCGCGCCGTTGACGTTCATCGAACGGTGCCGACTTGAGGAGTTGCTCGAATCTGGCTGCGCCCCGCGGGACGCGGCGCAGCGGCTGGGCCGCCATCGTGACACCATCGAGCGCGAGGTGGTCAAGGGGATGACCGGTTCGGGGTATCGGGCCAGGGTCGGCCAGGACGTGGCTGAGGCCAACCGCAAGCGCCCCAAACTGCGTCACCTTGAGTCCAGGCCTGCACTGTTGGCCGAGGTGGTGGCACGGTTGGAGAAGAACCATAGCCCCGAGCAGATCGCGGGCCGGCTACGCGAAGATTACCCCGACGATCCGGAGATGTGGGTGTCACACGAGACGATCTATCAGGCGATGTATGTCCAGCCGCGCGGGGAGCTGGCCCGGCTGGTCAAGACCGCGTTGCGTACCGGCAGGACTCGGCGAAAGCCACAGGGCCGCAGCGAAACTGGCGTAGGCAAGCTCAAGGGGATGATCAACATCAGCGAGCGTCCCGCCGAAGCCGATGACCGCGCGATCCCTGGACATTGGGAAGGGGATTTGATCCTGGGCAGCACCGCCTCGGGCTCAGCGATCGGCACCCTGGTCGAGCGCACCACGGGATTCGTGGTGCTGCTCAGGCTGCCCGGTGACCACACGGCGGCCACCCTGGCCGAGGCGATGACCGCCAAGATTCCCGAAATCCCGGAGGTCCTGCGTCGCTCGCTGACCTGGGACCAAGGCAGCGAGATGGCCCTGCACACCCAGATCACCGAGGCCACCGGCCTGCCGATCTACTTCTGCGACCCACACACCCCTTGGCAACGCGGCACCAACGAAAACACCAACGGCCTGCTACGCCAGTACTTCCCCAAAGGCACCGACCTGTCGTTCTACGGCCCCGGCTGGCTCGACGAGGTCGCCGCGGAACTCAACGCACGACCCCGCAAACGCTTCGGCTGGCGCACACCCGCCGAAGAACTCGACCGACTACTCTCAGACCCGTCCACATTCGTTGCAGCCACCGCCTGAATCCAAGCGCCGAGCGTGAGGCCAGCTTCACGCTCGGCGGGAGGGCGAGGCTGACGATCTAACGTGACGGAGTGACGTGGAAGAGATGCGAGGGTAAGGCCATTGCGGACAGTGCCCTCGGCGAAGACGCGCGGGACGCGCAGCTCGAGGACTACATCCGCATGCAGAACCCGCAGCTGACCGACATCCGACTGGCGGGCGCCACGCCCCTGGAGGAGTCGGATTCCAGCGTGCAGCCGCCCCGGCGGTGGTATCGCGTCGTCTACCTGGCCAACGACTGACGAGGCTCTGAACTGGGCTGATCCGTAATCTGATGCAAAAGTGTATCGGATATCACGTTCCGAAACGGGGTGAAAGGGGTGCATCGCGACCCGTCCGCATGACAAGCTGCACGGCATGGTTGTCGCGATCGCCCGCCCCAAGATCGAAGGAAGCATCGCCGTCGGCGAAGACCGGCAGATCGGCTTCGCCGAATTCGGCGCGCCGCAGGGGCGCGCGGTCTTCTGGCTGCACGGCACACCGGGCGCGCGCCGGCAGATCCCGACCGAGGCCCGCGTCTATGCCGACCACCACAACGTCCGTCTGATCGGCGTCGACCGGCCGGGTATCGGCTCGTCGACCCCCTATCAGTACGAGGCCGTCTCCGCGTTCGCCGACGACCTGCGCGCCATCGCCGACACCCTGGGCATCGAGAAGATGGCCGTCGTCGGGTTGTCCGGCGGGGGCCCCTACGCCCTCGCCTGCGCCGCCGGGCTGGCCGATCGGGTGGTGGCGGCGGGTGTGCTCGGCGGTGTGGCGCCGACTCAGGGGCCCGACGCGATCAGCGGCGGCCTGATGAACCTCGGGCTGCGGGTCGCGCCGTTGCTGAGGCTCGGCGGTAATCCGCTGCGGCTGGGGGCGAGCCTGATGATCCGCGCCGCGCGCCCGATCGCGTCCCCGGCGCTCGACGTCTACGCGCTGCTCTCACCCGAGGCCGACCGGCATCTGCTCACCCGGCCCGAGTTCAAGGCGATGTTCCTCGACGACCTGCTCAACGGCAGCCGCAGGCAGCTCGCGGCGCCGTTCAACGACGTGATCGTCTTCGCCCGTGACTGGGGATTCCGGCTCGAGGAAGTCACGGTCCCGGTCCGCTGGTGGCACGGCGACCACGACCACATCATCCCGTTCTCCCATGGCGAGCACGTCGTGTCGCGGTTGCCCAACGCCGAACTGTTTCATCTCCCCGGCGAGAGTCATCTCGCCGGTCTCGGCCGCGGCGAGGAGATTCTGGCCACCCTGATGAAGGTCTGGGACGAGGAGGCTTGATCATGCTGGCCGACGCCGCCGACCCGGGCGTGGACCGTCCCGTGTGGTCCGGTCACACCACCGCCGTGGCCCCGGGAATGGGCCTCTGGCTCACCGACATCCCGCGCGCCGTGATCGAGTACGGCCAGTTGGTCGCCGCGCTGCCGCTGCGGCGTGCGCTCCCGTCCGGTGACGGGCATCCGGTGCTGGTGTTGCCCGGCTTGCTCGCCGGCGACGGCACCACCTGGACCCTGCGCCGCCTGCTGACCCGGCTCGGTTATCAGGCGCACGGGTGGGGGCTCGGCGTCAACGTCGGGCCGACGACCAAGGTGGTCGCCGGTATGTCCGCGCTTCTCGACGAGCTGCACGACCGGTATGACGCTCCGGTCAGCCTGATCGGCTGGAGCCTGGGCGGCATCTTCGCGCGCCGGCTGGCCCGCCGCAGTCCGTCGGCGGTGCGCCAGGTGATCACACTCGGCAGCCCGTACCGCATGCAGCACGAAGGCCAATCCCGGGCCGCGCGCCACTTCAACCTGTTCGCGCGCCTGCACGCGGAACGGCACGAGTTGCCGCTGTCGATGGAGAACGAGCCCCTGCAGGTGCCGGCGACGTCCATCTACTCGCGCTATGACGGCATGGTCGCGTGGCAGACGTGTGTCGATGCCGCGTCCGACTGTGCGGAGAACATCGAGGTGCTCAGCAGCCACATCGGTTACGGCCATCACCCGGCCACCGTCTGGGCGATCGCGGACCGGCTGGCGCAACCGGCCGGGAGTTGGACCCCGTTCCGGCCGCCGGCGGCACTGCGTCCGTTGTTCCCCAAGCCGCACGGGTAGCCTCCCAGACGTGTTGCTGAGCTCGCTGAATCCCTCGGCCGTCACCGCCACCGACATCCCCGACGCGGTCAGCATCGACGGGTACACCCTCAGTCGCAGCGATCTGGTCGGCGCCGCGACGTCGGTCGCCGAACGGGTGGCCGGCGCCAATAGGGTGGCCGTGTTGGCCGCACCGACCGCATCGACGGTGCTGGCGATCACCGGTTGCCTGATCGCCGGTGTGCCCGTCGTTCCGGTGCCGGCCGACGTCGGCGTGGCCGAGCGCCGCCACATGCTCGCCGACTCCGGCGCCCAGGCGTGGCTCGGGCCGACCCCGGAGGATCCAGAAGGCCTGCCGCACATCCCGGTTCGGCTGCACGCGCGATCCTGGCACCGGTACGCCGAGCCGTCACCGGAGTCGGTGGCGATGGTGGTGTACACCTCGGGCACCACCGGATTGCCCAAGGGCGTGCAGGTCAGCCGGCGAGCGATCGCCGCAGACCTCGACGCGCTGGCCGACGCGTGGGAGTGGACACCGGACGACGTGTTGGTGCACGGGTTGCCGCTCTATCACATCCACGGTCTGGTGCTCGGCATGCTCGGGTCCCTGCGGGTGGGAAACCGCTTCGTGCACACCGGAAAACCGACGCCGGGCGGCTACGCTGCCGCCCGCGGGACGTTGTACTTCGGCGTTCCGACGGTGTGGTCGCGGGTCGTGGCCGACAGCGCGGCCGCCGAAGCGCTGCGGCCGGCCCGTCTGCTGGTATCCGGCAGCGCGGCGCTGCCGGTCCCGGTGTTCGAGCGACTCGAGCAGTTGACCGGGCACCGGCCCATCGAACGCTACGGCGCATCGGAGTCGCTGATCACGGTGTCCACGCGCGCCGACGGGGAACGGCGTCCGGGCTGGGTGGGTCTGCCCTTGGCCGGCGTGCAGACGCGGCTGATCGACGACCACGGTGAGCCGGTTCCCCACGACGCGGAAACCGTCGGCAAGCTCCTCGTCCGGGGCCCGACGCTGTTCAACGGCTACCTGAACCGGCCCGAGGCCACCGCCGAGGCGTTCGACCCCGACGGCTGGTACCGCACCGGCGACGTGGCGGTTGTGGACAGCGGCGGCATGCACCGCATCGTCGGCCGCGAGTCCGTCGACCTGATCAAGTCCGGCGGGTACCGGATCGGCGCGGGGGAGATCGAGACCGTGCTGCTCGGGCATCCCGGTGTGGACGAAGTCGCGGTGGTCGGGCCGCCGGATGACGACCTGGGGCAGCGGATCGTCGCGTACGTGGTCGGCTCCGCCGATGCGGACGAGCTGATCAACTTTGTCGCGCAACAGCTTTCGGTGCACAAGCGGCCGCGTGAGGTGCGCTTTGTCTCCTCGCTGCCCCGCAACGCGCTCGGCAAGGTGCTGAAAAAGCAGTTGCTCGCCGAAGGTTGACGGGCGGGACCCTGGCTGCGGCTACGGAACCAGTGCCCAGAACGGGTGGGTGACCGACCAGACCGGGTGGGTCAGATCGTCGGTGTAGTGGTAGATCGGGTGCGTCGGCGGCGGAGTGGGGCGCATCGGCGCGACCGGTGAATGCATCGGTCCGATGTTGGGCTGGCCGGGGGCGGCCGCGGCCACCGCGGGACCTCCCAGGGCGGCCGCCAGGGACAGTCCGGCGGCACACAGCACCCCCGCCGATAAGGTGCGAATCTTCGACATTTCGTGCTCCCTCCTCGAATGATTGTCAATCGTAGTTGACAATCACCAGAGTAGGCCCCGGTCCGGTAGCTTGTCAATAATGGTTGACGAGCAGACGCCGCGCTCCCCGCAGACCGAACTCGGTCAGAACATGCGGATGGCCTGGTGGAGTTACGTCACTCGGCTCGACACCGATATGGAAGCGGCCGGGTTCCCGGAGCGGCGCTTCGCGATGAACTACGTGTTCGCCCTTTATGCGCAGCCCGGGCCGATGACGATCTCGGAGATCGGACGACAATTCGACGTCTCGCGCCAGGCGGCCAGCAAACTGGTCGGCGAACTGCGCCGCGACGGCTACGTGGAGACCGAGGTGTCGGCGACCGACCAGCGCGAGAAGGTGGTGGTGCTGACGCCCAAGGCGATCGAGTACGTCACCGCCCGCCGGCGCGCCGCGGCCGAACTCGACCGCGCAATCGCCGGGCGCGTCGGCGAATCCGGTCTGGCCGATTTGCAGCGGCTGCTGCACGCGGTCGGCGACGTGGCGACGGCCGGAATTAACTACGATCCCAGCAACGTGTACAAGTCACCCAGGCTCTGGGAATAGCACGCGCCGCAAAATCCAGCATGTTCGCAGCATTTTCACGGCGTCTGACGGGTTTGACGCCTTAGCCTCGACCGCTATGCGTCCTTCCGCTGCTGACCCCTGCGCCTCGCCCATGCGACGGGTGGCCCTCGCCTGCATGGTCGGCTCGACGGTCGAGTATTACGACTTCTTCATCTACGGCACCGCCGCGGCGCTGGTGTTTCCCACCGTTTTCTATCCGCATCTGAGCCCGATGATGGCCACCGTGGCGTCGATGGGAACGTTCGCCACCGCCTTCCTGTCCCGTCCGCTCGGCGCCGCCGTCTTCGGGCATTTCGGAGATCGGCTGGGACGCAAGAGAACCCTGGTCGCCACCCTGTTGATCATGGCGCTGTCGACCGTGACGGTCGGCCTGGTGCCCGGGAGCGCGACGGTCGGCGTGGCGGCTCCGCTCATCCTGATCACCTTGCGGCTGCTGCAGGGATTCGCGGTCGGCGGCGAGTGGGCGGGATCGGCCCTGCTGAGCGCGGAGACGGCTCCGGAGGGCCGGCGCGGCCGCTACGGCATGTTCACCGTCGTCGGCGGCGGGATCGCGCTGATGCTGACCAGCCTGACCTTCCTCGGTGTGAATTTCACCATCGGCGAGGGCAGTTCGGCATTCATGACATGGGGGTGGCGCATCCCGTTCCTGTTCAGCGGGGTCCTGATCGCGATCGCCCTCTACGTACGCCTGAACCTCAGGGAAACGCCGGTATTTGCCCGGCAGGAGTCCCATAACCTCACGGCCCCAACGCCTTTCGCGGAAGTTTTGCATCTGCAGCGGCGTGAGGTGGTGCTGGCCGCCGGCTCCGTCCTGGGCTGTTTCGGCCTGGTCTACCTGGCCAGCACTTACCTGACCGCCTATGCCCACACGCATCTGGGCTATTCGCGCAACGTGATCCTGCTGGTCGGCGCGCTGGGCGGATTGACCTGCATCGCCTCGGCATTGCTCACGTCGACGCTGTGCGATCGGTTCGGGCGGCGCCGGGTCCTGCTGGTGTGCTGGTCGGTGGGCATTCCGTGGGCTTTGCTGGTGATGCCGCTCATCGACTCGGGAAACGTCACCCTGTTCGCGGTCGCGATCGCCGGGTTGTTCGTGGTGGACGGCGCGGTGTTCGGCCCCGTCGCCTCGTTCGTACCGGAGCTGTTCCCGACCCGGTACCGCTATACCGGCACCGCGCTGGCGATCAACCTCGCCGGCGTCCTCGGCGGTGCGGTACCCCCGCTGATCGCCGGTCCGCTGTCAGCGGATTACGGCAGCTGGGCGATCGGTCTGATGATGGCGACCCTGGCGCTGGTGAGCCTGGTCGCGACGTATCTGCTGCCCGAAACCAACGGGATCACCCTCGGTGAGCCGGCTCAGTTGGCGTGCAGTTCCGCGTTGAGCTCGATGCCCTGACCGTCGCGCGACACCACCTCCACCGCACCGGTCAGCGAATTGCGGCGGAAGAGCAGGTTGTTGCCGCCCGACAGCTCCCGCGCCTTGACCGATTTGCCTTCCGGCGTGCTGACTTTGGTGCCGGCGGTGATGTACAGGCCCGCCTCCACCACGCAGTCGTCGCCCAGTGAGATGCCCAGTCCGGCGTTGGCTCCCAGTAGGCAGCGCTCGCCGATCGAGATGACTTCAGCACCTCCGCCGGACAACGTGCCCATGATGGACGCGCCGCCGCCGATGTCGGAACCGTCACCCACCACGACGCCCGCCGAGATGCGGCCCTCCACCATGGACGCGCCCAGGGTTCCGGCATTGAAGTTGACGAAGCCCTCGTGCATGACCGTGGTCCCCGGGGCCAGGTGGGCGCCGAGCCGGACCCGGTCGGCGTCGGCGATGCGCACGCCCGAAGGCAGCACGTAGTCGACCATGCGGGGGAATTTGTCGACGCCGTAGACCGTCACCGGTCCGAGTCGGCGCAACCGCGCCCGAACCGCTTCGAAGCCTTCGACCGCGCAGGGGCCGCGGTTGGTCCACACCACATTGGTCAATACCCCGAACAAGCCGCCGGCGTTCAGCCCGTGCGGCGCCACCAGGCGATGCGACAACAGGTGCAGGCGCAGGTAGGCGTCGTAGGCGTCGGCGGCCGCATCGTCCAGCGAGCCGATCGCCGTGCGGATCGCGATCGTCTCGGTCTGCCGGTCGTCGTCGCGCCCGACGAGCGCACCCAGCACCGCCGGCAGATCCGACAACGCCAGCCGCGTGGTCGCGGTGGTCTCCGATTCGGTCAGTTCGGGTTCGGGGAACCATGCGTCCAGGACAGATCCGTCGGAGGCGAGGGTCGCCAGGCCAATACCTGCAGCTCCAGTCACGGTCGTCAAGGCTACTTTGGCTGGCGAGCAGACGCGGAATCGCATCCAACAGCCCCCGCGAGTGCGACTTCGCGTCTCCTCGCGGGGTTGGCCCTAGGCTGGAGCTGTGCTGGATTTGCGCGGAGACCCTGTCGAGCTGACCGCGGCGCTGGTCGACATTCCCAGCGAGTCGCGGGACGAGGCGCGCATCGCCGACGAGGTCGAGGCCGCCCTGCGCGAGCAGACATCCGGGTTCGAGATCATCCGCAACGGCAACGCGGTGCTGGCCCGCACGTCGCGAGGGAAGCCGTCCCGCGTGCTGCTGGCCGGGCATCTGGACACCGTCCCGGTGGCCGACAACCTGCCCAGCCGGCTCGAGGACGGCGAACTGCACGGCTGCGGCACCTCCGACATGAAGTCCGGCGACGCCGTCTTCCTGCACCTCGCCGCAACGGTCGCCGAGCCGGCGCACGACCTGACCCTGGTCTTCTACGACTGCGAGGAAATCGAGTCCGCGGCCAACGGTTTGGGCCGACTGGAGCGCGAGCTGCCGGACTGGCTGACGGCCGACGTGGCGATCCTTGGCGAGCCCACCGGCGGGTTCATCGAGGCCGGTTGCCAGGGCACGTTGCGCGTCGTCGTCAGTGCTGCTGGAACCCGCGCGCACTCGGCGCGATCTTGGTTGGGTGACAACGCGATTCACAAATTGGGTGCCGTGCTGGATCGCCTTGCCGGCTATCCGGCGCGCAGCGTCGACATCGACGGTTGCGGGTACCGGGAGGGCCTGTCGGCCGTGCGCATCGACGGCGGCATCGCGGGCAATGTGATTCCCGATGCCGCATCCGTCACCGTCAATTTCCGCTTCGCCCCGGACCGCTCACCTGAGGACGCATTGCGGCATGTCCATGAGGTGCTCGACGGGCTGGACGTGTCGATCGAACTGACCGACTCCGCGGCGGGCGCGTTACCAGGTCTGTCGGCGCCGGCCGCCAAGGCTCTGGTCGAGGCCGCCGGGGGACAGGTGCGGGCGAAGTACGGCTGGACGGACGTCTCCCGGTTTGCGGCGCGGGGCATGCCGGCGCTCAACTACGGGCCGGGCGACCCGAACCTGGCGCACAAGCGCGACGAGCGGGTGCCGGTCGCCGCGATCACCGCGGCGGTGGACATGCTGCGGGGATATCTGACCAGTTAGGCGCTGAACTGCCTGGCCTGCGCCGCCGCATCCGCGGCCGCGGCGCCCATCCCGATCGCCGCCAGGTCATCGGCCACGGCCTTCAACGCGTCCGCATCACCGGCGACCAGTGCGCTGGCGTGTCTGGATACGAGATGCCCCACCGGGCAATTGATTTCAGCGACCAGGCGAGTGGCCGGGTCGGCAGCTCGCCGGTCGCCCAGGCGGATGGCGTCATGCCAGGCGAGCAGCGCCACCGCCGACTGTCCGGCCCGCTCGGCCGCGCGGGCGGCTTCGCGAGCCGCCGTGACCGCGCCGGTCTGATCACGCGCGGCCGCCCGGGTCCAGGCGCGCGCCATCCCGAGTTCGGGGGCGAACAGGGCCGACTTGGTCCCATGCCGGGATTCCGCGCGGCGCAATGCTTTGGCAGAGCCGGGAATATCGCCTTGGCGGGCGATCGCCGTCGTCAGCAACATCAGCGACAACGGACCCCAGGAATAGCCGGTGCGTTCCAGCTCGGCGGCGGCAGGATCCAAAAGTTCTGCGGCCGAATTGAATTCACCCTTCACCAGCAACACGTAAGCCAGCAGCACCTCGCCGATCGCGCGGCCCGGCTGTTGCAATTCGGCGAAATCGGTGAACTGCTGTGCCAAAGTCTGCGCTTCGTCTACTTCGCCCGCCATCAACAGCGAGGTGATCTGGCCAAGTCCCACCGTGAACCGCAGCAGTCCGGGATGTTCGGCGGCCGCAGCCTGTCCGGCGAGCCGCTCGACGTCGTCGAACCGGCCCATCCGGGCCGAGGACAGGGCTGCTGCGCTGGCCGCCCAGGACACCGCCAGGTCGCTCGCCGCAGATCCGGACAGCACCTGGTTAGCCAAAGTCGTTGCACGATGCAGGTTTCCGGCATTCATCGCGAACGTGGCACTCAGTCCGTCCAGCACCGTGCGCGCCGCCGGGTCGGTCAGCCGACCGCGGGTGGTCTGCAGGAAAGCGGTGGCTTTCTCCGGTTCGCCGAGCATGAAGAATTGATTGGCAGCCCGCGGCACCGCCCACGCCATCAACTCCGATTCCGACAGTTGCGCCGGTTCCACCGCCGCCAGCACCGCTCCCGCTTCGCGGCCGCGTCCCTGCCAGCCCAGTGCCTGCCCCAGCACCAGACGGGACTGCAGTCCGCCGGACTGATCGACGGCGGCCCGCGCCAACCGTTCGGCCAGCAGCAGATCGCCCAGTCGCAGCGCCTGTTGCGCGGCTTCGGCCACCTCTTCCACCGGTTGGGGTGCGTCGCAGTCCAGTGCCAGGGACGCCAACCGCAGCCGGTCGCTGAGGTGCTCGGCCGGATGCTGCGCCAGGAGCTTCACCAACTCCGTGCGCCGTCGTCGTACGCCGTCGGCTCCCAGCGCCGCCCGCGCGCGCACCGCGAAAAGCGGGTGCGCGGTGTAGACCATCGGGCGCTGGTCGTCGTGGTTGCGTATCCGGGTCTCGGCGGCCCCCAACTCCTCGGCTTGACCGACCGCGCCGTGACCGGCGAGGACGTTCAGGTCGTCGAGCGTCAGCGGCTCCAGGATCGACAAGAACTCGACCACTGCCCGCGCCGGTTCCGGCAATTCCGCGAGGAACTCGTCGACCTCGGCCGCGGTCGTGGTCCCCGCGGGAGGCTCCAGGTCGATGCGGTCCAGTAGGCCGTCGGTCCACAACGCCGCGATCGCCGGCGGGGCCGCATCAGCGCGGGCGGTGACGATCATCCGGGCCGCCCGGGTGAGCGCCAACTGATACACCAGGGTGGCCGACAGGATGTCCAGGTCGTGCGCCTCGTCGACGATGAGGAGCAGATCACCTTGCTCGGCGGCGCGGGTCAGTGAGGTGCGGGCGGCGCGCAACAACGCGGCGGGCTTGCCGATGTCGGCGATGTCGATCAGATGGCCGAAGGCGCCGAACGGAACCACCCGCTCGGCCGGGGTGCCAATGACCCAGCGGGTAGTCGTGGCCGGGTGTCGGCCGCAGAACTCTTCCGCGGCCAGCCGCGCCAAGGTGGATTTGCCGACGCCGTCGGGTCCGAGTACCACCGCACCACCCTTGTCGGTCAACGCGGCGGTGAGCCGCTGTAGAGCGGCCGTGTGCTGGGGGACGTTCCAACGAATCGGCACCGTTGCGAGTCTATGGCCCGCGTTCGGTACGCGGCTTCCGCAGGGTTGGTCTACGTTTCGGATATGTCTTCCGCAACCAGCGGCCAGTGGACGGTCGCGGTGTACTGCGCGGCGTCGCCGATGCACCCGGAGTTGCTGGATCTCGCGGCGTCACTGGGTGCGGCCATTGCCGAGCGGGGCTGGACTCTGGTGTGGGGCGGCGGCCATGTGTCGGCGATGGGGGCGGTGGCCTCGGCGGCGCGCGCCCACGGCGGCTGGACCGTCGGGGTGATACCCACCATGTTGCTCGAACGCGAACTGGCCGACCATGATTCGGACGAGCTGATCGTCACCGACACGCTGCGTGAGCGCAAACAAGTCATGGAAGAGCGGGCCGACGCGTTCATCGCGTTGCCGGGCGGGGTCGGCACCCTGGACGAATTGCTGAGCGCGTGGACCGAGGGGTATCTGGGCGTGCACGACAAGCCGATCGTGCTGCTGGATCCCTGGGGTCACTACGACGGTGTGCGTGCCTGGGTTTACGGACTGATCGACAGCGGCTACATCTCCCAGGCCGCCGTCGACCGGCTGATCGTGGTCGATAAAGTCGGCGATGCGCTCAACGCGTGCGCGCCCGACTGACGGGCGGAGCGGGTTTTAACGAAGCCAGGGATAGCGAGGGATGACGTGTCCGATCAAGGCGCACGCGCACGGGTCAAGCTCACCGATATCGCCGTGAAGGTGCCCGGCCTCATCGCCGACGCGCCGTCGATCGCGCGGGGAGTCGGCGGCTTGCTGGCCCGACCCAGCTCCAAGACCTCGATCGCGTCGGTGTTTCAGGACCGGGCCGCTCGCTACGCCGACCGGGTCTTCCTCCGGTTCGGGGATGAGCAACTGACGTACCGCGAAGCGAACGCCACCGCGAACCGGTACGCCGCCGTGCTCGCCGCGCGCGGAGTCGGACCGGGCGACGTCGTCGGCGTCATGTTGCGCAACTCGCCGAACGCGGTGCTGACGATGCTGGCCGTCGTCAAGTGCGGCGCGGTCGCCGGCATGCTCAACTATCACCAGCGCGGCGACGTCCTGGCGCACAGCCTGGGTCTGCTGGATGCCAAGGTGCTGATCGCCGAGTCCGACTTGGTCAGTGCCGTCAGCGAATCCGGCGGCGCGGTCGGCGACGTGCTGACCGTCGAAGACCTGGCGCGCTTTGCCACCACCGCCCCGGCCACCAACCCGGTGTCGTCGACGGCGGTGCGCGCCAAGGACACCGCGTTCTACATCTTCACTTCCGGCACCACCGGTTATCCGAAGGCCAGCGTCATGACGCACTACCGCTGGCTCAAGGCGCTCGGAGCTTTCGGCGGACTCGGGCTGCGGTTGAAGAGCTCCGACACCCTGTACAGCTGCCTGCCGCTGTATCACAACAACGCGTTGACGGTGGCGGTGTCGTCGGTGATCAACTCTGGGGCGACGCTCGCGCTGGGGAAGTCCTTCTCCGCGTCGCGGTTCTGGGACGAGGTGATAGAACACCGCGCCACCGCGTTCATCTACATCGGCGAGGTCTGTCGCTACCTGCTCAACCAGCCGGCCAAGCCGACCGACCGCAAGCACAAGATCCGTGTCATCGCCGGCAACGGCCTGCGGCCGGACATCTGGGACGACTTCACCGAACGCTTTGGCATTTCCCGGGTTTGCGAGTTCTACGCTGCCAGCGAAGGCACCACGGCGTTCATCAATGTGTTCAATGTTGCTCGCAGCACCGGGATTTCACCAATGCCGCTGGCTTATGTCGAGTATGACCCGGACACCGGCGAACCGGTGCGCGACGACAACGGGCGGGTGCGTCGGGTGCCCGCCGGAGAGCCCGGCCTGCTGCTGAGCCCGGTCAACCGGTTGCAGCCGTTCGACGGCTACACCGACAAGTCCGCTACCGAGAAGAAGTTGGTGCGCAACGCTTTCAAGGAGGGCGACTGCTGGTTCAACACTGGTGACGTGATGAGCCCGCAGGGCTTGTTCCACGCGGCCTTCGTGGACCGGTTGGGCGACACGTTCCGCTGGAAGGGCGAGAACGTGGCCACCACCCAGGTCGAGGCCGCGGTGGCAACCGATCCCAATGTCGAAGAGTGCACGGTGTTCGGGGTCGAGGTGCCCAACACCGGCGGGCGCGCCGGCATGGCGGCGATCAAGCTGCGCGAGGGCGCCGAGTTCGACGGCCAGTCACTGGCCCGCGCGGTGTACGACAAGCTGCCCGCCTACGCACTGCCGCTGTTCGTGCGGCTGGTGGAGTCGCTGGAGCACACCACGACGTTCAAGAGCCGCAAGGTGGAGTTGCGTAAGCAGGCTTACGGGTCGGATGTGCAGGATCCGCTGTACGTGTTGGCCGGCCGCAAAGAGGGATATGTGAAGTTCTACGACGAATATCCGGAGGAAGTCGCCTCGGGCAAGCGACCGCAGGGCTAGAAGGCCCGGAGGAACGCGCGGGCCAATTGCGCCGGCAGTCTTTGAGTCACAACAGTCACACGAGCCCCTGCAGGAGTCGCCTCACTCTCCCGCGAAAGTTGATATCGCATGCGATATCAACTTTCAGGCGGCGCTGTGCCGAGCTTTGCCGGTGCACAAGTGACGGATGTGACTGAGTGCCAGGCAGCCGCTGTGCGCTGACCGGTCCGCCGTTGCGCAACCCTCACACTGGGCGCCATCGACGCCAGGTCAGCAGGCACTATGGAGGCGTGCGCTCAACGTCGGCGGCGTCAGCCGGCCAACATTCCCTGTGCGGTCGCCCAGTCGCGGGTGATCGCGCCCTGATCATGGCGATCATCAACCGCACCCCCGACTCGTTCTACGACAAGGGTGCGACGTTTGCCGACGACGCGGCCCGCGAGGCGGTACACCGCGCGATCGCCGAAGGAGCCGACGTCATCGACATCGGCGGAGTCAAAGCGGGCCCGGGCGAGACCGTCGACACCGCCACCGAGATCGCCCGGCTGGTGCCGTTCGTCGAGTGGTTGCGCGGCGCCTACCCCGACCAGCTGATCAGCGTCGACACCTGGCGCTCGGAGGTGGCCAGGCTGGCGTGCGCGGCCGGAGCGGACATCATCAACGACACCTGGGGCGGGGTTGACCCGCAGCTGCAAGAGGTGGCCGCCGAGTACGACGCCGGCCTGGTGTGCGCGCACACCGGAGGAGCGTTACCGCGCACCCGGCCCTTCCGGGTGAGCTACGGTACGACTACCCGCGGCGTGGTGGACGATGTGATTCGCCAGGTCACAACCGCCGCCGAGCGGGCCGTCGCGGCCGGGGTAGCCCGCGACCGGGTACTGATCGACCCGGCCCACGATTTCGGCAAGAACACCTTCCACGGGCTGCTGCTGTTGCGGCACGTGGCCGATCTTGTTAAGACCGGGTGGCCGGTGCTCATGGCTTTGAGTAATAAGGACTTCGTCGGGGAGACTTTAGGCGTGGACGTGACCGAACGGCTCGAGGGGACGCTGGCAGCCACCGCGCTGGCCGCGGCCGCCGGGGCCCGCATGTTCCGCGTCCACCAGGTCGCGGCGACCAGGAGGGTGCTGGAGATGGTCGCCTCGATTCAGGGCATCCGTCCGCCGGCGCGCACCGTGAGGGGGCTGGGATGACAGCATCCGATCTGGTCGCGGCAGACCTGGTCGGCGACCTCGCCGACCGGAGCTGGAACCGGCCACGCTGGACTGTCGACGAACTCGTCGCCGCCAAGGCGGGCCGGACGATCTCGGTGGTGCTGCCTGCCCTCAACGAGGAAGAAACCGTCGAATCGGTGATCGACAGCATCTCGCCGCTGGTTGACGGGCTGGTCGACGAACTGATCGTGCTGGACTCGGGATCTACCGATGACACCGAGATCCGTGCCATCGCCGCCGGTGCCCGAGTCGTGAGTCGTGAGCAGGCGCTACCCGAGCTTCCGGCGCGACCGGGCAAGGGCGAGGCGTTGTGGCGGTCGCTGGCGGCCACCAGCGGGGACATCGTGGTGTTCATCGACTCCGACCTGATCGACCCGGACCCGATGTTCGTGCCGAACCTGGTCGGCCCGCTGCTCACCGGCGACGGCATTCACCTGGTCAAGGGCTTCTACCGGCGGCCGCTGAAGGTCGGCGACGCGAGCGGCGACGCGGGCTCCACCGGCGGTGGCCGGGTCACCGAGCTGGTGGCGCGGCCGCTGCTGGCAGCGCTGCGCCCAGAGTTGGGCTGGGTGCTGCAGCCGCTGGGCGGGGAGTACGCAGCCAGCCGGGAATTGCTCATGTCGTTGCCGTTCGCGCCGGGTTACGGCGTGGAGATCGGCTTGTTGGTCGACACCTTCGATCGGCTGGGACTGGACGCGATCGCCCAGGTCAACTTGGGTGTGCGAGCCCATCGCAACCGGCCGTTGGAGGAGTTGGGCGTCATGAGCCGGCAGGTGATCGCGACGTTGCTGACGCGCTGCGGCATTCCCGACTCGGGTGTCGGGTTGACCCAGTTCTTTCCGGTCGGTGACGGCTACACCCAGCACACCTTGCCGGTGTCGTTGGCCGATCGCCCCCCGATGAGTGTGCTCAGACCTTGCTGATCGCCAGCCTGTCGGCGCGGTAGGGCAAGATCGACTCTCGTGGCGCTGGTATTGCTGTACCTGGTGGTTCTGACCCTGGTGGCGGTCGTTTTGTTCGGCGTGGCAAGCCTGTTGTTCGGCCGCGGAGAGCAGTTGCCGCCCCTGCCGCGCGCGACGACGGCGACGGTATTGCCCGCCTACGGCGTCACGGCGGCCGATGTCGAGGCCGTCAAATTCACGCAGGTGCTGCGCGGGTACAAGACCAGCGAGGTCGACTGGGTGCTGGACCGCCTGGGTCGCGAGATCGAGACGCTGCGTGGCCAGGTTGCCGCCCTCCAATCGTCCGGGATCGAGGCGCCCCCGGCCGATGACGTCAACGAGGCCGAGGTATCCGACGTCGACGCCGTCGCGGTCGACCGGTCCGGCCCCACGTGAGCCCGCGATGAGTGACGACGGTCTGGTCCGCTGCGGTTGGGCCGTCGTCCGCCCCGGACCGGATGCCGACCTTTACCGCGACTACCACGACGACGAGTGGGGCCGACCACTCACAGATGGCACGGCATTATTCGAGCGGATGAGTCTGGAAGCCTTCCAGAGCGGGTTGTCGTGGCTGATCATCCTGCGCAAGCGGGAGAACTTCCGCCGGGCGTTCCACGGCTTCGACGTCGAGCAGGTCGCCCGCTTCACCGAGGCGGACGTGCAGCGCCTGCTGGCCGACGACGGCATCGTGCGCAACCGCGCCAAGATCGAATCGACGGTCGCGAATGCCCGCGCCGTTCTGGACCTGGGGTCGCCGCAGGATTTGTCTGAGCTGCTGTGGTCGTTTGCGCCGCCCACGCGTCCCAGGTTTGCTGACTTGTCCGAAATACCCTCCACCAGCCCGGAATCCAAGGCCATGGCCCGTGAGCTGAAGCGCCGAGGTTTCCGCTTCGTGGGACCGACCACCGCCTATGCGCTGATGCAGGCCACCGGCATGGTCGACGATCACATCAGCGATTGCTGGGTCCCGCCGAGCGGTGCCGGGCGGGCTTCTTAGGCGTCAGGTTGGCCTCAGAAGCGGGTCTTTGTGCACCTGGTCTCCCGGATAGGGAACAATGGAGGGGTGATTTGGCAGTTCAATGTCGGGTATGGCTGGAAATCCACTGGCGGGGCATGCTCGGCGCCGACCAGGTCCGCGGGTGCGGGCCAGCTCGAATCTGGAGGGAGCACTCGATGGCGGCGATGAAGCCCCGGACCGGTGACGGTCCACTTGAAGCAACCAAAGAGGGGCGCGGCATCGTGATGCGGGTACCACTTGAAGGCGGCGGTCGTCTGGTGGTCGAACTGACACCGGACGAGGCCGCTGCGCTGGGCGACGAACTGAAGGGCGTCACCAGCTAACCCGCAGACCGGTTCATCCGTCTGCCTCAGGCACACACCTTCCGGTAGATGTCCAGCGTCTGCTCGGCGATGTGTGCCCACGAGAATTCCTCGATACAGCGTTGTCGTCCCGCGTGGCCGTACTGTTGCGCCTTTGCGGGGTCGGCGACCAGCGCGTTCACGGCCTCGGCCAACCTCGCCTCGAAGGCGTCCGGGTAGTCGGTGTCGTAATGCACCAATGACCCGGTGACGCCGTCGGCGACCACCTCGGGGATGCCGCCGACGTCGGAGGCCACCACCGCCGTCCCGCACGCCATTGCTTCCAGGTTGACGATGCCCAACGGTTCGTACACCGAAGGGCACACGAAAACATTTGCAGCGGTGAGTATTTCGCGCAACTTTGTCTTGTGGAGCATATCGCGAATCCAGAACACGCCGGTGCGGCTGCGCTCGAGTCTGGCGACCGCCGAGCGCACCTCCTCCGCTATCTCGGGGGTGTCGGGCGCCCCGGCGCACAGCACCAGCTGCACGTCCGGGCTGAACTGGTGAGCGGCCGCGACCAGGTGTGGGACGCCCTTCTGGCGGGTGATGCGCCCGACGAACGCGACGATGGGACGGTTCGGGTCGACGCCGTGTTCTGCCAGGACTGAACCGGTATGGACGGCGCCGGCCGGGTGCCAGAACTCGGTGTCGATTCCATTGCGGATCACGTGCACCGCGTTCGGGTCCAGGGTGGGGTAGACCCGCAGGATGTCGTCGCGCATGCCGGAGCTGACGGCGATGACCGCGTCGGCGGCCAGCGCCGCGGTCTGTTCGACCCAGGAGGACACGTGATAGCCCCCGCCGAGTTGCTCGGCCTTCCATGGGCGCATGGGTTCCAGCGAATGTGCGGTCAGCACGTGGGGCACGTCGTAAAGCAGCTTGGCCAGGTGTCCGGCCATGCCGGTGTACCAGGTGTGCGAATGCACGACGCTCGCCGCGTTGACGGCGTTGGCCATCACCAGGTCTGCCGACAGGGTGGACAGTGCGGCGTTGGCGGCGCGCAGGCGGGGGTCGGGTTGGTGGGCGACGGCTCCCGGGCGGTCGACTCCCATGCAGTGCACGTCGACCGCGCACAGCCGGCGCAATTGGGATACCAGTTCGGTGACGTGTACGCCGGCTCCGCCGTAGACCTCCGGAGGATATTCCCGAGTCATCATCGCCACACGCATACCCGAACGGTAGTTCGGTGACGAGGCAGCCCGCAGGGCGGGCTGGCGTGGAGCCGGACCGAGATGGCCCGAACTGCACTAACTTCCTTAAATATTCGTCCGTCTAGCGAATTGACAATCGGGACCCTACCGGTGGCAGCGCTTCGTGGCTGCCGATAGGTTTGTGCCATGAGGGAAGCGCCACACGTGCTCGGCATCGTGCTGGCCGGTGGCGAGGGCAAACGGCTTTATCCCCTGACCGCCGACCGCGCCAAGCCCGCGGTTCCCTTCGGCGGGGCCTACCGGCTGATCGACTTCGTGCTCTCCAACCTGGTCAACGCTCGCTACCTGCGGATTTGTGTGCTCACGCAGTACAAGTCGCACTCACTGGACCGCCACATCTCCCAGAACTGGCGTTTGTCGGGTCTGGCCGGCGAGTACATCACGCCGGTTCCCGCCCAACAACGCCTCGGCCCGCGCTGGTACACCGGCTCGGCCGACGCCATCTACCAGTCGCTCAACCTGATCCACGACGAGGACCCGGACTACATCGTGGTGTTCGGCGCCGATCACGTGTACCGGATGGACCCCGAGCAGATGGTCCGGTTCCACATCGACAGCGGCGCCGGTGCGACCGTGGCGGGCATCCGGGTGCCGAGGACCGAAGCGACCGCCTTCGGTTGCATCGACGCGGACGAGTCGGGCCGGATCCGCAGCTTCGTGGAAAAGCCGCTGGACCCCCCGGGCACTCCCGACGACCCCTCCAGCACGTTCGTGTCGATGGGCAACTACATCTTCACCACCAAAGTGCTGATCGACGCGATTCGCGCGGACGCCGACGATGACCACTCCGACCACGACATGGGCGGCGACATCATCCCTCGCCTGGTGGAAGACGGGATGGCCGCCGTCTACGACTTCAGCGACAACGAGGTGCCGGGTGCGACCGACCGCGACCGGGCCTACTGGCGTGACGTGGGGACGTTGGACGCGTTCTACGACGCGCACATGGATCTGGTGTCCGTGCACCCGGTGTTCAACCTGTACAACAAACGCTGGCCGATCCGAGGCGAGTCGGAGAACCTGGCGCCGGCCAAGTTCGTCAACGGCGGCTCGGCACAGGAGTCCGTGGTGGGTGCCGGCAGCATCATCTCGGCGGCGTCGGTGCGCAACTCCGTGCTGTCGTCCAACGTCGTGGTCGACGACGGCGCGATCGTGGAGGGCAGCGTGATCATGCCGGGGGCGCGCGTGGGCCGTGGCGCGGTCGTCCGCCACGCGATCCTGGACAAGAACGTGGTCGTCGGGCCGGGCGAGATGGTCGGCGTCGATCTGGAGAAGGACCGGGAGCGTTTCGCGATCAGCGCGGGCGGTGTGGTGGCGGTCGGCAAGGGCGTCTGGATCTAGCGGAGGTCCCGCTCTTCCCCGCAAGTTCCCCGCGAGTTCCCCGCGAGCAGACGCAAAGTCGCATAGTTCGACGCGAGATCGTGCGACTTTGCGACTGCTCGCCGTGGAAACCTAGGGGATCTCGGGGATCAGCAGATGTGCGTCGTAGCGCGGGCCCCAACGCAGCGTCACCAGCCCACGCGGCGGGTCCGGGTAGGCCGCTGGAAACTGGCCGGTGAGCGGGTTCCGGGGCGACAGCCAGCGCCCAGCCACCACCAGGCGCAACTGTTCACCCGCGCGGAACAGCGTCGCCGACGGACCCAACGCCACGTCCAGTGCGATCACCTCGCCCGGGCGTACCGGCTGCGGGCGGTCACACGACGGGACCGGCTCCCACGGCTTCGAAAGCTGGGTGTCCAGCGCCCGCAGCGACACCCGCTGCCAGCCGGTGGTGACGCGGTCTCGGCCGTAACCGTAGGACCCTTCGAACCCGACATAGCGTCCGTCACGCCACTTTTCGACCCCGACGAAGATGTGCGCATCGTCGAAGCCGTCCAGCTGGACCCACAGCCGCGCCATCATCGGGCCGCTCAACTCGATGTCCTGCGGCACCGTCCAGTTGAAAGCCGCTGCACGAGAATGGGTTTGGAAGGTGATGCTGCCCGCTGCGACCGGCGGCTCGGTCGCCAGCACCGCGGTTCCCGCCAGATACAGCCGGCGCCAGCGGGTTCGGGCGAGCGGCCACTCGTTCTCCTCCCGGACCGAGACGACGGTGTCGCGGTCCTCGCGCACTTCCAGGCGCACGCTGCGGGACGCTGGTGCGCCGTCCAGCGCGGTCCGGAAAAATCGCAGCTGCTCCTCCCGTGCGTCCTGGGAGTAGAACTCGCACCATTTCCCGCCGCGGTGGGTGTACAACCGCGTGAAGCTCGACCCGACCTGGGTGAATGCCCGCATCGAACCGCGGGTGTGCAGGTTGTTGTCCGAGAAACTGCCACACACCAGCATGGGCGCCGTGATCGCCGGCAGATCGGGTGTCATCGCTCGCCACGCGTCGTCGCGCAGCGGATGTTCTTCCTGCAGTCCCTTCAGGCTGTACGTCTGGCGCGTCCTACTCATGCCGTACGACCACAATCTGGTGAAGCCGAACTCCCGGATGCCGCCGGGGAACGTCAGGTCGCGGTAGGCGTCGGTCAGGCCCTCCCACGGGCAGATCGCGCGCAGGGCCGGCGGTCGCAGGGCGGCGACGGCGTACTGGCTGATGGCCAGGTACGAAACGCCCAGCATGACGACCCGCCCGTCGCTCCACGGTTGGTCGGCAATCCACTGCACCAGGTCGTAGGTGTCCTCGGCCTCCTGCTGGGACAACAGCTTGCCGGTGCCGTCCGAGTGCCCGCAGCCGCGTGCGTCGGCGTTGACGACGGCGAACCCCTGCTCGGCCCACCACGCCGGATCGGGCGCCTCCCAACCGGTCAGGGCCGAAAAGGTCAGCGGTCCGGGCTGGCGCAGCGCGCGGAACTGCGGGGAGAACGTCCAGCGGCTGCGCCGGCGTCGGGGCAGATCATCTTTGCCGTACGGGTGGATGCTCAGGACCACCGGCCGTGGTGCGCGCTCACCCTTGTGAAAGACGTTGATCCGCAACACGGTTCCGTCGCGGGTGGGTACTTCGACGTCGCGGTCGGCAACGACGTCCGGCGAGGGGTCGGTCACGGTGACCGGCGGCCGGACGATGCTGCGAACCCGTTCCAGCGCGTACCTCGCTGCGCCGGGCCGCCGCCAGGGCCGGTCGAGAGCGGGTGCCGGGTCGCGAGCCACGCCGTTACCTTAGACGGGGCTCACCCCCCTGCGCGAGCAGACGCTAAATCGCCTTGGAACATGCGTTCCAAGGCGATTTAGCGTCTGCTCGGCGGAAGGGGCTACCAGACGTACGGGACTAGGCGGTAACGCACCTGCCGGCTGTATTCGCGGTACCCCGCGAGCTCGGTGGCGAGCAACTTTTCCTCGTCGAGGATCCGCAACACCAGCACGACCACACCCGCCAGAACGATCAACAGGCCCCAGTAGGAACCGAGCGCCAGCGGGATACCGAACATCATGATCAGCGACCCGCTGTACATCGGGTGCCGAACCAGCCCGTACAGGCCGTCGGAGGTCAACGTCTGCCCCTGTTCGACCGCGATCGTCGCCGCGGCATAACTGTTTTGAACGACGACGAGCAGGGCCGAGCTCAGCCCGACCGCGATCATCACGTCCCCAATCACGTTCACCCACAACGGGACCGGGGACCATCCCATCCGGTGGTCGAACGCACTGAAGGCCATCACACCCATAGACGTCGCGAACAAGAGGGTGACGAGCACCTTCTGGACGGTTCTGCCCTCCGCGCGGGGGCCGGCCCGCATCCGTCGCCGTAGCGCCGCGGGGTTGGTGACGGATAACCAGACGGTGGAGACAGTCGTCAGGCCCATCGCGATCGCGACGAACGCCCACCCCTGCCAATAGTGCAGGGTCCCGGCCGGCACGAACACCAGCACGCTATACAGCACGACCCCGTACAGCAGGGACGCGACGATCTTCAGCGCTGTTTTCACGACCGTAAGTCCCGGCGGCGGAAAGCCATGACGCCCAACGCAATCAACGCGAAATCCAGGGCCAGCAACCACAGCAGCGGAACCGCGGTGAAATCGTCGCCGACTCGCGGAGTGTGTCCGAACGGCTCGAGGTCGAGCAGCCACTGCGGTGATCCCGACAGCGAACCGAGCAGGTACAGCGCCACGAACCCCACCAGCACACCCCACGCGACAGGGGTGAATCGCGGTGTGACGCCGAACAATACAACCGTCACGGCCGACAGCAGCCACACCGCGGGCAGCTGCACGGCCGCGGTGCCCACGACGGAGGGCAACTTACCCATGACGTCGCCGGCGGCCATGCCGTAGGCCAGTCCGCCGGCCAACCCGGACAGCAGGATGGCACACGTCGACCCGCCCAGCGCCATCAACAGATGGCTCCCCAGCAGGCGGGACCGGGAAACCGACCCGGCCAGCAGGGTTTCCGCGCGCTGGCTGGTCTCCTCCTGATGTACCCGCAGTGACAACGAGACCGCGAACGCGGCCGCGATCATGCCGAGCATGCCGAACCCCACGGTGATGAATCCCTGTTCCAGGGCACTGGTTCCACCCAATCTCGCAAGGATGTCCCGCCCGGCCGCGCCGCCCAGCTCGTCCCCGATGCCGTACGTGACGCTGCCGATCAGAAGTCCGTACAGCACCAGTCCCACCGTCCAGACCACCAGCGCGCCACGGTCGAGGCGCCAGGCCAGGCCGAGCGCACCGCCGAGCGCCGCCGACGCGGTATCACGTCCGCTGCGTTCGGCGAACAGCCCGGCGCCGACGTCGCGGCCGGCCAGCAGCCGGTACGCAACGGCCGTCAGCGCCACCGTCGTCGCCAGGTGCAGCAACAACACCCACCAGTGGTCCCCGGCATACGGGCGCACCTGCAGCGACCACCCCAGCGGGGACAACCACGACAGGGCACCAGAGCCGGCGTCGCCGACCGCGCGCAGGGTGAACGCGGTACCCAGTACCGCGAAAGCGAACCCGCGCGCGACCCGGGCACTGGGTGACAGCTGCGCGGCCACCGCCGCCACCGCCGTGAACACCAGCCCGGAGCCGGCCAGCGCAGCGCAGAAGGCCAGCGACCCACCCGGCGGAACGTCGGTGGTGAGTAGGCCCGCAGCGCCGATCAGCCCGGTAGCCACCGAGGCCCCGAACGACAGCAGCAGCGCGGCAGTGAGGCTGGCGTAGCGACCGACGGCGGTGGAATCGATCAGTTCGGCGCGCCCGGTTTCCTCGTCGGCCCGGGTGTGACGAATGACGGTGAGAATGACCGCAACCGCGATCAGCATGTGAAACATCCCGGCTTTCCAGATGCCGACGGCGCCGAGGCTGCTGTTGTAGACCTGGCCGTAAAGCGCCCGCTGCGCCGGGCTGGCCATGATGGTGGCCGCGAAACCGGCCCGCTCGGCGTCGCTGGAGTAGATTTTCTCGATGCTGCCGATGTACACGCTTGCCAGCGGCGCCGACAGCAGGAGCACCCAGAGCGGCAAGGTGACCCGGTCGCGGCGCAGGTAGAGCCGCAGCAGCCCCCGTGTCCCCGTGAAATTCGAACTGCGTTGCGGCGCATGGGCGGGCCGATCCAGAAGCGCGGTGCTCATCGCGTCGCCACCTCTTTCGCATCGCGAGCGCCGTTGGTGCTGTAGTGGCGCATGAACAGCTCCTCCAGCGAGGGGGGCTGGCTGACCAGGCTGCGCACTCCCGCGTCGCCGAGCGCCCGGATCAACTCCCCGAGACTGTCACTGTCGACCTGAGCGCGCACCGTGTTGCCTTCGACGCTGACATCGGCGACGCCCTTGATCCGGGTGAGATCGCCGGGATCGCGCGCCAATTCGGCCTTGATCGAGGTTCGGCTGAGATGGCGCATGGATTCCAGTGAACCGCTCTCGACGGTTCTGCCCGCCTGGATGATGGTCACCCGCTTACACAGCGCTTCCGTCTCGGCCAGGATGTGACTGGACAGCAGTACCGTCACACCACGGTCGGAAGCTTCGGCGACGCATTGTTGAAACACGTTCTCCATCAACGGGTCCAGTCCGCTGGTCGGCTCGTCGAGCAGGAGCAGACTGGCCCGCGACGAGAACGCGGAGATCAGGGAAACCTTCTGGCGGTTTCCTTTGGAGTAGGTGCGTACCTTCTTGGTCGGATCGAACTCGAAGCGTTCGATCAACTCCGCCCGCAACCCCTGGTCGATGCCTCCCCGCATGCGGGCCAGCAGGTCGATGGTCTCGCCGCCGGTCAGCGACGGCCACAGGGTGACGTCACCTGGCACGTAAGCGATCTGGCGGTGCAGCTGGACGGCGCTGGCCCACGGGTCGCCGCCCAGCAGTCGCACGCTGCCGCCGTCGGCCTTGACCACGCCGAGCAGGATGCGGATGGTCGTCGACTTGCCGGCGCCATTGGGGCCGAGGAAGCCGTGCACTTCCCCCTCGTGCACGGTGAGATCGAGGCCGTCGAGCGCCCGGACATTGCCGAAATTCTTGGTGAGACCCCGAATATCGATGGGCGCCTGGTGATTACTTGTCATGTGACCCTCCTTGGTTCTCTTCGGCGAGAAACGCGTCGTACATGGTGCGGTCGGTCAGCAGGCCCTCGGAATAGACCTCGAGGGCGGGCAACACCATGTCACTGGCGTAGTCGCGCAGGACTGCGCGCAAATCGTTCGGTGTCTCGTGCATTTGCAGGTAGAGCAGGAAGCCGCCGCCCCCGGTGATGGCCAGATACCGGGCTCGGGCGTGGGGGTCGCGGCTGGGCTTGACGGTGCCGGCTTGCACCCCCTCCTCCATGTATGCCTCGACATTGTCAATCATGTTCTGCCACAACATTTTCGCCAGCTCACCGCCGGACTGCATGCTGCGCACCAGGTAGGCCATCAGCGGCGCGTACGACTCGATTTCGGCCATCTGGCCCAGCCAGGTGGCCGGATCTCGGGACTGGATCGTCTCGGACTTGCCGGAGCGGATCTCCTCGGCCACGAATTCGTCGCAGGCCTTGCGCAGGCCGTCCTTGGATCCGAAGTGGTGGATGACCAGCGCGGCGCTTACCCCGGCAGCCTCGGCGATGCTGCGCAGTCCGACGCCGAAGCCGTGCTCGCCGAACTGCTCGATGGCCGCATCGCGGATCCGGGCCACCGCAGTCAGGTCGGCTGAACGCATGTTCAGTACACTAAACGCTCGTTCAGTCCGCGTCAAGAGGGTCGCACGCCCGGCCGAGATCGTCCGAAAGGGCCCGCCCCGCTCCACGTTTCGGTACGGTTTGTCGCGGGCTGCCCTGGTGACAGGGCCACACCGCAGATTGGGCGGCCCGAAAATTCAGGGGGGCTGATGAATTTCTCGATTTTGCCGCCGGAGATCACCTCGGCGCAGATCTTCTCCGGCGCGGGATCCGGGCCGATGTTGGCGGCGGCGCGGGCCTGGGACGGGCTGGCCGCCGAGTTGGCGTCGGCGGCTGAGTCGTTCAACTCTGTGACGTCGGGGGTGCTGCAGACGTCGTGGCAGGGCGCCGCATCCACGGCGATGGCCGCTGCCGCCGCGCCGTACTCGTCGTGGTTGAGCACGGCGGCGGCCCACGCCCAGACAGCGGCCGGTCAGGCCAGCGTGGTGGCCACGGTGTTCGAGTCGGTGCGCGCGGCAACGGTGCATCCGCAATTGGTGGCGACGAACCGGAGTCAGTTCATTTCGTTGGTGCGGTCGAACATCTTCGGCTTCAACGCCCCAGCCATCGCGGCCGCGGAAGCGCTCTACGAACAGATGTGGGCCCAAGACGTGACCGCGATGTCGGGCTATCACGCCGGCGTGTCCGCGGCCGCCGCGCAACTGGCGCCGCTTCAGCAATTCGCGCAGGCCCTCAACCAAGGGCTCAATCTGGGAATCGGCAATATCGGCGACTTCAACGTCGGCGGCGGCAATATCGGAAGCTTCAACTTCGGCGCGGGCAACAGCGGCCCGGGCACCGGCGGCAGCGGCAACTTTGGCCTCGGCAACTACGGCTCGTTCAACATCGGCGCCGGCAATGGAAACGCCACGCTGGGCGTGGCCGGCGCCCCCTATCCCGGTGCGGCTACCTACAACATCGGGCTGGGCAACATCGGCCAGTTCAATGTCGGGCTGGGCAACGTGGGCACCGGCAACATCGGTTTCGGAAACGGGAACCTGGCCGGCGCCGTCAACGGAGCTGCCTCCGCCTTCAATGTCGGACTGAACAATCTCGGCAGCTACAACTTCGGCATCGGCAACTTCGGCCTCAATAATTTCGGTCTCGGGAACGTCGGCAACAACAACATCGGTATCGGGCTCACCGGTAACAACCAGATCGGCATCGGAGGCCTCAACGCCAATAACGCCGGCTGGAATTTCGGACTGGGCAACAACGGCAGCTTCAACTTCGGTTTCGGCAATACCGGCGACGGCAACCTGGGACTCGCCAACACCGGCCACGGCAATATCGGCATCGGACTGACCGGAGACAATCAGATCGGCTTCGGCGGCTTCAACTCCGGCAGTGGCAACACCGGCCTGTTCAATTCGGGCGTGGGCAACTCCGGATTCTTCAACTCCGGCGCCGCCAACTTCGGCTTCGCCAATTCCGGGTCTCACAACGTGGGACTGGTCAATTCGGGTGCCGGCAGTTTCGGTCTCGGAAATTCCGGTAGCACCAACACCGGCGTGTTCAATGCCGGCAGCTTCAATACCGGCTCGTTCAATGCCGGCAGCACGAATATGGGTCTGGCGAACTCCGGCAATGGCAACCTGGGCGCGTTCAACTCCGGCGGCACTTCGCTTTTCGGTCACAACGTGGGCTTCTTCAACGCGGGCAACCACAACGTGGGTTCGTTCAACGCCGGCTTCGGCAATGTCGGTTACTCGAACACCGGCATCGGCAACACCGGCGGCTTCAACGCAGGCGGCAGTGGCACGGATCCCGTTTTCGGTACAGGTTTCCTAGGACTGGGCGGCAACACCGGGTTCTTCAACACCGGCTTCACCAATACCGGCCTGTTCAATTCCGGCGACACCAACACCGGGCTGTTCAATTCCGGCGACGTCAACACCGGCTTCGGCGGCACCGTGATCAACACCGGCAACTCGGGCTTCGGGAACGCAGGGACGGGCAACTCCGGCTTCTTCAACTCCGGCAACTTCAACTCCGGACTGAACAACACCTCCGCCGGTGGCTACGGCTCGGGTTGGGGCAACTCCGGTGGGGGCCTGGACAACGCGGGCTTCTTCAATGCCAGCGATGCCGGTACCGACACCGGCTTCTTCAATTACGGCGCCGGAGGGTTCAAGGTGGGCTTCTTCAACGCGGGCAACCACGACATCGGCGTCGGCAACGCCGGCTACTACAACACCGGATTCTTCAACACCGGTCAGCACAGCTCCGGCGTGGGCAATACCGGTCCCGGCGCCGACTCAGGCGGGTTCAACGCGGGCGTCGGGCAGTCCGGTTTCTTCAACCGCGCCTGAGTGACACCCCCTGGCTTCACACCGCGGCCCAACCCCCGTCCACGCTGAGGATGGTGCCGTGGATATTGGCGGCGTCGTCGCTGCTCAGGAACACGACCGCGGCGGCGACCTCCTCCGGCGTGCTCATCCGGCGCGACGGAATGCGGGCCAGCATCGGCCCGACGCTGTCGGCGAACTCGAGCGCGCGCTCGGTGCCGATCGGACCGGGCGCCACGGCGTTCACCCGCACCCCGGACGGTCCGTACTCGTCGGCCCACGACTCGGTAAAGGAGTGCAGCACCGCCTTGGTGCCGGAGTAGATAGCGGAACCGGCCGACCCGCGCAGGCCGCTGATGGAACCGACGTTGACGATCGCGCCGCGACCGCTGCGGGCCATCTGCGGTGCGATCAGCCCGGTCAGCAGGAACGGCGCAAATACGTTGACGGCGAACGCATCGGTCAGCTCCCGCTCGCCGATATCCGCGGTGGGGGTGGGCATCAGCAGCGTGGCGGCGTTGTTCACCAGGATGTCGAGGTGGCCGTCCGCGGCGATCATGGCGCGCTCGGCGATTCCGGCGATCGCTTCCGCCCCGGCGCCCAGATCGCCGTCGACGAAGGTCGCGCGGCCGCCCGATGTGGTGATCCCGTCGACGACGGCTGATCCGCGGGAAGCGTTGCGCCCGTTGACGATCACGTGGGCGCCATGGGCCGCCAGTGCCCGGGCGATGGCGGCGCCCAGGCCGGCGGTGGCGCCGGTGATCAATGCGGTGCGTTCGGACAATTGCGTAGTGTTTGCGCTCATGGGTCCACAGACTCCGGTATTAAAAATGGACTCGCAAGTCCAGAAACTGACCGCCAAGGGACGGGCTACGCGGCAGCGCATCATCGAGGGCGCGGCCCGCGAGATCCGCGCCCACGGCATCGCGATGACCACCCTGGACGACATCATGGCCCGCAGCCACACGTCGAAAAGCCAGCTGTTCCATTACTTTCCCGACGGCAAGGATCAGCTGCTGCTGGCGGTGGCCGCCCACGAGTCGGCGCTGGTGATCTCCGACCAGCAACCACATCTGGGAGCCTTGACGTCCTGGGCGGCCTGGCAACGGTGGCGAGACGTCGTGGTGGACCGATACCGGCGTCAAGGTCAGAACTGCCCGATCGCGGTGCTGATGTCGGAGATCGGCCGCACCACCCCGGGTGCGCAGGCGGTGACGGCCGAGCTGATCTCGCAATGGCACGGCGCGATCGCCACCGGAATCCGCGCGATGCAGGACAGCGGAAAGGTCTCGGCGCGCACGGACGCCGACCGTGCCGCGGCCGCGCTGCTGGCCGGAATCCAGGGTGGGGTCGGCATCATGCTCGCCACCGGCGACCTCTCGTATCTGGAGGCGGCACTGGACAACGGGATCGCGGTACTACGCGACTCCTGACAGCGCAGAAAAACTCGTCGATTCCGCATCTTTTTTCGGTGGCTGGTGCCAAGATGTCGGTCGGGCTTAATTACGCATCGAGGAGTAGCGAAATGTCGTTTGTGGTCGCGGGACTGGACATGATCGAAACTGCGTCGGCGCAGGCCGCGCAGATCGGAGCGGCCGTCGGCGCCGGCAATGTGGCCGCAGCGATCCCCACGACCCAGCTGGCCGCGGCGGCTGCTGACGAGGTGTCTGTCGCCGTCGCGGCGCTGTTCGGCACGCACGCCACCGAGTACCGCGCGGCAGCGGTCCAGGCGGCGGCGTATCACCAGGAATTCGTGAAGAATTTGGGCGCGGCAGCGGCCTCCTACGGCGGTGCCGAGGCGGCGATCCTGACGCAACTGGAGGCCACTCTGCTCGGCGGAGGGTTCGCCGCCGCGCCCGTGGAAGCGCTGAACGAATTCACATCCGGCGCGTTCCAGGCCCTCGTCTACAAGCCCGTTCACTCGGCCGGGCAGGCATGGATCTTCAGCCCGCTGGGCGAGGCGATCGATCCGATCCTCAACGCGCCCACCCGGGCATTGTTCGGGCGCGACCTGATCGGCAACGGGGCTGCCGGGACCGCTGCCTCACCCAACGGCGGGGCCGGCGGGTTCCTGCTCGGCGACGGCGGCCCCGGCTATTCCCCGACCGGCGGTCCGCTGCCCCTGACCGGTGGGATCGGCGGAAACGCCGGGCTGATCGGCACCGGTGGGATCGGCGGTACCGGTTGGGCCGGTGGTGCGGGCGGCACGGGTGGCGTCGGCGGCCTGCTGATGGGGAATGGCGGACGGGGCGGCCTGGGCGGTGCGGGGTTGCTCATCACCGATCCCGGCGGTGCCGGCGGCGCCGGCGGCCAGGCGCTGTTGTTCGGTGACGGTGGGTACGGCGGCGCCGGCGGGGCCGGTAACCCGACCGGGTCCTTCGGGGCGCGCGGATATCCCGGCCTGTTCATCGGCCTGGGCGGTTCCACCGTCCCCGTCCTCAACGACCAACTGGTCACCATCGAGTTCGTCCGCCACGGTCAGACGGCGAGCAACGTGGCCGGCATCCTCGACACGGCGGTACCCGGCCCTCCGCTGGACGCGACGGGCGTCCTGCAGGCGGCCAACATCGCCAACGTGCTGAACGGCCAGGGCATCTTCGGTGGGATCTTCGACTCGCAGATGATCAGGACGCAGGAAACGGCCGCGGCGCTGGTGGCTTACGCGGGACAACCGGCCGCCGTCGTGCTGCCCGGGCTCAACGAGATCAACGCCGGCTTGTTCGAGGACTTGCCGCAGATCCCGGCGGGATTGCTGTATCTGGGCGGCCCCCTGGTCTGGACGCTCGGCCTGCCCGCCTTCCCGATGCTGGCCCCGCTTTCGACGAACCCGACCGGGCTGAACTTCGCCGCCGGGTTCAACAGCGCGGTGCAAACCATGTACAACGTCGGGGCGTCGGCTCCCGGCCACGCTGTCGTCGCCTATTCCAGCGCACTGACCATCGAGACCGGCACGATGATGATGGTCGACAACCCGAACCCGCTGTTCCTGCTCACCCACACGTTGCCGAACACCGGTGTCGTCGTGGTGCAGGGCAGTCCCGCAACCGGCTGGACCATGCTGAGCTACGACGGGGTGCCCGTCGGGCCCGCGAGCTTGCCGACACAGTTGTTCGTCGACGTGCGCAACTTCGTCACGGCGCCGCAGTACGCCGGCTACGACATCGGGACCGCGCTGCTGACCGGCAATCCGGCGACGATCGTCAACGCCGTTCGCGACGGCGTCCGCGAGGTAACCACCGCTACCGTGCACTTCCCGTTCGCTATCGCCGAGACCCTGATCGGGGCGTGACGCTAGTCGCGCACAGCGGCCAGCAACCCGTCGCCCAGCGGTATCAACGCCGGCGTCAGGCGTTCGTCCTCCGCGATCAACCGGGCGGCTTCGCGCACCGCGGCCACCTCGGCGTCACGCGCTTCGGGATCACCGGCACGGCCGCCCAGGGCCGCCCGGTGCACGACGATGACCCCGCCGGACCGCAACAGCCGGACACCTTCGACCACGTACTCCGGCTGATCGATCGGATCGGCGTCGATGAACACCAGGTCGTAGGAGTCGTCGGCCAACCGGGTGAGCACTTCCTGGGCGCGTCCGCTGATCAGCCGGGTGCGGGACGGCCCTACCTGCGCCTCGGCGAAGGCCTGCCGGGCCAGCCGCACATATTCCGGTTCGATATCGATGGTGGTCAGGACGCCGTCGTCGCTCATGCCCGACAGCAACCACAGTCCGCTCACGCCCGCCCCGGTGCCGACCTCGGCCACCGCCTTGCCGCCACTCAGCTTCGCCAGCAGACTCAGCAGCGCTCCGACCGCGGGAGTGACCGCGCCGGCGCCACTGTCCACGGCGCGTTCCCGGGCGCCGGCCAGGATCGCGTCCTCCGATATCGACCCTTCGGCGTGCGCCACAAGCGAATCCGCCCTGCTGCGGGTCGCGTGGCCGGTCTCGTCGCTGGTGTTGGACGTGCCCTCCATGTCCGCAGAGTATGCCGAACCGCTGGTGCCGTCGCTCAGGCGCGCCCGTGAACACCGGAGGCGACACGCCCGGGATCTGATGGCGGAGCGAGGTCATAGCAAACTCCATAACCGCTGGAAGTCGTAGGTAACAGTATGGTTTCTCAGCTAAAGCTCAGACTGCTCATACCTCGCCCACACTCGGGTAGGCGACGGTAAGCCGTATGGAACGCGGTGCACTGTGGGGCGAGGCCGGCGGGAATACGGAATGGGAACTTCGTGTTTCGGCGAGTGGAGAAATGCCGACCCTGGATGGCAGGGGAAAACCGGAGGAACTGAAAATCACCACTTTGAGCCCGACCACCATGTCGCACCCGCAACAGGTTGCCGATGACGACTGGGTGGAACCATCTGACACGTTGCTCGGCACCGCGATTTTCGACGCGACCGGCGACAAGGCCACCATGCCGTCCTGGGATGAACTGGTGCGTCAGCACGCCGACCGGGTGTACCGGCTGGCCTACCGCCTCTCCGGCAACCAGCACGACGCTGAGGACCTGACACAGGAAACCTTCATCAGGGTTTTCCGGTCCGTCCAGAACTACCAGCCCGGCACTTTCGAAGGCTGGCTGCACCGCATCACCACGAACCTGTTCCTCGACATGGTCCGCCGCCGGGCCCGCATCCGCATGGAGGCGCTGCCGGAGGACTATGACCGGGTGCCGGCCGACGAGCCGAACCCGGAGCAGATCTACCACGACTCGCGCCTTGGCCCGGACCTGCAGGCCGCCCTGGACTCGCTGCCGCCGGAATTTCGTGCCGCGGTGGTCCTGTGCGATATCGAAGGTCTGTCGTACGAGGAGATCGGCGCCACCCTGGGCGTAAAGCTCGGCACCGTTCGCAGCCGGATCCACCGCGGGCGCCAGGCGCTGCGCGACTACCTGGCCGCCCATCCCGAAATGGGGCTCAACGACGACCGTTCGATGCGGACGGCCAGCTGAACAACCTGCCTTGGCCGAACCATCATTTCGGCCACCGCACGGTTGCCAACTGATCCCAAATTCCGGGGATTGAAGGTTCGATCATGGTTATCAAGCAGCACACCGCGCTACATTCGAGATACAAATGGCTTAACAGGGCGCGGAGGGAGTTGGTGATGGCCGACCGGGGAGACGTGTTCCGGCGTGCGTTCTCGTGGCTACCCGCTCAATTCGCCTCCCAGAGCGACGCCCCGGTGGGCGCCCCGCGTCGCTTCCGCTCCACCGAGCACCTCTCGATCGAGGCCATCGCCGCGTTCGTCGACGGCGAGCTGAGGATGAACGCTCACCTGCGCGCCGCCCACCATCTATCGCTGTGCCCGCAGTGCGCGGCCGAAGTGGACGATCACAGCCGCGCTCGGGCGGCGCTGCGCGACTCGCACCCCATCCGCATCCCGAGTTCGCTACTCGGGTTGCTGTCCGAGATTCCGCACTACCCGCACGACGACGGCCTCCCGCTCCAGGACGACTTCGCCGAGCGCGACGATCACCGGAAGCGCCGCTAGCTTGACGTTTGCGTGCCGACGCGGGCCTAGGCGCGGGTTCGTGCCGACCGCCGGGGATCCGTGGATACTAGGGTGGGACATCAACATGACTTCCAGGGCCGTGCGGTCCTTTGCTGCGCAGACGGCCGGCCCGGTGCCGGGCCCCGAACGGATCTAGAAGAGGAACCGTGAGCTCCGACGAAGGCAACAACAGCGGCCAGGACACCGAACGGCTGGCACCGCGCCCCATCTACCGGCCGCCGGTAGACCCTGGATCGCGTCAGACATTCGGCCGTCCGGCGGGGCAGCAGGGTTCCTTTGTCGCCGACCGGGTTCGTCCGCAGAAGTACAAGGACCAGTCCGAGTTCCGGCCGCACGACAAGCCGGCCGATCCGGTACTCGAGGAGGCCTTCGGCCGCCCGTTCGGCGGCACCGAGACACTGCAGCGCCATCCGATCGATGCCGCCGCGCTGGCCGGCGAGAAAAACGGTGAGCCGGACGAGCCGGAGGATCCATGGCGCGACCCGGCTGCGGCGGCGGCACTGGGGACTCCCGCGCTGCCTCCGGTGGTGACGCACGGCGAACTGCGCCACAGCGGCAAGCTCGGCGTCCGTGACGTGCTGTTCGGCGGCAGAGTGTCCTACCTCGCGCTGGCCGTGCTGCTGCTCATCGCGCTGGTGATCGGCGCGATCGGTGGGGTGATCGGCCGTAAGACCGCCGAGGTGGTCGAGGCGTTCACCACGTCAAAGGTGACGCTGTCGACGTCGGGCAATGCCGAGGAACCGGCCGGCCGGTTCACCAAGGTCGCAGCCGCCGTCGCCGACTCCGTGGTGACCATCGAGTCCAAGAGCGACCAGGAGGGGATGCAGGGTTCCGGCGTCGTCATCGACGGGCGCGGCTACATCGTCACCAACAACCACGTCATCTCGGAAGCCGCGAACAATCCGAGCCAGTTCAAGACCACGGTGGTGTTCAACGACGGCAAGGAAGTGCCGGCCAGCCTTGTCGGCCGCGATCCCAAGACCGACCTGGCCGTGCTGAAGGTCGACAACGTCGACAACCTGTCCGTGGCGCGGCTCGGCAACTCCGACAAGGTGCGGGTCGGTGACGAGGTGATCGCGGCCGGTGCCCCGTTGGGTCTGCGCAGCACCGTCACGCATGGCATCATCAGCGCGCTGCACCGCCCGGTTCCGTTGTCGGGAGAGGGCTCTGACACCGACACCGTTTTGGACGCCATCCAGACCGACGCCTCGATCAACCACGGCAACTCCGGTGGGCCACTGATCGACATGGACTCCCAGGTGATCGGCATCAACAGCGCGGGCAAATCGTTGTCCGACAGCGCCAGCGGGCTGGGTTTCGCCATCCCGGTCAACGAGATGAAGCTGGTCGCGGAGACGCTGATCAAGGATGGCAAGATCGTGCACCCGACGCTGGGCATCAGCACCCGGTCGGTGAGCAACGCGATCGCCTCGGGCGCGCAGGTGGCCAATGTGAAGGCCGGGGGACCCGCGCAGAAGGGCGGCATCCTGGAGAACGACGTGATCGTCAAGATCGGCGGGCGCAAGGTCGCCGACTCCGACGAAGCCGTCGTCGCCGTGCGGCAGCTGACCATCGGTCAGGACGCGCAGATCGAGGTGGTCCGCGACGGCCGTCACGTCACGCTGACGGTCAAACCCGACCCCGACACGAGCTCGTGATGATCGCAAGCGCGGCGCAGCCGGGCGCGGCGGGTCATCACCATCTGACCTGATGTTCGCCAACATCGGCTGGGGGGAGATGCTCGTCCTCGTCGTGGTCGGGCTGGTGGTGCTCGGCCCGGAGCGGCTGCCGGGCGCGATCCGCTGGACGGCGGGCGCCCTGCGGCAGGCGCGCGACTACCTGAGCGGCGTCTCCAACCAGCTCCGCGAGGACATCGGGCCCGAATTCGACGACATCCGCGGCCAGCTCAGTGAGTTGCAGAAGTTGCGCGGTATGACCCCGCGCGCGGCGCTGACCAAACACCTGCTCGACGGCGACGATTCGATCTTCACCGGTAACTTCGACGCGCCCGCGCCGCAACCCCCGGCTCAGCCGCCGGCGCCGCCGGCGCCACCCGTGGCCCCCGAGCGCACTCCGTTCGACACCGACGCCACCTGAGCCGCGTCTGCTCGCGCCACTTACCGCCGGGTGGGGTCCAGGCCTAGCGACATGCCCGCCAAGCCCCGACGACGCGACGACAGCCCGTCGGCGATGCGCCCCAATTCCTTTCCCACCGCGGAGTCCGGGGTGCTGAGCACCATCGGCACACCCGTATCGCCGGCCGCCACCAGCGCGGGGTCCAGCGGAATCTGGCCCAGCAGCGGTACATCGGCGCCCACCGCCCGCGACAGCCGCTCCGCGACCTGCTGGCCGCCGCCCTCGCCGAACACCTGCATCGTGGAGCCGTCGGGCAGCGTCAGGCCCGACATGTTCTCCACCACCCCCGCGATCCGCTGGCGTGTCTGGATGGCGATGCTGCCCGCCCGCTCGGCCACCTCGGCAGCTGCGAGCTGCGGCGTGGTCACCACCAGGATCTCGGCGTTGGGCAGCAACTGCGCCAGCGAGATGGCGACGTCGCCGGTGCCGGGCGGCAGATCGAGCAGCAGCACGTCCAGGTCACCCCAGTAGACGTCCGACAGGAACTGCTGCAGCGCGCGGTGCAGCATCGGCCCGCGCCACACCACCGGAGTGTTGTCCTTGGTGAACTGGGCGATCGAGATGACCTTCACCTCATGGGCGATGGGCGGCAGGATCATGGATTCCACCTGGGTGGGCCGATCGGTGGTGCCCATCATCCGGGGGATGGAATGCCCGTGAATATCGGCGTCCAGCAGGCCGACGGACAGCCCGCGGGCGGCCATCGCCGCGGCCAGGTTGACCGTGACCGTGGACTTGCCGACCCCGCCTTTACCGGACGCGACCGCATAGACGCGGGTCAGTGAACTGGGCTGGGCGAACGGGATGACCGGTTCGGCGGCATCCCCGCGCAACTGCTTGCGCAGCTCGGTGCGCTGCTCGTCGTTCATGACGTCCAGGCTCACCCGTACGGTCCCGGTGCCCGGGACGTCGGTGACCGCCTGGGTCACCCGCTCACTGATTTCGGCCTTCTTCGGGCAGGCTGCGGTGGTCAGATAGATCTCAACGTGCACGCTGCCGTCGGCGCCCAGGTCGATGCTTTTGACCATCCCGAGCTCGGTGATGGGGCGTCGTAGTTCCGGATCGATCACCTTGCCCAGCGCGGAGCGGATAGCGGTGGTCAGATCGGTTGCGTCATTCTGGGTTGCGGACATCAACGCCGAGTGTAGGCGGCTTGGGCGCAAGCCCTCCCGACGGTCAGCTGACCGGGGCGAGCACCGGTTCGCCGGGGGCCGGCGGGACCGGCTGCGCCGGTCCGGCGGGCTTGGGCGCCGGGGCGCCGTTGGGTGCCCGCGTTGCCGGCGCTGCCGGAGCCGGTGGTGCAGCCGGAGCGGGCGGCGCCGGAGGTGCTGCCGGAGGCGGCGCGAACGGGTCAGGGAACGCCGGAGCGAACGGGGGAGCCGGGGGAGCCGGGGGTGCCGCCGGAGCGATGACGATCCCGCCGTTGGGGATGGGACCCGCACCCGGGGGCAGCGAGTCAGGCGTCTGCGAACTGATGCAGATCAGAGTGCAGCCCGGAGTCGCCACCGGAGCCGGCTGCGGCACCTGGGCGGGCGGCATCCACGGCCACATCGGCGCCTGCGGGTTCGGGTAAAGGGAATTCGGGAACTGCGAGACGATCTGCGGTTGCCCGAAGTCGATCAGCGGCATGTGCTGGCCCATCGGGTCGCCAACGCCGAGCCCGGTCACATTGAGCGGCAGGTTGGGGCCCAGCCCCTCCGTGTGCTCGAGGTGCGCATCGCCGATCGGGGGCGGCGGGCCGGTGATTGGCGGCAGGTCTACCGGAACCACGCCGGTGGCGTAGGCGGCGGCCCAGCCAAGCACGTTCTGGGCGTACGACATCGAGTTGTTGTAGCGCAGGATCGCGGCCATCACCTGCTGCGGATCCCGCAGGTTGAGCCCGCCGCTGCACAGGTACCGCGCCGCGGCCAGGGTGGCGTCGAACAGGTTCTGCGGGTCGGGTATCCCGTCGCCGTCACCGTCGACGGCATAACGTGCCCAGGTGCCGGGGAGGAACTGCATCGGGCCCATGGCGCGGGCGTAGGTCACCCGGTTGCCTTGGTCCCGCTGCATGATGACCTCGTTGCCGGGCAGCGTGCCGTCCAGGGCCGGACCGTAGATCGGGTTGGTCGCGGTGCCGCGGGCATCGACAGCACCGCCGCCCGCGTGGCCCGACTCGATGCGTCCGATGCCGGCGAGCAGGTTCCAGCTGACTCCGCAGGCCGGTTGCGCGGCCGACATCTTCTGCTCGGCGTTGCGGTAGGCCGACAGCGCCATGATCGGAATCCCCAGCGCCCCAGGGGTGTTGACCACGGTCGGGGGTGGCGGCGCGGAACTGGCGGCCGCCGCGACGTGGAAGCTGGTCGGCACCCGCTGGATGGAGATGACCGTGGGGCCGGACAGGTCGGTGTGCGGAGCGGGACCGACGGCTGCCACCGGTGTGATGGCGGCACGGTGCGGCTGGTTCTTGCCCTGCAGTGAGGGCGCCGCAGCACCGACCGCACTGGCGAAGATCAGGGGGGAGATCATGGCGACGCCGAAGACGGGGGTGCGTGTGACGCGTACTGCCGTCTGTCGCACCTTCGCGACGGCCGGGTTGTCAGCCCAGCGTCCCCCTATGTGCACCTCGGACCGTCCTCAAATTCTGTGAGCCGCCGGGAAACTGACCACTTGTTAGCTTCGTGAACTAGATCACCATACATAACTCTCGTCACGGGAGTAGCGCAATGGCGGACTTGATTCTCAGCCGGTTTTCTTACTACGCCGCTCGGTGCCGTCTGACGCCCGCGTCCCGGCCTCCGGAACGGAGGACTGCAAGTCCAGCAAGAGCGTTCGCAGGCTTTCCAGTTCGTGGCGCAGGTAGTCGCGGGTCGCGACCTCGCCGATCGACAGTCGCAGCGCGGCCAGTTCGCGGGCCAGGTACTCGGTGTCGGCCTTCGTTTGTGCCGCGCGACGGCGATCCTCTTCCAGCGCGACGCGGTCGCGGTTCTCCTGGCGGTTCTGGGCGAGCAGGATCAGCGGCGCGGCGTAGGCGGCCTGCGTCGAGAACGCGAGGTTGAGCAGGATGAACGGGTACGGGTCCCACTGCCAGCGAATCGCGATCATGTTGATCGCGATCCACACGATCACCACGATCGTCTGCAGCAACAGGTAGCGCCCGGTTCCGAAGAACCTCGCGATGGATTCGGTGAACTGACCTACCGTTTCGGCATCCACGCGCGGCGTGTAGCGGCGCGATGTCCGCGGGGTGTACAGCCGCCGCGGCGTCTGAGGCTTGGTCACAAGGCATCTCCGGTCCGTGGCGGCCTGCCGGCGGGATCGAGCTGCTGGACGTCCACGCGCCAGTCATGGGGCAGCAGGTGGTCGAGCAGGTCATCCACCGTCACCGCACCCAACAGGTGGTTCTGGTCGTCGACGACCGGACCGCACACCAGGTTGTAGGCGGCGAAATAGCGGGTGACCGCACCCAATTGGGTCTCCGGGGACAGCGTCAGCAGGTCGGTGTCGACGATGCCGCTGACCAGCTCGGAGGGGGGGACGCGCAGTAGTCGCTGCAGGTGCACGCAGCCCAGGTAGTGGCCGGTCGGGGTGGCGGTCGGCGGGCGCGCCACGAAAACCATCGATGCCAATGCCGGGGTCAGGTCGGGATCGCGGAGTCGGGCCAGCGCCTCGGCGACCGAGGTGTCCGGGGTGAGCACGACCGGATCGGAGGTCATCAATCCGCCGGCCGTGTCGGGGGAGTGGGTCAGCAGGCGTCGCACCGGGTCGGAGTCGTCGGGATCCATTCGGGTGAGCAACATCTCGGCGTCGGTCGGGTTGAGCACACCCAGCACGTCGGCGGCGTCGTCGGGATCCATCTCCTCGAGCACGTCCGCCGCGCGCTCGGTGCCCAGATGCGTGAGTACCTCGGCCTGATCGAGTTCGGGCAGCTCCTGCAGGATGTCGGCCAACCGGTTGTCGTCAAGTGCCCTGAACACCTCGTAACGGCGCTTGGTGGGGAGCCCGCGGATGGCGTCGGCGACGTCGACGGCCCGTCGCCCCTCGAACTGGTCGAGCAGTTGTGCCACACCCTGCCCCGGCATGGCGAGGGCCGACGGGGTCAGTCCCTGCACGTTCTGCCAGTCCACGACGTGCACCGGACCGCGTCGTCCCAGCCTGCGTTGCGTGCGCACCGCCACCCTGGTCACCACCCAGTCGCGGGTCCGGGTCTGCTCGATGCCCAGGTCGGTGACTACGACGTCGACCCCGGCCAGGTCGGGCAGGTCGGGGTCGCTGACCCGGACGGGGGTGTCGAGCACTTGGCCCATCGCCAGCACCTCGCCGGGCCGCTGCTCGAAGTGGCGCAGCGACACGTTGCCGGTACGCAGGGTCACCGCGTCGGGTTCGATCGCGGCGACCCGCAGGATCGGTATGAAGATGCTGCGCCGGGTCGCGAGATCGACTACCAACCCGAGTACGCGCGGTTGCTGACGGACGATGCTGATGCTGATCACGACGTCGCGCACGCGTCCGAACGATTCGCCTAGTGGGCCGAGCACCATCATCCGCGGCAGCCGTGCCACGTACACCCTGTTGACCGACGCCATAGGAGAGAGCGTAGGCAGGTGGTGCGCGGGCGGCAGGTCGGGGCGCTCTAGTGCGAGCCGAGGCTGAACATCACGGCGACGAAGTAGACCAGCAGGGTTGCCGCGCTGATCACGATGCCTGCCACCGCGAGCCCGAAGCCGTCTTCGCGGGTCTGCTTGATCTGGTTGATTCCCACCATGCCGCACGCGATGCCCACGACCGAGCCGACGCAGCAGAAGATGCCGACGATGCCGGAGACCAGCGAGATGATCGCCATGGTATTGGTGCCGGTCTGCATCGCCCCGTAACCGCCCGCATAACCACCCCCGTAGTCCGGACCGGGGTAATAGCCGCCCGGATGCGAGCCGTAGGGGCCGGGTGGCGGTGGGGGCGGGGGATATGACGCCGGGTCGCCGAAGCCCTGAGGCGCCGCGCCGTAAGGCTGATATCCGGGCGGTGTGTAGCCGAAGGGCGGACTCGGTGGCGGGTACCCCGCCGCCGGGTTCGGCTGTGGGTAGCCCGGGTAGTCGGCCGCCGGGTTCGGCGGTGGGTAGCCCGGGTAGTCGGCCGCCGGGTTCGGCGGTGGGTAGCCTGCCGGTGGCGGGTAGTCCACGACCGGGGAACCCGCCGGCGAAGCCCACGGGGCATCGGATATCGGCTGCTCAGCGGCTTGTGTCTGGTCTGCGGAGGGGTGCGGCGCGCGGTCCTTGTCCTCGCCGGAGGAGTCGCCGGGAGCTGTCATGTGATGAACGTAGCGCATGGGCCCACGCGGGGTCCTGCGGTGACAACGGCCCACCTGGATCAGGCTCCGGCCAGGCGAAATGCGCGGCCGGCAGGGGTGCGGATGGTGCGTCCCGGTTGCCGAGATGGAACGATGGTCTGCGTAAAGGCGGGCAGGAAGAGAATGAGGTACCGATGACTAGCCCATTCCAACCAGGACAACCACCCGCCGGTGGGGCTGCCGGTCGACGTAATGTGCCCGGATTGCCGACGCCGCCCAAAGGCTGGCCGGTCGGCTCCTATCCCACCTACGCCGAGGCGCAACGCGCCGTCGACTACCTGTCCGATCAGGAGTTTCCCGTCCAGCAGGTGACCATCGTCGGCGTCGACCTGATGCAGGTGGAACGCGTCACGGGCCGGCTGACCTGGGGCAAGGTTCTCGGTGGCGGCGTGCTCAGCGGCGCGTGGCTCGGCCTGTTCATCGGCCTGGTGCTCGGTTTCTTCAGCCCGAACCCCTGGGGCGCGCTGATCACCGGCCTGGTCGCAGGTGTCTTCTTCGGGCTGATCACCTCGGCCGTGCCCTACGCCATGGCGCGTGGCACCCGGGATTTCAGCTCCACCATGCAACTGGTTGCCGGGCGCTACGACGTGCTCTGCGACCCGCAGAACGCCGAGAAGGCGCGAGATCTGCTGGCGCGTCTGGCGATCTGACTTGGTGAACCGTCGCTTGCGGCGGTGGGGGGCCGCCGCGCTGGCGGCGTTGACCACCGCGTCGGTTCTCTCGGCTTGCGGCTCCGGCGATCACGGCGTGGTGATCAGTTTCTACACCCCGGCCACCGACGGGGCGACTTTCACCGCGGTCGCGCAACGATGCTCGGAACAGGCCGGTGGCCGGTACCGCGTTGAGCACGTCAGCCTGGCGAGATCGCCCGACCAGCAACGGCTGCAGCTTTCCCGGCGGTTGACCGGGCACGACGACACCCTGGACGTGATGGCGCTCGACGTGGTGTGGACTGCCGAGTTCGCCGAGGCGGGGTGGGCGCTGCCGCTGTCGGACGATCCGTCGGGACTGACCGAGTCCGACGCCGCCGCCGATACCCTGCCGGGTCCGCTGAAGACCGCGACCTGGAATGGCAGGCGGTACGGCGCGCCCGTCACTACGAATACCCAATTGCTTTGGTACAGAGCGGATTTAGTCCGTCAACCGCCACGCGACTGGGGCGCCATGGTGGCCGAGGCGGACCGCCTGCACGACGCGGGTGTGCCCAGCTGGATCGCCGTGCAGGCCAACGAGGCCGAAGGGCTGGTGGTGTGGTTCAACACGCTGCTGGTCAGCGCGGGTGGGCAGGTGCTCTCCGAGGACGGCAAGCACGTGACCCTGATCGATACCCCCGAACATCGCGGCGCCACGGTGGCGGCGCTGCGGATCCTCAAATCGGTGGCCACCGCGCCCGGCGCCGACCCGTCGATCACCCGCAGTGACGAGGGCGCCGCACGATTGGCGGTCGAACAGGGCAAGGCGGCGCTGGAGGTCAACTGGCCCTACGTGTTCGCCTCGATGCTCGAGAACGCGGCGAAAGGCGGCGTGGCGTTTCTGCCGCTGAACCGCGAGCCGGCGCTGAGCGGCAGCATCAACGGCGTCGGCACCTTCGCGCCGAGTGACGAGCAGTTCGCCATCGCCTACGCGGCCAGCCAGAAGGTGTTCGGGTTCGCGCGCTACCCCGCAGTGTTGCCCGGGCAATCGGCCAAGGTGACGATCGGTGGGCTCAATCTGGCGGTGGCCAGCACCACCAGACACCGAGCCGAAGCGTTCGAAGCCGTCCGCTGCATCCGCAATCTGCAGAACCAGAAATACATCGCGATCGAAGGCGGGTTGCCCCCGGTCCGAACCTCGCTCTACTCCGACCCGCAGTTCCAGGCCAAGTACCCGATGTACGGCATAATCCGCCAGCAACTCACCGACGCCGCGGTGCGGCCCGCGACACCGGCGTATCAGGCGGTGTCGATCCGGCTGGCCTCGGTGCTGAGCCCGATCACGGCGATCGACCCGGAACGCACGGCCGATGAACTTGCGGTGCAGGTGCAGAAGGCGATCGATGGCAAAGGGTTACTGCCATGACCGAACGCCGGCTCGCCTATCTGCTCGTCGCGCCCGCGGTGACGTTGATGCTGGCGGTGACGGCTTACCCGATCGGCTACGCGGTGTGGTTGAGCCTCCAGCGCAACAACCTGGCGACCCCCCGTGACACCGCGTTCGTCGGACTGGGCAACTACCAGACGATCCTGACCGACCGGTACTGGTGGGCTGCGCTGGGCGTGACGCTGGGCATCACCGTCGTCTCGGTGACGGTCGAATTCGTGCTGGGCCTGTCCCTGGCGCTGGTGATGCACCGCACGCTGATCGGGAAGGGGCTGGTGCGTACCGCGGTGCTGATCCCGTACGGGATCGTCACGGTGGTCGCCTCCTACAGCTGGTATTACGCCTGGACACCGGGCACCGGCTACCTGGCCAACCTGTTGCCCGACGGGAGTGCCCCACTGACGCAACAGATTCCGTCGCTCGGGGTGGTGGTGATCGCCGAGGTGTGGAAGACGACTCCGTTCATGGCGCTGCTGCTGCTGGCCGGATTGGCGCTGGTGCCCGAGGATCTGCTGAAGGCGGCGCAGGTCGACGGCGCGGATGCCTGGCGGCGGCTGACCAGGATCACGCTGCCGATCATCAAGCCGGCGGTGGTGGTGGCGTTGCTGTTCCGGACCCTGGACGCGTTCCGGATCTTCGACAACATCTACGTGCTGACCGCAGGCGCCAACAACACCGGTTCGGTGTCAATCCTGGGCTACGACAACCTGTTCAAGGGCTTCAACGTCGGGCTGGGCTCGGCGATCAGCGTGCTGATCTTCCTCTGTGTGGGCATCATCGCACTCATTTTCATCAAACTGTTCGGTGCCGCAGCGCCCGGGAGCGACGCCGATGCCCGGTGATTCGGTGAGGCGCGCGACGTTCTGGGTCGCGATCGACATGCTGGTGGTGGGTTACGCGCTGCTGCCGGTGCTGTGGATACTCAGCCTGTCGCTCAAACCGACGTCAATGGTCAAGGACGGCAATCTGATTCCGTCGTCGGTCACCCTGGACAACTACCGTGGCATCTTCCGCGGTGACTTCTTCAGTTCGGCGCTGATCAATTCGATCGGGATCGGGCTGACCACCACCGTGATCGCGGTGGTGCTGGGCGCGATGGCGGCCTATGCGGTTGCCCGGCTGGGTTTCCCGGGCAAGCGGCTGCTGATCGGGATGACGCTTTTGATCACCATGTTCCCAGCAATCTCCTTGGTGACGCCGCTGTTCGACATCGAACGCACCGTCGGGTTGTTCGACACCTGGCCGGGTCTGATCCTGCCCTACATCACGTTCGCGCTGCCGCTGGCGATCTATACGCTGTCGGCCTTCTTCCGGGAGATCCCATGGGATCTGGAGAAGGCGGCGAAGATGGACGGCGCCACGCCCGCTCAGGCGTTCGTCAAGGTGATCGTCCCGCTCGCGGCTCCGGGTCTGGTGACGGCGGCGATCCTGGTGTTCATCTTCGCCTGGAACGATCTGCTGCTGGCGTTGTCGCTGACCGCCACGGAGGCGGCGATCACCGCGCCGGTGGCGATCGCAAACTTCACCGGCAGTTCGCAATTCGAGGAGCCGACCGGGTCGATCGCCGCCGGCGCGATCGTGATCACGATACCGATCATTGTCTTTGTTCTGATTTTCCAACGACGCATCGTCGCCGGGTTGACCTCCGGTGCTGTGAAGGGATAGCGCGATGGCCGAGATTGTGCTGGAACACGTCAAGAAGAGCTACCCCGACGGCCATGTCGCGGTGCAGGATCTGAGCATCACCATCGCGGACGGCGAGTTCCTGATCCTGGTCGGCCCGTCCGGCTGTGGGAAGACCACCACGCTGAACATGATCGCCGGACTTGAGAACATCTCGTCGGGAGAGCTGCGGATCGGCGGCGAGCGGGTCAACGAGAAGGCGCCCAAGGATCGCGATATCGCCATGGTGTTCCAGTCGTACGCGCTGTATCCGCACATGACGGTGCGGCAGAACATCGCGTTTCCGCTGACACTGGCGAAGATGAAGAAGGCCGACATCGCCCAGAAGGTCGAGGAGACCGCGAGAATCCTGGACCTGACCGAACTGCTGGATCGGCGTCCTTCGCAGTTGTCGGGTGGCCAGCGCCAGCGGGTCGCGATGGGCAGGGCAATCGTGCGTCAGCCCAAGGCTTTTCTGATGGACGAGCCGCTGTCCAACCTGGACGCCAAGCTGCGGGTGCAGATGCGCGGCGAGATCGCACGCCTGCAGAAGCGGCTGGGCACCACCACCGTCTACGTCACCCACGACCAGACCGAGGCCATGACGCTGGGGGACCGGGTGGTGGTGATGCACGGCGGCGTCGCGCAGCAGATCGGCACGCCCACTGAGCTTTACGAGCGGCCCGCGAATCTGTTCGTGGCCGGCTTCATCGGCTCGCCGGCGATGAACTTCTTCCCGGCCACGCTGACGTCGTTCGGGTTGGCGCTGTCGTTCGGTGAGGTGACCCTGACGCCGGAGGTGCAGGAGGTGATCGCCGGGCACCCCAAACCGGAGAACGTCATCGTGGGGTTGCGGCCCGAGCACATCCAGGACGCGGCGCTGATCGACGGCTATCAGCGGATCAGTTCGCTGATCTTCGAGGTGACCGTCGATCTTGTTGAATCGCTGGGCTCCGACAAGTACGTGTACTTCACCACCGCGGGTCCGCAGGCGCACTCGGCCCGGCTGGACGAAGTGGCGGCCGAATCAGAGGTTCACGAAAATCGCTTTGTGGCAAGGGTTCCCACTGAGTCCAAAGCCGCTACCGGACAGCCGATCGAGTTGGCGTTCGACCCCACCAAGGTCGCGGTCTTCGACGCCGAGTCCGGCGCCAACCTGACTGTGCCGGTCGCACAGTGATTCTCGACGCCGTCCGCGCACATCTTCGCAGCCACTTCGGCGCCGAGCCCGACTCGGCAAGCGTGACATTCCTGGGTGCCGAACCGATCGAGGTGCTGCGGTTCCGGCATCAGCCGGTGGTGCACTATGTCTCGCTGGGCTGCTCGCGTTACCCCATGACCGACCCGACCGAGATGGTCACCGATCACCTACGCGGCCCACGGGCCGAAGTGGCTCTGGCGCTGCGTGATCCCGATCCTGTCAAAGGGCTGGTGCGCACCATGGCGGTGCTGGCGGCCACGCCGGCTGTCGACGGCCTGGTGCTGGTGCCCGACGCGCTGATCGACCTCGGCGCGCCGTTGTGGTCGGGGACGCCTTTCACGGCGGTGTTGTTGGGCCGCAGCGACATTGCCGAGCTACCTTTGGACGCGCCGCGCGAGCCGGTGCGGTTCCTGTCCGCGACTCCGATCACCGCTAACGAGGCGGCCTGGGTACGGCTCAAGGGCGCCGAGTCGATGCGGGAGGCGTGGCTCAACGACGGTGTGGACGTGCTGGACCCGAATCGGCCGGCGGCGCAACCGAGTTAGAGGTGGCTCAGCACCGAGTGTGAATTCGGCGACGCGACACGCCGGTGGAGCGTCGGGGACTTCGCACTCGCGGTGTGCGGGGCGGGCCTAGAGCCAGTCGCGGCGGCGGAAACTGAAGTAGAGGAACACACAGACCACCACCATCGCGGCGATCACCGACGGGTATCCCCACCTGGAGTCCAACTCCGGCATGAAGTGGAAGTTCATCCCGTAGATCCCCGCCACCATGGTGGGCACCGCGACGATACCGGCCCAGGCCGAGATCTTGCGCATGTCCATGTTCTGCTGCATGCCCACCCGGGCCAGCGCGGCCTGCACCAGTGAGTTGAGCATGTCGTCGTAGCTGGCGATCTGCTCGGCGGCCTGAGTCTGGTGGTCGGCGACGTCACGTAGATAGCGGCGCACTTCCTTGTTGATCAGGTCCTTGTTCTCGACCTGCATGCGCTGGAAGGCACCCGACAGCGGCGCCACACAACGGCGCAACTCCACGACTTCGCGCTTGAGCAGGTAGATCGGTTCGACGTCGATCTTCTTGCCCGGAGCGAAGGCGACCACCTCGATGGCGTCCACATCGTCCTCCATCAGGCTGGTGACGCCAAGGTAATGGTCCACCACGTAGTCGGCGATCGCATGCATCACCGCATACGGGCCGAGCCGCAGGTGCTCGGGCGCGCAGTCCATCCGCTTGCGAACCTCGTGCAGCCCGCCGTGTTCGCCGTGGCGGACGGTAACCACGAAGTCGGCGCCGACGAAAATCATGATCTCCCCGGTTTCGACGATCTCGCGGGCCCGCGCCACCGACTCGTGCGGCACGTAGTTGACGGTCTTCAGCACCAGGAACAGCGAATCGTCATAGCGCTCCAGCTTCGGGCGCTGGTGGGCGACCACGGCGTCCTCGACGGCCAGTGGGTGCAGGCCGTAGGCGTCGGCCACCTCCTGCATCTGCGCTTGGTCGGGCTCGTGCAGACCGATCCAGGCGAATGCCTCCTGGCCGTCCTGCTCGATCTCGCGGACCTTGGCCAGCGCCTCGGCGGGAGTGAACTTGCCGGGCAACCGGTGCCCGTCGACATAGACGCCGCAATCGACCAGGGTCTGTGCCGGCGGATTGGCAACCGGGTGGACGTGCTGCTGGCGGGTGCGTGCGACGGGCCGTAGAGCCTCAGGTAAAGCGTCAAACCCCGGGAACATTTCCACCTCCGATCGCTGTGCCGGTCTGCAGGCCGGTCTGCAGGCGGTGGTCATCGTACGCGCCTGGACCGAACAAAGGGTGCTGTCAGCAGCTGATTTCCAGCCGCGCATCAGCCGTCCATGGACCGGCGATTCCACAGAGGCGGCCGTGCGCTAGTTTCGACGCGAACCCGTCTTAACCGAAGGAGCAGAACCGACGTGAGCGCAAGTCCTCTCAAGGTTGCCGTCACCGGTGCCGCCGGCCAGATCGGCTACAGCCTGTTGTTCCGCTTGGCCAGCGGCTCGCTGCTCGGCCCGGACCGTCCGATCGAACTGCGTCTGCTGGAGATCGAGCCGGCCCTCAAGGCGCTCGAGGGCGTGGTGATGGAACTGGACGACTGCGCGTTTCCGCTGCTGGCCGGTGTCGAGATCGGCGCCGACGCCAACAAGATCTTCGACGGCGTGAACCTGGCCCTGCTGGTCGGTGCGCGCCCGCGTGGCCCGGGCATGGAGCGCGGCGACCTGCTGGAGGCCAACGGCGCGATCTTCACCGCTCAGGGCAAGGCGCTGAATTCGGTGGCAGCCGACGACGTCCGCATCGGTGTGACCGGCAACCCGGCCAACACCAACGCGCTGATCGCGCTGAGCAACGCCCCCGACATCCCGAAGGAGCGGTTCTCCGCGCTGACCCGCCTGGACCACAACCGGGCCATCTCGCAGCTGGCCCGCAAGACCGGCGCCAAGGTCACCGACATCAAGAAGATGACGATCTGGGGCAACCACTCGGCCACCCAGTACCCGGACATCTTCCACGCCGAGGTGGGCGGCAAGAACGCCGCGGAGGTGGTGAACGACCAGGACTGGATCGAGAACGACTTCATCCCGACCGTCGCCAAGCGCGGCGCGGCCATCATCGACGCCCGGGGCGCCTCTTCGGCGGCGTCGGCAGCGTCGGCCACCGTCGACGCGGCCCGTTCCTGGCTGCTCGGCAGCCCGGACGGTGACTGGGTGTCGATGGCCGTCTATTCCGACGGTTCCTACGGCGTGCCGGAAGGGATCGTGTCGTCGTTCCCGGTGACCACCAAGGACGGCGACTGGTCGATCGTGCAGGGTCTGGAGATCGACGAGTTCTCCCGCGGCAAGATCGATAAGTCCACCGCGGAGCTCGTCGACGAGCGCAACGCCGTCACCGAGCTCAAGCTGATCTGAGCTGGCGCGGGCTACCGCGAGCAGACGCAAAATCCCCGTGGAGCTATTGCTCCACGGGGATTTTGCGTCTGCTCGCGCCACTGGCCACTGGCCCACCAAACGGGCGGGCGGGACGCGAGCGCACTCGTAGTGGCCACCAGAACCATCGCCCCAGGAGGGCGGCGGCAGAGGGCGTCATGAATGCGCGCACCACCAACGTGTCGAACAACAGGCCCAAGCCGATTGTGGTGCCCACCTGACCGATGGTGCGTAGTTCACTGAACACCATGGACGACATGGTGAATGCGAACACCAGCCCTGCGTTGGTCACGACCTTGCCGGTACCGCCCATCGCTCGGATGATGCCGGTGTTGATGCCGGCGGGTATCTCCTCTTTGATGCGGGACACCAGTAACAGGTTGTAATCCGAACCGACCGCCAACAGGACGATGACGGACATCGCAAGCACCGCCCAGTGAATTTGTATGCCGACGATGTACTGCCAGACGAGAACGGACATCCCGAAAGACGCACTGAGCGAAAAAACCACGGTGCCGACAATGACCAACGCCGCGACCATACTTCGCGTATTGATCAGCATGACGATGAAAATGAGACAGAGTGCGGCAACGCCCGCGATAATGAGGTCGTATATAGAGCCCTCCACCACGTCCTTCACCGTGGCGGCGGCGCCGGTGAGATAGATGTCGGCGGCTTCCAGCGGGGTTCCTTTGAGCGCCTCCTCGGCCGCTGTCCTGATCGGTTCGACCCGTGAAATCCCCTCGCGGGAGGCGGGATCGCCGCGCTGCGTGATAAGCATGCGGGCCGCTTTCCCGTCGGGCGACAGGAACACTTTCATGATCCTTTTGAAATCCGGATTTTCGAAAACCTCGGGCGGCAGATAGAAGGAATCGTCATTCTTCGCCGCGTCGAAGGCCTTACCCATGGCAGCCGCGTCGTTACCCTGCTCGTTCAACTGATCAACAATCCCGGCCACGGTGCTATGCATGGTCAGCAATTGGACCCGGAAGTCTTGCATCGTCGCGATCATCGGAGGGAACTGGGTGAGCAACTCCGGCATGATCACATCAACACGTTGGAGATCTGCCACAAGCTGATGAAATCTGCCGGCGATTTCATCCACGCCGTCGATCGAGTCATATATTGAGCGAAGTGACCAGCAGAGCGGGATATCGTAGCAGTGCTTTTCCCAATAGGAGTAGCTGCGTATCGGCCGCCAGAAGTCTTCAAAATCCGCAATTCGATCTCGTAATCCGTCGACGATGCCCGCCACCTCGGTCGCGTCGGTGATCATGCGATGATTGGCTGCGACGAACTGTTGCATCAGGCCGTACATACGCTGCATGGCGTTGATCGTTTCCGTCATCTCTTCGGCCTGATCGAGCATGTCGTCGATTCGGGCTTGCTGGAATTTCGCGAATTGTTGAGCAACGACGCCTTGCATGCTGAGCTGATATGGGAGCGAAGCGTGCTCGATGGGGGCTCCCTCGGGGCGAGTTGCGGATTGCACCCGGGATATCCCTGGAACGGCGAGAATGGCCTTGGCGAGTCGGTTCAATACGAGAAAATCCGCCGGATTGCGCAGATCATGGTCTGCCTCGACCAGCAATACTTCGGGCATCATCACGCGGGACGGCGAAAAGTGTCGCGCCACGGCCTCGTAACCTCGATTGCCGGGGGAATCCTTGGAAATGAATTTCTGGTCGTTGTAGCTGGGCTTGTATCCCAGCAGTGTCACCAGTCCTACCAGCGTCACTGCGATGGTGACCAAGAGAACGGGCGCGGGCCACCGGACGATCACGGTGCCTACCCGTCGCCACCGGCGAGCCGAGATCGCGCGTTTGGGGTCGAAAAGGTGAAAGCGGCTGCCTACGGCAATAGCGGCCGGTACCAGCGTCACCGCGGTCAGGACAGCAACAAATATCCCAACCGAGCAGGGGACACCCAGGGGCTGGAAATACGGCAGTCTGGTGAAGCTCAGACAAAATACTGCGCCGGCGATCGTCGAACCGGAGGCCAGGACGACTTTGGCGACTCCTCGATACGCGGTGTAGTAAGCCGTTTCCCGATTTTCACCGGCCTGACGTGCCTCCTGATAGCGCCCGATAAAGAATATGCCGTAATCCGTGCCGGCTGCGATTCCTATGGCCATTACCAGATTGACGACGAACGTCGTAAGACCGACAATTCGCTGGTCTCCAAGGAATGCGACGACGCCGCGAGCCACTTGTAATTCTAATCCGACCATTGAAAGCAGCAGGATCACTGTCGTGGCCGAACGGTAGACGAGCAGCAACATCACGAATATGACCGCGAGGCTTATCGCCGTCATGATGATGACCGACTGGTCACCGCTGTTCTGCGCATCCGCGGCTAGCGCGGCGCTGCCGGTGACGTAAACCGTGATCCCCGGCGGCGGCGCGGACCGGGCCACCAGTCGCCGGACCGCCTCAGTTGACTGGTTACCCCGAGTCTCGCCGGGATTGCCGGCGAGGAGCAGTTGAACATAGGCAGCCTTGCCGTCGGCGCTCTGCACAGCACCCGCCATGAGTGGGTCGGCCCAGAAGTCCTGGATATGCTGCACATGCTCGTGGTCGTCTGCCAAGCGGCGGACCAGTCCGTCGTAGTAGCTGTGTGCGTCTTTGCCCAAGGGTTGCTGCCCTTCCAAGACGATCATCACGAAGCTGAAAGAATCGGATTCCTTGAAGTCCGCATCCATGCGCTCCAAGGCTTTGAACGATGGCGAGTCCCTGGGAACCAGCGATACCGAATGCTCCTTCTCGACCAGCTCCAGCGGGGGGACGCAGACAGTCGCAACGGCGCTGATCGCCAACCAAGCCAAGATGATTGGCACAGACAAGCGATGGATTGTGCGCGCGACGACAGGTGCCGCGGCGTCTCCGGTGCCCACGTGCTCGCCGCTCAAGTCTTGAGCGGAATGCACCGAGGGACCATTTCAGTCCGGGTTGCGGCGACCGCGCACACACGGGGTCCACCCATCGCACTCAACCTTCCGCCCTAACCGGATGCCGCCGAGTAAACCACGTGGCCGTTAGCTTTACCGGCCATATCGTCGTATGGCAAGCGTGAAAAAGAACAGTGACGTCACGTCGAAGCCTGCGCCCCGCTGTTGGCGTCCAGTACGGTTTGGACTACTCACTGTGGGTGACTGTTCGCAGCGAAGCGGGGCTAGTCGGATGGAACGCGATGACCGGGCGGTTCCGCTGACGCCTGGGCAGTTCGACATCTGGCTGGCTCATCAAACGGGCCACCTGGATGTGGAATGGCAACTCGGGCTGTTTGCCAGGATCGACGGCGCGATCGACCGCGTGGCTGTTGAGCAGGCGATGCGCCGAGTGCTTCAGGAGGCCGAACCGCCGAGGGTCACCATCTTCGAGACCGACGGCCAGGTCTTTCAAAAGGCGATCGAATACCCCGATGCCGCCGTCGTGTTCCATGACCTGAGTAGCTCGCGCCATCCCGTGCAGGAAGCCCGCGCACTCGCAGCAGCGATACAGAGCACCCCCATGCCGCTGACCGGCCCACTCTTCACATTCGCGCTGTTTCAGACATGGGACGATGAACACTACCTGTTCGCATGCGGGCACCACATCGCGATCGATGGCACAGGTATCGCGCTGGTGTTCAATCGCTTGGCGACTGTCTACTCCGCGATCGTTTCGCAGAAACCCATTCCCCCGGCCTTCTTCGGCTCATTGCAGGATCTGGTCCGGTGCGAGTCGGAATATGAAGCGTCCGAGGACTTTCTGGAAGATCAGACCTACTGGAGCAGGAACTTGCCGGCGGAACGCGGACCGCGATACCGGATGCCAAGGGCCCCACGGGTGGCTGACCAGCGTTCATCCTCGGTACCGGTCCGATTGGACGCGCAAGCCCTCCGCCGCACTCAACAGTTGGCCCAGGCGTGGACCATGTCTCAATCGTCGGTCATGGCTGCTGCATGCGCGCTACTGGTGCATGGTTGGTGCGCCGACGGGCCAGAGGTGGTTCTCGACTTCCCGGTGAGCAGGCGGGTGCGCCCGGACTCGAAGCGTATTCCCGGAATGCTGGCGGGAGTAGTCCCCTTAGTCTTGAGCGTTCTCCCGGTAGCCACGGTTGCCGACTTCTGTGCTCACGTCGACCAGCGAATACGGGAAGCGGTGCAGCATCAGCGATTTCCGGTGCATGCCCTGGAGCGGCAATCCCGTGGTGGATCGGTGCTACCGGCCGACCGGGTGAGCGTCAATTTCGTGCCCGGCAAGACTGCCCTCGATCTTATAGGTCTCGAAGCATCGATACTGCAGGCGAATATCGGACTGCCGAGCAGCTTCGGCTTCATCTTCGGGGGGGCCGGCGACCAGGTCTCGTTCGGTACGGCCGGCGCAGCGCAACCGTTTTCGAGTTTCGAGGTCTCCGATTTGGCGCGACGGTTGGAGCAGGTGCTGCTGGGGATGACTGCCGACCCGGGCCGGCGGCTCTCGTCGCTCGAGCTGCTCGATGGGGGTGACCATGCCCGCCTGGACGGGTGGGGTAACCGGGCGACGTTGACCGAGCACTCAGAATTTTCGGGGCCGGCGGTCACGATTTCTGAGTTGTTCGCCGAGCAGGTGACCCGCACGCCGGAGGCGGCGGCGGTGACCTTCGAGGGCCTGTCGATGACGTATCGGGAACTCGACGAGGCAGCCAACCGACTGGCGCATCTCCTGGCCCATCGTGGTGTCGGCCCGGGAACAATTGTGGGACTGCTCGTTCCGCGATCCGCTTCGGCTGTCATGGCAATCTTGGCGGTACTCAAGGCGGGCGCGGCGTATCTGCCGATCGACCCGTCGCTGCCGGCCCCTCGGATCGGATTCATCATTGATGACGCCGCGCCGGTCGCCGTTATCGCCACCACCCGGTTGCGCCAACGGCTGGATGGGCTCGGGCTGCCGGTCATCGATATCAACGAGCTCGGCGCTGTGGTCCCCGAAGCTCAAGTCGGCGAACAACTATCGGCCGCGAGTGCCGACGATATCGCATACGTCATCTACACCTCGGGCACCACTGGGGCGCCGAAAGGCGTTGTAACTACGCATCGCAACGTGATTCACCTGGTGCATGCGCTGCATGCGCGCCTGCCGGCGGCGGGCGTGTGGTCGCAATGGCATTCGCTGGCGTTCGACGCCTCGGTACAGGAGATCTTCGGCGCATTGCTCGGCGGTGGACGACTGGTCATCGTGCCCGAGTCGGTGGCGGCCGCACCGGAAGAATTTCACGCGTTGCTGGTCGCCGAACAGATTACCGTGCTGAGTCAAACCGCCTCCGCGGTAAGCGTTTTGTCGTCTGAAGGATTGCCGGCGGTGTCCCTGCTGGTGGGGGCCGAGCCATGCACATCCGAACTGGTGGATCGGTGGGCACCCGGCCGGGTGATGATCAACGTGTACGGCCCGACCGAGACCACGGTGGATGTGGCCATCAGCGCTCCGTTGAGCCCAGGGTCGGGGGTTCCGCCCATCGGTTCCCCGGTGACGGGCGCAGCTTTCTTTGTGCTCGACGGGTGGCTGCGGCCAGTGCCGGCCGGAGTGGTAGGGGAGCTCTATGTGGCCGGGTCCGCGGTGGGCGTGGGATATGTGCGTCGGGCCGGGTTGACCGCGGCGCGGTTTGTCGCCTGCCCGTTCGGCGGCGCGGGGAGACGCATGTATCGCACCGGGGATCTGGTGCGGTGGCGTCCGGACGGACAGCTGGAGTATCTCGGGCGCGCGGATGAGCAGGTCAAGATCCGCGGATACCGCATCGAACTCGGTGAGATCGAAGCGGCACTGAGGACCCATCCACGCGTGGCGCAGGCGGCGGTCCTCGCGCGCACCGGCTCTGCCGGAGCGGCGGACGGAATCGGCGACAAACAGCTGGTGGGCTATGTGGTGCTCGATGCGCAGGTAGAGGATCCGGGACCGACAGGATTCGCGGTCGAGTTGCGCGAGTATGCCGCCGGACGGCTGCCGCAGTACATGGTCCCCGCGGCGATCATGGTGCTGGATGCGCTGCCGCTGACGGTCAACGGCAAACTCGATCGGCGGGCTCTGCCGGCTCCGGAGTTTGTCAGCAGCGTGGCGTACCGGGCGCCGCGTGACGGGCGCGAAGACGTGTTGGCCGGACTGTTCGGCGAGGTACTCGGGGCGGCGGCAGTCGGCATTGATGACGGGTTCTTCGACATGGGCGGCCATTCGCTGTCGGCGATGCGGTTGCTGGCGCGGATCCGGGCCGAGCTGGGTATCGAGGTTGGAATCCGAGCGTTCTTCGAGGCTCCTACGGTGGCGGGAGTGTCCGAGCTGGTGCGGTCGCAAGCTGGTCGCACGGGCGGCACGGCGTTGGCTGTGCAACAACGGCCCGCCGTAGTTCCGTTGTCGTTCGCGCAGAGTCGTTTGTGGTTTATCGACCAAATCCAAGGTCCTGCGCCGGTTTACAATATGGCCGTAGCATTGCTGCTGCGCGGTCGGCTCAATGCGGAGGCACTGGGTGCGGCGTTGTCCGACGTGGTGGAGCGGCATGAGAGCCTGCGCACGGTGTTCCCGGCGCCCGAGGGGATGCCCTACCAACTGGTAATACCCTCGTCGCAAGCAGATTTCGGCTGGCAGATGATCGACACCACCGGATGGCCGGCGAGTCGATTGGATGCGGCCATTGACACCGCGGCACGTCACCCGTTCCGGCTGTCTGACGAGATCCCGTTACGGGCAACACTTTTCCGTCTCTCCGACAACGAGCATGCGCTGGTGCTCGTGCTGCACCACATCGCCGCCGACGGTTGGTCGATCACCCCGCTGGCCCGCGATATCGCCGTCGCGTACGCCAGCCGGTGCTCGGGGCGGGCCCCCGACTGGTTGCCGCTGCCGGTGCAGTACGCCGACTACGCCTTGTGGCAGCGTGCGCAGCTGGGCGACCTCGGCGATCGCGGCAGCCGGATCGCTACGGAGCTGCGGTTCTGGGAGGAGGCCCTGGCCGGGCTGCCCGGGCCCGTGGCGCTTCCGACCGTTCGGCCCTATCCACCTTTCGCCGATTATCGCGGCGCCCAGGTAGCGGTGGACTGGCCGTCGCAACTGCAGCAGCAGATCGCCGGTACGGCCAGCGCACACAACGCGACCAGCTTCATGGTGATCCAGGCCGCGCTGGCCGTGTTGCTGTCCACAATCGGCGCCAGAAGCGATGTGGTGGTTGGCTTTCCGATCGCCGGGCGGCGCGACCCGGCGCTGGACGACTTGGTCGGGTTCTTTGTCAACACCTTGGCGCTCCGGGTCGACATGGCCGGCGACCCCACTTTCGCCGCAGTGCTGGCCCAGGTGCGACAGCGCAGCCTGGAAGCCTACGAGCATCAGGATGTGCCCTTCGAGGTCTTGGTCGAGCGGCTCAACCCGCCCCGTAGCCTGACCCGGCACCCGTTGGTTCAGGTGGTGTTGGCTTGGCAGAACGTGCCCGGCCAAGAGCTAGACCCCGCCGCCGGGCTGACGCTCGGCGACCTGCACGTCACGCCGCGGCCGGTGAATACCCGCAGCGCCCGCATGGACCTGACGTTTTCCCTCGGTGAATTCTGGACCGAAAGTGGTGAACCGGCGGGAATCCGGGGCGGCGTGGAATTTCGCACCGATGTCTTCGACGCGGACCGCATCGAAATGCTGATCGACTGGTTTGAACGGGTGTTGGAGGCGATGACGTCCGATCCAGCCCGCCGGGTGTCGTCGGTGGTGCTGGTCGACGAGGTTTCCGTTGCCCGGCTGGACGAGTGGGGCAACCGCGCGGTGCTGACCCGGGCCGCGAGCCCCGGGGCGTCGATCCCGGAAGTGTGGGCGACCCAGGTCGCGCGCAGCCCGGCCGCGGTGGCCCTGACCCACGGACGAAGGTCGTGGACGTATCGCGAAATTGATGAGGCCGCGAATCGGCTGGCGCAGTTGATCTGCGGCCACGGTGTCGGCGTGGGTGCGCGGGTCGCACTGCTTCTCGAGCGGTCGGCCGAAGCCGTTGTTGCCATACTGGCGGTCCTGAAGGCCGGGGCGGCCTATCTTCCTTTGGATCCCGGCCTGCCCGCCGTGCGCCTGGAATTCATGCTTGCCGATGCCACACCGACGGCCGCCATCACCACCGCCGGTCTGCGTGCCCGATTCGACGGGCACGAATTGACGGTGATCGACGTCAACGACTCGATTTCCGGCCCCTGCCTCGCGGGAGGCTCGAACCACGCCCCGGCCAGTGACGACATCGCCTATCTCATCTACACATCGGGCACCACCGGCGTCCCCAAGGGCGTCGCGATCACGCACCGCAACGTGACCCAGCAGGTCATGTCCTTCGACGGGGGACTGCCCGCGGCGCCGGAACAGGTGTGGCCGCAATGCCATTCCCTGGCGTTCGACTTCTCGGTGTGGGAGATCTGGGGTGCCTTGCTGCGCGGCGGGCGACTGGTGATCGTGCCCGAGCCCACCGCCGCCTCAGCCGAAGATTTTCATGCGTTGCTGGTCTCTGAGGGTGTCAACGTGCTGACTCAAACCCCCTCTGCGGTGGGGATGTTGCCCGTCGAGGGAATGGATTCGGTTGCGCTGGTGGTGGGTGGCGAGCCCTGCCCGCCCGAGGTGGTGGATCGGTGGGCGCCGGGGCACGTGATGATCAACGCCTACGGCCCGACCGAGACGACGATCTATGCGTCGATAAGTGAGCCATTACAGGCGGGGGCCGGCGTGGCGCCGATCGGTTCGCCAGTGCCGGGGGCGGCGTTGTTCGTGCTTGACGGGCGGTTGCGGACGGTCCCGGTGGGTGTGGTGGGTGAGTTATACATTGCGGGTAGCGTTGTGGGAGTTGGATATTGGGGTCGGTCAGGGTTGACCGCAGCGCGGTTCGTGGCATGTCCGTTCGGTGGGTCGGGGGGCCGCATGTACCGCACCGGGGACTTGGTGCGCTGGCGGACCGATGGGCAGCTGGACTATGTGGGGCGCGCCGACGAGCAGGTGAAGGTGCGTGGGTATCGCATCGAACTGGGCGAGGTGCGCGCGGCGTTGGGCCAGTGCGAAGGCGTGCGGCAGGCGGTGGTGATCGCCCGCGAAGACAGGCCCGGCGACAAGCGTCTGGTGGGCTACGTGACCGGTTCGGTAGACCCCGCTGCGGTGCGAGCCGCAGTGGCTGAACGACTTCCGGGCTACCTGGTGCCGGCCGCGGTGCTGGTGATCGACGAGTTGCCGTTGACGGTCAACGGCAAGCTGGACACCCGGGCGCTGCCTTTGCCGCAGTACACCGCTGCCGATCGTTATCGCGCCCCCGCCACCCCCGTCGAGGAGATCCTGGCGGGCATCTACGCCGAGGTGCTCGGACTCGATCGGGTAGGGGCCGATGACTCGTTTTTCGATCTCGGCGGGGATTCGCTGTCGGCCATGCGGCTGATCGCCGCGATCAACACCAGCCTGGACACCGACCTTGCGGTGCGTACGGTATTCGAAGCGCAATCAGTGACCGGCCTGAGTCGGCAGCTGAGCCGACATGCCAGCTCGCCCAGCTTCGCCTCGGTTCATGGACGTGAAGCGGCCGTTGTCCACGCCGGCGAACTCACCCTCGACAAGTTCATCGACGCCGCGACGCTCGCCGATGCACCGGCGTTGCCGCGCCCGAGCGCCGGGGTGCGGACGGTGTTGCTGACCGGGGCGACCGGTTTCCTCGGACGTTTTCTGGTCCTGAAACTGATGGAATGCCTGGAGCCGATCGGCGGCCGGCTGATATGCCTGGTGCGCGGCATCTCCGACGAGGACGCCCGGCGCCGGCTGGACAGGACATTCGACAGCGGCGACCCGAAACTGTTGCGGCACTTCCACGAACTGGCCGCCCATCGTCTGGAGGTCATCGCCGGTGACAAGTCCGAGCCGCATCTTGGTCTGGATCAACAGGTTTGGCGGCGGCTGGCCGATACCGTCGACCTGATCGTCGATTCGGCAGCCCTGGTCAACGGCATCCTGCCCTATAGCGAACTATTCGGGCCCAACGTGGTAGGCACCGCCGAACTGATCCGCCTCGCGCTCACTACCAAGCTGAAAACCTACGCATACACCTCCACCGCGAACGTCGGAGACCAGATCGAGGCGTCGGCCTTCACCGAGGATGCCGACATCCGGGTTATCAGCCCCACCCGGGCCAACCATCACGGCTATACCGTTGGCTACGGCAATAGCAAGTGGGCCGGCGAGGTCTTGCTGCGTGAGGTCAACGACCTGTGCGGGCTGCCGGTGGCGGTGTTCCGCTGCGGAATGATCCTGGCGGACAGCAGCTTTGCGGGACAAATCAACGTGTCGGACACCTTCACCAGGGGACTACTGAGCATCCTGGCCACCGGCACCGCTCCGGGTTCGTTCTATCAGCTCGACGCCGACGGCAACCGGCAACGCGCACACTTCGACGGGCTGCCGGTCACCTTCGTCGCCGAGGCGATCGCCACGCTGGGTCTCCAACTTGCTGACGGGTTTTCGACGTTCCATGTGATGAACACCCACGATGACGGCATCGGACTCGACGAGTACGTCGACTGGCTGGTCGAGGCCGGTTACCCCATCGAGCGCATCGACGATTTCGGAGAATGGGTGCGGCGATGCGAGGCCGGCTTACGGGCCCTCCCGGACCGCCAGCGGCGGCATTCGGTGCTGCCGGCTTTGTCGTTGTACCGCTTGGCAGATCCAGCGCCACCCGAGCCGACCCGCGGATCCGCCGTTGCGAACGAGCGATTCCGCGGCGCGGTCCGGGGAGCGAAAATCGGCCCGGACAAGGATAATCCGGAGATCCCGCACGTCTCTGCGTCGACCATCGTCAGATACGTCACAGACTTGCGACTGCTCGGGTTGCTCTAGTGGGTGGCCGCGATTCATTCGCCGGCTCGTTTGTGCCGCTTTCGTCCTACTCCGCACCCGGCGTCTGCAGGCGAGATCTCATTATCTTGTACTCCAAGATGCCTGCCCTCAGCTGCTCGTAGACCACAGAGCCGGGCAGGGCAAGGAAGTTGGCTACCCGAGGCCCGGTGTCGCCGTAGATCCGATCCCAGTCACCGACGGCCTGGTTACGCGAAGCGATGACATTGGCGGTGATGTCGCGCTCGTTCTCGATCGAGAAATCCAGCGCCTTCAAGCGCGTCCTGATCTGGTCCCACTCGTAAGAACCCAACAGATCGGTGTGCAGGAACCAGGCTCCGGGTCGGCTGATCCGGCGCACTTCACCAAGGAACTTACCGAGATTGCTGTAGGAATGCGATGACTCCACATTCATGACGACATCGCAGGACTCGTTGTCCAGCGGAAGGTTCAAGGCGTCGCCCACCTCGAAGCGCAGCGAGGGATTGAGGTGTGTCGAACGGCAGAAGGCGATCGCCTCCGAGGACCTGTCGATACCCGTCACTTGCGCGTTGAACGTCTCCGCGACAAGTGCGGCAGTACCACCGCGGCCGCATCCGATGTCGATGATGGCGCGGTCGTTCAGGTCGAGCGATCCGATGAGCTCGAACACCAGGCGGACCGAATTGGCGTTGAATGTACCGTCGCGGATGACAGCGGTGGAGTCATTGCCAGAATCCGTTGCGGCGTAACCATAGTTCAGAAAATGCGAGACCTTGGCCAATCCCACGGCCGCGAAGCGACGGCTGAGTTGATCGTAAAACTTGTGCCACCCACCCGGGGTCGTCGACATAAGGTCGTCAGCAAGATGTGCCGAAATCGGTTCGGACACGGATCCGTCGGAGTCATCCATCTACGTCGTCGCAATCTGCTCGGCCAGGTGCTCGGCGAACGCCGTGATTGTCGGGTAATCGAACACCGCCGTGGCGGTGATCGTGAAAGCACCACCGAACTGGCCCAGCAACCGGTTCCGAAGTTCCACTGCCATCAGCGAATCCATGCCGAGTTCGAGGAAACGGCTGGATGCGGCCGGTGGCTGCGCGAGTCCCAGGAAGTGTTGAAGTTCGGCCTGCAGATGCTCGGTGAGGAAGCCGGCCAGTTGCGGCGTCGGCACCTCCTTGAGTTGCCGCAGCAGTGCACTGTCGACGGGCGTCGCCGAGACATCGCTGGGCAACACATATTCGAGAACGGGTGGGCGGTGGGCGCTCAGCAGCTTCGCGACGCGTTGCCAATTGGCCTTCACCACGACCACCTGCGCGATTCCGTGCGCGACGATCTCACTGACCGCGTTCAAAGCGGCGTCGGGCGCCAGCGGAATCAGTCCTCGTGCACCAAGATTGGTGCGCGCGGCATCCGAACTTGCCATACCGCCGTGCGCCCACGGGCCGAAGTTGATGCTGGTCGCGGGCAGGCCTTGCGCCTTGCGATAGGCAACGAGCCCGTCCAGCAGCGCGTTGGCGGTCGCGTAGTTGGCCTGCCCCGCTGCTCCCAGTACGCTGGCGCCCGACGAGTACATGACGAAGAAGTCGAGGTCGTCCTCGCTGGTTAGTCGATGTAAATGCCAGGCGCCCAGCGCTTTTGGTCGCATGCTACTCCGGAATCGCGCCAAGCTCTGTTGGGGCAGCAGGGCGTCGTCGAGCACACCCGCCAGGTGAGCCACGCCGGCAAGCGGCGGCAAATCGGCCCGGATCCGCTCGAGCAGCGCGGCGAGCTGGTCCTCGTCGCCGACGTCGGCCGCAAAGGTGTGGATACGGCACCGGTAGCGCTCCGTGATGGTGTCAATATCCCGTTGCATGTCGGCGTCGGGCGCGCGGCGGCTGGTCAAGACGATGTCGCCGGCCCCGAGTTGGGCGAGATGGGCCGCGGTGTGCATGCCTAGTGCTCCGAGTCCGCCGGTGATCAGATAGCTCCGATCGCCGCGACCGTGAAGCGGTTTCGGCATCTGTAACACGATTTTTCCGATATGTCTTGCCTGCTGCATGCGGCGAAACGCGGTCTTGGCGTCGGCAAGCGGGTAGATCTCGAGAGCAGGCGGTACGAGTTCCCCGCTGGCCAGCCCCTGAGCCAGGACGGACATCAAACCGTGGATGCGCGCCGGGTCCTGCATCATCAGCAGGTCCAGCGCAACGATCTCGTAGTCGATGTCCGGGCGCGCAGCGGCCATCTGCTCATGGGTCCAGATGTCCCGTTTGGCAATTTCGACGAACCGGGCGCCCTGGGCGGTCGCCCGCAGCGTCGCTTCGATGAATCCCTCGCCGGTCAGGCTGTTGAGCACGACGGTGACACCTGCGCCGTCGGTGTCCGCGAGGATCTGATCCGCGAAATCCGTACTGCGCGAGTCGTAGATATGCTGCACGCCGATCTGGTGCAGCGTCGCACGCTTGTACTCGCTCGCGGTCGCGAAGACGGATGCGCCGCGCTGGCGCGCCACCTGGATCGCGGCCAGGCCGACGCCACCACTGGCGGCGTGAATGAGCACCCGGTCACCCGGTCCCAGCTTCGCCCAGTCGAACGCGAGGAACGCGGTGAGCATCGCGGTCGGTGTGCTCGCCGCTGCCGTCGCGTCGATACCGTCCGGTGCCGCCGCAAGGAACCGAACGGGCACGTTTGCCCGGCTGGCCATCGATCCCGCCGTTGCTCCGAAAACCCGTTGTCCAACCTCGAACTCGGTGACCCCAGGGCCCACGGCGGTGACGATGCCGCAGATATCGCCGCCGACCGGCCCGGCGTAGCCCGGGTAGAGGCCGAGCACATTGAGCACATCGCGGAAGTTCAGACCGGCGGCCTCTACCCGAACCTGGACATGGCCCGCAAAGGGTGCGGGTACTTCCGTCTCGGCCAGGCGCAGGTTGTTGATGGCGCCGCGTTCGGTCGGTTCCAGGGCATAGTCAGTCGCACGGGGAACCGTCAGGTGGCCGCCCCGCGCCCAGGGCAGCAGCCGCGGCACCAGCAACTTTCCTTGTCGCAGCGCGACTTCGGATTCATCAGGTTGAGTAGCGAGGAGGCTGGCCAGCGCCCGCACGGCGTCGTCAGAACCGTCGTGGTCGACCAGTCGGCAACGCAGTTGTGGTTGCTCGGCGACAATGCTGCGCCCGAGTCCCCACAGCGCCGCCTGCACCGGGTCGACCGGCTCGCCGGATTCGGTCGCCACCGCCCGTTGGGTGACGATCCACAGACCTCCGGGAAGTCTCGTCGCCTCATGGGCCAGCAGGGTGTGCACCACCCTGAGCAATTCGTCGATCTCGGTCTCGAGGCGTGCGTTGAATTCAGCACTCGGCTCCTCTGCGCCGGGAGGCGCGGTGGCGCCCCACACGATGCCGGTGACCGGCACACCGCGCTCCTGAGCCTGCGCCAGCATCTGCGTCCAAGTCTGCAGATCCGTTGTGCGGCTGGACCGGAGGCAGCCCGGCACGTCGGCCGCCAGCTTGTCGAAACCCGCAATCAACCAGGTGAGGGAAGCCCCACTTGCCCCACCTGCACCGGCACCGGCGACCTCGCGCCAGCCGACGGTGTAAAGGTTGCGGGTGGAGTCCCCACCGAGCCCGCGCAACAACGCCTCCCGGGGTGCTCGCTTCACCTTGAAATCACGAATTCCGCCCAGCCGCCGGCCATCCCGGTCGACGAAATCGAGATCGAAGGCCTGGGTCTCGCCGTCGTGATCGCCGGGCTGCCACCTCGCGCGGCAATAGAAGCGTCGTGGCATCCGCTCTCGCAGTTCCACTCGCCCGTACTGCAGCGGCAGGAACAGAGCCGCTGCGGACTGCCCAAGTTCAGCGGCGGCGCGAACCATCGGGGACGCGGGGGACGCGACGCCGGTGCACAGGTCCAGCAGCACGGGATGGACCGGCTCGCTGGCGAGTTGCTCGGCCAGCTCCGGACCCACGGTTATATCGCCCACCGATTCACCCTCGCCCACCCACAGCGACTTCAGCGAAGTGGACCAGGTGGGTCCCAATGCCAGTTCCATGTCGGCAAGAGCCTCGAATAACTGCTGGGGGCGAGTACGGGCCAACCGCTCGCACAAGGCGTCGATGGACTCCTCCCATTGCGACTCCGGCTCCGGCTCATCGCTTAGTCCTGCCGTCACCTTGCCATCTGCATTCAGCGACCACTCGGCGTCGCGCTCTCCGTAGAGGCGGCTATCCACCCGAAATGTCCAACCGCCCTCATCGACCGGATGCAGAGTTAGCTGTACCTCGCGGGTTGTCTTCTCGCCCAGGATGATCGGTTCGTAGAAGAAGACCTCCCGTACCTGTGCCGGCGCTCCGGCCGCAGCCAGGGCCATCGCCGCGTACGTCGCACCCGGAACGACAACGGTGCCGTAGATGACGTGATCCGACAGCCACGGCTGTGATCTCACGGACATCAAACTGGTGTAGACGACGTCGCCGGACGCGAGATCCTTTCCGCTGCCCAAAATGCCGGAACTGGCAGCGCCGTCTGCGCGAAGACCCGAAGTCTTCGGCCAGAAGCGGCGGCGCTGGAACGGGTAGGTGGGCAACTCGACCCGGTTGCGTGGCCGATGATGGACAGCAGCGAAGTCCGGCCGGCATCCCGCCGCATAGGCGGCCGCCAGCGCCTCGGTGATCTGGCGCCGGGCATCAGTGCCCTTCCGCAGGGAAACGATGGCGCGCGGAGTCACCAACGATTCCGGCCAGATCTGCATGGCGGCGCCGGTCAGAATCGGCTGCGGACCAAGCTCCATCAGTACCGAGCAGCCCAGCTCCGCGACCGTGCGCACACTTTCGGCGAACCGCACCGGCTGACGCGAATGCTTTCGCCAATACTGGGCATCCAGCGGGTTGTCGGAAGTGATCACCGAGCCAGTGCGATTGCAGATCAGCGGGAGGGCCGGCACTCCGGATTTTACTCGGGCCGCACATAATTCGAATTCGTCGAGTGCCGGCTCCATCAGTTCGGAATGGAAGGCGTGACTGGTCTCGAGCCAGTTACCCCGGATTCCGTCATTGCCGGCGACTATCTGCTCCAGATCCTCGCCCGGACCCGACAGCACGGTGTTGGAGCCGTTGTAGGCAGCCACCGATACCCGCGGGAACTTGGCGGCGATGCCCTCCACCTGCTTGGCGTCAGCGAACATTGCCACCATCCGCCCGCCATCGGGCAGAGTCCCGAACACGCGGCCGCGCTGGGCGATCAACCGTGCTCCGTCCTCGATGCTGAATACCCCCGCCACGCACGCCGCCGCGTACTGGCCGACGCTGTGGCCCAGCACCACGTCGGGCTCGATACCCCAGGACTGCCAAAGTCGTGCCAGACCCATTTCGATGGCGAACAGAGCCGGCTGTGCAAATGACGTGTGGCGCAGTACATCTGCGGCATCGCTGTCGGTGCCGAACACCACCTCCAGCAGCGGACGTGCCGTGATCTCCTCGACCGCCTGTGCGCATCGGGTCACGGTGTCGGCGAACACCGGTTCGCTGTCGAATAATTCGCGCGCCATCCCCGGATACTGGCTGCCCTGCCCGGTGAAAAACCACGCCGTCTTCGGTGGGTCCCCGCACTCGCCACGCACCGCACCCGGTCCCAGCCGATTCTCGGCCAGTCCGGTCAAGAGCTCATGAGCCTGCTGGACCGAATCCACCACCAACGCTGCCCGATGCTCGAAATGCGAACGCCCCGCCCCGGCGGTGAAACACACGTCGGCCAAGTCGGCATCCGGATGCTCGCTCAACCAGGTCGAATAGCGCTGCGCCAATCTCATCAACGCGGGAGCTGAACGCGCCGAAAGCGCCAACACGGCAGGCCGTCCGGCACTGGTCGTCGGTTCTGCCGCCGTGACATCGACTTGAGGTGAAGCCTGCGGCGCCTCCTCGATCAGCACGTGCGCATTGGTGCCGGAGAACCCGAAAGAACTTATCCCGGCACGGCGTGGCCGGCCAACATTATCGGTGGAGCCCTGCCACGGCACTGCCTTGTCAAGCACCCGGACCGGCAACGAGTTCCAGGGAATGTGCGGCGATGGTGTCCTGAAGTGGAGGTTCTGCGGCAACACTCCGTGCTGCAACGCCAACACAACCTTGATCACACCGGCGACTCCCGCCGCGGACTCCAGATGTCCGACGTTCGTCTTCACCGATCCGATCAGCAACGGGTCACCGGCCGGACGGCCGGCACCGTAAACGGCCGCCGCGGCCTGCACCTCGATCGGATCTCCCAGCGACGTGCCCGTGCCGTGCGCTTCCAGGTAGTCGACATCGCGACCGGCGATACCGGCACGGGCCAGTGTGGTGGCGATAAGGCGTTGTTGTGCGCCGCCGTTGGGCACCGTCAGGCCGCTGGAGGCGCCGTCCTGATTGACGGCGCTCCCCTGGATGACCGCGCGAATGCGGTCGCCGTCTCGTTCCGCGTCGCTCAGCCTCTTGAGAACCAGGACCCCGCATCCCTCACTGCGCACATAGCCGTCCGCCGCGGCGTCGAAGGTCTTGCAACGTCCATCGGGGGAGAGCATTTTGGCGCGCGAGGTGGCGATGAGTGATGCCGGACTCAGCAGCACGTTCACCCCACCGGCCAGCGCCATGTCGCAGTCGCCGGCGTGCAATGCGTGGCAGGCCTGATGGATGGCGACCAGCGAGGAGCTGCACGCGGTATCCACCGCCATCGCCGGGCCCTCCAGGCCGAGCGCGAACGCAACCCGGCCTGCGATAACGCTGATCGAGTTGCCGGTGCCGAATTGAGCTTCGATGCTCTCAAAAGTGCTGGCCGCCAAAACATGCGAATATTCGTTGCTGCACACGCCGACAAAGACGCCACTTCGGCTGCCGCGTAACGCCGCAGGTGAATATCCGGCGCTTTCCAGGCCCTCCCAGGCAATCTCGAGCATCAACCGCTGTTGCGGATCTATCCAGACGGTTTCACGCGGGGAGATGCCGAAGAATTCCGGATCGAATCCGTCGACCGCGTCCAGGAATCCGCCATAGCGGGTGTAGATCTTGCCCGGTGTGTCTGGATCCGGGTCGTAGTACTCGTCGATGTCGAAGCGGTCGTCCGGGATCTCCCGGATCGCGTCCACGCCGTTCGACAGCACCTCCCAGAACGCGTCGGGGTCAGGCGCACCTGGAAAGCGGCAGGCGATTCCGACGATCGCGATCGGCTCGTCGGTGCGCACCGTCGCCAACGGAACCGGCTCGGCTGTCGACTCGGCGGATGCCGGCGCACCTAGACCGAGGACGTCTCGAAGCAGGTACTCCGCGGCGTCGTTCAGCCGCGGATAATCCATGGCGAGGGTGACCGGCAGCTCCCGGCCCAGCCCCTGCTCGAATCTGCGGTGCAGGTTGACGGCCATCAGTGAGTCGATGCCGAGATCGAAAAACCCGACGTCATCCCGGATTTGAGTGGGATCGATTTTCGTCACCTCGGCGACGGCGTCGCGCATGTAGTCCAGGATCAGTGCCCGACGCTGCTGGACCGGAGCCGCTTTGAGCTGGTCGATCAACGGCGTCGTCGCCACCGAGATCCGTCCCACCGGGTTCTCCGGCACCTCAGGCGCAATGCGCGCGTGGAAGTTCCGCTTGCGCAGCATCAGTTGATAGGGCAGGAACCGGGGCCAATCGATCTTGGCCAGGATCCCGTACGGTGCGGGTGAGGCGATGAGTTTCGCCATGCCTTCCAGCGTCGGGGCCGGTGAAAGCGGTGCCACTCCGAGCGCCGCCCAGGTGTCTCGGGTCCTGTTGTCGGCCATACCCGCCGGCCAGAGGCCGAGGGCGACGGCCGTGCCGGGAATTCCGTGCTGACGCTGCCACCAGGCCAACCCGTCGAGGAATGCGTTGGCGCAGGCATAATAGATCCAGCCCCGGCTGGGCCAGAGTGCGCTGATCGATGATGTGCTGAGGAAGAAGTCCAACTGCAGGTCGGCCGCGGCCTGGCTCAAATGCCAGCTGCCCCAAACCTTTCCCGTGAAAACCTGGTCCAGCATCGCGTCGTCGAGGGTATCGACCGGACCCATATTGAACTCGCCGGCCGCGTGCACGATACCCGCCAGCGGGGGTAGTTCGGTGCGCACTGTGGTGAACAGTGCGGTGACGTCATCCCGAACTGAGACGTCCGCCGCCAGAATCCGTATCTGGCAACCGAATTGATCGAGTATCGCGTCGATGCGGCGCTGCGCGGCATCACTTGGGCCCCGTCGACCGGTCAGCACCAGCTGCCCGGCACCGTGTGCAGCAAGGTACTCGGCGATGTCGAGTCCGATCGCGCCGAGTCCGCCGGTTACGAGATACGTTGCGTCAGAGCGGAGGCCCAGTTCGGGGGTCGTCAACTCTTCGGTGCGGCGGGAAACGCGAGCGACATATACGGCGTTATCCCGCAGGGCGATCTGGTCTTCGGTGGTGGCACCGTGCAGGATGTGGGCGATCAATCCGGGCCACTCGTTGCCGCCGCCGCCGGCAGGCAGATCCGCCAGCCCACCCCAAATCTTCGCTACTTCGGTCGCCACGGTGCGGCCCAGACCCCAGAGGCACGACTGGGTGGGTGATACGGTGTCGGATCCCGTAATATGTTGTGCGCCGCGGGTTATCAGCCATATTTTCAGGTCCAGTTGGGATGCGATGGCGCTGCGGATGAACCGTTGGGTGCCGCTGAGGACCCGGTGCTGTAGGCGATCCAGCGATCGCGTCGACGCCGCACCACCCGGGTCGAGACCTGCCAGGTGCAGGATGCGCAACGTGGATTGCTCGGCCGCAGCATCGCGTAGTTCCGCGCGCAGGCGCTCTTCGTCGGTGTCGGATTCCGGCAGGCTGAGGATCCGGTAACGGTGGCCATGCGCGGTGAGGACATCGAGAAGTGGGCCGACGTTGTCGGGATCGTCGGCAAGCAGTAGCCAGGTGACCCCGCCGCCGGAATCCCGACCGGCGGCGGCGGCCGGGGCAGCCAGCTTCTCCCAGCAGATCTCGTAGCGGCAGTCCGCGAGGGACTGCATGCTCCGCTCCCGGTTGTGTTGGGCCGCAAGTCGTTGCAGCATGCCCACCGTCTTGCTGGTGTCCTCGACGTCGCCGGCATTTCGCGGATCGGCGACCAGCGCGGCAAGCTCCTCTACGCGCTCCTCCTCGAGTAGTCGTACCGTTTCCGTGCGTACGGCATCGGTCGTGCGCGCTTTGCGTCCTTCGAACCAATACGTCTGACGCTCGAACGGGTAAGTGGGCAGGTCGACCCTGTGACCCCTGCCGTGCTGGTACGCGGCGAAGTCGGGACGGTGGCCGGCGATGTACGTGTCTGCGAGCGCTTCGGTGATCTGGTTGTGGTCGTTCGCGTTTCGACGCATCGATGCGATTGCGCGAGGTGCGTTCGCCGGGTCGGGCCACGCCCGCAGGGCTGCGGCGGAGAGCACCGGTTGGGGACCCACCTCCAGCAACAGCCGACATCCGAGGTCGGCAAGCGTTCGCACGCTCTTGGCGAATTCGACCGGCTGCCGCGCGTGGCGGCGCCAGTACGATCCGTCCAAAGTCACGTCCCGGGCTATTGCGCCGCCGGTGCGGTTACACACCAATGTCTTTTGCGGCGAGGCGAATTCGAAGCAACCCAGGTATTGTTCGAACTCGTCCAGTACGGGATCGAGCAGAGCGGAATGAAAGGCGTGGCTGGTGTCGAGCCAGTCGCACCGGACTTCCTCGTCGATAAGTCCGGCTATCGCGCGCTCCAGATCTTCTGCGGGGCCGGAAAGTACCGTGTTGGCACCGTTGTACGCGGCGACGGACAGGCGTGGGTGGTGGTCGATCAAGCTCTCGACCCGGTCCGCGCCGGCGAACACCGCGACCATTTTGCCGCCGGGCGGCAGGCTGCCGAACAGTCGGCCACGCTCGGCCATCAGCTGTGCCCCGTTCTCGAGGCTGAATACCCCGGCGACACAGGCCGCCGTGTACTGACCCACGCTGTGGCCCACCACCACATCGGGTTCGAGGCCCCATGACTGCCAGAGCCGCGCCAGGCCCATCTCCACCGCGAACAGGGCCGGTTGGGCGTAGGAGGTGTGTCGCAAGGTATCTTCGGTATCCGGCCGAAAATCACGTCCAGCAACGGTTTTTCGAGGATACCGGCGGCAGCGTCAGCGCACCGGGTCAACGTCTCGGCGAACACCGGTTCGATGTCGAACAAGGTCCGCGCCATGCCGACGTATTGGCTGCCTTGGCCCGGGAACAACCAGGCTGTCTTTGGCGGGTCGGAGCACGCTCCGCGAACCAATCCCGATGCCGGACGATCGTCGGCGAGCGCCTCGAGTAGCTCCCTGGCGGACGCGGTGGAATCCACCACCAGCGCGGCGCGCTGGCCGAAGTGCGATCGGCCCGCGCCCGCGGTCAGGCACACGTCGGCCAGGGCGGCGTCTGGGTGTGCCTCCAACCACCGGCGGTATCGGTGTGCCAGCGCCACCAGGGCGGTTGGCGTGCGCGCGGAGAGGGGCAGAACGCTCAAGCGTCCCTCGGGCGGTGTCAGGGTATCCGGCGGTGTCGTGTGCGGTGCTTCCTGGACGACCACGTGGGCGTTGGTCCCGGTGAAGCCGAACGAACTGACCCCCGCAATCCGGGCGCGGCCGTTGCGTTCCCAAGGGATGGTTTCCGCCACGACCCGCACCGGAATGCGGTCCCAGGGAATATGCGGTGACGGATTTTGGAAGTTCAGGTGCTTCGGAAGTTGCTGGTGCTCCAGCGACAGGATGACCTTGATCATGCCGGCGATCCCGGCGCTGGCCTCCAGATGCCCGATGTTCGTCTTCACCGAGCCGACCAACAGCGGCCGGGCGGGGTCGCGTCCGGTCGCGAATGCCGCACCGGCAGCTTGCAATTCGATCGGGTCACCCAGCGATGTCCCGGTGCCATGAGCTTCCAGGTAGTCGATATCGCAGGCCGCCACACCGGCGTTTTGCAGTGCATCCGCGATTACCCGCTGCTGGGCGATGCCGTTGGGCACCGTCAAACCACCCGATGCGCCGTCCTGGTTGACCGCGCTACCCCGGATCACCGCCCGGATGTGGTCGCCGTCGCGGATCGCGTCATCGAGCCGCTTCACCACGATGACGCCGCAGCCTTCACCGCGGACATAGCCGTCGGCGCCCGCGTCGAAGGTCTTGCACCGTCCGTCGGGCGCCAGCATGTGCGCCCGGGAGAAATTGATCATCGTCGTCGGGCTCATCAACAGGCCCACGCCGCCGGTCAGCGCGAGATCACACTCTCGGAGACGCAACGCCTGGCACGCCTGGTGCACCGCGACCAGCGACGAACTGCACGCGGTGTCGACTGAGACGGCCGGCCCCACCAGCCCCAGTCGATAACTGATGCGCCCAGCCGCGGCGGCCGATGCATTGCCGATCGCCAGGTAGGCGTCGATGTCCTCCACGGTCATCGCGTTAGTCAGCAGCGTGAGGTAGTCGGTCGTAGAGATACCGATGAACACGCCGGTCTTGGTGCCCGCCAGCGTCGACGGGGCGGTGTTGGAATGCTCGACCGCTTGCCACGTTGTCTCCAACAACAGCCGGTGCTGCGGATCCATGAACACGGCCTCGCGCGTCGAAACTCCGAAGAACGGCGCGTCGAAAGATCCGACGTCCTCGATGAGCCCGGCGCGGCGAGTCACCATCTTCCCGGGTGTATCCGGATCGGGGTCGTAGAAGTCGTCCATATTCCATCGTTCACCGGGGATCTCCGAGATGGCATCGCGTCCCTGCCTCAATACCTCCCAGAAGCCCTCGGCATCGGCTGCGCCGGGAAAACGCGCCGCGTAGCCGACGATCGCAAACCCGGCTGCCCCCTGATCTACATCCGTTGTCACGAGGGTGTCCTCTCTGTCGAGGTCAGCGTCTGTTGACGTCAGCGAAATTTCGCTGGGAGTCGCGATGCGGTTGGCGCCGCGAAAAAGCCGGGCGGTGTCGGCTGGTGCGGCAAGAGAGCGCGCGAAGGAGTTCGTGCCAGCAACGGTTCGCTGTGCAACGCCGCCATCCTGACGCTCCCGCGTGAATCAGCCATCAAACCCCCGGTCAATCGGTATCGAGTCCGCGCTGCGGGCTCTTCGGGGGGCGACAGCATTAGCTCGTGCTGGCAATCTACACGCGCTGGCACTGGGTGGTCACGGAGTTGATGCAAACAGTTGGCGGCTGGCAGTACTTCGTTGGACCTTCCTCCTCAGTGCGCCTGTCCTCATCCGTCTGGCCGGTTGACGCAACGCGCTGAAAAGGGATTCCGGCATCACCTCGGATAGCGATTCTGGATTGATAGCCGGGCTGAGTAGTCTGAGTGCCGTGTCGGAAACCCTCGAGAGTTCCCAGGTTGTCATCACGGACGACGAAATCTTTGCGGCACACGAAGGCGGCAAGCTTTCGGTAAGCCTGACCTCCCCGCTCAACACCCAGCGCGCGTTATCGCTGGCCTACACACCGGGTGTGGCGCAGGTCAGTCGCGCGATCGCCACCGACCGCACCCTGGCCGGCCGCTACACCTGGGCCAGCCGGCTCGTGGCGGTGGTGAGCGACGGCACCGCGGTGCTCGGCCTCGGTGACATCGGCCCGGCCGCGTCGCTGCCGGTGATGGAAGGCAAGTGCGCGCTGTTCAAGGAGTACGGCGGCCTGAACGCCATCCCGATCGTGCTGGACACCAAAGATCCCGACGAGATCGTCGAGACCCTGGTGCGGCTGCGTCCGACGTTCGGCGCCGTCAACCTCGAGGACATCTCGGCGCCGCGCTGCTTCGAGATCGAACGGCGCGTGATCGAGGCGCTGGACTGCCCGGTGATGCACGACGACCAGCACGGCACTGCGGTGGTTTCCCTGGCGGCGCTGATGGGTGCCGCCAAGGTGCTGGGCCGGGACATGACCGCGCTGCGGGTGGTGGTCTCCGGCGCCGGCGCGGCCGGAGTCGCGTGCACGAATCTGCTGTTGGCCATGGGCGTTTCGGACATCACGGTGCTGGACTCGCGGGGCATCGTGCACAGCGGACGTGACGACATGAACAGCGTCAAGCACGAGCTGGCCTGCCGCACCAACCCGAGCGGTCGTACCGGCGGATCGGTCGAGGCGCTCGACGGGGCCGACGTCTTCCTCGGGGTTTCCGGCGGGCTGGTCCCCGAAGAGTTGATCGCCACCATGGCGCCCGAGGGGATCGTGTTCGCGCTGTCCAATCCGGACCCCGAAATCCATCCCGATATCGCCGCCAAGTACGCAGCGATCGTCGCCACCGGACGCAGTGACTTCCCGAATCAGATCAACAACGTGCTGGCGTTCCCCGGGATCTTCCGTGGCGCCCTGGACGTCGGTGCGCGCCGGATCACCCAGAAGATGATGGTGGCCGCGGCCGAGGCGATCTATTCGGTGGCCAGCGAAGACCTGGCCATCGACCGGATCGTGCCGAGCCCGCTGGACCGCCGCGTCGGGGAAGCAGTGGCCGCCGCCGTGGCGCTGGCCGCAGAAGACTCCGACTGGGTGTGAGCACCGGCAGGCTGGCCGCGCTGCTGCTCGGCCTGGTGCTGATCGTTGCCGGTTGCTCCGGTCATGGGGAGCGCCACCCGGATCTGGTGGTCGGCTCGACTTCGGATGCTGACTCGAAATTGCTTGCCGCGCTGTATGTTTCAGCGCTGCGCTCGTACGGTTTTCCGTCGCACGCCGAGACGGCCGCGGACCCGATGGTCAAGTTGGATGCCGGGGCGTTCACCGTCGTCCCTGGCTATACGGGTCGCGTGCTGCGTCAGTTGCAGCCGGGTGCCTCGGAGTTGTCCGACAAGCAGGTCTATCAGGCCATGAACGCCGCGCTGCCCGAAGGCGTGGCCGCCGGGGATTACGCCACTGCAGCCGAGGACAAGCCGACGGTGATCGTCACGCCGGCGACCGCCGCGGCATGGGGCGGCAACGATCTGAGTCAGTTACCGGGGCACTGTGCGGGGTTGGTGGTTGGTGTGGTGACCGGGCATCCGGTCCCGTCGTCGGTGGGTTCGTGCCGGCTGCCTCCGCCGCGCGAATTTGCCGACGACGCAACGATGTTCGCGGCTTTGCGGGCCGGCGAGGTGACTGCCGCGTGGGCCGGTAGCGCCGATCCCGGCATTCCGCCGGACCTGATCGCGTTGGCCGACGGCAGCAAGAACTCGTTGATTCAGGCCGAGAACGTGGTGCCGCTGTACCGGCGCAACGCGCTGTCCACCCGACAGTTGTTGGCCATCAACGAAATTGCCGGGGTGCTCGACACCGCCGCGCTGGCCGATATGCGCCGCCGGGTGGCCGCGGGCTCCGACCCGCAGGTGGTGGCCGACGGGTGGCTGGGCGAGCACCCGCTGGGGCGTTAGCTGGGGATGATCCGGCCCGTCACCAGTTCGACTATTCGCTGGTAATTCGAACCGGTTACCCGCACCATCATGTCCAGCGCGACGGCGTCCGGCCCGACCAGAACGCGAGCCTTGTTCTTGCGCACCGCGTTCAGGATGATCTTGGCCGCTTTCTTCGGGCTGGTGTTGGCCAGTCGCTTGTCGAACAACTGGGCCAGCTCGTCGCGGTCGAGGCCTTCGGCCACGGTGGCGTTGCGGGCGATCGCGGTTTTGATGCCACCGGGGTGCACGGTGGTGACCCCGACGCGGTGGCCGCTCTGGCGCATCTCCTGGCGCAGCGCCTCGGTGTAGCCGCGGACGGCGAATTTCGCTGCGTTGTACGCGGAATAGCCGGGCACCGAGAACAGGCCGAACACGCTGGAGATGTTGATGACGTGTCCGTCGCCGGAGGCGATCAGGTGCGGCAGAAAGGCTTTCGTGCCGTTGACGACGCCCCAGAAGTCGACGTCCATCACTCGCTCGATGTCCTTGAACTGCTCGACCTCGACGTTGCCGGTGTGGCCGATCCCGGCGTTGTTGTAGATCTGGTTGACCTTGCCGAAGTGCTCTTTGACCTCGTCGGCGTAGAGCAGGAAGCGCTCACGCTCGGTGACGTTGAGCCGGTCGGCCTTGACCTGCACGCCGATCGCCTTGAGTTGCTCCTCGGTGTCGGCCAGGCCTTCGGTGTCGATGTCGCAGATCGCCAGGCTTGCGCCTGAGCGGCCCAACTCGATCGCCAGCGCTTGGCCGATACCCGAACCCGCGCCGGTCACCACGGCGACCTTTCCGGCGAATCCCTCCATGAGCACCCTCCCTGTCGTTGGCTCAGCGTCGAGATTAGCCGGTACCAGCGGTCCCTGATATCGGCGGGGGGCGGCGGGCCTGCTTCACCGGATCCCCCGCACGAGGGTGCGCACACTGCCACTCAACGGGGGTACACCACTATCTGGGTTCGATCACCGACACCGTTCCGTCGCCGTAGTTGGCGACGTAGACGGTGTGGGTACTCGGATCCACCGCCAACCCATACGGCATGCTGCCGACTCGCACGGTCGCGGCGACCCTCCGCTTCGACCCGTCGATCACCGATACCGTGCCGTCGCGGTAGTTGGCGACGTAGACGGTGTGGGTGCCCGGATCCACCGCCACCGCGTCCCCGCCCCTGCCGACGTGCACGGTCGCGGTGACGGTGTGCGTGGTCTCGTCGATCAGCGACACCGAGTCGCCGCCCTCGTGGCTGACATAGACGGTGTGGATGCCCGGATCCATCGCCAGCGCGTCCGGGGCCTTGCCGACGTGCACGGTGGCGGTGACCGTGCGGGTGGACGCGTCGATCACCGACACCGTGTCCTCGTCCCGGTTGGCGGCGTAGACGGTGTGGGTGATCGGATCCACCGCGACCCCGTACGGGCCCTTACCGACGGGCACGGTCGCGCTGACCTCGTGCGTCTTCCCGTCGATCACCCGAATACTGTCGTCGTCGAAGATCGCGACGTAGACGGATTGGCTGTCCGGATCTACCGCGAGCGCGACCGGGATTCCGCCGATGTGCACGGTGGCGATGACCGCACGTGTCGACCCGTCGATCACCGATACCGAGTTCTCGAATTCATTGGCGACGTAGACGGTGTGGGTGTTCGGGTCCACTGCAACCGAGCGCGGATCTTTGCCGGCGGGCACGGTGGCCGTGACCCTGTGTGTCGACCCGTCGATCACCGTCACCGTGTCTTCGTGCCAGTTGGTGGCGTAGACCGTGTGGGTGACCGGATCCACCGCTACATCCTTCACGTTCCTGTCGAGGTGCACGGTCGCGGTGACCAGGTAGGCCGGCGGGACCAGATACGGGGGGAACTGACGATGCACGGCGGCAAACACAACGGTCCCGATCACCGTCAGTGCCGCCGCAATGCCCAGGATTCGCGCGAGGGGCGAGCGTTTCCCGGTCCGGCGCAGCGGGTCACGGGCCTGTTGTGCTTGCGGGGCCGGTTCGCGCGCGGGTGGACCGGCTAGCTGGGTGATTGGGTATTCGGTCCACTGGGTGCCGTCCCAGTACCACTGCTCCGAAGTTTCCCCCGAATTCGGATACACGGCAGGTGTCGGCGGTGGTGGTGTAGTCATCAGCCGGGTACCACCGAACTGGACCCACAGCGCCACAAGCCGTTGACGTCAGGCTCGGGCGGGGCGGACAGCGGGCCGCAGTCGTTCGTCCACGTCAGGGCGGCGTGTGCAATGGCGCCAACGCCGGCCGCTGCGTTGGCTACTGCGACGAGCAGTGCGCAAATCATGACGTTGATGTTCGCTGCCCCGCCGGAATCCAGACAGGGTCATTCGACCCCGACTGGCCGAACCGAAGTCCTTGGTCCTGGCCCCGTGTCCGTGCGGCTGCAACAGCACCACCGTCACTCAAACGGTCAACGGCGTGGCCGGGGCTAGTGGTGGTAGTGCCGGGCTGTTCGGCAACGGCGGTGCCGGCGGCGCCGGCGGCCTTGGCGGTGCAGGGTCAACTGCCGGCGCCAGCGACAGTAACGGGGCTACCGGCGGTCCCGGCGGCTCGGGTTAGACAGCCCAGGTCGGGTCCTGGGCCTGGCCGCGAGGGTTAGCGCCGAGCCGCGAGCGTCCTCGAATTGACGCGGAATGCTGCGTGTCGTTGGCAACATGCGCGCGCTCGTGCCAGGGACATTTCGTCGTCAGGCGGGGCCTGCGCCGGCGAGCGCGCGCGTAATGCCGCCCGGCGCGGCGTGTCGCTGTACCGACACGCACGCTCACGGTCGGACGGACCGCTACCCGAACGCGGTGTCGATGATCTCCTGCTGCTCCACCGCGTGCACCTTCGACGACCCCGACGACGGTGCCGACATGGCCCGCCGCGAGATCCGCTTGATCCCGCTGAGCCGCTCCGGCAGCACCTCCGGCAGGGTGAGCCCCAGCGACGGCCAGGCGCCCTGGTTGGCCGGCTCCTCCTGCACCCAGAAGTACTCCTTGGCGTTCTCGTAGCGGCCCAGCGTTTCGTCGAGCCGGCGCCTTGGCAGCGGGGCGAGCTGCTCGACGCGCACGATCGCCACGTCGTCGCGCTTGTCCTTGGCCTTGCGGGCGGCCAGCTCGTAGTAGAGCTTGCCGCTGGTCAGCAGGATTCTGGTGACCTTGCTGCGGTCGCCGTCGCCCTCGTCGTAGGTGGGTTCCTCGATCACCGAGCGGAACTTCATCTCGGTGAACTCCTTGATGTCGCTGACCGCGGCCTTGTTGCGCAGCATCGACTTCGGTGTGAACACGATCAGCGGCCGCTTGACGCCGTCCAGGGCGTGCCGGCGCAGCAGGTGGAAGTAGTTGGCCGGGGTCGACGGCATCGCGATCGTCATCGAACCCTCGGCCCACAGCTGCAGGAACCGCTCGATGCGCCCGGACGTGTGGTCGGGGCCCTGCCCCTCGTGTCCGTGCGGCAGCAGCAGCACCACCGTCGACAGCTGGCCCCACTTGGCCTCACCGGAGCTGATGAACTCGTCGATGATCGACTGGGCGCCATTGACGAAGTCGCCGAATTGCGCCTCCCACAGCACCACGGCGTCCGGGTTGCCCACGGTGTAGCCGTACTCGAAGCCCACCGCGGCGTACTCCGACAGCGGTGAGTCGTAGACCAGGAACTTGCCGCCGGTTGGGGCGCCCGACTTGTCCACCGCCAGCAGCTGCAGCGGAGTGAACTCGGCGCCGGTGCTGCGGTCGATGATCACCGAGTGACGCTGGGAGAACGTGCCGCGGCGGGTGTCCTGCCCCGAGAACCGCACTAGCTTGCCCTCCGCCACCAGCGAACCCAGCGCGAGCAGTTCGCCAAAGGCCCAGTCGATCTTGCCCTCGTAAGCCATCTCGCGGCGCTTGTCCAGCACCGGCTGAACGCGGGCGTGCGTGGTGAATCCCTCCGGCACCGCCTTGAACGCGTCACCGATGCGGGCCAGTAGCGCCTTGTCCACCGAGGTGTCCAGGCCGGCCGGGATCATCTGCAGCGACTCCACCGACTCGCTCGGCTGGGCGCCGTGCTTCTCCAGCTCCTTGACCTCGTTGAAGACCCGCTCCAGCTGCCCCTGGTAGTCACGCAGCGCGTCCTCGGCCTCTTTGAGCGAGATGTCGCCACGACCGATCAGGGCTTCGGTGTAGCTCTTGCGCACGCCGCGCTTGTTGTCGACGACGTCGTACATGTACGGGTTGGTCATCGACGGGTCGTCGCCCTCGTTGTGACCGCGCCGGCGGTAGCAGAGCATGTCGATGATGACGTCTTTGTGGAACCGCTGCCGGAAGTCGACGGCCAGCTGGGCCACCCACACGCACGCCTCCGGGTCGTCGCCGTTGACGTGGAAGATCGGCGCGCCGATCATCTTGGCGACGTCGGTGCAGTACTCGCTGGACCGGGAGTACTCCGGCGCCGTGGTGAAACCGATCTGGTTGTTGACGATGATGTGGATCGTGCCGCCCACCCGGTAGCCGGGCAGGTGCGCCAGGTTCAGCGTCTCGGCCACCACTCCCTGGCCGGCGAACGCCGCGTCGCCGTGCAGCATCATCGGCACCACCGAGAAGGCCTTCTCGCCTTCGCTGTCGGTGTCGCCGTGGTTGAGCAGGTCCTGCTTGGCCCGCACCAGGCCCTCGAGCACCGGGTCGACGGCTTCCAGGTGCGACGGGTTGGCGGTCAGCGACACCTGAATGTCGTTGTCGCCGAACATCTGTAGGTAGACGCCGGTTGCGCCGAGGTGGTACTTCACGTCGCCGGAGCCGTGTGCCTGCGACGGGTTCAGGTTGCCCTCGAACTCGCTGAAGATCTGCGAGTACGGCTTGCCGACGATGTTGGCCAGCACGTTGAGCCGGCCGCGGTGCGGCATGCCGATGACCACCTCGTCCAGCCCGTGTTCGGCACACTGGTCGATCGCGGCGTCCATCATCGGGATGACGCTCTCGGCGCCCTCCAGCGAGAACCGCTTCTGCCCGACGTACTTGGTCTGCAGGAACGTTTCGAACGCCTCGGCGGCGTTCAGCCGGCTCAAGATGTACTTCTGTTGTGCCACAGTCGGTTTGACGTGCTTGGTCTCGACCCGCTCTTCCAGCCAGCGCAATTGCTCGGGGTCGAGGATGTGGGTGTACTCCACGCCGATGTGGCGGCAGTACGCGTCGCGCAGCAGGCCCAGCACGTCGCGCAGTTTCTTGTACTCCGCGCCGGCGAACCCGCTGACCTTGAACACCCGGTCCAGGTCCCACAGGGTCAGGCCGTGGGTCAGCACCTCTAGGTCGGGGTGGCTGCGGAAACGGGTCTTGTCCAGCCGCAGCGGGTCGGTGTCGGCCATCAGGTGCCCGCGGTTGCGGTACGCCGCGATCAGGTTCATCACTCGGGCGTTCTTGTCGACGATCGAGTCCGGGTTGTCGGTGCTCCAGCGCACCGGCAGGTACGGGATGCTCAGCTCGTGGAAGATCTCGTCCCAGAAGTCGTCCGAGAGCAGCATCTGGTGGATGGTCCGCAGGAAGTCGCCGGATTCGGCGCCCTGGATGATGCGGTGGTCATAGGTTGAGGTCAGGGTGATCAGCTTGCCGATCCCCAGTTCGGCGATGCGTTCCTCACTGGCGCCCTGGAACTCGGCGGGGTATTCCATGGCGCCGACGCCGATGATGGCGCCCTGGCCGGCCATCAGCCGCGGCACCGAGTGCACGGTGCCGATGGTGCCGGGGTTGGTCAGCGAAATCGTCACGCCGCCGAAGTCTTCGGCTGTCAGCTTGCCGTCGCGCGCCCGGCGCACGATGTCTTCGTAGGCCGAGACGAACTCCGCGAAGCGCAGTTCCTCACAGCGCTTGATGCCGGCCACCACCAGCGAGCGCTTGCCGCCCGCGCCCTGGAGGTCGATCGCCAGGCCCAGGTTGGTGTGCGCCGGCGTGACGGCATTCGGCTTGCCGTCGACCTCGGTGTAGTGGCGGTTCATGTTGGGGAACTGCTTGACCGCCTGCACCAACGCGTAGCCCAGCAGGTGGGTGAACGAGATCTTGCCGCCGCGGGTCCGCTTCAACTGGTTGTTGATGACGATCCGGTTGTCGATCAGCAGCTTGGCCGGGATAGCGCGCACGCTGGTCGCCGTCGGCACGTCCAGCGACGCCGACATGTTCTTGACCACGGCCGCCGCGGCGCCACGCAACACCTGCACCTCGTCGCCTTCGGCGGGCGGGGGAGGAGCGGCTTTCGGCGTCGCCGGTGCGGGCGCCGGTGCGCCGTTGCCGGCAGCGCCGGCGGCGGTGGATTTGGCCGGTTTGACGGGCTCCGGCGCGGGTTTGGCCGGCGCGGCCGGTTGGGTCTCCGCGGCCTTGGATGCGGCGGGCTTGGCCTCGGCGGGCTTGGCCTCGGCGGGCTTGGCCTTGGTGGCTGCGGGCCCGTCCTGGCTCGTCTCGCCCGAGGACTCCGGGTTGTAGTCGACCAGGAACTCGTGCCAGCTCTCGTCGACCGAGGAGGGGTCGTCGCGGAACTTGCGGTACATCTCTTCGACCAGCCACTCGTTTTGCCCGAATGGAGAACTTATGTTGGCCACGGCCGCTGTTCGCCTCAATTCTTGTGTCCTGCAAGCGTTTTGGCGAACGCCTGCGACTCCTGGCGCCCCGGGTGGCGGGGCGCCTCACACCCCTCGGTGGTCGGTGAAGGGTACCGACCGTTTCTGACCCATAAAGGCTAGCGCTTCGCCCGCGATCCGCGAGAGAGACCAAGCGCTTTAGCCGGCATCCGCGTCAGCTGGCATCCCGGACCGGCGGCAGCACGTGCAGGGTCACCGGCCACCGCTCCGGCGCCGGGCCGAAGGCCGAGCGGGAGTTGCGGACCAGCTTCTTACCCACCATCCGGTTACCGATGGCGCCGATGATCGCACCGATGCCGACAGGTAGCAGCTTGCCGAACATCAGGGCGCCGCGCTTGAGGGCGAACCTCTTGACGAAGCGCTTGAGCAGGCTGTTGTTCAGCTTCGACACCGCGGGCAACGGCAGCGAGGCCATGCTCTCGGACACCCACCCGCCGCTGGTCCGGCCGCCGCCGATCACCTGCGCCAGGTCGGCCTTGCTGTTGTCTCCGACCAGCACCGCCAGCACCAGGGCGCGACGCCGCTCCCGGTGGTCGAGGGGGATGCCGTACACCGACGCGAGCGCGAGCACCAGCAGGGCCGTGGCTTCCAGGAACACCGCGGTTTCGCCGGCGGCCGCCGACAGCGCGGCGATCGTTCCGATGCCGGGCAACGTCGCGGCAGCGCCCACCGCCGCGCCGCTCGCCGTCACCGCGGCGACGAAGCGTTTCTCCAGCTTGGTGACGATCTCGGCCGGGCCGGCGCCCGGGTGCGCCCGGCGCAGACGCGCCACATAGGCCTCGGCGGCCGGGCCCTGGATGCGCGAGCTACGTTCGATGATCTGTGCCAATGCCCGGCTGGATGCCTTAGGTTTGCCGGCGGGCTGCTGGTCGGGTACCGACTTGCTTCGTCGAGCGCTCATAGTGCCTCTCTTCGGGACGGCGTCTCTTCAGGCTAACGCGCGTCCAGCAAGATGAGTGCCGGGCAGAAGGCTTCACACAATCCCGCGGTCGGGTCTGTGTTCCGTCCCGGCCGAAGAGCGCCGCGGGGAACGGAGCAGGAATAATGCGGGCTGGACTTCACGTGACCCCACACGGGAGCCGAAACGAGGTGCGATAGATGAGCACGGCGACGAGCCGGGTGGCCGGGGACAGCGTCTCCGGGAACCCTTGGGCCGCGCTGTGGGCGATGATGCTCGGGTTCTTCATGATCATGCTGGACTCGACGATCGTGGCGGTGGCCAATCCGACGATCATGACCGCGCTGAACATCGGGTACGCCACAGTGGTGTGGGTGACCAGCGCCTACCTGCTCGGTTACGCGGTGGTGCTGCTGGTCGCCGGCCGGCTCGGCGACAGGTTCGGCCCCAAGAACCTTTACGTGATCGGCCTGGTGGTCTTTACCTTCGCGTCGGTGTGGTGCGGGCTTTCCGGCAGTGCCGCCATGTTGATCGCGGCCCGCGTCGTCCAGGGCGTGGGCGCCGGACTGCTCACCCCGCAGACGCTGTCGATGCTCACCCGGATCTTCCCGGCCAACCATCGCGGCTCCGCGATGAGCATGTGGGGCGCCACCGCCGGCGTCGCCAGCCTGGTCGGCCCGCTCGCCGGGGGAACGCTGGTAGACGGCCTGGGCTGGCAATGGATCTTCTTCGTCAATGTGCCGGTCGGCGTCATCGGGCTAGCGCTGGCGATCTGGCTGATTCCCGCTCTGCCGGTTCGCACCCAGGGATTCGACCCGATCGGCGTCGCGCTGTCCGGCGTGGGGATGTTCCTGCTGGTGTTCGGTCTGCAGGAAGGTGAAACGGCGCACTGGAAGCCGTGGATCTGGGCCGTGTTGGTCGCGGGTGCCGGGTTCATGTCTGCGTTCGTCTATTGGCAGTCGATCAACCGGCGCGCGCCGCTGGTTCCGCTGAACATGTTCGCTGACCGCGACTTCAGCCTGTGCAACATCGGAGTGGCGATCATTTCGTTCGCGTCGACGGCGATGATGCTGCCGCTGACCTTTTACGCCCAATCGGTGTGCGGGCTGTCGCCGACGCGTTCGGCCCTGCTGATCGCGCCGGTGGCCGTCAGTAGCGGCCTGCTCGCCCCGCTCGTCGGGCTGATCATCGACAAGGTCCATCCGGTGCCGCTGCTGGGTTTCGGCTTCTCGGCGCTGGCGATCTCGATGACGTGGCTGGCGATGGAGTTGGAGCCCGGCACTCCCGTCTGGCGGCTGGTCCTGCCGTTCCTGGGGCTGGGAGTGGGGATGGCCTTCGTCTGGTCGCCGCTGGCAGCCACCGCGACCCGCAACCTGCCCACCGAGCAGTCCGGCGCCGGCTCGGGCGTCTACAACGCCACCCGTCAACTCGGGGCGGTGCTGGGGAGCGCGGGCATGGCCGCGTTCATGACGTGGCGTATCGGCGCCGAGGTGCCGGGCGGTGCCGCGGCGCCCACCGGGAACGACGCGGCCCTGCAGCTGCCCGCGTTTATGAGGGAGCCCTTCTCGGCGGCGATGTCGCAGTCGATGCTGCTGCCGGCGTTCATCGCGCTGTTCGGGATCGTTGCGTCCCTGTTCCTGGTCGGCGCGGTGGGTTCGGCCCTGAGCCGACGTGACGTCGACGACTTGGCCGGCTACGCGCTGGCGGACGATGAACCGGAAGACGACCCGGAAAACGATGACGACGGTTACGTCGAATACATCCTGCGCCGGGAACCGGACTCTGCCTACGACGTCAACACCCAGCCAGTGGTTTCTCTGACCCGGCGCAACGGTGCTCCCAGGGTCGCCGTGCGCCGGGTCGCGGAGCTCTCGCGCCAGTCAGATCCCGACGACCCGGTCTCCGGTCGACTCTGACGGCCCCTCGGTGAGGGCCAGGAAGGCGCCCAGATCCACCAGGCCGGCCGGGTTAGCCGGCAGGTACTGCGTGAGCGACTCCGATCGGACGATAACGGCTGCGTACTGAGCTCTGCTGATGGCGACGTTGAGTCGGTTGCGGTTGAGCAGGAACGAGATACCGCGTGGGACTTCGTCAATCGATGACGCAGTCATGGAGATGAAGACGACCGGGGCCTGCCCACCCTGGAACTTGTCGACGGTGCCGACCCGGACCCCGGGCAGGCCGGCATCGGAGAGCCGCTGACGGATCATGGCCACCTGGGCGTTGTACGGCGCCAGCACCAGCACATCCGGGGCGGCCAGCGGCCGGGTGCCGCGCTCGTCGGTCCACGCCTGGCCGAGCATGCGCCAGATCTCGTCGACGATGGCGACGGCCTCTTCGGCGCTGTCGATCGAATTGCCTTGATGGCGAACGGGAAGCACGTGCACGCCCGGATCGCGGCCGGCCAGGCGACGGGCAGTGGTGACCTCGGCGTGTGACCGCAGCCGACCCTCATAAGACAGCGCCGAGACGGCCGCACACACCTCCGGATGCATCCGGTAGGACAGGTCCAGGAAGTACCCGCGCTCGTCAGGCAGCGTCTGCTGTCCGTCGACCAGCCATTCCAGCGCCGAGATGTCGACCTGTTCCGGGTGGGTCCCCTGGCTGACCTGCGGCAGTTGCTGGGGATCCCCGAGCAGCAACAGGTTGGTGGCCGACGGTGCTACCGCGATGGTGTTGGCCAGACAGAATTGCCCCGCCTCATCGATCACCAGCAGGTCCAGGCAGCTCGGGGGTACTCGCTGGGCATTCGCGAAATCCCAAGCAGTACCGCCGATTACGCAGCCCGCATGGTCGGCGATGAACGCCGGGTATTGGTGCGCGTCGATCTCCTGCCACCGTGCGCCGGTGTTGCCTTTCTTGGCAACGAGAGCCGGATCCAGGCCGGCTGCGATCACGCATTCCAAGACGTTCTCCACCGCCGCATGCGATTGCGCGACCACGCCGATGCGCCAACAATATTCGGTGACCAGTGTCCTGATCACCCGGGCGGCCGTGTGCGTCTTGCCGGTCCCGGGTGGTCCGTGGACCGCGAGGTAGGACGAATCGAGGCTCAGCGTGGCGACGGTGATGTCGGCGACGGTGTCGTCGGTGCGCGGCAACGGCGTAGCGCCGTGGGTGCGTGGTGGGCGCCGCAGCAGGAGGTCGATCAACGCGGTGCGAGGCAGGTCCGGCAAACCGGTTGCCACGGCTTGTGCCGTCGTCGCGATGGACTCGCGCAGCGCGGTCGTCTTCACCGGCGGGCCCGGCGTCAGCGCGAACGGCAACTGGTGAAAGATGTTGCCGTCCTTGCCGGTTCGTTCGAGGATGGTCACCACGGCAGGCAGGCTCGGGTCGTCGATCCCGACGACTTCGGCCCGGCCGGCACCGCGGCGGTCGGGATCCTCGGCCATGCCGGTCGGAGCGGGCGGTTCGTAGAGCGCGAACACTTCCGTGTTGAGGTCGCCGCGGGCCAGTTCCCCGTTGAGTTGCACCCGGCGCTGCGGCTTGCGGGCGCGCGGCGGCGTGTGCCAGTCGGTGACGACGGTTGCGGAGTCGACGACGAAAACGTCTGTGTTATCCGACCATTCGTCGAGGGGATAGTTCAGCCGGTCGAAGTGCGACCACCAGAACGGCTTGTCCTCGCGTTGGTGATATCCGCGGGCAGCGGCCACCAGGGCGACGGCTCCCTGTTCGGGAGTGCGGTCACCGGCGGCGGCGTCGCCGGTGAACGTCGCCAGTGTCGTCGCGAGCTGATCGTGGTCCTTGATGGTGTCGCGCTCGGGGACGGGCTGAACACCGATCGGCGTGACGCCGGATTCCCAGGCCAGAATCAGCAACCAGTCCCGCAGCTTGCGGGTGGACAGGCAGTCGTAGTGGTTGTACTCCTCGATTTCCTTGAGCACCGTCGCCGCTTCGTCCGCGCGGCCCGCGGCCAACAGTTCGCAGTACCGCGCATAGGAGGTGATGGAGTCGGTGGCGGTGGTGACGTCGCCCGAACGCAACTGGGTGCCCATGTACAGCGGCTCCAGCGCCTTGAGGCTCAGACTTTCGGCACCCACGCGAATGCTTTTGCGCACCAGCGGATAAAGGTCCACTAATACCCCGTTGCGCAACAGGTCGTCGACCTCGCCCTCGCCGACGCCGTAGCGACCCGCGAGCCGCAGCAACGCCGTCTTCTCGTAGGCCGCGTAGTGGTAGATGTGCATGTTCGGGTAGCGCTTGCGGCGCTTGGCCACCAGGGTCAGAAATTGCTTGAGCGCCGCCCGCTCGTCGATGCGGTTATGCGCCCACAGCGGACGGAATTTCCCCGCCGGGCCCGTTTCCAGGACGCCGAACAGATATTCCAGCCCCCATTGGCGACCGTCGGCGGTCCACAATGGGTCGCCTTCGAAATCGAAGAACAAGTCGCCCGGGTTCGGTTCGGGCAGCAGCGCCAGCGGCTGCGGATCGGCCACCTCGTACTGCGCGGTGCCGCTATCGCGTTGGCGTAACTGCAGTTTCGCCTGCGCGGTCAGCCGGCCCAATATTTGGGTGCCCAGGCCGGGCACCGGCCGGCTGCGGCCGGCCAGGTCGCCGATGGTGCCGACACCGGCGCCAATCAGCTTCTCGCGCTGGCTGACTCGCATACCGGCGACCAGCAGCAGGTCGTCGCGGGCGCGCAACTGTTCGATACATAGCGGGCATCGGAAGCACGCCTGCACCCCGGTGTCCTCCCAGCGCACGGCACGGGCTGAGGCGTAATGCTCGTCCAGCAGCTTCTGCAGCTGCGCGCGCTGGGTCCGGTAGACCGGCATCAGGTCGCTGAGCCGGTAGCGCACGACCGTGCCGTCGCCGAGTTCCAGTTCGGCGTCCGGGGTGATGGGCACGCCCGCCGCCGTCAGCGCGTCGGCGTATGCCGCCAGTTGCAGCAGCGCGGTGACCTTCGGTGAGCGCGCCAGCTTGGTGTCCGTGACCCGGTACCGGCCGCCGTCGCGGATCAGGAAATCGGCGAAACCGACGAACCGGCCGTCGAACATGGCTGCCTGGTAGACCACCGGGGCGCCGGCGGCGATGGCGCGCCGCGTGGCGTCGGCTGCGGCCGTCAGGCCCGCGTGGGTATAGGCGGGACGGCCGATGACAGCGATCTCGTCTCCGAACTGACCGCGCAGCCGGTCCAGCCTGCGCCGCTCGTGGTCGTCACCGAGAGTGGCTGTGCGCTGCAGCAATTCGTCTTCGACGGACACCGCTGGACCACGCCGTAATTTGGCGTCGAAATCCCGTAGCAGGGCGTACTCGCACCGCGCGGCGGACGCGAGATCCGAAGCGCTGTAGAGGATGTTGCCGTCGGTGACGAACACACCTGTAACGGTAGGCGAGGGGTGTGACATGACAGCGACCGCCGGGCCGGTGGGCGGGGGTCGATGATCCACCGCGTCCCTCTTGGGCGCGGTAATTTCCCTAATTGTTAATTCAAATTGTTGATCATTAAATGCGCAAATTTATCCGCTGAACGAAGTCTTCCGGCGAGTTGGAAAATATGGCGGTGCGGTGCCGCCCATTGGCAGTCGCGTGACAAAGCTGCGTGACCTGCATGACAACTTGGGCACCCCACCACCCGCCTCGGCGGGCGTCTCCTTTGTCCACAGCGCGGAACGCGGACGGTGTGCTCGTCCGTCGTTGACGATGACGCAAATTTCGCGCTGGCCCGGTTGATTAATTAAGCAAGATTAATAGTTAAGTTAAGTGGCTTTAAATATTCGTCTGTCTAATTTTCCGTAGCGTGAATTATTGGCCGACGGGTTCGATCGGAAAAGGCCGTGAGCGACCGGATTTAGCGCTCCAAAATTGATTCAGTAAAGTTTGTAGAAATTCCTGGGAAACTCATGATTTCGCGCGTAATGTTCCCGAACCTAGTGGGGATTCAGAGATTTCTCTGAAGTCGGGTGAGGGGGCCTCATATGTCGTCTTTTGTGTTCGCTGTTCCGGCTGAACTGGCTGCGGCGTCTACGAATCTGGCCGGTCTCGGATCATCGATCCGCGCAGCGAATGCGGCCGCTGCCGGCGCCACGACGCAGCTGATGGTCGCTGCCGAGGACGAGATCTCTTCGGCCATTGCGACTTTGTTCGGCGGCCATGGTCAGGAATACCAGTTGTTGAGCTCCCAGGTCGCGGCCTACCACGACCAGTTCGTGCGCGCGCTGAGCTCGGGCGGGTTGATGTACGGGGCGGCCGACGCTGCGGCCGCTTCGCCGCTGCAGACACTGGAGCAGAACATCCTGGGGCTGATCAACGCGCCCACCAACACTTTCCTGGGACGCCCCCTGATCGGTGACGGCGCCAACGGCGCGGCTGGGACCGGCCAGGCGGGTGGAGCGGGCGGGATCCTCTGGGGCAACGGCGGTAGCGGCGGGTCCGGGACGACCGGCGGCGGCGCCGGTGGCGCCGGCGGTGATGCCGGCCTGTTCGGCAATGGCGGTGCCGGCGGGGCTGGCGGGATGGGTGCCGCTGGTGCGACCGGTGGTGTTGGTGGTCATGGTGGCGCCGGCGGCTGGTTAGGCGGCTTCGGCGGGGCAGGCGGTGCCGGCGGCGTCGGTGGCGTCGGCGGGCCCACATTCGCCGGCGGCGGCGGCGGGACAGGTGGCGTGGGCGGTACCAGCCGGGCGCTGTTCGGCTGGGCCGGCGGACAGGGCGGCGTCGGCGGAACCGGCGGAACGGGTTACACCGGCGCCGACGCGCTGATCGCCGGCGCAACCGGCGAAGCCGGCGGCAACGCAGGAGTTGGCGGTACCGGCGGTGCGGGGGGCAGCAGCTGGGGAATGCTGTCTACTGCCGGAGCCGGTGGCGCGGGCGGCAGCGGCGGTATGGGCGGCGCCGGTGGTACCGGGGGCGCTGGAGTCGGCATGGCCGGCGGTACCGGCGGCCATGCCGGGGCCGGCGGTGACGCGGGCGTCGGTGGCGTGGGTGGCTCCGCGGGTCTCTTCGGCACGGACGGCGCTGCTGGTGTTGCGGGAGTGGGCGGCACCGGCGGCACAGGTGGGGCAGGGGGTGCCGGTCAGCCGGCCGCCCTAGCGGGCCCGGGCACCGCCGGCGGTAACGGCGGCACCGGCGGCACGGGTGGCCACGGCATCAACGGCACGGGCGGCGGCGCCGGCGGCACGGGTGGCGTCGGCGGCAAGGGCGGCGCCGGCAACGGCGTCGTCGGCGCATTCGCGCAGGCCGGCGGCGGCGGGGGCACCGGCGGCACGGGCGGTGTCGGAACCGACGGCGGCGTGTTCGGCGCCGGCGGCAAGGGCGGCGAGGGCGGCGGCGGCTTCGCCGTCGGCGTCGGCGCGACCGCAGGTGCCGGCGGCACCGGTGGGACGGGAGCTGCAGGCACTGCCACGCAGGCTGGCTACGGCGGTGGTGGCGGTGGTGGGGGCGGCGGCGCCCTGATCCAGCAAACCAACGGCGGCAGCGTCCTCGGCACCGCCCATGGCGGCCAGGGCGGGGTCGGTGGGGCCGGCACAAGCACCGCGGCCGGTGGCGTCGGCGGTACCGGCGGTGCGGGCACGGTGTCTGCTGACGGAGCGGGCAGCACTGTGTCCGCCAACAGCGGTGCGTACGGCGGCGCTGGCGGAGCCGGCGGGGTCAGCGGTGGTGTGGGTGGTGTGGGTGGTGACGCCAATATGGTGGCCAACCTGGGTGGGTCGGTTCTGGATGCGTCGGCGACCGGTGGTGCTGGTGGTGGGGGTGTCAATGGTGGTGTGGGTGGCCATGGTGGTGCTTCGGAGGTCAGTGCCGGTTTGCAGGGTGGTGCTGGCGGTAGCGCGTCGGGTGAGGGCCTGGGTGGTCAGGGTGGCAACGCTGATGGCGTGGGCAGTGTCGGTGGTAACGGGGGCCAGGGCAATATTCAGGGTGGCTTCGTGCGGCCGGGTATCGGTGGTGATGGTGGGGCGGCCAGCGGGTTTGGCACCGGTGGTGGCGGTGGTGATGCGACCGGTGGGGGTACCGGTGGCAATGGTGGTATCGGCAGTGTGGTGGCCGGGGGTCTGGGTGCGGTGGCCGATGGCAGCGGTTTAGGTGGGGACGGTGGTGATGGTCTGCTCGGTGGTGTCGGTGGTAACGGCAGCAGTGGTCAGGTTGGTGCCTTCAACGCCGGGGCGTACGCCGGCGGTACAGGTCAAAGCGGTGATGGTGGCACTGGCACCGGTGTGGGTAGCCACGGCGGTAACGGCACCATCGGCAATATTCAGGCGTTCGGTCAGAACAGTCAGGCCAGCGGCACGGCCACGGGCGGCAATGGTGGTGCGGGTACCTCCGGTGGCACCGGTGGGTCGGGTGGTCAGGGCCGGATCGTGGCCAATGCGACGGGCAGTATCGCCACTGACAGCACCGCGACCGGTGGCGTCGGCGGCGACTCGAGCAGTGGTGTGGGCGCGTTGGGTGGTCAGGGTTATGTGTTCTCCGGGACGTTCGGTGATCCCGGTAGTGGTGGTGTGATCACCGGCAGCACCGCGATCGGTGGTGATTCCACGGCGGGTGTTTCCGGTGGCACGGGTCAGGTGCTGGCGGTCAATGGCACGGTGATCGACAGCACTGCGGTCGCCGGTGACGCGGTGGCCGGTCAGATCGGAACGGCCGCCACGGTGAGTGCCACCAACGGGGGCACCATCTCGGCAAGCGGCGCGACCGGTGGGCACAACAGCACTACCGCGATGGGCGGCAACGCCAGCATCACCGCCGACGGCGTGGGCAGCACCGTCGCCGGCAGTACCGCCCAGGGCGGCAACGCCGGACTCGGCACCAACGGCGGCACCGGCGGCGGTGGCGGCGCCGCCGACGTCGTCGCCGATAACGGCGGTGTGGTGGCTGGTGGTCACGCGATCGGTGGTGACGGCGGCAACGGAGACACCGGTGGCGCAGGTGGTGCAGGTGGCTACGGCGATGTGCAGGCTATCGCTGCCGGCAGTAACGCCGCCGGCACGGGTCACGGCGGAGACGGCGGCAATGCCACCGAAGGCGGCACCGGCGGTACCGGCGGGGAGGGTGCCATCTACGCCTACGGCGCGAACGGTCATGCAAGCGGCATTGGCCTTGGTGGCGCGGGCGGCGACGGCCTCAACGGCGGCGTCGGCGGTAACGGCGGCATAGGTGACACCAACGCCTACGTGAACGGTGTCGCCGACGGACTCGGCAAGGGCGGTGCCGGAGGCAGCGGCACCGGTGTCGGCAGCGTCGGCGGCAACGGAAGCTCCGGCGAGATCCAGGCCGGCTACATCGGCCAAACCGGTGGCCACGCAACCGGATCCGCCTATGGCGGCGACGGTGGCAACGCCACCGGCGGCGGCCACGGCGGCCAGGGCAACTATGCGGTGGTGCTGTCCACCGGCAACGGAACTGCTGACGGCACCGCCTTCGGCGGCGACGGCGGCGCGGCCACCGCCACCGGTGCGACCGGCGGCCGCGGCGGCGGCGCCCAGGTCACCGGCGTGGACAACACGATCGTCAGCGGTACCGCGACCGCCGGGAACGGCGGCATCGGCTACGGCGGCAACGGTGGTGACGGCGGTGACGGGTGGACTTCGGTCAACGTCGACGCCGCTGACCCCACCGGACAGGTCATCAACGGCACGGCAATCGGCGGCGCCGGCGGCGACGGCGGCCACAACAATGGGCTGGCCAGGGGCGGCGACGGTGGTCACGGCGGTTGGGGCAAGGTCTATGCCGACAGCGGCGGCACTTCCACCAACACCACCGCCCACGGTGGCGACGGCGGTGCAGGCGGCGACGCTGGCACCTACGTGGACGCCCTGCAGCCGGGCACCGGTGGCATCGGCGGACTCGGCGGCGAGTCCACCCCGACGAACACCGCCGGCGGCGCTTACGTCGCCCAGGCGGGTGGTCCCGGTGGTCCCGGCGGTGCCGACGGTTCGATTGGAACGCCTGGCAGCGACGCTCCTAACATTCCCTAGCGCTTAGCGGCCAGGCCCATTACCGATGATCTCCACCCCGCTGCCGTTCCAGCGGAACTTCACCGTGGCGGGCAGACCGACCCCGCTGGTGTAGGTCAGCGCAACGGTGTCCCCGGTGCTCTGCGCCGCGTCAACCCCGTTGAAGCCGTAGGTGTCCGGCACGCCCTGCGGGATGAACTTGCCCAGGTGGAACAGCACCGCACGGGTGGTCGGATTGTCCACGTTGGTGTTGGCCTTGATGATCACCGCGGACAGCTGCGCGCACTCGTTGTAGTTGCCGCCCAGCGGTTCTGGGTTCCAGGGTTGCTGACTGCGCGGGTCGCGGGGCAACTCCGAGACGACTTTGGCGATGGTGGGTGAACCGAGATTGACCGCGCACGGGTCCGGTGGCGGCTCGCTGGTCGCGGGCGGGGCCGCCGTGCCCGGTGGCGGGTTCGCGGGCCCCGCCGTCATCGCCGCCGACGTCGGTTTGGTGGCCTGCGGCGTCTTGGCGACCGTGGAGTCCCCCGACCCGCATCCGGCCAGTGTCGCCACTGCCATCGTGGCAGCCGTCAGTGCCGCTGCAAGGTGGGTCCGCACACCGGGCACCGTACCGTCATCGCGCTCAGGGGTGCGGCAGGCATGGCCGCCCGGGCGGCACACTCTAGACTTCATCTCCTGATGGCAATCCCGGACAATCCCACTGAAGCACCCGTCACGACGTTCGCCGACCTGCAGATTCATCCCGATGTCGTGCGTGCGATCGCTGCCGTGGGCTACGAATCCCCGACCGGGATCCAGGAGGCGACGATTCCGGCGCTGATGGCCGGTTCGGACGTGGTGGGCCTGGCCCAGACCGGCACCGGCAAGACGGCGGCTTTCGCGCTGCCGATCCTGTCCAAAATCGACACCAGCAGCAAAGCTACCCAGGCGCTGGTGCTGGCCCCGACCCGCGAACTGGCCCTGCAGGTGGCCGAGGCGTTCAGCCGCTACGGCGCTCAGCTGCGCCAGCTCAATGTCTTGCCGATCTACGGCGGAGCCTCCTACGGAGTACAGCTGGCCGGCCTCAGGCGCGGTGCCCAGGTCGTGGTCGGCACTCCGGGCCGCGTCATCGACCATCTGGAACGCGGCACGCTGGACTTGTCGCGAGTGGACTACCTGGTGCTCGACGAGGCCGACGAGATGCTGACCATGGGCTTCGCCGAAGAGGTCGACCGCATCCTGTCCGAGACGCCGGAATACAAACAGGTGGCGCTGTTCTCGGCCACCATGCCACCGGCCATCCGCAAGATCACCGCCAAATATCTGCACGATCCGCTGGAAGTCACCTCCAAAGCGAAAACCGCGACCGCTGAGAACATTTCGCAGCGCTACATCCAGGTGGCGGGCCCGCGCAAGATGGATGCCCTGACGCGGGTGCTCGAGGTCGAGCCGTTCGAGGCGATGATCGTCTTCGTGCGCACCAAGCAGGCCACCGAGGAGGTGGCCGAAAGGCTGCGCGCCCGAGGCTTTTCCGCGGCGGCCATCAACGGGGACATCCCGCAAGGGCAGCGGGAGAGAACGATCGCCGCACTCAAAGACGGAAGCATTGACATCCTGGTGGCCACCGACGTCGCCGCCCGCGGGCTGGATGTGGAGCGCATCTCGCACGTGCTCAACTACGACATTCCCCACGACACCGAGTCCTACGTACACCGCATCGGGCGCACCGGCCGCGCCGGGCGGTCCGGCAGCGCGCTGTTGTTCGTCTCGCCCCGGGAGCGCCACCTGCTCAAGGCGATTGAAAAGGCCACGCGGCAAACGCTTGTCGAGGCCGAACTGCCGACCGTGGAGGACGTCAACGCGCAGCGGGTCGCTAAGTTCGCCGACTCGATCACCGACGCACTCGGCAGCCAGGGCATCGAGCTGTTCCGCCGGCTGGTGGAGGACTACGAACGCGAGCACGACGTGCCGATGGCCGACATCGCCGCAGCGCTGGCGTTGCAATCTCGCGACGGTGAGGCTTTCCTGCTGGCACCGGATCCGCCGCCGGAGCGGCGCAAAGAACGCAAGGAACGCGACGAGAACCGCGAGCGCCCGGAAAGGCCAAGACAGACAAAGCCTTTCACCACATACCGAATTGACGTGGGTAAGCGGCACCGCATCGGCCCGGGTGCGATCGTCGGCGCGATCGCCAACGAGGGGGGTCTGCACCGCAGCGATTTCGGTCATATCGCGATCGGTCCGGACTTCTCCATGGTGGAACTCCCGGCCAAGCTACCCCGGGCGGTGCTGAAAAAGCTTGAGCAGACCCGTATCTCAGGGGTGCTGATCAATCTCCGCCCGGACCGGCGCTCGGACAACACTCGCACACCCAGGAAACCCCCCGGCCAGGGCAAGCCGGCCCGGAAGCGCGACGCATGACGGTGTCGGAAGCCGAGGACGCCCAGGGCGGTCTCGAGCAGACTGCTGGCGTCGACCGGGTGGCGTCGCTGACCGGTGTCCGTGCCGTCGCGGCGTTGCTGGTGGTGGGCACCCACGCCGCCTACACCACCGGTAAATACACCCACGGCTACTGGGGTCTGGTCGGTGCGCGGATGGAAATCGGCGTACCGATGTTCTTCGTCCTGTCCGGATTCCTGCTGTTCCGGCCCTGGGTGAAATCGGCCGCCACCGGCAGTCCGTGGCCGTCGGTGCGTCGTTATGCGCGTAACCGGGTGCGGCGCATCATGCCGGCCTACGTCGTCACCGTCCTAATCGCCTATGTGCTCTACCACTACCGCGAGGCGGGACCGAATCCCGGGCACAGCTGGTTGGGCCTGACCCGAAACCTCACGCTCACACAGATTTACACCGACGGCTACCTCGGCAAGTACCTGCATCAGGGCCTGACCCAGATGTGGAGCCTGGCGGTCGAGGCGGCCTTCTATGTGACGCTGCCGCTGCTGGCCTACCTGCTGCTGGTGCTGCTCTGCCGGCGACGGTGGCAACCCAAGCTGGTTCTCGCGGCGCTGGCGGCGTTGACTCTGATCAGCCCGGGCTGGCTGGTGCTGGTGCACATCGACCGGTTCTTCCCCGACGGCGCGCGGCTGTGGCTACCCACGTACCTGGCCTGGTTCCTGGGCGGCATGATGCTGACGGTGCTGCAGCAGATGGGGGTGCGCTGCTACGCATTCGTGGCCATCCCGCTCGCGGTGATCTGCTACTTCATCGTCTCCACTCCGATCGCCGGCGCGCCCACCACCTCGCCGGCCTCGTTGCCGGAAGCGCTGTGGAAGACCGGTTTCTACGCCGTCATCGCCACGCTTGCGGTGGCGCCACTGGCCCTTGGCGATCAGGGCTGGTATTCGCGGGCGCTGGCCAGCCGGCCGATGGTCTGGCTCGGCGAGATCTCCTACGAGATCTTCCTGATCCACCTGATCACAATGGAATTCGCGATGGTCTACATCGTGCGGGCACATGTGTACACCGGCCCGATGCTGAACCTGTTCATCGCCACCATGGTGGTGACCATCCCGCTGGCCTGGCTGCTGCACCGTTTCACCCGGGTTCGATAGGTCTGCCGCAGCGAAATCTCGGTATTTTCACTGTCTTTCGTGTTCCGGCTAAGCCCCGTATCAGACACGCGTAGAGTTCTGCAACGATCGTGAGCTGTTGGTGCCGTCGAACGCCAGGGGAGCCCGGATGTCCTTCTACTTGATCGCTGTGCCCGAGGCCTTTGCGGCGGCGTCCGCGGACCTGGCCGGGCTCGGCGCGACGATCAGCCAGGCCAACGCGGCGGCAGCCGCGGCAACCACCCAGGTGTTGCCCGCGGCGGCCGACGAGGTGTCCGAGTCGATAGCGCGGCTGTTCGGCGGTTTCGCCCAGGACTATGAGCTGGTCAGCGCCCAGGTGTCGGCATTCCACAGCGAATTCGTGCAGGCTCTGACCGGTGCGGGCAACGCCTACTGGGCGGCCGAGGCGGCCAGTGTCAACCCACTGCAAATACTGGTCGACGACATTCTGCTATTGATCAACGCCCCGACCAGGTTCCTGTTGAACCGCCCGCTGATCGGCGACGGCACCAACGGGGCGGCCGGTACCGGGCAAGCCGGCGGTGCCGGTGGAATCTTGTTCGGCAACGGGGGGAACGGCGGTTCCGGAGCCCCCGGCCAGGCCGGCGGTACCGGTGGCGCGGCCGGAATCTTCTTCGGCAGCGGCGGCGCCGGCGGCGCAGGTGGGACCGGGGCGGCAGGCGGTGACGGGGGCTCGGCCGCCTTCTTGTTCGGCACCGGTGGGACCGGCGGCATCGGGGGCGCCGGCGCAGTCGGGGGCCGGGGCGGTGCGGGTTCGTTCTTCTACGGCGCTGGGGGTACCGGCGGCGTTGGCGGTGCCGGCGCTGCCGGGGGCGTCGGTGGGTCCGCAGGATTCTTCGGCAACGGTGGAGCTGGCGGCGCGGGTGGCGCCGGCGTCACCGGCATCGGTGGTGCGGGCGGTGCCGGCGGCAACAGCGGGGTGATCTACGGCAGTGGTGGAGCGGGCGGAGCCGGCGGGGCCGGCGCGGCCGGCGGTTTCGACGGCGGGTCCGGCGGTTCGGGTGGAGCTGTTGCCGCACTCTTCGGTGGCTCCGCGGGTGACGGCGGAGCCGGCGGGGCGGGTGGCATCGGCGCAACGGGTCCGGGCGGCGGAGTCGGAGGTCACGGTGGCACTGGCGGAGCCGGTGGGATCGGGGGCGCGGTTCAGTCGCTGATCGGGGGAACCGGAGGCGCCGGCGGCGCCGGAGGCCAAGGCGGCCAGGGCGGCACCGGCGGTGTCGGTGTGGGCAACGCGGGTACCGGCGGAACCGGAGGCACCGGTGGAACCGGAGGAATAGCGGGTGCCGGCGGAGCCGGCGGGTTGTTCGGCGCCGCCGGGGCGAGTGGCGCGAGCGGCCAGGGTGGCCAGGGCGGCACTGGCGGTGCCGGCGCGCAGGGGCTGACGAGTACCACGGCGGGCCTGGCCGGCGGCCTGGGTGGAGACGGTGGCGCGGGTGGCCAGGGCGGTGTCGGGGGCGCCGCCATCACCGGCGGTGCCAGTGGCGGTGGCGGTGTCGGCGGTACCGGGGGTGCCGGTGGCCAGGGCGGCACCGGGTTTGCTGATGACGGTTTGGACGCCGCCACCGTCGGCGGCAACGGCGGCACCGGTGGTGCCGCGGGTGCCGGCGGCGGGGCGGGCAGCGGCGGCGGTGGTCTCGCCGGCGGTTACGGCACAGGCGGTAGGGGTGGTGCCGGTGGTACCGGCGGGGCCGGCCTGCAGGGCCAGACCAGTACCACGGCGGGCGTCGATGGTGGTACCGGCGGCAACGGAGCGGCCGGTGGTCAGGGCGGTGCGGGCGGTAATTCCGCTGCCGGTGGCACGGCCGGCGCCGGGGGCGTGGGAGGTACCGGTGGCGCGGGTGGCCAGGGCGGTACCGGGTTTGCTGACGACGGGACCAACGCCGCGACTACCGGTGGCGATGGCGGCACTGGTGGTGCCGCGGGTGCCGGCGGGAAGGCCGGTACCGGTGGCGCGGCGGGGGTGGACGGCGGCTACGGCACGGGCGGTAAGGGTGGCGCCGGAGGCACTGGCGGCGCCGGTCTGCAGGGGCAGACGAGTACCACCGCGGGTGTCAACGGCAGCACCGGCGGCAATGGCGGGGCCGGCGGTCAAGGCGGTGCCGGCGGTGGTTCGGGTACCGGTGGCACGGCCGGCGCCGGCGGCGTGGGCGGTACCGGTGGCGCGGGTGGCCAGGGCGGTACCGGGTTTGCCGATGACGGGACCAACGCCGCGACTGCCGGTGGCGATGGCGGTACCGGTGGTGCCGCGGGTGCCGGCGGGAAGGCCGGTACCGGTGGCGCGGCGGGGGTGGACGGCGGCTACGGCACGGGCGGTAAGGGTGGTGCCGGTGGTACCGGAGGCGCCGGTCTGCAGGGGCAGACCAGTACCACCGCGGGCCTCAGCGGTGGTACCGGCGGCAATGGCGGGGCCGGTGGTCAGGGCGGTGCCGGCGGTGGTTCGGGTGCTGGTGGCACGGCTGGCGCCGGGGGCGTCGGCGGTACCGGGGGCGCGGGTGGCCAGGGCGGTACCGGGTTTGCTGACGACGGGACCAACGCCGCGACTGCCGGTGGTGATGGCGGTACCGGTGGTGCCGCGGGTGCCGGCGGGAAGGCCGGTACCGGTGGCGCGGCGGGGGTGGACGGCGGCTACGGCACGGGCGGTAAGGGTGGTGCCGGTGGTACCGGAGGCGCCGGTCTGCAGGGGCAGACCAGTACGACCGCGGGTGTCAACGGCAGCACCGGCGGCAATGGCGGCGCGGGTGGTCACGGGGGCGCCGGCGGTGGTTCGGGTACCGGTGGCACGGCCGGTGCCGGCGGCGTGGGCGGCACCGGTGGGGCCGGCGGCCAGGGCGGTACCGGGTTTGCCGATGACGGCACCAACGCCGCGACCGCCGGCGGCGCCGGTGGTACCGGTGGTGCCGCGGGTGCCGGCGGCAAGGCCGGTACCGGTGGTGCGGCGGGTGTGGACGGCGGCTACGGCACGGGCGGTAAGGGTGGTGCCGGCGGTACCGGCGGCGCCGGACTGCAGGGGCAGAACAGCACGACCGCAACCTTGAACGGCGGCACCGGCGGCGCCGGCGCGGCCGGTGGTCACGGCGGGGCCGGCGGAAACTCGGGTGCCGGTGGCACGGCCGGCGCCGGGGGCGTGGGCGGGACCGGCGGTGCCGGCGGCAAGGGCGGCGCCGGATTTGGTGATGACGGGGTCAACGCCCCGACCGCCGGCGGCGCCGGTGGTAACGGGGGTGTGGGTGGTGCCGGCGGCGCGATGGGCAGCGGTGGCACCGCTAGCACCGCGGGTGTCGGCGGCGCCGGCGGTGCCGCTGGTGATGGCGGAGTGGGTGGCGCGACGACCATCGCGGGCAAGTCGGGCGGCGCGGGCGGTGTCGGCGGCCAGGGCGGCGCCGGTGGGACCGGCGCCGTCGGCGTCGTCGGAGGCGCGGCGGCCGCCGGCGGAGTCGGTGGGCAGGGCGGGGCAGGCGGCACCGGTGGTGGTGCGGGGGGAGGCGCCACGAACGGCGTCGGCGGCGCCGGCGGTGCCGGTGGTCAGGGCGGTGTCGGCGGTGCGGGATTCGCCGATGACGGCAGCAACAATGCGGGCGCGGGCGCAACCGGCGGGACCGGTGGTGCCGGCGGCGCGGGCGGTGCAGCGGGCAGCGGCGGCGCCGGGGGCGGTGCTGGCACCGCGGGCGCAGGAGGCAAGGGCGGCGACGGCGGCGTGGGCGGAGCGACAACCACCACCGGGCACACCGCTGGTGCCGGCGGCGCCGGCGGAGCCGGCGGTCAGGGCGCTACGGGAGCGACGGGTACGGCCGGCGGCGTCGGGTCTGCCGGTGGTGTCGGCGGGCAGGGTGGCACCGGCGGTGCGGGCGGCGGTGCGGTGGCCGGGGCCACGAACGGCGTCGGAGGCGCCGGCGGTGCCGGTGGCGAGGGCGGAGTCGGTGGCGCCGGCTTCACCGACGACGGTGGCAACAACGCGGGCAGCGGCGGAATCGGCGGGACCGGCGGTGTCGGCGGCGCCGGTGGTGCGGCGGGCAGCGGCGGTTCGGGCGGCAGTGCGGGCGCGGCGGGCGCCGGCGGAACCGGCGGCGTTGGCGGCTTGGGCGGGGCCGCGACCCAGGCCGGGGACGTTGCCGGTGCGGGCGGTGCCGGTGGACAGGGTGGTGCCGGTGGTGTCGGTGCAGTGAGCGCGCCGAGCGCGGCGGGCTCTGCCGGTGGTGTCGGTGGGCAGGGTGGCGCCGGTGGCGCCGGTGGGAAAGCCATGGGGCTTGCTCTCAGTGGTAACGGGGGCATCGGAGGTACCGGCGGCCAGGGCGGTACCGGCGGCGCTGGATTCACCGACGGCGGGAGCAACAACGCGGGCGCCGGCGGAACCGGCGGGGGCGGTGGTGTCGGCGGCGTGGGCGGCGCTGCGGGCAGTGGCGGTATCGGCGGCACCGCGGGCGCGGCTGGAGCCGGTGGTCTGGGTGGCAACGGCGGCGTGGGTGGCGCCACGGCTACCGCGGGTAATACCTCGGGTGCCGGCGGCGATGGCGGCCAGGGGGGTGCCGGCGGTGCCGGCGCCGCGAGCGGGCCCAACGGGACAGGATCTGTCGGTGGTGTCGGTGGACAGGGCGGTGCCGGTGGCACCGGCGGCGGCGCGGTGACCGGTGCCGTCCGGGGCAACGGTGGTATCGGGGGCGGCGGCGGCCAAGGCGGTGCCGGAGGTGCCGGGTTCGCCGATGACGGCAGCAACAACGCAGGCGCCGGCGGCACCGGAGGGACCGGCGGAGTCGGGGGCGCCGGTGGCGCACTGGGCAGTGGCGGGTCAGGTGGCAGTGCCGGGGCGGCCGGGGCCGGCGGCAAGGGCGGGATCGGCGGCGCGGGCGGGGCCACGAATACCAACGGCAACACCGCCGGAGCCGGCGGGCAGGGCGGTGCGGGCGGCGCCGGGGCCGTGGGTGCCACCGGCGCTCCGGGCTCGGCCGGAGGTGGCGGGGGGCAGGGCGGTACCGGCGGTTCCGGCGGTTCCGCGGTATCCGGGGCTACCAACGGCCAGGGCGGTATCGGGGGCGTCGGTGGCCAAGGTGGCGCCGGTGGCGTCGGAGCCAATGAAGGCGGCGGCAACAATGCGGGCTCCGGTGGCACCGGCGGCGCCGGCGGCGTCGGCGGCGACGGTGGTGCGGCGGGAACGGGCGGTTCGGGAGGTAGCGCCGGCGCTGCAGGAGCCGGTGGCAAGGGTGGCGTCGGCGGCCAGGGTGGGGCGACCACTACAACCGGCAACACCGCCGGCGCAGGCGGTGCCGGTGGCGCCGGAGGGTCCGGTGGAATCGGCGCCGTCGGGGCGACCGGCGGGGCGGGGTCGACCGGCGGCGTCGGCGGGCAGGGCGGAGCCGGCGGCACCGGCGGTACCGCGGTCGTCGGTGCCACCAACGGCAAGGGCGGAATCGGCGGGATCGGCGGCCAGGGCGGTGGCGGCGGTGCCGGGTTCGCCGATGACGGCAGCAACAACGCGGGCGCCGGCGGGTCCGGCGGCAACGGTGGCGTCGGGGGTGCGGGCGGCGCGGTGGGCACCGGCGGTTCCGGAGGGGCCGCGGGCGTCGGCGGAGCCGGGGGCCAGGGCGGCGGCGGCGGAGTGGGTGGTGCCACGGTCACCGCCGGCCACACCGCCGGCGTGGGCGGCACCGGAGGCCAGGGCGGCGCCGGCGGGGCCGGGGCAGCCGGCGCGGCCAGCGGCGGAGCCGCCGCGAACGCCGGTCACGGCGGTAAGGGCGGTACCGGCGGTGCGGGCGGAACGAACACGGCCGGAACCGGCGGTACCGGCGGCCAGGGTGGTACCGGCGGCACCGGCGGTACCGGCGGCAATGGAACCGGTGGCAACCTGGGCGGATTCGGCGGCAACGGTGGCTCCGGTGGTACCGGCGGAATCGGCGGAACGGGTTCCAGCGGCAAAACCGGCACCGGTGGCGGTGACGGGGTTGCCGGCAAGACCGGCGACGCCCCGACCGGGGTCGGCAACTCTACGGGAGGCTCCGGCGGCTCCGGCGGCTCCGGTGGTTCCGGAGGTGCCGGCTCTGCCTAGACCCCGGATCGTCGCACCCGGGTTCGATCCAACTGGAATGGTTACCCTAACCTAAGTTGGATGCCATGGTGACGAAGGGTCAGGACAGTTGAGCGAACACAAGACGTCTCGAGGCTTCGCCGGGGCGGTGCTGAAGCTCCTGCGAGCGGGGGATTATCGGCTCACCGTGACCGGTCGGGAAGAAATCAGCGACCACTACCACCGGTTGAGCTTCGAGGGGGGCGGGTTGCTCGCCGCGCACGAGGTGCATCCGACGATGTGGATTCGGTTGTGGTTCGCCGACGGTGACAAGTCGCACCAGCGCGGCTACACGCTGGTCAATCCCGACCCGGACGCCGACACCTTCGACATCGAGTTCGCGCTGCACGACGGAATCGCATCCCATTGGGCGCGGGCGGCCCAGCCCGGCGACATTATCGAAGCGACGGTGATGGGCAGTAAGTTCGCCGTCCCCGATCCGCGCCCGGCCGGGTACATCATCGTCGGCGACTGCGCTTCACTGCCCGCGATCAATTCGCTGCTCGCGGCGATCGGCGATGCTCCCGCCCAGGTGTTCCTGGAGGCCGGCTGCGACGACGACAAGCACCTGCCGGTGGCGCGCAAGGCCGATGTCACCTGGGTGGACCGCAATGGCGGGGCGCTGCTCGAGGCGGTGCGGTCGGCGGCGTGCGACGGGGGCTGTCATTTCGGCTGGGTGGCCTGCGACAGCCGGACCACGCGCTCGGTCGTCAAGGTGCTGCGGGAGGACTTCGGGATTCCGAGGAAATCCATCAAGTCGCAGGCTTATTGGGTGGCCTGATCTGATCACCCGGTCAGCTCAGGGTGGATACCGGCGCCACCACCGGGGCCACGAACTCCTCGATCATCGCCCGCTCGTCGTCCTCGTCGCGGCCGGGGAACATCAGCAGCGAGATGATCACCCGCACCGCCCATCGGGCGCGGCGCTCGATGGTCGACGGGTCGTCGGGCCCCAATGAGCTGATGAACCCGGAAGCCAGCGTGGTGATCACCTGCGACTGTCCGGCCATTTCACCGCCGATCGGCAACCGGCTGGACCCGAACCATGCTGCCAACGCCGGGTTTTCGCGAACCATCCGCAAGGTGGCGGTGATGCTGGCGACCAGCTTCTCCCGCGGATCCTCGATCCGCTCGATCAACGGCAGCAGCTCGCGTCCCAATCGATGCGTCTCGCGGTGCACGTAGGCGGTGCGCAACGACTCCCGGCTGTCGAAATACCGGTACAGCGTCGCCCGGGAACAGCCTGCGGCCCTGGCGATTTCGTTCATGCCGACCGACGCCGGGTCGTGCTCGGTGAACAATTGTTCGGCGGCGTCGAGGATCCGGTCCGCCGCGACCTCGGTGCGCCGCTCACCCAGCCAGTCACCGGCCATCAGGTGCGGACCCGGATCGGAACCGACAGCGGCCGCCGGACGTAGTGGCCGCCGGACCACACGACGTTGGCCGCGTCGACCTCGAACCCCGGGCAGCGGCTCAACAGTTCACCCAGGGCGACCCGCGATTGCATCCGGGCCGCCGCCGACCCCAGGCAGTGGTGTGCGCCGTGGCTGAAGGTCAGGATGTTGCGCGGTCGGCGGGTGACGTCGAGTTCCCCGGCGTTGTCGCCGTATTGGCGCTCGTCGCGGTTGGCCGAACCGTACAGCAGCAGCACCCGCCGGCCGGCCGGGATGGTGGTGTTCCTGATCGTCACGTCGCTCGTGACGGTGCGGGCCAGGCCCTGCACCGGCGAGGTCAGCCGCAGCAGTTCCTCGACGGCGTCGGGGATCAGGTCCGGGTCGTCGACCAGCAGCTGGCGCTGGTCGGGCCGCTCGTGCAGCAAAGGCATTGAGCCACCGAGCATTCCGGTGACGGTGTCGTTGCCTCCGGTCACCATGGTGAAGGTGAAGCCCAGGATCGACAGGATGCCGGAGATGTCACCGTCGGCGCCGAGTCCGGCCGCCACCAGGTGCGAAATCGTGTCGTCCTCCGGTTCGGTGCGGCGTCGCTCGATCAGCGCGGTGAAGTAGGCCATCATGTTCCCGACCGCGTCGCCGACGGTTTCCAGCGCGCCGACGATTCCGCCCTCGGCGGTGTTGGCCGCGACGATCGCCTGGGTCCAGCCGTCGAATTGCGCCCAATCCTGTTGCGGGACACCGAGATAGTGCGCAACGACCATCGACGGCAGCGGTTTGAACAGCTCGGCGACGATGTCGCCCTCGCCGCGCGCCCGGATGTTCTCGATGCGCTCGACGACGAACTCGCGCACCTTGGGTTCGACGGCCTCCACCTGGCGTGGCGTGAAGCCGCGGGACACCAGCTTGCGGAACTGGGTGTGCACCGGCGGATCCTGCATCACCATGGGCGGGTTGTCGCGCAGCCCGATCATGTCCAGGTCGCCGTAGTTGATCGTCAGGCCCTCGGCTGAGGAGAACGTCTCATGGTCGCGGGCCGCCGCCCAGACGTCGGCGTGCCGGGACAGCACGTAGTAGTCGTGGTCGGGGCGTCCCGCCGGCACGACGTGATGCACCGGGTCGCGGTCGCGCAGCGCCCGGTACATCGGCCAGGGGTTCGCCCAGCTCTCGGCGGTGGCCAACTCGAACTTCACCGGGGCCTCGTGAGACATAACCGCAGTCATGTCCTATTGGTACGACACCTCGGCCAACATGTCAACGCCCAGCCGCCGCGCGAGCGTGAAGCTGGTTTCACGTTGGGCGTCGAGCGTGAAGCCAGGTTCACGCTCGACGGGGGCGAAAAAGGCCCTTAGATTCCCGAGCCCGGGTTGAGGATTCCGTCGGGGTCCAGCGCCGCCTTGATGCGCCGGTTCAGGTCCATGACGTCTGGTCCGAGGTAGTCGGCCAGCCACGGCCGCTTCAGCCGGCCGACCCCGTGTTCACCGGTGATGGTCCCGCCCAGATCGACCGCCAAATCCATGATCTCGCCGTAGGCCAGCTGGGCCCGCTCGGCCATCGCCGCATCTGCCGGGTCGAACACCAGCAACGGGTGTGTGTTCCCGTCACCGGCGTGGGCGATCACCGAGATCATCAGGTCCCGCTCGTCGGCGATCCGGGCGATGCCGGTCACCAGGGCGCCCAGCGCCGGCAGCGGCACCCCGACGTCTTCGAGCAACAGCGATCCCTTGGCCTCCACCGCCGGTATGCAGAACCGGCGGGCGGCGACGAATGCCTCGCCCTCATCCGGGTCATCGGTGGAAAACACTTCCGTCGCGCCATGTTCGGCGAAGACCGCGGCCATCAGCTCGGCGTCCTCGGTGCCGGCGCGCCCGCGTTCGTCCGAACCGGCCACCAGCATCGCGGCCGCCGACCGGTCCAGGTCCATCCGCAAGGTGTCCTCGACCGCGTTGATGGCCACCTGGTCCATGAACTCCAGCATCGACGGCCGCAGCCGCGCGCTGACCCCGAGCACCGCGTCCACCGCCGACTCGACGGAGGCGAAGCTGGCCACCACGATGCTTGACGCGTTCTGCGCCGGCAGCAGCCGCAGCGTCACTTCCGTGACGATGCCCAGCGTTCCCTCGCTGCCGACGAACAGCTTGGTAAGAGAAAGTCCCGCAACGTCTTTCAACCGGGGTCCGCCTAGCCGGACGGCCGTGCCGTCGGCCAGCACCACCTGCATGCCCAGCACGTAGTCGGTGGTGACGCCGTACTTCACGCAGCACAGGCCGCCGGCGTTGGTGGCGATGTTGCCGCCGATGCTGCAGATCTCGTACGACGACGGATCCGGCGGGTACCACAGCCCGTACGAGGCGGCCGCCTTCTTCACCTCGGCGTTGAACAGACCCGGCTGACACACCGCGGTGCGGGTCACCGGGTCGATGGTGATGTCGCGCATCTTCTCGGTCGACAGCACGATTCCGTTGTCCACCGCCGTCGCCCCGCCGGACAGGCCGCTGCCCGCGCCGCGGGTCACTACCGGCACCTTGTGCGCCGCCGCCCACCGCACCACCGTCTGCACCTCGTCGGTGTGCCGCGGCCGGACCACGGCCAGCGGCTTGCCCGCCGACGGGTCCAGCGCTCGGTCCTGCCGGTAACCCTCGGTGACGGCGGGATCGGTGACCACCATTCCCTCGGGCAGTTCGGCGATCAGCGCCTCCAGCAAACCGGTACTCACCGGAACGATCCTACGGCCGCGCAAACGCGCTGAGCGCGGCAGCCGAGCGACTTGAACGACACTCAAAGACCGCGAGGGGAACCTCACCGCGAAATTCGCGTCTGGATATCGCAGCCAGGTTCCCCTCGCGGTCCTGGGCAGCGCGGTGTGCTCACCGACGAGGAATTCGAGCAGCAGAAGCGCCGGATCCTGGGTCCCTAGACGGGCGAGGGCACCCGGTCCAGCTCCCGCAGCGACGGCAGCCGGATACAGAACACCCCGGTGACCAGGATCGGCAGCGCCAGCGCGAGAAACGCCACGTGCAAGCCGGCGGCATCGGTCAGCGGCCCGGCCAGCAACAACCCCAAGGGGCCTGCCGCATAGGCCAGCGACGTCATCACCCCGACCGCCCGGCCCCGCAGATGTGCCGGCGCCCGCGTCTGGATCATGTAGGCGTAGATCGGCTGAATCGGCCCGTAGACCAGACCCACCAATCCGACCAGCAGCAGAATGACGGGTAACGGCGGCAACAGTGCGATCACGGCCGCCGCCACACCGAGGGTGAGCACCGCGGTCAGCATGATGGCGCGCCGCGAAAACCGCTTGACCAGTGCCACATAGCCCAGCGCACCGACCAGGCCTCCCAGCGACAGCGCCATCAGCACCGTGCCCAGCTGACCCGGTTGGTGGCGGTCGCTGAAGTACTTGGGAAACAGCACGCTCTCCATCGGCAGGTACAGCGCCGTGACGGTGAGGTCGATCAACGCCAGTGTGCGCAGTACCCGCAGGCTCCAGACGAAGCGCATGCCCTCGGAGATCCCCGACCACAGGCCGTCGGGCCGCGATTCGTGCACTGGCTTGCCGGCGCCGTCCAGCCGCAGCAGGGCGATCGCCACGATGGACAACCCGAATGCCCCGGCGGTGATCCACATCGTGTTGACGCCACCCACCGTGGCGATCATCAGGCCACCGATACCCGGACCGACCATGAAAGCAAGGTTCAGGATCGCCTCATAGACGCTGTTGACCCGGTCCAGCGACCAGCCCGCCCGGGCGGCCGCCTCCGGCAGCATCGACTGGCGGGCGGTGATCCCGGCCGGGTCGAAGGCGGCCGCACACGCGCCCAAAGCTGCCAAGACGGCCACGTTGACCGCCTCGGTGCCGTACGCCCAGGCGATCACCGGGACGGCGGCCACCGCGCAACCCGACAGCGCGTCGGCGACCATCGACACCCGCCGGCGACCGAAGTAGTCAACCGCCGTCCCCGCCAACAGGGTGGAGAACAGCAGGGGCAGCGTCGTCGCGCCGGCCACGATCGACGCCTGACCCGCGCTGCCCTGCCGCTGCAGCACCAGCCAGGGGAAGGCGACGATCGAGATGCCATCGCCCGCACACGCCAACAGGGTGGCGAACAGGAGCAGAAATGCCGGGCCGCGGCTTTTTTCGGTCATGGGATATCGCGGCTGAATCTAGCGCCAAAGCCACAACCGAAACCACCGATTTTCCCGGCCGGGCAGGATGGTCGTGTGCTCATGCATCCCAATACCGGGCAGAGTTACGCGTCGCCGGTGCCGCCGGGGTCCGGATGGCCGGGTGACCGGGCGACGCCGAGGACACCCGTGGCCGCCGACGTCGCCGGCGTCGCGGCGCTGGCGAACACCGCGAAAACGATCGCCGAGCTCGACGCCGACATCAGCGTGTGCCGGGCCTGCCCCAGGCTGGTCACCTGGCGCGAGGACGTCGCGTTGGCCAAACGGCGCGCCTTCGCCGACCAGCCGTACTGGGGACGTCCGGTGCCGGGCTGGGGGTCGGAGCGGCCGCGGCTGTTGATCGTCGGGTTGGCCCCGGCCGCGCACGGGGCCAACCGGACCGGCCGGATGTTCACCGGCGACCGTTCCGGCGACCAGCTCTACGCGGCCCTGTACCGGGCCGGAATGGTGAACCAACCCACCAGCGTGGATGCCGCGGACGGGTTGCGCACCAAGGACATTCGGATCGCGGCGCCGGTTCGCTGTGCGCCACCGGCCAACGCCCCGACGCCGGCGGAGCGGGACACCTGCGCGCCCTGGCTGGACGCCGAGTGGCGGCTGGTGGCCCCGTACGTCCGGGTGGTGGTGGCGCTGGGCGGGTTCGCCTGGCAGATCGCGTTGCGGCTCACCGGCGGGGCAGGCAAGCCGAAATTCGGCCACGGCGCCGTCGCCGAGCTGCCGTCGGGCGCGCGGCTGCTGGGCTGCTACCACCCGAGCCAGCAGAACATGTTCACAGGTAGGTTGACTCCGGCAATGCTCGATCAGGTTTTCCAAGACGCGAAGAAGCTGGCAGGAATCAAGTAATGGTGGAATCGGTCCTGGTGTCCGGTGCCAGTGTGGCGGGTCTCACCGCCGCGTACTGGCTGCAGCGCAATGGCTATGCGGTCACGGTGGTGGAGCGCTATCCGGGTTTGCGGCCGGGTGGTCAGGCGATCGACGTGCGCGGCCCGGCGCTCGAGGTGCTCGACCGGATGGGTCTGCGGAACGCGGCCGAGAACTGCAAGACGAACATCCGGGGATCCTCGGTGGTCGACCGGGACGGCAACCTGCTGTCGGAGGACACCGAGGCGACGCCGACGGGTGGGCCGATCAACAACCCGGACATCGAGCTGCTGCGCGACGACCTGGTCGGATTGCTGTACGACGAAACGAAATTGAAGACCGAGTTCCGGTTCGACGACACCATCGACACGCTGGAGAACCTCGGTCCCGCGGTCAACGTCACCTTCGAGAATTCCGATGCCCGCAGCTTCGATCTGGTGATCGGCGCCGACGGCCTGCACTCCAACGTGCGCCGGCTGGTGTTCGGTCCCGAAGAACGATTTATCAAGCGGCTCGGCACATTTGCGGCGATCTTCACCGTGCCGAACTTCCTGGACCTGGACTACTGGCAGAAATGGCATTACGGCGACTCCAGCATGGCCGGAATCTACAGTGCGCGCCGCAACTCCGAGGCGCGGGCGATGCTGGGGTTCATGGACCCCGAACTGCGAATCGACTACCGCGACACCGAAGCTCAGTTCGCCGAATTGGAACGGCGGATGGCCGACGACGGCTGGGTCCGACCGCAGCTGCTGGAACTCATGCGTGAGGCACCGGATTTCTACTTCGACGAGATGTCGCAGATCGTGATGGACCACTGGTCAATCGGGCGGGTTGCGCTGGTCGGCGACGCCGCGTACTGCGCCTCGCCGCTGTCCGGCCAGGGCACCAGCCTCGCGCTGCTGGGTGCGACGGTCCTGGCGGGGGAACTCAAACTGGCCCGCCTCGACCACGGGCTCGGATTCGCCAACTACTTCAAGCGGTTTCAGCCGTACACGCAGCGCACCCAGTTCCTGGCCAGCGACAGCATTCCCGGCGGTGCGCCCATCTCCCAGGAGCAATTCGACATGATCGTCAACTCCTTCACGCTGCTGAACTACTGAGCCGGGGAACATCTTCCCCGCAGGGCGCGTTGTGCCGACCGTGCGTCTTTCCGTCCTTGACCTGGTCCCGGTACGCAGTGACCAGTCCACCGGCGACGCGCTCGCGGCCACGGTGTCGCTGGCGCAGACCGCCGACCGGCTGGGTTTCACCCGCTACTGGGTCGCCGAACACCACAACATGCCCTCGGTGGGCGCCACCAGCCCACCCGTCCTGATCGCCTACCTCGCCGCGCAGACCGACCAGTTGCGCCTGGGCTCCGGCGGGGTGATGCTGCCCAACCACGCGCCGCTGGCGGTAGCCGAGCAGTTCGCCCTGCTGGAGGCGGCCGCGCCGGGCCGTATCGACCTCGGCATCGGCCGTGCCCCCGGCTCCGACCCCGTCACGTCCTACGCACTGCGCGGCGGCCGCGACGACCGCGACATCGAGAACTTCCCCGAGTACCTCGACGACGTGGTCGCGCTGATGAGCGCCCGCGGCGTGCGGGTGCCGCTGCGTTCGGGGGATTACACGCTCAAGGCCACACCGGCGGCCGCCGGCGAACCGCGACTCTGGTTGCTCGGCTCGTCGATGTATTCCGCGCGCCTGGCCGCCGCCAAAGGCCTGCCCTACGTGTTCGCCCACCACTTCTCGGGCCAGGGCACCGAAGAGGCGTTGCAGTACTACCGCAGCCATTTCCGGCCCAGCGATCTCACACCCCGGCCGGTCACCTTCCTGACGGTGAACGCTTCGGTGGCCGAAACCCTGGATGAGGCAAGGGAATTGATCTTGCCGAACCTGCAGATGATGGCCCGGCTGCGTACCGGGCAGCCCTTGGGTCCGGTGCAGCTCGTCGAAGAGGCACACCAGGCCACCCTCACGCCGCAACAGCAGCACATCGTGGACAGCGGGATGTCCCGCGCGGTCGTCGGCTCGCCGTCGGAGGCAGCCGAGCAGGTGCGGGCGCTGGCCGAGCATTTCGACGTCGACGAGGTGATGGTGCACCCAGTGGCGTCAGCCCGCCGCGGCACTGATCCCAGGACGGGACCAGCCCGGGTAGCCACCCTGGAGCTGCTGGCCAAGGAGCTGTTCTAGTCGGTGGCGACCGCCTGTTCGGGGGCTTGTTCGGGGGCGTGCTCGGCGATCCACTGCAGCAGGTCCCCGGCCGGCAACGGGGGACTGTGCACAAACCCCTGAGTGATGGTGCAGCCGTACTGCCGCAACGCCCGCAGCGTCACCTCGTCCTCGACGCCCTCGGCGACCAGGTCCGCGCCGAGGCTTTCGGCCAGCGCCACCGTCGAGCGCACGATCGCCACCGAGCGCGGGTCCTGCGCCAGGCGTGCCACGAACACCCGGTCGAGCTTCAACTCATCGACAGAGACGTCCTGCAGCCGGGCCAGCGACGACCAGCCGGTGCCGTAGTCGTCCAGTGAGATCCGTACGCCGAGGCGCTGCAGTGCGGCGACCGTTTTGCGGGAGCGCGCCGAGTCGACGAGCGTGCTCTCGGTGATCTCGATGATGAGCTCGTCGGCGGGCAGACCGTGGGTCTTCAGCTGCTGCTCGATGGTGCCGACGAGGTCGAGGTCCAGCAGGTTGGTGGTCGACAGGTTGACCGCCACGGTCAGTGCCACACCCTGATCGCGCCAGCTCCGGGTCTGTTCGAGGGCGAGGTGGACGGTGCGGTTGGCCACCTTGCGCATCAGGCCGGCCCGCTCGGCGGCCGGCAGGAACTCCTCCGGCAGCAGCAGCCCGCGGTGGGGGTGATGCCAGCGCAGCAGCGCCTCCACACTGTGCACGCTGCCGTCGCCCGCATTGATCTTGGGCTGGTAGTGGCAGGTCAGCTGCTCGCTGCCTTCGGTCAGCGCGGCGCGCAATTCCTCGACCAGGCTGGGGTCGTTGTCGCGGTAAAGCTCATACGCGGCGTCGTACACCGCGATCCTGCTCTTGGCGGACCTGGCGTGCGGAAGGGCCATCTCGGCACGGTTGAGCAGTTCCTGCGGATGCTCACAGTGGTCGGGGAACAGGGCGATGGCGATTCGGGCATCGACCTGCACGGTCACCGGATCCAGCGTGAACGGCTCGTTCAGCGCTTCCAGCAGCCGGCCCGCCTGTGCGCGTGCGGCGATCAGATCGGCGCCTTCGGCAAGCAGGATCGCGAATTCGTCGTCACCCGCTCGGGCGAGCATGTCCTCACGACGCACGTTCTGGGTCAGACGATCGGAGATCCGGCACAGCAGGTCGTCGCTGAAGCGGTGGCCGACCGTCTGGCTGATCTCGTCGAACTCTTGAAGTTGCAGCAGCAGCAGTGCTCGACGAGCCGGCCTCCGGGTGTTCGACGCGGGTCCGATGCCCGGCGGCGGGGTCAGCGGTACGGCGGTCAGCATCGTCGCCAGCGAGCGCCGATTGGGCAGGGTGGTCAGTTGATCGGTCATGGCCTGCTTGTGGCTTTCGGCCATGATGCTCACTTCGCGGAAAGTCACCGAAAAGCGCGCCGCGACGGCGATCAGGCTGAGTGCGGCCAGGATCGACGCGGCCCGTGACTCGTGGCTCATCGCGGTGACCGCGAGCGCGACGATGGTGCATGCCACCGGTGCGGCGTAGGACCCCAGCGAGCGTCTGGGCAGCGGGGGCGCCGACGACCACGCCGTCCAACTCGCTACCGCGATCAGGAGATAGGACGCGGGCCAGAACGCGTCGAGCATGGTGCCGACCCGGTAGGACCCAGCCGAAGTCTCGAACAGGTATGCGGTGTCGGCGGCCGCGATCATGACGAACCCGATCACCAACAGGCCCCAGCGGAATTCAGGGCGCCAGCCGAGGATCGGAAGCATACCGGCGGCCAGCGCCACCAGCACCAGGTCGAGCCACGGGTAGATCAGACCCACCAGCACAGTGGCCGGTGCTTTCATCGCGGCCGTGTGGATGGGCCCTGCGGTCAGGGCGGCGGCCACCGAAGCCATCACCAAACCGCACACCACGCAGTCCAGCCGGATCGGCAGGGGCACCCGCTTCAGCCGCGACTGCATCAGCATGAGCAGGCCGGCGTAGACCAGCGGATAGAAGGCCAGGTAGGCGGGGTCGGCGACGGACGGCGACTGGCCGTCCGGGACCCATTTCGCATAGATGACGTCACCCAGCGCGGAAACCGCCGTGCCGGCAGCGATCAGCAGCCAGGCCACGCGGTCGGCCGGCAACCGGTAGGCGCGATAAGCGATCAGCGCGGCCGCGCAGAAGTTCAGGATCGGATAGAAGACGTTGGCGAAGAACGGGGAGTGGTCGGCGTGCGGGTCGGGCAGGCAGGTCGACGCGAAGACAAGTACACCGATTGCCAACGCTCCCAGTCCGATTCGTACCGCGGTGGGTGGCCACCGCACCGCGTTGGGTACGTCGTGAACGTCGTCCGACGCCGGTTTCGGGCCGGCGGCAAGCGGTTTGATCGCGCGCGCCAGCGCTGCCGCGTTGGCGGGGGTGGGGCTTCGGTGCAGGCGACCACCGCCGAAGCCGTTCTCCAGGCTGCTTTTCAGGGCCAGCATCGACTCGTCGTTGAGTTCGGGCAACGCGTAGGGCAGCGGCAGATCCGGCACGAAGCTGCGGATGCATTGCCCGCCTTCGCGTTTGGCGGCGTACATGGCCAGATCGGAATGGCGCAGCAGTTCGTCGACGGTGTAATCGGATTCCGCAGCGGCCACCGTGAAACCGATGCTGGGCCGAACCGCCAACGGAACACCGTCGACGACGATTGCCGCATTGAAAGATTCGAGTACGCGTTGGGCGGCCGCGTGCGACTCCTCCACCGGGCCTTCGATGAGTACCGCGAATTCGTCACCACCGAGCCGCGCGACGGTGCCCTGTTCGCCCAGGGTGGTGGTGAGCCGGCCGGCGACCCGAACCAGAAGTTCGTCGCCGGCCGGATGGCCGAGTGCGTCGTTGACCGACTTGAAGTTGTCGAGGTCCAGGCACATGACGGCGATCGGCGCGGAGCTCTCGCGGCGCCGGGCGACGGCCTGCTCCAGCTTGTGCAGGAAGTTGGCGCGGTTGGCCAGCCCGGTCAGGCTGTCCCGGAAGGCCTCCTCGGCCACCTCGGTCAGCAGTCCCTGGTTTTCGACCAGCACCACGAACTGGCGGGCCAGCACCGCCGCGACCAGGATGCCGAATCCGACCAGCAGGGGACCGTGCCGCATCAGGCGCAGCGCGTGCCCCAACCCGAGGGCGGCGGCCAGCAACAGCGGCAGATATGGCAGCCACAGCCTGGTATAGGAACTGATCTCCGAGCCCGTATTGACGACGTCGGGCTCTTTCACGCTGACCAGGCCCGCCAGTGCCATCAGGCCCAGTCCGGCCACCCGGCTCACGTCGACCACGTCGCCGGTGTGGTAACTGCCGATCCCCGTCTGGAACAGAACGAGCATGTCGGCGAGCATGATGGTTGCGACTCCGCCGGCAAACAGGTTCACGCTGCGCCGCCGACCCGGACGAGTTCTCGACAAGAGCAGGATCGCGGTCGTCATGAGCACCACGTCGGAGCCGACATGCACCACCGTCACCAGCCGCGAGCTGCTGTCGGTCTTCAGCACCTTGTCCAGAACGAATACCCAGGACGCCACCCACAGGGACATGGACACGATGACGCCGTCCAGCACCAACCGCCACAAGTTGTGGCCGGCGGGCGGATTGGAGAGCAGTACCATCGCTGCGAAGGCACCGAGCGGGTAGAGCAGCAGCACGATCTCTCCGGCGGCCGGATGGCTGGCGTGTTCGACCGCGGGCCGTACGTCGTAGACCGACCAGATGATTTCGCCGACTGCCCAGCCGGTCAGCGCCACCGCCAGCGCCAGCCAGCCATACCGGCGGCGCCCGATCGCGTGCCGCGCAGCCCGGCAGGCGCAGGCGGCCGCGAAAACCAGACACAGCACTGTCACGCCCTGCACGGCCGGACGGGTCGCGTACGCGCCCTGCCAGTCCCAGACGGATGACGCGATGACCAGCGCCGCAGCAAGGCTGTAGCCGCCGACGACGGCACTGGTGACTCCCAGGGTCAGCCCGGTGAACGGGCATTGCATCCCCGTCCAGCGCTTCATCAGCCGCTCCCGCTCGCACATGCAATCAGGCAGGCGAAGTATTGAGGAGCTTCACCGCACGCTCCCACAGGATAAACCGCTGCGCGCGCTGTGGCGGCACTACTGGCGCAGGTCCGACCCCGTTTCGCCGCTAATTACTCGCCTCGATGCGTGCCAGCGCCTCGCGCAGGATGCGCGCGGTGGCCTCCCGGTCGGGATCCCGGCGCACCAGCATGCCCTTGGCCACCGAGAGTTTGTCGCCGTTGCGCCGGGGCAGTACGTGCAGGTGAATGTGGAAAACGGTTTGAAAAGCGGCGCGGCCGTCATTGATGCCGATATTGGTCGCGTCGGCCAGTTCGGTGGCCTTGGCCGCCTGGGCGATGCGCTGGCCGAGCGTGATCATCCCGGCCAGCGTCTCCGGCGGGGTGTCGTCGAGGTCGACACTGTGCTTCTTGGGGATCACCAGGGTATGGCCGCGGGTGAAGGGCCGGATGTCGAGGATCGCCAGGAAGTTGTCGTCTTCGTAGATCCGGATGGCCGGGGCTTCGCCGGCGACGATCGCACAGAATACGCAGGACATGTCGCCACGCTACTTGGCGCCCGCTGTATCGCCGAACGTGCAGCCACGGCGGGAATCGGGCCGATTCTTCGCCGCCAGTTCACGTTCGGCGCGCGTGGTACCGGCAGACGCGCGCGAGATACGCTGCGGCAGTGGACCCTCGCGATCTCGCCTTCGCCGGCGCTGCTGAACAGGCGCGAATGCTGGCCGACGGCGACATCGACGCGCCGCTGCTCCTCGAGCTCTATCTGGAACGCATCGAGCAGCTGGACAGCGAGCTGCGCGCGTTCCGGGTGGTGCGCTACGACGGCGCGCGCGAGGAAGCCGAGATCGCTCAGCAACGACTGGACGCCGGCGAACGGCGGCCGCTGCTGGGCGTGCCGATAGCGATCAAGGACGACGTCGACGTCGCAGGCGAGGTGACCACGTGCGGCAGTGGCGCGCACGGCCCGGCCGTCACCGATGACGCCGAAGTCGTGCGCCGGCTGCGCGCGGCGGGCGCGGTGATCATCGGCAAGACATCGGTGCCGGAGCTGATGATCATGCCCTTCACCGAGTCGCTGACCTTCGGTGCCACCCGCAACCCCTGGAATCCGCGTCGCACACCCGGGGGCAGCAGCGGCGGTAGCGCCGCGGCGGTCGCGGCGGGTCTGGTGCCGCTGGCCCTGGGCTCCGACGGCGGCGGCTCGATCCGCATCCCGGCGACCTGGTGCGGACTGTTCGGGCTGAAACCACAGCGCGACCGGATCTCGTTGGAACCGCACGACGACGCGTGGCAGGGGCTGAGTGTCAACGGCCCGATCGCGCGGTCGGTTCTCGACGCGGCGTTGCTCCTCGACGCGACCAATACGGTGCCCGGTCCCGAGGGCGAATTCGCCGCTGCCGCAACGCGCCAACCCGGGCCGCTGCGAATCGCGTTGAGCACCAAGGTGCCGACGCCGATGCCGGTGCGGGTCGGCAAGGCGCAACTGAACGCGGTCGAGCAGGCCGGAGCGTTGCTGCGCGACCTCGGTCACGACGTGATCGAGCGCGACCCGGCGTACCCGGTGTCGCTGTATGCGAATTACCTGCCCCGGTTCCTGCGGGGCATCAGCGACGACGCCGACGCGCAGGCTCACCCCGAGCGGCTGGAGCGGCGCACCCGCGCCATCGCCCGCCTCGGCTCGTTCTTCTCCGATCGGACGATGGCCCGGTTGCGAACGGCCGAAACGGGTTTGGACACCCGGATTCAGGCCATCTTCGACGACGTGGACGTCGTCATCACACCGGGCACCGCGGCCGGCCCGTCCCGCATCGGCGCCTACCAACGACGTGGCGGTGTATCCACGATTCTGCTTGTGGCGCAACGGGTTCCGTATCAGCAGATCTGGAATCTGACCGGGCAGCCCGCGGCCGTGGTGCCGTGGGATTACGACGATGACGGGTTGCCGATGTCCGTGCAACTGGTCGGCCGGCCGTATGACGAGGCGACGCTGCTGTCCTTGTCCGCGCAGATCGAAGCGGCCCGGCCGTGGGCGCACCGGCGACCGCCGGTGTCATGAATCGCCGTCGATCAGCGTCGCCCACGCTTTGAGTTTCGCTGCCCGCGGTATGGCGTGGGCCGGACTGGTCGAGGGCAGCCGGCGGCACGTCACGGCCGCCGGGCAGCCCACCTTCCGCTCGAACAGCCCGGCTGCTGCCGCGCCGTTCAAGTACACCCGGGCAATCCCCGGATAGGTGGCGAACAGCCAGTCAAAGTCATTGACCACCAAGGTTTTCGGGTCGATCGCGGCGTCCGCGCTGCCGGTCCGGCGGCAGCTGCGCAACACGTCCCACAGCGCCACCCGATTCGACTGCAGCGCCGCCAGTCGCTCGGAATATCCTGCGGCGCAATCGAACCCGAACAACTCCGCGATAATCGGCCAGAAGGCGTTGCGCGGGTTGGCATAGTACCGGCCCTCGGCCAGCGAGCGGACGCTGGGAAAGGAACCCAGCACCAGTACCTCGGCACGGCCGTCGATCACCGGTGCGAGCCCGTCGAGCAGTGGTTCGGTCATCACCTCACATGATGACCTGTCCCTGGCTCTAACGTGGACTGGGTGGCCGACCACCTAGACCAAGCCGACGACCCGAATATCGAGTACCTGCTCAACGGGCTCGAGGGCCAGGCGCGCGCCGAGCGGGCCGAGCTGGTGCGCTGGCTACTCGAACAGGGCATCACCGCGGAGGAGATTCGAACCACCAACCCGCCGCTGTTGCTGGCCTCCCGTCACGTCATCGGCGACGACGGCACCTATGTGTCCGCGCGCGAGATCAGCGAGACCTACGGCATCGACCTGGAGCTGCTGCAGCGGGTGCAACGGGCCGTCGGACTGGCCCGCGTGGACGACCCGGACGCGGTCGTGCACATGCGCGCCGACGGCGAGGCGGCCGCGTTCGCGCAGCGCTTTGTCGACCTGGGGCTCAACCCCGATCAGGTGGTCGCCGTCGTCCGCGTCCTCGCCGACGGCCTTTCCCATGCGGCCGAGGTCATGCGGTACACCGCCCTGGCGGCGATCATCAAGCCGGGTGCCACCGAAGTGCAGATCGCGCAGGGATCGAAGGCGCTGATCAACCAGATCGCGCCGTTGCTCGGACCGATGATTCACCAGATGTTGTTCATGCATCTGCGGCACATGATGGAGTCCGAAGCCGTCAATGCCGGGGAGCGGGCCGCGGGCAAGCCGTTGCCGGGAGCGCGCCCGGTCGCGGTTGCCTTCGCCGATCTGGTCGGGTTCACCAAGCTCGGTGAAGTCGTGTCCGCCGAGGAATTGAGCCAGCTGGCCGGGCGACTCGCGGATCTGGCCCGGGACCTGACCGCTCCGCCGGTACGGTTCATCAAGACAATCGGCGACGCGGTGATGTTCGTGTGCCCCGAGCCGGCGCCACTGCTGGACACCGTGCTGAAGCTGGTCGACGTGGTGGACAACGACAGTGACTTCCCTCGCCTGCGAGCCGGCGTCGCCAAGGGCATGGCGGTGAGCCGGGCCGGGGACTGGTTCGGCAGTCCGGTGAATGCGGCCAGCCGGGTCACCGGGGTGGCGCGGCCGGGAACCGTGCTGGCGACCGACGCGGTCTGCGAGGCCGTCGGCGATGACGCCGGGTTCCAGTGGTCATTCGCCGGCGCCCGTCGGCTGAAGAACATCAAGAATGAGGCCAAACTCTTCCGCGTCCGGCGAAGCTAGCCCCCGCGCACGCCCCCTCCTCGCGAGCAGGCGCAAACTCGCACGGCGCGAGGCATTTTCGTTCGAGTTCATGTCTGTTCGCCGGAGAGGCCCGGCACATGGGCAGGCCCGGCGTGACTCGCGGGGGCGTTGTTGACTCCGACTACTGCGGGTCTTACGCGGCCGTTTTTCACCCTTCTTCCGGCGCTTGAGATTCGGTCACTTCCGGGCCTGCTTCGCTCCTAAAAATACAACTGTGAATGGCCGATGGCAACGGTTTCCAGCGGTCCGGAGCAAGTGCTCACCCCAGTGGCTGTGTTCGCCGCCGGCGAACAACTCTTGCTTACACATGTAACGGTGTAATCATGTAATCATGAAACTTCATCATCACCACGGACGTCGGCACGGGCGTCCCGGGGGCTGGCAGCAAGCCGAGCAACCCGATGCCAGCGGCGCGCCCGAGTGGTTCGCAGGCCGCCTTCCCGAAGCATGGTTCGACGGAGACCCGACCGTCATCGTCGACCGCGAGGAGATCACCGTCGTCGGCAAGTTGCCGGAGAGCACCGACGAGAGCTCCGCCCGCGCCGAGGGGAGGGTCTCGCGATTCCGCGAAGAAACCCGTCCGGAGCGCATGGCCATCGCCGAAGAAGCGCAGGAACGCTACGGGCGTAAGGTCTCCTGGGGCGTCGAGGTGAACGGCGAACGAATCCTGTTCACCCACATCGCCGTACCGGTCATGACGCGCCTGAAGCAACCGGAACGCCAGGTGCTCGACACCCTGGTGGACGCGGGCGTCGCGCGATCGCGCGCCGACGCACTGGCTTGGTCGGTCAAGCTGGTCGGTGAGCACACCGAGGAGTGGCTGGCCAAGCTGCGCGAAGCGATGTCAGCCGTCGACGACCTCCGCGCCCAGGGCCCCGACCTGCCCGGCCAGGCCTAGCGGGAAAGCTACTTCTCCTTGTTGACCTTGGCGACGATCTTGTCGGCGGCCTGACCGCCCTGATCGGTGATCTGGTATCCGCAGGCGTTCACGTCGACGATCACGTTGTTGGCCACTTCCATCGCCCGCTGGCATTCCCAGCCATTGGCGCCTTCCTGAGCGTCCACCACCGTGATCCTGGGCGAACTGCCCTGCACTTCGGAGAACGTCCAGCGATAGGTCTTGCCTTTATTGGTGACGGTGACGGTCTTGCCGGCACAGCCCTTCCACTTGGTGACCGAGGACTGCAGGAACGACTTCGCCTTGTCGGCGGTCGGGAAGGCGATGGCCGCCTGGTTGAGCCAGTGGTCGTAGTTGTCGCCGGGCTCCGACGACACCAGCCCACTGATTCCGGTGTATCCGCTGCCGGCGTACACCGGACCCTGGCTGCCGTACATCGCACCCTGGCAGTCCGGATTCGAGAGGGTGACCGGTGAGGAGTCCACCGTCGTGATGGGCTTGCCGGGCTGCATGGTCGACGAACCCATCACGGCGTTGACCTCCGAGGAAGTCAGCAGCAGCGAGCTCAGCCGGTCCTCGGCGACGGGTTTCACCTTGGCCGCGGGCTCTGGACGGGTCACCTTCCAGATGATCACGCCGCCGACGACGAGAACCAGCACGATGACGACGGCGGCGACGATCGGCCACGGGTTGCGTTTGGCCGGGCCCGGTGGCCGGTGTCCCTGGTTCCAGGCCGATGGCATCGGTCCGGAGGACATCTGCGGGCTGGGTGGTCCGCCGCCCCACCCGCCGCTCTGGGGGTACTGCGGATTGTTCTGGGAGGGCGCGCCGGAGGCCGGGATCGGGCCGCTGACCGGGTTCCAGGCCGGATGCCCGGCCGGATTGGACGGCCGTTGCTGCGCCGGCCCCGACGGCCCTGACGGTCCCGACGGTCCCGAGCCGTACTGCGGACCAGAAGGCCGCGGCGGTGGGGTGCTCGGCGGCCCCGGGCGCTGGGGCGGTGCCACCGCGGTGGCCGGCATCGTCGGTGGCGATGACGCGGTCGGCGGACCGGGCAGGGTGGCCTCCTGGCTGCGGCGCAGGATGTTCTCCGCATGGTCCTGGTCGGGCGAGCTGAGCGCTTCGTGGGCGGCGAGGGCCAGATCGCCGGCGCTGGCGTAGCGGTCCTCGGGCTTCTTGGCCATGCCGCGGGCGATGACGGCGTCGAAGCTTTTCGGGATGCCGGCGCGGGCGGTACTGGCCTGCGGCACCGGGTTCATCAGATGAGCCGTCACCAGGGAACCGGCGCTGTCGGCGCGGTAGGGCGGACCACCGGTGAGGCATTCGTAGAGCACGCAGGCCAGCGAGTAGATGTCGGCGCGGTAGGTGACCTCGTCGTTGGAAAACCGTTCCGGCGCCATGTATTTCCAGGTGCCCACCGCGGTGCCCAGCTGGGTGAGCTTTTCGTCGGTGGTGGCGCTGGCGATGCCGAAGTCGACCAGGTAGGCGAAGTCGTCGCGGGTGACCAGGATGTTGGGGGGTTTGACGTCGCGGTGCATGACCCCGGCGGCGTGCGCGGCATCCAGGGCCGAGGCGATCTGGGTGATGATGGCGACCGCGCGCGGTGGGGTCAGCGGGCCGAAGCGTTTGAGCACGCTGTCCAGATCGGTGCCCTCGATCATGCGCATCTCGAGGTACATCTGGCCGTCGATCTCGCCGTAGTCGTGGATGGGCACCACGTGGGGTTCCTGCAGCCGGCCGGCGATGCGGGCCTCGCGCTTCATACGCTCGCGGAACACCGGGTCCTTGCTGAACTCCGCAGTCATGACCTTGACGGCGACCGTCCACTCCTTGACGGTGTGCTCGGCCTCGTAGACCTCGCCCATCCCGCCGCGGCCCAGCAACCGCTTGAGTTCGTAGGGCCCGAACATCGTCCCCACCCGCGAACCCTCCGTGTCGCTCATCGCTGATCCTCCCAATCAACCAACGTCGCCGACACTATCAACCACCTCCGGGTACGAGCGCGAACCGCACAATGCGCGATGGGGCGATCACCAGCGTATTCGGTGCGGCTCGACGGCGTTATCTTCTGGCCCTTCGTTGCGGTCCCATGCGCCTCAGCCGTACGACGGCGAACAGCACCAACACGGCCGCCTGCACGAGGCACGCGGCCGCGGCGACCAGCCAGCTACTGACGTCGTAATCCCACATCGGGTCCTGATCTCCGCCGGCGGTCCGCCGCAGATCGTTGAGGTCGACGGTCGAGGCGGCCATGGCGTAGGCCCAGCGGGAGGGGGAGAGCCAGGAGAGTTGTTCCAGGGGGATGCGGTCCTTGACCGGGAACATGCCGCCGCAGAGCACGAGTTGGGCCATGACGACGACGACGAGCAGGGGCATGCCGCGGTCGGCGTTGCTGATCAGCGCGGAGATGAGCAGCCCCAGGACCATCGACACCACGGTCACGGCGACGACCGCTACTGCCACTTCGACCCGCGGCCAGGGTATGACCACCGACTGATCCGGCGGCGGCAGGAAGGCGACGCCGAGCAGGCCCAGGATCAGTCCCTGGACGGTGGCGATCGCCCCGAGCACGGCGAGTTTGGAGGCGAGGTAGGCGCCGCCGGACAGTCCGATGCCGTGTTCGCGGCGGTAGATGGCCTGTTCCTTGACGATCTCGCGAATCGAGGAAGCGCAGCCCATCAACGCGCCGCCGATGATCAACAGCACCAGCAGCTGACCCGGTTGGGTCGACACCTTCTCGATGGCTTTGGTCAGGGAGAGGCCGGCGTCGCCGGGGACGGCGTAGGTGAACAGGCTCAGGAGTAGGGGTAGGGCGAGGAGGAACAGGGTGTATTGGCGGTCGGCGGCGATGACGGCGAGGTAGCGCCGGGACAGGATGGCGAATTGGGCCAGGGGGCTTTGTTGGGCTTTGGGTTTGGGTTTGGCGGTGGCCCCGGTGGCTCCGGTGGTGGCTCCCGTGGGGGTGGGGGTGGTGTCGGTGGGGGTGATGGCGGCGTGCAGGGGGGAGTTGGTGTAGCGGGTGGTCCAGTCGGTGGTGGTGTCGTTTTCGAGCAGGATGAACAGGTCGGCGAAGTCGGTGCAGCCGAAGTAGGCCAGGGCTTGTTGGGGTGGGCCGAAGTAGGCCAGGCGGCCGCCGGGGGCCAGGACCAGCAGGCGGTCGCACATGTTGAGGTGGGCGATGTTGTGGGTGACCACGACTACCGAGCGGCCGTCGTCGGCCAGGGTGCGCAGGGTTTGCATGACCGATTTCTCGTAGCCGGGGTCTAGGCCGGAGGTGGGTTCGTCCAAAAACAGCAGGGAGGGTTTGGTCAGCAGTTCCAGGGCGACGCTGGTGCGTTTGCGTTGTCCGCCCGAGAGGGAGTCGATGCGTTGGTCGGCGTGGGTGGCCAGGCCGAGTTCGGTGAGGACTTCGTCGATGCGGTGTTGGCGTTCGGTGGCGGTGACGTCGTGGGGGAAGCGCAGGCGGGCGGCGTAGTTCAGGGCGCGGCGCACGGTCAGGGGGGTGTGCAGGATGTCGTCTTGGGGGACGAAGCCGATGCGGTGGCGTAGTTCGGGGTAGTTGTCGTAGAGGTCGCGGTCGTCGTAGCGCACGGTGCCGGTGGTGGCGGGGCGAAAGCCGGTCAGGGCGCCCAGCAGGGTGGATTTGCCGGCGCCGGAGGGGCCGACGACGGCCAGCAGGCTGCGTTGGGGCAGTACGAAGCTGACGTCGTCGAGTAGGACTTTGCCGCCAGGGGTTTCGACGTGCAGGTGGGCGGCTTGGTAGGAGATGTCGCCGGTGTCGACGTATTCGACGAGGCGCTCGCCGGACAGGTGCAGCAGTTGGTGGCCGATGCCCACGATGTCGGTGGGTTTGATCAGGGCGCGGGTGATGCGGGTGCCGTTGACGTAGGTGCCGTTGGCGGAGTGGTTGTCGATCAGTTCCCAGTCCGCGCCGCTGCGCCGCAGCAGGGCGTGGCGGCGTGAGACCAGCAGGTCGTGCAATACCACGGTGTTCTGCGGAGCCCGCCCGATACTGACCGTCGCCTGATCGATCGCATGCACCGCGGTCGGCGTCCGCAGCGAACCCGTCACCCCCGAACCCGTCTGCCCCGAGGTGGCGGGATCGCCCAGTCCCAGCTCGGCGGTGAATGCGGTCGGAAGCGGGGGGACCGGAATCTCGGTGGTCTCGGTAGTGGCCGGCTCGGCCGGGTCGGGAATCGGGGCCACCGTGGTGGTCGCCTCGCCGATCGATGTTGGCTCCGGCTCCCCCGCGCCGCCGGGCTCGAACTCCACCACCTGCCCCGATGACGCCGACCCGAGAACCACCGTCACCGGCTCATCGCCGATGACCACCTCTTCCACCCGAGCGCCCTGCACATACATGCCGTTGCTGCTGCGATTGGACAACACCCAGCCTGACTCGGTGGGCTCCAGCACCGCATGCACCCGCGAGATCCGCGGATTGTCCAACTGAATATCGCTCTCACCCGAACGCCCCACCGTCCACACCCGCCCCGGAGCCACCACCCAGCTACGGCCACCCCCACGCACCTGCAACCCCGCCACGTCATTCATCCCAACTCTGTAACCACGCCGCCCCGGTGAGCGCACGGGCGGGCGAGCGCATCGACTTTAGTTGCAGAGCCAGGTGCCAATCCATCCTGCGGTGCCCAGCCGCCGCATGGCGTCCTGCTCGGCGGCCAGCAGCGTCGAGCCGTACCCTCCGGCGTGGTCTCCGGCGTTGTTCTCGGCGACCGCACCGCATTCCGAGAACGACACCAGAACCTTGCAGTCGGACTTGCCGCACGCACCTATCGCGGCACTCTCCGCGGCGGCGCGCGACGGGGCGTCCTTGGTGCGGCCGAACAGTTGCCCCGACGCCGAGTAGGCGATGGCGCCGTACTGGCCGTCGGCGTGCCCGGCGGGAGCCAGCGCGACCAACGTCGCCGTCACCGCTGCGACGCTGGTCAGTGCGACCGCCGCGCCCCTTGCAAAGCGCGCCCGAAAAGCGGTCAATCCCATGGTGATTCCTTTCGGCGACTGAAGAAGATGGGGTTCCACGAAGGTGCTAAACCGGCTTGGTGGCGGTGACCTGCTTGCCCCACTCCGACATGGTCATCGACACCGTCCCGTTCTCAACCGGAGTGATCTCGATCTTGACCAGGTGGTAGGAGCCGTCCGAGGAGATCCAGACGGTGGTCGGCGTGGGCGGGGCGTTCTGGGGACTCAGGCGCGATCCGGCCAGGGTGGCGACGTCGTCGGTCGACGAAGTGCCGGTGATCTTCGTGGTGGCGATGCCGTTGACCTGTTCGCCGCCGGCCACCTTGGGGTTCTGCAGATTGGCCAGCAGGTGTGCCAGGCCCTTGTCGGGGTCGAGCAGCGTGGAGACCTCATAGATCGACGCGCCATTGCCGTAGTCGGTGAATTTGCCCGGCTCCGCAACGTCTGAGTAGAGGTGGCCGTCGACGAAGACGAATTTCGAGTCCACGGGACTCTTGCCGACGGTCAGCGTCGCGGTGCCGTTGGCCACGGTCTGGGGGGTGTTGGACACGTCGCCGTCGAGCTTGGTCACTTCGAGATTGGGCACCGTTCCCTGCACAGTCAGGCTGACATGCAACCCAGTGACCTTGCGCATCGCGTCGGCGGCCTGCTTGACGGTGCTCGCGGCATCCACGTTGGGCGCGTTCGAGCCGCTGCCGGAGGTGTTGTTCTTCGGGCTTCCGCAGCCGGTGAGCACGAGTGCGGTCACCATGACCGCTGCCGCGGCCCCGGCACCGGACCAGAGCTTCAGTTTCATAGACATCTCCTTCGTTGAGGCAACCGGCACGTTGCCACGGGGCAAACACATCTGGAGGACGCACCAAAGCCAGCGAATAGCGTAAACCTGGTGCTATTCGCTTGGCCAGACCTCCTTTTCGGACTGACAAGCAAACGGTCTGGGTTACTTTCGGGCCCTGCGGTGCCGATTGAGGCCGTGCAGTCGCGCCGCGAGCAGTGTCACCATCACCGCTCCCAGCGCCGCGCACATCCCTAGCGCGGTCAGCCAGTGCGCGCGGTCGTGCGTCCACATCGGGTCGGGGTCGGTGAGGCGGATGTAGTTCACCCCGAGCGAGGAGCCGGCCATGGCGTAGGCCCAGCGGGAGGGGGAGAGCCAGGCGAGTTGTTCCAGGGGGATGCGGTCGTTGACGGCGAACATGCCGCCGCAGAGCACGAGTTGGGCCATGACGACGACGACGAGCAGGGGCATGCCGCGGTCGGCGTTGCTGATCAGGGCGGAGATGAGCAGACCCAGGACCATCGACACCACGGTCACGGCGACGACGGCGGCCGCGATCTCGGCCGAACCGACGTGCCGGAGCATCTCGGTGCTGCCGGACCGCAGCAGCAGCGAGTCGTCGGGCGGTGGCAGGAAAGCGACCCCGAGAAATCCGAAGAGCAACCCTTGCAGGCCGGAAATCGCACCCAGCACAACGACTTTGGACGCGACGTAGGCGCCGCCGGACAGTCCGATGCCGTGTTCGCGGCGGTAGATGGCCTGTTCCTTGACGATCTCGCGGATAGAACCGGCGCACCCCATCAGGGCGCCGCCGATGATGAGCAGCACCAGCAACTGGGTGGGTTGTCTGGACTGCTGGGTTATCGCGTCGGCCAGGGAGAGGCCGGCGTCGCCGGGGACGGCGTAGGTGAACAGGCTCAGGAGTAGGGGCAGGGCGAGGAGGAACAGGGTGTATTGGCGGTCGGCGGCGATGACGGCGAGGTAGCGCCGGGACAGGATGGCGAATTGGGCCAGGGGGCTTTGTTGGGCTTTGGGTTTGGGTTTGGCGGTGGCCCCGGTGGCTCCGGTGGTGGCTCCCGTGGGGGTGGGGGTGGTGTCGGTGGGGGTGAAGGCGGCGTGCAGGGGGGAGTTGGTGTAGCGGGTGGTCCAGTCGGTGGTGGTGTCGTTTTCGAGCAGGATGAACAGGTCGGCGAAGTCGGTGCAGCCGAAGTAGGCCAGGGCTTGTTGGGGTGGGCCGAAGTAGGCCAGGCGGCCGCCGGGGGCCAGGACCAGCAGGCGGTCGCACATGTTGAGGTGGGCGATGTTGTGGGTGACCACGACTACCGAGCGGCCGTCGTCGGCCAGGGTGCGCAGGGTTTGCATGACCGATTTCTCGTAGCCGGGGTCTAGGCCGGAGGTGGGTTCGTCCAAAAACAGCAGGGAGGGTTTGGTCAGCAGTTCCAGGGCGACGCTGGTGCGTTTGCGTTGTCCGCCCGAGAGGGAGTCGATGCGTTGGTCGGCGTGGGTGGCCAGGCCGAGTTCGGTGAGGACTTCGTCGATGCGGTGTTGGCGTTCGGTGGCGGTGACGTCGTGGGGGAAGCGCAGGCGGGCGGCGTAGTTCAGGGCGCGGCGCACGGTCAGGGGGGTGTGCAGGATGTCGTCTTGGGGGACGAAGCCGATGCGGTGGCGTAGTTCGGGGTAGTTGTCGTAGAGGTCGCGGTCGTCGTAGCGCACGGTGCCGGTGGTGGCGGGGCGAAAGCCGGTCAGGGCGCCCAGCAGGGTGGATTTGCCGGCGCCGGAGGGGCCGACGACGGCCAGCAGGCTGCGTTGGGGCAGTACGAAGCTGACGTCGTCGAGTAGGACTTTGCCGCCAGGGGTTTCGACGTGCAGGTGGGCGGCTTGGTAGGAGATGTCGCCGGTGTCGACGTATTCGACGAGGCGCTCGCCGGACAGGTGCAGCAGTTGGTGGCCGATGCCCACGATGTCGGTGGGTTTGATCAGGGCGCGGGTGATGCGGGTGCCGTTGACGTAGGTGCCGTTGGCGGAGTGGTTGTCGATCAGTTCCCAGTCCGCGCCGCTGCGCCGCAGCAGGGCGTGGCGGCGTGAGACCAGCAGGTCGTGCAATACCACGGTGTTCTGCGGAGCCCGCCCGATACTGACCGTCGCCTGATCGATCGCATGCACCGCGGTCGGCGTCCGCAGCGAACCCGTCACCCCCGACGCCGTCTGCCACGGCGCCGTCTGCCCTGAAGCGCTGGACAGCGGCGGTAGCGGGATCTCGGTGGTCTTCGCCAGCGGCTCGGGCGGCGGCGGCGATGACGACGGCAACGGCGGGAACTGACCCACCATGGTCGTCGCCTCTCCGATCGATACCGGCTGTCCCGCATCGGGAGCCAGTTCGATCTCTTGGCCTGAGGTGACCGATCCGAGAACCACCGTCACCGGCTCATCGCCGATGACCACCTCTTCCACCCGAGCGCCCTGCACATACATGCCGTTGCTGCTGCGATTGGACAACACCCAGCCTGACTCGGTGGGCTCCAGCACCGCATGCACCCGCGAGATCCGCGGATTGTCCAACTGAATATCGCTCTCACCCGAACGCCCCACCGTCCACACCCGCCCCGGAACCACCAGCCAACTGCGCCCACCCCCGCGCACCACCAGCCCCACGATCTCACCCATCGCCTGCCTCCGTTACTCCCGCGGACCGTGATGCTACGACGACCGGTCTAAGAGTGCTTGGCCCACCATTTGTAGAGCTGATCGAGGCTGGGTACCTGCTGTTTCCCGCCGACGAGTGCGTAGACCAGCGTCTGCTCGTTGCTCCACATCACTTGTGGGTCGCTGCCCTTGTAAATGCCGCAGGCCATCTGGCCCAGAACGGTTTTCGGGTCCTGGGTGTGCCACCAGTTGCCGGGAGACGCCTTGCCGCCCGGACACTGCTGGATGGTGAAGGTGGTGGTGAAGCTGGTGAAGGCCTTCTTCAGTGATGCCACGTCGGGAAACAGTCCGTAGGCCGACAGTCTGGGACCGTTGGCATCGGTGTTCTGCCCGCACGACACCGAAACCAGGGCGCCCGGCATCGTTTTCGTATCCGTCGTGCAGCTGCCGGCTGGATACCCCGCGGGGAGCAGGCTCATCAACCGGGCCTGCGCCTCCGGCAGTGCACTCGACGACGGCGCCGTCGTGGTGCGGGTGGTGGTCGACGTCGTGGGCCGCGTCGTGGTGGTCCGCTGCCTGTTGGCCTGCGGTGTGTCGTCGTCTTTGTTGAGTGCCCAGATGCCGATGCCGCTCAGCATGAGGACGAGGATGACAGCGGCAACACCCGCCACGATCGCCCACGGGTTGCGACCGCGCGACTGCTCGGCCGGGCTGGTGGCAGGCCATGGCCCGGTGAACGCCGGGGCTGGACCCGGTGGGCCCGGTTGGCGGGGCGCGCCGGGCGAAGCGGCCGACGGATGTTGCGGCGCCGGCGGACGGGGCGGCGTCGGTGGACGTGGCGGTGCGGGCGGGCGGGCCGGCCCGGGCGGCCGGGGTGCAGCGGGCGGGCGGGACGAAGCGGCCGGCGGTCGCGCCGGTGCGGGCGGACTGGGATGAGAAAACCGTTGTGCCGCAGGTGGATTGCGCAGATGCTCAGGTATGGGGGACTCCCGGCTGCGCCGCACGATGTCGGTGGCGTGGTCCTGGTCGGGGTGGCTGAGCGCCTTGTGCGCGTCGCGCGCCAGATCACCGGCGCTGCCGTAGCGGTCCGCCGGTTTCTTGGCCATGCCGCGGGCGATGACGGAGTCCAGCGATCTCGGCACGTCGCGTCCCGCTGCGCTGGGACGTGGGATGGGGTTGATCATGTGGGCGCTGATCAGTACGCCGGCGTTCTCCGACGGGTACGGCGCGCTACCGGTCAAACACTCGAACAGCACGCAGGCCAGCGCATAGACATCGGCCAGGTGGGTGATCCCGTCGCTGGAAAACCGTTCGGGCGCCATGTATTTCCACGTACCTACCGCGGTGCCCAGTTGGGTGATCTTCTCGTCGGTGGTCGCGCTGGCGATGCCGAAGTCCACCAGATAGGCGAAGTCGTCACGGGTGACCAGGATGTTGGGCGGTTTGACGTCGCGGTGCATGACCCCGGCGGCGTGCGCGGCGTCCAGCGCGGAGGCGATCTGGGTGATGACGGCGACGGCGCGCGGAGGCGGCAATGGGCCGTAACGGGTGAGCAGGCCGTCGAGGTCGACGCCCTCGATGAGGCGCATCTCGAGGAACATCTGGCCGTCGATCTCGCCATAGTCGTGGATGGGCACCACATGCGGCTCTTTCAGCCGGCCGGCGATGCGGGCCTCGCGCTTCATCCGCTCGCGGAACACCGGGTCGCTGCTCACGGTTTCGGACATCAGCTTGACCGCGACGGTCCAGCCCTTGACCGAATGCTCGGCCTCGTAGACCTCGCCCATCCCGCCACGGCCCAGCAGCCGCTTGAGGTGATAGGGCCCGAACGTCGACCCGGCCCTCGAGCCCGGCTCCTCGCTCATTGCGACCATCCAGTGTCGTTGTGCCGCTTGAGCATTGAATTCTTATGCGCTGGCCGGCCGTCGGTCAGCCGTACTTGGCCCACCAGTTGTGCAGGTCGTCGATCGTGGCGGGATCGCCGAAGACGTCGCTGAGCATCAGCTTGCCCTCATTGCTCCAGATCACGTTGGGGTGATTCTTGTAGGTGCCGCACGCGATCATTCCGGCGGTGACCGTCGGGTCGCGGTCGTAATGCCAGCCGTCCGGCGACGGCCCCTCCCCGGGGCAGTTCGCAAGCTGCACCGCGGCGATGTCGTCGTTGAACGCCTGCTTGAGCGCATCGAGGTTGGGGAACAGCCCGTAGATCGCCCGGCTGGGGCCACCCTGGTTGGTGTTCTGCCCGCAGTCGACCATCGCGATGGTGCCGGTCCACACGCTGTTCGGCTTCGGTGTGGTCGGTGTGCACGTGCCGGTGGCGTAACCGGACGGCAGCATGGACATCAGCTTGCTCTGCGGGTCACCGCCCGGAGTGGTGGTGGCCGGCGAACTCTTGGTGGTTGTCGGCTTGCCGGAACTGGTGGTGGCCGAGGTGGTCGTGTCCGCCGTCGGGGTGTCGTCCCCCTTGCGCGTGGCCAGCCAGATGCCGACGCCGGCAAGGATGAGCACCACCACCAGAGCGGCGGCTCCGGCGATGATGGGCCACGGACTGCGTTTGCCGCCCGAAGGCGGACCACCTTGATTCCAGGTCGGTGGGCCTCCCGGCTGCTGTGGCCCGGACGGGCCTCCGCCCCAGCCGCCGCTCTGCCCGAAGTACTGCGGCGCCTGGGTGGGCGGTCCCTGTGCGGGAATCGGCCCACTGCCCGGCATCGGCCCACTGCCCGGCATCGGACCGCTCGCCGGAATGGGACCGCTTGCCGGAGACCACGAGGGCCCACTCGGGGGGACTGCCCCTGCAACGGCCCCGAGTTGACCATGTCGCCGTAGGCCGGCGGTGCTGAGTACTGTGGCGGCGGCTGCTGCCCACCTGTGGGCACCGACGGAGTCACCGCCGTGCCGGGCAGGGTCGATTCCCGGCTACGGCGCAGGATGTCCTCGGCGTGATCCTGGTCCGGGTCGCTCAGCGCGTCGTGCGCGGCCCGCGCGAAGTCGCCGGCGCTGGCGTAGCGGTCCTCGGGCTTCTTGGCCATGCCGCGGGCGATGACGGCGTCGAACCCTTTGGGGATGCCGGCCCGCGCGGCGCTGACCTGCGGCACCGGGTCCATCAGGTGCGCGGTCACCAGCGTGGTCGCGCTGTCGGCGCGGTACGGCGGGCTGCCGGTCAGGCATTCGTAGAGCACGCAGGCCAGCGCATAGATGTCGGCGCGGTAGGTGACCTCGTCGTTGGAAAACCGTTCCGGCGCCATGTATTTCCAGGTGCCCACCGCGGTGCCCAGCTGGGTGAGCTTTTCGTCGGTGGTGGCGCTGGCGATGCCGAAGTCGACCAGGTAGGCGAAGTCGTCGCGGGTGACCAGGATGTTGGGGGGTTTGACGTCGCGGTGCATGACCCCGGCGGCGTGCGCGGCATCCAGGGCCGAGGCGATCTGGGTGATGATGGCGACCGCGCGCGGTGGGGTCAGCGGGCCGAAGCGTTTGAGCACGCTGTCCAGATCGGTGCCCTCGATCATGCGCATCTCGAGGTACATCTGGCCGTCGATCTCGCCGTAGTCGTGGATGGGCACCACGTGGGGTTCCTGCAGCCGGCCGGCGATGCGGGCCTCGCGCTTCATACGCTCGCGGAACACCGGGTCCTTGCTGAACTCCGCAGTCATCAGCTTGACGGCGACCGTCCACTCCTTGACGGTGTGCTCGGCCTCGTAGACCTCGCCCATCCCGCCGCGGCCCAGCAACCGCTTGAGGTGGTAGGGCCCGAACATCGAGCCCACCCGCGAGTCTGATGGCTCGCTCATTGCCGATCCTCCTCAACCAAGCCGAATCCCGCCGACACTATCAACAGCCTTCAGGTATTGCATGGAGCGCAACCACCGGCTTAGCAACCATGACGGTAATCGGGACGATGGGCGCTTGCCAATAAGACTGCCAAGACCCTGGCCCGAAAAACCGCACATGTTGTCGTGACAGTGACGGTACCGTCCGGGTCCGACAGGCAACGAGGTGCCGGTGAACGCGAAAAGTCTTGTGGCGAACAGCCGCCCATTGCTGCGGCGGTAGCTGCTGCCGCCCGTCTGCGCGGTGGCTGGGCGCCGCCGACGGCATCGTCAAAACGATTGCGCCAGTGGCATATTCGGGTGCCGCCGGTCCCTGCGTCAGGCCTGGGTGTGCGCGGCGATCTGGAAGGTGAACTCGTGGTCGCAGATCCGGATGTGGTCGCCATCGTGGATGGTGGCCGCGGTGCGGATCCGCTGGTGGCGTACATGCACACCGTTGGATGACCGCAGGTCATTGATGATGTAGTTGGTCCCGGTGTCGACGATGACGGCGTGGTGGCGGCTGACGTTCGCGCTGTCCAGGACGATGTCGTTGTCGCTGAGCCGGCCGATCCGGGTCGCCGCCGAGCGCAGCGGGTAGTCGCGCCCGGTGGAGACATCACGCAGGTAGGCGGCCACCTTCTGGGTCGCGGCCATGGTGCGCTTGTCCAGCACGGTGACGGTTCCCACGGCGGTCACCTTGGCGTTCTGCTTCACGTCCAGCGTCTCTTGGCGCAGGATCTTCTCGTTGAGCGCCCGCAGCGTCGGGCCGGGATCGATGCCGAGGTCGTCCGCAAGGGTCGCTTTCACCCGGCGGTAGGCGTTGAGGGCGTCGGACTGGCGGTCGGTGAGGTAGTAAGCCGTGATCAGCTGCGCCCATAGCGGCTCCCGGTAGGGGTGCTCCACGGTCAGCGCCTCGAGTTCGGTGATCACCGCCGATGCGCGCCCGCACGCGATCTCGGCCTCCGCCTTCGCCGTGTGCGCGATGATCTTGTCCTCCACCAGGGCGGTGGCGAAGGAGTCGACGAACGGGAAATCGCGCAGGTCGTCGAGCACCGGCCCGCGCCATTCCTTGAGCGCCGCCGACAGATGCCGGCTGGCCTGTTCGAAGCTGCCCGATGCCGCGGCATGAACGCCCGCCGTCTTCTCGGCGATGAACCGTCCGAGGTCGCAGGTGTTTTCGGGGATGGTGAGCCGGTATCCGGGTGGCGCCGCGGCGAGCACCAGGCGAGGGTCGACCCCGGCGGCGCCGACCAGCTTGCGCAGGTTGGACACGTAGGAGTGGATGCTGGCGCGCGCCCCGGACGGCGGCCACTCGTCCCACAGGGCGGTGATCAGCGCGTCGACGCCGACGGGCCGGTTGCGGTTGATGACCAGCATCGCCAGCACAGCCCGCTGCTTGGGGGTGCCCAAGGGCACCAGGGTCCGGTCGATCGTCATCTCCAGCGGGCCGAGCACACCGAACTCGAGATGTGTGTCCATCATCGCGCTCCCAGCCATTCCGGGTCCTCCGCGGCCGCCAGTGTCCCCGAGTAGTGAGGTGCCGGTACGGCGACCTTCCTCATTATTGTGTCTTGATCGCTCTCAGTGTTGTTACTGCGGGTCCCATCTGGCGTGTCATTCTGATGCATCCCGGTGTCGAGGCGGCGGGTTCACGCCAACCCGGAGCCGGGCGCCCCGTCCCGCGAGACGCCGGCGCTCGTGCCGCTCTGGGTCGAATTGTCCTGTGGTGGTTGCGAACTCGAATCCAAGGCGACCGTCATTTGACGGTGGCCACGGTGTACAGCAGGAAATGATGGCTGGTCGCCCATGCCTTGGCGAACAATTCCAGCGGGATCTGCTCGTCTCGGCCGTTCTCGTTGCCGCTGTCGTTGAGGTGCACGATGCCGTTGCGGGTATCCACCCCGGTCACCACCACCGCATGATCGGACACCGGGTTGCCTTCGTCGTCCTTGCTCTCAATCGGTTCACCCCAGATCATTTCGGCGTTGAGGCTCACCATGACGGCGTGACGGCTGCCCAGGTAATGCTTGAGGGCGTCCATGCCCGTGGCGATCCCGTTCCTGGTGGCCTCGTCGTCATCGGTCGTCTTCGAGCCGACGCCGTAGTGTGCAAGCAGCGTCGGGATGTCCAGACGGCTCGTGCCGTTGCCGGAATTCGGGTGCGTCGGGTCGTTGGGCTTGATGTAGATCGAACCGGGGTGCCTGGTGCTGGGCGTCGTCCGGGCCACCTCGATGATGGCGCGCTCCGACGGTTCGCTACCGGTCATCTGGCCGACGATGTCCGCGCCGGCCATGATGGCGCAGTCGTCATACGTCTGCAGGCGCCACCACTTGGCGGTGGCCGTGGGATCGCCGTACGTAACGCCGCCCGCCGACGCTTCGGCGGGGGCGGCCAGCCCCAGCACCAGGGATCCGGCGGCTGTACCGGTCAGGAGCGCCAGCAGGGCCGTCCTGGCGATGGCAGCGATCTTGTTGCTCATGAGGGTCCTTCTCTCGTCCCGCGGTGGCGGTGTTGCAAGAAGGTTCCGTCGTGGACCTATCGGTTATCTCCACGAATCCTTGGAAGTGGTCAGCCAGGCTGAAATGTCTTGACATGCATGGCGACAAACCAAAGGCGGGCAGCCGGCCCGAGTGGGTGGCTGCCCGCCTTGATCAATCCTGCTTGGTCACTTACGCGTCTCCTGGGTGACGCTCATGAAGTTGTGGCTGGTGGCCCAGGCCTTGACGAAGACGGCCATCGGAATCTGCTCGTCTTTGCCGTTCTTGTTGCCACTGTCGTTGAGGTGCACGACGCCCTTGCCGGTGTCGACTCCGGTCACCACCACGGCGTGGTCGGCGCGGGGCTGGCCGTCCTTGCCTTTGTTCTCGATCGGCTGGTTCCAGATCATCTCGGCGTTGAGCCCGACGATGACGGCGTGACCGCTGCCGAGGTACTGCTCGAGGGCCTCCATGCCGGTGGCGACACCGGTCTTGCCGGCCGTGTCCGCGTCGGTGTTGGTCGCGTGGATTCCGTAGTGCGCCAACAGGGTCGGCAGGTCGTCCGGGTCGGTGCCCATGCCGGAGTTGGGGTCGTTCTTGTCGGCGGGCTTGACGTAGATCGAGCCCGGGTGCGTTGCGCTCGGGGTGGACTGGGCGACCTTGATGATGGCCCGCTCCGAGGGCAGCTTGCCGGTGATCTGGCCGACCACATCGGCGCTGGACATGATGGCGCAGTCGTCGTAGTTCTGGTGAACCCAGTACTTGGCGACGGCGGTCGGGTCGCCGTACATGGTGCCCGTGCCAGCCTCGGCCGGGCCGGCCAACCCCAGCGCCATGACGCCGGCGGCGGTGGCCAGCAGGGCGGTCTTCGCGATCGAGGAGACCTTCAGGCTCTTCATGCTCGTGTCCTTTTCTCGTACGGTGCTCACTCCGCTCGGTGCGGATGGCGTGTTGAGAAAAGGTTCGGATGGTGGCCTTTTTGTTATCTCTACGAATTCTTGGAGTGACCTGACGCCTCAGTTGCAGGCCCAGGTGTCGATGTAACCGCCGGGCAGCTTGCCCAACGCGTCTTTCATCGCGGCCGGCAGGTCTGGTCCGGTGCCGCCCTGGTATTGATGGTCCTTGGCCGCGACCGCCCCGCACGCGGTGAAGGTGGTCAACACCTTGCAGTCCGGGTAGGCGCAGGACTTCACCGCGGTCGCCTCGGCGGCCGCTTTGGTGGGATAGGCATGCGATCGTCCCCACGACCCGTTGGCGGAGTACGCGATCGCGCCGTAGGAGTCAGCCGCCGCGGCGGTGGGGGCCGGCGCAACGGCAAAGGTCGCGGCGATGGCCACGCTGGCGGCGGCGATGACTATCCGCCGTCGACGGGTGGGCGTCGTCATGTGGTGAGTCCTTTCCGAGAGCCGGCGCTAGACGGGTTTGGTCGCGGTGACCTGTTTGCCCCAGTCGGACATGGTCAACGTCACCGAAGTGCTTGCGGTGGGCGAGATCTGGATCTGGACCAGGTGCGAGGAGCCGTCCGACGCCGTCCAGACGGTGGTCGGCACCGTCGAGACGCTCTCTTCGGTGACCCGCGTGCCGGCCAGCGTCGCGACATCGTTGGCCGACGAATTGCCGGTGATCTTGGTGGTCGCGACGCCGTTCACCTGTTGACTGCCGGCCACCGCGCCGTTCTTGAGATTGGCCAGCAGATTGGCCAGGCCCTTGTCGGGATCCAGCAGCACCGAGACGTTGTAGATGGAAGCGCCGTTGCCGAAGTCGGTGTAGGTCCCCGGCTGGCCCAGATCCGAGTAGAGATGACCGTCGACGAACACGAACTGGGCCTCTTCGCTGTTACTGCCTACCAGCACCGTGGCGACGCCCGTGGCGACCGTCTGCGGCGTGTTGGAGACGTCGCCGTCGAGCTTGGTCACGCGGATATTGGGCACCTCACCGTCGACGGCGACGGCGAGATGCATACCGGTGGTTTTGCGCATCACGTCGGCGGCCTGCTTGAGCAGGGTCGCGGCCTCGCCACTGGTGGCATTGGCCGTGCTTCCCGGGCTCTTGTTGCCGTTGGCAGCCTTGCTTCCGCACCCGCCGATGGTGAGGACGACGGCCAACGCGACCGCCACCGCGGCGAACAGTTGCCGGTTGACACGAGGCGGAAGCTTCATCGACATCTCCTACTGTTTGGCCCGACAGCCGACCACCGAGCTTAGTGACGCCCCGGCGGTACCGTGCCGAACCCGCTGATCATTTGAGAACGCTGTGTGCGGCCCGCTCAGGCCCGGGTCATGTCGTAATAGGCACCGCGACGGGCCAGCAGTTCGGTGTGACTGCCTTGCTCGACGATCCGGCCCGCCTGCACGACCACGATGCGGTCGGCGTCACGAATCGTCGAAAGCCGATGGGCGATAATGAAACTCGTCCGATCACGACGGAGTTCACGAGTGGCCCGGGCGATCAGCAGTTCGGTTCGGGTGTCGACCGAGCTGGTGGCTTCGTCCAAGATCAGCAGCTGCGGGCGGGCCAGGAAGGCCCGGGCGATGGTGATGAGCTGCTTCTCGCCGACGCTGATGTTGCCGCCGCCCCCGCTGATCGGGGTCTGGTAGCCGGCGGGCAGGGTGTGGACGAAACGGTCGACATAGGCCGCCTGCGCCGCTGCCACGATCTCGGCCGGACCGGCATCGGGACGGCCGTAGGCGATGTTCTCCTCGATCGTCCCGTCGAACAGCCAGGTGTCCTGCAGCACCATGCCGATGCGCGACCGCAGCGCGTGGCGGTTCAGGCTCGCGATATCGACGTCGTCGATCAGGATCCGGCCCGAATCGACGTCGTAGAAACGCATCAGCAGGTTCACCAACGTCGTCTTGCCCGCTCCGGTCGGCCCGACGATCGCCACCGTGCTGCCCGGTTCGGCCACCAGCGACAGGTCATGGATCACCGGATGGCCGGGCCGGTAGCCGAAACTGACGTGGTCGAACTCGACCCGTCCAGGTCCCGGCGAAACCGGCGCGGGCGCATGATCCGGCGGTTCCTCCGGCTCGTCGAGCAGATCGAACACCCGCTCGGCGCTGGCCACCCCGGACTGCAGGGTGTTGTACATCCCGGCCACCTGCCCCACCGGGGTGTTGAACTGCCGCACGTACTGAATGAATGCCTGGATGCTGCCGAGGGTGATCTGTCCCGCGGCGATCTGCAGGCCGCCGACCACGGCGACCGCCACGTATCCGAGGTTGCCGATGAAACCCGTTGCCGGGCCGACCAATCCGGAAAAGAACTGGGCGCCGAAGCTGGCCCGGTAGACGTCGTCGTTGAGCTGGTGAAACTGCGCGCGGGCGGCGGCCTGGTGGCCGAATGTCTTGACCACGGTGAAGCCGCTGTAGGTCTCTTCGATGTGGGCGTTGAGGCGTCCGGTGCTGGTCCAGTGCGCCATGAACAACTGCTTGGAACGGCGGGTGATCGCGCGGGTGGCCAACAGGGACAACGGCACGGTCAGCACGGTGATCAACGCCAGCAGCGGCGAGATCCACACCATCATGACGAGCACCCCGAGCACGGTGAGAACCGACGTCACCAGCTGGCTGATCGTCATCGACAGGGAGGTCTGCATGTTGTCGATGTCGTTGGTGACCCGGCTGAGCAGTTCCCCGCGTTGTTGCCGATCGAAGTAGGACAACGGCAGCCGGTGCAGCTTGTCCTCCACGTCGGCGCGCAACCTGGTGATGGTCCGCTGCACGGTGATGTTGAGCAGCCTCGCCTGACCCCAAAGCATCGCCGCGGCAATCAAATACAGAATCAGCGCCAGCGTCAGGGTGCGCGCCACCGCGGCGAAGTCCACTCCCTGGCCCGGTACCACGTTCATGCCGGACAACAGGTCCGCGAAGGCGTTGTCGCCTCGGGCGCGGGCCGCGGCGACGGCCTGGGCCTTCGTGATTCCCGAGGGCAGCCGCCGGCCGACCACGCCGTTGAACAGCAGATCGGTCGCGTGCCCGAGTATTCGGGGCACGGCCACGCCGATGCAGGTGCCGACGATTCCCAGCGACATGACGCCGACGCTCAACCGGCGATGCGGCGTCAGTCGTCCCAGCAGCCGACGCGCCGATCCCCAGAAGTCCCGCGAGCGCATATTCGGTGGCGCCGGGGCCGCGCCGCGGGGGCGGGCGCTCATCGGCGCGCTCATTGCGTGCCCCCGACCCCGGCGCCCACCGACTGCGAGGCCGCGAACTCCGCATACGTCTGGCACTCGGCCAGCAATGTTTCGTGGCTGCCGGCGCCGACGACTCTGCCCTTGTCGACGACGATAACCTCGTCGGCCTGGGCAGCGGTCGAGATCCGTTGTGTGACAATGATGATTGTTGTCGCGTCGGCCTCCTCGCGCAGGGACCTACGCACCTGGGCGTCGGTGTGGACATCGAGTGCCGAGAACGCGTCGTCGAACAGATAGATGGCCGGGCGGCGGATCACCGCCCGCGCGATCGCCAACCGCTGGCGCTGGCCGCCGGAGAAGTTGACGCCGCCCTGGGCGACGCGCATCTGCAGCCCGTGCGGTCGGACGAATTCGGCTGCGGCGGCGATCCGTAATGCTTCCCACATCTGCTCGTCGGTGACGGGCTGTCCGGGCACCGCCCCGTACCGCAGGTTGTCGGCGACGGTGCCGGTGAACAAGTAGCCCCGCTGCGGTACCAGTCCGATCGCCGACCACAGCCGCTCGGTGTCGTAGTCGCGGACGTCGATGCCGTCGATGGTGACACGCCCGGCCGTGGCGTCGTAGAGGCGGCAGATCAGCGACACCAGCGTCGATTTGCCCGATCCCGTGCTGCCGACGATCGCGGTGCTGGTGCCGGGCCGAGCGGTCAACGAGATGTCGTGCAGTACAGGGTAATCCGCGCCGGGATAGGTGAAGGTCACGCTGTCCAGCTGCACCAGCCCACGGATGGGATGCGGTGGAAACTGCGGCTGCTGCGGGCTTTCGATCGCCGGCGAGGTGGACAGCACTTCGGTGATGCGTTCGGCGCACACCGATGCCCGCGGCAGGACGACCAGTGTCATCGTCGCCATCAGAACGGCCATCAGAATCTGGGCGAAGTAGGCCAGGAACGCGATCAGCGATCCGACTTGCATCTGGCCCGCGTCGATGCGCAGACCGCCGAACCAGATCAGCGCGACGCTGGACAGATTGATGGTCAGGGTGGTCACCGGCAGCATCAACGCCTGCCAGTTGCCGGCGCCCAGGGCGGCATTCGACAGCGCCATGTTGGCACCGGCGAACCTGTCGCGTTCGAAACCTTCGCGGGTGAACGCCCGCACCACCCGCACGCCGGAGAGTTGGTCGCGCAGCACCCTGTTGATGCCGTCGATCAGCCGTTGCATGCTGCGGAACAGGGGCAGCATGTGCGAAATGATCCAGTAGTTGGCGACCGCCATGACGGGAACGCTGACCAGCAGCAGCCAGGTCAGCGCCGCCTCCTGGTGGATGGCCATGACGACGCCACCGATACACATGATCGGCGCGGTCACCAGCACGGTGGCGCTCGTCTGCACCAGGAAGACGATCTGGCGGACGTCGTTGGTGCTGCGGGTCAACAGCGTTGGCGCGCCGAAGCGTGCCGTCTCGTGTTCGGAGAAGCGCAGCACGTGGTCGAACATCGCCGCTCGCAGGTCTCGGCCGAAGCCGGTTCCGGTACGGGAGCCGAAGTACGTAGCGCCCACCGCGCACGCCCCCTGCACGCCGGTGACCACCAGCATCACCAGCCCCAGCCGGACGATGGTGGCGGTATCGCCTCTGGAGACGCCGTCGTCGATGATCGCGGCGTTGACGGTGGGAAGGTACAGCGACGCCAGGGTGCTGATGGACTGCAGCAGCATCAACACCGTCACGAATGCGCGATACGGCAGGATGTACTGGCGCAGCAGTGCCAGGAGCATGGGGTAACTGTGTCACACCCGGTGCGTGCCGGTGCTGCGCATCAACGGACCTGGCCCGGGCCTGCGTGTTGTGCCGAAATGCCTGATCAGGTGGCGTGTCGGTGGTTGACGCGCGGGGCTGCGGCTACAGTGCATCGTGTGGAGCGGCAGCGGCCCGAGAAATCGGTGGGTAACGGGGTAGGTCCCAGTGCGGCGTAAGTGGGCGGCGCGAGTCGTGGCTGTTGGTGCTTTCGTGGCTGTGCTCTGCGGGGTCACGGGTTGCTCCAATTCCGGCGACAACAAGCCAGGTGGACCGGTTCCGTCGAGCTCGGGGAACGCGGAGGGAAAGCATGGCCCCTTCTTCCCGCAGTGCGGCGGCGTTACCGATGAAACGGTGACGCAGCTGACCAAGATCTCCGGTCTGGTGAACACCGCCAAGAACTCCGTGGGCTGCCAGTGGCTGGCCGGCGGCGGGATTTCGGGACCGCACTTCTCCTTCTCCTGGTACCGCGGCAGCCCGATCGGGCGGGAGCGCAAGACCGAGGAACTGTCCCGGGCCAGCGTCGAGGACATCAACATCAACGGTCACGGCGGCTTCATCGCCGTCGGCAACGAGCCCGCACTGGGAGATTCGCTGTGCGAGGTCGGGATCCAGTTCTCCGACGACTTCATCGAATGGTCGGTGAGCTTCAGCCAGAAGCCCTTCCCGCCTGCCTGCGACATCGCGAAAGAATTGGCCCGCCAGTCGATAGCGAATTCGAAATGAGCCGGCGGATGCGTGCCTTCCTGACAGTGCTGATCGCGGTGCTGATGGTGCTGACCGGGTGTTCCAAGTCGGTGGACGGCAAGGCCATCAAGGCCGGCGGAGGCGGTGTGCCGCGCAACGACAACTCCGAGCGGCAATATCCGAACCTGCTCAAAGAGTGCGAGGTCCTGACCACCGACATTCTGGCCAAGACCGTCGGCGCCGATCCGCTGGACATCCAGAGCACGTTCGTCGGTGCCATCTGCCGTTGGCAGGCGGCCAATCCGGCCGGGCTCATCGACATCACCCGGTTCTGGTTCGAGCAGGGGAGCCTGAGCAACGAGCGCAAGGTCGCCGAGGGGCTGAAGTACCAGATCGAGACCCGTTCGATCCAGGGCATCGACTCGATTGTGATGCGGCCCAACGATCCCAACGGCGCGTGCGGTGTGGCCAGCGACGCGGCGGGTGTGGTCGGCTGGTGGATCAATCCGCAGGCGCCCGGCATCGATGCGTGCGGGCAGGCCCTGAAGTTGATGGAGTTGACGCTGGCGACCAACGCCTGACGGGTCAGCCTGGCTGGCGCGGCACGTGGAAGTCGGTGAGCGCGGCGACGCCGGGTTCGACCGCGGTCCACCGGCCGGGGACGCGTAGCACAGCGAGCGCAGAAGTCGGGTATTTCTCCGAAATGCTCTCCGCCGCAGCGATGTTGCTGGTGCCGGCATCCGCGAGGATGAGCGCCACCGAGGACGTCGTCGGCTCGTGTCCGACTATCAGCAGGGTGGCTACGTCGTCATCGACCCTGTTGATCTCGTCGATCACGGTGCCCGGGGTGGCGCCGTAGAGTCGCCCCAGATAGCGCACAGGCGCTTCGATACCCGTGCAGGCCAGGGTTTCTCGGGTGCGGGTGGCCGTCGAGCACAGCACCGCGTCGATGGCCGGCAGATTGGCGCGCAGCCAGTCGCCGGCCAGTCTGGCCTCGCGTTGACCCCGGGGGGCCAACGGGCGCTCATGGTCGGCCACACCGTCGGGGTATGCCGACTTCCCGTGTCGCATCAGGATCAGGGTGCGTGGTTCTGCCACGGGCTCACGTTATCCACCGCTGAGGTTGCGGCGTGTGGCGAGGGTCCGCAAATTGCCGGGTTTTCCCGCGCGTCGTCGGCAACATGCGGGCGCTCGGCGGGTTCTGGGGGGTGCGGCGTGTGGCGAGGGTCCGCAAATTGCCGGCTCGGCCGGCGTGTCGTGGGCAACATGCGGGCGCTCGGCGGGTTCTGGGTGTCGGGGGCGGCGTGTGGCGAGGGTCCGCAAATTGCCGGCTCGGCCGGCGTGTCGTGGGCAACATGCGGGCGCTCGGCGGATCCGGCGACCTCCCGAATGAAACCAGAGTGACGCAAGAGGTTGCGCCCCCTCTCCACCGCCAGACCCTCCGGCCGACGTCCCAGGGCTTGTCGGCCCCTCGCCATACACTCCCGGTGCAACGCCGATCACGCTTCCGGAAAGGGGGTTGCAGACATGAAGTTCCTGCACACAGCTGACTGGCAACTGGGCATGACCCGGCACTTCCTCGCCGGCGACGCCCAGCCCCGTTATTCGGCAGCCCGCCGCGACGCGGTGGCCGCCCTCGGGGCCCTGGCCGCCGAAGTCGGCGCGGAGTTCGTCGTCGTGTCCGGCGATGTCTTCGAACACAACCAGCTGGCCCCGCAGGTGATCGGGCAGTCCCTGGAAGCCATGCGCGCCATCGGTATTCCTGTCTACCTGCTGCCGGGCAACCACGACCCGCTGGACGCGTCGTCGGTCTACACCGGCGCTCTGTTCACCTCGGAATGCCCGGAGAACGTGGTCGTGCTGGACCGCGCCGGCGTCCACGAGATACGGCCCGGCGTGCAGATCGTCGCGGCGCCATGGCGGTCCAAGGCGCCCACCACCGACCTGGTCGCCGAAGTTCTCGACGGGCTGCCGGCCGACGGCAGCACCCGGGTCCTCGTCGCCCACGGCGGCGTCGACGTGCTCGACCCCGACCGCGACAAGCCCTCACTCATCCGGCTCGACAACGTCGAGAAGGCATTGTCGGACAACGTGATTCACTATGTCGCGCTGGGTGACAAGCATTCCCTGACGCAGGTGGGCGACAGTGGCCGGGTCTGGTATTCCGGGTCGCCGGAGGTCACCAATTACGACGACGTGGAGGCCGACCCCGGCCATGTGCTGATCGTCGACATCGACGAGACCGATCCACAACGCCCGGTCACCGTCGAGGCCCGCCACATCGGTCGGTGGCGCTTCGTGACGTTGCACAATCAGGTCGATACCAGTCGGTGCATCGCCGACCTGGACATGAACCTGGACCTGATGCCCGATAAGGACCGCACCGTCGTTCGCCTGGCTCTGACCGGGTCGCTGACGGTCACCGACCGCGCGGCGCTCGACGCGTGTCTGGACAGGTACGCCCGGTTGTTCGCCTGGCTGGGCCTGTGGGAGCGGCACACCGATCTGGCCGTCATTCCCGCCGACGGTGAGTTCGACGACCTCGGCATCGGCGGATTCGCGGCCTCGGCGGTCGAGGAGCTGGTCGCGACGGCCCGAGCAGGGGCTGACGACGCCGTGGACGCCCAAGCGGCATTGGCTCTCTTGCTGCGTCTGGCGGACCGGGGTGCGGCATGAAGCTGCACCGCCTGGTCCTGACGAACTACCGCGGCATCGCGCACCGGGAGATCGAGTTCCCCGACCACGGTGTAGTGGTGGTCTACGGTGCCAACGAGGTCGGTAAGTCGTCGATGATCGAGGCACTGGATCTGCTGCTCGAGTCCAAGGATCGCTCGGCGAAAAAGGATGTCAAGCAGGTCAAGCCGGCCAACGCCGACGTCGGATCCGAGATCACCGCCGAAATCAGCAGTGGTGCTTACCGTTTCGTGTATCGCAAACGGTTCCACAAGAAGTGCGAGACAGAGTTGACGGTGCTGGCGCCGCGCCGTGAACAACTCACCGGCGACGAGGCCCACGAGCGGGTCCGCGCCATGCTCGCCGAGACCGTCGACACCGAACTGTGGCGCGCGCAGCGGGTGTTGCAGGCCGCGTCGACCGTTGCGGTGGATCTGTCGGGCTGTGATGCGTTGTCGCGTGCGCTCGACGTCGCCGCCTCGCAATCCGTCGGCGACGCCGCGCTGTCGGGTACCGAGCCGCTGCTCATCGAGCGGATCGACGCCGAATACGCGCGCTATTTCACCGGAACCGGCCGCCCCACCGGGGAGTGGGCAGCGGCGCGCTCCCGCCTGGCGGACGCCGAGGCCGCGGTGGCCGAGTGCTCGAAAGCGATGGCAGAGGTCGACGATCGGGTGCGTCGTCACGCCGAGCTGACGTGTCTGTCGGCAGAGCTGGCGCAGCACGCCGAAACCGCCGGGCCGCGGCTGGCCGCGGCTCAGGCCGCCGCGGACCGGGTCAAGGCGCTCACCGACGAGGTGCGCGAAGCCGGGCTGATCGCTACGGCTGCGGCCGCAACCAGCACCGCGTCGACCGCCGCGCACACCGGACGTCTGGCATTGATCGCTGAAATCGATTCTCGCGCAGCCGCAATCGCCGCACTGGTCGCGCAAGCCGAAGAGGCCGTCGGACTGCAGGCAGCCGCGACGCGGGAAGCCGCAGCCTGCGATGCTGCCGCGCGGGAGGCGGTCGCGATTCTGGCCGCCGCGCAAGAGCGCACCGAAGCGGCACGCCGCGCCCTAGACCGGATCGCTGAGCGTGAGGAAGCCGACCGGTTGCGTGCCCGGCTGACAAAGATCGACGGAATCGAACGCGACCTCGGTCCGATCTGTCAGGAACTCGCTGGGATCGTGCTGACCGATGAGATGCTGCACCGCATCGAAAAAGCCGCCGCATCCGCCGATCGGGCCGGCGACCAGCTCGAGATGGTCTCGGCAGTAGTGGAATTCACCGCTGGCGCCGACATCGAGCTTGCTGTCGGGGAGCAGCGAGTATCGCTGGCGGCCGGGCATAGCTGGTCGATCACCGCCACCGGTCCCACCGAGGTCGAAGTCGCCGGTGTGCTGACGACGCGGGTCACCCCGGGCGCCACGGCACTCGATGTTCAAGCCAGATATGTTGCTGCACAACAGGAACTGAACGCCGCGCTGGAGGCGGGCGCGGTGGCCGACCTGGCGGCGGCGCGCTCGGTTCACGAGCGGCGTCGTGAACTGCGCAGCAGCCGTGACCGGCTCACCGCAACGCTGACCGGATTATGTGGCGACGAGAACGCGGACCAGTTGCGGTCCAGGCTGGCGCAGTTGCAGGCCGATCAACCCGCGGAGCCTGATCTTTTCGCCACCGATACTGCCAGCGCTCGCACCGAACGCGAGGCCGCCGAGGCGGATCGTGCGGCAGCGCAGGCCGAGTGTGAGAACCGGCGCCAGCTCGCGGCAGCCGCCGCCCGGCGTCTAGCCGAGACCACCACCCGGGCAGCGGTATTGGGCAACGAGGCCGTTACTCAACGTGCCGAACTCGACGCGGCGGTGACCCGGTTGGCAGGGGAGCGGGCATCGTTGAGTGACGAGGCTCTGGCGGCCAAGGCCGAGGCGGAGCGGCAGCTGGCGCACACCGCCGAGCTGCGCGTGGCCGAGCTGGAGCAAACCCTTGCCGCCGCGCAGCCCGAAATGATCACCGCCGAACTCACCGAGGCTCAGGAAGTCGCCGAGGCGCTGGGTCGGCGCCGCGACGCCGCCGACGCCACGTTGAACGAGATCTGCATCGAGCTCGCGGTATTGCGCAGCGAGGGCCGGAAAGGGCGGCTCGACGCCGCCGAGACAGAGCTCGAGCACGCGACCAGCCAGCACACCCGGGTGGGCGATCGGGCCAGGGCCGCGCAGTTGCTGCGGTCGGTGATGTGCCGGCACCGCGACGACACCCGCAAGCGGTACGTCGAGCCCTTCCGGGCCGAGCTGCAGCGGCTCGGCCGTCCAGTGTTCGGGCCGAGCTTCGAGATCGACGTCGACAGTGACCTGCGAATCCTGAACCGCACCCTGGGTGGCGTGACCGTGCCCTACGAGTCGCTGTCCGGCGGGGCCAAAGAGCAGCTCGGCATTCTGGCGAGACTGGCGGGCGCGGCGCTGGTCGCCAAGGAGGACACCGTTCCCGTTGTCGTCGACGACGCGCTGGGATTCACCGACCCGTACCGGCTCGCCAAAATGGGCGAGGTGTTCGACAGCGTGGGCGCGCATGGACAGGTGATCGTGCTGACGTGCAGTCCCACCAGATACGACGGTGTCACGGGTGCGCATCGCATCGATCTGAACGCATAGTGCTCGCGTTGCGGCGGGCATACACTCGCCGAATGGTGGTCCAAAACAGGGATGGACGATGGACATTCAGCGCGACTATGTAGTGATCGGAACCGGCTCCGCCGGTGCCGTCGTGATCAATCGGCTCACCGCCGATCCGGGAACCGAGGTGGTGGCGCTCGAGGCCGGCCCAGGCGACACCAACCGGTTCATCGGAATCCCCGCAGCCTTCTCCAAACTCTTCCGCACCGAGGTCGACTGGGATTACCTCACCGAGCCCCAGCCCGAACTCGACAACCGCCAAATCTACTGGCCCCGAGGAAAAGTCCTCGGCGGCTGCTCTTCGATGAACGCGATGATGTGGGTTCGCGGTTTCGGCGCGGACTACGACGAATGGGCCAAGCGGGCCGACGAGCACTGGTCCGGCTCAGCCGCGCTGGAATACTACCGGCGCATCGAGGACGTCACCGCCGCCTGGCACTTCGTCAGCGGTGACGACAGCGGGGTCACCGGGCCGTTGCACATTTCCCGGCAACGCAGTCCGCGACCGTTGACCGCCGCCTGGCTGGCCGCCACGCGTGAATGTGGATACCCGGTCGCCCGTCCGAATTCGACAGCGCCCGAAGGCTTTTGCGAAACCGTGGTCACGCAGCGTCGCGGCGCCCGGTTCAGCACCGCCGACGCCTACCTCAAGCCGGCCATGAGCCGAAAGAACCTCACCCTGCTCACCGACGCCACGGCCACCCGAATTCTCTTCGAGGGCAACAGGGCGGTCGGCGTGGAATACCAACGCGCCGGCCACAGTCACGTCGTGCACGCCCGTCGCGAAGTGGTGCTCTGTGGCGGCGCAGTCAACAGCCCGCAGCTACTCATGCTCTCCGGCATCGGCGACCGCGACCACCTGGCCGAACACGGCATCGAGAGCGTGGTTCACGCACCCGAAGTGGGCCAGAACCTGATCGACCACCTGGTGACGCCGGTAGGTTTCGACGTCGACGACGGCAGCCTGTTCGCCGCCGAGAAGCCGAAGCAGTTGATCAGCTACCTGCTGCGCCGGCGCGGCATGCTCACCTCCAACGTCGGAGAGGCGTACGGATTCGTGCGCAGCGACCCCGACCTCGAGCTGCCCGACCTGGAACTGATCTTCGCGCCGGCACCCTTCTACGACGAGGCGCTGCAACCGGCGGCCGGGCACGGCGTCGTCTTCGGGCCGATCCTGGTCGCACCTGAGAGCCGCGGACAGATCACGCTGCGCTCCTCCGACCCATACGACAAACCCGTCATCGACCCGCGCTACCTGTCCGATCCCCGAGATCGCGAGGCCATGATGGTGGGTCTGCGGATCTGCGCGGAACTCGCCCAGGCGCCGTCGCTGCGCGACGTCCTCGGCCCGGTTGTGCGGCCACGCAACTGCGCCGGACTCGATGACGTCACCCTCGAAAAGGCGCTCAATATGTGCTCGCACACCCTGTATCACCCGATGGGCACCTGTCGGATGGGCAGCGACGAGGACAGCGTGGTGGACCCGCACCTCAAGGTGCGCGGCGTCGAGCACCTGCGGGTCGCCGACGCCTCGGTGATGCCCAGCACTATTCGCGGGCACACCCACGCGCCGTCGGTGCTGATCGGGGAGCGGGCCGCGGATCTGATCCGCAGCTAACCCACAGCCAACCGACGTGCCGGGCACCGTCGATCTGTGCAGAATGGCACGCATGACGGGCTGCCTCCGATGACCATGAACGCCAAACGGCGCCGGGTGCACGACAAGCTGGCGAAGCTGCCGGGGGTGCGGCCGGTACGGCGGCCGGTGTCGCCGGGAAGCGACGAAGAATTCGACCTTTTCTACGTCCGCACCGGCCACAAGTCGGCGCACCCGCTGGTGGTCATCCCGGGTGGCCCGGGTGTGGCGTCCCTGCGCCTGTATCAAGGGTTCCGCCGCCGCGCCGTCGCGGCGGGCCTCGACGTCATCATGATCGAGCACCGCGGGCTGGGCATGTCCCGCCACGACGACTCGGGCGCCGATCTGCCCCCCGAGGCGCTGACCGTCGAGCAGGTCGTCGACGACGTGGCCGCCGTCCTGGACGACGCGCACGTGGACTCGGCGGTCATCTACGGCTCCTCCTACGGCAGTTACATCGCCGCCGGGGTGGGCGTCCGCCACCCGCAACGGGTGCACGCGATGATCCTGGACTCACCGGTGCTGTCCGCGCACGACATCGTGGCGGTGCGCGACGCGATCCGCGGCGTGCTGCTGACCGGCGACAGCCCCGACACCGAGCAGCTGGCACCCAAGGTCCGGCGCCTGGTCGACGCCGGGGTGATGACCCCGTCGGCGGGACAGGTCGCGGCGACGGTGTACGGCTACGGCGGGGCGGCGATGCTCAACCACCAGCTCGACCTGTTGCTCACCGGGCGCCGGATGCTGTGGCGGGCACTGGTGCGCTTCACCACGATGGGTGTCAGTCAGAAGGTGCCGTACCGCTACGAATCCGACCTGGTGAGCCGCATCGCGTTCCGCGAACTCGACTATGCCGCCGAGCCGGACGGGCTGCCGCTCGACCCCGCCCTGGCGGTACGCGAAACCCTGGTCCAGACAGCCGATTTCGAAGCCGAACCGTACGACCTGATCGCAGAATTGCCGAAGTTCAGCTGGCCGACCGTGGTCATCGCCGGCGGGCGTGACCTCGTCACGCCGTTGGCAGTGGCCGAACGTGCGATGTCGCTGCTGCCGAATGCGCACTTGCTGCGCTTGCCCACCATGGCGCACAGCGCACTGGACTTCCGGGAGCCCGCCGCCCTGGAGATCGCCCGCGCGGTGTGTCGCGGCAAATTCGACGGGCTGGCCGGACGCGCCCAGGAGCTGGACGCCCTGCCGGCGCGGCTGCCGATGCGGGTGCTGTGGAAGGCGATCGACGTGGCGGCCACCGTGGAGGCGGCCGTGCCGCCCCTGCTGCACCGGGTCAGCGCATGAACCCGATCGCGGTGTAGTCCAGGTCGGCCAACCCTCGCGCGCCGAAATTCGCCAGCTTGCTGCGCACCGCCACGGGACCCGGAGACTGGATCAGGGGCAGGCTGAACCCCTCGGCCCAGATGAGCCGGTCGACGTCGTTGGCCAGGGCCCGGGCCTTGCCGGGGTCGAGCTCGCCCAGCGTTCGCTCGATCGCGTCGTCGATCTCCGGACTGCCGATCTTGCCGAAGTTGCTGTCTCCGTTGGACGCATAGATCTGGGTGAGGCCGGACAGCGGGAACGCGTCGCCCACCCAGCCGAACAACGCGATGTCGAACGCCCCGACGTTGACGTAGTCCCGGAAAAAGCCGCTGCCGGACCGTGATTGCAGATCCAGCTTGACGCCGATCTCGGCGAGGCTGTGCTGAGCGATCTGGGTGACCGCTTTGGTGCTCTGCGCGTCGTAGAACAGCATCCGCACCACCAGCTGCCGGCCGTCTTTCTCGCGGAAACCGTTCTCGGAGTTGAGTTTCCAACCCATGGCGTCGAGTTCGCGTCGGGCCCGCTCCGGGTCATACGGGATGCTGTTGTCCTGGTAGCCCTCCTGCCCGGCCACGAAGATGTGGTTGTTCAGCGGCGCCGGGTCGCCGGTGAGACCGTGCAGCGCAACGGTGGCGATGGTGCGCCGGTCGATGCCTTCGCTGACCGCCAACCGCAGTGACCGATCGGACAGGATCGACCCGTTGGCGCCGTTCATCGTGAAATGCGTCCACACCGGCGCCGGCGCTTGCCGGATCGAGATGCCCTTGGTGCGTTCGGCGATGATGAGCTGGTCGAGCGAAGCCACCCCGGTGGCGTCGATGGTGTTGTTCTGCAGGGCCGGCAACCGCGCCGGGTCGTCGAGGACCAGGTAGGTGATGGAGTCCAGACGCGGCGTGGTGCCCCACCATCTGGGGTTGCGGGTCAACATGATTCGCTGTTTAGCGCGATCCAGCGTGCTCATGATGAACGGCCCGGCGGTCAGACCCGGCGCATCCAGCCAGCCCTTGTTGAACGCCTCCGGCGTGGCGGTCAGACTCTCGGGCAGCAGCATGCCGTTGCCGGCGAACATCCCGCGCCACTCCGCGTAGGGCTTGGCGAAGGTCATGATCGCCTGACGGTCGTCGACCCCCCGGGTCACCGAGGCAACGCGGTCGGCACCGTTGGTGGTGGCGATCTCAAACGCGCTGTCGGCGCCCGTGGTGGCGTGGATCTGACTGGCGATGTCGCGCCAGGTGATCGGGCTGCCGTCGGACCAGACCGCCTTCGGGTTGATGGTGTAGGTGATGACCTGCGGGTTGGTGCCGGTGAGCTCGACGCTGGTGAAGTAGTTGGTGTTGACGGTCGCCGAGCCGTCGGCCCCGATGGTGAAGGCACTGGGCAGGGTGGCCTTCATCATCCCGGCGATCTCCGAGGAGTTTCCGTCGATGTGCAGGATGTTGAAGTTGGGCGGGAAGTCGATCAGGGCCAGCCGTAGGTCGCCACCCTCTTGCAGGGTCTGCGGGTTCTGTGGGTTGAGATCGCTCGCGGAGCCGACGGCCCCGCGGCCGGCGGGTGTCAGTTGACCGCCGGTCGAGCATCCGGACAACACCAAGACGGCGACCAGCAGCGCCGCTGCGACACGGCCCGCCCGGCTACCCATGGCCCGGCTCCGGTTGCGGCACCGCGCTGAGCAGCCGGCGCGTGTATTCGTGTTGCGGATTGCCGAACACCTGCTCGCTGTCGCCCTGTTCCACCACGGCGCCGCGGAACATCACCACCACCTGATGAGCCAGATGCTTCACCACTGAAAGATCGTGAGAGACAAACAGATACGACAGGCTGAACTGATCCTGCAGGTCGAGCAGCAGGTTGATGATGCCGGCCTGGATGGAGACGTCCAGAGCCGACACGGGTTCGTCGAGCGCGAGGATCTTGGGTTGCAGGGCCAGGGCCCGCGCTATGCCGATGCGCTGTTTCTGTCCACCGGAGAACTCGGCTGGGTAGCGGTTGGCGTCGGCGCGGCGCAGACCGACGATGCCCAGCAGCTCCGCTACCCGGGCGTTGGTGTCGTTCTTACTGAACCCATTGGCCCGCAACGGTTCCGCCAACAACTCGGAGACGGGCAGCCGGGGATCCAGCGACGCGACCGGATCCTGGAAGACCGCCTGGATATTCCGGCGCAGCGATCGGCGGCTGCCGGTGCGAAGCGTGGTGACATCGGTGCCGAGTACCTCGATCGAGCCCGACTGCGGCGCCGTCAGTTCCAGGATCTGGTTCAACGTGGTCGACTTGCCCGAACCGGACTCCCCGACGATGCCGACCGTACGGCCTTGGTGCAGTTCGAAGCTGACGCCGTCGACCGCCCGGACCTCCCCGACGGTGCGGCGCAGCACCACTCCCTTGGTCAGGGGAAAGGTCTTGACCAGATCCCGGACCCGCACCACGACGGTCGAGTCCTCGGGCGCGGCGGCCACCTGTGCGGTGTCGACCTGGTAAATTTCGGCGGCGCTGCGCCCGGCGGCCTTCTCGGTGCGGATGCAGGCCGCCCGATGCTGCGGTCCCACCTCGATCAATTCCGGTTCGGCGGAGCGGCATTCGTCTATGGCCAGCGGGCAGCGCGGTGCGAACGGGCAGCCCGGCTCCAGCCCCGCCAGCGACGGGGGAGCGCCCGGTATCGGCACCAGCCGGGTGCCCTGCGGCGCATCCAGTCGGGGCACCGAGCCCAATAGTCCGATGGTGTAGGGCATTTGGCGGTCACGGTAAAGATCGCTCACCCCGGCCGCCTCGACCACCCGGCCGGCGTACATCACCAGGGCCCGGTCGGCGAACTCGGCGACCACACCGAGGTCGTGGGTGATGATCAGAACCCCGGCGCCGGTGACGTCGCGGGCCTTCTTGAGCACCTCGAGGATCTGGGCCTGCACCGTCACGTCCAGCGCGGTGGTCGGTTCGTCGCAGATCAGCAGGTCCGGGTCATTGGCGATCGCCATTGCGATCACCACGCGTTGCCGTTCACCGCCGGACAGCTCGTGCGGAAAAGCGCGCGCCCGCTGGGAAGGCTGTGAGATCCCCACCAATTCAAGCAGTTCCACCGCGCGCTCGCGGGCCGCCTTCTTGCCGACCGCCCCCTGGTGCACGCGCAACGCCTCGGCGATCTGATCGCCGACCGTATAGACCGGGGTCAGCGCGGACATCGGGTCCTGGAACACCATGCCGATCGACTTGCCCCGAAACCGCGACATGCCGTCGTCGCCGAGCCCCAGTAGTTCGGTGCCCTGCAATCGCACCGACCCGCTCACCGTCGCGTACTCCGGCAGCAGGCCCATCACCGCCATCGCGGCCGCGGACTTGCCCGATCCCGATTCGCCCACCATCGCTACCACTTCACCCGGGTTGACGTGGTAGCTGATACCGCGGACCGCGGTGACCGGGATGCCGTCAGTGGGGAAGGTGACGGCCAGGTCGGCCACCTCCAGCAGGGAACTCATTCGGCACCCCGCCGCAACGTCCGGGCTCCGGGATCCAGCGCGTCGCGCAGGCCGTCTCCGGTCAGGTTGGCGCACAACACGATCAGCACCAAAACTCCGGCCGGGACCAGAAAGACCCAGGGGAAGGTGGTGGCGGCCTGGGTGCCGTCGGCGATCAGGGTGCCCAGCGACACGTCGGGGGGCTGGACGCCGAAACCGAGGAAGCTCAAACCGGTTTCGGCCAAGATGGCGAACCCTACGTTAAGCGTGGCGTCGATGATGAGGATGGACGCCACGTTGGGCAGCACATGGCCGACGATGATCCGCCGGCTGGACACGCCCATGTAGCGTGCGGCGCGGATGAAGTCGTGCTCGCGCAGGCTCATTGTCAGGCCTCGCACCATGCGGGAGCTGATCATCCAGCTGAAGGCGGCCAGCAGCAGCACCAGCGACATGATGTTGGCCGAATTCCTGGTTCGCGGGGAAACGATGGCGATCAGAATGAAGCTCGGTACAACCAGCATCAGGTCGACCACGAACATGAGCAGTCCGTCGCGCCAGTCCTTGAAGTACCCGGCGATCGATCCGACGGTGGCGGCGATTCCGGTGGACATCACCGCGACACAGAGGCCGATCAACATCGACTTCTGCATGCCGCGCAGCGTCTGAGCCAGCATGTCCTGGCCAATTGCGTTGGTGCCCAGCCAGTGCCGGCCATTGGGCGGCTGCAGCAGCGCACCGAAATCGAGGTCGCGGTAGGAGTAGGGCAACAGCGGGGGCAGCGCATAACATCCGACGAACAACAGCACCAGCAGCGCCAGGGCCACCACCGCCGAGCGGTTGCGCAGGAACCGGCGCAGCACCAGGGTGCGGCGTGAGGTGAATTCGGTTGTGTCCGTGAGCTCGGCCGCGGTCATGACACGCGCACCCGCGGGTCCAGTGCCGCATAGAGGATGTCGGACAGCAGCCCGGCCAGCAGCGTGACGGCGGCGGAGAACAGCGTAATCGCCGCGATGATGTTGGTGTCCTGGGTGGCGATGCCGCGGATCGTCCATTCACCCATGCCGTGCCAGCCGAAGATCTTCTCGACGAACACCGCGCCGCCGACGAGCCCGGCCACGCTGTAGGCGAACAGCGTCGCCATCGGGATGAGCGCGGTGCGCAGGCCGTGTTTGACCAGTGCGCGCCGGCGGGTCAGGCCTTTGGCGCGGGCGGTGCGGATGAAGTCCTGACCGAGGACATCGAGCATCGCGTTGCGCTGGTAGCGGCTGTAGCCGGCCGCGGCGCCCAGCGTCAGGGTGAGGGTGGGCAGGATCAAATGCTTCAACCGGTCACCGACCGCGGCCCAGCTGCCCTCGATGACGCCCGGTGACGTCTCGCCGGTGTAGTCGAAGAGCTGAAAGCCCAGCGCCCAATTCGTCCGCAGCGCGGCCATGATCAAGAGGTTCGCGATGACGAAGGTCGGCGTGCTCAGGATGAGCAACGCGGAAATGGTAACGACGCGGTCGCTGAGCCGGTACTGGCGGATCGCGCCCCATGCCCCCAGCGTCACGCCCAGCAGCGTGCCCAGCACGGATCCGACCACCAGCAACCGCAGAGTCACTCCGATACGGCGGCCCAACTCGACTCCGACCGGCTGGCCGGTGACCGTCTTGCCGAAATCGCCCTGCACGGCGTGCGAAACCCAGTTCACGTACCGGATCGGAATGGGCCGGTCCAGGCCGAGGTCGTGCGCCTTGGCGTCGATCACCGACTTCGGGGGGCGCGGACTGCGCTGCATCAGGCTCTCCAGCGGCGAGAAAGCCACCGAGGTGAGGCAGAAGGTCAGAAATGACGCGAGCGCCAGCAGCACGAAGTACTTCGCCAGCCGGCGCAGCAGAAAACGCGTCACGCCCTACCACCCTGCCGCATTGGGACAGGGTAACGATCGCGGCGGCGGAGAGCTTGTCGCCGCCCGCGTCCACGAACGCATCGGTACGGCAAGACCTGCCCTTCGCAGCGCGTTTGCAGAGATTTCGGCGATGCCCCGACCTTCCTGCGGCTTTCCGCAGGGCGGTAGCGCGGCGGCGGATGGCCGTGCTGCCGTTGACCACCGGCCGAAACCCGCCAGCCCCGACAAACGGTGGACGAAATGGTAGGCCTGCGCGAACGCAGGTTCGGGTGACGGGCGGGCTGCGGCCGCGGAGGAGACCGAGGTCACTTAGCCGCCAGAACGGCCGGTCATTGCGCGATCATCACGATCTACGGCTGCCGATTGCACTTGGTGGCTGACACGTGGGGGCCGGAGGGGGCCGTAGCCCTCCTTCGGCCCCCACGATTGTCAGTGAGCGACACGGCGTCAGTCCGGTTGTGCCCTACCGTTGCAGCACCCCGTCGACTCCGTTGATGCCGGACGGACCCGGCGGCGTACCGGTCCCGCCGTTTCCTCCATTGCCGCCGGTGCCTAGCACAATTGCGTTTCCGCCAAAGCCGCCGAGGCCGCCGGGCACCGCGCCGATGCCGTCGCCGCCTGCGCCGCCGTTCCCACCATCACCGAACAGTCCGGACCTGCCGCCGAAGCCGCCGAAGCCGCCGAGGGCCCCACCTGCGCCGCCAGCGCCGCCGGTCCCGCCGTCGCCGAGGAGGCCGGTGGCTGTGCCACCCGCACCGCCGATTCCGCCGACAGCTCCGACACCGCCGTTCCCGCCGGCACCGCCGTTCCCGTAGATGCCGCTGCTGCCGCCTGCACCGCCGCCGCCGGCGAAAGTGCCGAAACCGCCGCTTCCGCCGATTCCGCCGTTGCCGGTGAGTAGGGCGCCGTCGCCGCCGCGTCCGCCGGTCGCACCGGCGGCGGTGGTGCCGCCACCGCCGGTCCCGCCGGCCCCGCCGGTGCCGTAGAACGTCCCCGCATTGCCTCCGTTGCCGCCGGCGGCGCCGCCGCCTGCACCGACGCCGATCCCGCCGGCCCCGCCGGCCCCGCCGTTGCCAAAGTATGAGTTGGCGGATCCACCGGCCCCGCCAACCCCGCCAGTGTCAAGTCCGAGCCCGCCTGCTCCACCAGCGCCGCCGGTGCCGGACAAGGTGGCGCCATTGCCGCCGAGACCGCCTGCCCCGCCGACGGTGTTGCCTGCGCCACCGCTGCCGCCAGCGCCACCGGTACCGAAGAACGAGCCGGCGTTACCGCCGGTTCCGCCGGCGCCTCCTGCGGTACCGGCGGGTGCGCCGCCCCCTGCCCCGCCGGCGCCGCCGTTACCGGACAACACACCGGCGTTGCCGCCGGCGCCGCCGGCGCCGCCGGCGTCGGCGCCGCCGAAGGCGCCGGCCCCGCCGATTCCGCCGTTGCCGGAAATAAGGCTGGCCCCGCCGTTCCCGCCATGGCCGCCGGTGCCAAGGCCTATTCCTCCGGTGCCGCCGTGGCCGCCGTGAGCAAAGAGCCCGACACCGCCGTTGCCGCCGGCTCCGCCGATGAGGCCACCGATTCCGCCGCTCCCGCCGGAGCCGCCGGCGCTGAACAGCCCGCCAGCCCCGCCCTGGCCGCCGGTGCCACCTAGACCGACCCCGGTACCGCCGTCGCCGCCGAACCCAGCCGTGCCGGAGAACAGTCCGGCGGATCCACCTCTGCCCCCAGCCCCGCCGTCAGCGCCGATCGCGCCGGAGCCGCCGGCTCCGCCGTTGCCCATCAAGATTCCGCCGTCCCCGCCGGCGGCGCCGGTTCCCGGTGCGCCGTTGGCGCCGTTACCGATCAGCGGGCGTCCCAGCAGTGCCTGGGTTGGTGCGTTGATGACATCGAGCAGAGCCTGGTTCGAGGTGGCGATCCCGGCGGTGCCATTGGCGCCGGCCGCGCCCGCTGGGGCGCCCAGCCCGGCGTTGCCACCGTTTCCGCCCAACCCGATCAGTTGTGCGTCGCCGCCTCTACCGCCGTTACCTCCGGCGAACGGGCCACCTTCGCCACCCGCGCCGGCGTTGCCGCCGTTGCCGATCAATGCGGCCTTGCCGCCGGCCCCGCCGGTGCCACCTGCGCCACTACCGGCCAGTCCGCCGTTGCCGCCAGTGCCGCCGTCACCGAACAGGCCAACGGCGTTACCGCCGGCGCCCCCGGCGCCGCTGACCACGCCGGAATTGCCGTTTCCGCCGGCTCCGCCGGAGCCGGCAAGGCCGCCGCTGTTGCCGCCGCGGCCGCCCGCCCCACCAACCGTGTCGCCCGCGCCGCCGTGCCCGGCGTTCCCGCCGGTGCCAAAGAGCGTGGCGGCGTTGCCGCCGCTGCCGCCATTGCCGCCGGCGCCCTTGCCGCCGAACCCGCCGGAGCCGCCAATCCCTCCGTCGCCCAGGATCGTACCGCCGTTACCGCCGGCGCCGCCCGCTCCGCCGTTGACTTGGCCGAATGCTCCTGCTCCGCCGGCTCCGCCGGTGCCGAACAGTGCGCCGGCATTGCCGCCGAGTCCGCCTGCCCCGCCGACGCCGAAGCTGGTGCCACCGGCACCGCCGGTCCCGCCCGTGCCGGAGAGTGTGGCGGCGTTGCCACCGGAGCCGCCGGCGCCGCCTGCGGCTCCCGCGACCCCGCCGGCGCCGCCGGCGCCACCGTCGCCGTGGAAAAAGCCGGCGTTGCCGCCGGCACCGCCGGCCCCGCCGGTAGTGCCGGGCGCGTTGGCGGCGGCGGCGCCGGCGCCGCCCACACCGCCGTTGCCGTAGAACGCGCCGGCATTGCCGCCCTGTCCACCCGCGCCACCGGTCGCCTGCCCGCCACCGCCGAGACCGCCGGCTCCACCATTGCCGACGAACATGCTCGTCCCGCCGGCACCGCCCTTTCCGCCGATGCCCCCAGGGGTGAAGTTGTACCCTCCGTCGCCGCCGGCTCCGCCGTCGCCGAACAGGCCGGCGCCGCCGGCGCCGCCGGCCCCGCCGGTGGTCCCCACGCCGCCGGTGCCGCCAACCCCACCGGCGCTGAATAGCCCAGCGGCCCCGCCTTGACCGCCGGCACCGCCAACCCCGGCTAGTCCGTGGCCGCCCGCACCGCCGTTGCCGGGCGTGCCGAATAGCAACCCCGCGGCACCGCCGCGGCCGCCGGCCCCGCCAATGGCGCCACTAGCACCCGACCCGCCGGCGCCACCGTTGCCGATCAAGATTCCTCCGTCGCCTCCGTTCGCGCCGGTGCCCGCGGCGCCATTGGCGCCGTTGCCGATCAGCGGACGGCCCAGCAACGCCTGGGTAGGTGCGTTAACCACGCTGAGCAGACTCTGTGATGTGGCTTCGGCGCTGGCATATAAGTTGGCACTGGAATCCAAGGCCGCCACGAACTGCGTGTGAAAAGCCGTCGCCTGGGCGTTGGCCGCCTGGAAAGACTGACCGTGTGCGTTGAAGAGTGCCGCTATCTGCAGCGACACCTCATCTGCTGCGGCGGTAATTACTGAAATTGTCGGGCCCTCCGCAGAAGCGCTCGCCTGGCTGATTACATTTCCGATATTCGCCAGATCCCTCGCGGCCGACGTCAGCAATTCAGGCGTGGCGATTACGTAGGACATGTATCGAGCCTCCATTTTCATTTTTGTCGTATGCGCAGGTAGGCGAGCTGGGCCAGACTATCGATGCTGTGTCGATAGGAGAATAAAAAATGCAAATCTTTTACAAAGGTTATGTTGGTATTGTTTAATTTGCGCTTCTTGGGTACCAGTGCGTACAAATTTGACTCACTTGAAGCGCGCGCATACTCAGGCGGTGGCGGAGGGGCAGAAGAGGTGGTGATAGCGGTGCGGCTGAGGAGTGCTATGGCTGGTGCCGGCGCAGGCCCGCTCGGGCTGACAGGTCTGACCGGCCTGCTCGATGTCAACCGAGTCTGCTGCCACCGCTAGGACGCCAAGAACAGAGCGCAAGCGCGTTCGGAGTTTGTGGAGCGGACGTAACTGGGAGTGCCGATTACGCGCGCGCTGATTTTGAGCAGTGAAACGGTGGGCGGCGATTGCTAAGCTTCCTCGCGCCATCGATCTGGTTGGCGAATTTCCGCACCGCGACACCCGAGGGAGACTTGCGTGACGGTTACCGACGACTACCTGGCCAACAACGCCAACTACGCGAGCTCCTTTCACGGGCCGCTGCCGCTGCCGCCGAGCAAGCACGTCGCGGTGTTGGCGTGCATGGACGCCCGCCTCGACGTCTACCGCGCGCTCGGGATAAACGAGGGGGAGTCGCACGTCATCCGCAACGCCGGCGGCGTGGCCACCGATGACGCCATCCGGTCCTTGGCGATCTCCCAGCGACTGTTGGGGACCAAGGAGATCATCCTCATCCACCACACCGACTGCGGCATGCTGACTTTCAACGACGACGAGTTCAAGCGCAGCATCCAGGAGGAGACCGGCGTGAAGCCGCCGTGGGCGGCCGAGGCGTTCCCCGACATCGCCGAGGACGTCCGCCAGTCATTGCGCCGGATCGAGAACAGTCCGTTCGTCACCAAGCATGAGTCGTTGCGAGGGTTCATCTTCGACGTCGCGACCGGCAAGCTCGAAGAGGTCACCCTCTAGCGCGAGCAGACGCGAAATCGCCCGTTTCGTGCCGAAATGAGGCGATTTCGCGTCTGCTCGCGGGGAAACCGGCGCGGCCCCGCACGGCAAAGATCACCCGTCTTCGTGCGCGGCCTGGAAGTCCTCCACATGCTGGGCGACTTCGACGACGTCTTCGAAGCGCGCGACGTGGAACAGCGCATCACCCTGGTGCACGATCGGCAGCTGGCTTCGTCCGATCACCAGACCCGAATGTTCTGCGGTGACAGCGATTTCGGCGTCGCCGAAGGGATCGGCGATCGTGCCGATCTGTTCTCCGCGCTCCACCCGGGCGCCGAGCGGCTTCGCGGCGCGGAACATCCCGCTCTCCGGCGCGCGCACCCACGAGCTCGAGCGCGCCACGAACGGCTCGGCGCGGGCGCGGCGCCGGTGTGACGACGGGAGCATGCCGAGCTTTCGCATCACGTTGATGATGCCCTGCACCCCGGGTCCTATCGACAACTCGGCGAAGCGCAGCGCCTCGCCGGCCTCGTAGAGCAGCGTCGGGATGCCCAACGCCGCGGCCGCCTCGCGCAGCGAGCCGTCGCGGACCGCGGCGTTGATCAGCACCGGCACCCCGAAGCTGCGCGCCAGAGCGAGTGTCTCGGGGTCGTCGAGATTGCCGCGGATCTGCGGCAGATTGTCGCGATGGATGGCCGCGGTGTGCAGGTCGATGCCGTGGGTGCACTTTGCGACGATCTCGGTCATGAAGCGGTCGGCGAGTTTCGCGGTCAACGACCCGCGCCCGGAGCCGGGGAACGAGCGGTTGAGGTCGCGCCGGTCCGGAAGGTACCGCGAGTGGTGGAGCACTCCGTAGACGTTCACGATCGGGATCGCGATCAGCGTCCCCCGCAACTTCGCCAGCGCAGGCCGGCGCAACAGCCGCCGGATGATCTCCACCCCGTTCAGTTCGTCGCCGTGCACCGCGGCGCACACGAACAGCCGCGGGCCATCGCGCCGGCCCCGCACCACCTGCACCGGCATCGTCAGCGGCGTGTGCGTGTAAAGCTGCGGAATCGGCAGCTCGATGGTGGTGCGGGTACCCGGCGCGATCGAGGTGCCACCGATCACCACGTCGGCACTCAACCTTTGCCCCGGGTTTTGGTCTTGCCGTGCCGGGCGTGCTTCTCGATGAACTCGATGATGAGCTTGGCGACGTCGCGCTTGGTTGCCTCTTCAATGCCTTCCAGGCCGGGCGAGGAATTGACCTCCAGCACCACTGGACCGTGATTCGACCGCAAGATGTCCACACCGGACACGTTCAGGCCTAGGCGTTGTGCGGCACGCACCGCGGTCGAGCGTTCCTCCGGCGTGAGCCGGATCAGCGAGGCGGCACCGCCGCGGTGCAGGTTGGAGCGGAACTCGCCGGGCTTCGCCTGGCGCTTCATCGCCGCGACCACCTTGTTGCCGATCACGAAGCAGCGGAGGTCCGCGCCGTGCGCCTCCTTGATGTACTCCTGTACCAGGAAGTTCGCCTGCAGCCCCCGGAAGGCCTCAATGATGGCCTCGGCCGCCGAGCGTGTTTCGCACAGCACGGTGCCCTTGCCCTGGGTTCCCTCGAGCAGCTTCACCACAAGCGGTGCGCCGCCGACGATCTCGATCAGCTCGGAGGTCGCGTCGGTGGAGTGGGCGAAGGCGGTGACCGGCAGCCCGATTCCGGCGCGCGCCAGGATCTGCAGCGAGCGCAGTTTGTCGCGTGACCGGGTGATCGCGACCGACTCGTTCAGGCAGTACGTGCCCATCATCTCGAACTGACGCACCACGGCCGAGCCGTAGAACGTCACCGACGCGCCGATGCGGGGAATGACCGCGTCGAAGGACTCCAGCTCCTCACCGCGATAGTGCACCGCCGGATCGTGCGAGGCGATGTCCATGTAGCACTTGAGGTGATCGAGCACCACGACGTCGTGCCCGCGATGCTCGGCGGCCTCGACCAGGCGGCGGGTGGAGTAGAGCTTCGGGTTTCGGGAGAGCACGGCGATCCTCATCGCGGGGCTCCCGGCATCCGGAGGGCACCCCGGCGCGGTCGTCCGGACAGGTAGGAGCGGGCCGGGTCGACGTGGAAGCGTCCGCTCAGCGCGGTTCGCCCGAGGAGCATCCGGAAGCGCATCGTCTCCCGATCGGTGAGCGTCATCTCGGCCCGGAAACGCTCACCGGAGACCTCGACCGTGGTCTCGATGACGAAGCGTTGCTCGCGGTGCCCGCCGGAATCCGCGACCACCCGCTCGTCGAGGACGTCGGCGAGGCAGATCTGTTCGATGCTCACGTCGTGCTGCAGTGGGCGCATCCCGAACCGCACGCGTCGCCGCCCGTTCTCCACCAGCGGTTCGACGAAGAACGCGTGCAACGCGGAGGTTCGGGCGCCGGTGTCCACCTTGCACTTGATGTGTTCGATCCCCAGGTCGGGCAGTGACACCCACTCCCGCCATCCGAGCAGCGTGCATTCGCCGTTATCGATGTTGCCCGCCATGGACGTGTAGGACTCCGACCGGAACTGTGTTGGACAGGAGCGCCGAGGGCCGCGCGATCGTCCTCGGCGCCGGCGTAGAAGCCGGAATCTATCACCCGCGCCGGCGCGAATCCGGGTGCCCCGGCCGCTTGACCGCAGCGCGTCCGCGCCATCCCCGCAGCGGCCCCGCGCCCCGGGGGCGAGCAGACGCGAACTCGCACGATATGGGCCCATATCGTGCGAGTTCGCGTCTGCTCGCGAGGGGGAGGCGTCCCTCCCTCCCAGGAAATGCGGCATTGACACCGGCGTACGGCGCTGGTTATATACATGAAATAACCGTAAATCTGGTCAATCCAACCAACTTAACCGGGAAACGATGCTGATGACTACCGACGTCAAAGCCGGCCCCGCCGTCGGTCAGTACGAGTTGAGCCATCTGCGCTCGCTCGAGGCCGAGGCAATCCACATCATCCGAGAAGTCGCCGCCGAGTTCGAGCGGCCGGTACTGCTGTTCTCCGGCGGCAAGGACTCGATCGTCATGTTGCACTTGGCGCTCAAGGCTTTTCGGCCCGGACGACTGCCGTTCCCGGTTATGCACGTGGACACCGGTCACAACTTCGACGAGGTCCTGCAGACCCGCGACGAGCTGGTCGAGGAAGCCGGGGTGCGGCTGGTGGTGGCCTCGGTGCAGGACGACATCGATGCGGGCCGGGTGGTGGAGACCATTCCCTCGCGCAACCCACTGCAGACCGTGACGCTGCTGCGCGCCATCGCGGAGAACAAGTTCGATGCGGCCTTCGGCGGTGCCCGGCGTGACGAGGAGAAGGCGCGGGCCAAGGAGCGGGTGTTCAGCTTCCGCGACGAGTTCGGCCAATGGGACCCGAAGGCGCAGCGTCCCGAGTTGTGGAACCTCTACAACGGGCGTCACCACAAGGGTGAGCACATCCGGGTCTTCCCGCTGTCCAACTGGACCGAGTTCGACATCTGGTCCTACATCGGCGCCGAGAAGGTCAAATTGCCGTCGATCTATTTTGCGCACCGCCGCAAGGTTTTTCAGCGCGACGGCATGCTGCTGGCGATGCACCGGCACCTGCAGCCGCGCGCCGACGAGAAGGTGTTCGAGACCTCGGTGCGGTTCCGCACCGTTGGCGACGTCACCTGCACCGGCTGTGTGGAATCCGAGGCGGCCACCGTGTCGGAGGTCATTGCCGAGACTGCGGTGTCACGATTGACAGAACGCGGAGCCACCAGGGCAGACGACCGGATTTCGGAGGCCGGCATGGAAGACCGTAAGCGGCAGGGGTACTTCTGATGGCGACACTTCTGCGCTTGGCGACCGCGGGTTCGGTCGACGACGGCAAGTCCACGCTGATCGGGCGGTTGCTCTACGACTCCAAGGCCGTGATGGAGGATCAGTGGGCGGCCGTCGAGAAGACGTCCAAGGACCGCGGTCACGACTACACCGACCTCGCTCTGGTGACCGACGGCCTGCGCGCCGAGCGTGAGCAGGGCATCACCATCGACGTCGCCTACCGCTATTTCGCTACTCCCAAGCGGAAATTCATCATCGCCGACACTCCCGGGCACATTCAGTACACCCGCAACATGGTGACCGGCGCCTCCACCGCGCAGCTGGTGATCGTGCTCGTCGACGCGCGGCACGGCCTGCTGGAGCAGTCGCGCCGGCACGCCTTCCTCGCGTCGCTGCTGGGCATCCAGCACATTGTGCTGGCCGTCAACAAGATGGACCTGATCGGTTGGGACAAAGAGCAATTCGAGGCGATCCGGGACGACTTCCACGCCTTCGCGGCGCGTCTGGATGTGCAGGACGTCGCCACCATCCCGATCTCCGCACTGCACGGCGACAACGTGGTGACCAAGTCCGAGCAGACACCCTGGTACGAGGGCCCGGCGCTGCTGTCGCACCTCGAAGAGGTCTTCATCGCCGGTGACCGCAACCTGGTCGACGTGCGGTTCCCCGTGCAGTACGTCATCCGCCCGCACACCCATGAGCATCAGGACCACCGCAGCTATGCCGGCACCGTGGCCAGTGGCGTGATGCGTCCCGGTGACGAGGTGGTGGTGCTGCCGATCGGCAAGGCCACCCGCGTCGCCGCCATCGAGGGTCCGAATGGTCCCGTGACAGAGGCTTTTCCGCCGATGGCGGTGTCGGTGAGTCTGACCGATGACATCGACATATCCCGCGGCGACATGATTGCCCGCACCAACAATCAGCCCCGGGTCGCCCAGCAGTTCGACGCCACCGTGTGCTGGATGGCCGACGGGTCGGCGCTGGAGCCCGGCCGCGACTATGTCATCAAGCACACCACCCGAACCACCCGCGCGCGGATCACCGGGCTGGATTACCGGCTCGACGTCAACACCCTGCACCGCGACAAGACGGCAACGGCTTTGAAGCTCAACGAACTCGGCCGCATCTCGTTACGCACCCAGGTGCCGCTGCTGCTCGACGAGTATTCCCGCAACGCCAGCACCGGGTCGTTCATCCTGATCGACCCCGATACCAACGGCACGGTGGCGGCCGGCATGGTGTTGCGTGACGTGGCGGCTCAGAAGGCCAGCCCGAACACCGTGCGGCACAAGTCACTGGTGACCGCCAGTGACCGCGCGATTCAGGGCAGGACGGTGTGGCTCACCGGATTGTCCGGCGCCGGCAAGTCATCGGTGGCCATGCTGGTCGAGCAGAAGTTGCTCGAAAAGGGCATTCCCGCTTACGTTCTCGACGGCGACAACCTGCGACACGGCCTGAACGCCGACCTCGGCTTCAGCATGGCTGACCGGGCGGAGAACCTGCGCCGGCTGGCGCACGTGGCCACGCTGCTCGCGGATTCGGGCCAGATCGTGCTGGTGCCGGCGATCAGCCCGTTGGCCGAGCACCGTGAGATGGCCCGTAAGGTCCACGCCGACGCGGGCTTTGAGTTCTTCGAGGTGTTCTGCGACACCCCGCTCAAGGAGTGTGAACGGCGCGACCCCAAAGGGTTGTACGCCAAGGCGCGGGCGGGGGAGATCACCCACTTCACCGGGATCGACAGCCCGTACCAGCGGCCCAAGAACCCGGATCTGCGGCTCACCGCCGACCGTAGTGTCGAAGAGCAGGCGCAGAGTGTGATCGACATGCTGGAAGTGCGCGCCTAAGAGGGCCGGCGCGCAGGGCTGGCACAATCCTGGTCATGCGGATGTCGGCCAAGGCGGAGTACGCCGTGCGGGCGATGGTCCAGCTCGCCACTGTCCCCAGTGGCACCTTGGTCAAAACCGACGAGCTGGCCCAGGCCCAGGGCATTCCGCCGCAGTTCCTCGTCGACATCCTGACCAATTTGCGGACCGACCGCCTGGTGCGCAGTCACCGGGGACGTGAGGGCGGGTACGAGCTGGCGCGGCCGGGAACCGAGATCAGCATCGCCGATGTGCTGCGCTGTATTGACGGCCCGCTGGCGAGCGTCCGCGACATCGGGCTGGGCGACCTGCCCTATTCCGGGCCGACGGTTGCGCTCACCGACGTGTGGCGGGCTCTGCGGGCGAGCATGCGGTCGGTGCTGGAAGAAACGACCGTGGCCGACGTCGCCAACGGCACCCTGCCCGAGCACGTTGCGCAGATGGCCGACGACTACCGCGACCAGGAAAGCCATCGACACGGCGCCGCGCGCGGCTAACCGGAGCCGTAGGGCCTGGTCAGGATCTCCATCGCGTGCCCGGCCGGGTCGCGGAAGTAGACGCCGCGGCCCCCGTCACGGGTGTTGATCTCCCCGGGCCGTTGGGCACGCGGGTCCGCCCAGTGGGCCAGGCCGCGGGCCGTGATCTTGCCGTAAATGGCGTCGAATTCGGCCTCGGAGACCAGGAACGCGTAATGCTGCGGCCGGATCTGCTCGCCCTCGGCGACGTCGGCGTAGTCCAGGGAGGCGCCGTGGTCGAGGGCGACGACCAGGAACGGGCCGAACGGTGTGGGGCTGGGCAGGCCGAACAATTCGGCCAGGAACTCTGCGGATTCCCGCTTGTCGCGCGACGCGACGATGGTGTGGTTGAAGCTGATGCTCATAGTTCTCGCCAGTCTCCTCTCTTTGGCGACCTTGCCCCATGGCCCCTTCCGCCCCCCGGGCCCGCGCGAGCGCCCGCGTGTTGCCCCCGACACGCCGCGGCGGCCGTGCATTTGGGGCCGCTCGCGGCCGCGCGCACCTGAGCCCCGCCCCCAACCCGCGCGAGCGCGCGCGTGTTGCCCCCGACACGCCGCGGCGGCCGTGCATTTGGGGCCGCTCGCGGCCGCGCGCGCGGCCAAACCCTATTTCGGCGCCGTCAGCTCCAGCGCGATGTTGTCCGGGTCGCGGAACTCCAGAATGTACGACGGCCCGATGTCCTTGATCGGCTCGTGGGCGATCCCCAGCTCGTCGAGATGCTCTGCCGCAGAATCTAATTCAGCCTTGCTGCCGACCCGGAACGCGATGTGGTCCAACCCGCACCGGTTCTCGTCGAAGCGGTCGTCGGCCACCGGTCGCAACCCCAGCAGCCCGCCGCCCATGTCGTAGATCACGCCGCCGAACAAAAACCCCAACCGCCGCCGGGTCGCTTCGTCGGCGTTCTCCGGTGCCTCGATGAGCACCGGCCAGTCGAACACGCTCTCGTAGAACTGCCGCGACCGTTCGATGTCGGTGACAGTGAGCCGGACGTGTGCAATTGACGTGCTCGTTAAACCCATCCACCCCATGCTGCCAGAATCAGTTACGTGCAGATAGGTATGACCATGCCCGTGATGGAGCCCGACCTGGACGCGGGGCTGCTGCGGCAGTGGGCGCAAGCGATCGACGAGGGCCCGTTCTCCTCGCTGTGTTGGGGCGAGCGCATCGCCTTCGACAACCCGGACAGCCTGACGCTGTTAGGTGCTATCTCGGCGTGGACGCAACGGGTGCGGCTGGTGACGACGGTGATCGTCCCGCAATTGCATGACCCGGTGATGCTGGCCAAGGGCCTGGCCACCGGCGACATGCTCAGCGGTGGCCGCCTAACGGTCGGCATCGGGGTCGGCGGCCGGCACGAGGATTACAACGCCGTCGGCGCCGATCCCAAGACGCAGACGATCCGTGGCATGGCCGAACGGGTCGCCGTCATGAAACGCGTGTGGGCCGGGGAGAAGACCACCGAGTCGGTGCGGCCGGTAGGCCCCCCGCCGGTGCAAGAAGGTGGCCCGCCGCTGCACGTCGGCACGATCGGACCGAAGACGGTGCGCAGCGCGGCGGCCTGGGCCGACGGAATGGCCGGAACCACCCTGGACCTCGATGTCGCCAAGCAGAACGAACTCTTCGACGTCGCACGCACGGCCTGGAACGAGGCCGGCAAACCGGAGCCCCACCTGGCCACCTCGTTCTGGTTCGCGTTCGGCGACGCCGACGACGCCCGGGGCCAGGTGCACCGGCATCTGCGGCGCTACATGAACTGGATCCCGGCCGAGTACGTCGACGCCATGGCCCCGATGACCGGTTGGGCGGGCACCGAAGAGGACCTTGTCGCGGTGCTCAAGAGGTTCGCCGACATCGGTACTCACGAGGTGCAGCTCATTCCCACCAGCTCGGACATCGAGCAGCTGCGCCGCGCTGCGGACGTCGTCGCCGCCCTCTGATCAGCCCGCGGCCGCTTCGTGCACGGCGGACTGATCCGTCGGCAGTCCTTTGCGCAAGGTGGCCAGCAGTTCGCGATACGGGCCCACCAGGTACACGGTGTCGCCGCCTTCCAGGCGGGCATCGCGGCGCGGATGCAGCTTGACCTGCCCGTCGGGACCGGTAATCGCAATGACCCGTGTCTGCGTGGACAACTCGTGCATGGGCTTGCCGTCCAGCTCGCTGCCGGAGGCGACGCACATGCCGCCCACCATGAACGAGCGTTGCCCGACGGAGAACGTCCCGAGCACCTGCAGTCCCATTGCGGCGCCGATGAACCAGGGCGCCGCCAGGTCGACCGTGGAGCGAACGTGGTTGAACCCGAACCGCTGTGCTACCGCGGAACCCAGCGACCGGTCGTACACCCGCAACACCAGCGGAACGTGCTTGCGGTGCGGCCTGCGATGCGGGCGGGCCTGCAACATCTCCCGCAAGACGATGCCGACCTCGATGTTGACCATGTCGTCCTGGGTCAGCACGGCCACCGCGCGCGCCTTCTCGACACCGGCATATTCCAGCGTCTGGCGCAGGGTCGCATCGCCGAAGATCACCGGGACATCGAGTTCGGCCGCCGAGGCAAGGTACCGGTTGTTGTCGTCGAGCTCGATCACGGCGACGTCGCATCCGGCGGCGACCAGGTCGCTGACCACGCGGCTGCCGAAAGAACCGAGCCCGACGACGATGATGTGGTTGCGCATGTGGCGTACCCGCGAGCGCCCGGCCGAGCGAACGAAACGACGCGACAACAACAGGTCGGCGACGAAGGCCACCAGCAATGCGGTGGTGGTGACGCCGGCGAACATCAGCATGATGCTGAACAGCCGCAACCAGATCGGCTGGTTGGCGAAGCTGAAGTCGCCGTAACCCACGGTCGCGATGGTCTCGGTGGTGAAGTACAGGGCGTCGATCCAATTCATGCCCGGCATCCGGTAGCAGAAGCGCAGCACCACCGTCGACACCACCAGCAGGGCCAGCGCCGCCCCCAACGCCCGGTAAAACATCGGGTTCACTTCGTCACGCACGGTGCGCACGGCGTCCATGCCACGGTGCATCCGGGGCCGGCCGGAGCGCGTCGGCACCGGCCGGGGAACCTGGAGACCGCGGGCTGTCACCTCCTCGGCGGTGCCGATCATCACCGTCCAGTCACCGGCATGGACCTGCAGGTCCCGGCCGGGGCACGCCACCACCTCACCGGGAGCCGGGGAGTCCTTGGCGCCGATCACCGCCACCGGCGCAAGATCGCCGTAGATCTCGCGCAAGGTCGCGTCCCGCGGCGCTTCGGAACCCGAGACCACGAAGTGGATGCCGGCCGCATCGAACGGGTGCGCGGTATAGGCCAGAACCGATTCGACCACCGAAGGCGCGGCAAGGTCGGCGACATCCAGGATCGCGCCCGGCCCGTTGTCGGCGGCCATGGCCTCGCGCAGCACGTCGTTGGCCAGGCGGGCGACCACCCGCACGCGCGGGTTGGCTTTCCTTGCAAGCAAGGCGATTTCGAGGTTCTTCGCGTCGTCGTCGCCGACGCAGACCACCGCGTCGGCGTTGCTGAGGTCGACCCCTGCCAGGTTGTCGCCGGTCAGCATCGCGACGTTGGCGCCGACTTTGTTGAGTTCCTCGATGATTGTCGCGGCCAACGCGTCGTCACCGCTGACGATGATGTGGCGCACCATGTCCCGCCCGCTCCGCCATGAGTTGTCCCGCATGAACACCCACTCCCGATGACATGGGCGTCGGCCGGCTTGAACTGACTATCGGTCACGGCGCCGGTTAACGCCAGCACGACGCGCCAATGCGTCGATCCGAAACATATCTTGGTCCTGAGCCGAACCGCCCGCAATTCTGTCGTGATACTTGGGTTGTGCCTTTTATCGAAACCGTCGCGACGCGCGAGGCCTACCGAAACCCGTGGATGGTGCTACGCGAAGACGACATCCGCCGGCCCGACGGCAGCCCCGGGATCTATGCGGTAGTGGACAAGCCGACCTACGCGCTCGTAATGCCATATGACGGAGCGCGATTCCGGCTGGTGGAGCAGTTCCGCTATCCCGTGGGCGCGCGCCGCTGGGAGTTCCCCCAGGGCACCGCCCCCGATCTGGCCGACCTGGAACCGGCCGCGCTCGCCGAACGGGAGTTGCGTGAGGAAACCGGGCTGCGGGCAACCTCGTTCGAGGCCCTCGGCCAGCTCGACGTCGCGCCCGGCATGAGCAGTCAGCGCGGCTGGGTCTTTCTGGCCACCGGAATATCGGAGGGGGATGCCGACCGCGAGCACGAGGAGCAGGACATGCGCAGCGCCTGGTTCCCGCGCGAGGACGTCGAGCAGATGATGCGCAACGGTGTGATCGCCGACGCGCAGTCGATCGCCGCCTACGGACTGTTTCTGTTGCTGGGGCGATGAACTTCCGGCCCGACGACGGTCTACCCCGGTATGAGGATCACACAGCGCAACCTCGACGGCTACGGGACACCGCCGATCGGGTGGGACCGTGTCACAGCGGTGTTGCACGGCCCGCTGCCGCAGGCGCCGGGCACCGGTGGCCCGCACCGGCACACCACCTGGCTCACCACGATCAACCCCGACGGGAGTCCGCACGTGACGCCGGTGGGCGTGCAAGCGGTGGACAGCACCTGGTACTTCACCTCCGGCCCGGCTACCCGTAAGTCCCGCAATCTGGCTCGTGACGCCCGATGCACCCTCAGCGTCGCCACCGAGCCGTTTGACCTCGTCCTCGAAGGCGTGGCCGAGCGGGTCACCGAAAGGGGTGAATTGACCTGTGTGGCAGCGGTATACGCCGACGATGGTTGGCCGGCCGAGGTGGCCGGTGACGCGCTCACCGCGCCGTTCAGCGCACCCTCGGCAGGACCGGCGCCCTGGCATCTCTACCGGGTGCGACCGTCCACGGTGTTCGCCTTCGGAACAGCCGAACCGTTCGGTGCGACGAAGTTCGAACTGGTCTGAGCGGGATCGTATCCGCGCCGATACCGGATAGCGTCATCGAACCGACAGCATGGACACGATGCGCCTGGGATGGAAGTTCGTGATCCTCGCCGCGCTCGTCCCGGCCTTCGGCATGCCGGTGGCGTACGCGGCGGCACCGTCGTGGACCGGGAAATACTCGCTGGTGCGGTACGCGGTCGACAAGACGGGCACCAGCGTTGCCGCCCAGCAAACCGAACAAACTTTCAGCGCCGACTACGTCTTCTCGACGGTGTGTTCGGCCGCCACCTGCGTCGCCACCGCCAACAACGGCCCCAAACCCAACAACCCGACGATCTCGGTGCCTTCGCACTACACCTGGGACGGCGCCCGGTGGGTTGAGCGCTTCGACTTCCAGTGGGATTGCTATATGGGAGAGGGAGTTTCGAAAGTGTGGGCGCCCGCCAAGTCGTGGGCGTTCTATACCCCGCAGTCCGACGGTTCGCTGCGCGGCTCCTGGCACACCGACATCGCCAGCGGTCCGTGCCAGGGCAGCGTCGAGATGCCGGTGGCGGCGTTCCGCGCGTAACCGCGCGCAACGAAACGCCGCCCCACAATCTGTGAGGCGGCGAATCGGGTCGAGGATTCAGGCGCTGGTGACGTACTGCGGGCAGTAGGCGCTGGCGGCGTCGACGGCGAAGGTGTGGGCACCGCTGCTGCTCAGGCCGGTCCGCGTGGCCACTCCGCTGATGACCTGCTTGCTGGACTGTCCGGCGTCGAGTGCGCTGCAGACGGCGTGGGCCTCGCTGATGGCCCGCGCGCTGCTGGGCGGGGTGATGCCGTCAGCCTTGATCTGCGCGATGAAGGCGTCGTCGACCGTGCTCGCGCCCGCGGTGCCGGCCAGGCCGAGGGCGGCCAGACCGAGCGTGGCGGCGGTCAGGGTGGTGCCGGCCAGGGAAGCGGTGAAACGACGAGTGAACATTTCTATCTCCGTGTTACTGAGGGTGGTGGACGCTGGTTTGCGTTAACCAAAGCCTCATGCGCGCGGCTTGTGAACTTCTCAAAGGATTCTTGGTGCCCGGAGATCAGAGTCCGTGCGCCGCCAGCCAGTCCCGCATTCTCTCGGCCACCGCGCGCCATCCGGGTTCCAGCATCACGTCATGGGCCAGGTCCGGGAAGACCTCCGCCTCAGTACCGTAAACGGCTGCGATGGAACGGGTCTCGCGCGGTGTGACGATTGCGTCGTGCTCGGCGCCCAGGACCAGCAGGGGCACGCGACGTACGCGTTCGGTGTCCACCAGGTCGAGGGCGAGCATGTCCAGAAAGGCCGGGTAGGACTCGTCCTCAATTCGCCGCTGATAGGAGATCACGTCCGCCTCCGGCATCCCCGGGGAGAAGAACAGTTCCCGGGCCATCGCGGGCGTGGACACCAGCGGTCCGAGCCGCAGCTGGGCGTTCACCTTGGCGAACCGTACGGGGTGGCGACGGGCGATGCGCCCGGTCACCCGCAACACGCCGCCGGGCCGGATAGACGCCAGCAGGATGGCCCCGGCGGCGGTGTGCCGGGTCAGGAAGTGCTGCACCACGAAGCCACCCATCGAATGCCCGATCGCCACCGGGGGCGTCGGCAGCGACTGTGCAACCGAGGCGACATCGGCGACGTAGTCCCGGATCCGCGCCCAGCGCAAGGTGCCGGGACTCGCGCCGTGGCCGCGCAGGCTCGGGGCGAGGACGCGGTATCCGTGGCTCGCGAAGAAGTCGAGGAAGTGCTCGTCCCAGCACCACGCCGCATGCCAGGCGCCATGGACGAAAAGCAACGGCACGGGGTGCCGGTCCGTAGTTTCGCCCTTGTCGATGACTTCGAGCATGCGGCTGTCAGCCGGCCGCGTTGGGCCGCAACGGCGGACAGCTACCGCCATAGTCGGAGGCCAGCTCGAAGTGCCAGATCTCGTTGGCATAGATCTGGCACAGCCCGTAGGCCGCACCGTTGCGGATGAGCCAGGTGTCGGCGGCGGTGGGACCGACGTCGACGGCGTGGCCGATGACGTGTTTGGACGTCTCGGGGGAGGCCACGTATTCGCTGGCGATCGCGGCGCTGCCGTAGCGGGCGACCGCGTCGTTGAACAACTGCTGCTGGAATTCCGGTGAGCGCCACCCTGAGGTGAGGCCGAGGGTGATGCCGTCGGCCTTGGCGCCGTGCGCGGCTCGCTGAATCGCGTGCAGCAGCGCCGGGGTGAGGCGGTTGACCGCGGGGTCGGCCAGGTCGAAGGTACTGAGCTCCTGGCCGTCGGGCACCCAACCGCCGGCGGTGTCGTCATCCCCGGGTGCGGCGGCGGACGGCGCCACGGGAGCCACTGTGGCGAGCATCAGCCCGGCTGCCACCGCCCAGAACCATTTCCGAATCATCGCCTTGTACCTTGGCGAGTCCGGTCACACGCGTCAAGCTGAGCGGGCCTCTCACGCGGCCAGAACCGTCGACACCAGGGGTTTGAGCGTCTTGAACAGCGGCTCGCGGTCGCGCAGGTAGAAGTGGCCGCCGCGCAGAATCTGCACGGAGAAGTCCGCGGAGGTACGGGATCGCCATTCGCGCAGGTCGGATTCGCTGACCAGCGGGTCTTCGCTGCCGCCGAAGACGTGGATCGGGCAGGGCAGCTCCGCGTTGTTCTCCTCGCGGTCGGTGGCGCAGAGCCGCAGGTCGTGCCGGGTGGTGCTGACGGCCCGTTCGTGCAGCGTGGGCCAACGGGTCAAACCGGTAGGCCAGCCGCCCAGGTCGGAGAACAACGTGACCAACTGCTCGTCGTCGAGTCCGTCGACCAGGTGCAGTGGTGGCGGCAGGTGCGGCGGGGCGTAGGCGGACAGGAACACCGCGCGGGGCAGCGTGGCGCCCGCCGCCGCCCGCACGGACGCCAGCCGGTAGGCGAGCAGCGCGCCGAAGCTGTGGCCGAAGAACATGTGCGGCTCGTCGAGGTAGGGGCGCAGTTGCTCGTTGACCTCGTCGACGAGATCGCGCATCGTGCTGAACCGCTCGCGGTTGGCGATCTCGACGGGAATCACCTCGACCGCCGGCGCGAGAGCCCGCTGCCAGGCTTTGAATGTCAGGCTGCCGCCGCCGGCGTGGTGGAAACAGAACATCCTCATGGTCGTCGCCTTCTTCTCGTGGCTGGTAAGGCTCACGATCACGGATGCGACTTGAAGGATCCTTGGTGGATTCTTGCGAGGTCCTTGCGGCTTATCGGATAACGCAATACCGCAGGTGGACGACGCCCGGCGCTTCGAGTACCCGGACCAGTTCGAGGCGGGGTTCACCGGCCGGCAGGCCGTCGAAAAGGCGCTCGCCCGAGCCGAGTATCACCGGGTTCACCTGGAGGTCGATCTCGTCGACCAGGCCGGCCCGGATCGCCTGCCGGGCACAGGAGGCCCCTCCCGCGATCGAGATGGGCCGGTCGCCGGCCGCGTTCCGGGCTTGCGTGTGGGCGGATTCGATGCCGTCGGTGACGAAGTGAAACGTCGTTCCGCCCTGCAGCTCGATCGGTTCGTGCGCAAAGTGCGTCAGGACGAAGACCGGGCAATGGTACGGCGGGACGTCACCCCACCAACCTGCCCAACCGGAGTCGCCCCACTCCCCGCGGATCGGGCCGAACATGTTGCGGCCCATGATCGTTGCGCCCATGCCGTCGAGCATGTCCGACATCACCTGGCGGTTGGCCGGATGGTCCCTGGCCGGTCCGAGGTGCCAGCCGTGCAGCTGTTCACCGCCTAGGCCCAGCGGATGCTCAGCGGATTGATCGGGGCCCGCCACGTAGCCGTCGGCGGAGATCGACATCGAGAGATTTGTTCTGCTCACCCCGATGCAGACCGTCGCCGCCGGTGAAACTCACCGGGCCAGTGGGCTGTAGAAGACCAGACCGTTGCCCTTGGTGTCGTAGACCACGGCGCGGCGTTCGTGCGCATCGTCATAAGGGGCTCGCACGATGCCGCCGCCGCTGGCTTCGATGGCCTTTGCCGCGGCATCGACGTCCGATGTCTTAATGCCGACGACGACCTGGCCGGGAATGGGGTGGTCCACCGGGGTCGCGAGTGCCAGCGTGATCGAGCCGCCGTCGAGGGCCGCGAAGTGGTCTCCGTCGCGGAACTTCACCGCCATTCCCAGGGTCTCGGAGTAGAAGCGGATCGACTCATCGAGATCGTCCGTCGACAAGACGATCATCCGTACTTCGTGCGTGCCCACTGCCACCTCCTTGGAATCACTGTGCCGAGAATCGTTGTGCCGCCAAGGGTAATCCGCGGACGGTGTGGGTGAAGATGGAACGGTGACGGTGCAGAGATCGAATGAGTTACTGGGGATCGGACCCTTCGAGCCGACTTTCCGGAGCGAACTGGCCGAACGCTACGAATTCCGCACACTCCCAACCGGTTCGGCCAGAGCCGAGTTTCTCGCCGAGCACGGCGCCGAGATCCGGGTGGTGCTCACTTCGGGCGGCCCCGGCGCGGACGCCGGGACCATCGCCGCACTGCCCAACCTGGAAGTGATCGTCAACAACGGGGCCGGGGTGGACGCGATCGACCTGGACGCGGCCGGGCGTCGCGGCATCGGCGTCAGCAACACTCCCGATGTGCTGTCGGACACCGTCGCCGACACCGCTCTGGGGCTGATCCTGATGACACTGCGCCGGTTCGGCGCCGCGGACCGCTACGTGCGGGCCGGTCGCTGGGCGACCGACGGACCGTTCGGATACGCGCGCGATGTGAGCGGCCTGCAGGTCGGGATCCTCGGCCTGGGGCGCATCGGTTCGGCGATCGCAACCCGGCTGCGCGGATTCGACTGTGCCATCGCCTACCACAACCGCCACCGTGTCGAGGGCTCGCCGTATCGGTACGCGGAGTCGGCGGTGCAGCTTGCCGAGTCGGTTGACGTACTGGTGGTGGCGACCACGGGCGACGGGGGGACGCGCCATCTGGTCGACCGGGCCGTCCTGCAGGCGCTGGGTCCGGACGGCTATCTGGTCAACATCGCCCGCGGCAGCGTCGTGGATCAGGACGCACTCGTCGAGTTGTTGCGGGGCGGCGGCCTTGGGGGAGCGGGTTTGGACGTCTTCGCCGACGAGCCCCACGTGCCGGCCGAACTGTGCGACATGGACAACGTGGTGCTCTTCCCACACATCGGCAGTGCCACCGCGCGCACGCGAAAGGCGATGGCGCTGCTGGCGATCCGCAACCTGGACAGCTACCTGCGCACCGGGGAGCTGGTTACCCCGGTGCTGCAGCCCGTCAGGCGGTGAGCCTCCGCTGCACTTCCCGGGTGACGTCGAGGTGGCGCTGCACGGTCGCGAGGTCGGCCTCGAGCGTGCTGGCGTCCGGCATCGTGGCGGCGGTGGCGTAGCGGGCCACCGCGGCTTCGATGGACTCGACCGTGGTCGTGATGGTGGCGAGCAACTCGTCGCGGTGGCCGGGCGCGAGTTGCGCGACGGCGACCAGGTGGTCGTCGAGGTCTAGCGCTGTCTGTTCCAGGTCGGCGCGCAGCACGATCGTCGTCCCGGTGTCGACGGCGTTGACCGCGTACAGCGCCGTCATCGCGTCCCGCAGCCTGCGGTGCAGCCGGGCTTCGGGGTCGTGCGATACGGCCCACGACCGGGGGGCGCGGGTGGGCCGGCCCGGGATCAGCTGGTTGGCGTCGGTGAGGGCCCGTTGCTGTCGGTGGTTGACGACCGCCACCACCGCCAGCGCCGCAGCCACGATGAGCGCCAAGATCAGGATCACCGCTATGACGACGTCCATCGACTACCTCCTGTGCACGCGACTGGGCGTTCGGCTCGAATGATGGCCGTGCGAATGGAAATACGCCCAGATCGCAATAATTAGGATCACGACGAGGACCGCACAGGTGATGGCGATCGCCAGCTTGACCTTGCTCCACGGCCGGTCGCCGGCCACCTCTCCGGTGAGGCCGTTGATGGCGACCTGGAACGGGCGGTTGCTGTACATGACGGTCAGTAGCCAGATCGGTAGCAGGATGTGCTTGAAGCCCAGGTAGTTCCAGTTGGTGCGCAACTGGTGGATCCGCTGCCGGTCGCCGCCGATGTCGGATCGCACCGTGCGTTCGACGGTCTGCTCCATCTCCTGCTTCGCCTCGGGCAGAGCCTGTTCGGCGTCCTTGTCGTAGGTGCGGCACAGGTGGCCGGCCACGAACTCCGGTGAGTAGGCCCGGGCCTGCTCCACCGGCCACGGCTCGAGCTGTTTGATCCGTTTGCGGTTGAGGTTCTCGCTGTCGTTGGCCAGTACCGGCAGGTCCGCGAAGACGTTGTTGACCTGCCCGGAGACCCGGTACCAGGATGTGCGCGTCTCGTAGATGGGGTCGCCGTCGCTGTCGGTGCCGACCCGGACCTGGTAGTCCTCGCCGCGTTCGCCTTCGTACCAGGTGTCGGTGTTGGCGTCGTAGGTGAAATAGGCCGTGTAGAGGCTGGAGAAGGCGCCGATCTCACGGTACTTCTTGAAGTCGGTCGGTGCGAACCAGCGCTTGGTGACCCACTTTTCGATGAGCTGACGCGCCTGCTTCTCGTCGATGCGAAATGGCACCACGCCGTCCACCGGCAGTCGCGCGGGCGCGTTGTGCACATCGTCGCGCTGGATCGGTGTCGCGCAGTAGGGACACTTGGTGGAGGTCAGGCTACCGGCGAATTCGGTTGTGCCACCACAATTTTGGCACTTGACCTCGCGCATGCCGGAGACATTCGGACCCTCCTGCGAGCGCTGTGCCTCGCGCAGTTGTTGCATCGCGCCGCGCAATTCGCGTGATCTGACCGCGGCGTTGGGTGCGACGACGTCGGAGTAGTTGCCGCAACTGGGGCAACGCATCTTCTGGCTGGCGATGTCGAAGTTGAGCTGTCCGCCGCAGGAGGCGCACGGGTAGGTGAGGGTGCGCTCGGTCTGGTGGAACATCGCGGGGCCTGCCGGCGGTCCGGCGAACGGACGCATGGGCGGCGGGCTCGCCTGGGGCGGCGGGGCCTGTCGCGGGGGCAGCGGCGGCGGGCCCGCCTGCCTGGGCGGCAGTGGCGGCGGGCCGCTTGGGGGGCGTGGCAGCGGCGGTGGACCCGCTTGCCGCGGTGGCAGCGGCGGCGGGCCACTCGGAGCACGCGGCAACGGCGGCGGCTGCGGCGGTCGTGGGCCGCGCGCCGGGTCGCCCGGGTCGTAACTCATTGCTGCGGAAGCGGTGGCGGCGTGCCGGGCAGGGGAGGCGGCGTGCTGAACAACGACTGCAGCGCCGGCACGCTCGACGCCGGGGCCCAGTTCGCCATCCCCTCGGTCCACACCACGGTGTCGCGGGTCAGCTGACCGCTGGCGACGAACGGCCGCAGCGCGCTGACGGGGTAGGGGCCGGCGGGCTGACCGCCCTGATCGAAGTGGAACAGCTGCTGGGTCGGCAGCGGCGGGGGAGCGCCTTGCATCGGTTGTTGGGTAGCCGCGAATTGCTGCGGCTGGTATTGCGGTTGGGCGGCGTTCGCCATCTGAGCGCCGAGCGCGACGCCGAGCCCGGCCTGGATTGCCGAGCCGGCGGCACCCCCACCTTCGTTCTGGGCCGCGGCCAGCATCGCGTCGGCCCGCCGGGCCTGCTCGAAGCGGTTGAGGTCGCCGACGTTGTTCAGGAAGCCGCTCTCTTCCACGCCGCGCGCGACCCCGCGGGTCATCGCCTGCTGAATCTCCTCCGGCAGCGAGATCGTCATGGTGACCGCGTCGATCCCCAGGCCGAAGGCCTGCACGCGCTGGGCGACAAACTCCCGCAGCTTGTCCGACAACTCCACCTGGCGACCCTGCAGGTCGATCGCGCCCAGGCCGGTGCCCATCACCATGTCGTTGAACGCCAGGGCGATGTTGCGGCGGATCAACTCTGTGATCTGATCCATGTCGACCACGCTCTGGGTGCCCAGCACCTGGCGCAGGAAGACGGTCGGGTCGGTCACCCGCACCACCGTCGTGCCGTTGGCCCGGACCTGCACCATCTTGAAGTCCGGGTCCCGCACAGTCACCGGTTGCGGTGTGCCCCAACGTAAGTCGGGATAGGGGCGGGTGTTGACAAAGTACACCTCGGAGCGGAACGGGCTGTTGAACCCGTACTTCCAGCCCTGCAGGGTGCCCAGGATCGGCATGTTCTCACTGGTCAAGGTGTAGTGGCCGGGAGTGAACTGGTCGGCCAGCTGGCCGCGGTAGACGAACATCGCCCGCTGGCCCTCGCGGACGATCAGCTGGGCACCGTTCTTGATCTCGTTGTCGTACCGCGGGAACCGCCATGCCAGGGTGGTGTTCGTGTCGTCGAGCCATTCGATGATGTCGACGAACTCGCCCCGGATCATGTCGCGCATGCCCATGGTCTTGGTCCCCTCCTCGGCGTTCAATATCTCGGCGAATCTTACGCGGCGACGCGGTTGTTCAGCTGGCGGTTACGGCAAAGCCCTGCTCCGCCGAAGCGGATTGCGCGGACAAGATTCCAGGAGACTTCTTGGAGAATTCTTGGAGCCCTGCTTACGCCCGGCTTGCGACGGAGCGGATGAGGTCAGCGGTGCGGCGTGGCCGCTCGATCATCACCAGGTGCCCGGCGGGGGTGATGGTGACGTGTTCGGCGCCGAGGGTTCCTGCCAGCTCGATCTGTTGGGCGCGCCAGCGGCGGGTGCGCCGGCCGGTGTGGGCGGTGGCCACCACGCGCGGCACCGGTGGCAGCGGGTTACCGGTCCGCAGGACGTACAACTCGGCCGCGAGCTCGTGGTAGCCCACATACTCGGTCAGCAGAGCCCGGATCAAGTCGGGATCCTTTGCAGCGCTGTATATTTGGTCCCGCATCCGGGCGTCCAGGCCGCCGGGGCGGCGTCGTTGGGCGAGCCGGAGACCGGCGCGGGCCAACGGTTCGTGCAGGCGCATTGTGTGCAGCAGCCGGGCCGCCGCGTCGGCGCCGATGACCTTGGACCGCAAGGGCAACGCGAGCCGCCGGCGCTCGGCCGCGATGCTGGAATCTAGCAGCAGCACGGCGCCGGTGCGGTCCGGATACAGTCGCGCGAACGCCTCGGCGTAAAAGCCGCCGACCGAATGCCCCACCACCACAGCCTTGTCGGCACATTGCGCGGCATCCAGGACGGTCGCGATCCGCCCGGCTTCACCCCGGACCGTGCGGCTGCGCGGAGTACCCGTCACCGGTGTGCCGGGCCGGTCGAACCGCACCACGATGTGATCTCGGGCCAGGTCTGCCACCGTGTCAGCCCAGTGCAGCGCGCGACCGCCAAGACCGCTGGACAACACCACCACCGGGCCGGTCTCGCCGTCGACGAGAACGCGCACCCGGTGGCCGCCGACCTCGACATCGGCGTCCGGGCTCACGGGCCGGTGACGCTTCGGGCCCGGGCGGCGCGTACGGCGGAGTAGATCAGCCAGCCGGCGAACGCCACCAGCTCCGCCCGTTGTGCGACGCCGACCATGCCGATGACGTCGGTGTGGTCGATCAGAATTGCCACACCGGTCCAGATCGCGGTTCCCACCAGCGCCACCAGCGTGACCAGTCCGGCTCGGCGGATGGGCGTCGGGGCGTCTTCCCGGAAATCGGCGATGGCGAACGCCAACAGCGACGCGATCGCGGCGGCCAGCGCCAGCCCGCTGCTCAGCCAGTGCAGCTGATGGCTCAGCGGCACGGTACCGGCAGCCTCGCGGGCCGCGCACGCGGCGTTGGAACTCGGCGCGCACACCAGCGTCCACACCGTGCTGTCCAATCCCGTCGCCACCGCGAAAACACCGAGCGCGCCCCAGCCGGCCTTGCTCCACCGGCTGCCCCGGACACCGATCAGCGCGGCGACGGCCGCCACGACCAGCACGACGGCGCAGGCCCGGTCGCAGGCCCGGAACCACTCGCCGTACGGTTGGTCCGCCGCGGACAGCTCGCTGATGTACATGTCGGGGTCCGGCAGCAACGAGCGGGTCAGGTAGTTCTCGAGGATCCAGTTCGAATACAGCACGGCGCCGGCCACGCAGCCGGCCACGGCGACCCATCGCAGCGCGGACAGCAACTCCCGGCTGATGTCCGTCACCGGGACGGAGCGCGGCCGCACTGCCATGAGGCCATAATGCCGTGCCGGCAGGCTGAGGGAGGCTCTTCGAGCCGCGGCGTGCCGCAGGGTGTTACGCCAGGTCCGATTCGATGTCGACGGCGGGGTACTGGCGGACGCCGGTTTGCAGCGCCTTGAGCATCAGCTCCGGCTGGTGTTCGTACGGCGCGGTCGAGTCGATGAAGCGCTTGACGACCTCCACGAAGCGGTCCGGGTGGTCGCCGTGCGGCATGTGCCCGGACTCTTCGAAGATTTCCAGGCGCGAGCCGGGGATCTGTTGGTGCGCCAGCCGGGCGTGGTTCGCCGGGATGATCAGGTCGTCCTCGCCCCAGATGATCTGGACCGGTAGGTCGTGCATCAGGTAGGTGCGGTCGAGCATGGTGACGTACTGGCCGCGGGTGTCGACGACCGCGCGCAGGGTGCGGGCGAATGCTTCCACCGCACCGGGCTTGCTCAACCCGCCGACCAGGCGCGGCAGGCTGGCGACGTCGCGAGTGAGCCGGGTGGAGCCGACGACGTGCCCGACGGCGCGGCTGACGAGGCCCAGGGCAGGGACCGCGCCGGGCAGCCGCAGCGCCGAGAGCATCTCAGCGCCCATCGGCATCGCCGCGAAACGCAGGGCCGCGCTCACCTCCTTGGTGACGCCGCCGGCGCTGACCAGCACCACGCGCTCGACGAATTGGGGGTACTGGTAGGCGAATTGGGCAGCCAGGCCGCCGCCCAGGGAGTGCCCGACCAGGGTGACCCGATCGATCTCCAGGGCGGTCAGCAGGTCGCGCAAGCCGTTGGCGAAGGCGGCCAGCGAGTAGTCGGCGCGGGGCTTGTCTGACTCGCCGTGGCCCAGCATGTCCGGGGCGATGACGGTGAATCGTTGAGCGAGCTTGGCGTGCACCGGTTCCCACGTCGTCGAGCTGTCGCCGACGCCGTGCAGCAGCACCACGACCGGGCCGGACCCGGCGATGCGGAAGGCGCGGCGGTGGCCGTGGATGGTGCGGAACTGCAGTGCCGGCGCGGCGACATCCCGTACTGGCCGTAAGTGGCGGCGTGAACGGTTCGTCATGGTCTCGTCCCCTTCGTATGCGTCTCCACCGCCGAGGCGGGGTATTGCGGAGAAGCTTGCCGGGGGGTTCTTGGAGAATTCTTGAGACGTTCTTGCGCGGGGGCGGCTTATCTTCGCCGAGCCTGCAGATTTGCAGGGCTCTTCTCGCACTTTCGCTGCAGGTTTACCGGCTCGACGGTGGGCAGCTGATGAAGGTGACCCACGCCGGTGACGGTGCGGCTGTCCGGCCCTTCAATCGGTTGCCGCTAACCGACCTTGACCAGCGTGAAGGTGTCATGCGGGTTAGGGATTCCGCAGGGTGCGGAGCTCGCCAGGAAGTCCACGCCGCCGACGAGCGTGACTGGGTCCCACCACTGCCGGACGGTGACGGGATGCGTACCGCCACCCCACGAAGATCCGTTGTCGCCGAGAAAATACGAAGGACATGTGACGCCCTCCGGCACGGTCCGCGTCACCATGTGGCGGCCGTCGACCAGCGGGGCGGTGAAACCGTGACCGGGCGCGGTTGTCACATGTGCGACGCACTGTGGGGTGCACGTCGTTTTGATGGTCCATGTTCCCGCGGCGATGGGACCTTCCATGTAGGCGTAGACGCCGTCAGTGGCAGGGACTTCGGCGCTTGCTGGCGGCGTCACGGTGGCGAGGCCGGCGGAGAGTATCGCAACTGTTGCCAACGGCAAGTTCGGCCACATCGCTTCGCCTTCCTGCCCCGGCTTCGTTGCCTATGGACAATATGGCTGAAGAATATCGGCGAAAGGCCAGCTCAGAATATTTTTACAAGTGAGTTCATAGAAAACTGCTATGGGGGCGACGCTCGATTGGGATCAGGCTGCGCGAAACCTAGTCGTCGCAGCAGTCGCAACCATGTGCCGCCGCAGTGGACGTCGACGGTGCCGCGCAGCAGGCGTCGCCTCGACAGGCGTCGATTCCCTCTTTCACGGCGATGCCGGCTATCACCAGGCCTGCGACCGGGTCGGCCCAGGCCCACCCGAACGCGGCGTTGAGGACCAGGCCTCCGAGCAACACCGCCGACAAATAGGTGCACAGCAGCGTCTGCTTGGAATCGGCCACGGGTCGGGGTGTAACCCTGGCTGCGGTCAGCGCAGATAGCGTGTCCGAGGGCGATCATCGTGTCTTTGTCGCCGCCGAAACCCAGCTTGCCCATCTGCGCCAGATAGGCGGGCAGGCGCATTCTCGGCTCGTCCGCGGCCGTCACCCCGCGGCCGCCAACCCGTCCGGTTCGGCCGCGCCCAGATGCTGGCTGTTTGACCGATCATAACGAATCCCGTTGTGCTGCAAAGCTATACGGAGTTCGGGTCAGCGACCTGGACGTCCGGCGAAAGGTCTCCCACCCGCGTCGCGACGAACGGGATCACTATAGGGGCGCACGGCGCCTCCAACTGCGTGCTCACTCCCACGAAGGTTCCGTCCGGTTTGACCTGGAACGACAGCGTCTCGGTGCCCTGCTTCATGGAGTTGTTGCAGGTGAACATCTTCCATCTGGTCGCCACCCACTGGTCGCGGTTCTCGCGGAAAACCAACGCGCCCTCCTCGGGCGGCTGCAACCAGGTCGGGCCGATCGAGGTGTCCCAGGCCGTCGCGACGCACCCGGAGGGCGGGCACGCGGAGCGCATCGCGATCACGGTGGAGTGCGCACCGGTCGGCTTCGGCACGCCGTCGATCGTCTGCTTGCTTCCGTCGAAATCGAACCGGTACATGCCGTCGGCCAAAGCCGATGCCGACGCGACCGCGGGCCTGGCCAGCGTGACTGCCGGGCCGGAAGCGACCGCGATTGCAGCCGCCAGGAGTATTCGAGAGATGGCCATGATGTCGTTCCCAGTTCGCAGTGCCCGAGAACTGATCGTGGGCGCTGAAGCTGACCAACGCAATAGCTGCCCGTCTCGTATGGTCGGTAGGTGCTGATCGGACTGTTGTTCGCCCTGGCCTGCTCGGTGTGTTACGGAACGGCGTCGGTATTGCAGGCGGCGGCGGCCCGGTCGGTGGAAGCGGGCAGCGGCTCGGGGGTCGACGCGGTGCTGTTGATGCGCGCCCTGCGGCAGTGGCGCTACCTCGTCGGCATCGGTCTCGACGGCCTCGGCTTCGCGTTTCAGGTCGTGGCACTGCGATTGGTGCCTATCTACGTGGTTGCCGCCGCGTTGGCCGCGTCGATCGCGGTCACCGCGATAGTCGCCGCATGGATGTTGTCGGTGCGGCTGTCCCGAGCCGAATGGACGGCTGTCGGCGTGGTGTGCGTGGGCCTGGCGCTGCTCGGCATCGCGGCCGGACCGGAAGGCGACGGGCACGGCCCGGCGGGGCTGGCGTGGGCACTGTTGGGCGTCGCCGCGGTGGTATTCATCGCCGGGGCCGCCGCAGGCCGGTTGCCCGACCGTCCGCGCGCGCTCGCCCTCGGGCTCAGTGCCGGCACCGGGTTCGGCCTCGTCGAGGTCGGCGTGAACCTGATCGATTCGCTCGATCCCACCAGGGCCGCCTTCTACGCCAACCCGGCGCTGTACGCCAGCGCCGTCGGCGGAGCGGCGGGCTTTCTGTTGCTCACCTCCGCGCTGCATCGCGGCTCGGTGACCACGGCGGTGGCCGGAATGGTGGTCGGTGAAACGGTCTTGCCGGCCATCATCGGCGTGGTCTGGCTCGGCGACCAAACCCGGGATGGTCTCGGCTGGATGGTGGCCGCGGGCTTAGGAATCGCCGTCGCGGCAACGCTGGTATTGGCGCGGTTCGGCGAAACACCCAGTCCGGAAACGGTTTAGGTTGCCTGGGCAGCTGTGGCATCGCGGCAGGGAGCACACGTTGGTTGGATGCCCATTTCTTGACATTCATGAGATAGGGGAGCAAGAGACGTTCGGCCGGGTCGGTTTGAACGATGACCTGTCATTGAAACTCGAACCCAGCGATGGACACGTGCTCGGGCCGATTGGCGCCAAAGCGCTGGTTTTCAATGATGTTTGGATGCCGCCTCGCGACTCGTTGAGTTGGAGAACCGTGCTTTCGCTGGACCGGGCCGAGATAGCCTTCTATCTCACCGAGGCGCGGATCGCGTATATCTGCGCGAATTACAGCAAACGCCGCGTACGGGTGCGGGGCAGCACGACCGTCGGCGACGCCATCGCCGCCCGGAAGGCCTCGAAGACCGTCGAGAATACCGCCCTCGCTGGACAGTTGAGATTTCCCTGGATCAAGCACTGGGAGTGGTACGGCACTTCGCTGCGCCTTTTCGCCGAGGAACAGGAAAACACGAACTGGCCGGAACCAGTGCGCTGGCCGTTGTCAGTCACCATTGAGCTCCGCAGGCGTGAGGATGTGCTCGCCGCGAGCGACGCACTCATGACGAGGATCCTGGCCTACCGCCTGGTCGACCGCAGCCCGAAGGACGAGTCGACCATGCAACAGTTGCGCGATTTGTGGCATGGTCGAACGGTGCTCGCGCCCAGGCCGCAAACGGTCGACGGTTTTTGTGGTCTCGAGAATTCTCGAAAATTCGGCATCCCGGGTTGCTTGCCCTGGGGCCATGGTGCGGACTATGTGCCACCCGCACCTCCGTCGCAACTGCTTGAGGCCGAAAGCTGATGAAATCAGGACCCGTGACAACGAAAACGCTGGTATGAGTCGCATACTCGATGTACCCGTCTCTGGCGGCCCGTACGCGCTGACCGCGGGACCCGACGGCGCGATGTGGGTGACGTTGGTGCACAGCGGCGAGATCGCCCGAGTGGCCGCCGACGGTGGACTCAAGGTGTATCCGGTTGCGGCGCAGAGCAAACCGTCGATCATCGTCGCGGGACCCGACGGCGCACTGTGGTTCACCCGCAACGGCGACGACCGGATCGGGCGGATCACCACCGAGGGTGACCTCTCGGAGTTCGAATTGCCGGGAGGCAGTGCGCCTTTCGGTCTCACCGCGGGACCGGACGGGGCGCTGTGGTTCACCGCGATGACGTCCGGCGCGGTGGGCCGGATCGGCGTCGACGGGGTGGTCACGGAGGTGGCATTCCCGGGCGGGACGCCGTCGATGATCACCGCGGGACCTGACGGGGCGCTGTGGTTCACGCTGAACCAAGCCAACGGAGTCGGCCGGCTCGAGCCGTCGGGTGACCTGACGATCCGGGACGTGCCCACCCCGCGCGCCGGGCCCGTCGGCATCGCCGCGACGCACGACGACGCGGTGTGGTTCACCGAAATCCTGGCCGACAAGCTCGGCCGCATCCCGGTCGACGACGCTATCCAGGAACTCGACCTGCCCGGCAAACCCCATGCGGTGGTGGCCGATCCGACCGGTGGCGTGTGGGTGAGCCTGTGGGGCTCCGACCAGATCGCCCGGGTCAGCGCCGACGGTGAGGTGTCCTCGATCGACCTGCCGGCCGGCAGCGAGCCGCACGGGCTGGGCATCGGGCCGGACGGCGCGTTGTGGGTGGCACTGGAGGCGGGGTACGTCATGCGGTTGCCGACGGTGTGAGGGGGTGCCGACCACGACTAGCCTCATAGCGGTGACGACGGGCCAGGATTTTGACACCATTCCCGCTGCGGAGATCAAGCGCGACGACAACATCGAATTCCCTGCGGGCAATCCAGAGGTGAAATGGCACTTCGACGAGAACAGGGCAGCCAGGCCGCCCTGCGACCAGCCGGGGGTGCAGTGGTATGTCGAGGCGCTCGGAGAACCCATACTCGGCAGTCCGTTGGGCGATCTGTACACATACACGGTGAAAGAGGTCGGCGGGGCCGGCGCCGATGTCGAAGTCAAGATCAGGGGCCACGTGCCCGTACGCCGCTACCGGCGACACCAGGCTTAGGTTTGGGTGCAAGCCCGTGGCTCGCGCCGCATCGTTAACGCGTCGACGCCGTTGTAGTACCCGGGACGGACGCCAACCTGGTCGAACCCCACGTCCTGGTACAGCGCGATAGCCGCTTCGTTGTCGTAGCGAACTTCCAGATACACGGTGCCGCCCGCGGCGAAATTCAGCAGCTCGTCCAACAGCCGGCGGCCGATGCCGTGGCCTTGGTGCGCCGGGTCCACGCCGATATTGCGCACCTCGTAGAACGACACTCCGGTGAAACCCGTGGAACCCAAACGCACGATGCCGCCGTAGCCGATCAGCATCCCGGCCCTGCGCGCGCTCACGAAATGACCGTCTGGGTTGGCCATTTCGCGTGCGAATATGGCCGCCGCCCACGGATTCTCGCCGGCGAATAAGACCGCGTCCAACTCGGCGCATCTGCCGGCGTCGGACGGCAACAGCGCACCGATGACCACCGGCTCCAAGTGCTCGGTCATCGGGCGGCGACGGCCGGTGGGGCCGGATATCGATAGGTTGGGAGCAGGCTCATCAACGGCTTGGGCACCCGATAGTCAAGGGTGGTGCCTTTCCCGCCTGTCAGCCCGATTTCAATACTCGATCCCGTATCCGCGGCGCGGATCCTGGTGCGCGGCCGCCGGCGTAAGGTCGCACAGGTCGAGGAGCGCGTCGAGGTCAAGATCGGATTACCTGCCAACCTCTCCAGCCACCCTGCCTCCACCTCCCGTAGCTCGGAATACTTGAGTTCGCCCTCGTGGTACACGGTGTGGTCATCACCCGGGGCAGTGCAAGCCGTCGTCGCCAATTGCCCCTTGCACGAATCCAACTGGGTCACTGAGTAGCCGTTCTCGCGGAACTGATCATCCCACTGGCGAAGAGCGGGTTCACCAGATCGCGCACTGTCGGAGCGGCGTAGGCCAACAACTCGGCAAACCCATCGAGGCCCAGACGCATCCGGAAGGCATACAGCGCGCGGCCGGCCTCGGCGCGCCGATGGGTGGCCAGCAAGGCGGTCCTCCGCCTTGCTCCGGGCGTCGATGTGCGGCACCCAGATCGCGACGGTTGTGCTCGACATCTCGGACGCGAGCGGTACGAGCGCGTTCGCGCCCGACGTCATCGAGCTCATTCGTCGACCTAAGCGCACGGTTGCTTGCAGGCGAATGGCGGGCCCAACACGAAGGGTCAGCGCAAGTAACTGTCACTTCATCGACCGAAACACCTTTGCGGTTCCCTGAAGCCGAGATGTCATGCGCCAGCCGAGGTATCAGGACATTGGTGCCCGATCGAGCATGTTGGTCGCCGTGCGGCGGGCAAGGGCCATCGTCGACACCATTGGATTGACCCCTGAGCAGCTCGGCATGCCGCTGGCGTCGGCGATCCACACCCCCCGCACGTCGTGCAGCTCGCCGTTCGGCTTGGCCACCGACGTCAATGGGTCGTCGCCCAGCTTCGCGCTGCACATCTGGTGCGCGCTGAATACCGGCGTGCCGCCCGGCCCGATCGGCAACTGGTTGACCCGCTCGATGTACACGTCGAGGTCCTCGCCCCGGGTCCATGGCGCGAACGGCTGGCCTGCCAAGAAGATCTGCTGAGCGCCGGCGGCCTCGTGCATGCGGATCGCTGTCACCGCGGCCTCACGAAAGTGGCGACGGTCGAGTTCATCGGTGAACGGATACCAGAACACGGACTGACCGTTATCGTCGAGCGTGACGCTGCCGGCGCCGCGGTCCTTGACGAGGAATACCCAGTCGGCGCGGTATCGGTATTGGCGCGCAAGCTCCTTGTGTGATCCGGCGTCGAGCCACGGCACAACGGTGGTGAACAACCCGGGAAGATGCTGCACGCATTCGATGAGATATCCGTAGCCTTCGTTGACTTCGGCGAACTCGTTCATGATCCCGGCCATCGCGGGTCCGTACCACGGGTCTTGGGGTTCGTCGTAGATGCCGCTGACGAGGCTGGCCGGGTGCAGCCGTAGTTCGGCGCCGACGGCGGGACCACCGATGCCGGACCGCAGCAGCAGCCCGGGTGTTTCCAAGGTGCCGGCGGCGGCCACCACGGACGGCGCGTGGATGACGACGCGCGAACCTCGGTTCGTCTGCGGGTCGGTGTATGTCGCCTCGACGCCGACGGCCGCGCCGTCCTCGACGAGAATCCGGTTGACCCAGGTGTTGGGCAGCAGCCTGGCGCCGGCATCCGAGGCGTCCTGCAGATAGGTGCGCATCGTGCCCTGCTTGGCGCCGGTCTGGTCGCCCATCCCGCTGTAGCCGATCAGGTTCGGGTCGTAGGTGTGTGGGTCGATGTTGAGCGTGGCGACGCGGTAGGAGTATCCGAGCTGCGCGGCGCCGTCGGCCAGCCGCTCGTGCGGGCCGTTCTGGGTGGCGACCTTGTCGTTGCATCCGATGCGCTCGAACACCGCCTGCAAATGCTCGTCGAACGCCGGGGTGCCGACGTCGGTGAGCCCGAAGTCGTTGGCCCAGTGGGCGCGAACAGTGTCGGGAGTCAGCAGCGAGTTCGACCAATTGATGGTGCTGCCGCCGCCGACGGTGCTACCCGCGGCGATGCTGACCATGCCGTCGGCGGACGGGAAGAACCCGCCCCGCAGGAACAGCTTCTGGTAGGCGAGCGGCTCGGACTGCACGAAGTCCGACTCGCTGTGGTAGCCGCCCGCCTCGAGGATGATCACCCGCTTGCCGGCCTCGGCAAGCACCGCGGCGGCCACACCACCGCCGCTGCCCGAGCCGATCACCACCACGTCCGCGTCCAGCGTGGTCTCACCCGACGGGGTGATGACCTCCAGCGTCTTGGCGATGGTCGACGGCGGCTCCTGGACCGGGCCGGGATACCCCATGCCGGCCCACAACGGGTTGCGGCCGTCGGCGCCGGGAAGGCTGTAGGCGAACAAGACCGACAGCTGCCGCAGCGCCGCGATCGCCGCGGCGGCTTCGGGTGCCAGACCCGCGATGTTGGCCAGGAGCTCCTCGCGCGCGGGCTGGGGTTGGTCCTTGAACTCGAACAGGCCGGCGCCGTCGATCAGCTGCAGCATGCCGACGAGCTGCTTCTCGGGCCGATGGGTGAGGAGATAGTGCTCGACTGCGGCGTCGGCGCCGACATCGCTGCCCTTGGTGGCGTAGAAACCGTCCGGGTCGTCCTCGCGTGGCACGGCCGCGACGCAGGTGTCGACGATCGCGGTCAGCGTGGCGCGCTGCAGTGTGGTGAATTCGACCGGCATGGGATGACCTTTCAGGGGTAGTGGCCCGGACGGACAGGCTTCGGTCAGGCGGTCGCCCGGCGGAAGCGGCGCAGTTTGTCGGAGACGAACGGGGCGATCGTGATGGCGATCGGGATCCACAGCGGGAAGAACATCGCGACGACGGAGGTGACAATGATCAGGTAGGCGGACATGGGTGCTCGCTTTCGGTTGGGGGTGGAGGGGCGGTGACTCGCGGTGCGGTCGAAATAAGAATCGCCGAGCAGGCTCGTTGCCTGCGACGTCGCTGAGCGACCGAAAACCGGCGAGTAACTGTCTTCCGGAGACAGTTGCGGACTATCGTCTGGGTTCATGGCGCAAGCCGGCCGTGACGAGGCGACGGTCGTTGGACGATCAGCGACGGCGGTCGTGGATCGGGTCAGTCGGCGGATGCCGGAGCTGATCGGCGCGCTCTACCAGCTAGTGACGGTGGAGATTGCCGAGATGCGCGATGACACCGCACTGCTGCAACTGCTGCGCGACAGCGTCGACGGAAACGTGGCGACGGTGTTCTCCGCGATTCGCCACCAGATCCCGATCGAGAAGGTTGAGCTGCCGACTGCGGCGCTCGAGCACGCGCGGCGCCTGGCCCAGCGCGGAGTCACGGTTAACGTCTTGGTGCGCGCGTACCGCCTGGGGCATAAGGCGCTGCTCGATGCGGTGCGAGACGAGATAGCGGCGTCGGACCTCGATCCGTCACTAGGTCTTGCGGTGTTCGGCCGGATTGCCGACATCACGTTCGGTTACATCGACTGGATCACCCAGCAGGTGATCAACACCTATCAGAGCGAGCGCGACCGCTGGATGGAGAACCGAAACAGCCTGCGCGCGTTACAGGTTCGGGAGCTGCTGGACGGTGCCGATGTCGACATCGACGACGTGACCACCGCGATCCGCTACCCGCTTCGGCGAACCCATCTCGCCATCGTGGCGTGGCGCCATGAGGACGACGGCGACCCTGCATCCGTTGAGCGCTTCGTCAGCCAACTCGCCGAGGCAGTGGGTGCGGGAGATTGCTGGTTGTTTATCTCGGTGGACCGCGTGACTGGATGGGCGTGGTTCGCCGTGCCGGCCGACATCGCGTCTAGCGCGGTGGAGCGCGTGCGGGCGTTCGTCGACGGGCGCAAGGACGCCCCGGCGGTCGCTGTCGGTGACCCGCTGCCGGGCATCGACGGTTTCCGGCGGTCGCATCAGCAGGCGCAGGACGTGCACGCGGTGGTGGTCGCGTCGGGTTCGTGCGCGTGCCGGGTCGCCGCGTCCGGCGATCCGGGGATGTCGACGGCGGCGCTGCTCGGCGGCAACCTGGACTCGGCGCGGGTGTGGGTGGCCGACGTGCTCGGGCCGCTTGCCTGCGACACGGAAAGTGACGAGCGACTGCGCGAAACGCTGCGGGTGTTTCTGCAGACCGGCTCGAGCTTCAAAGCGTCCGCCGAGGAGCTGCATCTGCATTCCAACGGGGTGAAATATCGGGTGCACCGGGCTATCGAGCGCCGGGGGCGTCCGATCGGCGACGGCCGCCTCGACGTGGAGGTAGCGCTAGTGCTGTGTCACTGGTACGGCAGCGCCGTCCTTGGGTACCGAAGCTGAAACGAGGCACGCAGAATTGTCAGCGTTGCTGATGCACGGTGCGCTTGGGCGGCAGTAGCGATTTGTCACTTTTCACCGGTTCGCCGCTGAGGTTCAAGCTCCACGAGATCTTCGGAGTCACCCGCAAATATGTTTGGCCGCCAGTTACCACTTCAGCGGTGCCGTACACACGGAGAAATCGAGGACTCCACGGGTCCGTGGACGCCAAATCATCAATGACCAATGCGATCTTGTCGTGGCCGGCCAACACATTCTGGTGCCGCCGGGTCTTCGAGGGTTGATAACCGCCGACGTTGATATACGTTCCGTCGAACTCGAACCCGACTGGGACCACGTCGGGTTGACCATCATCGCCGACGGTCGCGATCCTCGCCAGCGGCTGGCTCTTCATGAATGCGATCTCGTCATCACTGAAGCTCATGGAATTGCCTCTCTGGCTAGTGCTGAATCACTGTGCTGTGCGCCCTCAGCGCCGATATCGGACCACTTGCGCGGCGAGGGCAGGAGCGGGCGGGTCGCTGGGGCCGAATGGCTCAAATGTCGTCGCAGCACTAGGAAACCCGCTTCCCGATGGTGCCGTCATGGACGAACCACGGCGTGATCCGATAGGTCCTGGCGCCGCTGGCGTGCATGGGATCGGCGTCCGCGATCGCCCGGGCCTCGAGTACTGAGCCGGTGCGATAGATCAGCATGCCGTCACCTTCGAAGAAATCGCCGTCATCGGTCCATACCGGGCCGGCGGCAACGAGGACGCCTCGATCTTCCAACTCGCGCAGGTAGCCGAGGTGATCCTCGATATGTGCTTGGACATCGTCCAATCCCTGTGCCACAGACATGACGACGTAGAGCGTCAATCCGACTGGGTCGCCGAACTTCTCGATGACTTCGCGCGCTTCGATCCGGTTGGGCACCATAGCCCCCTCTCGGCGGCTTTTGGCTGATTGTCATTTCGTAGCGAAATGATCTGGGTCCTGACCCGATCGGCGTGCGCGCACGTCGAGGACGAAGGCGCGCACTGCGGCGCCGATGGCGTCTGGTGAGTCCTCCTGCAGAAAGTGACGTCCGGCGACCTTTACTTCTCGCTGATTGGGCCACGAGCGCGCGAATTCCAGATCGGTGCCCCCTTCGTGCAGGATTGCGCCGGGATCCGCGACGATCAGCAGTTTCGGGATATCGCTGTGAGACAGAAAGTCTGCGTACTCCTGAACCATCGCCTGGACGTCTGCCGGCTCACCCTCGACCGGGATCTCGCGCGCCCACAACAGCGTGGGGATGCGGCTCTGCGGGGTGGGGTATGGCTTGCGATACGCGGCCATCTCCTCCTCGGTGAGCCGGCGTTGCACACCTCCGGGTACGACCTTCTCCACAAAGATGTTGTCCTCCAAGGCCATCTGCTCACCCCGGTCAGTGCGCAGCGCACGCATCAGCGGCTCGTAGTCGGTAAAGCCCGCCCAGGCCCTGGGCTGCACCAGCGCATCCATGTAGGCGATGCCGGCGATCTGCTCGGGCCAGCGCAGCGCGCGATAGAACCCGAGCGCCGAGCCCCAATCGTGAACCACCAAGACCACATCCTTGGCGATACCCACGGTCTCGAACCATGTGTCGAGGTAGCGGACGTGGTCGGCGAATCGGTAGGAGAAGGTCGGCGAGGTGCCGGAGGCTCCCATGCCGATCAGGTCCGGGGCCAGGCACCGACCCGCGTCGACGAGGTGCGGAATCACGTTGCGCCACAGGTAGGACGAGGTCGGGTTGCCGTGCAGGAAGACGATGGGATCCCCCTCCCCGACGTCCACGTAGCTCATCGCGCTGTCGAGCACGGCAACCCGTTTCATCGGGCCGGTAATCGCTGCGGCGCTCACGACGCCAATTCCTGCGACTGTGCGGCGAGTAGCGGTAGGTGCAGCCTCGACGAGGAGTAAATGGTGTTGAGGCTGCTGGTGCCAACGCTCGCGTGCCGGAAACTCATTATGGCGGGCGTTGCCGGATCCTGGTCGTCGCTGGTGAGGGTCAGCTGAATGCAATGCCCAGCTTTGAACCGTCGGGCGTTGGGTACCCCATAGGTGCGGCGAGATCTTGGATCTGTCGGGGGTAGGGCGAGGCCGCGATCAACGCGGGGAACCGGCCCGGGGCGTTGGGCCGGTGCACGTCGGCCAGCAACACGGTGCCGTCTCGAACCGTGACCGCAACGTTGCTGTCACGCATCGTGTTGTATTGCGGCTCACTGAGGTTGGTGTATTCGCGACCGGTTGTCTGTGGTCCGTTGAGTTGCCGTTGGCCGGCACCGGGGCCGGATACTTTTTCCGGCCGATGGTCACTGCCGTGAACGGCCATGGTGGCTCCCGAGTCGCGACCTTTAATTTCCACACACGTTGAAACTTCTTCGACCGTACTGCCGCAGAAGTTTCAACGCAAGTGGTAACTTTGATCGTCATCGGGCGGCCGTTGCGTGCCGTGACAGGGGGCAGACCACGATGGCCAAGCGCACGGTGAAACCGGGCCCGCGCGACGAGAAGGGCGTGCTCGCCGACCGAATACTGGCCGCGGCCCGCACGTCCTTCGCCGAAAATGGCTCCGCCGGAACAACTCTCCGCTCGATTGCGCGATCCGCCGAAGTCGATCCTGCACTGATCTACCATTACTTCGGCTCGAAGGAAGGACTACTGGACGCCGCGACCAATCCGCCGCAACGGTGGCTCGCCGTGGTCGCCGAGACCTGGAAAACCCCGCAGGCCGACCTGGGTCGCCGGCTCGTGCAAGCGCTCCTGGACAGTTGGGCGGACGACGAGATCGGCCCATCGCTCCGGGCCATCCTGCTGACTGCTGCGCATGAAGAGGCCACCCGTCTGAAGTTGCGCGGCATTGTCGAGCACTCGTTGATCGGTGTGTCTCAGCTCGATACCGACGAAGCCGACCGCCTCACCCGAAGCGGGCTGATCGCCAGCCAGTTGATCGGCCTCGCTCTCACCCGATACATCTGGCAGATCGAGCCGATTGCCTCCATGAGCGACGCCGACGTCGTCGCGGCCGTAACGCCGAACTTGCAGCGTTATATCGACGGCGACCTGCATCCGCACGATAGGGCCGCTTCGGCCGTCTGAAACCGAAGCAGCCTTCCTGGCGGCCCCGCGACGCGCGGCCCGGCGGCCCGGCCCCCGCCGGCAGGAGGTCGTCGATGGGCCGGCGACTGGTCGGTCGGCCTGCATGGTCCGTCCTGGTTCGTGGATGCTGGAGCCCGGCGCCGCCACTCTGATGCGGACCCTGATCGAACAGGCCGTCTACGGCAGCGATCGAACGGCTCAACAGAGGTTATCGGCATTGATTTGGGGCTATGCCACTCATGTGGCGGCATTCAACGCGTGAACGGCCTGTGGCCAGCGGCCGCCGCGGACGGAAGAGGACCGACAGATGGCCAGATGACGCTGGCGATATGAGGAGTGACCAGATGTTCGAGCAGATGTCCAAGTCGGCAAATGCACAGCAAGGCCAGGCGCGTCCCACTCGGTTGATGCGCTCCTTGCTGGGATTTGCGATGACGGCAACCGTTCTTGGCTTCGGCGCGGCGCAGGGGCTCAGCGGTGCGGATGCAACGTCGATGACCGCGATGCCGATACCGCCGCCATGCCTGCTGAACAACCGCTGCGGAATCGGCGATCGCGACAACGAGGGGTACTACAGCGAACTGCGAGCAGCGTGCGAAGAGTTGTGGAGCAGAGGACTCAATTCGTCGGACTGCGCCTACTTGAACGAATAGTTCTACCCAGGAGCGTCAGCGCCGCCCGGCGCCGACGCGGACGCTGGCCAGTGACGAGCGATCGGGGAGCAGCGGCACGGATCACTGGCATGACAACAGAAAAGCCCGGGGCGAGCCGGGATTTCCCCACAACATCGCCTGACGATGGCATTAGCGCTGATTCCACGGTGGCAACGTTCGCTGACCTGCACGACGCGCTCGGTTTCACCGACGCCGATCGCATCGCGACCTGCCACCAGCACGTCGGCCAGTTGTTCGGTGCTCGCGTGGTTAGCCGACGCCGCCACCGAGGTTGCCTACCATGCGGTTCGCGGCGATGTGTGGTTCGGGGTCAACCCGACTCGGCTGCCGGTGGGCTCCACGGTACGCGGCGCGGCGGCGCAGGTCACGCGCCTTACATCGGTGTGGGCCGATCTGGACGTGAAGCCGGGCGGATTCGCGGGCGATAGCGAGGCCCACGCGTGCATTGACGAGCTGTCCGGCGTGCTCGGCTCCCGGGCCCCGGGGGAAGGCCCCGCCCGCCCCCGAGCCCCTCTCGGCCAGGACAGGTGATTTTCGGCGCTACGGTTCCCCAGGGCTTTTCGCAATCTGTGCCTGTGGCACCATGCCCGTTTGTGCCGTACTCATTTCGCAATCGGTTTACTCTCACTCAGGGGACGAGGTTTTCCTGTGGTGCGCCGACAGTGAAGCTCTCGGGTTCGGGGGCCAATGAGAACGTCATACTGCACACTCCAAACCAAGAGCAGAAGATTGAGGATGCGACCGTACTCGTTCTGAGCGGCGGGGGGTACAGAACCTTTGCCGAGGCTGAGGAAGCGGGACGAAAGTGGCGACAGCACTTGATAGTCGCGATGGCCCGCTCTGGGATCGGCGCCGAATTCGGGCCCGCTGACGACGTTGAACCCAGGCGAGGACACGGTCTGATAGGTCAGATGTTTTACGAAGATAGGCCGGGTCTTCAAGTTCTCGAATTTGACTCTAACGCAGAGTTTGCGTACGCAAATTGCAGCGGTCTTGTCGTGAAGAATATGGACAACTTCTTAGCGGTACTGGGTGCCGAGATGGCGAAGGCGTATATCCCGCAGAGTGATTCGCATGAACTGGCGTACGCACTCATCCATGCGGCACATTTCGAATCGAATTCAGAAACTGTGCATGTGCTCCTCGTAACGGCGCTAGAAGCAATCATTACTGGCAAACGTCAGTCACGAGGCGAACCAGTTCAACAGATCTTGGATGAATTCAAAGCTGTTGTAAAACAACGGTTCTCGGCTGCCGATCCGAACCGCGATCTGCTGCTCAGGGCGCTGGGTGGTGCAAAAAGCGAGGGAATCAACGAGTCGGGTTCGCGTGTTGCATCGGATCTGCTTTCCAACCATTACGGCGGGGAAACGCCAGCGGTTTTCTCCCGGGCGGTCTACGACCAACGCAACGCCATCGTCCATGGCCGCACCCCCGAGAAGGGGCGGCCAACCAAACAGGAGTTAAACGAGCGCCAGGCACCGTTGTTTCAATTCGTTCTCGACCTACTCGCCGCCGACGTCTGACGCGTCATTTATGTGCCCGTTGCAGGCTATCCACGCCGACAGCGCCTCGTCCAACGCTGGGCCAAGGTTCCCGTCCCGGGCGCGGGCAAGCCTGTCGAACTCGCGCAATATCGGGATATCGGCCGATCCCCTTACCTGGTCGCGGCCGGTCTGAACCGGTTGTGGCGGGCTCCCTAGGGCGTCGTCGGGGAAGTCCATCAAGAGTTGAAGGTAATTCTCTGACGAAGGAACCATCAAGTCTCCCTTCGCGAACCACTGCAGCCTTTCGCAGTGCGCGGAGTTGCTGCAAACGCCGCGATTATGCACGTAATCGTGTCGCATCTTTCCGAGATCACCGAAGTAGTCAATCCGGAAGTCGTACTTGCTGCATTGATGGACTTGAGCGAACAGAGGCCGAAAATACTCTTCCCAGTCAGTGTAAAAATCCACAATCGCTTGTGCTGCAAACTGTTTCATCACGGCGGGCGGGTTGGTCGCCCCCGGCGTATCGCCGCTACCTACGTCAGGCTCAGGGGCCATGATGGCCTTGATCGCTGCCAGGCTGAGTGTTGTTCTGGATGGATGGTCAACCATCGCGTTGGTGGACAAGTCATAATATCTGAGCGGTACCGTGATTAGCGTGGCGAAACTCGCATAGCGCCTTGCCAATTCCTGGGCTAACACCGTCATTGAGCCGAGTCGGCCCAAGCCCGCAATCAGGAGTGTCGTCTTGAGCGACAGCAACATTTCGGCGATTATTTCGTCGGCGCTTGCTTCGCCCATTGGAGTCACATCAAGCGCCTGACGCGCCGCGTGCGCAGTCGTTACAAACGTGTCCCACTGCGGCAGCAACTCCTTCCATGGCGTGAAGGCGAGCGCCGCCTTGCGGACCGGCTCCAACACCGCCGCCAGGCCAGGGTCTCTAGGCGGATCCACAGACCAAAGATCGTTAAAAAGGGTGGTGAGCATGCCCGTGACCATGCCGTAGATTGGCGTGTCGTTGACCATGTGAAAATTGGCCCTGGCTTGGGGTGTGCTCAGCTGCGCGCGCACATGTTGGCCGCTCGGCAGCCCGACGACACTCTCCATGTCCAACAGCACGCTTTTCCATCGCTGGACTGCCTCGCGCGTCGCCACGGGTGCCAGCGTATCTATTTCGGCTGCTGGATCCGAGCTGATTTTGTGCCGGCGAGGGCTGGTGAATGCTGGCAAGAGATCGGTGACAGATCGCACGGATCGCTGATGAAAATTCAAAACATGCTTTGAACAGGTATTTGGTCTGAGCCCCCGGCAGGATTTGAATTTGAGGGCGGCCTAGCTCCTAACAAATGGAATGGACGCGTTCCGAAAAACCGCGCGTGATGCCGAGATACACCGATAGCATCACTTACATGTTTAAGTGATGCTATCGTGACGACGTGGCATCACTTGGTGGCGGCACTGCTGTCCAATACGAGACTCTCACTTGGGCGACGCCAGCCGAGGCAAGTTACCAACTGGCCGAGCTGCGGGCGGCGCAGCGGCAGGCCGGCAAATACCAAGCCGCCGTACCCGCCAAGATCGCCGATTTGGAAGTCGCGCTGCCGGCCAGCGTGCTCGCCGACGCGGACGAAGCCAGCCAAGAGATTGCCCGGTTCGACGCCGAACTCGGCGACGAGGTCGCACCCTTCGCCTCGATACTGCTCAGAACGGAGTCGGCTGCGAGCTCCAACATCGAAAACCTCACCGCCTCAGCGCGAGCCATTGCCGAAGCCGAGGCGCTGGGCGACACCAGTCGCCGCAACGCAACACTGATCGTCAGCAATACCGAAGCGATGAAAGCCGCGATCGCATTGGTGGATCACATCAACGAAAAGGCGATTCTCGCCATGCACGACGCGCTGATGCGCGCCAGCCATCCAGACACGGTCGGAAAGTGGCGCACCGAGCAGGTGTGGATAGGCGGTGGCACCTTCGGCCCCCGCGGGGCCGACTTTGTGGCTCCTCATCACGAGCGGATCCCGGACGCGATCCAAGACCTGCTGACATTCGCTCGGCGAAACGACGTACCGACACTGCCGCAGATCGCGATCGCGCACGCGCAGTTCGAGACCATTCACCCCTTTCCGGATGGGAACGGGCGTACCGGACGGGCGCTGATTCAGGCGATGCTCCGCAACAAGCGGCTAACCCGTCAAATCACCGTCCCTGTTTCGGCAGGACTACTGACCAACACCGGCGCATATTTTGGTGCACTTGGGTCCTACCGGGCGGGCGGCCCGGCGCCGATAGTCGAAAGGCTCTGCGCCGCTTCGGTATTGGCGGTTGCGAACGGTCGACAATTAGTCGGCGATCTGCGGTCAATACGCAAAAGCTGGAACTCAAAGATCACTGCGCGCCGCGACTCGGCAGTTCACCGGGTTGCGGACTTATTGATCAGACAGCCGGTGTTCAACGCGCAAGTACTCCTGCGTGAACTCGGCATCTCGACCGGGAATGCACGCAGGTACGTGGATCCCCTCGCCGAGGCTGGGATCATCGTCGAGTTCACCGACCGCGCCCGCAATCGAGCCTGGCGAGCGCCCGAGGTTCTGAGCGCGCTCGACGCATTTGCTGTGCGCGCCGGGCGGCGCGGACCAACCGCCTAATAGGCCCCCGCACAGCCGACTGATCCGAACTTGCGAACTCTGGGTTATGAGCTGGCGGCCAGGGATTTTCGGATGTTCGTGTGGTCTCATTTTGTAGGGCGGTGCAGCCGTCGGCTGGATTCGGACGGGCCTGGAGCTGATGTACAACCCGTACGGCGGGACAACCGAGGCGGGCACTGACCTGTGGCGCACCAACCAGTACAGCTGGCGCGCGGAGGAACGCATCAGCCTGTCGGTCCCGAGGCAGTCGGCGATCTGCTTGGTCACCAACCTGCCCGCCACATGATCCTCGAAGGACAGAACATGACCGAGAAAACCGTCAAAGTCAAAGTCAGAAAACCGTTTCGAGTCGTCCACGAAGGCGAGGCCTATAGCGACGGCGCCGAAGTCACCGTGCCGGAGTCTGTGGCTGTGCAGTGGGAGCGGCCGGGACGGGTCGAGCGGGTCACCGCCAGTAGTAAGGAGAAGAACTGATGGCTTACACACACGGTGTCGTCAGTGTCGGCACCACCGCCACACTGATCGCCACACCCAGCTCCGTGCCCGGTAACGGCGGCATCTTGGTCCAGAACCTTGGCTCAGGGACGCCGTATCTCGGCGGACCCACGGTTCACCGCCGGCACCGCGGCGACTGGTGGTCTACAGGTAGCCGCCGGCGCCACTGTCACCGTGCCAACAACCGGCGCAGTGTCAGAAGCCCTGTACGGCATTGTCGCTTCGAGCACTGCCAACGTCGCGACGCTGTTTCCCGGGTGAGCAGTCCGTGAGCCTCGGCGCGCTCGGCGGCAAACGCTGCCATCCGGCCTTTGTGCCTTTCGGCCGGGAGCGTGGCAGCGATGGCGTGGCCATGACGGTTTCCAAAGAGCCAGAGCCACGACCAGCGCCGAGCGCGCCGATCCACCCCGAGCAAACAAAGAAAGCCCTTGTCCATCAACACGATTGAAAATCGAACGATATGGTAACACAACCGCATTCGGAGTCTTGTGGATTGCCGACCGTCGGCATTCCGGATTGCTTGCAGCAAATATCCTGACGAGGATAAATACGATCTGAATAGGGGTATGTAAATGCCAGCAAACCCGCTCGCGGACGAGCCTGTGGCCTTGGCGATTTATCGCGCGTGGAAATTCGGCTCTCACATGTGAAGCGAATAGTGGATTTCACGCGCTTGAACACCTTTCCGCCGTTTCCGCACAATGGATTTCGGGAGCAAACGAATGACACTCGAGCACGGACGCACACGGTATACGCGCGGTTGTCGCTGCGGCGTGTGCAAAGCCGCTGAACGCGACTATCAGCGCGCCCGATGCAGGCGCCAGCACGGTCTCCCGGTTGAGGACGCGGCAGACCCGCCGTACCCGGCGCAGACTGTGGTGGTTGGTGCGGGCGCTGATTCGGCTGGAGACGGCCCGGTGGCCACGGCGATGCGCGTGGAGCTCGACAATGCGGGGGTCACGGTGGAGCGGCCCGGCCTGGCCGCGGTGGCCGTGGCGCTGGTGGCCATCCTCGACGAGCCCAAGCATGTGGCGGCTCAGCCGGGGCCGCACGTCAGTTGGTGGCGATTTTGAACACCCTGGCCAAGGGGTCGTCGCGGCGTCGGCACGGGAACCTGGAACTGGTGAAGTCGATGACGACGACTTCACATCGGCTGGGCCAAGCGGCCAATCTAAGCGCACAGGAGACTCGCAGGAAAGTTTCATCATCCAGGCTAAGCCGAGTGCGGTTGAATTGACTCAAGACCGCCCCATACGAAGCCGCGGATGCACGGGACCGATGGAACAGAATCAAAGTGCTTCAATCCCCAAAGGCTTAATGGTCTTGGCGATCGGCGCAATCATCAGCTACGCCGTGCTCGCCAGCTGCGGGGCATTCGACGCCCCTCGGCCATCCCCGAAACCGTATTCCGTGGCGGCGCCGTTCACGGTGAGCAATGACGCCGTCGCGCAGGTCGTCCGCGATGCAATCGCAAACTATTCCGGCGCGACGCCGATGGACGGCTCGCCGGTTGTCGACTGCACTGGGGAGACGAGCTGCAGCATCAAGTACACGCTGAAGGAATCCGCCGGGACGCTGTGGGGAAGCAGCGAAGACACCGCGGATAGGCAGTTGATCTTGCCGACAAGGCAGATGTGGAAGGCAATGTTCACGGACGCTCAGTTTCAAAGCGGCACCATTGAAGTAAGTGGCCCGGCGACTACTCTCGGCGGCAAGTCCAAGACTGACCTCTTGTTCACGCTGTCGTGCGACCGTGACGCGGCATCAGAGATCGACTGGAACAACGTAGAGGGCAAAGGGCTCCGTACCTTGTGCGACTATCACGCCAACGTCAAAGGGCTTCCAGGTTAGACCCGAGCCCACGGAGCCACGCAGCCATGAGGATGAGCGGCCTCGTACCCGGGCCGGATAGCGTCCCAGGGTGTGGTGGACTTCGGATCGGGCGTGGTTCACGCGTTGTGATCAACGAGTCGTGTTGAACGCTAGGTGATTTGGTGTTGTTTGGCAAGCGCTGCCGCAGCGTGTTTCTTCGCGATGACGGCCCGTAGTTCGTCCATGGAGACATCGGAGAGGTAGCGGCGGGTGACTTGCCACTCATCGTGGGACTCGATCACTACCGCCGTGGCCAGCCGCAGAAGCGCAGCCGGGTTGGGGAAAATCTCGACGACATCGGCTCGACGCTTGATCTCTTTATTTAGACGCTCTATTAACCGGCCCTCGCGGTTACGTCAACTTCGTGGCTCTGGGGTGGGTCGAGCGGTCGAGGCGGTGGAGATGGTCGGTGAGCGCATGGGTGACGGCGGTCATGACGGGCTGCTTCGTCGGCCCAGCCGCGGTTCTCTGCGTCGACTTTGAGTGCTTGGACGTCGGCGAGTTGGTTGGTGAGGGCACCGCGGAATTCAGGTGCGGTGATGTAGTTGTCGCAGGTTTCGCAGATGTTGGCATATGGGCAGGCGCCGGCGGCAGGGTGGCGGGCGCAGTAGCCATGCCCGACGCGGGTTTTGAGCATCTCACTGTGTAGCCAGCTGACCTTGTCAGGCAGGATAGGTCGACCGACCGGGGTGAGAGTGAACTGGCGACGCATCTTGCCCATGGCATCGTCGTAGGCGGCGCGCAGGGTTGGCGAGGCAAGGGTGGCGTAGCGGATCGTCATCTGCGGTGTGACATGTCCGAGCAGCGCCATCAAAGCCTGCATACTCATCCCCGCGTTGGCGAGTTCGGTGGCCCAGGGTATGACGCAGCTGATGAGGCCTGACGACGAGGATGCCGCCGTCGGGTCCGCGCAGCCCAGCGGATTGGGTTGCGGCTTGCAGCCCGTTGCGCAGCCGTGCGTAGCCCAGGCGGCGGCCATGGTGGGTGAACAGGAAGTCGGTGAGCACGCCGGTGCGGGGATGGGTCAGTGGCCGGTGCACGCCACGGTGTGTGACCCACTCGTCGAGCGCAGCGGTAGTGGCCGCCGATAGCGGCACCATGCGTTCGGTGGCCAGCTTGCCTAGCGGTACCTTTAGCCAGGTGCCAGCCGCCCCGTAGTCGATGATGCTGCTCAATTCCAGGTCGAGCAGCTCACCCACCCGCAGTCCCGCGCCGCGCAGCACGGTCAACCCGATGCGGGCGAACGAATCTTTCAGACACCCAACAGCATTCATCACTGCCGTATCGATGTCGGGGGCCAGCGCCCGCGGCAGCGGCTGGTCAAGCTTGGGGACGTCGGCGGCGAAGACCAGCCTTCGTGGCGGCGCTTGTTCCCAGTCCCAGGCGGTGATGTCATCGAGCAGGTTGCGCAGGCTAAGCACCGCCGACTGGGCGACCGCAGCCGAGACGGTGCGCCCGGCGCCGGCGGCCGCGCGTTGTCCACGCCAGCCGCGGGTGCGATTCCAGGCCAGGTAGCCCTCGATGCAGGCGCGGTCGAGTTAGCGCAGGCTGGTCAGCTGCGGCTGGTGGGCGCTGAGGTATTCGACAAACGGCAGTAGGTCATTGATCAGCGATTCCACCGATTTGGGCCGCAACACCGCGGTTCGGACCCGGATATAGCGCAGCAGGGTGTCGCGGATCGGGGCAGCCATCGCCACGTCGGTGAATCGTTGTTCGAGGCTGCGTGCCCACGGTCGTCGTCGCGGAGCGGCGTCGAGGACCCCGACCTCGTAGAGCAGCTGGCGCAAGCTGGCCAACCGCGCCCGGTAGGCGCGCCGCGAGGACCGCGGGATGGAACTCGCCGACAACTCACTGTCGAATTCATCGATCGCCTGCTCGGTGAGGTCGGCGACAAGCCCACCATGGCAGGCCAGCAGCACCGCCAAGCACTCGCCGAGCACAGTTTCGATCCAAGAACTTTTCCAGCCCAACCGATTTCCCGCTTCACGTATCGCGGAAAATCCGGCCGGATCACGGGCCTCCACGGCGACACCAAGCCCGGTCAGCTGCTTAATGGCGGCCAGCTCAACATCCAGCCGCAACCGGCCAACACCAATCGCATAGCACAGCAGCGGCCACGCCCGGCTCGAGCGAAGCTCACCGGCCCGCTCAACAGCGGGCAGCGCCATCCACGCCGCCAGATCCGGGTGACGAGCCTGAAATTGCCGTGCGATGCGGATCCGGTCCCGGACCGCCCGACCGCTCAGGCCCAAGCCAGCGACGTAGTCGAGGTAGTCACTCACCACGGTGCCGACGCCAACGGAGTCCTGGACCGTAACGGCGGTCATCGCGCTGCCCCGGCCAACGTGGCGCGGGCGGCACCGTATTCGGCGGCGAGCTGCTCCAATGACAGGTGAACGTAACGGGCCGTGGTCTCCGGTGAGGCGTGTCCCATCAACGCCCGCAATGCAAGCAGATCCATTCCCGCGGAGGCTAATTCAGTGCCATAGGTATGACGCAGCCGATGCGGGCGCACCCGGATCGAACCGGAAAGCTCACGGTGGCGGCGAAACAGGCTGCGCAGCCCAGCCTCGCTGACCGGCGCCCCAGTCGTCGGGCCGCGCAACACCACGAAGCACTGCGGCGTCGCCAGCCTGGGCGGGCGCTCCAACCGCAGATAGGCGGCAACCTCGGTGAAAAAAGCCGCATCCACCGGAACGTGGCGTTCCTTGCCGCCTTTACCGACCACCCGCAGCCGTCGCCGACCCATGTCCACATCGGCCAACAGCAGCCCGCGCACCTCCGCCGACCGCAGTCCGCCCAGCAGCATCGCCAACACCATCGCTCGATCCCGATGAGTACCCAACGAGGCGATGAATGAGTCGATATCGTTGGCTGGCAACGATTCTGGTAGCAGCAATGGCTGTCGCACCAACCGGCCGCCAGCACGGGCCCGCCCGGGACCCAGATGACCCAGCAGCCCGCGTTGCGCGCGACGCAGCCCCGCACCGCGCCGCGGCGAGGGCACCGGGTTGTCACCACGCCGCCCTGTCATCACCAGGTACTCAACAACGCCCGAACCGCCGATACCCGACGGTTCACCGTCGACGCCGCCGCCGAACGCGTCCGGTCCGCGCTCCCGCGACCGCCTATGCGGCGCACGCCCTGCCAATCGATCCAGTCAAACACCAGCGGCGATTCAACAGCCGCCAGTGTCACATCGCGCTCGGCAAGAAACCGCGCCAGGTTCACCACATCGAATGCATAGGCACGCACCGTGGCCGGGCTGAAGCCCCGCCCGCTCAGGCGAGCCAGGAACGCATTCGCAGGATCAACCCCGTCCCAGTCACCATCGATCCGATACCCGCCATCGCCCTCGCTGACCCGCACCGCCATCGCCGTCTCCCGCCCTTCCCAGTCAGGGGCCCTGTTCTGAGCAGCATCCACCCGCTCCGAGGAATCGGTCCGGATCTCACGCCGCTACCCGGCTCGTGTCCGCTGAGAGCCGGTTAACGGATATGGGATTGTTCGACCAAATTTTTTGCCAATGAGCCCGCGGGAACGCGGTGAACGCCAACACGTCGGTCTTGGCGTCGCCCATCATCGCCGCCACCTTCGGGAAGCTGGCTGCCAGTGTGTCAGCGACCCGGTCCCACTGGTCGGCGACCTCGGCCGGGTCGGTGTGGGCGAAGATGGTCTTGACCGCCGCAGTCACCGCAGGGGCGTGCTTGGCCGACACGGCGGTGTGTAGATTGCGCATGAAATGCACCCGGCACCGCTGCCACGAAGAGTTCGTGAACTGTTGTGCCACCGCAGCTTTCAAACCAGCGTGGGCATCGGAGATGACCAGATGCACCCCGGAGAGTCCGCGCGCTTTCAGCGACGCCAAAAACTCCCGCCAGAACTCATAGGACTCGCTGTCACCCACCGCGGTGCCCAGCACTTCGCGGGTGCCCTCGATGGATACACCGGTGGGCACCACCAGCGCCTGAGAGACCACGTGCGCTCCGACCCGCACCTTGCAGAACGTCGCGTCGCAGAACATATACGGAAACTCGGTGTGGGACAGGCTGCGGGCTCGGAAAGCCTCGATCTCTTTGTCCAGGCCCGCACAAATGCGCGACACCTCTGATTTGGACACCCCGGTCTCCACACCCATGGCGGCCACCAGGTCATCGACGCTGCGGGTCGACACCCCGTGCACGTAGGCCTCCATGATCACCGCATGCAGCGCCTTATCGATGCGCCGGCGACGCTCCAACAGCGACGGGAAGAACGACCCGGCCCGCAACTTCGGGGTCTGCACCTCGACATCGCCGGAAGTCGTCGACACCGTCTTGGGGCGGTGTCCATTGCGATGCACCGTACGCCCGCCAGTGCGCTCGTAGCGGCCGGCACCGATGGTGGCGCTGGCCTCAGCCTCGATGAGCTGCTGCAGCCCGGCCCGGATCAGCTCGGCGAACACCGCCCCCACATCGGCGGACTTCAGCGCATCGAGTTGGGCAAGCAAGGCAGAATGGTCTTGGGTCATCGCGTCGTGTGTCTTTCTGTGAGTCACTTTGGTAGGTAACTCACCGACCACTACGCGATGGCCCGCCCCGACACCCTCAGCGACACACCCAGCAATATGTCCGGGCCCGTCCACCCCGGGTCCCGAAACTCCACCACGCCAGGGGACTTACCCGGAACACCAGGCGCAGCTGGCCACCTACCGTAGAAGCGGCCGCTGATGGTTCGCCGTCAAACCGCCATCATCAGGCAAACTCGTCTCGCTGGTCGAAGGTTGGGTTCCAAGCCCATCCGCGGTTGACTGGTCTAGCTTCGGCGTGGTGGTGTGATCTTGCGCACCTAAAGGTGATGTGCTCGCTGCTCCTGAAGACCTCTCGGGTGTCCGACGTCAAGCGGATAGAAGGGGGCGCGCGGATGAATCCGCAGGCCATAGTAGGAATCTTTGCCATCGCAGTCACTCTATCTCTTTTCGTCTTAAACATTAGGCGCGATAAAAAGATCAAGAAAGCCGACCTGCTACGCAATTACACGAATGACTTCTACGACGATAAACGTATTACCGCCCTGTTCATGGCTGTGGATTCCAAGAGTTTCTCGTTCACTTCGGATCAAATGGGCACGGATGATGAGTTGAACCTCGTCCGAGTACTCGACTTCCTGAACATCCTGGGACACAACTGGCGAGAGGGCGTGATTAGTCTAGGGGATATTGCCCCCACAACCTTGGGGTATGCTGCCGTTCAAATACATGCAGACGACAACGTCACCCAGTACCTCCAGGACGTTGAGAAGTCCGACGAAGAGCGTTATCGCGCAGGAAATGCCTTTGGATATTTCCGTGAATTAGCCGTCGCATTAGCGACATATCCTACTTCCCAGCATGACGATTCTCGCTCAAAGAGATTCGTCGACGCCATAGCAAGATTATTACGCAACAAAGCATTTCGACGACCTCGCACCGTCAAAGAGACAGCAACTGAGGTGACAAACGCGATCGATGGCCACGAATTAGCCGGCTGAAATGCGTCCAGCCGCATCCCGGTAGCGGGCTATTCGTCGGTCAATTCGCTGGGCCCAATTACCGCCAGCTGCCACTGGTCGCCGGTCCGCTGAAAGACCAGCGGATACACCAAACTGGCTGCTCCGGGCTGCCACAAGCCGTCAGCTGGCAAGTGCCGCATGTCGTGGACGTACAGGGCTTCCAGGTCAGGCCCGACCATCCTGGTTTCTGCGCCGATTCCCCAGCAGCTGCTGTCGGGCAGGACTCGGCGCAGGCCACGAACATGCACACGCTCGAAGTGAACCCACAACGGATGAGATGGGGGATCAGCGGCCAGCCCAGCCGCCACCTCCGACTCATCGAATCCGCCGGCGCTGATGCTTGCTCGGTTGTCGATCACCCACTGCTGCGCCAACTGTGCCCGAAGCGACTCGTGGACCAGGCCCCACACGCTGCGGAGGTCACCATCGCGCACCGCACTGTGCAGGAATGCCCACGCAGCGTTCATCAGCTCCAGATGGCCGGTGAACTGTGCGCGGCGCACAGGGTCGTCAAGATTGAGCCCCTCGAATTCTGGTTCGGGATTTCGGTCGTTGGTCATGACTGCCCGTCTGCTGGGCTGGACGAGGGCGGCTCCCAGCCCAGTTCACGAACATGCTGTTCGGTGTTGGCGCGAAAGAAGTCAAAGCGGCTAAAGCGCAGGACATGCTTGCGGAGTACCTCCGGTTCGATACCCACACGCAGCAACAAGAGGATGCGGAGCACCCATGCTGCAGTATTAGCGATGACCAGCCACTCCAGAGCCCTAGTCTCGATCGGCTTGTCGGAGTCCTTCGTCAGATGGTGAGCGAGATCGTTGCGCGCCTTTTTGATTCTCCGAGGAAGCTCCGATACCGACTCGGCTACCTCGGGTATCACGCCGACCACCTCAGCGACGATCGCGTCGGCGCGCTCCTGGAAACTGACCTCCCGGAAGAACGCCGTCGCCTGCCTGATTCGCTTCTGGTCGAGTCCTTCTGACGCGGCTTGCGCCACAGCCGCGCCACCAACGGCCTTTGATATGCGGTTCAGGACGCTCTTCGCGACGCCGGGAAACTTCGCTTGCTCGTAGTCGGGCAGCCGGCGATGGAATCCTTCAACCAGGGGGGCTAGCAGGAGAACTCGCGTTTGCACTGCGCCAGTAGAGGGCCGTGCGACTACCCAGGAAAGACCGTCGAGACTGCTGTGTAAAGCGATCCACCTGCTGAACCGCTCGATACTGAGCTCCTCGCGAGGCAGCAGCGGATCATGCACTGGCCCTGCCGGTTCCGCGCAGAACGCTGGACCGTACACGTCCAACCACGGACTATCGGGGTCGATGCGCACCTGTGTGTCACGCGTGACTCGACCCTCATCGGGATCCGGGTAGACAGCCAGGTGCAGTAGCGCCAAACAGCCCGAAACCACTCGTATCTCGAGTTGTCGCAAGGTCGCCGGCTTCGAAGATTCATACAACAGCCAGTTTCCGTCTTCGGATGCCTCGACACTCAATGTGGATCCGTCGTCTTCTACGGTGCCGGAGTCGCCGTCGGCCAGGTGCGCCAGCCAGTGTGGGCGATCCATCCGGAATCGCACCGAGCTGTAGAGCCGATCCTTGAACACATTGGCACCGACGACCGCGGACGTGCCGTAATAATGCGGCTTGGCGCCTGCGGCGCCATGGTTCTGGGCGTTGAGCAAGGTTATCGGCACGCCGGCATCTAGCTGGCCATGCACCGTGATCGCCAGGAACGACGCAACAGAGCGTTTGGCCTCGGCCGAGTAGGAGATCACCGTCACATTACTCGACATATCGCGGGAGACCGAAACGCGAGGATCGTCAACCAGATTGGCGCCAAGTTCTGCCTCCGGCTTTTCCCCGAGCTCGGCCACGAAACTCCCAGGAACCCGATGGTCAGGATCGTCGGCCTTCCAGAACTCGCCGGCCCCGCTCAGCGCTTCAGCCATCGCCACGTTTGCCTTGCTACCTTTGGGTTTGGTTGCTACTGCGATTGCCAGCGCTTGTGGGCCTCGCAGTCCGCATGCCAGCACGACGGGCCGCGCCGTTTCTCATGGCTCTGGCCACCCCAGGTACCGAACTCGACAACCTGGTAGTACTCCGGGTGGCCGAATTCGCAGTCCTTGCCTGTGTATTCGTTGTAGCTCGTTGAACTCATGGGACGCGTCCAGTCAGCGACCCGTGTCGTAACTACGCCGCTGAAGCTCGTCGAATGATGCCTTCGAGCTGGCTGCCTCTGCATCGGCCTTCAGTTTGGCGACGTCGCGCTCAAGCTCGGCGACAATCAAAGTCAGACCGGCGATCGCGGTATCGCGTCCGTCCTGGTCGCTGTAACTCTTCTCAGGATCCATCGCCATTCTTTGAATGCGATCGGCCAACTCTGTCACTCTTGGTCCCGCATCGGGTGGCAACGTGAGATGTATCGTCATCAATTCCCCTTCCCGCTACCCCGTGGGGAGACCTTCACGTCGAAGGCCTCCCCACGAGCCCGGTCAGAGACATTCTCTCACTGGGTTGCTCGTATCTCGTGGATCAGAGCGACTGATCCGGTGAGGTGTTTCGCTTCGATCCTGATCGCGTCGACAGCATCGAGTTCCTGCTGGCGCACGTTGCGCAGCCGAACCTCGAGCATCGGTTGATCCACCCACAGCCGGTACGCCCACGCCGACATCGCACCGTTCGGGCATTCCCGAATCGTGGCCACCAGGTCCTCGAATCCGACCAGGCGCCGGCTGGCGATCTCGTCGACGATGTCCTCCTCGATCTGCGCCATCTCAGGGTTCGAGGGAACTGGTCCGCGCTCGATGTGCACCAGCTCGTGCGCCAGCGTGCACCGCCGCTCGTGCGGGGTCAGCGATCTGCACAGCGCGATTCGTTTCGCCCCGTTGAAGCAAAGCCCCAGGATTCGCCTCTTCGGTGAACAGCTGATGCACGTCGGAGACCGTGTACTCGGGGTGCTCGTCGGCGAGTTGCTGCCACGGGTTCCACCGCGGCCGCGGCGCCAGAAACGACGCCAGCCGCGAATCCCCGCCCGGGTAATACTCCGGAAGGGGTCTGGTCGCGGTCATCGGGCCACCCACCCGTCGATCAGGTCTGCGGCGGCCACGATCGCCGCCGCCAGCTCGCGGGCCTGGGCGGTGGTGATCCCATCGCCGGCACCCTGGATCGTCACCTGCGGCGCGTTGGGTTCGGTGACGGAAATGCTGCGTCAAAGCCGTGCCCCCGGCAGGATTCGAACCTGCGGCCTTCTGCTCCGGAGGCAGACGCTCTATCCCCTGAGCTACGGGGGCGCACTAGCGGAACGCTGCGCCATTGGGCTCCGCCAGAGTAGCGCATCCCGGTGACCGACCGGGCACCGGTAATGGATTCGGGGCGCGGGCACCCCAGCCAATAGGATGGACGCTCGTGACCCCCGCCGACCTCGCTGAGCTGCTCAAAACCACCGCCACCGCGGTGCTTGCCGAGCACGACCTCGACGTGTCCGCGCTGCCCGAGACGGTCACCGTGGAGCGTCCGCGCAACCCCGAACACGGAGATTACGCCTCCAACCTGGCCCTGCAGCTGGCCAAGAAGGTCGGCGCCAACCCCCGTGAGCTGGCCGGATGGCTGGCCGAGGCGCTGACGAAGGCCGACGGCGTCGCCTCTGCCGAGGTGGCCGGTCCCGGCTTCATCAACCTGCGCCTGGAGGCCTCGGCGCAGGCCAAGATCGTGACGGAAGTCATCGACGCCGGCCAGAGCTTCGGCCACTCCGAGACGCTGAAAGCCCAGAAGGTCAACCTGGAGTTCGTCTCGGCCAACCCCACCGGGCCGATCCACATCGGCGGCACCCGCTGGGCCGCCGTCGGTGATGCGCTGGGCCGGCTGCTCACCACCCAGGGTGCCGAGGTGGTCCGTGAGTACTACTTCAACGACCACGGCGCGCAGATCGACCGGTTCGCCAACTCCCTGGTCGCCGCGGCCAAAAACGAACCGGCCCCAGAGGACGGCTACGCGGGCGCATACATCAACGACATCGCCGCGCAGGTCCTGCAGAAGGCGCCAGAAGCCTTGAGCCTTCCCGACGCCGAGATGCACGAGACGTTCCGCCAGATCGGCGTCGACCTGATGTTCGCCCACATCAAGGAGTCGCTGCACGAGTTCGGCACCGACTTCGACGTCTACACCCACGAAGACTCGATGCACACCAGCGGCCGGGTGGACGAGGCCATCAGCAAACTGCGTGATACCGGCAGCATCTACGAGAAGGACGGCGCAACCTGGTTGCGCACCAGCGCTTTCGGTGACGACAAAGACCGGGTAGTGATCAAGAGCGACGGCATCCCCGCCTACATCGCCGGCGATCTGGCCTACTACCTGGACAAGCGCCAACGCGGATTCGACCTGTGCATCTACATGCTCGGCGCCGACCATCACGGTTACATCGCCCGCCTCAAGGCCGCCGCGGCCGCCTTCGGTGAGGACCCGGCCACCGTCGAGGTCCTGATAGGCCAGATGGTCAACCTGGTGCGCGACGGCCAGCCGGTCAAGATGAGCAAGCGGGCCGGCACCGTCATCACCCTCGACGACCTGGTCGAGGCCATCGGCGTCGATGCCGCGCGGTACAGCCTGATCCGGTCCTCGGTGGACACCCCGATCGACATCGATCTGGCGTTGTGGTCCTCGGCGTCCAACGAAAACCCGGTCTACTACGTGCAATACGCGCACGCCCGGCTGTCGGCTCTGGCCCGAAACGCCGCCGAACTCGGCCTCATCGCCGACACCGCACATCTCGAGCTGCTCAGCCACGATAAAGAGGGCACGCTGCTGCGCACCATCGGCGAGTTCCCGCGGGTGCTCAAGACCGCAGCGGCCCTGCGGGAACCGCACCGCATCTGCCGCTACCTGGAAGACCTGGCGGGCGACTATCACCGCTTCTACGACGCCTGCCGGATCCTGCCGCAGGGCGACGAAGAACCCACCGACCTGAACACCGCGCGGCTGGCGCTGTGCCAGGCCACCCGCCAGGTCGTCGCCAACGGATTGGCCATCCTCGGAGTGAGTGCCCCGGAGAGAATGTGAACGTCCACCCCGCCGGACCCCGGCACGCCGAGGAAACCCGGCCCGTCAGCAGCCCGCCACGTCCGCAGTCACCCGAGGAGCTTTTGCGGCTGGCGCCGAACGTGTGGCCGCGCAACACCATTCGTGACGACGACGGGATCGTCGAAATCGCCGGCGTCAAACTGACCGACCTCGCCGGCGAATACGGCACCCCGCTGTTCGTCATCGACGAAGACGATTTCCGCTCCCGCTGCCACGAGACGGCCGCGGCGTTCGGCGGTGGGGCCAATGTGCACTATGCCGCGAAAGCGTTCCTGTGCACCGAAATCGCCCGGTGGATCGAGCAGGAAGGCCTCTCGCTCGACGTCTGCTCGGGTGGTGAGCTGGCCGTCGCGCTCAACGCGGACTTCCCACCGCAACGAATCACGTTGCACGGCAACAACAAATCCGTGGCCGAACTGACCGCGGCGGTGAAAGCCGGTGTCGGCCACGTCGTCCTGGACTCGATGATCGAGATCGAACGGCTCGATGCGATCGCCGGTGAGGCCGGGATCGTCCAGGATGTGCTCGTCCGTCTCACTGTCGGCGTGGAGGCGCACACCCACGAGTTCATCTCCACCGCGCACGAAGACCAGAAGTTCGGACTGTCGGTGGCCAGCGGAGCGGCCATGGCGGCGGTGCGCAAGGTGTTCGCCGCCGACCACCTGCGGTTGGTCGGACTGCACAGCCACATCGGTTCGCAGATCTTCGATGTCGCCGGCTTCGAAATCGCCGCGCACCGGGTCATCGGGTTGTTGCGCGACATCGTCGCCGAATTCGGCGTCGACAAGACCGCGCAGGTGTCGACGGTGGATCTGGGCGGCGGCCTGGGCATCTCGTATCTGGCGCCGGACGATCCACCGCCGATCGCCGAGCTGGCGGACAAGCTGAGCGCGATCGTGAGCAACGAGTCGGCAGCCGTCGGGCTCCCCACGCCCAGGCTGGTCGTCGAACCCGGGCGTGCCATCGCCGGCCCGGGCACCATCACGCTTTACGAGGTCGGCACCGTCAAAGACGTCGACGTGAGCTCCAACGCGAGTCGGCGTTACGTGAGCGTCGACGGCGGCATGAGCGACAACATCCGTACTGCTCTGTACGACGCCCAGTACGACGTGCGGTTGGTGTCGAGGCTCAGCGATGCGCCCGCCACCGCGGCTCGTCTGGTCGGAAAGCATTGCGAAACCGGCGACATCCTGGTGCGCGACGCATGGGTCCCCGACGACGTGGGGCCCGGTGACCTGGTCGCCACCGCCGCGACCGGCGCCTACTGCTATTCCCTGTCGAGTCGTTACAACATGATCTGCCGTCCCGCGGTGGTCGCGGTGCGAGCGGGGGAGTCCCGCTTGATCCTGCGCCGCGAGACGGTCGACGATCTGCTGAGTTTGGAAGTGAGGTGACCGTGCCCGATAACGACAAGCAAGCCATCGGCGTAGCGGTGCTCGGGTTGGGTGTGGTCGGCAGCGAAGTCGTGCGCATCATCAACGAGAGCGCCGACGACCTGGCGGGCCGAATCGGAGCCCCGCTGGTGCTGCGCGGCGTCGGGGTACGCCGCCTCGGCGGCGACCGCGGCGTGCCGCTCGAACTGCTCACCGACGACATCGACGAACTCGTCTGCCGCGACGACGTCGACATCGTGGTGGAGGTGATGGGCCCGGTCGAACCGGCCCGCAAGGCGATCCTGGCCGCACTGGCCCACGGCAAGTCGGTGGTGACGGCTAACAAAGCGTTGATGTCGATCGCCAGCGGCGAACTGGCCGCCGCCGCCGAAAAAGAAGCCGTCGACCTGTATTTCGAGGCCGCGGTCGCCGGGGCGATCCCCGTCATCCGCCCGCTGACCCAATCGCTGGCCGGCGACACCGTCCTGCGGGTGGCCGGCATCGTCAACGGCACCACCAACTACATCCTCTCAGAAATGGGCAGCACCGGAGCCGATTACCAACAGGCGCTGGCCGACGCGAGCGCCCTCGGCTATGCCGAAGCCGACCCCACCGCCGACGTCGAGGGATACGACGCCGCGGCCAAGGCGGCGATCCTGGCGTCCATCGCCTTCCACACCCGGGTCACCGCCGACGACGTCTACCGCGAGGGCATCACCAAGATCACCCCGGACGACTTCGAGTCCGCCAAATCCCTGGGCTGCACCATCAAATTACTGTCCATCTGCGAGCGCATCACTACTGACGAAGGGCAGCAGCGGGTTTCGGCTCGCGTGTATCCCGCGCTGGTGCCCCTGACGCATCCGCTCGCATCGGTCAACGGCGCTTTCAACGCGGTGGTCGTCGAGGCCGAGGCGGCCGGGCGGTTGATGTTCTATGGCCAGGGCGCCGGCGGGGCGCCCACCGCCTCGGCCGTCACCGGTGACCTGGTGATGGCGGCGCGCAACCGGGTGCTCGGCAGCCGGGGTCCGCGCGAGTCCCGCTACGCCCGGCTTCCGGTGGCGCCCATGGGATTCATCGAAACGCGCTACTACGTCAGCATGAACGTCGCCGACAAACCGGGCGTGTTGTCGGCCGTGGCAGCCGAATTCGGCAAGCGCGAGGTGAGTATCGCCGAGGTGCGTCAGGAAGGCGTGGTCGACGAGGGCGGTCAGCGGGTGGGGGCCCGCATCGTGGTGGTCACCCACCGGGCGACCGACGCCGCGCTGTCGGAAACCGTTGACGCGCTGGCGGACCTGGACGTGGTGCAGAGCGTGCAAAGCGTGCTGCGGCTGGAAGGAACTGACGAATGAGCGCCCCACATACGGCGGTCCACCAACCGTGGCCGGGCCTGATCGCGGCCTACCGGGACCGGTTGCCGGTGGGCGACGACTGGACCCCGGTCACCCTGTTCGAAGGCGGCACCCCGCTGATCCCGGCGCCCCGGTTGTCCGAGAAGACCGGCTGCACAGTCCATCTCAAGGTCGAGGGCCTCAACCCCACCGGGTCATTCAAGGACCGGGGTATGACGATGGCCGTCACCGACGCTCTGGCCCGCGGCCAGAAAGCGGTGTTGTGCGCGTCGACCGGCAACACTTCGGCATCTGCCGCGGCATACGCCGCTCGCGCCGGCATCACCTGCGCGGTGCTGATTCCCACGGGCAAGATCGCGATGGGCAAGCTGGCGCAGGCCGTCATGCACGGCGCCAAGATCATTCAGATCGACGGGAACTTCGACGACTGCCTGGAACTGGCCCGCAAGATGACCAACGACTTCCCGACGATCTCACTGGTCAACTCGGTGAACCCGGTGCGCATCGAGGGGCAGAAGACGGCCGCGTTCGAGATCGTCGACGCGCTCGGGACGGCGCCGGATATCCACGCGCTTCCCGTCGGCAATGCGGGCAACATCACCGCGTACTGGCGCGGCTACACCGAATACCACCGCGACGGCGTCATCGACAAGCTGCCCCGGATGCTGGGCACCCAGGCGGCCGGCGCGGCCCCGCTGGTGCACGGTGAACCGGTCGCAAACCCGGAGACCATCGCCACCGCGATTCGCATCGGCGCACCGGCGTCGTGGACGTCGGCGGTCGAGGCGCAGCAGCAGTCCAATGGACGCTTCCTGGCAGCCACCGACGAGGAGATCCTGGCGGCCTACCACCTGGTGGCCAGCACCGAGGGTGTCTTCGTCGAGCCGGCGTCTGCCGCGAGCATCGCCGGCCTGCTGAAGTCCGTCGAGGACGGCTGGGTGGAACGCGGCTCGACTGTGGTCTGCACCGTCACCGGCAACGGTCTCAAGGACCCCGACACCGCCCTGCGGGACATGCCGCACGTGTCTCCGCTGCCGGTCGACCCCGTCCTCGTCGTTGAGCAGCTGGGGTTGGGCTAGTGGAATCTGGTTCGGCGGGTGCGGTTCTGCCTGCGGGGCTGACGGCCAGCGCCACTGTGTCGGCGTCCAGTGCCAACCTGGGCCCGGGTTTCGACAGCCTCGGGCTGGCTTTGAGCCTGTGCGACGAGATCGTGGTCGAGACAATGGATTCCGGCTTGGTCGTGACCGTCGAAGGCGAGGGTGCCGGCCAGGTACCGCTGGGGCCCGAGCACCTCGTGGTGCGGGCCATCCAGCGCGGCCTGCAGGCCGCCGGGGTCTGCGCCGCCGGCCTGGTGGTGCGCTGCCGCAACGACATCCCGCACTCCCGCGGCCTCGGGTCCTCCGCGGCGGCCGTGGTGAGCGGCCTGGCCGTGGTCAATGGTCTTGTCGCGCAGACGGATTCGGCTCCGCTCAGCGAAGCTCAGCTGATCCAGCTGGCATCTGAATTCGAAGGTCATCCGGACAACGCGTCGGCCGCCGTGCTCGGTGGGGCAGTGGTCTCCTGGGCTGACCACCGCAGCGGCCGTCCGGACTACTCCGCGGTTCCGCTGCATCTGCACCCCGACATCCACTTGTTCGCTGCCATTCCCGAGGAACGCTCGTCCACGGCCGAGACCCGGGTGCTGCTGCCCGCGCAGGTCAGCCACGAGGACGCCCGGTTCAACATCAGCCGGGTGGCGTTGCTGGTGGTCGCGCTGACCCAGCGGCCCGACCTGTTGATGGCTGCCACCGAAGACGTGCTCCATCAACCCCAACGTGCACCGGCGATGCCGTCCTCCGCGGAATATTTGCGGCTGCTGCGGCGTCATAGTGTTGCGGCAACGCTTTCCGGGGCTGGTCCTTCGCTGATCGCGCTGAGCACCGAGCCGGAGTTGCCTGCTGAAGCGGTGGAGCACGGAACCGCGAATGGATTCATGATCAAGAAGATGACGGTCGGCGGCGGAGTTCGCTGGAAGCCCGGCGTAACCGTCCCAGGTTGATCCACAGCGTGGCGGGCGGGTTTGCTTGCTTCCCGCCAGGAAGCGGGCTATCCTCGGACCCGTCCAGCAATTGCAGCATCTGCTCTGCACAAACTGCCTTGACGCTGAGACAACCACCAATTCTTCTCGTGAACTCGGTTCGCTGTTCGATCACCGTTTCAGAGTCGATTATTGGGCGCACTCAGCAATTTGCCTGAATGCTTGACCTGATGCAGGAATCCCCGTTTGACGTGATCAGCGGGGCAAGAAAGGAAATCCGTGACTGATACGGACCTCATCACGGCTGGCGAAAGCACCGACGCCGACAAGGTGTCGAACTCCGTGACCCCCGACGCCTCCGATGTTTCGGACGTCAAATCCAATGCGCCGTCCAGCTCGCTGTCCACCATGGTGCTGCCCGAGCTGCGCGCACTGGCTAACCGAGCCGGCGTCAAAGGGACGTCAGGCATGCGCAAGAGCGAGCTGATCGCCGCGATCCAGCAGACCAGGGGACAGGCGAACGGCAAGTCGGCCGGTGACGCCGAGCCGCAGCAGGAATCGGCCAAAGCCGATGCGCCGGCCCAGAACGACGCCGCGCAGGAACCCCCCACCGCCCAGGTGACCACCCCGGATGCTGCGCCCGCAGAGGCGCCCGACGCCGCGGAGACGCCGCGTCGCGAACGCCGTGGCGCGTCCCGGCAGGCGGGGTCCGCCGGAGGCGGCAACACCGGTGGTGGCAATAAAGGCGAGAACACCGACGACACCGACAAAGAACCGGCCCGCGACCGCGGCGAGCGCGACAAGGGTGAGCCCAAGGGTGAGCGTGGTCAGGGTGACCGCGAGCGCGGCCAGGGTGAGCGTGGCCAGCGGAAAGCAGAGACCGACGACCGGTCCGCGGACTCGGGCAACGACCAGTCCGGCGACCAGCAGGGCAATGGCCAGCAGCGCGGCGGCGGCGGTGGCGCCGACGACGACGGCGACGGACGGCAGGGCCGGCGGGGACGCCGGTTCCGCGACCGCAGGCGCCGTGGCGAGCGCACCGGCGAGGCCGGGGAATCCGAACTGCGCGAGGACGACGTCGTACAGCCGGTGGCCGGGATTCTCGACGTGCTGGACAACTACGCCTTCGTGCGCACCTCCGGTTACCTGGCCGGTCCGCATGACGTCTACGTGTCCATGAACATGGTGCGCAAGAACGGCTTACGGCGCGGCGACGCGGTGACCGGCGCAGTGCGGGTGCCCAAAGACGGCGAACAGCCCAACCAGCGGCAGAAGTTCAACCCACTGGTACGCCTGGACAGCGTCAACGGCGGACCCGTCGAGGACGCCAGGAAGCGTCCCGATTTCCAGAAGTTGACGCCGTTGTACCCCAACCAGCGCCTGCGTCTGGAAACCACGCCGGACCGGCTGACCACCAGGGTCATCGACCTGATCATGCCGATCGGCAAGGGCCAGCGCGCCCTGATCGTGTCGCCGCCCAAGGCGGGTAAGACCACGATCCTGCAGGACATCGCCAACGCGATCACCAAGAACAACCCCGAATGCCACCTCATGGTCGTGCTCGTCGACGAGCGGCCCGAGGAGGTCACCGACATGACCCGTTCGGTCAAGGGTGAGGTCATCGCGTCCACCTTCGACCGGCCGCCGTCAGACCACACGTCGGTCGCCGAGCTGGCCATCGAGCGCGCCAAGCGCCTGGTGGAGCAGGGCAAGGACGTCGTGGTGCTGCTTGACTCGATCACCCGGCTGGGCCGCGCGTACAACAACGCGTCGCCTGCCTCCGGCCGGATCCTGTCCGGTGGTGTCGACTCGACCGCGCTGTACCCGCCCAAGCGTTTCCTGGGTGCGGCCCGCAACATCGAGGAAGGCGGCTCGCTGACCATCATCGCCACGGCGATGGTCGAGACCGGCTCCACCGGTGACACGGTCATCTTCGAGGAGTTCAAGGGCACCGGTAACGCCGAGCTCAAGCTGGACCGCAAGATCTCCGAACGTCGGGTCTTCCCTGCGGTCGACGTCAACCCGTCGGGTACCCGGAAGGACGAGTTGCTGCTGTCCCCGGACGAGTTCGGCATCGTGCACAAACTGCGCCGGGTGCTGTCGGGTCTGGACTCGCACCAGGCCATCGACCTGCTGATGTCGCAGCTGCGTAAGACGAAGACGAACTACGAGTTCCTCGTCCAGGTGTCCAAGACGACACCGGGCAACATGGACAACGACTAGTTCCGTTTCGCGGCGATCTCGCCGAGCAGCGCCGCCACCACCCCGAAGGCGAAGTACAGCGGAACCAGCCATGGCGCGACGCCGAACAGGCCGTCGCTGCCCTGGGTGTAGCGAAATACGTCGAGGGCTTCGATGCCGACCTCGGCCGCGGGCCCTACGATGGCGACCGCGACCCCGCCCACCACGGCGAGCCGATCGCCGAGCACCGACCAGGTGATGGTCGCGATCGCGCAGACCAGCACCGTGCTGACGAACACCGGCGCCGTGTGCGCCAGCGCCGTGACGGCGTAGGTGCCCACCACGGCCGCGACCCCGCCGAGCCCCTGGCGCGCCGTCACATCCGTGCGCGCCGCGCCGAGGTGCAACCGCAGCTCGGCCAACAGGACCGTGGCAGTCCCGACGAGAGCGGGAAACCAGATCGGGCTGGTCCATACGAACGGGACCTGATGCGACGCCGGCAGGTACACCAGAGTGCCGGTGACGACGTGACCGTGATCGCCGATCAGGCCGGCGATGCCCCCGATGGCGAACAGCAGAGCGATGCTGGGTATCCGCAGTTGCATCAGGTTCTCTTACGCCAATCCCGCCGTCGTTGGCAACGGTTGACAGCGGACCGGGCGGCGCCGAAGCGAGGCTCCACAGCGGGAATAGGCATCCCCACCCCGGCGTTTAGGCTGACGTAGGTTGACCTGGCATAATCGACGGTCGATCACTCGGAACCACTTCAGGTTCGCGGTCCGGGCCGACCAGGGGCCCCGAGTGGCATATGACGAAGAGGACAGCATGAAAACTGACATCCATCCCGCCTACGAGGAGACCACCGTGGTCTGCGGTTGCGGGAATTCCTTCACCACCCGCAGCACCAAGCCGGGTGGCCGCATCGTGGCCGAGGTCTGCTCGCAATGCCATCCCTTCTACACCGGCAAGCAGAAGATTCTCGACAGCGGTGGCCGGGTCGCGCGCTTCGAGAAGCGCTACGGCAAGCGCAACGCGGACAAAGCTGCGGCCGACAAATAGCTGCCTTTCCGACGCCCGAACTGTGCGATACCAGCACAGGCCGGGCGTCGGTTCGCGTTCGGGGTTCGAAGCGGCTACCAGGGAGGTGACATGACGCAGCCGGTGCAGACGATTGACGTCCTGCTCGCCGAGCACGCAGCTCTCGAGAAGGCGCTCGCCGATCCCGAACTGCACAGCAAGCCCGACGAGGCGCGCAAAGCCGGACGCCGATTCGCGCGGTTGGCGCCGATCGTCGCGACCCACCGCAAGCTGGTGTCGGCCCGCGACGATCTGGAGACCGCCCGCGAACTGGCCGTCGACGACGCATCCTTCGCCGAGGAGGTCACCGAACTGGAGGCCCGGGTCGCCGAGCTGGACACCCAGCTCACCGACATGTTGGCACCCCGCGACCCGCACGACGCCGACGACATCGTGCTCGAGGTGAAATCCGGTGAAGGGGGCGAGGAGTCGGCCCTGTTCGCCGCCGACCTGGCCAGGATGTACATCCGGTACGCCGAACGCCACGGCTGGACGGTCACGGTGCTGGGCGAGACCACGTCGGATCTGGGCGGCTACAAAGACGCGACGCTGGCCATCGGCAGTAAGGGCGACAGCGCCCACGGCGTGTGGTCGCGGATGAAGTTCGAGGGCGGCGTGCACCGCGTGCAGCGTGTTCCGGTGACCGAGTCACAGGGCCGGGTCCACACATCGGCCGCCGGCGTGCTGGTCTACCCCGAACCCGAGGAAGTCGGCGAGGTTCAGATCGACGAGTCCGACCTGCGGATCGACGTCTACCGGTCATCGGGCAAAGGCGGCCAGGGCGTGAACACCACCGACTCCGCGGTGCGGATCACGCACCTGCCCACCGGCATCGTCGTCACCTGCCAGAACGAACGCTCACAGTTGCAGAACAAGACCCGGGCGCTTCAGGTGCTCGCCGCCCGCCTGCAGGTGTTGGCCGAGGAGCAGGCACTCGCCGACGCCTCGGCCGACCGCGCCAGCCAGATCCGTACGGTCGACCGTAGCGAACGCATCCGGACCTACAACTTCCCCGAGAACCGCATCACCGATCACCGCATCGGCTTCAAGTCACACAACCTCGACCAGGTTCTCGACGGCGACCTGGACGCGCTGTTCGACGCGCTGAGCGAAGCCGACAAACAGGCGCGGCTGCAACAGGCGACATGACCGGGACAGTTCGGCAATCCCTGCGGCAGGCGATCGACTCCGCTGCGGCGCAACTGGCCGAAGCGGGCATCGACTCCGCCCGCTGGGATGCCGAGCAGCTGGCCGCCCATGTGGCCGGTACCGACCGCGGCCGGCTCCGGTTTGTGGATCCTCCCGACGAGTTCTTCGAACGCTTCCAGCACGCCGTAGCGGCACGCGCCCAGCGGGTGCCGCTGCAACACCTCACCGGGACGGTCGGTTTCGGGCCGGTGCTGCTGCACGTCGGCCCGGGGGTGTTCATCCCCCGGCCCGAGACCGAGGCGATGTTCGAATGGGCTGTCGCACAAACACTTCCGGCGCGGCCAGTCATAGTCGACGCGTGCACGGGCTCCGGTGCGCTGGCAGTCGCCCTGTCGCGGCACTGGCCGGGCGCCCGGGTTGTCGGCATCGACGACTCCGAGGCGGCCCTGGAGTATGCCCGTCGCAACGTCGAGGGCACCGGGGTGGAACTGGTTCACGCTGACATCGACACGCCCGGCCTGCTGCCGGACCTCGACGGCCGGGTCGACCTCGTCGTCTCGAACCCGCCGTACGTGCCGGCCGATTCCGTGCTGGAACCCGAAGTGACACAACATGATCCGTCGCACGCAGTGTTCGGCGGACCGGACGGGATGGCGGTGATACCCGCCGTGGTCGCGCGCGCCGCGAGTTGGCTGCGCCCGGGTGGTCGGTTCGCTGTCGAGCATGACGACACCACATCGTCGATGACCGTCGCATGCATCAACAGGACGGGGCTTTTCAGTGACGTGGTGGCCCGCAATGATCTGGCCGGACGGCCCAGGTTCGTGACGGCCCGGAGGGGAAGCGCCGATGAGTGAGGTTTTCGACTGCGCCGACCCGGATCGGCGGGCGCGTGGCATCACCGCCGCGGTGGATGCGCTCAAGTCCGGCCGCTTGGTCGTCATGCCGACTGACACCGTCTACGGCCTCGCGGCCGACGCTTTCGCCAGCACCGCGGTCGACGCGCTGCTGGCGGCCAAGGGCCGCGGCCGCGACATGCCGGTGGGGGTGCTGGTCGGCTCCTGGCACACCATCGAAGGCCTGGTGTACGGGATGCCGGACGGTGCGCGCGAGCTGATCCGGGCGTTCTGGCCCGGCGCGCTGAGCCTGGTGGTGAAGCAGGCGCCGTCGCTGCAATGGGACCTCGGGGACGCGCACGGCACCGTGATGCTGCGGATGCCGTTGCACCCGGTCGCCATCGAGTTGCTGCGCGAGGTCGGGCCGATGGCGGTGTCCAGCGCCAACGTCTCCGGCCAGCCCCCGGCAGTCGACGCCGCGGAGGCCCAGCGCCAACTCGGCCCCCGCGTGGACGTCTACCTCGACGGCGGGCCGGCCGCGCAGCAGGCCGCCTCGACGATCGTCGACCTGAGTGGAAAGGCCCCACGCATCCTGCGTGAGGGGCCGGTCAGCACCGCCCGCGTCGCCGAGGTGCTCGGCGTGGACGCGGCCAGCCTGATCGACTAGCGCTTCGGTCGCCGACCGTGATCTGACGGCGAAAATCCGGCCCGAATCTCACCGTGGGTTCACGTTCGGCGATGACCGCGGGCGCACCGGTCTCAGGTTGGTGAAGTACGGTCTCGAGGTGTCCAGCGATGTGGCCAGCCTTGCCGGTGGTTTGCTCGCACTGTCCGACCGCAGCGCCGGAGTCCCGCTGCGCGAGCTTGCTCTGGTCGGGCTGACCGCGGCCATCATCACCTATTTCGCGACCGGGCCGGTTCGCGTGCTGGCCACCCGGCTGGGTGCCGTCGCCTACCCCCGGGAACGGGATGTGCACGTGACGCCGACGCCCCGCATGGGCGGGTTGGCGATGTTCCTCGGCGTCGGCTCGGCCGTCTTCCTGGCCTCCCAGCTGCCGGCGCTCACCCGAGGATTCGTCTACTCCACGGGCATGCCCGCGGTGCTGGTCGCCGGCGCGGTGATCATGGGTATCGGACTGATCGACGACCGCTGGGGCCTGGACGCGCTGACCAAGTTCGCCGGCCAGATCACCGCCGCAAGTGTGCTGGTCACCATGGGTGTCGCGTGGAGCGTGCTGTACATCCCAGTGGGGGGCGTGGGCACCATCGTGCTGGACCAGGCCTCCTCGATCCTGCTGACGCTGGCTTTGACGGTCTCGATCGTCAATGCGATGAACTTCGTCGACGGGCTGGACGGGCTGGCGGCCGGGCTTGGCCTCATCACGGCCCTGGCCATCTGCATGTTCTCGGTGGGTCTGCTGCGCGACCATGGCGGCGACGTGCTCTACTACCCGCCCGCGGTCATCTCGGTGGTTCTCGCGGGTGCCTGTCTGGGGTTTCTGCCGCACAACTTCCACCGGGCGCGGATCTTCATGGGTGACTCCGGCTCGATGCTCATCGGCCTGATGCTCGCGGCGGCCTCGACGACCGCCGCCGGACCGATCTCGCAGAACGCCTACGGCGCCCGCGATGTGTTTGCTCTGCTGTCGCCGTTCCTGCTGGTGGTCGCCGTCATGTTTGTGCCGATGCTCGACCTGCTGCTGGCGATCGTGCGGCGCACCCGGGCGGGCCGCAGTGCCTTCACCCCCGACAAAATGCATCTGCACCACCGGCTGCTGCAGATCGGCCATTCCCATCGCCGGGTGGTGCTGCTCATCTACCTATGGGTCGGCATCGTCGCCTTTGGCGCGGCGAGCACTATTTTTTTCGACCCCCGCCACACCGCCGCGGTGATGCTGGGAGCAATAGCCGTCGCAGGCGTCGCGACCGTGATTCCGCTGTTGCGCCGCCGCGACGAGTACTACGACGATCAGTAGTAGGTCAGGCTGCCCTATGGTACGGTGCTGGTAGAACCCCGAAATAAACCTCGCGGGTTGCCGGCTCCCCGGCCCGTCGGATGGGTTTCCGGTGCCGCCGGCACAAGACCGACACAGGGAGCTACCCCTTGGGTAAATCCAGCGTGACCCTTGCGATACGCTCGGCGGGCCACGGATCAGTCGGTCGCGTGGTTTTCGCCCCACCAACCTGGGATTGAGGTGCTGCAGTGACGACACCAGCGCAGGACGCGCCGTTGGTGTTTCCCGCTGTTGCGTTCCGTCCCGTTCGGCTGTTCCTCATCAGCCTGGGGGTGACGGCGGTAGCGACCTTGATCGCCGGCTACGCCGGTCACCCCGTCGTCGGGGGGTTCTTCGGAATCGGGTTGATGCTGGGTTTGCTCAACGCGCTGATGGTGCGTCGCTCGGTCGAGTCGATCACCGCGCGAGATCATCCGCTGAAGCGTTCGATGGCCATCAACTCGGCCTCACGCGTCGCGCTCATCACGATCCTCGCGTTGATCATCGCTTTCATATTCCGGCCCGAAGGTCTGGGCGTGGTGTTCGGCCTGGCACTCTTCCAGGTGCTACTGGTGGCATCGACTGCGCTGCCGGTGTGGAAGAAGCTGCGGACCGGCGACCCGGACGGACAGCTCGAGGGCCAAGAAGGTGCGGTAGTGACGGGATCAGAAGGCACGGAAGAGAGGAGCGCCGGCGATGACTGAGTCGATCCTGGCCGCTCAGATCGAGGTCGGCGAGCACCACACCGCCAAATGGCTTGGTCTGACAGTCAACACCGACACCATCATGTCGACGGCGATCGCCGCGGTGATCGTGATCGGGTTGGCGTTCTACCTGAAGTCCAAGGTGACCTCGACCGCCGTGCCCGGCGGTGTGCAGCTGTTCTTCGAAGCGATCACCATCCAGATGCGCAGCCAGGTCGAGGCGGCCATCGGCATGCGGATCGCGCCGTTCGTGCTGCCGCTCGCGGTGACCATCTTCGTGTTCATCCTGATCTCGAACTGGTTGTCGGTGCTGCCGCTGCAGTACACCGACAAAGAAGGCAAGACCACCGAGCTCCTCTCGTCGGCGGCTGCCGACATCAACTACGTGCTGGCCCTGGCCCTGTTCGTGTTCGTCTGCTACCACGCGGCCGGGATCTGGCGTCGCGGCATCATCGGCCACCCGATCAAGGTGCTCAAGGGCCACGTGGCGATCCTCGCGCCGATCAACGTCGTCGAAGAGCTCGCCAAGCCGATTTCGCTGTCGCTCCGACTCTTCGGCAACATCTTCGCCGGCGGCATCCTGGTCGCGCTGATCGCGCTGTTCCCGCCGTACATCCTGTGGCTGCCGAACGCGATCTGGAAGTCGTTCGACCTGTTCGTCGGCGCCATCCAGGCCTTCATCTTCGCCCTGCTGACGATCCTGTACTTCAGCCAAGCGATGGAACTAGAAGAGGACCACCACTAAAAAAATCCTGGTAAACCGCTACCAGAGTTATCAAGGAGGATAAAAATGGACCCCACTATCGCAGCCGGCGCCCTCATCGGCGGTGGATTGATCATGGCCGGTGGCGCCATCGGCGCCGGTATCGGTGACGGTGTCGCGGGTAACGCGCTGATCTCCGGCGTCGCACGCCAGCCCGAGGCACAGGGACGTCTCTTCACCCCGTTCTTCATCACGGTCGGCCTGGTCGAGGCGGCCTACTTCATCAACCTGGCGTTCATGGCGCTATTCGTCTTCGCCACGCCCGTCAAGTAATTCGCTGTGATGGGTGACCCGACCTCTCTTGCTTCGGCTGTGAAGTTTGCAGCAGAGGAAGGCGGCCAAAGCAACTTCCTCATCCCGAACGGCACCTTCTTCTTCGTGCTGGCCATCTTCCTGGTGGTGCTCGGGGTCATCGGCACGTTCGTCGTGCCGCCGATTCTGAGGGTGCTCAAGGAACGCGACAACATGGTCGCCAAGACCCAGGCCGACAGCAAGAAGGCGGCCGAGCAGTTCGCGGCCGCCGATGCCGACTACGAGAAGGCCTTGAAGGAAGCCCGGGTTGAAGCCGGCGCCTTCCGCGACAACGCGCGGACAGAGGGTCGCAAGGTCATCGACGACGCGCGAGCTCGCGCCGAGCAGCAGGTGGCAGAGATGTTGGCCCAGGCCAACGAGCAATTGAAGCGGGAGCGCGACGCCGTGGAATTGGATCTGCGCTCCAACGTCGGTGCGATCTCGGCCACGCTGGCCTCCCGCGTGCTCGGCGTCGAAGTCAGCCCCGCAGCCGCAACCTCAGAAGCGACTTCGAAAGCGACGAGGTAGCCACCATATGTCGACATTTATCGGACAGCTGATCGGTTTTGCGGCGATCGTGCTGCTGGTCTGGCGGTATGTCGTGCCGCCGGTCCGCAAGCTGATGACCGCCCGCCAGGAGACTGTGCGCCAGCAGTTGCAGGACTCGGAGAAGGCCGCCAAGCGCCTCACCGAGTCGACCACGGCGCACAGCAAGGCCGTGGAACGCGCCAAGGAGGAGGCCGCGGAACTCGTCGAAGAGGCGAAGTCCGACTCCGAGCGCATCGAGGAACAGATGCGGGCGCAGGCCGAGAGCGAGGCCGAACGCATCAAGGCGCAGGGAGCGCGTCAGACCGAGCTGCTGCGGGCGCAACTGACCCGTCAGCTCCGGCTGGAGCTGGGCCACGAATCAGTGCGCCAGGCAAGCGATTTGGTGCGCAGCTATGTGGCCGACGCCGAGCAGCAGGCATCGACCGTCGATCGGTTCCTTGACCAACTCAGCGAGATGGCGCCCGAACCGGTCGAGGTGGAATACCCGGTGCTGGCCAAGATGCGTTCGGCGAGCCGAAGCGCGGTGGGCAACCTGGTCGACCGGTTCAACTCCCTCGCCGACGACCTCGACAACAAGGGTTTGACGACGCTCTCCGACGAGTTGGTGTCGGTGGCCAAGATGTTGAACCAGGAGATCGTGGTCACCCGGTACCTCACCGTGCCGGCCGAGGACGCGGCGCCCCGGGTCAAGTTGATCGAGCGACTGCTCGAAGGCAAGGTCGGTGACCCCACCCTCGACGTGCTGCGCACCGCCGTCTCGGAGCGCTGGTCGGCGAACGGGGACCTGGTCGACGCGATCGAGCACGTGTCGCGGCAGGCTTTACTCGCGGTCGCTGAGAAGGACGGCAGCGTCGACGAAGTCGAAGACCAGTTGTTCCGGTTCTCGCGCATCCTCGACGCCCAACCGCGCCTCGGCATCCTGCTGGGCGACTACACCAGCGACGTCGATCGGCGAGTTGGCTTGCTGCGCAAGGTACTTGAGGGTTCGGGCAGCAAGGTGAACCCGGTCGCGGTCGCGCTGCTGTCCCAGACGATCGAGTTGCTGCGGGGCAGTCCGGCCGAAGAGGCCGTCTTGCTGCTTGCTCAGGTCGCGGTCGCCCGCCGCGGCGAGGTCGTGGCGCAGGTCAGTGCCGCGGCCGAACTCAGCGATGCCCAACGCAGCCGCGTCAGTGAAGTGTTGAGTCGCATCTACGGTCACCCGGTGGCGGTCCAGCTGCAAACCGATCCTGACCTGCTCGGCGGCCTGCAGATCGTGGTGGGCGACGAAGTGATCGACGGCACGCTCAAGTCCCGGTTGGCGGCTGCTGAGGCCCAGTTACCCGACTAACCCAAAGCCCGACGGAAACCGACCTAAGTCACACAACGAAGTAGGAAGACGAAAAGCCATGGCCGAGTTGACAATCTCCGCTGATGCCATCCAGAGCGCCATCGAGGAATACGTAGAGTCCTTCACCGCCGACACCTCGCGGGAGGAAGTCGGCACCGTGGTGGATGCCGGAGACGGCATTGCGCACGTCGAGGGTCTGCCGTCCGTGATGACCCAGGAACTGCTCGAGTTCACGGGCGGGGTCCTCGGAGTCGCATTGAACCTCGACGAGCACAGCGTCGGCGCCGTGATCCTGGGTGACTTCGAGAAGATCGAACAGGGCCAGCAGGTCAAGCGCACCGGCGACGTGCTCTCGGTCCCCGTCGGCGACGCCTTCCTCGGCCGGGTGGTCGACCCGCTGGGACAGCCCATCGACGGCGGCGGCGACATCGAGACCGACACCCGGCGCGCGCTGGAGCTGCAGGCGCCGTCGGTCGTCGAGCGCCAGAGTGTGAAAGAGCCGCTGCAGACCGGCATCAAGGCCATCGACGCGATGACCCCGATCGGTCGCGGCCAGCGGCAGCTGATCATCGGCGACCGCAAGACCGGCAAGACCGCCGTCTGCGTCGACACGATCCTCAACCAGCGCCAGAACTGGGAGACCGGCGACGAGAAGAAGCAGGTCCGCTGCGTCTACGTCGCAATCGGGCAGAAGGGCACCACAATCGCCTCCGTCCGGCGCGCACTGGACGAGGGTGGCGCGATGGACTACACCACCATCGTCGCGGCGCCGGCTTCCGACTCGGCCGGCTTCAAATGGCTTGCGCCGTATACCGGTTCGGCCATCGCTCAGCACTGGATGTACGAGGGCAAGCACGTCCTGATCGTCTTCGACGACCTGACCAAGCAGGCCGAGGCCTACCGCGCGATCTCGCTGCTGCTGCGTCGTCCGCCGGGCCGCGAGGCCTACCCGGGCGACGTGTTCTATCTGCACTCGCGGCTCCTCGAGCGTTGCGCCAAGCTGTCCGACGAACTCGGCGGCGGCTCGCTGACCGGCCTGCCGATCATCGAGACCAAGGCCAACGACATCTCGGCCTACATCCCCACCAACGTCATCTCGATCACCGACGGCCAGTGCTTCCTGGAGAGCGACCTGTTCAACCAGGGCGTCCGGCCGGCCATCAACGTCGGTGTGTCGGTGTCCCGCGTCGGTGGCGCCGCCCAGATCAAGGCGATGAAAGAGGTGGCGGGCTCGCTGCGGCTGGACCTGTCGCAGTACCGCGAGCTGGAATCGTTCGCCGCCTTCGCTTCCGACCTCGACGAGACGTCGAAGAAGCAGCTGGCGCGCGGTGAGCGCCTGGTCGAGTTGCTCAAGCAACCGCAATTCGCGCCGTTACCCGTTGAGGAGCAGGTGGTTTCGATCTTCCTGGGCACCGGCGGTCACCTGGACTCGGTGCCGGTGGAGGACGTCAAGCGGTTCGAAGCCGAGCTGCTGGACCACATGCGGGCCTCGGAAGAGAAGTTCCTCGAAGGCATCCGCAGCAGCGGGAAGCTGGGTGAGGAAGAAGAGGAAAAACTCACCGACATCATCAACAAGTTCAAGAAGGGCTTCGCCGCCACCTCCGGTGAGTCCGTGGTACCCGACGAGCACGTCGAGGCCATGGATGAAGAGGACCTCGGCAAGGAATCGGTGAAGGTCAAGAAAGAGAAGCCCAAGAAGGACACCAAGAAGGACAAGAAGTAACCACCGATGGCTGCCACACTTCGCGAGCTACGCGGACGGATCAAGTCGGCGGGGTCGATCAAGAAGATCACCAAGGCTCAGGAACTGATTGCGACCTCGCGTATCGGTAAGGCGCAGGCGCGATTGGAATCCGCCCGGCCGTACGCCTTTCAGATCACGTCGATGCTCACCACCTTGTCCGCCGAGGCCGCTCTGGACCATCCGCTGCTCGTCGAGCGCGCGGAACCCAAGCGGGCCGGCGTGCTGGTGGTGTCCTCCGACCGTGGTCTGTGTGGTGCGTACAACTCGAGCATCTTCCGGCGGTCCGAGGAGCTCTTCTCGTTGCTTCGGGAAGAGGGCAAGGACCCGGTGCTGTACACCGTGGGGCGAAAAGCCCAGAACTACTTCACCTTCCGGAACTGGGACATCAGGGAGTCGTGGACCGGCTTCTCCGAGCAACCTCAGGTCGAAAACGCCTCCGAGATCGCCGAGACTCTGGTCGACGCGTTCATGGCCGGCACCGGCGACGACGAGGATGACGAGGAACGCGGCGTCGACGAACTGCACATCGTCTTCTCCGAGTTCAAATCGATGATGTCGCAGCAGGCCGTCGCGCACCGCATCGCCCCGTTGGTGGTCGAGTACGTCGAGGAAGACACCGGACCGCACACGTTGTACTCGTTCGAGCCGGACGCGACGACGCTGTTCGAGGCGCTGCTGCCGCGGTACCTGACCACCCGCGTCTACGCTGCCCTGCTCGAATCGGCGGCCTCGGAACTCGCGTCGCGCCAGCGCGCGATGAAATCGGCGACCGATAACGCCGACGACCTCATCAAGGACCTGACGCTGCAAGCCAACCGCGAGCGGCAGGCCCAGATCACCCAAGAGATCAGCGAAATCGTCGGTGGCGCAAACGCGCTCGCCGACGCCTCCAAGTAAGCCCCACGAGGAAGCGAAAGAATATGACTGCTGTAGACGAGAAGACCGACAAGAAGTCGGGCTCCGACACCAACGGCCGCGTGGTGCGGATCACCGGCCCCGTCGTCGACGTCGAGTTTCCGCGGGGCTCCATTCCGGAACTGTTCAACGCGCTGCACGCCGACATCCCGTTCGAGTCGCTGAAGAAGACACTGACTCTGGAGGTGGCACAGCACCTCGGTGACAACCTGGTGCGCACCATTTCGCTGCAGCCCACCGACGGTCTGGTGCGCGGTACAGAGGTCATCGACACCGGCAACTCGATCTCGGTGCCGGTCGGCGAGAAGGTCAAGGGCCACGTCTTCAACGCACTTGGCTACTGCCTGGACGACCCCGGTTACGGCGAGGACTTCGACCACTGGTCGATTCACCGCAAGCCGCCGAACTTCGAGGACCTCGAGCCTCGCACCGAGATGCTCGAGACCGGCCTGAAGGTCGTCGACCTGCTGACCCCCTACGTGCGTGGTGGCAAGATCGCGCTGTTCGGCGGTGCCGGCGTGGGCAAGACGGTGCTCATCCAGGAGATGATCAACCGCATCGCCCGCAACTTCGGTGGTACTTCGGTTTTCGCAGGGGTGGGGGAGCGCACCCGTGAGGGCAACGACCTGTGGGTCGAGCTCAAGGAAGCCGACGTGCTCAAGGACACCGCCCTGGTGTTCGGCCAGATGGACGAGCCGCCCGGCACCCGTATGCGGGTGGCCCTGTCCGCGCTGACCATGGCCGAGTGGTTCCGCGACGAGGCCGGCCAGGACGTGCTGCTGTTCATCGACAACATCTTCCGGTTCACCCAGGCCGGTTCGGAGGTGTCGACACTGCTCGGTCGTATGCCTTCCGCGGTGGGTTACCAGCCGACGCTGGCCGACGAGATGGGTGAGCTGCAGGAGCGCATCACCTCGACGCGTGGCCGGTCCATCACCTCGATGCAGGCCGTCTACGTGCCCGCCGACGACTACACCGACCCCGCGCCGGCCACCACGTTCGCCCACCTGGACGCCACCACCGAGCTTTCCCGGTCGGTGTTCTCCAAGGGCATCTTCCCCGCGGTGGACCCGCTGGCGTCCAGCTCGACCATTCTGGACCCCAGCGTCGTCGGCGACGAGCACTACCGGGTGGCCCAGGAAGTTATTCGAATCCTGCAGCGCTACAAGGACCTTCAGGACATCATCGCGATTCTCGGTATCGACGAGCTGTCCGAGGAGGACAAGCAGCTGGTCAACCGGGCCCGCCGGATCGAGCGGTTCCTGTCGCAGAACATGATGGCGGCCGAACAGTTCACCGGTCAGCCGGGTTCGACCGTCCCGGTCAAGGAGACCATCGAGGCGTTCGACAGGCTGTCGAAGGGCGACTTCGACCACGTGCCCGAGCAGGCCTTCTTCCTCATCGGTGGACTCGACGACTTGGCCAAGAAGGCCGAGACCTTCGACGTCAAGCTATGACGCGGGATTTCCGGCTGACGCGAGAGGTGGTGTGGCATGGCTGAATTGAACGTTCAGATCGTCGCCGTCGACCGTGAGATCTGGTCGGGCGAGGCGACGTTCCTCTTCACCCGCACCACTTCCGGGGAGATCGGCATTCTGCCGCATCACATCCCGTTGGTCGCACAGCTGGTCGACGACGCCATGGTGCGGGTCGAACGGGAGGGCGAAGACGACTTGCGGATCGCGGTCGACGGCGGCTTCCTCACGGTGACCGAAGAGGGTGTGAGTGTGCTCGCCGAGTCTGCCGAGTTCGAGAAAGACATCGACGAGAGCGCTGCCAGGCAGGATTCCGAATCGGACGATCCCCAAGTCGCCGCCCGGGGGCGCGCAAGGTTGCGCGCCGTCGGCGCGCTCGACTGACCCCCACGATGAGCGCGCCCATGGTCGGCATGGTCGTGCTCGTCGTCCTGCTGGCAGCGGCGGTGCTCGCGCTGAGTTTCCGGCTGTGGAAGCTTCGGCGGGGCGGGACCGCGGCCATCATGCGCGATATCCCCGCTGTGGGTGGTCACGGCTGGCGTCACGGCGTGATCCGTTACCGAGGCGGTGAAGCGGCGTTCTACCGGCTGTCCAGCCTGCGGCTATGGCCGGACCGGCGGCTGAGCCGGCGCGGGGTCGAGGTGGTGGCCCGGCGTGCGCCGCGCGGCGACGAGTTCGACATCATGACCGACGAGATCGTCGTGCTGGAACTGCGCGACAACACCCAGGATCGTCGGCTGGGATACGAAATCGCCTTGGACAGAGGGGCTTTGACGGCCTTCCAGTCGTGGCTGGAGTCACGGCCCTCGCCGCGCGCCCGTCGTCGCAGCGTCTGAGGGCAAGCAGACACAAAAGCCCCTATTCAAGCGGGTAACAGGGGGCCTTTACGTCTGCTCGCTACCCTTGGCGCCGCCGCCCGGGCGCCACAGCACGTCGCCGCCGGGGTTGGCCACCCGCGACAGGATGAACAGCAGGTCCGAAAGCCGGTTGAGGTATTTCGCCGGCAACACACTCATGTCGTCGGGGTGTGCCTCGACGGCTGCCCACGCCGCCCGCTCAGCCCGCCGCACCACGGTACGGGCCACGTGCAACAACGCCGACAACGGCGAACCACCCGGCAGGATAAAGGAATTCAGCGCCGGCAAGCCTTCGTTGTAGGTGTCGCACCAGCCCTCGAGCCGGTCGATGTACGCCTGGGTGATACGCAGCGGGGGATGTTCCGGGTTCTCCACCAACGGCGTCGACAGGTCGGCGCCGGCGTCGAACAGGTCGTTCTGGATCTGCCGCAACACCCCCGCGACCTGCTCCTCAGGAGCGCCCAGTGCGACCGCGACCCCGATCGCCGAGTTGGCCTCGTCGCAATCCGCGTAGGCGACCAGTCGCGGGTCGGTTTTGGCCACCCGTGAGAAATCGCTCAATCCCGTCGTGCCGTCGTCGCCCGTGCGGGTATATATGCGGGTCAGATGGACTGCCATGGGCAAAACGGTACCTGGGGCCGGGTCGGCTGACTGACAAGGCGATACCGCTTCACTAGACTGACCCGGGTGGCAGAGCGATTCGTGGTGACTGGTGGCAACCGGTTGTCAGGCGAAGTCGCTGTTGGGGGCGCCAAGAACAGCGTGCTGAAGCTCATGGCCGCGACGCTGCTGGCCGAAGGCACCAGCACCATCACGAACTGTCCCGACATTCTCGACGTCCCGCTGATGGCCGAGGTGCTGCGCGGCCTGGGCGCCACCGTCGAACTCGACGGCGACGTCGCCCGCATCACCTCCCCGGACGAACCCAAGTACGACGCCGACTTCGCGGCCGTGCGGCAGTTTCGGGCTTCGGTCTGTGTGCTCGGGCCGCTGGTCGGCCGGTGCAAGAAGGCCAGGGTGGCGCTGCCCGGCGGCGATGCGATCGGATCCCGGCCCCTGGACATGCATCAGGCGGGGCTGCGGCAGCTGGGCGCGCAGTGCAATATCGAGCACGGTTGCGTGGTTGCCGAGGCGGAGACGTTGCGCGGAGCCGAGATTCAACTGGAATTTCCCTCGGTGGGGGCCACCGAGAACATTCTGATGGCCGCGGTGGTCGCCGAAGGCGTCACGATCATTCACAACGCGGCGCGCGAACCCGACGTGGTCGACCTCTGCACGATGTTGAACCAGATGGGCGCCCAGATCGAGGGCGCCGGCTCGCCGACCATGACGATCACCGGCGTCCCGCGGCTGCACCCGACCGAGCATCGCGTGATCGGGGACCGCATCGTCGCGGCGACCTGGGGTATCGCCGCGGCGATGACCCGCGGCGATATCACCGTGACGGGAATAGATCCCTCGCATCTGCAGTTGGTGCTGCACAAGCTTCATGACGCGGGTTCGACCGTCACCCAGACCGACGACAGCTTCCGGGTGGTGCAGTACGAGCGTCCGAAAGCGGTCAATGTCGCGACATTGCCGTTCCCAGGATTCCCAACTGACTTGCAGCCCATGGCGATTGCGCTGGCCTCGATCGCCGACGGCACCTCGATGATCACCGAGAACGTGTTCGAAGCACGTTTCCGGTTCGTCGAGGAGATGATCCGGCTGGGTGCGGACGCCCGCACCGACGGACACCACGCTGTGGTGCGCGGGTTGCCCCAGTTGTCGAGCGCGCCGGTGTGGTGTTCGGACATCCGGGCCGGAGCCGGCCTTGTCCTCGCGGGTCTCGTCGCGGACGGAGACACCGAGGTCCACGACGTTTTTCACATCGATCGGGGCTATCCGTTGTTCGTTGAGAACCTGGCGATTTTGGGAGCGGAGATCGAGCGGGTACAGTAACCCGAGTCAACGCCCCGAGGCGTGATCATCTCCCAAAAGAAGATCAAAACCAGGGGTTGACAGCCAAGCCAGATCAGTACTAGGCTGGCAGGGTTGCCCGAAAGAGAGCCTCTTCCAAGAAGTTCACGATCGAGTTGACACACCGGCCGGAAAAGTATTAAGCTGGCAGGGTTGCCCCAAAACAGGGCAAAACAGTGCAAGAAGTGTTGTTTGAGAACTCAATAGTGTGTTTGGTGAATTGTTTTGTTGTTGTTTTTTTGACTGCACCTAGCACTCCCCGTGTGTGGGTGTAGTCGCAATCATTGATGCCAGTTTTGGTGTCTTTTTGTTAGATCAGATTATCTCTGATAGTGAATTCACCTCGTTAGCGAGGGGTTTTTGTTTGGAGAGTTTGATTCTGGCTCAGGACGAACGCTGGCGGCGTGCTTAACACATGCAAGTCGAACGGTAAGGCCCTTCGGGGTACACGAGTGGCGAACGGGTGAGTAACACGTGGGTAATCTGCCCTGCACATCGGGATAAGCCTGGGAAACTGGGTCTAATACCGAATAGGACCACAGAACACATGTCCTGTGGTGGAAAGCTTTTGCGGTGTGGGATGGGCCCGCGGCCTATCAGCTTGTTGGTGGGGTGATGGCCCACCAAGGCGACGACGGGTAGCCGGCCTGAGAGGGTGTCCGGCCACACTGGGACTGAGATACGGCCCAGACTCCTACGGGAGGCAGCAGTGGGGAATATTGCACAATGGGCGAAAGCCTGATGCAGCGACGCCGCGTGGGGGATGACGGCCTTCGGGTTGTAAACCTCTTTCACCATCGACGAAGGTCCGGGTTTTCTCGGGCTGACGGTAGGTGGAGAAGAAGCACCGGCCAACTACGTGCCAGCAGCCGCGGTAATACGTAGGGTGCGAGCGTTGTCCGGAATTACTGGGCGTAAAGAGCTCGTAGGTGGTTTGTCGCGTTGTTCGTGAAATCTCACGGCTTAACTGTGAGCGTGCGGGCGATACGGGCAGACTTGAGTACTGCAGGGGAGACTGGAATTCCTGGTGTAGCGGTGGAATGCGCAGATATCAGGAGGAACACCGGTGGCGAAGGCGGGTCTCTGGGCAGTAACTGACGCTGAGGAGCGAAAGCGTGGGGAGCGAACAGGATTAGATACCCTGGTAGTCCACGCCGTAAACGGTGGGTACTAGGTGTGGGTTTCCTTCCTTGGGATCCGTGCCGTAGCTAACGCATTAAGTACCCCGCCTGGGGAGTACGGCCGCAAGGCTAAAACTCAAAGAAATTGACGGGGGCCCGCACAAGCGGCGGAGCATGTGGATTAATTCGATGCAACGCGAAGAACCTTACCTGGGTTTGACATGCACAGGACGCCGGCAGAGATGTCGGTTCCCTTGTGGCCTGTGTGCAGGTGGTGCATGGCTGTCGTCAGCTCGTGTCGTGAGATGTTGGGTTAAGTCCCGCAACGAGCGCAACCCTTGTCTCATGTTGCCAGCGGGTAATGCCGGGGACTCGTGAGAGACTGCCGGGGTCAACTCGGAGGAAGGTGGGGATGACGTCAAGTCATCATGCCCCTTATGTCCAGGGCTTCACACATGCTACAATGGCCGGTACAAAGGGCTGCGATGCCGCGAGGTTAAGCGAATCCTTTTAAAGCCGGTCTCAGTTCGGATCGGGGTCTGCAACTCGACCCCGTGAAGTCGGAGTCGCTAGTAATCGCAGATCAGCAACGCTGCGGTGAATACGTTCCCGGGCCTTGTACACACCGCCCGTCACGTCATGAAAGTCGGTAACACCCGAAGCCAGTGGCCTAACCCTTTGGGAGGGAGCTGTCGAAGGTGGGATCGGCGATTGGGACGAAGTCGTAACAAGGTAGCCGTACCGGAAGGTGCGGCTGGATCACCTCCTTTCTAAGGAGCACCACGAAGAGCACTCCAATTGGTGGGGTGCGAGCCGTGAGGGGTCATCGTCTGTAGTGGACGAAGACCGGGTGCACGACAACAAGCAAAGCCAGACACACTATTGGGTCCTGAGGCAACACCCTCGGGTGCTGTCCCCCCATCTTGGTGGTGGGGTGTGGTGTTTGAGAATTGGATAGTGGTTGCGAGCATCAAAATGTATGCGTTGTCGTCCGCGGCAACGTGTTCTTTTTGTGCAATTTTATTCTTTGGTTTTTGTAGTGTTTGTAAGTGTCTAAGGGCGCATGGTGGATGCCTTGGCATCGAGAGCCGATGAAGGACGTGGGAGGCTGCGATATGCCTCGGGGAGCTGTCAACCGAGCGTTGATCCGAGGATTTCCGAATGGGGAAACCCAGCACGAGTGATGTCGTGTTACCCGTATCTGAATATATAGGGTGCGGGAGGTAACGCGGGGAAGTGAAACATCTCAGTACCCGTAGGAAGAGAAAACAATTGTGATTCCGCTAGTAGTGGCGAGCGAACGCGGAAAAGGCTAAACCGCATGCATGTGATACCGGGTAGGGGTTGTGTGTGCGGGGTTGTGGGAATGATCTTCTCAGCTCTACCTGGCTGGGAGGCAGTAAAAAAGTGTCGTAGTTAGCGGAAGTGGCCTGGGACGGTCTGCCGCAGACGGTGAGAGCCCGGTACGCGAAAACTCGACACCTGCCTTGATCAATCTCCCGAGTAGCAGCGAGCCCGTGGAATTTGCTGTGAATCTGCCGGGACCACCCGGTAAGCCTAAATACTTCTCGATGACCGATAGCGGATTAGTACCGTGAGGGAATGGTGAAAAGTACCCCGGGAGGGGAGTGAAAGAGTACCTGAAACCGTGCGCCTACAATCCGTCAGAGCCTCCTCGTGGGGTGATGGCGTGCCTTTTGAAGAATGAGCCTGCGAGTCAGGGACATGTCGCGAGGTTAACCCGTGTGGGGTAGCCGCAGCGAAAGCGAGTCTGAATAGGGCGTATCCCGTAAGGGTGTAGTGGCATGTTCTGGACCCGAAGCGGAGTGATCTACCCATGGCCAGGGTGAAGCGCGGGTAAGACCGCGTGGAGGCCCGAACCCACTTAGGTTGAAGACTGAGGGGATGAGCTGTGGGTAGGGGTGAAAGGCCAATCAAACTCCGTGATAGCTGGTTCTCCCCGAAATGCATTTAGGTGCAGCGTTGCGTGGTTCACCACGGAGGTAGAGCTACTGGATGGCCGATGGGCCCTACTAGGTTACTGACGTCAGCCAAACTCCGAATGCCGTGGTGTCAAGCGTGGCAGTGAGACGGCGGGGGATAAGCTCCGTACGTCGAAAGGGAAACAGCCCAGATCGCCGGCTAAGGCCCCAAAGCGTGTGCTAAGTGGAAAAGGATGTGCAGTCGCAGAGACAACCAGGAGGTTGGCTTAGAAGCAGCCACCCTTGAAAGAGTGCGTAATAGCTCACTGGTCAAGTGATTGTGCGCCGATAATGTAGCGGGGCTCAAGCACACCGCCGAAGCCGCGGCACATCTACGTAAGTAGGTGTGGGTAGGGGAGCGTCCCTCATTCAGCGAAGCCGTCGGGTAACCGTAGGTGGAGGATGGGGGAGTGAGAATGCAGGCATGAGTAGCGAATAGGCAAGTGAGAACCTTGCCCGCCGAAAGACCAAGGGTTCCTGGGCCAGGCCAGTCCGCCCAGGGTGAGTCGGGACCTAAGGCGAGGCCGACAGGCGTAGTCGATGGACAACGGGTTGATATTCCCGTACCCGTGTGTGCGCGCCCGTGATGAATCAATTGTGCTAACCACCCAAATGGTCGCTGATCAATCCCTTCGGGGTGCGACGGTGACCGGCTGCGTGGGACCCCAGTTGGTAGTAGTCAAGCGACGGGGTGACGCAGGAAGGTAGCCGTACCAGTCAGTGGTAATACTGGGGCAAGCCCGTAGGGAGAGCGATAGGCAAATCCGTCGCTCATTAATCCTGAGAGGTGACGCATAGCCGATTGAGGCGAATTCGGTGATCCTCTGCTGCCAAGAAAAGCCTCTAGCGAGTTCACACACGGCCCGTACCCCAAACCAACACAGGTGGTCAGGTAGAGAATACCAAGGCGTACGAGATAACTATGGTTAAGGAACTCGGCAAAATACCCCCGTAACTTCGGGAGAAGGGGGGCCGGCATATCGTGAACACCTTTTCGGTGGAAGCGGAAGCCGGTCGCAGAAACCAGTGAGAAGCGACTGTTTACTAAAAACACAGGTCCGTGCGAAGTCGCAAGACGATGTATACGGACTGACGCCTGCCCGGTGCTGGAAGGTTAAGAGGACCCGTTAACTCGTAAGGGTGAAGCGGAGAATTTAAGCCCCAGTAAACGGCGGTGGTAACTATAACCATCCTAAGGTAGCGAAATTCCTTGTCGGGTAAGTTCCGACCTGCACGAATGGCGTAACGACTTCTCAACTGTCTCAACCATAGACTCGGCGAAATTGCACTACGAGTAAAGATGCTCGTTACGCGCGGCAGGACGAAAAGACCCCGGGACCTTCACTATAGCTTGGTATTGTTGTTCGGTACGGTTTGTGTAGGATAGGTGGGAGACTGTGAAGCTTCGACGCTAGTTGAGGTGGAGTCGTTGTTGAAATACCACTCTGATCGTATTGGACACCTAACGTCGAACCGTATATCCGGTTCACGGACAGTGCCTGGTGGGTAGTTTAACTGGGGCGGTTGCCTCCTAAAATGTAACGGAGGCGCCCAAAGGTTCCCTCAACCTGGACGGCAATCAGGTGTTGAGTGTAAATGCACAAGGGAGCTTGACTGCGAGACTTACAAGTCAAGCAGGGACGAAAGTCGGGATTAGTGATCCGGCACCTCTGAGTGGAAGGGGTGTCGCTCAACGGATAAAAGGTACCCCGGGGATAACAGGCTGATCTTCCCCAAGAGTCCATATCGACGGGATGGTTTGGCACCTCGATGTCGGCTCGTCGCATCCTGGGGCTGGAGCAGGTCCCAAGGGTTGGGCTGTTCGCCCATTAAAGCGGCACGCGAGCTGGGTTTAGAACGTCGTGAGACAGTTCGGTCTCTATCCGCCGCGCGCGTCAGAAACTTGAGGAAACCTGTCCCTAGTACGAGAGGACCGGGACGGACGAACCTCTAGTGCACCAGTTGTCCCACCAGGGGCACTGCTGGATAGCTACGTTCGGACAGGATAACCGCTGAAAGCATCTAAGCGGGAAACCTTCTCCAAGATCAGGTTTCTCACCCTCTAGGAGGGATAAGGCCCCCAGCAGAACACTGGATTGATAGGCCAGACCTGGAAGCTCAGTAATGGGTGCAGGGAACTGGCACTAACCGGCCGAAAACTTACCAACACAACCAATCGCAACCACTATTCGTTCCTCGACCGCAAGGTCGAGTAACACCGCACCCCGCCACCAAACACAAATTTAAATAGAGTTACGGCGGCCACAGCGACAGGGAAACGCCCGGTCCCATCCCGAACCCGGAAGCTAAGCCTGTCAGCGCCGATGATACTGCCCTCTTCGGGTGGAAAAGTAGGACACCGCCGAACATACACAAAAACACCCCCATTAATTTGGGGGTGTTTTTGCATTCCGGGGACTCACGGTTCTCGGCGAGCAGACGCAAAATCGCGCGAATTCGCGTTCGAAAGGACGATTTTGCGTCTGCTCGCGCCGGCTTAGTCGAACAATGTCAGATCTGCCGGCGCCTGCCGCTTCTCCAACGAGAGCAGCGTTTGTTTGCGATCGAGCCCGCCGCCGTATCCGGTCAACTTGCCGGCCGCCCCGATAACGCGATGGCAGGGCACGATAATGGCGATGGGATTGTGCCCATTGGCCAAACCGACGGCCCGCGCAGCGCCGGGAGCGCCGATCTGCTCGGCGATCTGTCCGTAGGACCTGGTCTCACCGTACGGAATGGTCAGCAGCGCTTCCCACACCCGCTTCTGGAATTCCGTGCCGCGCATATCCAGTTGCACGTCGAAATCGCACAGCTCTCCCGCGAAATAGGCGTCGAGTTGGCGGACCACCTCGGGGAAGCCGCCCTCATCCGGTGCCCAGTCTGCGCGACTCGGTTCATAAGTCTGGTCGACCATCCGCAGATTTGTCAGCGTGCCGTCGCGTCCGGCCAGCGTCAGCGGCCCGATCGGGCTGTCGATAGTGCGGTAATTGATCATGCGACCTCCTTGGGTGGCCATTGGTTCACCGAATGATCGAGCGTGGCCCAGAGATGCTGGGTGACGTAGGACCGCCAGGGACGCCAGCGAGCGCTGTGTTCCACCAGCGTTCGCTCATGCGTCGGCAACCCCAGCTGCTCGGCGGCGAGCTTCAGTCCGAGGTCGGTGGCCGGAAATGCGTCCGGATCGCCCAGCCCGCGCATCGCGATCACTTCCGCGGTCCACGGACCGATTCCCGGCAATTCCAGCAGTTGCCGCCGCGCCCGCGCCCAGTCGCATCCGGCGTCCAGGGTGATTGTGCCGTCCGCGAGAGCCCCGATGAGCCCGCTCAGCGTTCGCTGTCGCGACTTGGGCACCGCGAGGTGGACCGGATCGATCTCGGCGAGTTCGTCGACGGACGGGAAGGTATGGGTCAGCGTGCCGGCGCCGTCTTGCACCGGCTGCCCGTACGCCGCGACCAGCCGGCCGGCGTGGGTGCGTGCGGCCTTGGTCGAGACCTGCTGCCCGAGCACCGCCCGCACGGCGAGTTCGGCTTCGTCGACCGTCCGCGGGATGCGCTGACCGGGTGCCTTGGTGACGACGGGTTCTAGTTCCGGGTCGGCACTGAGCGCTTCGACCACCGCTTCAGGATCTGCGTCCAGATCCAGCAGACGCCGGCACCGGGCGGTTGCGGCGGCGAGGTCCCGGAAGTCGTCCAGCACCAGCACACACCGCACGTGGTCCGGCGCCGGGGTCAGAGACACCAGGCCGTTGCCCCAGGCCAGGCGCAGTGTGCGCCGGTAGGCGCCGTCACGGACCTCCTCGCAGCCCGGTACGGCGGTGGCGGCCAGATGGCCGAAAACTCCCTCGTAGGCGAACGGAGTGCGAACCGGCAACCGCAGCGACAACACCCCGGCGGACGTGGCAGAACCGAATCGCACGGCAGCTCGCTTGCGCAGCAGCGACGGGGTGCTGTCGCACACCAGCCGAACAGTGTCGTTGAACTGCCGGATGCTGGAAAACCCGGCGGCGAATGCCACGTCGCCGAACGGCAGGTCGGTGGTCTCGATCAAGACCCTGGCGGCCTGCATCCGCTGCGCCCGGGCCAGGGCCAGCGGACCCGCGCCGACCTCCGCCTGCAGCAGCCTCTCCAACTGGCGGGTGGTGTAGCCGAGGTGGCCGGCCAGCCCGGTCACCCCTTCGCGGTCCACCGTGCCGTCGGCGATCAGGCGCATGGCCCGCGCGACGACGTCACCTCGCACGTTCCACTCCGGCGAACCCGGGGAGGCGTCAGGGCGGCACCGCTTGCAGGCCCGGAAGCCCGCACGCTGGGCTGCCGCGGCCGTCGGGAGGAATCGCACGTTGCGGGCGAACGGCGGCCGCACCGGACAACTGGGCCGACAATAGATCCGCGTGGTCAGGACCGCGATCACGAACCAGCCGTCGAACCGGGCGTCCTTGGCCTGGACCGCTCGGTAACAGCGTTCGAAATCCTCGTGCACGCTTTCCACAGTTACACCCCCGCGGCGACAAGACTGGCGGAAAACCGACATCAATGTCGACCCCGCCTGGGCGGCCCGGACTACGTGCGTGGCGTGGCCGGCTCCACCGGAGAGGCCAGCTTCGTGCGCTGATCGTGCCCGCGGAGTTTGACACTCTTGCCCACCGTCCACCGGGCGCGCTCGTCTTCGCCTGCGCCTTCCAGGGTCTGCTCGGTGGTCAGTAGTTTTCCGGGTCGCGACTTGGCCAGTTCGCACAATCGGGCCGCCTCGTTGACCGGCTCGCCGATCACCGTGTACTCGAACCTCTCTTTCGCGCCCACATTTCCGGCGACGACAGTGCCGGCTGCGACCCCGATGCCGGCCTGAAGTTCGGTCATCTCGTCGGCCAGTCGGTCGGCGATGGCACGCGCGCAGGCCAAGGCCTCGTCTTCGGGCGAGTCCAGGTGGTTGGGAGCACCGAAGATGGCCAGCGACGCGTCTCCTTCGAATTTGTTGACCAGTCCGTGGTGACGGTCGACCTCTTCGACGACGATCGTGAAGAACTGGTTGAGCAGATCAACGACCTCCACCGGGGGCCGGCTGGTCACCAGCTTCGTCGAACCGACGATGTCGATGAAGACCACGGCGACGTGGCGTTCCTCGCCGCCGAGCTTGGGTCGCTCGCGTTCGGCCGCGAGTGCCACGTCGCGCCCCACATGCCGGCCGAACAGGTCTCGGACGCGCTCGCGCTCGCGCAGGCCGTCGACCATGGCGTTGAAACCCCTTTGCAATTCCCCCAGTTCGGTGCCGTCGAACACGACCAGGTCACCGCGCAGGTCGCCCTGCTCCACCCGCTTGAGCGCTGCGCGCACAACCCGCACCGGCGTCGCCGTCAACCACGCGAAAATCCACAACAGGATGAAGCCGAAGATCAGCGTGGCCGCCGAGATGATCAACACCCCGACCGCGAACTGGGTCTGAGTCAGGTTCTTCAGCGTCATCTCGAAGAAGGCCATCAGGCCGATGCCCACGACCGGGACCCCCGAACCGAGCAGCCACACCATCATGGTCCGGCCCATGATTCCGGGCGCCAGTCGCCGCGGCGGCGGGCCGGCTTCCAGCGCCTGGGCGGCCACGGGTCGCAGAGCGAACTCGGTGAGCAGGTAACTGCCGGTGGAGACCAACAGGCCGCAGAAGCTCACCGCGACCAGGAACCGGGGGATGAACATGGTGTTCGCCATGCCGTAGAGGACGGTCGTCAATACCGTCCCGATTCCCCACAGGATGAGGTGGCCGACCGCGACACGCCACGGCGCCATGAATGTGTTGCGCTCGTCCCTGTCGGTCGGCTTGCGTTCCTCGATTGCCCAGCGCAGCGCTTCGACGGTGCCGCGGGTGATCGTGTAGGCGCCGACGACCAGCGCGGCAACGATGTAGGCGGGGACCGCAATGACAGACACCCACAGCGGGGCGTCGTCGAACACGCTGGGCACCGGTACCGCAACCGTCACCAGCAAAACGGCGACGGCGATACCGATCAGGTTCGCGGCCACGATGAGGACGGTCATGATGACCTGGATGCGGACCCGCCGGCGGTGCTGGTCTTCGGAGACCCGCCCGAGCAACCAGGAGCCGTACGCGGGCGTGTCCGGCAGCCGACCGCTCTGTCGGGTCACCTTCTCCAGGACACGGCCCAGACGCTGCGCGACGCTCTTCTTGGGGGCCGTATTGGCAGACATGGTGGCGTCAGCCTAATTCTTGTGAGGCTTTTCGTATGACGTCGGGTATGCCCCGCGGGCCTGTTCATCCGGGTGGCCGACCGGACATCTCGGTACGTGAGCGAGGGTCGCCCCGGACATCCGACTGCGAGCGACGCGGCGGGGGTGAGTCAGCCGAAGGGGCTCGTGCCGGCAAATGCTGGTGTCAGGGGAAGCGGCGCTGATGGTCAGCGCGATGGCGTCAGCTCAATTCGCGAGACACGGGTGTCGGCCGGGTCGGGTGAAGGAGATGCGCCAGTTGCGTTGGCTGGTCGTGGCCACGAAGCGTCACCGTTCCGACGGTGGCCCACAAAGCGCACTCGTCTTCGCTTGCGCTGTGCAGCATTTCGAAGCTCGCCAGCAACCTGTCATCGTGGGATTTCGCCAGCTCGCACAGTCGAGCCGCCTCGTTGACGGGCTCCCCGATCACGGTGTATTCAAATCTTTCCTTGGCGCCCACGTTGCCGGCCACGACGGTTCCGGCCGCCACGCCGATGCCGGCGTAGCACTCGGACATCTCGGCGGCCATCCGATGGGCGATCGCCCGTGCGGTGGCCAGGGCGGCGTCTTCGGGGCAATCCAGATGATTCGGGGCACCGAAGATCGCCAGCGACGCGTCACCCTCGAACTTGTTGACCAGTCCGTGGCGGCAGTCCACCTCCTCGACGACGATAGTGAAGAATTTGTTGAGCACATCGACGACTTCCGCCGGTGGCCGGCTGCGGACCAACTTCGTGGACCCGACGATGTCGATGAAGACCACAGCGACATGGCGTTCCTCGCCGCCGAGCTTGGGTCGCTCACGTTCCGCGGCGGCGGCGACTTCGCGGCCGACATGTCTGCCGAACAGGTCGCGGATCCGCTCGCGCTCGCGCAGCCCGTCGACCATGGCGTTAAAACCTCGCTGCAGTTCCCCGATCTCGGTTGCGTCGAACACGACCAGCTCTCCGTCCAGGTCGCCCTCCTCGACGCGTTTGAGCGCCGCGCGCACCACTCGGACGGGAGTCACGGTCAGCCAGGACATGATCCACATGACGATGTATCCGAAGACCAGCGTGGCCAGCGAGATGATCAGGACCGCGATTTCCAGCTGGGTCTCGGTCAGATCCCCGACCACCAGCGCCATCACCGATATCAGAGCGTTGCCGGCCAGCGGCACACCCGAGCCGACCAGCCAGACGTTCATCGTCCGGGTCATCATGCCCGGGTTGAACCGTCTCAGCGTGCGGCCGGCCTCCAGTGCCTGCGCCGCCAACGGCCGTAACGCGAACTCCGTTGCCAGGTAGCTGTTGGTCGCGACGAGCGCGCCGCAGATCGCGACCGTCAGATAGACGATCGAGAAGAACACGCGATCGATGGTTCCGTAGAGCGCACCCAGCGACGCCGCCGCGATATTCCAGAGAATGAAATGGACGACGGCTACCCGGAACGGGGCCACCAGCGTCTTTCGCCCGTCGGCCGTGGTGGGCTCATGTTCCTCGACCGCCCACCGGCTGGATTCGGTGAGAATCCGTGCGGTGATCCACACGGTAGCGCCGAGCATTGCGCACATCGGCGCCAATCCGAAAGCCAGCCAACGGGATCCGTCGATATATATGTTGGGTGCCGGAAACGCGAGGCGCAGGATCAGCACGACAAATCCGACGCCGGTCAGATTCGCCAGCAAGCTGTAGAGGCAGGCGATCAGCTTGATGCGCCGGCGCCGGCGGGACTGAGATTCGGTGACCTGGCCCAGCAACCAGGTGCCATACGCCTCCTTGGCCGACCGCCGCTCACCCCGTGGGGCTACCCGCTCGACGAACCGGCCCCAGGGCGACGGGTCCTTCTCGAAAGTGCGCGTGGTCGACATGGTGGCGACAGCCTAGTTCTTCGTTTTCGGGATGAGGCTCATTTCCTCGGGGTGGCCAGGCTCGCGGCTGATGGCGGGGGCACGCTGGCGGCTGATGGCGCACGCACGTCTTAAGGTGGTCGGGTGCGTCTCGTCATCGCCCAGTGCACCGTTGATTACGTAGGCCGTCTCACCGCGCATCTGCCGTCCGCCCGCCGACTGCTGTTGTTCAAGGCCGACGGATCGGTCAGCGTGCACGCCGACGACCGCGCTTACAAGCCACTGAATTGGATGAGCCCGCCGTGCTGGCTGACCGAGGAGCCGGGCCCGGTGTGGGTGGTCGAGAACAAGACCGGTGAACAGTTGCGCATCACGGTCGAGGGCGTCGAGCACGACTCCAGCCACGACCTTGGTGTGGATCCGGGTCTGGTCAAGGACGGCGTCGAGGCGCACCTGCAGGCTCTGCTCGCCGAGCACGTGGGCCTGCTCGGTGAGGGCTACACGTTGGTCCGCCGGGAGTACATGACCGCGATCGGACCGGTCGACCTGTTGTGCCGTGACGAGAAGGGCGGCTCGGTTGCGGTGGAGATCAAGCGGCGCGGGGAGATCGACGGCGTCGAGCAGTTGACCCGCTATCTGGAGCTGCTCAACCGCGACACCGTCTTGGCGCCCGTCAAGGGTGTCTTCGCCGCGCAGCAGATCAAGCCCCAAGCCCGGACGCTGGCCACCGATCGTGGAATTCGTTGTCTGACACTGGATTACGACAAGATGCGGGGTATGGACAGCGACGAGTACCGGCTGTTCTGAGATGGCCCGGCGCCGCAGACCGCCCTTCCGGCAGCCGTTGCGGCTACCGAATCGGGTCGAAACCGGAGCGGACGGCTACGAGTACGAGGTGCGCCCGATTACGGCGGCGCGCGCCGTCAAGACCTATCGCTGCCCCGGCTGTGACCACGAAATCCGTTCCGGCACTGCGCATGTGGTGGTGTGGCGGATCGGTGCCGCAGAAGCGGTGGACGACCGCCGACACTGGCACACGCCGTGCTGGGCCAACCGCGCTAACCGCGGGCCGACCAGAAAATGGTCTTAGTGGTGGGCCGGCTCGACCAGCTCGATCAGCACGCCGCCGGCGTCCTTGGGGTGGATGAAGTTGATGCGTGAGTTCGCCGTGCCGCGGCGTGGCTTCTCGTAGACGAGTCGCACGCCCTGCGAGCGCAGCTGCTCACACATGGCATCCAAGTCCCTGATCCGGCAGGCCAGCTGCTGGATACCGGGGCCGCGCTTGTCGATGAACTTCGCGATCACCGACGTCTCGTCGAGCGGCGCCATCAGCTGGATCTGCGCGCTGGTGCCCGGGACCGCCAGCATCGCTTCGCGAATGCCCTGGTCATCGTTGATTTCTTCGTGCACCAGGATCATGCCCAGGTGGTCGTTGTACCACTCGATCGCAGCATCAAGATCGGCGACTGCAATGCCGACGTGATCGAGTCCTGTCACCAGTGACGTAGCCAGGGTGGGACGGGCGTCAACTTGATCGGTCGTCATTACATAACGGTAACCTCATAGGAAAGAATCCGCTTCTCCGGGTTGGCCCGTTCAGCCGTTCCCGTGCCGTTTAGGAGGTTTCATGACGACGTCGGTGATCGTTGCTGGGGCTCGGACGCCCATCGGCAAGTTGATGGGTTCGCTCAAGGACTTCAGCGCCAGCGACCTCGGTGCCATTGCGATCAAGGCCGCGCTGGAGAAGGCAAACGTGCCCGCATCGCTGGTCGAGTACGTGATCATGGGCCAGGTGCTGACCGCGGGCGCCGGGCAGATGCCGGCCCGCCAGTCCGCCGTCGGGGCGGGCATCGGCTGGGATGTGCCCGCGCTGACCATCAACAAGATGTGTTTGTCCGGGATCGATGCCATCGCCCTGGCCGACCAGCTCATTCGTGCGGGCGAGTTCGACGTGGTGGTCGCCGGCGGCCAGGAGTCGATGACGAAGGCGCCGCACCTGCTGATGGACAGCCGGGCCGGCTACAAGTACGGCGACGTCACGGTCCTCGACCACATGGCCTACGACGGCCTGCACGACGTGTTCACCGATCAGCCGATGGGCGCCTTGACCGAGCAGCGCAATGACGTGGACAAGTTCACCCGTCAGGAGCAGGACGAGTATGCCGCGCAATCCCACCAAAAGGCCGCTGCCGCATGGAAAGACGGCGTGTTCGCCGACGAGGTGGTCCCGGTCGACATTCCCCAGCGCAAGGGCGATCCGCTCCAGTTCAGCGAGGACGAAGGCATTCGGGCGAACACCACCGCCGACTCGCTGGCCGGCCTGAGACCCGCTTTCCGCAAGGACGGCACCATCACGGCGGGTTCGGCGTCGCAGATCTCCGACGGCGCCGCCGCGGTGGTGGTGATGAACAAGGAGAAGGCGCAAGAGTTGGGGTTGACCTGGCTGGTCGAGATCGGTGCGCACGGCGTGGTGGCCGGTCCGGATTCCACGCTGCAGTCCCAGCCCGCCAATGCGATCAAGAAGGCGATCGACCGCGAGGGCATCTCGATGGACCAACTCGATGTCGTCGAGATCAACGAAGCATTTGCGGCGGTGGCCCTGGCCTCCACCAGGGAGCTCGGTGTCAATCCGGACATCGTCAACGTCAACGGCGGCGCGATCGCTGTCGGGCACCCCATCGGAATGTCGGGAGCACGTATCACGCTGCACGTGGCGCTGGAACTGGCGCGCCGCGGATCGGGCTACGGCGTCGCCGCGCTGTGCGGGGCCGGCGGGCAGGGCGACGCACTGATCCTGCGCGCTGGGTAGCCGCCCCGGCAAGTTTGCTGGCGGGGTGCGGTGGCGGATACTGTCGTGGTTACTGTGAGATTGGTCATATCGTCCGGTTCCGGGATGCGAACCCGAATTCCGCGCACTGTTTGTCCGCCCGGGAGGCCGCCGAGAGTAGGGCGTGACGGCGTGACAGACTTGACGTCGTGACTCGTCCCCGACCTTCAATCGGGCCAGCCTTGGCCGGCGCGGTCGACCTGTCCGGTCTCAAGCAACGCGCTCAGCAGAAGGCCAGCGCGCCCCCGGGTGGCCCCGGTGGCCCGGGTGGTCCCGGTGGCCCCGGTGGCCCGGGCGGCTCCGGTGGGCCCGGGATCATTCAGGTCACCGAGGCCAATTTCGAGGACGAGGTGATCAACCGGTCCGACGAGATTCCGGTCGTCGTGTTGCTGTGGTCGCCTCGCAGCGAGGTATGCGTCGACTTGCTCGAGACGCTGGCCGGCCTGGCCGCAGACGACAACGGCACCTGGGCGCTGGCCGCGGCCAACGTCGACGCCGCGCCCGGCATAGCCCGGATCTTCGGCGTGCAGGCGGTTCCAACCGTGGTGGCTTTGGCTGCCGCGCAACCGGTCTCAAGTTTTCAGGGTCCGCAGCCCCCGGATCAGTTGCGGCGCTGGATCGACTCGCTCATCGACGCCACCGCCGGCAAGCTCCGAGGGGCACCGGGTTCTGGGCAGCCGGAGGAAGTCGACCCGGTGGTCGCTCAGGCGCGTCAGGAACTCGAGGCCGGTGACTTCGACGCGGCAAAGCAGTCCTACGAGGCGGTTTTGGCGGCCGACCCGGGCAGTGTGGAAGCCAAGGCGGCCATCCGCCAGATCGAGTTCCTCACGCGCGCGACCGCGCATCCGCCGGACTCTGTTGCGGCGGCCGATGCGGCGCCCGACGACATCGACGCGGCCTTCGCCGCCGCCGACGTCCAGATCATGAACCAGGATGTGACCGGCGCGTTCGACCGTCTGATCGCGTTGGTGCGACGGACATCGGGTGATGACCGCAGCACGGTGCGCACCCGGCTCATCGAGCTGTTCGAACTCTTCGACCCGGCCGACCCTGAGGTGGTCGCCGGCCGTCGCAACCTCGCCAACGCGCTGTACTGACGGGTTCCCCGCGAGCAGACGCAAAATCGCCCCGGAACATGCGTTCCAGGGCGATTTTGCGTCTGCTCGGCGCAGTGGCCGGGCGGGCGGCACTGCCGCTATAAGCCGCTGACGCCAGGCAGCCCGAGGAATCCTCCGGCGCCGCCGGCACCGCCTGCTCCCTTGGTCACCCCGAGCCCTCCGTTTCCGCCGTTCCCGCCGTTGCCGATTCCTTGGGCGTCGCCGCCGGCCCCGCCTGCGCCACCTGTCGTGGTTATGCTCACGCCGCCGGTGCCGCCGTTGCCTGCGTCGCCGAACAGTCCGGCGTTGCCGCCGCGACCTCCGGTTCCGGCGCTGGCAAAGCCGAGCCCGCCAGTACCACCGCTGCCTCCGCTTCCGTAGAGGAGACCGGCGTTGCCGCCCGCTCCGCCGTTTCCTCCCGCGGTAATACCAAACCCGCCGAAACCGCCTGCCCCTCCCGAACCGCCGAGGAGGCCGGCGTTGCCGCCGGCCCCGCCGACCCCGCCAACCGCGCCGGTGTCAATGGCGGCTCCGCCGGTGCCGCCGGAGCCACCCGAGCCGAACAACCCGCCGGCACCGCCGGCACCGCCGGCACCGGCGACGGTTTTCTGGGTGTAGCCGCCCGCGCCGCCGGAACCGCCGGTACTGAATAACTGGCCGGCGCCACCGGCGCCGCCGGCGCCGCCCAGGCCGTCGGTCGAGCCGGCACCGCCGGCTTGTCCGCCATATCCGCCTGTACCCCCGGATCCCCCCGGCCCGAACAACCCACCGGCCCCGCCGGTGCCGCCCACCCCGCCCGCACCGGCGGTAGAGCCGTCCCCGCTACTTTGCCCGCCGGCGCCGGCCGCCCCGCCCGAACCGCCCGATCCGAACAGACCGCCGGCACCGCCCTGACCGCCGGCGCCGCCGGTACCGGAGACGCCGCCCACCCCTGCGGTGCCGGTGCTGAATCCACCGCTGCCCCCGGCGCCGCCGGCACCACCCGAGCCGAACAAGCCACCGGCGCCGCCGGCGCCACCGGCCCCACCGGGAGTGCCGTTCGAACCGCTGCTGCCAACTGCGCCACTGCCGCCGGCGCCGCCGGAACCGGTCAGCAGACCGCCGGCCCCGCCGGCCCCGCCCGCGCCGCCGGCTACGTCCTCCGTGGCGGCTCCGCCGGCGCCACCGGCACCACCGTTGTTGAATAGTCCGCCCGCCCCGCCGGCCCCGCCGGTCCCACCAGCACCGGTGTCGCCGCCCAATCCGCCGACGCCGCCGGCGCCACCGGTGCCGAAGAGTTCGAGGAATCCGCTGCGCCCGCCGGCCCCGCCGGCCCCGCCACCGGTGTCACCTCCGCCGCCGGCACCGCCCATGCCGCCGGCACCGAACAGCAACGAGGCCCCACCGGCACCTCCCACGCCACCGACGCCGGTGAGTCCGATACCTCCGGCCCCTCCGGTGCCGCCCGCACCCCACAGCAGCCCGCCGGCTCCGCCGGCCCCGCCGGCCCCGCCCGTGCCGGTGGCGGCATTGCCGCCGGTCCCACCGGCGCCACCGGTGCCGAACAATCCTGCCGCCCCACCCGCGCCGCCGGCCTGACCGGCAGCACCCGATCCGCCGGCGCCGCCGTTGCCGTACAACAGCCCGCCCGCGCCACCGGGCTGGCCCGTGCCCGGCGCGCCATTGGCACCGTTGCCGATCAAGGGGCGTCCCAACAGCAGTTGCGTGGGCGTATTGATCAAGTTGATCAGACCTTCCAACGGTGAGGCGCTGGCGGCCTCCGCCGCCACATATGCGTTTGCGCCCACGCTCAAGGTCTGCACAAACTGCTCATGAATCGCCACCGCTTGCGCGCCGAGGGCCTGATAGCCCTGGGCGTGAGAGGAGAACAGGGCGGCGATCGCTACTGAGATGTCGTCGGCCGCGGCGCTCGCTACGAGAGTGGTGGACGACGCCGCCGCGCTGTTCGCCGTTCTGATCGCTGACTCGAGACCGGCCAGATTCGCGGCTACCGTTGACAGCGCCTCAGGCGCTGCGATCAGGTACGACATCCTCACTACCTCCCGACTAGGCAATTGGTCGGGACAGTATGGGTCACCCAAGGGTGCCGCGGATACGTTTCCGCGCACAAGACCGTCGCGAGCGTCAATTTGATGCTCGCGACGGTCAAGAACGGGATTAGGCGGGTTCCAGCCAGATGGCCGACGACGGCGGCAACACCAGCACCGCTGACGCCGGGCGACCGTGCCACGGGTCGTCGGTAGCATCCACGCCGCCGAGGTTGCCGACTCCCGAGCCGTTGTAGACGGTCGCGTCGGTGTTGAGCACCTCTCGCCAGCGTCCGGCCTGCGGCAGGCCCAGCCGGTAGTTGCTGTGTTCAGCTCCTGCGAAGTTGAACACACACGCCAGCACCGAGCCGTCGCTGCCGTAGCGCAGAAAGCTCAGCACATTGTTGGCCGAGTCGTTGGCATCGATCCACGAATAACCCTCGGGTGTGGTGTCCCTGCTCCACAGCGCGGGGTGGCTGGAATAGATCCCGTTGATGTCGCGCACCAGTCGCAGCACACCGTTGGAGAATCCCTGCTCGTCGAGCTGCCACCAGTCCAGACCGCGTTCCTCCGACCACTCGGCGCGCTGGCCGAACTCCTGGCCCATGAACAGCAACTGTTTGCCGGGGTGGGCCCACTGGTAGGCCAGCAGACTGCGCAGCCCGGCCGCCTTGGCATGGTTGTCACCGGGCATCCGCCCCCACAGCGTGCCCTTGCCATGCACCACCTCGTCGTGGCTGAGCGGCAGCACGTAGTTCTCGCTGAATGCGTACAGCATCGAGAATGTCATCTCGTGGTGGTGGTAGGTGCGGTAAATCGGATCACGGCTGAAGTAGTCGAGCGTGTCGTGCATCCAGCCCATGTTCCACTTCATCGAAAAGCCAAGTCCGCCAAGGCTTGTTGGACGGGTGACACCCGGCCACGAGGTCGACTCCTCGGCGATGGTGACGATGCCTGGTGCGGCCTTGTGGGCGGTGGCGTTCATCTCCTGCAGGAACTGCACCGCCTCCAGGTTCTCCCGGCCGCCGTAGATGTTGGGGGTCCAGCCACCCTCGGGGCGCGAGTAGTCCAGGTACAACATCGATGCGACCGCATCGACCCGCAGACCGTCCATGTGGAATTCCTGCAGCCAGTATAAGGCGTTTGCTACCAGGAAGTTTCGCACCTCGGGCCGTCCGAAGTCGAATACGTAGGTGCCCCAGTCCAATTGCTCGCCACGCCGGGGGTCGGAGTGCTCGTAGAGCGGGGTTCCGTCGAAACGGCCCAGCGCCCAGGAGTCTTTCGGGAAGTGTGCCGGCACCCAGTCGACGATCACGCCGATTCCGGCCTGGTGCAGCGCGTCGACGAGCGTCCGGAACTCATCGGGGGTGCCGAAGCGGGACGAGGGCGCGTAGTACGACGTCACCTGGTAACCCCAGGACCCGCCGAAGGGATGCTCGGCGACCGGCAACAGCTCGACGTGTGTAAAGCCCTGCTGGACAACGTATTCCGTGAGCTGCGCGGCGAGCTCCCGGTAGCTGAGCCCGGGGCGCCACGAGCCGAGGTGGACCTCGTAGGTACTCATCGGTTCGAAGACGGGGTTGCGCTGCGCGCGCTGCTCCAGCCACTCCTGGTCGTTCCAGGTGTACTCGCTCACCGTCACCCGCGATGCGGTCTGCGGCGGCACCTCGGTGCCGAACGCGAACGGGTCGGCACGATCGGTGACGGCACCGTCGGCCCCGTGCACCCGGAATTTGTACAGACCATCGATCGGGAATTCGGGCCAGAACAATTCCCATACGCCGGAGGACCCCAGCACCCGCATCGGGGCGTCGGTTCCGGTCCAGCCGTTGAACTCACCAATCAGGCTGACGCCCTTGGCATTCGGAGCCCACACCGCGAAAGACACCCCGGTGACCACGCCGTCGGGTGTGGTGAACGTCCGGGGATGGGCGCCCAGCACCTCCCAGAGCCGCTCGTGGCGTCCCTCGGCGAACAGATGCAGGTCCACCTCCCCGAGGGTGGGCAGGAACCGGTACGCATCCGCGACGGTGTGGGGTTCGGACCCGTCGTACGTCACCTCCAGGCGGTAGTCGACGAGGTCGACGAACGGCAGAGAGACGGCGAACACGCCGGAATCGAGGTGCTCCAGGGGCAGCCTGTCCTCGCCGACGAGTGCCACGACACTGGTGGCGTGCGGACGGAAGGCCCGGATGACGGTGTGGTCGGCGTATTCGTGGGCGCCCAGAACGCCATGCGGGTTGTGATGAGTGCCCGCGATGAGGCTGGCCAGTTCGGCGGGGTCGGGCGCCAGATGTGTTTCGGCGAGTTCATCGGTGTGATTCACTTGCCCTCACCTCCTGCGTAGCAACGTGATTCGGGATTCCTCGGGTATGAGCGGCATGTTGATGACGTGGGCGACAGCGCGGCCCGGGTCGATGCGGATGTAATTGGATTGCCCCCATTGGTATTCCTCGCCGGTGATCTCGTCGCGCACCCAGAAGCGCTCGTAGGGCTCCATGCCCAGTGCCGCCATGTCCAGATGCAAGGTCGCTTCTTCGGGACCGAAAGCGTTCAGCGTCACCACCACCAGGACGCAGTCGCCGGTTTCCGCGTCGAACTTGCTGTAAGCCAGTAGCGCGTCGTTGTCCACGGTGTGGAAGTGGATGGTGCGCAGCTGCTGCAGAGCCGGGTGCAGCCGCCGGATCTCGTTGAGCCGGGTGATGAACGGCTCCAGTGACCGGCCTTCGGCCAGCGCGCCCGCGAAGTCGCGGGGACGCAATTCGTATTTCTCCGAGTCCAGGTATTCCTCGCTGCCTTCCCGCACCGCCCGGTGTTCGAACAGCTCGTAACCGGAATAGACCCCCCACGCCGGGCTCATCGTCGCCGCCAGCACCGCGCGGATGGCGAACATGCCCGGACCGTGATGCTGCAGCACCTCGTGCAGGATGTCCGGGGTGTTGACGAACAAGTTGGGGGTGCGGAAGTCAGCGAGTTTGGCGATGTCGTTTCCGAATTCCGTGAGCTCCCACTTCGCCGTGCGCCAGGTGAAGTAGCTGTAAGACTGCGTGAAGCCGAGCTTGGCCAGCCCGTACTGGCGCGCCGGCGGGGTGAACGCCTCGGACAGGAACAGCACGTCGGGGTCGACGGCTTTCACTTGACCGATCAGCCAGGCCCAGAAGTCCGGCGGCTTAGTGTGCGGATTGTCGACCCGAAACACTTTGACCCCGTGTTCAATCCAATGCCGCACGACGCGCAGCACCTCGTTGGAGAGCCCCGTGGGATCGTTGTCGAAGTTCAGTGGGTAGATGTCCTGGTACTTCTTCGGCGGGTTCTCCGCGTAAGCGATGGTGCCGTCGGGCAGTTCGGTGAACCAGTTGCGGTGGTCACGTGCCCACGGATGGTCCGGGGCGCACTGCAGCGCCAGGTCCAGCGCTACCTCCATCCCCAAATCTCTTGTGGTGGCGACGAAATCGTCGAAATCGTCGATCGTGCCCAGCGCGGGGTGGACGGCGTCGTGGCCCCCCTCGTCACTGCCGATCGCCCAGGGCGATCCCACGTCACCGGGAGCGGCGGTCGGATTGTTGTTGCGGCCCTTGCGATGCACCTTGCCGATCGGGTGAATCGGCGGCAGGTACACCACGTCGAAGCCCATCTCGGCGATCCGCGGAAGCGTCGCCGCGGCGGTGGCAAACGTGCCGTGCACCGGGTGACCATCGGCGTCCCAGCCGCCGGTCGAACGCGGGAACATCTCGTACCAGGAACCGAAGCGGGCCAGCGGCCGATCCACCCAGACGCCGTGCTGCTGGCCGCGGGTGACCAACTCCCGCAACGGGAACTGATCCAACAGGTCCTCGATCTCGGGTGCCAACGCCAACGCTGTGCGGGTCAACGGATCACCGGGCCTACGCAACGCGGCGGCGGCTTCGAGTAGCGGGTTGCGCTGCTGGCGCGGCACTCCGGTGGCGGCGCGCTCGAAAAGCGCGGCACCCACCAGCAGATCGTTGGAAAGTTCCTTTTCGCCCTGGCCCGCATCGAGTTTGGCGACCAGCCCATGACGCCAGGAATGAATCGGGTCACCCCACCCGTCTACCCGGAAAGTCCACAATCCCACCCTGTCTGGGGCGAATTGTCCGTGGAATACGAACGGCTCGAGGCCCATCGTCATCGGGAAGTGCCGCGGCTTCACCTTCTCGGCAACCTCGGCGCCCCCAGCCTGCTGCTCGGCGACCTGCACCGCCTTCATCCCGCGGCCATCGGCCACCTGCGGGTAGCGCGAACCGAGGTACCGCACCACCAGCGTCGCGGCCACGGCCTCGTGACCCTCGCGCCACACCGCGGCGCTGACCGGGATCACCTCACCCACGACCGCCTTGGCGGGGTACGTACCACACGAGACCACGGGTTGGACGTCGTCGATCTCGATACGACCGGGCACCAATCACTCCATTCGATTGCCCGGCTCCGCGCGGCCCGTCGTTGCGCCACATCGTCGCCGGGGCGTTTCGGGTTCATCACCCCAGCCGGCCGCACCGGTCGTCGTTGAGGTGTCGTTCGTCAGCTCGATGTCTGTCGCCTCTTTGCGCCCCATACCCACCCTAGTGTCCGGCTACACCGGCGAGTGCCGAAGCGCACTCGATAAGTGGTCGCTGTGTAACGCTGCACGCAGCCAAAACCGCACTAAGGTTGAGATGCGTGAAAGCCCTCCGTCGCTTTACCGTCCGCGCCCACCTTCCGGAACGCCTGGCCGCACTGGATCAGCTCTCCACGAACCTGCGTTGGTCGTGGGAGAAACCCACGCAGGACCTGTTCGCGACCATCGACCCCGACCTGTGGTCCAAGTGCGGCAAGGACCCTGTTGCGGTCCTCGGCGCGGTGAAACCGGCCCGGCTCGACGAGCTCGCGGCCGACGAAGAGTTCCTGCGCCGGCTCGATGAGCTCGCGGCCGACCTGAACGACTACCTGAGCCGCCCGCTGTGGTACCAGCAGCAGGAGGCCGCCGGCGTCCAGATGCCCACCGGAATCGCATACTTCTCGATGGAGTTCGGCGTTGCCGAAGTGCTGCCCAACTACTCCGGTGGCCTCGGAATCCTCGCCGGTGACCATCTGAAGGCGGCGTCGGACCTGGGATTGCCGCTGATCGCCGTCGGTCTGTACTACCGCTCGGGGTACTTCCGGCAGTCCCTGACCGCCGACGGCTGGCAGCAGGAGACCTATCCGTCGCTGGATCCGCAGGGGTTGCCGTTGCGCCTGCTCACCGACGCCACCGGCGATCCGGTGCTGGTGGAGCTGGCGCTGCCGGACTCCGCGCGGTTGCGGGCGCGGATCTGGGTCGCGCAGGTCGGTCGGGTGCCGCTGCTGCTGCTGGATTCCGACGTCCCGGAGAACGAGCACGACCTGCGCAGTGTCACCGACCGCCTCTATGGCGGCGACCAGGAACACCGCATCAAGCAGGAGATCCTGGCCGGCATCGGCGGAGTCCGGGCGATACGCGCCTTCACCGCCATCGAAGGGCGCCCGGCCCCCGAGGTGTTCCACATGAACGAGGGCCATGCGGGGTTCCTGGGCGCCGAGCGTATCCGGGAGCTGGTCACCGACTCAGGATTGGACTTCGACACCGCGCTGACGGTGGTGCGATCCAGCACGGTCTTCACCACTCACACCCCGGTACCCGCCGGCATCGACCGGTTCCCGGTGGAGATGGTGCAGCGGTACTTCGACGACGAAGGCGAGAGCGTGACCACGCTGCTGGCGGGCGTGCCGACTCAGCGCATCCTCGCCCTGGGCGCCGAGGACGACCCGACCAAGTTCAACATGGCCCATATGGGCCTGCGGTTGGCGCAGCGCGCCAACGGGGTGTCGCTGCTGCACGGCGAGGTCAGCCGGTCGATGTTCAACGAACTCTGGCCGGGTTTCGACCCCGGTGAGGTGCCGATCGGGTCGATCACCAACGGCGTGCATGCGCGTACCTGGGCCGCGCCGCAGTGGCTGCAGCTGGGGCGCGAGCTGGCCGGCTCGGACTCGTTCAGCGAGCCCGCCGTGTGGTTGCGGCTGCAGCAGGTCGACGCCGGGCATCTGTGGTGGATCCGGTCCCAGCTGCGCGAGCTGCTGGTCGAGGACGTCCGGGCCCGGCTGCGGCAGTCGTGGTTGGAGCGGGGCGCATCTGAGGCTGAATTAGGTTGGATCACAAAGGCTTTCGACCCGAATGTACTCACGGTCGGGTTCGCCCGGCGAGTCCCGACGTACAAGCGGCTGACCCTGATGCTGCGTGATCCCGGCCGGCTGGAACGGCTGTTACTTGACGAGGAACGGCCGATTCAGCTGATCGTCGCCGGCAAGTCGCACCCCGCCGACGACGGCGGCAAGGCGCTGATCCAGCAGGTGGTGCGGTTCGCCGACCGCCCGGAGGTGCGGCATCGCATCGCCTTCCTGCCCAACTACGACATGTCGATGGCGCGGTTGCTGTACTGGGGCTGCGACGTGTGGCTGAACAACCCGTTGCGCCCGCTGGAGGCGTGCGGCACGTCCGGCATGAAGAGCGCACTCAACGGCGGGCTGAACCTGTCCATCCGCGACGGCTGGTGGGACGAGTGGTACGACGGCGAAAACGGTTGGGAGATACCGTCCGCGGACGGTGTCGCCGATGAGGACCGGCGCGACGACCTGGAGGCGACGGCTCTCTACAACCTGCTGGAGCAGGCGGTGGCGCCGAAGTTCTACGAGCGCGACGAGCATGGTGTGCCGCCGCGCTGGATCGAGATGGTCCGCCACACCCTGCAGACCCTCGGTCCGAAGGTGCTGGCCTCCCGGATGGTCACCGATTACGTCGAGCGGTACTACACCCCGGCGGCGCAGTCGCGGCGCAACACCATCGCGGGCGGCACGTTCGAGCCGGCTCGCGAACTGACCGCCTACCGGCGGCGGGCCGAGGAGGCATGGCCGCACATCGTCATCACCGATGTCGACAGCACCGGGCTGCCCGATTCTCCGCTGCTCGGATCGAAGCTGACCCTGACCGCGACCGTGCAGTTGGCCGGGCTGGCACCCGACGAGGTGACGGTCGAGGCGGTGCTGGGCCGGGTCGACGGCGGTGACGAGCTGCTGGACCCGCTCACCGTCGAGATGACGTACACCGGCAGCGCCGAGGGGGGCAATCAGGTCTTCTCCACGACGACGCCGCTGCCGCTGGCGGGCGCGCTGGGTTACACGGTGCGGGTGTTGCCGCGGCATCCGATGCTGGCGGACAGCAATGAACTCGGCCTGGTCACGCTGGCCTAGTACGAGCGCGAGCAGACGCAAACTCGCACGATCTCAAGGAGATCCGTGCGAGTTTGCGTCTGCTCGCGCAGGGGAGTCGCGCAGGCGGCGCAGGGCGGCGCGGACCTGCTCGGTGTTGGTGGTCTGCCAGAACGGCGGCAACGACGCCCGCAGGTACTCCCCGTACCGGGCCGTCACCATCCGCGAGTCCAGCACCGCCACCACGCCGCGGTCGGTGACCCGACGCAGCAGCCGGCCCGAACCCTGCGCGAGCAACAGCGCCGCATGACTGGCCGACACAGCCATGAAGCCGTTGCCGCCGCGGGCGCCCACCGCGCGCTGACGCGCGCTCAGCAGCGGGTCATCGGGTCGGGGGAAGGGGATGCGGTCGATCAATACCAGCGACAGCGACGGCCCGGGGACGTCGACGCCCTGCCACAGCGACAGCGTTCCGAACAGCGAGGTCTCGGGGTCGTCGGCGAACTGCTCGACAAGCGCGGAGGTGCTGTCGTCGCCCTGACACAGCACCGGGGTGGACAACCGCTCGCGCATCGCCTCGGCCGCTGCCCGGGCCGCGCGCATCGACGAGAAAAGACCCAGCGTGCGCCCGCCCGCGGCGGTGATCAACTCCGTGATCTCGGTCAGCTGCTCGGCCGAGCCGGTGCCGTCGCGACCCGGCGGCGGCAGGTGCGCGGCGACGTAGAGGATGCCGGATTTGGCGTGACTGAACGGCGAGCCGACGTCAACACCCCGCCACGCCGTGTCCGCACCCGTCAGACCCCACGCCTGCGCCATCGCGTCGAAGGCCCCGCCGACCGTCAGGGTCGCCGACGTCAGCACCGTCGTGGCGCGCGAGAACACCTTGCCGGCCAGTAGTTCGGCCACCGACAGCGGTGCCACGCGGAGCACCGCGCGCGGCGTACCCCGGTTCTCTTCGTGATCCAGCCAGACGATGTCGGTGCGGTCGGGAATGGCCGGTCCGAACGAATCGAGGATCCGCGCCGCGGTATCGGAGATCTCGATCAACGCCGAGGCAGCTTCCGCGCGCGCCGCCGCCGCCCGCGCGTCGCTGGTGCTCTCGATCGCCGAACGGGCCGCATTGGCGGCATCGCGCAACGCGGCCAGGTACGTCGCCAACTCGTCGTCGAGGTGGTCGATGCGCCCGGGCTGGGCGTCGTGGATCGCGGAGGAGAAGGTGGCCGACGCCGCTTCCAGGCGATCGACCAGTTCCGGGCTCACCAGCCGGCCCAACCGCCGCGCGGCCACCCCCAGCGTGGCCGACGTCAGCTCGGCGGTGGCAACAGAGGTCACCCGGTCGGTCAGTTCATGGGCTTCATCGACCACCAGCAAGGAGTGCTCCGGCAACACCGCGGAGTCGGACACGGCGTCGATCGCCAGCAGCGCGTGGTTGGTGACGACGACATCAGCGGTTCCGGCCCGCGCCCGGGCTCGCTCGGAGAAACACTCCGCGCCGAACGAGCAGCGCGCGACCCCGATGCATTCGCGCGCCGAGACGCTGACCTGAGACCAGGACCGGTCCTGCACACCGGGCTTCAGGTCGTCCCGGTCACCGGTCTCGGTTTCGGCCGACCACTCGGTGAGCCGTTGGACGTCGCGGCCCAGCGCCGTGACCGCCATCGGGTTGAACAATTCCTCCTGCGGCCGGTCATCGGTATCGTCGCCCTTGCTACCGTTGTGGATCTTGTTCAGGCACAGATAGTTTCGGCGTCCCTTCAGCAACGCGAAGGTCGGCCGGCGCGGTAACGCACCCGCCAGCGAATCGGCTAGCCGGGGCAGGTCGCGGTCGACGAGTTGGCGCTGCAAAGCGATCGTTGCGGTGGACACCACGACCGGCTCGTCGTCGCTGACCGCCCGGACGATCGAGGGAACCAGGTACGCCAACGATTTGCCGGTGCCGGTGCCGGCCTGCACGACCAGGTGCTCACCTGTCTCGAAGGCCCGTGCCACCTCGGTGGCCATGTCCACTTGTCCGCGGCGTTCGCTGCCGCCGAGCGCGGCCACCGCGATCGCCAGCAACTCCGGCACAGACTCGGTCACGGCTCGGCCGGAATGGTCTGTGTCGGGATCGCCGGATCGCCGGGCGACAACGCCAGTCCCTCCCAGGGCAGGCTGCGCAGCCCCGACGCCACCAACTCCCGCGCCGCTGTGAGGTCGTTGTCCACCAGGACCTCACCGCCGCGGACGAGCTGCGTCGTCAGCACCCGGTGCGGATCCCGCGCCGAGGGTGGGCGCCCGAAAGGATGCACGACCTCTTCGGTGACGATGCCGGTGGGCCGGGACAGTCGCAGCGCCGCTTTGCGGCCGCCGTGCGACCCCTTCTGGCTGCTGCGCTTCTGCACCGCGATTCCGTCCACCTCCACCAGCTTGTAGACCATGCTTGCCGTCGGGGCACCCGAGCCGGTGACCAAGGAGGTACCCACGCCGTAGCTGTCCACCGGCGCTGCGAGCAACCCGGCGATCGAGAACTCGTCGAGATCGCTGGATAGCACGATCCGTGTGTTGGGGGCACCCAGCTCGTCGAGTTGGGCACGCACCTGATGAGCCAGCACCGCGAGGTCGCCGGAGTCGATCCGGACGGCACCCAGGCCCGGACCGGCGGCCGCCACGGCGTTGGCCACTCCCGTGGTCACGTCGTAAGTATCGACCAGCAGCGTGGTGTCCGGCCCCAGCGCTTCGACCTGCGCGCGGAACGCCGCCAGCTCATCGGGACCCTCAGCGGTGGTGTGCAGCATGGTGAACGCATGCGCGGCGGTGCCCACCGACGGCACACCGTAGCGCCGCTGCGCCTCGAGGTTGGATGTGCCGGCGAATCCGGCGATGTAGGCGGCTCGTGCGGCCGCCACCGCGGCCCGCTCGTGGGTGCGCCGGGAGCCCATCTCGATCACCGGGCGACCGCCGGCCGCGCTCACCATGCGTGCCGCCGCCGACGCGATCGCCGTGTCGTGGTTGAAGATCGACAGGATCAGGGTTTCGAGCAGCACGCACTCGGCGAAGCTGCCGTGCACCGACAGCACCGGCGAGTGTGGAAAGTACAGCTCGCCCTCGGCGTAGCCGTCGATGTCGCCGCGGAAGCGGAATTCCCGCAGATACTCCACCGTGTCAGCGTCGAGAAATTCAGCCAGCAAGGCACAGGCGGCGTCGTCGAACCTGAACTGCGGCAAGGTTTCCAGCAGCCGGCCGGTTCCGGCGACCACCCCGTAGCGCCGGCCCGCCGGAAGCCGCCGGGCGAACACCTCCCAGCTGGTGCGCCGGTGCGCGGTGCCGTCGCGCAGGGCCGCCGCCAGCATGGTCAACTCGTATTTGTCGGTCAGCAGCCCAGCAAGTACCGAGTCGTTCACATCGCAAAGGTATCGGCTGGCTGCAAAGTAAGCCTGGCTCGGTATCCTTAGCGCCATGGTTGTAGCGATCGCGCCGGCCAAGCCGGGCAGCACCGGGCAACGGGAATCCGCTCCGGTCGAAGCTACGACGAGTCCGTGGGTGACCATCGTCTGGGACGACCCGGTCAATCTGATGACCTACGTGACCTACGTGTTCCAGAAGTTGTTCGGTTACAGCGAGCCGCATGCCACCAAACTGATGCTGCAGGTGCACAACGAAGGAAAGGCCGTGGTGTCGTCGGGCAGTCGGGAGTCGATGGAGGTCGACGTGTCCAAGCTGCATGCCGCCGGGTTGTGGGCGACCATGCAGCAGGACCGCTGAGTTCTGATAGTGCGCAAATGGAAGCGCGTCGAAACCCGTAACGGACCCCGTTTCCGGTCGTCGCTGGCCCCGCATGAGGCGGCTCTGCTGCAGAACCTGGTGAGCGCGATGGTCGGCCTGCTCGACGAGCGGCAGGCCTCGTCGCCGTCGGACGAACTCGAGGAGATCACCGGGATCAAGACCGGGCACTCCGAGCGCCCGGCCGATGCGACACTCGGACGCCTGTTGCCCGACTTCTATCGCAACGACGAAGGCGATCCGTTGACTCTCGATGCGTCCGAAGCGCTGAACTCGGCGCTGCGCAGCCTGCACGAGCCGGAGATCATCGACGCCAAACGCGTTGCGGCCCAACAGTTGCTGGACACCCTGCCGGCCAATGGCGGCAGGTTCGAGCTGACGGAGGACAGCGCCAACGCCTGGATCTCGGCCGTCAACGATCTTCGGTTGACCCTGGGTGTCATGCTCGAGATCGGCCCGCAGGGCCCGGAGCGGTTGCCCGCCGACCATCCGTTGGCCGCGCACTTCGACGTCTATCAATGGCTGACGGTGTTGCAGGAGTACCTCGTGCTGGTGCTGATGGGCAAACCGGCCGGATGAGCTCCATCACCGACGTCGGCGGCATCCGCGTCGGCCACCACCACCGTCTGGACGCCGATGCGTCTCTGGGCTCCGGGTGGGCCTGCGGGGTCACCGTGGTGCTGCCGCCGCCTGGCACGGTGGGTGCGGTTGATTGCCGCGGGGGCGCACCGGGCACCCGGGAGACCGATCTGCTCGACCCTGTCAACAGCGTGCGCTACGTGGATGCGGTGTTGCTCGCCGGCGGCAGCGCGTTCGGGCTCGCCGCTGCTGACGGCGTCATGCGCTGGCTGGAGGAACAGCAGCGCGGCGTGGCCATGGGCGACGGCGTGGTGCCGATCGTGCCGGGCGCGGTGATCTTCGATCTGCCGGTCGGGGCCTGGAATTGCCGGCCCACGGCCGAGTTCGGCTACGCGGCGTGCGTGGCGGCCGACGCGTCCGGCGACGCGGCTGCGGTCGAAACCGGGACGGTCGGCGCCGGCGTCGGCGCACGGGCCGGAGTGCTCAAAGGCGGCGTGGGGACGGCGTCGGTCACTCTGCCGTCCGGAGTGACCGTCGGCGCGCTGGTCGTGGTCAACGCCGCCGGTGACGCCCTCGACCCGACCACCGGGTTGCCCTGGATGGCCGGGTTGACCGGTGAGTTCGGCCTTGCGGCACCACCATTCGAGCAGATTGAGGCGCTGGCGCAGTTGCCGTCCCCGCTGAGCGAGCTGAACACCACCATCGCTGTGGTGGCGACGGATGCGGCCCTCAGCCCTGCGGGGTGCCGTCGGGTCGCGATCGCCGCACACGACGGTCTGGCCCGGACGCTGCGGCCTGCCCACACTCCGCTGGACGGCGACACCGTGTTCGCACTGGCGACCGGCGCCGTCGAGGTGCCGCCTTCGGCCAACACCCCCGCCGCGCTGTCGCCCGAGACCGGTCTGCTCACCGTGGTGGGCGCAGCCGCGGCCGACTGCCTGGCCCGGGCCGTGCTCGACGGGGTGATCGCCGCCGAGTCGGTGGCTGCGATACCGGCATACCGGGATGTGTTGCCCGGCGCGTTCGGGAGCTGAAGGTGTTCCGGTGTTGGTGATCCGAGCCGACCTGGTCGAAGCGATCATCGCTCACGCCCGCCGTGATCACCCCGACGAAGCCTGCGGTCTGCTGGCCGGCCCGGACGGCTCGGATCGGCCGGAGCGGCACATCCCCATGGCCAACGCCGAACGCTCGCCGAGCTTCTATCGATTCGACTCCGGCGAGCAACTCAGGGTGTGGCGGGCTCTGGAGCGTGCGCACGAGGTGCCCGTCGTCATCTACCACTCCCACCCGGGCACCGAGGCCTATCCGAGTCGCATGGATATCGACCTAGCGGCCGAACCGGACGCGCACTATGTGTTGGTGTCCACCCGCGATCCGCACCGGAGCGAGGTGCGCAGCTACCGCATTGTCAACGGTGTCGTGAGCGAGGAACCTGTTGACATCGTCGAGCAGTACTGACCGCACGCCACAGAAAGGCCAGCATGACCGTCACCGTGTCCATCCCGACCATCCTGCGACCCCACACCGGTGGCGAGAAGCGCGTCTCTGCGAGCGGAGACACGCTGGGCGCGGTCATCAACGATCTGGAAGCCAACTACTCGGGAATCTCCGATCGGCTCATCGATAACGGCCGGCTGCACCGGTTCGTGAACATCTACGTCAACGACGAGGATGTCCGGTTCTCCGGCGGCTTGGACACCGCGGTCGCCGACGGTGACTCGGTCACCATCCTGCCGGCGGTCGCGGGCGGGTAGTGGCGTGCTGTACCGGTAACCTGGACGTTTGGGGTAGGCGATGAGGAGGAGCGGATGAACAAGCGCGCCCCGGCAACCCAACCGGACAAGAAGCCGGGCTGGGTGATCGGCGCGACGACGATCATCACCTTCGTCGCGCTGCTGTACGTCGTCGAGCTGATCGATCAGCTCAGCGGAGGCCGGCTGGACCGCAACGGCATCCGGCCACTGACCACCGACGGCCTGTGGGGCATCGTCTTCGCCCCGGTGTTGCACGCCAATTGGCAACATCTGATCGCCAACACCGTCCCGATGCTGGTGCTGGGTTTCCTGATGACGCTGGCCGGACTGTCCCGGTTTGTGTGGGCCACCGCGATCATCTGGATTTTGGGTGGGTTCGGGACCTGGCTGATCGGCAACGTGGGTAGCAGTTGCGGTCCGACCGACCACATCGGCGCCTCCGGACTGATCTTCGGCTGGCTCGCCTTCTTGTTGGTGTTCGGCATATTCGTCCGCCATGTCTGGGACATCATCATCGGCCTGGTGGTGCTGTTCGTGTACGGCGGCGTGCTACTCGGTGCGCTGCCCGTCCTCGGTGTGTGCGGGGGTGTGTCCTGGCAGGGCCACTTGTGCGGTGCGATCGCCGGCGTGGTGGCCGCGTATATGTTGTCGGCCCCCGAACGCAAGGCCCGCGAGCGGAAGAGGTCTCTCCGCTCGCCGCACCCGAAGTCATGAGTTCGCCGCTGGCTCCCATCGGAGTCTTCGATTCCGGTGTCGGTGGGCTCACGGTCGCGCGGGCGATCATCGACCAACTGCCCGACGAGGACATCATCTACGTCGGCGACACCGGCAACGGCCCCTACGGGCCGCTGGCCATACCCGAGATTCGCGCGCATGCGCTGGCCATCGGCGACGACCTGGTCAGCCGCGGCGTCAAGGCCCTGGTGATCGCGTGCAACTCCGCCTCGGCGGCCTGCCTGCGGGATGCGCGCGAACGGTACGACGTGCCGGTCGTCGAGGTGATCCTGCCGGCGGTCCGACGCGCGGTCGCCGCCACCCGCAACGGCCGCATCGGGGTGATCGGCACGCGGGCAACCATCACCTCCCACGCCTACCAGGACGCCTTCGCCGCCGCCCGCGACACCGAGATCACCGCCGTGGCCTGCCCCCGTTTCGTCGACTTTGTCGAGCGAGGCGTTACCAGCGGACGGCAGGTGCTCGGCCTGGCCGAGGGTTATCTGGAGCCGCTGCAGCGCGCCGAGGTCGACACACTGGTGCTGGGCTGCACCCACTACCCGTTGCTGTCCGGACTGATCCAGCTCGTGATGGGGGAGGACGTCACCCTGGTCTCCAGCGCCGAGGAGACCGCCAAGCAGGTGGTCCGCGTCCTCACCGAACTCGACCTGCTGCGCCCTCATGAGGGCCCGCCGGCCACCCGGGTGTTCGAGGCCACCGGCGACCCCGAGGCGTTCACCAAACTCGCGTCCCGATTCCTCGGCCCCGCGGTGGTCGGCGTCGAACCCGCTCGGCAGACTCCCGTCTCGTGAAAAAGCCGATGAATCTGACGGCCCAATGCGGCGATGTTTTCCCCATCGTGGTAACGGGCATGGCACAGTGGTGTCCGTGCGACTAACCGTGCTCGGATGCTCCGGCAGCGTCGTGGGTCCGGATTCGCCCGCGTCGGGTTATCTACTTCGGGCACCGGACACTCCACCGCTTGTTATCGACTTCGGCGGCGGTGTGCTGGGCGCGCTGCAGAGACATGCCGATCCCGGGTCGGTTCATGTGTTGCTGTCGCATCTGCACGCGGACCACTGCCTGGATGTGCCGGGTCTGTTCGTCTGGCGGCGGTACCACCCCACGGCCAAGCCGAACGGCAAGGCGTTGCTGTACGGGCCGAGCGACACCTGGTCGCGGCTGGGCGCGGCCTCCTCTCCCTACGGCGGCGAAATCGACGATTGCTCGGACATCTTCGATGTGCGCCACTGGGTCGACGGCGAGGCGGTGAACATCGGCGCCCTGAGCGTGCTGCCCCGGGTCGTCGCGCATCCCACGGAGTCGTTCGGACTGCGTTTCACCGATCCGAGTGGGGCCTCGCTTGTCTACAGCGGGGACACCGGTGAGTGCGACCAACTCGTGGAACTGGCCCGGGGCGCTGACGTCTTCCTGTGTGAGGCCTCGTGGACGCACTCGCCAAAGCATCCGCCCGCCCTGCATCTGTCCGGCACCGAAGCCGGGCGGGCCGCCGCGGCGGCAGGCGTGCGGGAGTTGCTGTTGACTCACATTCCGCCCTGGACCTCCCGCGAGGACGTCATCAGCGAGGCCAAGGCTGAGTTCGACGGGCCTGTGCACGCGGTCGTGCCCGGCGAGACCATCGAAGTCCGGCGGGCCGGCTGAGGTTGCTACTCATTGCGCGGTGACCGTGCGATTTGCGGCGCGTCGCCGCGGTGACCGCACGCCGAAAGCAGTGCCCGCACACTCAATGCCGTCCGTGCGCCCAAGACGCCCGGCGATAGGGTGGACCTCGTGTCCAAAAGAGAAGACGGCCGCCTCGACGACGAGCTTCGCCCGGTAACCATCACCCGCGGTTTCACCGACCACCCGGCGGGCTCGGTGCTGATCGAGTTCGGCGGCACGAAGGTCATGTGCACCGCCAGTGTCACCGAAGGGGTGCCGCGCTGGCGCAAGGGATCCGGCCTGGGCTGGCTCACCGCGGAGTACGCGATGTTGCCGTCAGCCACTCACACCCGATCGGACCGGGAATCGGTCAAGGGCCGCGTCGGCGGGCGCACACAGGAGATCAGCCGGTTGGTCGGCCGGTCGCTGCGGGCGTGCATCGACCTGGCCGCCCTCGGCGAGAACACCATCGCCGTCGACTGCGACGTGTTGCAGGCCGACGGCGGTACCCGGACGGCGGCCATCACCGGCGCCTACGTCGCGCTGGCCGACGCCGTCACATACCTGTCGGCGGCCGGCAAGCTCTCTGACCCCCGGCCGCTGTCGTGTGCGATCGCGGCGGTGAGCGTCGGCGTCGTCGACGGGCGGGTCCGCGTCGATCTGCCCTATGAGGAGGACTCCCGCGCCGAGGTCGACATGAACGTCGTCGCCACCGACACCGGCACGCTGGTAGAGGTGCAGGGCACCGGCGAGGGCGCGACTTTCCCGCGCTCGACCTTGGACAAGCTGCTCGACATGGCGTTGGGCGCGTGTGACAAATTGTTCGCCGCCCAGCGTGAGGCGTTGGCGCTGCCGTACCCCGGCGTGCTGCCCGAGGGGCCGAAGTCGCCGAAGGCGTTCGGAAGCTGAGCGTGCTCTTGGTGGCCAGCCGCAACCGCAAGAAGCTGGCTGAGTTGCAACGGGTGCTCGACGCCGCGGGACTGTCCGGGGTCACTCTGCTGTCGCTGGATGACGTGCCGCCGTTCGACGAGGCGCCCGAGACGGGTGCGACATTTGAGGACAACGCACTCGCCAAGGCGCGTGATGCGTTCTCCGCCACCGGATTGCCGAGCGTCGCCGACGACTCCGGGCTGCAGGTCGCCGCGTTGAACGGCATGCCCGGCGTGCTGTCCGCGCGCTGGTCGGGTAGCCACGGCGACGACGCCGCCAACACCGCACTGTTGTTGGCGCAGATGCGCGACGTGCCGGACGAGCGGCGCGGCGCGGCGTTCGTCTCGGCCTGCGCGCTGGTCTCCGATGGGCATGAGGTGGTCGTGCGCGGCGAGTGGCCCGGGACGATCGCCCACGAGCCGCGCGGAGACGGCGGATTCGGCTACGACCCGGTGTTTCTGCCCGCCGACGCCGACGGCCGGACGGCCGCGCAACTCAGCCCAGCGGAGAAAGACGCGGTGTCCCATCGCGGCCGCGCACTGGCCTTGTTGTTGCCGGCGCTGCGGGCGCTGTAAGTCAGACCGGGAAGTTGGCCTTGACCTCTTTGGTCTGCCGGTGTTCGACGATGATGCCGAGCAATGGAATGGTGCCGGCGAGCAGCACGCCGATGGTCTTGCCGATCGGCCACCGGACCTTGATCGCGAGGTTGAACGCGGCCAGCACGTAAACGAAGTAGACCCAGCCGTGCACGACTTCGATCCACCGGATCTCGTGGTGGTAGACCAGGTGCGAGACGACCTCGCCGCACAGCACAATCAGCCAGATTCCAGTCGTCCACGCCATCACCCGATAAGCCAGCAACGCCGTGCGGATCTTTTCGGCGGGGAACGCCGAAGCGCTGCGCTCGGGCGTCTCGGGGGTGCTCATGCGGTCGTCCTTTTCTGCTGTGCAGCATCGTCTTTGGCGAGTTCGGCCAGGTAGGCGTTGTACTCGCGCAGTGCGGGATCAGCGGGCTGTTGCGGTTCGGGTTTCGGGCGTTCGGGAAGCAGGCCGGGCGGAATCTCGGTGGCGGTGTCCCGCGGAGCGGGCGGCGCGTCTTCGTAGCGAACGAACTTACGGTACGCATAGACGCAGAACGCGGCGAACATCGGCCACTGCAGCGCGTAGCCGAGATTCTGGTAGCCGCCCGACACCGATTGGAACCGAGTCCACTGCCACCAGCCCAGTGCCAGGCAGCCGCATGCCGCAAAGACGACCAGGACAATCAACGCGGGTCGGCGGCGCCTCGTACGGACCGGGGTGGACACCCTACGACGGTACCGCGTGGGGATACGGCGTCGTCCAACGTGAGCTGAGGGCGGCGAATTCGCCGATTCTCCGCCCAGGTTTCACGCTCGGCGTCCGCAACGGCTCGGCTCAAGCCGAGCGGTACGATCGAGCAACGCAGCGGGCGTGGCGAAATGGCAGACGCGATGGCTTTAGGTGCCATTGCTCGAAAGAGCGTGTGGGTTCGAGTCCCTCCGCCCGCACTCAGCCCCTGAGCACTTCGCTCATTTCAGCGAACAAGTGTTTATCGAACGCCCGGATCGGGAAGTTTGATAGTTACCGTGCTTCAACCGTCTCACGGAAGCCTCTGACGCCACCGGGGAGAACTATGGGTTCGACACTTCGCAGTGTCTTGCAGTGGAGTAAAGCGCCGGCCGAAGGTGTTCAAACAGCATCGACGCCCTGGGCGAACGTCGCGCGCGGGCTGGCCGCCCGAGCGACCACGCCGCTGTTGCCCGATGACTACCTGAAGTTTCTCAACCCCCTCTGGTCCGCGCGCGAGCTTCGTGGGCTGATTGTGGGTGTACAACCGGAAACTGAAGACTCGGCCACTGTCACGATCAAACCGGGGTGGGGATTCTCCGGGGACTACAAAGCCGGTCAGTACGTCGGCATCGGTCTGCGGATCGACGGCCGCTGGCACTGGCGTTCTTACTCGTTGACCTCGGTTCCCCGGCGGGACAACAAGCACATCACCATCACCGTCAAGGCCACTCCCGAGGGATTCCTGTCCACCCACCTGGTGGAGGGCGTCAAACCGGGCACCATCGTGCGGCTCGCGGCTCCCAAGGGGGATTTCGCGTTGCCCGAACCGCCGCCGGAAAAGATTCTCTTCATCACCGCCGGCAGCGGTATCACGCCGGTGATGGCCATGCTGCGGACCTTTCAGTCACGCGGGCAGCAGGCCGATATCGTCCATATCCACTCAGCGCCCAGCGAAGCCGACGTGATCTTCCGCGAAGAGCTGCGTGAACTGGAGAATTCCCAGCCGGGTTACCGACTTCATCTGCAGCTCACCGGAACTGATGGTCACCTCGAGTTCGGGAAGCTGGCCGACATCGCCGCGGACTGGAAAGAGCGACCGGCCTGGGTCTGCGGCCCATCGGCTCTACTGGATGACGCTGAAAAGCTGTGGGAGAAAGCCGATCTCAGCGACCAACTGCACATGGAGCGCTTCACGATCGCCGCCACCGACAAAGGCGGCGAAGGCGGAACGGTCACCTTCTCGGTCTCCGACAAAACGATCGAAATCGATGGTGCCACCTCGCTGCTGGACGCGGGGGAGAAGGTCGGCATCCAGATGCCCTTCGGGTGCCGGATGGGTATCTGCCAAACCTGCGTGCTGCCACTGGAAGCCGGGCATGTCCGCGACTTCCGGTCGGGAACCGAGCACCGCGAAGGCGACCGCATTCAGACCTGCATTTCCACCGCGTCCGGCGACTGCACGCTCAAAATCTGAAGGAGTAACAGATGGCCATCACCGACATCAAGGAATACGCCCACCTGACCGCCGAGGACGTAGAACAACTCGCGCAAGAGTTGGACGCGATCCGTGCCGAAGTCGAGGAGTCCCGCGGCGAACGCGACGCCCGCTATATCCGTCGCTCCATTCAGCTGCAGCGTGCGCTCGCCGCCGGTGGCCGAATTGCGTTGTTCGCCAGTAAAAACAGGTTCGCCTGGCTGGCCGGAACCGGGATGCTCGGCATGGCCAAGATCATCGAGAACATGGAACTCGGCCACAACATCACTCACGGGCAGTGGGACTGGATGAACGACCCGGAGATCCATTCCACCGAGTGGGAGTGGGACACCACCTGCCCGAGCGTGCAGTGGAAGCACTCGCACAACTTCGTCCACCACAAGTACACCAACGTCGTCGATCTCGACGCCGACGTCGGCTACGGCATCATGCGGGTGACTCGCGACGAACCCTGGGAGCCCTACTATCTGGGCAACCCGATCTACAACATTCTGCTGGGCACGCTGTTCGAGTGGGGCGTCGCGTTGCACCACATCGAGTCGAAGAAGCTCCGGAAGAAGGAGAAGACCTGGGCGGAGGCGCGCAAGGATCTGCGCGTGATCGGCACGAAGGTTGCCAAGCAGGCCGGCAAGGATTACGTGGTGTTCCCGGCGTTGACGGGCCGCAATTGGAAGCAGACCATGAAGGCCAATTTCGTGGCTAACCTGATCCGCAACTACTGGTCCTACATGGTGATCTTCTGTGGTCACTTCCCCGACGGCGCAGAGAAGTTCACGGTCGAGGAGTTCGAGAACGAGACGCCGGGGGAGTGGTATCTGCGCCAGATGCTGGGATCGGCCAACTTCAACGCCGGACCGGTGATGGCGTTCATCAGCGGCAACCTGTGCTACCAGATCGAGCACCACTTGTTCCCGGACCTGCCCAGCAACCGTTATGCCGAGATCTCGGTTCGAGTCCGTGAGCTGTGCGAGAAGTACGACCTGCCCTATACGACGGGATCCCTTGGCCGCCAGTACTTTCAGTCGTTCTGGACGATTCTGAAGCTGGCGCTGCCGGACAGCATGCTCAAGGCGACATCCGACGACGCCCCGGAGACACGCTCGGAGTTGAAGTTTCGCGTGCGCGCCGGCCTGAAGGAGAGCTTCATCGATCCCGAGACAGGCCGGCGCCGCGGTTTGCGCACCGCTCTGCGCGAATTGCGTTCGACTGCAGCCTAACCGGTGCCCCGGCCGGTTTTCTGCTGCAGCTCGTCGATCAGCGCGGACGCCTGAGCCTTGGTCAGGTCGTCGGGCACGTCAGCGCCGGCCTCCTGGGCCAGAGTCTGCACATAACTGCGTTGGGGGCCTGTCATCGGTTCATCGCCGGTCACCCAGTCCGCGGGGTCCTTCTCCGGATTCTCCTGCGGGGCCTGTAGTGCTTCGTTGTTGGTCATTGCTGTCACCTCCGCACCCCGGATAGCCATCGCACAAACTTTCGAAACCTGCGGATCTGGGGTGAATGGATACGATCGGGGTCTGCGTAATGCCCTTGGACCTGACGGGAGATCACGTGTCGATTGCACAACGCGAACGGGCCGCGCTGGTGGAGACCATTCGTGCCGCGGGGCCCGAGGCGCCGACGCTCTGCGAAGGGTGGAAAACCCGCGACCTGGCAGCTCATCTGGTGGTCAGAGAGTACCGCCCAGACGCAGCCCCGGGCATACTCATTCCCTTCTTCGCCAAACACACCGAGAAGGTCCAGAATGAGGTCGCTGAGCACACCGGGTGGGACGAGCTGGTGGGCAAGGTCGCATCCGGTCCGCCTGCCTACTCGCCGTTCAAAGTGCTCGACCCGCTGATCAATGTGGCGGAGATGTTCATCCACCACGAGGATGTCCGTCGCGCCGCCGCGAGCTGGGAGCCTCGCGCCCTCGAGCCTGCTCTGAAGAGCAGGCTGGCCCGGACCGTGCCGCTGATGGGCCGGCTCACCCTGGCCAAAGTGCCGGGAAGGGTTGCGCTGCGCACCGCCGAAGGTAAGACGCTGCTGACTGCGGGTAGCGGACCGGCCGTCACGGTCACCGGTGAGCCCGAAGAACTGCTGCTGTTCGCGGTGGGCCGGGCAGCCCGGGTTGACTTCGACGGTGACGAGTCGGCGGTGCGGGCCGTCCAGGAAGCGCCTAAAGGCTTCTAGGCTGCGAGGTACGGAAGCCGATGCCGTATGCCTTACAGTCACCTACGTAGCTCGTAACCAGGCTGGAGGCGTGTGGTGAGTGCCCTGTTGTCGATCCCGCGGTACCCCGCCGACGTGACCCCGCAGTGGTTGTCGACGGTGCTCAGTCGCCGCGGCACGCCGGTGGAGGTTGCCGGCGCAGAAGTGGTGGCGATCGGGACCGGGCAAACCGGGGCCACCTACCGGGTGGCGGCCACCTACGGTTCGGACCCCGGCGGTCTCCCCGAAACGTTCGTGATCAAGTTGCCGGCACAGGATGACGCCGTGCGAGATCGGGTGGTCTTCGGTTACCGCAGCGAATGCTCGTTCTACAACTCCGTGGCCGACCGGGTGCGGGTGCCGGTACCGAAGTGCTATTACTGCGAGATCACCGATGATGCAATGGAATACGCACTGCTGCTGGCTGACCAGGCACCAGCGGTACAGGGTGATCAGATCGCGGGTTGCGGTGAGCAGGAGGCGCGGTTGGCGGTGACCGCGTTGGCCGGTCTGCACGGACCGACCTGGTGTGATCCGGAGTGGCTGGACCTGCCCGGCATCGCATTCGGGCGCCCCGACCAGGACTCGGCCAAGGGGCTCGGTGACGTGGCTCAGCTGAGCGCGGACATCACGCTCGAGAAACTGGGCGACCGGATGACTGAGCAGGATCGTGAAACATTCCGTGCCACAATGCGTGTGGTGACGCCGTGGTTACTGTCCGAGCATGACCGGTATGCCTTGCTGCACGGTGATTACCGCCTGGACAACCTGTTGTTCGATCCCGATCGCACCCGGGTGAGCGTCGTCGACTGGCAGACGCTCGGTATCGGGCTCCCGGCCCGGGATCTGGCGTATTTCACGGCCACCAGCCTCGATTCGCGACTTCGCGCGGACATCGAGCAGGGCCTGGTCGACGATTATCACCAAGGGCTGCTGAGCCATGGCGTCACCGGGTATGACCGTGACACCTGCTGGCGTGACTATCGCTTGGGAGTTGTTCAGGCGCCACTGATCTCGGCGCTGGGGTTCGCGTTCGCGTCCTCAACCGACCGCGGCGACGACATGGTGCTGACCATGCTCACCCGCGGGTGTCGGGCGATCCGGGATCTGGGGACCCTGGACCTGATCGGTTGATCACCCGCTCGGGAGAAGTACCACCATCTTCTCCACCTGCTTGCGCGTGAGCACCACTGTCGACCCGTCGGGCAGACCCAGGATCCGGTCCGTCGCAACGCCATACAGCTTCAGGCGCTTGACCGCTTCGTCGATGGCGTTACGCCGAGCGCGCGCGTCCGGCGCGTTCACGACGCGAACGACGTGCGTGTCCATGCTGGCGGCGAACCCCTGAATCATGTCACCGACCCCCTTCGGGTCGAAGGTGTCGAACACCCCCCCCTCGGCGATGAGTCGGTAAGGGCCGGCCGAGAGCCCGCCACGCCGAAACCGACCTGCGTTCCAGGGTGCGGGAGCTACGCCGACGCGGCCTGGCGTGGGCGAAAATCGGTGCAGCGTTGGGCATCAACCGGCAGTCGACGTGGGAGCGATACTCCGGGCAGGAGTAGCTCTTTATCGCTGTGCCGCCTTGATGAGGTTGGACCCGATGATCAGTTGCTGAATCTCGCTGGTGCCCTCGTAAAGTCGCAGCAGTCGCACATCGCGATAGATGCGTTCGACGGGAACCCCGCGCATGTAGCCACTGCCCCCGTGTACCTGTACCGCGAGATCGGCTACCTTCCCGGCCATCTCGGTGCAGAACAACTTGGCCGCCGACGGCGCGATGCGCCGGTCGGAATTGTCGACCCACTGCCGCGCTGTGTCGCGGACCAGTGCACGGCCGGCCAGCACGCCGGTCTGCTGCTCGGCCAGCATTGCCTGCACCAGCTGAAAGTTGCCGATCGGTGTGCCGCCCTGGGTTGCGGTCGCGGCGTAGGCCACAGATTCGTCGAGTGCGCGTTGCGCCGCGCCCACCGCGATTGCGGCGATGTGAACCCGTCCGCGCGCCAGGGAGGTCATGGCCGCGCGGTAGCCGATGTCTTCATTGCCGCCGATGAGCGCGGTGTCGTCGACGCGTACTTCGTTGAAGCTGACGTCGGACGTCCACGCACCTTCCTGGCCCATCTTGGCGTCCTTGACCCCGACCTCCACGCCGGGCGCATGGGCCGGGACCAGGAACACGGCAATGCCGGAACCTTTGTCGTCGGCGGGCCGGGTGCGGGCGAAGACGATGAACAGGTCGGCGACGGGGGCATTCGTGATGAACCGCTTCTGCCCGTCGATGACCCAGTCCTGTTGGTCACGAACGGCTTTCGTCTTCAGGCCGGCCGGGTTGGAGCCGGCGCCGGGTTCGGTCAGGGCGAAGGAGGCGACGGTGTCACCGGACGCGATCGACTCCAACCACCGACCCTTCTGTTCGTCGGTGCCGAAGCCGACCAGGACCTGGCCTGCGATGCCGTTGTTGGTGCCGAACATCGACCGCAGCGCCAACGAGGTGTACCCCAGTTCCATCGCCATCTCGACGTCCTGCACCAGGTTGAGACCGAGCCCGCCGAACTCCTGCGGGATCGCGTAGCCGAAGAGGCCCATTTTTTTAGCCTGGTCACGCAGATCGTCGGGCACCCGATCCTCGTCGAGGATCTCCTGCTCACGCGGGACGACGGCGGTGCGGATGAAGTGGCGGGTCTGCGCCAGGATTTCCTGAAAATCCTCGTCAGAGACTTCGGGGACCGCTGAAGTCATGTGAGGCAGCTCCTTCTGGCAAGATTGGCACTGGCAAGGCAATATCATATATGAAATACGATATTGGCTCAGGAGTGCCCGGCTGCGGGCCACGACGAAGGGGTGCACGGGTGTCGTTGTTGGACGGTCAGACCGCGGTGATCACGGGGGCAGCGCAAGGGCTGGGACTCGCGATCGCCGAAAGATTCGTCGCAGAGGGCGCCCGGGTGGTGCTCGGCGATGTCAACCTGGAGGCAACTCAGGCGGCGGCCGACAAGCTCGGTGGCGATGATGTGGCCGCTGCAGTGCGGTGCGATGTGACGAAAGCCGATGAGGTGCAATCGCTGCTGGACACCGCCCTCTCGCGATTCGGCGGCCTGGACATCATGGTCAACAACGCCGGGATCACCCGTGACGCGACCATGCGCAAGATGACCGAGGAGCAGTTCGACCAGGTCATCAACGTGCACCTCAAGGGGACGTGGAACGGAACCCGGCTGGCCGCCGCGATCATGCGGGAGAACAAGCGCGGTGCCATCATCAACATGTCTTCGGTGTCGGGCAAGGTCGGAATGGTTGGCCAGACCAATTATTCGGCTGCGAAGGCCGGGATCGTCGGGATGACGAAAGCCGCCGCCAAAGAGCTTGCCTACCTGGGTGTCCGAGTGAACGCGATCGCCCCCGGGTTGATCCGCTCGGCGATGACGGAGGCCATGCCGCAGCGCATCTGGGACTCGAAAGTCGCTGAGGTCCCGATGGGCCGCGCGGGTGAGCCCAGCGAAGTGGCAAGTGTCGCTCTGTTTCTGGCCTCGGACCTGTCCTCGTACATGACCGGCACGGTCATGGAGATCACCGGGGGCCGGCACCTGTGACGAGCGGCGCCGCTGGTGGCGCGAGCAGACGCAAAAGCCTCCAAACGGAGGCGAATTTGGGCGCTTTTGCGTCTGCTCGGCAGGGGACTGCGCGTCGGGAAGCCGTGATCTGCGAACCCGTCCGGACACCCATCGGCCGCTACGGAGGGATGTTCAAGTCGCTGAGCGCCGTCGACCTCGGTGTCGCCGCGCTCAAAGGCCTGCTGCAGCGCACCGGCCTAGCCCCCGACGCCGTCCAGGACGTCATTCTCGGCCACTGCTATCCGAGCAGCGAGGCACCCGCGATCGGGCGGGTGGTGGCCCTGGATGCCGGCCTGCCCGTGACCGTTCCGGGAATGCAGGTCGACCGGCGGTGTGGGTCCGGCCTGCAGGCGGTGATCCAGGCGTGCCTACAGGTCACCTCCGGCGACAACGACCTGGTGATCGCCGGCGGCTGCGAAAGCATGAGCAACGTCCCGTTCTACTCCACCGATATGCGTTGGGGCGGGGCACGTTCCGGCGTCCAGGTGCACGACGGTCTGGCCCGCGGGCGCACCACGGCCGGCGGCCGCTACTACCCGGTGCCGGGCGGCATGCTGGAGACCGCCGAAAATCTGCGACGGCAGTACGGGATCTCGCGGCGCGAACAAGACGAGCTGGCCGTGCGCTCACACCAGCGCGCCATCGCGGCACAGAAGAACGGCATCCTCGCCGAAGAGATCGTGCCGGTTACGGTCCGCACCCGCCAGGGTGAAGACGTGATCGCCACCGACGAACACCCGCGCGCCGACACCACGGTGGAATCGCTCGGCAAGCTCAAACCCGTTCTCGCCAAGGAAGACCCGGAGTCCACCGTGACCGCGGGCAACGCCAGCGGGCAGAACGACGCCGCGTCCATGTGTGTGGTGACCACCCCCGACAAAGCGGCCGACTTGGGCCTGACGCCGCTGGTGCGTCTGGTGTCGTGGGGTCAGGCCGGGGTGGCGCCCAACATCATGGGCATCGGGCCGGTGCCCGCCACCGATGTTTCGCTGGCCAAAGCCGGGCTCCAACTCAGCGACATCGACCTCATCGAGCTCAACGAAGCCTTTGCCGCCCAGGCCCTTGCGGTGATGCGGGAGTGGAAGTTCGGTGCCGCCGACCACGACCGCACCAACGTGCACGGCTCGGGAATCTCGCTGGGTCATCCGGTGGGAGCCACCGGTGGACGGATGCTGGCCACCCTGGCGCGCGAACTGCACCGCCGCCGGGCGCGCTACGGCCTGGAGACCATGTGTATCGGCGGCGGCCAGGGACTGGCGGCCGTGTTCGAGCGGGTGACATGAGCGGCCACTCGCTTCCGCTGCACGGCATCACCGTCATCGAGGTGTCCAGCTTCGTCGCCGCACCATTGTGCGGCATGACGCTGAATCAGCTGGGCGCAAACGTGATTCGCATTGATCCGATCGGCGGCGCGGCGGACGCGCAGCGCTGGCCATTGTCTGAGGACGGCACCTCCATCTACTGGACCGGGCTCAACAAGGGAAAGCGTTCGGTCACCGTCGATCTGCGCTCCGATGAAGGACGGGAACTGGTCCAGCGACTGGTCACCGAATCCGACGGGATCATCGTCACCAACGCCGCCGGTATGACCTGGCTGGGGTACGAGGCCCTGGCGGCAAGACGGCCCGACGTCATCCATGTTCAGCTGCTGGGGCGCGGCGACGGGTCCACCGGAGTGGACTACACCGTCAACGCCGCCGTCGGGTTCCCGCTCGTCACCGGTCCGGCCGAGCACGCCGGCCCGATCAACCACGTGTTGCCGGCCTGGGACGTCAGCTGCGGCCTGTATGCCGCGCTGGCCGTCGTGTCGGCGGTGCGCCGCCGGGACCAGTCGGGTCACGGAGCCCGCGTCAGCATCGCGCTCGAAGACGTCGCGCTGGCCACTGCGGGAAACCTGGGCCTGCTGACCGAACCGCAGGTGCTCGGGACCCAGCGGCCGCGAGTGGGTAACTCCATCTTCGGCCAGTACGGTCAGGACTTCGTGAGTCGCGATGGAGCCAGGTTCATGGTTGTCTTGTTGACGCGACGGCACTTTCGCGACCTGGTGCAGGTGACAGGCACCGGTGCGGCCGTCTCGGCGCTGGCCGAGGCGCTGCAGGTGGACTTCGGTTCGGAAGGGGACCGCTACCGGTATCGCGATGTGCTGTCGGGTCTGTTCGCCGTCTGGTTCGCCGACCACGATGCGGAGCAGATCGGCGCGGAGCTGGCCGCTACCACCGTGCTGCACGAGAGGTACCGCACCTTCGCCGAGGTGGCCGGGGACCCGAAAGTGACTCACAACCCACTGTTTTCCCGCCTGCACCAGCCGGGAGTAGGCGACTATCTGGCCCCGGCAATGCCGGCCGCCTTCGATGGTGTGCACCTCGCCAGCGCGGCCGCGCCGGCGCTCGGGGCAGACACCGCCGACGTGCTGGCCCAGTACCTGGGTCTGACGGCCGACGACATCACGCGGCTGGCCGGCGCGAAAACCATCGCAGGCTGAGAGGAATCCAGCACATGACCAAACTCGCCCAGACACTCGGACTCACCGACGTCCAGACCGAGATCGTGGCCACCGTACGTCAATTCGTCGACAAGGAGGTCATACCCAACGCCCAGGAACTCGAGCACAGCGATTCCTATCCCCAGGCCATCGTCGACGGATTGCGCGACATGGGCCTGTTCGGGCTGATGATCCCGGAGGAGTACGGCGGGCTGGGGGAGTCGCTGCTGACCTACGCGTTGTGTGTCGAAGAGCTTGCCCGCGGCTGGATGAGCGTCTCGGGCGTGCTGAACACCCATTTCATCGTCGCGTACATGCTGCGTAAGCACGGCACCGACGAACAGAAGCAACGATTCCTGCCGCGCATGGCCACCGGCGAGACGCGCGGCGCCTTCTCGATGTCAGAACCCGAACTGGGTTCGGATGTGGCCGCCATCCGCACCCGCGCCACCCGCAACTCCGACGGGACCTACACCATCGACGGCCAGAAGATGTGGCTCACCAACGGCGGTAGCTCGACGCTAGTGGCGGTGCTGGTGCGCACCGACGAAGGTGCGGACAAACCGCACCGCAACCTGACGGCCTTTCTCGTCGAGAAGCCAACGGGATTCGGCGAAGTGGTGCCCGGCCTGATCATCCCCGGCAAGATCGACAAGCTGGGATACAAGGGTATCGACACCACCGAACTCATCTTCGACGGCTATGGCGCGAGTGCCGATGACATCCTGGGGGGCCGGCCCGGCCAGGGCTTCTTCCAGATGATGGACGGCATCGAAGTCGGCAGGGTCAACGTGTCGGCCCGTGCCTGCGGGATCGCGCTCCGCGCCTTCGAACTGGCGGTGCGTTACGCCCAGCAGCGGCAGACCTTCGGCAAGCCGATCGCCGATCACCAGGCCATCGCATTCCAGTTGGCCGAGATGGCCACCAAAGTCGAAGCCGCCCATCTGATGATGGTCAACGCCGCGCGCTTGAAGGACTCCGGGGAACGCAACGACGTGGCCGCGGGAATGGCGAAATACCTTGCCAGCGAGTTCTGTTCCGAGGTGACCCAGCAGAGTTTCCGGATTCACGGCGGCTACGGCTACTCCAAGGAGTACGAGATCGAACGGTTGATGCGCGATGCCCCGTTCCTCCTGATCGGCGAGGGCACCAGCGAGATCCAGAAGTCCATCATCAGCAAGCGGCTGCTCGACGAGTACCGGGTGTGAAGCCATGACCGTTCCCGACTTCGGTGCGCGTCCGCAACTTTCCGAGGACGTCGCGGCCTTCGTGCGGAAGCGGATCTTCGAGGGCACCTACGCCGCGGGGCAGTACGTGCGACTGGACCAGCTGGCCATGGAACTGGGCATCAGCGTGACGCCCGTGCGGGAGGCACTGTTCGCGCTGCGAGCCGAAGGTCTTGTCGCCCAACAACCCCGACGCGGCTTTGTGGTGCTGCCGCTGACGCAGCGCGACCTCGCCGATGTCGCCAACGTTCAGGCCCACGTCGGCGGACAACTCGCCGCGCGTGCCGCGCTGAACATCACCGACGCCCAGTTGCGCGAACTCCAGCAGATCCAGCTCCAGCTCGAGGCCGCGTATGCCGCCGACGACGACGAGCGCACGGTGCGACTGAACCACGAGTTTCACCGGGCCATCAACATCGCCGCGGATTCCGCCAAACTCGCGCAACTGATGTCGCAGATCACCCGCTACGCCCCCGAGTCGGTGTTCCCGATGATCGAGCACTGGCCCGATCAGGCCGTCAAGGACCATCGGCGGGTGCTGGATGCGCTGGCCAGGCATGATGCGGAGCAGGCCCGTGTTGCCATGTCGGAACATCTGGCCGCCAGCGCGATTCCATTGATCGACCACCTCATCGAGCGTGGGGTGGTGGTTCGAGGCGAGCACTGACGGCCTTGTCGTGGCGTGACCGGAGACATACGCTGCCCGTACGGGTCGCAGGACAGGGGAATCAAATGCGCGTATTGCCTACCACCGCGGTGCTCATGGCCTGCGTGTCAGCGATCACGGCGGCGCCGCCGGCCGGAGCCGAGCCATTGGACCCGATACCGGGCAACGGCGTGTTCGTGGTCGGGCCTGACATAGCGCCCGGTCTCTACCGCACTGCCGGGTCGGCCTCGACGTTCGGGGTGTGGATCAACAACGTGCCGACCCAGGACTCGATGTGCGCGTGGTTCACCTACAGCACGCCCGACGCCAACAAGGAGCATGTGCTGCAGACGAACATCTCGGTCGGCCCGATGTTCGCCAACATCAACACCTCGGTCAAGGCGTTCGAGTCGCAGAACTGTCAGCCCTGGACGCGGGTGCCCTGAGCACTCAGCAGCTCCCGCAGCCGACGGGTGTCGACCTTTCCGGTACCGCCACGGGGCACGTCGTCATCGGAGTTCAGCAAGAGCCACACCGTGGGAATCTTGAACGCGCTCAGCACTTCTCGTACCGCGCTGCGCAGCTGGCCGGCGTCCAGTCCGCTACCCAGCACCGCGGCACCAACCTGGCCGTCGACGTCGGTGACGAAGGCGTTGTGGACGCCGACGACGCCGCGGAGTGCCCGTTCGACTTCACCGGGATAGACGGTGGCGCCGTTGACCTTGAACATGTCGTCGGATCGGCCGTGGAAGTAGAGAAAGCCTTGTGCGTCGAGGCGGCCCAGGTCGCCGGTGGGGTAGAAGCCGTCGGTGGTGAACACTTCTTCCCGGCTGCGCCGGCAGATGCCGCGCAGCGTGTGGGGTCCCCGCAGCTGGATCATGCCGACGGTTCCGGCCGGAACCGGTCGACCCGACTTAAGATCGACGATGCGGACTTCCATGCCGGCGAACGGTTTTCCGCAGCTGCCCCGCGCCGTGACCGGCAGGTCGGTGTCGGCCGGATAGCCGCAGTACGGTCCGAATGCCTCCGTCATGCCGAACAACGTTGCCCGCGAGCCGGGTTGGGCACGCTGCTCGAGGGGCAGCAGCGCCTCCAGGCTGCCGGGACGCAGTGCGGAAAGGTCGACATCAGCCCGATCCGGGTGACGTGCCAGGGCCTCGGCCTGATCGGGCCAGCCGCGGAACAGCGTGACCCGCTCACGTTCCAGCAACCGCAGGGTGGTGGCGGGCGCCGGCCGTTCCTCGGTTACCAGGGTGGCTCCGGCCAGCAGCGCGGAGAGGATTCCGCTGCCGAAGCCGCCTACCCAGAAAAACGGCATGGGTAGATACAGTCGACTGTCCGAGGTGATGCAGCGTGCCGCCAAGCCTGAGCGCACCGCGCCCAAAGCGCTGCCATGCGAATGGATGACGCCCTTGGGCGCGCCGCTGCTGCCCGACGTGAAGATGATGACGAGCGGATCGGCCGGGGTCACCGTTGCGGCCATGGCGTCGACGATCCGGCGGGCCGGTTCGTCGGCGGTGAGGTGCTGTAGCCCCTCGGCCGTCCAGACGCGTTGTAACGCTGGAAGTTCGGTACGCGAGACGGAATGGACGGCGTCGAGGTACCGGTGACCGCGGAACTCCTCGACGCTCACCAGGACCTGCACGGCCGCCGTCCGCAGTTGGGCGATCAGTTCGGCGGGCCGCAGCAGTGTGCTCAGCGGCACCAGCACCGCACCGATGCGGGTCGCCGCGACGGCGATCTGCACCCAGCGGGAGCAGTTGGGCATGATCAACCCGACCCGGGTGCCTTTACGCACGCCGAACCGGATCAGTGCGCCGGCCAGTTCAGCTGTGGTGGCGTCTATTTCGTGGTAGCTGAGGCGGCCGGTGGGATCGATCACCGCGGCCTTGGCGTCATGCGCGGCGGCCTGCAGTCGCACCAGACGATCGATGGTGTCAGTCATCGAACAGCGTCCTGAGTCGCAGCGCGTCGACCTTTCCGCTGGACAGCAGCGGTATCCGGCCGCGCGGCAGGGCAACGAAGCGACGTGGGATCTTGTAGGCGGAGAGTTCCGTCCGAAGGCGCAACCGCAGTGCCGCCTCGTCGAAGCCGTGCGACCCGTCGGGCAGGACGACCACGGCGGCCACCAGCTGCCCGCGCGTCGCGTCGGGTATCCCGACCACGTGCGCGGTGACGCCGATGCCGGCCATCGCCCTCTCCACCTCGGCGGCAGAGACGTTGGCGCCGGCGGTCTTGATCATGCCGCCCAGTCGGCCGGCGAAATAAAAGAATCCGTCATCGTCCGCGCGGAGCAGATCGCCGGTGTGGAACCAGCCGTCTGCGTCGAAGCACTCCTCGCGGCTGCGTTTGTAATAGCCCTGCATGACGTGCGGTCCCCGGATCCAGAGTTCGCCGACCTCGCCGGGGCGCACTTGCCCGCCGGTATCCGGGTCGACGATCAACGTCTGGAACTCCGGCGCCGGTGTGCCGTACGAGCCGCGCCGCTGCTCGGGTTGATCGGATTCGTCCGCGCTGATCAGCAGGACACTTCCAGCTTCGGTCATGCCGAGCATGTTGTGTCGCAGCTCCGGATCGGATGGGCGGACCTCCGGGGCCATGATCGGATACAGATTTCCTCGACGCAGTGACGACAGATCGCGCTCGGGGTAGGTCGGATGATCGGTCAGGTGCGCCACACCGGCCACGAAACCGTTGGTCAGGGTCGGCTTTTCGGCTTCGATCAGATCGAGCACGGCACCCGCGTCAGCCGAGTTGGAGCACACCAGAGTCGATCCGGCGACCAGCGTCGCCAGGAGTGCGAACGCGAAGCCGCCGATCCAGAAGAACGGCGAATTGCAGAACAGTCTGTCATCCGGGGTCAACCCGCGGATCGCATTGAGATTGCGCTGATGGCCGATCAGCGCGGCCTGGGTGTGCACCACCCCCTTGGGGGCACTGGTCGAACCGGACGTGTACACGATGGTCAACACGTCACAGCCATCGACGTCGTCCTCCATCGCGCGCAACAGTTCCAGGGGGACGTTCGCACTGAGCTGTGACACCCGCTCGACGTCGGCGATGTGGCGCAGCACCGGCGCGTCGGTGATGAAGAGCTCACCGTCGAGGTTCTCCCCACCGAAAGCCTCGGCGAGGCGCAGCGCGTAGTCATGGGATCGGAAAGAGCTGGCGCTCAACAGCATCGCCACATCGGCGTGCACCAGCTGTTCGCGCAGTTCGCGCGCCGTTGCGAAGGTGGAGAACGGCACCACGACCGCGCCGACACGGGCGGCCGCCAACATTGCGACCACGAAATCGGGACCGTTGGGATAGAGCAGACCCACGTGGGTGCCCTTGCCCGCTCCCAGTGCGATCAGCCCTCGGGCCAGGCGCGCCGAGCGTTGTTCGGCCTCGGAATAGCTGATGCGGTCGGCGTCGCAGACCAGCATCGGATGGCCAGGGCGCGAATCAGACTGTTGTCGAAGCAGCTTCGCGATCGTGGCCGGTTCAGTGGGCATGGTCAGGCTGGAAGAACTCGCGGATCGCGCCGAGGTCGGGTTTGCCGGAGGGCGTGCGGGGGATGCGTTCGACGACGACGATGTCGGTGGGAATCTCATATCGCGCCAGGCGCTTCCGCAGATGGGACACCAGGTCCTCGGTGGCGGCGGGTTTCCGCAGTTCCACCACGGCCACCGGCGTCTCGCCGAGCCGCGCGTCGGCGCGTGCGATGACGGCCGCCCCGGCCACCGCGGGGTGGCTCTCCAGCGCGCTGCGCACGTCGTCGGGCATCACCTTGAAGCCACCGCGGATGATGGCCTGGTCCGCCCGGCCCACGATCCAGACGAAGCCCTCCGCGTCGATGCGGGCCAGGTCCGTAGTCTTCATCCACTGCGCCGAGGTGTGCTGCGCGGGCTTGACCTCGAGCCGGCCGACTTGATCGGGGCCGACCACAGAGCCGGTCTCGTCGACGACGCGTAGCTGCGTGCCGGGATTGGCGCGGCCCACGCTGCCGCGTTTGGCCGCCCAGTACCGCTGGTGGTCGGCCAGCGTCCAGCCGGCGACACCCCCACCGAATTCGGTTGCGGCATAGGAGGTGAGCACGGGGATGCCGTACTTCGCGGTGAAGGCATCGGCGTCGTCGGCCGACAACGGTGCCGTGCCGCAGGTGACGGTGCGGACACCGGCCAGGTCGTCGCGGGTCAGGCCGGAGTGCAACACGGTCCGCAACGCTGCCGGAACCAGCGACACCGTGCGTGGCCGGTGCTTGCGTACCGCTGCGGCCCAGCTGCTGAGCTCGAAGCGATCCAACAGAACGAATGGCCGCGCTTGGACCACGCATTGCAATGCCCGGTACACGCCACCGATGTGAACCAGCGGCGAGTTTACGACCGCGACACCGCGCCGTACCTCGGCAGGCGGGGGTACCGTGCGGTAGTCCGGGCCCATCACGCTGTGGGCCAATGTGTCGTAACTTATGTCGACGCGTTTGGGTGGTCCGGTGGTGCCGCTGGTCAGCATCCGCACCGCGACCCCCGAACACGGCCCCACCACCGTCATCGACCGGTCGGGCCCTTCGAAGATGCCGGCGAGCGAAATCGTTGCGTTACCCGGGTTTTCGGTGAGTACTGCGGTCAGGTCGTCGGGTTCGCCCAGCACCACCGACAACCGCAACCCTGCGAGGTCGGCCCGGGTGCGCTCGTCCCCGCGAGCCGGGTTGATGGTCACCACGGTCGCGCCGCTCATCAGCACACCGAGCAGCGCGGCCACCTGTGCGGGCCGGTTGCGCAACAAGATTCCGACGTCGGCGCCCGGCAACGACGAACCGATCCGGCAGGCCGCCGTCCCGATCTGCCCCCAGGAGAACCACCGGCCGTCGAACTCGACGGCGGGTGCGTCCGGTTGCAAAGCCAGCGCATCGGCGATGCGCTGGCTGAGCGGGTGAACGGGCACTAGCGGATCTGGGGCTTCCGCTGCTCAGCGTCCTCCGCGGCCAGTTGCGCGGTGCCGATCGGGTTGCCCAGACGGGTATAGATCAGGCCCTGCTCCATCGCCACGCGGTAAGGCTTGTCGAGCGATTCCCAGATCGCTTTCACAGTGCCCTGGGTGGCAGCCGGCGGCTTGGTCGCGATCGCCGCCGCGATTTCGTGTGCCCGCGGCCATAAACATTCGGGCTCAATGACTTCCGACACCAGTCCGATACGCAGGGCAGTGTCGGCGCTGACGCGTTCGTCGTTGCCCATCAGCGCCATCCGCAGCGTCTCACCAAGGCCGATGCGGCGCATCAGCCCGATCGGCTCCAGCGCGCACACCAGTCCGGCGGACACATGCGAATCGAAAAAGGTTGCATCCGTGGAGCAGATGACCACATCGGATTCGTTGACGAAATAGAACGCTCCCGCGGTGCACATCCCTTGAACCGCGCACACCACCGGCTTCCACATCTTCCGCCACTTGGGGCTCAGATATTCGCCGGGGTCCTCGTGGTTCCAGATGTTGTCGGGTTGGCCATAGGACTCCCTGACATCCAGTCCGGCGCTGAAAGCCCTCGGGCCTGCAGCGCGCAACACCACCGCATGCACAGAGTCGTCGAGCTTCACCGTCCGCCATGCGTCGGCCATCTCCATGCACATGGTCCGGTTGAACGCATTGAGCCGCGTGGGCCTGTTCAGCGTGATGGTCGCGACATGGTCGGCGGCGTCGACCTCGAGTTCGATTGTTCGAAAGCTCATCAGCGGCACTGCCAATCCGGTTTGCGCTTCTCGACGAAGGCCCTGGGGCCTTCTTGCGCGTCGTCGGTGCGCAGTACCCGCTCGCGGAACGTCTCGGCCAGTATCTCGGCCTCGTGCAGTGGGACGTTGAGGCCTTTGAGGATGGCCAGTCTGGTGCCCCGGACCGCGAGCGGAGCGTTCGAGTTGACGATGTCGGCGATCTCACGGGCCCGGTCCAACAGGCGATCGTGCTCGACGACCTCGCTGACCAGCCCGAGCTGATAGGCCCGTTGCGCATCCATTCGTTCGTGCTTACCCATCAACGCCATTCGCAGCGCGATCGAGCGCGGCAGCACCCGCGATGCGCGAACCATCTCCCGTCCCGCCACCAGCCCGATGCTGACATGCGGATCGAAGAACGTGGCCTGCTCGGAGGCGATGACGATGTCGGACGTGGTCACCCAGTCCATGCCCGCCCCGCAGCACAGGCCGTTGACCGCGGTCACCACCGGTTTGGCGGTGCTTCGAAACGGTGGGGTCCCTTCCTGCGGCGCCTCCCACTGGTCGTAGGTCGACAGGTACGGCCGCTCGTAGATCACCTTGCCGTCCTCGGGGATCGCCTTGACGTCGGCTCCCGTGCAGAACGCGCGGCCGGTGCCGGTGACGATGGTCAGCCAGACCCGGTCGTCATTCTCGGCTTCGTGGTAGGCGGCCCGCAGTTCGGTGATCATGAGCGGGCTCAGGGCGTTCAGCGCCGCTGGGCGATTCAGCGTGATGGTGGCCGTATGCCCGTCGAGTTCGTAAAGGATGTTGTCGAACGCAGGCATGTCCGCTTCCCCTCTCAGCTCTCCGGAGGCCACTCAACGGCCCCGGAATTCCGGTGCGCGTCGTTGCCGAAATGCGTCCAGACCTTCTTTGAAATCCTTGGTCCGGCATGACATTTCCAGATTGAACAGCTCTTGAGTCATCGCTTGACCCAGGGTCGCGTGCGCGGCGTGGTTCATGGCCTGCTTGGCCAGCCCGATGGCAACGGTCGGGCCGCCGGCCAGGCGTGTCAGCAATGCGTCCACGGTGTCGTCGAGTTCGGATGGAGCTACGGCATCATGAATCAAACCCCAGTCGGCCGCATCCGCCGCGCCGACTTTCTCGCCCAACAACAGCATTCGCCGGGCGCGGGCGAGGCCGATCAAGCGGGGCAGCAGCCAGGTAGCACCGGAATCCGGGCTGAACCCACGCTCCACAAATGGCTCCCAGAACATGGCATCGACCGCGGCGACGGTGAAGTCGGCAGCCAGCGCGAGATTGCAGCCCATGCCGACGGCCCAGCCACGCACGCTGCAGACCACCGGTAACTGGATCATGTGGATCAGCTCGATGACGCGGTGCGCGGCGTGCGGCACTCGCCGCACCAGGGCGCCGGCGCGTGGCCGCTCGTCGCTGGAGTCGTTGGTGGCCACCCAGTCGGCGCCCGCGCAGAAGTCATTGCCGGCGCCACCGAGGTGCACCACCCGCAGCGAATCATCGGTGGCGGCCTCGGTGAGCAACTCGATCAGTCGCTCGATCATCCACGGCGTCAACGAATTTCGCCGTGCCGGTCGGTCCAGGACGATTCGCAGCATCCCGCCGCTGCGGGACGCCGTCACCGAACCTTCGGCAGCTGCCGCGCCGGCGTCCTGGCTCACCCTCGAAACCGGCCTTTCCGCCCAGCGCCCGATCGATACGGTTACCCATACAGTAGGCGATACGATTGCTACGGTGTATAAGTTAGCAAGGAAACCCTACCGGCGAAAACAGCACCGTGGGAACGCCCGAAACCGGGCAACCCGGAACGTTGAGGAAGCATGACCGACGGCACAGGCGAGGCGGCTCCCGGTAGCGCCAGGTTTGGCGAAGCGCCGCTTGCCCAGACCGTCGCTGCGGCCGGTGCCATCCGCCGCCTCACCTCGCTGCTGCTGTCACTGGAACACCCGCACCCCACCGTAGAGACCATGCTCGGCCAGTTCGCCGACTGGGAACGTGAACTGACCGCCGCGGCGCCGGCTGACGCGGCCCCGCGCATCGGTGTCCGGGCCGATGATGAGCGCCGGATCTACCTCGATCACGCGACCGACATCGGCGCCTACAACCCGTGCTTTCCCGAGTATCGCCTAGAACGACTCGACCCCGGGTACGCCACCGGTACCGTTGCCTTCCCCTTGGCCTACGAGGGACCACCCGGTTTAGTGCATGGCGGCTTCATCGGTGTTTTCTTCGATTGCGTGATGCAGCATCACAACTGCGTCGCCGGGCTCTCCGGCAAGACGCGGTCGCTGACCGTCACGTTCCGCCGCCCGACACCTGTGCTGACCGAGCTGCGGTTCGACATCACCCGGTCACGGGTCGACCGGGCGATCACGTCGACGGCCCGGCTACTGCACGACGGCGAGGTGGTGTGCGTCGGTGAGGTGAACACCGTGACCGCGCGACCCGATCAGCTCTCCACCACCCAATTCGGCAGACGCCGAAAGGAGTCCGACTCATGACCGCCACGGGCACCACCGATGACCGGGTCCTCTTTGATGTCGACCGTGAGCAGCGTATCGCCACCATCACCCTGAACAATCCGGAGCGGCGCAACACCTACGACCCGGCCATGCGCGACGCGATGGCACGGTGTCTGGATCAGGTCGCCGAAGACGACGACCTCACCGTGGTGCTGTTGCGTGGTGCCGGTGGCACATTCAGCACCGGGGCGGACATGAACAACGCGTACGGCTGGTACGGCGAAGCGGCCGGTGACGATGGTACGGCTCGGAAGAAGCCCAGTCAGCGTCGTCGGCTCACCGTGGACCGCAAGTCATTCGGCTTCTATCACAACCTGATGGGCTTCCCGAAGGTCACGGTGGGAGAGATCGCCGGGTACGCCCTGGGCGGTGGATTCGAGATGGCGTTGATGACCGATATCTCGGTGATCGCCCATGACACCAAGATCGGCATGCCGGCGACACGCTTTCTCGGTCCCGCTCTGGGTAGTCTGCACATGTTCTTCCACCGGTTGGGCCCGGTACTGGCCCGGCGCCTGCTACTGACCGGTGATGTCATCGAGGCCGGTGATGTCGCACATCTCGGGATCTTTACCGAGACATGTGATTCCGGGTCAGTGACGGCACGTGCGCGGTACTGGGCGCAGAAGGCGGCCAAGATGCCGGCCGACGGGGTCGTCATCGCCAAGGAGGCTTTCCGGCTGGTGGAACAGAGCCAGGCCTATCAGGGCGAGGAAGTCGCCAGCTACCTGTTCCACGCGTTCGGGACCAACCTGCAGTTCGCACCCGACGAGTTCAATTTCGTCAAGACCCGCGCGCAGTACGGCACCAAGGAGGCGTTCCGGTTGCGCGACCAACACTTCCACGTTCCGGAACCCGAAGGCTAGCAACCAATTCGGGCCCTAACGAGCGGTCTTGCGCCCGGCGGCCTTGCGCGGTGCGGACTTCGGCGCCTTCGATGCGCCCGCCTCGATCAATTGACCCGCGTGGTCGAGGATGCACTCGAGGCCGTATTCGAAGTTCGTCTCATCGGGGGCGGCGATGCGGTGACCCTTTCCCGTGACCTGAGCGATCAGTGGCGTGGTCTGCGGGTCCACGGCCACCGCTTCTTCGATGGAGCGCGTGCCGTCCTGCGAGGATTGGTTCTTCTCGTGCAGGCGATGCAGCACCACGGATCCGCGGACGTGCAGCGAGATTGCGGAGTAGGTGTCGAACGCATCCTCGGGCGACAGTCCCGCCTCGACCAGGTTCGCGATCGCCTTCTCCATCTCCTGGGCTCCGACGCGAGCCGCCTTGGGGCTCAGCGCCGCCCGGATCAGGATGAGGTCGCAGAGAATGGGGTTGCCCATGAACGTCTTCCGCATCAGCCGCGCGTGGTTGCGCAGTGTGTCGCGCCAGTCTTTGGCCTCGACGTACGGGGTGGCGAACACGTACTTGCTCAGCGCGCGGTCGGTCATCGCGTTGAGCAGGTCGTCCTTCTTGCGGAAGTACCAGTAGATACTGGTGACTCCGACCCCCAGGTGTTTGCCGAGCAGTGGCATGCTCAGGTTGTCAATCGAAACCTGTTCTGCCAGTTCGAAAGCGCCGCTGATGATGTCGTCGGGATTGATGGACCCGCGTTCGCGCCGCTGCCGCTTCTCCGCGGTCGCCTGCTTTGCCACTCCGGGGTACCTCCAGTGATATCTGCCCCGCTCACGGGCTTTCCGTCTGCTACTGTAATACCTATCGTAGGCTTTTTGATAAAGATCGCCGAGCGGGCGGACTCAGAACGTGCTGCACCCATCGAATGAGCCACAGGCTAGGCCATGGAGCCCGTCCTGGCGAATGCCGTCGCTCGCGGCTGTGACGGGGAAGGCCGCCGATGGCGACCGCAAGTGAGGCGCGGGCCTGGGCGCGGGGTGCCTTGCGGGGGATCGGTGATTCCCTGTACACGCCGTTCTGTGGCACCGACGGAGACGATATCGACTGGGACGCCTACCGGACGCTGGTGCGCTACTGCGTCGGCGACCTCGGCCACCCGATGCTGTGGTGTACCTCCGGGCTCGCGGAGTTCTGGGCGCTGACCCTCGAGGAGCGAAAGCGCTTGCTGGAGGTGGCGATCGAGGAGGGGCGACGGACGAACCCCGACGTCGTCGTGCAGGCCTGTACCGCCGCCATGAGCGCCAAGGATTGTCTGGATCTGACGCTGCACGCTCAGCAGGCCGGGGCGGACATCGCCTACATTCAGACGCCGATGATGGAGGCGCACGGCGGCGAAGGCGTGCTGCGTTTCTTCTCCTACATCGCCGCGCGAACGGATATCGCGTTGGGGATGTTCAATTCCCCGTCGTCGGGGTATGTGCTGACTGCGGACGAAAGTGCGAGGATCTATCACGAAGTGCCGGCGGTGTGCGCGACGAAGGAGGGCGCCTTCCGTCCCGAGAGCAGTCGGCGCCTGCATGAACTTGCGCCCGGTCTGGTGCTCTGGGAGTGCGACCGCACGGTGTATCGGGCCGGATGGCTGCGCGCCGGCATCGTCTGTCCGGCGCAGCTGGGTACCGCCGGTTATCTCCTCGAAACGCCGCGGCGCCGGTTGTTCTCCGAGTACTGGGATCTGGTGATGGCCGACAAACTTCTCGAGGCGATGGACTATGGCCGGGAGTCGGGGCTGGACCAGTTCGACTTGGACGTCGGCTCGTGGTGGACCTGTTATCCCGGGCGTCCCGACTACTTCACCCACTGGGCCGGGGCATTCAAATACGCGGCGTCTCTGCTGGGGCTGCCGATTGGGTCGTACCCGCATTCGCGGCCGCCGCAGGCGGAGTTACCCGCCGAGGCCAAGCCTCAGATCGAGGCCGCATACAGTCGGCTGGGACTGCTCGACTAGATCCAAAGGTATTGCGCCACAGGTCTATTGCATGAGGAAGGCCCGGTCGGCTGACCGGGCCTCCGCACACTCGTCGGCTACCTACTGGTGTGCCTCTTGACGCGCTTCCTGCACCTTGGCCTCGCCACGGGCAGCCTCGGCCTGAGCCTCGTACTTGGCGGCGTCGCGCTGGGCCTCGGCCTTGTCCTGCTGAGCCTTGCCCTCGTCGACCAGGTCGTTGCGGCCGGTCACCGTGCCGACGACCTCTTTGGCCTTGCCCTTGACGTCCTCGACGACACCCTTGATGGCCTCGGCCGGACCGCTGTTCTCGTTCGCCATTGCGCTCTCCTTTTCGTTTGTTGTCGCTGCCGGTCTTTTCCCGGTGGGAGGGTCAGCGCAAACGATCTGGCGATGTGTCGCTCGTCACGGACGGCGGTGCCGACGGAGTCGTGGACGCGGCCGCCGTCTGCGCGCCGGCGGTGAGCCGGCGGCGGGCCCACAGCGCGACCGCAGCCACCCCACCGATCAACGACAGCCAGAACAACAGCTGGCTGAGCATCCACGCGAGCTGGGCGCGCAACGCCAGCCCGCGCGCCTGTCCTACGCGGTGGGCGACTGCTTTCGTCGTGGTCATGAGTCCTCCTGAGGCGAGTTTCTGCTATCCGGTAACCCCGCCAGCCGTCTGCCAAACCCGGATCAGCCCCTGGATTACCGCCCTGGAAAGGCGGGCATACCCGTCCGGATCAAATGTGACGGCAGTCGTCGCTTTCGAAAGGACTGAAAAATGCTCACTCTCGGCGTCATCGGCTGGATCGTCATCGGCGGCCTGGCCGGCTGGATAGGCAGCAAAATTATGAAGACCGACGGGCAGATGGGTCTCTTCCTCAACATCGTGGTCGGCGTCACCGGAGGGTTGTTGGGCGGTTTTCTGCTGCGTGGCTTCGGTGTGAACGTGGCGGGTGGTGGACTGCTCTTCTCGTTTCTCACTTGCCTGTTGGGCGCGGTCATCCTGCTGGCGATCGTCAAGCTGGTCTCCGGGCGCCGAGTGTCCCGTTAGTTAGCCGAACGCGCTGCGCGCGACGTCTTCGCACGCTTGCCGCTGCTCGCGGAACCAGATACCGAGAGGTATCGAAAGGTATACGGTATGGGTGAACAATCCGCCGGCATTCCGCGAGGAGTCACTGATGAGCGCAGCAGACGCCGAAAACGCGGTGCTGTATGAGGCCACTCCGACCGGTGTCGCGATCGTCACGCTCAATCGTCCGGATCGGCTCAACGCCTGGGGTCCCGACATGGCGGAGCCCTTTTACGCGGCGGTAGATCGCGCCGAGCACGACCCCTCGATCAAGGTGATCGTGGTGACCGGCCGGGGTCGCGCGTTCTGTGCCGGCGCCCACCTGGGTGCGCCCGGATCGGCGGCCCGCGTAGGCGAGTCGCTGGAAAATGCCGGCGGCAAGAGCGTCGCGGATCTGGTGGGGGAACGGCCGCCGCACTTCGTGACCGAATTGCGCAAGCCGGTCATCGCGGCGATCAACGGGCCGTGCGTCGGAATCGGATTGACTCAGGCACTGATGTGCGACGTCCGATTCGCCGCGGCCGGAGCCAAATTCGGCGCGGTGTTCGCCCGCCGCGGTCTCATCGCCGAGTTCGGCATCTCCTGGATCCTGCCGCGTCTGGTCGGTTGGGGTGTGGCGCTGGACCTGCTGCTGAGCGGCCGCACATTCCTGGCCGACGAGGCGGCCCAACTGGGTCTGGTCAAGGAAGTCGTACCGCCCGAGAAGCTCATGGCGCGGGTCCTCGAATATGCCGACGACATCGCCGCATTCTGTTCTCCGGCGGCAATGGCGGTGATCAAGCGCCAGGCCTACGGAGACACCACCCGAGATGTCGTCACCGCCACCGCGGACGCCGAAGCGCTGATGTGGGAGGCCCTTCCGCGGCCCGATGTCGTGGAAGGCATCGTCAGCTTCCTGCAGAAGCGGCCACCGCACTTCCCGTCGCTCTCCGACATCTGACCAGCCTTTATCTCGTAGCCGTCCACACGGTCTTCGACTGCGCGGCATCTTTCACACTCCGCAACCGTCGATACTTCGTGGGCAATGCAATACCCGGTAGGGTATATTTCTATCGGATGCACGACCGAAGTCCGTCGCAACGAAGGTCAAACGACCCTTCCGGCGCTTCGGAACCGGCGCGAGACTCACTGAAGCAATGCCGATAGACGAGGGGAACCGTCATGCTCACCCTTCTCAAGCGAGCCTGGATACCGCTTGTCGTCGTTGTCGCCGTCGCATTGGGCGGCATCGCCGTTCAGCGACTGCGTGGCGTCTTCGGCTCAGACAAGCTGTTCTCGACGACCGGGAGCGCCGCCGAGACGATCGTGCCCTTCAACCCGAAGACCGTGACCTACGAGGTTTTCGGGCCCAGTGACACGAGCGGAAGCCTGAGCTACCTGAACAAGGATGCGGTGGCCGAGGAAGCGAAGTTCAGCAGTCTGCCGTGGACGTACACGATTTCGACGACGAACCCGGCCGTCATCGCCAACGTCGTGGCGCAGGGCGACAGCGACCGCATCGGCTGCCGTATCACCGTCAACGGCGATGTCAGGGACGAACAGTCATCCACCGGGCATCACGCCCAGACCTTCTGTCTGGTGAAAGCCGCATGAATACCAACGCCGACAGCCGTCCGCGCTTCATGCGCTTTGTCCGGGCGTTCGCCATTCCGATCATCCTGGTCTGGCTGCTCTTGACGCTCGCCGTCAATCTCCTGGTGCCGCCGATCGAATCGGTCGCCCGCACCCATGCGGTGACGATGTCGCCGCAGGACGCACCCGCAATGATCGCGGCCAAGCGTATCGGCGCTACCTTCCACGAGTCCGACTCGGACAGCATCGTGATGGTCGTCCTGGAGAGCAACAAAGACTTAGGCGACCAGGCACACGCGTACTACGACGGACTCATCACAAAGCTGGCTGCGGACACCAAACACGTTCAGCACGTTCAGAATCTGTGGGGCGACCGGATCACCGCCGCGGGTTCTCAGAGCGGGGACGGCAAGGCGGCCTACGTCCAGCTCAACGTGGCCGGCAATCAGGGCAGCACGCTGGGAAACGAGTCCGTCGACGCGGTCCGCAAGATCGTCGACGAGTCCAAACCGCCGCCCGGCCTCAAGACCTACGTGACCGGCCCGGCGGCGCTGACGACAGACATGAACGAAGCGGCCGACAAAAGCATGTTCAAGATGATGGGCGTGACTGGTGTGGTCATCATGATCATGCTGTTCGTGGTCTACCGCTCCGTCGTCACGGTGCTGCTGGTTCTGGTGATGGTCGGCTTCGAAATGGGCACGGCCAGAGGAGTGATCGCGCTCCTCGGACGCTACGACCTGTTGGGCTTTTCGACGTTCGTCGTCGCCATGCTGTCGTCGCTGGCCATCGCGGCCGGCACGGACTACGCGATCTTCCTGATCGGACGCTATCAGGAGGCGCGTCAGAACGGCGAGGACCGGGAAACGGCCTACTACAGCATGTTTCGCGGTACCTATCACGTCATCCTGGGGTCGGGCCTGACGATCGCCGGTGCGTCCTTCTGCCTGCACTTCGCGCGACTGTCGTACTTCAAGGCCCTCGGCATCCCGTCGGCGCTGGGCCTGCTCATCGTGATCGCGGGCGCGCTGACCGCGGCGCCGGCGATCGTCGCGGTGGCGACCCGATTCGGACTGCTCGATCCCAAGCGGATGATCAAGACGCGGGGATGGCGCCGGATGGGCACCGCGACCGTCCGCTGGCCGGGACCGATTTTCGTGGCGTCACTGCTCATCGCACTGGTCGGGCTGCTCATCGTGCCGACGATGTCGATCAGCTACAACGACCGCTACTACATCCCGTCGAATCTGCCGTCCAACGTCGGATACAACGCCGCGGAAAAGCATTTCAGCGCTGCCCGGCTCAATCCCGACATCCTCATGATCGAGGGCGACCATGACATGCGGAACTCCAGCGACATGATCATCCTGGACCGGATCGCCAAGGACATCTTCCGGACGCCCGGAATCGCCCGCGTCCAGAGCATCACCAGACCACTGGGCGGGCCGATCGAGCACAGTTCGATCCCGTTCCAGGTCAGCATGCAAGCATTGCCGATTCAACAGAACCTGCAGTTCATGAAGGACCGGATGGCCGACATGCTCACCATGAGTGACGATCTCGGCGTCATGATCGGCTCAATGCAACGCATGCAGGGCTTGATGAAGCAGATGAGCGGGACGACTCACCACATGGTGGGCGATATGGGTGCTATGAAGGCCACGCTCGACGAGATGCGGGATCATCTGGCGGACTTCGACGACTTCGCGCGGCCGTTCCGCAGCTACTTGTATTGGGAGCAGCACTGTTTCAACATTCCCGCGTGCTGGGCGGCGAAGTCGGTGTTCGAGGCGATCGACGGGGTGGACAAGTTCAGTTCCGACATGACCACGCTGATCGGCGACATGAACAATATCGACGCGCTGTTGCCCAAGATGCTGGCAGAGTTCCCGCCGATCATCGCGGTCGCGCAGTCGATGCAGGGGACCCTGCTGACGCTGCACAGCAGCTTCTCCGGTCTGGTCACGCAGATGTCGCGGATGACCGATACCGCAAGCGCGATGGGTCAGGCATTCGACTCCTCCAAAGCCGACGACTACTTCTATCTGCCGCCGGAGGCGTTCGACAACCCCGACTTTCAACGGGGCCTGAAGCTGTTCTTGTCGCCGGACGGCAAGGCGGCCCGGTTCATCATCACCCACGACTCCGACCCGGCGACGCCCAAAGGCATTGCGGCGGTCAAGCCGGAACTCAATGCCGCACACGAAGCCGTCAAAGGCACACCGCTGGCCAACGCCAAGTTCTATCTCACCGGCACGGCCGCGGTCTACAACGACATCCAGACCGGCTCCCAGTTCGACCTGTTGATCGTCGGAATCGCGGCGCTGACACTGATTTTCGTGGTGATGGTGGTCATCACCCGAGCGCTGGTGGCATCGCTGGTCATCGTCGGCACGGTCTTGTTGTCGCTAGGAGCGGCGTTCGGGCTGTCGGTCCTGGTGTGGCAGCACATCCTCGGCCTGGACCTGAACTGGATCGCGCCGGTGTTCGGCCTGATCATCCTGTTGGCCGTCGGGTCCGACTACAACCTGTTGCTCGTCTCGAGATTCCAGGAGGAGATCGGCGCGGGATTGCGGACCGGGATCATCCGCTCGATGGGTGAGACCGGTGGCGTCGTCACTGCGGCGGGTCTGGTTTTCGCGTTCACCATGATGTCGATGGCGGCCAGTGATCTGAGCTCAATCGGCCAGGCCGGCAGCACGATTGGGCTCGGCCTGCTGTTCGACACCCTGATCGTGCGATCGCTGATGACTCCCTCGATCGCCGCGCTGCTCGGCAGGTGGTTCTGGTGGCCGCTCAAGGTGCGGCCCCGCCCGGCCAGCTCGATGCTGCGGCCCTTCGGCCCCCGCCGATTGGTGCGCTCGCTGCTGCTGGGTGAAGAGGGCGATGCTCCGGCGGTCAAGCGTCAGGAGCCTGTCGGTGCCAGCGTCTAGTGAGCCGCCGGCAATCAGTGGGCGCGAATTATCCTCATCATCCGGAGATTGATACGGGCGAAGCGCCACAGCTGGACGAAAAGGTTCTGACGCCTTCGCAATGTCGCGTTGGTCGGCAGGGGGGCGTCCGCGATGCGCTCGGCTGTTTCCATGTTGACGTGCGAGTCCATGTCGGTCATGAGAGGACCTTTCACTCGGGGATCAGCCACCAGAACGGCCTTGCCTTTGCTTTGTAGATGAAGAGGTAATGCAGTAGCGCCTTGATCCAGTGTCCTGCCAAGCCGAGTTCGCCTGAGGTGCCGGCAATGTCGCGGCCTGTTTGGGGATACTTCACCGGATCGGGGACTACCGGGAACATCGTCATCGCGGCCGCAGATCCCTCGCGGAGTCCGGTACCTGCCGACGCGACACACGCTGCGCCCATGCTCGCCATCGAGGCGCGGTGGGCAGGAGCGCTGGCCCCCTTGGCAATACGGTCTCTGATGGTTTCAGCGACCGTCTTGGCCATCACTCCCGATGGCATACCGGTACGCGGCGGACTGGGGGTGATGACGGTCCCGTTTGGGCTCTTGCGCGGTTTGGAGATCGGGTGCGGAGGCGCAAACGCGATCCCGGGCGCGAAAATGTTCGGGTACGCGATGGACTCATAGGTATGCGGCCAGTCGTCGGCGGTCCATTCGTCGTACGGCTTGCCGGAATAGTCGGCGTCCACCTTGAGGAATCCTGACGGGGCGAAAAGAGTGGATGTGATGTCTTTGCCGTCTCTGTCATACGCGGCCAAACTTGCGCCCTTGAATGGCGGCAGGAGCATTGCGAAGTCGAAGTCGAGGTCGTGCTCTTCACCGTCGAGTTGTTCATACCGCAACTTGCCGTCCATCACCTCGTGCACAGCGGCCTCGGTGATGGCTTTGACGCCTCGCTCACGGAACAGCGATTCGGTCCACATGCGGCTGGACTGCACGAAGCCTTTCTCGACGAAGCTCATGCCCCCGACGCCGAAGTCACCCAGTTCGTGTTCGTTTGTCAGATAAACGATATCGGCCAAATCTCGGACTCCGGCAGTGCGTAGTGTGTGCTCGACGTTGAAGGCATATTCGAATGCCGCACCTTCGCAGGTGCACGTGCCGTGCCCGACGCCGATCACGAGTCGCTGCCGGTGACCCGCCTTCAGTTTGGCGATGACCTCATCGAGCGCCTTGGCCGCTTGGGTGGCATGCTCTGCTGTGCAGACGGAGTAAGAATGTCCTGTCGGGCCTAGGCCGGGCGTGGCTGCGAAGTTCAGTTGCGGGCCCGTGGCGTTGACCAGGTAGTCGTAAGTGAGGTTCGCGGTCTCGCCCTCCCGGGCCGGCTCCGTGTAGACGAAGTCCACCGACGGCATCGACTGTTCGCCTTTGCCTTCGGGGTGGATCGCCGTCGCGAGTCCCTGATGGAACTCGATGCCTTTGCGGCGGTAGATCGGCCTTAGTGGAATGAGCACCTTGGACGCATCCATGCGGCCGACGCCGACCCAGATGTTGGATGGGATCCAGTTCCAGTCGGCGTTCGGGGAAACGACGACTACTTCGTGCGTGCGGTCGAGCCACCGGCGCAGATGCAGCGCGGCCGTATGGCCGGCGATGCCGGCGCCGAGGATGAGAACTCGTGCCATCATTGCTCCCTCTGTCAGAGGTCCACCGAGGGCCGGGGGCCCTTGCCCAGTATATACCTATGGGGGTATCTATGGGCGTTAGCCGCGAATCATGCCCTCGGGATCAGAATGGCTGGGGCGGACTGGCTTTCCTAGGGCCGAATGGCCCCAATAAGCGCGATCGCTGCGTCTTCCGCAAGCCACGCGGCGCAAGAGGAAATACCACGGGGGGTATAACTGTTCAAAATGTATAGGCCTGCACCCGCCCGGCGCAGGTCACTAGGAGAGATAAGGAACAGCAATGACCGTCAAAACCCTCACCGCAGACGATTTCGAAGCAACGATCGTGACCAACTCGATTGTGCTGGTGGACTTCTGGGCGCCGTGGTGTGGTCCGTGTCGAGGCTTCGCGCCGGTTTTCGAGCGGTCCGCGCAACAGCACGCCGACGTCGTGCACGCCAAGGTCGACACCGATGCGGAGCGGGAACTCGCCGCGACGGTGGGAATCCGCTCGGTGCCCACGATCATGGCGTTCCGCGACGGGATCCTGGTGTACAGCCAGGCCGGGGCGATGCCGCCCGCGGTCTTGGAAGACCTGATCGGCAAGGTCAAAGGCCTGGACATGAACGCGGTGCGCGCCCAGATCGCCCAGCGCAAGGCGGCCGCCAGCGCCTGACCGTCCGTCAGGCGATGGCGCCGGCGTCTTTCAGTGCGGCGATCCGGTCCCAGTCCATGCCGATCTCCATCAGGACGATCTCGGTGTGCTCGGAGGCCTGAGGCGCACGGGTGGTCTCCAACGGTTCGTGATTGAACTGGACCGGACCGCGTACCACCTTGAAGGGCGCTCCGCCGCTGGCCACTTCGACCTCGGAGATCATGTCGTTGGCGATCGCCTGCTCGTCGTCGGCCAGGTCCAGCAAGCTCTGGAACGGTGCCCACTGACCCTTCATGGTCTTCAGATGCTGTCGCCAATAGGCGAATGGCTTGCCGGCGAACGCATCCGCGATGAGCTTGGCGGCTGCGTCGGCGTTCTGGATCAGCGGTAGTACCTCCGAGAAGCGGGGGTCGTCGGCGGCATCCGGGATCCCGAGGTGCTCAAACGTATCCCGGATCAACCCGGTAGGGCTGATGATGCAGAGATTGATGGTGTTGCCGTCTGAGGTCAGGTAGTTGCCCATGAACGGGTTCACCGAAGGCGCCAACGAACCGGGCATGGGTGTGCGCATCACCTCGCCGGTCTCCATGCCCTGGGTGACGCTCGCGCCCGCCGCCCACCATGCGGTGCTCAGCAGCGACACGTCGAGTTCGACGGCTTCACCGGTACGTTCCCGGTGCAGCAGTGCGGCCGAGATACCTCCGGCGATGAACATGCCGCCGATGGAGTCGCCGAATGCGGGAATGCCCTGTCCCAGTGCGCCGCCCAGTTCGGCGGGGGTCAGGGCGTAGCCGACGCCGCTACGCGTCCAGAACGCCGTCCCGTCATATCCGCCGGTCTGACGTTCCGGGCCCTTGTCGCCGTACGCCGAACCGCGGGCGTAGACGATGTCGGGATTGGCCGCACGGATGTGTTCGACGTCGAACTTGTTCTTCTGCCGTTGTGCGGGTAGGTAATTGGTGAGGAAGACGTCGGAAACCTTGGCCAGTTCGTAGATCACCTCCTGGCCGCCGGGCGTGGACACGTCGACGCCGACGCTGCGTTTGCCGCGGTTGGGATGCTCCATCAGGGGATGGCGGTCCGGGTTGATCTGAATCCCACCCATGTTCAGAAACCCCCGCTGGGTGTCGCCCCGTGAGGGGTGCTCGACCTTGATGACGTCGGCTCCCCAGTCGGCCAGGATCGCGCCCGCGGCCGGAACGAAGGTGAACTGCGCAACCTCGAGGACGCGAATGCCCTGCATCACTTTGATCATCTGCCAGCCTGCTTTCGTGGAGGGTCCGCCACCGGGTCCCCTACTGTAATTACCACAGTAGAAAGCGGTCAGGGTGCCGGTGCGCCGTTCGGGCCGGGTCGGGCTACCGAAAGTCGCTACTGGAAAGCGGTTTGAGCAGGCATTCACCCTTCCGCGAGGGGCTCGGGGAACATTGCAGAAAGCAGTACCGATAGGTATACAGTAGCTACTGTGCGCTCGTCGTTCGGCGACCCGCGCAGCAGTTCGGACAGGGATTGGGAGGACGTCCACGATGGCAACCCTGGGCTACCGCGCGATCGACGTCGACAATCATTACTACGAACCGATCGACTCGTTCACCCGTTACCTGCCGAAGGAATTCAAGCGGCGTGGGGTGCAGATGCTGCGCGACGGCAAGCGCACCTGGGCGGTGATCGGGGAGCGGATCAATCAGTTCATCCCGAACCCGACCTTCGACCCGATCATCGAGCCGGGTTGTCTTGATCTGTTGTTTCGCGGTGAGATTCCCGACGGCGTCGACCCGGCGTCGCTGATGAAGGTCGACCGGCTGGAAAACCATCCCGAATACCAGAATCGCGATGCCCGGGTTCGGGTGATGGACACCCAGAATCTCGAAACGGTGTTCATGTTGCCGACCTTCGCCTGTGGTGTCGAGGAAGCCCTCAAAGACGACATCGACGCCACCATGGCCTCGGTGCACGCCTTCAATCAGTGGCTCGATGAGGACTGGGGGTTCGATCGGCCCGATCACCGGATCATCTCAGCGCCGATCATCTCGCTGGCCGACCCGCAGCAGGCGGTCGAGGAGGTCGAGTTCGTGCTGGGCCGGGGTGCCAGGATGGTACTGGTGCGTCCGGCGCCCGTGCCGGGCCGGGTCAAGCCACGCTCGCTGGGCGATCCGTTGCACGACCCGGTCTGGGCCCGCCTGGCCGACGCCGGTGTCCCGGTCGGGTTCCACCTCAGCGACAGCGGGTATCTGGCGATCAACGCCCTGTGGGGCGGCAAGGCCACCTTTGAGGGATTCGGCAAGAAGGATCCACTCGATCAAGTACTGCTGGACGACCGGGCGATCCACGACACCATGGCGTCGATGATCGTGCACCAGGTCTTCACCCGGCATCCGACGCTGAAAGTCGCCAGCATCGAGAACGGTTCCTACTTCGTCTACCGGTTGATCAAGCGGCTGAGAAAGGCGGCCAACACCGCGCCCCATCATTTCAAAGCAGACCCGGTGGAGCAGCTCAGAAACAACGTCTGGATCGCGCCCTATTACGAGGACGACGTGAAGTTGCTGGCCGAGACGATCGGCGTGGAGAAGATTCTGTTCGGTTCGGACTGGCCGCACGGCGAGGGCCTGGCCGATCCCATGTCCTTCACCGCCGACATTCCGCAATTCCCGGAGTTCAGCGCCGAAGACACCCGGAAAGTCATGCGCGACAACGCTCTTGACCTACTGGGCGCGAACAGTCTGGGCGCGACTGTGAAATCCGCGACGCAACACGCCGCTGCGGCGTCGCCGGATTCACAATCGCGGCGTGCCTCGGTGTAGCAAGCCCGATGAGCGAATGGACCATAGGAGCGGTACTGGACGCGGTCGCCGAGGCCGTGCCCGATCGGGTGATGACCGTCTGCGGCACCCGCCGAAGCACGTTCGCCGAATCGGCGGACCGGACCAGCCGACTCGCTGACTATCTGGCCGGCAAGGGTTTCGGCGCGCACGCCGAGCGTGACGCGCTGGGCAACTGGGAGTGTGGCCAGGACCGGGTGGCGCTCGTCATGCACAACGACCTCTACCCCGACATGGTCATTGCCTGCCTGAAAGCGCGGGTGGTTCCCGTCAACGTCAACCACTACTACACGCCGCGCGAAGTCGCCGACCTGCTGGCCTACGTCAAGCCGCGCGGAGTCATCTACCACCGATCCTTCGGCGGCAAGGTCGCAGGAGCGGGCGTCGAACTGCTCGTCTCGATCGACGACGGCAGCGAGGTTCCAGAACTCGACGGCGCCGTCAGGCTCGAAGAGGCGCTGGCGCAGGGCGATTCCGGCCGTCTCGGCACGCCGTCGCCGGACGATCTGCTGATGATCTGCACCGGCGGCACCACCGGCCGGCCCAAAGGCGTCTTGTGGCGGCAGGCCGACATGTACGTCGCGTCGATGAACGGTGACGACCACGCGGGAGTGGACGAGATCCACCAGCGGGCGCAGCGCGCCGGCGCACCCTGGTTCGCGGTGTCCCCGCTGATGCACGCCGCCGGTCTGTGGACCGCTTTCTCGGCGATCCTGTCCGGGCAGACGGCCGTCCTGTACGACACGCAACGCAAGTTCGAGCCCGCGGCGGTGCTCGAGATCGCCGAACGCGAGAAGGTCGGCCTGATGACGATGGTGGGCGACGCTTACGCGGGGCCCCTGGCCGACCAACTCGCGAGGCGCAGTTATGACCTGTCCGCCCTGTTCGCAATCGGCACCGGCGGAGCGGCCACCAACGTCCGTCATCAGCAGGCACTGCTGAAGCACCTGCCGCATATCACGGTGATCAACGGCTACGGGTCCTCGGAAACCGGGAACATGGGTTTCGGGCACAGCCGACGCGGTACCCAAGCCGACACCTTCACCATCCGGACCGGCGGTCTGGTGCTGGCCGAGGACTACAGCCGGTTCCTCGAGCCGGGCGAACCGCAGATCGGCTGGGTGGCCCGCACCGGTCGTATTCCCTTGGGCTACTTCGCCGATGAGGCCGCAACGGCCAGGACGTTTCCGGTTGTGGCGGGGCAGCGGGTGGTGATCTCCGGCGACCGTGCCTCTTTGGAGGCTGACGGCACGCTGCGCCTGTTCGGCCGGGATTCGCTGGTCGTCAACACCGGCGGCGAAAAGGTGTTCGTCGAAGAGGTCGAAGAGGTGCTGCGAGCGCACTTCGCGGTCGCCGATGCGCTGGTGGTGGGTCGCGCCAGCGAGCGGTGGGGGCAGGAAGTGGTCGCGTTGGTCGAGCCGCGCGACGGAGGCGAGGCCGACACCGACGCAATACGCGCGCACTGCGCGGCGAACCTGGCAGGGTTCAAGGTGCCCAAGGCCATTATCGTGGTAGACCGGGTACGTCGGCTCGGCAACGGCAAGGCCGACTACCGGTGGGCCGCATGCCACGCCGAAACCGCCAGCAGCGCAAGGACAGTGCAGCGATGACGTCACCTTCTGCCCGGCCGGTCATCGACTGCCTCGTCAACGTGCATTTCGGTGAGACGGAAACCCAGCCGGAATTTATGAACAAGGTGCGCGACGACTACTTCAAGGGGCCGCAGTCGATGTTCGACCCCGTCGATCTCGCCGCGCTGCTCGACGAGATGGACGAACACGGGGTGCGCAAGGCGATCCTGATGGACAACCTGGCCAAACCGTCGGTCACCGCGCGCAAATTCGTCGACGAACGGCCCGACCGGTTCGCGCTGGCCATGGGCGGGATGAACCTGCTACGTCCGGTGAAGTCGTTGCGGGAGTTGACCTCGGTGGCGGCCGACCTGCCGGTGGCCTATGCGGTGGTCGGGCCCAGTTTCTGGGCCGACGGCCAATATCCGCCGAGCGATGCCGTGTATTACCCGCTGTACGCCAAGTGCGCAGAGATCGAGCTGCCGCTGTGCGTCAACACCGGCCTGCCCGGACCGCCGATCCCCGGCGAGGTGCAGAACCCGATCCACCTCGACCGGGTGTGCGTGCGCTTTCCGGAGCTGAAGTTGTGCATGATCCACGGTGCCGACCCGTGGTGGGATATCGCGATCCGGATGCTGATCAAATACCGCAACCTGCGGCTGATGACCTCGGCATGGTCACCGAAGCGGTTGCCGGACAGCTTGATTCACTTCATGCGCACCCGCGGACCGGACAAGGTCATCTTCGCCTCCGATTGGCCGGTGCTGCGCCAGCACCGGGTGGTGCCGGAGGCCCGGGCCCTGGACCTGCCTGCCGATGTCCTGGACAACTACCTGTACAACAACGCCAGTGAGTTCTTCTTCGGCGCCGACACAGATCAGGAGCGCTAACGCATGGATCGCTACGAACTACGCCGAATCGACTACAGCCTGACCGAGGATCACAAGGCTCTCCAGGCCGCCTACCGCCAATTGCTGGACACCCATTGCCCGATCGAAACGGTATGGGCAGCCCAGGAGACCGGGTTCGACAAGAGCCTCTGGGAGCGGTTGTGCGCCATGGGCGCCACCTCGATGGCGGTGGGTGAGCACGCCGGCGGTGACGGGGCGACGCTGGTGGACCTGGCGTTGGTCGCCGAGGAACTGGGGCGGTCGCTGGCACCGGTGCCGTGGATCGATCATGTCTGTGCGACGCGGCTCGCCGAGCGGCTCGGTGCCGTGACGTCAGATGCGGTCGACGGCAACCGGATTCTGGGCCTGGACATCGCCCCGGAACCCGTTGCGGGCCGACGCCTCATTCCGTCCGCGGCGGTCGCCGACGGTCTGATCCTGCGCGACGGCGACCAGGTGATTCTGCTCGGTTTCGCCACCCGGCCCGAGCGCGTCCCCAATCTCGGCCAGCTGCCGATGGCCTGGGTTGATCCGGGAACAGCCGATTCGCGCACCGTCCTGGGATCGGGCCCGCAGGCCGTCGATGCGTACCGCCGGGCCATCGACGAGTGGCAGGTGCTGACCGCCGCGGCTCTGGCCGGTCTGGTCGAGCAGACGATGACGATCGCGGCCGAGTTCGCGAAGTCGCGCTATACCCTCGGAGTGCCGATCTCTACGCTGCAAGCGATTTCGCACCCGCTGGCCAACATGGCGATCGCCGTTCAGGGCGGCCGCAACCTCGCCCGGCGCGCCGCGTGGTTTCTCGACAACGAGCCCGGGGAGCGGCCCGAACTGCCCGGGTGTGCGTTCGTGTTCATGGCCGAGGAGGCGCCGAAGGCGGCGACCATGGCAGTACACATCCAGGGTGGACTGGGAGTCTCGGTGGAGGCGGCCGCGACGGCGTATCTGGTCCGGGCCCGGGGCTGGGCACTGGCCGGCGGCGATCCGGGCCGCACGGCCCGGCAGGTGGGACGAATCGTCGCCGAGCGGGAAAGCGCGTAGCGGCAATGGATTTCAGCCTTGTCGAACTCAACGACGATGACCAGGCCTTTCATTCCGAGATCCGCGCGTTCCTGGCCGAACACGTGACCGACGAGGTCCGACGGCGTGACCGCGAAACCGGTGACAATTTCGACGAGGGCGTACATCTGGCGATCGGCGCGGCCGGGTACCTGGAAAAGGAGTGGAAGCCGTTGTCCGACGGCGGTTTCACCCGGGTCCGTCGCCGAATCTGGGAATTGGAGAAGCGCCGTGTCCATACCCCCTGGGTGACGTGGGGGACCACGGCCATGGTGGCGCGGGCCGTCGCCGCCTTCGGCAAACCCGAACTCGTTGCGGAGGTGATGCCGAAGGTCTTCACCGGTGAGGTGCGAATGTGCCTGGGCTACACCGAACCCGAGGGCGGCTCGGACATCGCGACGTGTAAGACGCGCGCGGTGCGGGATGGCGACCAGTGGGTGATAAACGGCTCGAAGATGTTCACCACCGGTGCGCACAACTGTCAGTACGTCTTTCTCATCACCAACACCGACCCGGATGCGCGGAAGCACAAGAGCCTGACCATGTTCCTGGTTCCCCTCGACCTGCCCGGCATCGAGATCCAGGGCATCCGCACCGTCGACGGCGACCGGACCAACATCGTCTACTACAGCGACGTCCGGGTCGACGACAAATATCTACTCGGCGAGGTCAACGGCGGCTGGACGGTGCTACGCGGGCCACTGGACGCCGAGCACGGGGCCGTCGCGGCGGCGCCGGACGGTTTGCAGGACGTCGCGATCATGCAGCATCAGACCGGATTCATGTCCGCGGCACTGGACGCCGTGGCCGCCCGCGTCGCGCAACCCGACGCCAGCGGTACATGCCCGATCGACGACGGAGCGGTCGCATATCGGCTGGGCCGCAGCGCCGCTCGCTTGGAGGCGGCGCTGTCGACTCCGAGCATCTTCGGCCGGGTGGCGCAGGCGCAGACCATGCGCGACATCGGCCCAGACCTGATGGACATCGCCGGGCCGGCCTCCGTGCTGCCCATCGAGACCGACGGTGCCGCCGATCACGGGGCGTCGGAATACCTGTACCGCTTCGCTCCGCTGGCCGGGATCTACGGCGGCACGCTGGAGGTGTTCCGCAACATGATCGCCCAGCACGTACTCGGCCTCGGCAAGCCGAGCTACGCACCTCCCGCGTCTCCTGTGGCGAGCAGACGCTAACTCGCATGAAAATGCTGACTTTTATGCGAGTTTGCGTCTGCTCGCGGGAGGTCAGGCGTGTGAGGTCGGGCTTTGGGCGGACTCCCACTTCGATTCCAGTGACCTGGTGACGGCGGTGCCGGCCGCGAGGTCGATCTGGAACGTTTCACCGTTGTCGCCTTCGAGCGTGACGACGTACCCGGAGTCGGTAGCGTCCTTGAACACCACCTTGTAGGGCTTTTCACCCGATCCGCGGTCGACGGCGATGACGTCGCCCGGCGCGACGTCGTCGATTCGATCTTTTCCCGAGATTTCGGCCATAGCTTCGACGGTAGACGACGGGAGCAGCGGCGGTGGCACCGGCGTTGCACCGTGCAATGACTTCTGCTGCGCTGGCCGATCGTCTTCTGGATATCCGGCGGATCTATCACGAACCTGGCATTGAGCGCTTCGCGCGTGCCCGCGAGGTCCTGCACCGATTTCCCGATGCCGAACGCATCGAGGTGCCCACGCCACCGTTGAATTCCACACTGGCAAAAAGTGCCGGGTGCCACTGCAAACCGGGGTGCAATACGCGTTCTGAATCTCGGTTGTTCGCGATGTTATTCGCGTCGGCCGCGGGTGCGCCGTAGCCACCGGCCCCGCCGGACGTCCTTGCGCTCGGCGGCCTCGTTCTTCACGAGTACGCGAGTGTCCTTGGGAGGCAGCTGCAATTCGTGTTCGGCCTCGATGCCGGCCTGCAGTTGCCGTCCCCGCTCGAGTTCGGCATCGAGTTCGGCGCCGAACAACAGCGCGAGATTGGTGATCCACAGCCACAACAGGAACACGATGACGCCGCTGAGTGCGCCATAGGTCTTGTTGTAACTGCCGAAGTGGCTGACGTAGAAACCGAATCCGACCGAGGCGGCGGCCCAGACCAAGATGGCCACCGCGGCACCGATGCTGATCCAGCGGAACCTCGGCTGTTGGACGTTGGGTGTGGCGTAGTACAGGATCGCCACCACGAGCGTGACGATCGCCAGTATGGCCGGCCACTTGGCGATCGCCCACGCTGTCTGGGCGGCACTCCCGACGTGGGCGGCCCGTCCGACGGCTTCGGTGACCGGACCGCTGACCACCAGCATGAAAGCCACCGCGGCGGCCAGCACCAGACCACCCAGCGTCAGCACCAACTGCAGCGGCCGCAGCTTCCACACCGGGCGGCCTTCGCCGATCTCGTAGACCCGGTTCATCGCGCGCCCGAATGCGCCGACATACCCGGACGCCGACCACAGAGCGGCGAGCGCGCTGAAAATCAGCGCCAGGCCGGCCGACGGGTTGTCGACCACCTGCTGAATCGGTTGGCGCAGCATGTCGACCGCCGAGGCCGGAGCCACCCCGGCCACCACCTCAAGCAGGGCGTCGGTGGTGCGGCGGCCCTCGCCGAAGACGCCGAGCAGCGACACCAGCACCAGGAGCGCGGGAAAGAGTGACAGCACCGCGTAGTACGTGAGTCCGGCGGCCAGATCGAGACACTGATCTTTGTTGAACTCATACGCTGTCTTGCGCAGCACGAACAACCAGGACGCCCTGGTCAGGTCGTCTGGGGAATCCGGTTTGCTCGGGTCGTCGGGGTCGGGCGCGTGCTTGCGCTCCCTCTGCGGTCTGTCACCGGCGTCAGATCGGGCCATACCATCCGGTTCCCGCCGCGGCGCCCGTCCACACCGGCCGTGACGCGCCAAGAATCGCCCAAGGATCCTCCAAGGCCGCCGCCCCAGCATGGACGTCAGGCCACCGGCGGCGCTGACCCACGCCAGCGTTCGTAACGGTTCACAGGGGAGGAACACTTATGTCCACCGATGCCGTGCAGAAAAGCAGCCCGCCGACTCCGCACGGGCGGCTGCTCGGTTTCTGCGCGGCATTGGCGTTCAACGCCGGGTTGGTGAATGCGGTGGCGATCATGATCCTGGCGGTGCCGGTGGGCAACCTCACCGGTGTGACCACCCAGCTCGGCATGGACACCGCCAACCCGTGGCGGTACGAGAGCCACGTGCTGATCGCCATCTTGCTGGGCTTCCTGCTCGGCTCGGCCGTCGCCGGCGCGCTGGTGACGTCGAGTCGAGTCCCGTTGGGCGCGCGTCACGCGGGCGTGCTGACGATGCAGGCGACACTGCTGTTGCTGGCGGCCGCCGGGGTGGAAGAAACCGCGGTGGGCACCGGGATACAGGCGCTGTTGGCCGCGGCCGCGCTCGGTCTGCAAAACGGCCTGACCTCCAGCTTCCGTGGAATGGCGGTCCGCACAACGCATTTCACCGGTACTATCACTGATCTCGGTCTGATGATCGGCCGTAGCCGCAAACACGGCATCGACAGGGAGAAGGCCGCGATCCTCGCGGTGACGCTGCTGCTGTTCCTGGGCGGCGGCGTGGCGGGAATACTGGCCGGCGCCCGATTCGGGGGATATGCGCTGCTGATCCCCGCGGCGATATGCCTGGCGCTGGGCAGTGCCTATCTGCTGCAGAATCGACAGATCAGCGAGGGCGCAACGCAGCCCGTAGGAGATAACTAGGCAATTGCAGGTAACCGCGAACATCGGTGCATACCCGTTGAGTAACTTGGAATTGCGGATACCCGTCGAGCGCGTCGGCCATCGCCTGCTCCACCCGCACGGTTCCGCGGTCGGCGAGTCCGGTGATCCGGGAGGCGATGTTCACCGCGTCCCCGAACAGGTCGCCGCTGCGATTCAGCACCGGACCCCACGCCAGGCCCGCGTGCACCGACAGGGCCCTGTCATCCGCGGCGATCTGATCTACCGCGACCAGCGCGATCTGCGCCGCTGAGGCTGCATCGTCGGCGACGAACATGACTTCGTCACCGAGGTTCTTGATCACCCTGCCGCCGTGGGCCAGCGCGGTGTCCTGGACCACCATCTCGAACTGCTCGAGCACCGCGGCCAGTTCGTCGGTGTTCAGGCCGCGCGACATCCGGGTGAAACCGTCGATATCGATGAATCCGACCGCCGCAAGCTGATCTTTCTTGGTGATGGGGTCGGTGGCGGGCAGTAACGCCCGCCCGGCTTCTACGGCGAGATGGCGGCGCCAGACATAAAGGGTCACCCGCTCCAGGACGGGCAGCAGTTCGTGGGTGATCCGTACTGCCTGTGCCGCCATGCGCTCGGACGCGTGCGGGTCGTCGGCCACTTCACCGTCGGCGATCCGTCGACCCAGCACGTCGGAGAGCAGGCCCGTTTGCACGGCGGCGAGCCGGGACAACAACTGGCCGAACGGGCGGGCCAGAATGACCGTCCCGTCGAAGTCGACGATCCCGGCGGAGACCAGCTCAGCGAGGTCCTCCAGCACGGTCACGTCGGCGCTGGTGAAGACCCGCTGTTCGTCGCTGACCTCGGCGAAACCGACAGACCGCCACAATCGGCGGACTTCCTCCAGCGGCATCCCGACCTGCTCGGCCACCTGCGATCTGGTGTAACGACCCTCGCCGGCCAGCAGGTCGTTGGTGATCGCCCCGATGGATGAGGTCTCGTGTGCGCTGGCCGGATCCGCGTCGTTGCCGGCGTGGTCGTCGCCCGCGGAGAAACCCAAGGCGGCCAGCAACGCGGCCAGCAAGCTGTTGCCGCCGCGACTGGCCAGGTCACGCACCGGTTCGGTGACCGATGCCATGGTCTGCACCGCCGACCGGATTGAGTCGCGCACCGCTTCGCTTGCGTCGCTCACCGGGATAAACTTCCCGCCCTTCCGGCAGGTAAACCGCCGGACTCTGCGCGAGCAGCCGCAAAATCGCGCTGGAGCGCGGGCTCCGGTGCGAGTTTGTGTCTGCTCGGCTTTTCGCAGTCACCTGTTCGTATTACTGTAATAGTTACCGTAAATGGGCCGAGCGGGAGATGAAGTAGTTAATGACCACTGCCATGGTGGTTTTCGATCCGTTCTCCGAGGACTTCTTCAACAGTCCCTACGAGACGTACCGCCGGATGCGCGACGAAGCCCCTGTCTACTACAGCCGGAGGTACGACTTCTACGCGTTGACCCGCCACGAAGACGTGGCCGCAGCGTTCAAGGACTACGCGACCTACTCGTCGGCGTACGGCGTGGATCTCGCCCAGGTGCGCAAAGGCCACGTGACCGAGCACGGTTCGATCATCGCCATGGACCCGCCCGCCCATCGCCGCATGCGCGGACTGCTCAACAAGGGCTTCACCCCGCGGGCCATCCAGGCGTTGCGGCCGTTGGTGACCCACGTCGTCGACACTTACCTGGCCGCGGTGGACCCGAGCGGTTTCGACTTCGTCCAGGATTTCACGGCGCTGTTTCCCGTCGACGTGATGACCACGCTGCAAGGTGTGCCGGAACAGGACCGGCAGCAGATCCGGTTGTGGATCGACGACCTTCTGCACCGCGGTCCCGGCGAAGTCGAGATGGGCGAGACCGGACAGAAGTCGGCCGTCGACATGGCTATCTACTACTACCGGCTCACCAGACAGCGACGCAAAAATCTCGGCGACGATCTGTTGAGCAGGCTGATCGAGGCGGAGATCGAACGCGACAACGGCGAGACCGGTCCGCTGAGCGATGTCGAAATCACGGAATTCGCAACATTGTTGGGCGGTGCGGGCGCGGAGACGGTGACCAAGCTGATCGGTAACGCCGCGGTGGTGTTCGCCAGGTATCCGAACCAGTGGCGCAAGCTACTCGCCGACCGCTCCAAGATCCCGCTCGCGGTCCAGGAACTACTCCGGTATGAGGCGCCCGCGCAGTACAACGTCCGGCGCTCGACGCGCGAGGTCACGCTGCACGGCGCGACCATCCCGGCGGGCAAACCGGTATTCCTGGTAGGGGCCTCGGCCAACCGAGATCCGTTGGCGTGGAACGATCCCGATACTTTCGAGATCGATCGCGACCGCACGCAAGCGCAGAACCTCGGCCTCGGCTACGGCATCCACAGCTGCCTGGGTGCGGCGCTGGCGCGGCTGGAAAGCGCCATCGCGCTGGACCGGATGCTCGACTTCATGCCGCGCTACGAGGTCGACTGGGCCGGCTGTAAACGGGTGAACATGCAGAATGTGGCCGGCTGGAGCCACGTTCCGGTGCGGGTGTCTCGCTAGCGGTCTCGGCGCCAGACCAGCGTGCTGTGCGTGGTGCCGCCGTCGGCCGAGGTGACGCGAGCCGACAGCGTCAACCGGTCGCCCTCGACCTGTGCGTGCCGAATCTGGGGTTCCAGCAACAACTCCGGCATCGTGGCGATCAGCACGTGGTGGGTGACCGTTTCCGCCGTCTCGTCGACCTCGAATCGTCCTCCGTAGGAGACGAATTCGTGGCCCGGACCGGGTGTCAGCTGCGCCGACATGTGGCCGTCGGTGGTGTAGAGGATCAGACCGGAGGGTTGTTCGCCGAACGGGTGGCGGACCGGGCCGGTGTCACGCCGGGAGACGAAGGACTCCAGCAGCCAACCACCGGGCAGCGCCTGTCGCAGGTTCACGGGTTGAGGGCCTGCTCGCGCGCCCACCGATAGTCGGCCTTGCCCGACGGGCTGCGCTCGATCACGCTGCGGAACACCACGGCCTTGGGCAGCTTGTAGCGGGCCAGGGACTGCCCGGCATGAGCCACCAGTTCCTCGGCCTCGACGCCGGCGCCTTCGGCAAGTGCGACCACGGCGACCAGCTCCTGGCCCCAGCGCTCGCTGGGCCGGCCGGCCACCACCACGTCGGCCACCGCGGGATGCGACGCGATCGCCGTCTCGACCTCCTCGGCGAAGATCTTCTCGCCACCGGAGTTGATGGTCACCGAATCGCGTCCCAGCAACTCGATGTGCCCGCCCTCGTGATGGCGGGCGCGGTCACCTGGAATCGCGTACCGCACGCCGTCGATCACCGGGAATGTCGCGGCCGTCTTGACGGCATCGCCCTTGTATCCCAACGGAACATAGCCGCGCTGCGCCAGCCAGCCGATGCCGTCGTGCCCCGGCGCCAGGATCGTCGAAAAGTCCTCGGCCGCAACAAATGTGTCCGGCCCGGCATTGAACGTGCCGGTCGACACCGCACCGGAGGTCGACAGGTGGTGCATCTGAGCGCCGGTTTCCGAAGACCCGACTCCGTCGACGATCATGGCGTTGGGCAGGGCGTCGATCAGGCGTTGCTTGACGTAGGGCGTCAGCAGGGCGCCGCCGTTGGCGACGACGAACAGTGACGATACGTCGGCGATACCCTTCTCGATCGCGGCGACCAGTGGGCGGGCGATGGCGTCGCCGACCACCGACACCACCGCCACGCCCTCGCGCTCGATGGTGCGGACCACGTCGTCGGCGTCCAGATGGTCGACCACCGTGGGGAAGACGATGGTCTGTCCGGTGTTCACCGCCATCATCACGGTCCACTGCGCGGCACCGTGGATCAGCGGCGGCAACACCATGACCTTGGTGCCGGGACCGGCGCTCACCCGCGCCACCACCTCGTCGACGGACGTCACGAACTGCCCGGTCATCAGGTCGCGGCCGCCGAAGGAGGTCATGAAGATGTCGTGCTGGCGCCACAGCACGCCCTTGGGCATCCCCGTGGTGCCGCCGGTGTAGAGCACGTAGAGATCATCGGGTGAGTGCTGCACCCGCGGCGGGTCGGCGGGCTTGGACACTATGCTCTCGTAATCAACTGCCCCGTAGAGCAATTCGTTGCCCGAGTCATCGGCGATCTGAATGAGCACCCGGAGGTTCGGCAGTTCGGGCAGCACCTCGGCCACCCGTGGCGCGAATGCCGCGTGGTACACCAGCGCCGTCGCCCCGGAGTCCGACAACAGGTACTGCAGCTCGTTCTTGACGTAGCGGTAGTTGACGTTGAACGGAGCGACGCGCGCCGCGAAGCTGCCGAACAGCGCCTCGACGAACTCGTTGCCGTTGTAGGCGTACAGGCCCAGCAAATCCTGGCCGGCCTCGTGGCCGGGCAGATCGGCACGCTCGGTGTGGCAGCCCAGCCCCCGCGAGTGCAGGTAGGCGGCCAGCCGGTTCGATCGCTCGATGATCTGCGCGTAGGTGAAGCGCTTGTCACCCTGGATCACCAGTTCGCGGTCGGGTACCGCGGCGGCCACCGCCGCCGCGACCTCCGGCACAGTGAATTCAGGCACGTGAGTCCTTCCTGCCGAGCAGTCGCAAAATCGCACGCGTGGGCCCCGGCGGGTGCGACTTTGTGTCTGCTCGCGCCATTACGGTTGGTGGGGGAGCAGGCGGACCATCAGCCCGCTGGCTTCAGTGAGTACCGCACCATCGGAGCTTGTCATGCTCGCGGTGATGAACACTTTGCGACCCTCGATTCGGTCGATGCGGCCGTGAGCGGTCAGCGGCGCGTCGATCGGCGTGATCTTGCGGTAGTCGACGTGCAGGTAGGCCGTGCGGGTGGGACGGATGTCCGCGCCGGTGACCACCATGCCGAACAGCCAGTCGTAGAACAACGGGATCATGCCGCCGTGCACCGCGTGGTTGCCGCCGACGTGGGAGGCAGTGAAGTGTCCGTGCATGCTGACTCCGTCGGACCTCATTTCGGTGAGGGTCCACGGTGGCATCAGGGGATGGCCCAGCCCGGGGATCTCCAGGACCCGCCCGGCCGGCACATCGACCTCGGGTGCCCGATGGGACTCCAGCACGGCGCAAGCACTTTCGAGCTGCTCGCTGGCTGCGTCCCACGCCGCGGCGTCCGGTTTGGTGGAGACGGTCAGGTCCTGCAACCGGCGCAGGGCGGTGATGTAGCGCTCCAGCCCGGGTGGCGCGTCCAGTGGCCGCACGTCGGGGAAACCGCCCCGGATCTCGCTGGCTGTGTGTGTCATGGTGTCCCTTCAGCCCAGGCCTCGAGCAACTGGTCGGTGGTGGTGATCACGGCGTCGGGGCCGCCCGGCATGCGGGAGCTTCATGCGGACGCCGTAGCCGACAGGTCGTAGCACCGTCGGGCCGACTTCGGTAGCAGCGCATACCAGCCGGTGAGTTTGCAGGTGAGCGGAACCCTCATGCCGCACACCTTCCGCCGTCTGATACTAAACTCGTTACAGTATAGATTTCAGCAGCTCGGCACCACTCGCCGGCTACACCGGTTTCAAAGCTGAGGTAGGTGATCGGTCATGTCGTGGGCGATGCGTGGGCTGGGGATCACCCGGGAACTCGGCATGGTGCTGCCACGGACGGTGGCGGGCTTCAACGAGTCGACGCGGTCGGGCCCTGCGACCACGCGGGGAGTGCGCCAGTTCGGTGAAGTCTTTCTGGACGAACTTGTGCTGACCGGGTTTTCGGTGCTCGGGGGCAGCACGCCGCGCAACATCCGATCGCTGGACGCCTGTGCTGCGGCGGCGGAGGAGTTGTCGGCGCTGGGCATCGACGGTGCGCATGCCGATCCGGCCCCGTTGCGGGTACGGTCCATCCGGCGCCACCGTATTGCCGGACTTCCCTACGAGCGGATGTCCTTCGAGCACGACCCCGCCCTGCCGCAGACGCTGGTCGACGCGGGCTTCGGCGGCCCGTCCCGGGCCGCGGTGCACCTGTGTCGGCACCGCTCACCCGGTCCGGATGGTCCGCGGCCCTGGCTCATCTGGATACACGGCGCCGGCCAGGGCGGGGCCGAAGACATGTTGATGTCGCGCATCGACCGTATTTACCGAGGGCTGGGCTATAACGTCGCGATGCCTATCCAGCCGGGCCACGGAAGCCGCCGGGGCTATTGGCCGAGCTATCCGGACATGGATCCCCTGGGCAACGTCGCCGGCATGATGCGGTCGGTCTCGGAGATCCGCGCGGTGGTGCGCTGGGTCCGGCGGCAGGCCGGCGCGATTGTGGTGGCCGGAGTTTCGATGGGCAGCCCGGTCGCCGCGCTGGTGTCGCACCTCGAACGGGAGGTTGACGCGGTGGCGCTGTACACCCCGATCCTGGGGCTCAATTCGATGATCGCGCGACACCTCGGACGCTCGGGCTCGTCGCACGGCGAGTACCGGCGGTTGCTGCGGTCGGAGGTGGTCTCCCGACTCACCACGGTGATCGATCCGCTGATGGCCGACCCGGCGCCCCCGCCGCAGCGCCGGCTGATCGTGGCCGCGCGCCACGACCGGATGGCGATGCTCGAACCCGCGCTGGTGTTGCAGGAGAAGTGGGGCGGTCAATTGCACTGGTACGGGGGCGGCCATGTCAGCCATGTGTTCTCCCGCCGGGTGCAGGCCGTTTCCGAACGCTTCCTGCGTGAGGTCAGAGACGATATGGCGCTGCGGACGGCCGATTGATGGGCGCGGTGCGCACCGCGCGCGAGGTGGTGGAGCTCTACAACCTGGTCGTCTGGAACGAGCGTGACCTGCGGCTCGCCGAAGAATTGTTCGCCGACAACGTCATTCGGCACGGCGTCGATGCGTCCCATACGTTGACCCATGATGAGGCGGTGCAACGTGTCGCCGACATGTGGCAGGTATGTGATTCACTGCGCTTCGACCTCAATATCGTCATTGCGGGCGATGACGGTGAGCACGTCGCCATCGTCTACGACTCGACCATCATGGCCGACGGCGCCGAAACCAACGTGGCCAGCATCGAGGTGTTCCGCGTCGTCGGTGGCCGGATCGCCGAGGTCTGGAATTGCGGCTACCAGCAAGGGGTTTGGAAGTGAATGAACGGGTGCTCGACGAGTTGGGCTACTACCTGCTGGCCGGAGCCGGCGGTCAGGGGCCGGCGAGCCTGATGGACGAGGCGCGCCGCGGCGAAGAACTGGGCTTCGGCACCGCGTTCATCTCCGAGCGCTGGAACGTCAAGGAGGCCTCGTCTCTGGTCGGGGCGGCCTGCGCAGTGACCAGCCGCATGCAGATCGCCACTGCCGCAACCAATCACAACACCCGTCATCCTCTGATCACCGGATCGTGGGCGACCACCATGCACCGCCTCTCCGGTGGACGTTTCACGCTGGGCATCGGTCGAGGCATCGCCGCGATCTACGGGGCTTTCGGCATACCCGCGGTGACTACGGCGCAGATGGAGGACTGGGCGCACGTGATGCGCCGGTTGTGGCACGGCGAGGTGATCTTCAACCACGACGGGCCGATGGGCAAGTACCCGATCCTGTTTCTGGACCGGGACTTCGACGAGGCCATCCGCCTGGCGCTGGTGGCCTTCGGCCCCAAGACCCTGGCGCTGGGCGGGCGCGCGTTCGACGACGTCATCCTGCACACCTACTTCACGCCCGAGACACTGCAGCGCTGTGTGACAACGGTGAAGTCCGCGGCCGAGAAGGCCGGCCGCGACCCGGACAGCGTGCGGGTGTGGTCGTGCTTCGCGACGGTGGGCGACCACCTGCCCGAACCGTTGCGGCTGAAGAAGACCGTCGCCCGGCTGGCCACCTACCTGCAGGGCTACGGCGACCTGATGGTGCAGACCAACAACTGGGATCCCGCTGTGCTGCAACGATTCCGAGAGGACACGGTGGTCACGTCCATCGCCGGCGGAATCGATCACAAGGCCACGCCGGAGCAGATCGAGCACATCGCGACCCTGATCCCCGACGAATGGCTAAAGCCCGCGGCCACGGGTTCGGCCCAGCAGTGCGCCCAGCGGATCCGGCGCGAGTTCGACTACGGCGCCGACGCGGTGATTCTGCACGGCGCCACGCCCGACGAGCTCGAACCGGTGGTCGCGGCCTACCGCACCTGACCCCCGCGGCCAAATAATCGGCGCGATCGAGGCGCCGGTGGCACGGCCCCTTATGGCATGGCGGGCCCTTCAAGTTGCATACCGGTGAAGCCCCTGGCCTCATTGCCAGGGGCCGCCCCACCGTGCTGCGGTTGCCTTATGGCTGGCCCGAGCCGCCAGTCCTCGGCCTCGTCGAAGTGAGCCTGGTCACAAGCGGAATACCTATACGGGTATGGGTATTATTGGGAGAGGAAGGATCGACCCACCACCACGACGTGCCGGACATCCTCGAACTGGAACAGCGCGCGATCGCGTAAGGCGACGTCGCGGCAGTGGGTCATTGAGCGAAGGAATGAAGTCATGACGTCACATATTCAGGAGGTTGGCTTCGGCGCGTCGGCGGCAGTGCCGTTGCAGCGCAGGAAGCCCACGCCCTTGTCGTCAGGCCCTTGGTTGGCCGACACGTACCGGGTTGTCGCCGCGTTCATACGCCGCGCCTTCGTAACGCCGGAAGACGCCGCGCGCCCGGTGCGCAAGAGCAAACCAGAGCGCTACCAGTACCTCGAGCGCTCGCTTGTGGCTCGCGAGATGTACAGGCTATGAGCACCCGTCGGCGCACCTGACCCCAGCAACAGAGTTACGGCAGGATGACCGTCCGCGTAACCGGCTCGGCGGCCACCTGCCGCGCGTACAACGCGCGCTGCAGTGAGGCCAGCAGCGCGTCCCGCGTCTCCCGCGGGTCGATGAGTTCGTCGAAACCGAAACCCTCGGCAGACCGGAAGGAGGCCTGCAACTCGGCGTCGCGCAGCTTGGCGGTCAGGTCCTCACCGGCATGGGAGGCGCGGCTGAGGGCAGCGGCACTCATCGCTCCCATCGTGGCGCCCGGATAGGCGAAGGTGGCGGACTGGTGGTCGAAGCCGAGCAGCGACATGACCATGGAGCCGAAGCCGTAGGCCTTGCGCAACGTGAGATGCAACTTGATCGTCGTCGCGGCCGTCTGCGCCGCGAACATCCGCCCGCCGCTTCGCAATACGCCGGTGCGCTCGGAGCGGCTGCCGGGCAGCATGCCGGGGTTGTCGGCCAGAAAGACGATGGGCAGATGGAAGGAGTCGGCGACCAGGATGAAATGCGCGGCCTTGTCCGCGGCATTGGCGTCGATCGAACCGGCCAGCACCTGCGGCTGGTTGGCGACGACTGCGACGGGATGCCCGCCCAGGTGCGCCAGTGCGCAGATGATCGCCTTGCCGAACGACGGCTGGACCTCGAACCAGTCGGGGCGATCGAAGACCACGTCGAGCACCGCACGCATGTCGTAGACGCGGCGATTGTCGCGGGAGACGATGTTGAGTAACTCCGGGGTCGGCCGTGGCCCCGTCGTTTCGTCGGCGGGCAGACCGGCCGGGTAGGACCAGGCGCTGGACGGAAAGTACGACAGGTAGCGGCGGATCTCGTCGAGCACGGTTTCGTCGTCCTCGGCGACGTTGTGAATGACCCCACTGGGCAGCGCAACGTCCGGCCCGCCCAGGTCTTCTTTCGAAATGTCCTCTCCGGTGGATTCTTTCACCACTGGTGGCCCGGCAGTGAAGATGGTGCCGTGCCGGCTCATGATCCGGAAGTCGCAGACCGGGGCAACCAGCGCGCCGTGTCCGGCCGACGGGCCCAGCACCGCGGCGACCGTCGGCACCCGCCCCGAACACTGCGTCTGGGCCAGCAGGTCGGTGGGCGTGCGCCCGTAGTGCCCACCGGTGGGCCGGAAACCCGCGCCGTCGAGCAGCATCACCAGCGGAACCCGGTCGCGCACCGCCAGTTCGGCGATCCGGTAACGCTTCGAATTGCCTCCCGGGCCGATGCTTCCGGCCAGCGTCGTGAAGTCCTCGGCCCCCACCAGCACCGGCTTTCCATGCATCAGACCCGAACCCGTGACGATCGCGTCGGCGGCGACGTCACCGCCGACCAGGGTGCCGATTTCCCGGAACGAACCCGGATCTACGAGTCGCTCGATGCGCGCCCTCGCGTCCAATTTGCCCTTGCCGCGGTGCTTGTCGAGGCGCTCGGAGCCGCCCATGCCGCGCGAGTGTTGGCGGCGGCGGTCGAGATCGTCGAGCGTCTCCTGCCAGTCCTGAGAGTTGGCCATGTCTGCGGTCTCCCTCGTTGCCGAGCGGTCGATTGCTCACTGTAGCGCCGCGCTGACGTTGACCCTACCGAATCGCTTACTGTAGCTTTTGCCTCATGGTGCTCGGGGGCCTCAAGATCGACGGTGGCATACCCAACAGACTGGACCGGGTGGTCGAGGCGGCCGGCGCCCTGGAAGAACAGGGTTACGACGGCGGCTGGACCGCCGAGACCAGCCACGACCCGTTCCTGCCGCTGTTGCTGGCCGCCGAACACACCGCACGCATCGAGCTGGGCACCAATATCGCGGTGGCCTTCGCCCGCAACCCGATGACCGTCGCCAACCTTGCATGGGACCTGCAGGCCTACTCGCAGGGCCGGTTCATCCTGGGGCTGGGCACCCAGATTCAGGCCCACATCGAGAAGCGGTTCAGCATGCCGTGGAGTCACCCGGCCCGGCGGATGCGCGAGTTCGTGACCGCCCTGCAGGCGATCTGGTCGGCTTGGAAAGACGGCACGAAGCTCCGCTTCGAGGGCGAGTTCTACACGCACAAGATCATGACCCCGATGTTCACGCCCGAGCCGCACCCGTATGCGTTGCCGAAGATCTATCTCGCCGCCGTCGGAGAGGCGATGACCGAGATGTGCGGAGAGGTCGCCGACGGGCATCTCGGGCACCCCATGGTGTCCAAGCGCTACCTGACCGACGTCACCCTGCCCATCCTGCAGCGGGGCATCGCGCGTTCCGGTCGTGACCGCCGCGACTTCGAGGTGTCGGCCGAGGTGATGGTCGCCACCGGCACCAACGAGGACGAGCTGAAAACCGCCATGGCGGCCACCCGCAAACAGATCGCGTTCTACGGTTCGACGCCCGCCTACCGCAAGGTGCTCGACGTGCACGGCTGGGGTGACCTGCATGACGAACTGCACCGCCTCTCCAAGGAAGGCGAGTGGGACGCCATGGGGTCGCTGATCGATGACGAGATCCTCGGCACGTTCGCGGTCGTGGGCGCGGCCGACGAAGTCGGTGCCGCGCTGCGCGCCCGCTGCGAAGGTGTGGCCGACCGGGTGCTGCCCATTTTCTACGCCGCCTCGCAGGACTGTATTCGTCTGGCGTTGAAGGATTTTCGCCAGTGAGTGCGCCGACGATGGAAGAGGCTGCCAGACTGCTGGCCGACCCACAGGCCTACACCGATGAACAACGGCTGCACGCGGCCCTCACCCGGCTGCGGGCCGAAGCGCCGGTGTGCCGCGTTGACGTGCCGGGTTACCGGCCGTTCTGGGCGATCACCAAGTACGCCGACGTCATGGACATCGAGCGCAACAACGCGCTGTTCACCAACTGGCCCCGGCCGGTGCTGGCGACCATCGAGGGCGACGAGCTGCAGGCCGCCTCCGGCGTGCGCACCCTGATCCATCTCGATGATCCGCAACACCGGGTGGTGCGAGCCATCGGTTCGGACTGGTTCCGCCCGAAAGCCATGCGCGCGCTGAAGATCCGCGTGGACGAACTGGCCAGGATCTACGTGGACAAGATGATGGCGGCCGGCCCGGAATGCGACTTCGTACAAGAGGTCGCGGTGAATTTCCCGCTCTATGTGATCATGTCGCTGCTCGGCATACCCGAGGCGGACTTCGCTCGCATGCTCAAGCTGACCCAGGAACTGTTCGGCAGCGATGACAGCGAGTACAAGCGCGGCACCACGGCCGAAGACCAGTTGCCGGCCCTGTTGGACATGTTCAGCTACTTCAACGGCGTCACAGCCGCGCGCCGCGCAAACCCGACGGAGGATCTGTCGTCCGCCATCGCCAATGCCCGCATCTACGGCGAACCGCTGTCGGATATCGAGACGGTGTCCTACTACCTGATCGTGGCCACCGCCGGTCACGACACCACCAGCGCCACCATCTCCGGTGGGCTGCACGCGCTGCTGGAAAATCCGGACCAGCTGCGGCGACTGCAAGACGACCCGGGCCTGATGCCGCGTGCCACCGAGGAAATGATCCGCTGGGTCACCCCGGTCCGGCATTTCATGCGCACCGCCGCCGCTGACACCATCGTGCGCGGAGTCCCGATCACGGCCGGCGAATCGGTGCTTTTGTCGTACGTGTCGGCCAATCGGGACGAGGACGTGTTCGACGATCCGTTCCGCTTCGATGTCGGACGCGAGCCCAACAAACATGTGGCGTTCGGATATGGCGTGCACTTCTGCATGGGCGCCGCACTGGCCCGGATGGAGGTCGGCAGCTTCTTCACCGAGTTGCTGCCGCGGCTGAAGTCCATCGAGCTGGCCGGCGACCCGCAACTGGTCGCGGCGACGTTCGTCGGGGGTCTCAAGCACCTGCCGGTCCGGTACTCGCTGTCCTAGGATGCCTTCGATATGACGCGCAAGACGATCGTCATCACCGGCGCCAGTGACGGCATCGGCGCCGCGGCCGCGCGGCAGCTCACCCGCGGCGGCGCACACGTTGTCGTAGTGGGCCGCTCGCAGAGCAAGACCACCGCAGTGGCACAGGAACTCGGCGCGGACTACTACGTGGCCGACTTCGCCGACCTGTCGCAGGTGCGGGCGCTGGCGGACAAGATCCGCTGCGAGTACTCACGAATCGACGTGCTGGCCAACAACGCGGGTGGCATGTGCCGGGAGCTCGAGATGACCGCCGACGGCCTGGAGAAGACGTATCAGGTCAACTACCTGGCACCGTTCCTGCTCACCACGCAGTTGATGGACATGCTCGTCGACTCCCGCGCGACCGTCGTCAACACCACCAGCTCGTCGCAACGGCTGCTACCCAAAGTCGCGATCTCCGACCTGGAGCGCACCGCCGAGCGCCGCCCCGGCATCGCCTACGCGCTTACCAAACTGGCAATCGTGTTGTTCACCAAGGAATTACACCGCCGCTACCATGACAGCGGCGTGTCGGCGGCCACCTTCCATCCCGGCTATGTCAACTCCAACTTCGGCGACGCCTCAGGCTCGCGGTTCCTGCTGTTCATGAAGAACTATGTTCCGGTGACGGCCCGATTCACCGCCACCGTGGACCAGGGGGCCGAACAGCTGGTCTGGCTGGCCTCAAGTACTCCCGGCGTCGACTGGCAGCCGGGCGAGTACTACTCCAAGCACAAGGTCGCCAAGGCCAACCGCGCGGCGTACGACCCCGTCCTGGCCGGCGAACTGTGGGATCGCACGCTGGCCACGCTGTCCCGGACTTAGGGTCGCTGTCCGGCTGTCGACGCGGGGGCGGTAATACTGGTTGCGCTACCGGAAGGGGAATTCGTGCTGGGTGTTCATCACGCCGCGATCTGTACCGCCGACGTGGGGCGCTCGCTGCGCTTCTGGCGGGACGGGCTGGGGCTGACCGAGTTGTTCGATCACACCTTCACCGGTGACTGGCCGGAGCTGTTCGGGGCTAAGACGGATCAGCTGAGGTCGATCTTCCTGGGGGACCCGCAGGCGCCCGACGGCGGCATCGTCGAGTTGGTGGAGTTGTCCGGTGCGGGCGAGGCGCCGAGTGAGTACTCCGGGCCCCGGCACGGCTTCTTTCTGCTGTCGTTGCAGCGTGAGGTGGACGCCACCCTGTCCACGCTGGCCGACCTGGGATTCACCGACGGCGTCCGCCAGATCACCATGCCTGCCCCGGCGGGCAAGACCGTTCCCATGGCGGTGATCACCGCGCCGGACGGAGTGCTGGTCGAGTTGATCGGACCCGCGGCATGAGCGCTTCGGTAGCCCTGGTGACCGGCGGCGGGTCCGGCATTGGGAAAGAAGCCGCCGCCATGTTGCGCGACGCCGGCCACGACGTCGTGGTGTGGGACGTCGCCGGAGGCGACATCGATTGCGACATCAGCGATCTCGACGCGGTACAAGCGGCGATGGAGCAAACCGTCCGGGAGCACGGGGTGCCTACCCGGGTGGTGGCCTCGGCCGGTATCGGCTCGTCGGGTCTGCTGCTGGCCATCGATCCGGCCGAGTGGCAGCGGGTGCTGGCGGTCAATCTCACCGGCACCTTTCACACCATTCGGGCGGCTGCCCAGGCGATGGTCGACGCCGAAGTCCAGGGCTCGATCGTGGTCGTCTCCAGCATCAGCGGCACCGTCGCGGACCGGGACATGGGGGCCTACTGCGTTTCGAAGGCCGGCCTGGACATGCTGGTGAAGGTCGCGGCGGTGGAGTGGGGTGTGCACGGCATCCGTGTCAACGCCGTCGGGCCCGGCGTCACCCGGACCCCGATGTTGCCCGACGCCGAGAAGTGGCCCGCCTGGGTGGAGGGCATGTCCAAGCGGACCGCCTTGCGCCGGCTGGGGGAGCCCAGCGACGTGGCGCAGGCGATCGTCGGTGTCCTCGAAATGTCCTGGGTCACAGGTCAAGTGCTGCACGCCGACGGCGGGCTGTCGCTGCACAGCCCGATCGATGCCTACGGTCAGGTGGAGAAGCTGATGCGGCTCAAGAAGCTACAGGAACTGCACAAGGCGAAGCAGCAGGCGAACGAAGCCTAGCCCGCGAGTGCGAACGTCACGACGCCTCAGCGGCGTGTCGCGTCGCGATTTTCACAGTCGGCGGCAACGGGGCTACGAGAGCCCGTAATCGATCACGCCCCTGACGATTTCACCGTTCAGCAGGTCGGCGTAGGCCTGGTTGATGTCGTCGAGACGGTAGCGCCTGGTGATCATCTCGTCGAGCTGCAGCTGACCGGTCTGGTAGAGCCGGGCCAGCCGGGAGATGTCGGCCTTTCCGTTGCACGAGCCGAAGATGGTGCCCGCCAACGTCTTGTTCATCAGGATGAAGTCCTGCAGGTTGATGTTGACCGAATGCGTCAGTTGCGAGGTCATGCCGGTGAGCACACACGTCCCGCCCTTGCGGGTCAGCGCCACCGCATCACGTACGTCGTCGGCAGTGATCAGGGACGGCGACACCACCACCGAGTCCGCCATCACCCCATAGGTGAGGCCGCGCACCAGGTCGGTGGCCTCGGCCACCGACGCGACGGAATGGGTGGCGCCGAACTGCAGGGCCGACTTCTGTTTGAACTCCACCGGATCGACGGCGATGATCTGTGCGGCGCCGTTGATGCGGGCGCCCTGGATCGCGCCGGTGCCGATGCCCCCGGCCCCGATGACGACGACGGTGTCGCCACCGCGCACCCCGGCGCGGTTGGCGGCTGAGCCATACCCCGTCGGGATCGCACAGGACAGCAGGGCACTGGGCACCAGGGGCAGGTCGCGCTCGATCTTGATCAACGAATTCACGGACACCACAGTGTGTTTGGCGAATGCGCCGACCTTGGCCAGGTGGCCCAGCGGCTTACCGTCGGCGGTGTGATGACGGAAGGTGCCGTCGGTCGGCATGCCCGGGATCATGGTGCCCATGCCCTGATCGCAGATGTACTCCATACCGCTGGCGCACCAACGGCACTGGCCGCACACGGCGACGAACGACATCACCACGTGGTCACCCACCGCGAAATCGGTGACGCCGGGGCCTACGTCGCGCACGACGCCCGAACCCTCATGGCCGCCGATCATCGGGAACATGGTCGGCAGTCCCATGGCCTTCATCACCTCGTTGGGCGCCGACATGTCGCCCTTGAGGATGTGATCGTCGGAGTGGCACAAGCCCGCCGCGGCCATTTCGACCAGGGCCTCGCCGGCCCGCGGCGCATCCAGTTCGAAATCCTCGACCGACCAGGGTCCGCCGATACCGTGCAGGATCGCCGCGCGGCTTTTCATGATGCGGGGCTGAAGGTGACGGGAAGTTTGTTGGGGGAGCGGAAGACGAGTCCGACGATCTTGGACTCGACGCCGGTGCCGTCGTCGGGGACGAACCGCAGATCTTGGACTCTGTCGAACAGGCTGTTGAGCATCACCCGCGTCTCCAGCCGGGCCAGGTGCATGCCCAGGCACATGTGAATGCCGCCGGCGAAGGCGATGTGGGCCTGCCGCGGGCGGCGGATGTCGAAGGAATTCGGCTCGCTCCAACGGGTTTCGTCGCGGTTGGCCGACCCCATGCACATGTCGATCTGTGCGCCGGCCGGAATCGTCTTGCCGCCCAGTTCGATTTCGCGGGTGGTGGTGCGCATGACCATGGTCAGCGGGGTTTCGTAGCGCAGGCCTTCCTCCATCGCCACCGGGATCAGCGACCGGTCCTGATAGACCATCTCCAACTGCTCGGGGTTGGTCAGCAGCGCGTGCAGCAGGTTCCCGGATGAGCGATAGGTGGTTTCCAGCCCTGCTGGCAACAGCAGCCGCAAGAACGCGATGATGGCTTCGTCGGTCAGCTTCTCGCCGTCGATCTCGGCGGCCACCAGGTCGCCGATGATGTCGTTGGTGAGCTTGCGGCGACGCTGCTCGACCTGGTTGAGGAAGTAACCGTGCAACTCGCCGGCCGCGGTCAGGCCGGCCATGATGTCGGTCGAAATCGAGATGAGATCCATCGACAGCCGACGGAACATGTCCAGGTCTTCGCGCGGCAGCCCGAGCAGTTCGGAGATGATCCGGGTGGGGAACTCGAAGGTCAATGCCTTGACGAGATCGGCGTGTCCGTCCTTCTTGATCTCGTCGATGAGCTGGTCGCACACCGGTCCGATGACCGACGGTTCCCAGCGTTGCAGCGCGGTGGCCCGGAAGGCCTTGGCCACCAGGCTGCGGTGGTCATGATGCTCTTTGCCGCCCATCGCCAGGATGGTGTGGCCCATCACCAACCCGATGGTCTCGTCGTACTTGGCGGAGGTGAACGTCGCGTCGTCGCGGAAGCCGTGGAACACGTCGTCGTAGCCGAAGAAGACCCATTCGTCGCTGGGCCGCAGTTCCTCCGGTACCTGCTCGGTGTCCATCAGCCCGCCGTGCCAGACCGGGTCGGTGCGGCGCATGTACTCGAAGAACGGGTACGGACTGTTCTCGCCGGTGAAATCGAGCGCGACGGGCGCACCCTCTTGGTCGGTGCTGACCGTCATCAGCGCTCCTCCCTGAGCAACCGAGTTTGCCCGTGCACGCGGGCCGGACAGTGGAATGTCGCTATCATAATATAAATAGCAACGAAGCTGAACGACGGGCCGGAAGGCGGTGAAACCGGGAATGCCGCAGCGTCGATTCGTCTGTGCCGTCGACGAGTTACCGCCGGGCGCGATGAAGCTGGTCGACATCGGGAAATTCGGGGTGGGCGTGTACAACGTCCGCGGTTCGCTGTACGCGATCGTGAACTACTGCTCGCACGAGGGTGCGCCGCTGTGCCTGGGCCTGCTGGGCGGCACCAACGAGCCCGCGCCCGATCAGCCCGACGGGGTGCGCCGGGTCCGTGACGGCCAGATCGTCCGATGTCCCTGGCACAATTGGGAATTCGACATCACCACCGGGCGCAACGTGGCTGACCCGTCCCGGCGCGTCCGTACCTACCAGGTTGACGTCACCGATGGGGAAGTGTTCGTGACCGCATGACCGGGCCGGTAATCGACGCCAACGTCCAGCCGCATTTCCGCTACAACGCCGAGATCCGGCGCTATCTCCCGCCCGCCCACAAGCTGCGGTCGATCCCCGACGTCGAACAGCAGTGGTACCAGGCGCCCGGCGGCGACTACCGCGCCGATCTGTACGGCGACGGGTATCCAGGGTCGGATCCGGAGACCATGAGCCGCCACCTGTTCGACGAAGGCGGGGCGAACTACGCCATCCTGAACCCGCTGACCCGGGGCAATATCGCCGACTACCTGCTGAACAGCCGTATCTGCGCCGCGGTCAACGACTGGCTGCTGGACCGCTGGCTCGAGCCGGACAACACCGACCGGTTCCGGGGGACCATCCGGGTCAACCCGGAAGATCCCAGAGGCGCGGTCGCCGAGATCGAGCGCCTGGCCGGCAATCCCAAGCTGGTGCAGGTCGGCGTACCGATGCAGTCCCGCGAGCCGTTCGGCAAGCCGATGTTCGAACCCATCTGGGAGGCCGCCGCCGCCCACGGACTGCCGGTGGCGGTGCACATCAATGGCGGCAACGGCGTCGACCATGCGCCCACGTTCGCCGGACACGCGCACACCTACCCGGGCTACGCGTCCTTCATGCCGCTGAACTACTTCGTGCACCTGGCCACGTTGATCGTCGAGGGGGTGTTCGGACGGCATCCGGGGCTGAAGTTCGTGTTCGCCGACGGCGGCTACGACATTTTGACGCCGCTGATGTGGCGGCTGGACACCTTCTGGCTGTCGATGCGAGACCAGACCCCGTGGGTGGACCGCTACCCGAGCGAATACCTGCCGGGACATGTGCGGTTCTGCTCCTCGGCGCTCGACGGGCCGACCGAGGCCGGGCAGGCGGCCCGATGGATGGACTTCTCCGGCAAGGCGGACCTGGTCATGTACGGGTCGAGTTATCCCCATTGGTCGACGTCTTCCGCCCACGACGTGACCGACGGGCTGACCAGCGAACAACGGGAAAAAGTTTTGTGGCGCAACGCCTCTGAGCTGTACGGGTTGCCGGTGAGTGAAGGAAGCACGTTATGACAATTGTCGAACGGTCCGAGTCGGACATCACGCAGGACGTCGCGGTCACCGTCGTCGACACCGACGTGCACCCGCTGCCCGTCTCCGCCGACGTGCTCAAGTCCTACGCCCCGGCCGAGTGGGTGGACAAGATCTGGCCGACCGGCAACGCAGTGACGCCGGTGCCGCATTTCTACGACACCCCGGACTCGTACAAGACGATGTCGATGCGACTGGACGCCGCTCCGCCGGGTGGCGGATTCGCCGGCAGCGACCCCGACTACGCCGCCAAGCAGTTGCTGGTCGACGCCGGTGTGAGCATCGCCTCGCTGGAGCCGATGTGCGATGCGCAGTTGCCCCAGGCCGAGCACGTGCTGAAGTCGACCTACAACGACTGGCTCGCCGACGTGTGGCTGGGCAAGCAGAACTGGCACGGCCGCTGGCGCGGATCGATCAGTGTCAGCGCGCAGACGCCCGAGCAGGCGGCACGGGAAGTCGAGCGGTGGGCGGGCCATCCCCACATGCATCAGGTGCTGATGACGCCGCAGACCCGTGGAATACCCTTCGGCAACCCGCATTTCGACCCGCTGTATGAGGCGGCGGCGCGCAACGGCCTGCCGGTGGCCACCCACCTGATGGGTCAGACGCCGTTCGAGCTGATCCCGCTGTACCCGGTCGGCAACCCCGCACACTGGCACGACTTCTTCGCCTCCTGGCCGCTGCTGTACGTCTCACATCTGATGAGCCTGGTCTTCGACGGCGCATTCGATCGTCATCCCGATCTGCGGGTGGTGTTCATCGAGGGCGGCTTCACCTGGGCCATGCCGGTGATGATCCGCATGGACCGGATCTGGGAGGCTCGCCGCGGCGACCTGCCGCACGTGCGGCGGCGGCCGTCGGAATACGTGCGCGAGCACGTGCGGTTCACCACCCAGCCGCTTGAGGACGCCGACACCGTGCAGTTCCGCGAGTATCTCGAAATGATGGACCTGGGCGACAACCTGATGTTCTCGACGGACTACCCGCACTGGAGCTACGACTCCCCGATGTATGCCATCAACCGCTTCCCGCGCGAGCAGCGGGAGCGGATCATGCGCGGTAACGCGACCGCTCTCTATGGTCTGCCCGCCACAGTCAAGGCCCTGCCCGGCGAGCGCGTCGACGGCGGTACGGTTCTCGATTAGCCGTACAAGTCCGTTTTCAGGTCGAGCCGGAAGATCAGAGGGCATGACACAAACGAATCTCACTCGGCCGCAGGGCCTGGGCCGTATCGATCCTGAGCTCAGAGACGCCGCCTCGGCGCTCGCCATGGTCGAGTTCAGTGCCGACACGCTGCCGGCCGAGCGGGAGCGTGCCGACCGGGAGGCCGCCGAACGGGCCGCCGCGGTCGACACCACCGGAGTCACCGTTGAGTCGCTTGCGATTCCCGGTCCGGACGGCGGCGAACTCAACCTACGGTTGTATCGCGGTGCCACCAAAACAGGCGTGCCGCTGGTGATCTACGCCCACGGCGGCGCCTTCGTCACCGGCAACCTGGACACCGACCATGCGCACTGCGTCGAGTTGGCCCGCGACGCCGGCTGCCTACTGGTGTCGGTCGATTACCGGCTCGCTCCCGAGAACCCGTGCCCGGCCGCGCTCGACGACGTCGAAGCGGCGCTGTGGTACGCCACCAAGCACGCATCCGAACTGGACATCGACGCCGCTCGCCTGGCCGTGATGGGCCGCGATGCAGGTGGTGCGCTGGTCGCCGGAGTGGCCCAGCGCGTGTTCGACGCGGAGGGCCCACGGATCGCGGTGCAGATCCTGCATCAGCCCATGCTCGACTCCGACGCGACTCCCTCGCGGCGCGAGTTTCAGCGCACACCGGGGCTCAACGGTCCGGCGGTCAGCCGGGCGTGGGGACACTACCTCGAGCACGCCACCGCCACCGGGCAGTTGGTGCCCGCGCACCGCGCGAACCTGGAGGGACTACCGCCCGCGTTCGTCAGCTGCTCAGACGTCGACCCGTGCCGCGACGAGGCCATCGACTACGCGAACCGGCTGCTGCACGCCTACGTGCCCGCCAGCCTGCACGTCATCGCCGCGACGTTCCACGGCTTCGACTCTGTGGTACCCGATTGGGTTGTCTCGCAGGAGAATCGGGCACTGCACGCCCAGACACTGCGGCGCGCGTTCGCTGTCTGACCTGAAGGCCGAGCGTGATTACCGGGCGGAATCCGGCGCGGTTTCCCACCCTGAGCTCACACTCGGCGACATCGGTCGGCCTAAACCGGCGTGAACTTGGTGATCAGCCACTTGCCGTCGACAAGGGCGAGGTTCACCAGCGCGCTGCTGGCCGCCATCGACGGCTCGGGGTTGTCCTTGCTGGTGGTGCTCTGGTCCACGAACACCAGCACGACCGCTGAGTCGGGGTGCAGTTCCTGCACCGCGGCGCGCATGACGTGGGCCGAGGTCTTCAGCGACTTCTGCTTGGCCGCGGGCGCGACGATCTGCTGGGTGAACTGGTCGTAGTAGGACAGGAAGTCACCGGTCAGGTGCGAGCGGGCGGCGGCGAAGTCCTTGTCGAGGCTGTCGGGAGAGTAGGACAGCAACGCGACCGTGCCGTCGGAGGCTGCGCTGACCGCCGCGCGCGCCACGCCGGGACTGGTCCGCTGGTCCGGCTTGTGATAGTGGGCGTACAGCCAGGCCGTCACCCCACCGGAGAGCAGGACCAGCACGATCAGGATCACCGGGACGGGCTTGACGGTGATCTTCCGGCTCCAGATGTCGCGTCGCCAGTTCTGCTTGGGCTCGGCGGGCGGGGCTTCCTCGACGGCCGGAGCCTCGGTTTCGCCGTCGACGTCTGCTTCGGCTTCGTCGTCGACGTCCCCATAGGCCTCGTCGGCCGGGTAGGCGTCGTCGGCGTAGTTGTCGGGATGGTCGTCGGCGTAGTTGTCGAGCTCGGCGTCGTGCTCTTCGCCGACGGTGTCGATCACCGCGGTTTCGGCGTCTTTGTTCGCGTCCCGGTCGCGTTCGTCGTCGCTCACGGCACGAACTCAACTTTCGACATTTTGTACTGTCCGTCCTCTTCGGTAACGGTCACCCGCAGGCGCCAGGCGCGTGGCTCGTCCTTGGCGCCGGCGGAATTGGTCACGCGGGAGGTCGCCGACACCAGAACCTGGGCGGTGCGGCCGTCCATGGATTCGATCGCGGCCGCGTTCACCGTCCCCTCGGTGACCACCTTGGACTGTTCGACCACCTTGGTGAAGTCGGCGGCGCGTTGCTGGAAATCATCACGGAACTCGCCGGTGGAGCTGTCGATCACCCGCTGGACGTCTTCCTTGGCTTTCTTGAAGTCCAGCGAAGTCATGTTGACGACGCCCTTCTTGGCGCCGGCGATGAAAGCCGCTGCCTTCTGCTCGCGTTCGGTGGCTTCGTGGTGCTGCCACATGAAGTACGTGCTGAGGCCGCTGAAGCCCAGGATGAGCAGTACCGCGACCACTTTGGCGATCGTTGACACACGCGGGAATCGCACGGCACTGCGCATGCGTTCCCGACGCGACGGCTTGGCCGCTACCTCGGGTTCGGCCTCGCTGTAGTTCTCCGCCTCTTCGTACTCGCCGGACTCTTCGTATTCGTCGGAGTCTTCGTACTCGTCGGACTCGTCGTACTCGTCGTCGTAGTCCTCGTACGCGTAGTCCTCGTCGTCTTCGTCCTCATCGTCGGCCGCGGCGAGCGCTTCACGGCGGAGCCGGGCGGCGCGGGCCTTGGCGCGTGCCGCGGCAGCCAGCGCCTCTGCCTCTGCGGCCTCCGCCTCAGCCTCCGCGGCCAGGGCCAGCACGTCGGCCTTCGACGGCACCGCGTCGTCGTCTGTGTCAGCCATTACGGCCACCGCTCGTCATTATCGACTGAACTCCGGTATCTCTTACGGTATCGCCCATTGGTAACATCGGAGTCGCCAGCGAACTCCGACGAGGACCGATCAGGCGGATGATCAATCACCCAATCATTTCCCCCAGCTTCCCTCGCGACCGCGAAGGAATGCCGAGGAAAGTCCGGTCGGCATCATGACCGCTGTCGACTCTCCCGAAAAGATACTCTTTACCACCACCAGCCAAGCCTTTCTGTCCAAAGAAGCGTCGCTGCGTCATGTCCGGGAACTGCACGCCGCGGGCTCATCGTGGGACCCGGCGTGGTGGCGGCGAGCCGCCGAACTCGGCTGGACCGGCCTGCTGGTTCCCGAGGAACTGGGCGGCGGCAGCGTATCGGGTGACGGCGTCGCGGATCTGGCCGTCGTCGCCGAGCTGTTGGGCAAAACGGTGGCGCCTGGGCCGCTGTATCCCGTCAGCACGGTGCTTGCCGCGCTGGTGGACTGCGCCGACCGGGACACGCACGCGGCACTGATCGATTCGCTGATCTCCGGGGAGACGGTGGCGTCGTGGGCCGTGTCGGAGCCGCGGCGGGGATGGGCCCCTCAGGAGCCGGCGGTCACCGCGACCGCCGTCGACTCCGGGTACCGCCTTGACGGAACGAAGGACCGGGTCGAGGCCGGCGCGCAGAGCGCGGTGCTGTTGGTGGTGGCACGGAGCGCCGAGGGTGTGCGTCAGTTCCTGGTCCCGACGGATGCGCCGGGGGTGCGGATCACCCCGGTGCAGTCGGTCGACCTGGTCAAGCAGTATGCGCGGGTGGAATTCGACGGCGCGGTGGCATCCGGGGTGGTCGGCGACGTCTCCGAGACCCCCGCCCTGATAGACCGGCAGAGTCAGATCGCGCAGGTGCTGCAGTGCGCCGAGTCGGTCGGCATCCTGCAGACCGTCTTCGACTTCACCGTGCAGTGGGCGCTGGACCGGCACAGCTTCGGCCGCCCCCTGGCGTCGTACCAGGCGCTCAAGCACGGGTTCGCCGACATGAAATTGTGGCTGGAGGCGTGCCGCGCGACGACGGTCGCGGCGGTCGCCGACGTGGCGGCGCGCGCGCCCGACGCCGGCGTTTCGGCCAGCGTCGCCAAGTCCTATATCGGTGAAGTGGGCGGTGAGATCGTGCAGCGGTGCGTGCAGATGCATGGCGGTATCGGCGTCACGTGGGAGCACGACCTGCACCTCTATCTCAGGCGAATCACGTTGTATCGCTCGATGTTCGGCACGCCCGAAGAGCACAACGTCCGGGTGTATCGGGCTGGTGTGAAATGAGTCCGACGGAGACCGTCGCCGAATTCGCCGCCCGCGCCAGAGGCTGGCTGGCCGAGCACATGCCGCGCATCGATCCCGATTCGCCGCCGGCCGTGCCGCGCGATGCCGAGCAGTCGTGGCAACGGGCCCGCGAGCTGCAAAAGCGGCTCTACGCAGGCGGATTCGCGGGCATCTGTTTTCCGCGTGAGTATGGCGGCCTCGGGCTGGACTACGAATACCAGCGGGCGTTCGACGTCGAATCCCTCAACTACGAGATGCCGCTGATCCTCAACGTGCCGACCTTCACCATCTGCTGTGCCACCCTGCTCGACACCGGCAGTGAGGAGCAGAAGAAGCAGCACATCGGCGCCGCACTGCGCGGCGAGGAGGTCCTGGTGCAGCTGCTCTCCGAACCCAGTGGCGGCTCGGATCTGGCCGGTGTCATCACGCGTGCCGAACGTCAGGGAGATCGCTGGGTCATCAACGGCGCCAAGACCTGGAGCACCAGCGCGTTCGCGGCCGATTACGGGCTGTGCCTGGCCCGCACCAACTGGGACGTACCCAAGCACGACGGGCTGACCATGTTCCTGGTGCCGATCAATCACCCCGGCATCACGCTGCGGCGCATCACCCAGGTCAGCGGCGGCGCCGAGTTCTGCGAGGAGTTCCGACGGAGTCGACGTCGGCGACGACGCGGTGGTCGGTGAGGTGAACGGCGGCTGGGCGGTGGCGTCACGGCAGCTCTATCACGAACGGCGCGCCGTCGGGCAGGGCTCGGAGTTCGCCAGCGGCTCGGGCAGCGAGGGCGGACACACCACGCCGGTGGACTATGCCGATCTGCTGGCGCGCATGGGGCAGGCCGACAGCGAGCGTGCGCAGGAGATGGCCGGCCGGGCGCTGGTGCATCGCGCCGTCGCCGAGCAACTGATCAGTCACGTCTACCGCAGTGTCAGAGACGGCGCGCTCCCGCCGGCCGGCGGGACGCTGATCAGGCTTTTCCACGCCGAGACGGTGTTGCTGGAAATGGACACCGCCCTGGCGCTCGCGGGTGCGGCCGGCGTGGTGGGCGAGGTCGGAGAAGGGTTGCAATCCGGGCTTCGTTACCTGTCTCGCCAGTCGGTCGCCATCGGCGGCGGCACCACCGAGATGGCCCGCAACGTCATCGGCGAGCGGGTGCTGAATTTTCCGCGGGAATATGCCGCCGATCGCGGCGTGCCGTTCAATCAGGTGCGGCACGGCAAGACGCGGTAGGCGCCCGTCAGTCCTCGACGAGGATGTCTTCGGAGTCTCCGGTGCTGACGGGGATCTGAACCAGCGACAGAACGTGGTGGGCGGGGCTGCCCGGCGGTGCCACCAGTACGCAGTCGCCGCCCTGCTTACGGGCGCGTTCGCGCGCCGCGGCCAGCGCGCTGACGCCGGCTGAGCCGAGGTGGGTGACCGCGCTCAGGTCTATCGTCAAAGACGCTATGCCCGAGCGACTTTCAACCGCAATTTGCCGATCCAGGGTGGACGCGGTGTTCGAGTCGACCTCGCCGCGTACCACGATCCGGCCGCCGTCGGTGACCAGCGACACGAACTCGCTGTCGAGTTCGCGGGGGTGCCCGACCCGGTTGGGCACCGGGTCGCTGACGAAGTTGACCGGGCGGCTGAGCCGGTGAACGATCGTGGCGGTGGTGCCGTCGAGGCTGTGCCTGACGTGAGATTCGGTCACCAGTGCCTCGGCCATCGCCAGGCCGCGTCCGCGGCCCTTTTCGCCCTCACGGTGGTCCTTCCACTCGCCGCGGTCGATCACCGATGCCCGCAACCTGCCGTCGCCACCCAATGACGCTTCAACGATGAGCCCTCCGGAAACCTCAGTGCCGTAACCATGTTCGACCGCGTTCTCGACGAATTCGGAGATCGCATGCACCACGTCGGAGATGTCGGCGGAGTCGGCGCCGTTCTCGGACAACCATTCCCGCAACTTGGCGCGGATGCCCCGGGCGGCATGAATGTTGGCATCCGCCATGATGTGCAACGGTGGTGCCGGTGTCCGCCGCTGCACCGCAAGGAGGGTGACGTCATCGGTGTAACCCGTTGAACGCAAGAGCAATTCGAGCGTTTCCGAGCACAGCCGGTCGATCGGCCGGGCGGGCGAGTCGAGCACGAAGCCGCGGGTGCCGGCGGCGATGCTGCCCGCCAGGTCGGCGAACTCCGCGGTGCTGGCAACCAGCGGACGTCCCGGGCGTTCGATCAGGCCGTCGCTGTACAGCAGCACGGAGTCGCCGATGTCGAGGGTCTCGGTGCGGACCGGAAAACCCGTGCCACTGCCCAATGGTCCGCCACCCGACGGTTGCACGTACCGGGCGCTGGCATCGGCCGCGACGATCAGCGGGGGCGGGTGCCCGGCGGTGCAGTACTGAAACTCGCCCGTCGCCAGGTTCAGTGAGCCGACGCAGACCGTGGCCGACTTGGATCCGGGCACGTGCTCGTGGAAGTCGTCGAGCGCCTCGAGCGCCTCGGCGATCGGGCGTCGGGCGGTGAGCTGCATGCGCAAAGCGGTGCGCAACTGTGACATCACCGCGGCCGCTTCGACGCCGTGCCCGACCACGTCGCCGACGACCACCACCAGGCGGTCGCCGAGCGCCAGGGCATCGAACCAGTCCCCACCGGCCGCGGTGTCTTCGGCAGCGACGAGGTATTCGGCCGCGATGTCGGCTCCCGGCACCACCGGGACCGAGGGGGCCAGCAGCGTCTGCTGCATCAGGATCGCCGAGTCGCGGACGTTGCGGTACCGCTTGGACAGCTCTTCCACCCGGGCTTCCGCGGCCAACCGTGCCTGTACGCGGGCGGTGACGTCGTCGAAGACCAGCTGCACACCTTCGATGGATCCGTCCGCGGCGCGCCGGGGCGTGACCAGGAAGTCGAAGTAACGCTCTTCGAGCCCGGAACCCTGCAGGTCCACCTGCAGACGCCATTCCGAACCCGACTGCGACTCGCCGGTCTGATAGACCCGGTCGAACATCTCGTAGATCTGTTGGCCTTCGAGTTCGGGATAGATCTCTTTGGCCGTCTTGCCCACGGTGTTCAGCGATGGATTGAAGGCGCGGAAGGCCGCATTGACCGCGATGAAGCGGTGATCCGGCCCATGCAGGCCGACCACCATGGCCGGGATGTTCTCGAAGATGCGACGCACGTCTTCAGCCGCGCCCACCGTGTCATCCCAGTCCTTTTCGGCCGACATATGGCCGTACCTCCCGCGGACCGATGTAGCAAACTAGTCGGGTGCGCTGACGACAGCGCCAAGCAACACCAACAAGACTAGCAATGTGCGGGACATGCACCACGCACCAAAATTATTGAGCGGCGCGCGGGCCGCTCAAGCTACGCCGCGGCGAGCGCCGATTCCGTCGTGGGGTGAACCGGCAACATGTGACCGAACCCGCACGCATCCACGATGCGGGCGATGCCGGGGTCACTGCTGACCAGTCGCAGGGTGATCCCGCGGCGTCGGCACCGCTCCGCTTCGTCGGCCAGCACGGCGAAGGCGCAGCAGCCCATGAAGTCGAGTCCGGTGACGTCCACGATCAGCGGGCCGGGCCGGGCCGCGACCGCCGAAGCCTCGACAAGCAGGCCCCGCCAGGTGTGCTCGTTTGACGCGTCGACTTCGCCGCCGGCGCGGATGACCACCGCCGAGCCGCTGCGCACCGTGGTGGCCCGCAGCGTGCCGTTCGGTTCACCCAGCTCCAGGGACAACCGGTCGCTCAAAGGCACCGGGATGGAGAAAGAGTCGGATGGACCCAGGTTCATCGTGCACCCCCAATGAGGGCCGCGCGGAAAAATCCCCCCGATGGAATGTCCACTGCGCGTGCCCGGAAGACAAAGTGATGCCTTGTGTATAGCAGAAACTGTTGCCGGATTAAGCCGAATGGAAAGATCGGTAGGAGCCCGATACGTCCGGCTCCCACCGATCGATTTCGTGGTCAGGCGGAGACCGGTTTGGCGGCCGGCGCGGAGACCTTCATCAGCTTCATCAGGTTGCCGCCCATGATTTTCGCGATGTCGGCCTCGTCGAAGTCGGTGAGTTCGTCGACGAAGGAGATGGGGTCCTTCAAGCCTTCGGGGTGCGGCCAGTCCGAGCCGAACAACACCCGGTCGGTTCCGACCATCTTTACGATCTCGGTGAACCTGTCCTCCCAGAACGGGGTGATGTAGACGCAGCGCTTGAACGCTTCGACGGGGTCCTCGCTGAACGCCTGCGGCATCTTCTTGTAGACGCCCTTGAGGCCTTTGAAGAGGTCCGGCACCCAGTCGGCGCCGTTCTCGATCGAGAGGATCCGCAGTTCCGGGTTGCGGGACAGCGCGCCGTGGCACACCAGTGCACCCATCGCGTCCAGGATCGGCCGATGCCCCATCGCGAAGCTGCGGAACGGGGTTGGCTTGAACGGCAGGAACTCATCGCCGGGTTCCCACACGTTGGCGAACTCCGAGTAACCGCTGTCCGAGGCGTGCATCGACACCGGCAGCTCGGCTTTGACGCAGGCCTGCCAGAACGGGTCGAACTCCTCGAGCCCGAACGAGCGGCTGCCCTTGTAGCCGGGGACCGGCGCCGGGCGGACCAGCACGGTGCGGGCACCCCGCTCCAGGCACCATTCGAGCTCTTCGAGCGCCCGCTCGACGATCGGCAGGGTGATCACCGGGGTGGCGAAGATGCGGTCCTGGTAGTTGAACGACCACTGCTCGTACATCCACTGGTTGAGCGCGTGGATGACGTCGTGGGTCATCTCCGGGTCGTCCTTCATCCGCTCCTCGACCAGGCTGGCCAGGGTGGGGAACATCAGGGCGTAGTCGATGCCGAGCTCGTCCATCACCTCGAGACGCGCTCCCGGCTCGCGGAAGGCGGGAATGGCCTTCATCGGCTCGCCCAGGATCTCGCGGTAGCTCTTGCCCTGTGCGCCGTTGCGGAAGTAGTCCTCCTGGGCGCCGGGGCGTGCCACCACCTCGAACGTCGGATTGGGGATGTACTCGCTGATGTGGCCGCGCACCACGATCTTGGTGCGGCCGCGAACCTGTACGTAGTCGATGACCCGCTTGCGGTTTTCCGGCAGGAACTTGGTCAGTGCCTCCTGCGGCTCGTACATGTGGTTGTCGGCGTCGAAGACGGGGAAGGGAAGTTCGCGGGACGGCATGGCGATCTCCTGTAGAAGTCTTGATCTCACTGTGCGGTAATGACGTTACCACTTGGCGCGGGGTGCGTGTATCAGCGGTCGGCGGCGTCGCCGTCCGGGCTGCCGATGATGGCGAAATTCACCGTCGCGGTGGCTGCCAGCTCGCTTTCGCTGTCGCCGTAGATGTCGATCTGCATGACCAGCGACCGGCGCCCGGCCCGCAGGACTTTCGGGACGGCCAGCGCGGAGCCCTGCCTGATCGGCCGCAGGTACCGGATCACGAGGTCGGAGGTCGTCATCGCGGTGCCCGGCAGCAGGTACTGCAGGCCGAGTTGTCCGCCCGCCACGTCGGCCAGGGTGGCGATCAGCCCGCCCTGTAGCGCGCCCGAGGTGTTGACGACCTGAGGGCTGACCGGCATGGTCATTGCGAAGCCGTCGTCGTGAAAACTGGCCGGGCGCAGGCCGATCCGTGCGAACAGTTCGGCCAGCGAGGGATCGGGGGTGTCGTCGTCGGCCTCGCGGATACCGAGGGCGCGGCTGCAGAAGTCGTAAAGTTGGCCGGAATCGATCGGCGTCCCGTTCAATTCGGTTCCCAGCCAATGCAATCGGAGCGCGCCGACCATGGTCTGCATGACGATCGCGGCGGCCGCGCCGACGTCCAGGCCCGGGTTGAAGACTCCCTCGGTGATGCCCTGCCCGATGATGTCGCGCATCAGTCGATGCAGAGGCGAAAGGACCCGGGCGTATTCACGCGGCCGGGTTTCGGCCAGGTTCTGGTTGTAGAGGCTCAGCGCGCGGTTCAGGCTGTCCTGGGTGCTGGACTCCGGCTGGGCGCCTACCCGGTCGATGATCAGTTTGAGCGCCGCGGTGCTGTCCAGGCCGGCGGTCTCGGCGCGCCAGGTCTGTGCCGCCTGCGCCATCGTCCGCTCGAAGAGCGCCAGCAACAGTTCGTCCTTGCTGCCGAAGTGTTGGTAGAAGGCCCGCAGCGAGGTTTTGGACCGGGCGACAACCTCCTGCACGGTGAAGTCCGTGCGTCCCGTCTCGCCGAGGATCTCGACCGCGGTCTTGATGAAGCGGTCGGCGCGGGTGACTTCGGGTTCGTCGGTGGGGCCGGCCATGGGCGGTCTCCTCCTCCTAGGGCGTGGCACACGCTGTGAGAATGAGATTACCGCCATCCCGTTCGATAGGGTCGGGCGGTGAGCGTCGGCGCCGCTGGTGGGGGAGCGGCAGATGATCGTGGCCTGGTAGAGCAGGCGGTTGTCATGGTGCTTGGCGAAGCGCCGCCGGGCTGGACGCGCGTGAATATCGCATTTGACGCCGCGTCGTCGGCGGTGACGGCGACGGCGGACGGACGGGCGGCGCCGCTTTCGGTGCCTCTCCAAGCGGTCGAAGCGCTGAGTGAATACCACCGTCAGGCAGTGTCCAATGGGTCGTCGTGGCGGCGCCTGTCGGTCGACTGCCGGTCCGACGGGACGCTGTCGATGCGCAAAGATGATGGTGCGCGCGGTGTTTCGCTCCGGTGGCCGCAGCGCCTGCTGGCTGCGATCACGGTGTCGTGTCTGGCCGCCGCCGCAGTGGTGTTCGCAGTCGGATGGCGGCGGTCGGAGCCACCTCGCCTGGGGGTGCTCGCCGTGCCACCCCCGGCGCGTGCCAAGGCGGCGTTCGCGGTGCTCGAGCAGTGGTATGCCGCGGAAGACCGCGGTGACGCCGCACGAATGCGGGAACTGTCCTGCGCTCATCCGGCGCAGTCGCTTAGCGACTGGATCAACACCATCGCGTATTACGGCCAGGACCAGGGCCTGATCTTTCCCGATGCGTTGACTCAGTTCCGCGACGACGGTGAAACCGTGTGGGTGAAAGTGGCGGTGCGGATCCGGCCGATCGACGACCGGATGAAGCGCGAAGTCGAGGAGGCGCAGGCCCGTGGCGGGTTCGTCTTCGAGACGGTGACTTTCGCCGACGAAGGCGGCACGCTCAAGGTCTGCGATGGCCAGCGCTGAGCCGGGCGGGGTCCGGCGCCGGGCGCGAATCACGATGATGCTCTGGGTTTTCGCGGCTGTGTCGTCGTTCGCGCTTTTAATGTTCGCGGTCGTCGGTCGAGACCCCGGCGACGGGCCGACGTTGCGGCCGAGGGCGGTCGGCGACTCGATGACCGAAGCGCAGGCTTACGAGGCTGCCGATAGCACGGTGCGGGCCTGGGTGCGGGAACGCAACGCACGACACCTGGCCAACCTCGAAGCGCTGACGTGCCCGGACAGCGAGGGCACCGTGACCTCCGAGGTCGACGGCGTCCGCAAGAACGAACCGGTCGGCAAGCCGATGCGCGTGGTCTCCACGGGGGCGCTCGCCCGCCACGAGTCGCTGTGGACCATGAGCACGCACTTCGACAATGACGTCAGCCTGCAGTTCGTTCTGGGCGTGCGTCAGGGTGAATTGCTGGTCTGCCGGATCGCTTCCGCGCCAGTGCCATGACTAGCGTGATCGCCGTGACGGTGTCGAACGGGGGGTGGTGTTGATGCCGGATTCGTCGATGCCCCCGCAGGGGTTTCGCTGGATCGAGCCGCCGCCGCCGCGGCGGCGCTCGCGCCGATTCTGGTGGGTCGGCGCGGCGGTGGTCGTCGTGATCGCGGTGGCAGTCGGCGTCGTTGTGGTGCTGCGCGGTCACGCACCCGGCCACGGCGCCGACGTATCCGCTGGACGCCCACCTATCGGGACACCGCAAGACCTGCTCGTGTCGTTTCCGCTGAATCGCCGACCGGTGCCGGGTTGGCAGGTGAGCGGCACTGATATCGGACTGCCTGCCGGCGTCAAGGTCGGAGACCTGTTCTCCCGTAACGGCACCAAGGCCTACTTCATCACGCTGGAGGGCTGTGACAAGTCCTGCCACAATCCGACGGGCTGGCTGTACGGTCTCGAAACGACCACTGGTGCCACCCTTTTCCCGCCGCTGGCGCTGCCGGGCTTTTTCGGCACCAACTCGGATTGCCACAGCAATGGTCCTGCGGTGGCCGTCTGCACGAGCCGCACCGAAGGCCAGGAAGCGCATCTCCCGCCACCGGGAGCATGGGTGATCGATCTCGATCACGGTGCCCTGACCTACCACGGACCAAACACCCTCAATCCCAGCATCATTGGCGGTGGCATCCAACTCGAGGCCGTGGGTTACAAATACGGCCCTTCCTATTTGGTGGCCGCCCGCCCCGGCGAGGGCCTGCACGGTATCGGCGCACACGCTGAGCTGACCTGGTTCCTGCCCGGCAGCGGGCAGATCAGCGTTCCGGGAGCGTGGAACCCCGACATCCCGCCACTGACTCTCGCCGTGCAACCGGCGAAGTCTGCCGGCGATGACCGGGGAGATCAGGTCTTTTCGGTTGTTGACGGCAAAGTCCTGACGCCCACGCCGCCTTCGGGCACGCGACTGGAGGCGGCTGTCGTGTACAACGGCGGGTTTGCCTACCAGGTCGATGCGGGCTCGGCGACGGGTACCCGAATGTACGACACCACCGGACGTGAAGTGGGCCGGCAGCAACCCGAGCGCAGTTACCCACGGCAGAACGCCGCGATGCTGACCCTCGTGGTCGGAGGCAACTTCCAGATCTACGATGCGGCAGGCAAACTCGTCGCGACGATCCCGTCGCGCGGTCTGGCCGCCGATTTCGAGACCATCGGTCCGAAGGTGTACATCAAGACCGCGGGCAGTGGTGACGGCACGGAATCTGCCTGGCAGCAATGGGACCTGCGCACCTCAGCGTCCGGTGCCACCTGCACCATGGCCCTGGGGCCCGACTATGCCGCCTCCGATGGCACCGTGGTGGTCACCAACAGTCATAGCGGCGACGGGTCCCACTACGTCGCCATCGACACCACGAACTGCCAAAGCCAGTGGGAGATAACCGGAAAGACCTGGATCCATAAGGTCGGCACGGGCCTGATCGAAGTGGACCATGACCGGGACAAGGTCTCGTCGTTACGGGAACCCGCGAAGTAGTAACGGTGCAATCGTTGATCGGCCGGTTGTCGCCGCGACTACGGTGGTTGCCGTGACGCGGCATGGGGACGGGTGGTGATGTGATGGTGCCGGGTGCGCCCCCGTCCGGCGGGACGCCACAGCAATTTCGTTGGGTGGATCCCGGCGGGCAGCCCAGCGGGTCGCGTTCGCGGAAGAGGTGGTGGTTGGGTGCGGCCATCGGGTTGGTGATCGTTGTGGTTGCGGGTGCTGTTGCGGTCGCGGTGTGGGGCCCGTTTCGTCAAGGTGACCGCGGAGCCGCACCTCCATCTGCCGCCCCGCCCGTAGGTAGCCCAAAAGATCTGTTGTTGTCGTTTCCGCTCAACCGTGAACTGGTGCCGGGCTGGCAGCTCAAAGCACCCGATATCGGCTTGCCGGCCGCGGTTGGAGTGGGTGAGTTTTTCGCCGGCAGCGGCAACACCGCCTTCTTCATCACCGACCAGGGTTGCGAGAAAAAATGCGCCAATCCGGTGGGCTGGCTGTATGGCATCGACATGAACACGGGTAGGCCAGTCTTTCCCCCGATCTCCCTGCCGGGCTACGACTCGGGTGCCGGGCACTGTTACCGCAACGGACCCACCGCGGCGATCTGCACTACCACCGACGATGGGCTCGACCCCGGCGGCAGGCCGCCACCCGGCCTGTGGGTGGTCGACCTGCAGCGCGGCGCGCTGACGTTTACCGGACCCAACACTCTGAACCCGACACTGGCCCAAAATGCCCCGGCTTTGAGGGTCGCGGGCTCCTATGTGGTGCTCGCACTCCACGACCAGGGAGTGTTCGGTATCGGTCCGCAGGGCCAGCGGACGTGGTCCGTTGCGGGTAGCGGCGTGTTGCAGGCGCTGGGAACCCCCGCCGCTGCGGATCTGCCGGCGCAGCCGCTCATTGTGCAAGCGCCGAGGTTTCCGCCGCGCAGCCCGACGGCCGACCAACGGTACCAAGTGATCTCGGTGGTTGACGGTAGAGACCTGACACCCAATGCCCCGTCGGGCACCAAGCTGGAAGAGGCCGTTGTCTACAACGGTGGGTTCGCCTACCAATTCGACGCGGGCACGGTGACGGGCACCTTGATATACGACTCCGACGGGCGGTTGGTCGGCCGTCAAGAACCTGCTAGAAGCTTTCCGCAACAGAATGCGGGCATGCTGACCCTGCGGGTGGGAGCCAAATTCCAGATCTATACCGATGACGGCAAACTGCTCATCGAGATCCCCGCGCAAGATTTCGGTGGTCAATTTCAGACGATCGGAACGAAGTTATTCGTGAGAGCGCCCGAGGGGGCCGGCGGTGACGAGAGCTGGCAGTGGTGGGATCTGCTGACCCGCCAGCCAGGACCCACCTGCAGGATGCAATTGGGCGCCGAATACGTCGGGTCCGACGGGACGATCGTCATCTCTCGCAGAACGTTAGAGGGCTATGCGGCCATCGACACCTCAAGCTGCCGGACGCTGTGGCAACTTCCTGCAGCGAAGAGGATCGACATCAGGAAAGTCGGGACCGGGCTAGTGCGGATCGATCACGAACAGCAGACGATCAGTTCGCTGCGGGCACCGAACTGACGACCGGCAACGGCTATTCGCTCTGTGACCGGCGGACCTGCGCCACATCCTCGGCGATCAGGTCGTTAATGCGGCTGGTCAAGCTGTGGGCCGTCATCGGCGTCAAAAACTCGAAGCTCTGCGTGTAGAGATAGTCGCCGTCGCCTTCGACCGCCACGCACACCACTGCTTTCTTCGAGTGGCTGAATCCCCATTCACGGGCAGGTCCCCAGTGGCTCTGCACCCTGACGCACCTTGTCACCTGCGATCGTGGCACCGAGACCGTGTCAGTGTGGCGATCACGATGCACCAGCGGGACGATTTCGTTCACGTCGAAGGAGGACGGTTGCACGGTCCGCCGGACAAAGTCGGGGATCGCGATTCTGGCGTGCCGTCCCGGCGTGGTCAGGGTGAGCGCCTCGGTAATCGCTGGGCCGATCTCATAAGGCGAGACGGCGTAGACCTCGACGACGTGGTCGTCGGGTCGTTGTGCGGCAATGAAACCGTGTTGACCGCGACGATGGGCGAGCAGGCGTCCTCGGGGCGCGACCACCGAGCTCACCACGCATTCCACCCGGATATCTGCGTCGAGGTAGGTCGAGAACCATCGATTGAAATCGGACAGGTCGCCCCGACAGAGTCGATCCCGCACCGCAATCTTGTGCACCTCGTATTCCTGATAACTGGCGAAGGGTGATGATCGCAAGTGCACAAATGGATGCGGCATGAACTCGCGGCCGTAACTGTCGCTGATGGCTTGGAGGTCGATCAGGTCCAGGCGGCCTACCTGGTTGAGCGCCACTCGCTTCACTGGGGTTCTGCGGTAGATCTGGGCGGTTTGCTCGGTCCGTCCGATTCGTCTCCCACGACGGGTAGCACCGCTTCTGCTTCGCCGATCACATCCTGTCCATGACGGGCGTGACGCAGTGCTTTGCTGACCTTGTGCTGCTTGTCCGCACCCGCCCCGCCGCGGTGTCCGGCGACGGGAGCCCCGGCACCGCTTGCACCAGCCCCCGCGCCCGCTCCGGCGCGGGACACCGGTGCGGATGACGCGGTGTTGCCCGCCGATGCCAACTGAGCAGATGGTTTGCCGACGGTGGGCGTACGTGAAGCGGTGCCGCCGGTGCCGCCGCCCCGTCCACCTCCGGACCCCGGTGCTGCGCTCGCCCCCTTTAGTCCGCTGGGCCCGAGGCCTAGTACGCCTTCAGGCAACGCGGCATGGCCGTCCTTGCCGCCTTGCGGGATCTGGCCCAGCGCCTGGTTAGCGGCGTTGCCGGCCTGCCCAGCAGCGTTTTGAGCCTTTTGCGTCGCGTCGTTGGCCGCGTCTCCGGCTCCTTTCGCGGCGTCACCGAGACCCTGCATTGCGTTGGTCGGCATGGTTGGAGCGTTCGGTTGGGCGGCTGACGGGTCGGTCCGCCCCGCCGGTTGCAGCGACGGCATGTCGGGCAGGCCCAGCCCACCCGGCCGGAGTCTGCCCGGGGGGCTGTCGCCGAAGCTCGGCGAGCCGGGTCCTCCGCCCGGCGCGCCCGGCACCCGAGGCGGACCTGCCGACATGTCGGGGTGGCGCTGGCTGACCCATTCGATCGGCGGATTGTAGAAATCTTGAATCGTCGTCCGTGCCATATTGTCGTAGATGGCCATCAAGTCGTCTAGGCGCTTCTGGTCGATGCTGTAGTCGCCGAGACTGTTTTCGCCCATCATGTTCGCTAGGTCGGTGTTGAGTTTGGTATTCATCGCCTCGAACCAGTCTCTGGTTTCTTTGACATCACGTGAAAACGTGTCGACCAGAGGGTCCATGCGCCTGGTGGCATCAGCCAGCGAAGTCAGATAATTGGTGGAATCTGACGCTTTTTGCAGGATCGCCGAGACCGTAGCACCGGACAGGGTGCCTCTCGCCAGAGCAATTGCGTCCCGAAGTTGCTGTTCAGCTGTCCGCAGGGCTTCCGCAATCCTGTTCCAGGCGTCGTGGTGCCCTGGGGCCACGTCGTCGGCGGCGGGCGCCAAAGCGTTGTACCCGTCAAAGAATTTCAGAATATGTTCGAGTGGAACGGTTTTGGTGATTTGCCCGGCCATCGGGGTGCTCGCCATGTCGTTGAGAGAACCGAACAGCGTCTTGCCGATTTCTGAGTTCCCGAGGCTGGGGGTATCTGAATAGCAAGGAATTAGCGGATCGTTATGATAGGGGTCGTCCGGGATATCCCATTGCAACGTATTTTCCGACATAGGTGGTCTGTCGCTCAGGCGAATCCGGCGGCGTTGACCGCGCTATCCATCTTGCCGAATAAGCGCGTTGTAGGCTGCTTCCGAAAAATTCTGCAATGCCGTCACGAGTTCCGCGAATTCATTGAGCCGGCGGCGGATAGCTTCGCCCGACTCGTTGATATTTTTCGCAGTTTCGGTCGCGGAAAGAAAACGTCCCACGCCACCCACGTCTATGCGTAACGCCTGTGCTGCTGTGACTTGCTCGCTGACGGTATGGGCCAGGACGGTCAGAGAGTCGTGCCATGACCGCACCGCCTTGGGATCCAATTCGAGAACGTCCGACGGTAAGTTATTCGTCCACTGCTGTATCTGACGCGTCGGGCCTGCCAATGCATCAACTGGCGGCGGATTTTCCAGAGACAACGCAATTTCCTCCCAATTGAACGCGGCCGTCCGGCTGCATGTAGCTACCCCCGATGCCGGCCTTCGAACGTAACCTCAGGGACCTCTGAGGCGCGATTACCGGCGCGGCCACCGTCCTCTCCCACCTTCTGCAAGTCAGGATAAAGCACCGGGAACATGAAAAGCAGCGGCAATACCTTCTGCCGCGGCTGTGCATGGTTGTTGCGATCATCGCCGGCGCCGTACCCATCGCCCTCGAAAAGGCCTCATGAGGCTTTCTTCCGCAGTGAATCGTTTCTGCGCGATTTGCAGGAGTGTCGGGGACGGGATCTGCTGAATGCGTCCACTGTCGCCCACCAGGAAAACCGCCTGTCGCGGGTCCTCCTGAAACGCCTCGGGGTCACCCGAGCTGAAGCGGCCCGGGGCGTACACCGACCAGCCGAGGCTGAATCGATCGGCGACGAGCTCCGTTGTGGGGTAATCGATCTGGCTCTTCGCCAGGTGATCGCGGACCGCCGATATCGCTTGATCGGCGGTCGGCGGCGAAGCGTACTCCTTTCGGTGACCCGCCAGGCGCGCACGCCGGAGGCTTTTGTACCAGGTGGATAGACCGAGGATGGCGCCGTACCACGCGGCGATCCCGCCGCTCAGGCCGATCAGTGGGTAGTAGAACGTCAAGCCGGTGGCTGTCAACGCAAGCAGGAGCGCCGTCGCGTTTGCCGCAATGAGAAGCACGGGCGGAATGATCAGCGATCCGACTCCTACCGCAGTGTTGAAGCGCCCCCGAGCCGGCTGGTCCGGTGGCTCAGCTCCCATGGCAGTGAGAGATCCATACATTCCCCACGGGACAAGGAAGATCACGACCGCGGCCGTCATCGCGAATCCGCCAATGGTCAAAGCCGTGTCGAGAGTCGTATTCATCGTGTCAGGCCGGCGAGGCTGAGTTGGTTGAACGCGCCGTCGAGGTCCGAATCAGCGAATTGATCAAAGATCGCGGCGAGGAGCTGGCGCGTGGCAGCATGCGCGGTGGCTGCTGAGAGCAGCCGATGGCAGGCGCTTTCGAGACCCGGGCCCACTATTTGCGCCATTGCATGGACGCATTCTTCTGGCGTCCAGATCACCGGCAGCGGGTCATCGAGTTCGTCGAAGGTGTCAGTAGCCCCACGCCACCAGCGCCCTTGATCCCACCAGTAGCAAAAGCTTAGGAGGCCATTCTGATTGCGGGTGTTCAGCACCGAATCGTTCACCCATGCCGGGGCGCCGCAGTAGAGATCGGGCAGTGGGTCACCACGTTGATAGGCCGCGGTCAGCAGGGGAGAGTTCCAGCGGCCGCCGGACAGTACTGCGCGGTTGCCGGGTAACACAAACAGGCTCGACCCGCTGCGCCCATCGGATTCGTACCAGGCCAGGCCGGCGGAAATCCGCGGCCCCCAATCGGAGCGCGCCCCTGCGTACACCGCGGAAAGGACGGCCCAGCGGGCCCACGTGTCAGGCAGAGGTTCGATATCGTCGGATTCCGTAGCCCGGCGACCGGCCGCCTGTTCTGCCGCGACCGCCAAGGATGCCTGCGCCGGCGAGCGCCCCTGTGCGGTCGGGCCGGCCACATAGCCCGCGAGCCACACGGGCAGTTGGGCGCGGGGGTAGGCGGCAATGTCGTCCCGGTAGTTCTCCGCCGGTTGCAACTGGCCATCGGGGAATGGCTGCTCGCCGTAGTCGTAATCGGCCCGCAGCCGACCCTGACTGGTAACCGAAAGCAGCATGCGCCACCAAGGCCCGGCAGACATCTGAGCGCTGACCTCCCGCTGTGCACGGACCAGTTCCAGCACCGATCGGGGCACAGTGACCGGCTGCCATTCGGCGCCGCTGTCGAAGACGCAGTCAGCAGTTCCGGCGCGAACGGTCAACGCAAACACCGCACGAAGCTCCCGCCACCCAGACGGTCCGAGCAGCGCGAGCTCCTGGGCGATCGGCTCAAGCAAGGCCGACGCCTGCTCGTCGATGCGTCGGTCCTTGTCGGCCGTCTCAATCTGTTGCCGGGGTACGTCGTCGACCAGTGAGAATCCTTGGGTCACCAAGGTATTCCGTATGGAGGCCTGGTCGAATGCGTCGGCGAACTCGGACATGAACCTTGCCGGATCCTGACGCGTCGCGTGGCGAGCCAAAGCGTGTTCTCGCTCGGTGAATCTTTGGCGTGCAAGCTGTGGCGGTGTCGACGAAGAGGTCACCTCGATTCGCCCGCTGTCCCCCACCAAGAACACCGCCCGCCCCACCGGCATGCGCAAGAAAGCCGTCGGGTCGTCGGTGTCAACGTTCACTGGCGCGTATACCGACCACCCCGACTCGAACCGCTTGGCCACCAAACCTGCTGTAGGGTAATCCATTCCAGTTCTGCGGATGTACTCGGTCGCTGCTGCGACCGCTTCCTCTGCGTTGCGGCTCAACGTGTTTCACCGCACCGAATCGGTAGCGATGCGCGTTGGTCCTTGCCGCAGATTGGTCCGCCAACCTCACAATCTGGACGCTCCGCTGAGTTCAATGCGACCTCCTTTGCATAGCCGAAGTACAAGTGCGGCAGCTGATTCGTCGTGGCGGGCATGTGTGCTAGGTGACATCCCGGCGAACCAGCCGTTCGACCTCGTCAACGGATTCAAGGATCAGGTGGCTGAAGATCGTCGAATCTGGTTCGCCGAGGATGACGTTGCCCGCTGCTGACATCACCTCCGTTTTATATTCGTCCTCGGTGGGCGCCAAGCTCACATCGGCACTGTATCCACGCTTGTATAACTCGGCGCCCAACTGAGGGGCCCCGCGAACCGTTCGAGCTATCGATGCCCATCGCCAGATCAGATATTTTTCGGCGAGTTCGAGTGTGGAGAACCTGGCCGTAGCGTGGTATCGCCTACCACGTTCGTCGACTTCGTCGAGGACCCACCAATTGTGGTCGTATCGTAGGTGCAGCGCCTCCTCGGTGGACCTGAAAAGTATCTGGCAGTCCGCACAGTCGAACGATACGGAGGCGTCCGAAATACCTGCTGCGCCAGTCCATTCGAGCCATGCCGAGGTCAATCTGCTGAAGTCGCTCATCGCTCACCTAACGGTTTGAGGAAGCCTGAATCGATAAGAGCCTGTACTGATGGTCGCTGACCGGGAGGTGCAACAATCCGATACTGCGTGCCGCCGCCCGGTTGATGAAACCACGGCGCTGCGAGGGATCTTTCTATGTGGTAGCCAGGTGGCAGCGCTGCCGGGTCATCGACCTGGTATTGAAAATATGGTTTGGTCGCGCTGTCGGGAGGAAGTGCCCGTTCGGCGAACAGCACGCCGGCCGGCGAGAGGTATCCGCCGCCAGGCCAGCCGAATCGGTCGAGGACCGCCCCAGTGGCGAGTCGTGCGTCCGCGATAACCGTGCCGGGTATGGCGTACGGCTTGGACGGCAGGCTGTCGTCTGGGTAGATGAGACTGCCGTCCGGGTTGGTGAATTCCGGTCCGGGATCCGTCGGCTGGTAGCCGGCGAAGAGCGGGGACTCTGGCGGTAGGTGGTGCGCGACGAGCCCGGGCGGCGCTGCGGCGTCGCCGCCGCCCGCTACGTTGCCCACCGTCTGAGCGGCATTTAGTTGGCCGGGCCGTCCATCGAGGAGTTCGATGGGGTTACCATGCCGGTCCAGGTAGCCCACTGCGGTCGCATCGACCGCCTGCTCGCCCCACGACGGTGGCCATCCTGATCGTTCGAAACGATCGCCGATCCTGCGGTAAAGATGCACTGTACCGGCTTCATTGACGGCAACGTACGCGTGTCCGCCCTGTGCGGGATCGCTACTCCATCGCGATGCCAAGATCGCTGCGGACCCGTCACCGTGCCGCAGCAGCGCATCCCCGACTTCCGCGTAATTGGCAAAGTGTGAGGCCGATCCCCAGGCCTGGAACAGATCTCGCGCCGGCAACCCCGAAGGGCCCGGCCGGGCCTCCAGCGAGACCTGCCGGTTGTAGTGCGCGGCCAGGAAGTCGGTTACGTCGTGGGCGCATCGGCCTTCTTGGGGCAGGCTTCCCGCGTAGCTATGCGTTGCATCGTGCGGGTATGGGTCGGATCCTTTGCCGCCGTGCACATCGCTTGATTCAGGATGGCCGGAATGCCAATGCGGATCCCATACTCGGCGGTCCGTGGAATAAGCCTCCCCGTTGGTCGGCTCCAGCTGCAACGGTCTGCCCTGGGCGGGTTCATCCGTGCGCCAGCCCCATTTCCACCACGCCCGTTCAGTGCGACGTGCCTCGACGTGTACCTCGTCGAAATGCTCCGTGGCGATGCGGCCGAAGTTGGCCAAAGACTCAGTGCGCACACCAAGCATTGCGTCCTGGTCGTAGTAAGACGTATGGGTGCCCTTGGTGTCCCACCGATCCATGTGCTGCGGAAACTCAGCGGTGATGCGGTGTGCGCCGAATGCCGCCATGGCTGGATCGATGCCCAATCCGCGGCCGAAAAGACGTCCGAGCGATCCGGGTGTGCGACCACCGAGCGCCGTCACGAAGTCCCGCGACGATGAGGCGACGAAGACGCGCTCACCGATACCGAAGTCGCTGGCGTGGCGCTGTGGACCCGCGCCGGGGGAGCCGGCGAGGGTGACGCTGCGTACGTGTCCGGCGAACTGCCCCGCTTGTCCGGCGTAACTGGTAGTGGTCGACCCGTATGAGTGGCCGAAAACGTGGTTGCCGGTGAAGCTTTCGCCGTCCGCGCCGGTCGCGGTGCTCGCGTTGAAAGCCAGGATATCGCTGTGCAGGATGGCACCGCCATCGCGGGCCAACCCGTGGAATGCGACACGCCAGAACCCCTTGCCGCTGGGAGCGTCGTAACCGATCCACGCGATGGACGCGGCGGTCGAGGAGGGGTCCTCCAACTGCACAGATTTCAGGTGGTTGAGCGCGCCTTGCAGGTTTCCGCCGAGAGTGTCGATGCTGTTCATCATTCCCGGCACGTGCCAGGACACCGTTTCCGCGTGAAATGGGTCGTGACCCACGCTGACTACGATCCGGCCGTCACCGCCGAAGGCGTGCGGATCCAACGCCAGGACATGCACCTCGGCGCCGAGATGAGCGGCGTCTGCTCTGGCGTCGTCGAGCGCCTCTCGAATCTCGTTGTACCGCCTGAGTTCTCTTACTTCGCGACGGTTCAGGTGTTCGCCCGCGTCTCTGCGAGCCTGCAACTCGTCGTGCAATCGGGACAGCTGATGCTCGTTCGCCTCGGTGCGCGCCCAGGCGGGAATGCCTTCGGCATTACCGATTTCGCGGGAGTAGGAGTCGATCAGCGCGCGCTGTTCCTCGCCGCCGAGCTGGCGCCACCAGGCGGCGTTGTCCCTGGCCCGTTGCTCGCCGAAAGTGGTGTCCGCCAGGTGATGTCGAACCTCTTCGGGGCGGACCGGCGGAATGCGTTTCCACAATGCCTCATTCGCCACGCCCTGCGCGCGTGCGGCATCCGGGTCGGAGGCGACCCCGCGGCCGCGGTCACCGGCGTCGGGGTCTGACGCCGGAGTGGCGCCTTCTAACGCATCGCCGTCGCTTCCTCGGGCCACGCTCCCCGGTTCTGCTGACTCATCCAGAGGGCGCGAGACATCGCCACCCTCGAGAGGGCGTCCGTCGGTTCGTGAGTGTAGGTCTGCTTGTTGATGGTCAGGCTGTGCTCCAGCGTGGGTTCCGGCGGCTGTGCCAGTGAGACGGCCGTCATCTGGTAGTCGATGGTCTCGGGATCCTCCCGGGTGCGCCGCAGGGTGATCCGCCATTGGTGCGGGTAGATCTGATTCCCGGCCGGTCGGCCCGACCGCTTTGCTGTCGTGTAGGTTTCGGCCACCACGTTTGTCGGCAGGCTCGAGTGCGTGGTGACGATCCCGGTCTCCGAGTCGATTATCAGCTTCGCCTGCCCGATTGGCTGGCTCGCGGTGCTGCCCTCCGGCAGGATCGGGGTCACGACCCAACCCATCTCGAACGGCGTCACCCGAAACATACGATCCGGGAAGATTCGTGCCAGATAGGCCAGCGCCTGTTCCTGGGTCGCCAGCTGCACCATGTCGGCCTCCTTGGATGGGTGCGGGTCCGAAGTGATCGGCGGCGATCGGGGTGGACCACAGATATGCGGATTCGTTGACGAGCATGGCGGGCGGGTGATCGCTGGTGAGGCTGTTCTGGGGATCCCACCACACCGGGCCGGCGGCATCGCGCGGATAGACGATGACGGTGGCGTGCGAGCCGTCCAGCAGGGGCGTTCCGTCGGAGTGGTACATCGGGTTGCCGGCCGCGTCGCGCGCGTGCCACTCGCTGACCACCAGCGCCGAAGACCCCGGTCCGAGCAGCGCAATCTCCCGGTGCAGCGCGGCATACTGCTGTCGTATCGACAGGTTCTGATCAGACAGGTGCAGGCCGTCGCCCAGCCAGGCCTGGGCCCGGTCCAGCCCGCTCGCCTCTCCGCTCGTCAGGTCGATCGTGCCATCGGGCTGCTGGTCGAGGAAACGGGGGACCGAGACCGTCGGGTCACCGTGGAACGACGCCAACGCTGCAAGCGCGCAATCCAGGCAATTGTTGGCTCGTCCGTCGATAGCCGGGCCTCCGTCATTGACGAGGGCACCATAGGCGTTGGTACGTGGGTCGGCCCCTATCTGGTACTCGCCGTTCGGGTTTCGCAGAGCCTGCTCCAGCGCGGTCTGATGCGCGTGATCTTCGAGCGGAGCAAGCTCATTGGGTCCGTAATTGCGATGATTGGCCGGGTTGCCGACACCCGTCGGTTCGGCGGGATCGGGTCCCGGCGACGGGAGGTCGTCACCGCCGCGCGAAGTGTCGCCCTCCGGACGCCGGGGCGGCGGGTCGTCGGCTGCCGGGTGCCGATCTCCACCCTGTGGACCCGGTGGGCGCACGGTGTCGGACGGTGTCGGACGAAACCGGACGGTCTCGGGTGACACCGCGGCCGCGACGATGGGTGGCGTGTCTGCTGTGGTGCGTTGGAGAAGTGGATCGGGATTGTTCTCCCCGTGTTCAGCGCCGCCCTTCCCATGGCGGGGCGCAGAATCCGCGCGCCGCACGGTGTCGGCGTGGGTCTCGCGCGCAGATCGACTCTCCGGGGCCGCAGGACGCGACCTGTCCGCGGTGTCAGCGGTGCTGTCGCGGGAAAGCTTTGCGTCTCCTGCTGACTGGGCATCCCGTGGCGCCTGGCCGTCGCGCGGTGGTTGGTCGTCCCGGGCCGACGCAGGGTCGCGTCGCGGCTGCGGGTCGCGAGCCGGCTGCGCATCGGGAGCCGTTCGGGTGTCGTGTGGTGGCGGAGGATCACGTGGCGGCGGTGCGTCACGCGGAGCCGGGACATCACGCGATGGCGTTGCTTCCCTAGGGATTTCGTGACTCGGCTGTGCGGCGACCTCAGGAGCGGGAGCCGCTGCGCCCCGCACCGGATGCGGGTCCGCACCTGTCGGCGCGACGGCGTCGGACGTGCGGGCGGCGGGGGCAGCTACCGCGTCGGACACTCCCGCGCGCGCGGCCGGAGCCTGTGGGCCGGTGGTCGACGGGCCGGCATGGCCGGCGGGCGCCGCGGGCGGTCCCGTCGAAGCTGATGCGCCGTGGCCGGCAGCCGGTGACGCGGCGGACGGCGATCCCGTCATCGGGGCGTCGGTGACGCCGGTGTGGGACGTGGGTGCGGAAGGGTGCGGGGTTGCGGTCTCGGCGCCGGCAAACCCACTGGGATTCATAGGTACTGCGTCGTGCGGCTGCGAACCGAGGTTGAACGGTACGTCCACATCGGCAGGCCGAGCGGCGCTCACGTCGGCGGGCCGACCGGCGACGCTCGGGGACGACTCGATCGGCGTCTGCTGATGCTGCGTCGCTGGCAAGGGTTCGACCAGAGGACTGCCCGGCCGGTCGCCCGTCAGCACGGGTGTGTCCGGGCCGCCGCCGTGCACGCCCGGACTGCGCACCCCGTCCACCGCACCGAACACCGCGCCGGCGCCCATCGCGTCGGCGAGATTGACGTGTCCGGTCAAGGCCTGTTGCGCCGCCGCCGCGCCACCGGCATTGCCGACGAACGACGCGCCGAAGTTCTTGGCGCGGTTACCTAACGCGGAGCCTGCGTCGAAATCGTGCGCGCCCTTGAGGATCGGTCCCATGACAGCGCCCGAGATGGCGCCGGACGCGACGTCATTCCGCCAAGAATCCCAGTCGAAGTCATGCCGGTTGCCTTGCACCATCTGCTGGCCCTGGATGCCCGCGTTGAGTCCTGCGGAGATGCCGGCGTTGACCGCCGCACTACCGAGTGCGCGCGTGACGAGCTGGGCGATCACCCGGGCGAGGGCTTCGGAGGCTACTTTCGCGGCTGCTGCCCGAATGCCTTGGCTGATAACAAGTTCGATGCCGGCGATGGCTGCCGCAGCCTCGACGGGAGCGCCCCAGTTGATCCATGCAGACGCGGCCAGCGCGACCAGAGTCGCCGCCAGCGCGGCAAGATTCGCGATGAACATCTCTTTGGCGAACTCGATTTCGGTCGCCACATTGTCGACCGCGTCCGCCAACTGGCGTAACTGCCCGGCGATCTGGTCGATCGACGAGCCGTACGGTTTGAGCAACCCGTCCAGGGTGTCGTGAAGCTCGCCGGACGCGAATCCGGACAAAGTCGTCCGCGTGGCGGCGGACAGTCCATCTCTGTGCGACTCCAACTGATCTGCGTAGTGCCGCCATCGGTCGGCCTGGCGGCGGCACGCAGTCTCGTCTCCTTCGGGGAACGGCTCGCCGATGAGATCGCCTACCCATCGCAGCCAACCGGGTATCTCGATGCCCACGGATCAGGCGCCCAGGATGTTGAGGCGGGCCCAAAAACGTTTCACGGCAATGGTTCCGGTCGGTCCCGGGCGGCGCTTAGCCGGCCGTGCCGCCGTCCTGAGCGACGATGTTGTCGGCAGCGTCGGTGAGTGTCGGCGCCACGCTCTGTATCGCCTTGCGTAGATCGCCCGCATTGCCGATCACCTTCGAACGATCCGGGTCGAATTCGCCGGCGAAACTCGAGCCGATCTTGTCATGCGACCACGGCGAATCACCGGACAGCTCGCTGTTCAAGCTGTCGATCAACGAGCCGAGGGAGGCTCCGAGTTCATCGAACTGGGAGATGCCCGCGCGGGCCGTCCCGTCGTCATACTCGAACCGTTCTGCCATGGTGCCTCTCCTTCATCGCCCGACCGTGAGTTGCTGTCGCGATCAGTCCTTATCGCGGATGCTCGGCCGCCAATCCTGCGAGTCGATGTCCGCGTGACCGGTCCCCGCGCCGGGGTTGGGTTCGGCGGCCGCATGCCTTTCCCGTGAACCGGGCGCCGACAGCGGCACCCGCGGTTGCAGCGCCTTGAACTCGTCGATCTCGTTGATCGGCTGCACCCCGAACTGAGCCACCTGTTGCCACAACCCGGTCTGAAACTCGTCGGTCTTCGCCCGCATCTTGGCAGCGGCCGCCTGCGCGGCCTGCACGACTGCGACACCCGCCTCGGCGCCGGTTGCGTCGGGGAACAGGCGCTCGTCGAACTCGACCTGCACGACGACGCCCTGGGCATTCACCCAGACGTGCGCCAGGTCGTCCTTCGACCACGCGTCCGCGGTCTCGATCGCCATCCGCTGCGCGGATTGGGCCGCCGAACCGGTGAACTCCTGCAGATGCGAAAGCAACTGCTCGACATCGAGCCCTTCGGAATTCACGCCGCCGAACAGGTCACCGAGACCGCTCACTGCTTCCCCCAAAACGATCTGAGCTGTGCCGATAGTTTACGGTGCCGCCGGCGGACAAACATGCGCGAGTTTTCCCCGCCCGGGTTCAGTTGCGCGATCCGCGGGGCCGCCCGCGACGGCGCGGCCGAACGTGGTAGCCGCCGCGTTCGGCCAGAGCGCGCAGTCGGCGCAGTGCAAAATCACGTGCCCGCCCGGACTCGGGGATCACCACTCCCGCCCACAGACCCTCGACGCCGGTGACCTGGTAGGCCTCGCTGGCGCACAGCCAGCGGCGCGGGCACGCAAGACAGAGCGCCTTGGCATCCTCGTCGGGCTCGGTGGTAGTCCATCGCTCGGGCTCGCTGGTGCACGCCGGAACGTACTCGTTCAGCGGTGTGGACAACGGAATTGCCGCAGCAGTCATCGCTTTCCTCCCAGTTCGGGCGCGCACGCGCCGTCGATGCGACGACATAACCACAAATCTAGCATCTATGCAACATCTAAACCGTAGCAGCTACAACTTTAAGTCCGATTTAGCGGTGTTAGACATGTGTACTACAACTGAATCGTGGCACTTGTCTCGTTCGGATTATTACCGGGCAACGCCGACTTGCGCGGAAAAACCGCAGATAAGGCGGTAAAAATATGTCCAGGGTGCGATGTCGGCTGCGGAGCCGTAGCGGGAAAGATGTAGCATCTACAAACGTAGTGCCGACGGAAGGCTTTTGCGACGTGCCTGAGACTTCTGGGTTCGAGCCGGGGGAGAAGCGCAGTGACGTCTGACCAGGCGGTGTACAAATGGCCACCTGCTCTGGTGGTGCGACTCGGCGACGAGGTCCACACCCTGGACCCGCGGGCGGGTATCGCCATCATCGGCCGGGACAATTCCGCCACCGTTCGTCTCGCCGACGACCGGATATCGCGCTGGCATGTTCGTCTGGAACCGCACCGCGAAGGCTGGCAGGCCATCGACACCAGCACCAATGGCATGTATCTGGACGGCGTGCGACGTAGTTCGGTGCTGGTCTCCGGCGCGACGACCCTGCACCTGGCCAACCCGGAGGGTTTCCCTGTCACGCTGACACCCGAGGCGGACGATGTCACCGGCGTAATCGACCTTCCCGAGTCCGACGAGGACGAGTGGTGGGATGCCGACCTCGACCCGGGTGTCGCGCGCGCGGGGCAGGCGGTGGCCGCGCGCCGCAGCGAACTCGAGATCACCCAGCGCGGGCTGGCCAAGGACAAGATCATCAACGCCGGCACATTGATCGCCTTCGAGAAGGGACGTAGCTGGCCGCGGCGCGGCACGCTGGCCAAGCTCGAGAAGGCGTTGCAGTGGTCGCCAGGCACCATCGCCCGCATCCGGAGCGGATCTGCGGTGATACCGATCTCGGGGCCGGCGACCGCGCCGGCCGAGATGCCGGGCGTCACCGACGAGGCGACCGAGTCGCTCACCGACACGGTTCGAGCGCCGCTGATGGCCGAAGCGGTCGAACTGGCGATGCACTCCATCAGCGCCGCCACCCAAGAGCTTCCCGAACCGTCGGAACCCGCGTTCACCCCGAAGGTCACCAAGATCCTGGCTGACTTGCGCAAGCTCGAGAACGTCGCGGCCAGCGCGGCCCGCAACGCCAAAGGCACCCCCTCGGTGGTGTTGGCGTTGAGCACGGTGCGCCGCACCTACAACGATGTGATGGCCAAGGCCGCGCAATCTCCGAATGCGACTCTGGGGCAACGGCTTTACGAAGCTCGCCACCGCGCCGCCCTCAGCCTCGACGAGGCCGCGGCCGCCGCGGGTCTGCACGCTGACGCACTGGCTGACGCCGAGGCCGAACGGCCCATCCCTGACGACGTGGCAGCCGCGATCACCACGCTGATCGGGCAGCTCTCGGTCAGTTAGACGCGCGGTACTGCGACTCGCTCGCAACGTGCTGCTGTTCGGCGGTCGCCGCCGAATGCGCCACGTTCGGCAGGCCGGCCGCCGGCGGTGCCGCATGTTGGGTGGACGCCTGCCCGGGCTGCGCGTGGCCGACGAATTCGTCGTAACTCGCCTGTTGCGGTGCCACGGCCCGCCTGGGTTCCGGGGCGGAGACCTGTTGCGCCTGTTGGGCGTGTGCGGTCCCGCTCTCGTATCCGGCCTCGGGTTGTTCCTGGTCTGCGTACTCGCCGTAATACTCGGCCGCGGCCTGTGCGTACTGCTCGGCGTATGCCGCGTACCAGGCTTGCTGCTCATCGGACGCGCTCGGCTGAGTCAGCAGTGCGCCGATGGCCGCACCGGCCTGTAAACCGTTGAGCACCAGCACAACCCACATGGCCCAGCCGGGCTGAACGCCCTCGGGAAGGACCAGCACGCGGGACAGGGCATCGAGGAATCCGATCGTCGCCAGCGCGGTGACGATCTTGCCGGACTGACCAGAAGGTGACGTCTGCCGGGGTAGAAGTCCGAAACCGGCGAGCAGCCCGGCCAGGACGGCGAAGCGCACATCCCAGTCGATCCCGAAGCCGTTGAGCATCGGCCCGAAACTCACCAGATAGGAACACCCGCCCAGGAGCAGGACGGCCCAGGTCAAGTGGCGGTGTGAAACCTTGGTGCCGGTCTCGGGTTCCGGGGTCCACTGCGAATAGCCGCCGGCATGGTCGGCCGGGTGATAGCTCTGGCTGCCGGGGTAGGCCATGATCGCTCCTCTGAGTCAGTCTTCGGCGGCGAACGACGCTTTGAGGTATCGCATCTCTTCGTCGGTGGCGACCATAGTCACGACCGACGAGCCGGTGCGCGTGCTCACCTTGACGGTATCGGTGTCTATGCTCAGCGATTCCAGCGCGACGTCCGCGTTGGCCGTCACCGGCGAATTGGGCGGGACCACCACGATCGCGGTCACACCCACCCGAACGGACTGCTCGGCCACTCCGTCGAACATCTCGACCGAGTAGTTGCGATCGGCGCCGGCCTGCATGGACCCGCGGTTGAAGTCCGACACCCACAGCAGATCGTGGTCGTCCACCTCGTCGACCATGGTGCGCCACTTCGTCGGACGCCGGCTGTGCACCAGCACGTGCGCCCCCAGCGCCAGCGAACGCAACACCACCTGCTGGGCCAGATGCAAGGTGCCGGCGATCTCGACGCGCCGGATCTGCGGGCCGAACAGCGACAGAGCAACCGCGCGGCCGTGATCGTCGGCACCGATCACCTGCCCACAACCGGAGGCGGGTATTCGCAGTTCCTGAAAATCGACTGGATCGCTTGCGTACGACCACTTTTGAACCGCCCGGGGTGGCGGGGGCACCGGCAGGCTGGCGGCCAGGGCGGAGTACTGCTGCCCACGCAAATGGGTCAGTCCACGAAGCTGGATGCGGGCGCGGCCGTGGGTGTCGAATCGGGCCATTCCCCGGATCTGGATCGGCCCACGAAGATCGTCGTGGCGCAACGAGAGCGTCATGGTGGTCGAGTAACTGGGGATGGTCCACAGCAGGCCGAGCCCGGCCGTCGTGAGCATGCGTGGCCTGATCGCGAAGCTGCGCAACCGGAAGCGGCCTTCCCGGCAGGTGCGCCAGGTCTCCTCGACGGTGGTCAGATCCACGCCGTCGGTCAGTTGGTTGGTGGCCTGCCCGATCTCGCCGGCGGTCAACACCCGGGTACGCAGGCCGCCCTCGGTCAACCTGTCGGCCACCCGGCGGGTCGCGGTGCCGGCGGTGCGGATGATCCCGTTGCGGCCGCCGCCGCGCCGGCGCACCGCGGCTGCACACCGTGACGGGTCGAGACGGATGGCGATCCATACGTTGCGCTGGGCGATCGCGGGAAGCGGGCCCAGGACCGCGTCGTACACCGCGGCGACCTGACTGTGGCCCTGCGACCGGGCGCCCTGACTGATCACGTCGATCGAATCCAGCGTGATGTCGAACTGCCGCAGGCAGTCCGCCAGAGCCTGCACCGGGACGGTCTCCCCGGACACCGTCATGCCCGGCTCCATGATCGTCATCGCCTGCGGGTTCTCTTCGATCTGCAGCAGCGACATCAAAGTGCTTCCGTCCCAACGAAAGCCGATCAGGGAACCGTCAGCCATCGGCACGTCGAAGGGTTCGGCCGGTGTGGTTTTCCGGATTCGTCTACGTCGCTGCCACCAGAACCCGGTCCGTGACGCGACCAACCGCGGCAGCGTCGTGCCACGCAGCCGGACCACCAGGGCCAGAGCGAGCGCCAGTCCGGCGATGCTGCCGTGCCAGCCCGGGAAACCGAGAAGCTGCGCCGCCACCGTCCCGGCGGCCACGATCAGTTGCAGAACCAGCAGGTCGGGGAGGGGCAGCAGACGCGCGGCGCCGATGTCGGTCGTCGACCGCAATTCGTTCTGTTCCGAGGGCGCGCCCTTTCCGGGCGTCGCCGCTGGGTGGGCGGGACGACGCGGCACAGAGCGATCCTATCCACAGCGGTGGGTGAAAATTCGCGCGGATTTGGCCGCTGACGTTGTTATACGCTACCGAGGCTCGGTGCTTGCCCGACGCTGATGGGGGTGGATATGCCCGCGCAAGTGACTACGCGTGCGCAGGTCAATGGGTATCGGTTCTTGATCCGCCGGTTGGAGCACGCGCTGATTCGCGCTGACTCCCGGATGATCCACGACCCGATGCGCGGCCAGATTCGCTCGCTGCTGGTGGGCCTGGTGATTGCCGTCCTGATCACCGGGGCGGCCGGGGTGCTCGCCTTCTTCAAGCCGTCGCCCAACATCGGTGATGCGCAGATTCTGCTCAGTACGTCCAACGGCGGACTGTACGTCCGCATCGGTGACCGCCTGCATCCGGTGCTCAACCTCGCGTCCGCGCGGCTGATCACCGGGAAGCCGGACGCCCCCAAATCGGTCAGCGACAAATGGCTCAACCAGCTGCCGCGCGGTCCCATGGTGGGAATCATCGGCGCGCCCAACAGCATTCACGGTGGGGCGGACATGCGGACGTCGGGGTGGACGGCGTGTGACTCGGTGCAGACCCCGGACGTTGCCAGGAGCACCGGCGTGGCCAGCGTGCAGACCACGGTGATCGCGGGCGATCTGACGCTGAGCGAGGACATCCGCCGCGCCGCGCCCGCGCAGATGCTGTTGGTGAGATCCGGCGACGCCGTCTATCTGATCTTCGACGGCGTGCGCGCGTTGATCGACCCCAACGACGCGGTGGTGCTCAACGCGTTGCACCTGCAGAACGCGGCGACCAGACCGATCTCGGGTGCACTGCTCAACGCTTTTCCCTTGGCACCGCCCATCCGGCCGGTGACCATCGCCGGTGCCGGCAGCCCCATTCCCGGTTTGCCCGCCGGACATCCGGTGGGCTCGATCGTCAAGACCGTCGACTCGCGCGGTGAGCAGCTCTACGTGGTGCTGCCCAACGGACTGCAACCGGTTTCCTCGGCCGCCGCCGACATCATCCGGTACAGCAACCCCACCGAGGCCGCCTCGCAGGGAGCGCGCGAAGTGCCACCGTCGCTGGTGAGCCAGGTTCCCATCGTGCACACGCTGCCTGTCGACCACTACCCGAGCGTGTCGCCGCAGATCGTCAACGCCGAACCGGACCGGGTGGTGTGCATGGCATGGGAAAGGGCGAACTCCGCCGCCCAAGCTACGGTCGGTTTGCTGGTCGGGCATCGGCTGCCCATTCCCGACGGTGCCCAGCCCGTCGGTCTGGCCACCGGGGATGGCAACGGGCCGGGCGTCGACTCGGTGTACGTCAAGCCCGGCACCGGCGAGTACATCCAGGCCACCGGGGCCGAAGCGGACAGCCGGGCCCTGGGGCAACTGTTCTACGTCTCCGACGCCGGGGTGCGCTACCACATCAAGGACTTGCCCACGGCTGCCGCGCTCGGCGTCACCGGCGTGCACGATCCCCGGGTCGACGCCGACGTCCCGCAGCTGGCGCCGTGGCCTGTCGTGTCCCTGTTGCCGGCCGGCCCCGACTTGTCTCAGGAGGCCGCGCTGGTCGCGCATGACGGGATGGGCGCCGACCCACGCGGCTCGAAGGTCGAACCGCCGAAGTCGTGAACGCTCTACAAGCGCAGCTCGCGGAATACCGCGTAGAGCCGCACGATCCAGAAACACAGTGGGAACACCAGGACGATCGCGAGGTATTCCAGGATCTCGACCTGGCGGCGCATCACCGGTGAGAACTCCAGCCGCGGCGCGACGACACCGCAGGCGATGATCAGCACCATCAGCATCCCCAGGGCCAGCGTGGCATAGAACTGCCGGCCGTCGAGGTCGGCCGTCATTTTGACGATGGACAGCAGCGCGATCGTCATGCCGGCGGCGACCAGCGTCGCCGACTGCACCAGATCGTGGTGGCTGCGTCCGCGCAGGCACAGCACGGTGGCCACTGCGGCGACGAAAACTGTTCCCTGCCAATAAAATCCGCTGCTGAAGTCAAGCGCGAGGTAGCAGCCGGCGGTCGCTGTGATCGCGGCGGCGGCCAGAATGCCGGTCAGGTACTGGCTGGCTCGCCGAACCCGTACCGTCATGCCTTCCTCGGTCGGGATCACCTGTTTGCCTACGGCATTGACACCTTCGACGGTGGTGCCGCCCTGGGTCTCGATGTCATCCAGCGGCTCGCCGGCAGTCGGTACCCGCGGAACCGGCAGCTTGGCCAGCAGGATGGTCACGCGGGGCGAGAGGTAGACGACGATCACCGACACCGTCGCCAGTACCGCTCCGATGGCCCGCGGCGCGGGATTCCACAACAGGTCGGCCACGCCCGCCGTTCCACCGATGACCGCCAGCGAGATCACCGCGGTGTGCAACGCGCGACCCCGGCCGGTGATCAGCAACACCAGCAGCGACCCGAGCCCGGTCAAGCCGAAGGCCATCGGCAGCGACTTCGCGCCGAAGCCGTCGGGGACCACGTACAGGGCACCGCCGAACAACAGGGGAGTGGCGACGGCGGCCAGCCACTCCGAGCGCCGGGCGCCGGCAGAACGATAGGCGATGAGGCAGGCGATGATCACCGCGAGGACGCCGATGCCGAGCGCGGTCGCCGGCACGTAGAACTCCGCGGTTCGGCGCGGCAGCAGGAAAGCAACGGTGACAGTGGCGGCCAGGCCGACGCCGAAGCAGGTGATCAGGCGTGCGTCGCGCGAGAGCCAGCCGAGTGCCGCGTGGTGTTTGCGGGTGGCCTCGTCTGCTGGGGCTTCCTGGATGTCGTCGAAGAGCAGCGGGCGGGCGGGCTGATCCATCTCCCGGATCACCAGCAACTCGCCGTCGTAGATGTTGGCTTCGCTCAGCGAGCGGCCCGGGTCGATCGCGTCTTCACCGAGACGGGCGAGGGTCCACTTTCCCTCGGTCGTGTCGAAGATGAGGTCGTCACCGCCGGGGTGCGCCGCGAGCTGCTCGTTGGCGATGTCGATCACTTCGTCGATGAACCCGGCAATGCTGTTGTTGGGCGGTAACCCGACGTCAAGCCGCAGATCGCCCACCACCAGGGTCACCCGGCTGAGCGTGGGCTCGGCCTCGGATTCTGCGTCTAATTCAGACAGCGACGGCGGTAGAGTCATCGCTGTCGGCCTCCTGCGGGTTGTGTCATTTGCTGGTGACATTACCTAGGCGCCGAGGGGCAAATCTGAGCCAATTTTGGAATTACGCGTGATTTGGGGGGATTTCAAGGGATGAGGCGTTGAGTACGCAGGGTTTCGTGCGCCGCCTGCGGGTTTCACCGCCACGGATGCCCGGCGGTGAAGTCAACCTGCAGCCGCCGCCTGAGGTGCCGCGGGTAATACCCGGCAACCTCCTGATGCGGCTGCTGCCCTTTGTGATGATCGTCGCCGTCGTCGGGATGATCGCGCTGATGGTGACCGTCGGGGGCCGGGATCTGATGAAGAACCCGATGTTCCTGATCTTCCCGATGATGATGGTCATGTCCATGGCCGGCATGTTCATCGGCGGTGGTGGCCGCTCCGGTAAGGCCGCGGCTGAACTGAACGAAGAACGCAAGGACTACTTCAGCTACCTGGCCAACCTGCGCGACGACGCCGATATGACCGGAGCGGGCCAGCGCACGGCGCTGGAGTGGAGCCACCCCGATCCGCGGGCGCTGGCCGACGTGGTGGGCACCCGCCGGATGTGGGAGCGGCGCCCCACCGACAACGACTTCTGCCATGTTCGCGTCGGTCTCGGCACCCACCGCCTGGCCACCCGGCTCCTCGCGCCGGAGACCGGGCCGCCCGAGGATCTGGAGCCGGTGTCGACGGTCGCGCTGCGCAGGTTCGTGAAGACGCATTCGGTGGTGCACGCGTTGCCGACGGCGGTCTCGCTGCGCGCGTTCCCGGCGATCACCTTCGAGGGCGACCGCAAGCTGGCACGGCAATTGGTGCGGTCGATGATCTTGGAGCTGTGCGCATTTCACGGCCCGGACCACGTGCAGGTCGCGGTGGTGACGGCCAACCCCGACGGCGAGAACTGGAGCTGGGTCAAGTGGTTGCCGCACGCCCAGCACGCCACCGCCCGCGACGGAATCGGTTCGATGCGATTGCTGTTCCCGGGGCTGGAGCTGTTGGAGCGTTCGCTCGCAACGGATTTGGGGGAGCGGGGCCGGTTCAGCCGCAACGCGGAGCCGACCAAGGGTCTCAAGCACCTCGTGGTGGTGATCGACGACGGATACATCACCGGGTCAGAGCGGTTGGTGACTGACGCCGGCCTGGACAGCGTCACACTGCTGGACCTCAACGGCGCCGACGCCCCGGCCAACCGGCGCGGGTTGCAACTCACGGTCGAAGGGGATGACGTCGGCGCGCGCACCGCGGTCGGTGTCGAACGATTCGCCACCCCGGACACGATCACCGTCGCCGAAGCCGAGGCGACGGCTCGCCGGATCGGTCGTTACCGGCTGGCCAGTGCCGCGCACATCGTCAACCTGGAGGCCGATGCACGCGCCACCGACCCGGGCCTGATGGCCCTGCTCAAGATTCCCGATGCCGCCGAGATCGTTCCCGAGCAGGTCTGGCGAAAACGCTCCCCACGCGAACGTTTACGCGTGCCGATCGGATACACACCCAACGGCCAGCCGTTGGAACTGGATATCAAGGAGTCCGCGGAATCCGGCATGGGTCCGCACGGGCTGTGCATCGGCGCCACCGGTTCGGGCAAGTCGGAGTTCCTGCGCACGCTGGTGTTGTCGATGGTCACCTCGCACTCGCCCGAGGTGCTCAACATGGTGCTGGTCGACTTCAAAGGTGGCGCAACGTTTCTCGGGTTGGAAGGGGTGCCGCACATCGCGGCGATCATCACCAACCTCGAGGACGAGCTGATCCTGGTCGACCGTATGCGCGACGCACTGGCCGGTGAGCTGAACCGCCGTCAGGAGTTGCTGCGGTCGGCCGGCAACTTTCCCAACGTCAACGAATACGAGCGCGCCCGGGCCAACGGCGCCGAGCTCGATCCGCTGCCGGCGCTGTTCGTGATCGTCGACGAGTTCTCCGAACTGCTCTCGCAGAAGCCGGATTTCGCCGAGCTTTTCGTGATGATCGGCCGACTGGGCCGGTCCCTGCACGTGCACCTGCTGCTGGCATCGCAGCGCCTCGAGGAAGGCAAGCTGCGCGGGCTGGATTCCCACCTGTCCTACCGGATCGGGCTCAAGACCTTCTCGGCCGGGGAGTCGCGCAGCGTCCTCGGCGTGCCGGACGCCTACCACCTGCCCAGCGTCCCCGGGTCGGCGTTCCTGAAATGCGATGCCTCCGAACCGGTTCGGTTCAACACCTGCTACGTCTCCGGTGAATACGTCCGGCCACGCCGGGCGCAGTCCGGCCGCGGCAGGCAATTGGGCGCGCTGGCGCCCAAGCTGTTCACCGCGACGCCGGTCAAGAAGGACCCGGTGCAGACGGTTCCGGTGGTCGAGACTGATGCCCCCAGCATCTCGTCGTCCCCGGTGCGGACGACTCTGCTCGACGTCGTGGTGTCGCGGCTGCGGGGGCACGGCCGCCCGGCCCACGAGGTGTGGCTGCCGCCGCTGGACGAAAGCCCCGCGGTGAATCAGCTACTGCCCGATGCGAACTGGTCCGCCCCCGAGAACCTCGACGGACGGCTGTGGCTACCGATGGGGGTGGTGGACCGGCCCTACGATCAGCGTCGCGACGTGTTGATGGTCGACCTGTCCGGCGCCCAGGGCAACGTGGCGGTGGTCGGTGGGCCGCAGTCGGGTAAGTCGACGGCGTTGCGCACCTTGATCATGTCGGCCGCGGCCACCCACACGCCCGAGCAGGTGCAGTTCTTCTGCCTGGATTTCGGTGGCGGCACGCTGACCAGCCTGGTCAACCTGCCGCACGTGGGCGGGGTCGCCGGCCGGATGGACGCCGACGGGATCCGGCGAACCGTGGCCGAAGTGGCCGGGGTGTTGCGTGCCCGCGAGGTGCGGTTCCGCGATCTGGGCATCGAGTCGATGCGCGACTTCCGCCAGCGCAAAGCGCACCTGGCGACGCTGCCACCCGAGGTGGCGGCACGGGATCCGTTGAGCAAGGACAAGTTCGGTGACCTGTTCCTGGTGATCGACGGCTGGGCATCGATCCGCAGCGACTTCGAGATGCTGGAGCCGACCCTCAACTCGCTTGCTGTCCAGGGTCTTTCGTACGGCATCCACCTGGTGATCTCGGCGACGCGCTGGATGGAGATGCGTGCTGCCGTCAAGGACATGCTCGGCACCCGCATCGAGCTGAAGCTGGGTGATGCGCTCGACAGCGACGTGGGCCGCAGGTTCAACGAGCTGATCCCGGTCGGCCGGCCGGGCCGGGGGATGAGTCACGAACGGCTGCACATCCTCGTCGCGCTGCCACGCCTGGACTCCAGTTCGGGGGTCGAGGATCTGCCCGACGGAGTGTCGGCCGCGGTCAAGGCAATGCGGACGCACTACGGCAAACGGCAGGCGCCACGCGTGCGGATGCTGCCGCACAAGGTGGACCGTGCGGCGGTGGTCCGGGTGGCGGGATCGGCCCGAATGCTCGGCAAGGCCCGCTTCGCCATCGGCATCAACGAGGCCGAATTGATGCCCGTTGTACTCGATTTCGACGCGCAACCACATCTGGTCGTGTTCGGGGAAGCGGAATGCGGCAAGACCGGTCTGCTGCGCAACATCGCCACCGGCGTGATGGAGAACGCGAGCCCGGAGCAGTGCAAGATCGTGCTCGTCGACTACCGCCGCTCGATGCTCGGCGTTGTCGCGAACGACTATCTGGGCGGCTACGCCACCGCGTCCCAGTCCTGCACGGAACTGATGGGCGCCCTCGCCGAGACATTGCGGGAGCGGATCCCGCCCAGCGACATCACCCAGCAGCAACTCAAGGAGCGATCGTGGTGGTCGGGTCCGGACATCTTCGTGATGATCGACGACTACGACCTCGTGGCAACGGGATCCATCAGCAGCCCGTTGAGCCCGCTGGTCGAATTCCTGCCGCAGGCGCGTGACATCGGCCTGCGCATCGTGGTCGCCCGGCGGATCGGCGGAGCCGGACGCGCGATGATGGACCCTTTCGTCGGCCGGCTCAAGGATCTGTCCTGTAACGCTCTGGTGATGAGCGGAACCAAGGACGAAGGAGCGCTGTTCGGCTACAAAGCCAGCGAAATGCCGCCCGGTCGCGGAATGCTGATCTCTCGCACCGCCAAGAGTGGAGTGATCCAGCTGTCCAGAATCGCCGACCTGTGACCGGCGTCAGCGAACTGAGACGGGTCCGGGTGGTCTCGGCCGCACCCGATCACATCCGGGTGTCGGTTTTCGGAGGCCGGACGCAGCTGGATATCGCACTGCCACTTGATGTTCCGGTGTCCGGTTTCGTCCCCGAAGTGGCGCGCCTGATCAGTTCCCGCGACGCAGAAGAGGACTCGAAGGATGAGCGCCGGACGTTCTGGGTGCTCAGCCGTTTCCACAGCGGTGCCGAGCTGCGACCCGAGCAGACGCTGCGTGATGCCGGGGTGGTCAACGGGGAGCTGCTGCGGCTTACGCCGCGACAGGCGCTGACGCCGCCCACCCTCTACGACGATGTGGTGGACGCGGTCGGCCGCCTGAATAAATCCGCCTATGCCGCTTGGGATTCGGTGTCGGCGCGCTGGATGGCGTTCGCCGGGGTGCATCTCGCTTCGCTTGCGATGGTCTATTGTCTGATCGCTCCGTCCGGCACGGTGAACCGGTACCTGATCGTCGGGGTGGCCGGCGCGGTGCTGTTGGCGCTGGTCGGCGGGGCCACGATGGCGCACCGCTCGTACGGATTGCCCGATGTGGCCGCGGCGCTGGGGTGGGCGGCGATCCCGATAACGGCCGGGATCGCCTTCGCGGTGCTGGGCCAGTACGGCTACTCAGGGCTGGCCGCTGCCTGCGGGTCGGTGTCGGTGCTGTGCGCGGTGTACGACCGGGTGATCGGGACGGGGCGCTGGGCGTATCTGGCCGCAGCATTGACGTTCGGGTTGGTCGGTGTCGTGCTGGTGGCTCGCGCCCTGCACGCTCGTGCCGACATCGTCACCGTGACCGGAGCGGTGGTGGCGACGCTCGGATGTCTGTTGGTGCGGCGGTTGACGTCGCGGCTGGGGCGATTCGAGACCCCGACCGTCACCGTCGAAACCAAGCGCGAGGAATGGGATTTCGAGAACCCGTTCGAACCGTCGGCCGCGACCGACAACGGTGATTCGGGCACGGCGATGCCGACCGCGGAAGCCGTGTGGAACAGGGCGAAGTCCGCTTCGATCACGCGAGCGGGGCTGCTGACCGGATTGGCCGCGACCGCGGCGGTTTGCGTGACGTTGCTGCTGCGCACCGTCGTCGACTGGCCGGCGTTCGTGTTCGCGTTGGCGGTCGCCGCCGTGCTGGCGTTGCGCAGCCGGACGTTGCACAGCTGGTTCGAACGCGCGGCGGTGGCTACACCGGCCGTGGTGATTCTGGTGAGCACCTGCGTGACGGCACAGAACGGATCAGCGCCCATGCCGCTCGCGGCGCTCGGCGTGCTGCTCGCCGTCGCGGTGGGTGCCGCGTGCGCCGGCCTGACGACGCCGGGCAACGGCGCGCCGCATCGAATGGACACGCTCCTTTCCTATGCGGAGTACCTGGCGGCCGGATCGTTGATCCCGTTGGCGCTCTGGGTGGTGGGCGTCTACCAGCGCCTGGGAATCTGATGAACCGGTTCGTTGCGGTCCTGGGCGCGGTGTTGCTGGCGGTGCTGGCCGATCCCGCGCCGGCATCGGCTATTCAGCCGCCGGTCGTCGAACCCGGACCGCCGCCCAACGGCCCGGTGGGTCCCCCCGAGCCGACCGACCTCAAAGCGATCTGCGGAGTCCCGACCGGGGTGCTGCCGCAAACCGACTTCACCCTGCAGACCAGCGCCGAGGCCATGCTGAACTACACCGCCGCCTGGCGATTCTCCCGCGGCGCCGGCCAGAAGGTCGCGGTGATCGACACCGGGGTGAACCGCCACCCGCGGTTGCCGCTGTTGGAGGGCGGCGGCGACTACGTGTCCAATTCCGACGGCCTGCAGGACTGCGACGCCCACGGAACCTTGGTGGCAGGGCTCATCGCCGGTGCGCCCAGCCCGGCCGACGGCTTCGCGGGGGTCGCGCCCGAGGCGACTATTCTCTCGATCCGTCAGAACAGCACCGTCTACGGCGTCAAAGAGGGCGGCTCCGGCCAGGCCAACGACCCCAACGCCAACTCGCCGGGCTACGGCAACACCGTCACGCTCGCGTACGCCATCACGCGGGCGGTCAATCTGGGCGCCACCGTCATCAACCTTTCCGAGGTGGCCTGCAGCCCGGTCGGTGGTGGCTTGGACGACGCGCAACTCGGGCGCGCTGTGCGCTACGCCTACGAGCGCAACGTGGTGGTGGTGGCCGCAGCGGGCAACTTCAACAACCAGGGACTGTGCAAGGCCCAGAATGCGATGCCCGACCCGAACATGCCGCTGAAGAGCGGATGGGATTCGGTGCGCACCATCGCCAGCCCGGCCTGGTTCAGCGACTACGTGCTGACCGTCGGGGCGCTGACAACGTCTGGGGAGCCCGCCGATTTCAGCCTGCACGGTCCCTGGGTAGGCGTGGCGGCGCCGGGCGAACGGATCATCTCGCTGGACTCCGGCGGTCCCGGACTGATCAATGCCGTGATGAGCCAGCAAGGATTGGCGCCGATCAACGGCACCAGCTTCGCGGCGCCGTTCGTGTCCGGTGTGGTGGCTCTGATCCGATCCCGCTTTCCCGAACTGAACGCCGGTCAGGTGATCGATCTGGTCAAGCGCACCGCCCACACCCCGGGTGCCGGCCCCAACGAGGCCACCGGGTACGGCGTCGTCGACCCGATCGCCGCGTTGACCTATCGCCTTCCGGCGCCGAACGAGGCGCCCAACCCCGAGGCCGCGAAGCCTATCGCCGGCAGACCGCACGTCGACCCGGGTAGCCAGCGGGCGCGCATCATCGTGCTCTCGGTGACGGCGGGTGCGGTAGCGCTGGCCGCGGTGGCGTGGGCTTTCTCGGTGGCCAGAAGACGGCGAGAATCGGGGCAGCCGAAGTTGCGGCGCTAATCGAACCGGAAATTATGCGATTTGCGCTACGTAGAATTGAATACGGCGAATAACTCGTGCTAGTGGCGGAAAGGGGGGACGACATTGCCGAAGCAAACGCCCGAGTCGAAGCAAACGCCCGAGTCGAAGCAAACGCAGAAGTCGAATCAAACGCCTGACGACGACCGCGGGTCATTGGCGCGCCCTCCCTGGTTGCCCGGAGAGAAGAAGCGCCGCCGTGTCCAGATCGGCCGGGGGAAACGGCACGACGAGGCCGACGAACGTCGCGACCGACCGGCCAAACCGGACGAGAAAGCCGAGCAGACCGGGCCGTCGCGCACTGTCGCCGAGGACGTGCCGTCGCCACCCAAGCGGGACCGCGTCCCGGTGTCGCGACACACGCCCGACGTCGAGACCGAGACCCAGGCGGCCGCGACGGACGAGACGGCGGAGTCCCGGCCCAGGCGGGTAGCGGTGCCGTACGACCGCATCAGGCGCTTGCAGCAACTGGAGCCCGAGCCGGCGCCGCTGGTCGCTGAGCTTCCGCCTGAGCCTGAGCCTGAGCCGCCGGTCGCTGAGCTTCGGGCGCAGCCTGAGCCGCCACCACCCGACCGACCGGCGGATGACATCGTCGACGCCGCGCCTGTCGTGGATCCGGAGCCGTCGTCTCCTGCGGACGAGCCGGTCGCACCGGAGCCCGAGAAAACTCCGGAATCGGTCGAGTGGGTGTCCGAGGCGCTGACGCGGTTGGAATGGCAATACGATTCGTTGCTCGCCGAATCGTTGGTGAGGCCTGACGCACCTTCCGAGTCGGCGCATGAATCCGAATTTGATGCGGCTGAGGAGATTTCGGCTGAGCTGGACCCCGAGCCGGTGAACGAGACACCGAGTGAACTTGCTTCAGCGGACTCGGCTCTCGAGCCTGAGGTGAGCGGCGGGTTGCCAGAGCCCTATTCAGATGTCGAGTACCCGCTCGAACCTGTTGCAACTGAGGATTTTTCGGTGGAATCCGAGCCGGACACCCAGCGTTGGGAGGAGCCGGAGCTTCCTGAGGCGGTGGCGGAGCCTGTGCCGGTGGAGCCTGAGCCCGCGTCGGTTGAGGCGGAAGCGCAGTGGGAGCCAGAGCTGGCTGAGGCGCTGCCGGAACCCGATCCGGTGGTTGAGGTTTCGACGGAGCAGGATTGGATTTTCGAGGTGGAGCCGGATCCGGAGCCTGTGCCGGGGGAGTCGGAGTTCGCGCCGGTGGAGCCTGAGCCAGTGCCGGTCGCTGCCGAACCGCAGTGGAAGCCAGCGCCGCTGCCGGAACCCGAGCCTGTCGAAACCGTCGGCGATGATACGGAAACGTCGCCGCAGGAGTTTGAATCCGGTGAACTCGACGACATCGAGTTGAGAGCCGCGGCCTTGCTTGAGCAGATGGCCGCCAAGAGGGCGCAGGCCGCGGCCGCCCCGCAGGAACCGGAGGTTGACCTCATCGCCGACAACGCACGGGACGCAGAAGTTTCGCATCGATTGCCCGCTGAATCAACGGACGAATTCGAGCGGCTGGCAAGTGAGGAGCACGCCGACGAGGCAGTGCCGACACAATGGCTGCCGACAGATCTGGTGAGTGAAGTCCAGCAGCCTGCGGCTGAGCCGGAGCCCGACGATGCCCGGTTCGAGGCCGCCCCCACCGAGTCTGTCGCGCCCGCCGATTCTGTCGCGCCCGCCGAATCTGTCGCGCCCACAGAATCTTTCGAGGCTCCCACCGAATCTCTCGAGGCTGAACCGCCGACGCAGGACGTCGAGCAAGCCGCGCCCGCTGCCGAGGAACGAACCAAAGGGCCCCGCCGGCCGGCACAGCCGCCATGGCAGACGCCGAGCTCCGCCATGGCGGCGGAGATCGAAGAGGTGGTGATGGACGCTCCTGTCGCGCAACACGAGCCGCCGCCGGTGCCCGAGCCGCCAACCCAACAGGGGCCGTTAATACCCGGCCCGCAACCGTCCACGCCGCCGGCTCAGACCAGAAGACGACCCCGCGCGGGCGGCCGGCCGCCCTGGCCGCCACCGCCACCACCTGGACCGTTCCCGCCGCCGCCTTGGTGGCCGGGTCCGCCGCCCGGCCGGCGTGTCCCGCCCTCACCAAGGCCGGCGGCGTCCACAGCACCGCCGCGGGCCGCGCAGCCGGCACCGCCGGGCGCCCCGCATCCCACACCACCGCCGGGCCGCCCCCAGCCACCCGTCGGAGGCCCGCCGGGTTACCAGCCCTTCCGGATGCCGCCATCGATCGACGAGGCGGAGATCACCCACCCGGATCGCTTTGCGCCGCCATCGGGCTGGCGCCGTGCGGTGCACAAAGCCACGGGCGGCCATGTCAATCCCGGAGCGTCGCGGAAGGAACGTCAGCAGGATCATCTGCTCGCCGAGATCCGCCAGCCGATCGTCGGTGACTTCCGCATCGCCGTGCTCTCGATCAAGGGCGGCGTTGGAAAGACCACCACCACTTTCGGATTGGGCTCAGCACTGGCCACGGTGCGGCACGACCGGGTGATCGCGGTCGACGCGAATCCCGATCGTGGCACGCTGGGGGAGCGGGTCGGTGACCTGTCGACGAAATCAACGGTCCGTGACCTGTTGTCGGATCCGAATATCAACCGCTACGCCGACGTGCGCAATCACACCTTGATGGCGACCAGTCGGCTGGAAGTGCTTGCAAGCGAACAGGATCCAGCGGTTTCCGAGGTCTTCGGCGGGGACGACTACCGGCGCACGGTCGATATCTTGCGGCACTACTACAACATCATCCTGACCGACTGCGGCACTGGCATCATGCATTCGGCGATGTCGGCCGTGTTAGACCTGGCCCACACCATCGTCCTGGTCAGTTCACCGGCTATCGACGCGGCGCGCAGCGCCTCGGCCACCTTGGATTGGCTGATGCAACACGGGCACTCGGGTCTGGTTCGGGAAGCCCATGTCGTGCTGAGTGCCTCGCGTCCGGGCTCGGCGGCGCTCAAACTGGACAAGGTCTACGAACATTTCCAATCCCGTTGCCGCTCTATTCATCTCATTCCCTTCGACCCACACCTCGCAGAAGGTGCCGACGTCGATTTCGGTCGGTTGAACCCTGCGACGAGGCAGGCCTATCTCGAATTGGCAGGCTCGGTGGCGGAAAACTTCGGGCGGTTGCGGGCGCCCCGGGAGCAGCCTTGAGGCGGGATCGGTGCTTCCCCGCACGCCCCAGGTAGGGCGTGTCGGTTCATGGTGACGTCTGCGGAAGAAACTACCCGAGCGAAGCGGTCCTGGCGCCTACGCAGGTTGCTGACAAGCTTTGGCGTGGGCGCCGTATGGGCGGCGGTCACCGTCGCGGTCGTGGCCCCGGTGTTCGGCGTGTCGAGCGAGAGCCCGTCGCGGCCGGCTGACCTGGCCGGTGTTGCCGGATTCGTCGCGATATGGGTATTCGTACTGCTTTTGCTCTCTGCTGCGACGCGTCGCTCGGGCAGGTCCGCACTGGCCAAGTTTCTTGGATTGGCCGCCTTGGGTGCGGCCGCGTGGGGTCTCTGGGGTATCAGGACATGTTTTGCATCCCGTGCAGTTCTGCCGTTGGTGCCTGTCTCAACAGGAGCCTGCGTTATGGCGGCGGCTACGATGATAGCGGCCGCAACAGCCGCGGTTTTAAGCCTGATTCTTTCAGCGTTCCGACGGCATGCCGAGGCGCGAACAGCGTTGTGTACGTTCGTGGTCGTGCTCATCGCTGTTTCGGCGTTGATCCATCATGTGGTGCAGGATTATCGTGCGCGCCTCTGGCAGCCCGGACTCACGGCGGCCGCCGCTCCGGTCGCCTCGTTGCCCGATCGTATAGGCACGGCGCGATATCGGCTTCCGCCTCTGGGCGAGCATCCGCCACCCAAAGTTCTTGCCGCGGGTAACGGCTTCATCGTCCGCGCGGGTGACGAGGTCACTGCGTACGACGGCCCGACCGGGGCCCTGCGCTGGCGCGCAAAGGATTTCGGTGAATACCGACTTTCGGCCGTGGAAGTAGTCCGGCGTGATCTCCACGACGCCACCGGGATTGTGGCGTTGTTCTTCGACGGCGCGGTTGTCGCGCTCGACGGCAGTTCCGGTGCGGTGGTATGGCGTCGTCAGTACGGCGGTCGCATGATTGCGTCGAGCGCATCAGTCGATGCCCTAGGCATGACCGTCAATGACAACAAGCCTGCCCCCGATAACCGCACGCTGGTCTACTCCCTGGAACCTGCAAACGGCGAAGTCCGATGGCGCAAGGCTTCTTCGTGTAGCGACCCGACCGGTGCCGGGGCAACTCCCGGGCAGCTGGTCTTCTTCTGCGACGGGACTCCCGCGGTTATCGACGCACACAACGGAAACACCGTCAACATTCCTGCGCAGAAGTTCGACGACTTCGCAGCGGGCGTTGACGTCTACGTGGCATGGAACTACGCGGGCCGAGCTCAAGGGCCGAATGCCGCCGACACAATTTTCGTCATCGATCCGAATGGGCGAATTATCGATCAAATCCCCGGTGTCTACGCCATGTCCAAACCCGCAGGTGGCCGTCTCCTCTTGTACGACGGCCGGGACGGTTGGACGCTGCGCGACTACTACAAAGAAAAATCCACAACCGTGCCGGTGCACGTCGTTGAGCATTCGAGACGGCTGTCTCAGTTGCCGACGGCATGGCTCAACCACCGGCTGGTTCTCTCCGTTCCATACGAATTACAGCCGGTGCTGGTCATTGACCCGGATTCGCTGACTATCGAATCTGTAACGATCGAAAAGATTTGTCCGCTTCAGGCGACCATTCGAAGTCTGCAGGTCGTGGCCGGCGCTGTCGTCGCCGAGTGCGGCGAGAATGATCTCATCGGTCTGGTGCCAGAGGCCATCTAACTTCGGCGCAAGTCGCCGTCGGGTTCCCGCACGCACAGAACCGACAAGCCCGGACTCACCGAATCCAGTGAGCCCGGGCCACGGTCAGATCGCCGGAACGATCAGCAGCTGATGTTGGCGGCCTGGCTGTTGTCGAGGTCCTGAACCTGCTGGTTCTGGTCGACGGCACGCGCCCGAGTGGTGTGCAGATCGTTGATGATCTCGTCCATCTCGTTGGAGAACTGGGTGCGCAGGGCGTGGATCTGTTCGGGCGCGTGGCCGGTGTAGGCACCCGAGGTGAGCGCGTTGAACAGTTGGTCGACTTCGCTGCGCATCTGCTCGGCGTCGGAGGTGATGCTGCCGATCAGGTCCAGCGATTCATAGTTCGCGGCGAAGTTGTACTTGATGCTGTGCGTCATGATTTTCTCCTGAATTCCTAGCCGTCGAGGTTCTGGTGGGCCTGGATGTACTGCATCGAGCTTTCCGCGAGGTTTTTCGTGCGCATCTGAATCTGAGTCAGGTGCTCGAGGTGCTCGGTCATGCGGCCATGAAACTGTTGGGCCTGGTTGCCGGCCCAGTTCGGGCCGACCATGAGATTGACTTCATCTTCCATCTTGCGCAGCAGTCGGTCGGTCTCGACGAGGTGCTCGTGGATCGACTTGACTTGTGGTGGTGCGTCTTCGGTGACTTCAAATTGTCCCGGAACTGCCATGATTTCTCCTTTTATCGTGTGCCCTCGTCAACGGACACGATTGGTCTGGTCTCGTCGGAATACCGTGCTACACCAATGACGCCTCCCATTGGTCCGTCGATATCTCGACAAGCTGGCGGATCGCCTGGCCGATCGCGTGATCGGAACCCGGCTTCAACGTGGTCCATAGTTGGCCGCTCGGTGAGGCGCTCGGTGCGGCCACGATGCGGCCCTTCCGGGTGTAGAACACCCCCACCGCCGCGGGACGACGGGTGAACCGGTCCTGTTCGGGGCACAGTGCGAAGTACACGATCTCGGCGAACGCCATCCGTGACGAAAGTGCCGCTCCCAGAACCATTGCCGCGCGGGGCTCGGCGCCCAGCGCGCGCACCCGGTCGGCCAGCGCCCGTGCGTCGTGAGTGCCGGTGAGGTTGCAGGTGACGATTTCCGTCGGTGCTCCGACCGGTGTTATCTGAGCGGCTTCCGCCCGCGGCAGCGCACCGATCAGCGCGTGCGTGGCCCAGGAGAGACTCGCGGCGTCGTCTGCGGCCTGCAGGCTGATGTTGTTGCCCACCCGTCGCGCAACCACACCCGAAGCGCCGCAACGAATTACACACACCCGGGCGATGCCGTCCGGGGTGACCAGCCGCATCGCGAGCTCGCGCTCCGGCCGGCGCAGCGCCCGCAACAGCGGCGCCAGATCGGGATCGATCGCACCGTCGGCGATCAGTCCGCGTGCGATGAGGCTGCGGTTGGCCGCGTCGAAAGCCGCCTCAAGGGTGTCCACGCGTTCATACCGCGGCCGCACGTCCAGCACGGTGGGAAACCCCTGAACACCGGCCCGCTCACCAACGACCTGCAGTTCGTCGTCGGTCAGCGTGAACCCGGACGTCACGGCGGCGGTCACAGGGCCACCTCCTGCTCAGCGCCGATCACCGGCGGGGAGACCCACCGATCGGACACCTGCTGCAGAGTCCGCTCGGGTTCGTCGGCAAAGCCTTCCGGCTGCTGCGGATCGGGCGCGGCGAGGTCGTCGAAGATCGCGGTGTTGGGACCCCAACTGACGTGCGAAACCTCGAAGGGTGCGTCACTCTGCTGCGCGGCCGGCAACCAGGACTGGCCGCCGTCGGACAGGCCGGCTCCGGCTTCGCCCGCCCCTTCCAGCGTGCCCGCCTCGCGGAACGACTCGTAGGACTGGCCGCTGCCGTCGCGCCGGTTCCCAGCCATCGGCGCATAACCTCCGCCGCGGCCCATCCCGGAGCCACTGGAACCGTCAGATTTGAAGCTGGTCTTCTTCAGTTCCTTGGCCTCGGCGCTGGCCGCGACCGGGGTAGCCAGCATGGGTGACAGCTGGCGCGCCGCGCCACCGCCACCGCCACCGCGCGATCCGCCGCCGGACTTGCCGTCCTTCTCGCCCTTGAGCGCAGCGGAATTGGTGACCTGCGGCGGAACCGGCTGTTCCCAGGGTTCGGCGAGTTCGGAGACGGCGTCCTCGTAACGGTGCATCACCGCGGCGGCGTCGGCCTGCTGGGCGGAGGCGGCCTCCTCGAACTCGGCGAAGCTGCCCTGCACGATGGCGCCGTTGTAGGCCGACAACGACGCCATCATGTCCTGGGCCGCTTTGGCTTCGATGGCCTCGGACACGCTGGGCATCGACAGGATGGCCACGGTGTTCGCGACGGCGGCCTCCTCGGCCCGGCGGCCGTTGGCGGCGGCGCTCAGGCTGGCCGCCTGGAGCCACTTGCCGAACGCCTCCAATTTGCGGACGGCAGCTTCGGAGGCGTTGCTCTCCCACGACCCCCGGACGCTTTCGACCAGCCGGTCGTAATCTGCTGAGATCTTGGCGAACTCGTTGGCCACCCGGATCCACGCGGCGCCGGCCTCACCGACCGAGGAGGGTCCCGGACCCTCGGTCAGGTCGCGCGCCAGCTGCTCGGTGCTGCGCGATTCCCAGACCACATTCGTGAATCCCATTGCCGTTACCCCCCTTTCGGTGTCTTGCAGATGTGCCGGTGCGGTTGGTCAGTCAGATTCAGTCCGCGAGGTCGGTCTCGGAGATGCGTCCCGCGTGGGTGCGCATGGTCGCCGAGACCTCGCGAATCTCGGTGGCGCCCTGGTCGGATGCCTTGGTGAACGACCCGTGCACCTCGTTGAGGGTGTGGGCGACGCGCTGGGACACCTCGTCCTGACCGGAGGCGATGGTGGTCAGGTTGGGCCGCTCGGTGTCCAGCACGTGCTGCATCCGGTTGGCGAGTTCGTCGAGTTGCCGGGTCACCTCGGTGACCTCGTCGGGCCGGATCGAGAGGCGGTTGTAATCGGTCATGTCAATGCTCCTAGATTCGAAGTTTGATGTCGGGGCTGTCGTCGGGATCGATTGTGGTGTCACCGATTACGGCCGGACTGGCGTGGCCGAGGTCGCCCACGATCTCGCCGCCCTGATCCGTCGTGTGCAGGAAGGACGCGGCGGTGTGGTTGCCGCCCGCACCGGCCTTGCCGCCATGAGCGCCGGCCGCGCCGCCCATCATTCCCGCGCCGCCCATGCCCATTCCGGCGGCACCGCCGCCGACCGAGGCTCGCGCGGCGCCGATGGATCGTGCCGCGGCGGCACCGCTGTTCTCGTTCTGCACCAGCGGCGAGGAGGCGGGGCTGCGGGCCGGTGTGGTCGCACCAACCCCACCGCCGCCGCCACCGTGCCCGCCGCCGCTGGGGTGGGTCGCGCTGACCATCCGGCCGGTGTGGCCCAGAGCGGAGGCAGGCGACGCGGCTCCCTGCCCGGCCTGCCCCAAACTCGATATCAACCCGGTGCCGGCCTGCATGCCCGCCTGCAGGGCCTGGGTGCCGGCCTGGACGCCCATCGTCAGTGGCATCATGCCCATCTGCATCGCCGGGCCGATCATGCTCATGCCCACCGACATCATCGGGCCGAGCATTCCCATGGCCATCTGGGGCCCCTGCGCGATGGCCACCGGAGCACCCGTGGCGGTGGTGGTGGCGGCCTGGCTGGTCAACGTGCTCTCCAGCTCGGTGATGCACTCGGTGGCCAGCGCGCTGGCCCGGGATGCTGACTCGACCATGTTCGCCGCGGTCCACGGCAGCCCCGCGGCCAGACCTTCAAGTTCGTGCTGGCACTGCTGCAGGATCTCCAGCAAGCGCGCCTGGCCCTGGGCGACATTGGCGGCCGCGGCGCTGTACTCGCCGCCAAGTGCGGTGCCCTGGGCGGCCACGGCGGCGCCATTCGCCAGGGTCTCGCCGGTCTTGGCGGCGGCGGCACCGGCCCCGGCGCCGGACCAGCCCTGACCGCCCATGCCGCCCATCATCTGGCTCATGGCCTGCTGCACACCGCCCGCAGCTTGCTGAAAGGCCTGCGTGATCCCGCCGAACATCTGCGTCGGATTGAGGCCCTGGAACAAGCCCGGTCCCAGGGTGCCCAGCATGTCGGTGACCGGCTTGAGCAGCCCACTGGTGAAGTTGCTGCCCATCCCACCGGGACCGGCGGCACCGGCGAGTTCGGCCGGGATGTCTTCGCCGGGTATGCCCGGGCCGCCGGCGGGCAGCTGCCCCAGGTTGAACTGGTTCAGGATGTCCTGAACGGGCCGGTTCAGCCACGCCTGCAGGTCGTTCTCCATCTGGTTGACGACCGGGGCGTGATCGAAATCGGGAATCGGCCCGGGTTGCGGCGCCGGGTCGGTGGTGGCCACGACCGGCGACCTAGACGTCGGTGGCGTCGATCGCGGCGTGGGTCGCGCCGACGATGTGGGTTGCCGCGCCCAGCGCCCCGTGCTTGGCGGCGGTCATCATCCCGCTGGCGACATTGTTCGCCGTGGATTCGAACATCGCCGGGATCATGTTCGCCGCGGCGATCGGGCCGAGCGCCATCGAAAACGAGCTCAGTTGTGCCGGTGTGACCGCGCTGAAGGCGGTGGTGATGGCGGTGCCCGCGGCTTCCTGCGCGTCGGTGAGCGCCTCCATGAACTCGGGCTGCAATTCAAATGTCATAGTCGGCTTCGTCCCCCAGATTCCCGTTGAGCTGCCGCTGCGCTGGTCTCTCAACCTTAAGCGCCGTCACCACCAATAAATTGCACGAAATTTAAGCAGACTTTCGGAATGACCGCAGTTCACGTGTGTGCAATAACGCGGGAGCAGTGCTCGACATATGTTCAATAAGATGTAGGAAGTCGGCTATCTCGGTTCGATAACGGTGCCATCCGAGCGGGTCAGCGGGGCCTTTTGTAGCTCGTCCATGCGGGTCATGAACTCCTTGAGCAGGAAGTTGTACCGCTCGGCGGCCACCTTGGCCGCGGCCTGAGCGGTCTCCACGATCAGGGCGGCCAACGCGTCGGGGTCCAGGCGGCTCGCCGGGGGGCCCAGCCACAGTCCGGTGAGACTGCCGAGCCCGTCCACTTCGGCGCTCACCGCCCGGTCGCGGCTGGTCACCCGCGCTGTGATGGTCTTGGATTGCTCGGTCATCGCCTGCATCAGGTCGCGTTGTTTGATGGCCCGCGCGATCACGGACTGCGCCAGGCTGGTCATACCGACCTCATCCAGGTGGCGGGGAGCTCGCCATCGTCGTCATCGCCGAACAGGTCTGCTTCGGCTCGGGCGAGGTCTTCCTCGGTGGGCAGGCCGATTTCGCGGAGCGTCGAGGCGGTGTAACCGTTGCCCGACAATTCCCGGCGGAAGGCGACCTGGGCGCGCAGGGCCGACAGCTTGCAGAGCGCGAGGATTTCATTGGCGAGTTCCTGAGGGGGCCGGGCGAGTTCGGAGCGGTCGAGCTTGAGTGCGGTAGGCAGTCCGCGCTCCGTCGTGACGACTGCGATGGTCCCGGTGCGGGACCGCACCGGCGGCCGCTGTTGCGGCTGTTGCTGTTGTGGCATGTGGCCTCGTTTTGGCTGGCATGATTTGTCGACGAATTGAAAGTCGTCAAATCGGTACAATAACTTTCTACCGCTATGTCGTGGCGCCGGACGTTTACGTGCATGATTACGCGGGACACCTCGAGGGGCAGCGGATTTGCAGGTGCGGCAAGACCACCGCGCGGCAGCCGCTAGAAGTAAGGACACCGAGTAGATGCCTGGCACCAGGGACGCGCAGCGGGTCTTCGACGCCGGCGTGCTGTCACTGGGAATCCCCATCGACGGCTTGGAAACCGACCGCGACGTCGCCTATGCGGCACTGGCTTTCAAGCGCGCCACCGAACACGACCCGGAGATGAGCGACGCCTGGTTGGGGCGTGCCGCCGCCGGCGACGTCAGCAGTGAGGTGCTCTACCACCTGTGGCGCACCAGCAAGGACAACCTCAACCGCGAGCAGCGACGGCTCGGACTGCCCCGGCACGCGCTCAGCGGCCGGTTTCAAACCGGCCTCTATCTGGATTACACGCTGAGCACGTTCACCGAGGTGTGGCTCGCGTACGCGGCCAGCATGATCGCGGGCAAGGACTACGACGAGGCCGAGCGCGTGCTCGACGAACTCGAAACCTTGCGGCGCTCGATGCCTGACGGCGACGCGGGCAACAACGAGATCTGCGCCTACATCCGGGCGGTCCTGCACTTCACAACTCAGCGCTGGCCGGATGTTCTTACCGCACTGGCTAATTCGTCCTCATTCAGCGACGAGTACATTGCCGCCGGGGCGCATCTGATGGTGGGTTCGGCGTGTGCTCAGATGGGCTTGTTCGGCGAGGCCATTCGCCGGCTCGACCAGGCCGTCGAGGGACCGATTCCGGCGGCGAGCCGGGCGGCAGAATTCTGCAAAGGGCTGACCTTGCGCGAGATGGGCAAGGAATCCGAAGCGCGGACCATCTTCGAGCGCATCTACAGCGAGGAGCCCGGCTTCGAGGCCAATGCGGCCGCGCTGCATGACCCGAAGTACCGCCTCATCGTCAGCACCAGAGACGACATCGACTCCCGCACCGACAAGTGGGATCCCTCGACCGCGCGCAGTGCCAGGGACGTCAGCGCCGAGAGCCTGACCGAACGCGGCAACGAGTACCTGCGTGCCGCCCAGATCGAGCTGGACCGCCAGATCGGCCTGACCGACGTCAAGTTGCAGGTGGCCAAGCTGCGCTCGGCCGCCAAGCTGGCCAAGGTGCGGGAAGGCAAGGGACTCAGTGCGGCCGCGCGCAGTCTGCACCTGGCGTTCACCGGCCCGCCCGGCACCGGCAAGACCACCATCGCGCGCGTCGTCGCACAGGTGTACTGCGGACTGGGCCTGCTGAAGACGCCCGCGGTCATCGAGGCCAAGCGCAGTGATTTCGTCGGCGAACACCTTGGTAGCACGGCGATCAAGACGTCGGCCCTGATCGACTCGGCGATGGATGGGGTGCTGTTCATCGATGAGGCGTACAGCCTGATCCAGACCGGGTTGTCCGGTGGTGACGCCTTCGGCCGGGAAGCCGTCGACACTCTGTTGGCCCGGATGGAGAACGACCGGGACCGGCTGGTGGTGATCATCGCCGGATACGACGCGGAGATCGACCGGTTCCTGGCATCCAACGAAGGCATGGCGTCGCGATTCACCAAACGGATCCGGTTCGCCTCCTACAACCCGACCGAACTCGGCGACATCGGCCGCCTGATCGCCAAGACCAGGGATTCCGAGTTGACCGAAGCGGCGTACGGCGAACTCGTCTCAGCCTGCGAGGTGCTCTACCGCAACCAGTCGGCGGACGACACCGGAGCCCTGCGCCGCGAGATCGACCTGATGGGCAACGGGCGCTTTGTCCGCAACGTCATCGAATCGGCCGAAGAGGAGCGGGAGTATCGGTTGAGCGAGCGCGCCGACGTCGACGTGGAGGATCTCGACGAAACCGAACTGATGCGCATCGAGCTCGGCGACATGCGCGCCGCGCTGGAGAACGTGCTCGGAATGTCCACCGGCCAGCTGATGTCGAGAACCCGATAGTGAGCGAATCCGACGCCCCGAAGTTCAAGCGCAGCAGCGACGCGGACACGAATCCTATTCCGGTGCGCGAGATCCGGGCCAAGCTGGCCCAGGAGGCTGCGGAGTCCGAGGCGCCCACCGTCGTCGAGGACGTGCCGGTCGCGACCGGCCCGTCGACGGCGGGGACCAAGGTGATGGACGTGCCGCCGCCGCCCAAGCCCGAGCCTGAGCCTGAGCCGTCGGTCGAGCCCGAGCCTGAACCGGTGGTCGAGCCCGAGTCGGTGCTTCAGCCGGGACCCGTGCACGCGGCCCCCACCACCGAGGGCACCCGGGTGATGGACTTACCGCCCTTGCCGCGGCGTCCGGTGCCCGAGCCGCCAAAGGAAGCGCCGCCGCCCCGTCCGGCTCCAGTGTTCAGCAGGCCACCGGTGTTCAGCGAGCCGCCGCCGCCACCAGAGCCGCCAAAGGCGGGAGCCACGGCCGTCATCGAGGTCCCGGAGCAGCCGCCGGTACGCCCGGCGCCGATTCCGGGCCGGCGCGTTCCCGAACCGCCGCCGCCGCCGGCGCCTGCACCAGCGCCCACGCCGCCAGCCGCCGTCTCGCAGCCGCCGCCCGATCCGAGGCTGAACCCACCCGCCCCGCCGCCGGTGGCAACGCCTTTCACCCAGGCCGCGCCGAGTGCTCCCCCGGAGCACTACCAGGACCCGCGGATGCCCTCGCACACCGACCTGGGGCTGGTCCGTCGCGTCCGGCCGCTGCCGCAGAGCGGATGGCGCAAGGTGGTGCACCGCGTCACCGGCCTCAATCCCAAAGAGTCCGAACAGGAGAACACTCGGCAGAAGCTGGTGGCGAGGGTGAGCCAGCCGGTACGCGGCGACTACAGCATCGCCGTGTTGTCGATGAAGGGCGGCGTCGGGAAGACCACGACGACGGTCGGGCTGGGGTCCACCTTCGCCGCGATCCGGGGTGACCGGGTTATCGCGGTCGACGCCAACCCCGACTTCGGAACGCTGGCGCAGCGCGGTCCCGATCAGAGCCGCTCCACGGTGCGGGATTTGTTGCTGGACGACAACATCTTTCGCTACTCCGACATCCGCCGGCACACCTCGCAGAGCACCAGTCGGCTGGAAATCCTTGCCTCCGAACGTGATCCGGCGACATCCGAGGCGTTTTCCGAGGCCGACTACCGGGTGGTGATCCGCCTGCTGCAGCGGTTCTACAACCTGATCCTCACCGACTGCGGCACCGGTTTGGTGCATTCGGCGATGTCTGCCGTGCTGGACGAGGCCGACGCGATCGTGCTGGTCGCCTCGCCGGCCATCGACTCCGCGCGCAGCGCGTTCGCCACGCTGGACTGGCTGGAACACCATGGCCGCGGACATCTGGTTCCCAACGCGACGGTCGTCATCAGCGCGGCACGACCCGGGAAGTCGTCGGTGGACCTGGACAAGCTGGCCGCACAATTCCTCACCCGAATTCGCGCGGTCCATGTGATCCCCTTCGACGACCATCTGGCCCAGGGGTCGGAGATCGTCCTGGATCTGATGGGCGGCCGAACCCGGCAGGCGTTTCTGGAATTGGCCGCATCGATCGCGGACGGCTTCGCCCGCACCAAACGCACCGATCGGACGTCCTGGGGCTAGACCGTCGGCGCGACTGTGAAGTGTGCGACGCGACGCGCCGTTGGGGCGTAGGCGATTTCACGCTCGGCTTGTCTACCCGCCCCGTGCCGCGACCATTGCGGACCGGTTTACCTTGGTGGCCGCGGTGCGCGGAATGCTGTCGACGAATTCCACCGTCTTGGGGACCTTATAGGGCGCGAGCCGGCTCTTGGCGTACTCGATCACCTGTTGCTCGGTCAGGGGACCCGCGGCATGTATGACGGCGTGCACCCGTCGTCCCCATCGCGCGTCGGCCAGGCCGATGACCACGACATCGGCGACGCCCGGGTGCCCCGACAGGGCCGACTCCACCTCTGCCGGAAAGACATTCGCGCCGCCGCTGATGATCATATCGGCGCGCCGGTCGGTGATGTGCAGGTAACCGTCCTCGTCCAGGTGGCCGATGTCGCCGGCCGAGCGGAACCCGTCCTCGGTGGACGGCAGCGGCGGCGCCCCGCCCAGGTAGCGGTAGCCGGCGCTCATCGGAGCCCGCAGATAAATGTCCCCGTGTTCGCCAGGCCCGAGGGGCCGCTTGTCGGCGTCCAGAATCCGGATCTCGGTGTCCCGGAAGCCACGACCCACGCTGCCCGGATGGCTCAGCCACTCGTCGCCGCGCAGTGCGGTGAGCCCGAGGTTCTCGGTCATGCCGTAGGCCATCACGATCTGTTCCGGGCTGAGCAACTCGAACCAGGTGTGCAGCAACGACGGTGGCATCACTGCCGCGCCCTGCAGGATGAACACGATGCTGGACAGATCGCGCCGCCCGATGTCCGGCAGCGCGGCGACACGGGACAGCATCGTCGGCGTCGCCGTGAAGTTGGTGATTCGGAAGCGCTCGATGGTGTCGACAAACGTTGGTGCGTGGAACTTTTCGAGGATCACCAGGTGATCGCCGCCCAGCAGCATCAGCAGTGGGGCGAAGCCGTTGGTGTGATACATCGGCGCCGGCACCATGATCCGCTGTGGCTTGGGCACCGGTGCCCAGTTCTCCATGAACGGCTCACCCTGCTGTGGGATCCACAGCGACGGCGCCAGGTTGAGAATGACCTTCGGCACGCCGGTAGACCCGCTCGAACAGATGCCGTTGGCGGTCGGGGAGACCGCGGTCGGCAGCGGGCTTGCGGGTGCGGCGGCCGCGAATGCGTCCAACTCCCAGCGGGTAATCTCGTCGACCACCACGGTCGGGTTGATCACCGCCCGCACCCGCTCGCGTTCCCACTCGGGCAGGTCCCAGTGCATCGGAATCGGAACGGCGCCAACCTTCCAGCAGCCGAGTGTGGCCAGCACCAGGTGCATCGAGTTCGGGATGGCGATGGCGACCAGCGAACCCGTCTCCGCACCGCGGGCCGCCAGTGCCCGGCCCCACTGATTGGCCCGGGCGTCGAGTTCTCCGAAGGTCAGTGCATGCACACTGCCGTCCAGCGAAACGACCGTGACCGCGGTGTCGTCACGTTGTCGTTCGGCGAGTTCGGTCAGCTTGGTCGCGAAGGGGACGCCGTCCTCGAACGGATTGGGGGGAACCTCTTCGGTGACTGGCTGATTCATGCCGGGATGCGCCCGCTGAACAGAGTCTCGAAGGAACCGTCGGCCACGTTTGGAATCAGCCGCAATGCCAGCGCCTCGGGACTCAACGGCAATCGGATCAGCGGCTGGGTGTGCCGGTCGAGCACGCTGATGTCGGATTCGTCGCAGAAGCCCAGCGCGCCGAGCAGTTGATGCGCGGTCCGCAACACCTGTCGTGCCGTCTCGGCCGCCTTCAGTCGCAGCACCAGCGCGTCTGCCGAAAGAGTCCGCGCCGGAATCGATTCCGGCCGGCACAGGGTGTACTTGGCCAGCTCGTGCAACCCGCGCACCGCGACCGCGGCGTCAGCGACGGTGAACCGGACGGCCTGAAAATCGGCGAGCGGCTTGCCGAACTGCACCCGCGCCTGCACGTGCTGCGTCGCGATGTCCAGCGCCTGCTGCACCGCACCCAGAATCCGCCATGATCCCAGCACGAGATGAAGGTTAACGTCGGCGGCCGGTACCGTGCCGTCCGGTGCCGACAGTGTGGCCGGCGCCAGAAACGGTCCCAGCTTGGCTGCTGTCCGCGACGCGGGCCGGAGCTGGTAACGATTGCCCTCGAGATCGGCGCCGAGCCAGGGGCCGGGCAGGTCGCCATGATCGACGCGCGGCGCCTGCGGGTTCACCAGGCTCAGCCTGGCACCGTCGACCGTCAGCAGTTCCTCAACGACCGGATAGGGCAGGGCCGTCCATCCGGCGGCCTGGCACAGTACCGCGGCGGCCAGCAGGTCTTCGGATCCCGACCGGACGTCAAGATCGAATGCACCGACCTCGGTCAGCGCGTCGCGTGCCGCGAGCCGGATGCCGTCGTCGGTCTCGGCGCTCAGCGCCGCCGGCGGACCGCCCAGCCGGCCCAGCCGCTTGACGGCAATGACGGCGAAGTCGGTGATGTCCTGTGGCAGTTCGGTATTCACCGGTGCTCTCCCAACACGTCACGCGCCACCATCATCCGCTGCACTTCGATGGTGCCCGAGGCGACGGTGGCGGCCTGCGCATAGCGCCAATGGTCGTCGACCGCGCCGTACAGTGCGGCCGAGCTGCCGCTGTCCAGCGCGGTGGGGCCCAGCACGTCGAAGAGCAGCTCGGCGACCAACTGATCGCAGGTGGTGGTGGCGATGCGCGCGGCGCTGGCGGCCGCCCCTGCGGCCGGGTCGTCCTGCAGTGACACGGCGCGGTAGGCCATCAACCGGGCCACGCGCAGATCGACCAGCGCCCGGACCCATCGCACCCGAATCGATTCGGGCAACCGGTCCCAGTCCGGGCCGAGTTCGTCCTGCATCCGGTGCAGCAGCGATTCGCAGCGCGCGTAGCGGGCGATGCCGACGCGCTCGAAGGCCAACGCCTCCCGCATCACCCGCCAGCCGTCGCCCGGCTCACCGAGCACGTCACCGGAATACGCCGGCAGGTCGTCGAGAAACACCTCGTTGAGGTGATGCGGTCCGAGCATGGACGGGATGCCGCGGACCGTGAAGCCGGGCCGGTCCATCGGAATCAGAAACAGGCTCAGACGCTTCGACTTTGGCGCGTCCGGGTGGGTGCAGGCGGCCAGCACGCACCAGGACGCCATCCGGGCGTACGACGTCCACACCTTCTGGCCGGTGATCCGCCAGCCGTCACCGTCCGGGACGGCGCGGGTGCGCAGCGATGCGAGGTCGGTCCCGGCCTCCGGCTCGGAGAAGCCCTGGCACCAGATCACTTCTCCGGATGCGATGCCGGCGAGGTGTTTGGCCTTCTGCTCGTCGGTTCCGTAGCGCATGATCGCAGGGCCGACCCAGTTGATGCCCATGTACTGCGGTCCCCGGGGCTCGTAATTGGCCCACATCTCCTCGCGCAGCACGGTCTGCTGCCAGATCGAACCACCGCCGCCGCCATGTTCTTTCGGCCATGCCAGCGCCAGCAACCCCTCGGAGGCCAGCAGCTTGCAAAAGGATTCGGTGGTGGCCAGGTCGTCGGGATCATCGGTGCACGCGCCCAGGAAGTCAGCGGGGATGTGTTCGGCGATCAACTGCCGCAACCGGGTTCGCAGTTCACCCGCGTCGTCTCCGAGGTCATAGTCCATCCTGGTCATCCATCCTCGTCATCCCTTCGGCAGCCCGAGCAGTCGCTCGGCGATGATGTTGCGCTGAACCTCGGAGGTCCCGCCGTAGATGGTTGCGGCCAGCGCGTCCTGCCGCTCGAACAGCAGATCGGGGTCCGCCGCCGAGGCCGGTCCTGCCGCGGCCGCGGACAGTTCCCAAACCCGTTGCAAGGTAATCGATCCGAGCAACTTCATGGTGTCGGCTTCCGGGCTGGGACGGCTGGCGAGCTCGTTCGCCAGGGCACGGTATCCGGTGGCCCGCAGAGCTTCGGCGTCAGCGACCAGCGCGCCGAGTTCGGAGTAGATGTCCTCGGTTGCCGCACCCCGGATCGAGTCCAGTCCGCGCTGGATCTCAACCCAGTTCATGATCCAGATCATCTGGCGTTCATGGTGAAGCGACGACATCGCGACGGTCCAGCCGCCGTTCAGGGGACCCAGCAGGTTGTCTACCGGCACCTCGACGTCGTCGAGGAAGACCTCACAGAACGTCTCATCGGAGATCGAGGCCATTCGGATCGGCTCGATCCGCACGCCGGGCGACTGCAGATCGAGAATGAGGCAGGAGATGCCGCGGTGTTTGGGTGCCTCCGGGTCCGTGCGGGCATAGAGGGTGCACCAGCGCGACTCGTGAGCCTGAGTGGTCCAGATCTTGTGGCCGTTGACGCGGAACACATCGTCGTCGCGCTCGGCGCGGGTGCGCAACCCGGCGAAATCGGACCCGGCTTCGGGTTCGGACATGCCCAGCGCCCACCACTCGTCGCCGCGCAGCAACGGCACCAGCAGGCGGTCGACCTGGTCGGGGGTGCCGAATTGCCGGATCCCTGGCGCAGCGACACCCGGTCCCGCGACGTTGGGCAGCTTGGGTGCCGACCGCAGCGCGGCTTCGATGCGGATCTCCATCGCGTCCCGCAGGCCCAGAGACCGGCCGCCGTGTTCACGGGGCCAGGTAGGTTGCAGCCAACCGGCTTCGAAGGCGGCCCGCTGGTAGTCGCGGCGCAACGGGATGTCCCAGCGGTACTCGCGATAGCGGTCGTAGTAGTCGCCCGGCAGGAAGTCGCTCAGCCAGGCTCCGAATTCCGCTGTGATGGAAGTCATTTAGCACCTTCCGCGTACCGGCGGCCCACTTCGTGGTACAGCGCGCGGCTGTCGCCCAGCAGGGTTGCCCCCTGCCAGGCGTGCCGGACATAGAGGTGCGCGTCGTGCTCCCAGGTCTGTCCCAACGCGCCGTGCACCTGGACCATCGTGCGCGCGCAGGCGCTTGCGGCATCGGCGGCGGCGGCTTTGGCCAAGGCGGCCGCGGTCCATGAGCCGGGTTGCTCGAGTCGGCCCGCGGCAGCGTAGGTGAGACTGCGGGCGCGTTCAACGCTGACGTAGTTGTCCGCCAGCGCGTGTTTGACGCCCTGGAAGGCGCCGATGGGGCTGCCGAACTGACGACGAGTCTTGGCGTGCTCGACGGAACGCTGCAGGGCTGCGCTCGCCGCTCCGAGAAGGTCCGCGGCGATCGCCACCAGCGGTGCCGAGAGCGCGGATGCGACGGATTCCACCGGCGCCACGGCCAGGGGGACGGTGTCGATCTCGACCTCGGCGATGGGCTGGGCGGGGTCGGTCGATTCGGCGGCCACCACGGTGACGCCGTCGCCGGCACGTACGACCGCGGCCACCGAGCCGCGCTCGCCGGCGTCGGCCAGGGTGACGATCAGCTCCGCGCGGGCCGCGTGGGGGACGACGACCGCCCGCCCGCGCAACCGGCCGTCGCGCAGCGTTGTAGCCGTACCCGGCAGCCGGGCGCCGGGGGAGTGCACCGCCAGGGTCGCGACGGCTCCCGCGGTGATCTCGGCGAGCAGCTCATCGGCCTCCGGGCCGGCCGCGCGCAGCACTCCGGCGGCCAGGCCCACGCTGCTGAGCAACGGAACCGGGGCTAGGGCGGCGCCGCATTCTTCCAGCACCACCGTCAACTCGACCGGTCCGAACTCGCCTCCGTCGTAGTCGGCCAACTCGGTCCAGCCCAGGTCGACGAACGTCTTCCACAGACCGCTCCACCGGTCCGGGTCCGCACAGGCCTGACGGGCGGCATCGGGTGGACACTCGGCGCGCAGGATGCCGCGCACGGTGTCACGCAGCGCCAGCTGCTCCGCAGTCAGACCAACATCCATAAGACCCCTAACATAATAAAAATAGTAAACTAGCGAGCGGCACGCAATCGCAGCCACCGGGAAAGGGTCGGGTCGGATGGTCGAGTGGTATCTGTTCCTGCCGCAGGTGCGATTATCGGTCGACGACATCGTGGATCGCGCCCAGTGTGCCGAAGCGGCCGGATTCGACGGAATCGCCTTCATCGATCATCTCGAGGCTCCGGGGCAGCCCGATGAAAACATCTGGGAGGCAATGGCCATTGCCAGCTGGGTTGCCGCCCGGACCCAGCGGTTGCGCATCGGTCACCTGGTGCTCTGCGACGCGTTCCGGCATCCGGCGGTGCTGGCGAAGCAGGCAGTGACGCTGTCCGCGGCCTGCGACGGACGCTTCGACCTCGGCCTCGGATCGGGCTCGTGGCCCGCGGAGTTCACGAAATTCGATGTCGGCCAGCAGGATCCGGTGGCCCGGGTCGAACAACTCGGACGCCATCTCGAGGCTTTGACCCGGTACTGGGCCGGGGCCCAGCATCCGGCGCCGGCGCACCCGATACCGCTGGTCCTCGGCGGCAGCGGCCCGCGAATGATGAAACTCGTTGCCAAGTATGCGGATTGGTGGAACCTGCAGGCGAACCACCTGGATCGGCTGCCGCGGCTGGCCGATTCCACCGGACCGGCCCGGATCTCGGTTCAGCAGATGGTCGGCTTCGCGCGGGCGGGAACCGATCCCGACGCCGTGCGGGAGGTCAGCGTCCGGCGGTTCGGCCATCTTGGACCGGGCCTGGTCTGCGGCGATGCCGACGAGTTGATCGCCCATTTCGCGGGCCTGGCCGCGCAGCGGGTCGAACGCTTCTATGTCTGGTTCGCCGACTTCGCGGCACCGCAGACTCTCGAAGACTTCGGTGAATCGGTGATCAGGAGTTTTCCGAACGACGCCGACGCACTTCGGTAGGCACCACCGGCGGGCGGGCGTAGGGTCCGCGCTGCACCGCGCTGAGCCGGATCTCCGGCAGCTCGACCGACGGCTCGACGGTGTCCAGCCATGCCACGGCGTTGGCGATGTCGGAGACCTGGATCGCGTACATCTCGAACGGAACATCCTGCAGCATTTCGGTTTCGACTGGACCGGGAGTCACCAGATGCACGGCGATGCCGTCGCGGTCGACCTCCATAGCCAGGGCACGGGCGAACGCGTTCATGCCGGCCTTGGACGCCGAGTATGCGGTGCGCGCCATCATGGGTTCGTGGGATGCCGACGACGAGATGAAGATCAGGCGTGATCCCGGCCGCATCCGCGGCAGCACCGCGGAGGTCACCACGAAGCAGGAATCCAGGTTGGCCGAGATGATGGTGCGCCACTGCTCGAATGTCTGCTTGCGCGCATAGGTTCCACCCAGTGCGCCGGAGGCGTGGACGACGAGGTCGATATGCTCGAGCGGGCGTATCGCAGCGGCGAATCCGTCGGGGTCGGACGCGTCGGCCACGATCGCGCGGGCACCGATCTCCTCGGCTGCCGCGCGCAGGGGTTCCGCCCGGCGCGCCACCACCACGACGTCGTAACCGAGCTGACTGAGCTTGGCAGCACACGCTTTTCCGATGCCACCGCTGCCGCCGGTGACCAACGCGGTTCGCGGGGTCGTCAAGGGCGCCGGACGTCCCGCGGACGCGACAACGCCTGCGGCGACAGTGCGTAGATCCGTTGTTCCGGCCGGCCGGAGAGCACGTAGGTCTGGGTGTCGGCGAGGTGGCGGCCGGCGATGCGCCGGGCCCGGTCGACGTCACCCTCGGCGATCGTCTCGGTGAGCTTGATGTGAGTGTTGAGGGCCGCGCGGCGCTTGGCCAGCGAGGGATAGGTGCCACGGGCGGAACTCTCGTCCGCCCACTGTTGTTCGTGGCTGCTCCACAGGGTTTCAAGGCTGCCGACGACGGCGATGATGGTGTGATTGCCGCAACCGCGGACGATGAGATTGTGGAATTCGCGGCCGATCTCGGTGAACAACCGCCCGTCTTCCAGGTTCTCGGCCATGGCGTCGTTGACCCGCTTGAGCTCAGGCACCAGCGTGTCGGCGCGGTCGGGGCGCTGGGCGGCCAGCGCGGCGCAGGCGGGCTCCAGCTCCTGCAACGCCGCGCCGAGGTCACTGACGGCGACGGACTCACTCTGCAGGACCAGGCCCAGCATGTAGGCGGCGCTCGTCTTGGCCGGTGCGTGTACGACGGCACCGCCGCGGTTGCCCCGCCGCACCGAGACCAGCCCTTCGGTCTCCAGGATTCTCAGGGCCTCGCGCAACGACACCAGACTGACTTTGAACTGCTCGACCAGCACTTCCTGGCGCGGCAGCAGATCGCCGTCGGCCAGTTCACCGTCGATGATCTGGCGGCGCAACTCGTCGGCTACGATTTCAGCGATCCTGGGCGCCGACAGCCGGCGACGGGCGTCGGGTCCAATACCCAAGGCGGTCATCCGGTTCCTCGCAACCTGCAGCAGGAGAGAGCGCACGGTAACTGACCCGCGAACTCGGTTGGCTTAGCTATTTTAGCAGTAATGGTATAAATAGCCGCGTGAGTCACCAGGCCGATAACCGGCCGACGCCCCTGGACGAACTTCGGGTCGTCGAGATCAGTGACCGCCTGGCCGGCAGCTACTGCGGGAAGCTGTTGGTGGATACCGGCGCCCAGGTCCGCAAAGTGGAGCCGCCACAAGGGGATCCGCTGCGCACCTATTCGGCGACGTGCTCGCCCGTACCGCCCGGGCACGACGCGCCGCTGTTCTGCTACCTCAATGCCGGCAAGAGCAGCCTGAGCGTGTCGCCGGAATCACAGCGATTGCAAGCCGAACTTGCCGGGGCCGACGTGGTGATCGTGGCCGTCGCACCTTCGCGCGCCACCGAGTTGGGCATCGACCCACAGCGACTGCTGGCCGAGTCGCCCCGCACCGTCGTCGTCACCATCTCAGACTTCGGCTGGTCCGGCCCATTCGCCGACCGCGCCGCCACCGAGTTCACGCTGCAGGCCTGGTCGGGCTGTACCGGTTTCCGCGGTGACCCGGCGGGTCCGCCGATCTCGATCGGCGGCGACCTTGGCGAGTACATGGGTGGTGTGTACGCAGCGTTCGGAGCGCTGGCCGTGCGCCGTCGGGTCCAGCGAGGCGGTCCCGGCGAGCACCTGGACCTGTCCATGCTCGAGGCGATCACCGCGATGCAGAGCAGCGAATGGCTGCATTCCCAGCTGCTGCGTGTCCCGCCGATCCGGCGCACCCTGGAGGTGCCGTCGATCGTACCGGCGAAGGACGGTTACGTCGGCATCACGATGGTCACCGGACAGCAGTGGCTGGACTTCGCCGCGATGGTCGAATGCCCGCAGTTCGAGGAGATTCCGCAGCTGCGGTTTCAGATCGGCCGCTGGGAATACCGCGACTTCATCTACGAATCGATCGGTCCCTGGTTCGCCGAGCGGACGGTCGCCGAAATCGTCGAGCTGGGCCAGCTCTTCCGGCTGCCGATCGCGGCCCTGGGCAACGGCGCCACCATCCGTGACATGGAGTACATGATCGAACGTGGGGTATTCGTGCGCAACCCTGCGGGATTCCACCAGCCTCGTGCGCCGTGGCTGATGGCGGAGTGTGGGCCCGCGCCGGTGCGCGAAACCCCCGGGCTCGGTGCCAATGATGACGAATCACCGTGGCGGCCAAGCGAACACGCGTCTTCGACCGCGGATGCCGAGCTGCCGCTGCGGGGTGTCCGCATCGTCGACCTGACAGCCTTCTGGGCCGGGCCCGCCGCCACCCACCTGCTTGCCGCGTTCGGCGCCGACGTGCTGAAGGTGGAGTCCATCCAGCGTCCCGACGGCATCCGCTATTCGGGCGGCATGCGCACCGACGTGGACGACTGGTGGGAGTACGGCTGGGTCTTCCATGCGATGAACACCAACAAGCGTTCCGTCACATTGGATTTGGGCAGCGAAGAAGGCCGGGGCCTGTTCCGTACCCTGGTTGCCGGCGCCGATGTGGTGATCGAAAACTTCTCGCCGCGTGTGATGGACCACTTCGGTCTCACCGCCGACGTGCTGCTGAAGATCAATCCCGAACTCGTGGTCACCCGGATGCCGGCCTTCGGACTGGCCGGGCCGTGGCGCGAGCGGGTGGGATTCGCTCCCACCATGGAGCAGATCGGCGGGCTCACCTGGGTGACCGGACTGCCCGAAACTCCTCCGGTGACTCCGCGCGGCGCCTGCGATCCGCTGGCAGGCGTGCACGCCGCGTTCGCGGTACTGGCCGCGCTGCACTTCACCGAGCGCACCGGCACCGGCCAGCAGGTCGAGTTGCCGATGCTGGAGACGGTGCTGAATACCACGGCGATACAACCGATCGAAGCCGAGGTGTTCGGTAAGACGTTGAGCCGGAGGGGAAATCGCGGACAGGGCGGCGCGCTACAGAACATCTACCGGTGCGCGGGCGACGACGACTGGATAGCGGTCAGCATGTGTGACGACCGTCAATGGGCGTCCCTGGTGAACGTGATCGGCGCGTTACGCGACCAGGAATTGACCGGCGAGGCCGGTCGCCGGGAACGGGCCGACGAGATCGACCTCGCGCTGCAGGAATGGTTCGCCACACAACCGCTCGATGCGACGGTGGAGTTGCTGGCGGCGGCCGGTGTGCCGGCCGCACCGGTCGGTTCGCCGTCGCTCGTCACCGAGAATCCTCAGTTGCGCGCTCGGGGCTTTTTCGAGTCGCTGGTGCACCCGCGAACCGGCCCGGGCCTGTATCCCACCCCGCCGTTCGCCCTGCTGGCCGGTCAGCGGCAGTGGCTGTTACGCCCGCCGCCGACACTCGGCGAGCACAATGAGGACATACTGCGCGATCAATGTGGGCTGACTGAGGCCGAACTCGAGCATCTTGCCGCCGGCAAGGTGATCGGGACCCGCCCAGTAGGGCTCTGAGGAGGAAGGGGCATCCGATGCGGGTGATCGTCGACCCGGATATGTGCGAGGCCAACGGTTTTTGCGAGTCCATCGCCCCGGACATCTTTGAACTGGGGGATGAGGACGTCGTGCAGATTGCCGATGGTCCGGTGCCCGCGGAACGCGAAATCGACGTGCGCGCCGCAGTCGAACAGTGTCCGAGGGCGGCGCTGCGCATCGTCGAGTGACATCGAACTGAGCGCGCTGCGTCAAGGCGCGACCGACATTCAGCCTTTGAGTGAGTTACGCAACCCATGTCGAATCGGGGCTGGGGCAGCCGCGTTGACGTTCAATGTCTAAAATAGTAAAAATAGACATACGCGCCGAACCGCGGTGAAGTGTGGCGGCCTCATCGCTGCACCGCCGCGTGGGAAACGGAGAACTCGTGACGGACATATCTTCAGGCCTGGCATCGGCCGAAACCGAGGACCCTTCGGAACAGGAGTTCGGACCCTCCGGGATCGCGCTGTCCACTTACCGTTTCCCGACCGGCTGGTTCATCGTCGGCTTCGCTTCTGACCTCGCTGCCGGCGAGGTCAAGAGGGTGCACTACTTCGGCGAGGAGTTGGTGCTGTTCCGCACCAAGTCCGGAAAGGTGCATGTGCTGGACGCCTACTGCCAGCACCTCGGCGCGAACATGGGCGTCGGCGGCACGGTGGAGGGTGAGCACATCGTTTGCCCGTGGCACGGCTGGCAGTGGCGCGGTGACGGCACCAACGCGCTGATCCCGTACAGCAAGATCGGTTGCAAGAACAACGTCCGCATCCGTACCTATCCGGCCACCGAGTGGTACGGCTTCATCCTGGTCTGGCACGAACGGCACGGCCGCGCGCCGTACTGGCAGCCGCCGGTGCTGCCTGAGCTGGAGACCGACGAGTACTACCCGCTGCATCCACACACCCGGATGGTCAACCGGGTCAAGGTGCATGCGCAGATGATCATCGAGAACGCGGCCGACCCGTATCACGTGCAATACGTGCACAAAGCGGCAAATCCCGCCAACACCGCCTCGTTCGAGGTGTCCGGCTATCACCTGCACGCCACCGTCAACGCCCACTTCGGCGGCGGCCGGGCCAAGACGTGGTTGACGCCGAACGGCCCGGTGGACGCCAAGATCATCTACGACAACTACTCGCTGGGACTCGGCGTCGTCCGCTTTCCCAGTGACCTCGTTGCCACCTGTCAGGTCACCGGGCAGACCCCGGTCGACGAGGATTACACCGACTATTTCTACACCCAGGCCTCTATCCGTGAATCCGGTGACAGCGGCGACGCGCCGACCGGTCGTGCGGCCAAATTCCTGGCGCTGCAGCAGGAAGTGATCAAGCAGGACTTCTTCACCTGGGAGAATATGAAGTACCTGGAGAAGCCGAACCTGGCGCCGGAAGAGGCGCACGATTATGCGGCACTCCGGCGCTGGGCACACCGCTTCTACCCGGGTAAACAACCGTCGCCCAACGACTTCGGCTACACCGCCGACGGCGAGCCGGACCCGGCGGCTGCCAAGGCCTGATGGAAGCCTGATGGGACCCCCGCGGCCCGACGACTTCGGTGTCGACAGCTTCACCGTGGCGGCAGTCCTCGATCGCCGCGCCGAGCAGTATCCCGACCGGGTCATGCTGTCAGTGGCCGGGACCGACATCACCTTCGAGCAATTGCGGCAACGGTCCAGCGCGGCGGCGAAGCTGTTGCTGGATCAGGGTATCGGCTCCGGCGATTGCGTCGCGTTGTTCACGGCGACCTGCCCAGAGTGGATCTACTTCTGGCTGGGGGCGGCCCGGATCGGCGCGGTGAGTGCCGCGGTGAACGCGGCCAACAAGGGCGACTTCCTGCTGCATGCTCTGCAGTTGTCACAGGCCAAGCTGGTGATCACCGATCTAGAGCGCCGCGGTCGTGTCGATGAGATGGCCGATATCAGAACCATTGTGATCCAGGATGATTCGGTCGCCGCGGCGCTGGGTCAAGACGTTTCGGTGGCGGCCGTCGTCGGGACCCCTGAAACGTTGACGCTGTTCTTCACCTCGGGCACCACCGGCCCGTCGAAAGCGGTTGCCACATCGTGGCAGTACCTCTTCACCGTGGCGGCTACCGCGGTCGCGGCCTGGGAGTTCGCGGCGGGGGAGGTGCTGTGGACCGCGATGCCTCTGTTCCACCTCAGCGCGGCGCCCAGCGTGCTGGCGCCGCTGCTGGTGGGCGGAATGACCGTGCTGGCCGGCGCTTTTCACCCCGACGCCGTATGGGACGACGTGCGGGCACACGGTGCGGTCGGCTTCGTGGGTGCCGGTGCGATGGTGTCGATGCTGCAGAACCTGCCGCCGGATCCGCGTGACGCGCAGCTTCCGCTGCGGTTCATCTCGGCGGCCCCGATCGACGCGAAGTCTTACCGGACGATCGAAAAGCGTTACGGCTGTGTCGTTGTCACCATGTATGGGATGACGGAGGCCTTTCCGCTGGCGGTCAACGGCGTCGCCTATGACGGGGTGCCCGGCACGTCGGGCCAGATCAATCCGAACTTCGAGGTGCGCATCATCGATGCTGCCGGCGCGGAGTTGCCGGCCGGATCCGTCGGCGAGATCAGCTGCCGGGCCCGGTACGGCGGCGTGATGAGTCAGGGGTATGTGCGCGGAAGTGATGGCCCGGATCTGCAGGTGGATCCACACCCGGACTGGTTCCGCACCGGTGACCTGGGCTCGCTCGACACCGACGGAAACCTCACGTACGTGGACCGGGTCAAGGACTCGCTGCGCCGACGTGGCGAGAACGTCTCGTCGGTGGAAGTGGAGGCGGTGGTGACGAGTCACCCGGCCGTGGCAGAAGCCGCCGCGGTCGCCGTGCCGAGCGACCTCGGTGAAGACGACATCCTGTTGGTCGTGACGTTACGTGCCGGCGCCGCACTGGATTGCGCGGAGCTGCTCGATTACTGCGCCGCCCGGATGCCTTACTTCTGCGTGCCCCGATACGTCGATACCGTTGCTGAACTTCCGCGAAACGTCATCGGGCGGATACGCAAAGACCTGTTGCGCGCCCGCGGGTTGTCGGCGGGCGCATGGGATCGTGAACGCCACGGATACGTACTGAGTCGGTGACAGACAGGGTGGAGAAATAGCGATGACAATGACGTATCAAGAACAGCAGATGCTGCAGGCCGCGACGGGACGTGCGGGCATCCTGGACCTGACCGCGCGGCACAACCGGGCGTACTCGCAGGGGAATCGCGAGGCGTGGATCACCACGTTCCGCCATTCCGGCGCCCGCTACATTCGCGGGGGCGAGTCATTCACCGACCTGTGGTCGGCTTTCGACGGCGGGGACGGACAGCGGCTGGTCTCGGTTGACCATGAGATCCACATCGACGGCGTCAACGCGACACAGTATTGTGTGGCAATACTTTTCGCCGTGCACAACGACACCACGCTGCAGGCCACCGGAACGTACCGGGACCAGCTGATCTACGAGCGGGGCGGCTGGTATTTCACGTCCCGCGAGCTCGTCTGGGATTCGGTGCCAAGCCGCCACCTCGTCATGTGAGTGCCGACGTGGAGCTGAGCTACCAGCTGGTCTTCGGCACCTACGACGACGCGTTGAGCATGGTCGGCGCGAAGGGTGAACCCCGCACGGCGGCAACGCCGATCAGCGGCGCGCGCATTCAGTTGTTCGCCGCAATGGTCCGCGACGGCAACCGCTCCTACTGGGATGCCGAGTTCGCTCGCGAGCAGTGGGGCGGCCTGCTGGCCCCGCCGGCGCTGTTGATGGGCTGGCTGATACCGCCGCCCTGGCAACCGGGAGGGCGCCCGCCGAGCGCCTCACTGGCCCTGCGCGTGCCCTTGCCTGGTACCACATTTATCAACGCCGCCAACGACGTTGAGTTTGTGCACCCGATCCTGGAAGGTGATCTGTTGACCGCGGTGGAGGAGTTGGTGTCGGTATCGCCGGAGAAGCGGACCCGGCTCGGTGTCGGGCACTTCGTGGAGACCCTGGAGACCTACCGCCGGCAGGACGGCGCCGTCGTTGCCACATCCCGTAACACGCTGTTCCGATTCACGCCCGGGGCGACCCCGTGAGCGAACTGGATTGGAACGCGATCAGCATCCCCGCCGACCTGCCCGACGTTGTCGACGAGATCAGCTATCAGCGGGTAATCGAGAACGCCGGCGCCACCTGGGACTACTTTCCCGGCCACTTCGACCCCGCCTATGCGCAAAGCCAGGGCAATCCAACGATTTTCGTCAACACCATGCACCTGGCCGGATTCGCCGACCGCATCGCCACCGACTGGGCCGGTCCGACCAGCCGCATAGTGCGACGCTCGATGCGACTGGCCGGCTCCATCTATGCCGGCGACTCCATGGTGGGTCGGGGGCGGGCGGTGGCCAAACGCTGCGACACCACGATGGATCCCCCGCGCTACCTCGTCGACCTGCGGATCGAGGTGCGCAACCAGCACAATGTGCTGTGCTGCCCGGTCGAGATCACGGTGCAGTTTCCCCAACCGCGTTGAGCGGCGGCAACTTTCCGTTGCAGGCGACCGACTGCAGCTCCACGTATTCCTCCAGGCCCTCCGGCCCGAACTCACGTCCGATCCCGGAGTGCTTGAAGCCGCCGAACGGGGTGCTGATGTCGAGCATGTACATGTTGATGCCGTAGGTGCCCGTGCGTACCCGCGCCGCGATGTCGAGGCCGTGTGCGGTGTCCGCGGTCCACACCGACCCGGCCAGACCGTAATCGCTGTCATTGGCGATCGCGACCGCGTGGTCCTCGTCGGTATAGGTCAGCACCGTCAGGACCGGGCCGAAAATCTCCTCGCGCGCGATCCGCATGTCGTTGGTGGCATCGGTGAACAGCGTCGGGCGCACGTACCAGCCGCGGGGCTCCGGAGCATCCGCGCCGCCGACCACCAGCCGCGCACCTTCCTGCTGCCCGGACCGGATGTAGTCCTGCACCCGCTGCTGCTGGCGTTGGGCGACGAGCGGCCCGATGTCGGTCTTGTCGTCGGTGGGATCGCCGACATTCAGGCTCGCCATCATGTCGGCGAGTGCCTCGACCAGTTCGTCATGGCGGCGTTGGCTGACCAGGATGCGCGTCTGCGCGACACACGCCTGCCCGTTGTTCATCAGGCCGGCGGTCTTCAGCCCGGCCACCGTCTTGCCGATGTCGGCGTCGTCGAGCACGATGGCCGCCGATTTGCCGCCGAGCTCCAGGCTCACCCGCTTCAACTGCTCGCCGCACAGCGCCGCTATGCGACGTCCGGTGGCGCTGGATCCGGTAAACGCGATCTTGTCCACGCCGGGATGCCGGACCAGGGCCTCGCCGACATCCGGGCCGCCGGTCACGACCGACACGACTCCTTCGGGCAGCTCGAGCTGTTCGATCATCTCGGCCAACCACAATGCGTCCAAGGGGGTTTCGGGCGCGGGCTTGATGATCACGCTGCAGCCGGCGATCAGCGCCGGAATCAACTTGGGCATGATCAGGCATTGCGGCACGTTCCACGGCACGATCGCCCCGACCACGCCGACCGGCGCGCGGCGCAGGTGGGCCTCGCCCAGCACGCCTTGGCGGCGCTCCACCCAGGGAAAGTCGCGCGCTGCCGCGAGTGTCAGATGAATCATGGAGGCGGCGCCGGCCGCCTGACCGAGCCGGCTGAAACTGCGCGGCGATCCCATCTGCGCAGTGATCAGGTCAGCCATCTCTTCGATGTGCCGGCCGTAAACCGCGGCCAGTTCTTCAATCTTGCGCATCCGCTGCCGCGGTTGCAGCCGCGGCCATGGGCCCTCGTCGAACGCACGGCGGGCGGCCCGGACGGCCGCGTCGACATCACCGGCGGTCCCGGCGGGCACTTCTGCGATCGGTTCCTCGGAGTGCGGGGAGATGACCTGCAGACGCTCGGGGCTGGACGGCGCGCGCCACCGGCCGCCGACGAAGAGTTGGTCATAGGAACGCAGACTCGCCGTCATCGGGGTAACCACCTCAGGGCAGGCGACGGTAATTTCGCTATTGATGCTAACATAGCCAAAAAAGCGGGGTTTCCTTCGACGCGAGGCGTGACGTGACCGGCGATTGGCGTAGCTACCCGTTCGAATTGGTGCCCGGGGACAGCCAACTCGATTTTCCCGCGGCCGAAGGCCAGCACCCCGATCAGGAGTCCGACACCTGGTTCATCGCAGGAGAGCTGGCCTCGGCCGATCGCTCCTTCGCGTTCCTGACCATCTTCAACCGGAACCGGCCCGGGGGCAGCATCGTCGCCGATTTCTACACGCTTGCGTTGTTCGATCTCGACAGCGGTGAGTACGGCACTTACACGGACTACGACATGCCTCCGGCCAGCACCGAGCCCGGCGCGAAACCCAAACTGTCCAGTGCGGTAGGGCATCTCGACGTGTCCTACGACACCGGTGCCGGCTTTGCCCGGTGGGCTACGGTGCGCGACGCTGACGGTGCATTGCGGCCTTACACCTACCAGATCAGCCTGACGGGCACCGACCAGGCCGGCCAGTCGATGCACCTGGACCTCACGGTGACGCCGACCCGGGCCCCGACACCGCTGGGCGCCTCAACGTACAACGGCAAGATCGCCTGCTTCGGCCAGGACGATACCTACTCGTACTTTCAGACCGGCATGGCCATGACCGGGACCCTCCGTTGGGGTACGACCACGGAACAGGTCAGCGGCAGCGCCGGGCACGTGGACCGGCAATGGTTCCCGAAGTACGCCGGCGGCGGAACCGGTGAGCCGCCGCGCACCAGGTCGCACGAGTGGCGCACGATCAATTTCGACAACGGCGTGGACATGAGTATCTGGCGGCAGTTCCTGCGCACCGAAGGCAATGCGCTGCAACCGTTTACCGGTATCACGACGAGCTATCCCGACGATCGGCCACCGCAGTGTGCCGAGGATTTCGACGTCACGATCAGCAGCTACGTTCGCTGGCCGGACGCGATCCGGACCCTCATCCGGCCGCCGAGCAAGCCGAGGTACATGCCCGACCGTCATCGGATCACCTGTGCCGCTTTGGATTTGGATATCATCGGGGAGCCGTTGGTGGCGGCCCCGGCGCACGGCCTGCCGATCGAGTACATGGAAGGCCCGTACCGCTACCACGGGATGCTCGGGGGCGAGGCCGTCACGGGCTTCGCGTTCAACGAGCGTTCGTTGGCCATGTACCGGGACTGGGAGCTGGTGGAAGTGCTGGCCGCCGCCGGCGCCGATGATCCCGACGTCCAGGCTGCGGTGAATCAGTTCAGGTCGCTATTGAGCGCCGGCCGGCGAGACGAAGCGCTGGCGCTGGTGACACAGTTGCGTACCGGTCAAAGCACCGCTTTTGCAACACTTTTCAACGACCTGGCCAGCGTCCTGTCCAGCGGCTAAGGCAGACCGGCGTTTCCGTGCTGACCCAAGATCAGCCCGGCACCGCCGCCTGCGGCGCCGCTGCCCGCGGTGCCACCACCGGCGCCGGGGTTGCCCCCGTTGCCGCCGCCGCCGCCGTTGCCGATCAGCACGGCGCCACCGCCAATGCCGCCGGTGCCGCCGTCTCCGGTGTCGCTGCCGTCTCCGCCGGCGCCGCCAGCACCACCGACGCCCACTAGCTGCCCACCGGTTCCGCCGCCCCCGCCGTTTCCGGCCACCGATCCTCCGACACCACCCGCGCCGCCTGCCCCGCCGCCGCCGAACCAGCTCGCACTGCCCCCGCCGCCGCCGTTCCCGCCAGGCGTTGCGGCAAGGCTTGCGCCGCCGGAGCCGCCCTGGCCGCCGCCGCCGAACAGCAGCCCGGCATTGCCACCGATGCCGCCCTGGCCACCTCCAGCGCTGCCGAGTAGGCCCAAGGTGAGACCACCCTGCCCGCCGGCTCCGCCGCTTCCGAACAACTGGCCACCGGATCCACCCGTCCCACCAGTTCCGCCGTTGCCACCAGCTGAAGTGCCTCCGGTACCACCGGCCCCGCCTGGACCACCAAACAACCCAGCGCTGCCACCGGCTCCGCCGTCGCCGCCCGGGCCGCCACTAACGCTCGCCCCGCCGTCACCTCCGCCACCGCCGCCGACGCCGAGCAAACCACCGAATATCCCGCCGGTCCCGCCAGCCCCGCCGGCGCCTGGCGAGCCGATACCAGCGTTCGTCCCGCCGGTACCGCCGGCACCGCCGGCGCCGAATAGCCAGGCAGACCCGCCGCGACCGCCGGCGCCTGCACCAGCGATTGCTGAGTTAACGCCACCGGCCCCGCCCCCGCCGCCATTGCCGAACAGCCAGCCACCGGCGCCGCCGGCTCCGCCGGCACCGTTGCCGTCACCCGCAGCGATGTTCGCACCGTTGCCTCCGGCACCGCCGGCGCCGAACAACCCGGCGGCGCCACCGGTCCCGCCTGGTTGGCCGGAACCCGCCGCCCCGGCGCCGCCCGCGCCTCCATCGCCGAGCAGCCACCCGCCCAAACCACCGTTGGCTCCGGTTCCGGCAGCGCCTGGCGCGCCGTTGCCTACCAAGGGGCGGCCGGTCAGAGCCTGGACCGGCGCATTGACGGTGTTGAGCACCAGCTGTTGCAGGCTGTGCAGGGGTGAACTACTGGGCGAGGCATTGAAACCATCCAGGCCCAGAATCGGCCCGCCGACGCCGCCGAGGCCGCTGTTGCCAGTGGTGAGTCCGGTGCCGCCCGTCCCGGCGTTGCCGCCATTGCCTATCAGCATCGCGCTGCCGCCACTGCCGCCGCCGCCTCCGCTGGCAACCGCCGATGCGCAGCCACCGGAACCGCCAGCACCACCATTGCCGAAGATCAGGCCGCCCCGTCCACCGCTTCCTCCGATACCGCCCGAGTTCAAGATGCCGGACCCGCCGGCGCCACCCGTGCCGCCGAAGCCGAAGAGCCCAGCGTCGCCGCCCGCTCCACCCGCGCCGCCAGATGCTGTTGAGACACCGGCGCCGCCGGTCCCACCAGCCCCGCCGGAGCCGAACAGCAGGCCGCCCTGACCGCCGGACCCACCAGAACCCCCCAGGAGCAGCGGGCTGCCGCCGCCGTCCCCGCCGGCACCGCCGTCACCGATTAATCCGGCCGCTCCGCCGGCGCCACCGGCACCTGCGCTTCCGCTACCGCTGTATCCGCCGTCGCCTCCAGTTCCGCCGGAACCGCCCAGCAAGCCGGCGTCGCCACCAGCACCGCCGTGGCCTCCGGCGCTGGCGCCGTATCCACCGGCTCCGCCCTGGCCGCCGCTTGCGCCGACCAGCCCGGCGAGCGGCCCGCTGGTCCCACCTGCCCCACCGTTGCCACCGGAGCCCGCGGGGTTGCTACCACCGGCCCCGCCGGTTCCGCCTCCACCGAACAACCCCCCGGCGCCACCGGCTCCGCCTGGTCCGCCCGCATTACTCGGGTCCGAGGAGTACCCGCCGGCGCCACCGGCTCCGGCGTTGCCCGACAGCCACCCTCCGGCACCGCCAGCCCCACCGGTCCCGCCCATCCCGATCGCGGAGCTTCCACCAGCGCCGCCCGCCCCGCCGTTGCCGACGAACCCGGCGGCGCCGCCGGCGCCACCCTTCTGGCCGGTTCCCGCCGCGCCGGATCCGCCGGCTCCACCATTTCCGAGCAACCACCCGCCGGGCGAGCCATCTTGCCCGGTGCCGGGTGCGCCGTTGGCGCCGTCGCCGATCAGCGGTCGGCCGGTCAGCGTCTGCACGGGAGCATTGATGGCTGCCAACAATTGCTGCAAGGGGGAAGCATTGGCGGCTTCGGCGGCCGCGTAAGCGCCCGCTCCGGCGCTCAACGCCCGGGCGAACTCCGCATGGAACGCTTGTGCTTGCACACTGAGCGCCTGATAACTCTGGGCGTGTCCGGAGAACACGGCCGCGATGGCGGCCGAGACCTCATCCTGGGCGGCCGCCAGTAACCCGGTCGTCGGGCCCGCCGCAGCAGCGCTGGCCGCAGTCAGCGTCGCACCCACATTCTCCAAATCCGTTGCGGCCAAAGCCACCTGCTCTGGGATAGCAATCACAAACGCCATCTGACACCTCCAGGTGAGCACAACTCGGCAGGAGCCCGACTACCCTGCGCGGGGCGTGCGTCAGATTGCAGCACATATCCACGAGCAATAGTTAAGTATTCACAAACCATTCACATGACTCATAAGGGCAGTCAGCGGTGGGGTGGGGCAGTCATTCGCCCGTTGCCAGCGCCCGCTGCCACGCGATGTGACGGTGCTGCAACCCAGGCTCGTTGCGCCCGAACACAAGTCGCGCCCGGGCGCCCGATTCGAGGTTGGCCTGCAGCCCCTCGACCAACCGGTAGTCCTCGTCGCGCACGGTGGCGTGGGCGTACTCGAAGACGGCTTGCGCGCCCGCGGCCATGGATTCGTCGGACATGTCCAGAGGTGTCGAATTCTGGTGAACCGTGGTGGATCGGCCCGGCCGGTCGCCGGGGTACACGCGGAACAACTCGCCGTTGGCGATGGTCACCGAGATGACGATGTTCGGGAACAACGCGTAGATGACGACCAGATTGTTCAGCGGAACCCACTGATCCTCGGCGGTGTCGTCGAGGTCCAGGATCGTGTTGAGCGGGAAGATCAATCGGTGGTGCGGCCCGTAGGCGTCGAACACGGTGCAGTTGCTGCGCGCGATCGTCGCGAAGGTCTGCTGGTGGACGGTCGCGAAGTGGTAGTTCTCGGCGAAGGTGTCAATGGCGAGCTTCCAGTTGATGGGGGAGTCGAGCACCTTCTCGCCCAGCGGTGACCAGCGACCGATGCCCCATGAGTCGAGCTCTTCGGCCAACGGCCCCAGATGCGCAGCCACGTTCAGATTGGTGCCGGGTTCCATTGCCACCCAGAGGAATCCGGCGAACTCGGTGGCCGGCAGCTCGGTCAGGCCATCGGATTTCGGCGTCACATCCGGAAAGCCTTCGCGGCCGGGAACGGCGAACAGGCGGCCCGTGTTGTCGTATGTCCAGGCGTGGTACGGGCAGGTGAACCGCTTGGCCACGCCGCATCCCGATACGACCTGCGCCTGCCGGTGCAGGCAGACATTGTCGAACGCCTTGACCGAACCGTCGGCGATTCTGGTCAGCAGGATCGACCGGCCCATCACCGTCTTGGTGCAGTACGAACCCGGCTCGGGCAACTCAGAGACATAGCCGACCAGTTGCGGGCTGGCCATCACCAGGGCGCGGTCCCGCTCGTGCCGTTCGGCCGAGGTGTACTCGCGCGCGTCGACCAGGTGCTGAGCGGGCGCGAGGTCGGTCGTTTTGTCCCGCGCTAATTTCAGCGCGCGGCGGGTGAGGTCGATGAGCTGGTCGTGTTGCATCGTTCCATTACAGACCTTCCGACGGTTGTAAGGTCAAGGAGTGGCTGGGCAGTTGCTGATCGGCGATGTCGCGGCTTTGACCGGGATCGCCTCAGGCCGCATCCGCCACTACGAGAAAATCGGGTTGTTGCGCGCCGAGCATCTCAGCAACGGATATCGGGTCTTCGGCGTGGAGCAGGTCCTCGATCTGTTGCGGATCGATCTGATGAGAAGTCTCGGCGTCAGCATCGATGACATTCAGCGGTTGGTTCACGGCGGACAGACCACGCTGGCAGATCTTCTCGACGAGCACCGGGCGTTGCTGGTGCGCCAGCGCGAACGGCTCGACCAACTCATCTCGGCAATCGACGCGGCAACAGAGCATCCGCGCGCCGATGTCGACGAGAAGATCTTGCGCAGGCTGGCGACAACGCACCGCGACAGCATCGGTGTCATCGGACGCCTGAGCACCCCGCTGACCGCCCCGGTCGCGGCCATGTACGCCGAACTGTTCGAAGAATGGGAGTTGCCGGTTCCGCCGCTGTTCGGGCAGATGGTGCTGCCCGCACCGGCCAGCACCTTATTGGCACAGCTCGCGGTGACCCCGGGTCGCGAGGTGCTGTTCGACCGGCTGCGCAGGCTTGCCACCGAAGTGGTCGCTCTGGATGAAGACCGTACGGCGGCAACCCAACTCGCGCTCAAGTGGATCGAGGAGCAGGTGGCGGACCCGCTGCCGTCCGACGTGGCCGAAGCGCTGCGGTGCGTGCACCCGCTACTGGCGCACGATCCGGTGATCGTGCAGGGCTTTCGGGCCTGGGCCGCGACGATCAACGGGGCTGCGGCCCATTTCATCGACGAGATGGCGGTCCAAACCGCCGAGCGCGGTCTGCAGGCCGTGAGTGTCATCGTGCTTCCTTGACTTGCGGCCCCGCAGCGGGGCCAAAAGTGACCCATCTGTGACTGTTGAGGTCCCTGAGTCTGCTGGGGTTGTTGCGTACCCTGTCGCATGTGTCAGTCTCCCGACGTGACGTGCTCAAACTCGCGGCCGCGATGCCGGGGCTGCTGGGCCTCGGCGTGGCGGCGTCGCTGAGTGCCGCCCCGGCGTCGGCGTCCCTCGGGACCTTGCTGGACTACGCGGCTGGCGTCATCCCGGCCAGCCAGATCAGGGCGGCGGGCGCGGTCGGGGCGATCCGGTACGTCTCGGACCGCCGGCCCGGCGGCAACTGGATGCTGGGCAAGCCGATGCAACTCGCTGAGGCCCGCGACCTGCACGGAAGCGGCCTGAAAATTGTGTCGTGCTATCAGTTCGGTAAGGGCAGCACCTCGGACTGGCTCGGCGGTGCCGCGGCCGGGTTGCAGCACGCCAAGCGTGGCGCGGAACTGCATGGCGCGGCCGGAGGGCCCGCCGGTGCCCCGATCTACGCGTCGATCGACGACAACCCGTCGCTGGAGCAGTACAAGAACCAGATCGTGCCGTATCTGCGATCGTGGGAGTCGGTGATCGGGCACGAGCGCACGGGCGTATACGCCAACTCCAAGACCATCGACTGGGCGGTGAACGATGGACTCGGCGCCTATTTCTGGCAGCACAACTGGGGCTCGCCGAGCGGCTACACCCACCCCGCGGCCCATCTGCACCAGGTGGAGATCGACAAACGCACGGTGGGTGGCATCGGGGTGGACGTCAACGAAATCCTCAAGCCCCAATTCGGGCAGTGGGCCTGACGCGCGGAGTTCCTAAGACTCTGACAAACATTCCAGCAAACACTCGTTCGCTCAGTCCGCGCCGTCGGCTACATCGATGAATCCGCGCGGCCGCGGCATGTCACACCAAGGGCGGCCGACACAACAGAATTTTTTCGGATAACGATTTGGTAACAATGCTGCTTTGAACAGCGCCGTTATAGCTACTCGACCGTAACCACCTACATGCAGGACGTTTGTTCGAGACGCTCGTGCCAGTTGTTTGAGCCGGTGTTACCCGTGACACGGTTACCCGTGCGTAGAACTCGTCAGTAACCTTCCGACGTCAAGAAAACGTACAGACCCTTATGACACTCTTATGGGGTCCGATGCAGGTAGATGGCGCCTCGTCACGGAGGGATCGGGCGCCGACGAAGCACCGGTCAGACGACTATCGGCTGCGATTCGGTGTGGAATCGCCCGGATTGTGACGGGGCCTTCTGGCAGGGGCCGGCCCGAACGACCCGACACGTGGCTCACGCAGACGCGCGACACAGACGCATACAGGAGATTAAAAGGTGACGATCCACGAGCACGACAGGGTGTCAGCAGACCGCGACGGCAGTGGACCGCACAACGCCCATGCTCTGGTTGATCGGCTGGCGGCCGGCGAGCCCTACGCGGTCGCATTCGGTGGCCAGGGCAGCGCCTGGTTGGAGACGCTCGAGGAGCTGGTCTCCGGTGCCGGCATCGAACCGGAACTGTCCGAGTTGGTCGGCGAGGTGCAGCTGTTGCTGGAACCGGTGGCCAAAGAGCTGGTCGTGGTGCGTCCGATCGGCTTCGAGCCGCTGCAGTGGGTCCGTGCGCTGGCGGCCGAAGACACGGTTCCCTCGGAAAAGCACCTGACCTCGGCGGCGGTCTCCATCCCGGGCGTGCTGCTGACCCAGATCGCTGCCATCCGGGCACTTGCCCGTCAGGGGATGGACCTCGCCGAAACTCCGCCGGTTGCGCTGGCCGGTCACTCGGCGGGCGTGCTGGCGGTCGAGGCACTCAAGGCAGGCGGTGCCCGCGACGTCGAGTTACTGGCCATGGGCCAGTTGATCGGCGCGGCCGGAACTCTGGTGGCGCGCCGCCGCGGTATCTCGGTGCTCGGCGATCGCCCGCCGATGGTGTCCGTCACCAACGCAGACCCGCAACGGATCAGCCAGCTACTCGACGAGTTCGCCCAGGACGTGCGCACGGTACTTCCGCCGGTGCTCTCGATCCGCAACGGCCGCCGGTCCGTCGTCATCACCGGAACCCCCGAACAACTGTCGCGCTTCGAGCTCTACTGCCAGCAGATCTCGGAGAAAGAAGAAGCCGACCGCAAGAACAAGGTGCGCGGGGGCGACGTCTTCGCGCCGGTCTTCGATCCGGTCAAGGTCGAGGTGGGCTTCCACACGCCCCGGTTATCCGACGGCATCGACATCGTCGGCCGCTGGGCCGAAACGGTCGGACTCGATGTCGAGCTGGCCTGCCACCTGGCTAACGCCATCCTGGTCAGCAAGGTCGACTGGGTCGACGAGATCACCAAGGTGAATGACGCCGGCGCGCGCTGGATTCTCGACCTGGGGCCCGGAGACATCCTGACGCGGCTGACGGCGCCGGTGATCCGCGGTCTGGGGATCGGCATCGTGCCGGCGGCCACCCGCGGCGGTCAGCGCAACCTGTTCACGGTCGGTGCCACTCCGGAGGTGGCCCGCGCGTGGTCGAGTTACGCGCCGACCGTCGTGCGCCTGCCCGACGGCCGGGTCAAGCTGTCGACCAAGTTCACCCGGCTGACCGGCCGGTCGCCGATCCTGCTGGCCGGCATGACCCCGACCACCGTCGACGCCAAGATCGTCGCCGCGGCGGCCAACGCCGGCCACTGGGCTGAGCTGGCCGGCGGCGGTCAGGTCACCGAGGAGATCTTCGCGGCCCGCGTCGCGGAGCTGTCCGGTCTGCTGGAGCCCGGCCGCACCTACCAGTTCAATGCGCTGTTCCTGGACCCGTACCTGTGGAAGTTGCAGTTGGGCGGCAAGCGACTGGTGCAGAAGGCCCGCCAGTCCGGCGCCGCGATCGACGGCGTCGTGGTCAGCGCCGGCATCCCCGACCTCGAGGAAGCCGTCGAGCTGATCGAGGAGCTCAACGACATCGGCATCAGCCACGTCGTTTTCAAACCCGGAACCATCGAGCAGATCCGCTCCGTGATCCGCATCGCCACCGAGGTGCCCACCCGGCCGGTGATCATGCACGTCGAAGGCGGCCGCGCCGGTGGCCACCACTCCTGGGAGGACCTCGACGACCTGCTGCTGGCGACCTACTCGGAGCTGCGCTCGCGCGCCAACATCACCGTCTGTGTCGGCGGTGGCATCGGCACGCCGGAACGCGCCGCCGACTACTTGTCCGGGCGCTGGGCGCAGGACTACGGCTTCCCGTTGATGCCGATTGACGGCATCCTGGTCGGCACCGCCGCGATGGCGACCTTGGAGTCCACCACATCGCCCTCGGTCAAGCAGATGCTGGTGGAGACCGGTGGCACCGACCAGTGGATCAGTGCCGGAAAAGCCCAGGGCGGCATGGCTTCCAGCCGCAGTCAGCTGGGCGCCGACATTCACGAGATCGACAACAGCGCATCGCGCTGCGGCCAGCTGCTCGACGAGGTGGCCGGCGACGCGGATGCGGTCGCGGAGCGTCGCGAAGAGATCATCGCCGCGATGGCCAGGACCGCCAAGCCTTACTTCGGCGACGTCGCCGACATGACCTATCTGCAGTGGCTGCGGCGTTACGTCGAACTGGCTATCGGAGAAGGCGATTCGACCGCAGACACCGCGGCACCCGGCAGCCCGTGGCTGGCCGACACCTGGCGCGACCGCTTCGCGGAGATGCTCAAGCGCGCCGAAGCGCGTTTGCACGCACAGGATTTCGGCCCCATCGAAACCCAGTTCGCCGACCCGGCGCTGCTGGAAGACCCCGAACGCGCCATCGCCACGCTGGTGGCGCACTATCCCGACGCCGAGACGGTGCAGCTGCACCCGGCCGACGTGCCCTTCTTCATCTCGCTGTGCAAGACCCTGGGCAAGCCGGTCAACTTCGTGCCGGTCATCGACAAGGACGTCCGCCGCTGGTGGCGCAGCGACTCGCTGTGGCAGGCCCACGACGCGCGCTACGACGCCGACCAGGTGTGCATCATCCCCGGCCCGGCGGCCGTCGCCGGCATCACCCGGCTGGACGAACCGGTCGGCGAGCTGCTGGACCGCTTCGAACAGGCCGCCATCGACGAAGTATTGGGCAGCGGGGTAGAGCCGCAAGACGTGACCGCGCGCAGGCTCGGTCGCGCTGACATCCGCGGACCGCTGGCCGTCGTGCTCGACGCGCCCGACGTGCTGTGGGCGGGCCGCACCACCATCAACCCGGTGCACCGAATCGCCGAGCCGGCCGACTGGCAGGTGCACGAAAACCGCACCGCGACACACACATCCACCGGATCACGCCTGCAGGTGACGGCAGCCGGCGACAGCGTCACCCTGAGCGTGCCGGTCTCGGGCACCTGGATCGACATCCAGTTCACCCTGCCCGCCAACACCATCGACGGCGGCATCCCCGTCGTCTCCACCGAAGACGCCACCGCCGCAATGCGTTCCGTGCTGGCCATCGCGGCCGGCGTGGACGGGCCGGACTCGCTGCCCGAGGTGGTCGACGGCACCGCCACGCTGACGGTGGACTGGGACCCCGAGCGGGTCGCCGACCACACCGGTGTCACCGCCACCTTCAGCGAGCTACTGGCGCCGAGCCTGACCACCGTGCCCGACGCGCTCGTCGGACATTGCTGGCCGGCCGTTTTCGCGGCCATCGGCGCGGCGGTCACGGACGCCGGCGTCCCGGTGGTGGAAGGCCTGCTCAGCCTGGTGCACTTGGACCACGCCGTGCAGCTGGCCGGTCACTTGCCCAAAGAAACAGCCCAGTTGACCATCGCCGCCACCGCTTCCGACGCGACCGACACCGACATGGGCCGCGTCGTACCGGTCACCGTCACGGTGACCACGGGCGACGGCGGCGCCGTAGCGACCCTCGAAGAACGGTTCGCGATCCTGGGCCGCACCGGCGCGGCCGAGCTCACCGACCCCGCCCGGGCCGGTGGTGCGGTCTCCGAGAACGCCACCGACACCCCACGCCGGCGCCGCCGCGACGTCACTCTCGGCGCCCCCGTCGACATGCGCCCGTTCGCCGAGGTGTCCGGGGACCACAACCCCATCCACACCGACAAGGCAGCGGCGCTGCTGGCCGGGTTGGAATCGCCGATCGTGCACGGCATGTGGCTGTCCGCGGCAGCGCAGCACGCGGTGACCGCCACCGACGGACAGGCCCGGCCGCCCGCCCGCCTGATCGGCTGGACCGCCCGTTTCCTCGGCATGGTGCGCCCCGGTGACGAGGTGGACTTCCGGGTCGACCGCGTCGGAATCGACCAGGGCGCAGAGGTTCTGGAGGTTGCCGCACGTATCGGATCGGATCTGGTGATGTCGGCGACCGCGCGCCTGGCGTCGCCGAAGACGGTCTATGCCTTCCCCGGTCAGGGCATTCAGCACAAGGGCATGGGCATGGACGTCCGGGCCCGTTCCAAGGCGGCCCGCAAAGTGTGGGACGAGGCCGACCGGTTCACCCGCGACACCCTGGGCTTCTCCGTGCTGCACGTGGTCCGGGACAACCCGACCAGCATCATCGCCAGCGGTGTGCACTACCACCACCCGGACGGTGTGCTGTTCCTGACGCAGTTCACCCAGGTCGCGATGGCGACGGTGGCGGCCGCCCAGGTCGCCGAGATGCGCGAGCAGGGCGCGTTCGTGGAGACCGCGATCACCTGTGGCCACTCGGTCGGTGAGTACACCGCCTTGGCCTGCGTCAGCGGCGTGTTCGAACTGGATGCGTTGCTGGAGGCCGTCTTCCACCGCGGCTCGAAGATGCACGACATCGTGCCGCGCGACGAGCTGGGCCGTTCCAACTACCGCTTGGCGGCCATCCGGCCCTCCCAGATCGACCTGCCCGATGACGAGGTCACCGACTTCGTCGCCGGAATCGCCGAGCGCACCGGGGAATTTCTGGAAATCGTCAACTTCAACCTGCGTGGCTCGCAGTACGCCATTGCCGGCACCGTGCGCGGTCTGGAGGCGCTGGAGGCCGAGGTCGAGCGGCGCCGCGAAATCACCGGCGGCAAGCGCTCATTCATCTTGGTGCCGGGTATCGACGTGCCGTTCCACTCGCGGGTGCTGCGGGTCGGGGTGGCCGAGTTCCGGCGCTCGCTGGAGCGCCTGATGCCGCGGGACAAGGACCCCGACGTCATCATCGGGCGCTACATCCCCAACCTGGTGCCGCGGCCGTTCACCCTGGACCGCGACTTCATTCAGGAGATCCGGGATCTGGTGCCCGCCGAGCCGCTCGACGAGATCCTCGCCGACTACGACACCTGGCGTAACGAGCGCCCGCGCGACCTGGCCCGCAAGGTCCTGATCGAGCTGCTGGCCTGGCAGTTCGCCAGCCCGGTGCGCTGGATCGAGACGCAGGACCTGCTTTTCATCGAAGAGGCCGCCGGCGGCCTGGGCGTGGAGCGGTTCGTCGAGATCGGTGTGAAGACCGCGCCGACCGTCGCGGGTCTGGCAACCAACACCCTCAAGCTGCCCGAATATGCCCACAGCACAATCGAAGTGCTCAACGCCGAGCGCGACGCCGCGGTGCTGTTCGCCACCGACACCGACCCGGAGCCGGAAGAGGAACCGGTTGAGGATTCCGGCTCGGCCGCGTCTGAGGCCGCACCGTCTGAGGCCGCGCCGGCCGCCCCGGCGCCGGCGCCAGCCGCGCCGTCAGGTGGCCCCCGTCCCGACGACATCGGATTCGACGCTGCCGACGCCACTTTGGCCCTGATCGCCATCTCGGCCAAGATGCGCCTGGACCAGATCGAGCCGCTGGACTCCATCGAGTCGATCACCGACGGCGCGTCGTCGCGGCGTAACCAGCTGCTGGTAGACCTCGGCTCCGAGCTGAACCTGGGTGCCATCGACGGCGCCGCGGAGGCCGACCTGGCCGGCCTGCGGGCGCAGGTCACCAAGCTGGCCCGCACCTACAAGCCTTTCGGGCCAGTGCTTTCCGACGCCATCAACGACCAGCTGCGTACGGTGCTCGGGCCCTCGGGCAAGCGGCCGGCGGCCATCGCCGAACGCGTGACGAAGACCTGGGAGCTGGGTGAGGGGTGGGCCAAGCACGTCACCGTCGAGGTGGCGCTGGGCACCCGGGAAGGCACCAGCGTCCGCGGCGGTGCCATGGGCCACCTGCATGAGGGCGCCCTGGCCGACGCCGCGTCCGTCGACAAAGTGATCGACGCCGCGGTGGGCGCGGTCGGCGCACGGCTCGGTATCGCCGTGTCGCTCCCGTCCGCTGGTGGAGGCGGCGGCGCGACCGTCGACGCGGCTGCGCTGAGCGAGTTCACCGATCAGATCACCGGCCGCGACGGCGTGCTGGCTTCGGCGGCCCGTCTGGTGCTGGGTCAGCTGGGTCTTGACGACCCGGTGTCCGCGTCGCCGACCGCCACCGATGCCGAGCTCATCGACCTGGTAACGGCCGAATTGGGCGCGGACTGGCCACGTCTGGTGGCGCCGACGTTCGACGGTAAGAAGGCCGTGGTGTTCGACGACCGCTGGGCCAGCGCCCGTGAAGACCTGGTCAAGCTGTGGCTCACCGACGAGGGCGACATCGACGCCGACTGGTTGCGGCTGTCCGAACGCTTCGAGGGCGCCGGGCACGTCGTCGCCACCCAGGCCACCTGGTGGCAGGGCAGGTCGCTGGCTGCGGGCAAACAGATCCACGCCTCGCTGTACGGCCGCATCGCCGCCGGAGCCGAGAACCCGGACCCTGGACCGCACAACAACGAAATCGCTGTTGTGACAGGTGCTTCCAAGGGCTCAATCGCCGCTGCGGTGGCGGCGCGGCTGCTCGACGGCGGCGCCACCGTGATCGCGACGACCTCCAAGCTCAACGATGAGCGACTGGCGTTCTACCGCACCCTCTACCGCGACCACGCCCGCTACGGTGCGGCGCTGTGGGTGGTGCCGGCCAACATGGCGTCCTACTCCGACATCGATGCGCTCGTCGAGTGGATCGGCAACGAGCAGAGCGAAAGCCTTGGGCCGCAGTCGATTCACATTAAGGACGCGCAGACCCCGACACTGCTGTTCCCGTTCGCGGCACCGCGTGTCGTCGGGGACCTGTCCGAGGTCGGTGCGCGCGCCGAGATGGAGATGAAGGTGTTGCTGTGGGCCGTGCAACGGCTCATCAGCGGGCTGTCGAAGATCGGCGCCGAGCGTGACATCGCCTCGCGGTTGCACGTGGTGCTGCCGGGCTCGCCCAACCGTGGAATGTTCGGTGGGGACGGCGCCTACGGCGAGGCCAAGTCGGCACTGGACGCCGTGGTGAGCCGCTGGCACGCCGAGACGTCCTGGGCGGAACGGGTCAGCCTTGCGCACGCGCTGATCGGCTGGACCCGCGGCACCGGACTGATGGGCCACAATGACGCCATCGTCACCGCCGTCGAAGAGGCCGGCGTCACCACCTACTCGACCGATGAGATGGCGGGGTTGCTGCTGGGCCTGTGCGACGTGGAATCCAAAGTCGCCGCGGCGAGTTCGCCGATCAAGGCGGACCTCACCGGCGGCCTGGCCGAAGCGAAACTGGACATGGCCGAACTGGCGGCCAAGGCGCGCGAGGAGATGACCTCGGAGGCCGCGGGCGGGGAGGATGACGCGGCCGAGGGCACCATCTCAGCGCTGCCGTCACCGCCGCGCGGCTACACCCCGGCACCGCCCCCGGAGTGGGCGGACCTCGATGTCGACCCCGCCGACCTGGTGGTGATCGTCGGCGGCGCCGAACTTGGGCCGTACGGTTCGTCGCGCACCCGCTTCGAGATGGAGGTCGAGAATGAGCTGTCGGCCGCCGGCGTCCTCGAACTGGCCTGGACCACCGGCCTGATCCGTTGGGAAGACGACCCCCAACCGGGTTGGTACGACACTCAGTCCGGCGATCTGGTCGACGAGTCCGAACTGGTCGAGCGGTATCACGACACCGTCGTGGAACGTTGCGGCATCCGCGAATTCGTCGACGACGGCGCAATCGACCCCGATCACGCCTCGCCGCTGCTGGTTTCGGTGTTCCTCGACAAGGACTTCACCTTCGTGGTGTCCTCGGAAGCCGAGGCTCGATCCTTCGCCGAGTTCGACCCCGAGCACACCGTGGTGCGCCCGGTACCCGACTCCGGTGACTGGCAGGTCACCCGAAAGGCCGGCACCGAAGTGCGGGTGCCGCGCAAGACCAAGCTGTCGCGAGTGGTCGGCGCGCAGATCCCGACCGGGTTCGACCCGACGGTGTGGGGGATCAGCCCGGACATGGCCACCTCGATCGACCGGGTGGCGCTGTGGAACATCGTGACCACCGTGGACGCCTTCCTGTCCGCCGGGTTCAGCCCGGCCGAGGTGATGCGCTACGTGCATCCGAGCCTGGTGGCCAGCACTCAGGGCACCGGTATGGGCGGCATGACGTCGATGCAGACCATGTACCACGGGAACCTGCTCGGCCGGAACAAGCCGAATGACATCCTGCAGGAAGTGCTGCCGAATGTTGTTGCCGCGCATGTGATTCAGTCCTACGTTGGCAGCTACGGGTCGATGATCCACCCGGTTGCCGCCTGTGCCACGGCGGCGGTGTCGGTCGAGGAGGGCATGGACAAGATCCGGCTCGGCAAGGCCGAGTTGGTGGTGGCCGGTGGCCTGGACGACCTGACGCTGGAGGCCATCATCGGCTTCGGCGACATGGCCGCCACCGCCGACACATCGATGATGCGCGGCCGCGGCATCGAGGACTCGAAGTTCTCCCGGCCGAACGACCGGCGCCGGCTCGGCTTCGTCGAAGCCCAGGGCGGCGGCACCATCCTGCTGGCACGCGGCGACCTCGCCCTGCGCATGGGACTGCCGGTGCTGGCCGTCGTGGCCTTCGCGCAGTCCTTCGGCGACGGAGTGCACACCTCGATCCCGGCACCGGGCCTCGGCGCCCTGGGCGCTGGCCGCGGTGGCAGGGACTCGGCGCTGGCGCACGCGCTGGGCAAGCTGGGTGTGACCGCCGACGACATCGCGGTGGTCTCCAAGCACGACACGTCGACGCTGGCCAACGACCCCAACGAGACGGAACTGCACGAGCGGCTCGCGGACTCCCTGGGGCGTTCGGCCGGTGCACCGCTGTTCGTGGTGTCGCAGAAGAGCCTGACCGGTCACGCCAAGGGCGGTGCCGCCGTCTTCCAGACGATGGGACTGTGCCAGATGCTGCGGGACGGAGTGATCCCGCCCAACCGCAACCTGGACTGCGTCGACGACGAGCTGGCCGGTTCGTCGCACTTCGTCTGGGTTCGGGACACACTGCGGCTCGGCGAGAAGTTCCCGCTGAAGGCGGGAATGCTGACCAGTCTCGGGTTCGGCCACGTGTCGGGTCTGGTTGCGCTGGTACACCCGCAGGCGTTCATCGCCTCGCTGGAGCCCGGGCAGCGCGCGGACTACCAGCGTCGTGCCGACGCACGGATGCTGGCCGGTCAGCGCCGGCTGGCCTCGGCGATCGCCGGCGGCGAGCCGATGTACCAGCGGCCGCCGGACCGCAGGTTCGACCACGACGCGCCGGAGAAGCGGCAGGAGGCGACGATGCTGCTGAACCCGGCCGCGCGGTTGGGTGACGACCAGATCTATGGGGCCTACCAGGCCCCTGCCGGGTGACCCGTCGGATCCGTTAACCTGGCCACCCATGGGAATCGTCGGAATCGGGATTGACCTTGTCTCCATACCTGATTTCGCCGAACAGGTGGACCAGCCGGGAACGGTGTTCGCGGAGACCTTCACTCCGGGTGAGCGCCGCGACGCCTCGGACAAGAGTTCGTCGGCGGCGCGTCACCTGGCGGCCCGTTGGGCGGCCAAGGAGGCCGTGATCAAGGCTTGGTCGGGGTCCCGGTTCGCCCAGCGGCCGGTGTTGCCGGAGGACATCCACCGCGACATCGAGGTGGTCACCGACATGTGGGGCCGCCCGCGGGTCCGGTTGAGCGGTGAGATCGCCAAGCATCTGGCCGACGTGACGATCCATGTCTCGTTGACGCACGAGGCGGACACGGCGGCCGCGGTCGCGATTCTGGAGACCTCTTAGGGCGAGCAGACACAAAATCGCCGTGGAGCTTGCGCTCCAACGCGAATTTGTGTCTGCTCGCGCGGGCGGGTTGGGTTTTTCTGCCGCGCAACTCTTTTCGCCACGCCGCAATAATCAGATGAATGAATTCATTTACACGTGGAGCTTGAAGTACTACTCTTTGTGGTACTACCGAACGTAGTAATACGCGCGACAGCCGGCTCGCAACGGCGCGGGTCCGGTGGTGAGGGGATGATCGCCGTGACGGCCCATGCCATTGACTCCCGCTTCCATCCGTCGGCGACGCTGCGCCGCCAGCTCAACAAGGTGTTCCCGACGCACTGGTCGTTCCTGTTGGGTGAGATCGCGCTGTACAGCTTCATCGTGCTGCTGATCACCGGCGTGTACCTGACGTTGTTCTTTGACCCGTCGATGGCGGAGGTGACCTACCACGGCGTCTATCAGCCGCTGCGTGGCGTGGAGATGTCGCGGGCCTACGAGTCGGCGCTGAACATCTCCTTCGAAGTCCGCGGAGGGTTGTTCGTCCGCCAGGTGCACCACTGGGCGGCGCTGATGTTCGCCGCATCGATCATGGTGCACCTGGCGCGGGTGTTCTTCACCGGCGCGTTCCGGCGCCCGCGTGAGGCGAACTGGGTGATCGGGTCGCTGCTGCTGATCCTGACGATGTTCGAGGGCTACTTCGGCTACTCGCTGCCCGACGACCTGCTCTCGGGCATCGGTCTGCGCGCGGCGCTGTCGTCAATCACGCTGGGATTGCCGGTGATTGGCACCTGGCTGCACTGGGGACTGTTCGGCGGTGACTTTCCCGGCACGGTCCTGATTCCGCGGCTGTACGCGCTGCACGTACTGCTGATCCCAGGGCTGCTGCTGGCTCTCATCGGGGTGCACGTGGCGCTGGTGTGGTTTCAGAAGCACACCCAGTTCCCGGGTCCGGGCCGTACCGAGCACAACGTGGTCAGCGTGCGGGTGATGCCGACGTTCGCGGTCAAGTCCGGTGCCTTCTTCGCGTCCATCGTCGGTGTGCTGGGCCTGATGGGCGGGCTGCTGCAGATCAACCCGATCTGGAACCTGGGACCCTACAAGCCATCTCAGGTGGCGGCGGGTTCGCAGCCGGACTTCTACATGATGTGGCCGGACGGCTTGCAGCGACTGTTGCCGGCCTGGGAGCTGTACATCGGGCACCACACGGTGCCGGCGACGGTCTGGGTGGCCCTGCTCATGGGGCTGGTCTTTGTGCTGCTGATCGGCTACCCGTTTTTGGAGAAGCGTTTCACCGGTGACTACGCGCACCACAATCTGTTGCAGCGCCCGCGGGATGTGCCGGTGCGCACCGCAATCGGCGCGATGGCGGTCAGCTTCTACCTCGTCCTCACCCTGGCGGCGATGAACGACATCATCGCCTTCACGTTCCGCATCTCGTTGAATGCGACGACATGGATCGGGCGTATCGGCATGGTGATCCTGCCGCCGCTGGTGTATTTCATCGCCTACCGGTGGGCCGTGGGCCTGCAGCGCAGCGATCGCGCGGTGCTGGAACACGGCGTGGAGACCGGCATCATCAGGCGGCTGCCGCACGGCGCCTACATCGAGTTGCACCAGCCGCTCGGCGGGCCAATTCCGTTGAGCTATCAAGGCGCACCGCTGCCGAAGCGAATGAACAAGCTGGGCTCCGGCGGCTCACCCGGCAGCGGCGGCCTGTTGCTGGCGGATCCGGTGACCGAGGACTCGGCGTTGCGCGAGGCGGGTCGGCGGGCCCACGAGCGTGCTTCTGCCGCCTTGCGTGACGCCAACCGGTAGGCCGACCGGTAGGCCGAGCAGACACAAAATCGCGTTGGAGCTTGCGCTCCAACGCGATTTTGCGTCTGCTCGCGGGGGGTCTACCGCGCCAGGCTGCGGGCGTAGCCGGCGCCCATGCTCAGCAGGACCAGACCCACGATGATGAACGCGGCGACCCGGAAGATGCCGTCCAGGGTGGCGAGGTCGAACAGGAACAGCTTCCCTGTGGCCGCCGCGGTCAGTGCCAGGCCGGCGGTGATCGACTCGGTGCGACGCTCCCGCTCGCTGCGCAGCGCGTGGACGAAAAGGCCTGCCGCCATGGCGATCCAGCAGATGGTGGCAGCCATGTGACCGGCCAGGAATCCGCCGCCGGTGCCACCGATGACGACGCCGGCGGTCACCGTGAAAGCCGTGACGGCGTAGACGACCAGCGCTGCGGCCGAGGCCACCAGCAACCCGGCGGCCTCGGACTCGAGCCACGCCCGGGTCATCACCACGGCGAAGGCGATGACGAGCAGGCTGGCGGCCAACGTCGACACCGCCACTGAGGTCGGAATTGCGGTGGCCCGCAGCATCATCTGCAGCGGCGCGTAGCTGTAGAACAGTCCGCAGCCGATGATGCCGAATCCCAACGCAATCCAGCGGGCTACGGTGTCCCGACGGCCCACGATGGCGGTGACGATGGCCAGCGCCAACAGCATCGGGCCTTCGACGTAGCCGGCGCAGGCGACGCTGAGGGCCACCAGCGCCGAGATTGCCGACCACACCAGCCAGATCTGGGTGACGATGCGGGGGCGCCGGCCGAGCAGCGCGGCCGCCAACATACCCATCGCCAGAGCAGCGGCCAGAGTGGCGGTCAGCACACGATTCATCGATACTGCACTGGCCAGTACCGGGGCGGTGCCGACGGAGGTCAGCAGCGCCAGTGTGCCGGGATTCCTGGTGGCCGGCAGCAGCACGAGACCGCCGGCGATCGCCAGGATCGCGGCCACGGCGCAGGCACCGCCCAGCAGCCACGCGTTGTCGTGCGGGCCGGCTGCCGGCAACGCGACCAGTAGCGGCAGTGTGACCGCCGCGATCCGGGCAGCGTGCATCCACGCCCAGTCCTTGCCCAACTGCACCGGCAGCGCAGCGGCGGACAGGGCGAGCATGAAGCTGATCAGCAACAGGTCCACCCCGTGGGTGATCTCCGGAGCCAGCACGATCAGCGGCACCAACACCAGCAGGGCGAGGTGTTCGGAGTCCCAGCGGCGGGCCAGCGCCAGCCCGGCGCCGCCCACGATGGCGGCCAGGACCAGCCCGACCGGCGCGGCAACCCACCTGTAGATGGTCACGACGGCAATGACGTCCAGGTAGGCGGTGGCAATACCCGTGGCCGCCAACGCAATTGCGCCAATACGGCCGCCGGGCCGGCCGCACAACCGGATCGCCGCGCCGACCAGTACGCCCGCCAATGCCATTCCACCGGCTACCCGGATCTCCGGGCGAAGCAGACCGGCCTGCGCGGCCAGCACCAGCAACAGCACGACACCGATCAGCGTCACGGCGACGCCGGCGACGGCGAGCAGCTTGCCGATCCAGCTCGACTCGCCCTGTTCGGACACTGTTTCCGGGCCCTGTGGGGGAGGGGTCGCGTCAGGCCTCGGTGTGGATCGGGGATGAGGTCGGGGCGCCGCCGGCGCGACGGCCGCCGGCTGCCAGTACTGCCAGTAGTTCTGCCAATACGATGCGGCCTGCTGCTGAGGTGTCTGCGGCTGAGGTGTCGGGGCGACGGGCGGCTGCGGGGCGACGGGCGGTGGCGGTACGAAGACGGGCGCCGGCCGCGGTGTGGGACGGGCCTCGGTGGCGACAAGCAATCTGTCCAACTCCATGAGTTCACCCGAGACCCGGGACATTTGCCGGGCCAGGGCGTCGAACTCGTGCGAAAGCCGGCTGATCACAGCCTGATGCGATTCGGTCATGGTGACCCACCCTGCCGGGACCGCGGCGCGACCGGATGAGTAGGACTACCTGAATGGCGCTATTGGTCGAGCCCGTGCTCGATCGCGTAGCGCGTCAGTTCGACCCGGTTGGCGACCTGCAGCTTGCGGAAGGTTGCCTGCACATGGTTTTCCACGGTCCGGTGGCTCAACGAGAGACGCTCGGCAATTTGCTTGGCGGACAACCCTTTTGCGACAAACCGCAATACCTCGGTCTCGCGTTCGGTGAGACTCGGCGTGGCCGGGCCGGTGTTTGGGCTCGTCGCGATACGCCGGTACTCGCCGAGCACCAGCCCGGCCAGACTCGGCGTGAAGACTGCGCGCCCGGCCGCGGTGGCCCGCACCGCATCGGCCAGCTCGGCCTTGGACGCGCTCTTGACCAGATAACCGGCCGCCCCGGCCTTGACCGCTTCCAGCACGTCGTCGCGTTCATCGGAGGCCGAGAGCACCAGCACCTTGGTGGACGGCGAAACCTCGAGCACCTGCATCGTCGCCTCAACGCCGTCACCGTCGGCCAGGCGCATGTCCATCACCACCACATCCGGCTTCACCACCGCTGCCCGCCGCCGAGCGGACGCGACGCCGTCGGCGGTAGCGACCACATTGAAGCCGTCGTCGGCCAGATCGCGCGCCACCGCGTCGCGCCAGATCGGGTGGTCGTCGACGACCATCACCGTCGGTTCGGCCGTCTCAGTCATGACGGGGCACGCTCAATTCCCATTCCGTTCCCTCTCCCGGGCTGGTGTGCAGCTCAGCGCTGCCACCCAACGACATCAACCGTCCCACAATCGACTTCGAAATTCCGACGTGTCCTTGGCCGACCGCTTCCTGCAGGCGGCCGGGGGCGATGCCGACGCCGTCGTCGCGGATGCTCACCGTGACCGAATCGCCCAGGTCCTCCAGGAGCACGAAGGCGCGCGCCTGCGGACCGGCGTGGGCGCGCACGTTGTCCAGGGCATTGCCCACCGCGGCGTCCAATTCGGTGGCGACACCGCCGTCCATCAGAACAGCGGTGCCCGGCAGGCTCATCGAGACGCGCTCGCCTTCCCGGCGGCGGAGCAGGGCGCGAACATCCACGGTCTCGTCGGTGTCGGATTCCATCTCGGTGGAGGTCACCCAACTACGCAGCGCCCGTTCCTGTTCCCTGGCGAGGGTGGCGAGTTCGGCTGCGTCGCCACCGATTTCGTGACCCCGTTTGGCAACCAGCGCCAGCACCTGGATGACACCGTCGTGCACCTGCCGCGACAATCGCTCGCGTTCCTCCACCGCTGCCGACAAGCGGGCGGCGCGCCGCAGTTCGTCATGCGCGCGCCGGGCCGTGCTAGCCGCCAGCCCCACCGCGAGGCCGGCCGCCAACTCGACGATGATGGTGGCGTTCCGCCCCAGGTTGACGTTGATATAGCCCTTGACGAATTCGCTGGCGGCGGTGACCGCCACGCCGGTCAACATGCCGCCGGTGGGACCGAACTGCAGAGCCGCCGAGATCGTGGCGTTGCTGGCCCACAGGGTCGTCGGCCAGGTCTGATTGTTGTGCGCCCACTGCCCGGAGGCGATCACCTCGGTGGACAGCATGAGGACCACCACCACGACGAGTTCGGCGATCACCCAGGCCGGTCGCCGTCCGAAACCTTGCAGGTAGGCGAAGGCGCAGGCCGCGCTCCAGCCGATGAGCACCGCGAACAAGGCCCAGCCCAGCGCGGGATGGCGCAGATCAGAGCTGACGGCGACATGAAAACCCAACGCGTATAGGCAGCTCAGCAGCCGGAACAGCTGTGCCGCCCGCCACAGCGGTGTCGTCGGGTCAGGGCCGGTGATCGCCATTACGGGCTCAGCATAGCCAGCGCCGGAGGCCTGACCGATCTGCTTCGGTGGGCTGTTGGACATGTGGTTGCTTCCGCCGACGCCTATTGCGCACGCATGGAACAGCGGTTAGCCTGCCAATGTTACTCAGCGGTAGGTTAAGTGGGGTTTCGCTCGAGGAGTCGGTCTGCGAGTCACGCCGGGGGCGGCGCGCTGACCAGTTGATCAGATCGGCGGGAGTGGTTCCCAGCTAACTCCGCTCGCTCGCGGAACAGTGAGCTCAGTTCGTGCATATCGTGACCCTCGGTGGTTTCCCTGAGGGGCGAAATTTCCTGCCCGAAAAATATTCTTGTTGCTTAAGTACAGCTTGCTGTCAATTGGCTGAGAGTTACTGACACCCCGCGATCTCATATTAAATTCATCTTCGTGCAGCGACCGCTGGTCACTTGCCTCAGCTAATCAAAGGAGACGTAGATGTCATTTCTGATCGCCGTACCGGAGTTGGTTGAGGCGGCGGCCGACGACTTGTCCGGCATCCAAGCAGCCCTGGGGGAGGCGACCGCGTCCGCGGCGGCCTCGACAACGTCGGTGTTGCCTGCCGGGGCTGACGAGGTTTCGGCGGCGATCGCTCAATTGTTCGGTGTTCATGGCAGGGACTTTCAGGCACTGACTACGCGGGCAGCGCTGTTCCACAACGAGTTTATGAGTCTGCTGAGCTCCGGCGCCGCGCAGTACGCCAGTACCGAAGCGACCGCCGCGGCGCTGCTCGCCGGCTCCGCGGCCGGTGCGGCGACGTCGCCCGTGGAGGGACTGGTGGCATTCGCCAGCGCTGTCGCGGCGCCCTATCAGACGCTGTTCGCGAACACCGCCGCCAACCTGCAGAGTCTGGGTACCGCGATCTCGGCCAATCCGCTGCCGTTCCTACGCCAGTTAATCGCAAATCAGGGCGGTTACCTGCAGACGGCAGCGGCCGCGGTGGCCGATGCAGTGCAAAATCTTCCCGTCGCGCTAGCCAATTTTCCGCTCTCCATTCAAAACGGCGTACAGGCCATAACGAATTTTCAGCCCGGTGCTCTGGCGCAGTGGGTGGTCAATAACCAAATCGGCTATTTCAACACGATTGCGACCTCGCTCCAGGCTGCCGGCAAAGACTTCATGACCGGCATACAGGGGTTGCCGGCCAGTTTTCAAGCTGCTGGCCAGGCCCTGCAGGCAGGTGATTTTCAGGGCGCGGTGGACGACGTCTCGACCGGCTTCGTGAACTTGTTCCTGACCGGCTTCAGCAGCGAACTCGACTTCGACACCGGCTTCGTCAACGTCGCGGCGACGGGTGCCTTCGGCGATCTGACCCCGATCTTTTCCATTCCCGGACAGATGGCACAGAACTTCACCAGCCTGCTGCCGACCGGGTCGATTCCGGCGCTGATCTCTCAGAACTTCACCAACCTCATCGACACGGCCACCGACACGTCGCAGTGGATAAATCTCGGCGTGAGCAGCCTGCCAATCCCTCTGCATGTCGGGTTGCCCGTCGTTCTGGCGCTCGATGCGATCGGTCCGGTGCTCACCACCGGCGATGCGGTGCAATCCAGCCTGGCCTCGTTGACCTCGGCGATGCAGACCGGCGATGTCGCGGGAGCGGCGGCGGCAATCCTCGGTGCCCCCGCAACCGTCGCCAACGGTTTCCTCAACGGGCAGACCATGCTGCCGCTGAATGCGGGGGTTAGTTTCCCGGGCGGTAGCGGGGTTCTCAATTCGACGACGTATTTGCCGCTGGGCGGAATTCTGACCCCGCTGCAGGGCGGCGAACTCGTCACAGACATAACGCCGGGCGTGCCGTTCCCGCTCGGTGGCGCCGAGTTCGGCGGCATCATCCCGGGCCTGCTGACCTACCTGCCCGAACAATTCGCGCAGGCCATCGGGGCCCTACCGCCGGCGCTTTAGGCGTTGCGGCGGGCCGTGCTGGGCTTGGCTAGCCTCGAACCCATGACTGATCTGGTTGAGCGGGTACGCGAGGTGTTGCCTTCGGTACGGCGCGATCTCGAGGATCTGGTGCGGATCGAATCGGTGTGGGCCGACCCGGATCGTCGCGATGAGGTGCATCGTAGCGCGCAACTGGTGTCGGACCTGTTGTCGCAGGCAGGTTTTGACGACGTCCGGATCGTCAGCGAGGGCGGTGCTCCCGCCGTCATCGCGCATTACCCGGCGCCGGCGGGAGCGCCCACCGTCCTGCTGTACGCCCACCACGACGTGCAACCCGAGGGCGACCGCCGCCAGTGGCACTCGCCGCCCTTCGCGCCGACCGAGCGTGAGGGGCGCCTGTACGGCAGGGGCACCGCCGACGACAAAGCCGGCATTGCAACACATTTGGCTGCCTTCCGGGCGCACGGTGGCCGGCCGCCGGTCGGCGTGACCGTGTTCGTCGAGGGCGAGGAAGAATCGGGCTCGCCGACGTTGGGCCAGTTTCTGGCGGCTCATCGCGACGAGCTGGCCGCAGACGTGATCGTGATCGCCGATTCCGACAATTGGAGCACCGAGATTCCGGCGTTGACGGTGTCGCTGCGAGGGATGGCCGATTGCGTCGTCGAGGTGGCCACGCTGGATCACGGCCTGCACTCCGGACTGTGGGGCGGCGTGGTCCCCGATGCGCTGAGCGTGCTGGTACGGCTGCTGGCCAGCCTGCACGACGACGACGGCAACGTCGCGGTGCAAGGGTTGCACGAGAGTAAGGCGGCCGATGTCGAATATCCGCCGGACCGGGTCCGGCGGGAGTCGGGTTTGCTGGACGGGGTGACCGAGATCGGCTGCGGCTCGGTGCCGCAGCGGCTGTGGGCCAAGCCGGCGATCACGGTGATCGGGATCGACACGACGCCGGTGGCCGCGGCGTCGAACACCCTGATCCCGCGGGCGCGGGCGAAGGTCAGCATTCGGGTGGCTCCCGGTGGTGATGCGGTGCAGCACCTGGACGCAGTGGAAGCTCACCTAAAGCAGCACGCCCCCTGGGGTGCTCAGGTCAGCGTCGTCCGCGGCGACGCAGGTCAGCCGTATGAGATCGACGCGAGTGGGCCGGTGTACGACGCCGCACGCGCGGCATTCCGACAGGCCTGGGGCGTGGACGCGATCGACATGGGCCTGGGCGGGTCAATCCCGTTCATCGCCGAGTTCGCCAAGGCGTTTCCGCACGCCAAGATCCTGGTCACCGGCGTGGAAGACCCGGCGACACAAGCACACAGCATCAACGAAAGCCTGGATCTCGGCGTGCTGGAACGCGCTGCGATAACGGAGGCGCTGTTGCTGGCGAATCTTGCTACGTGAGTTTCGGGTTGAGGTAGACGTAGAGGGTCGCGATCTTGTCGTCCCGCACAACCACGACGTCGAGGCCGGTGTATGCGGGAGCCTCGCCCTGCGGTCCGGACCCCCAGGCAAAAATTCCTCCGTTGTGCAGGGCCTGCGGCTCTCCGCGGTGGGTATAGACGAAGTCCGGGTGACTGGCGCGGAGGTCCCCGGCGAAGCGGTCCACTGCGTCACGTCCGACGAGGACATCGCCGGGAACGTAGAGCACGCAATCTCCGGTGTACAACTCGTCGACGGCGGCGCGCCGGCGGGCTGCGTCGCCTTCGCCGAACACGTCGGTCAGATTTCGTTGGAGAAGCTCGATCACGCGCTCGTCAGTCGTCATGCCGGGCTAAACGGACTGCAGTCCGATTTCATTCCACTGGCGGGTGCCCCGCCGGGTCAGACCGACAGATCCCGCCGCAACTTGGCCACGTGCCCGGTCGCCTTGACGTTGTACTGCGCGACCGCGATCTTGCCCTTCTCGTCCACCACGAACGTCGAGCGGATGACCCCGGTCACCGTCTTGCCGTACATCTGCTTCTCGCCGAAGGCGCCGTATGCCGTCAGCACCTTGCGCTCCGGGTCGGACAGCAGCGGGAACGTCAGCCCCTCGGCGTCGCGGAACTTCGCCAGCTTCTCCGGCTTGTCGGGGGAGATCCCGACCACGTCGATGCCGGCCTCGTTGAGTTCGGCCAGGCTGTCGCGGAAGTCGCAGGCCTGTTTGGTGCAACCGGGTGTGGAGGCGGCCGGGTAGAAGTACACGACGACCCGGCGTCCCTTGTAGTCGGAGAGCTTCACGGTGTTGCCGTCGGCGTCGGGCAGGTTGAAGGCGGGCGCCTTATCGCCTGGCGCCAGCCGCGTGGTCTCGGTCAAGGTGCATCCCTTTCTTGTCGCCGAAGCGTCGGCACTAGGGTAGTTCCTCAGTGCATCAGCCTGACTTGGAGGACAGACACGTGGCGGACCGCGATCCCGACACCATCAAGCAGGAGATCGACCAGGCCCGCGAGCAGCTGGCAGCAACCGTCGACTCGCTTGCTGAGCGGGCCAACCCTCGCCGCCTCGCCGACGACGTCAAGGCCAAGGTCATCGAGTTCCTGAACAAGCCCATCGTGACGGTGTCGCTGACCGGGATCGGCGCGGCCGCCGTCGTGGTGGTGATCTACCGGATCCGGAAGCGCTGACCCTCCTTGCGCGATTGTGAAGCCAGCTTCACGCTCGACGCCGAACGCGCGACCAGCTTCACGCTCGCGGCACCTCAGTTGCGCGTCACGAAGTAGCCGGACACCGCGGCCTTCAGCCGCCGCGACGGCGACAGCGTCGAGGCCACCCGCATCACTTTGGTCCCGAACCCGGGCATCACCGTGACCTGGCCTGCCCGCATCGCCGCATAGCCCGCCTCGGCCACCGGGGCACAGTCCGCGATGAAACGGTCCAGCCTCGACCACTCCCCGACGCCGGCGGTGTGCCCGAACTCGGTGCGGGTCGGGCCGGGCGCCAGATGCGTGCACGTCACGCCCGTGCCGCGCAGATCGTCGGCGACCGCCTCCGAGAAGCTTCTGACGTAGGCCTTGCTGGCGGCGTAACCCGCCTCCAGACCGTGCGGGATGATGTAGGCGGCGACCGAGCTGACGTTCAGAATCGCGCCATGGCCGGCTTTGACCATGCGGGCGGCATACAGCGTCGTCAGGTCGGTCAGCGTCACCACGTTCAGCTGGACCATCTTCGAGACGGCAACCGGATCGGACTCCTGGATCTTCAGACCGAGGATTCCCACCCCGGCGTTGTTGACCAGGTACTCGACGTCGACGCCGAGGTCGTCGACGCGCGCGACCAGGTCGGCTCCGGCACCCGGCGCCGCCAGGTCCATCGTGATCGGGTCGGCGCGGACGCCGTGGCGTGCCCGCAAATCCCCGGCCAACTCGCCCAATTGCGCCGCGCTGCGTTCGCTGGACACCACCACCACATCGATACCGTCGCGCGCGAAGAGGCGGGCCAGCTCCCGACCCAGGCCGGTCGAGGCGCCGGTGATCAGCGCGGTCGTCATGCGGGCAGGCCTTTCCTGCCCGGCGTCTGGCTGGTGACGTGGATCGGGATGTCGTCGTCCCAGGGCTGGGCGTCGGCCATATCGGCGACCTTCACATAGCCGCGCTCGAACTCGCCCGTCGCGGCGTCGACGAGCCGGTACTCCTGCCGTTGCGTCTGAATGGGCTGTGAGTCCAGAATCACCACGCGCACCTCGCCCGGTTCGAATCCGCACCGCTCCTGCAGCGCCTCTATCAGGCACTCGTTGTGCAGATGCCCGTCGCCGAAGTTCCAGCCCAGCACCATGGCGCACAACACCTCGCCCTCACACAGGTTGTAGTCGTCCTCGTCGTATCCGGACAGCGCCCGGTGCGCGAGGGTGAACAGGGCGCGCCCGTGCGTGTTCATCCCGCGGAATGCGTACGCGAGGTGAATGGGAACCAGCGTGGCCTCTTTGCTCTTGTACAACCGCTCGAGCTGCAGATGCTGCATCGGGCCGAGCGCTCGCGAGCCGATACGGATTTTTTCGTCGGCCGACGGCTTGACGCACCACACCGTGGTGTCCCAGTTTCCGGCGTAGTACCGCATGCCCGGCAGGAAGGAAACTCTGCGGGGGAACAGGTTTCCGACGACGACGGTGCCGGCGACCACCGCGAACAACAGCGCCACCAACACCGGCTGATGCACGTCGGACAGGCCGATACCCGCGTGCGCGACGAACAGCCACAGCACTCCGAACATCATGAAGACGTTCCACTCCAGCGGAACCCCCATCGGGAAGGCCAGCAGAATGTTCAGGTGGAACACGATCATGACGAATGCGGCGATGGCCGTGGGCCATCCACCGTGTGAAAAGAGCAGTACCAGCGGCACCAAACCCTCGATCGCGGTGGAGAAGTGCGCAATGAAACCCGACAATGCACTGGGCCGCAAGTCATCCGGGTATCGCTTGAACAGTGACCGCTTGAGGAATCCCGACGGGATGAACGGGTTGTTCGCCAGCATGGTGGAGATCACAAAGGGAAAGTGCCTGTTCAGCTTTGACGTGGCCGCCCCGAGCCAGATGACCATGAAGACCACCTTGACCCCGACGACGATGTCGGTCCCGGAGAACAGGAAAGCCACCGTCAGTGGCGCATAAACCTCGCCGCGGGCGGCCAGGAAGATGATCTTGTCGCGCAGGCTGACCACGGCCAGGACCGCGAGGATCGCCACCGGTTGCCACCAGGGCAGCACTCCGATCGTCGTGCCGAGCGCCGGAATCGGCCCGGTGCCGTCGGAGACCAGCGCGGTGACGAGCAATACCAGCAGGGCTGCGTAGAGCAGAGCCTCGAAAGGGGTCCTGTTGGTGCCCCTGGTCAGCGGTACCCGTCCGGGCCATGGCGGCAGCCGGATAGTCCCGGGGCGCAGCCAGTACAAGGCGGATCCGATAGGCGGGAAATACCGCCCGGCCAACGGCCCGAAGCAGCAGCCCAGGCCGACGACTTCGAACAGCATCGTGTAGAGCACGGCCTTCTGGAAGACGATCGGCTCGGTCCACCACGAGGCGACGTCGGTGAAGCCGCCGATGCCCGTTGTGGTCCAGGCGAATACCCAGGCCCCCAGGATGTAGAGCCCGATCTTCACGCCGTACATCACGTGCATGATCAGCGGAGTGCCGAAGCCGTTGGCGGCGATGTGCTGCATCATCGGGATCACGCGGCGGGCCCGCGGAAGTTTGCTCCATTCGGCTGTCTCGACGACGGGCAGGTTCGGCTGGATGAACCCCATTGCTGCTCCTTCGAACTGTGTGCGCACGAGCGCCCGCACGTTGCCAACGACACGCCGCCGTGGCCGGCAATTTGGGGACGCTCGCGAGCGAGGGTCGGGCCCGAGAAAAAACTACCTGCGACGCGGGTGCTGCAACAGACCTGCGTCGACTCACCGGGACAGAATCTGCCGGTTCCGCGGGCCGGTTGCGATCAGCGCGATCCCATCTCGCCGGGCCGCCCGGCGCCGCCGGGGAGCGACCGCGTGGTGTCACCGTCTTGGATGGTGAGTACTGTTGAGCGACAGCACTATTCAGGTCCGCTGGACCAGCACGCGTTAGACGGTACCGCTGCGCGGCTGTCCACCGCGCCGCCCTCACCGGTGCGCCAAACCGCTTGGACAACCGGCGGCGAGACCGGGAAAGGTGGGCCACACAGGTCTGCCGAGAGGAACGCGAACGTGGGAACTGCCACTGTACGAATAGTCGGTGGCCACAAGCGCTTTGATGCCGACAGTCATGCCCTCAACGGCATCAACCTGACCATCGACGACGGCGACTTCCTGGCGATTCTCGGGCGTAGCGGCAGCGGCAAGTCCACCCTGCTGCGGGTCATCGCCGGGCTGGAGACGCTCACCGCGGGCACCGTCGAGTGGTCCAGCGCCAACGGTGTGGCGCGACCCCACACCGGCGTGGTTTTCCAGCAACCCCTGCTGTTGCCGTGGTTGACCGCCGGCGAGAACGTGACGATCGCCGGGCGATTCGCCGCCAACAAAGCGACATTTCAGCCGGGATACGCCCAGGAACTTCTGCAACGTTTCGACCTGCAACGGGTGGCCGACCGCTACCCCGATCAGCTGTCCGGCGGCCAGGCGCAGCGGGTGGCGATCATCCGCGCGGTGGCCACCCGGCCGCGATTGTTGCTGCTCGACGAGCCGTTCAGCGCCCTGGACCCCGCGATCCGGGCGGACCTGCAATCCTGGCTGGCCGTCCTGGCTGCCGAGCTGGGAGTGACCGTGGTGCTGGTCACCCACGATGTCGACGAAGCCCTGCTGCTGGCCGGCCGCGTCGTGCTGCTGGGACCTGACGGCAGGATTCGCCGCGAGTGGCAACCGGCCGTCACCGCCGCGGTCCGCACCGGCGACGATCAACTGCGACAAGAGATCCTGGACCAGTACCGCCCGGTCGAACAGTGACCGCACTGTTCACCCGGCGCCGTCTGCTGATCGGCGCGGTCGCGGCCGGCGGGCTGGCCGGAATCGCCGACCTCGCCCACGCCGCGAGCATCGACCGCACCAACACCAGCGGGCAATTGCGAATCGGGTATCTGCCCATCACCGACGCGGCGCCCCTGTTGATCGCGCACGCTGCCGGCCTCTATCAACCGGGTGTGGTGAGTTCGGCCAAACCGGTGCTGTTCCGCAGCTGGGCCTCGCTCGCCGAAGCGTTCGTCACGCGTCAGGTGGACGCGGTCCACATGCTGATGCCCACCGCTATCCAACTGCGCTTCCTGCTGCGCAGCCCGGTGCGGGTACTGAGCTGGAACCACACCAACGGGTCAGCCCTGACGGTCGCGCCCGGCATCAGCGATCTCGGGCAACTCGCCGGCACGCAGGTGGGGATCCCGTTCTGGTGGTCGATCCACAACATCATCCTTCAGCAACTGCTGCGCGCCCACGACCTGACACCGGTGGTGCGCCGCAGCGCCTCTCGAAGCGCGCGCACGGTCGAGCTGATCGTCATGAGTCCCTCGGACATGGTGCCGGCGTTGGCGAACCGGTCGATCAGCGGCTACGTCGTGGCCGACCCGTTCAACGCCATGGCGCAGGTCCGCAAGATCGGGCGCATCCACACCTTCCTGGGTGACGTGTGGCGTGACCACGCCTGCTGCGTGGTGCTGGCCCACCAGGACCTGATCGAGCACCGGCCGGACGCCGCTGCGTCACTCGTCAATTCGATTGTGGCGGCCCAGCAGCACATCAACGCGGATCGGCCCGCGGCAGCCGTGGCGCTGTCGAACGGTGCCTACCTGCCGCAACCTCAGCCGGCCATCAAGACCGCGCTGACCTACCGCTCCCAGGACTACCGCTTCGCGCACCCCGACTGGCAGCCACAGCGGTTGGGGTATCAGCCGTTTCCCTTCCCGAGCTTCACCCGCCGCCTCGTCGAGGCCATGCATGACACCGTCGTCGACGGCGACCGCGCCTTCCTGGACCGGATCGATCCGGTGTCGGTGCATTCCGAACTGGTCGACGACACATTCGTGCGGAGCGCGCTGGTAGCGCACGGCGGACCCGCAACCTTCGGAATCCCCGCAGATCTGACCCGAACCGAACAGGTGCAGCCGCAATGACTCTGAACACCTCGACAGCCGAAGCGCCGGCGCCGGCGGGGCCAGCACGGCAGTGGTGGCCGCCCGCCCTGGCCATCGCGTCCGCAGTCGGGGCGTGGTGGCTGGCGACCGCCGCGCTGGCCCCGCCGCAGTCCCTGCTCCGCGAAACGACGCCGGTGAAAGTGGTCAAGTCCCTGGCTGATCTGTTCAACCGCGGCGTGCTGCTACCCGACAGCGGGGTGAGCCTGTGGCGGCTGCTGGTCGGGTTGCTAGTCGGCGCCGTGATCGGCATCCCCGCCGGGCTGTTGATCGGGCTGAACGACACCGCCGATCGCGCCACCCGTCCCGTCGTCCAATTCCTGCGGATGATCTCACCGCTGTCGTGGGCGCCGATCTCGGTGGCGCTCTTCGGGATCGGCAACGAGCCGGTGATCTTCCTGATCGCCGCGGCATCGGTGTGGCCAATCCTGATCAACACCGCAGCCGGTGTGCACGCCATTGACCCGGGCTACCTGCAGGTCGCCAAATCGTTCGGCGCCACCCGCCTCGAGCAACTCACCGTCGTCGTGCTGCCCGCGATCCGCGGCCACCTCCAGACGGGTCTGCGGGTGGCGTTGGGTATCGCCTGGGTGGTGTTGGTCCCAGCCGAAATGCTGGGTGTGCGTTCGGGTCTCGGCTACCAGATTCTCAACGCCCGGGACCAGTTGGCCTACGGACAGGTGGTTGCGGTGATCGTGGTGATCGGCGTGATCGGCTACCTGCTGGATCTCGCTGCGCGGCGGGCGTTGTCGGGCTCGCGCCCGGCGTAGGTCACGCGACCGCGCGCGACCACGCCAGCGGGTTGAGTTCCCGGAACGGGTCGTCGGCCCGCAACGCCAGCAGGTCCCGGAGTATGGCTTCGAGTTCGCGCTGAGTGTTGTCGCGGACCGTGCTCACCCAGGTCTCGGCCGGCACCCGGGCTGGTCTGCTGGTGTCGATCGGGTCGCTGAACCGCAGATACATCCGTTGTGGGCGGGGGATGAGGGTGGGGCCGATTCCTCTGATCAAGGGCATCGCCATGTCGGCATCGCCGCTGAGCCTCTTGCTGACGGCTTGGCTGAGACGGCCCAGCCTGCTGTCCCGCGTGACCAGGCTCTTGTAGACGTCGTCGCCGCCGACCAGTCCGACCGGCACGATGGGGTAGTCGTGTTCGGCGGCAAGGCGCGCGAAGCCGGACCGGCCGTGCCAGTTCAGCCGGTATTCCTCACCCTTGAATTTCGCGATCTCGCGGCCCCCTCCCGGGAACACCAGGATCGTCTCGTTGTGGCGCATCAGCTCGCGGGCGGTCTCGGGGGCGCCGACGACGCCGCCATAGGCGGCGATGAGGTCACGTCCCAACCCTTTAGCCTCACCGAACTTGCGGTCGGCCAAGGGCCGCACCCGGGTGCCCGTCACCCGTCGCACGTAGTGCGGAACGAGCAGGATTTCTGCGAATGCCTGTTGAGTATGGTTGCCCACCAAAAGGAATCGGCCATCGGTAGGCAGCTTGTCCAGCCCGCTGACAAAGGGCCGGTACAGGTCGACCACGGGTTGGATCCCGCCCTGGATCTTCTGCAGTGCCTCACTCAGGATCTGCACCCGGCGGGGGTGGTTCATCACGGTTTCACGTGCTTCGGTCATGGACTCTCCTCTGGTTCGCCGCTCACTATACCGAACGAACTAGTTCGTATGGTAGTTTGTGGAGGTGCGCACCACGGATGAACTTCGCGACACGATCCTGGGTGCCGCGCGATCGGAATTCGCTCAATTCGGGCTGGCCGGTGCGCGTATCGACCGCATCGCCCGAGCGGCGAGTGCCAGCAAGGAGCGTCTCTACGCGCATTTCAGGGACAAGGAGACCCTGTTCCGCAGCGTCGTCGCCGCCGACAGTGCGGAGTTCTTCGCCGCCGTCAGCCTGCGGCCCGAGGCGGTACCCGACTTCGTCGGCGACATCTTCGACCTGGCCTGTCGGCGGCCCGAGCATCTGCGCATGATCACCTGGGCCAACCTGGAGGGGCTGACCCTCGATCCGCCGCCCGCGCACGAGTGGGATTCGGTGCCGGCCCGCGACATTCGCGCCATCGAGGAAGCTCAGGCCGCCGGCTACGTCGACCCGACCTGGCAGCCCATGGAACTGCTGGTGATGTTGTTCGGCGTCGGACTGTCCTGGGCGCAGTCACCGCACCCGGACGCTCAGACGTCCGATCCCGAGATGCTGGCGGCACGGCGCGCGGCCGTCGTGGAGGCGGCCCGGCGAATCATTGCGCCGCGAGAATAGCCTCGGCCGTGCGGCGCCCGCTCACCAGGGCGCCTTGAATCGAGGCGGTGTCGCGGTGGTCGCCGCACAGCCATATCCCTGCCGACGTGCGGATCGGTCGGCGCACGCACAACGGTGGGTGTTGTGCGGGCAGTGCCTTGGGAATCACGTGTCTGGTCAACGGCTTCCAACCGCGAGGGTCGGTTTGCATGATGTCTGCGGCGTGCTCACGCACGACGCTTTCCGACGGCACGGCGCCGTCCCGCTCAACCACCGCCGACGCCGCGACGAGGTGCCGTCCCGGCGGCGCGTACGTCGGGGCGGCCGCACTGATCACCGCGGTGTTCACCACCGGCCCCGGGGGATTGCGGCGGCCGTCCACCCGGAGCATCGGTGGCCCGGGCACCGCCTGGTCGGATTCCCACCAGTCGGTCACGACCCCGTGCATCTGCGGTGCCGTTTCGGTGGTCAGCCACGCCGCCGCGACCGCGTCCGTCGCAACCACCACATGCTTCGCCTGGACGTGCACACCCTCCGCATGGACGAGGTATCCATTCAGGTCGGGATCGATACGAAATGCCCGGTGCTCGAACGCTATCCGATCACCGATCCGAGCGGCCAACTGCTCGGGCAGGGCCTGCATGCCGTTGGCCGGCAGCGCGGGGACGCCGAGGGCGAACATCCGTGCCAGCAGTAAAGCGAACGCGTTGGACGTGGCCCCGGTCGTCTCGAGCAGGACGCCCGCGAAGAAGCGGTCCACCACCCTGCGCACCTCGCCGCGCAGGCCGGCCCGATCCAGCGCCTCCCTGAGGGTTATGTCCCGATTGCTGTGTTCCTTGAGATGTTTCGGCCGCAAGGCCGGCCCCGCCCAGCGCGCCAGGGCCACCACATCGCGCGGGCTGATCGCTCCCGAGGACAACATCGCGGGCACCCGACCGGGGGCGCGCAGCGGATGCACCCACACCTGCGAACCCTTTTCGGAGCGGACCATGACGCCGGCGCCGAACGGTTGCAGGCGCAGTTTTGCCAGATCGACCGCCTCTCGCAGCTCCGGGTACGCCGGATTGAGCACCTGAAAGCCGCGGTCGCACCGGAACCCGTCGATGTTGTCGGTACGGATCCGGCCGCCGACCGCGCTCTTGGCCTCCCAGACCCGCACGTCGCGACCGGCGGCCACCAGCACGTCAGCACAGCGCAGGCCGGCCAGCCCCGCGCCGATGACCAGAACTTCCACTTCGTCCATATCAGCTCACCCTTTCGGCGGAACTGGAACCTGACCGGTGATCGGCGACCATACCCCGGTGCATGACGCGGTCGCCGATCACCCCGCTGTGGTCGGCGCAGTGCAGCACGCAGCGGTTGTCCCACATCACGAGATCACCGTCCGACCATTCGTGGCGGTAGACATTGTCCGCCCGCGTGGAGTGGCGGAACAGGAAGGCGACGGTCGCAGCCGCGAGCTCCGGCGACATGCCGCTGACCGCTGCGCAGCGCTGCGGTGCTGACAGGTACAGCGCCGTCCGGCCGGACTCGGGGTGATCGAGAAAGACGGGGTGCTGTGCCGTCGTCTCCTGGTCGGCGTCCAGGTCCAGTCCCGTCATGATGTGGGTGATGGTGCGTCCGTGGAGCCGGTCGCGGACTTGGCCGGGCAGTGATTCGTAGGCCGCGTACTGGTCGGTGAACAGCGTGTGCCCGCCGCGGCTTGGAACCCGGACCGCGCGTAAGGCGGTGTAGGCGGGTGGATTTCGCACGTAGCTGGTGTCGGTGTGAAAGATCGAGCGGGGCGGTCGGTCGCGACCCACATTGCTGACCACGTTGAGGTCCGGGAATCCCGGCACGGGCGATTCGCCGACGGTGAACACGATCTCACCGAAACGTCGCAGGAAATCCACGAACTGAGTGTCGTCGATGGCCTGGCCCGGCAGGACGACGACACCGCGGCGGGCAAGCACCGCGCGCAACTCACACACGTCGCGATCGGTCAGAGCGGTGACTGACAGACCAGTTATCAAGGCCCCCAGCGGTTTCAGCGCCGTGTAGTCAGGCACGGCGCCCCTTCGAGGCCGATCTCGCGGAGTTGATCGGCGAATAACTCCGTGACGTCCATGCCGGCCGCCGCCGCCATGACGGCGATGACGCTGGTGGGAGCGAAGGAGCAGTAAAGGCCGGCCTCGAGGAACCACGGCTTGCCGGCCGGGTCGATGCGGAAGTCGAACAGGCTGTAGTGCCGGCAGCCCAGCGCCCGATGACAGCGTCGCGCCGCCTCCCAGACCACTTCGGTGATCGGGTCGTCGGTGGGGACGATCCAAGCATGGCGGGTGTCCTTGGCGACGAGGTAGAGGTCACCGTCGTCGGTGCGGCGCAATTTGTCGGCGTGGTCCCGGATGGGTTTGGTCGTGGCATGCACCGCGTACTCTTCCAGCGGTAGGCACACCAGTTCGCCATCGCGGACGACGATGCCGCACCGGACTTCCCGGCCGAGCTCGACGTAGGACTCCACCAGTGCCGACTCGCCATGCGCCAGCGCCCGGTCCAGCGCGCCACCGAGTTCGGCCTGCGTGCCGACGAGTGAGACACCGACCGAGTTGTCGGCCATGACAGGTTTGACGACCACCGGTAACGGCAGGGTGGTGCGTTCACCGGCCCGCACCATCTCACCGGCGGGCACCGCGACTTCCGCTGCGGCGACGATCGCCCGGGTCGTCGCCTTGTCCGCCGCGATCTCCATCACATCTGGCGCGTTGCCGATGTATGGCAGCCGCAGCGCGCTCAGCAACCGGCGGTAAGAGGTCATGCCGGGCAGGCAGAACATCTGCGGTACCACGACATCCACCCGCAGCGCGCGAAGCCGCGTGATCGCCTGTGAGACCGGCAAGGGCGTGGCCGAACTCAGCGCGCGGGCACTGAGGTCATCGGGAAACCGCCATGACCCGTCGGGGGACACGTACGCCAGCAGAACGTCGTAGCGGTCGGCGGCAGCGAGCGCGTCAAGGCAGGCGCGCGCATAGAGCCGGGACAACTCGGCATGGAAGTCGTCGACCGCGGACCCCACGAGGTGCAGGACCGAGACGCGGGGCGGTGCGGTCATTCAGTCCCCACCGTTCTCGACGAGCTTTCCGATATTGAAATCGATGCGGCTCCAACCCTTTCCGACACGGAGATTGGCCCACAACAGAGCCGGAATCTGCAGATGGTGCACCATCAGATAAGGAACCGGATCCCACCCGGTGAAGATCGCGTCCGTGCCCCGCAGGATGGTCGCCAGCCTGCCAAGCCGTCCCGGATGCCGCAGCAGACGCCACAGCTCGTGATAGATCCAGTAGGTCGGACGGGAGTTGTGCTTCGGCGTGATGAGGGGATGCCCGTCGTTCAGGTAGGCCGCGGCAAGGTCGGGGTGGTCGTGGAACATGGTGATCGCCGAGTGGGTCCGCGGATTGCATTCGATGGCGTACACCTGACCGTCGTGCGCCTCGATGAAATCGAAGGACACCTGCCCGCTCAGGTTGAGGTTCTTGACGAAAGTCTCGACCCACCGCCGGATTTCGGGCTTGTCCACGCTGCGGTAGTTGACCTGGGCCGCCGAAGACTCGCAGCACCCGTAGACCTGGAGCCGCCCGCTTCGGGCGGTGCCGTGCGTGCAATATTCGCGTCCCTCGATGAATTCCTGCAGTATCCAGGGGTCGTCCTCGGAGATCGACAGGGATCGCGCGTAGGCGGCATTGCGATCCGGCGTCGCAGCGGAGAGCCGGGTGAGGTTCATCCGTCCTACCGGGTTGTAGGCGATGCGTTTCAGGATGTAGCTGCGTCCGGGTGGGAACGGAAAATCCGCGACTTGCCGGGCGTCGGTGATGCGGTGCGAATCGGGCACCTGCAGGCTCAAAGATGCCGCAGTCGAGGCGAATTCGTCCTTATCGTCGAGCAGCTGCACCGTCTTGGCATCGGAATGGACGACGTCACAGGCGCCGTCGAGCAGTTCCCTGGCGACGGCATCGGGGACGCTCCCGGCCGGGCTGGACACCGGCACGTAGACGTCGACGTTCTCGTACCGGACGATGTTGAGCAGCGCCGGGGCATAGCCCGGTGTGCCCGGTTCCGGCACGCAGTAGAAGGCGTCCACCGCACGGGAAAACCGGTGCCCGGTCCAGCGATATTTTGCGGATTCGACGAGTATCACCCGATGCCCGGCCAGGTGAAACGACCGCGCCAGTTGCAGCGCCTTCGTCATCTTCCCGCCATTGAGCAGTACGGTTCGGCGTGCCTCGGCCGGAAGGCGGCCGCGGGGAGGTTGCCGACCGACCAGCAGTGCAACCAGCACCACTGCCAGGTCCACGGGAAGGGTGGCGCACAGAGCGGCGAGTGCGGCCACCGTGCGGCCCGCCCCGGCGTCCCAGATCCGGTGTACCCGAACACCGCTCATGGGCGCGCCTGCGTTCAGCGTCGCCGTCACCGCCGCGCAGGCCCCGATGCCGGCACCGCGAACACGTCCACACCGTCTCCGGCGCGGGGAAACTCGAGGCAGATCTTCTTGTGCAACAACAGCGTATCGGCCAGCTCGCCGGTGGTGACGTCGTTGAGGAAGCAGCAGCGGCCGATCGGGTCCGGTATCGCCGCGCGGAGCAGGCCATCGCGTGTCTTGAGGATGGCTGCCGTCGCCCGCTCGAGCAGCTCCGCGGTCAGGTGTTCACTGTCCAGAGCCAGACCCAGCGCGCTCATCACGCTCAGGATGCGATCGCGATCGCTGACCGACAGGTGACCGCGCTGCTCGGCGAGGGTGGTCGACAACGCCATGTCGATGTTGATGGCGTGGCCGTGAAAGAACGGGGTCGGCGGCGTGAGTTCCAAAGTGGGACTCCACGTGTGGCCGAACGCGATGACCCGGTCCAGGTCGATCTCGTGCAGGTTCGGCGCCTCCAGGTCGAGCATCGTGGCGATCGCCTGATAGGTCAGGCGGTCGCCCACAGATCGCAATTCCGGGGTGCCGTCGAGATGGCCGAAACGTGTCCGCAGCAGCTCGGCGCCATGTTGTTCCAGCAGATCGAAGATCTCGGCGTTGCCCACCACGGCGATCTTGATCAACTCGGCCATGCCGTTGCGCACCTGATCGTCGGGCAACGTTTTCAGGAATGAGAAGTCCAGCAAAACCTTCTCGGATGCGTGGTAGGCGCCCAACCGGTTTTTGTGCTTGCCGTGGTTCACGGCCACCTTGATCGACACACTGGCATCGATCAGACCTATCAGCGTGGTCGGAATGCGGATGTAGGGGGTGTTGCGCCGGTAACTGGCGCAAGCGAATCCGGCGACGTCGGTGGTCAGTCCGCCGCCGACGACCAGCACGGGTTCGGTGCGCACCAGACCGAAGGCGTCGAAGCGGCTGACGATCTGCTCGTAGGTCTCCAGCGATTTCGCCGTCTCACGGATCTGGACCGGGATCACGGTGAGTTCGATTCCGTGGTGGTCGAAATAGGCCCGCATCGATTCGCCGTAGATGTCGTGCACGGTCTCGTCCACCACGGCCAGCGCGCGCCCGTACAGGCGGTAGCTGTCTGCGAGCTCGGTGTTGTCCGGAGCGAAAACGCCGTCGACGTAGAGCAGGTCGTATTCGATTCGTTCATATCCTTCGACGTGAAAGGCTCTGTCGCCGGCCGTCACTCGGGCTTGAAGATTGCTCACGGTGCTCCTCCTCGGGGCGGGGTGGCTCGTTGGGGAGCGGGTCAGGATGTGGCGAGACCGAGAACCGTTGCCGGTTCCAGTGATTCGACGATCTGGATCGCAGCGGTGAATTCGGCCTGGCCCGCTCTGCTGGTGTTCTCGTTGGGAAACGCGATGCACGCGATACCGGCTTGCACGGCCGCCGCGACGCCGCCCACGTTGTCCTCGATCGCGACGACGTTCTCGGCCCTTTCGCCGAGCTTCTCCAGCGCGAACTCGTAGGACTCCGCGCTGGGTTTCGCCGCTGACACTGAATCCCGGTCGACGATGAGATCGAAAGTCTCGGCGCTGATCTCAGGCTCGAGCGCGGACAACAGCGCGTCGATGTTGGCCTGCGAGGTGGTGGTCACGAAGCCGACCTTGTGCTGGTTCTTCTTCGCCTCAGCGATCGTGGCGGCGACTCCCGCGCGCGGTGTCACCGTCGAGTCGCCGAGCAGACGCTGGAAAATCTGCGATTTGAGTGTGTGCACGGCCGCCGCATCGACGTCCTGTCCGCGGGACTGTGCGTAATCCTGGATCCGCTGGGCGCCGCCGTTGGAACCCAGCATCGCGATGTAGTCGTCCCGTGACCACTCCCAGTCGAGCCCGGAGTCGGCGAATGCCTCGTTGAAGGCGCGGCGCTGCAGTTCCGAGGTGTCGGCCAGGGTGCTGATGGATCCGAAGAGGACAGCTGGCATGAGTTTCCTTCAGTCGAGTGGGCAATGCTGTGTTGGTTCCCCCGTCCACTACTGATCTAAACGTACAGTAATGATTGGATCTGCGGATAGTGGATATACAGTTCAAGACCGCATAGCCTGCGACATGCAGAGATGCCCTCGCGTCACGCACGAGGGACCGGTTGTTCAGTAGACTTCTGGCCCGAACGAGCCAGCGGGCGGAGAGGGGCCACTGCAAGAAGCGTGGCAAGAACAGGGGCGCGGCAGGCATGACTCCGGTACCGGCTGACCGGCCGTCCGACGGCGAAGACGCACGGGTCGCGCGGACCCGTGCCGACGTAGCCCGGGCCACCCTCAAGATCCTCAATGGTGAAGGCTCCGAAGCGATTACGCACGCCCGGGTCGCCGAAATGGCCGGGTATTCCAAAACCACGGTCTACACGCACTGGCCCGCCCGCGTCGACCTGATCACGTTGGCCATCGAGTCGCTCGGCGAGATGCCGCACCACGAACGAACCGGCGATCTGCGCGTGGACCTTGTAGAGGAGCTCAAGGTCTTCCGTTCGGGCATCATCGAACTGCGGCTCGACCGCGTGCTTGCCAGCATGGCGCAGTGGGCATCTCAGGAACAGGTCAGAGAGCTCAGGGACAAGGTCAACAGCGACGGTCAGCGTCAGATGTACGCGATGCTGGGCGAGGTCTTCGCGGGCGCGGAATTGGACGCGGCCGTCTCCATGCTGACGGGTGTCGTCGCGTGCCCTTCGCTGATGTACGGCACCCTCCCGGACGACGACATCATCGAAGCCGCCGTCGACATGGTCTTGAGAAGCGCCGGCCCGCCGCCTCGTACCGTGGAAACGTGACCATCTCGATGCCTGGCTTGCAGGCCGTGAGCGCGGTGCGGCGCGACCTGGGCAGCAGATTGTTCGGCATGGTGGCCGGACCCGACGGGCCGGCGAATCGAGAGCGCATTCACCGCACACCGGGTGATCGCTGGTTCGCGCCGGACCGTCCCGTCAGGCAGGTGAACGCCGATGCGTCGATGTTCGTCGGCGGACTGCGGGCACTGCTGTTGCAATCGTTGCATCCCCTTGCCATGGCCGGTGTCGCCGAACACTCGGACTATCGGGGCGATCCCTGGGGGCGGTTGCAGCGCACCAGCACGTTCCTGGCCACCACCACCTTCGGCTGCGCCGCCGATGCGCAGGCCGCTGTCGACCACGTCCGTCGCATCCACCGCTACGTGCACGGCGTCGCGCCGGACGGGCGGCCCTACGACGCATCTGACCCCCATCTGCTGGAGTGGGTTCACATCGCCGAGGTGGACAGTTTCCTGCTCGCCCATCAGATGTACGGCGCGGCGCCGCTCGACCAGGCCGGCCGGGACGGCTACGTCGCCGATATGGCCGTCGTCGCGACGGCGCTGGGAGTTCCGGATCCGCCGCGTTCCGAGCAGGAACTACAAGACCGCATTCAGGGCTTCCGCCCTGAATTGCGCGGAACGCCGGCCGCCCGGGAAGCCGCCCGGTTCCTGTTGTTGACGCCGCCGTTGCCGCTGCCGGCCAGGCCCGCCTATGGCGTATTGGCGGCCACGGCGGTGGCGATGCTGCCCACGTGGGCGCGCCAGCCCCTGCTGCTGCCGTACGTCCCGGTGCTGGAGACGACGGTGACCCGCATGGCCGGACGACTGCTCGTCGGAAGTATCCGCTGGGTCATGACCCCGGGTGCGGACGCGGCGGCGTCTGAGGTGTCAACGTCCCCGACGTGACCGGAAGATCTGTCTGCGGCGGGTTGGCGGGGCGGCGCTCTGCGAGCGCTCCAGGGCCTTCGGCGCCCACACCGGATGGCCGGACTCGATGGCGCGTCGGAAGGCCGCCTGTGCGGCCGGCACGTCGCCGTGCTCGGCCCACAAGGTGCCCAGCCCGAATTCGGCGGCGGGCCCGGACTCGGCATTTCCGGAGTCGACTGCCGCTTGGAACGCGGCCGCCGCGCGTGTGACCTCGCCCTGCCCGGCCCACAGGATCCCGAATCGGAGTGCGGCTGCCGGCGCATGGTCGGAGTGGCCTGAGTCGAGCGCGAACTGGTAGGCGGCCGTGGCGCCCTCGACGTCGCCCAGTCCGGCTCGCAGCATCCCGAGTGAATTCGCGGCGTCCGGCGCATGCTCGGGATGCCCGGAATCGATCGCCGACTGATAGAAGGCCGTGGCCCCGGCGAAGTCGCCGTCCTTCTCCTGCAGCTTCGCCATGTTGATCGCGGCCTTCGGCGCCGCCTCGGTGTCGCCGGTGTCGATCGCTGACCGATACGACGCACTGGCTTGCTCGACATCACCGGATCTCTCCCGCAGCTGCCCGAGATTGACCAGGGCCTTGGCCACCAACTCGGGGTCTCCGGAATCGATGGCGGCCTGACATGCGGTCGCCGCGCCGGCCAGATCACCCTGCTTTTCCAGCAGGGTGGCCAGGTTGAATTCCGCGATGGGCGTCAGTTCCGGATGGTCGGTGGCGATGACGATCTGATAGGCCTCCACGGCTCCCTCGGCATCGCCCAGCGCTTCTCTGGTCAGCGCCAGGTTGATTGCGGCAGTCGGAATCACCTCGGGTTTCCCCGATGCAACGGCGATGCGGTAGGCCACCTCGGCGCCGGCCGCATTGCCGCGGCCGGCCCGCAATCCCCCCAGTTGCAGGAGGGCGATCAGAATCGACTGCTCGTGCTCGGATTCGATGGCCACACGGTAGGCCGCCTCGGCCTCATCCGGGTCACCGTGTTCGGCCAGCAGGTTGCCGAGGTTCAGTGCCGCCATCGGAGCATGCTCGTCGTGACCGGACTCGATCGCCTGCTGGTAGGCGGCCCTTGCGCCCGCGGTGTCACCGTGCCCGGCCAGCATGAACCCGAGCGCGAACGCGGCTGCCGACGCCCAGTGCGGGTGGTGGGAGTCGACCGCCCACTGATAAGCCGCCAGGGCACCCTCGGCGTCGCCCTCGGCGGCCCGCTGCCGCCCGAGATTGAAGGCCGCCGGCGCGGCCTGTTCGAGGTCGCCGGAGTGAAGTGCCCGCTGGAACGCCGCCTCCAGGTCGTCGGCCTGGGCCGACGCGTCCTGCGGTCGCGTGTTCTCGGATGGAGAGGTTGGCATGTGGTGCGCCGTCAGGGTTTCGAACCCCGGACCCGCTGATTAAGAGTCAGCTGCTCTACCAACTGAGCTAACGGCGCGTGCTCGGCCTGAGACCGGCTATCGACAATAACAGGCATCGCGTCGCAGAGTGAAATCCCCGGGTCAGGGGCCGGATGAGGATGCATAACTTCGGAGCACCAATCGGTCCGCATGTCCACGCCGAGTGGTGGTGAGGCACTACAATACTGGAAACAATCCAGGGTCAGCGGTGACCGTAATTTGCGAACAGAATGTGAAGGTCACTTGATGGCGCCTTTGCGCAGACGTCGATCGTGGCTGGCTGCCGCCATGGTCTTGGTTGCTGTGTTCGGTGTTGCCTGCAGCAGTGGGCCCAGTGCGCCCGTCGCTGCCAAAGTCATCGAAAACAAGGGCACACCGTTTGCCGACCTGCTGGTCCCCAAGCTCACCTCGTCGGTCACCGACGGCGCGGTCGGAGTCACCGTGGACGCGCCGGTGACGGTGACCGTGGCCGACGGCGTGCTGGCGTCGGTCGCCTTGGTCAACGACAACGGCCGCGCGATCGCCGGACAGCTCACCCCCGACGGTCTGCACTGGCAGACCACCGAGCAGCTCGGCTACAACCGGCGCTACACGCTGAACGCGAAGGCGACCGGGCTGGGCGGCGCGGTAACGCGCCAGATGACGTTTCAGACCAGTTCGCCCGCGCACCTGACGATGCCTTACGTGGTGCCCAGCGACGGTGAGGTGGTCGGCGTCGGGCAACCGGTCGCGATCCGTTTCGACGAGAACATCGCCGACCGCGCCGCGGCCGAGAAGGCGATCAAGATCACCACCAACCCGCCCGTCGAGGGCGCGTTCTACTGGCTGAACCGCCGCGAAGTGCGTTGGCGCCCAGAGCATTACTGGAAGCCCGGCACCAACGTCGACGTGGCGGTCAACACCTACGGCGTGGACCTGGGCGAGGGGATGTTCGGCGAGGACAACGTCAAGATGCACTTCACCATCGGTGACGAGATGATCGCGAGTGTCGACGACAGCACCAAGATCATCACGGTGCGGATCAACGGCGAGGTCGTCAAGACCATGCCGACCTCGATGGGCAAGGACAGCACTCCGACCAACAACGGGGTGTACATCGTCGGCGCCCGGTTCAAGCACATCATCATGGACTCGTCGACCTACGGCGTGCCGGTCAACTCGCCGAACGGTTATCGCACCGACGTCGACTGGGCCACGCAGATCTCCTACAGCGGCATCTTCGTGCACTCGGCACCGTGGTCGGTGGGCGCGCAGGGACACTCCAACACCAGCCATGGCTGCCTGAATGTGAGCCCCAGCAACGCGGTGTGGTTCTACGACCACAGCAAGCGCGGCGACGTCGTCGAGATCGTCAACACGGTGGGCAGCATCCTGCCCGGCACCGACGGCCTGGGTGACTGGAACATCCCGTGGGATCAGTGGCGCGCGGGTAACGCCAACACCGGAGATCGCTAGCGGGCCCGATCGCCGGTATCAGGCGTCACACCGGCACCGTGGGGGAAGGCATGACTCCGTCTGAAATGTGATAGCGCATGCGATATCACAGTCAGCGGAATCTACACCCTTAGCACCGACCCCAGCGCCGACAGCGGGATGTGTGCCTCGACGGTGCCCCCGTCCATGTACCACTGCTGGGCGCCCGGGGTGAAGTCGATCGGTTCGTCATGGCCCACCGGATAGTCGGGCATGTAGAGGATCAGCTCGTCCGGAGTGAGCGCCCACGCCCGGTACGCGCCGGAATAGACCTTGTCCGGGGTCCAGCGGTCGGCGAGAAACGGGTATGTTCCCGGGTCATGCGGTGGCGCAGCCTGATTGAGCGCGGTCTCGATGTAGGGCTGAGCCAGCGGCGGTATGGCGGTCAGTGGATTGCCGTTGGTCAGGTCCGCCAGTTGCACCCGGCGCCCGCCGGCCATGTCGAAGGTGAAGGTGCGGTAGGCGTTGTTCGGCCGCGGGCCGTCGGCGTGGTAGTCCTCGTGGAAGACGGCGCTGAGCAGGTTACCGTGCTGGAAGACCTGGTAGTTCTCCTCTCCGTAACTGTCGGCGACCATGTGCGCGTTGGCATTTCGCCAGTTGCCGACCAGGGTCCGCAGATAGTCCCGGATCACCGGTCCGGTGGTGGGGTTGTCCACCAGGTCGACGGGCACGGCAACCTTGATGTCGCGCACGGCGTTGCGTTCGGAGGTCGCTGCGGCATGGCAGTACTGCCCGTCCCAGCCGCCGCCGAGTTCGCCGCAGAAGGACTCGGCCGACGCGTGCGCGGGCGCCGCGCCGAAAACGGTTGTCGCGGCGGTCAGTAGCGACACCGAGAGGATTCTTCCGATCACCGTTGGCTCCGAATCGCTTACAGCAGCTGTACTTTGCTGGCGCGCCAGCGACCGTCGACCTTCTCCATGGTCATCTTGATCCGGCTACGGTCGATGCGCGGATCCGGCACGGCCATGTTGGCGACGGTCTGGTCGATGAACACCAGCACCACGACCTTGTTCGCGGATTCCGAGGCGATCGCCGAATCCACCACCACCCCGTGCGCGGTGGCCTTGTTGTCGATCAGCAGCTGGCGCAGTTGCACACTCGACTGCGTGTACATGTCCTTGAACTCGCCGGTGGCGCCGTCCAGCACCTGACGGAAGTTCTCGTCGACGTTGTTGGAGTCGATGCTCGTCAGCACCCCGGCATACTTGACCGCCGCCTGCTGCGCCTCCTGGCCGGCCACTTTCACCTGGTGAGCCTGCCATTGCAGCCAGCCCAGATAACCCGAAACGCCCAGGGAGGCAGCCAATAACACCGGCATGATGCTGCGACGAAGGTAGTGGCGCCAGGGTCGGTTGAAACGCTTGGGCTTCTCCTTGCGACTCAGCAGTGGCCCGTCGTCTTCCTCGTCAGCCGCGTCTTCTTCGTCTTCCTGGACGGCGGCGTCCTCCTCGGTTGCTTCATCAGCAACCTCGGCGTCCTCGGCGTCGGTGTCGGTCTCGGTAGCGGCGGTCACTGTCATCTCCTCGTGCTGGATGGGCTCAATGTGGCGGTTCGATCGGCAACGGCGGACCGCCGTAGGGCGTGGGAATCGTGAAGCGGCCCCGCGGTGTCGGATCGGTCCTGCGTCCCAGGTCCGCCCCGGGTGGTGGGCCCGCGGTGTCGTCGCCACCCGGTCGCGGCGCGTTCTTGGCGCCCCGGATCCCGACTCCAGGGTCGTCGTCGCGGCAATAGGTGTACATGAACGGCTCGTAGTAATCGGCGGCCGACGGCGGATGCGACGGCGTGCCGTAGTCGCACGCGTAGCGGGGGTACAGCTCGGCCGTCGCCCACACCCCGTGGTCGTGGAAGGAGCTGGCCACCGCATCGAGCACCGAGCCGCGGTAGTCCGGGAAGAGGGCGTTCAGTGCCGGCACCCGCAGATAGAGCAATTGGGAAGCGGTGGCCAGGCTGCCCAGCAGCGCCACCATGGTCTCGGAGTTGTCGGCGAACAGGCTGTCGATGGCGCTGAGCGCCTGCGGCGTCTGCGCGGTCAGGCGCCGATAGCCGTCCTGCATTCTGGCGATGCCGGACAGGGTGCGGTTGAGGTCGACGGTGGTGGCGGCCAGCCCCGCGTTCTTGTCCGCCGCCAGGGTCAGCACGACCCGGCTGGTGCGCAGAATGCTGGTCGTCTCGGGCAGCACCGAATCCAGTGTCGACAACAGCATGGTGCCACCGTCGACGATGGCGGCCAGCTTGCCGGGCCCCTCCTTGCTGAGGCTCAGTTCCTTCTTGATCAGCTCGAGCTTGCGGGGATCGACCTGGGCCAGCAGCCCGTCGGCGTCGCCCAGCAGCTGTGCCAGGCTGACCGGGACGCTGGTGCGGTCGAGCCCGATGACGCTGCCGTCATGCAGATAGGGGCCGGCGTCGGATTCGGCTTCGAAGTTGATGTACTGCTCCCCGGCCGGCGACAGCGCCGATACGTGCACCGCGGCGTTCGCCGGGATCCGCACCTGCGAGGTGATGCTGGCGACGGCGTTGACGCCGTGGTCGGTGATCTGCAGTGAGTCCACGCTGCCGATCCGGACCCCGCGCAGGGCGACGTCCTGATTGGGCAGCAGGCCGCCGGATTCCGGCAACTGCACGGTGACTCGGTATGACGAGGCGAACGGCGTCACGCGCAGCGCGCCGATCAGCAGGTAGGTGGAGGCGACGACCAGGGTGAGCACCAGGCCGGCGACCGACAGCCAGACCTGGCGGCGGTGGGCGGCCCGCACCCAGCGGACGATTGTGCTTGCCGCGGAGTCGATCACGGCGGTGGTCCTGGCGTGAGAGGGCCGGGTGACCCGGGAGCGACGATGAGTCCGCCCGGGACATTCGGGTCGGGCAGCACCGGCACCTGTGGCGAGTTCGGTCCGCGCCCGACGACGCGTTCCTGTAGCCGCCACAGGGTGTATTTGAGGGAGCCGATGAATTCGTTCCAGGTGAACCGGGTCGGCCCGTGCAGGCCCCGGTCGCCCGGGAAGCCGATGTCGGGGATCGAGCCCAGGATCAGCTGATCGACCACGACGTGCACCGAAATCGCATTCCCGGCAGTGGATTTCACCAGAGCCGGAATCATCCGGTTCAACGGCAGCCAGCTGGTGTCGGGGCTCACCGCCACGTCGTTGGCGGCTCCGGCGATGGTGTTCAGGTCACGGACCACGCTGCGGCCGCTGGTGTCGGTGCCGTTCAGGGAGGGGAACCTGGCCAGCAGCCGGCTGGTGTCACCGACCTGCACCACCAGGTTGGACAACTCGGTGGTGTTGGCCGCCAAGGCACTCGTGGCCGGGTCGGCGGCCGCCATCACGTCGCTGAGGGTCTGGTTCTTGGCGTCGAGTTCCTGGCTCAGGCGTGACAATTCGGTCAGGGCGTTGGAGATCTGCCCGGACCGCGCGTCCATGGTGCCGAGCAGCCGGTTGGACTTGCGGACCAGGTCGCCGAACGCGTGGCCCTGGTCGCCGGTGGCCTTGCCGAAACCGTTGATGATGTTGGTGAAATTGCGCACCGCGCCGCCGTTCACCAGGATCGCGGCCGAGCTCAGGACCGACTCGACGGTTGCCGCCGCCGCGGTCGAGTCCAGCCCGATGGTGTCGCCGTTGGTCAACATCGGTGCGTTCGGCGCGATCTCGGCGGGTGGGCGCACCGACACGAACACGTCTCCCAGCGGGGTGGCGGTCCGCAATTCCGCGGTGCTGCCTTTGGGCAGCAGCACGCCGTCGCGGATGCGCAGCGTCGTGACCGCTGTGTAGTTGCGGGCCACCATCGACTCGACCTGCCCGACGTCCGCGCCGGCAAGCTTGACCTTGGCATTCATCGGCAGGTTCAGTGCGTTGGCGAACACCGCGGTCAGTTCGTAGCCGCCCGAGCCCAGGCCGGGAGCCGGAAGGGGAAGGCTGGCAAGGCCGTTGGTGGCGCATCCCGAGGTGAGCACCGCCGCGGCGATCGCGGCGGCGGTCCGTGTCCTGGTGCTGGTCATTTCTGGCCCATCGCGGCGAGGCCGTCAAGCACATAGGTCAAGCCGAAGTCGGGTCCGAAGTCCTGGACCGTCCCGGTGCTGCAGCCGAGCTGGCGCAGACCCATCAGGTTACAGATTTCCTTGGTCAGCTGGCTGTCGAAGAGCATCCGGTCGGTGAGGAAGTGGGCGCGTACCGCGCCGTTCTCCCGGTCGACCATGTTGTAGGCGTTATCGGCCAACATCGGTGCGATATCCAGTGTTTCGGCGAGTTCGCGCCGCCGGTCGACCAGTGTCGTGGCCAGCTTGTTGCCATTGAGAGCGGTCTGCCTGATGGTGTCGCGGTTGGCGTCGAGCAGGTCGCCGGTGCGTTGGACCAGTTGATCGAGCTTGCGGCCGGTGCTGCCCGTGCCGAGGTCCTCGTCGGCCAGGATCTGGCTGACCTGGTGGATGGTGGCCGCGAAGTCCCGAAGCTTGCCGTCGTTGTTGGCGGCCGCCTCGAACAGGGAGCTGATGTTCTTGACGATCGTGGTGATCTGTTCGCGGGTCTGCGCGCCACCGTCGCTGCTCAGCCGCAGCGCCCTGGACAATTCGTCAAGCGCGCCTTTGATTTTCCCGCCGTTGCCGTTGAGGACCTCGCTACCGCCGTTGAGCACATCGGCCAGCGGGCCGCCGCCGTGTCCGTCTCCCTCGAGCGACTTGGTCACCTTGTCCAGAACGGCCAGCACGCGGCTGAATTCGACCGGAGTCCGGGTGCGGGTCAGTCCGATGGTGTCGTGGTTCTCCAGCGCCGGACCTCCGCGGTAGGGCGGCGTCAGTTCGATCTGCCGGTCGGTGAGGATCGACGTGGACACGGTCACGGCTTGCGCGTTCGCCGGGACTTTGACGTCACGGTCGACGGTGAACTGCACTTCGACGTAGCCGCCCTTCGGCGTGATCCTGGTGACCTTGCCGACCGGCATACCCAGCACCGCCACCACGTTGCCCTCGTATAGACCTGACGCGCTGTCGAATTGAGCGGTGACCGTGATCGGTTCCTTCTTGCCGGCCAGGTACCACCAGAAGCCGCCGACCGCGGCGACCACCACGGCCAGGATGGCGACGACGGTGATGACGCGGCCCCTCATTTGCAGTCCTTGTAGTACGGAATCATCCCGAACTGCTGAGCGCGGCCACTGATGGCGCACATCCAGGAATCGACGAGTAGTGCACTGGGGGCGTTGAAGCTCACCGCATTCGCGTCGCCGGTCAGGTTCGCCGCCTCCCGCATGAAGATGGGGGTGGTCTGCAGCAGGTCGCGCAGCAGATCGTCGTGCTTGGCCATCATGTCGGTGAATTCCCGCATGTCCCTGAGTAGTCCGTCGACCCCCGACCGATCGTTGACCACGATCTGGTGCATGGTGTCGACCAGGCTGGTCAGGGACCGCATCATCGCGTGGAACACGGCGCGCCGGGCCACGAACTGCCCCAGCAGGTCCTGCGCCTGGTTCACCACATTGCCGATGCTGGACTGCTGGCGACGCAAGGTGTTGGTGACCTGTTCGGTGCTGCGCAGGAGCTGGCCGAGCTGGTCACGGCGCTGGGCGATGATCGAGGACAGCGTGTCGATGTTCGTCATCGCCTGGGGTACCACGGCGGGCAGACCCTCGAGTTGCTTGCCCAGCACTGCCAGCGACTGGGCGAACCGGTCGGAGTCGACCTGCTCGAAAGTCGTTGTGGCGTCCTGCAATGCGGCCTGCAGGTCATAGGGGACCTCGGTGTGGGTCAAGTCGAAGGTGCCGTGCGGCAGTGAGCCCGGACCGTCTGGCTGCAGCGCGAGGTAGCGCGACCCGAGAATCGTAGTGACTTTGATCGAGGCCTTGGAATCGCGGCCCAGCGCCACGTTGTCGCGAATCTTCAGGCCCGCCTCGACGTGGTCGCCGTCGAGCCTCATGCTGGTGACCTCACCAACCGGAATGCCCGCCACGGTGATCGGGTTGCCGGGCCGTAGCGAAGCCGCCTGTAGAAATTCCGCGGTGTAGTGCTTATACCCGGCGCCCACCGCATGCACGACGAGCATCGCCCCGATCACCGTCGCGACCACGACGACGGCCGAAAGACCAAGCCACAACGGGTTGTAGCTCTCCAGCGGACGCTTCTTCCGTTTCGGCAATGACTCAGCCACCGGGTGCCCCGTTCGTATTCCGGCAGCGGGGGGTGTGCCACGCTTTGTTCCCCGGCGTTGCGGCGTTGACGATGATCGGCACCACGTCGTTGAGGCCGGGGAAGAACCCGAACATGTTCAGGTCGCACAGATAGGCGTTGCCGTAGGCGCCCTGGTTGCCAACTCGGACCAGACCTTTGAGCAGCAGCGGGATGTTGTCGCCGAAGAACGCCACCTGAGGCTCCACATCCATCAGGTGGCGGGAGACGCCAGGCCGGCGATCGATGAATTCCCGTAGTGCCGGGTAGTCCTGTTCGGCCGCGACGGACAGGTTGCTCACCATGCGCGACAGGGAACCCATGGAGGACACCAGCTCCGGCCGGCGCTGGTCGAGGGCCGCGACCACGTCACGGGCCTGTGTGATCACCCCGTCAAGGTTGGCGTTCTGCGCGGCGAGGTTGGTGACGACCTTGTTGAGGTTGGTGATCACGTCACCGAGCGCCTGATCCTTACCCGCAAAAGTCTCGGTGAGCGTGGATGTCTGGCTGATCAGCGTGGCAAGGGATGAGGTGTCGCCCTGCAGCGACTCGATGACGCCCTTGGTGAGGTTGTCGGCGTCGCGCGGGTTCAGCAGGCTGAACAGCGGCTCGTAGCCGTTGAGCAGCGCCGTGACGTCGAAGGACGGATCGGTGCGGTCCAGGGGAATGGTGGCTCCCGGCGGCAGCTGGGCCTGACTTCCCTCCTTACCGAGAGACAGTCCGAGATAGCGCTGCCCGACGATGTTCTGGTAGGTCACCGAGGCGACGGTGTTGCCGAACAGGTGCTGGTCGGTCTGCACCACGAACGAGACTCTCGCGAGTTTGCCGTCGAGTTCCACCTTTTCGACCCGGCCGACGCGCACCCCGGCCATCCGGACGTCGTCTCCCTCGCGAAGGCCGTACACATCGGTGAATATCGCCGAGTAGGACGCCGTGGTCCCGGCAACATCACGCCGCAGGCTCACGTACACCAGCCAGGTCAGGGTGAGTGCGATGACCATGAACAGTGTCAGGCCGATCAGGGGTCCACGGAACTTCACTTGGCGCCCCCGGTCAGCGACACCGTGGTGCCGCGCGCGACGGGGCCGAGCAGGATCTCGGTGGCGGCGGTGGCCGGGCGCCCGGTGATCACGCCCAGCATCGTGCGCTCGTAGTCACTGCCGACCGGGCCGACGGTGCCTCCATAGGACGAAGGCAACGACCCCGCGGCGGGGGGGCCCAGCAGCGGCGGTGGCGGTAGCGGACCGTGCGCCGGGGGAGACGGGTCCGGGTCGTCCGGGTTGGCGCCGGTCCGTATCGGTGGCGACGGCGAGATGAACGGCGGGAGTGGCGGATTGGGGTCGGTGAGGTTGGGTGGCGGATTGACCAGTGGTGGGCCGACGGCCACCAGGTTCCCGTCGGGACCGACGACCGTGCCCGGCGGAGGGGCCAGATCCTTGGGTGGCTGGTAGTTCTGCGGCAGCAGCACATCGGGCAGGTCGGGCTTGTTGGGGACCAGCGGTGCGGTGTAGCAGCTGGGGCCTTTCAGCTCGCCGTAGTGCGGGCAGTCGGCACGGGAATAGGCGAACGTCTGGGTGAACGAGACCCTGGTTCGCATGTTCCCCACGCCGAGTTCGGGTATCCAGACTTCTTCCATGAACTTGCGGGCCAGGTTGTCCAGTTTGGTGACGGCGGGGACGAAGTTGTTCGACCGCATCGCCAGCACGCCCAGCACCGGCGTCATCTCGGAGGATATCCGGATGAGTTGATCCATGTGGTTGTCGAACGATTGATAGGTGGTGCCAATGGTGTTCTGGGCACCGGAGAGCAACGACGTCAGCTGCCCGCGCGTCTCGGCGAAGGTCCGCATCGGTTCGACCGCTTCGTGCAGCGCGTCGACCAGGTCGGGCGCGGTGGACTGCAGCCCCCGCGTCGCGTCCAGCAGCGCCGACACCGTCGAAGGGCCGGCGTCGGTGCTCACGATCGAATTGAGTTGGTCGATAAGCCGATTTAGCTGGGTTCCGCTGTTGAGCAGGGATGCCCGGCGGTGGTCGGTAGCGGCCGCCAGCGCCGCCAGGATGCCGACCGATCGGTCTTCGCGGCCCCGGCCGGCCGCGGCGAGCAGGTCGCGCAGCTTGCTGACGGTTGTCTGGAACAGCACGGTCGGCAGGTTCTTGTCTTCCTGGATGTGGGCTCCGGGGCGGATGATCACGCCCGGTCCGTTCCCCACCAATTGCACCGACGACACCGCGAACACATTGCTGGGCACTACGCGGGCGGTCACCGCAGCCGGAATCGACTGGGCGTATTCGGGTTTGAGGTCGATGTGCACGAAGTTCGGTTGACCGTGCGCCGCCGGCACCACGCTGTTGACCATGCCGACCAGCACGCCGTGGTATTTGACGTCGGACTTCTGCGGCAGGCCGTCGCCCACGTTGACCAGGTCGGCGACCACCCGCACATAGTCGTTGAGCCGGCCCGTCGACTTGTACAGCAGGCCCACGGTCAGCAATGTCGCCACCAGTGCAACGGCCACTCCGCAACCCAGTAGCTGACGATCCGAGGGGCCGCGCCCGTCGGTGTCGAAGGAATTGCCTTTCGATGCAGTCAAACTCAGCCACCGAACCTTGCGCCGGCGTCGACTCCCCACAGCGCCATGGTGAGCAGCATGTTGACCATGATCATCACGGTGATGCTGGCCCGCATGCCGTGCCCGGCGGCCACACCCACACCCTCGGGGCCGCCGCTGGCGTAAAAGCCGTAGTAGCACTGAATCGTCGAGGCGATCCAGACGAAGATGACGGCTTTGACCAACGAATAAAGAATGTCTTTGCCGGCCAGCATCATCGAGAAGTAGTGCAGGTAGGACCCGGTGGAACCGCCGCTGCTGATCTGCACCACCACCTGGGTACTCAGATAGCCGATGGCCAGGCATGCGGCGTAGAGCGGGATCATCGCCATCACCGACGCGATGAGCCGTGTGGTCACCAGGTACGGAATCGGCCGAATCGCAATCGATTCCATCGCGTCGATCTCCTCGGCGATGCGCATCGACCCGAGCTGGGCGGTGAATCGGCAACCGCCCTGCATCGCGAAGGCCATGGCGGCCATCAGCGGGGCCAACTCTCTGGTGTTCACCAACGACGACACGAAGCCGGTCGCCGGTCCCAGGCCGAGCAGGTCGAGAAAGTTGTATCCCTCGATACCGACCAGCGCCCCGACCGTCATGCCGAGAACCACGGCCACACCGGCGGTTCCACCACCCACCACAATCGAGCCGTTGCCCCAGGTGATGTTGGACAGCAGGCGCAGGAACTCGCCGTTGTACTGCCGCAGCGTGAGTGGAATGGCAACCAGCGCCCGCACGAAGAACACCAGCATGTGGCCCAGCCGGCTGATCGGCTTGGTTCCCCTGCGGTACAACCGGATCAGACGCCCGGTGACGGGCGCCAGTGGTAGGTAGGGCGACGCCGTCAACTCACAGCCCCGTCCGGGGTGACAGCATGATGTAGAGCTGGCTGATCGCGACGTTGACGATCATCAGCAGCAGAATGGACTCCACCACAGCGGCATTCACCGAGTTGGCCACACCGGTCGGCCCGCCCTTGGTGGACAGCCCCTTCTGTGCCGAGACGATGGCGACGATGGCCCCGAAGATGATCGCTTTGAGCAGCGCCAGAATCATGTCGCCGGTGGTGGCGAACGAGGCGAAGGTGGAGACGAAGCTGCCCGGGGCGCCGTTCTGGAAGTACACGTTGAACAGGTAGCTGGCGAAGAACCCGACGAAGCACACCACGCCCGTCAGCGCGACACCGATCATGATCGCGGCGGCGAAACGCGGCACTACCAGGCGGCGGATCACCGACACGCCCATCACTTCCATCGCGTCGGTCTCTTCGCGCATCGTCCGGGAACCCAGGTCGGCGGTGATGGCCGAGCCTACCGCCGCCGCCATCAGTACCGCGGCCACCAGTGAGGCGCCCTGCCGGATCACCGCCAGCCCACTGGCCGCCCCGGCCAGCGAGGTGGCGCCCACCTGTCCGGCCAGCAACGCGAACTGGATCGACAGGGTGACGCTGATTGGCAGCGATACCAGGATGGTCGGCAACACGGCGGTACCGGCCATGAAGGCGCCCTGGCGGACGAACTCCTGCCACTGGAATCGGCCGGTGAACAGGTCGATGAAGAAGTACTGGGTGGTGCGGATGCCGAGCACGAACTGTTGGCCGACGGTCCGTAGCGATGCGAGCGGGTGACGGTCGACGTAGCCGACACCCCAATCCTGAATGGCGGCGACGCCGTCATCGCGCACTGCGGGTTCGGATTCGGTCGTCATCGTGGCGCGACCGGAAGGTATCGCAGCAAACCCAGAGCGCGAGTCATCGCGTACCTGGAACCGTCGTCATAGACGCACTCCCCACCCGTTGCTCACTGAGCGCCGAGCGGAAGGGGTGGGGTGCCATCGAGTAATCCCTGCCCTGCAGGTGCCCGTGATCCCACAACTCTGCAGCTCAATCCGGTTTGCGGTATCACGCTAGCCTAGTTGATAGGCACTATCAATAGTGTAGAGTCACTCATCTGCGAGCTGCACTTCCAGGTTCCGGGACTGCACGGTCGTGGTGGAATGTCAGGCTCACGAAGGTGATGGCATGTCCTCAGCAAACATCGAATCGCTGCGCGACCGACGCCGGGCCGAGCTGCTTTCGCAGATCCAGCACACCGCGCACGAGCTCTTCGCGGAGCGCGGATTCGATGCCGTGACCACGGAGGACATCGCGGCGGCCGCCGGAATCTCGATCAGCACCTACTTCCGGCACGCGCCGACCAAGGAAGGTCTGCTGGTAGATCCCGTCCGCGAGGCCATCAGCGAGATGCTCGACTCGTTCAGCACCAGGCCGTCCGACGAATCAGCGGTCGAGGTGCTGATCCAGTTGTTCGTCTCCCACGCCAGGGATGCCGGTGAGTCCAGCCATCTCGACACCTGGCAACGCGCGATCGTGACCGCCCCCCACCTGTTGAGCAAGTCGACACTGGTGCGCGAATCCGATCAGCGCAAGTTCGTCGAACTCGTCGCGTCGCGGATGGGCGTCGACCCGGCGACCGACATGCGCCCTTCGCTGCTGGTCTATACGAGCCTGGCCACCGTCAAATTCGTGATCAACCGCTATCTGACCGAGGCCACCGTCCCATCCGAGCCGTTCCATGTGCTGATGGACGAGGCGCTGCGGATCACCCTGGCCGGGTTCGGACGTTGACTTTGCCCTGAAGGCGGAAAATCGCGCGGAATCCCGCCCTGGACGCCGAGTCAACGCCGCTGAAACGCACAAACCCCGGCGCGTGGCCGGGGATTGTGAGTGGGGTGAGTGACGGGACTCGAACCCGCGACATTCAGGATCACAACCTGACGCTCTACCAACTGAACTACACCCACCATGGCCGCATGCGCGGCGACGTCGATACTAACCGCTTGAGCGCTCGTCGGCCGAATCGATTTCCTCTTCGGTGTCCGTTTCGCCCTGAAGATCGGCCACGACGGCGGCGATTTCGCTGGTAGCGGGCCCGGGCTGGGGTACGAACGCGGTTCGCCGGTAGTACTGCAATTCGCGGATCGACTCGTGAATATCGGCGAGCGCGCGGTGCGCGAGCCCCTTGGGCGGCTGCCCGAAGTAGATGCGGGGATACCAACGCCGGCACAGTTCCTTGATCGAGCTGACGTCGATCATCCGGTAGTGCAGGAAGGCGTCCAGGGCCGGCATGTCGCGGGCGATGAAGGACCGGTCGGTGGCGATCGAATTGCCGGCCAGCGGCGCCGTCTTGGGCGCTTTGACGTGCTTGTGAATGTAGTCGAGGACCATGGCCTCGGCGGTCGCCAGGTCGACGGCGGACGCCCTGACCTCGTTGGTCAGCCCGGACCGGGAGTGCATGTCCTTGACGACGTCGATCATCGATGACAGCGCGGCGTCGTCGGCGTGGATCACCACGTCGATTCCGTCGCCCAGCACGTTGAGGTCCGCATCGGTGACCAGGGCGGCGATTTCGATCAGCTTGTCCGACCCGAGATCGAGCCCGGTCATCTCGCAGTCGATCCACACCAGTTCGTCACGCACAGGGCACACACTAAGCCCACGCGCAGCTCAGGGAAGCCCTGCCCCTGCCAGGCACGGGGAAGTAGGGTGATGCTTTCCCACATAGCGAGGGGCGTCGATGAGCACTGAATCAGAGCCAGGACCCGCGCAGCGGATTGCGGCGGGCTATGCCGTCCAGGGCCAGGCGCTCGAGCTGGGCACCGTCGTCGTCGACGGCCAGTCCGACCCGACGGCGCAGATCCGGATTCCGCTGGCGACCATCAACCGGCACGGCCTGGTGGCCGGGGCCACCGGAACCGGCAAGACCAAGACGTTGCAGCTGATCGCCGAGCAGCTCAGTGCCGCCGGCGTGCCGGTGTTCATGGCCGACGTGAAGGGTGACCTGTCCGGTCTGTCCCGGCCCGGAGAGGCCAATGACAAGACCGCCGCGCGCGCCAGGGACACCGGGGACAACTGGGAGCCGACGGGTTACCCGGTGGAGTTCCTGTCGCTGGGCACCGAGGGCATCGGCGTGCCGGTGCGCGCGACGGTGGACAGCTTCGGGCCGGTTCTCTTATCGAAAGTGCTCGGCCTCAACGCTACTCAGGAGTCCACACTCGGACTCATCTTCCACTGGGCCAAGGAGAACAACCGCCCGCTGGTCACCCTGGGCAATCTGCGGACGGTGATCAGCCACCTGGCCGGAGACGAGGGCAAGGCCGACCTGAAATCCCTGGGCGGGGTGTCGGCGACGACGGCGGGCGTCATTCTGCGGGCGCTGGTGAACCTCGCGGGCGAGGGCGGCGACACCTTCTTCGGTGAGCCGAAGCTGGACCCGAACGACCTGCTGCGCACCGACAACCAGGGCCGCGGCACGATCAGCCTGCTGGAGTTCAGTGGCCAGTCGTTACGGCCGGTGATCTTCTCGACGTTCCTGATGTGGTTGCTGGCAGACCTTTTCGCGCAACTGCCCGAAGTCGGCGACATCGACAAGCCCAAACTGGTGTTCTTCTTCGATGAGGCGCACCTGTTGTTCGCCGACGCGTCCAAGGCGTTCCTCGAGCAGGTCGAGCAGACCGTCAAGCTGATCCGGTCCAAGGGCGTCGGTGTGTTCTTCTGCACCCAGCTGCCCACCGACCTACCCAACGACGTGCTGTCCCAGCTCGGTGCCCGCATCCAGCATGCGCTGCGGGCATTCACCCCCGACGATCAGAAGGCGCTGAGCAAGACCGTCCGCACCTACCCGAAAACCGATGTCTACGATCTGGAATCGGCGTTGACGTCACTGGGCATCGGCGAGGCCGTGGTCACCGTCCTGTCCGAAAAGGGCGCACCGACGCCGGTGGCCTGGACGCGCATGCGGGTGCCCCGGTCGCTGATGGGGGCCATCGGCACCGATGAGGTCACCAAGGCGGCCGAGGCAAGTCCGTTGCACGCCAAGTACGGCCAGACGATCGAACAGCCCGAGCCCCCGTTGATCACGACGGGCGGTCAAGCTCCGTCGATTCCCGATTATCCGGGGCTGCCGACGGACTACGAGCTGCCACCCATGCCCGCGCCCGCCGAGCCGAAGGGGCCGGCCATGTGGGAGGAAGTGCTGAAGAACCCCACGGTGAAGAGCGGGATCAACACGGCGATACGCGAAGCGGTGCGCAGCATCTTCGGCTCCGGTCGCCGCCGGCGCTGAAAGCTATCCGCCGCCGAGCTTCTTGTAGAACGCGCCCACGATCGGCGCCACGATGGCCCGGGGCGCGTACCCGCTTGCCACCGACATCGCCTTCGACGTCAGCCCGGGGACGATGCGCATCTTGTTGCGCTCCAACGCATCCAGCGACACCTGCGCGGTGTGTTCGGTCGAGATCCACAGGAAGTCGGGCACCAGCTTCTCCACCAGCGACCGTTCGTCACCTTCGGGCAGATCCGTGCGCACCGGACCCGGGGCGAGCAGCGTGACGTGCACGCCGTGCTTGCGGACTTCGCCGCGCAGCGATTCGCTGAAGGTGTTGGCGAAGGCCTTGGTGGCGGCGTAGGTGGCGTTGTACGGAATCGGCGAATTGCCGGCCGCTGAGCCCGAAATCAGGATCCCGCCGGCGCCGCGCTTGATCATGCCCGGCAGCACCGCCAGCGTAAGGTCATGCACCGCAACGGCATTGAGCTGCACCTGGGCCTTCTCGCCGGCCGGGTCGAGATCGGCGACCGGACCGAATGTCGCGGTGCCGGCATTGGCGCACAGGATCGAGATCGGCCGGGTGGCCAGTTCATCGCAGAGCCTGGCGCGCTCGGCGGGGTCGGCGAGGTCGGCCGGCCGCACCTCGACGGTGACGCGGTACCTGTCAGTGAGCCGGGCGGCAAGCTTGTTGAGCAGGTCCTCGCGTCGCGCGGTGATGATCAGGCTGTAACCCCGGGCGGCCAGCTCGGTGGCCAGCGCCTCGCCGATGTTCTGCGAAGCTCCGGTGACAACGGCACGTGCGTCGGGGCTGGGAGCGGGAATCGGCATGACGACGATCGTAGACAGTGCGCGGCAGCGGGCGGGCGGAGCGGGTGCGCGGCGCTAAGCAATAAAGTTCTGTGCATGAGTGACCCGGGGGCGGGCGCGGCCGATCGCCAGAGCGCCGAGCCTGAAGATTCGCAGGCTCGGCGCGACGAGCGGTGGCCCGCCGCGAAACGCTCCCGGATCGCGGCCTGGGCGCTGTGGGACTGCGGTTCCACCGGCCTGAACGCGATCACGGCGACCTTCGTGTTCTCCGTCTACCTGACCAGCAGCGTCGGGAAGGGCACCCCCGGCGGCGCCACGCCGGAGAGCTGGCTGGGGCGTGCCGGAGCCGTCGCGGGGATCGTCGTGGCGTTGCTGGCGCCTGTCGTCGGCGTCTGGGTGGCGTCGCCGCACCGACGGCATGTCGCGCTGGGCGTGCTGACCGGTCTCGCGGTGGTGACGACGTGCGGAATGTCACAGATTCGCGATCAGCCCGGGTACCTGTTCGCGGGCCTGGCGCTGCTGGCCGCGACGGCGGCGTGCGGCGACCTGGCCAGCGTTCCTTATAACGCGATGTTGCGGGAGTTCTCGACGCCGGCGACGGCCGGGCGCATCTCCGGCTTCGGCTGGGCAGCGGGCTACGTCGGCAGCGTTCTGTTGCTGATCCTGGTCTATCTGGGCTTCATGACCGGTGACGGCGAGCAGCGCGGCCTGCTGCACCTGTCCACCCACGACGGGTTCAACGTGCGGGCGGCGATGCTGTTGGCCGCGGCATGGCTGGCGATCCTGGGACTGCCTTTGCTGCTCGTCGCCCGCCGGTCGACCGATCCGGTAACGGCGACGGTCCTTCCGCAGACGAGCCTGCTCGGTGGCTACCGCAAGCTCTGGGTCGACATCTCCGCGGAGTGGCGGCGCGACCGCAATCTCGTCTACTTCCTGATAGCCAGCGCGATCTTCCGGGACGGCCTGGCGGCGATATTCGCGTTCGGCGCGGTGCTGGGCGTCAACGTCTACACCTTGTCGAAGGCCGACGTGCTGATCTTCGGGGTCGCCGGGAGCGTGGTGGCCGCGATTGGTGCGGTGCTGGGCGGGTTGATCGACCACCGGGTCGGCTCCAAGCTGGTCATCGTGGTGTCGCTGACGGCGATCCTCGCCTCGGGGCTCAGCTTGCTGGCCCTGTCCGGTGCGCTGGCTTTCTGGGTGTGCGGGCTGCTGCTGTGTCTCTTCATCGGCCCCTCCCAGTCGTCGGCGCGAGCGCTGCTGCTGCGCATGGCGCAGGACGGCAAGGAGGGTGTGGCCTTCGGGCTGTACACCATGACGGGCCGCGCGGTGGCCTTCCTGGGGCCGTGGTTGTTCTCCGTCTTCGTCGACATCTTCGGCGTGGCCCGGGCCGGTTTGGGCGGCATCTGCCTGGTGCTGCTGGTCGGGCTGCTGGCGATGCTGAAGGTGCGTGTCCCGAACTAGCGCGGGGCGTCGCAGATGGTCAGGCCCTGTCCGGTGCGCTGTCTGACCTGCACCCCGGCCACCGTGACCGAGCAGGTGATCTCGTGGCCGATGTTGACGACCGTGACGCTCGCCGGGGCCTTCGCCGAGGTGGACAGGCTGACTTGTTTGGTCCACGGCAGGGCGACGTTGAACTCGGTCTGGATCATGTCGCCGGCGTCCATGTACATCACGCTGATCGCGCGGCCCTCACCGGAGACGGTGTAGACGACCGTCTGCATGGCACCCGGTGTGTTGGGCGCCCCGGGCGGCGTGGTCGTACCCGGCGGCGCGGTCGTGGTGGTGCGCGGCGGTCTGCGGGTGGTGGAGGGCGGCGACGTCGTGCGGGTGGTCGGGGGAGCGACCGTGGTGCTGGGTACCGGCGGCAGGGGTTCGATCGCGGTCTGCTGCTTCAGCGCACCGTTGGCGATGACGAGCGCCACGACCAGACCGATGACGAGCAACACCGCCGCGCCGGCCACGAACCACAACCACCGTGGTGAACGCGGCGGGCCCTCGGGGGGTTGTTCAGCCTTCGGCGGCCCATCCTGCTGCCAGTACTGCGGCGGCAACTGCTGGGTGGCGTTGGGTTGATAGGCGCCGGGCGACCATGGCGAACCGCCACCTCCGCCGTAGCTGGCGTAGGGCATCTCATCGGCGTATGCCGGGTAATCGACGGGGTCCGAATCCCCGGGATGCTGCGCCCACGCCGAACTAGACCCCGGTTGAGGGGGACCGAATTGCTGGGTGCGACGTGGATCGTTCATATCCACTTCGAAGGGTACCGGGCATCGCGCCGTACGGGTTTCAAGACCGGCTCAACCCCGCGGGTGGCTACTGACCGCCGGCGGTCAGCGCTGCGAGCGTCATCGCCCGCATGACCGCGCGCGACCGGAGCGTGCGGGCAGGCTTGGTCTCGGCCGACTTCATGCTGTGCGGCGTGGAGTTCAACAGCCCGAATGCGGCGTGTGCCATCAGCCGGGCGTCGGCTTCGGCGAGGGTGGGGTGGAGTTCGCGCAGCACTCCCACCCAGATCTCCACGTACTCCCGCTGGGCCCTGCGTACCTGCCGTTCGGCGGCCGCGGGCAGGTGGGCAAGATCACGGTCTTGAATCCGGATCAGGTCAGGTTCGCCGAGTGCGAAGTCGAGGTGGAAATCGATCAGGCCGTCCAGGGTCGTGGCCGCGCCGGCGCCACGGGCCTGCACTGCCCGCGCGCCCGCGAGCAACCCGGCGCTGATGCCGACCAGCAACTCGACCAACAGTGATTCCTTGTTGGGGAAGTGGCGGTAGATGGCCGGCCCGCTCACGCCGGCGGCGGCGCCGATGTCTTCCAGCCGCACCGCGAGGAATCCGCGCTCGGCGAACAGCCGCTCAGCGGCCGACAACAGTTGCTGGCGCCGGTCGGACTTCAACTGGCTGCGGCGATTTGGCGGCTCGGGCGGTCCGGGTTCGTCGTCCGGGGCGGACGCAGGCATGACGGCCTCCTGGACATGTCGGTTAATCGTCACTAACGTAGCACCCAATCACCGGCCGGAGGAACCGTGGCAACCACCGACGCCGCAGAACGCAAACCGCTTTCCTACGAACGCGGTCCGGCTGTGCCCGCACTGCTCGAGACGACCATCGGCGCGAATCTTGCCGACACCGCAACGACGTTCGGGTCGCGCGACGCACTGGTCGATGTCGCGGCGGGCCGGCGGTGGAACTACACCGAATTCGTCGCCGACGTGCGCCGGTTGGCGACTGGGCTGTTACGGGCCGGAATCGGTGTGGGGGATCGGGTAGGCATCTGGGCGCCCAACCGGTGGGAGTGGGTTCTCGTCCAGTACGCCACCGCCGAGATCGGGGCGATCCTGGTGACCATCAACCCGGCCTATCGGGCACGCGAATTGGCCTACGCCTTACAGCAGTCCGGGATTTCGATGGTGGTCGCCGCCCCCGGTTTCAGGGACGCCGACTACCTCTCGATGCTGAAGGAGGTCAGGCCCGACTGTACCGACTTGCACGAGGTGGTGATTATGGGCACCGCCGGCTGGGATGCGTTGGCCGGCCCGGATGCCGACCCGGCCGCGCTGGCGCGGGTGGCAGCGACGCTGTCGCCCGCCGATCCGATCAACATCCAATACACCTCTGGCACAACGGGTTACCCGAAGGGCGTCACGCTGAGCCACCGCAGCATCCTGAACAACGGCTACTTGGTGGGGGAGCTGCTCGAATACACCGAACACGACCGGATCTGCATCCCGGTGCCCTTCTACCACTGCTTCGGCATGGTGATGGGCAACCTGGCGGCCACCAGCCACGGCGCCTGCATGGTCATCCCGGCGCCCAGTTTCGATCCCGCCCCGACCTTGCGGGCGGTGCACGCCGAACGCTGCACCAGCCTGTACGGAGTGCCGACGATGTTCATCGCCGAACTCGGCCTCCCGGACTTCGCCGACTACGAGGTGAACAGCCTTCGCACCGGAATCATGGCGGGCGCCCCGTGCCCGGTCGAGGTGATGCGTCAGGTGATCGGGCGCATGCACATGCCCGGGGTCTCGATCTGCTACGGAATGACCGAGACAAGCCCGGTGTCAACACAGACCCGCACCGACGATGCGCTGGAACGGCGTGTCTCTACCGTTGGCCGCGTGGGTCCGCACCTGGAGATCAAGGTGGTGGACCCGGGCACCGGCCAGACGGTGCCGCGCGGCGTGTCCGGTGAGTTCTGTACCCGCGGCTACTCGGTGATGTCGGGTTACTGGAATGACCCGGCGAAGACGGCCGAGGTGATCGACGCAGACGGATGGATGCACAGCGGGGACCTGGCCGCGATGGACGCCTGCGGGTACGTGCAGATCACCGGACGCATCAAGGACATTGTCATGCGCGGTGGCGAGAACATCTCGCCGCGCGAGATCGAGGAGTTCCTTCACACCCATCCCGCCATCGTCGATGCACACGTGATCGGAGTGCCGGACGAACGCTACGGCGAGGAGGTCATGGCCGTCGTCAAGCTACGCGACGGGGCCGCGGAGTTGACCATCGACGAGCTGCGGGAGTTCTGCGCCGGCCGCATCGCCCGGTTCAAGATTCCGAGGTATCTGCGGATCGTCGAGGAGTTCCCGATGACGGTCACCGGCAAGGTCCGCAAAGTCGAGATGCGCGAGGCGGCGATCGAGTGGCTCCGCGGCAGTCCGTAGCCGCTGCTGAGCGGCCCACCCGCCCTGGACGCACCCGGTCGGGAATGGTATTCTCACAGACTTAGTTAATGATTATTAACTGAAATCGGAGGCACTGCGACAAATGGACAAGGTGGTGGCTACCGCCGCGGAGGCGGTCGCTGACATAACCGACGGCTCGTCGCTCGCCGTCGGGGGATTCGGGCTGTGCGGCATCCCGGAGGCGCTGATCTCGGCGTTGGCCGACCTCGGGGTCACCGACTTGGAGACGGTGTCCAACAACTGCGGCGTCGACGGCATCGGCCTAGGAGTGTTGTTGCTGCACAAGCGAATCCGTCGCACCATCTCGTCCTATGTGGGCGAGAACAAAGAGTTCGCGCGGCAGTTCCTATCCGGCGAACTGGAGGTGGAGCTGACCCCACAGGGCACCCTGGCCGAGCGGCTGCGGGCCGGCGGCATGGGCATTCCTGGTTTCTACACCCCGGCCGGAGTGGGAACCCAGATCGCCGACGGTGGGCTGCCGTGGCGCTACGACGCCTCGGGCGAGGTCGCTATCGTGTCGCCGCCCAAGGAGACCCGTGAGTTCGACGGCGTGACCTACGTTCTTGAGCGGGGGATCCGCACGGATTTCGCGCTGGTGCACGCCTGGAAGGGCGACCGGCACGGCAACCTGGTGTATCGCTACGCCGCCGGCAACTTCAACCCCGAATGCGCACCGGCCGGGCGCATCACGATCGCCGAGGTCGAGCACCTGGTGGAGCCCGGTGAGATCGACCCGGCCACGGTGCATACGCCCGGCGTGTTCGTGCAGCGCGTGGTGCACGTGCCCAACCCGGAGAAGCGGATTGAGAAGGAGACGGTGCGGTGATGGCGGTCGGATGCGCCGAGCGTGAAGCTGGTTGCACGCTCGACGCCGAACGTGAAGCCTGCTTCACGTTCGCGAGGGAAGGGAGTGGCGCCAAGTGACCTGGAGCAGAGATGAGATGGCGGCCCGGATCGCCGCGGAGTTCACCGACGGCCAGTACGTCAACCTCGGGATCGGAATGCCTACGCTGATCCCCAACCACATCCCCGACGGCGTCCACGTCGTGCTGCACTCGGAGAACGGGATCCTGGGCGTCGGGCCCTACCCGCGGCGCGAGGACGTCGACGCCGACCTGATCAACGCCGGCAAAGAGACGGTGACCGTGCTGCCCGGCGCGTCGTTTTTCGGCTCCTCGACCTCATTCGGGGTCATCCGCGGTGGCCACCTCGACGTGGCTGTCCTTGGCGCCATGCAGGTTTCGGTCACCGGCGACCTCGCCAACTGGATGATCCCCGGCAAGATGGTCAAGGGTATGGGCGGCGCGATGGACCTGGTGCACGGCGCCCGCAAGGTGATCGTGATGATGGAGCACGCCGCCAAGGACGGCAGCCCCAAGATCCTGGAGCGCTGCACCCTGCCGCTGACCGGCGTGGGCTGCGTCAACCGGATCGTCACCGAACTGGCGGTCATCGACGTATGCGACGACGGCCTGCACCTCATCGAAACCGCCCCGGATGTCTCGGTCGACGAGGTGCTCGCCAAAACCCAGCCGCCGCTTATTCTTTCGGACCTGGTGACGCGGTGACGACGATCGCCCCGTCCTTCGCCGACGAGCACCGCCGGCTGGTCGCCGACCTCAACGAGAAACTCGCCGCGGCCGCCCTCGGCGGAAACGCGCGCGCCCGCGAGCGGCACGTCAGCCGCGGCAAACTACTGCCCCGGGAACGAGTGGACCGTCTGCTCGACCCGGGCAGCCCCTTCCTGGAGCTGGCCGCGCTGGCCGCCAACGGCATGTACGGCGACGAGTCCCCCGGCGCGGGGATCATCACCGGCATCGGGCGGGTGTCGGGCCGCGAGTGTGTGATCGTGGCCAACGACGCCACTGTCAAGGGCGGCACCTATTACCCCATGACGGTCAAGAAGCACCTGCGCGCCCAGGAGGTCGCGCTGCAGAATCTGTTGCCCTGCATCTACCTCGTCGACTCCGGCGGCGCTTTCCTGCCCCGCCAGGACGAGGTGTTCCCCGACCGCGAACACTTCGGCCGGATCTTCTACAACCAGGCGACCATGAGCGCCAGGGGAATTCCGCAAGTCGCGGCGGTGCTCGGCTCGTGCACCGCGGGCGGCGCCTACGTGCCGGCGATGAGCGACGAAGCCGTCATCGTCCGCGAGCAGGGCACCATCTTCCTCGGCGGCCCGCCGTTGGTGAAGGCGGCCACCGGCGAGATCGTCACGGCCGAGGAACTCGGCGGCGGGGATCTGCATTCCCGGGTGTCCGGTGTCACCGACCACCTGGCCGAGGACGACGAGGACGCGCTGCGGATCGTGCGTTCGATCGCGGCCACGTTCGGCCCTCGCGAACCCGCGCAGTGGGACATCGCGCCGACGGTGAGCGCAAAGTTCGACCAGACCGAGCTCTACGACGTGGTGCCCCCGGACCCGCGGGTGCCTTATGACGTCCATGAGGTGATCGTGCGCCTGGTCGACGGCGGCCAGTTCAGCGAGTTCAAGGCCAACTACGGTAAAACGCTGGTGACCGCCTTCGCGCACATCCACGGCCACCCGGTGGGCATCATCGCCAACAACGGCGTGCTGTTCAGCGAATCCGCGGTCAAGGGAGCGCATTTCATCGAACTGTGCGACAAACGCCGGATCCCGCTGCTGTTCCTGCAGAACATCGCCGGGTTCATGGTCGGCCGCGATTACGAGGCGGGCGGAATCGCCAAACACGGCGCCAAGATGGTCACCGCTGTGGCGTGTGCGCGGGTCCCCAAGCTGACGGTGGTGATCGGCGGATCCTACGGCGCAGGCAACTACTCAATGTGCGGGCGGGCGTACTCGCCGCGGTTCCTGTGGATGTGGCCGAATGCGCGCATCTCGGTGATGGGTGGCGAACAGGCCGCCTCGGTGCTGGCAACCGTGCGCGGTGAACAGCTTTCGGCCTCCGGCAAGCCCTGGTCGCCAGAGGAGGAAGAGGCGTTCAAGGCGCCGATCCGCGCGCAGTACGAGGACCAGGGCAACCCCTACTATTCGACCGCCCGTCTGTGGGACGACGGCATCATCGACCCCGCCGATACCAGAACGGTTGTGGGACTCGCACTTTCGGTGTGCGCCCACGCCCCGCTGGAATCGGTCTCCTACGGCGTCTTCCGGATGTGACATGTTTGACACTGTCTTAGTGGCCAACCGCGGCGAGATCGCGGTACGGGTGATCCGCACGCTGCGCCGGCTGGGCATCCGTTCGGTGGCCGTCTACAGCGACGCCGACGCCGATGCCCGTCACGTGCTCGAAGCCGACTGCGCGGTACGGCTGGGGCCGGCGCCGGCGCGGGAAAGCTATCTCGACATCGCGAAGGTGGTCGACGCTGCGGTGCAGACCGGGGCGCAGGCGATCCACCCCGGGTACGGATTCCTCTCGGAGAACGCGGATTTCGCCGCTGCCTGCGACCGGGCCGCAGTGGTGTTCCTGGGGCCGCCGGCGCGCGCGATCGAGGTGATGGGCGACAAGATCGCCGCCAAGAACGCGGTCGCGGCGTTCGACGTGCCGGTGGTGCCCGGGATCGCGCGGCCGGGCCTGACCGATGACGAGCTGATCGCCGCAGCCGACGACGTGGGCTACCCGGTGCTGGTCAAGCCGTCCGCCGGTGGTGGCGGCAAAGGCATGCGGATGGTGCAGGACCCCGCCCGATTGCGTGAGGCGTTGGTGAGCGCACGACGCGAAGCCGCCTCCGCGTTCGGTGACGACACCCTGTTCCTGGAGCGGTTTGTGTTGCGGCCCAGGCATATCGAGGTTCAGGTGCTCGCCGACACCCACGGCAACGTGGTGCACCTCGGCGAGCGCGAATGCAGCCTGCAACGACGCCACCAGAAGGTGATCGAAGAGGCGCCGTCACCCCTGCTGGATCCAGCGACCCGGGCGCGGATCGGCGCCGCGGCGTGCGACACCGCACGCAGCGTCGACTACGTCGGCGCCGGCACCGTGGAGTTCATCGTCTCCGCCGACCGTCCCGACGAGTTCTTCTTCATGGAGATGAACACCCGGCTGCAGGTGGAACACCCGGTCACCGAGGAGGTGACCGGTCTGGACCTCGTCGAGTGGCAGCTGCGGGTGGCCGCCGGCGAGAAGCTGGCGTTCGCGCAGGACGACATCGAATTGCGTGGACACGCAATCGAAGCCCGGGTGTACGCCGAGGATCCGGCGCGCGGATTTCTGCCCACCGGCGGCCGGGTACTGCGGGTCGTCGAGCCGTCCGGTCCCGGCGTTCGCGTGGACTCGTCGTTGTTGAGTGACACGGTGGTCGGCAGCGACTACGACCCGATGCTGAGCAAGGTGATCGCGCACGGGACGGACCGGGCGCAGGCGCTGGCGAGGCTCGATCAGGCGCTGTCGAAGACCGCGGTGCTGGGTGTACAGACCAACATCGAGTTTCTCCGCTTTCTGCTCGCCGACGAACGGGTGCAGGCCGGGGACCTCGACACCGCGCTGCTGGACGAGCGGCTCGGTGATTTTGAGCCGCTGCCGGCACCCGACGATGTGTTCGCCGCGGGCGGTCTGTATGTCCAGTGGGCCCTGGAACGGCGGGGTCGCGGCAACCTGTGGGCCGCTCCGAGCGGATGGCGGATCGGTGCGGACAGCGCACCGGTGCGCACCGCGATGCGCACCCCGCAGCGCACCGAGACCGTCTCGGTGTGGGGCCTGCCGGATGCGGCCGAGGTTCAGGTCGGGGATGGTGAAACCGTCTCCGCGAGTGCGCGACTCGAGTCGGGCCGACTGAGCGTGGTGCTCGGCGGTGTGCGCCGGGAGTACCGGTGGGCCGAGGCGGATCGGCATCTGTGGATCGCCGACGAGCGCGGTACCTGGCACATCCGCGAGGCCGAGGAACACAAGATTCACCGCGCCGCGGGCGAGCGTCCGGCCGAGGTCGTCAGCCCGATGCCGGGCAGCGTCATTGCGGTGCAGGTGGATTCGGGCACCGAGGTTTCGGAGGGCGACGTGGTGGTAGTCGTCGAGGCGATGAAGATGGAGCACTCCCTGGCGGCACCCGTCTCCGGGCAGGTGGAGGTATTGGTGTCCGTCGGTGACCAGGTGACAGTCGACCAGGTGCTGGCCCGCCTGGTCCCGGCCACCAAAGAAGCAACAGAAAGCAAGGATTAGCGAATCATGACGACAACGATTCCCGCAGGGACCATTCCGAAGGAATACGAGGACCTCCGCGACACAGTGGCCGACTTCGCGCGCACCGTGGTGGCGCCGGTCTCGGCCAAACACGATGAGGAGCACAGCTTTCCCTACGAGGTCGTCGCCAAGATGGGGGAGATGGGGCTGTTCGGCCTGCCCTTCCCCGAGGAGTACGGCGGCATGGGCGGTGACTACTTCGCCCTGAGTCTGGCGCTGGAGGAGCTCGGCAAGATCGACCAGTCGGTGGCCATCACCCTGGAAGCCGGCGTCGGTCTGGGCGCGATGCCGATCTACCGGTTCGGCACCGAGGAGCAGAAGCAGCAGTGGCTGCCCGACCTGCTGGCGGGGCGCGCACTGGCCGGATTCGGGCTCACCGAACCCGGCGCGGGCTCGGACGCCGGCAGCACCCGCACCACGGCCCGCCTGGAGGGCGGTGAATGGATCGTCAACGGCAGCAAGCAGTTCATCACCAACTCCGGCACCGACATCACCTCACTGGTGACCGTCACCGCCGTCACGGGCAGTATCGCCGACGGCAAGAAGGAGATCTCGACCATCATCGTGCCCAACGGCACACCGGGATTCATCGTCGAGCCGACCTACAACAAGGTGGGCTGGAACGCCTCGGACACTCATCCGCTGACCTTCGACGATGCGCGTGTCCCGCAGGAGAACCTGCTGGGCACCCGCGGCAAGGGTTATGCCAACTTCCTGTCGATCCTCGACGAGGGCCGCATCGCGATCGCCGCGCTGGCCACTGGGGTGGCGCAGGGCTGCGTCGACGAAAGCGTCAAGTACGCCAACGAGCGGCAGTCGTTCGGCCAGCCGATCAGCTCTTACCAGGCGATCAGTTTCAAGATCGCCCGCATGGAAGCCCGAGCCCACGTGGCTCGCACCGCGTACTACGACGCCGCGGCAAAGATGTTGGCCGGCAAGCCGTTCAAGAAGGAAGCCGCGATCGCCAAGATGGTCTCCTCGGAGGCGGCGATGGACAATGCCCGGGACGCCACCCAGATTCACGGCGGCTATGGGTTCATGAACGAGTACCCCGTTGCCCGTCACTACCGGGACAGCAAGATCCTGGAAATCGGCGAGGGCACCACCGAGGTGCAGTTGATGCTGATCGCCCGGTCGCTGGGGCTGTCATGACGGCGGGGACACCCGCCGAGAGTGAATCTGGCGACGCTGTATCGGCGAGTCGCGTCGCAGATTCCACAGTCGGCGAGTCGAAGCGGATCGTCCAGCGCGGCTTGTGGTTTGAGGAGTTCGAGGTCGGCACGACGTACCTGCACCGGCCGGGCCGTACCGTCACCGAGGCCGACAACGTGCTGTTCACCACGCTGACCATGAACACCCAGTCGCTACACCTGGATGCGGCCTGGGCGGCCGAACAACCGGGCTTTCGGGGTGAGCGGCTGGTGAACTCGATGTTCACGCTCTCCACGCTGGTGGGGCTGTCCGTCGCGCAGTTGACATTGGGCACCATCGTCGCCAACCTCGGCTTCTCCGAGGTGTCCTTTCCCAAGCCGGTGTTTCACGGTGACACCCTCTATGCCGAGACCGTGTGCACCAACAAGCGGGAGTCGAAGAGCCGCCCCGGCGAAGGCATCGTCACGCTGGAGCACACCGGACGCAACCAGCACGGTGACGTCGTGGCGAAAGCGGTTCGCACCACGCTGGTGCAGAGGCGCCCGTCATGAGCCTGCGTGACGCGGGGCCGGGATGGCTGTTCTGCCCGGCCGACCGTCCTGAGCGGTTCACCAAGGCTTCCGCGGCGGCCGATGTGGTGATCCTTGACCTGGAAGACGGTGTGGCGGCCGCGGAGAAGCCGGCCGCGCGCCAGGCGCTGCGGGACACGCCGCTGGACCCGGAGCGCACTGTGGTGCGGATCAACGCGGCCGGCACCGAGGACCAGGCGCGTGACCTGGAAGCATTGGCGGATACCGCCTACACGACGGTGATGTTGCCCAAGACCGAGTCCGCCGCCCAGGTGGCGGCCCTGGCGCCGCGCGATGTCATCGCCCTGGTCGAGACGGCGCGGGGAGCGTTGTTCGCTGCCGAGATCGCCGCAGCCGAGCGCACTGTCGGGATGATGTGGGGTGCCGAGGATCTGATCGCCACGCTGGGCGGTAGCTCCAGCCGGCGCGCGGACGGTACCTACCGCGACGTCGCGCGTCACGTTCGCTCGACAACCCTGTTGGCGGCCAACGCGTTTGACCGGCTGGCGCTCGACGCGGTGCACCTGGACATCCGCGACATCGAGGGCCTGCAGACGGAGGCTGTCGATGCCGTGGCGGTGGGCTTCGACGTAACCGTGTGTATCCATCCCAGTCAGGTTGACGTGGTGCGCAAGGCTTATCGTCCCAGCGACGAAACGGTGGACTGGGCGCGCCGGGTGTTACAGGCGGCCAAGACCGAGCGCGGGGTTTTCGCGTTCGAAGGGCAGATGGTGGACTCCCCGGTGCTGCGGCATGCGGAGGCGATGCTGCGGCGGGCGGGGGAGCCTTACCCGCAGTGAGCGCCACGATCCTCTGGGCGCTCGTCGCCCTGGTCGAGTTCGCCTGCTTGATCGCGATGTTCGTCGTACTCGTCGTGTCCCGGAACAAGCTGCGCGGTGCCAGGAATGCACTGCGGCGAATAGGGCAGAACAGGCCGCGCCGTCGACGACGGCCGGGAGTCGCCCCACTCGCGATCAGGACGGTGTGGCGCAGCGCGCGCTGCGGTCGGACCCCGAGCGGTGGGATGACATCCGGGTGCGGATCGGCCTCCACATGGGCGAGTCGGTGCGGCGGGGCGACGACCTGTTCGGCCGCAACGTGGCTATGGCGGCCCGGGTGGCCGGCCAGGCCGACGGTGGAGAAATCCTGGTGAGCGAGACGGTGCGGGAGGCGGTCTCAGCGGATTCCGACATCGTGCTGGGCACCCCCAGGGAGGTCGAACTCAAAGGGCTCCGCGGCAGCCACGTGCTCTACCCGGTTCTTGCGACCTGACTTACCTGCTGAACCCGGTCGCCGATATCGACAATGGCGTGGGGCCGCACCGGCACGTCTTTGCGCGCGAGTGACTTCGCGTTGGCTATCGTCTCGCGCGCGGAAACCGGCTCCGCCAGTTCCGCTTCGAGCATCCGGCTGATCGACTCGTCGATGAAGTCGAAGGCCCCGGCATCCGCCGGACCGGAGGCGCCGCGGGCGGATCCGGCCAGCGCCGGATACCCGACGTCGGTGGGTGCGAATGTCCGGAACGTCACCGCACGGGAGTACTTCGGTTGCACGTCAACCACTTTGACGCGCAGCTTCTCGGCCGGCAGCTCTCCGATCACCTCACCCGTCTCAGGATCGCGAATCGGGTCACCCGCGGCTGACAGCACCGCGAAGACCATGTCGGGCTGCACGCCGTGCACCAAGCCACGGTTGATGATCAACGTGTATTGATCTTCGACGCGAGCGACGCTGCCGCTGATCAGTCGGCTTCCGTCGAGCGCCTCGACCGGCAGTGCCGAACCCCATTGGGGGGAAACCGGTTTCGCGGCACCCAAGGACAATTCCGTCGCGACCTTGGCGCGCACCACCTCGATCAGCGCGCCGTCGCCGTTACCGCTTTCGAGGTGATTCTGCGCGGCCGAAAGCCGGTCGTCGACGTAGTGGACCGATCTTCGCAACTGCTGGGTTTCCTGGATGGCGGTCTGCGTGACCTTCAGCATGTGCTGGTCGACTCCCTGGCGGGTGTGCCAGCGAGTTCCGAAGATGCCGATGGCGATGCAGAGTCCGGGGACAAATGCGATGACGCACGCCTGCCCGATGGGATTGGCGGGGAACGCGAGGGCGCCGAAGATGCTGATCGCAGCCAGCCCGCCGAGCAGGGCGAGCTTCTGCGGCGGAGTCGGTTTGACCTCGGCCAGCCGCGCGAGGCGCCTGCCCAGCCGGGCCAGCCACCGCCCCAGGTGATTCAGCCACTGGCCGAGGTGGCTCAACCCAGCGGCGAGGTGCCCGGGCAGCGCGGCGAACAGGGTTTTCCACGTTGTCTTCTCGGTCCCGCTCACCGGCGGCGCGAGGATGGGTTGCTCGACGGGCGCCGATTGCTCGGGCGCGCCGGCGCCGTCTGAAGGGATTTCGCCGTCAGCCACGTCGTTATCATCCCACTGCGCGGCCGAACCGGGCACTAGGCGCGGTTCGACTCCTTGTCCCAACGGCGTTACCAGTGCCGGACGACTGCCCGATCAAGCACACCCCTGATGCGCATGCTGCACCGCTGAACGGTGTTGAATTTTAGGGTCCCCCGACCCCTGACGTTTTGGTCCCCCGACCTTGAAACGAACACTAGCGGCTCGATGCCGCGCCCGCAGGGGATTCGCGAAATTCGCTGAATTCGCCGGCCAGACGCCCGACTACTTGCCACGCCAGCGCAGCACGTCCAGCGCCACGGCGATGTTGACGCTGTTTTCGGCCAGGGGCCGGGGTAGCAGTTCGTCCGCGCGGGCCAAGCGGCGGAGCAGGGTGTTGCGGTGGGTGAACAGCCGCGCTGCAGCGCGGGACGCGTTGCACTGCTCGTCGACGAAAACCCGCACATATTCCTGTAGTTCGCTACCCGCCGCTTCCAGCTCGCCGAGCGCATGGTGGACGAACTCGGTGGCGCGGTCGGTGTCGCCGGTGATCAGCGCCACCAGTTCCACGTCGGCGAAGAACGCCACGCGCTGCGGTGATTGCAGACGCGCCATCATCTGCTGAGTGGTGATCGCGTCGAAATGGCTGCGCCGAAATCCATCGATGCCCTCGGCGCACGGCCCGATCGCGACCCGGATATCGGACATGGCAGCGATCGAATTGCCCAGCGCCACAGTGTTTATGGACTTGCCCGGCACCCACACCCAACGAGTCGCGGTGCTGGCGAGGATCGTCAGTGGCCGCACCTTGGCGGCTTGTCCCAGCGCCTCGGCGGCCGCGTCGAGGCGGGCCATGTCGCCCGCCGGGTCGTCGCTCCAGATGACCGCCGCGGTATGGGGGCCGGTCAGGGCGTAGCCCAGACGCGCCTCGGCTCTCTTGCGGGTGATGGGGGCGCCATCGAGGATCAGCGCCACGGTTTCACGCCGCTCCGCGTGGGTCCCACGGGTCAGGTCGTCGAGTTCCCGGTCGATCCGGGTGGCGATGCCCGCCAGGGTGCCGTCGATGAACGCGCTGATCGACCGGGAGCACACGTCCAGCAACTCGTGCAGTTCGGCCGGGTCTGACGTCAGCTCGAAGGCGATCTCCATCAATCGGCGCCATGCCACGGCTTCACCGACGCGATAAGCGTCGAGGGTGAACGCGGTGAGCCCACGACGCGCCACCTCGCGCGCGATATTCATCGGTTCGGGCCCGGTGTTGGGAGGTACCGGCGCTCCGGGATCGCGGACATTGGCCGCCCCCCAGAAGTAGAGGTTCGCCCGATTGCTGCGGCTGACCGCTGCGGCGAGTTCCGGATCGGCGGCAATGGCGGGGCTGGCCGCGAGCACCTCGGCGTCGAGTTCTTCCAGCCATTCAGCTCGCGGGTTGACGGTGATCTGCGCACATTGCCGAATCAGCTCCCTGACCGGCTCCGACGGACGTTTCCAGGACATTTAGCCACCGTAATTTAGTGGTGCAATGTGCACCACGGGTTCAGGTGATTTGGGCAGATCTTCTCTTGGTTCGAGGCCTCGCGATCGCCACCATTAATGCAACAGTTCACCTGCGTCAGGAGCCAAGCTCATGTCCTACACAGCCGTAGACACCGCCATCGAGCACGTCGACGTCCTCATCGTCGGAGCCGGCATCTCCGGCATCGGGGCCGCCTACTACCTGCAGCGCGAACACCCGGCTCGCAGCTACGCGATCCTGGAGGCACGCGCCGCCACCGGCGGCACCTGGGACCTGTTCCGCTACCCGGGAATTCGTTCGGACTCCGACCTGCACACCTTCGGTTACGAGTTCAAGCCGTGGCGCGACGAGGACGCCATCGCAACCGCGGACAAGATCCTCGCCTACCTGCGCGAGACGGCCGCCGAGAACGGCATCGACCGCAAGATCCGGTTCCACCACAAGGTGCACGGTGCGTCCTGGTCGAGCGCCGACGCGCGTTGGGTGGTGGACGTCGAGCAGACGGACACCGGGGCCCGGACACAGATCAGCGCCAACTGGTTGTTCTGCGCCGGCGGGTACTACCGCTACGACGAGGGCTACACGCCGCACTTCGAGGGCCGCGAGCGCTTCACCGGCCAGATCGTGCACCCTCAGCAGTGGCCCGAGGACCTTGACTACACCGGTAAGAAGGTGGTCATCATCGGCAGCGGCGCTACCGCCGTGACGTTGTTGCCGGCCATGGCCGAACGTGCCGGGCACGTGACCATGCTGCAGCGCTCACCGACCTACATCATGCCGGTGCCGTCGAAGGACGTCATCGCCAACACGGCGCAGAAGTTGTTCGGCGGCAAGCGCGGTTATGCCCTGGCCCGCCGCAAGAACATCCTTCAGCAGCGTGCGGTCTTCGAGTTCTGCCAGCGGTTCCCGGTCCTGGCGAGAAAAGCCATCCGCTACCTCAATGCCAGGCAGCTTCCGGAGAATTACCCCGTCGACGAACACTTCAGCCCCACCTACAACCCGTGGGACCAGCGGCTGTGCGCGGTGCCCGACTCCGACCTGTTCAAAGCGATCAAGAACGGAAGCGCGTCGGTGGTGACCGACCGCATCGCGACGTTCACGGAGAACGGCATCCTGCTCGAGTCCGGCCGGGAGCTCGACGCCGACATCATCGTCACCGCAACGGGTTTGAACCTGCAGGCGTTCGGCGGCATGTCTCTGACGGTCGACGGGGCGCCGGTCAACCTGCCCGACCATGTGGCTTACAAGGGCATGATGTTGTCCGACGTACCCAACTTCGCGTACGCGATCGGCTACACCAACTCCTCGTGGACGCTCAAGGTCGGTCTGCTGTGCGAACACCTGTGCCGGCTGCTGGCGTACATGGACGCCAGCGGTTTCGACACCGCCCGCCCCGTGCTCGACGACCCGGGCATGGAGACCCGGCCGTTGCTGGACTTCGGAGCCGGCTACGTCCAGCGCGCGGTGCACCAGTTCCCGCGGCAGGGTGCCGGTCAGCCGTGGCTCACGTCGATGAGCTACTACACCGACGTCAAGACGTTGCGCAATGACGGCGTCGTCGACTCGGCCCTGAGGCTGACCAGGTCGGCCGACGTGCGCAGCCCCGAGGCGGTTCCGGCGTAAGGGGTTGTAACCCACGGCCCTAGATGTTGACGGGCTCGCGACGGGCGGGCCCATCGACGTGGAGGATCACCGTGACGACGCTGTACAACCAACCAGCCCCACCGGCGAAACTGTGGCACTGGCTTGCTCATCCGCCCACCGACGCGCCCGCGGCGACACTGCTGATCCGGCTGATGGCCGGGGGAGTGTTTCTGTGGGAGGGCATTTTGAAGTTCGTGCTCCCGAACCAGGGCGTCGGGCGCTTCGCCAAGATCGGTATCCCGTTCCCGGAGTTGAGCGCGAACTTCGTTGGGCTGCTTGAGATCACCGGCGGAGTGCTGTTGTTGCTGGGCTTGTTCACCCGCTTCATCAGCATCCCCTTCATCGTGGAGATGATCGTCGCGATGCTGTCCACCAAGATCGCCATCTTCCTCGGGGTGTCGCCGCTGCCCTTGCCTCCGGTGCCTCCACAGACCGGGTTCTGGGCAGTGCTGCATGAAGTGCGCTCCGAGTACGCCCAGTTGCTGACGGTGACGTTCCTGCTCATCGTCGGGCCCGGCCCGTGGTCGGTTGACGCGTTGCGCGCTCGGCGGCGTGGTCGCGGATCGGCGGAAGCCACAGACGTCGCGAAAGAGCCGGCGGGGGTTCGCTGACGGGGACGGCGCGCCGCGGGTCAGCCCGTCAGGGGCGGAATGTTCAGCGCGCGCAGCAGCGTGCCCAGCCCGGTCGTCACCGCGGATACCGCGGTGACGCTGGGCTGGCCGAGGTTGACGGTGAGTCCCGGGTGCAACGACGCGACGTAGGGATAGGTGTCGGGCAGGTATGTCTGCGGCAGCACACCCGCCCACACCAGGTTGGCCTGAATGCCTTGCACGGTTCCCTTGACCAGATAGCTGCCGACGTTGACCGGATTGATCACCGGGAACAGGCTGGCCGGAGTGGGCAGGTTCGCGTATTCGGTGTTGACGCCGCCGATATCGCCGTACCCCAGGTCGATCAACACCCGCAGGGGCGGCTGTATCAGGTTGAGCACCGGTTGTGGCAGATTCAGCGGCCGCAGCAGTGGCAGGTCCTGGCTCGGAATCATGTAGTAGGTGGTGTTGCCGGTTGCCCCGGGAGACACCGGCGCGACTATCGCCGACGCAATCTGTGCGGGCGTGAGGGTTTCGTACGCGGGAGCCGGACTCAGGTGGCCGTAGTACATGCCGGCCAGAGCGTTGGCGTCGGCCAGCAGGTTGAGCGGGTACCGCGGGAAGTGGGCGAAACCGTCGTATTGGATGGTGTAAATCGAGGTGTTGTATGCCAAGTCCGGTGTCGCACCGCTGAATGTCTCGTTGACGCCAGGAAGGTACATCCCGACGAAGCGCTGGAACAGCCCGCCGTTGGGGTTGTTGGGGTTGCCGGCCAGTACGAAGCTCAGGTCGGCCGGGGGCGGCCCGGTGATCGAGCCGTTGGCAATGCCTTTCAGATATTCGGTGATGATGCTGGCGCTTTGGGAGAAGCCGAACGCGACGGTGTGCGTGCCCAATGGTTGTGCGGCGATCGCCTGCTTCAAGATCTCGAGTCCCCGGGCGACCGACGTGTCGTAGGTCAGACTGTTCAGGCCGGTCAGCGGGAAGCCCTGCTCGGGGGTGGTCAATCCGGTCGGGATGGCCGACTGCGGCGCGATCAGCGGGGCGATGTAGGCGTTGTAGATGTTGTTGAGGTAGGCGGCATTCGGGGTGGGGTTACCGGTGCCGCCCATGATCAAGGTGGTGACGCCGGTACTCAGTGGGCCGGCGAGCGTCGATGCGTTGATCGCCTCCGCGCTCAGGTATGAATTCGACGCCGCGCCCAGCGTCCGAACGAAGTGCTGATGAAACGCGTTGGCCCGCTCGCTGAGTGCCTGGAACTCCTGGCCGTAAGCGGTGAAGAACGTGGTGATCGCCGCCGAAACCTCGTCAGCCGCAGCCGATATCAGTCGGGTGGTGTGCCGCGCTGCCGCCGCGTTCGCCGAGTCCAGCGCAACACGGATCAGCTCCAGATCCGACGTTGCCGCCGCGAGTGCCTCGGGAGTTACGTCGAGCAGCGACCCGCCACCCGGCAATGCCGTCCCGCTCATCGTGACCCCGCTGCATCGGACTCGTCGGGCGCCCAGGTGCTCGGCATCAGCGGTGTGCTTGGGCCACTGCCGAATTCGTCGCCGGCCAGCATGGTCAACCCCGCGGCGTCGGCAGCGACAGCGGCCGGCCGGCGGGCCGTGCCGGTGAAGCCCAGTCGTTCCGCTCCGCGGTCCGAGGCCCTGGTAGGCGTGCTGGACGCGGCGCCGGGACCGTGTCCGGCCTGATCGTCCAGGTCCATGTATTCATAGCCTCGTCCGCGCTCTTCGATTTTGGCGCGCCGCTGCCGGCGCGCTCGCGCCTTCTCCTGCGCCGGGGCGGCCAAAGCTGCAGGAGTTTCGGCGATCTCGGCGGCCGTAGACTTTCGCTTGATGCTGGCCTTGGTGACTGCCGGAGAATTCATGCCGACCGACCCGCCCATCAGATACGGGAAGGGACCGGCGGGGGTGCCGCCCGAAGGTGGTGCACCCGGCACGGCGGGTGCCGCGGGTGCGGGTGCGGGACCGGGCAACGGTGCGGCCGGTGCGAGAGCCGGGGCCACCGCGGCCGGCGCCGGCGCTGTCCCGGCGGGCGCCGTCGTCGGAGCCGGGCTCACGCCGGGGGCGGTCGGCCCAATCGGGACCGGCTCGGCGCCCGCGTGCACGTGGGCCGCCACCTCCGCGATTCCGACGCTGCCGGCGGCCGCCAGGCCCGCGAGCGCCGGGCCGGCCAGCAGGGGGGCCAGGCCCGCCGCCAACAGCGGGAAGGTCACCAGAAACTGGATGACCTGAATCGTCACGTCGTACACGATGGCCACTCCGCCGAAGGCGTAGGCCGCGGCGATCAGTGCCGGGTTGTTACCGGCCGCACCGACAAGTGCCTGCAACAGGGCCGGGTAGCCGGTGGTTGGTGACGAGGCGACCGAGATGTCGTTGAGAATCAGAGACAGCGGATCCGTCCCGGGCGGGACGCTGAGCAGGTAGTCCAGCAGGGACTGGTTGCCCCCGCCCCCGACGCGGTTGAAGATCTGCTCGACCTGTGTCAGAAACTCGGTCAGCGAGGACAGCGGGTCGGCCGAGGCTGCCGCCGGGCCGGCCCGAACGATGGGCGGGGCCGCCTCGGTGGGCGGGGCTGCGGTCACGGCTGCGGTCGAAACATCCTGGTAGACAGTCATTGTGGTGGCGGCTTGAACCCACATGCGGACGTAGTCGGCCTCGTTGAGCGCGATCGGGATGGTGTTGATGCCGAAGAAATTCGTTGCCAGCAGCACCGTGTGGGTGGCGTGGTTGGCGGCCAGCTCGCCGAGGGTCGGCATCGCCGCCTGTGCGGTGGCGTAGCTGACGGCCGCGGTTTCGTGCTGAGCTGCCGTCGCGGCGGCGTTGGCGGCCGCCCGGGTCAGCCACGCCGCATACGGTGCGTTGGCCGCCGCATACGAGGAGGCGGCAGCACCCTGCCATGACTGCGCCTGCGCGGCGGCCACGAGCGCCGACAACTCTTCGGCGACCGCGATGTACTCGGTGCTCAAGTGATTCCATGCACCGGCCGCTGCCAGCAGCGGGCCCGGCCCAGGGCCGCTATTCAGCAAAGCCGAATGAACCTCGGGTGGGAACGCCATCCATACCGGCGCGGTCAATGCCAGTTAGACACAATCGGATACCTCCGAGGGAAGAGCCGAATCGTCATAGCGCCACTCAGCTTTCTGCTCGCGCTAACGATGCCGGAGGGCGGAATTCCTGCCGCCGGGCGACCCTAGCAATCTTGCGAAGTGTTTGCATGTAGGACTTCAGGCGCTAGCGTAACCCAGGTGCGACTGACCGCGCTAGCAAAGGTTGCCGCTGCGGACCCGGATGCCGAAGTCGCTGCCGTAGCGCACCATTACGGGTCGGGCCGTAGCAGGTTGGTCGCGACTGAGGAGAGGCGTGCGAGAAGACACTGAACCGAACACCGCTGCACCGCCGGAAATTCTCAGGCCGGCGCGAGCGACACTCGTCGCGTGCGGCCTGTTGTCGGCGCTCAGTTCGCTGGCCGGGATGGCGCCGCTGCTCGCCGTCGTGGAAGTGAGCAGACGACTGCTCGCGGGCGATGCCGACGTGTGGCCGATCATCATCGTGGCGGCAGCGGCGCTTGCGGCAAAACAGTTGGGTGTCTTGACTGCCGGTGTGTTGACCCATCTGGCCGACATCCAAGTGTCGTTTCGGATCCGCCGTGAACTCCTGGTAAAACTCGCCAAGGTCCCACTTGCCTGGTTCAGCGATCGCAACTCCGGCATCGTGAAGAAGGCGGTGGAAGACGATGTGGCGGCGCTGCATCGCCTCGTCGCGCACTCGATCGTGGAACTCAGCGCCGCATCGGTGCCGCCCGTGGTGGCGTTCGTGTACCTGTTCGCACTGGACTGGCGGATGGCATCGGCGACGCTGTTGCCGGTCGTCGCCGGATTCGCCGCGTACCAACGGGCGATGGCCAGTGCCGGTACCAAGTATCCGGAGTTCATGGGTTGGCTGGTTCGCCTCAACAGCGCGGCAGTGGAACTCGTCAACGGCATCGGGGTGGTGAAGGCGTTCGGCACGCCGGGCACGGCGAGCCGCCGATTCCGGGAGGTTTCCCGGGCCTTCGCGCACTTCTTTCTCGACTGGGCCAAATCCACCAGCGTGGCGGGGGTGACGGCGGAGATCATGCTCTCGCCACCGAGCATCCTGCTCGTAGTCGCGACGGCCGGCGCAATTCTGACCGCTGACGGCGATCTCAGGCCGGGAGACTTCATAGCCTTCCTGGTTTTCGGCACCGTCATCACCGCGGGGTGGATGACGGTGCTGATGTCCGTACACCCGTTGGTCACCGCGCTGAAAGTCGCCCGCGGAATCCGCGAATTGCTCGCCACCCCGGAACTCCCGGCGCTGGGCGAACCGGTGGCACCGGATCCGACGACGCCCGGGCCGGTGGTGCGGATGCACGATGTGTGCGTCACCTATGGTGACACGTTGGCCCTCAACGGAATCGACCTTCGTCTGGAACGCGGCACGCTCACCGCGCTGGTGGGTCCCTCCGGCTCGGGAAAGTCGACTCTGGCCAAGCTGCTGCCCCGGTTCGATGACCCCTGCTCGGGCTCGGTCGAACTGTACGGAGTGGACCTGCGGCGGATTGCTGCCGCCGAGCTCTACCGGCAGGTGGCATTCGTCTTTCAGGAGTCACACCTGTTGTCCGGCATGAGCATCCGCGACAACATCCGGCTAGGTCGTCCCGAGGCCGACGACTCGCAGGTGCGCGCGGCCGCCGCCAGGGCCCAGATCCTGTCGAAGATCGAGGAGTTGCCACGCGGATTGGAATCCGTGGTGGGTGAGGATGCGGCGCTCTCCGGCGGCGAACGGCAACGTGTCTGCATCGCCCGTGCGATTCTCGCCGACCGCCCGATTCTGGTGCTCGATGAGGCAACGGCCAGCGCCGATCCGGAGAACGAGGCACGCATCCAGGAGGCACTCAGTGAGGTCGCGCGGGACCGGACGGTCCTGGTGATCGCGCACCGGCTCAGCACCATCCGGGGCGCCGACACCATCGTCGTACTCGACCGCGGGCGGATCGTCGGATCGGGAAGACATGCCGACCTACTGGCGGCCGGGGGATGTTACGCCCGGCTGTGGCAGCAGGAAAGAGCCGCCGAACGCGGCGTCGTCGAGCAACTGGAGGCAGGGCGATGATCACCGTGATCCGCTACCTGCTCGAACTGCTCGACGGCCGCGGGCGCCGCCGACTGCGCACGATGCTGATACTGCAAGGCGCGCAAGGGATTCTGCAAGGCATCGGTTTCCTGTTCGTCGTCCCGCTCATCGGCGCCGTCGTCGGTCGTCCCACGAATCACGGGCAGCTCTGGTGCGCGGTCGCCGCGATCGGGGTCACGGTGGCGATCCATCACGTGTTGCTGGCGTGGAGCACGTCACTGGGCTATCTGGTCGGCACGGACGCACTGACCGGATTTCACGCCCGGATCGGAGACCATCTGGCCAGGTTGCCGATCGGCTGGTTCGGGCCCGACCGCACCGGGCCCGTCGGACGATTGGTGGCCAAAGACGCGATCGACGTCGCGGACTTCCCGTCCCATCTGCTCCGGCACGTCATCGTCGGGGTGAGCGCGCCGCTGACCCTGATCATCGGCAGCTATCTCAGCGACTGGCGTATCGGTCTGTCGCTCACCGTGGGCGCCGCGTTGTGCGCCCTGTCAGTGCGCATGTTCATGGGCATCGTGCACCGCAACGACGGCGACTACGAGGACGATATCGGTGCCACCGCGTCACGAATCGTCGAGTACGCGCGCATGCAACCCACCTTGCGGGCCTACGGCGTTCTGGGCCGGCGGGAGCTGGGCACACTAGAGGAAGCTCTCACCCGGCAACAACGTTCGCAGTCAAGGCTCACCATCCGCGGTGCATGGGGGCTGATCGCCTGCTTCGGCACCATGCAGCTGGTCGTGACGACCGTCATCGCCTTCGCCGTCATGTTGACGCTGCGCGGCGAGCTGGCGCTACCCACCATGATCGGCCTGCTCATCATCACCCTGCGCATGATCGATCCCATCTCTCAGCTGGGCGATCTCGCCGGGCACGTGCAGGTGACCGCGGATGCGATCGTCCGGGTGCGTGAGCTGCTTGCGGTGCCGGCCCTCCCGGAACCCGAGACCGAAGGTCCGGCACCCCTGGACTTCGGCGTCGAGTTGCGCGGTGTGCGGTTCGGTTACCGCGACGGGGAAACCGTCATTGACGGCGTCGACGCCGTCATTCCGGCGGGCGGTCTCACCGCCATCGTGGGCCCATCCGGGGCGGGAAAGACCACGTTGCTGCGCCTGATCGGCCGGTTCTTCGACGTCGACGACGGCAGCATCCTGATCGGCGGCCGCGACGTGCGTCAACTCGGCACCAGCAAGGTTGCGCACCTGACCGCCCACGTCTTCGAAGACGTCTACCTCTTCGACGGGACCATTGCCGACAACCTGCGGATGGCCGCTCCGGGAGCCACGGACACCGCACTCAACTGCGTCGCGGCCATTGCCCGGTTGGACGAGGTGATCGACCGGCTGCCCCAGGGCTGGGAGACCCGGGTCGGCGAGGGAGGCTCGGCACTGTCGGGCGGCGAACGGCAGCGGGTCGCCATCGCCCGGGCGCTGCTCAAGGACGCCCCCATCGTGCTCCTGGACGAAGCGACCGCCGCGCTGGATGCCGTCAACGAGGCGGCAATCGCCGACGCCATTCGTGAGCTGGCCCACGACCGCACCGTTGTCGTTGTCGCGCATCGGCTTTCGACCGTGATGGCAGCCGACCAGATCTTGGTGCTGGACCACGGTTGCATCACCGCCCGCGGCCGTCATGACCAACTACTGTCCGAGGGCGGCACCTATGCCCGATTCTGGCGGGAGCGTCTTCAGGCCCGCGGCTGGGCACTGCGGGCCGAGCCTCAGGTAACGGATCTGAACACGTTGAATTTGTAGGTGTTGACCATCGACGGCATCAGGCGCGCCAACACCGACATGCCCACCCGCCTTGCCCGGGGCCAGGATTCGGCAATCTCGGGCAGCGGGTTGGCCAGCGTGCGAGTGTCGAGCAGCTTCAGGCCGCAGGGCTCGACGTCATGTGGATCGTCGCAGACCCATCGCAGCCGAGCCTTCACCTTCGCCAGCGACCGGTTGCGGTCCTGCCCGGTCACCATCCGCTGTCCAGCGGTGTCGAACGCCAGCAAGGAGCCTGGAAAGCGTTGCGCGAGTTGGGTGAGAACGCGACGCACGTCGTCGCCACTGAGATAGATCAGCACGGCTTCGCTGAGGAACAGGTACGGCCCGGGGGAGGCGGCCACCACGTCGAACCAGTCGGTGTCCAGCACGGAGCCCGCCAGCATCGTGCACCGCTCGCTGTCGCTGAAGAACCTGCGGCGCAAGGCGATGGTGTCGGGGAGGTCGAGGTCGAACCAGTGGATGCGGCCATTGTCCAGCCGGTCGAATCTGGTGTTCAGTCCGGTGCCGATCTCCACGACCGTGCCGCCCGGGTGCTGGCCGATGAACCGGGCCGCCCAGCCGTCGAAAATCGACGATCGGTACACCGACCCGGATAACGACGAACCGCCGAATCCGCTGAAGTCGTAGTCGATGGACTCGACGAGTTCGCGCGCCCGGCGGTCGCCGAGCACCGGGCGGCGGGATGCGGCGTCACAGGCTCGGGCGTAGAGCGGAATCAGCAGTGTTTCCTGGACCTCACCTAGGTCCGGAGCGGCCCTCCTCATGAACTCACCATGCCAGTTATCAGGGCGGGTATCAGAGGGTGCCGCCCAGAGCATGTCCGAGAATGCTGATCAGACCCGCGGTGGCGCCGATCGGACCCACCGGAATGGCGGGGATATTCAGGCTCCCGCCGGCGAAGTCGTCCGGCGGGAAGAAGCTGAACTGCAATCCCAGAGCGTTGAGCATGGACCCGCCGGTGCCGTAGTACATCGGGCCGCTGGCGCCCGTCACCACCTCGCCCGGGCTGAACAGCCCGCCGAAGGCGAAGCTGAGACCGTCGAGTCGTTCCCCCCTGCCGATCCCGACGTGACGAACGGGTCGAACGTCGGAGCGAGTGCGTCCAGGTTCAGAGTGGCGCCGTTGAAGAAGGCGTCGACGACGTTGGCCGGTGCATTGATCAGATGACCCAACGCTGCGACCGGCGAGCCACCGGTGAGGTCGGCGAAGACGGACCCCGCGGTATTCCACAGCGCCACAGCGGGGCTGACGAACGGCCCGACCGCACCGAGCAGCACACCGCTGGCCGGCGATGCGGCGAAATTGGTGAGGCCGGCCACCAGGGCCTGCTCGAAACCGGACGACCCGGTCTGGAAATCCGCCAGGCCGACCAGCCCTTCGTACAGCTGGACATGCACGTCGTTGATGGGAACGATCTCCGGAGGCGTAACGCTTCCGTTGGTCGCCTGGGTGACCCCGCCCAGGGTGTGCTGGACGACGGCGGAGGCGACATCTTGGGGTGCGCCGACCAGGAACACGGATTGCGCCGCGGTCCGGAGGTTTCCGAAGAATGCCGTCGGGTCGGTCGCAAGTTGGCGAAGCCCGGTGGAGATGCCGCCGGCCAACGTGTTCAGGCTCGCCGGCGCGGCTCCGACTACGGTCTGGGCATTGCTGGCGGTGGCGTCCAGGGTCGCGGTCCATCTGGATAGCGGTTCGATGCCACCTGGACTCGCGGCGGCGGTGAGCACCGCACGGGCGTTGCCGGCCTCGGCGCCGGCGTATGCCGCGGCGCCGGCGTTGATCGAGTTGACGAATTCCGCATGGAATGACTGTGTCTGAGCGCTGACGGTCTGGAATTCGCGGCCGAGGTCACGGAACAAGGCGGCGATCGCGACCGATATCTCGTCTTGTGCCGCCGCGGCGATGCCGGTCGTGGGCCCGGCAACGGTCGCGGCCGCGTCGGCCAGCGACGTGCCGATGCCGGCCAGCTCGTGGGCCGCATGGTGCACCAGTTGCGACGCTGCGATCACATACGACATTCGTTGGTCTCCTGAGCTCCCAGAGGTGACGAGCGTTGGCCGGCGGAACCACATCGGGACTTCTTGCATATGATTCGCATGTAGTAATCTGCTGCGGGCCGGGCGTGTTGTCAAGCGGGAAGTTTGATCGAACGCGTGGTGTTTGCCTCGGTATCCGCGGCGAGGATGGGGCCAATTGCACCGGGTTTCGACAGCGGCGGGCGCTTCGGGTCCTTTCGGAGAAGTTCACCGAGCGTCTTGACGCCCGAGAACGTGTTGCACATCGTTTGCAAGTAGTAACTTGCTTGCAGGACGGGTCGACACCGCGTGGTGTGCCCTGTCGCCTGGTTCGGAGGAGTCAAGGGATGGTGTTCGTGTCGACCGGGACACCCGAACTCCGGTCCCCTGATGGACAGAGCGAGCGGGATAACGGCGGCCCGCTGACGGATCGGCGCGTCCCCGATGTGATCGCCGACTGGGTGCACCGGCGTCCCGAAGCCGTCGCGTTGCGCATGGTCGACCTGGCGGGGTCGGAAGTATGGACCTACCGGCGGCTGTGGGAGCAGGTCCGCCGGATACGGGACAACGTGTTCGGGGATCTGCCGGCGGGATCCCGTGTCGTGATGGCTCAGGCCGGAGACGCCGACTACGTCGCCGGTTTCATCGCCGCGATGGATGCCGGGCTGATCCCCGTCCCGCTGTTTCTGCCAGCCGCCGACGCGCCCGAGCGCTTCCTGCGACGGGCGCAGCACATTCTGCGGGACTGTGAACCGGCGGCCGTCTACACGAGCGCCGCCCTTGCCGAGACGCTCGACGGTGAGGCGCTCCTGGACGGAATCGCGCTGCGGACGCCGGACTCGAGCGTGCGGATGGCGCGGCGCGCCGTCGCCGCCGGTGAAGTCGCCTTCCTGCAGTACACCTCGGGCTCCACCGGGGAGCCGAAGGGGATCGTCAACACCCACAAGTCGATGCTCTGTCAACGCACGATCGGACTGACGCTGTGGAATCACCCCGATGACATCCGAACCGTCAGCTGGCTGCCGCTGTATCACGATCTGGGCATCTTCTGGGGGGTGCTGCTCGCCCTGGCGACCGGTGGGACCGCGACCGTCATCCCGCCCTTCGATTTCGTGCGCAACCCGCGCATCTGGCTGCAGACCGTCCATGAGGTCCGCGGAAACTGGATCGCCGGACCGGATTTCGCCTACCGGCTCTGTGTCGATGCCTTCGACGACGCGAGCGCAACATCTCTGGACCTCACCTGCCTGCGCCTGGCCGTCAACGGCGCGGAGCCGGTCCGGCCCGCCACGCTGCGCGACTTCGCGGCGAAGTTTCAGCCGGCGGGCCTGCGGGCCGACGTCCTGGCTCCGCAGTACGGGCTCGCCGAAGCCGGGCTGGCGGTATCGGGCACCACGAGTCCCCGGCCATGGGTGCGGGCGAGCTTCGACGCCGAGCAACTCAACCGTGGTCGTGCAGTCGGGTGCAGCGACGATCCGGCGGATCGGCGCGCCCGCACCCTGATCAGTTGCGGCGACAGCACACTGGGTTGGGACGTTCGCATCGTCGATCCGCAGCAGCGCATGACGCTGCCCGACGGCACGGTCGGTGAGATCTGGGTCGCCGGCGAGGGCCTGCCGGCGGGATACTGGCGGCGGCCGGACCAGACGGCGGAAACGTTCGGCGCCAACACCTCCGACGGTGCCGGGCCTTTTCTGCGCACGGGCGACGCGGGATTCCGTCGGGATGGCGAGCTGTACATCTGCGGTCGGTACCGCGACCTGATCATCGTGGGCGGCGGCAACTACTTCCCGAACGACATCGAGCTGACCGTCGAAGAGGCCGGTTGTGGTGTCGAGAACGGGGGCGCCTGCGCGGTTCAGCCGGAAGCGTCCGCGGGAGCGTGGTGGCTCGTCGTCGAAACGAGCTCTCCGGCAGACGATCTCGACGATCTGAGTCGTATTCTGCACCGCCGGATTCTGGCCGCGCACCAGACCGCACCGGAGCGCATCGTCTGGGTGCGGCAGCGGACGCTACCCCGGACGACGTCCGGGAAAATTCGCCGGCGCAAAACACTCGAGTTGCTCGCCGCGGGCGAATTAGATGTCGTACAACAGATTTCGGCGAATCCGGGACACCCGGTCGCGGCAACGGCGTTGGCGGTCCGCGTCGCGGACCTACTCGGCATGGCGGCGGGTGATCTGACCGGTGGTACCGATCTGGTCACCCTGGGCCTGACCTCGGTGATGGTCGCACAGATCGTGGAATGGTCGGCAGCGCGGTCACGACGATTGGACTTCGCCGACCTCTATGCCGAGCCGACTCTGGACAATTGGCAACGGCTCCATGACGCCGCCGCACCGATAAGCCCGCGGCAGGTCGGCGTCGAGGGCTCGATGACGGCATTGCAACGCGCATACTGGGTCGGCCGCGGCGCCGAACAACCACTCGGCGGGGTGGGCTGTCAGACATACTTCGAACTGGGCGGCGCGGCCATCGACCCGGTTCGGCTGGACGCGGCGCTGGACGCACTGGCGCGCCGGCACCCGATGTTGCGCAGCACGTTTCCCGACGCCGACCGATTCCACGTCGCGCCGCAGAACATCCACGCCCCGTTGCGGACACACGATTTGACCGGTACCACCGACCCCCACCGGCATCTCGCCGAGGTGCGCACCCGGCTGCGCACCCACCGGTTCGACATCGAAAGCGGCGACACCTGGCGGGTCGAGCTCACGCGTCTGGATGATCGCTGCGTCCTGCACTTCGCCATCGACCTCATCATCGCCGATCTGACCAGCATCGGCATTTTCCTGCGCGACCTGGCCGCGCTCTACCGCGGTGATGAATTGCCCGGCTCTTCTGCCGCTTTCGAGGTAGCGGCACGGACGTCATCGCCGACCCGCGACGATGCCGAGTTGTTGCCCGAGGGCCCGCAACTGCCCCGGGTCGAAGAGCGGGACCTCGTGTTCCGGCGTGAGCAACACATGCTGAGCCGCGACTCGATCGCCGGCCTGGATGCTGCCTGCCGCGCTCATGGCGTCACCCGGGCCGCGGCCTTCCTCGCCGCGTACACCTTGGTACTGCAACGTTGGAGCACCACACACGACTTCCTGATCAACGTGACGACTTTCGGCCGTCCGCCCGGTGTCGCGGACGTGATCGGTGATTTCACCCAGACCCACCTGTACCGGACCGGCGGGCATGCTCGAACCCCTATCGCCGAGCAGGTGCGCAACGCACAGCAAGGCCTGCGCGCCGCGCTCGCCGCACCCGAATCCACCGACCTGTTGGCGGACCAACTGCGGGCGGGTACCGGGCACAGTGGGATCGTCCCGGTGGTGTTCACCTACGCGGCGGACACCACCGTCCTGCGGCAAGCCGACGCCGAAACCCTGGGCGCCGTCGGCGAAGTGACGTCGATGACACCGCAGGTGATCATCGACAACCAGGTCGGCGCGCTCGGTGACGGGCTGATCGTGTCCTGGGATTACCGCGCGGGCTGCTTTCCCGGTGGTGTCGTCACCGACATGTTCGCGGCGTACGTCGGGCTGCTGGAGCGCCTCGGCAGCCACGACTGGGCCGCTGCGGTCCCGATCGGGCTGTCGAAGCATTCAGCCCTGGCCCGGCAACGCCGTAACGCCACGACCGTGCCCAGGCCGTCGGGACTGCTTTACCAGGCGTTCCGGGAGCACGCGCAACGCAACCCCGCTGCGATCGCTTTATGTTGGGCTGCTGACGAATTCGTCTCGGACCCGAACGGTGATGATCCGATCGCTGCCGCTCACCCGCACCTGACCTATGGCGCACTCGACGAACTGGCACGCCGCGTCGCCGGCGCGCTGGCCGCTCGGCACACGCCGGGCTCGGTCATCGGAATTCAGCTTCCCAAGGGACCCGCGCAGGTGGTCGCCGTGCTCGGAGTCCTGATGTCCGGCTGCGCCTACCTGCCGGTCGGTGTGGATCAGCCCGGCGAGCGGTTCGCCCGCATCTGCGCGCTGTCCGCAATGGCGGGTCTGATCCGGTCGGAAGGCCGGGAGAACGGCGCGACCACTGCGAGCCCGGTCGTGCACGACATCGGGTCCATGTTTCGGAGCGCGCCGGCCGAGCCGATCCCGGTGGACCCGCACGACATCGCCTATGTGATCTACACGTCCGGCTCAACCGGCGAACCCAAGGGTGTTCTCACTTCCCACGCGGCGGCGCTGAACACGATCGTCGACGTGAACCGCCGGAACGAAATCGGCGGCGCCGACGTCCTGTTGGCACTGTCGGCGCTGGATTTCGATCTCAGTGTGTACGACATCTTCGGGCCACTGAGTGTCGGCGCCAGCGTCGTGACGATTTCCGAGTCGCATCGTCGCGACGCGTTCCGCTGGAAGAAGCTGACCGCCGAATTCTCGGTGACCATCTGGAATTCGGTGCCGGCGCTGCTGGACATGCTGTTGATCGCGGTGGGAGGCCAACCCGCCGCGCTGCCGACCCTACGCTCGGTGTTCCTCTCCGGTGACTGGATTCCGCTCGACATGCCGCGGCGCCTGCACCGCGTCGCCCCGCAGGCGCGGCTGATCGCGATGGGCGGCGCCACCGAGGCCGCGATTTGGTCCAACGAGTTCGTGGTCGCCGCCGACCCAGACCCCGACTGGGAGTCGGTCCCGTACGGATATCCCTTGTCCAACCAGGTGTTCCGGGTCGTCGACGCCACCGGCGAGGATCGCCCCGACCACGTGGCGGGTGAATTGTGGATCGGTGGAGCGGGCGTCGCGCTCGGCTACCAGCACGCACCGGCGCTCACCGCCGAGAAATTCGTGGCGGACGAGGAAGGGCGGCGGTGGTATCGCACGGGCGACCTCGGATGCTATTGGCCCGATGGCACCCTGGAATTCCTCGGCCGGATCGATGCCCAGGTCAAGATCAACGGCCACCGGGTGGAATGCGGCGAGATCGAGCACGTGCTGCGGGGACACCCGGGAGTCGGTAGCGCCGTGGTGGTCCCCATCCACGGCAACAGGGCACTGGGTGCCGTCGTAGTCGCGGAATATGCTGCCGCGGAACCGAATTCCGCCGAGTTGCGCATGCACCTCGAGTCCCGGCTGCCGCAGTACATGATTCCGAACCTTTTCCTTTTCGGCTCCACGTTGCCGCTCAACGGCAACGGCAAGGTCGATCGCCGCAGAGCCGCCGAGGAAATCGAAGCCGGCGCACATACCGCACCGGCCCGGCAGCCGAGCGGTGGGCTCACCCCGGTGGAACAGCTTGTCGCGGAGGTGTGGTCGGCGGTACTGGGTTCACCGATCACCAGCCGCGATGACAACTTCTTCCGTCACGGCGGGGACAGCCTGCGGGCAACACAGGTGGCCCTGGAGCTGAGGCGCAAGGGTGTGCACGGCGCGGACGTCGGTCAACTGCTCAAACGCCAGACGCTGCGCGAGTTCAGCTCGGTATGCGTCACCGGCCCGCCTCCGCACGCTGCGGGCGGCGACTTCCGAGTGACCCCCGTGGCGGAGTTCCCGCTGACGCGTCTGCAGCAGGCGTACGTGCTCGGCAGCGCGGGACTGAACGGAACCGTCCGCGCGCCAACATACTTCGCGGTGGTGCTGGCGGCGACCGAGCTGGGCGAGGAGATCGACCCGGCCCGGTTCGCCGCCGTTGTCAGTCGATGCGTCGATGAGTTCGACATGCTGCGTTGCGCGCTGGATACCGACACCGGACAACGGGTGCACGCCCACACCGGGCCGGTTGCCGTCACGATGGTCGCCGGCCTCGACCCGGACGTGCTGATGCAACGAATGGCCGGCGCGACTTTCGATCCGCGCGCGGTTCCGGCCGTCCAGTGTTTTGCGCTCACCGGCTCATCGCGCCACATCGGGCTGCTGATCAACTACCTGAGCCTCGATGCGCGCAGTCTGACCACGGTCATCGCGACGATCGTCGCTGACTACCAGCGCGCGCCGCGGCCGTTCCAGGTCGATTGCGGCGCTGCCGTTTTCGCGCGGTTTGCGGCCGAGACACCCCACAACGGCTACGCGCACGAGCACAGCCCGCCACCGGCGCTGCCGTTATGCGTTGACGACGCCAGTGACCACGACGCCCGGGTCCGCTTCGCAAGGTCCACCTGCACGCTTGACCCACGCGAGTTCGGCTGCCTGCGCGAGCGGGCTTCCCGGTTGGGTGTCACCCCCACCGCGCTGATATTCGAGGCTTTCGGCGCGGCGCTGTATGCAACGGGGGCCGGACCGCGGTTCGCAATCGTGGTGCCGATCTCGCACCGTCCCGACTATGCGCCGGCTGACCGTGAGGTGCTGGGCAACTTCACCCGGCTGATGCTGTGCGACCTCGACTACAGCATCGCCGAACCCGGCTCCCGGGAGGCAGTTTCTGACGCCCAGGAGCAGTTGTGGCGCGGGGTCGGCGATACCGGTGATGCGACCGGCCACCTTGCCGCGCTGCGGGCGGCCGGTTCGGCGGGGTATCCGGTCGTCTTCACCAGCACGCTGGGACTGGTCCCGCAGCACGCCGCCGAGTTGTCGAGCCTTTGCACCCTGACTCAGACACCGGGGGTGTGGCTGGACTGTCAGGTGGAAGACGACCGCGGCGGCGCCCGGATCAGCTGGGACGTGGCCGCCGGGATCATCTCCAATGAGGCGCTGGCACAGGCATTCTCCTACTTCGAAAGTGTCGTGCGCGACGGGCGCGTCCCCGAGCCCATTCCGGCGACCGGGGAGTCCGATTGGCCGGCCGCCGTGATCGCCTCGGCAAGAGGGCTGTGCGGCCCGCAACAGGTCCGCCCGGAGTACGCAGCCTTGGTGCGGCGTTGGGAACAAGTGCGGAGCGGCATCGCGGTGCACCGGGACACCGACCGGGCGGCGCGCAGGCTGGCCGACATCGTGACCGGCGCGGCTTCCCCGCAGACGTTGATCGGTGACCCACAACTGGCTCCCGAGGCGCTACTGCTCGCCGATCAGCGGTTGCGGGGAGCGCTCGACGAGCTCACCGAGCGAATCTTCGCGCACTCGCGCCGAGTCGGCCGGCGGCTGCGGATCATGGAGGTCGGCTCGCGGACCGGCTTGATCACCCAGCGGCTCACCGGTCTGATCGGTGCGGTCGCAGACGAGTACCTGTGCTTCGAGCCGAACCCGGTTCTGGCTGCCATCGCCGCCGGCCGGAACATGCAGTCCGTTGTCCGGCAACTCAATTCGCACGGCCAACTGGCCGATTCCGAGGTCGATGTCGTGGTCTGCTGCGGCTCCCTGCATCAGCTCACGGATGCGGGCGCGGCGCTTGACGCGGTCACCGTGGCCGAGGATGGGTGGCTCTGGGTGGCCGAAGTCTGCGAGGTCACCACGGCCACTTTGGCCAGCGCAGCCGTGCTGAATCCCGACCTACTCTCGGCGGGGTCGTTGCCCGCAGCGGACGAGTGGTGGCGGTTTCTGGCGCAACGGCGTTGGCGGCCCGCCCAGATGACGCAGAACGGGCCCGGCCTGACGATCATCGCCCACCCCCGACGGCACGATCGGCGGCCCTGGGCGGCGGAGGTGTCCCAGCTGGCACCGCCGGCGGCGGTCCCAGCGCCCGTCCCGGCCGTGGACGAGTCGGTGCTGGCGACGATCGCCGGAATCTGGCAGCGGCACTTGAACATTGCCGGATCCGCCCTACCCGCCCCCGATGACGATTTCTTCCTGCTCGGCGGTGACAGCCTGGTGGCCACCAGGGTGTACGCCGACCTGCAGAGCGCCGGCTTCACTCGGCTGGCCCTCGTCGACCTGTTCAACCATCCGGTGCTGGCCGAGCTCGCCGAGCACGCGGGCATGCCCGCCGCAGCGCATCCTGCGCGGCGGCGGTCAGGCGTCGCGCCCGGCGACGAATCGTCCTATCCGCTCACCGTCGTTCAGCAGGCCTACCTGGCCGGCCGATTCGGCGGTTTCATGCTCAGTGGCGTTGCCGCACATTGCTATTTCGAATTCGAGGTGCCCGATTTCGACGCGGCCAGGTTCGACACGGCCGCGCGGCAACTCATCGACCGCCATCCCGGCCTGCGTACCACCGTGATGCCCGAGTCGTCGCGCTGGAGCGCGGTGGTGCATCCGGCCCCGATCGAACCGGTGGTCCGCTGCTACGAGGATGTGCGGACAACGCTGCTCGATCAGGTGATCGATCTGACGACGCGGCCCGGGATCGACTTCGGCGTACAAATGTCCCACGGCGGACGCGCCGTCGTGGGGATCAGCATGGACAACATCATGCTGGACGGCACCAGCATGATGATCGCTTTGGCGCAGCTGGAATACCTCTACCGCGGTGGCAGAACCGATGAGTTGCCCTTGCTCTCTGCAACATTCGCACGCTATGTGGCGGGTCACCCGGAATTGTGGCCCGACGCAGACGAAGTCGTCCTGCCGAGGCTGGCCGACAGCCGTGACTACTGGCGCGCCCGGCTGCCCTCGCTGCCGCCGGCGCCGCAGCTGGTTGCGACGCAGGTGCTGCTCGACATCGAAAGACCGGTCTTCGAGCGGGTGGAAGCCACCGTCGGGGCGACCGACTGGCGACGGATGACCGAGGCGTGCCGCGCCGAACGAGTGACCGCCGCCTCGTTCCTGCTGGCGCATTATGCACGGGTGCTCGGCCGGTGGTCGGGCACCGACCACTTCTGCGTCAACGTCACATTGTTCGACCGCGATCCCGATGTGCCGGGAATCGAACATGTCATCGGCGACTTCACCTCGCTGCTGCTGCTGGAATGCCGAGTCGATTCGACCGCGTCGATATGGGAACAGGCGCGCCGATTGCAGCGGCAACTCGCCACCGACCTGCCGCACCGCGCCGCCGACGCGGTATGGCTGCAACGTGAGCTGCTGCGCCATCACGGCCAACCGGCGAAAGCGGTGTTCCCGGTGGTGTTCACCAGCGGGCTCGGCCTGATCGGCACATCTCCCGGAACGCCCTCCGGATTGGGCCGGCCGGTATTCGGCCTGTCCCAGACGCCGCAGACGGTGCTGGACTTTCAGATGTGGGAGAGCGCCGGGGGACTGTCGCTCTCGTGGGATTTCGTCACCCAGGCGATTCCGCGGGAAGCCGCACGGCACAACCTCGACACGATGGTCGACGGCATGCTCGCGGCCGCCGTGAAAGTCGCACACCCGGAGGTGCGGGGCGACGAATTCAGCGACAAGGTTCTGCGGATATGCGCGGCAGCGCTCGGGCTGCCGCGTGTTGAACCGGGCGACAACTTCTTTCGGCTGGGCGGGGACTCGGTGACGGCGACCAGAGTGGTCGAACAGCTCAGTCGGGACGTGTCGGCCGCCGCGACGCTGCGGCTGTTGTTCGAATATCCGGTGATCGGCGATTTCGTGACCCAACTCAGGACGGTCACCGGCGATTCGGACTTCGAAGAAGGCGTGCTGTGAGCGCCGCCGGGTTGATCCAGCAGGTGCGCGGCATGGGCGTGCAACTCTGGGTCGACGGTGCGAACCTGCGCTTCCGGGCTCCGCAGGGGGTACTGGACGCCGAGCTGAAAGCGCAACTGTCCGCGGCCAAGTCGGACCTCATCGCGGAACTCAACCGCGAGACCGAGGTGCTGCGGGCGCCGCAGGACAGGTTCGAGCCTTTCCCCCTCACCGACGTGCAGGCCGCTTATTCGGTCGGGCGCACGTCGGCCTTTCAGTGGGGTGGTGTCGGCTGCCACGGGTACGCGGAGTTCGCCGTCGATCACACGGTCGCCAGGCCGGACGCCCGCGCCTATCGGAGCGCGTGGCGCAAAGTCGTTGAGGCCCATGACATGTTGCGCTGTGTCGTCCATCCCGACGGCTACCAGATCATCCGCCGCGAGGTCGATGACGGCCTGACGGTCCGGGAGAGTGCCGACCACCAGCGAATTCTCGCCGAGCGCGAACGCATCGCGGACGAACTGGCCCACCGGACCTACCCGCTGGGTCAAGGGCCGATGTACGACATCGTCGTGACGATCGGACCCCGCGACACGGTGGTGCATGTCTCCGTCGATCTGCTGATCGCGGATTTCGTCAGCATCTCGATCGTGATGACCGACTTCGGCCGGTTGTTGCTCGCGCCGGAACATCCGCTGCCCTCAGCCGATTTCAGCTTTCGCGACTATCTGCTGAACGTCGCGCATCAGCGCGGGACGGTGGCCGGCGCCTCGCGTAGGCAGCGGGATCTCGCCTACTGGAAGGCCCGCCTGGGCCAGCTTCCGCCGCCGGTTTCACTGCCGCTGTTGCCCGCCGGGTCGGTGCTGGTGGTCGCACCGACGTTCACCCGGCGGTCGATGCGGCTACCTGCCGACCAGTTCGCCGCGTTCAGCCGCCTCGCGACCCGGCATGACGCCACCGCCAGCGTCGCGATCACCGCGGCATTCGGCAGCGTGCTGGGCCGCTACGGTGATCGCGACCACTTCCTGCTCACGCTGACCACCATGGGCCGCCATCCCTTCACCCCGGACGTCGGCCGGCTGGTCGGGGACTTCACCGGGACCAGCCTGCTGGAGGTGGACGTGCGGGACGGGCGCCCGTTCACCGAGCTGTTGCGGACCATCGGCGGGCGTCTCTTCGAGGACATGGACCATTCCGCCGTCGGCGGCGTCGAGGTTGCGCGCATGCTGGCCCAGAGCGAGGAGAATCGCGGCGCGCATTCACCCGTGGTGCTCACCTCGACGCTCGGTGCCGGCATCGTGCAGGACCTGGGCGCCAACGCGTCGTTCCTGCAACCGATACCGGGGCGTGGTCTGAGCCAGACTCCCCAGGTGCTGCTGGACTGCCAGGTGTTCGAGACGGGCGGTCAATGCGAGATCAATTGGGACACCCGGGACGGGGCGATCAGCGACGAGGTCCTCGACCGGGCTTTCGCCGACTTCCGCGACGTGCTGCGGAGGCTGTGCACCGACCCGCCGGCCTGGGGCCACCCCGTGCTCCCGGTGGCGGCCCCGGCGCCCGCCCCGGTTCTGCAGGCCAGCGAAACCACGCTCCTGCATTCGGGTTTCGTACATCATGCCGCGCATACGCCGGACGCGGTGGCCATCCGGCAGGGCGATGAGTCGACCACCTACGGTCAGTTGCTGGCCGCGGCCCGGTCGGTGGCGGCCGAGTTGGCAGCCGCCGGTGTCGGTGCGGGTGACTATGTCGCAATTCGCCTGCCGGAGGGCCGAAGTCAAGTCGCCGCGATTCTGGGTACCCTGCTGGCCGGTGCGGCCTACGTGCCACTCGACGTCGAGTGGCCGGATCAGCGGACGGTGCAGGTCACCCGGCAATGTGCACCGGCCGTGGTCTGTGAACCCGGCGGACCGATCGACAACCTCCTCGCCGAACCGACGACCTGGCACCCAGGCGGCACGGCCGTCGGCCCGACCGCCGCAGCACCCGACGACATCGCGTACGTGATCTTCACATCGGGGTCCACCGGAACGCCGAAGGGAGTCATGGTCACTCACCGCGCCGCGATGAACACGGTGGCCGACATCAACGACCGACTGGGCATCACGGCGAGCGACGCGGTGCTCGCCGTCTCCCAGCACACCTTCGACCTCTCGGTATACAACATGTTCGGGCTCTTAGCGGCGGGCGGCGCGATAGTGTTCGCCGCAGGCGGCGGGCGTAGCGACGCCCGGGCGTGGGCCGACTCCATCTCGAAACACTCTGTCACCGTTTGGAATTCGGTGCCGGCGCAGATGCAACTGCTGCTGGACGATGGTGCGGGGCGCCAGCTGCCCACGCTGCGACAAATCATGTTGTCCGGCGACTGGATCCCGGTGTCCCAACCCAGACAGATCTCATCAATGGCCCCGCAGGCGTCGATGCTGAGCCTCGGTGGTGCGACCGAGGCGGCGATCTGGTCGATCTGCCACCCGATCGAGCCGCGCCGCTACACCCGCAGCGTCCCGTACGGCACGGCGATGCGCAACCAGACTGTCCACGTTCTGACCCACCGCGGCGAACCGGCCGCACCGTGGCAGATCGGCGAGATCCACATCGGCGGAGCGAGTCTCGCGCACGGATATCTCGGCGACCCGGCCCACACCGCGGCGGCGTTCATCACCCACCCCGTCAGCGGTGAGCGACTCTACCGGACCGGCGATTACGGCAGGGTCACCGACGACGGCGTGATCGAGTTGCTCGGCCGTCGGGACAATCAGGTCAAGATCCGTGGGCACCGAATCGAGTTGGCGGAAGTGGAATCGGCACTGAGCGCCCTGCCCGGCGTGCGTGGCGCGATGAGTGCCGCCATCGGTGCGGCGCCCCACGAACGCATCATTGCCGCGGCGGTGGTCCCGGACCCCGCCGACGACCAGGAGCATGCCGAACGCCACCTCAACGCGGCGACGGTCCGGCGCGGTCTCGACAAGGCGCACCGCCACCAGATCGCCGATCTCGATGTCGACAAGGTGCTGCTCTTCGCGTCCGCAGCCCGCGCAACCGCGCTGATGAGCATGTCCGCAGCGCTGGGCACGGCTGTGGCCGCGGGTGAACTGGTCGCCGTCGACGAGCTGGCTCGCCGGCTGTCGCTCCCGGACCGCCTGCACCGGCTGTTCCACCGGTGGCTCGATGCGCTCGCCGACGATGGCCGGGTCCGGCTGGAGGCCGGAGGTCGGCTTGAACTGATTGACCGCCAGCATCTTTCGGATTGCGTCGCCGACTGGCAGCGAGTACGTGAACTGGGCGCGGTGGTCGATTACGGCGACGACCTGCTGGCGTATGTCGGGGAATGCATCGAGCACCTGCCCGGACTGCTGGCCGGCATCGTCGACCCGCTACAGCTGCTCTTTCCAGAGGGAACCGTCGACACCGCGACGGCCGCCTACCGAGACAACCTGGTCAGCCGGTACACCAATCACGTGCTGACCTCCGGCATCACCGCACGCGCCGGCCAGGCGACGGCGCAGCGGGCGCTACGTGTCCTCGAGGTCGGCGCCGGTGTCGGCGGCACCAGCGTGGGATTGATCACCGCGCTGGCGCCCTATCCTGTGCACTACACCTTCACCGATGTTTCCCACTTCTTCCTCGCCCGTGCTCGAAACCTGTTCGCAGAGCACGATTTCATCGACTACCGCCTGTTCGACATCAATCGGCCTCCCGCGGAGCAGGGCCTCGCCGCGGGATCGTTCGACGTCATCGTGTGCGCCAATGTGCTGCACAACGCGGTCAACATCGACCACGCACTCGTGATGCTGGACCGCCTGCTGGCGCCCGGAGGGTCCCTCGTCTTCGTCGACGCCACGGCCGTCAACCATCCGCTGATGATCTCGATGGAATTCAAGGAAGGCTTGCACGGCTTCACCGATGTGCGCGCCGAGACGAACTCAGCGTTTTTCTCCTACGCGCAGTGGCACGACGCACTGCGGCAGTCACCATTGGGCGAGGTGCACAGTTTCCCGCCGCCCGGGCATCCGCTGGGTCTGCTCGGCCAGCATGTGTTCTGGTGTGACTCAGCATCTCCCGCGCAAGCGCTGCGGCCCGCAGAACTGATCGAGGGTGCCCGGCGGGCGCTGCCGGGTCACATGCTTCCCCAGCAGCTGGTCTGTCTGCCGGCATTCCCGTTGACCGCCAACGGCAAGATCGACCGGCGCGCGGTGATCGCCGAACTCGAAACCCTTCGGGCCGCGGCCCGGGTCACCGGCGGTGCGGCGGGCGGACGCCCGGCTGTTCTGGACGGAATGCAATCCCGCATCGCCACCATCTGGGCGTCGGTGCTGGGAATCGACGTGGACCAGTTGTCGCCCACCTCAGACTTTTTCGCACTGGGCGGTGACTCGCTGCTGATGGCGCAGGCGATCGGGCGGATCCGTCGGGAGATTGCCGAAGCCTCCGGGCTGGCCTGGGATGAGCTACTCCGCGCGATGGTGAGCAATCCCACCCTGGTCGCCGCCGCCGATGCGGTGCGCCGCCCCGCGGCCGTCCGCGCACCGGGTGCATCCGGGCCTGTAGTGTCGCCGCTGGTCTATCTCGGTGCGGGCCAGGGCTTTTCCCAGGGCGGGGAGATCGCGGTCCTGGTGCACGACGGGAGCGGGGGACTGGGCCCGTATGACGGATTGGTTCCCCACCTGCGGGCGGGAGACCGGGTGCCCGACCTGTACGGACTGCGCAGGGTGCCCGGTGACGGCTATTCCCAGATTCCCCCCGCTGAGTTGTTCAGCACTCTGGCGGCCCGTTACTGCGAACCGGTTGTCGCCCTTGCACCCGCGAAGGTTCATCTGCTCGGCTACTGCATGGGCGGCCTGCTGGCCGCCGAGATCGCCAAGCGTCTTGAAGAGGCCGGCGTTGCCGTCGAGACGGTCACCGTCGTCAGCTCGTACCGGGTACCCATGGATGTCGAAGACGACGACATCCTCGACTACTGCTTCGCCCAGATCCTCGGAGTGCCACCCGAAGTGCTCGGGATGCACGTGGACGAGGACGCGGTGCGCGGCGCGTTCACGCGCGCCCGCTCCCGATACGTCGACGTCATACCGGCCGGTGCGCTGCGCAGCGTCGCCGAGCCGGTGCTCGCCGAGTGCCTGCGCCGAAGTGCGGAACCGGGGAGGCCCGGTTGCGCCTGCTGGCGGAATCTGGAGTGCTGGGACGGTCCTGGGATGTGGACTCGCTGCGCGAATTGCGGTCAGTGTTCGTGCACAGCCTGCGGGCCGTGGTACACGGGGCGGCCGAACCGTTCCTGGGTGACATCCACTTCCTCCGGCAGCGCGGTGACATCCACTTCCTGCCGACATTGCAGGAAGACATGACCGCCTTCTGGTCGGACTATTGCCTGGGCGACTTGACGGTCAGCACCATCGACGGCAACCATTTCGACTGTCTGACAGGCGAAAACGCGCAGTCCGTCGCCAGACTGCTGGCAGACTGCTGGACCCCAGACTCGTGAAGGTGCTGCTGTTCGGCGCCACCGGGGCCGTGGGAAGAAGCTGCCTCGACGTCCTGACGCAAGCCGGAAACGCCTCGGTGGTGCTTGCGGGTCGCGACGAGGCGCGGCTGCGGGAGGTGGCCAGCGGCACCCGGGGCGACATCAGCATCGCGCGCCTCGACCTGACCAATCTCCGCGTCCTACCGGACTGCGACGTCGTAATCAACTGCGCCGGCCCCTCACATCGGCTCAGCGCATCAGCAGCCGCGACCGCCATCGCGGCCGGGCTGCCCTATGTCGACCCGGGTGGTGACCGGGCGCTGCTGGACCACCTCGCGGCCGCGAAACCCGCCGTTCCGGTCGTTCTGCAGGCGGGTGTCCAGCCCGGCCTCTCCGGCCTACTGCTGCGTGAGCTGGCCCGCGACCTGATTACCGGGAGCGACGGCATCACCGCATGGTGTGGCGGACTGCAGCGTTTGACGCCAGCCTCGGTGCTGGAATACCTCGCCAGCCTGCAGGACCGGAGCAGCCACCCCGGTGCCGAGGTGCGCGGCGGGAGGATTCAGCGTGTCGATCGTGCCGACCCTAGAATGCCACCGGGCCGATATTTTGCCGACTCGGTCACGGTGCATCCACACCTGGACGCCGAAACCGTCTCGGCAGCAGCGTATCTCGGTCTCGAGAATGTCTCGTGGATGAATGTGTTCGACGGTGTGCACACCACCCGGGCGATGCAGGCGCTCGCCCTCGACGGCGACGCAACGCGCGACGCCGACCTGAGCGCGGTGCTGGCGGCGTCCAAGCTCGATATGTTCGGACGCCGACCCTACTTCGCGATCGTCGGGGTGGCCGGCGCCAGGACGGTCGCCTTCACCTGTCCGGACAGCTATCGCGTCACGGGGGCGGCGGCGGCCTATGCGGCCCGGGTGGTGGCGGAATTGCCGGCGGGTGTCCTGCCCTTTTGGCGGGTCGACGAGCCGCGGCGGGTGGTGGATTTCGTGACCGAGATGGTGCCCGACGCCGCAGTGACCTACGGCGATCACGCGGTTGCGCCGATGTTCCCGGTTCCGCAGATGATCGAGGAAGGGTCGCTGTGACTCGGTCCAGCCGTCCGCGCGCAATCGTCGTGGGAGCGACCTTCGGCGCGGTCTACGCCGACGCGCTGGCGGCCGCTGACTCACCGGTCGAGTTGGTCGGACTGGTCTCCACCGGGTCGGCGGCATCGGCGGCGCTGGCGGATCGCCTGGGCATCGCGCTCTACCCGGACCTGGACGACCTGCCACACGTCGACGTCGCGTTCGTGGTGGTGCGATCCGGGGTCGTCGGCGGGGACGGCGCCCAGATCGCCGAGCGGTTGCTGACGCGAGGCATCCATGTGATGCAGGAGCAGCCCGTCCATGCCGACGAAATTCTGTCCCTGTTGCGAATCGCGAAAGCGAATTCCGCCCGTTACGCCGTCAACGACTTTTACAGCCGGGTCGCGCCGGTTCGGCAATTCATCGACGCCGCAACGGCGCTCGACGAGATTGAGCGGATCCGGTACGTGCATGCGCGGTCGTCGATCCATGTCGTCTACCCGTTGTTCGTCATTCTGAGCCAAGTCGTCGGACCCCTGGCGCCGGCGCGCATCCGGTTGTCCGGGGAACGCGGGCCGGGTCCCTTCAGCGCGGGCCGGTTGGTGCTCGGTGACGTGACCATCGACCTACTGGTCCAGAACGAGTTGTGTCCCACTGACCCCGACAATCACGCGCGACTGCTGCATGCCATCACCGTCGGGTCAGACGCCGGCGAACTCGTCCTCAGCCACACCCACGGGCCGACCCGGTGGCACCCTCGCCCTCGCGCCGAAGCAGCGGTGGAGGACTGGCCCATCTCCGAGTTGGTCGGTATCGAATTCGAGCCGACCACGTCGACCGTGCGAAACGAGCTGTGGCCGGCGGCCGTTCGGCTGGCAGCGGCTGACTTCATCGCGTCGATCGCCAATTCGGCCACCATGATCACCCAGAGGTTCATCCGGGCGACCCGACTGTGGTCGGAGTTCACCTCCGCGATGGGTCCGGTGGACTTGATCGAAGCCAAGGTGACCAAACATGTCTCGGCGGCGGACTTGCTCGCCCCGGGTCCGTCATAACGCGCGTTCCCGCACGATCCGCGCCAGATCGAGGCGGTGAATCCTGCCCGCGGTGGGCAACTGGGCCAGCGCGGCAGCGCAGAGAATGGCCAACGCCACCACCGCCGGTGTCGTCGCCTGCATCTCAAGACGGAGATGGTAACCCAGGCTGTGGTAGGTGGACAGCAGCCGATCCGCGAGCAGTACGCCGCCCAACAGGCCCAGTGGCAGCCCGACCAGCGCGATGCCGAGATTTTCCGCGGCGATCAAGCGGGACAGCATTCCGGCGCCCATGCCTTCAGCGTGCACCGCGCCGAGTTCACCGAGCCGCTCGGATACGTTGGCAGACATCGCGTTATACAACATCGCGGCGGCCATCACCGCAGCGAACACCAGCATGATGCTGACCAGCGTGTCATAGAGGCTGAAAGCCTGCCGCATGGTCGAGGCGAGCGCCGTCGCCGAACGGTAGGCGACCACCCCGGGCAAGGCGGCTATCCGGTCCCCGGCCACCCGCGCGTCGGACCCGGGACGCAAGGTGATCAGCACGCCGTTGACGGGTAACGAACCCGCTTGTGCTCTCAGGTGATTCAGCGAAATGTAGACGACCGGTGAGAAGGGTTCGTCGACGAATCCGGCCACTCGCTCGGTGAGTCGCACTCCGGACTGCGGCACCACCACGTCGATTCGGTCGCCCAGCGACACGGCCAGCAGATCGCGGAGTCCCACTCCGAGCAGGACGCCGTCGTCCGATAACCGGTTCGATCCCGATTCCATTGGGAAGGAGTGCATCCGGCTCTGTGGCTGCAGCCCGATCAACAGGGTCTGGTATCGCTGCGCGCCGGCGGTGACGGAGACGCCATAAGCACCGTACGGCTCCGCCGCGGCGACGTCGCGGTCGCCGAGCAACTTCTCCGTGACGGCGCCGGCCGAACCGGACACCACCACCTCACCGTCCTGCTTGGCGATCTGCCCGAACTGGCGATCGACCATGCCGGGCAGGGTGTCCCGCATGCCGGCGAAGACCATCACCAAGATGACGGACACAGCCACGCCGAGCACCGTGAACACCGTCCGGCGCCGGTTGCGCAGTTGCGACCTCAGCACCATCCGCCATCTTGCCGGGATGCGGCCAAGCGGCAACCGGTATCCAATGATTCGGCGCCGGCCCGCGGGTGGGGCCACCCGCATCGCTTCCGCGGGCTGCAGTCTCGCGGCGGCATTGGCCGGGGCCGCCGCTGCCGACATCGCGACGGCGACCACCGCAAGCGTCGCGAGGAGGTAGGTGAGCGGATGAATCGAGGTGAGGTGCATCGGCAGCGCGATGGCCGCGGTGTACTTCGTCGTAATCCACTGTCCCAATAGGTAGCCGCCGAACAGTCCGGGGAGGATTCCCACTGCGGCACAGGCGAGTCCGTACCCTAGGTAGTGCCTGCGTACAGCGCCCGGCGAAAGCCCGTTGGCTATCAGGGTTCCGATGACGGCGCGTTGAGCGGCGACGATCCGCGAAAGCAGCACATAGGTGCCCAGCACGACGGCGGCAAGAAACAGCCAGGGCAGAATCCCGGCGAGGCTGCCGAACTGCATGACATCGTCCCGCAGCGTGTGGAATGACGGCTGCTGCTCGCGCGGAAGGAACTGCAGCCCTTTGTCTGTCGCCAGCGCACCGACGGCCGTGGTCAGGGCGTCTGCCGCGGAGCGGTCGCGCGCATACACGGCCAGCTGTTCAACGGGCTGCGGCAGCACCCGCAGCAGCTCGTCGTCGGGCAGGAACACCACACCGAAGTCTTCGGGAGTGGTCAGAACCTCCTGGGGGGAGCGCGCGGGCCACAGGTATTCCGTCGACAGAACCGATCCCGCGATCGTAAACGGCTGCCAGCCTTGCTTTCCCAGCAGATCGATCGTGTCACGGGCCGCGACGTGATAATGCTCGGCGAGGTGCTGCTCGATGGCCAGCTGGCCGGTCCGGGGCAGGGCACCGGTCCGGATGTCGAGCAACGACACGCTCGGCTGCCCGGAGTCGGGCACACCGATCGCGCGTCCGTACAGCGCGTGGCCGTTGACCCGGATGCCGACGTCGGCCTGGTGCCGGATCTCGACGAGCGGACTACCCGCCATCGCGCCGACGGCGGTACGCAATCCGGCCGCACCGGGCCCGGACACGATGGCGTCCGGCAACCGCTGGCTGGAGTAGGACCGTTCGAAGGAGCCTTTCAGATTTCGGTAACTGTCGGTTGCGGCGACGAAGACCGCGACGCCGATGGCCATGATCACGGCGATAGCCCCGAACCGCCACCGCGCCCGCCACACGTCGCGACGCACCTTGCGGCGCAGCGTGCGGCTCACCAGTCCAATTCCGATGCATCCGCCGGGTTTTCGATCCACTCACTCTTGCTGATCGCGCCCGCATTCAGCCACAGCACTCGATCTGCCATCCGAGATATCTCGGTATTGTGGGTCACCACGATCACGGTCTGCCCACCGCGGCGGGCGAGGTCACTCAGGGCCGCCAGGACTTGACGACCGGTGGTCAGATCCAGGCTTCCGGTCGGCTCGTCGCACAACAGCAGTGGCGGCTGCTTGACGATCGCCCGGGCAATCGCAACCCGCTGCTGCTGGCCCCCGGAAAGTTGCGCGGGATAGCGATCCGCGACGTCCCCGACACCCACCCGCGTCAACGCGGCCGCACTGCGGGACCCTGCATCGGGTCCCGTCAGCTCGGCAAGAAGTTCGACGTTCTCGCGCGCCGTCAATGTGGGCACAAGATTGAAGAATTGGAAGACGAAACCGACCTGCCGGCGCCGATACCGCGTACGGCTGTTGCGGCTGAGCGCGCCGACATTGCGCCCGCCGACCTCGATCACGCCCTCGGATGGCTGATCGATTCCGCCAATGATGTTGAGCAGCGTCGTCTTTCCCGATCCGGACGGGCCGAGAAGCACCACGAATTCGCCGGCCCGGATGTCCAGGTCCACCGCGTCCAATGCGATGACCCGGGTGGGCCCGGCACCGTAGGTCTTGCCGACACCGGTCAACCTCACCAGCGGCTCGCCGTTTCGAGAGCTCGACTCTGAGTCCGCGTCACCGCCGTCCGGTTGTGCGCTCACGCCCTCACTATTTCATCTCCGTCGTGGCGCGATCGGCACCCACATGTCCGCGAGGCCGTCGGCGGGTCCACACTTGTGCCATGAATGTCAGTGATTGCACCACCGCAGCCCCGGCGCGGGAGGCGTGATGGCGTCCGCCAGCCCCGAGCCCCGTCGCCCGCTCAACGGCCTCTCGGACGTGCGGGCGTTCTTTCACACCAACACCACACCGCTGTACTTCATCTCGCCGACCCCGTTCAATCTGCTGGGCGTCGACCGCTGGATACGGAACTTCTTCTATCTGACGTACTACGACGCTTTCGAGGGCACACATTCGCGCGTGTTCGTGCCCCGGCGGCGAGACCGACGTGACTTCGACTCCATGGACGAGGTGTGCAGCCACCTGCTGTCCGATCCTGAGACGTTGGACTTCATCGCGGGCAAAGGCCCCGGTGGTAAGTGCTGCTTCGTGATGATGAATGAGGAAATCCAGGCACTGGCGCGGTCGGCGGGCCTGCAGGTCATGCATCCGCCGATCGAGCTGCGCGAGCGCCTGGGCTCCAAGATCGTGATGACGCGGCTGGCCAATGACGCGGGTATACCGAGCGTGCCCAACACGATCGGACGGGCCGGCTCCTACGACGAACTGCTCACGCTCGCGCAGGACGCCGGTCTGGGCGATGACCTCGTCATCTCGATCGCATACGGCAACGCCGGCAGTGGGACGTTCTTCGTGCACGGTCAGCGCGATTGGGACCAGCACGCCGGTGACCTGGTCGGGCAGGAGCTCAAAGTCATGAAGCGCATCCGCAACGTCGAGGTGTGCCTCGAGGGTGCCGTGACCCGCCACGGCACCGTGGTCGGCCCCGCGATGACGAGTCTGGTCGGTTATTCGGAGCTGACGCCGAGCCGGGGCAGCTGGTGTGGCAATGACATTTGGCACGAGGTATTGCCGCCGGCCCAGACCCGCGCCGCCCGGGAAATGGTGACAAAGCTGGGCGACGTCATGCGCGGCCAGGGTTACCTCGGCTACTTCGAAGTGGACCTGCTGCACGACCTCGACTCCGATGAGCTCTACCTCGGCGAGGTGAATCCGCGCCTGAGCGGCGCCAGCCCGATGACGAACCTGACCACCGAGGCGTACGCCGACATGCCGCTGTTCCTCTTCCATCTCCTCGAGTACATGGACGTGGAGTACGAGCTCGACATCGACGAAATCAACTCGCGCTGGGAGCGGGGCTATGGCGAAGACGAAGTCTGGGGTCAGGTGATCATCACGGAGACCTCGCCGGAAATCGAGATCTTCACCGCGACGCCGCGCACCGGGGTATGGCGCATCGACGACGACGGCCGTGTCTCCTTCGCGCGGACCGCAAACGACTGGGCCACCCTGCTCGACGGCTCCGAGGCGTTTTACATGCGCGTCGCGGCGCCCGGCGACTTACGTTCCGAGGGCGCCCAACTCGGCGTGCTGGTCACCCGTGGACACCTGCAGACCGACGACTACCGGCTGAGCGACCGCTGCCAGCGCTGGGTCAAAGGCATGAAGGCCAAGTTCACCTCGACGCCCCTGACGCCCGCCGCCCCGATCGTCTCTCGGCTCGTCGCACGAGCGTGAGCGCCCCGGCCGGCATCTCCCTGGACAACTGGCTGGCGGCGCCCTACGCGAAGTGGTCGTTCCAGCACGTCGAAGACTTCGTGCCGATCGCGGTCATCTCGCGGGGGAGCGGGCCGGTCGCGCGGTTGCCGGTAGCCGAGGTGCCGTTGGCGGACGTCCGGGTGGCCGGCAACGGTGGGGTGGCCACCACCGTCGGCGCGGTGATGCTTGCCACCGCCACCGACGGGTGGGCCGTCGCCCACCGCGGGGCTATGGTGGCCGAGGAATATCTCGACGGCATGCAGGCGCAGACCCGGCACCTGCTGTTCTCGGTCAGCAAATCCCTGGTGGCCGCCGTCGTCGGCGCGCTGCACGACGACGGTGCCATCGAGCTTGCCGCGCCCGTCACGAAATTCGTTCCGGCCCTGGCGGATTCGGGCTATGACGGAGCCACGGTGCGTCACCTGCTGGACATGAGGTCCGGCATCGCGTTCTCGGAGAACTACGACGATCCGGCCGCGGAGATTCACCGCCTCGACCAGGCGATGGGGTGGGCACCCCGTAGCGGTCCGGACGCGCCCGCCACGTTGCACGACTTCCTGCTGACCTTGCGGCGAAAATCACCGCACGGCGGTCCCTTCGAATACCGCTCGTGCGAGACCGATGTGCTCGGCTGGATCTGCGAGGTCGCCGGCGCCCGGCGGATGCCTGAGCTGATGTCGGAACTGTTGTGGAGTCGCATCGGCGCCCAGCGCGATGCCACCATCGGCATCGACGCGGCAGGCACCGGACTGTTCGACGGCGGCATCAGCGCCTGTCTGGCCGACATGATCCGGTTCGGGTCGCTGTTCCTGCGCGACGGCGTCTCATTGACCGGTCATCAGGTGGTGCCGACTGCGTGGGTCGCCGATACGCTGCAGGGCGGTCCAGACTCGCGGCAGGCGTTCGCCGCGAACCCCGACAACAACGAGATGCCGGGCGGGATGTACCGCAACCAGATGTGGTTTCCCTACCCCGACAGCAATGTCGTGCTGTGCCTGGGCATGTGCGGTCAGATGATCTACGTGGACCGGTCGGCGGAGATGGTCGCCGCCAAGCTGTCCACCCAGGCGCACTCGCACGAACCCCACATGGTGGACACGCTGCGCGCCTTCGACGCGGTAGCGCGCGAACTACGGTGCGGGTAATCGGCTGTACCGCAACACGATCAGCGGCGGGCAATCAGCGGGCTTGATCGCGGTCGATAACGAACCGCCGGTCACCGTTCGGGCGGCATACAATCCGAAGCGAACCGGACCCTTGGTCACGACAATCGCGCTGTGGCCTGATCACCCGCAGGCGAGGTCATGAAAAAGCGCTATAAGGGACTAACCCCGACGGCTCGGCGCCCCTTTGGAGAAATTCCGCGGTGCCCCGGCTGTGACTATGCCGTGAGATGCGGTTCGCACGGCCGGAAAGTCCGCGCCGAGTTAAACGCCCGGTTATTTTTAAATCTCTCGGGTTAGAAGAAGGGTCCGAACAGGGGATCCACTGACAGGTCAGACGACCCCACCTGCAGGACACGGTTGAATTCCGGGTAAACCATCTCACAGCACCGGAAATTCAAACCGCACCCGCAGCTCGACAGATTGGAGAATAATGACTACCGCCGCATGCGATTCCTTCGCGCCGACGAAGTTCCCGTTTGTGAGGAATCTGACTTTGCCGGTGCCAGACGGTAATTGCAAACTCGTCGTATCAAATCCAGCGCTCGACCCTACTTTATGGACCGAATATCTGGATGGCGCGGTTCGCAGCTACACCGAACACGGCGTAGAGCGTACTTTGAATATCGACGCGGTCCGGGATGGCATGGATACTCGATTGTTTTATGCGGCGGTGGACGGCCGGGGTGCGGTCGTCGGGGGCGCTCGCGTCGTAGGCCCGCTGTGGTCGGCCGATGATTCTCATGCTGTGATCGAATGGGAGGGTAGCCCCGGAGCGGTCGCGGTTCGGAAGATGATCGACGATCGGGTGCCGTTCGGTGTCGTTGAAGTGAAGACCGCGTGGGCGGACAGCGCCTCTCGTCACCGTGGTGCCATCGCGGCGGCCTTAGCACGTACGGCGCTGCCGAGCATGGCACTGCTGGGGGTTCAGTTCGTGATGGCGACGGCGGCCGCCCACGTGTTGGACCGGTGGCGCGCGTCGGGGGGAGTGGTGGCGGCGACGATCCCCGCGGTGGCCTACCCGGACGAGCGCTACCGAACCAAGATGATGTGGTGGGACCGCAGCACCATCGCTAACCACGCTGAACCCAAACAACTCTCGAGAATGTATACGGAGACAGGCGAGCTTATGAGGGACGCGGAGGCGTTGAACGGACTCGGCATGGCCGGCGCGGGCGCCGCCCGGTGACAAACGCGCCCGACGGCGAGGACTGCCAAGCGCTTGTCCTGTGCGACGGCGACCCCGAGGATCGCCGTGCACTTGACCGGCTCCGGGCGGATCCGAACATCCGGTGGATCGACCGGTTCGAAGAACAGCTGGCTACGGCACGACGCTCGCTGCCGGCGCCGGACCCGGATCTGCTGAGTGAAGCGAGGCGCTGGGTGTACTACCCGTGGCGCCGCGTGGTGGCCGCCATACTCGGTCCCCGGGCCTTCCGTGCGGTGCGCCTGGACCGCAACCGACACCTCATCACCGCGCAGGAGCAAGATGTTCTGAACGGGCTGCGGGTCGGTGTCGTCGGCGTCAGCGCCGGCCACGCGATTGCCTACACACTCGCCACCGAAGGCGCCTGTGGCACGCTACGACTGGCAGATTTCGATGAGCTGGAATTGTCGAACCTCAACCGGGTGCCCGCAACCGTCCTCGACTTAGGCCTCAACAAGGCGACCGTCGCCGCCCGGCGGATCGCGGAGTTGGACCCGTACCTCAAAGTCGAGGTGGTCGCGTCGGGGCTTTCGCCGCAGTCGATCGAGGCGTTCCTTGACGGCCTCGATGTCGTTGTCGAGGAATGTGATTCCCTGGATATGAAAGTGCTGCTGCGGCAAACGGCGAAGGCCCGCGGCGTCCCGGTGCTGATGGCGACCACCGACCGCGGCCTGATAGACGTCGAGCGCTACGACACCGATCCCGGGCGACCGATTCTGCATGGTCTGCTGGGCGATATCGACGCGGGCCGGCTGGGCGGTCTGACGACCCGGGAGAAGGTGCCGTACATACTCAATATTCTTGACAGTCAACAGCTTTCAGCGCGTGGCGCGGCTTCGCTGGTGGAGGTCGGCCAGACGTTGGCGGGCTGGCCCCAGCTGGCCGGCGACATCTGGGTAGGCGCGGCGACGGTGGCGAACGCCGTGCGCCGAATCGGCCTCGGTGAGCCACTTGGTTCCGGCCGGGTCCGGGTCGATGTCAGTGCCGCGCTGGATCGCCTCGATGAGCCCGCGCTGACCAACGGCACGAAGGCGGTTACGCCGGAGGTTGCGACGGCCACCGCGCCGGACGCGCGACGGCCGGTGAGCGAGGCAGTGGCCGAGGCCGCGACGTGCGCGCCCTCCGGCGGCAATGCGCAGCCCTGGCATGTTGTGGCCGAACAGGATTCGCTCACCGTGCGACTGGTGCCGGAACGCACCTCGATGATGGACATCGCCTTCCGCGGCAGCGCGGTCGCACTCGGTGCCGCGATGTTCAACGCCCGGGTCGCGGCGGCGGCTCACCAGGTTCTGGGGCCCGTCGAATTCGATACCAGGCAGCCCGGCTCACCGTTACAGGCGACACTGAAGTTCGGCCGGGGCGAGGACCCGGGTCTGGCCGCCCTCTATCAGCCCATGCTGCTTCGAGCTACCAACCGTTACTGTGGCACGCCCACTCCGCTGGATGCCACGATCGCGGCAATGCTCGAAGAGGTCGCGGCTAACGAAGGCGGGCGGTTGCGGATGTTGCTGTCGCGCGACGAGATCGAGCGGGCCGCAGCCATTTTGGCCGCCGCCGACCGCATTCGCTATCTCACCCCCAGGCTGCACGAGGAGATGATCTCCGAGCTTCGCTGGCCCGGGGATCCCTCGGCGGAGACCGGCATCGACGTGCACAGCCTGGGACTGGAGCCCAGCGAGTTGCGCGTTCTCGAGTTGGTGAGCCGCGCCGATGTCATTGCAAGCCTGGCGAAATGGGATGCGGGTAAGGCTCTCGGGACCAACATGTCCGAACGCGTCTCGGCGAGTTCGGCACTCGGCGTCGTCTACGTCCAGGGCACCGAACTCACCGATTTCGCCCGTGGCGGTTCGGCCATGCAGGCGGTGTGGATCGCCGCGCAGCAATGCGGCCTGGCTGTGCAACCGGTGTCGCCCGTCTTTCTCTACGGCTGCACGAGAGAGGATCTGCAGAAGGCTTCACCACACTTCGCCGCGGAGTTGCACCGACTGCAGCAGGAGCTGCGTGGCCTGGCCGAACCCGGGGGAGACGAGCACGAGGTCCTGGTATTCAGGCTGTTTCACGCCCCGCCGCCGTCGGTGCGCAGCCGCCGGCGCCGGCCCGGAACCAACTGAGAGTCGCGAACTTCGACAATGCACGACTACGCCACCCCGCATCGGCTTGACCAGATCGTCACCGCCGTCGCCAATCAACTCATCGCCGCCGACGCCGGCAGCTCAGTCGACGTCAGCCGGCGGGTACTGGCCTACCTGGTGGACCAGCTGGGCGTAGACGTCAGCTTCCTCCGGTACAACGACCACGACATCGATGCGACGAAGCTGGTGGCCGAATGGCCGCCCCGCCACGACATACCGGATCCCGATCCACTTGCGGTGATCTACTTCGCCGACGCCGACCCGGTTTTCGCGTCAGCCCAACACGCCAAGGAACCACTCGTCTTACGGCCGGACACGGAATCCGACGACTATCAACGGCGCATCCAGGAAGGCCGCCAGATCGTGGCCACGTCGTTGGCCGCCGTCCCGCTCATCTCTGCCGACGTCACCACCGGGGTGCTGGGGTTCGTCAAATACGGCGACCGGGAGTGGCACGAGGCCGAGCTCAACGCCCTGACCGCGATCGCCAGTCTGTTCGCTCAGGTCCAGGCTCGGGTGGCCGCCGAAACGCAGCTCCGCCACCTCGCCGACCATGACGACCTGACCGGCCTGCACAACCGTCGGGCACTGCTGGCCCATCTCGACCAGCGGCTGGCCGCCGGGCAGACCGGCCCGGTGGCGGCGCTGTTCCTGGATCTCGATCGCCTCAAGACCATCAACGACTACCTTGGTCACGCCGCGGGCGACCAGTTCATCCAGGTGTTCGCACAGCGACTGCGCACCGCGTGCCTCGGTGACAGCGTGATCGCGCGACTCGGCGGCGACGAGTTCGTCATCGTCCCGCCCTCGCCGATGAGCGCCGACGCCGCGGTGCGGTTCGCCGAACAGCTCAGCGACCAGTTCAAGGAACACGTGTCCATCGGGGGCGAGGTGCTCACCCGCACCGTCAGCATCGGCACCGCCTGCGCGACGCCCGGGATAGACACACCGTCGAACCTCATCCGCCGGGCGGACCAGGCCGTCCTGGCGGCCAAGCATGCCGGCGGCGACGGCATCGCGACCTTCACCGAAGACATGTCCCGGCGAAGCGAACTGCGCAACGACATCGAGCTGCACCTGCGCAGCGGCATCGAATCCGACGCTCTGCGGTTGGTGTACCTGCCCGAGGTCGACCTGCGGACCCGTTCGATCATCGGCGTGGAGGCCCTGGTCCGGTGGCAGCACCCGACCCGCGGGCTGTTGCCCCCCGACTTGTTCATCCCGGTCGCCGAATCGGTCAATCTCGCAGGCGAACTGGACAGGTGGGTGTTGCGTTCGGCCTGCCGGGAATTCGCGGACTGGCGGTCTGCCGGGCTCGGCCGTGATCTGGTGCTGCGGATCAACGTCTCGCCCGGTCAGCTGGTCACCGGCGGATTCGTCGAGTTCGTCGCCGACACGATCGACCGGCACGGTATCGGCGCCTCCTCGGTGTGTCTGGAGATCACCGAGAACGTCATCGTCCAGGACCTGCAGACCGCCCGCGCCACCCTGGCCGGCCTCAAGGACATCGGAGTGCGGATCGCCATCGACGACTTCGGAACCGGATACAGCGCCATGTCGCTCTTGCAGACGCTGCCGATCGACACGCTGAAGATCGACAGGTGTTTCGTGCGGCGACTCGGCACCGACTCCAGCGACCTCGTCATCGTGCGCGGGATCATGGTGTTGGCCCAGGGGTTCAACCTCAATGTGGTGGCCGAAGGCATCGAGACTGAGGACGCGGCCCGGGTGCTGATCGATCATCAGTGCTACCGCGGTCAGGGGTTCCTGTATTCGCCGCCGGTGACCGGCGCGGCCATGCGCGGCCTGCTCGCCAGCTAGCCGCGGCGGTCTCGACCAGCGCATTTCATCGCTGCTGCGGTATCCCTTCATCGCCGTTTGACACAAATTCCCGTGGGTATCCACGGGGCCGCGGTTGAGGAGGGACATGATCACGACCATTGGGCTGCACGCGGCGGCCGTCGCGCCTGATGCGCATGAGCCACTCTCGTCACATCTGTCACTTGAGGCAACAGACGCCCCAGTCGGCGCCCCCGGCACGACTCGAACGTGCGACCTAGGGATTAGAAGGCCCTTGCTCTATCCACCTGAGCTACGGAGGCAATGCGCAGGTCAGTCTATCCAAAGCCGAAAAATCAAGGGGCGCAGGCGACACAACGCGCCGGAAAAGAGTTTGACCGCGCCGGAAATGGGCTATGGTGTGAGCCTCGACACACGTACAACACCGGCCGGTCATCGGCCGTTAACCGCAACGTGGCGTGTGCCTGACGTCGAGGGGTGTGCTTAGCAATGTGTATTGCAAAGGTGACCGCGCGGTGCTCGCAAGCGGGTGCCGAGGCGTTGCGCCAGGGCGCGCAGCTCGCGGCTGACGCCCGGGGCATCTCCCGGGCCAGCGCGGTGCTGCTGCGTGGCTCACCGTTCGCCGTGGGCTGGATTGCCGGCTGGCTGGCTACCGAGTTCCCGCCGCACGTGCTCACCGGCCATGCGCTGTCCCGGGTGGCGCCGCCGGCGATCAACCGGGTCGGCACCACATGGGCCGCGCAGCGCGCGGACCGTGCGCTCACCGCAGCCCTCGAGGCGTCGTTCGGGTCCGACTTCCGTGACCAGGTCTTCCACCCGACCACCAACCCGGCGCTGAGCGTGCGCCGCGGCATCCTGCCCAAGCCCAAGCCCGGCCCGCACCGCCGCTACGCGGCGAAGACGTCGGACATCTCCTACGGCCCGGGTGGCACCGAGCACCTGCTCGACATCTGGCGCCGTCCGGACCTGGCCCCCGGTCACCGGGCCCCGGTGTTGATCCAGGTTCCGGGCGGGGCATGGAGCGTCAACGGCAAGCGTCCGCAGGCCTACACGCTGATGAGCCGGATGGTCGAACTGGGCTGGATCTGCGTCTCGATCAACTACAGCAAGAGCCCGCGCGCGAAGTTCCCCGCGCACATCATCGACGTCAAGCGCGCGATCGCCTGGGTCCGGGAAAACATTGGCGACTACGGCGGCGACTCCGACTTCATCGCGATCACCGGCGGTTCAGCGGGTGGGCACCTGGCTTCGCTGGCCGCCCTCACCCCCAACGACCCGACGTTCCAGCCCGGGTTCGAACGCGCCGACACCACGGTGCAGGCCGCGGCCCCGTATTACGGGGTTTACGACTTCACCGATTTCGACAACATGCACGAGATGATGATGCCGTTCCTCGAGCATTTCGTCATGAAAGCCAGATTCGCCGACCAGCCGGAACGCTTCACCGCGGCGTCGCCGATCTCCTATGTGCACCGCGACGCGCCGCCGTTCTTCCTGCTGCACGGCGACCGCGACCAGCTGGCACCCATCGGTCAGGCCCGGGCCTTCTGCGCGGCGTTGCAGGGAGCCGGGGCCCCAACGGTTGCCTACGCCGAACTGGCGAACGCGCACCACGCCTTCGACATCACCCCGACGGTGCGCTCCCGGCTGGCCGCCGACGCCGTCTCGGACTTCCTGGGTGTCGTCTACGGCCGGCGGGAGAGCGCCCTCATGGGCTCGTTCGCTCTGTCCGCCTCACCCGCCAGCTGAGCCGAGGCCACCTCCCTACGCTGAGAGCACCCTCACTTTCACCACCGCCGCAACCGGACTAGCGTTGGGTGGGCATTCCGGTGGCGGGGCCTGATAGCAGGAGGTTTGATCAGCGGTGAAGGGGTTGACGTGTCGGGTGACCCGGCTTTCGGGGGGTCGTGACCGTGGCTGAGGCCGTGGGGTTGTCCGACGAGCTTGGTCCGGTTGATTATCTGCTGCACCGAGGCGAAGCGAACCCGCGGACGCGCTCGGGGATCATGGCGCTGGAGCTGCTCGACACCACGCCGGACTGGAACCGCTTTCGTTCCCGGTTCGAGAATGCGTCCCGCAAGGTTCTGAGGTTGCGGCAGAAAGTCGTCGTGCCGACGCTGCCGACAGCGGCGCCGCGCTGGGTCGTCGATCCGGACTTCAATCTCGACTTCCACGTCCGGCGCGTGCGGGTGGCCGAACCCGGCACCCTTCGCGAGGTGTTCGACCTCGCCGAAGTCATGCTGCAGTCCCCGCTGGACATCTCCCGGCCGCTGTGGACGGCCACCCTGGTCGAAGGACTGGCCGACGGCAGAGCGGCTACGCTGCTGCACCTGAGTCATGCGGTCACCGACGGGGTCGGCAGCGTCGAGATGTTCGCCGAAATCTATGACCTGGAGCGCGATCCCGAGCCCAGGCCACTGCCCCCGCAACCGATCCCGCAGGATCTGACCCCCAATGACCTGATGCGCCAGGGCATTAACCACCTGCCCATGGCGATCGTCGGCGGCGCGCTGGGGGCGTTGACCGGAGCCGTATCGGCCGCCGGGAAGGCGGTGCTGGATCCGTTGTCCACGGTGTCCGGGATCTTCGGGTACGCCACATCGGGGGCACGGGTGTTGAACCGGGCGGCCGAACCCTCGCCGCTGCTGCGCCGGCGCAGCCTGGCCAGTCGCACCGAGGCGATCGACATCCGGCTTGCCGACCTCCACAAGGCGGCCAAGGCCGGTGGCGGGTCCATCAACGACGCATATCTGGCCGGTCTGTGCGGCGCGCTGCGGCGGTACCACGTCGCCCTCGGTGTGCCGATCAGCACCCTGCCGATGGCGGTTCCGGTGAACCTGCGCGCCGAAGGCGATGCGGCGGGCGGCAATCAGTTCACCGGAGTCAACCTCGCCGCCCCGGTCGGCACGGTCGATCCGGTGGCCCGGATCAAGAAGATCCGGGCGCAGATGACGCAACGCCGCGAAGAGCCCGCGATGAACATCATCGGGTCCATGGCACCGGTGCTCAGCGTGCTGCCGACCGCGGTGCTGGAGGGCATCAGCAGTTCGGTGATCGGCAACGACGTGCAGGCCAGCAACGTCCCGGTCTATCCGGGCGACACCTACATCGCCGGCGCAAAAATCATGCGGCAGTACGGTATCGGCCCGCTGCCGGGCGTGGCGATGATGGTCGTGCTGATCTCCCGGGGTGGCTGGTGCACCATCACCGTCCGCTACGACAGGGCGGCGGTGCAGAAGGACGACTTGTGGGCCCAGTGCCTGCTGGAGGCCTTCGACGAGATCCTCGCGCTGGCCGGCGATCCGCCGCCGCACGCGCTGGCGGCATCGTTCGAACCCAAGCCCGTCGCCTCCGCACGATCGGCGTCGGGCTCGTGAGCGCCGCAGACGAAAAGGACTCCGCGGTCAAGGACCTGCGGTTGCCCGGTTCGGTGGCCGAGATCATGGCCAGCCCACCGGGTCCGAAGGTCGGTGCGTTCTTCGACCTGGACGGAACACTGGTCGCCGGCTTCACAGCGGTCATCCTCACCCAGGAGCGGCTGCGCCGCCGCGACATGGGGGTGGGCGAGCTGCTGAGCATGATCCAGGGCGCGCTCAACCACACCCTGGGCCGCATCGAGTTCGAGGAGCTGATCAGCAAGGCGTCCATGGCGCTGGCCGGGCGGTTGCTGGACGACCTCGACGAGATCGGCGAGCGGCTGTTCAACCAGCGCATCGAGTCCCGGATCTATCCGGAGATGCGGGAATTGGTGCGCGCGCACGTGGCACGCGGCCACACCGTGGTGCTCAGCTCGTCGGCGCTGACCATCCAGGTGAACCCGGTGGCGCGATTCCTGGGCATCTCGAACACGCTCACCAACAAGTTCGAGACGAACGAGGACGGTTTGCTCACCGGCGGCGTGATCAAGCCGATCCTGTGGGGGCCGGGCAAAGCCGCTGCGGTGCAACGCTTTGCGGCCGAGCACGACATCGACTTGAAAGACAGCTACTTCTACGCCGATGGTGACGAGGACGTCGCCCTGATGTACCTGGTCGGCAATCCGCGCCCGACCAACCCCGAGGGCAAGATGGCCGCCGTGGCCAGGCGCCGCGGCTGGCCCATCCTGAAGTTCGACAGCCGCGGCGGTGTCGGGTTGCGTCGTCAGATCCGCACCCTGGCCGGCTTCGGCTCGATGGTTCCGGTTGCGGCCGGCGCGGTGGGTCTGGGCCTGCTGACCCGCAACCGGCGGCGCGGAGTGAATTTCTTCACCTCGAACTTCTCCTCGTTGCTGTTGGCCACCTGCGGTGTGCATCTCAACGTCATCGGTCAGGAGAACCTGACCGCGCAGCGGCCCGCGGTCTTTATCTTCAATCACCGCAATCAGGTTGATCCGATCATCTCCGGTGCGCTGGTGAAGGACAACTGGGTCGGCGTGGGCAAGAAGGAACTGCAGCGCGACCCGATCATGGGCACGATGGGCAAGTTGCTCGACGGGGTGTTCATCGACCGCGACGACCCGGACTCCGCGGTGGAGATGCTGCGCACCGTCGAAGACCGCGCCCGCAACGGCCTGTCCATCGTCATCGCCCCGGAGGGCACCCGGCTGGACACCACCGAGGTCGGCCCGTTCAAGAAAGGGCCGTTCCGGATCGCGATGTCGGTGGGAATTCCCATCATTCCCATCGTGATCCGCAATGCCGAGATCATCGCGTCGCGCAACTCAACCACGCTGAACCCCGGAACCGTCGATGTTGCGGTGTTCCCGCCGATTTCGGTCGAGAACTGGACCCTGGACACGTTGTCCGACCGGATCGCCGAGGTCCGTCAGCTCTACCTCGACACCTTGGCGGACTGGCCGTACGACGGGCTGCCCGAGGTGGACCTGTCCGCGAAGAAGCGCGCGCCGGCCGCCGCCGGGCAAGCGCCCGCGAAGAAGGCTGCCGCCAAGAAGGCTGCGAAGAAGGCAGCCGCCAAGAAGGCGCCGGCCAAGAAGGCCGCCGCGAAAAAGGCTGCGGCGAAAGAGATTCCGGCCAAGAAGACCCCCGCGAAGAAGGCCGCCGCGAGGAAGGCTCCGGCCAAGAAAGCTGCCGTCAAGCAACCTCCCGAGCCGACGCCGGACATCACTCCGCACGAATCCAGCGTGGACCCGAAGTCCGTGAGTGAGAGGCGACAAGAGAACTCGGAGCAGTCCGACTCGTCGACCTCGCAGCCCTGAGGCCCGCCGTGACCAGACCGGCCGCCGACACCAGCGCACTCCTGACCGCCGAAGATTCGCTGGTGCTCGCGTCCATGGACACACCGGTCGAGATGGAACTGATCATGGATTGGCTGGGCCAGCAGCGGGCCCGCCTGCCGCAGAACACCTTCGACGTGCTGAAGTTACCGGCGCGCACCGCGCCGCCGGGAGCGTTGACCGCGCTGGTCGAAAAACTCGAATCCTGCGACGACCGGTCGATCGTTCCGGTCCGTGTCTTCTGGCTGCCCCCCGCCGACCGGGGGAAAGTGGCCAAGGTGGCGGCCCTGCTCCCAGGCCGGGATCCCTACCATCCCAACCAGCGTCAGCAACGGCGGATTCTGCGCACCGAGCCGTGGCGGGCCCGGGTGGTTGCCGGCGAGTCGGCCAGTGTGTCCGAACTGCGCCGGCAATGGCGCGACACCACCGTCGGTGAGAACACCCAGGAATTCGCTGAGTTCGTCACCCGGCGGGCGCTGCTGGCGCTGGCCCGGGCCGAGTACCGGATCCTGGGGCCGCAGTACAAGTCCCCACGCCTGGTCAAACCGGAGATGTTGGCGTCAGCACGATTTCGGGCCGGCCTGGAGAAAATCCCTGGTGCCACAGTGGAGGAAGCCGGGCACATGCTCGACGAACTGGCGACCGGGTGGAGCCAGGCATCGGTCGACGTGATCTCGGTGCTGGGCAAGATGCTCAGCCGCGGGTTCGACCCGGACTTCGACTACGACGAGTATCAGGTCGCGGCCATGCGTGCCGCGCTGGAGTCTCACCCGGCCGTGTTGTTGTTCTCGCACCGGTCCTACATCGACGGGGCTGTGGTGCCGGTTGCGATGCAGGACAACCGGTTACCTCCGGTGCACATGTTCGGCGGGATCAACCTGTCGTTCGGCGTGATGGGGCCGCTCATGCGCCGCTCGGGGACGATCTTTATCCGCCGCAACATCGGCGACAACCCGCTCTACAAATATGTGCTCAAGGAGTACGTCGGCTACATCGTGGAGAAGCGGTTCAATCTGAGCTGGTCGATCGAGGGCACCCGGTCGCGCACCGGAAAGATGTTGCCGCCCAAACTCGGTCTGATGAGCTACGTCGCCGACGCTTACCTGGACGGTCGTAGCGAAGACATTCTGCTGCAAGGTGTTTCGATCTGTTTCGACCAGTTGCACGAGATCGCCGAATACGCGGCCTATGCGCAGGGCGCCGAGAAGACGCCGGAGGGCTTCAGCTGGCTCTACAACTTCATCAAGGCCCAGGGCGAGCGCAACTACGGCAAGATCTATGTCCGCTTCCCCGAAGCGGTGTCGATGCGCCAATACCTCGGACCGCCGGACGGACCGCTGGCAGCCGACCCGGCCGCTAAACGCCTTGCGCTGCAGAAGATGTCGTTCGAGGTGGCCTGGCGGATCCTGCAGTCGACGCCGGTGACCGCGACGGGTCTGGTGTCCGCGCTGCTGCTCACCACGCGCGGGATGGCCCTGACACTCGATCAGTTGCACCACACGTTGCAGGACTCGCTGGACTACCTCGACCGCAAGCACACGCCGGTCTCCACCAGTGCGTTGCGGTTGCGCTCGCGCGAGGGTGTGCGGGCCGCGGTCGACGCGCTCTCCAACGGGCACCCGGTGACTCGGGTCGACAGCGGCCGGCAACCGGTGTGGTACATCGCTCCCGCCGACGAGCACGCCGCGGCGTTCTACCGAAACTCGGTGATCCACGCGTTCCTGGAGACCTCGATCGTGGAACTTGCGCTGGCGCATGCCCGTAACGCGACCGGTGACCGGGTGGAAGCGTTCTGGGCTCAGGCGATGCGGCTGCGTGATCTGCTGAAATTCGATTTCTACTTCGCCGACTCGGCGGCGTTCCGGGCCAATATCGCCGAAGAGATGGCCTGGCACCAGGATTGGGAAGTCCAGCTTGCCGCCGGGGGAGAAGCTGTCGAGCAGATGCTGTACGCCAAGCGGCCGCTGATGTCGGATGCGATGCTGCGGGTGTTCTTCGAGGCCTACGAGATCGTCGCCGACGTGCTGCGCGATGCCCCACCGGACATCAGCCAGCAGGAGTTGACCGACCTGGCACTCGGGGTCGGCCGGCAGTACGTCGCCCAGGGCAGGGTCCGCAGCAGTGAGTCGGTGTCCACCCTGTTGTTCGCCACGGCCCGGCAGGTCGTCGTCGACCAGGACCTGATCGCGCCGGCGGCGGACCTGACCGAGCGCCGGGTGACCTTCCGCCACGAACTGCGCAACATCCTGCGTGACTTCGCCTACGTCGAGCACATCGCCCGCAACCAATTCGTCGAGCGTGAATTCAAGATGCGTCAGCTGCGCTCCGGAGAACCGGACTAGCCCCGTCCACAGTGGCGGGTTTGTCAACAGGCGCACCGATCACCGTGCCCGCGCCGGCACGATCCGTCGGTGCCGGCGGGCTCAATGGGTCTCAACACCAGCACGACCCGAGAGAAAGTTGAGCCAATGTTCGAAACATGGATGACCATCGTCGGCCACATCGTCAACGACCCCCAGCGCCGTCGCGTCGGCAGCGAAGAACTGATCAAGTTCCGGGTGGCCAGCAACTCACGCCGACGGACCGCCGACGGCGGCTGGGAACCGGGCAACTCACTGTTCATCACCGTCAACTGCTGGGGCCGGCTGGTCACCGGGGTCGGTGCCGCGCTGAGCAAGGGCGCGCCCGTGATCGCGGTGGGTCACGTCTACACCAGCGAGTACGAGGACCGCGACGGCAACCGGCGCTCGTCGATGGAGATGCGCGCGACCGCGGTCGGCCCGGACCTGGCCCGCGCGATCGTGCGCATCGAGAAGCCGAGCTACACCGGGCCGCAGCCGGTCGAGAATCCGGCCGTCGAGAGTGCCGGCGGAGTTGCCGAACCGACCGAAGTCGCCGTCCCGGGCAGCACGGTCGAGGGCACCGACGGCGCCGCGGCGCTGCCACTGTCGGCCTAGCGCTTTCCCGCGGTGCATAGGATGGTCCGCGGATATCCAAAGACCAGAAAGGCAACACCGCGGCATGGCTGAGTTCATCTACACGATGAAGAAGGTCCGCAAGGCGCACGGCGACAAGGTGATTCTCGACGATGTGACGTTGAGCTTCTACCCGGGCGCCAAGATCGGCGTCGTCGGCCCCAACGGGGCGGGCAAGTCGAGCGTCTTGCGGATCATGGCCGGACTGGACAAGCCGAACAACGGCGACGCTTTTCTGGCTACCGGCGCGACGGTAGGCATCCTGCTGCAGGAGCCGCCGCTGAACGAGGAGAAGACGGTCCGCGGCAACGTGGAGGAGGGCCTGGGCGAGATCAAGGTGAAGCTCGACCGCTTCAACGAGGTCGCCGAGCTGATGGCCACCGACTACTCCGACGAGCTGATGGAGGAGATGGGCCGGCTGCAGGAGGATCTGGACCACGCCGACGCGTGGGACCTGGACTCGCAGCTGGAGCAGGCCATGGACGCTCTGCGCTGCCCGCCGCCGGACGAACCCGTCACCAACCTCTCCGGCGGCGAGCGCCGCCGGGTGGCGTTGTGCAAGCTGCTGCTGTCGAAGCCCGACCTGCTGCTGCTCGACGAGCCGACCAACCACCTGGACGCCGAGAGTGTGCAGTGGCTCGAGCAGCACCTGGCCAGCTACGCCGGGGCGATCCTGGCCGTCACCCACGACCGCTACTTCCTGGACAACGTGGCCGAATGGATCCTCGAGCTCGACCGCGGCCGCGCCTACCCGTACGAGGGCAACTACTCGACTTACCTGGAGAAGAAGGCCGAACGTCTGTCGGTGCAGGGCCGCAAGGACGCCAAGCTGCAGAAGCGGCTGACTGAGGAACTGGCGTGGGTGCGCTCCGGCGCCAAGGCCCGCCAGGCCAAGAGCAAGGCACGCCTGCAGCGCTACGAGGAGATGGCGGCCGAGGCCGAGAAGACGCGCAAGCTCGATTTCGAGGAGATTCAGATCCCGGTCGGGCCGCGGCTGGGCTCGGTGGTGGTCGAAGTCGAGCACCTGGACAAGGGCTTCGAAGGCCGCACTCTCATCAAGGACCTGTCCTTCACCCTGCCCCGCAACGGCATCGTCGGCGTCATCGGCCCCAACGGCGTCGGTAAGACCACGCTGTTCAAGACCATCGTGGGCCTTGAACAGCCCGACAGCGGCACCGTCAAGGTGGGCGAGACCGTCAAGTTGAGCTACGTCGATCAGACCCGCTCGGGCATCGACCCGAAGAAGACGGTGTGGCAGGTCGTCTCGGACGGACTGGACTACATCCAGGTCGGACAGACCGAAGTGCCGTCGCGGGCATACGTGTCGGCATTCGGGTTCAAGGGGCCCGATCAGCAGAAACCGGCGGGGGTGCTGTCCGGTGGTGAGCGCAACCGGCTGAACCTGGCACTGACACTCAAGCAGGGCGGCAACCTGATCCTGCTGGACGAGCCGACCAACGACCTGGACGTCGAAACGCTGAGTTCGCTGGAAAACGCGCTGGTCAACTTCCCCGGGTGTGCGGTGGTGATCTCCCACGACCGGTGGTTCCTGGACCGGACCTGCACGCACATCCTGGCGTGGGAAGGCGACACCGACAACGAGGCCAAGTGGTTCTGGTTCGAGGGCAATTTCGGCGCATACGAGGAAAACAAAGTGGAACGGCTCGGTGCCGATGCCGCGCGTCCGCACAGGGTGACCCACCGCAGGCTCACACGGGACTAGTGTCAGTCTCGCCACGGCCGTGCTGAGTGGGGCGGTCGGGCAGCACCCGCGACGATGCGGCCGGTAGAAGCCGCTGAGGAGTGGGGCATCAACCGAGCGGTATCCGTCGCGAGTGGGGAGCAATCGGAATGACGATCGATCCCGGGGCCAAAGAAGACGTCGCGGCGTGGACCACGTTCACGCGCGGCGCTGAGATCCCTGACTGGGTGTCGAAGGCCTACCGAGACAGCTATCGGGGACCGCGCGGCGACGGGTCCCACGGCTCGAGCGAATCCGGCTCGGTCGTCACCCCCAGCGTGGTGGATGCGCACTGTCGGCTCGCTCAGCACCGCCCGTCCGGTGAAAGCGCGGTCGCCGTCTACCCGGCCGAGGATGCGGCCGGCTTCGGACCCGCCCTGCAGGTGGTCACCGACCAGGGCAGCATGCTGATGGACTCGGTCACCGTGCTGCTGCACCGCCTCGGCCTGGCCTACACGGCGATCATGACGCCGGTGTTCGAGGTGCGCCGCGACCCGTCCGGGGAGTTGCAGCGCGTCGAACCCAAAGCCGACGACGCGTCGCCCTACGTCGGCGAAGCCTGGATCCATGTCCAGCTGTCCGCATCGGTCGACCGCAAAGTCCTCGCCGAGGTCGAGCGATTGCTACCCAAGGTGCTTGCCGACGTGCAACGCGTCGCGACCGACGCGGCGGCCATGATCGACACGCTGGGCGAGGTGGCCGCGGCCGTCGACGACGATCCCGACGGCCGCTACGAAGCACCCGACCGCCAGGAGGTGGCGGCGCTGCTGCGGTGGCTCAATCGGGGCAATTTCCTGCTGCTGGGATACCAGCGCACCCGGGTGCAGGACGGTCTGGTCGCCGGTGACGGCTCCAGCGGCCTCGGGGTGCTGCGGGCCCGCTCAGGCACCCGCCCCCGGCTCACCGACGAATCCAAGCTGCTGGTGCTGGCGCAGGCCGCCGTCGGCAGCTACCTGCGCTACGGCGCCTACCCCTATGCCATCGCCGTCCGCGAGTACGCCGGCGGCGGTGAGGTCTACGAGCACCGCTTCGTCGGACTGTTCACCGTCGCGGCCATGAACGCCGACGTGCTGGAGATCCCGACGATCTCGCACCGGGTTCGCGACGCGCTCACCCTGGCCGGCAGCGACCCCAGCCATCCCGGCCAGCTCCTGCTCGACGTCATTCAGACGGTCCCGCGGCCGGAGTTGTTCACCCTGAGCGCCGAGCAGCTGCTGGCCATGGCGAAGGCCGTCGTGGACATGGGCTCGCAACGGCGGGCGTTATTGTTCCTGCGCGCCGACCGGCTGCAGTTCTTCGTCTCGTGCCTGGTGTATCTGCCCCGCGACCGTTACACCACCCCGGTGCGCCTGCAGATCGAGGACATCCTGGTCCGCGAGTTCGGCGGCACCCGGCTGGAGTTCACCGCGCGGGTCAGCGAATCGCCCTGGGCGCTGATGCATTTCATGGTGCGGCTGCCGGAGGACTCGCAACCGGGCTCGGTCGACGTCTCCGAAGCCAACCGCAACCGCATCCAGGCACTGCTCAGCGAGGCCGCCCGGACGTGGGCCGACCGGCTGACCGCCGCGGCCCCCACCGCCGCCGTCAGCTACGCCGACGCCGAGCACTATGCGACCGCCTTCTCCGAGGCCTACAAGCAGGCCGTCACGCCGGCCGAGGCCATCAACGACATCGCCGTCATCAAGGAACTCAGCGACGACTCGGTCAAGCTGGTGTTCTCCCAGGGCGACGAGCACGGGCTCGCCCAGCTCACCTGGTTTCTGGGCGGGCGCACCGCCTCGCTGAGCCAGTTGCTGCCGATGCTGCAGAGCATGGGCGTCGTCGTGCTCGAAGAGCGGCCGTTCACGGTCACCCGGCCTGACGGACTGCCGGTGTGGATCTACCAGTTCAAGATCCAGCCGCACCCCACCATCCCGCTGGCGGCGACGGACGAGGAGCGCGAGGCGGGTGCGCAACGCTTCGCCGATGCCGTCACCGCGATCTGGCAGGGCCGCGTCGAGGTCGACCGCTTCAACGAGCTGGTGATGCGCGCCGGGCTGACGTGGCAGCAGGTGGTGCTGCTGCGCGCCTACGCAAAGTACTTGCGGCAGGCCAACTTCCCCTACAGCCAGTCCTACATCGAGTCGGTACTCAACGAGCACCCCTCGACGGCACGCTCGCTGGTCGCCCTGTTCGAAGCGCTGTTCCACCCGAAGTCCGCAGGCAGCGGCCGCGACGCGCAGACGGCAGCCGCCGCCGTGGCCGCCGACATCGACGCGCTGGTGAGCCTGGACACCGACCGCATCCTGCGCGCCTTCGCCTCGCTGGTCCAGGCCACCCTGCGCACCAATTACTTTGTGACACGCGAAGGTTCGGCCCGCAGCCGCGACGTGCTGTCGGTCAAGCTCAATGCCCAGCTGATCGACGAACTGCCGCTGCCGCGGCCCAAGTTCGAGATCTTCATCTACTCACCCCGGGTCGAGGGCGTGCACCTGCGGTTCGGCCCGGTGGCCCGCGGCGGACTGCGCTGGTCGGACCGCCGCGACGATTTCCGCACCGAGATTCTGGGCCTGGTCAAAGCGCAGGCGGTGAAGAACGCCGTCATCGTCCCCGTCGGAGCCAAGGGTGGCTTCGTCGTGAAGCGGCCGCCGCTGCCGACCGGGGACGCCGCCGCAGACCGCGACGCCACCCGCGCCGAGGGCGTCGCCTGCTACCAGTTGTTCATCTCGGGACTGCTGGATGTGACCGACAATGTCGACCACGCCACCAAAGCCGTCCACCCGCCACCGCAGGTGGTACGCCGCGACGGTGACGACGCCTACCTGGTGGTGGCGGCAGACAAGGGCACCGCGACGTTCTCCGACATCGCCAACGACGTCGCCAAGTCCTACGGTTTCTGGCTCGGTGACGCCTTCGCCTCGGGCGGTTCGGTCGGCTACGACCACAAGGCGATGGGCATCACCGCCAAGGGTGCGTGGGAGGCGGTCAAGCGGCACTTCCGGGAGATCGGCGTCGACACCCAGACCGAGGACTTCACCGTTGTCGGCGTCGGCGACATGAGTGGTGACGTTTTCGGCAACGGCATGTTGCTCAGCAAGCACATCAGGCTCATCGCCGCCTTCGACCACCGGCACATCTTCCTGGACCCCAACCCCGATTCGAGGACGTCCTGGGTGGAGCGGCACCGGATGTTCGAGCTGCCCCGCTCCAGCTGGGACGACTACGACAAGTCACTGATCAGCGAGGGTGGCGGCGTTTACAGCCGCGACCAGAAGGCGATCCCGATCAGCATCCAGGTCCGCGACGCCCTCGGGATCGACGGTGACGTGACCGAGATGGCGCCGCCGAACCTGATGCGGGCGATCCTGCAAGCGCCGGTGGACCTGCTGTTCAACGGCGGCATCGGCACGTACATCAAAGCCGAAACCGAGTCCGACGCCGACGTCGGGGACCGCGCCAACGACCCGGTGCGGGTCAACGGGCACCAGGTGCGCGCCAAGGTGATCGGGGAGGGCGGCAACCTGGGGGTCACGGCGCGGGGCCGGGTGGAATTCGACCTGTCGGGCGGCCGCATCAACACCGACGCGATGGACAACTCCGCCGGTGTGGACTGCTCTGACCACGAGGTCAACATCAAGATCCTGATCGACTCCCTGGTCACCGCCGGCAAGGTCGATGCCGGCGAACGTACGGCGCTGCTCGAGTCCATGACCGACGAGGTCGGCTGGCTGGTACTCAAGGACAACGAGGACCAGAACGACCTGATGGGAACCAGCCGCGCCAACGCGGCCAGCCTGCTTCCGGTGCACGCCGACCAGATCAAATACCTGGTGGCCGAGCGCGGCGTCAACCGTGAACTGGAGGCGCTGCCATCGGAGAAGGAGATCGCCCGGCGCACCGAGGCGGGTCTCGGGCTCACCTCGCCCGAACTGGCGACGCTGATGGCGCACGTCAAGCTGGCGCTCAAAGAGGACCTGCTGAACACCGAGCTGCCCGACCAGGACGTGTTCGCATCCCGGCTGCCGGCCTACTTCCCGAAGCCGCTGCGGGAACGGTTCACCCCGGAGATCCGGACGCACCAGCTGCGCCGCGAGATCGTGACGACCATGCTGATCAACGACATGGTCGACACGGCCGGCATCAGCTACGCCTTCCGGCTCGCCGAAGACGTCGGTGTCCCACAGATCCACGCCGTGCGCACGTTCGCCGCCACCGACGCGATCTTCGGTATCGACCACATATGGCACCGCATCCGCGCCGCCAATCTGCCTGTCGCCCTTTCGGACCGGCTGACCCTGGATACCCGCCGGCTGATCGACCGCGCCGGGCGGTGGCTGCTCAACTACCGGCCGCAGCCGCTGGCCGTCGGCGCCGAGATCAACCGATTCGCGGCCAAGGTCAAGGCTCTGACGCCGCGGATGTCGGAGTGGCTGCGCGGGGACGACAAGGCGATCGTGGAGAAGGAGGCCGCGGAGTTCACCGCCCAGGGCGCGCCGCCGGACCTGGCCTACCGCGTCGCGGCCGGGCTGTACCGCTACAGCCTGCTCGACATCATCGATATCGCCGACATCACCGAGATAGAGACGGCTGAGGTGGCCGACACTTACTTCGCGCTGATGGACCGGCTGGGCACCGACTCGCTGCTGACGGCGGTGTCGGAGCTGCCGCGCACCGACCGCTGGCATTCGTTGGCGCGGTTGGCGATTCGCGACGACATCTATGCGTCGGTGCGGTCGCTGTGTTTCGACGTGCTGGCAGCGGGGGAGCCCGACGAAAGTGGTGAGCAGAAGATTGCCGAGTGGGAACACATCAGCGCATCCCGGGTGGACCGGGCCCGCCGCACGCTCAACGAGATCCGGGAAAGCGGCGCAACAGATCTCGCGACGCTGTCGGTGGCGGCCCGGCAGATCCGGCGCATGACACGCACCAGCGGACGGGCGTCGTCGGGATGAGCGTGGGATACGTCGCGGCCGTGCCGGTGCGCTGGTCGGACATCGACATGTACCAGCACGTCAACCATGCCACCATGGTCACGATTCTCGAAGAGTCGCGTGTGCCGTTCCTCTCAGAGCCCTTCGGCGCCGACATCGCGACGATCGGCCTGCTGATCGCCGACGTCCGGGTGACCTACAAAGATCAACTGCGCCTTGTGGATTCGCCGTTGCAGGTGACGATCTGGACGAAACGGCTGCGGGCGGTCGATTTCACGCTGGGCTACGAGGTGCGCTCGGTCAACGCCGACCCGGAGTCCAAGCCGGCCGTCATCGCCGAGTCGCAGCTGGCGGCCGTACACATCGAGGAGCAGCGCCTGGTGCGCTTGTCGCCTCATCATCGGGAGTACCTGCAACGGTGGATTCGGTAGCCGAGCGCGGACTGTGGCTGGCCGACCCGGCGCACCGCGCGGACCTGGCCGTGTTCGTCGATCACGCGAAGCGGCTCGACGAGGCCGCGGTCATCCGGATCCGTGCCCGGTCGTCGGGCTTGCTGACCGCCTGGGTGGCAACGGGTTTCGATGTGGTGGCAAGCCGCGTGGTGGTCGGCACGGTCAAACCCGCCGACATGTCGGTGGCCGCCGACGCCCTGGCGCGCGGTCTCGAGTCGGCCTCCGATACGGGGTACGTCGACCCGGGCTTCGCGATGGATTCGGCGTGGCGGGGCGGGCTGCCGCCGGAAGCCGGCTTCACCCACCTCGAGGACGTGCCCGCGAAGCTGATGCTGGATCTGGCGCAACAGGGGGCGGAGCTGGCCAAGGAGCACGGCGGTGGCCATGGACCGCCGGTCTCACTGCTGGACCAGGAGGTGCTCGAGGTCAGTTCCGGCGACGTGGTGGTGGGCGTGCCGATGCGTTGCGTCTTCGCTTTGACCGCAATGGGTTTCCTGCCGCAAACGATCAGTGGCGACGACGAGATCGTCCGGGTGCGGATCTCGCCGGCCTGGCTGCGCATCGATGCCCGGTTCGGGTCGGTGTACCGGCGGCGCGCCCACGCGGCGCTGATGGTGCACTGAACGCTTGAAATCAGACCGAGTTTTACGTGCCGTAGACCATCCACAACGGCAGCACGGAGTTCAGGTAATCCATGAACTTCTTCAGTCCCACGCGGTGCTGCCCGTAGCCGTACGGGTCTTCGGCGTACTCCGGGAAAGCGATGCCCAGCCCGAACAGCCCGGGGGCGATGATTCCGTTCTGCGGGTTGTAGTGCAGCGGCCCCCACTGCGGCGTCGCGGGCAGCGTCCGCGGCGCGAAGCCCACGGTGTAGATAGCCCGGTCGCACTCCTGTAGCTTCTCTTCGAATTCCGGTCCCGCGACCCAGTACCGCTCCAGCCGGTCGGGATACACACCGTCGATGTTCTCCCGGGCCCAATCGGCTGCCCGGCCCTTGAGGCCGGTGTCGTCGAAGAGAATCCAATCATTCAGGTAGACAGCGTATTTCAAGGGGCTGCGGTAGAAATTGATCACCTTCGCGACCGGTAACCGCAACAGGTGCGGCAGGGCGATCATCGTCGAGTGCGACGAACCGAAGACCGCGACGGTCGCCCCGTCCAACTTCTGTTCGGCGAGCTTCTCCGGGTCCAGGGCCACATCGACCGGTATCTCCTCGAGGTGCGGATACGACAGGCTCTTCGGAATCGCGCCGACCGCAAGGACGACGTTCTGAGACTCGACCTCGCCGAGTTCGGTCTCGATCCGCCATCGCCGGTTCGCCAATGTCAGCGTGGTCGCCGTGGTCTGGAAGATGTGGACGCGGTCTCGCAGGTGTCCGGTGACCCATTGCAGCGGGTCGGCGACCAGGCCCAGGGCGCACGTCTCGTCGGGATCCACTTCCTTCAGCGGCAACGGCGGCGCCTCGGAAAATCGAAATGCTTTGGAGCCGTTCAGATATTCCAGGAAGGTCCCGACGATGGTGTTGCTCGACACCGCCCGCCACTTGCGGCCCAGGTCTCCCGTGGCGAAGGCCGGATCGATCCACGCGATCTTGTCCTCTTGGACTCCGTGGTCGAGCAGTCGCCCGACGGCGGCGATGCCTGCGGGTCCCGCTCCGATCACTGTCCATTCGTAGGGCGGTGTCATTCAATACGTATATCCGAGGCGGTGACGAGGGACCAAACCGTCAGAGCAGTTCGGCAGCGAAATAAGCACGTCAGCGGGACCTGCTCGGCAGGAGCCTTCGTCGCAGCGGGTGGCCGCTTTCAGGTCCGAGACCAGCATGCTTCTTCCGCCCTATCGCCCTGCATTTGAGCGCATTTCGGAACATGCTTGATACATCTGTGTCGGCAGAGACAATTCCGTATTGCTCCGGGGAATTCTGCTCGAATGTTTGGGTTCGGTCGTGCATTCTCCAAGGATGTGCAGCGGCGGGACATGGGCTACCCGTCCAGTGCAGCACGGCTGCTGAGGCTACGAACGATCGATCGGGAAAGGAACCGCGATGACGAGCATGCTGGCGGTGCCTCACATGATGACCGCGGCGGCCGGAGACATGGCCGAGATCAGCGCGTCGCTCAAGCAAGCCGAACGGGCTGCGCTGGGCCCGGCGGCCGGTGTGGCGGCGGCGGCCGCAGATGAGGTCTCAGCGGCAATAGCCGAGTTTTTCAGCACATACGCCGGCGGATATCGGGCACTGAGTCAGCAAGCGGCGGCATTCCATGACGCTTTCGCGGAGGCGCTGAAAGCGGCCTCCGACTCTTACGCCCAGGCCGAGGCGGTGGCGTCGGCGTCGTTGGCAACGCTGACCGAACCAGCGCAGATACTGCTTGCAGGTCTTCCTGGGCACGCCACGGCGGCCACGCAAGCACTACTGGCCGTGCCGCCGCCGGTGCCCGTGGACGCTGCGTTGATTCTGAGCGAAAGCGGTGTCCCGACACCGTCGGCCGAGTACATACAGGATGTCTACACCAAATACGTTGTGCCGCATTTCCCGTCGGCGACTGCGCCGCAGGGTGTATCGACGCCGAACGGCCTGTATCCGTTCACCGGTATCAAGGATCTGACCTTGGACATATCGATCGCCCGAGGGTCGACGATACTGACAAATGCAATTGTGCAGCAGCTTGCGGCCCTCCCCCCTGGCAGCTCGATCGCGGTGTTGGGGTACTCGCAAAGCGCCGTACTCTCCTCGGTCGTCATGCCACGCCTGCTGGCCGAAGGCGTCAGCAATGCGCAAGTCAATTTCGTATTGTTGGGCAATCCGATGAATCCCAACGGCGGTGTCTCGGCGCGCTTCGCCGGGCTTACTTTGCCCAGCCTGGGTTTCACGTTTTACGGCGCCACGCCGGACAACGCTTTCCCGACCGTGAACTACACGCTCGAATATGACGGTTTCGCCGACTTCCCACGGTATCCGATCAATTTTCTTGCCGATCTCAACGCTGTCATGGGAATCGTATTCGTGCACGGCGACTATCAGCACCTGACCCAGGCTCAGATCGACACGGCAATTCAACTGCCGACCGAAGGTCCCACCCAAAGCACCTACTACATGATCCCGACGGAACGCCTGCCCCTGCTGGAACCCCTGCGGTTCATTCCCTACGTGGGTAACCCGCTTGCCGAACTGCTAGAGCCCAACCTTCGGGTTCTGGTAAACCTCGGCTATGGCGACCCATCGTATGGATATGACACCGGCCCGGCTAACGTACCGACGCCGTTCGGGCTGTTCCCGCCGGTGAGCCCGCTCACCGTGTTGGACCACCTGACCGTCGGCACCCAGCAGGGCATTATCAATGCTGTCAACGAGCTTCAGTCCCAGGGGCCGCCACCGCTGCCGCATATTGCGCCGTCGGACATCACGAACAACCTTCAATCGAACATGCCATGGTTGAGTAATCCGGGAGCGCTGACCTCCGTGTCACCGGTATCGGCGGCTAAAGACGCGATCCTGGCGCTCCAGGCGGCGAACACTTCGATAAGCGCTGGATTTGTCAAAGCGTATTCGACCGCGTACGCGACTTTGCTCCCGACGGCAGATATCGCCAGTGAAATCGCTTTCACTCTGCCCAGTTATGATTTGAACCTGTTCCTGAATGGAATGATGCGGGTTGTCGATGGTGAAGTAATAGAGGGGCTGATCGAAGCGATCGGATACCCGATCGCTGCCAACGTAGGACTCGTCACACTCGCAGGAGGCTTCCAAGCCATAGTTATTGCGTATGCATTGGACACCATTCTATTTGGAACACCGCACCCTCTGCCGTGACTCTGCGGCGCGAGCCTCGGCGTATCGCCGTACGGCCGGCTCAGACCAGCCAGACTGCCGAGTTCGCTGACAACCGCCCAGCCTCTATCGGCCCACTCGACAGAATGAGCTCACCCGCCGGCGGCAGGGTGATCGGCTCCTTGCCGGCATTCAAGACGCACACCAGTCCACCCGGGCGGCGAAAGGCGACTGCGTGGTCGGCCAGGGGCACCCATTCGATCCCGGTACCGCCGAATTCTGCACGAGCCCTGCGCAATTCGAGTGCCGACCGAAAGAACGACAACGTCGAACCGGGATCTGCGCGCTGCTTCTCCACCGTCAGCGGCGCCCAATCCGCCGGCATCGGCAACCAGGTGTCGGCGTTGCTGGAGAAGCCGAACGGGGGAGTGTCACCCGACCACGGCAGCGGGACCCGGCACCGGTCGCGCCCGCGCTCGGTGTGGCCCGAGCGTTCCCACGTCGGGTCCTGCAACACCTCGTCGGGCAGGTCCACGTCGGGCAGGCCCAACTCCTCGCCGTTGTAGAGGAACACCGCGCCGGGCAGGGCAAGCATCAGCATCAGCATGGCCTTCGCCCGGCTCAACCCGACCTCGCCGCCGCCGTACCGGGTGACCTCACGCCCCACATCGTGGTTGGCCAGCGTCCAGGTCGGGGTGGCTTTCTCCAGTGCCGCCGCCTCCAGCGAATTCTGCACGGCCGCGCGGATCTCGGCGGCGTCGAACTCGGTGCGGGTGAGCCGGAAGTTAAAGCCCAGGTGCAGTTCGTCGGGGCGCACGTACTCGGCCCACTGAGCGTTGTCGTGCACCCACACCTCACCGACGGTGACGGCGGCGGGGTAGTCGTCCATGACCGCCCGGATGTCGCGGTGGATCGCGTGCACGTGCGGCCGGTTGAACCGCGGGTCGTCGTCGGTGTGGCGCAAGATCTCGACGTGCGCTTCGGGCGCGTCGGGCAGGCCCGGCGGCTTGGCCATGCCGTGCGCGACGTCGATGCGGAACCCGTCCACGCCACGTTCCAGCCAGAACCGCAGTGTCTTCTCGAAGTCGTCGAAGATCTCCGGGTTGTCCCAGTTGAGGTCGGGCTGCTCGGTGTCGAACAGGTGCAGGTACCACTGGCCGGGCGAGCCGTCCGGCTCCCTCACCCGGGTCCACGCCGGACCGCCGAACACCGACTCCCAGTTGTTGGGCGGCAGCGTGCCGCCGGGCCCGCGCCCGTCGCGGAAGTAGTAGCGATCGCGTTCCGCGCTGCCCGGCCCGGCGGCCAGCGCGTCCTGAAACCACGGGTGCTGAGAGCTGGAGTGGTTGGGCACCACATCCATGGTGACCTTGATGCTGCGCGCGTGCGCCGCGGTGATCAGCCGCTCGAAAGCGGCGGTCCCGCCGAACAGCGGGTCGATGTCTCGCGGGTCGGCGACGTCATAACCGTGGTCAGCCATCGGCGAGACGGTGACCGGGTTGAGCCAGATCCCGTCGACGCCGAGTTCCATCAGATGGTCCAGCCGGTCGGCCAGGCCGTCGAGGTCTCCGACGCCGTCGCCGTCGCTGTCGGCGAACGAACGCGGATACACCTGGTAGAAGATCGCGGACTGCCACCAAAGGTCTTTCTGGTCGGCCATCAGAACGCCGAGTTGACCAGGGAGTGGGCGGCCATTTCCAGGTACTGAAGCAACTGCCGACGATGGTCTTCGTCGAGGGTCTGTGCGTCGACCGACGCGACCGCGGTGTGCATGCACCGCAGCCAGGCGTCGCGCTCGATGGGGGAGATCCGGAACGGCACGTGCCGCATCCGCAGCCTGGGATGGCCGCGCTGATCCGAGTAGGTTCGCGGGCCGCCCCAGTACTGCTCGAGGAACATGCGCAGCCGCTCCTCGGCGCCGCTGAGGTCCTCCTCGGGATACAGCGGCCGCAGTATCTCGTCCTCGGCGACCTGCTCGTAGAACCGCGCCACGATCGCCTCGAAGGTCTTGGCGCCGCCGACGGCGTCGTAGAAAGATTCAGGTGTCTGGTCCATCGCGCTCCATTGTGGTCCACGGTTGTCCGGGCCGCGATCACTCCTGGTGTTCACCGGATTGACACGGCGCGGCTGACGCAATTGGCGTGCGATCGGCAGCAAATCGTGGTGGACTGTCGGCGGAGGATTTATGGCGCAGCGCAACAAACGCCGCAGCCACCGCAGTTCCGGTGCCGCGGCAAACGGACCCGGCCCTGCGACCGCTTCGTGCCTGCACAGCATTGACACCCACCCTCCTACCCGCTCGGAGACCGCATCAATCTGGAGTCGCCGGCGGGTGCTGCTGCTGAACTCCACCTACGAACCGCTCACCGCGCTGCCGATGCGGCGCGCCATCGTGATGGTGATCTGCGGCAAGGCCGACGTGGTGCACGACGATCCGAGCGCGGCCGTCATCCACTCCGCGACCCGCTCGATCGCGGTGCCCTCGGTGATCCAGCTGCGCACCTATGTCCGGGTGCCCTACCGGGCGCGGGTCCCGATGACGCGGGCCGCGCTCATGCACCGGGACCGCTTCTGCTGCGCCTACTGCGGAGCCAAGGCCGACACCGTCGACCACGTGGTCCCACGCAGCCGCGGCGGCGACCACTCCTGGGAGAACTGCGTCGCGTGCTGCTCGACGTGCAACCACCGCAAGGGCGACAAGCTGCTGACCGAGCTGGGCTGGTCGCTGCGCCGCGCCCCGCTGCCCCCGACCGGACAGCACTGGCGGCTGCTGTCCACGGTCAAGGAGCTCGACCCGTCGTGGGCGCGGTACCTCGGCGAAGGCGCGGCCTGAATTAGTGGGGTCTAACCTCGCCGGTCGAACCCCTCGTGGGATACGGTTTGCGTCGTGAGCGCAATGGAGATTCACCTCATCTTTATCGGCATCCCGGTGGGGCTGGCCGTCGTCCTCGGGCTGATCTTCCTGACCCGCAAGAGCCCGCACCCCGCGACCTACGACCTGTCCCAGAAGTGGACCCACGACCCCATCCTGTGGGCCGCCACCGATGAAGCGGTCGGCGGACACCACGGCGGGCACGGATCGGAGTTCACGGTTGGAGGTGGCGCAAGTGGCACATGGTGAAGTCGCGACAGTCGACCCGGCGGACCTGCCCCGGGGCTGGGTTCTCACCACCAGCGGACGGGTGTCCGGGGTCACTGAGCCAGGTGAACTCTCGTCGCATTACCCGTTCCCGATCAAGGACCTGGTGGCCGTTGACGACGCGCTGAAGTACGCCTCCCGGGCGTCCAAGGCGCGGTTCGCCGTCTACCTGGGCGACCTCGGTGGCGACACCGCGGCGCGGGCCCGCGAAATCCTGGCAAAGGTACCGACGCCCAACAACGCCGTGTTGCTTGCCGTGTCACCCGATCAGAGCGCCATCGAGGTGGTGTACGGCTCCGAGGTGCGGGGTCGTGGCGCCGAATCGGCGGCACCGCTGGGTGTCGCCGCCGCTTCCTCGGCGTTCGAGCAGGGCAACCTGATCGACGGCCTGGTCAGTGCGATCCGGGTGCTCAGCGCGGGGATCTCGCCGGCCTAGTGGCAGGCGGTCGGTGCGCCGACGCCGTCCACGCCGAGCGTGAAGCCACGGCGCGATTGCAGCCGGATTGTCTACCTGAGATCACGCTCGGCGCGGCCTGCGGGTTGCGCGCTGAGTGAATCCGTACGAGCGCGCGCTGCGGCGGGCCGACCTGCTGACCGGCCCGCCTCCGGCGGGACATCTGAACAGGTGGCTCGACAACGCCGCCCGCCGGTCCGTCGCGCCGGCCGTCGTGGTCGACGTCGCCAGGACGGGCCTGGCGGGGTCCCTGCATCTGCTGCAGGAATACGAGGAAATCACCGACCGGCACGGCAAGTCGTACTTCCTGCTCCCGCCATCGGCCGGCGGGGCTGACGCGCGGATGGCGGTGCTGTTGGCCTACGTCGTCAATGCGGGCACCGACTACGCGGGCGGCGACTTCGCCGAAACGCCGTACTCCGCCGCCGAGGTGATGCGGATCATGGACCGCCAGCGTGCCAACCATTGGAGCTATGACCGCGACGTCCGGTTCGTCCACCGCAACGGCGGCCGGTTGGCCGCGACGCCGCACGGCATCCTGATCGGATTGGGCGGCAACGTGATTCAGCGGATGTTCAGCCAGCGGGGTGGCACCACGTGGGGCGACATATTCATGGTCAACACCCCCCGCGTCGACGATCCGGCCCGGCGGCTTCGCGAGATCATCGAGTCGCGCGGAAGGCTCGATCTGGACCGGCTGCTGCACCACGAGGAGATGCACAGCGCGCAGTGGGCCGCGTTGGGCTATACCGGCATGCTCCGGGCTTACAGCTGGGAGCTGTTGCGCGAGTTGATCTTCCGCAAGACCAACCGGCTCGAGTTGGCAGCCGGCCTGCGCGACGGTGGTTACCTGTGACCTAGCCGGCCTCGCCGGCGTCGAACTTGCGGGCGCGCAGCGACCGCTTCACCGCGGCCTGCCCTTCCGATACCAGTCGGCGCAATGACGGCGGCACGTCGGGGTCGGCCAGGAACGAGTCGGCGGCCTCGATCGCCTCTTCGCTGATGTCCCAGTAGGGGTACAGGCCGATCACCACCGACTGCGCGACTTCGCTGGACCGTCGCTCCCAGACACCCGGGATCGCCTCGAAGTAGCGCGCGGTGAACGGCTTGAGCAACTCACCCTGTCCCGGCGCGCCGATACCCGCGATGATGGCGCGTCCCATGGCATTCGCCAGGGTGTCGTCCTCGACCACCGTGGTGAAAGCCTTCTCCTTGACCTCCGGTTGCGGGCGCGCCGCCGACGCCTGAGCGGCCTGCCGTCTGCCGGCGGCCGTCCGGTCCTGCTGTGCCTCGGCGTCGATGCGGGGCGTCTCCGAACCGTCGGCGTCGATGGCGCCGGCGGTCGCCAATGCGACCACCAGCCGCCAGCGCAGGTCGGTGTCGACGTCCAGGCCCGGCAGGCCCTGCTCCGCGGGGTCGCCGTCGAGCAGGGCCGCCAATACCTCGACGTGGCGCTCCGACAACACCGACGTGCACAACGCGTTGACGAAAGCCAGCTGATGGTCGGACCCGGGCTCGGCGCCGCGTGCCAATTCCAGCAGCCGGTCGGCGAACTGCGGCCAGCCGTGCTCGCGCGCCCAACCCGGTTCGGCGTAGGACCCCACCGCCGTCTGCGCCTGCAGCAGCAGCCGTTGCAGCACCGTGACCGCGGTTTCGGCCTGGATGCCGCCGGATACCAGCGACACGAAATCGCGGGCACGCAGCTCGGCCTCCCGCGTCATCTCCCAGGCCGCCGACCACGCCAGCGAGCGGGGCAGCGGCTCGGCGATGTCGGCAATGCGGTCCAGCGCGGTCCGCAACGAATCCGGGTCCAGCCGCAGCGAGCAGTAGGTCAGGTCGTCGTCGTTGACCAGAATCAGCTTGCCGCGCGAAACACCAACCAGCGCGGGAACATCCGTCGCCGCACCCTCGACGTCGATCTCCTCGCGGTGCACCCGCACCAATTTTCCGGTCTCGTCGTCGTCGTAGATTCCGACGGCGACCCGGTGCACCCTGGTCTCGCCCTTACCCGGCGCCGCACCGCTCTGCGCTACCGCGAACCTGGTGAACTTGCCACCGTCGTCGACGTCGAAATCGGGCCGCAACGTGTTCAAGCCGGTGGTCCTCAACCACTGCTGGCCCCAGTCGGACAGGTCGCGTCCGGATGACTTCTCCAGAGCAGCGACGAGATCGCTGAACGTGGCGTTTCCGAATGCGTGGGCGCGGAAGTAATCCCGCAGTCCGGCCAGGAAGTGATCCAGACCGACATAGGCGACCAGTTGCTTGAGCACCGAAGCGCCCTTGGCATAGGTGATTCCGTCGAAGTTCACCTCGACCGCGTGCAGGTCGGGGATGTCCGCGGCGATCGGGTGGGTCGATGGCATCTGGTCCTGCCGGTACGCCCACGACTTCTCCACGGTCGCGAACGTCGTCCACGCATCGGTGTATTCGGTCGACTCGGCCTGGCACAGCACAGAGGCGAACGTGGCGAAAGATTCGTTGAGCCACAAGTCATCCCACCACGTCATGGTGACCAGGTCGCCGAACCACATATGTGCCATCTCGTGCAGCACCGTCTCGGCGCGCCGCTCATACGAGGCGCGGGTGACCTTGCTGCGGAAGACGTAGTCCTCGAGGAAGGTCACCGCGCCGGCGTTCTCCATTGCGCCCGCGTTGAACTCGGGGACGAACAGCTGGTCGTACTTGCCGAACGCGTAGGGCAAGCCGAAGTTGTTGTGGTAGAAGCCGAATCCCTGCTTGGTTTCGGTGAATAGCCGCTCGGCGTCCATGTGCGGTGCCAGCGAGGCGCGGCAGTAGATGCCCAGCGGGATCTCGCCGTGCTCGTCGGTGTAGGTGTCGTTCCAGACGGCGTACGGGCCGGCGATCAGCGCCACCAGATAGGTGCTCATCCGCGGCGTGGTGGCGAAGGTGTGGATCCCGTTCTCGACGCTGACCGGGGCCCCGTTGGACACCACCTTCCAGTGCGCGGGCGCGGTCACGGTGAGGTCGAAGGTGGCCTTGAGGTCGGGTTGGTCGAAGCACGCGAACATCCGCTTGGCGTCGGCGGTTTCAAACTGGGAGTACAGGTACGTCTCGTCGTCGACGGGGTCGACGAAGCGGTGCAACCCTTCGCCGGTGTTGGAGTAACGGCAGTCCGCGTCGACGACGACGACATTGCGGTCGGCCAGCCCCTGCAAGGCGATACCGGTGGACTCGTCATAGCCGGAGACGTCGAGATCCTGACCGTTGAGGCTGGCGCTGTGAACGGTGTCCGCGGCGATGTCGATGACCGTGTCGGCACCGGCGAGCGCGTCGAACACCACGGTGGTGGTGGAGCGGAAGGTGCGCTCGCTCGGCGCGCCCGACCCGTCGGTGACGTCGAGGGTGATCTGGTAACTGTGCACGGTGACCAGAGCGGCGCGTTCGGCCGCCTGGTCCCGGGTGAGGTTGGGTAGGGCCACGTGCTCCAACATATCGGCCGGTTCTTCCCGACGCTCGGCGCGGCGGGAACAGTCACGGCGGGGCTACGGTTGTGTGTGAGCGGACCGTCCCGTCCCACCGCCTAGGAGAGGACCGCAGAAATGCCGGAGAACGCCACCGCCAAGAACAGAGCCGACTTCTGGTTCGACCCGCTGTGTCCGTGGTGCTGGATCACCTCGCGCTGGATTCTCGAAGTCGAGAAGGTCCGCGACATCGAGGTGAACTTCCACGTGATGAGCCTGGCGGTGCTCAACGAGAACCGCGAAGGACTGCCCGAGCAGTACAAGGAGATGATGGCCAGGGCGTGGGGGCCGGTGCGGGTGGCGATCGCCGCCGAGCAGGCCCACGGCGCCAAGGTCCTCGACCCGCTGTACACCGCGATGGGCACCCGGATTCACAACGAGGGCAACAAGGATCTCGACGAGGTCGTGAAGTTGGCGCTGGCTGACGCTGGCCTGCCTGCCGAGCTCGCCGAGGCCGCCACCAGCACGGAATACGACGAGGCGCTGCGCAAGAGCCATCACGCCGGCATGGACGCGGTCGGCGACGACGTCGGCACGCCGACCATCCACGTCAACGGCGTGGCGTTCTTCGGGCCGGTGATCTCGAAGATTCCGCGCGGTGAGGAAGCCGGCAAGTTGTGGGACGCCTCGGTGACGTTCGCGTCCTACCCGCATTTCTTCGAGCTCAAGCGGACCCGCACGGAGCCTCCGCAGTTCGACTAGCCGCGTTCGTGCACAATGTCCTCCCATGCGCGTCTACCTGGGTGCCGATCACGCCGGCTTCGAGCTCAAGCAACAGATCATCGAGCATCTGAAGAACACCGGGCATGAGCCGATCGACTGCGGCGCCTTCGCTTATGACGCCGAGGACGACTACCCGGCGTTCTGCATCGCCGCGGCCGAGCGCACCGTCGCCGACCCGGACAGCCTCGGCATCGTGCTCGGCGGCTCGGGCAACGGCGAACAGATCGCGGCCAACAAGGTCCCCGGCGCGCGGTGCGCTCTGGCCTGGAGCGTGCAGACCGCGTCCCTGGCCCGCGAACACAACAACGCCCAGCTGATCGGTATCGGCGGCCGCATGCACACCCTCGACGAGGCACTGGCCATCGTCGACGCCTTCCTGGCCACGCCGTGGTCGAAAGCCGAACGGCACCAACGTCGTATCGACATACTTGCCGAGTACGAACGCACCCACCAGGCCCCTCCGGTGCCCGGCGCCCAGAACTGAGAGCCCGTGCCCGAAGGCCACACGCTGCACCGGCTGGCCCGGCTACACCAGAAGCGTTACGCCGGTGGCCCGGTGGCGGTGTCCAGCCCGCAGGGCCGATTCACCGATGCCGCCGCCGTGGACGGCGCGGTGCTGCGCCGCGCCACCGCCTGGGGTAAGCACCTCTTCCACCACTACGCCCATGGGCCGGTGGTGCACGTGCACCTCGGGCTCTACGGCAAGTTCACCGAATGGGAACGACTCGGCGGCGAGCCGGACCCGGAGCCGGTCGGGCAGGTTCGGATGCGCATGGTCGGCGCCGGGTACGGCACCGACCTCCGTGGCGCGACGGTGTGCGAGGTGCTCGACGCCGCACAGGTTGACGACGTGATCGCCCGGCTGGGGCCGGACCCGTTGCGCGCCGACGCCGACCCGGCGTGGCCGTGGGCTCGAATCAGCAAGTCGCGCAGGCCGATTGGTGCACTTCTGATGGATCAGACGGTGATGGCCGGAGTGGGCAACGTGTATCGCAGCGAGTTGCTGTTCCGTCATCGCATCGACCCGTACCGGCCCGGGCAGAAGATCTCCGAAGCGGAGTTCGACGCCGCCTGGACCGACCTGGTGGCGCTGATGAAGGTCGGGCTGCGGCGCGGCAAGATCGTCGTCGTCCGTCCCGAACACGACCACGGCGCACCGTCGTACGCGCCCGGGCGACCACGCACCTACGTGTACCGGCGGGCCGGCGATCCGTGCCGGGTCTGCGGTGACACGGTACGTACGGCCGTGCTCGAGGGCCGCAACGTGTTCTGGTGCCCGACCTGCCAGACGTGACACCACGCCGACCGTGAATCGCACGACGCGACACGCCGCGGTGGCGTCGGGAGGTTCCCGCTGGGCGGCGCGGCGCAGATCTTCAGCCGGGCGGCCCCGGCGGGCCGCGATAAGCCGAAAACAAGCACACCCTGCCGCTTCGGCAGGGTGTGCTTTCGGTGTCGGTCAGTCGACCTTGACCCCGAGCGCGCGGTACACCTCATTGCTCAGGGCGACACTGCGCGGGTCGGCGTTGGCCTTGCTGGCGTCGAAGCGGTTGGACACGTAGCCGTAGCCGATCCGGTGCTCCAGGTCGACGAAGGCAAAGGAGCCGCCCAGTCCGCCGTGGCCGAACATATGCGGGTTGGGTCCGTTGATGCAGCGCTGATTGAGCATGTAGCCCAGCCCCCAGCCGTGGTCGGCCACGCGCGGCCCGAGCACCAGATCGGGCTCGAAACCGCCCTGGCACACGCGCACTCGATCCATGTGCTCGCGGCTGAGCAATTTCTCCTGAGCCAGCGCGTTGTAGAACGTCGCCATTCCGAGCGCGGACACCTGGGCGTTGGTGCCGGGGAATTCCAGCTGGCGCCACAGGTGCAGGTTCTCGGTGTCCAGGTCGTCGTCGGCCAGGAACCCCATCGAAATAGACATCCCGGCCTTGGGGTGGTCGTCCAGGCTGGTCGGATCGCTGGGGGCGCGCAGTTCGGCCAACAGCTGGCGGCCGGTCGGTTTGTTCACCCGCTCGGCGCAGCGCAGTTGCTCGGCCTGTGTCAGACCGATGTGGATCTCGGCGCCGATCGGGCCCGCGATCTCGGTCCGCAGATACTGTCCGATGGTCCGGCCGGTGACGCGCCGGAACACCTCGCCGAGGATGAACCCGAAGGTGGTCATGTGGTAGCCCTGCGCGGTGCCCGGCTTCCACCAGGGTTCGGCGATGGCCAGTTGCCCGCAGACATAGTCCCAGTCGCAGAGTTGCTCGGTGGTCACCCGGGTGCGCGGGCCGATCACTCCGGACCGGTGGCTCATCACCATGGCGAGCGTGATGTCTTCCTTGCCGGCCTGCCCGAACTCGGGCCAGTACCGCGAGATCGGAGCGTCGAGGTCGAGCTCACCGCGGTCGGCGAGCTGGTGCACGCACGTGGACGTCAGACCCTTGGTGCCGGAGAGCACGGTGGTCAGCGTGTCTTCCCGCCAGGGGCGTCTGCCGGCGGCGTCGGCGTGTCCACCCCAGAGATTGACGACGAGATTTCCGTCGACCCAGACGGCGACCGCCGCGCCTGCCTCCTGGCGCAGCGTGAAGTTGCGCTCGAACGCGTCGCGTACCCCGACGAAGTCCGACGCGCATGAGCCATGAATGATCGCGCTTTTAAGGTCGCTCATGGCGCCTTTCTGTCGAACAAAATCATTAGCTCAGAGCGGGCGACGGGAATCGAACCCGCGTAGCTAGTTTGGAAGACTAGGGCTCTACCATTGAGCTACGCCCGCAAGTATTAGTCGACCGAGACTGTACGTGGTGGCGGAGATCAAATCTAATCGACGCAGTCATGTGACCGCTCCGTGAGCTGTCAGGTCCCCGGAGGTCTCTGCGGGCCCGGCGTTGCCGGGCCGTAGGATCGCGTGGTCAGCGCGGGGTGTAGCGCAGCTTGGTAGCGCATCCGCTTTGGGAGCGGAAGGCCGCAGGTTCAAATCCTGTCACCCCGACCAGACCACCTGGCGCACCGCCGCACGCAATAACGACACACCGAGGAGCACGCCGTGAAGAGCACCGTGACGCAGTTGAGCCCGACCAGGGTTCGCATCAACGTGGAGGTGCCGTTCCCCGAGCTTGAACCGGATTTCCAGCGGGCCTACAAGGAGCTGGCCAAGCAGGTTCGGCTGCCCGGCTTCCGGCCCGGCAAGGCGCCGGCCCGGCTGCTCGAGGCGCGGTTCGGCCGTGAGGCCCTGCTGGACCAGGTCATCGAGGACGCCGTGCCCAGCCGCTACGGGCAGGCCCTCACCGAGTCCGACGTGCAACCGATCGGCCGGCCCAACATTCAGGTGACCCACAAGGAATACGGCGAGGAGCTGCAGTTCTTCGCCGAGGTCGACGTCCGCCCCAAGCTGGAGATTCCCGACCTGGACGCGCTGAGCGTCTCGGTGGAGCCCGTCGAGGTGAGCGACGACGAAGTCGACGCCGAACTCCAGTCGTTGCGCGCCCGGTTCGGCACCCTGACCGGGGTGGACCGGCCGGTGGAGACCGGTGACTTCGTCTCGATCGACCTGTCCGCGACCGTCGACGGCGAGGACGTACCCAACGCCGCTGCCGAGGGGCTGTCCCACGAGGTCGGCTCCGGCCGTCTGATCGCGGGTCTCGACGACGCGCTTGTCGGGCTGGCCGTGGACGAGTCCAGGGTCTTCACCGCCAAGCTGGCCACCGGCGAACACGCCGGCCAGGAGGCCGAGGTCACCGTCACGGTCAAGTCGATCAAGGAACGGGAACTGCCCGAGCCGGACGACGAGTTCGCGCAGCTCGCCAGCGAGTTCGACACAATCGACGAGTTGCGGGAGAGCCTCGGCGAACAGGTGCGCAAAGCCAAGCGCGCTCAGCAGGCCGACCAGATCCGCAACGCCGCCCTGGACGCCCTGCTCGAGCAGGTCGACGTCCCGGTGCCCGACGCGATCGTGCGCTCACAGATCGACGAGACCCTGCAGGCCGCGATGAGCGGTCTGAACCAGGACCAGGCCAAGTTCAATGAGGTGCTCGAACAGCAGGGGTCCTCGCGCGCCGAGTTCGACGCCGAAGCCCGCACGGCCGCCGAGAACAACGTCAAGCGCCAGCTGCTGCTCGACGCCATCGCCGACGAGCTGGACGTCCAGGTCGGCCAGGAAGACCTCACCGAGCGACTGGTGCTGACGTCGCGGCAGTACGGCATCGAGCCGCAGCAGCTGTTCGCCTACTTGCAGGAGAACAACCAGCTTGCCGCGATGTTCGCCGATGTGCGGCGCGGTCTGGCCGTGGCGGCGGTGATCGACAAGGCCACGGTCACCGACACCGAGGGCAACGCGATCGACACCAGCGAGTTCTTCGGCAAGCGGCACGCGGACCACGACCACGACCACGACCACGACCACGATCACGACCACGATCACGACCATGACGAAGCCGACGAGGCCGAAGCCGAGGTCGAAGCGGACGCCGGATCGTCCAGCGTTTCGGACACCGAATCTGAGAAGGCCGACACGGCCGACGAACCCACCGCATGACGCTGTGAGCGAACGCGCCCGTTTCAGGGGGTCAAAGGACGTGTCCGGTTGGTTAGTGTCGGTGCAACAAGCAATACGAGAAAGCAGGTAACTCAGCGTGACTGACATGCGAGGGAACTCGGTGGGTCTGAACCTCACGGACTCCGTCTACGAGCGCTTGCTCTCCGAGCGCATCATCTTCCTGGGGTCGGAGGTGAACGACGAGGTCGCCAACCGGTTGTGCGCGCAGATTCTGCTGCTCGCCGCCGAGGACGGCGATAAGGACATCAACCTCTACATCAACTCTCCGGGCGGATCGATCAGCGCCGGCATGGCGATCTACGACACGATGGTTCTCGCCCCGTGTGACATCGCCACCTACGCGATGGGCATGGCCGCCTCGATGGGGGAATTCCTGTTGGCAGCGGGCACCAAGGGCAAGCGCTACGCATTGCCGCACGCCCGCATCCTGATGCACCAGCCCCTGGGTGGTGTGACGGGGAGCGCGGCGGACATCGCCATCCAGGCCGAGCAGTTCGCCGTCATCAAGAAGGAGATGTTCCGGCTCAACGCCGAGTTCACCGGCCAGTCGATCGAGCGCATCGAGGCCGACTCCGACCGCGACCGCTGGTTCACCGCCCCCGAGGCCCTGGAGTACGGCTTCGTCGACCACATCATCACTCGCGCCGCCCACATCAGTAACGGAGAAGCCCAGTGAACCCTCTGAACCCGCAGATCCAGCCGCAGGCGCGCTACATCCTGCCGTCGTTCATCGAACACTCCAGCTTCGGAGTCAAGGAGTCCAACCCGTACAACAAGCTGTTCGAGGAGCGCATCATCTTCCTCGGTGTACAGGTCGACGACGCATCGGCGAACGACATCATGGCCCAGCTGCTCGTGCTGGAGTCGCTGGATCCCGACCGCGACATCACCATGTACATCAACTCGCCGGGCGGTGGCTTCACCTCGCTGATGGCCATCTACGACACCATGCAGTACGTGCGTGCCGACATTCAGACGGTGTGCCTGGGTCAGGCCGCCTCGGCGGCCGCGGTGCTGCTGGCCGCCGGAACCCCGGGTAAGCGCATGGCACTGCCGAACGCGCGGGTGCTGATCCACCAGCCGTCGCTGTCGGGCGTGATCCAGGGCCAGTTCTCCGACCTGGAGATCCAGGCCGCCGAGATCGAGCGCATGCGCACGCTGATGGAGACCACCCTGGCCCGCCACACCGGCAAGGACGCCGCGACGGTCCGCAAGGACACCGACCGCGACAAGATCCTCACCGCCGAAGACGCCAAGGAGTACGGGATCATCGACACCGTCCTCGAGTACCGCAAGCTCTCCGCGCAGAACGCCTGACCGGCCTCACCCGCCGAGCAGACGCAAAATCGCCCCGGAACGCAGTTTCCGGGGCGATTTTGCGTCTGCTCGCGGGACTGGGTCACGGTAGGGTTGCTTCGTGGTACCGCGTCGGGGGGGTCACGACCGCGACACGCCAGAGACACGTATTGCGCGTCTCGGCGAGTGGCGGACCCCGCCGGAGGATATGTTGCATTCACACGAGAAGTACGCATCCGAGTGAGTACCAGCAAATACCAAGGAAGCTATTCGGCGTTATCGGTCGCGACAGGCCGGAACAAACGGGTAGCGTCGTGGGATACACGCGGCAGGCAAGACGAACGGCGATACAGGAAGTAGGCCCTGAGGCATCATGGCGCGCATCGGAGACGGCGGTGACCTGCTGAAGTGCTCGTTCTGCGGAAAGAGTCAAAAGCAAGTCAAGAAACTCATTGCGGGTCCCGGGGTGTACATCTGCGATGAGTGCATCGACCTGTGCAACGAGATCATCGAAGAGGAACTCGCCGACGCCGACGATGTGAAGCTGGACGAGCTGCCCAAGCCGATCGAGATCCGGGACTTCCTCGAGGGCTACGTCATCGGGCAGGACACCGCCAAGCGCACGCTGGCCGTCGCGGTCTACAACCACTACAAGCGCATCCAGGCCGGCGAGAAGGGCCGCGACTCCCGGTACGAGCCGGTCGAGTTGACCAAATCCAACATCCTGATGCTCGGCCCCACCGGCTGCGGCAAGACCTACCTGGCCCAGACGCTGGCCAAGATGCTCAACGTCCCGTTCGCCATCGCCGACGCCACCGCACTGACCGAGGCCGGCTATGTCGGTGAGGACGTCGAGAACATCCTGCTCAAGCTCATCCAGGCTGCGGACTACGACGTCAAGCGTGCCGAGACCGGCATCATCTACATCGACGAGGTCGACAAGATCGCCCGCAAGAGCGAGAACCCGTCGATCACCCGTGACGTCTCCGGCGAGGGGGTTCAGCAGGCGCTGCTGAAGATCCTGGAAGGCACCCAGGCATCCGTTCCCCCGCAGGGCGGCCGCAAGCACCCGCACCAGGAATTCATCCAGATCGACACCACCAACGTGTTGTTCATCGTGGCGGGCGCGTTCGCCGGTCTGGAGAAGATCATCTACGAGCGGGTCGGCAAGCGCGGTCTGGGCTTCGGCGCCGAGGTGCGCTCCAAGGCCGAGATCGACACCACCGACCACTTCGCCGAAGTGATGCCCGAGGACCTGATCAAGTTCGGCCTGATTCCCGAGTTCATCGGTCGCCTCCCGGTAGTCGCGTCGGTGACCAACCTCGACAAGGAGTCGCTGGTCAAGATCCTCTCGGAGCCGAAGAACGCCCTGGTGAAGCAATACACCAGGCTGTTCGAGATGGACGGTGTAGAGCTGGAGTTCGCTGATGACGCGCTGGACGCGATCGCCGACCAGGCGATCCACCGCGGCACCGGTGCCCGTGGTCTGCGCGCCATCATGGAGGAAGTCCTGCTGCCGGTGATGTACGACATCCCGAGCCGCGACGACGTCGCCAAGGTCGTCGTAACCAAGGAGACCGTGCAGGACAACGTGCTCCCGACCATCGTGCCCCGCAAGCCGTCCCGGTCGGAGCGGCGCGACAAGAGCGCCTGACCCGCGAAAGGTCCGTCTGCGAAGTCGGCATGACCCCAGGCGAATTCGGGTAATTACACCGAGTGCCCGGTGACGCTGTTTCGCGGCGCCTGGCGCGCTCGCTGGACCTGCTGAATCTGCTGCTCGCTGACGTTCGTGACGGCCTGGGTCCCTATCTCTCGATCTACCTGCTGATCACCCACCACTGGGATCAGGAATCGATCGGCCTCGTCATGGCGATCGGGGGCATCGGCGCCATCGTCGCGCAGGCCCCGGTCGGTGCCCTGGTCGACAGGACCACGGCCAAGCGGGGTCTGATCATCATCGGCGCGCTGATCGTCACCGCCGGCTCCCTGGCCATGCCGCTGTTTCCCCGCCTGTACCCGATCGCGTTCCTGCAAGTGGTCACCGGAATGGCAGGCTCGATCTTCGCGCCGGCGCTGGCCGCCATCACGCTGGGTGTGGTCGGCCCGCGTTTCTTCGCCCGCCGCATCGGGCGTAACGAGTCCTTCAATCACGCCGGCAATGCCGCGGCCGCGGCGGTCACCGGGGGACTGGCCTACTTCTTCGGACCGGCGGTGGTGTTTTGGGTGCTGGCCGCGATGGCAGTCGGGAGCGTGGCCGCGACGCTGTGGATCCCCGGCGACGCCATCGACCACGAGGTGGCCCGCGGCATGGATCACCCGCCCGGTGGCCGGCCGCAGCACGTGCAACCGGTGACCGCGCTGCTGCGCAACCGGCGGCTGGTGACGTTCGCGGTGGCCGTCGTGGCGTTTCACTTCGCCAACGCGGCGATGCTGCCACTGGTCGGGCAACTCCTGGCCCTGCACAACAAAGACGTCGGGACCGCGCTGATGGCGGTGTGCATCGTCGCCGCTCAACTGGTGATGGTGCCCGTCGCCTACCTGGCCGGCGCCAAGGCCGACGCCTGGGGGCGCAAGCCGATCTTCCTGATCGGCTTCGCCGTGCTCACCGCGCGCGGCTTTCTGTACACGTTGTCGGACAACTCGTACTGGCTGGTGGGCGTGCAGCTGCTGGACGGGGTCGGCGCCGGGGTGTTCGGAGCGCTGTTCCCCCTCGTCGTCCAGGACGTGACGCACGGGTCTGGGCGGTTCAACGTCAGCCTGGGCGGCGTCACGGCAGCGATGGGCATCGGAGCCGCGGTGTCGAACTATGTGGCCGGTGCGATCGTCGTCGCCGCCGGATATCACGCCGCGTTCCTGTCGCTGGGGGCCATCGCCGGCGCGGGATTCGCCCTCTATCTGATTGCCATGCCGGAGACGGGACCGAAAACAGGCTCGAAAACAGGCCCCGAAACGCGATCGGAAACCCGGCCGGATGCCGCCACGCCGATAAAGTGACCAACACCACAGTTTTGTTTCTGCCCGTCCCCGGCGTCACCCTGACATCGGCTTTTACCTGCATACTCGCCGGTAACAAGCATAAGAGCATGACTGTACATCCTTAGAGAAGTGTCATAATTGGTACTGCCAGTGACATAAAACGTGACAGCGGAGACGGCACTTCGGCGCGCGTAATCTGGAGCTGCAGCGGAGTGCCTGTCCGGATACCAAGTTGGAAGGCGGAGACGTGAATCCGAACGGCAACGGCGCCGGGGAAGAGTCTCAGAATGGGTCCAGTCGGCAGCGACTGGAAAATGTCGTCATCCGATTTGCGGGAGACTCCGGCGACGGCATGCAGCTGACCGGTGACCGGTTCACTTCGGAGGCCGCACTTTTCGGCAACGACCTGGCCACGCAGCCCAACTACCCGGCCGAGATCCGCGCTCCGGCAGGAACATTGCCCGGGGTCTCCTCTTTCCAGATCCAGATCGCCGACTATGACATCCTGACCGCCGGGGACCGGCCCGACGTCCTGGTGGCCATGAATCCCGCGGCGCTGAAGGCGAACATCGGTGACCTTCCGCGCGGGGGAATGGTGATCGCCAATTCCGACGAGTTCACCAAGCGCAATCTCACCAAAGTGGGTTATGTGACAAACCCCTTGGAGTCCGACGAGCTCGAGGAATACGTGGTGCACGCCGTGCCCATGACCACGCTGACCCTCGGTGCCGTCGAGGCGATCGGCGCCACGAAGAAGGACGGCCAGCGCGCCAAGAACATGTTCGCCCTGGGCCTGCTGTCCTGGATGTACGGGCGACCGGTCCAGACCAGCGAAACCTTCATCAGGGAGAAGTTCGCCCGCAAGCCGGACATCGCCGAGGCGAATGTGCTGGCGTTGAAGGCGGGCTGGAACTACGGCGAAACCACCGAGGCGTTCGGGACGACCTACGAGGTGTCCAAGGCCTCGTTGCCGCCCGGCGAATACCGGCAGATCTCCGGCAACACCGCACTGGCCTACGGCATCGTCGCGGCCGGCCGGCTGGCCGACAAGCAGGTGATGCTCGGCAGCTACCCGATCACCCCGGCGTCGGACATCCTGCACGAGCTGTCCAAGCACAAGAACTTCAACGTCATCACCTTCCAGGCCGAGGACGAGATCGGCGGCATCTGCGCCGCGATCGGTGCCTCCTACGGCGGTGCGCTGGGTGTCACCAGCACCTCGGGCCCGGGTATGTCGCTGAAATCCGAGGCAATGGGTCTGGCCGTGATGACCGAGCTGCCGCTGATCGTCATCGACGTCCAGCGCGGCGGACCGTCCACCGGATTGCCCACCAAGACCGAGCAGGCCGACCTGCTGCAGGCACTGTTCGGCCGCAACGGCGAGTCGCCGGTGGCGGTGCTGGCTCCGCGGTCACCCTCGGACTGCTTCGAGACCGCGGTGGAGGCGGTCCGGATCGCGGTGTCGTACCACACCCCGGTGATTCTGCTGTCCGACGGCGCGATCGCGAATGGCTCTGAGCCCTGGGCCATTCCGGACGTGAGCTCGTTCGAGCCGATCAAGCACATCTTCGCCAAACCGGGTGAGCCCTTCGAGCCGTACGCCCGGCACCGCGACACCCTTGCCCGCCAGTTCGCGGTGCCCGGCACCCCGGGCCTCGAGCACCGCATCGGCGGGCTGGAAGCGGCCAACGGATCCGGCGACATCTCCTACGACCCCACCAACCACGACCTGATGGTCCGGATCCGCAAGGCCAAGATCGACGGCATCCGCGTCCCGGACCTCGAGGTCGACGACCCCACCGGTGACGCCGAGCTGCTGCTGCTCGGCTGGGGAAGTTCCTACGGACCGATCGGCGAAGCCTGTCGGCGCGCGCGCCGCCGGGGCACCAAGGTCGCGCATGCCCACCTGCGGTACCTGAACCCGTTCCCGGCGAACCTGGGTGATGTCTTGCACCGCTACCCGAAAGTGGTGTGCCCGGAGATGAACATGGGCCAGCTCGCAATGTTGTTGCGCGCCAAGTACTTGGTCGACGTCAAGTCGGTCACCAAGGTCAAGGGTGTCTCATTCCTGGCCGACGAGATCGGGCGATTCATCCGGGCGGCCCTGGCCGGCAGGCTGAACGAGCTCGAGCAGGACAAGACCATCATCGCCAGATTGTCGGCGGCCCACGTCGAAGAGGGGGTCAGCGCATGACGGGTCGATGCGAAGCGACGAGGAGGACGCGGCGCTCATGACCAGCCTGATCGGCACCGACCTGGGGGTAACCCCGAAGGTGCACAAGAACGACGGGGTGCCCACCCGGTCTGCTGAAGAGCCGCCGCAGAAGGGCAAAGACTTCACCAGCGAGCAGGAAGTGCGCTGGTGCCCGGGTTGCGGTGACTACGTCATCCTCAACACCATTCGCAACTTCCTGCCCGAACTCGGGCTGCGCCGCGAGAACATCGTGTTCATCAGCGGCATCGGTTGCTCAAGCCGGTTCCCCTACTACCTGGAGACCTACGGGTTCCACTCGATCCATGGCCGCGCGCCGGCCATCGCCACCGGCCTGGCCCTGGCGCGCGAGGACCTGTCGGTCTGGGTGGTCACCGGCGACGGCGACGCGTTGTCCATCGGTGGCAACCACCTCATCCACGCCCTGCGCCGCAACGTCAACATCACCATCCTGTTGTTCAACAACCGGATCTACGGGCTGACCAAGGGTCAGTATTCACCGACGTCAGAGGTCGGCAAGATCACCAAGTCGACGCCGATGGGTTCGCTCGACCACCCGTTCAACCCGGTGTCGCTGGCGCTGGGTGCCGAGGCGACATTCGTAGGCCGCGCACTGGATTCGGATCGTGCCGGGCTGACCGACGTGCTGCGGGCCGCGGCCCAGCATCGCGGTGCCGCGCTGGTCGAGATCATGCAGGACTGCCCGATCTTCAACGACGGCTCGTTCGACGCACTGCGCAAGGAAGGCTCCGAGGAGCGGGTGATCAAGGTCCGCCATGGCGAGCCGATCGTGTTCGGCGCCAACGGCGAATACTGCGTCGTGAAATCGGGCTTCGGTCTGGACGTAGCCAAGACCGCCGACGTGGCCGAGGGCGAAATCGTCGTGCACGACGCCCACGCTGACGATTCCGCGTACGCGTTCGCGTTGTCGCGCCTGTCGGATCAGAACCTCGACCACATGGTGATGGGCATCTTCCGCGACATCAGCCGACCCACCTACGACGACGCTGCGCGCTCGCAGGTAGAGTCCGCCCAGAATTCGATCCCATCGGATGAAGCCGCGCTGCAGTCGCTGCTGCGCGGACGTGATACCTGGACCGTGGACTGAGGTGGCTAGTGCCTGAAGACGTTTCACTGGCCGGCGTCGTCGTCGCCGGCGGCGAATCCCGCCGGATGGGCCGTGACAAGGCCACCCTGCCGCTCCCCGGCGGGACGGGCACGATGGTGGAGCGTGTGGTTGACGTTGTGTCGCAACGTTGTTCGCCGGTATACGTGATGGCTGCGCCGGGCCAACCGCTGCCCGCACTGTCGGTGCCCATTCTGCGCGACGAGGTGCGCGGGCTGGGTCCGCTGCCTGCGACCGGACGCGGACTGCGGGCCGCCGCGGCGGCCGGGGCGCGTTACGCATTTGTCGCTGCGGTCGACATGCCCTCTCTGACAGTCGATTTGATCGAAGAGCTGTTCCGCCTCGCCGTGGAGACCGACGCCGAGGTGGTGATGCCGTGGGATGGTCGCAGTCACTACCTGGCCGCGATCTACCGCACGGACCTTGCTGACCGCATCGACGCATTGGTGGCCGCCGGCGCGCGCAAGATGAGCGATTTGATCGACGCGTCGGATGCGCAGCAGATCGTACTGACGGACTCCGATGCGCTGACCAACGTGAACACGGTGGACGACTTGCGCACCCCGGTCCGCCCGGGACGCTGAGGGTCTTTCGTTCAACGTTGATGGCGTTGCGCCACAACATCTTTTGCGGCGCCGTTATCGGCTGACGCCGAGACATGGTCATCGCAAAGAGAATTCACACAAAATCAATTTTCCGTGGACGCCGGCGTCCGTGAAAAGGGTTGTGACAGCCGCTGTTTGACTGGCGAATTGTGTGCCACGTCACCTCGCCGTCGTTATCTTCGCGTGTTGTTGAGCGCACGTCGATTAGCGAAATCCGGTGGCCCAGCTCACAATATGCGCGTGATTCGGCTCACGAATGCGCTGCAGTCGCGACCGCCGGCCGGCGTTCGAAACGGCCTGCTGACCTGCGTGAACCATTCCGCTACCGATCCGTGATCGGCTCGTTATCGGTGCTGAATACCCACTCGGTCGAGGTGACGAATCCAAATCGTTATCGTACGGTCCTTCTAGCCCGAAAATGGGCACCAATAAGTAATTGGAAAATTGAATCCACGGACCCGCGTGTGAGCGGAGTGGGAGACGGCACTCGGTAAGGGCGCCGCCCCGCAGGCGTTGGCGAGCAGTCGCGCCGGGCAGACCCATGTCCTCCGCTGTCGTGCCGAAACGAGACGGCACGCCCTGAAGCGTTTTCAGCGTCTTTACGTATTGAGCAACACCGACGCCCCAAGCAACACCCGACCCACTTCTGTGGGCTGTCTTCAGCGCGCGCGCAGCGAAAGGAACAGTGTTGAAGAACGTCCGCAAGACGCTCATTGTCGCCGCGATTACCGGGACCCTCGTGACCGTGCCGACCACCGGCATCGCTCACGCGGATGTCCAGGGCGTGGACCCCAATGTCGCCCCCGGCTTCGACCCGGGCCTGCCGGCCCCTGACGCGCCGCCGGCCCCCGAGGACGTGGCCTTCGACCCGAACCTGCCGGCGCCCGACGCCCCGCCGGCGCCGGACGCCCCGCCGGCCCCCGAGGCGGTGGGCTTCGACCCGAACCTGCCGGCCCCGGACGCCCCGCCCGTCGATGAGCCCCCCGCGCCCGCACCCGTCAAGGCGTACAGCGTGAACTGGGACGCGATCGCACAGTGCGAGTCCGGTGGCAACTGGGCGATCAGCACCGGCAACGGCTACTCCGGTGGCCTGCAGTTCACCGCGAGCACCTGGCATGCCAACGGTGGTTCGGGCTCCGCCGCCGGCGCCAGCCGTGAGGAGCAGATCCGCGTGGCCGAGAACGTGCTGCACTCCCAGGGCATCGGCGCGTGGCCGGTGTGCGGCCGCCGCGGCTGACCAAGCCGAAATTGAACTGAGCGCGATCCGAGTGCCGGGCCTTCGGGCCCGGCATTCGGCGTCTGTGGGGTGGGCCGGGCCGGGGCGTACCGGATTGTGGCCCCGGGTAGCGTCAAGCGGGTGACCGAGACGCCACGCGAATTCGACATCATCGTCTATGGGGCAACGGGCTTCGTGGGGAAGCTGACCGCCGAATACCTGGCCAGGGCGGGGGAGACGCGCGAATAGCGCTGGCCGGCAGGTCCAAAGAGCGGCTGGAGGCCGTCCGCAAGACGCTGGGCCCCGGCGCGCAGGACTGGGCGCTGGTCGCCGCCGACGCCACCTCCGAGTCGTCGCTCAAGGAGATGGCCGCGCGCACCCGGGTCGTCATCACCACGGTGGGGCCGTACACCCGCTACGGGCTGCCCCTGGTCGCGGCGTGCGCCGCGGCCGGCACCGACTACGCCGACCTGACCGGCGAGGCGAACTTCGTGCGCGAGAGCATCGACCTCTACCACAAGCAGGCCGCGGACACCGGCGCGCGCATCGTGCACGCCTGCGGTTTCGACTCCGTCCCCTCGGACCTGACCGTCTATGCCCTGTACCGCGCAGCGCAGCACGACGGCACGGGTGAGCTGGGCGAGACCAACTATGTGTTGCGGTCCATGCGCGGTGGCGCATCCGGCGGGACCATCGCCTCGGGCGTGGAAATCATGCGTACCGCCTCGGATGACCCGGAGATCCGCCGCCAGCTCGAAGATCCGTACACGTTGAGCACCGACCGTGCCGCTGAGCCCGACTTGGGGGCACAACCCGATCTCACCCTGCTTCGGGGTAGCCGGATCGCGCCGGAACTGGCCGGGTTGTGGACGGCCGCATTTCCAATGGCACCCTCCAACACCCGAATCGTTCGACGCAGCAATTCGCTGCTGAATTGGGCCTACGGTCGTACGTTCCGCTACACCGAAACCATGAGTGTGGGGTCGTCGCCGTTGGCGCCTGTCGCGTCCGCCGTCATGACCGGGTTCTCCAGTGCGTTCTTCGCTGCGGGCAGTCGTTTCCTCAATCGTGTGCCGAGCGGGTGGCTGGAAAGGGTGCTGCCGAAATCGGGCAGCGGCCCGAGCGCCAAGGCCCGCGAGCGCGGCTACTACAAGCTGGAGACGTACACCACCACGACGTCCGGTGCCCGTTACGTGGCGCGCATGGAACAGCGGGGCGACCCCGGTTACAAGGCCACTTCGGTGATACTGGGGGAGTGCGGTCTTGCCCTGGCCAAAGATCGCGACAAGCTCTCCGACCTGCATGGCGTGTTGACTCCGGCGGCAGCCATGGGCGACGCGTTGTTGGCCCGGTTCCCACACGCAGGTATCGAGCTGCGGACCGAACGGTTAAATTGACGGACTAGTTGAAATCCGCCTGATCAAAGGGTGTTGATTCGGATCCGGTGGGTCTAGTCTCGTAGCTGCTCGCCCCATCCCAGCGACGAAGGTGGATCACGATGGCCGGTCTCGAAGATCTCTACGCGCAGATTCCGTCCTCGGACATCGCGTCGAAGCTGGGGGCGGACCAGGGTGAAGTGGACAAGGCGGTGCACACCCTGGTGCCGGTGCTGCTGAGCGGTCTGCAGCACACTTCGCAGGACCCCGAGCACGCCAGCAGGATCGAGGATGCCGCCAGTGGCCACGCGGCGCGTGGGCTGCTCGACGCCGGCGGCGGCGTCGACCAGGTCGACGAACAGGACGGGCACCAGGCGGTCGCGACGCTCTTCGGCGGCAAGGACACCGACGAAGTCGCTGCAGCACTGGCCGGCGGCGGCGCCGGCAACAGCGACCTGCTCAAGCAACTGCTGCCCGTCATCTTGCCGATTGTGTTGGCGTACATCGGAAAACAACTCAACTCCGGCGCCCCGGCCGAGGCGCCCGCCTCGCAGCAACGCAGCTCCGGCGGCGGGCTGGGCGACATCCTGGGCAGCATCCTGGGCGGTGGCAACGACAAGTCTCTGGGCGGGATTCTCGGCAGTGTGCTGGGCAACAAGGGCGGTGGGTTGGGCGATATCCTCGGGGGCCTGCTCGGCGGTAAGAAATAGGCTGCGCCACAACAGGATTGCGTCCGGCGCGGTCGCGTCGCGAGGTTTTCAGGTCCCGTAAACGCATAGGTATGGAGAGGAAAAATCATGGCAGACAGGCTCACCGAAGGTCAGAAGCTGGTCAAGGGAGAGTCGTTGACGTCCAGCAACGGCGCCTACACCCTGACCCTGCAGGACGACGGCAACCTGGTGCTGGCCGTCTGGGGCAACCCGATCTGGTCCACCTCGACCAACGGCCAGGACGTGGTGCGCGCCGAGGTGCAGACCGACGGCAACTTCGTGCTGTACACCGCCGACAAGCCGGTGTGGCACAGCGACACCAAGGGCAAGAAGCAGGTCCAGCTCGTCCTGCAGGACGACCGGAACCTGGTGCTGTACGCGGCCGACGGCCCGGCCTGGTCCACCAAGACCGAGACCGACGCGCCGCCGCCGCCCGAGCCGGTGGCCGAGGCGCAGAAGTCCGGCTCGGGTTCGGGCCAATCCGGCTGGTGGGGATCCGATGAGCCGGCGGAGAACGCTGTCGCCGAAGCGCCCGCCGAACCCGCGGCCGAAGCGGCGCCGGCCGAACCCGAACCCGCCGCCCGTACTTACACCGTCGAGTCCGGCGACACCCTGTGGGCGATCGCGGAGCGCTTCTACGGTGACGGCAGCAAGTATCAGGTCATCGCCGACGCCAGCGGGATCCCCAACCCCGACCTGATACACCCCGGGCAGGTGCTCACCATCCCGTAGTCGGGTTTTGCCTGCGGGTTCAGGCCCTTACACGGGCGCGGCCGGCGGTTCCTAGAATTGACCGGTGACCGCCAGCCCCCGCCCTGTCGATGACCAGCTGCCCAAGTCCTGGGATCCGGCCGCGATGGAGGGCGCGATCTACCAGAAATGGGTAGATGCCGGCTACTTCACCGCGGACCCCGAGAGCACCAAGCCCGCGTACTCCATCGTGCTCCCGCCGCCGAACGTCACCGGCAGCCTGCACATGGGCCACGCGCTCGAGCACACCATGATGGATGCGCTGACCCGTCGCAAGCGCATGCAGGGCTACGAGGTGCTGTGGCAGCCGGGCATGGACCACGCCGGCATCGCCACCCAGAGTGTGGTGGAAAAGCAGCTGGCGGTCGACGGCAAGACCAAGGAGGACTTCGGCCGGGAGCTGTTCGTCGAGAAGGTCTGGGACTGGAAGCGGGAGTCCGGCGGTGCGATCGGCGGCCAGATGCGCCGGCTCGGGGACGGCGTGGACTGGAGCCGTGACCGCTTCACCATGGACGAGGGCCTGTCGCGTGCCGTCCGGACGATCTTCAAGCGCCTCTACGACGAAGGCCTGATCTATCAAGCCGAACGGCTGGTCAACTGGTCGCCGGTGCTGGAGACGGCGATCTCCGACCTCGAGGTCAACTACCAGGATGTCGAGGGCGAGCTGGTGTCGTTCCGGTACGGCTCGCTCGACGACTCGCAACCCCACATCGTGGTCGCGACCACCCGGGTGGAGACCATGCTGGGCGACACCGCCATCGCGGTGCACCCCGACGACGAGCGCTACCGCCACCTGGTCGGGACCAGCCTGCCGCACCCGTTCGTCGAGCGCGAGATGATCGTCGTCGCAGACGAGCACGTCGATCCCGAATTCGGTACCGGCGCCGTGAAAGTCACGCCCGCACACGATCCCAACGACTTCGAGATCGGGATGCGCCACCAGCTGCCGATGCCGTCGATCATGGACACCAAGGGCCGGATCGCGGGCACCGGAACGCAATTCGACGGCATGGACCGGTTCGAGGCCCGCCTCAAGGTCCGCGAGGCGCTTGCCGCCCAGGGCCGCGTGGTCGAGGAGAAGCGACCGTACCTGCACAGCGTCGGGCACTCCGAGCGCAGCGGTGAGCCGATCGAACCCCGGCTGTCGCTGCAGTGGTGGGTCCGGGTGGAGTCTATGGCCAAGGCCGCCGGTGACGCGGTTCGCAACGGCGACACCGTGATTCACCCCGCCAGCCTGGAGCCGCGGTGGTTCGCATGGGTGGACGACATGCACGACTGGTGCATTTCGCGGCAGCTGTGGTGGGGCCACCGCATCCCGATCTGGTACGGGCCCAACGGCGAAATGGTGTGCGTCGGTCCCGATGACACCCCGCCTGAGGGTTGGGAGCAGGACGGCGACGTGCTGGACACCTGGTTCTCCTCGGCGCTGTGGCCCTTCTCCACCCTGGGCTGGCCATCGAAGACCGCGGCCCTGGAAAAGTTCTATCCGACAAGCGTTCTGGTCACCGGCTACGACATCCTGTTCTTCTGGGTGGCCCGCATGATGATGTTCGGCACCTATGTCGGCGGCGACGACGCCATCACCCTCGACGGTCGCCGCGGCCGACAGGTGCCGTTCACCGACGTGTTCCTGCACGGGCTGATCCGCGACGAGTTCGGCCGCAAGATGAGCAAGTCCAAGGGCAACGTCATCGACCCGCTGGAGTGGATGGACAAGTACGGTGCCGACGCGCTGCGGTTCACCCTGGCCCGGGGCGCCAGCCCGGGCGGCGACCTGGCCATCGGCGAGGACGCGGTGCGGGCGTCGCGCAACTTCGGCACCAAACTGTTCAACGCCACCAGGTACGCGCTGATGAACGGCGCCGTGCCGGCGCCGCTGCCCGACGAACTGACCGACGCCGACCGTTGGGTGCTGGGCCGGCTGGAAGAGGTTCGTGCGGAAGTCGATGCGGCCTTCGACAGCTACGAGTTCAGCCGGGCCTGCGAGGCGCTCTACCACTTCGCCTGGGACGAATTCTGCGACTGGTATCTCGAATTGGCCAAGACGCAGCTGGCACAGGGCCTTTCGGGCACCACCGCGGTGCTGGCCGCCGGCCTGGACACGCTGCTGCGCCTGCTGCATCCGGTGATCCCGTTCATCAGCGAAGCGCTCTGGCAGGCCCTGACCGGCCGGGAGTCATTGGTGATTGCCGAGTGGCCCGAACCTTCCGGCATCACCCTGGATCCGATTGCAACACAACGGATCAACGATATGCAGAAGCTGGTGACCGAGGTGCGCAGGTTCCGCAGCGATCAGGGCCTGGCCGACCGGCAGAAGGTGCCGGCCCGGTTGTCCGGTATCGATGAGGCCGATCTGAGCAACCAGGTTCCGGCCGTGACGTCGCTGGCGTGGCTGACCGCCCCGGGTGACGATTTCCGCGCGTCGGCATCACTCGAAGTCCGGCTGAGCACCGCGACGGTCGTCGTCGACCTCGACACTTCCGGCACCATCGACGTGGCTGCCGAACGCCGGCGCCTGGAAAAGGATCTGGCCGCGGCGCAGAAGGAACTCGCTTCCACCGCTGCCAAACTCGGCAACGCCGACTTCCTGGCCAAGGCGCCCGAAGCCGTCGTCGACAAGATCCGCGCCCGGCAGCAGGTGGCCCAGGAAGAGACCGACCGGATCACCGCCAAATTGGCAGCTCTGCAATGAATTCCGATTCGCAGGACTGGGAAGCGGGCACCCGCCTGGCTCCCACCCCGGACGAGATCGCGGCCCTGTTGCAGGTCGAACATCTGCTCGACCAGCGCTGGCCCGAGACCCGCATCGAGCCGAGCCTGACCCGGATCAGCGCGCTGATGGACCTGCTCGGATCGCCGCAGTTGAGCTACCCGTCGATCCACATCGCCGGCACCAACGGCAAGACGTCGGTGGCGCGGATGATCGACGCGCTGATCACCGCGCTGCAGCAGCGCACCGGCCGCACCACCAGCCCACACCTGCAGTCGGCCGTCGAACGCATCTCGATTGACGGCGAGCCGATCACGCCGGCGCAGTACGTGGACGTCTACCGGGAGATCGAGCCGTTCGTGCATATGGTCGACCAGCAGTCCCAGGCTGAGGGGGGACCGGCGATGAGCAAGTTCGAGGTGCTCACCGCGATGGCGTTCGCGGCGTTCGCGGATGCGCCCGTCGACGTCGCGGTCGTCGAGGTCGGCATGGGTGGCAGTTGGGACGCCACCAACGTGCTGAACGCGCCGGTGGCGGTCATCACCCCGATCAGCGTCGATCACGTCGACTATCTGGGCGCGGACATCGCCGGGATCGCCAAGGAGAAGGCGGGCATCATCACCCGGGCGCCCGAGGGGTCGCCGGACACCGTCGCGGTGATTGGACGCCAGGTTCCCGAGGTGATGGACGTGCTACTGGACCAGACCGTGCGCGCCGACGCCGCGGTCGCCCGGCAGGACTCGGAGTTCGCCGTGCTGGGCCGGCAGGTCGCCATCGGCGGGCAGCTGCTGCAGTTGCAGGGACTCGGCGGGGTCTACCCGGACATCTACCTGCCCCTGCACGGGGAACATCAAGCCCACAACGCGGCCCTGGCGCTGGCCGCGGTGGAGGCTTTCTTCGGCGCCGGCGCGCAGCGTCAGCTGGATGTGGACGCGGTCCGGGCCGGTTTCGCCGCGGTCACCAGCCCCGGACGGCTCGAGCGCATGCGCAGCGCCCCGACGGTGTTCATCGACGCCGCACATAACCCCGCCGGCGCGGCCGCCCTCGCGCAGACACTGGCCGACGAGTTCGACTTCCGCACCCTGGTGGGGGTGGTCGCGGTGCTGGCCGACAAGGATGTCGACGGCATCCTCGCCGCGCTGGAGCCGGTGTTCGAATCCGTCGTCGTCACCCACAACGGGTCGCCCCGGGCCCTCGATGTCGAGACGCTGGCCTTGGCGGCACAGCAACGGTTCGGGCCCGACCGGGTGATCCCTGCCGACAACCTGCGCGACGCCATCGACGTCGCGACCGCGCTGGTCGACGCGGCCGATCAGGAGGATGAGATGTACTCCGGCACAGGCATTGTCATTACCGGCTCGGTCGTCACCGCCGGTGCCGCCCGGACGCTGTTCGGTCGTGATCCGCAATGACCGATGAGGTGCCGCCGCCGCCCGATCCGTGGAAAAGCTTCGCCGGGGTGATGGCGGGGACGCTGATCCTCGAGGTGATCGTGGTGCTGCTGGCGATACCCGTGGTGGGCGTCGTAGGAGGCGGCCTGACCGGCGCATCGCTGGGCTATCTGATCGGATTCGCCGTGCTGCTGGTGCTGCTGACCGGTTTGCAGCGCCGGCCGTGGGCGATCTGGGCCAACCTCGGCGCACAGCTGATCCTGGTCGCCGGCTTCCTGGTCTACCCGGCGGTCGGTGCCATGGGCGTGCTGTTCACCGCGGTGTGGGGGCTGATCGCCTATCTGCGGGCCGAGGTCCGGCGGCGCCAGGAGCGCTGGACGCCGCCGCCGTCCTGAACCGGTCCGGCTGGAGGTATCCAGGTTTGGGCACGCGCGTCAGGACCTCTACTCTTGTCGCCGTGACCGAACGGACCCTCGTATTGATCAAGCCCGACGGCGTGGAGCGCCAGTTGATAGGCGAGATACTCAGCCGCATCGAGCGCAAAGGCCTCACCATCGCGGCGCTGGAGCTCAGGACTGTCGGTGAGGACCTGGCCCGCCGCCATTACGCCGAGCACGACGGCAAGCCCTTCTTCGGTTCGCTGCTGGAGTTCATCACCTCCGGACCGGTCGTGGCGGCCGTGGTGGTCGGAACCCGGGCGATTGCCGCGTTCCGCCAGCTCGCCGGTGGCACCGACCCGGTGGAAAAGGCCACCCCCGGAACCATCCGGGGCGACTTCGGCCTGGAAACCCAGTTCAACCTGGTGCACGGGTCCGACTCCGCCGAATCGGCCAAACGCGAGATCGAGCTCTGGTTCCCCGGCATCTGACCGGGCCGCTCGAAGGGGAGCGTGATCCCTGGAAGTGATGTGGGATACTGACTGCGGGTGAACGTCGTCGAACCGGCGCCGGACACCCGAATGAAGACTTTGGCAAGCGCGACCATCGCCAGTCCGCGGTGCGGCGCAGCATGTCGAGCCGTCATTCAGTACGGCACCGAGTGAGCCCACCATGGGCTGCTCGGGGCGAGACCATCACAAGTCCGGGAGAAGTGACCCGGACCCATAGCGAAGCCCTCGAGTGGCCGCGTCGACTAGGACGACGCGCCCGGGGGCTTGAGGAGAATTCGTGGTAGAAGATGCCCCAACTTCAGACTCAACAAGCGAGCCGAGCGAGCGTGAGGACCTTCCTGACCGCTTGAGGGTGCATTCGCTCGCGCGGACCCTGGGAACCACCAGTAGGCGGGTGCTGGACGCGCTGGCCGCCCTCGACGGGCGCATCCGCAGCGCGCACTCCAGCGTCGACCACGTGGACGCGGTCCGGGTGCGGGACCTGCTGGCGGCCCAGCCCGACGCGCCGGAAACCGGCGCCGAGGCGCCGCCCGACGGTGACGAGGAGTCGCCGGCCGAACCCGAATCCCGGTTGATGCTGGAAACGGTGGAGGTCCGGGAGACGCACGAGATAGTCGTAGATCGTCCGCACTACATGCCGTTGTTCGTCGCTCCCCAGCCGCTGCCGGCGCGCGTCGAGACCGAAGACGAGACCGGCGACGACAGTGCGGCCGACGACTCCGATTACGGCGACGACTCCGACGGCCAGGGCGCCGGGGCCGACGACGACGATGACCAGTCGGACCGTCCCGCCAACAAGCGCCGGCGCCGCGGACGGCGGGGCCGGGGTCGCGGACGTGGTGAGCAGAACGGCGCCGAGGGCGACAACCAGCCCGGCGATACCGCGGGGGAAACGGGCGACGATTCCGACGACGCGCAGGATTCCGACGACTCCGACGACAGCGAGAACGGCGACGAGGACAACGGCTCGGGCGATGGCGCAACCCGTCGTCGCCGCCGGCGCAGGCGCCGCAAGACCGGCTCGGGTGACGACAACGACGACAGCCCGTCGCCCGACGACCCGCCCAACACCGTCGTGCACGAGCGTGCGCCGCGCAACGGCGGCAAGTCAGGATCCGACGACTCCGGTCCCGGTGAGATCAAGGGGATCGACGGTTCGACGCGGCTGGAGGCAAAACGTCAGCGCCGCCGGGACGGTCGCGACGCGGGCCGGCGCCGTCCGCCGGTACTGACCGAAGCCGAATTCCTGGCGCGGCGCGAGGCCGTGGAGCGGGTGATGGTGGTTCGCGACCGAGTTCGCACGGAACCGCCGCACCCCGGGGCCCGCTACACCCAGATCGCGGTGCTCGAAGACGGCATCGTGGTCGAACATTTTGTGACTTCTGCGGCCTCTGCGTCTTTGGTCGGCAACATCTACCTCGGCATCGTGCAGAACGTGCTGCCGTCGATGGAGGCCGCGTTCGTCGACATCGGCCGCGGCCGCAACGGCGTCCTCTACGCCGGTGAGGTCAACTGGGAAGCCGCCGGCCTCGGTGGAGCCGACCGCAAGATCGAGCAGGCCCTCAAACCCGGCGACTACGTCGTCGTGCAGGTCAGCAAGGACCCGATCGGGCACAAGGGCGCCCGGCTGACCACGCAGGTGTCACTGGCCGGCCGGTACCTGGTGTACGTGCCCGGCGCGTCGTCGACCGGCATCAGCCGCAAGCTGCCCGACACCGAGCGCCAGCGCCTCAAGGAGATCCTGCGTGAGGTGGTGCCGTCCGACGCGGGCGTGATCATCCGCACCGCATCCGAAGGTGTCAAAGAGGAAGACATCCGCGGCGATGTCACCCGGTTGCAGGAGCGCTGGAACCAGATCGACGCCAAGGCCGCCGAGGTCAAGCAGAAGGCCGCGGGTGCCGCGGTCGCGCTCTATGAGGAGCCCGACGTCCTGGTCAAGGTCATCCGGGACCTGTTCAACGAGGACTTCTCGGGACTGATCGTCTCCGGCGACGAGGCCTGGAAGACCATCAACGAGTACGTCAATTCTGTTGCCCCCGATCTGGTTTCGAAGCTGACCAAGTACGAGCCGGCCGGTGGCGAGGGTCAGCCGGGCCCGGATGTGTTCGCGGTGCACCGCATCGACGAGCAACTGGCGAAGGCGATGGACCGCAAGGTGTGGCTGCCGTCGGGCGGAACGCTGGTGATCGACCGGACCGAAGCCATGACGGTGGTCGACGTCAACACCGGCAAGTTCACCGGGTCGGGCGGCAACCTGGAACAGACGGTCACCAAGAACAACCTCGAGGCGGCCGAGGAGATCGTGCGGCAATTGCGGCTGCGCGACATCGGCGGCATCGTGGTCATCGACTTCATCGACATGGTGCTCGAGTCCAACCGCGACCTGGTACTGCGGCGGCTGACCGAGGCGCTGGCCCGCGACCGCACCCGCCACCAGGTCTCCGAGGTGACCTCGCTGGGACTCGTGCAGCTGACCCGCAAGCGGCTGGGAACAGGCCTGATCGAGGCGTTCTCGACGTCGTGCCCGCATTGCGCCGGACGCGGCATCCTGATGCACGCGGACCCGGTCGACTCGGCGCCGGCGACGGGCCGCAAAACCGAGTCCGGCGGACGGCGCAGCAGGCGGTCGAAGAAGCCCAGAACCGAACAGCCGGCCGAGAACGGCGTCGTGGCCAAGGTGCCGACGCACGCGCCGGGCGAGCACCCGATGTTCAAGGCGATGGCCGCGTCGTCACGCGATGAGGACGAGAACGGCGAGTCCGATCTCGAGTCCGATGAGGAATTGACCGCCGTCGCCGACGAGCAGACTGAAGCGCTGGTGGCGCCCGACGTCGACGAGTTCGAGGACACCGAGGACGAAGACGTCGATGAAGACGTCGATGTTGACGAGGACGAAGACGACGACGCCGACGAACTCGACGATGACGAAGACCTCGACGACGAGGACGAAGACGTCGACGAACTCGACGACGAAGACGAAGACGAGGACGAAGACGAGGACGTCGACGAACTCGACGGTGACGACCTGGACGACGGTGACGACAGCGACGACAGCGATGCCAGCGACGCCAGCGACGCCAGCGACGCCGAGGCCGCCATCGAGGTCCCCCCGGTGGTGATCTCGGAGGTATCAGCCGTTCCGTCGCGCCGCCGCCGCGCGGCCGGCCGGCCGGCCGGTCCCCCTATCCACGCCGACTGACGGACCAGGGGCCGGTTTGACCCTGTAGGTGCTGGTCACGTACCCTTGGACAGTTGTCGTCAGGGCTCTAGGCAATAAATGTGACCGACGACAGCGGGCCGGCACCGAGCCCGCACCCCAGACCACCACCCGCGCCTGGCTAACCCGCGCGCGAGAAGAGGCAGGAGCAACGATGGCGACCTACGCAATCGTCAAGACCGGCGGCAAGCAGTACAAGGTTGCCGTCGGCGACGTGGTCAAGGTCGAGAAGCTGGAGTCGGAGCCGGGCGCGAACGTCTCGCTGCCGGTCGCTCTGGTCGTCGACGGCGCCAACGTCACCACCGATGCTCAGGCGCTGGCCAAAGTCGCCGTCACCGGCGAGGTGCTCGAGCACACCAAGGGCCCGAAGATCCGTATCCACAAGTTCAAGAACAAGACCGGCTACCACAAGCGGCAGGGACACCGTCAGCAGCTGACGGTCCTCAAGGTCACCGGCATCAAGTAGTAGGGGCGAGCAGACATGGCACACAAAAAGGGCGCGTCCAGCTCACGTAACGGTCGCGATTCGGCAGCTCAGCGGCTCGGCGTGAAGCGGTTCGGCGGTCAGGTGGTCAAGGCCGGCGAGATCCTGGTCCGTCAGCGCGGCACCAAGTTCCACCCCGGCGTCGACGTCGGTCGCGGTGGCGACGACACGCTGTTCGCCAAGGCGGCCGGTGCGGTCCAATTCGGCGTCAAGGGCGGCCGCAAGACCGTCAACATCGTTCCAGCCGGCCAAACCGCCGACTGAGTGCCGGCGGATGTGCCTGGCGGCATGTCCGTGGCCGATTGAGGGGAAGCCCGATGCCTCGATTCGTCGATCGGGTGGTCATTCACACACGAGCGGGTTCCGGCGGCAACGGCTGCGCATCGGTCCACCGCGAGAAGTTCAAGCCGCTCGGCGGTCCGGACGGCGGTAACGGTGGCCGCGGCGGCAGCGTCGTCTTCGTCGTCGACCCACAGGTGCACACCCTGCTCGACTTCCATTTCCGCCCGCATGTCACCGCGCCGTCCGGCAAGCAGGGGATGGGTAACAACCGGGACGGCGCCGCCGGCGCAGACCTGGAAGTCAAGGTCCCCGACGGCACCGTGGTGCTCGATGAGAACGGACGCATGCTGGCCGACCTGATCGGCGCCGGCACCCGGTTCGAGGCTGCCGCCGGCGGCCGCGGGGGTCTGGGGAACGCCGCCCTGGCTTCCCGCGCCCGCAAGGCCCCCGGGTTCGCGCTGCTCGGGGAGCCGGGACAGGAACGCGACCTCACCCTCGAACTCAAGACGGTCGCCGACGTGGGCCTGGTCGGGTTTCCGTCGGCCGGAAAGTCGTCGCTGGTGTCGGTGATCTCGGCGGCCAAGCCCAAGATCGCCGACTACCCGTTCACCACGCTGGTGCCCAACCTCGGCGTGGTGTCGGCCGGTGAGCACTCCTTCACCGTCGCCGACGTCCCCGGACTGATCCCCGGCGCCTCCGAGGGCCGCGGTCTGGGCCTGGACTTCCTGCGCCACATCGAGCGCTGCGCGGTGCTGGTCCACGTCGTGGACTGCGCCACGGCCGAACCGGGGCGCGACCCGATCTCCGACATCGACGCGCTGGAAGCCGAACTCGCGGCCTACACTCCCACCTTGCAGGGCGACGCCGTGTTGGGTGACCTGGCCGAGCGGCCCCGGGCGGTGGTACTGAACAAGATTGACGTGCCCGAGGCCCGCGAGCTCGCCGAGTTCGTCCGCGACGAGATCGCCGAGCGTGGCTGGCCGGTGTTCCTGGTGTCGACAGCGACCCGGGAAGGGTTGCAGCCGTTGATCTTCGGGCTGTGGCAGATGGTCTCGGAATACAACGCCGCTCGGCCCGCTGTGGTGCCGCGTCGTCAGGTGATCCGTCCGGTCCCGGTGGACGAGAGTGGTTTCTCGGTCGAACCCGACGGCGAGGGCGGATTCGTGGTGACCGGTACCCGGCCGGAACGCTGGGTGGGACAGACGAACTTCGACAATGACGAGGCCGTCGGTTATCTCGCCGACCGGTTGGCCCGGCTGGGCGTGGAGGACGAGCTGCTGCGGCAGGGCGCCCGTCCCGGCTGCGCGGTGACCATCGGTGAAATGACCTTCGATTGGGAGCCGCAAACCCCTGCGGGAGGCCAGGTTCCGTTGACCGGCCGGGGTACCGACGTGCGTCTGGAACGCTCCGACCGGGTGGGTGCCGCCGAACGCAAGGCCGCCCGGCGGCAACGCCGCGAGCGCGACAGCTGATGACGCATCGGGAGAGCATCCGGACCGCGCGCAGCATCGTTGTCAAGGTGGGTACCACCGCCCTCACCACGGAGTCGGGCAAGTTCGATGCCGGCCGGCTGGCCGAGCTCGCCGATGCGATCGAGGCGCGGATGCAGGCGGGTTCCGACGTCGTCATCGTGTCCTCGGGTGCCATTGCCGCCGGACTGGAGCCGCTCGGATTGGCGCGTAAGCCGAAGGATCTGGCGACCAAGCAGGCCGCGGCCAGTGTCGGGCAGGTTGCCCTGGTGAACTCCTGGAGCACCGCTTTCGCCCGGTACGGCCGCACCGTGGGCCAGGTGCTGTTGACCGCGCACGACATCGCGATGCGGGTGCAGCACAACAACGCTCAGCGCACTCTGGACCGGCTGCGCGCGTTGCGCGCGGTGGCGATCGTGAACGAGAACGACACGGTGGCCACCAACGAGATCCGCTTCGGCGACAACGACCGGCTGTCGGCGTTGGTGGCGCACCTGATAGGTGCCGACGCGTTGGTGCTGCTGTCGGACATCGATGGCCTTTATGACGCCGATCCACGAAAGTTCAAGGGCGCCAGATTCATTCCGGAGGTGTCCGGACCGGCGGACCTGGACGGCGTGGTCGCGGGCCAGAGTAGCCATCTCGGCACCGGCGGCATGGCCTCGAAAATGTCGTCGGCGCTACTGGCCGCCGACGCCGGGGTACCGGTGTTGCTGGCGCCGGCGTCCGACGCCGCGACCGTGCTCACCGACGCCTCGGTGGGCACGGTGTTCGCGCCGCGCGCCGAACGGATGTCCGCGCGCCGGTTCTGGGTGCGCTACGCCGCCGAATCCACCGGCTCGCTGACACTGGATGCGGGCGCCGTGCGGGCGGTCATCGGGCAGCGGCGCTCCCTGCTGCCCGCGGGCATCGTCGCGGTGTCGGGGAAATTCTTCGGCGGCGACGTCGTCGAACTGTGCGGACCGGACGCCACCGTGGTGGCGCGCGGTGTCGTCGCGTATGACGCGGCCGAGCTTGCGACGGTCATGGGCCGCTCCACCTCGGACCTGCCCGGCGAGATGCGCCGGCCCGCGGTGCACGCCGACGATCTGGTGGCCGTGTAACTCACTGGGCGGTCTTGAGATACAGTGCGGCCCAGATTATTTCGACCAACGTGTCGATGAGTGGGGCATCGTCGTCCGGCGGTTGCGCCGGCAGAGTCAATTGGCAGGCCCGTTCCACCATCAGCGTCAGCGCGCTGGCGGTGGCGGCTGCCGTGATGCCGGGGCGGATCGAGCCGTCGGCCTGGCCGCCGTCGATGACGCGGTGCACGCGCTGCGATATCGCGGTCAGCAGGTCGCGGTAGGTCTGGGCGGTCGACGGGTCGTAACCGGCCATTTCGCTGAGCGCGGTGAGCACCGGCTGGTGGCGGCGATAGCTGGCGACGATGCCGGTGATCGCCGCCCTGAGGTCCCCGGGGTCGCGCCGGTCGGCCACCGACCACCACCGATCACCGGCGGCGGCCAGGTCGTCGAACACCGCGGCCGCCAGGCGGCGCAGTAGGTGGCCCTTGTCCTCGAAGTAGATGTAGAAGCTGGCCCGCGAGATGCCGGCCTCACCGGCCAGGCGATCGACGCTGAGTTCGGTGAAGCTGGCGCCGTCGCGCATCAGCCGTTCAGTGGCGTCCAGCAGCCGGCTCTCCATGTGTTCGCGCCGCTGCCGGCGGTCCTGGCGCGCAGCTGGCTTGCGGGTGACCGACGGCATTCGTAGAGCATAACGGTGACGAGGACATATTGACTAGACAATGTGTCTAGCCATAGGGTCACGTCCATGACAGCGACGTGCGCGAACGACCGTACCTACGACGCGATCGACCTGTCCTCGCCACAGTTCTGGGCGACCACCGCGCGGGAACGGGAACGCTCGTTCGCGGTGCTGCGCGCGGAGCGTCCGGTGAGCTGGCATTCCCCGGTCAAAGACACGTTGATGGACGACCCCGACGACCCCGGTTACTGGGCGGTCACCCGGCGTGCCGACATCGTCGCGGTCAGTCGCAACAACGACGTCTTCCGGTCCGGCAAGGGGGTGATGTTCGCCAGCATCCCCGAGGAACTGCTCGAAGCGTCGCAGTCCTTCCTGGCGATGGACCCGCCGCGGCACACCAAGCTGCGCAAGCTGGTCAGCGCGGCGTTCACGCCCAGGCAGGTACGCCGTATCGAGCAATCCATCCAGGCCAACGCCAAGACCATCGTCGAGGAGCTGCGGGAAGCCGGCAGTGGTGCCGATTTCGTCGAATATTGCGCCAAGGAACTGCCGATCCGGACGCTGTCGGACATGGTCGGTATTCCGGAGTCCGAGCGCCAGCAGGTGGCGCACGCGGCTGATGCGCTGGTTTCCTGGGCGGACCCGGAGTATCTCGCCGGCCGCGAACCGCTGCAGGTGGTGTTCGAGAACCAGATGTACCTGCACCAGGTCGCCGGCCAGCTGGCCGCCGAGCGCCGCGAGAACCCGGGCGAAGATCTGTTCAGCGCCCTGGTGAACGCCGAGGTCGACGGCGATCGGCTCTCCGATGCCGACGTAGCCGCGTTCTTTGTGCTGCTGGCCGTGGCGGGCAATGACACCACGCGGCAGACCGCCAGCCACGCCCTGCGGGCGCTGACCGACTTTCCGGGCGAAAGAGCTTGGCTGCAAGCGGCTTTCGAGGACCGGATCGGCACCGCCGTCGAGGAATTCGTTCGCTGGGCCACTCCGGTGATGACCTTTCGCCGCACCGCCGCAACGGATTTCGAGCTGGGCGGCCAGCGGATCCAGGCGGGGGACAAGGTAGTGATGTTCTACGCGTCCGGCAACCGGGACGAAGAGGCGTTCGACGAGCCCGGCCGTTTCGACTTGAGCCGCAGCCCCAATCCGCACCTGGGGTTCGGCGGCGGAGGCGTACACTTCTGCCTCGGCGCGCACGTCGCCCGGGCGCAGTTGCGCGCCATCTTCGATGAACTGCTCAGCCAACTCCCCGACATCGCGGCGGGCGAACCGGTTTACGTGCCGGGCAATTTCATCCACGCGATCCGCAGCATGCCCTGCACTTTCTGACAGCCCGGGCCGACAGGACTACAGTCGCGCACGCTCGTGGCGCACTGTGCCCGGCGGTCGCTCCGGAAAGCCGCTTCTAGAAAACGTTGAGGATCTCACGAGGATCCGCACAGGCGCCTCCGAAAAGCTTTTCGCAACAGCGAAGGAAGCCGGAATCGGAGAGAACCATGTGGGCTTTGACAACATCTCACGGCATGCGCGTCGACGGTATCGAGCGGGAGCAGGACGCCCGGCAGGCCGTCTACATGCTCGGTCATCCCCGGATGATCGGCCCGTACTCGTGGCAGGTGGTCGACAACCGGGGACGCCAGTTCGTCGCCGAGGTCAGAAGGGCGCGCTGACCACCAGCTCGCCGGCCAGCAGCGTCAGTATCTCGGAACAACCACCGTCGACCGTCACGCCGGCCAGGTCGTCACCCCGGGTGCGGCCGCGATTGACGATGGCCACCGGGATGTTGTTGGCCGCGGCGTGGCGCACGAACCGGTAACCGGAGAACACCGTCAGCGACGACCCGGCCACCAGCAGCGCCTGTGCCTGATCGACCAGTGAATAAGCCTGCTCGACAATGTCTTTGGGAACGCTCTCGCCGAAGTAGACGATGTCGGGCTTGAGCATGCCGCCACAGCGCGGGCAGTCGACGTAGCGGAAAGAGGCGGTATCGGCGACGACGGCATCCGCGTCCGGGGCCACCGCCAGTCCGCCGACAGCTTCGGAACGCTCGATGAAGCCGGGGTTGAGCGCTTCGAGCTGTTCTGCCAGCGTGGCGCGACTCATGCGGTGGCCACAACTCAGGCAGGCCACCCGGGCGTAGGTGCCGTGCAGATTGATGACGTTGTTACTGCCGGCCTTGGTGTGCAGCAGGTCGACATTCTGGGTGATGACCCCGTTGACCACTCCGGCGCGTTCCAGGGCGGCCAGCGCCCGGTGTCCGGCATTGGGTTGCGTGTTGTCCATGTGCCGCCAGCCCAGGTGGTTGCGCGCCCAGTACCGCTGCCGGAATACCGGATCCGACGTGAACTGCCGGATCGTCATCGGGTTGCTCGGCGGGGAGTCAGGTCCGCGGTAATCGGGTATGCCCGAGTCCGTGGAGAGGCCCGCGCCCGTCAGCACTGCGATCCGGCGGCCGGACAGCAGTGCGATGAGTTCCGGAGATTCCACTCCATCGAGCCTAAGCACTAGTTGGCACCCCGTCACCCGACCCTGGCGTCGGAAATGCGACAGTAACGCGAGAATGGAGGGCGATGAGCTTCTACTCCGCATACCGACACGGGTTCGTGCGCGTTGCTGCGTGCACGCACCACACCTCGATCGCCGACCCGGCGGCCAATGCCGCGTCGGTTCTCGGGTTGGCGCGCGAGTGCCACGACGACGGCGTGGCGCTGGCTGTTTTCCCGGAACTCACACTGTGCGGATATTCCATCGAGGACATCCTGCTGCAGGATGCCTTGCTCGACGCCGTGGAAGAGGCGCTGCATGAGGTCGTGACGGCGTCTGCCGACCTGCTTCCGGTGCTGGTTGTCGGCGCGCCGCTGCGGCACCTGCACCGCATCTACAACACCGCGGTCGTCATCCACCGCGGCGTGGTGCTCGGGGTGGTGCCCAAGTCCTATCTGCCGACCTATCGGGAGTTCTACGAGTACCGCCAAATCGCACCGGGAGACGGTGAGCGGGGCAGTATCCGGATCGCTGGTGAGGACGTTCCGTTCGGTCCGGACCTGTTGTTCACCGCGGTGGACCTGCCCGACTTCGTGCTACACGTCGAGATCTGCGAGGACATGTTCGTGCCGGTGCCGCCCAGCGCCGAGGCGGCCCTGGCGGGGGCCACCGTGCTGGCAAACCTTTCCGGCAGCCCGATCACCATCGGCAGGGCAGAAGACCGCTGCCTGCTTGCCCGCTCGGCGTCGGCTCGATGCCTGGCCGCTTACGTGTATGCGGCGGCGGGCGCGGGTGAGTCGACGACCGACCTGGCGTGGGACGGTCAGACCATGATCTATGAGAACGGCACCGAGCTGGCGTCGTCGGAACGTTTCCCGATGGGCGAGCGCCGTTCGGTCGCCGACGTCGATACCGGGCGGCTGCGTTCCGAGCGGCTCCGGATGGGCACGTTCGACGACAATCGGCGCCACCATCGAGCGGTCACGGACACGTTCCGCCGCATCGAATTCCGTGTCGACCCGCCCGACGGTGACATCGGTCTGCTGCGCGACGTCGAACGCTTCCCATTCGTGCCGTCCAATCGCGAACGGCTGGAACAGGATTGCTACGAGGCCTACAACATTCAGGTCGCCGGGCTGGAGCAGCGGCTGCGGGCGCTGGATTATCCGAAGGTGGTCATCGGTGTCTCCGGGGGGCTGGATTCGACGCACGCGCTGATCGTCGCGGCCAAGGCGATGGACCGGGAGGGCCGGCCGCGCAGCGACATCCTGGGTTTCACCCTGCCGGGTTTCGCCACCGGGGACCACACCAAGAGCAACGCCGTCAAGTTGGGTGAGGCACTGGGCATCACCTTCGAGGAAATCGATATCACCGAGACCGCCAAGCGCATGTTCGAGGAGATCGGCCATCCCTTCGCGCGTGGCGAGAAGGTCTACGACGTGACCTTCGAAAATGTGCAGGCCGGCCTGCGCACGGATTACCTGTTCCGGTTGGCCAACCAGCGGGGCGGCATCGTGCTGGGCACCGGAGACCTCTCCGAGCTCGCGCTGGGCTGGTCGACATACGGTGTCGGCGACCAGATGTCGCATTACAACGTCAACGGCGGCGTGCCCAAGACGCTCATTCAGCACCTGATTCGGTGGGTCATCTCCTCGGGCCAGTTCGAAAAGGACGTCACCGATGTGCTGCAGTCGGTGGTGGACACCGAGATCACCCCTGAGCTGGTCCCGGCCGGAGAGGAAGAGGAACTGCAGAGCAGTGAGGCCAAGGTCGGTCCCTATGCACTGCAGGACTTTTCGCTGTACCAGGTGTTGCGGCACGGCTTCCAGCCGTCCAAGATCGCGTTCCTCGCGTGGCATGCATGGAGTGACCCTGACCGCGGTGAGTGGCCGCCCGGCTTCCCCGAAAGCAACCGTCCGAAGTATTCGCTGTCGGAGATCCGGCACTGGCTGCAGGTTTTCGTACAGCGGTTCTACTCGTTCAGCCAGTTCAAGCGCTCGGCATTGCCCAACGGGCCCAAGGTTTCTCACGGTGGCTCGCTTTCGCCGCGCGGAGACTGGCGGGCGCCCTCGGACATGTCCGCGCGGATATGGCTCGATGAGATCGAGCGTGAGGTGCCCGAAGGCTGAGTGCCGTGCGGCGTCAAGCGGGTTCGTCATCATCCTCGCTTGGGTCGGGTCTGAAGAGTTTTTCCGGGTGGTGGAAGGTATTTGTTCGCGGTTGGCCGTGATCGAGATGAGCCGGCGGTAGCCATTCGGTGTCGCTTTTGGCGTTTTTGCGGGTGGTCCAGCCTTTTTCGGCCAGGCGGTTATCCGGACCGCAGGCGAGGGTGAGGTCGTGGATGTCGGTGACGTGGGTGTTGGTCCAGCCGCTGGCATGGTGCACCTGGGTGTGGTAGCCGGGGACGTCGCAGCCGGGGCGGGTGCAGCCGCCGTCTTTGGCCAGCAGCATCAGTCGCTGGGCCAGGTTGGCGAAGCGCTTGGCGTGGAACAGGGCCAGGGGTTTGGCGCCGTCGAAGACCGCAAGGTAGTGGTGGGCGGTGGCGGCCCAGTTGATCAGGGTGGGCAGCGGGATGCGGGTGCCGCCGCCGGTGCGGGCGCGTCCCGCCCCGGCTTCGAGGTCTTTGAGGGTGGTGGTGACGATGATGCTGACGGGTAGGCCGTTGTGGGTGCCCAGCTCGCCGGTGGCGAACAGTTCCCGGATCGCGGTGACCATGGCGTCGTGGTTGCGTTGGGGTTGGCTGCGGGTGTCGGTGTGCCCGTCCGGGACGCCGGCGCCGGGGGCGGCGAGTTTGGCCCAGGCGGCTTCGAGCAGTGCCCGTAGTTCGGGGGTGATCAATCCGCTGATGCGCGACATGCCGTCGTATTCCTGGGGGCCGAGGGTCAGGCCGCGTTTGCGGGCGCGTTCTTCTTCGGTGTAGTCGCCGTCGGGGTGCAGCAGGGCCATCAGTTCGTGGGCGTATTTGGCGACCTGGTCGGGGCGAAAGTCACGGGCCTTGCCGGCCAGGTCTTTTTCGGCGGCCTCCCAGGTGTCGACATCCACCGTGCTGGGCAGGTGGGCGATGAAGTCGCGAATTACTTTGATGTGCGCGTCACCGATCAGACCATCGCGTTGGGCGGCCGCGGTCGCGCCCAACAGTGGCCCTAATGGTTCGCCTGTCAACGCCCGTCGTTCGCCGAGGTCTTCGGCTTCGGCGATGCGGCGGTTGGCGTCGGCTTTGGTGATCCGCAGTCGGTCGGCCAAGGCTGCGGGGAGTTTGCCGCCGAGTTCGTCCTCGGTGGCCTGGGTTTTGAGGTGGTTGATCAACGCGTGCTGGGGTGTGCGCATCCGCCGGTGCACCTTTTCCAGGCGCTCCATCCCGCGCAGGAACTCCGGGGTGGTGAACGCGTCGAACGTCAAGTCACACAGGCGATCAACGGCGGTGTCGAGTGCGTTGAAGACCTCGATGATCTCCTCGCGCGTACTCGGTGCCATGCCCCAATTCTATGGAGGGCCACTGACAAGTCCGGATCGCCGCGAGAGCCGAAAGGTGTTGATATCAAAGGCGATATCACTTTCCACGGCCTGGTGTCGCCCGCCTCGAGTTACTGATGTGACAGACGAGCAACAGCGGCGTCGATCGCAGCGGCGGCCGGTGCGCAATCACCCGCGCCGCGCATCAGCGTCGCCAGCGCACCGGCCGCACACGCCCGCCGCAACGCCTTGCGCCGTCTATCGGCAGATCCCGCACCACCCGGCCAACTCGCTGCCAGCACACCCGCGAATACGTCGCCTGCGCCGGTGGTGTCGACCGCAGCGACGGCCGGGGCAGGTATCTCGAACTCGCCGTCGACACCCAGGTAGCGGGCACCGCGTGCACCCAGCGTGACCACGAAATGCTGACTGCGCCAGGGCCAAAGACGAGCCTCGTGCTCGTTCGCGATCACCACGTCGGCAACGCCGGCCAGTTCGGCCACCGCTTCTTCGTCCTGCCCGGCAGGCGACGCATTCACCATCACGACGGCACCGGCCGACCGCGCATGGCGCGCAGCCGTCAATGCCGTCGACACCGGAATCTCCAACTGTGTCAACAACACATCGCAGTCGGCGATCGAAGTCGGCGACACCGAGAGCGCTGAGTTCGCACCCGGAGCCACCACGATGGTGTTCTCGCCACCGGCGTCGACCACGATGATCGCCGTCCCGCTGGGCCCGTGCCAACGGACGACGGTGTCCACCCCGACGCCCGCCGAGCGCAGGTGTTCCATCAACCGATCACCGGCCGGATCGTCACCGACGGCACCGACGAATCGCACGCGCGCACCGGCGCGCGCCGCCGCCACCGCCTGATTGCCCCCTTTGCCGCCCGGCGCGTAGGCCAGCGCAGACGCCAGCACCGTCTCGCCCGGACGCGGCAGATCGGCGACGTCGAGCGTCAGATCCCAGTTGATGCTGCCCACCACACAGACCCGCTCGGACATGCCACTGAGCCTAGATTCTGCTCGAAACTTGGGCACGGTAGCCGCCCCACCCCGGCTACCGTCCCGTCATGGAAATCGTGACCCCACTGCTGAGCTGGGGTATCCCGGCGCTGGTGCTGGTCTTCATCGGCGTCAGCCTGTATCGGATCAGGAAGCCCCGGTTCACCGGCCAGGCGCTCACAGGAGTCGCGCGGATTCTCTCGGTGCGGTCGACTGGCACCCTGATCAACGACCGATATGTCTGCAAGATCAGCCTCAGCGTCGAGATCCCGGGCCGCGAATCGTACGAGGCGGCTGTCCGACAGGCGATCCATCCGATCCAGATGGCTTCCGTGCAGCCCGGTTCCGTGGTTCCCGTCCAGGTCGACTCCGCTGACCCGAGCAAGGTGCGGATCGAGCCCCGCAAAGCGGTACGCAGGACGACGGTCGGGCAACCGAGTGCAGCGGACCTGGCCGCGGCATACAACGAGCACAAGCAGCGCCACGGCGGCGCGTCGGGGCAATGGGCGTCCGCAGCGCAACTACTCGCGTCGGGTCAGCGCGTCCAAGGCGTGCTCAGGTCTCTGGCCCCGACCGGAAACACGTTGCGCAGCTTGGGCAGAGAGGCCACGGCGATGCCTGAGTTGCTCGATGCCCCGCAGTACGTCGTGGAGATGGAGCTTCGGTTCCCGAACTTGGCGCCAGTCATCGGCCGTAGCGTTCAATCGATTCCCGAAGATCATGTGCCCTACCTAGCGGTCGGGCTCGAACTCCCTTGTGCGGTCGACTCTTCGGATCCTGCGCACCGGTTCGTGGTGGACTGGGAGCACTCCAACCACTGAAAGTCGGGCGTCACCGAACGGTGAATTCTCGGACACGTGCCGGCGTCACTTTCCGCCAAAACGCCGATATCCACCGTCGGTAGAGCTAGTCTGCAGCGTGATCGGGGACCCGAGACAGACCGTTGGCAGAAGGGAAGCCGATTGACGTCGGGTGAGCCAACAGAATCGGACGCGGAGGCGCAGAGCGCTCCGGGGAAGAAGCGCGTCCGCCGCGTGTTGCCCCGGATCCGCTTCAAAATCAGCATCCAGTCCAAGATCCTGGTCGCGCTGCTGTTGTCGAGCATCCTGTCAATCGCTGTCATCGGGTATATCGGTGCCATCTCCGGGCGCAATGCCTTGCGCGAAGTCGAGTCCGAGCGGCTGATCGAGTTGCGCGAGTCCCAGAAGCGGCAGATCGAGGCGTTGTTCCGCGAGGTGACGAACTCACTGATCGTCTACAGCGGCGGCTTCAGCATCGACCAGGCCGTGCTCGCGCTGACCGCCGGATTCAATCAGCTGAACAACGCCACCATCAGCGGCCCACAGCAGCAGGCGCTGGCCAACTATTACCAAGATCAGATGATCAAACCCATCCAACGGGTGACGGGCGAAGAGCTCGATCTCAACGCTCTGCTGCCGAAAACCAACGCCGAGAAGTACCTTCAGGCCAATTACACCGCCGCGACGAAGCCCAATACCGACCCGCCGGTGGATCCCGGTGACGGCAGCGCCTGGACGGCCGCCAATGTTCGCTTCGATTTCTACATGCGCAGCATCGTCAGCCGGTTCAACTACCGGGACGCCCTGCTGTTCGACATGGACGGCAATGTCGTCTACACCGTGGACAAGGGGCCTGACCTTGGCACCAACATCCTGACCGGGCCTTACCGCGAATCGAATCTGCGCGAAGCGTACCTGAAAGCGTTGCGCTCCAACGATGTTGAGTTCGTCTGGATCACCGACTTCGAGCCTTATCAGCCCCAGCTCGATGTGCCGACCGCATGGGTGGTGTCGCCGATCGGCCTGGACGGCAGATTCGATGGCGTGATGGCACTGCCGGTCCCGATCGCCAAGATCAACTACATCATGACCGCCAACAAGCAGTGGAAGGCCGCCGGCATGGGGGCGGCGACCGAGACCTACCTCGCCGGTCCCGATGGTCTGATGCGTTCCGATTCAAGGCTTTTTCTGGAGGATCCGAAGGAATACCGGCGTGAGGTTGTCGCGGCCGGCACCGCCCCCGATGTGGCGGACCGCGCCATTCGACTGGGCGGTACGACGTTGGTGCAGCCGGTGCACAGCGCCGGTCTGAAGGCGGCGCAGCGTGGTGAGACCGGGGTGACGATCGGCACCGACTACACCGGCAACAAAGAACTGGAGGCCTACGCGCCGCTGAACATCCGGAATTCCGATCTGCAGTGGTCGATTCTGGCGACCCGGGACGACTCAGATGCCTTCGCGCGAATCGGGCGGTTCACAAAGGCGCTTGCGGTCGCCGTCGCAGCGATGGTCTTCGCTATCTCCGTGGCCGCCATGGTCATCGCCCAGGCGGCGGTGCGACCGCTGCGCCGCCTCGAGAAAGGCGCGCAGAAGATCAGTTCCGGGGATTACGAGGTCAACATCCCGATCACGTCGCGCGATGAAATCGGCGATCTTACAGGTGCTTTCAACGAGATGAGCCGAAACCTGGCGATCAAGGAAGAGCTGCTCAACGAGCAGCGACGAGAAAACGACCGACTCCTGCTGGCGTTGATGCCGGAGCCCGTGGCGCAGCGGTACCGCGAGGGCGAGGCCACCATCTCGCAGCAGCACCAAGACGTCGCGATCATCTACGCCGACATCGTCGGACTCGACGAGATCTCGAGCGAAGTCGCGGGCGACGAACTGGTCGGCATCGTCGACGACCTGTTCCGCCAGTTCGATTCGGCAGCCGAAGCCCTTGGCGTGGAACGGATTCGCACGTTCCACAACGGTTACCTGGCCAGCTGCGGGGTCGTCACACCACGCCTGGACAGCATTCACCGCAGCGTGGAGTTCGCTCTGGAGATGCGCCGCATCATCGAGCGCTTCAACAACCAGAGCCGGCATGTGCTGCGGCTGCGGGTAGGCATCAACACCGGAAATGTGATCAGTGGACTGGTGGGCAAGTCCGGACTCGTCTTCGACATGTGGGGTGCCGCCGTCAGCCTCGCGTACCAGATGCAGAGTGGCTCACCGCAACCCGGCATCTACGTGGCATCCCAGGTGTACGAGGCGATGCGCGACACGCGCCAGTTCACGCCCGCCGGCACGATATCCGTGGGCGGGGCCGAGCAGGCCATTTACCGGTTGGCGGAGCGGTAGTGAACTTCTTCAACTCGGATTGGTTCTACTGGGCGATCGGTGTGGCGATCGGATTTCCGGTCTGCTTGATCCTGCTGACCGAGTTGCACCACATCCTCACCCGCCGGGGTAATCGGCTGGCCCGCCAGGTCGGGGTGATCCGCAACTGGCTGTTACCGCTCGGGGCACTGTTACTGATCCTGGTGAAGGCCTCGCAGATCCCGGCGGGCGAGATCCCGGTCCGCATTCTCACCACGTTGTTCGGCTTCCTGGTGCTGGTGCTGCTGCTGTCGGGGCTGAACGCGACGGTGTTCGAAGGCGCGCCCGAAGACAGTTGGCGCAAGCGACTTCCCACCATCTTCCTGGATGTCGGCCGGTTCGCCCTGATCGGGCTCGGACTCGCGGTGATCCTGTCCGTGATCTGGGGCGTGCGGGTCGGCGGGGTGTTCACCGCCTTGGGCATCACGTCGGTGGTGATCGGCCTGATGTTGCAGAATTCCGTCGGCCAGATCGTGTCCGGACTGTTCATGCTCTTCGAGCAGCCGTTCCGCATCAATGACTGGTTGGACACGCAGACCGCCCGGGGACGCGTCATCGAGGTGAACTGGCGGGCCGTGCACATCCAGACCGGCGGCGGCCTGCGGATCATGCCGAACTCGATGCTGGCGACCACCGCGTTCACCAATCTCAGCCGCCCGGCCGGCCCGCACAAGTGCTCGATCAACACCACATTCGCGACGTCGGACCCGCCGGACAAGGTCTGTGAGATGTTGACCCTGGTGGCCGGCGCACTACCGCTGATCATGCCCGAGACCACACCGACCTCGGTCGCGCTGGGCGCCGGGGAGTACCGCACCACGGTCCGGGTCCACTCTCCGGCGGACGAGGGCGCGACCCAGTCCACGTTCTTGCGCTGGATCTGGTACGCCGCGCGTCGCTGGGAACTGCATCTGGACGGCGAGGACGACGACTTCTCGACACCGGAGCGCGTGATGAAAGCGCTGCGCACCGTCGTCGCGTCCGAACTGCGGCTGACGCTCGCCGACCAGCAATTTCTGGCCCCGTACGCCCGAATCCTGCGGTACGGCACCGACGAGATCGTGCAATACCCGGGCACGGTGCCGACCGCGATGGCGTTCATCGTGGCCGGCAGCGTGCAGTTGACGGTGACCGACGCGGACGGCGCCGTGCTGCCGTTCGCCACCCTCACCGAGGGCTCGTTCATCGGGATCACCGCGCTGACCAGGCAGCCGAACCTGGCCGGCGCCTATGCGCTCGAGGAAGTGACCGCGCTGGAAATCGAGCGCGAGCATCTGGAGAAGATCGTGATGGACAAGCCGATGCTGCTGCAGGATCTGGGCCGGCTGATCGACGAGCGGCAGAACAAGGCGAGAGTGACCCGCCGGGAACGTGCCAAAGCAGCGACCGCGGTCGCGCCCGGTCTGCGAAAGCCCGATATCCTGGGGTAATGAGTCTGCAAGCACCGGCGCTGCCTGATCTGCGCCAAGAGGTGCACGATGCCGCCCGCCGCGCCCGGGTAGCCGCCCGCATCCTGGCGTCGACTCCGACGGTGGACAAAGACCGTGCGCTGCACGCCGCCGCCGACGCACTGCTGGCACATGCCGACCAGATCCTGGCCGCCAACGCCGAGGACCTGGACACGGCGCGGGCCGCGGGTACCCCGGCCGCGATGCTGGACCGGCTGGCGCTCAACCCACAGCGCGTCGACGGCATCGCCGCTGGTCTGCGCCAGGTCGCGGGATTGGCCGACCCGGTGGGTGAGGTGTTGCGCGGTTCCACCCTGCCCAACGGGCTGCAGTTGCGACAGCAGCGGGTTCCGCTCGGCGTGGTCGGAATGATCTACGAAGGCCGTCCCAATGTCACCGTCGACGCGTTCGGACTGACACTCAAGTCGGGCAACGCGGCGCTGCTGCGCGGCAGTTCGTCCGCGGCGAGATCCAACGAGGCGTTGGTCGCGGTGCTGCGTGGCGCCCTGGTCGGCGAGGATCTGCCCGCCGACGCCGTCCAGCTGCTCTCGTCGGCCGACCGCGCCACCGTCACCCACCTGATCCAGGCTCGCGGCCTGGTCGATGTGGCGATCCCGCGCGGGGGAGCCGGCCTGATCGAAGCCGTGGTGCGCGATGCGCAAATACCCACCATCGAGACCGGTGTCGGCAACTGCCACGTCTACGTTCACGAAGCCGCCGACCTCGACGTCGCCGAGCGCATTGTGCTGAACTCCAAGACCCGCCGCCCCAGCGTCTGCAACGCCGCCGAGACGCTGTTGGTCGACGCCGCGATCGCGGGGGAGGCGATGCCGCGGTTGCTGAACGCCCTGGAGGCTGCGGGTGTGACCGTGCACCTGGACCCCGGTGACGAAGACCTGCGCCGCGAGTACCTCGCGATGGACATCGCGGTCGCGGTGGTCGACGGGGTGGATGCCGCGATCGCCCATGTCAACGAGTACGGCACTGGCCACACCGAGGCGATCGTGACCACCAATCTGGCTGCGGCGCAACGCTTTACCACGCAGGTGGACGCGGCAGCGGTGATGGTCAACGCGTCCACCGCGTTCACCGACGGCGAGCAGTTCGGCTTCGGCGCCGAGATCGGCATCTCCACCCAGAAACTCCACGCCCGCGGTCCGATGGGGCTGCCGGAACTGACCTCAACCAAGTGGATCGTGTGGGGTGACGGACACACCCGTCCGGCCTGATTTCCTCAATCAAAAGGAGCCCTATGAGCGTGCCCGCACGGCCCGTGCCGCTGTTCGCCGACATCGCCGACGTTTCGCGCCGGCTCGCTGAAACGGGTTACCTGCCCGACACCGCCACCGCGACCGCTGTCTTCCTCGCCGACCGGCTGGGCAAGCCGCTGCTGGTGGAGGGCCCAGCTGGTGTCGGCAAGACCGAACTCGCCCGCGCCGTCGCTCAGGCGACCGGGTCCGGCCTGGTCCGGTTGCAGTGCTACGAGGGCGTCGACGAGGCCCGGGCCCTGTACGAGTGGAATCACGCCAAGCAGATCCTGCGTATCCAGGCCGGCTCTGGTGACTGGCAGTCGACCAAGGATGACGTGTTCAGCGAGGAATTCCTGCTGCAGCGTCCGTTGCTGACCGCCATCCGGCGTACCGACCCGACCGTGCTGCTGATCGACGAGACCGACAAGGCCGACATCGAGATCGAGGGCTTGCTGCTGGAGGTGCTCTCCGACTTCGCGGTGACCGTACCGGAACTGGGCACCATCACCGCCACCCGGACACCGCTTGTGGTGCTGACCTCCAACGCCACCCGCGAACTGTCCGAAGCCCTCAAACGTCGCTGCCTGTTCCTGCACATCGACTTCCCGACCCCCGAACTGGAACGGCGCATCCTGCTCTCGCGGGTGCCCGAACTGCCCGAACACCTGGCCGAGGAGTTGGTGCGCATCATCGGTGTGCTGCGCGGCATGCAGCTCAAGAAGGTGCCGTCGATTGCCGAGACCATCGACTGGGGACGGACGTTGCTGGCGCTGGGCATGGACACCATCGACGACGCCGTGGTCGCGGCCACGCTGGGCGTGGTGCTCAAACACCAGTCCGATCAGCAACGCGCGACCGGCGAGTTAAGGCTCAACTGATGGCCTCCCGGCGCATCCGCCCGTCCCGGCCGCTCGCGCCGCACGGGTTGCCCGGGCATTTGGTCGGGTTCGTGGAAGCGCTTCGGGCAAGCGGGATTTCGGTGGGTCCGTCGGAGACGGTGGATGCCGGCCGGGTGATGGCGACGCTGGGCTTGGAGGACCGCATGGTGCTGCGCGAGGGCCTGGCCTGTGCGGTGCTGCGCCGGCCGGATCACCGCGACACCTACGACGCCATGTTCGACCTGTGGTTCCCCGCGGCGTTGGGGGCCCGGGCCGTCGTCGCCGACGGAGACGCCGCCGGGGATCCCGAAGGTTTGCCGCCCGACGACGTCGAGGCGATGCGGCAGATGCTGCTGGACCTGCTGGCCGACAACCCGGACCTGGCCGACATGGACGAGCGGCTGGTTCGGATGATCGCCCGGATCGTAGAGGCCTACGGCAAATACAACTCCTCTCGTGGCCCGTCGTTCTCGTCATACCAGGCGCTCAAGGCGATGGCGCTGGACGAACTCGAAGGCAAGCTGCTGGCGGGGCTGCTCGCCCCGTATGGCGACGAGCCCACGCCCAGTCAGGAACAGATCGCCAAAGCGATTGCGGCGCAAAAGATTTCGCAGCTACGGAAGATGGTCGACGCGGAGACCAAGCGCCGCACCGCCGAGCAGCTCGGCCGCGAACACGTGCAGATGTACGGAATCCCACAGCTTTCCGAAAATGTCGAGTTTCTGCGCGCCTCCGGTGAGCAGCTGCGGCAGATGCGCCGGGTGGTGGCGCCGTTGGCCCGCACGCTGGCCACCCGGCTCGCGGCCCGCCGCCGCCGGTCGCGGGCCGGGACCATCGACCTGCGCAAGACCCTGCGCAAGTCGATGTCCACCGGTGGCGTACCGATCGACGTCGTGTTGAAGAAGCCGCGTCCGGCACGCCCGGAACTGGTGGTGCTCTGCGACGTGTCGGGGTCCGTCGCCGGCTTCAGTCACTTCACTCTGTTGCTGGTTCACGCTCTGCGCCAACAGTTTTCCCGTGTTCGCGTTTTCGCGTTCATCGACACCACCGACGAGGTGACGCACATGTTCGGGCCGGAGGCCGACCTCGCGGTGGCGATTCAGCGGATCACCCGGGAGGCCGGCGTGTACGCGCGCGACGGGCATTCCGACTACGGAAACGCGTTCGTCTCGTTCGTGCAGGCGAACCCGAACGTGTTGTCACCGCGCAGTTCCCTGCTGGTGCTCGGGGATGGGCGCACCAACTACCGCAACCCGGCGGTCGACGTGCTCGCCGACATGGTGAACGCCGCCCGCCATGCGCACTGGCTCAACCCGGAGCCCAGACACCTGTGGGGGAGCGGTGATTCGGCGGTGCCGCGGTACGAGGAAGTCATCACGATGCACGAGTGCCGGTCGGCCAAACAGCTGGCCTCGGTGATCGACGCCCTGTTGCCGGTGTAGCGTTTACCGGCCGAGCAGACGCAAAAGCCCCTGATTCGTGCCGAATTCAGGGGCTTTTGCGTCTGCTCGGCGAGCGGGGCGAGCGGGGCGAGCGGGGCGAGCTCTCAGTGGGTCTTGCGGAATACCAGCCAGCGCATCTCGATCGGGCTCTTGTCCCGTTCGACGGGGAACACGTCGAGGCCACTGACCCAGTCGGCGTACCAACTGGTGGGCGGCCAGGCGCCGGTCGGCAGGTTCGCCTGCTCGTATTCGTACACCGAGTCGTCGGCGACCAGCTCGAGGGGCAGCCCCTCCGAGGCGGTCGACAGCTCCTGCCGGGAAAACATGCCCGTGTACGCTTGCTGGCCGAATTCGCGTGCTGCGTCGTCGATTTCGTAGCCGTAACGCGGGAGGAAGGTGTTGAACACCAACTGGCCGCCGGGTGCCAGGCACGCCGCGGCGAGTTCGAAAAGCCTGCGCAGCTGCTGCGTCGACCGGAAGTCGGGCACCACCTCCGACAACAGGATCAACTGGTAGTCCTGGCGCAGATCGTCGGTCGTCTCGAAGACGTTGCGAACGATCACCCGCACGTCGAGACCTTCGGCCCGGGCCTGCGACCGGATGATCTCGGCGAATTTCGGCGTCAACTCCACCACGTCGACGGGGTGTCCGCGCCGGCCCAGGGGAAGCGCGTTGCGCCCCGTCCCGGCGCCGATGTCGAGCACCGGATGTGCACGGGCATCGGCTGCTTCGTTGGCCAGCGCCCACACCCGGGCGTCGGGTTCGGTGCCGAACAGCGGTGGTTCGCGGGTACTGATCCAGTTCTCGTAGGCTTCGGCGACCGTGAACCACCGGGCGTTGACCTGGTAGTGCAGGGTCGGACCGACCGGTGCGTTATAGCTGACCACGATGTTGGAGCGCTGCGAGATCGAGTAAGCCTCGGCCAGCTGATTCTGCAGCACGGTCCGCAGGTGGGCGAGTTCCTCGTCGTTGAACTGCCTGCCCACCCCGGCGAAGATGCGGCTGCACATCTCCACGTACTCGTCGAGCAGGCTCGGCACCGCCGGCAGCGAAATCTCGCCGCTGACCACCGACCGGCTGTAGAACCGCCGGGTCATGGCGTCTTTCCACTCTTGTTGCTGATCTACGGCCGCCGGCAGCGAATTTTCCACAGCACTCCTTCTACACCATCGTCCGCGCTGGTGTAAGGCATTGAGGCCAGGGCATCGGATCTTTTGAAGAATTTGCCGGGCGCCGCCGCCGGGCTCTGCGCGGTCCGCGCCAGGTAATGCCTGATCGCAGGCTCCAGTAAGCTGGCAAACCATGCAAAAGCAGCTGCGCAGGCTGGGGGTGATGGGTGGGACATTCGATCCCATCCATTACGGCCACCTGGTTGCTGCCAGTGAGGTCGCAAACAAGTTCTCACTCGACGAAGTCGTTTTCGTCCCCAGTGGACAACCCTGGCAGAAGGACCGCCAGGTGTCCGCCGCCGAGGACCGGTACCTGATGACCGTGATCGCCACCGCGTCCAACCCGCGTTTCTCGGTCAGCCGCGTCGACATCGACCGCGGCGGCCCCACCTATACCAAGGACACGCTGCGGGATCTGCGGGACCTCAACGCGGACTCCGAGCTCTACTTCATCACCGGCGCCGACGCGCTGGCGTCCATCCTCACCTGGCAAGGCTGGGACAAGATGTTCGACCTGGCGCGTTTCATTGGTGTCAGCAGGCCCGGCTACGAGCTGCGCCACGACCACATCACCGACGTTCTGGGTGAGCTGCCCCGCGAGGCGTTGACGCTCGTAGAGGTCCCCGCGCTGGCGATCTCCTCGACCGACTGCCGGCAACGCGCCCTGGAACGCAGACCGCTGTGGTACCTGATGCCCGACGGCGTCGTGCAATACGTCTCCAAACGACGCCTTTACCGCACCCCCGAGAGGAGCGAGAACCCGGCCGCCCCCAGCGTGGCCGCCGGGAACAGCACATGAGCGCAAATCAAGAAGCGATCGACATGGCCACGGTGGCCGCCGCCGCCGCGGCAACGAAACTGGCCGACGACGTGCTCGTCATCGACGTGTCCGGCCAACTCGTCATCACCGACTGCTTCGTCATCGCCTCGGCGTCCAACGAACGGCAGGTCAACGCCATCGTCGACGAGGTCGAGGAGAAGATGCGCCGGGCCGGCTACAAGCCTGCCCGACGTGAAGGTGCCCGCGAGGGCCGCTGGACCCTGCTGGATTACCGCGACATCGTCGTGCACATCCAGCACCAGGACGACCGCAATTTCTACGCCCTCGACCGGTTGTGGGGCGACTGCCCGCTGGTGCCCGTCGACCTCGGAGACCACCGCGACGGGGCGTCGGAATGAGGGCGCGCCGCCTGGTGATGCTGCGGCACGGACAGACCGACTACAACCTCGGCAGCCGGATGCAGGGCCAGCTCGACACGGACCTGAGTGAACTGGGCCGCGCCCAGGCGGTCGCTGCCGCCGAGGTGCTGGGCAAGGTGCAGCCGTTGCTGATCGTGTCCTCGGACCTACGTCGTGCCTTCGACACGGCGACCAAGCTGGGTGAACAGACCGGCCTGGCTGTCCAGGTGGACCCGCGGCTGCGCGAGACCCATCTGGGCGACTGGCAGGGCATGACCCACACCCAGATCGACGCCGAGGTCCCCGGTGCCCGGTTGGCCTGGCGCGAGAACGCCGGATGGGCCCCGCACGGCGGGGAAAGTCGCGTCGACGTGGCCGCCCGGAGCGTGCCGCTGGTGGCGGAACTGGTTGCCGCCACACCCGAGTGGGGCGGCGCGGGCGCGCCCGAGCGGCCGATCGTGCTGGTGGCCCACGGCGGTCTGATCGCCGCGCTGTCGGCTGCGCTGTTGCAGATCCCGGTCGCCAACTGGCCGATCCTGGGTGGTATGGGCAACTGCAGTTGGGTGCAGCTGAGCGGTCATTCAAATGACGACGCCGGCTGCCCCTCCCCATTTGAAGACATCCGGTGGCGACTGGACGTGTGGAACGCTTCGGCGCAGGTGTCCAATGACGTTCTCTGATTCCGGGCCCCGACCCACCCTGCTGATCTTTGCCGACTCACTGTCCTACTACGGCCCGACCGGCGGTCTGCCTGCCGACGACCCGCGAATCTGGCCCAATATCGTTGCCGCGCAGCTCGGTTGGGATGTGGAGTTGATCGGCCGCATCGGCTGGACCTGTCGGGACGTGTGGTGGGCGGCCACGCAGGACCCGCGCGCCTGGGCGGCCCTGCCCAAAGCCGGCGCGGTGATCTTCGCCACCAGTGGCATGGATTCACTGCCGTCGGTGTGGCCCACCGCCGTGCGTGAGCTCATCCGCTACGTCCGCCCCCCGTGGTTGCGGCGCTGGGTGCGCCAGGGCTATGGCTGGCTGCAGCCCCGGCTCTCACCGGTGGCCAGGTCGGCGCTGCCGCCGCAACTCACCGCCTACTACCTCGAAAAAACGCGCGGCGCAATCGATTTCAATCGCCCTGGAATCCCGATTGTGGCGTCATTGCCGTCGGTGCACACTGCCGAGACCTACGGCAGGGCGCACCACGGGCGCGAAGGCACCGTCGCCGCGATCACGCAGTGGGCCGACGCGCAGCAGATTCCGCTGGTCGATCTCAAAGAGGCTGTCGCCGAAGAGATCATGAGTGGGCGGGGCAATCCGGACGGGATCCACTGGAACTTCGAGGCGCATCAGCGCGTCGCCGAGTTGATGCTCAAGGCGCTCGCCGAGGTCTTCCAGACCGGCACAGTTTCGCCCGAGAAATCGCGCTGACGGTGACCGTCCAGGTCGTCACGGACAGTTCGTCGCGCCTACCGGCCGCGGTGCGGGACCGATGGGGGATTCGTGAAGTGCCCCTGCACATCTTGCTCGACGGCGCGGACCTGCGCGACGGTGTGGACGACGTTCCCGACGACATCCACAAGCGTCAGGCCACCACCGCCGCCGCCACCCCGGCCGAGCTGTGCGCCGCCTATCGCCAGGCCTGGACCGAGAGCGGCGGCGACGGGGTTGTCGCCGTGCACATTTCGTCCGGCCTGTCCGGGACCCACCGCGCCGCCGAACTGGCCGCCGAGGAGTTCGGGTGCTCGGTGCGGGTGGTCGACTCCCGGTCGACGGCAATGGGTGCCGGCTTCATCGCGTTGGCCGCCGCTCAGGCCGCCGCGCAGGGAGCCGATCTGGACGCCGTCGCCGGGGCCGCGGCGGCCGCGGTGCGCCGCACCCACGCCTACATGGTGGTGCACCGGCTGGACAACCTGCGCCGCAGCGGCCGGATCGGCGGCGCCAAGGCATGGTTGGGCACCGCGCTGGCGCTGAAGCCGCTGCTGCACATCGATGACGGGAAACTAGTTCTGGCGCAACGTATCCGCACATCCAAGGGCGCCATCGCGGCAATGGTCGACCAGGTGTGCGACATCGTGGGCGACCGTCAGGCAGCACTGGCGGTGCACCACGTCGCCAATCCTGACGGCGCGCGGGAGGTTGCCACGGCGTTGGCCGATCGGCTACCCCAGTGCGAACCCGCGATAGTGACGCCGCTGGGCCCGGTGCTCGCGCTGCACGTCGGGGACAGGGCACTGGCCGTCTGCCTGCAACTGGCCGAGTGACCCAGCGGGCTCAGATCTGCTGGACGATGACCGTCCTGCCTATTCCGTCGGCGGTGTTCTCGAAATAGACCGGCAACAGTGAGAACGGGTACGAGCCCGTGTTGAACACGTAATAGCCGGGACCATACATGGGGCCCGTCGCCGACGTGACAACAAATGGGGTGTTGTCAGCTGTGACCGTCTGCGTGTAGAGCGGCACGCCATTGATGGTGGAGACGCTGATCACCGTTCCCGCCGGCAGGTGGTTACCGATGTTGAGGCCCGGCACCAGCGACTGCGGGACGGCTCCGAGCGCACCCCCGGTATCGATGAATGCGCCGACGGTCTGCGGTAGTTCGTTGTTGATCTGAACTTGCACAACGGTTCTCGGGGATCCGCCCATTCCGACGTAAGGCGGCAGCGGATTGGGGCCGAACTGCATCGTGCCGCGCGGCAGGTTGACCAGCACTCCATCGTCCAAGTTGCCGGGTAGAGCATCGATCACCGAAGCGGGGAACGGATAATCGTTGTTCTGGCCCACGCCGAGATAGGCGGGCAGGGTCGACAGATCCACCACCCTTCCGCTCAATGTGGCCGACGTCGCTACGCCGATGGTGGTTGGTTCCGTAACGATGCCGTTTCCGAAGTTCAGAGTGGTCTGATACGTCTGATAGTTGACCAACAGCGAGCCGCCGTAACTGACGCTGCCCGATCCGGTCGGGGCGCCGAGAGTGGCCAGGTCGACGTAATGCGGCGGCACCACCAGACCAGAGGCGCCGGAGTCGACGATCACGGGCGACGTCGGTCCCCCACCCACCGTGATGTTCAGCATCGGGCTGCCGTACTGACCGGGATAGATCAGCGTTTGATTAGGACCCAGGGCCGTGCTGATTCCGGCGGTGCCGGGCTGCCCCAGCAGTCCGCCGCGACCGCCCGCGCCACCCACGCCACCGGGACCACTGGCCCCGCCCGTGCCGCCGATGCCGATCAGGCCCGCCGAGCCGCCGGCGCCGCCGGGCATCCCGCCGTAGAGATTGCGGCCCCCGGTGCCGCCATTGCCCACCAATAAGCCGCCGGCGCCGCCGGCGCCCCCGGCCGCCCCGTACCGGATGCTGACGCCGCCGGTGCCGCCGTTGCCGAACAACCAACCGCCGGCCCCGCCGGGTGTTCCCACGCCCTGAGCGGTGGTGTACCCGTTGGCACCGTCACCGAACAGGGGGCGCCCGGTTGCCTGCAGGACCGGGTCGTTGATGAGGTGGGAGACGTTGGAGGCCAGATAGTTCGCGAGTGCCGCCTCGGCGGCGGCGTACTCGCGTGCCGTCTCCAGCAGCCTGACCTGGAATTGCGCATAGGACGCCGAAAACTGTTCGGCCGCTTGCTGATACTGCTGGCCGTGCTCGGCAAAGAAGGCCGCGACCGCTTCGGAGATTTCGTCGGCGCTGGCCGCCGCCAAACTCGCGGTGGGAATCGCCGCCGAAAGATTCACTGACTGCAGGGCAGACCCCACGGTCTGCAGCTTCGCCGTTGCGGATATCAACTGTTCCGGAGACACCAACACGAAAGACATGGCAGCCCCCAATCGTTACGCGTCGTCTCCGGCAGCAGTGCTCGAACTGTAACTCCGGAGTATGCGCTCCGCCGTTGACCTGGTGTAGTTGGCCGGGTCAGACACCGCCTGGGCCGCCGGTCCCGCCTTTGCCGCCGGTGCCGCCGGTGCTGCCGACAGCGGGACCGCCCGTGACGCCGTCGCCACCAGCGGTGCCTTTGCCGCCGGTACTGCCGGTACCGCCAGTGCCGCCGGAGCCGCCGGTACCGCCGTTGGCGCCGGCGCCGTCAGTGCCGCCGACCCCGCTGGTGCCGCCGTCGCCGCCCTTGCCGGCGGTGCCGCCGTCACCGCCCTTCGCGCCGGTGAAGCCCGAGCCGGTCAGGCCGGTGCCGCCGGTGCCGCCGGTGCCGCCGTTTCCGGCTGACCCGCCGTTGCCGGCGGTGCCACCGACAAATGTCGAGCCGTTGAAGGTTCCGGCGTCACCACCCCTGCCGCCGTTGCCGCCGCCTCCGCCGGCGCCGCCCGCGTTGGGAGCAGCCGTGCCTTTGCTCGAACTGCCGGTGCCGCCACTGCCGCCGGTTCCGCCGCTGCCGCCGGCACCGCCGATATTCGTCGTGACGGCTCCTGTACTCGCGCCACCGGCCCCGCCGTCGCCGCCGCGCCCGCCGAGACCGCCCTTGGCGGGAACCGACGTCGTGTTGTTGCCGCCGTTACCGCCCTGGCCGCCGCCGCCACCGCTGCCGCCCGCCGCGGTGAGGTCGCCGATCCCGCCTTCGCCACCGCTACCGCCGCTGCCGCCGGCGCCGCCCGGCGCAGCGGGACTGCCGTTGCCGCCCTTTCCTCCGGAGCCGCCGTTGCCGCCGGTACCGCCGACGGCGCTCAGAGCGCCACCCTTGCCGGCGATGCCTGCGGCGCCGCCGTTGCCGCCGTCGCCGCCCCTGCCGACGTCGTCGCCGAGAGGCCCACCGTTGCCGCCGGTGCCGCCGTTGCCCCCGTGGCCGCCGCTGCCGCTGGCACCGTTGGTTCCACCCGGGCCGGAGTTGCCGCCGTTGCCGCCCTTGCCGCCGGCACCGCCGCTGCCGCCCGCGTCAGCAGCGAAAGACGCGCCGGCGTTGATGCCCTGAGCGCCGTTGCCGCCGTTGCCGCCCTTGCCGCCGCCGCCGCCATTGCCGGCCGTGGCGCCGTTACTGGTAGCGCCGGCACTGCCGCCGTTGCCACCGACTCCGCCGGCACCGCCGGCCGGGGCGCTCACGCCACCCGGGCCGTTGTCGGTTCCGGCGTTTCCGCCATTGCCGGCGTTGCCGCCTGCGCCGCCGCTGCCGCTGACGCCGCCGGTGCCGGCGGCGTTTCCGCCGTCGCCGCCCTTGCCGCCGTTACCGCCGATGTCGCCCGCTTTGCCAGTCACCCCGGTGAGGCCGTTGCCGCCGTTGCCGCCGCTGCCGCCGTTGCCGCCGCGCCCAGCGCCGCCCAGGGTGTTGCCGGTGCCGACGCTGCCGGCGTTGCCGCCGGTGCCACCGGCACCGCCGTCCTGACCTGCGCCGGCGCCCGCGACACCGCTTCCGCCGGCGCCGCCGTTGCCGCCAGCGCCGCCGCTGCCGGCTTTGCCTCCGATGCTCCCGACACCGGCGGCGTTGCCTCCGTTGCCACCTGCGCCACCGTTTCCGCCGGCGTCTCCTACGGTGCCGGCCGCGCCGCTGTTGCCGTTGCTGCCCTTACCGCCAGTGCCGCCGGTGCCGCCCACCGCGCCGCTGCCGGCGGTCGCACCGCTACCGGCTTTGCCCGCGTCACCGCCATTGCCACCGGCCCCACCCGAAGGTGCCGTCACGCCGCCCTTCCCGGCGTCGGCGCCGCCGTTGCCGCCGGCGCCACCGTTGCCACCGCTGCCTGCGCTGCCACCGGTTGTGCCGCCGTTGCCCCCGTTGCCGCCGTTGCCGGCCTTGCCGCCGGCGCCGCCGAAGGCGCCGCTGCCTTCGCTGATTCCGCTGACGCCACCGGTGCCGCCGCTGCCGCCGAGTCCGCCCTTGCCGCCGGTGGTGCCGCCGACGCCGCCGTTGCCGCCGTTGCCGCCGAGTCCGCCGACGCCGCCGTTACCACCGGCCAGGCCCGAGTTGAGGGCCGCGTCGCTGCCTGTGCCGCCGTTGCCGCCCCCGCCGCCCTTGCCGCCGGCGCCGCCCACGCTGCCCGTGCCGGTGGCGTTGCCTCCGGCCCCGCCGCTACCGCCGCTGCCGCCGCCGCTGCCATTGTTGCCACTGCCTGCGCTGCCATCGCCGCCGTCGCCGCCGGCCCCACCTACACCACCCTTGCCCGCCGCGGTGCCGCCGGTACCCGCGGCGCCGGCATTGCCGCCTTTACCGCCGGCTCCGCCGGATGGGGCTGTGCCGGCGCCGATGTCGGCGCCGCCGCCGCCGCCGCGGCCACCACTGCCGCCGTTGCCCGCGTTGCCGGCCTTGCCGCCGGTACCCGAGGCGTTACCCCCGGCACCGCCGATGCCACCGGTTCCGCCCGCGCCGCCGTGGTCGCCCGCGGCGCCGACGCCGCCGTGGCCGCCGGTGCCACCGGTGCCACCGGTACCGCCGGTGCCGCCCGCGGCACCACCACTCGCGGAGCCTGGACGGCCACCCGCGCCGCCTCGGCCGCCCGCGCCGCCGGCCGGGGCTGCCGCGCCGCCGGTCCCGGTGTCGGTGCCCCCGACTCCGCCGTCGCCGCCGCTGCCACCCGCGCCGCCGTTGCCTGCCTTCCCACCGGCGCCGGTGGCGTTTCCGCCGATGCCGCCGGCCCCACCCAGACCGCCGGCATCGCCTATCTTGCCGGCGGTGTCGGTTCCGCCTCTGCCGGTGGCACCGCTGCCGCCGTCGCCGCCGTTTCCGCCGATGCCGCCGCTGCCCTTGGTGGTCCCGGTACCTGCCGTGCCGGCGTTGCCGCCGTTGCCGCCGGCACCACCCGCCGGCGCGGTGGCCCCGCCACCGCCGATGTCGGCACCGCCCTTTCCGCCGTGGCCGCCGTTGCCTCCATCGCCGGCCTTGCCGCCGGTCCCGCCGGCACCGGTGGCGTTGCCGCCGTTGCCGCCGGTGCCGCCGTTGCCACCAACGGTTCCGGCTGCGCCGGCCGCGCCCTCGCTGCCGTTGCCGCCGTTGCCGCCGGCACCGCCGTTGCCGCCGACGCCGCCGCCGCCGGCGACGGCTCCGACGCCGCCGGTGCCGGTGTTGCCGCCGTTGCCGCCGCTGCCCCCGGTGCCGCCGTTGCTGCCCGCGGCCGAGTAACCGGTGCCGCCGTTGCCGCCCGCGCCGCCGTTGCCGGCCTTTCCGCCGATACTGCCGGTACCCGTCGCGTTGCCGCCATTTCCGCCGGCGCCCCCGGCGCCGCCGTGGTCACCGGTCGTGCCTACGCCACCAGCGTTGCCGTTCGCGCCTTTGCCGCCGGCTCCGCCGGCGCCGCCGACGCCGCCGCTGCCTGCACTGGCGCCAGTGCCGCCTTTGCCGGCGTCGCCGCCGCCGCCGCCTTTGCCGCCGGCCGGGGCAGTGGCTCCGCCCGCGCCGGTGTCGGCCCCGCCATCACCACCGGTCCCGCCGGCCCCACCGTTCCCGGCTTTGCCGCCCACGCTGCCGGTGCCGGCGGCGTTGCCGCCGTTACCTCCGGCCCCGCCACGGGCACCGTCGGTCCCGGCACTGCCGGCCGCGCCTGTAATGCCGTTGCCGCCGCTGCCACCGTTGCCCCCGCTGCCACCGGCGGCGCCGCCGCCCGCGATGGCGCCGCCGCCGGCCGCACCGGCATTGCCGCCGTTGCCACCCACGCCCCCGTCGCTGGCCGGGGCCCCGGCAGCGGTGAGACCGTTCCCTCCATTGCCACCGGCACCGCCGTTGCCGGCCTTGCCGCCGGTGCCGGCAGCGCCGCCGCTGCCGCCGTTACCGCCCGTCCCGCCGTCGCCGCCGGCGTCGCCGGAAGCGCCGACGACGGTACTGGCATTGCCGTCGGCACCCCTGCCCCCGGCGCCACCATCGCCGCCGACGCCGCCGCGGCCGGCGGTGGCACCGTTGCCGGTCTGGCCCGCATCGCCGCCGTTGCCGCCATTGCCGCCGGATGGCGCCGTCGCGCCGCCGGTGCCCGAGTCACTGCCGGCGCTACCCCCATTGCCGCCCGTGCCGCCATTTCCGGCATTGCCACCAGTGCCGCTGACGCCGCCGGACCCGCCGTCACCGCCAACTCCGCCGTTCCCGCCTCTGGTTCCGCCGACGCCGGCCGCGCCGTTGCTGCCGGTGCCGCCGGTTCCGCCGGTGCCACCGTTTCCGCCGGTGGCACCGCTGCCCAGGATGGCTCCGGTACCTGCGACACCGGCGTTGCCACCGTTGCCTCCGGCGCCGCCCTTGCCGCCGGGTATGCCGGAGTCGGCTTTGCCTCCACCGGAACCGCCGTTTCCGCCGGCGCCGCCGTTCCCGGCGTTGCCGCCGGTGCCGGTAAGACCGCCGCTGCCACCGTTGCCGCCGGCGCCGCCGGCGCCGCCATTGTCGCCGGAACTACCGGCGGTGGCGCCCGCGCGGCCCTCGGCGCCATCGCCACCGACTCCGCCGTTGCCGCCGACGCCGCCGCGACCCGCGATCAGACCCGCCCCGGCCTTGCCTGCGTCGCCGCCGTTGCCGCCGGTGCCCCCGGACGGGGCGGTGAAACCCCCACCGCCGCTGTTGTCCGAGCCGCCGTTTCCGCCGGCACCTCCGGCGCCGCCGTCTCCGGCGTTGCCGCCGACGCCGGTCGCGCCGCCATCGCCGGCGTTGCCGCCGGTACCCCCGTTGCCACCGGCGAACCCGGCCTTGCCGGACCCACCGTTGCCGCCGCTGCTCCCGTCCCCGCCATTGCCACCCTGCCCGCCGGTGCCGCCATGGCCCGTTGCGGCACCGGTGCCTGCGGCTCCCGCCCCGCCACCGTTTCCGCCCGCGCCGCCTGCGCTGCCGGCTCCGTTACTGGCGCCGGCCTTGCCGCCGTCACCGCCGGCACCGCCGTTCCCGGCGTTGCCGCCGATGCCGGTGGTACCCGCGCCACCGGCTCCGCCTGCGCCGCCGTCGCCGCCCTGACCACCGCCGCCGCCTTGCAGACCGGGGCCGGTGGGGGCGATGCCACCGTTTCCGCCGTGACCGCCGGCGCCGCCGACCCCACCGCTGCCCGCGGTGCCGCCCGCTCCGGAGCTGCCACCCGCACCGCCGGCGCCGCCGCGGCCGCCTGTGAACCCGGTCGCGCCCACAGCGCCGCCGGCGCCGTCGGCTCCGGCGCCGCCGCCCCCGCCGTTGCCGCCGCGACCGAAGCCACCGCCTCCGACGCCGGCGCCGCCGGCGCCGGCATCGCCGCCGTTTCCACCGGCCCCGCCATCGCCGCCGGCACCGGGGGTGCTGATGCCCGCTCCGCCCGCGCCGCCGACACCGCCGTCACCGCCGACCCCTGCGACGCCCAGGTTCCCTGCGATGCTTCCGGCGCCGCCGGCGCCACCGGCGCCGCCGGCTCCGCCTGCTCCGCCCGCAGCTCCGGCCAGGCCGGCACCGCCCGCCCCGCCGGCTCCGCCCGCACCGCCCGCGCCCCCGCTGGCCAGGCCCAGCATCTGACTGGCCCCGCCGGCCCCACCATTTCCGCCCGCACCGCCGGCTTGCCCGGCTGCGCCGGGCGCACCGGCCCCGCCCACCCCGCCGGTGCCCGCAAAGCCGGTCGTCGTTCCGCCGTTGCCGCCGCGCCCGCCGTCGCCACCACGCCCACCGGGGGCTACGGCATCGCCACCCGCACCACCGGTGCCGCCGTTGCCGTTAGCGCCGGCATTTCCACCTGCACCGCCCTGTTGGCCGGGCGCGCCCGATCCGCCGTTGCCGCCGTTGCCGGACAACCAGCCACCGTCCCCGCCGTTCTGACCAGTTCCCGGCGCGCCGTCGGCACCATTGCCCACCATCGGTCGGTCGGTGATCAGTTCGCTGGGGGCATTGACGAGCCCCATCAGGCCCGTCGCCAGCGGGCTGTCCAACAACGGTTGCAGCAGCCCGGCGTTGCCGAACTCGATGCGCTCATATGCCGCCGCGCCCCGCTGGAATGCCTGGACAAACTGGTCGTTCGCCGCAGCGGCCTGCGCGCTGGCCGCCTGGTATTCCTGGCCGAAGGTGCCGAACAATCGCGCGATGGCCGCGGAGACCTCGTCCGCGGCCGCCGCCGCGATGCCCGTCGTCGGCGACGCCGCGGCGGCGCTGGCGGCGCGGATCGACTCGCCGATGTCGAACAGGTTCGTTGACGCCGCGGCCAGGGCCGCCGGTGTTGCAATGACGTAAGACATCGGCACCTCTGAATCAGTCTTCGGTGGAAGCGGGGAAGTGTGCTGTGCGGCTGACCGGACGGGGGATCATCGACGCCTCGTCTAGAACAGCGTGAGCGGGCCGGCGAAGCTGATCGGAATCCGGTCGATCGTGATCGACGGCAGATCGAACGCCGGCAACGCGCCGGACAGCCCCTGCCCCAACGGAATTCGCGGGATGGTCAGACCCGGGAAGGTCAGCGACGGGATCGTGACCGACAGGGGCAGGCCGATGTCGATCGGGTCCACCGGGATCGAGAATCCGGGGATTCCCCCTGGTGGGGTCGAGACCGTGAACCAGGGGATTTCCCATGCAGGAGTCGTGCTGGTGCTGGATCCACCGAGATTGATCTGCGGGACGACGCCTCCACTGAAATAGATAGCGCCGGTAGTGGTCGCGAGGCCGGTCCTGATCTCATCGAAATGCAGGAACGCGTCCGCGGTCAGCCGGGGGATGCTGATGGGCTGCATCGAGACTGGGCCCGCGGTTGCGCTCGGGTCGAGTCCCAGGTGGATGGGCGGTGTGGAGAAGGACGGAATGGTGATCGGACCGATGCCGCCGCCGAGGTCGAAGCCCAGCGGGATCGACGGAATGTGGAACGAGGGGAGTACGGCGGGGCCGATGCCTCCGTTGGCGGTGACGTAGAGCAGTTTGTATGGCGGCAGCAGGTTGTCCGGGGTGGCCAGTTTGACGATGGCGTCCAAGCTGGCCTGGATGGCGGGGATGGTTCGGGCGGGAATGGTGAAGCCTTTGGGCCCGGCGGCGAGATCGAGGTCCACCAGGTTGTTCGCCGGGAAGGTCAGCCCGTTCGGGAAGATCGTGGCGCCGTCGACACCGCCCGGCAACCGGAACCCCAGCGGGATCTTGTCGATCATGACGGCCGGCGTGTTGAAGGCGTACGTTCCGCCGCTGAAGACTATCGAATACGGATCCTGGGTCGCGCTGCCGAGGACCAGGGGGTTGACGAAGAGCAGGTCGGTCAGCGGTGGCGAACCGATCGATATGTATGCGCCGGTAGGGGCGGGGATCGGGTCCCAGGGCGCATTGCCGCTGGTCCATATGACGAATGGCGACATCTTCGTCACCGCCGTCTTGAACGCGTCGAAATGGACGGTTGCCAACGGGTCGTTGAAGATCGCGGGAATCGTTTGGGATGGGATGCCGATCGGGCCCAGGCCGATGTCGCCGGTGATGTCGATCGGGATGTTCGGAAGCTCGATCGGCGGAATGGTGAATGCCCCATGACTCAGGCCGAAATTGAGGCCCAGGGGAATGGTGGGAATGGGGAGGTCCGGGATCTTTACCGGGCCCATGCCGCCGGAGAACTGGAAATCAACCAGGTTGAGTGACGGAGGAATACCGTCGATCGGATTGAGCAGGGTGGCGTCGAGGTGCAGGTGCAGCGGGATGGGGTCGATCGTGTAGCCATCCGGGAAGATCGTGAACGGCTGCAGGCCGCCGGTCAGCGTGTAAGTGACCGGAATCGGGTTCTGCGGGATGGACAGTCCGCCGGGGAACAGGGTGAAGGCGGGAATGCCCCCGTGGGTGTCGATGGTCAGCGGAATCGGGGAGGTCGCGATTCGCGGAATATTGATCGCTGGAAGGTTCAGCGTGACGGCCCCGGTCCGGGCATCGGTGGCGCCGGTCTGGACGAGGATGCCGGCGGTGGGTCCCAGGGTGTTCAATTGCTGGCTGATCGCGAATTGCCCGAACGACCACGGGGGAAGGTTGTCGGGCTTGTATTGAGCGTTGAAGCCGATCGCCGGAAGCTGCAGCGTCGACCCGGTGCTGGCGGGGATGTTGAGCGGAATCACGATCTGCTGCGCCGGCATGTTGAGGCCCTCGAAGAGGGTGATGGCGGGCAGCGCCACGCCTTGGTGGATTTCCAGCGGTATTGCGGGCACGTCGATCTGCGGCACGGTGAAGGAATTGATGTAAATGGTCTCGTTGATGTTGATCGGCAGCCCTGGAACGTGAATAGGGTCGATGTGGACGGGACCGAGGTTCTGGTTGATGTCGAGAAGGGTGATCCCCAGGTTGGGGTCGGCCACATTCTGGTAGTCGCCCGTGAAGAGTGCGCCGATGCTGTGGTCGCCGGAGATCAAGATCCCGTCGTTGAAGTCACCCGAATTGGCCAACCCGACGTTGCCGTCTCCGCTGTTGAACAGGCCGGAGTTGACATTGCCGGGGTTGAACGCGCCGAGGTTGGCGTTACCCGCGTTGAAGAAGCCAAAGTTGCGCTCGCCCGCATTGCCCAGTCCGCTGCTGAAGTTTCCGGAGTTGAAGAGGCCGGTGCTGCCTAAACCGGAGTTGCCGATACCTACGGTGTTGCTGCCCGAGTTGAAGAATCCGACGTTGTTGGTACCGGAGTTGAACAGGCCGATGTTGCCGGTCCCGGAGTTCCAACCGCCGAAACCGTTCTGGTTGTCGCCGACCAGCCCGATGCCGACGTTGCCGGAACCGGTATTGCCGAAACCGATGTTGCCCGACCCGGCGTTGCCGAACCCGAAGTTGCCCGACCCGGCGTTGCCGAGGCCCACGTTCTTGCCCACTAGGGCGCCTAAAGCACCGTTGCCCCAACCGATGTTGGCGTCGCCGATATTGCCGCCACCCAGGTTGTAGTTGCCGATGTTGCCGTTGCCGAGGTTGAGGCTGCCGAGGTTGCCGCTGCCGACGTTGTACAAACCGGCGTTGCCCAGTCCCGCGTTCATCAATTGCTGCTGGAGCCAGGTCGCACCGGAAGTCACCACGTCGCCCAGTTGCGGCCCGATGCTCCCCGGCAGGGCGAGGTTCGATCCGATCGGGATTGCGGGAATCAGTGTTTCCGGAATGGTGAACTGCGGTATTTCCGTCGCAAAGTTGAGCGGAATCGACTGTGTATAGCCGATGCCCGGGATGGTGGCGGCGGAGACGATGTCCAATGGAATATCGATTGGAATCGACCCGCCCAGCGAAAGCGGCGGAATGGCGATGGGGGACGTCATGAAATCGAGCGGCACCGTCATTGCATCGATACCCTGATTGACGACGAACGCGAAGACGTTTCCTTCGAGTTGTCCGCCTATCACCGGTATGCCCCGGAGAGTGAACGGTATGGAACCGATGTTGACGTTGATGCCGATCGGTTCGGTGGCAAGGGATCCGGAGGTGCCGAAAGGCGGAATGACTATGGGCTCGTGCGTGACGAACCCATAGTTCGTGATGCCGTTCAAGCCCAGGCCGATGGCAGGGGTGGGAATAGTGGGCAAGCCGAGGTTCAGGTTGATGTTGCCGGATCCGCCCGCGCGGACCGCCTGAATGAGCGGCGCCGCCGGGATATGGATGGGACCGATGCTCCCGGTGGTGGGCACCGGGGTCGGCGACAGCACCGTGGCGTTGATTTTGAACGGGAATTGATCGATGCGGAAGCCGTCCGGAAAAACGGTGAACGGATCAGAGCCGACGGAGAAATTGGTGAGGCTGACCGAGTTCTCCGGGAATGTGAGGCCACCCGGAAACAACGTCATGGGATTGATGCCGCCGCCCAGGCCCAGAGTGACGATGTTCTGTGCGGGAATGCTGATGTCGGGCAGTCCCAGTGGGGTGGTCGCCAGATCTAGCGTCTGCGGGCCGTAGAAAAGGGCGTCGACCGCGACATTGATGTTTCTCAGAACGAGTGAAGGCAGGCCGCTGCCCAGACTCATGCTGGCGATGTCGATGCGTGCGTTCGGGCCGCCGATCGGGCCGAGCTGGAGCTGCCCGGTGAGATTCAGCGGGTCGAGAAGGTTGACCGAGGAAATGGAGTTCTGGGCCAGGGCCACGGTGCCCGTCGCGTGCAGCGGTATCTGCGGAATGGCGATCTCGGGAACGGTGAAGCTGCCGATGCTGACGGTCGCGTTGGTGATCGCGGCGTGCGCCTGCGGTATGGCGATGGGTGCGACGTGGACGGGTCCCACGGTGCCGTTGGCCGTGATCGTGAGGGGAATCGACGGAAGTGGGAACAGGGGCACCACGCGATCGGCGCGGACGACGGTGTCCAATGACGCCGGGATTGCGTCGATGGTGATTCTCGGCGTGCTGAAGCCGTCGATCTGGCCGGCCGTGCTGATCGTCAGCGGAATGGCATGCTCGGGCAGGGAGAAGCCGGGGATGGTGAAGGCCCCGGTGCCGGCCTTGATGCCGACATCGAAGTGCAGCGGTGCATCGGGGACGCTCAAACCGCCCGGAAACAGGGTGAGCGCAGGGGTCGTGTAGTTCAGTTGCGCGGCAATGGGATTGACGCCGGGGTTGATGAATACGCCCTGACTCAGGAAGAGGGGCCCCGCCCACAGCCCGGACGTTTGAATGCCGCCCGGCACCAGGTTGAATCCGGGAATTGTGATGATCTGGCTGGGGAACTCGATGGCCGGCACCAGGGTGATAGGCGACACCGTCAGGGGGCCGATGTCGATGGGAATGCTGAAGTCCACCAACGGGATTGCCGGGACGTGGATCGGTGGAACGGTCAGCGGCCCCAGCAGGAAGGTCTGGTGGAAGTTCAGCGGGATGGTCGGAAGGATCTGAATCGGTTCGATGGTGATCGGGCCGACGGCTCCCGCGACGTTCAGTTCGAGGGGAAGGGTGATCGGGAAGATGTCGAAGCTGGGGCCGGTGGCGCCCAGGAATCCGGTGCGGAGATTGCCCGGATTCAGCAAGCTGAGCAGACCGAGGTCAACCGCAGCCGCTCCCGCGGCGCCGGAGGCGAGAGTCCGTGCGATACCCGCGCTGACGAATCCCGTGCCCGGCTGACCAAGAATCCCCGGAACGCCGCCCTGGGCGGGCCCCGTACTCGTGACCGGGGTACCGGTGCTGACTGTGCTGCCGAGGCCGCCGGCCATCCCCTGCGCGGCGTCGACCAGCGAGTCGGCGACGGTCGCCAGACCTCCGACCCCGCCGAGCAACTGGGCCGGTCGGGTGAAGGACTGCAACCCCGCCACCAGCGCCGAAGCATTCAGGTGGTAACCGGCCATGGCCGCCGCGTCCTGGGCCCACATCGATTCATAGGCGAACTCGGTGGCCGCGATGGCCGGGGCGTTCTGGCCGAAGATATTGGACAGGGCCAATGAGACGAACTGCGACCGGTTGGCGGCGATGACCCCCGGGTGCACGGCGGCGGCCACGACCGACTCGAAGGCGGCCGCGACCCCCCTGGCCTGCATGGCCGACGACTCGGCGGAAGCCGCCGCGGCGCTCAGCCAACCCGCATACGGTGCCGCCGCGGCCGCCATCGCCGCGGCTGAGGCGCCCTGCCACGAACCGGACACCAGCCCAGAGGTGACCGAGGCAAACGACGCCGCGGCGGTCCCCAACTCAGCGGACAAACCCTCCCAGGCTGACGCCGCGGCCAGCAAAGGTTCTGGACCCGCGCCGCCGAGCAGCAGCGCCGAGTTCACCTCCGGCGGAAGAGCGAAAAAGCTCACCTGTCCACCCCAAATCTGAATCGCAACTAAATCAGCAAGTCACCAAGTTTGGGGGCGAGCCTATATCGGAGGGGGGCATCGGTATTGGCGATTGAGAAAAAGCCGCCGGCGCGAAGTCGAAACCACCGATAAACGTTGTGCAATTTGCCCAAAACGGCTGTGCACATTGCCTAGTCGGTTGCGTGAACCAGTCAGTCCGGTTCGATGCATGCCGTACACCCGGGAGTAGTCGGGTGTTCATGAGCAAGCGGCATGCACCCGCACTGGCCGCTAATTAGAAACCAGTCTGGCGGATTCAGCGAGCAGTTGCTTTCGCCGGAATGAATACATTGTCGGAACCGCGCGGGTGCACCACTTGTGGCCACCAGAACCATCGTCCCAGCAAAGTCGCGATCGACGGCATCAGCAATGTGCGCACGATCAATGTATCGAGCAACAGGCCGATACACACGGTCGATCCGAACTGGCCGAGCACTCGTAGGTCGCTACCGAGCATCGACGCCATGGTGAAGGCGAACACCAGACCCGCAGCGGTCACCACCCCGCCGGTGCCCGCCATGGACCGGATGATCCCGGTCTTGAGGCCGGCATGAATTTCTTCTTTGAATCGGGAGACCAGCAGCAGGTTGTAGTCCGAGCCGACCGCCAGCAGGATGATCACCGACAGCGCCATCACGATCCAGTGGATCTTGATGCCGAACAAGTCCTGCCAGATGAGCACGGACAGCCCGAAGGACGCGGCGATGGAGCTCGCCGCGGTGCCTACGATCACCAGTGCGGCCACCACGCTGCGGGTGAGCAACAGCATGATCATGAAGATCAGCGTCAGCGCCGACACCACCGCGATCATCAGGTCGTACTTGGCGCCGTCGTGCATGTCTTTGAATGTCGCGGCAGTGCCACCCAGATAGACCTTCGCGTCCGACAGCGAGGATTGCTTCAGTCCCTCCTGAGCCGCGGTGCGCTCGGAATCGACCCGCGAAATCCCTTCCGGCGTCATGGGATCACCCTGGTGGGTGATGAAGAATCGCGCCGACTTGCCGTCCGGAGACAGGAACATCCGCAGGCCGGTCTGGAAGTCGGGGTTGTCGAAGGCTTCGGGTGGCAGGTAGAAGAAGTCGTCGTTCTTGGAAGCGTCGAAACTCTGGCCCATGACGACGGCGGTGTCACTGAGCGCCTTCATCTGATCCAGCATCGCCGAGAACGTGGCCTGCATGGTCAGCGTCAGGGCTTTGGTCGTCTTCATCGTGGTGATCATCGGCGGGATCAGCACCAGCATCGAGTGCGTGGCGTCCGCCGTGCGCTGGATGTCTTTGGTCAGGAGGTCGAATTGCCCGGCCAATTGGTCGAATCCGTCCAGCGACTCGAACAGGGAACGCAACGACCAGCAGATGGGAATGTCGAAGCAGTGCTTCTCCCAGTAGAAGTAGCTGCGGATCGGACGCCAGAAATCGTCGAAGTCGGCGATGTGGTCGCGCAGCCTGTTGGTGATCTCGGCGGTTTCCGCGGTGGTTTTGGCGCTGTCGTCGGCGGCGTTGGACAGCTCCGTCGTCACCTTGTACATGCGTTCCATGGTCTCGATCATGAACTGCATCTCGTCGGCCATTTTGGTGATGTCCTTCATGCGGTCCTGCAAGAAGGCCATATTCTGCATCGTCGTCTGGCTCTGCATGCTGTTCTGAAAAGGTATGGAGCTGTGCTGGATTGGGATGCCCAGGGGCCTGGTGATGTCCTGCACCATGGCGATCCCGACGGTGCGCATCACGTTCTTGGCCACCCGGTCCAGCACCAGCATGTCGGCCGGGTTGCGCATGTCGTGGTCGGCCTCGACCATCAGCATGTCCGGATCCATCCGGGCCTGCGAGAAGTGCCGGTCCGCGGCCTGCTGGCCGAGGTTGGACGGGGCGGAGGCCGGGAGATAGTAGCGGTCGTTGTAGCTCGTCACGAAGCTGGGCAGGGCCACCATCCCGATCAGCACGATGGCGGTGCTGACCGCCAGAATCGGTGCGGGCCAACGCACTACCGCGGTGCCGACGCGCCGCCACATCCGCCCCTGCCGGGCGGTGCTCTTGGACTCGAACAGATGGAACTTGCTCCCGGCGAAAACCACCGCGGGGCCGAGGGTGACGCCGGCCAGCACGACGACCAGCATGCCGATCGCCACCGGTGCGCCCATGGTGTTGAACCAGGGCAGCCGGGTGAAACTGAGGCAGTACGTCGCGCCGGCGATGGTCAGACCGGATCCCAGCACGACTGGAGCTACCCCGCGAAAGGTGGTGTAGTAGGCGGTTTCTCGATCCTCGCCCGCGCGCAGCGCTTCCTGATAGCGCCCGATCAGGAAGATGCCGTAGTCGGTGCCGGCGGCGATCGCCAGCATGGTCAGGATGTTGGCGGCGAAGGTCGTCAGGCCGAAAACGTTGTGATACCCCAGGACCGCCACGATTCCGCGTGAGGAGGCCAGCGCCACGAACGTCATGAACAACTGGACCAGGGTGGTGACGATCGATCGGTAGACCAGCAGCAGCATGATCGCGATCGCGCCGAGGGTAAACAGAGTGATGGTAGCCAGGCTGGCGTTGCCGATGATGTGCATGTCGTCGGACAGCGCCGCCGGTCCGGTCACATACGACTTCACTCCGGGTGGTGGTGGATTGTGCTCCAACACCTTTCGGACGGCTTCGACGGAATCGTTGGCCAACGTGGTGCCCTGGTTGCCGGCCAGGTTCAGCATCACGTAGGCGCCCTTGGCGTCGGCGCTCTGCGCTCCCGCGGCGGTCAGCCGGTCACCCCAGAAGTCTTGAATGTGCTGGATGTGCTCGTGGTCCTGGCGCAGTTGGCGGATCACGTTGTCGTAGTAGCGGTGTGCGTCGTCGCCGAGCGGTTTGTTGCTCTCCAGCACGATCATGACGGTGCTGTTGGAGTCGAACTCCTTGAAGTTGTGCCCCAGTCGCATCATCGCCACCATGGACGGCGCGTCCACCGGTGTCATCGGAGCGGAGTGCTGCTCGCTGACCTTCTCCAGCGTCGGCACGATGACGTTGACCAGGACCGTCAGCACCACCCAGCCGATGATGATCGGCACCGCGAAAATGCGGATGGTGTGGGGGATGAGCGGGCGGTGACCGCGTTCCCGGGTCTCGTTGGGCGCAACCGTGATTGGTGCCGTGTCGTCGGTGGCGGTTCGGTGGTTGAGGTCGCTCATGCCGACTTCACCAGGCAGAAGGTCTGGGGATTGACGCCGTCGGACTGCTTTTCTTCCTTCACCACGTTGTCGACCGTGATGCGGCAGCCGATTCGGCTGCCGTCACTCTGGGCCATGATGTTGGCGCTCACCGAGGGCAGCGTCGTCGAGATGGTGAAAGTCCATGGCAGCGGTGCCGCGTTGACCTGGTGAGTGTTGGCATCTGCATCCCAGTAGTTGATGTTCGCGGTGGACCCGGCCGGACCGAAGATGTCGTACTTGACGACCTTCGGGTTGAACTGCACGATCTCGATGCCGGCACCCGCGTTGGCGTTGAGGTCTTCGGACCCGAAGATCTTGTGCAACCGCGACACGACCAGTCCGGAGACGGCCAGCACCACCACCAGCACCAGGGGTATCCACGCTTTCCTGAAGAAGCGGGTAGCGGGACCCGCGATCGCACCAGCCTTCATCGCCACCGCCCTTTACGAGTCTCCCGCCACAACTGCAGGGTTGTAACGCCCGACAGTGGAGCTTGCTTCCCGACGCGACAAATCCGGGAGAATGTTTGCTCGGCTAAGTATGCTAACCCTTAGTGGACGCCAACGTTCCTCGGGGTGCCGGTCGTGTGCGCAACGACACAGTCAGCGTGCCACCCGACCGGTGACCGGCGGCAGGTCGGCGAGCGTCATGATGCCGGGCCTGGCGGCCACCACCGCGGGCACCGCGTTGGTCACCGGCATCGCGGTGTAGATCATGCCCAGCCCCATGAAGCCGGGCTCCGTCCAGTCTTTGGGCGGCAGGCAGTGCAGTACCGTGCGCATATTGGGCAGCCCGAACACCTGGATGACGTGCCCGTGCTCGAGCGGCTTGGGCGGGACGACGTGATCGCCCATGGTCCAGTTGAATCCGACGCTGACGACGTTGCGGTCGCCCTCCCAGCCGCGGTGGTATCCGTAGACGCCGCCGACGGTTCCGGCGGGGATCTTCATGAAGCCCAGATCGGTGTCGCCGGTGGCAGCGGTGAACGTGACGTCGAAGGTCATCCGGTCCAGTCGGGCTCCGATGGCGTCGGCCATCATCGCGGCCGACTCGGCGAACACTTCACTTTCCCGTCGCACGCTCTCGGCCAGTCCCGGCGTGTCCGGGTCCTGCGAGAAGCCCATCGCCGTCTGGGTTCCCGCCGACTCGTAGGTCGAGCAGTCGACCGACTCGGTGATGCGGATCTCGTCGACCCGCTCGCAGGAGGCGGACAGCACCATGCCGACCATGTTCGTCATCCCCGGGTGCGCGCCGCTGCCGAAGATGGTCGAACCGCCGTGTTCGCAGGCCGCGATGATGCGCTCGCGGTCTTGCGGCGTCTGCTTACCGCCGGTGATCCACGCCGCGCTGGTGCACACGTTGACCCCCGCTTCCAGCAGTCGCACCAGCTCATCGATGTTGGGCCACAACGGGTTATAACAACACGCGTCGGCTCCCAGTGCGATCAGCGCGTCGATGTCGTTGGTGGCCAGCACGCCGGTGGGCTCCGGCCGGCCCGCCAGCTCGGCGGCATCGACACCGACCTTGTCCGCCCCGTGCGCGTAGACCCCGACGAGTTCCATGTCGGGCCGTCCGATGATGGCGTGCAGGGAGCGGCGGCCGATATTTCCGGTCGTCCACTGGATCACCCGCAGGGGACGGTCAGTGCTGGCTGTGCTCATCGGGCTCCTTTGCGCCGGTTGACGGCCGGTTGACGGGAGCCATTATCGCCGCTGCCGTCCGGCGTCAGTGAGGAGCCCGGTTCAGCACGGACATGGCACCGGACAGGATCTGTGAAACCGGATCCGCCCCGCCGCCGAAGGTGGCCTGGGTCGCGGGTGCGGTGACGGCCGCCGGGTCGTAGCCGATGACGGGGTCCACCTGGATGGGAGCCGTCGCCGGGTCGTCGTTGCGCGAGTAACCCGCGTTGACCATCGGCAGCAGCACCGCGTCAAGCTCGTTCAGCGTCTGCTCCGGCACCCCTGCGTACTGGAACGGCAATACCAGCGGAAGGTGCCGCTCGGGAATCAGGTATGTGGTCGTCGTCGCGCCGCGTGAGTTGACGGTCGACCTGATGTTCTGCGGCGGCACCATGCTCGGGTTGGTGAACGCCACCGCGGTATGCCCGGTCATCAGGCCCGCCAACGTGTTGGCCAGGGACATCCAGTTGTCCGGCCGATCCGGGAAGTCGGCGATCGAGTCATAGGCGGAGATGAACATCTTGGTGTCGTACTGGCTCTCGACGGGCGGCGGTACCGGGTAGTCGAGTGCGGGCACGACGCTGCCGACCGGGAACATGGCGGTCAGGAAGCTCTGGCCGAACGCATGGCGCGCGACGGGGTCGCCGAAAGTGGCGAAGCTCAGCTGGTCCGGCGGGGGAGCGGTGGGGTCATTGGCGAGCCGGGCCTGCAGAGCGTCGAGCACCAGCGCACCCTCCGAGAGGCCGATCGTCGTTCCGGGACCACCCCGGCGGATCGCCGCATCCAGGTTGTCGGCCCCGATGACGACCGATTCGCCGACGCTGGGTCCGTCCGCGCCCAGGCCGGGAAACATTTCGTCCAACCGGCCGATGCCGGGAAACAGGCGCCCCAGCACGTGGCCCTGCACCTGGCCTGCGGGGTAGTCGACAATCTGTCGCCGCAGGCCCGGGAACCATTCGGCACCTTCGCGGCGGATGTACTCGTCGTACGGGATGCCCAGCACGTGCGCGCCGCCCAGCGCGTAGGCCGTCCCGTCGACGGGTGCAGGGGGGTCGGCCGGCGTTTCGTCTGCGGTGGCCGCCGGGCCGCCGAAACATCCTGTTGCCGCGACGATTCCCAGCGCGGAAATTCCCGCGAGTAGCTTCTTCATCCCCACTCCCTGCCTGATTGGGGGCCTGATCGGGGCCTGATCGGCTTGGTTCCGCGAGTCTCGCACACCCCGCGCGGTCCCGCTAAATCACCAGTCACCCGGCGCGTCCGGACAGCGACCGCCGCAATCTGGGCGCCCTACTCAGTTTCGAGGGCCACCAGCTGGCCCGTCCGATCAGCGTGGCCACGGCCGGCACTGTGATGGTCCGCACCAGGAAGGTATCCAGCAAAATGCCGACGCCGATCACGAAACCGCCCTGGACCACGGTGCCGATGCTGGAAAACAGCAGGCCACCCACGGAGGCGGCGAAGATCAGACCCGCGGCCGTGATCACACCGCCGGTCGAGCTCAGGGCCCGGATGACGCCGTAACGCACGCTGCCCGGCGACTCGTCCCGCATTCGCGAGATGAAAAGCATGTTGTAGTCGGCGCCTACCGCGACCAGGACCACGAAAGCCAACGGCGGCACCGACCAGTGCAATTGCTGGCCGAGCAGGAATTGAAAGACGAGGACGCCCATTCCGACCGCCGACAAGAACGACACCACCACCGAACCCACCAAATACAGCGGCGCGACAACCGCACGCAGCAACGCCATCAGGGTCAATAACACGACGATGAGCGTGACGGCGATGATGAATCGAATATCGTGCTGGTAATAGTCGCGGGTGTCGCGCAGCGAGACGGGGTATCCCGCCATCGAAATTGACGCGTCCGACAATGCCGTGTTCGGCTGGGCGCTGCGCGCGGCGTCGGTGATGGCGTTGACCTGATCCATCGCTTCGGAGCTGAATGGGTTGAGTTTCGTTTGGACCAGGTAGCGAACCGAGTGCCCGTCCGGCGAAATGAATATCCGGGCCGCCTTCTTGAATTCGTCCATGCGCAGCAGCTGAGCCGGAATATTGAAGCCCGCCATCGACGGTTCGGCCGCATCATTTTTCAGCGACAGCAGGAACGCGGCGGCCTCGGCCAGGCCGGCGCCCATTTCTTTGACCTGGCCGACGAGTTGCTCCACCCCGTCGGCAACCTGCCGGCTTCCGCCCGCCGCCCGGTCGGCTCCGCGCTGGAGGTTGTTGAGGCCCGACTGCATGCCGCCGGGCTGGTCCAGCCCCATGGCATGCATCGCCTTGGTGAGCCCGTTCAGCGTGCTGCGCAAGCGGTCCACCGTCGCGTTCAGGGTTTGCCGGTCCTGGAACGTCTCCAGCTGGCGGGCCAGATCGTTGATCTCGTCGAGGCTCCCGTCGTTGCGTGCGGCCACCACCCGTTCGAATTGCGCCCGGGTTGCGCTGCACGAGGTGTCGAGGTCGCAAACCGGGTTGCCCTGCAGCGCGATCAGCACCGGTGCCACCCAGGCGAACATGTCCTTGACGGCGGTGAAGCTCAACCCCATGGAGTTGCCGAGTGAATTGATGCTGTTGACCAGCTTGGCCGCGGTCGCGACCTCTTTGACCAGCTTGTCGCCGCCGTACTGGGTTCGCATCGACGAGAACGAGTCGAGCAGACCCTGCATGCCAGACACCATCTGGCTGACCTGGCCGCGCACGTCGCCCAGATTGTCAGCCAGCGTGTCGGCCCCTTTGACCAGCCTGTTCAGGTCGTCGTTGTGGTCGCTGATCACTGTCGACCCTTCGCCCAACCGCGCCCCGATGGCGCCCGCCTGGTAGGTGGCCCGGAACTCCTCGGGCACCGCCCCGGTAGGCCGGGTGATACCGGTGACCGCCGCGATATTCGGCAGCTGACTGACCCGGTCTGCCATCCGCTCCAAGTCGGCCAGCGCCCGCGGTGTGCGCAGATCATGCGGCGACTGGACCAGGATGTATTCGGGGATGGACTGATTCACCGGGAAATGCCGGTCCAGCGCGGCGTAGCCGACCGAACTCGGGGCGGACGCCTGCACGGCCTTGCGGTCGTCGTAGTTGTAGCGCACCAGGCCCGCGCAGCCCGCCAGGATGATCAACACCAGCACGCTGGCGACCAGGTGGGTCTTCGGCTTGCGCACGATGCGAATCCCGGAACGCCGCCAGAATGTGGCGGTCAGTTCGCGCCTGGGTTTGACCCAGCCGCGCGGCCCGGCCACCACGAGGATGGCCGGCAGCAGGGTGACCGCCGCCAGGAACGCCACGCCGACGCCGATCGCCGAGGACACCCCCACCGAAGAAAACACCCCCATCCTGGCGAAACTGATGCCGAGGAAGGTGATGCCGACCGTGGCGGCGGACGCGGTGATCACCTTGCCGATGGAGATGAGGGCCCGTCGCACGGCTTCCTCGTAATCGGAGCCCTGCCGCAGATAGTCGTGGTACCGGCTGATGAGAAAGACCGCGTAATCGGTTCCGGCGCCGGCGATCATCGCGCTCAGAAAGACGATCGACTGGTTGGAAACACCCAGGCCGCTCGCCTGGGAGAAGCCGGCGACCACCGCCTGGGCGATCGCCATCGAGATGCCGATCGCCAGCAGCGGCAGCAGCATGGTGACCGGATTGCGGTAGACCATCAGCAACACAAGGAGCACCAGCACCGCGATCGCGAGCTCGATCGGGAGTCGATCCTTTTCGCCGGCCACCGTCAGATCGGCGACAGTGGCGGCCGGTCCGGTCAGGTTCGCCGTCAATGGGCTACCGGCCAGGCTCTGCTTGACCACGCCGGTGACCTGCTTGAAGGCGGCGTAGGAGCGGGGCGTGCCCAACTCACCGGCGAGGCCGACGGGCAGCACCCAGGACTTGCGGTCCTTGCTGGTCAGCGCCGACCGCAGGGGCGGCGTGCTGACGAAGTCCTGCAGCATAACCACGTTGCGGGTGTCCTCACGCAGCGCGGTCACCAGCTTGCGGTAAGCGGCTTCGTCCGCCGGTCCGAGGCCCTTCTCGTTGGTGAGAACCACCAGCAGCAGGTCCTCGTTGCCGGACTCGTGGAACGCCTCGGTCATCTTGCGCGCGGTGACGGCGGACGGCGCGTCACTGGGCAGGATGGCGAGCGGGTGTTTCTGGGACATCTCGTTCAGGGACGGCAGGGTCAGCGGCAGCGCGACCGCAACCGCGACCCAGAGCCCGATCACGGCCCAGGGCCAGCGCACCACAAAATCGGCTAACCGTCGCAAATTGCCCCCACCTCAAGTTCTCGCGGCCCGCGCCCGCCGGTCACCGCCGGTCCCATTGCTCAATTATGTGTCGCGCCCGCCGCGACTTCGGGTATTTCACAAAAATAACGTGCATCAAAGAACTCCGAAGTACTCCCACCCTACGTGACGCGGCCCCAATGTCCGCTATCGGCGACCCGGGTGCACACGGATTTCATGGCCTCGACATATCGCGCGACCGATTTCTGCGCGATCGGATTGTCCGGGAACATGACCGCCATGGCGGTACCCTGCTCGTACCGGAATATGTAAATGGTCAATTGATATGAATATCGGCGGTCCGAATAAATTCCGATGCTCTTGGCGGCACTCATTTCGGCTGCGGCAATCACGGCATTCAGCGGGGCGGCGCCCCCGTGCAGAAAATTCGAAACCGGAAAGTTGGGTCGCGGCCAGTCCAGCCACGGCGCCAATTCCAGGACCCGGTAAAACGGTACCTTCGCCATGTCGAGGCTCGAATCGAATGAATCCTGAGCGGACCAGGCGGCTTCGCTGAAGGACGCCGCGGCAATGGGAATGGTGATAGGCACCAGGCCGGTGAACCAACCCTGGGTCATGAAATTCTCGTCGCTCCTGCGCGAGTCCCGCGGAGTGAGCGCGTAATAGGTCGCCGCTCCGGTGAACTCGTGGTCAACCAGGGCCATGCATGCAAACAGGCCGCCGACGAAGCGCGCGCCGGCCACGGTGCACGCCGATTCGAACCGGGCGGTCTGGTCGGCGTCCATCAGGCTTTCGGTGACCATGTCGCTGTTGGTCAGCTCCAAAGGGTTACCCAGCGGGAGCGGAAATTCGGGAAGGCTGCCATTGTTATTCTCGGCGAACTCGATCCATTTGCGGACCTGCGGCGAATCCAGGGTCAGCTCCGAAGTCCGTTCGCGCTCCCTGACGCAGAAGTCGTCGTAGCTGCCGCTGTCGGGCAGCGCCAGGCCACTCTCGCCGCCCGCCATCGCCGCATACACCGCGTTGGATTCCAGCATCGTGATGCCGATCAGCGTCGCGTCACCGTGGACATGGTCGATGCTCGCGTAGAAGGTGAAGTGGTCTTCGTGCTGGATGATCCCGAACGAGAAGCAGCCCCACTGCAGCGGATCGGGCGTCGCCACGACGTGGTCGTGGATTTGGTCGACGGTCAACTCACCGTGATCGACGGGGACGAATTCGATATCGGCCGGATCGGTCATCGTGTGCCGGACGACGTCGCCGTTGTCGTCGTACTCGAACCAGCTGCGGTAGGTGTCATGCCGGCGCAGATATGCGTTGAGCGCCTGATTCATGATCGCTATATCGCAATGCCCGGGCGCCTCACAGGTGGCGATCAACAGTCGCGAAAAGTCGAGACCGGAACTGGTTCGTTGCCGGTAATTCTGCAGATGTTGACCTTGCATGTAACTGACCGGTACCGAACTGACCGGCGCTTGCAGCGCCTTTTCTCTGGCCGCCTGCGTGGGGTGCCAGGAAATGACGGTGCCGGGGCGCACCGTCCAATCCTCGAGTGAACCGATTGTGATTTTCCCGATCTGCAAAATCTTCCCTTCCCGGTCGCCGGCCTTTTCCTGGCTTTCCCCCGCGTGAGTCGGCGCCGATATCACGATAACCGCATCGGCAGCCACGGCAGCGGCCGCGTGCTAATGCGCGTGGCAGCTCGCATTCGGCCAGCGCCCATGGTAAAGACCGGCACCTGGCCCGGCGACGGCCGCACTACCTGGTAATTTGCGGATGTCGGCGCGCGGCGCATTGGTGCTTGCAATAATCGCGGCGGGGGAGATCCGTCTGCTGCACGCCCGGGCCGTGCCGCAGCGCGAACCAGTCTCCGCCGGTCTAGTCAGTCAGGAAGGACAGTGCATGGCAACCGCCGAGGTGACGGAGCCGCCAGCCGGTTTTGCGATAGTCGGCTACGCGGCCCGCTTCCCGGGTGCCGGCGACGCGGACGAGTTCTGGGAGCTGTTGCGGCAGGGGCGCGACGCCGTCTCAGAGGTGCCCCGGGAGCGGTGGGACGCCGACGAATTCTTCGACCCCGATCCCGACGCACCCGGCAAGGTGGTGACCCGCCGGGCGGGTTTCATCGACGACGTGACCGGTTTCGACGCTCCGTTCTTCGGGTTGTCGGCACGTGAGGTCAGGTTGATGGACCCGCAGCACCGGTTGCTGCTGGAGACGGCGTGGCGGGCGGTCGAGCATTCGGGTATCGCACCGACCGCCCTGGCCAACACCAACACCGGTGTGTTCGTCGGCCTCTCCACCCACGATTACCTCGGCATGGCCTCCGACGAACTGGACTATCCCGAGATCGAGGCCTACATGGCGATCGGGACCGCCGCTGCCGCGGCCGCGGGCCGGATCAGTTACCGGCTGGGCTTGCAGGGTCCGGCGGTCACGGTCGACACCGCATGCAGTTCATCGCTGGTGGCGATTCACCAGGCCTGCCAGGCGCTGCGGTTGGGTGAGTGCGACCTCGCACTGGCCGGCGGCGCCAACGTGCTGCTCAGCCCGGCGACGATGATCACCTTCTCGCAGGCGCACATGCTGGCCCCGGATGGCCGGTGCAAGACGTTCGACGCCGCCGCCGACGGTTACGTGCGCGGTGAAGGGTGTGGCGTCATCGTCGTGAAGCGGCTGGCCGACGCGATCCGCGACGGGGACCGGATCCGCGCCGTCATCCGCGGGAGCGCGATCAACCAGGACGGCGCCTCGGGTGGCCTGACGGTGCCCAACGGCATCGCTCAGCAACGGGTCATCGCCGAGGCGCTGCGGCGCGCCGGCGTGGCGCCGGCCGACGTCGGCTACCTCGAGGCGCACGGGACCGGAACGTCGCTGGGCGACCCCATCGAAGTCCAGGCCGCAGGTGCCGTGTTCGGGGAGGGACGCGACGGTACCCCGCCGCTCCTGATCGGGTCAGCGAAGACGAATATCGGGCATCTCGAGGCCGCCGCCGGCATCGCCGGCGTCATGAAGGTCGTGCTGTCGCTCGAGAACGAGTTGTTGCCGCCACACCTGAACTTCCGGGACCCGTCGCCCCACATCCCGTGGGACCGGCTGGCGGTGCAGGTTGTCAAGGAGGCCACCTCCTGGGAACGCAACGGCCGCCCGCGGCTGGCCGGAGTCAGTTCGTTCGGCTTCTCCGGCACGAACGCGCACGTCATCCTCGAGGAAGCGCCGGCACAGCCCGAAAAGGCAGATGCGGCAGAGGATTCGGCCGGCCCGCGGTTCAGCGTGCTGCCGCTGTCGGCCCGCACCCCGGCGGCGTTGATTCAGCTCGCCGAGCAGTACCGCGGCTGGCTCAGTGAGCATCCCGAGGCCGCCCTGGCCGACGTGAGCTTTTCGGCAGGCGTCGGGCGCGCGCACTTCGAGCACCGCGCTGCCCTGGTGGCGAACTCGACGGACTCGGCGCGGGAGTTGCTCGCCGCGCTCGCCGACGACCGTCCGGCGCCCGGACTGGTGCGCGGCGAGTGCGCCGACCCGCCCAAGACCGCGTGGTTGTTCCCCGGGCAGGGCAGCCAGTTCCCGGGCATGGCCCGCGAATTATTCGACAATGAGCCGGTTTTCGCGGAGACGGTGAACCGGTGCGCGGCGGTGGTCGCAGATGTGCTCGAAAGGCCGTTGCTCGAAGTCATTTTCGAGACCGACAGTCCGGACGGCCAAGACATGTTGCGCCAGACGGCGTACGCGCAGCCGGCGCTGTTCGCGGTGGAGATGGGTCTGGCGCGGCTCTGGCAGTCGTGGGGTTTCGAACCCGACGTGGTGCTGGGCCACAGTGTCGGCCAGTATTCCGCGGCGTGCGTGGCCGGCGTATTCAGCCTCGAGGACGGGGCGTTGTTGCTCGCCGAGCGTGGCCGATTGTTCGGCGACCTGCCGGCCGGCGGCCGGATGGCGGCCGTGTTCACCGACAGCGAGCGGGTCGAGGGCCTCACCGAGGAGTTCCCGCGTCTGTCGGTGGCCGCCTACAACGGCGCAAACACCGTGTTGTCCGGACCTGGCGAGGATCTGGATCGCGCGGTGGCCGGGCTCAAGGCCGAGGGCGTCCGGTGCGAATGGCTGGACACCAGCCACGCATTCCACTCCGCGCTGCTGGACCCGGCGCTCGACGAATTCGAGGCTTTCGCCGGCAGATTCGAATACCTTCCGCCGCAACGCATTCTGGTGTGCAACCGGACTGGTGCGGCGCTGGGCCGGCAGGTCAAACTCGACGGCCAGTACTGGCGTCGCCATGCCCGCCAGCCGATCGAGTTCGCCAAGAGCGTCGCCACCCTGGCCGACCTCGGCTGCAAGCTGCTGCTGGAGGTCGGTCCGCAGCCGGTGCTGACCGCGTCAGCCCTGCGAGCCTGGCCGGACCCGTCGACAGCGCCGCGGGCGATCGCGTCGATGCGCCGCAACGGCGCCGAGCTGCGCCAGATCACCGAAGCCGTGGCCGACGCCTATGTCGCCGGCCACCTGCCCCTCTTCGGCGCTCTACAGCCGGGACGGCCGCGCCAACTCGACCTGCCCACTTATCCGTTCCAGCGGCGCCACTACTGGTTCCGGGACAAGCGGGCTCAGCCGAGCGGAAAATCCGATCGGTCAACAGCTTTGCGCACCGAAGCCGTCCGGTTGCTCGAGGACGGCCGGATCGACGAACTTGCCGCGTTGCTCGACGGGACGGGCGGCAACCAGCAGACGGTCGACGTGCTGACCAGGCTGGCGGCGCAACACAACCAGCAGCGCGAGACGCAGTCCATCGCCGGTGACCGTTACGAGATCCGTTGGGAGAAGGCGGTTGTCGCATCCTCCGGTGCGGATGCGTCCTGGTTGCTGATCGCCGACGACGGCGATGCGGTGGCGCCGTTGGTCGAGGTGCTGACGGCGCGCGGGCATCGGCACCGCGTCCACGGACTGCCGGCCTCCGAGGCCGACGAGCAACGACTCGAAGCCGTGCTGCGCGAAGCGGCCGCCGACGAACCGTCGCTGCGCATCGTGGTGCTCTCGGCTGTCGAATCCGACACCACGCCCTCGATGCGGTCGTTGTTGCGGATGCAGCACCGGGTTCTGGGTGGCGCGCGGCGACTCTTCCGCGCCGCCGCGGCCGCCGAGATCCGCAACCCGATCTGGCTGGTGACCTCCGGCGCACAACGGGTTACCGGTACCGACGCGGTATCGCCGGTGCAGAGCTGCCTGTGGGGATTCGGCCGGTCCGCCTCGCTGGAACATCCCCAGCTCTGGGGTGGGCTGGCGGATCTGTCCTCGGGCAGTGCCGACGAGTGGTCGCGGTTGATCGACGCCGCCACGGCCGGCAGTTCGGGCGCGACGGAAGACCAAGTGGCGCTTCGGGATCAGGCGGTCTACGTGCCGCGCCTGGTGCGCCGCGCCGGCGCGCCGGTGGCGACGCCTCTGGCGCTACGTGGCGATGCGACCTATCTGGTGACCGGTGGCCTGGGTGCGGTCGGGCTGGAGATCGCCGGCTATCTGGCCGCGCACGGCGCCGGACATCTGGTGCTGACCGGCCGGCGCGCGCCGAACAACGACACACAGCAGCGCATCGACGCCCTGCGGCAGCAGACCGGCGCCGAGATCCGGACCGTCGCGGCCGACGTCGCCAACCCGCACGACGTCGACCGGCTGATCGCCACGGTGGCGGCCGAGTTGCCGCCGCTGGCCGGCGTCGTGCATGCCGCCGGGGAGATCGGCAGCACCCCGCTGCGCAGCCTGGACGACGCTGAAGTGGATCGCGTCTTCGCCGGAAAAGTCTGGGGTGCTTGGAATCTGAGTGAAGCCACCGCGGACGTGCCGCTGGACTTCTTCCTCAGTACCTCCTCGATCGCCTCGGTGTGGGGCAGCTTCGGTCAGACCGCCTACAGCGCGGCCAACGCCTTCCTCGACGGGCTGTCCAGCCGGATGCGCGAGCAGAACTATCTCAGCGTCAACTTCGGTCCTTGGATGTCCGGGTCGACGGGCATGGCCGACGAGGAGGCCCGCGCGCAGCTGAAGAAGCGCGGCGTGGTGACCATGGCGCCGGGCGACGCGCTGGCCGGGATGGCCGAGCTCCTCGTCACCCATTCGGCTCAGGGCGTGGTGGCCCGCATCGACTGGGAGCGATTCCTGCCGATCTACCAGCAGACCGGAAGACGCGCGTTTCTGGGCGAACTCGAACGTGAGATACCCGAGTCGGCGACGGCGCCGACGGCGTCCGGGACCACGAAGCTGGTCGAGCGGCTCACGGTCGCTCCGGTGCAACAGCGCAAGAAGCTGGTCGTGGACTATCTGCGCGAGGTCGTCGCGGAGGTCACGCGGGTCGATGCGGCCGAGATCCGCGACGAGGCAGGCTTCTTCGACCTCGGCATGGATTCCTTGATGGCCGTCGAGTTGCGGCGCCGGGTCGAACACGGGGTCGGCAAAGCGCTGCCCGCGACCCTGGCGATGGACTACCCGCGGCTGGTCGACGTGGCGGATTATCTGCTCACCGACGTGCTGCAACTGAACGCTCCGGCGACGGCGAAGACGGAGACCCCCGCGACCGTCGCGGTGACCAGCAGCCTCGTCGACGAGCCGATCGCGATCGTCGCGGTGGCCTGCCGCTTCCCCGGCGCCACCGATCCCGAGGCGTACTGGGACCTGCTGGCCAATGGGGTCGATGCGATCCGCGAGATCCCGGATGACCGTTTCGACGTCGACGAGTACTACGACCCGGATCCCGAGACACCCGGCAAGATCTACAGCCGGTGTGGGGGATATCTCGAGGCGATCGACGGATTCGATCCGGAGTTCTTCGGCATCTCGCCGCGCGAAGCAGTGTGGATGGATCCGCAGCAGCGGTTGATGCTCGAAATCGCCTGGGAAGGCCTGGAACGGGCCGGATATTCGCCGGCATCGTTGCGCGGCAGCCGAAGTGGGATCTTCGTCGGGGTGGCGGCCAACGAGTATTCGCACCTGTTGACGGCCGAGTCGGTCGACAGCATCGAAGCCCACTTCATCACCGGGAACGCGCTCAACGCCATCGCGGGCCGGGTCGCCTTCGCGCTCGGGCTGGAGGGGCCGGCCGTGGCGGTGGACACCGCCTGCAGTTCGTCGCTGGTGGCCGTGCACGAGGCCTGCGGGGCCCTGCGTTCCGGCGACTGCGATCTGGTGCTGGCCGGCGGGGTGAACGTGTTGCTGAGTCCGGCCTCCCTGATCGCCGCCTCCCGCGCCAGAATGCTGTCCCCGGACGGCCGGTGCAAGACGTTCGACGCCGCCGCCGACGGCTACGTACGAAGCGAGGGCTGCGGCATTCTGGTGCTCAAGAGGCTCAGCGACGCGGTGCGCGACGGCGACCGGGTCCAGGCGGTCATCCGGGGCAGCGCGGTCAACCAAGACGGCGCGTCCAGTGGTCTGACGGTGCCCAATGGCGGTGCTCAGCAACGACTTATCGCCGCGGCACTGGCCCGCGCGCACGTCGCCGGCAACGATGTCGACTACCTCGAGGCGCACGGTACCGGCACCTCGCTGGGTGACCCGATCGAAGTGCAGGCCGCCGCGGCGGCCTACGGCGCCGGTCGCGACCCGAACCGCCCGTTGCTGATGGGCTCGGTGAAGACCAACATCGGCCACCTGGAGTCGGCCGCCGGCGTCGCGGGCCTGATCAAGATCGTGCTGTCGCTGCAACACGAAATCCTGCCGCAGAACCTGCATTTCGAGAACCCCTCGCCGCACATCCCGTGGGATTCGCTACCGGTGCGCGTCGTGGACGAAGCCACCCCGTGGCACGCCAACGGCCGGCCGCGCCGTGCCGGTGTCAGTTCTTTCGGGTTCACCGGCACCAATGCGCACGTCCTGATCGAAGAGGCGCCGGTACCGGAGCCGATCGCGACAGCCGACGTTCCGGACGGGCCCGTGCATGTGCTGCCGCTGTCGGCCCGGTCCGAGCAGGCGCTGGTGGCGTTGGCGGAGCGGTACGCGTCCTGGCTGGAGGATCATCCGGACGCCGACATCGGTGACGTCTGCTACACCGCGGGCGTCGGGCGTTCGCATTTCGAACACCGGGGCGCCCTCGTCCTGGATTCCGGCGCCACCCCGGTCGCGGGGGCCCGTGACATGCTGGCCGACCTGGCCGCAAACCGGTTGCGCCCCGGCGTATTACGCGGCACGTGTGGCGACCCGCCGACGACAGCGTGGTTGTTCACCGGACAGGGCAGCCAGTATCCGGGCATGGCGCGCGAACTCTTCGAAACCGAGCCGGTGTTCGCCGAAACCGTGCAGCGGTGCGCGGACGCGATCGACGGGATGCTGCCGCGTCCGTTGCTCGAGGTGCTGTTCGCGGCCGACCGGGAAACCGGGGAAACGCTGCGGCACACCTCTTTTGCCCAGCCTGCCCTGTTCGCGATCGAGATGGGTCTGGCCCGCCTGTGGCAGTCGTGGGGCATTGAGCCCGACGTGGTGCTCGGCCACAGCGTGGGCCAGTACGCGGCGGCGTGTGTGGCCGGAGTGCTCAGCCTCGAGGACGGGGCCCGGCTGATGGCCGAACGCGGCCGGTTGTTCGGCAGCCTTCCCGACGGCGGGCGCATGGTGGCGATCTTCGCCGACCCGCGCCACGTGGAGGACGTCGCCAACCAGTGCCCGGCGGTGTCGGTCGCCGCATACAACGGCCCCAACACGGTACTGTCGGGCCCCGGTCCGGATCTCGAACGGATCGTCGACACGTTCAACGAAGAGGGCATCCGCTGCACCTGGCTGGACACCAGCCACGCCTTCCACTCGGCGCTGCTGGACCCGGTACTCGACGAATTCGAGGCGTACGCGGCGCGGCTGGAGTTCAACGTCCCCACGCTGCCGCTGGTCTGCAACCGCACCGGTACCGTCCTCACCGCGGAAACCGAACTGAACGGCCAGTATTGGCGCCGGCACTCCCGCCAGCCGGTGCAGTTCGCCGACAGCGTGCGCACCGTCGCGGCGCTGGGGTGCACGGTGCTGATGGAGATCGGCCCGCAGCCGATTCTCACGGCGGCGGCGGTGCAGGTCTGGCCGGAACATTCGGCTCCGCCGCGCGCGATCGTCTCGTTGCGCAAGGGCGCCGACGCCCGCCGGCAGATCTCCGAAGCCCTGGCCGCGACGTATGTCGCCGGGCATCGGCCGGACTTCGCCGCGCGCTACCGGCGGCCGGGTCACCGACTGGAGCTGCCGACGTATCCCTTCCAGCGCCGGCACTTCTGGCCCAAGAGTTCCGGGGTCGCTCCCGGCGACGGTGCGGTGGTCGCTGGAATACTCGGTAGCGTCAAGGATCTCGCCTCCGGTGACGCCGTCTACACCAGCCGGCTCTCGGTCAAGACGCAACCCTGGCTGTCTCATCACGTAATCTACGGCACCGTGGTGGTGCCGGGTGCCACGTACGCGGCGATGGCCCTGGCCGCCGTCGGCGCACCGGCGCACGTGCGGGACGTCTTCTTCTACGAGCCGATCATCTTGCCGGACAAGAGTTCCCGTGAGGTGCAGCTCACCCTGCATCCGCTCGAAGACGGCGGCGGCTGGACGTTCCGCGTGCACAGCCGTCCCTACGGCGTTCGCGAAGCGGAGTGGTCGCTGAACGCGGACGGCACCGTCCGCAGCGGTGTCGAAGAGGAACCGGCGGCCGAGGCTACGGATTCCATCGAAGCTGCCACCGAGCGGTTGAGCCGCACCCAGACCCAGCAGCTGTTCGACACCTTCGCCGACATGGAACTCGCATGGGGCCCAACCTGGTCCACGTCGCTGAAGTCGCTGTGGGTCGGCGACGGTGAGGCGATCGGTGATGTCGCCATCGGCGAGGAGCTCCTCGAGCAACTCGGCAGCGAGCCGATCCACCCGGTGCTGCTGGACCTGTGCACCGGAGTCGCCTTCCCCGCGTTCCCGGCGCTGCTGGCGGCCGAGCACGGTGTCGCGGACCTGTTCCTGCCGCTGCGGTACGGGCGGGTGATGCTGGCTGAGCGGATGCCGAGGCGGTTCTTCTGCCGCGCACGTTGGCAGGCGGGCGGTCTGGACAGCGAAACGCAGGTCTTCGATCTCGACTTCGTGGACCGGGATGGACGCCTGCTGGGCGGAATTCGCGAATTCACCGTCAAGCGTGCGCCCCGGGAGGCGTTGCTGCGCGGGCTCGGTGGCGACGCCACCCGGCTGCTGTACACCCTCGGCTGGAACGAGGTGCCTCCGCCGGCTGCGGATGACACCGCCGAAACCGCGGACAACACGTGGTTGATCGCCGGCTTCGACGAGCTCGCGGACGCCGTCCCGGGTAGCCTGCGCACCAACGACATCGTCGACCCGGACCGCTGGGTGCAGCTGTTCGCCCAGGCGAAGGAGGGCGGAGCCCCAATCTCCGGCATCGTCTGGCGCAGCGGCCGTCGACCGGGTATGGATGAGTCGAGCACCGAATTCGCCGGACGGCTGGAGGGCGAGCTCGACCAGCTGCTGACGCTGGTGCGCACGGCGCTCGGGCAGCAGGATCTGAAGCTGCCCGGCGGACTGTGGGTCGTCACCGAGCGGGCCGTGGCCACCGAACCCGGCGAGCCGGTCGACCCGGTACAGGCCGCTTTGTGGGGTCTCGGGCGCACCGTCATCGCCGAGCAGCCACAGTTGCGCTGCCGGCTGGTCGATCACGACGGGTCGCAGGACGCCGTGCAGTGGCTGGCCAGACTGCTCGCCGCGCCGGCCGCGCCCGTCACAGAGCCCGAACTCGCACTGCGGCAAGGAAAGTTCCTGGTGTCGCGGCTGCTGCCGTGGGCGCGGGGCGGGCATCTCGCGGTGCCGCGGGCGAGCGACTATGTGCTGGCGCCGACCGAACGCGGCGCCATCGACAACCTCCGTCTGGTGGAGACCGAAGTGACGGCCCCGGCCGCCGGTCAGGCGCAGATCCAGGTCGAGGCGGCGGGTCTGAACTTCCGCGACGTGCTCAACGTGTTGGGCCTCTATCCGGGTGACCCCGGACCCATCGGCGGGGACTTCTCCGGGATCGTCACCGAATTGGGCGACGGCGTAACCGGACTCGAGGTCGGCCAACGCGTCTTCGGTTTCATGCAGGGCGCGTTCGCCAGCCGGGTGAATGTGCCGGCACAGTTGCTGGCGCCGGTGCCCAAGGGTCTGGGCGCGATTGCCGCGGCGAGCATACCGGCGGCTGCGCTCACCGCACGCCTGGCCTTCGACTGGGCCAAGCTGCGGCCCGGAGACCGGGTGCTGGTCCACGCCGCCAGCGGCGGCGTCGGCCTGGCGGCGGTCCAGTTAGCACGCCAGTGCGGCGCGACGGTGTTCGCCACCGCCAGCGCCTACAAGCGTGCCGTGCTGCGCGAGCTGGGTGTGGAGTATGTATACGATTCGCGCACCACGGATTTCGCGGACCAGATCCTGGCCGACACGGACGGGGCCGGCGTCGACGTCGTGCTCAACAGCCTGACCAACGAGGGTTTCCTGGAGGCGACCGTGCGGGCGACCGCCCGCAATGGCCGGTTCGCCGAGATCGCCAAGCGAGACATCTGGACGCCCGAGCAGATGGCGGCGGTGCGCCCCGACATCGACTACGAGATCGTGGCGCTGGACGGGACGATCATGTCCGACCCGGAGCACATTCACCGGCTGCTGTGCGAGGTGTCGGACGGCTTGGGCAACGGGGAGTGGGAACCGCTGCACGCCGAGATCTATCCGCTGACCGAGGCGAAGACGGCGTTCCGCCGCATGCAGCAGGCCCGGCATATCGGCAAGATCGTGTTGCAGATGCCGAATCCGCTTGCACCGCGCGGTGATCGGACCTATCTGATCACCGGCGGCCTCGGTGCCCTGGGTCTGCACACGGCGGCGTACCTGGCTCAGCTGGGGGCCGGCGACATCGTGCTGACCAGCCGGCATCTGCCCGACACGGAGGCGCAGCAGGCGATCGACGCCATCACCGAGCGGTACCGGTGCCGGATCCACATCTTCGGGGCCGACGTCGGCGACGAGTCTCAGGTCGCGGAGCTGCTGAATCGCATCCGCGCCGAGCTGCCGCCGCTTGCCGGCGTCGCGCACCTGGCGGGTCTGCTCGACGACGCGCTGCTACCTCAGCAGAGCCTGGAGCGGTTCCGGACGACGTTGGCGCCCAAGGCTTTTGCGGCGTGGCATCTGCACCGGTTGACCAAGAACGACGACCTGGAATTCTTCATCATGTATTCCTCGATCTCCGGCGTCCTCGGTTCTCCGGGTCAGGCCAACTATGCCGCGGCAAACGCGCTGCTGGACGGGCTGGTGGCCGAGCGCAATGCCCAGGGCCTGACCGCGACCAGCGTCAACTGGGGTCCGTGGGCGAAGGGCGGCATGGCCGCCTCACACGCCGCGCGCGTCAATCTCGGTGCGCAAGGCCTGATTCCGCTGGAACCCACGGCCGCCCTGAGCGCGCTCGGCGAAGTTTTCGCCGAGGGGACCGGACAGGCAACCGTCATCAAGGCCAACTGGCAGCGCACGGCGAAGGTGCTCGGCGGTTCGCGTCCGGCGATACTGGACTACGTGCTGCCCAGTGCCGTCGCGGCCACGCAGGGCGACAGTGAGCTGCTGCGCCAGTTGCACGAGATCCCGGAGGGGCAACGCGCCGACTTCCTGACCGAATATCTGCAGCAGGAGGTGCAGAGCTTCCTGAGGCTGGCCCAGCCGCCCGCGGCCACCAGCCGGTTCCTGGATCTGGGCACCGACTCGCTGATGGCGGTCGAACTCCGCAACCGGTTACTCGGGCAGTTCGGCGGTCAGCTGACGATCAGCGCGACCGCAGTGTTCGATTATCCGACCATCAGGTCGCTCGCCGAGTACCTGGCTTCCCAGCTGCCGGAGTTGATGGCCGAATCGGTCCCGGCTCCGGCCGGCGAGTCCGCCGGCGTGCCGGTGGCAGAGTCCGCCGAGGAGCCTGCGGCAGAGCGCGCCGAGGAGTCCGCCGACGCTTAGTCGCTGATGTCGAAGCCGGCGATGACCTTCGTCGGACGCACCCGCACCACCAGTTCGCCAGGGACCGCGTTGCGGCGGCCGTACTCCTCGGCCCGCTCGGCGCCCATGTACCGGGCGCCGGTGCGGGTGGCGATTTCCAGCAACTCCCGCGGGTCGTCACTCACCGTCGCCACCCCTTGCACCTGCACGAACGAGTAAGGCGGGTGCGGGTCGTCGACGCAGATGACGGTTCGCGAATCCCGGCGCAGCGCGCGGCCTTTCGGTGTCTGTTCGTGGGTGGTGAAGACCAGCTCGTCGCCGTCGACGACGAACCAGACCGGCGCCACCAGGGGCCGGCCGTCCGATGCGGCGAACCCGAGCATGCCGGTGCGGGTGCCCGCGGACAGGAACTCCACGACTCGGTCCGACAGGTCGGCCATCGCGTCAGATCTTTGCGAGATCGTATTCGCCGAGGTGGTCGATGAGGACCCGCAGCTGATCCGCCGTGGAACCCAGCGTCTGATCGATCGCGGTGAGCCGGGCCGTGTAATGGCCCACCGGGTACTCCGCGGTCATGCCGATGCCGCCGTGCAGTTGGATCGCCTCCTGGCCGATGTGCCGGCCCGAACGGCCGATCTGCAGCTTGGCGCGCGCGGCGATCACCGGGTCGTAGTTGCCGTCGGCGATCGACATGGCGGCGTACAGATTCATGCTGCGCGCCAGCTCCAGTGACACGTACATATCGGCAGCCCGCTGCGTCAGCGTCTGAAACTTGTTGAGGGTGACCCCGAACTGCTTGCGGGTCTTGAGGTAATCGGTGGTCAGCCGAAGCGCTTCCTCCATCGCGCCCATCGCCTCGGCGCACAGCGCCGACTGGATCCGGATGATGGCGTTGGCGATAGCTCGACCGGCGTCGGCGCCCTCACCCAGAGGTTCGGCGGCGGCCTCGTCCAGATCGATCTGAGCGCCGCGCTGGCCGTCGAAGGTGCGGAACGGCGAGCGGGTGACAGCGGTGTTGTCCTGCGAGGCGTCAACCAGGAACAACCCGGTGCCGCCGTCCGGCAGCGCCGCACTGACCACCAGCGTCTCGGCGCAGTCGCCGGCCAGTACCGGGTTCTTGCGTCCGCTGATCGTCCACGAATCCCCCTGCTGCACAGCGCGGGTGGCCGGTTGCCCCGACCCGCCGCGCTGACCCGGCTCCAGGTGGGCGAAGGCCAGCAGCCGCTGGCCCGCGGCGACCTCTTCGAGCAGTTCTTTCTGCGCGTCGTTGCCGAGTTCGGCAATCAGCGAGCCGGGCGCCAGCGCGGCGTGCACGATGGGTTCGGGCGCCAGCCGGCGTCCGACCTCGATGAGCACCGCCATGATCTCAAGCTGCCCGGCCTCGTCGGGCTCGAACCCGAGGCCCAGAATCCCGATCTCCGCGAGCTGGTTCCACACCTCGCGACTCCAGCCCAGCTCGGTGTCGATCGCCTTGTTGCGGCTCTCGGCGTCGTAGCTTCGCGACAGTAGTTCCCGGGTGGTGTCGCGCAGCAGTGCCTGCTCTTCGCTCAACTGAAAGTCCATGACAGCCTCACAATCCGAGAATGGTCGAGGAGATGATGTTGCGCTGCACCTCGTTGCTACCGCCGTAGATCGAGGTCTTGCGGTAGTTGAGGTAGGTCGGGGCGCTGGCCTGCGCCCACTCCGGGGAGGCGATGCCGTCCCCGCCCACCGGCAGCGCGTCGGGACCGGCGACCTCGACCATCAGCTCGGTGGCGATCTGCTGCAGTTGGCTGCCGCGCAGCTTCAGCACGGAGGAGGCGGGGTTGGGTTTGCCGCCCGCCGAACTCGACACCACCCGGGCCTGGGTGAGTTCCAGTGCGAGCACCTCGTTCTCCGCTTCGGCCAGTCGTGCGGCGAACAATGGGTCCTCGAGCAGGCCGTTCTCGGCGGCGTGCCGCTTCACCTCGGCCAGGCGCACTTTGGTGCGACCCACCTGAGCGATCCCGGTCCGCTCGTTGCCGAGCAGGAACTTCGCGTAGCTCCAGCCCTGATTCTCTTCTCCGACAAGCTGATTGGCCGGGACGCGGGCGTCGGAGAAGAACACCTCGTTGACCTCGACGCTGCCGTCGATCAACTTGATCGGCCGCAGCGTGATGCCGGGGGTGTCCATGGACATGAGTAGGAATGAGATGCCGGCCTGGCGTTTGGGCGCCTGAGGGTCGGTGCGTACCAGGCAGAAGATCCAGTCCGCGTACTGGCCGAGCGTCGTCCAGGTCTTCTGCCCGTTGACGACGTAGCTGTCGCCGTCGCGGACCGCGGTGGTGCGCAGCGAGGCGAGATCGGATCCGGCTTCGGGCTCGGAGAAGCCCTGACACCACCAAATATCCAGATTGGCCGTCGGCGGCAGGAACCGTTCCTTGACCTCCTGCGAGCCGAACTCGGCGATCACCGGGCCCACCATCTTGGTGTTGAAGTTCAACGGCTCCGGGACACTGGCCAACTGCATCTCGTCGGTCCAAATCTGAAACTGCGTGGGGGTCCAGTCTTTTCCGCCCCATTCGACGGGCCAGCTCGGCACCGCGATCCCGTGCTCGTGCAGTTGCTTGTGAGTGGCGACGATCTCGTCGCGCGTCAGATGCCCGCCGTCGCGGACCCGCTCCCGGATGTCGACCGGGATCTCGGTGGTGAAGAACGTCCGCAATTCGTCGCGGAACGCGGCTTCGTCGGGCGTGAGCGCCAGCTTCATCGGCAGCCTCCTGTGTGCGGGGTGGCCGCCGGCGCGGGGGTTACGGCGGTCCTGTACTGCACGTTAGGCGCTACGCGCCGGCATTCGCCAACCGGGTGGTCGGTTGGCGTTTCTAGCTGCGGACCGGTGTCGACATCACCCGGTTGGCCACGGCCTTGACCGAGTCGGGCAGCAATCTGTTGCCGATGCCCATGGCTTTGGTCAGCATGGACTCCGCGACGACCTTGCGGTCGCCGTCCATCAACGCGTCGAAACCCTCCCTGGCCACTTCGGCAGGGTCGTCCTTCCGGCTCATCCGACCCATCCGGGTGCCGGCCATGCCCGCGCGACGGAAGAAGTTGGTCTCGGTGGGGCCGGGCATCAAAGCCGTGACGGAGACGCCGGTGTCGCGCAGTTCGTCGTGCAGCGCCTGGGACAGTGACTGCACGAACGACTTGGACGCGTTGTACACCGCCTGGTACGAGCCGGGCATTGTCGAGGCGATGGACGACGTGAACAGCACCTTGCCGCTGTTGCGCCGCACCATGTCGGGCAGAACCAGTTTGGCCAGATGCACGGTGGACCGCACGTTCAGATCGACAAGGGACAACGCATCTTCGACGGTGCTGTCCAGGAATGCCCCGCCGAGGCCCACACCGGCGTTCAGCGCCGCCGCGTCCAGCGGTCGCCCCTCGGTGCTGACCTGCCGGTAGAGCTCTTCCACCTCCTTGCCGGTGCGCAGGTCCACCTGGATGGAACGGACGTTGACGCCCGAGCGCCCGAGAGTGTTTGCGGCATCGTGGATTCCGCCGTCGTCTGCTGCGACGATGAGGTCATAGCCGTGCTCGGCGAACCGCCTGGCCAACTCCAGGCCGATTCCGCTCGATGCGCCGGTGATCAGAGCTAAACCCATGGCGTCCGGGCTACCCGCCGAATGGTGCACCAAACATGCTTGGCGAGTGGCTTTTCCACAGCGGTGGATTGATCCACAGCCGGCCGCGCCGGCCGGCGGCGCGCGCCGCCTGCGACGGTCGCCGGACATACCGTCACGGCATGCGAACCGAACTACCCGCCCAGCGACTGCAGCGACGGCTGGCCGGCGACCTGGATCCGCAACCGGGAGACGCCGAATCGGAATCGGATGACGAGGATCCGAATTCGTTGCTGCCGCGGTGGCTTCCCGACGCTGCCGCGCCGCGGAACTGGATGGAGCGCATGCGCGCCGATCCCGGCCGTGCCGGTGCCATCGCGCTGGCGGTCATCGCCGCGCTCGCGGTGCTGATCACCGTCTTCACCGTGGCCCGCGACCGGCCTGCGCCGGTGACCTCAGCCAAACTTCCTCCGGTGGAACGAGTTTCGTCAAGCGGGCCGAAGGCCTCGGCCAACGCGGGGCCGGACCGGCCGGTGGTGGTCAGCGTCGTCGGCCTGGTGCGCAAACCGGGGCTGGTCACCCTGGCCCCGGGTGCGCGAATCGCCGATGCACTGCAGGCGGCCGGGGGAGCGGTCGACGGCGCCGACACCGTCGGCCTCAACATGGCCCGGCCGCTGGGCGACGGTGAACAGATCGTGGTCGGGCTGGCGCCGGCTCCGGGCAAGCCGCCGGTCCTGGGCAGCTCCGTCGGTGCCGGCGGACCAGCCACGCAGTCGCCTTCGGGCGCCCCGAGCCCGTCCGGGAAACCGAAGGCCGGCGCCAGGGAAGCGCTCGATCTGAACACCGCGACCGTCGAGCAACTGGACGGACTGCCCGGGGTGGGTCCCGTCACGGCCGCGGCGATCGTGGCGTACCGGCAGGCCCACGGGAGGTTCACCAGTGTCGATCAGCTGGCCGAGGTGGACGGCATCGGACAGGCGCGGTTGGACAAGCTGCGTTCGCTGGTCCGTGTCTGACTGCTGTGCCCCGGCAGCAGCCCGATCCGGTGGAGCGCCTGGATGTGCGACTGGTTCCGGCCGCTCTGACCGGATGGATCGTGACAGCGGCCGGCACGGTATGGCCGGCCGGCGCGGCGCCGGCCGGCTGCTGCGCGGTGGTAGCCGTCGCCGCGGCGGCGCTGTGGCGACGGGCGCGGTGCCGATCGGCGCCGGCCGCGGTCTGCGCCGGGCTGATGGCGGTCGCGGTGGTGGGCGCGGGATACGGGATGGCAATCGCGCTGCGCGCGGACGCGGTCGCTCACCACCCGATTGCCGCGGCGTTCGGCACGGTGGCGCCGGTGACCGTCGTCCCGAGCGAGACCCCGCGGCCGTTGCCGCGCGGCCGGTTGCTGTTCCGGGCCACCCTGCAACGGTTCCGCGACGACGAAAGTTCTGGATGCACAACAGTTTTCGCCGACGCTGCGGATTTCGGTGCGGCGGACGAGTTGACGGTGGGCCGGCCGGTGAGGTTCACCGCGCGCATCGCCCGGCCGAACCGTCGTGATCTGACGGTCGCGGTGCTGACCGCGACGGGCCGGCCCGAGTTCGGCCGCGCACCCGCGGTCTACCGGGCCGCGTCCACCGTCCGCGGCCGGTTCGCCGCCGCGGTGCGCCGGGTGTTGCCCGCCGACCAGGCCGCCATGTTGCCCGCGCTGGTGCTCGGCGACACCTCACGGGTGTCAACGGTCACCAGCGGAGAGTTCCGGGCGGCGGGCATGACCCATCTGACGGCCGTCTCGGGGGCCAACGTCACGATCGTGTGTGCCGCGGTGCTGTTGTCGGCGCGCCTGGTGGGGCCGCGGCCGGCTGTGCTGCTGGCCGGGCTGGCCCTGGTCGCCTTCGTGTTCATCGTGCAGCCGACGGCGAGCGTATTGCGGGCTGCCGTGATGGGCGCGATCGCGCTGGTGGCGATGCTGTCTTCACGTCGGCGCCAGGCTGTTCCGGCGCTGTCGGCGACCGTGCTGGTGTTGTTGGCGATAGCTCCGCAACTGGCCGTCGACCTGGGATTCGCGTTGTCGGTGGTCGCCACCGCAGCGCTGGTGGTGGTGGCCCCCGGCTGGTCGTGCCGGCTGGTCGGACGGGGCTGGCCGAAACCGCTGGCCGACGCGGTCGCGGTCGCTGGGGCAGCCCAGGTGGTGACCGCGCCACTGGTCGCCGCCATCTCCGGGCGGTTCAGCCTGGTGGCCGTCCTGGCCAACCTGGTGGTGGCGCCGGTGGTCGCCCCCATCACCGTGCTGGGTACCGCGGCGGCAGCACTGGCGGTGGGCTGGCCGGCCGGTGCCCAACTACTGATCCGCTTCACCGGCCCTGAGGTGTGGTGGGTGCTGCACGTCGCGCACTGGGCCTCCGGCGTCCCGGGGGCGAGCGTGCCGGTGCCCAACGGCGTCACGGGCCTGCTGGTGGTCGGCTGCGCGACCCTCCTGGTCGTCGTGCTGGCGCGCGGCCGTGGTGGTCGTGTCGTGCTGGCCTGGACAACCGTGGGGTGCGCGCTGGCCTGGTCGGTGTCGGAAGCCGTCGTACCCCCGTGACACCATCTTGGGGTGAGCGGGGATACGTCGTTGCACCTGGTTCTGGGGGAAGAGGAACTGCTGATCGAACGGGCCGTCGCGCAGATACTGCGGTCGGCCCGGAAGCGGGCCGGCGCGGGCGCGGAATCCGGGATCGCCGACGTCCCGGTCAACCGGATGCGGGCGGGCGATGTCAGCACCTATGAGCTGACCGAGCTGCTGAGTCCCTCGCTGTTCGCCGAGGAGCGGATCATCGTGCTGGAAGCCGCCGGGGAGGCGGGCAAGGATGCGGCCGCGCTGGTGGCGTCGGCCGCCGCGGACCTGCCTGCGGGGACGGTGCTGGTGGTGGTGCACTCCGGCGGCGGGCGGGCCAAGGCGCTGGCCGCGGACCTGCGGTCGTTAGGCGCCCTGGTGCATCAGTGCGCCCGAATCACCAAGGCCGGCGAGCGCAGCGACTTCGTCCGCGGCGAGTTCCGCGCGCTGAAGGTCAGGGTCGATGACGAGACCGTGACGGCGCTGCTGGATGCCGTGGGCTCCGATATCCGGGAGCTTGCCTCCGCCTGTTCGCAACTGGTCGCCGACACCGGCGGGATGGTCGATGCTGCCGCGGTCCGGCGCTACCACAGCGGCAAGGCCGAGGTGAAGGGCTTCGACATCGCGGACAAGGCGGTGGTCGGAGACGTCGCCGGCGCCGCCGAGGCGCTGCGGTGGGCGATGCTGCGCGGCGAGCCCCTGGTGGTCCTGGCTGACGCCCTGGCAGAAGCGATCCACACCATCGGGGTGGTGATGCCGCTGTCCGGCGACCCATACCGGATGGCCGGACAACTCAAAATGCCGCCGTGGCGGGTGCAGAAGGCACAGAAGCAGGCCCGGCGCTGGTCACGGGACCGGCTGGCGGTGGCCTCGCGGGTGGTCGCCACCCTGAATGCGAATGTGAAGGGTGCCGTCGTGGACGCCGACTACGCGCTGGAGTCCGCCGTGCGGCAAGTGGCGGAGCTGGCCTCGAATTGACCGCCCCGCACGGTTAGCGGGAGAAGGCTCAGCCGAGCTTGTTGAGCGAGCGCGCCAGCGCCGACTTCTTGTTGGCGGCCTGGTTCTTGTGGATTACGCCCTTGCTCGCGGCCTTGTCCAGCTTGCGGCTGGTCGCCTGCAGCAGTTCGGCCGCCTTTTCCTTCTCGCCTGCGTGAGTGGCCTCGCGGAACGCGCGGATGGCCGTGCGGAGCGAAGACTTCACCGACTTGTTGCGCAGCCGCGCGCGCTCGTTAGTGCGGTTGCGCTTCTGCTGCGACTTGATGTTGGCCACGCGTCAGTTCCCTATCCCGTTTCGTTTTGGCTTTGCTCGGGGTATCTGCAACCCGATAGCGACTGCTCAGGTTATCAGTCGGTTACGTTTTCGCCCAAAAGCGGAACTCTCGGTCTGCCGGGATGGGGGAATTGAGGCAGCATGACACAGGTGAGTTTTCCGAACCAGATCGAGGCAACCCAGCGGCGGTCGCGCGTCCGTTCCGAGCGCATCTTCGAGGGCTACAACACCTCCGACGCCTATTCGGCAGCCTTCGACGAGATGTTCGACGCCCACGGCAACGTCCGCGGCCCATATAAGGGCATCTACGCCGAGCTCGCGCCCACCGACGCCTCCGAACTCAAGGCCCGGGCCGACGCGCTGGGCCGGGCGTTCATCGATCAGGGCATCACGTTCTCCCTGTCCGGCCAGGAGCGGCCGTTTCCGCTGGACCTGGTGCCGCGGGTGATCTCGGCCGCCGAGTGGACCCGGCTCGAACGCGGCATCAAGCAGCGGGTCAAAGCCCTCGAGATGTACCTCGACGACATCTACGGCGACCAGGACATCCTGCGCGACGGGGTGATCCCGCGCCGGCTGATCACCTCGTGCGAGCACTTCCACCGCGAGGCGGTGGGAATCGTCCCGCCCAACGGTGTGCGGATCCACGTCGCCGGGATCGACCTGATCCGCGACGACAAGGGCGACTTCCGGGTCCTCGAGGACAACCTGCGTTCGCCGTCGGGTGTGTCGTATGTCATGGAAAACCGGCGCACGATGGCGCGTGTCTTCCCCAATCTGTTCGCCACCCACCGGGTGCGCACCGTCGACGACTACTCCGCGCACCTGCTGCGGGCGCTGCGCAACTCGGCGGCCACCAACGAGGCCGACCCCACGGTGGTGGTGCTGACCCCCGGCGTCTACAACTCGGCCTACTTCGAGCACTCGCTGCTGGCTCGCCAGATGGGCGTCGAACTGGTCGAGGGTCGCGACCTGTTCTGTCGCGACAACCAGGTCTACATGCGCACCACCGAGGGGGAGCGTCAAGTCGACGTCATCTACCGTCGCATCGACGACGCCTTCCTGGACCCGCTTCAGTTCCGGGCCGACTCGGTGCTCGGGGTGGCCGGGCTGGTCAACGCCGCTCGTGCCGGCAACGTCGTCGTCTCCAGCTCGATCGGGAACGGCGTCGGTGACGACAAGCTCGTCTACACCTACGTGCCCACCATCATCGAGTACTACCTTGGTGAGAAACCGCTGCTGGCCAACGTCGACACCTACCGCTGCTGGCTCGACGACGAACGCGAAGAAGTGCTGGACCGGGTGCGCGAGCTGGTGGTCAAGCCGGTGGAGGGGTCCGGCGGCTACGGCATCGTGTTCGGCCCGGAAGCCTCCGAGAAGGAACTCGCCGCGATCAGCAAGAAGATCCGCGACGATCCGCGGGCCTGGATCGCCCAGCCCATGATGGAACTCTCCACCGTGCCGACCCGGATCGAAGGCAGCCTGGCGCCGCGCTACGTCGACCTGCGGCCGTTCGCCGTCAACGACGGCAACGAGGTGTGGGTGCTCCCCGGCGGGCTGACCCGCACCGCGTTGGTCGAAGGTTCCCGGGTGGTGAACTCCAGTCAGGGCGGCGGTTCCAAGGACACCTGGGTGCTGGCGCCGCGCACGTCGGTGGCCGCCCGCGAACTGGGCCGCGCCCAGGTGGTGCGGTCGCTGCCCGGGCCGGTGCCCGAACAGCACCCCGACGGCAACCGGCCGGCGCAGACACAACCCCAGCAGCAGCCGCACCAGCCGCTGGAAGGTTCGCCGAAGAAGGAACAACAACAACAGCAGCAACAGCAGAAGGTGGTCGGCTGATGCTCGCCCGCAACGCCGAAGCGCTGTACTGGATCGGCCGCTACGTGGAACGGGCCGACGACACCGCCCGCATTCTGGATGTCGCCGTGCACCAGCTGCTCGAGGACTCCAGTGTCGACCCCGACCAGGCCTCCCGGCTGCTGCTGAAGGTGCTCGGGATCGAGCCGCCCGATCATCGGCTCGACGTCTGGTCGTTGACCGACCTGGTGGCGTTCAGCCCCAACACCGAAGGCGGCTGCTCGATCGTCGACGCGATCTCGGCGGCGCGGGAGAATGCGCGATCGGCCCGCGAGGTCACCTCCAGCGAGACGTGGGAGTGCATCAACACCACCTACCACGCGCTGCCGGAACGTGAGCGCGCCGCCAAACGTCTTGGGCCGCACGAGTTTCTGTCGTTCATCGAGGGCCGCGCGGCGATGTTCGCCGGACTCGCCGACTCCACTTTGTCCCGCGACGACGGTTACCGCTTCATGGTCCTCGGGCGCGCGATCGAGCGGGTCGACATGACGGTGCGGTTGTTGCTGTCCCGGGTGGGGGACAGCGCGTCGTCACCGGCCTGGGTGACACTGCTGCGCTCGGCCGGCGCGCACGACACTTATCTGCGGACCTACCGTGGCGCGCTGGATGCCGCCCGGGTGGTCGAGTTCATGTTGCTGGACCGGCTTTTTCCCCGTTCGGTGTTCTACTCGCTGAGGCTGGCCGAACACAATCTCGAAGAGCTGCTGCACAATCCGCAGAGTCGTATTGGCGCCACCACCGAAGCCCAGCGGCTGCTCGGTCAGGCGCGTAGCGAGCTGGAATTCGTCCAGCCCGGAGTGCTCCTCGAAACCCTGGAGAATCGTCTGGCGGGCCTGCAACGGACCTGCCGAGATGTCGGAGACGCGTTGGCGCTGCAGTACTTTCACGCCGCGCCGTGGGTGGCGTGGACGGATGCCCGGCAGCGTGACGAGTTGGCCGATGCGCTGGAAACTCAAGGAGAATCCTGATGTGGCGGATGCGGGTGGTGCACACCACCGGGTATGCGTACCGGTCGCCGGTGACGGCGTCCTACAACGAGGCTCGGCTCACGCCGCGCTCCAACACCAGGCAGAATGTGGTGCTCAACCGGGTGGAGACCATCCCGGCCACCCGGTCCTACCGCTACATCGACTACTGGGGGACCGCGGTCACCGCTTTCGACCTGCATGCGCCGCACACCGAGTTGACGGTGACGTCCTCCTCGGTGGTAGAGACCGAGCGGCCGGAACCGCCGGCGGAGAAGACGAGTTGGGAGGAGCTCCAGTCGGCGGCGGTGATCGACCGCTACGACGAGGTGCTGCGTCCCACCGACTACACCCCGAACAGCAAACGTGTTGCCGCCGTGGGCAAACGGATCACCAAGAACCATGACCCGGGTGAGGCCGTCGTCGCCGCGGCCCGCTGGGCGCGCAGCGAGCTGGACTACCTGCCCGGTACCACCGGTGTGCATTCGTCCGGCCTGGACGCGTTGGAAAAGGGCAAGGGCGTGTGCCAGGATTTCGCGCACCTGACACTGATCTTGTTGCGCAGCATGGGGATTCCCGGGCGCTATGTGTCCGGATATCTGCACCCCAAGCCTAACGCCGTGATCGGCAAGACAGTCGCGGGCCGCAGCCACGCCTGGATCCAGGCGTGGGTCGGTGGCTGGTTGAACTACGACCCCACCAACGACACCGAGATCTCCGAGCAGTACATCAGCGTTGGCGTCGGGCGCGACTACGCCGACGTGTCGCCGCTGAAAGGTATTTATTCCGGGCTGGGTGCGACCGACCTCGACGTGGAAGTCGAGATCACCCGGTTGGCCTAGTGCAGCGTCAGGCCGACGGGCCCAGCAGGTCGCGGACGCCCTGCAGCGACGAGGCCGCCGCGGCTTCGGCGTTGCTGTAGGCGGCGCCTCCGGCGGTCAGTGCCTGGACGAACTTCTCGTGAAACGCCGACATCTGGGCGCTGATGTCCTGGTAACCCTGGGCGTGCGCGTTCCAGAACGAGGCGACGGCCGCGGAAACGCCGTCGGCGGCGGACGCGGGTATCGCTGCCGTCTGCTGAGCCGTAGCCGTGTTGGATTCGCCGATGGTCGACCCGATACGGGCCAGGTCGCTGGCCGCAGCGGCTATCGCCTCCGGTCCTGCGACAAACCACGACATGCGGCAACCTCGAGTTCGGCAACGATGGGTGACGACGGAAGTCCGCCTTTTCGCCCCGCTAACTATTATTACGCGCTTTGAGCCGTTGCCGCTGCACGAATTTATATTCGCGTGTCTGATTAGCCGTGCAGTCCGGGGCTGCCGAAGGTACCAGGGGCACCACCCGCCCCACCTGCACCATTGGTGCCAGCGCCGAAGGCTACTCCGCCAGCGCCGCCGTTGCCGCCGTTGCCGATGAACCGGGCATCGCCACCGGCCCCGCCTGGGCCGCCGTCGATGCTGGTGGCGTTGCCCGCGCCGCCGGCGCCGCCCTGGCCACCGCTACCGATGATGAACGCGCCTTCCCCGCCCTGACCGCCGAAGCCGCCGCCGGATCCGCCGTTGCCGCCATTGCCGGCGAAGCCGAACAGTCCGGCCCCGGCGCCGGTGCCGCCGGTGCCCCCTCCGGTGACGCCTGCGCCGCCGTCGCCGCCGTCGCCGGCCGAGCCGAAGATCACCGCCGAGCGGCCGCCGTCGCCTCCGCTGCCGCCGAATGCCGTGGTGCCGTCACCACCGTGACCGCCCTGGCCACCGCCGCCGAACCCGTAGCCGGCCAAACCGCCCGCACCGCCATTGCCGCCGAAGTTACCGTTTCCGCCGCCTCCGCCGAGACCGCCATTGCCGAACAGCGCGCCGCCGCCGCCACCGTCGCCACCCTGACCGCCCTGAATGCTGCCGCCGGCGCCGCCGGCCCCGCCCCCTCCGCCGTTGCCGAACAGTTGAGCATCGCCCCCCAAGCCACCAACCCCGGCGGCGATAGCGGTATTGTCGCCGGTCGCGCCACCGGGCCCGCCCGCGCCACCGTTGCCGGCGAAGAGCCCACCCATACCACCGTTGCCGCCGTTGCCGGCCATGCCTTCGAAGGCCGAGACACCGCCGGATCCACCGGCGCCGCCGGCGCCCAGGAGCCATGCGTTGCCGCCTACTCCGCCGCGGGCGCCGATGCCGCCTGCCCCGCCCTGGCCGCCGTTACCGATCAGACCGGCCGCTCCGCCGTTGCCCCCGGCGAAGCCCAGCGCTGTGCTGTTGCCGCCGCGGCCGCCGTTGCCGTAGAGCAGTCCGCCGGCGCCGCCCGCCTGGCCGATCCCGCCGACGTTTGCGCCGTCCGCGCCGTCACCGATCAGCGGCCGCCCGAGTAGCTGCTGAGTCGGCGCGTTGATAACACCGAGCAGATCCTGCAGCGGCGACGCGGCCGCCGCCTCGGCGTTGGCGTAGGCCGCGCCACTACTGTTCAGCGCCTGGACGAACTGGTCGTGAAATGCCGACATCTGAGCGCCGATGTTCTGGTAGCCCTGCGCGTGCGATCCCCAGAACGCCGCTACCGCCGCCGAGACCTGATCGGCCGCGGCCGCCGGCACGCCAGCCGTTTGCAGAGCCGCGGCGACATTGGCCTCACCGATCGTGGAGCCGACGCCGGCCAGGCTGTCCGCGGCAGCCGCGACTGCCTCCGGCCCCACGGCGAACCACGACATGCGGCACCTTTCGACGAATCGGCAGGAGCGGATAGTACCTCGATGTCAGTGCGAGGACATCCATTTCCACCGGGGCGAAGCGTGGCCGTTACTGCCGCGCCGAGACGTCCACACGGTGCAGGTCGTCGCCCAACTCGACCCGTCCGCCGAATTCGGTGGCGGCCAACGCCCGCCACTGCTCCTCCTGGCCCGGCACGACGGCGGGCACATAGTGCGTCATGATCAGGGTGCCCACGCCCGCGCGGGCGGCGGTCGCGGCGGCCTCCTGCACCGACGAGTGGTAGTCGCAGACGTCCTTCACCCGCTGCTGCGGAACGTGGGTCAGGATGTCCTTGCGGATCACCGTGTGCACCAAAGCATCTGCGCCAGAGGCTAATTCGTCCAAAGTGGGGCACGGCACGGTGTCGCCCGCCAGCACCACCGACGCGCCGTCGAACTCGATGCGGAATCCGATGGTGGGCGCGACCGGACGGTGATCGGTCGGCGCCACCCGGATCGTCACGCCGTCGCGGTCCCACACCGGCCCGTCGGTGTGCTCGTGGACCTCGATCGGCGGCGGTGCGTTCAGGTCGGCGTGGTGGGCGATGCGGTAACCGATGTCGTGGCCGAACGCCTTGAGCGTCGCCTGTACCACCTCGGCGGTTCCCGGCGGGCCGATGATCTGCAGCGGCGGGGGATCGGGCGCGAAGTTGGTCACCCAGCTGGTGATGAGCACGTCCCCGAGCTCGGCGATGTGATCGCTGTGCAGATGGGTGAGCAGCAGCGCCGACAGCCCGGCGGCGCCGACGCCCACCGCAGCCGCACGCTGCAGGACCCCGCGGCCACAATCCACCAGGAACACCTGACCGCCCGCGCGCACCAGGGTGGCCGGTCCGGCGCGGTTGGGATCGGGGATGGGACTTCCGGTTCCGAGCAGGGTGACCTCGATCATGGCCCCATCCTTGCAAGCCGGTCCGGTGTGTTCACCGCAATCGACCGATTCGGGTGCCTGCGGGTCAGGATGTCTCCTTTCCCGTCGGCCGAGTTAGTCGTAGCCTGTGTGAATCAGATCACCACCGACGGGAGGCATTGATGCGGATCGCGGACGTCTTGCGGAACAAGGGTGCGGCGGTGACGACGATCAACCCAGACGCGACGGTCCGGGAACTGCTTGCCGGTCTGGCCGAACAGAACATCGGCGCCATGGTGGTGATGGGCGACGAGGGCGTGGTCGGCATCGTGTCGGAACGCGACGTGGTGCGCCAACTGCACGTGCACGGTGCCAGCGTGTTGTCGCGTCCCGTCTCCAAGATCATGACCAGTGCCGTCGCCACCTGTACGAAGTCCGACACGGTGGACAACATCAGCGTGTTGATGACCCAGAACCGGGTGCGGCACGTGCCGGTGCTCGACGGCCGCAAGCTGATCGGCATCGTCAGCATCGGTGACGTGGTCAAGACCCGCATGGGTGAGCTCGAGGCCGAGCAGCAGCAGCTGCAGTCCTACATCACCCAGGGCTGAGTCTCACCGCGAGTTCCAGGCGCGAGTTCCACCCGCGAGCAGACGCAAAATCGCACCGGAGCAAACGCTCCAATGCGATTTTGCGTCTGCTCACGCAACCTCAGCGCCAGGAGTACTCGGCACGCAACCGGGCGGCGACCACCTCGAAGGTTTCGCGTTCCAGAATCGCGCCCTCGCGGCGGATGCCTTCCTCGGGCACGTCGAGCACCCGGTCCAGCCGCACCCAGCTCGGCCTGCCCTCGTAATCCCAGTCACCCGAACCGATCGCGACCCAGTCCCGGTCGTCGGACTGGCGCTCCTGGCTGGAAAGCATCAGGCCCAACAGGACACTGCGGTCGCGACCCACGACAAGCACCGGCCGGTCTTTGCCGCGGGTCGGATCGTCCTCGTAGACCACCCAGGTCCACACGATCTCCCCGGGATCAGCCCGACCGTCGAGATCGGGTGCATACATCACTTTTCGGGCCCGTTGCGCAGTCGGGAAGCTCGTTTTGGTCACCGGCCGACCGGCGGTGACCTCCGTTGGCGGCGCCGGCAGACCCATCGCCATGATGTTCGCGGTGATCTTCACCGCCTGCTGGATGGTCTTCAGCGTCTCCTGCGTGTTCTGCAGCCGCTGGACCACCTTCGGAGCCTCGCTGACCAAGTTCTCCGCGAACCGCTGGAACGTCTTCCACTGTGACTTGCCGGACGACTTCTTACCCGGTGCCATGCTCGCAGCATAACCGCGTGATTGTGTCCCGGCTGCCGCGCACGGATACGCTGGGCATACTCGTTGACCGCTCGACCAGGAGATTTCCCATCGCCAGTTTCGCCGACAAGACCTTCACCCCGCCGGCGCAGATTCGGAACTTCTGCATCATCGCTCACATCGACCACGGCAAGTCGACGCTGGCCGACCGGATGCTGCAGCTGACCGGGGTGGTCGACGAGCGCTCGATGCGCGCCCAGTACCTGGACCGGATGGACATCGAGCGCGAGCGCGGCATCACCATCAAGGCGCAGAACGTGCGGCTGCCCTGGAAGGTGGACGACACCGAATACGTGTTGCACCTGATCGACACCCCGGGCCACGTCGACTTCACCTACGAGGTCTCCCGTGCCCTCGAAGCCTGCGAGGGAGCCGTGCTGCTGGTGGACGCTGCCCAGGGCATCGAGGCGCAGACCCTGGCCAACCTCTACCTGGCGCTGGACCGCGACCTGCACATCATCCCGGTGCTCAACAAGATCGACCTGCCGGCCGCCGATCCGGACCGGTACGCAGGCGAGATCGCGCACATCATCGGCTGCGAACCCGGCGACGTATTGCGGGTGTCCGGCAAGACCGGCGAGGGCGTCGCCGACCTGCTCGACCACGTGGTGCGCGAGGTGCCGCCGCCGCAGGGCGACGCCGACGGTCCCACCCGGGCAATGATCTTCGACTCTGTCTATGACATCTACCGCGGCGTGGTCACCTACGTCCGCGTGGTCGACGGCAAGATCGTCCCGCGCGAACGCATCGCGATGATGTCCACCGGCGCCACCCACGAACTGCTCGAGGTCGGCATCGTCTCGCCCGAACCCAAGGCCAGCGACGGCCTCGGGGTGGGTGAGGTGGGCTATCTGATCACCGGAGTGAAGGACGTCCGCCAGTCCAAGGTCGGGGACACCGTGACGACGGCGCGCAACGGCGCCAAGGAAGCGCTGACCGGCTACCGCGAACCCAAACCCATGGTCTATTCCGGGCTCTATCCCGTGGACGGCTCGGACTACCCGAACCTGCGCGACGCCCTGGACAAGCTGCAACTCAACGACGCGGCCCTGACGTACGAGCCGGAAACCTCAGTGGCGCTGGGCTTCGGGTTCCGTTGCGGATTTCTGGGCCTGCTGCACATGGAGATCACCCGCGAACGCCTCGAGCGCGAATTCGACCTCGACCTGATCTCGACCTCACCCAACGTCGTCTACCGCGTGGTGAAAGACGACAACACCGAGATCGTGGTGACCAACCCGTCGGACTGGCCGGAAGGCAAGGTCCGCACCGTCTACGAGCCCGTCGTGAAGACCACCATCATCGCGCCCAGCGAATTCATCGGCACCATCATGGAACTCTGCCAGTCGCGGCGCGGCGAGCTCGGCGGCATGGACTATCTGTCGCCGGAGCGGGTGGAACTTCGTTACACAATGCCGTTGGGAGAGATCATCTTTGACTTCTTCGACTCGTTGAAGTCACGCACCCGCGGTTACGCCAGCCTGGACTACGAGGAGGCCGGCGAGCAGGAGGCGCAACTGGTCAAAGTCGACATCCTGTTGCAGGGCGAAGCCGTCGACGCATTCAGTGCCATCGTCCACAAGGACGGTGCCTCGGCCTACGGCAACAAGATGACCACCAAGCTCAAGGAACTGATCCCGCGGCAACAGTTCGAAGTGCCGGTCCAGGCCGCGATCGGCTCGAAAATCATTGCGCGCGAGAATATTCGGGCCATCCGCAAGGACGTTTTGTCCAAGTGTTACGGCGGTGACATCACCCGCAAGCGCAAGCTGCTGGAAAAGCAGAAGGAAGGCAAGAAGCGGATGAAGACCATCGGACGGGTCGACGTGCCGCAGGAAGCGTTCGTGGCCGCCCTGTCCACCGAAGCCGCGGGGGATAAGGGCAAGAAATAGGGGCCGATCGCGCTCGCTGCGAATCTAGTTGTAACGGGCCGCTTCCTGTGCCAACTGCACCCGGGAACTGAGGTCTAGCTTGGCGTAAACGTGGGTGAGGTGGGTGTGCACGGTGCGGGGTGAGACGAAGAGTCGGGCGGCAATGTCTTTGTTGGTGAGACCTTCGCTGACGAGTTTGACGACCTCGTGTTCGGTCGGCGTGAGCGAGGCCCAGCCGGTGCGTGGACGTTTGCGTTCGCCGCGTCCGCGTCGTACGTAGCCGATCGCCTCGTCGGTGCTCATCGCCGCGCCTTGCGCCCAGGAATCCTCGAAGTCGATGTCGCTCAAATTATTTCGGATTTCAGCCAGAGCGCGGTCGTAGCCGTCCTGGTATATCTCGAATCGGGCGATGCGATGCCGTTCGCGAATAGCCTGCGCGGCACCATAAATGCGCGCCGCCTGCATGTGGCTGTCGCCGGTGACGGCGAGTTCGGCGAGGCACTCCAGGGCATCGGCGGCGACGAGGATCGACTCGATCTCGCTGCCGATGGCCAGCGAGTCGTGTGCGTCGCGTTCGGCGAGGTCGAGCTCTCCCCGGGCGATCGCGACCCGGGCGCGCTCAACCTGCGCCACCATCCGATGCCACCCGGTGTTCTTGGCGATGGTCTCGTCGGCCCATCGGCGGGCGGCCACCAAATCGCCACTCGCCAACGCGGTCGCGGCGAACGGCGTGAAACTCAGGATGATGGATTCCCGCCCGGGCTTCCGCACCCGCCAGGCCTCCTCGCAGGCGGATGCGGCCGTTGTGACCTCACCGGCCGCGATGGCCGCGCGCGCCCACAACGAATGCGCGACATCCGTGTCGAAACCACCCAGCGTCGCCGACATCTCGAGGGCGGTCTCGATGGACTCTCGTGCACCGACAACATCGCCTTGGTACGCCAGCGCCAGACTCAGCGACATCGAGCCAAGGATTTGCGCGATGCCGTCGTACACCGTCTGCGCCTCGGCCGCTACGGCGCGAGATTCCGCGGCCGCCGCGCTCAGATCACCCTGAAACAGCAGGGAAAGCGCCCGCCAGGTACGGCACTCACGCGCAGTGAACCCATCCCCGGTGGCCTCGGCGAGGCTCAGCCCTTCGTCGGCGTCCGCGCGTGCGCGGATCGGATCACCCGACCCTACGGCGACATACCCGCTCCACATCTTGGTCTGGCCCAGTCGCCATTGGTCACCGAGAACACGAATCAGGTCGAGCATCTCTGGGATATAGGGCGCCGCCGCCGCTGGGTCGTGACATCCGCTACGGCTGGCGAGGGCGCGGAGCAGCAGGGCGGGATCGCCGAGCTCGCGTGCGATCGCCACCGCCTGTTCGGCTTGTTCGCCGGCACCGGGGATCCCATACCAGCCGCCGAGGAAGGCCTGGTCGGCCAGTACACGGGCATAGGTTTCACGAGCGATGCCAGCGCTCTGGGCCTTCTGGTCACCCAAGACGGCGTCGAACCAGCTGGACGCCTGGGTGAGCCGACCGCGCATGATCCACAGTGGTGTCAACGCGGACGCCAATTTCAGAGCGTGTTCGGGCTCGGCGCTGTCCTGATACCAGGTGAAGGCAGCATGCATGTTGTCGAACTCGAGGTCCGTGTCAGCGACAAGAGCGTCCAGCCGGTTTTGTCCGGGATTGTCGAGTCGTGCGGCCACGGTGGCGTAGTGCTCCGCGTGCCGGGCATGCAGTGCTTCGGCTTCACCGGACACACCGAGCTTTTCCTGCGCGTACTGCCGAATCGTCTCCAAGAGTCGGTATCGCTTTCTGCCGCTTGCGGTTTCAGCCACCACCAACGACTTGTCGACCAGCAGCGACAGCATGTCCAGAACCTGGTGGGAGGCCAAATCCTCGCCTACTGCGACGGCTTGCGCGGCGGACAGGTCGAATCCGCCCATGAACACCGCCAGTCGGTGCAGCAGGACACATTCGGGTTCACTCAGCAGCGCATACGACCAGTCGACCGATGCGCGCAGCGTCTGCTGGCGGCGTACTGCGGTTCGCACACCGCCGGTCAACAGGCGGAACCGGTCGTTCAAGCTCGAAGCGATGTCGCTGAGCGAGAGCACCCGCACCCGCGCGGCGGCAAGTTCGATGGCCAACGGGATGCCGTCCAGGCGCCGGCAGATCTCGGCCACGGTCGCGGCTTCGTCACCGGTGAGGTTGAAGGCGGCGCATACCTGTTGGGCACGGTCGACGAAAAGTTGTACTGCAGCGTCGGACAGCGGCAGCGACGGCACTCGCCAGATCGCTTCACCGGCGACACCGATCGGCTCACGGCTGGTGGCCAGCACGGTCACGTCCGGGCAGCGGTCCAGGATCGCGGTGGCCAGATCCGCGCATTCGTCCAACAAGTGCTCACAGTTATCCAGCACGACCATGGCGTGTTTGGAGCGCAGGTGCTCCAGGAGGGTGTCGGCAGTGGAACGGGTGCGTCGGTCGGGCAGGCCAAGCACACGGGCAACCGCGACGGGCACGGCCTCGGCGTCGGTGACCGGTCCCAGGTCGACGAACCAGGCGCCGTCACCGAGACTCGAGGCCAAGCGGGCAGCCAGTTGCCCGGCCAGCCGTGTCTTACCCACGCCGCCGCAGCCGGTCAACGTGATCAACCGGTGCTGCTGCAGCAGCAGCTGGATCGCGGCCATTTCGGCGTCGCGGCCGACGAAACTCGTCAGTTGCGCCGGGACACCTTGCACTGTCGACGTTTTCGCGGCACGTAACGGCGGGAACTTGTTGTGCAAATCTGGGTGACACACCTGCAGCACCCGCTCGGGACGGGGCAGGTCACGCAACCGGTGGGTGCCCAGATCGGTCAGCCACGCCCCGTCCGGCAACCGGTCGGCCACCAATTCCGCGGTCGTACCCGATACCACCGTCTGCCCGCCGTGCGCCAGGTCGCGAATCCGAGCCGTTCGATTGATCGTCGAACCGAAGTAATTGCCGGCATCGCGCAACTGAACCTCACCGGTATGCAACCCGATGCGCAGCATGATCGGCGCCAGCGGAGCGCGCTGCAGATCCAGCGCACACGCCAATGCTTCGCTGGCCCGGGCGAATGCGGCTACGAAACTGTCGCCCTCACCTTGCTCCACCGGGCGTACGCCCCCGTAGGCGACGACGATCTGGCCGACAGTCTGATCCAGGCGCGCCACCGCCGCGGGCATCTCCGTACCGCGCTGTTCCCACAACCGGGTGGAGCCTTCGACATCGGCCAGCAACAGAGTCACCGTGCCGGTTGGCAACAATCGCCCGACGCCGAGTTCGCTGCCGTTCACCACAGGCGCACCCCCGACCGGATCCAATGTGGTCATGGTAGCCAGCATGCGTCCGCCCGGACGGTCAATACATCGTCAAATGTGCGTATCTACGCCCCCCACTGTGCAGAAATACGCACTCCTGACGATGGTTCTGCCCCAGTGTCCGTCGGATGGTCGAGTCGTACACCACGACGAGGAGACCACCATGACATCCGTCGACGGCACCGCAACGGCGGTGCGATCGCTGCCATTGATCCCGAAGAATCCGTTGCCGTACGCCGTACGCTTCAAGGCCGCCCGGCAATTCACCGATGGGCAGATTGCCCTCCATCGCGCCGGCGGAGCGGTTACCCGCAACGTCCTTGGACCAAAATGGCTCACGCCGCCGCTGGTGTTCATCGCGTCCCCGCAGGGAGTCCACGACGTGTTGGCCCGCACCGACGAGGCTGCCGAGCGAGGCACTGCGCCCCACATGGTCGAGATGCGCGGGCTGATGGGCGACAATATCTTGAGCCTGACGCACCGCGATTGGCTCCCGCGTCGGCGCACTCTGCAACCGCTGTTCACCAAACAGACCGTGGCCCGGTTCGCCGGCCACATGTCCGATGCCGCCCGATCGGTCGCCGATGGCTGGGCCGATGGCACCACCATCGACCTGGACGCTGCGACGCGCGCGATCACTCTGCGCGCGCTGGGCCACTCGGTGTTCGGACTCGACCTCGAGGAGCAGTCCGACGTCATCGGGGCCCCGCTGCGGACCGCCTTCTCGTGGGTGGCCGACCGGGCGTTCCGGCCCGTTCGAGCTCCCCGCTGGTTGCCGACGCCCGCGCGGCGCCGAGCCCGTGGCGCCGCCACTGTCCTGCACGGGCTGGCTGCCGAGATCCTGCGCGAGTGCCGGATCGACCCCGACCGCGACGCGCCGCTGGTGCGAGCACTCATGGATGCGAAGGACCCGGCCACCGGGCAGCGGCTCAGCGACGACGAGATCTGCCACGATCTGGTCGTCTTCATGCTCGCCGGGCACGACACCACCGCGACGACGCTGGCGTATGCACTGTGGCAACTCGGCCGCCACCGCGACCTGCAAGAGCGGGTGGTGAGCGAGGTTCACGCGCTCGGCGGCGGCCCGATCACCATCGCTGCCGTGCCGCGACTGGGGTACACCGTCCAGGTGCTCGACGAGGCGTTGCGCCTGTGCCCCGCAGCGCCGGCCTTCGGCCGGATGATCGACTCCGACATCGTCGTAGACGGCCACCGCGTCGAGGCCGGCTCGTTCGCGCTCCTGAGCGCATACGCGTTGCACCGAGACCCCGCGCTGTGGGACGACCCGCAGACGTTCGACCCGGACCGCTTCAGCCCCGAGCGTTCCCGGGGCCGGGACCGTTGGCAGTACATCCCCTTCGGCGGTGGGCCCCGCAAATGCATCGGCGATCACTTCGCCATGCTGGAGGCCACTCTCGCCCTGGCCACCATTGTGAGCTCCGCCGAAATTCGTTCGCTGTCAACCGATTTCCCACTCGCGGTGCCTTTCACCGCCGTCGCTGCCGAGCCGATTCTGGCTACCGCGCACCGACGGGCCACCAGCTGATGAGGTCAGGCCGCGCTGGACTCACACCGGCGCGTTGGCCGGCTGGAACGTCCCCGAACCGTCGGCTTCCTCCTCGGCCCTGATCACGTGCACCACCGCGTTGATCAACGCCAGGTGGGTGAACGCCTGCGGGAAGTTGCCCAGGTGCCGGCCGGTCCGCGGCTCGATCTCCTCGGCGTACAGGTGCAACGGGCTGGCATACGCCAGCAGCCGCTCGCACAGCCGCTTAGCGCGAGCCACCTCACCGATCTCCACCAGCGCCGACACCAGCCAGAACGAGCAGATGGTGAACGTGCCTTCCTCGCCGGACAGCCCGTCGTCGGTCTCGTGCACCCGGTACCGCAGCACCAGGCCTTCCTCGGTCAGTTCGTCGGCGATCGCCAGCACCGTCGCGCGCACCCGCGGGTCGTCGGGCGGCAGGAACCGGGTCAGCACCACCAGCAGCAGCGACGCGTCGAGTGCGTCGCTGCCGTAACGCTGGGTGAACACACCCCGGGAGTCCACGCCGTGCTCGAGGATGTCGGCCTTGATCTCGTCGGCGATCTCCCGCCACTGCCCGGCGTAGCTCAGCTCACCCTGCTTCTCGGCCAGCTTCGCCCCGCGGTCCAGCGCCACCCAGCACATCACCTTCGACGACGTGAAGTGCTGCGGCTCGCCGCGCACCTCCCAGATGCCGCGGTCGGGCTCCCGCCAGTGCTTGATCGCCTCTTCCACCTGCTTTTTCAGCACCGGCCACAGCGTTTCGGGGACCTGCTCGCGGGATTTGGCGTGCAGGTAGAAGGAGTCGAGTACCGAGCCCCAGATGTCGTGCTGCACCTGGTCGTAGGCGCCGTTGCCGATGCGGACCGGGCGCGCGTGGTCGTAGCCGGAGAGGTGGTTGAGTTCTTCTTCGACCAGGCTGCGCTCGCCCCCGACGCCGTACATCACCTGCAGCGGGTGGCGTTCGTTGCTGTTGGCGCCGGACACGTCGGCGATGAACGCGAAGAAGTCGTCGGCCTCGCGGTCCAGGCCCAGGGTGTAGAGGCCCCACAGGGCGAACGTCGAGTCGCGGATCCAGGAGTAGCGGTAGTCCCAGTTACGTTCGCCTTGCGGCGTCTCGGGCAGCGACGTGGTGGCGGCGGCCAGCAGGGCGCCCGTCGGGGAGTACGTCAACCCCTTCAGGGTCAGGGCGCTGCGCTGCAGGTAGGCCCGCCACGGGTGGTCCGGGAAGTTGCCGATGTTGATCCACTGCCGCCAACACTCGGTGGTCTGCCACATCTTGTCGGCGGCCTCTTGGTAGGTCTGCGGCGGCGGGTGCTTGGTCCAGCTCAGCGCGACGAACACGTCGTCGCCCTCTTTCATTCGGGTCCGGGCGCGCGCCTCGCGGCCTTCCAGTCCGATCCGCAGATTGGTGGTCAGCCGCAGTGTCGGATGCGCGTCGGGCTGCTTGTTGGCCCGGGCTATGGCCTCGCCGTACGCGTTGGACGAGTACTCCCAGGTGGCGCCGAGGCGGTGGTAGTCGAAGGCCGGTTCGCAGCTCATCATCAGTTCGACGGTGCCGCTGACGCAGCGCACTGTCCGAAGCAGAATGTGTTCGGCGTCCCAGTCCATCGGGGTGCGGCGATGCGTCCGCGACCGCCGTTCGATGTCGTGCCACGGTCCCATCACCAGGGCGTCGCGCACGATCAGCCAGCCGGTGTGGGTCTGCCAGGTGGTCTCCATGATCAGGCTGCCGGGCAGGTAGCGCCGCGCCGACGGCACCGAGACGCCGTACGGGCCGAGCCGGAAATGGCCGGCGCTGCGGTCCAGGATGGCGCCGAACACGCTGGGGGAGTCCGGCCGCGGCACACACAGCCACTCCACCGAGCCGGCCGGCGAGATCAGGCAGGTCGTCTCCCAGTCCGACAGGAAGGCGTAGTCGGCGATCGGCGGGAACGGGTTGCGCGACGACGAGCTGGACGGGAACGGCAGGGCCGAGTCGATCTCAACTGGCATCGACGGGTCGAACGCTTGAAGCTCGGTGGACGCGGAGATGGTGGGGGCCTCCTCGACCGAATCGACCACCTCGTCGTTAGCTGTATCAGCGGCATCGGGGTGCAAGGCCATCCCGACATCATCGACCGTGGACCCGCTTCGCGTCCACCTCCGCAACCGAGGTGTTACGTGGGCGCGTACGCACCCCGGCCGGGACTAGGGTGGTCACGGTGAACGGCTTCCTGAATTGGTGGGACGGCGTTGAACTGTGGCTCTCCGGTCTGCCGTTCGTGCTCCAGGCCCTGGCGGTAATGCCGGTGGTGCTTGCCCTGGCGTACCTGCTCGCGACATTGCTGGATGGGTTGCTCGGCCGTGGCATCGAATTGTTGCGGCGCGCTCGGCATTCCGATGAGAGCTCCGGATAATCACAATGCCCCGTTCACACGTCACCCTCATTCTTGTCGCGCTGGTGGCACTGGTCATCGTCACCTGGCTGGTCACACACTGATTCCCCCGCCAAATTGCCCGCGGCGTGAACTCTGTTAGGCTTCGCGACATGCATGCCGCAGCCACAGTTTTGGAGCGCCGCGTTTCGGCGTTCGGCTGCGCTGATTTCGCCGTGGTGAGTTGCGCCGCGGTCGACGCACGCTGTTGTCGCTGACTCCCTGAACCCGTGCAGGTCTGGGATGGAGTTCGTGATCTCCGTCGTCACTGACTAATCGCCTTTCCGCAGCACGGGACCCGCAATCCGACAGTCCCGCACTGAGAGGCAATCAATGTCGCAGAGGTTCTCCGACATCCGATGGCGCTGGCGCCGGTTCGCCGCCCTGGCGCTCATCGCCGGTGTGGTTGCCGCGTGCAGCGGCGGTCCCAGCGATGTGGTGGGCGGCGGTGGACTGGCGGACGCCAAGTCGAGTATCACGCTGGTTGCCTACTCGGTCGCCGAACCTGGCTGGAGCAAGGTGATCCCGGCCTTCAACGCCTCAGAAGAGGGCAAGGGTGTGCAGGTCATCACCTCCTTCGGCGCCTCCGGGGACCAGTCGCGCGGCGTCGCCGAAGGTAAGCCGGCCGACCTGGTGAATTTCTCGGTCGAACCGGACATCACCCGGCTGGTCAAGGGCGGCAAGGTCGCCAAGGACTGGGACACCGGCGCTACCAAGGGCATCCCGTTCGGTTCGGTGGTGACACTGGTGGTCCGCAAGGGAAATCCGAAGAACATCCACGACTGGGACGACCTGCTGCGTCCGGGCGTCGACGTGGTGACACCCAGCCCGCTGAGTTCGGGTTCGGCCAAGTGGAATTTATTGGCCCCGTACGCCGTCAAGAGTGAGGGCGGTCGCAACGGCCAGGCCGGGATCGAGTTTGTCAACCGATTGGTGAGGGAACACGTCAAAATGCGTCCAGGCTCGGGGCGAGAGGCGACGGACGTTTTCGTCCAGGGCAGTGGAGATGTTCTGATCAGCTACGAGAACGAGGCCATCGCCGCCGAGCGGGCCGGCAAGCCGGTCGAACACGTCACGCCGCCACAGACATTCAAGATCGAGAACCCGATGGCGGTGCTGAGCACCAGTACTCACCTCGCGGCTGCCGTCGCATTCAAAAACTTTCAGTACACCGCCGCCGCGCAGACGCTGTGGGCGAAGGCCGGTTTCCGGCCGGTCGATCCGTCCGTCGCGGCATCGTTCCGTGATCAGTTCCCCGTTCCACTGAAACTGTGGACGATCGCCGACCTGGGCGGGTGGGGCACCGTCGACCCGCAACTGTTCGACAAGAGCTCGGGCAGCATCACCAAGATCTACACGCAGGCCACCGGATGACCGTGACGACAACCCCTAATCCCGAGGCGATCCGGCCGGAACTCGACGCTGACGCCCAAACGCCTGCCGGTGGGCGCACGGGCACGTCCCTTCGGGTCGGCGTGGCGACCATCTGGCTGTCGGTGATCGTGTTACTGCCGCTGGCCGCCATCGTCTGGCAGGCGGCCGGCGGCGGCTGGGACGCCTTCCGGCTGGCGGTCACCTCGCACGCGGCGCTGGAATCGTTGCGCGTGACGCTGACGATTTCCGCCGGGGTGACGCTGCTCAACACGGTGTTCGGCCTGCTCATTGCCTGGGTGCTGGTGCGCGACAACTTCTTTGGCAAGCGCATTGTCGACGCGGTGATCGACCTGCCGTTCGCGTTGCCGACCATCGTCGCAAGCCTGGTGATGCTGGCCCTGTACGGCAACCACAGCCCCATCGGCCTGCACCTGCAGCACACGGAGTGGGGTGTGGGGATTGCGCTGGCGTTCGTCACGCTGCCGTTCGTGGTGCGCGCCGTGCAGCCGGTGTTGCTGGAGATCGACAAGGAGTCCGAGGAGGCGGCGGCTTCCCTCGGAGCCAGTGGACCCAAGATCTTCACTTCCGTCGTGCTGCCGTCCTTATTGCCCGCCCTGTTGTCCGGTGCGGGGCTGGCTTTCTCGCGTGCCATCGGTGAGTTCGGGTCGGTAGTGCTGATCGGCGGTGCGATACCGGGCAAGACCGAAGTGTCCTCGCAATGGATCCGGACGTTGATCGAGAACGACGACCGCACCGGTGCTGCCGCGATTTCCATTGTGCTGCTCTCGATCTCGTTTTTCGTGCTGCTGGTTCTGCGGATCATCGGCGCTCGGGCCGCCAAGCGTGAGGAGATATCGGAGTGACCTCGTCGCGCACGGTCCGTTACCTGCTCCGCTACACCGCGCTGGCGTATATCTTTGTGCTGCTGCTGGTTCCGGTGGCGCTAATCCTCTGGCGCACCTTTCAGCCCGGATTGGGCCAGTTCTACGACTGGGTGAGCACCCCGGCGGCGATCTCGGCGTTGAACCTGTCCCTGCTGGTCGTGGCGATCGTGGTGCCGCTGAATGTGGTGTTCGGTATCCCGACGGCACTGGTGCTCGCGCGCAACCGATTTCGCGGCAAGGGCATCCTGCAGGCGGTGATCGACCTGCCCTTCGCGGTGTCGCCGGTCATCGTCGGCGTGGCGCTGATCGTGCTGTGGGGCAGTGCCGGCGCCCTCGGGTTCGTCGAGCGTGACCTCGGATTCAAGATCATCTTCGGTCTGCCCGGGATCGTGTTGGCCAGCATCTTCGTCACTCTGCCGTTCGTGGTGCGCGAGGTCGAGCCGGTGTTGCACGAACTGGGCACCGATCAGGAGCAGGCCGCCGCGACGCTGGGTTCCGGTTGGTGGCAGACCTTCTGGCGGATCACGCTGCCGTCCATCCGCTGGGGCCTGACCTACGGCATCGTGCTGACCATCGCGCGCACCCTCGGTGAGTACGGCGCGGTGATCATGGTGTCGTCCAACCTGCCGGGGCAGTCGCAGACGCTGACGTTGCTGGTGTCCGACCGCTACAACCGGGGCGCGGAGTACGGCGCGTACGCGTTGTCGACGCTGCTGATGGGGGTCGCCGTGCTGGTGCTGATCGTTCAGGTGGTGCTCGATGCCCGTCGGGCAAAAGCAAGCAGATAAGGCCGGATAAGGGAGAATCGAGACATGACCGGGACCGACCAGGGCAAGAACGCGATCGTCGTACGGGACGCCTACAAGCATTACGGCGACTTCGTCGCGCTGGACCACGTCGACTTCGTGGTGCCCACCGGATCGCTGACCGCCCTGCTGGGTCCCAGCGGTTCAGGCAAGTCGACGCTGTTGCGCACCATCGCCGGCCTCGACCAGCCCGACTCCGGAACCGTCACGATCAACGGCCGCGAAGTCACCCGGGTGCCGCCGCAGCGCCGGGGGATCGGGTTCGTCTTCCAGCACTACGCGGCGTTCAAACACCTGACCGTGCGCAACAATGTCGCGTTCGGGCTGAAGATCCGCAAGCGTCCCAAGGCCGAGATCAACGAGAAGGTCGATCATCTGCTGGAAGTGGTGGGGCTCAGTGGTTTTCAGAACCGCTACCCCAATCAGCTGTCCGGCGGTCAACGTCAACGCATGGCACTCGCGCGCGCGCTGGCCGTCGACCCGGAGGTGCTGCTGCTCGACGAGCCGTTCGGCGCGCTGGACGCCAAGGTGCGCGAGGACCTGAGGTCGTGGTTGCGGCGCCTGCACGACGAAGTACACGTCACCACGGTGCTGGTCACCCACGACCAGGCCGAGGCACTGGACGTGGCCGACCGGATCGCCGTGCTCAACAAGGGCCGTATCGAGCAGATCGGTTCCCCGACCGACGTGTACGACGCCCCCGAGAACGCCTTCGTGATGTCCTTCCTGGGCGCGGTGTCGGCGCTGAACGGTGCACTGGTCCGGCCGCACGACATCCGGGTCGGCCGCAATCCGGAGATGGCGGTGGCCGGCGGAGACGGCACGGCGGAGTCGATCGGTGTCGTGCGCGCCACGGTCGATCGGGTCGTGACGCTCGGCTTCGAGGTTCGGGTCGAACTGACCAGCGCAGCGTCCGGGGGCCCGTTCACCGCTCAGATCACTCGCGGCGACGCCGAGGCGCTGGCCCTCAAGGAGGGCGACATCGTCTATGTGCGCGCCACCCGGGTGCCGCCGATCGCCAACGAGGCGCCGGCGGAATCGACGCTCACCTCGGCCTGATCGGTGGTCAAGGGAGGCTCGCCAGCATCCACAGCGCGACCGCGACGAATATCAGGGCGAAGACGATTACCGCGATGATGCTGGTCAGCACCAGCGGGGTGAGGATCCGCTTCGGACGTGGCTGTTCCGCCGATAGTCCTGAGGTCTGTGCCGAATCGGGCGGTGTCGAGCCGGGCGGGACGCCGCCGCCGGGCTCGAGGCCCGGCACTTGAGCAGGATTGGGGTCTGGAGGCATAGCCGTCATGGGTGCGCGGGTACCCCGTCGCGCGCGAGTCACACTGAGCCTGCGTTTTCGCAGGGGTGTTCTCGCACGCCGGCTGCAGATTTGCAGGCTGAGCGAGCTACGCCGCGGCGCGCTCCGCGGCGGAGTGGTCGAAGCGGTCCAGCACGGTGTGGGCGACCCATGGGTGCGCGCCCAGCGGCGCGGCCATGGCCACCCCCGCCTCGGCGGCGAAGCGCTCCACCCGGTCCGGTATCCGACCCGGCGCCAGGAACCACGGCGCGACGACCACCCGCCGCGCACCCTGGTCGCGCAGCTGTTGCACCGACTCGGCCAACGACGGCTTCGGATGGGTGGCGAATGCGGTTGTCACTGCGGCCCAACGGGTTCCGGCCGCGAGGCGGGGCGCGACGTCGGCTGTCCGGCGATTGGCGGCGGGATCGGACGACCCGATGGCCACCATGAGCACGCCGAGGGTGTCGTCGATTCGGGAGACCCCCGACTCCATCACCCGTTGGCGCGCGACCGAGATCAGCCGGTCATCCTCTCCGAGCACTCCGGCCTGACGGACCCGGTCGCTGACGGCGCACTCGGCGATCTGGGCGGGAATGTCGACGCGGGCGTGGTAGGCGTCGGCCAGCAGCAGGGGCGTGACGACGGCCTCGCCCGGGCACGCGTTGAGCACCTCGACCAACCCCGGCGCATTGTGCTCGCAGAAAGCGACCCGCACGTCCAGGCCCGGACGCAGCCGCGCCACCTGGCGTGCGACGGCCCGGGCATTGGCCGCCGAGCGAGGGTCCGCGCTGCCGTGCGCGGTCAGCACCAGCGAGGTGGTCACGACGCGTGCAGACCGCACTCGGTCTTCGACAATCCCTGCCAGCGCCCGCTGCGCGGGTCGGCGCCCTCGACTGGCTTGGCCGTGCAGGGAGCGCAGCCGATCGACGGATAGCCTTCGTAGACAAGGGGATTGACCAACACGTCGTGCTTGTCGATGTAGTTCTGCATGTCCTCGTCCGACCAGGCCGCCAGCGGATTGACCTTCACCAGCTTGAACGCCTCGTCGAAGCTGATCAGCGGGGCGTTGGCGCGGGTCGGCGCTTCCACCCGCCGGATGCCGGTCACCCAGGCCGAATAGCCGCGCAGCGCCTTGCCGAGCGGAGCGACCTTGCGCAACCTGCAGCACTCGCCGGGGTCACGGGCGAACAGGTCCTTGCCCAGCAGCTTGTCCTGCTCGGCGACCGTGTGCTCGGGGTTGACGTTGACGACGCGGATGTCGTAGACGGATTCGACCGCGTCACGGGTGCCGATGGTCTCTACGAAGTGATAACCGGTGTCCAGGAACATCACCGGCACACCCGGCCGCACCTTGGCCGCCATGTCCACCAGCACCGCGTCCTGCATGTTGGAGGCCACCACGTAGTTGCACGTCGCCCAGCCGCGCGGTCCGTTGATGTTGCCGAAGTTCTCTTCGGTCCACTTCAGCAGCTCGATGGCGTCGGCGCCGGCGAGTTCCGCCGCGCCGCGCGCCGCCAGCTCGCGCAGCTCGTCTTCGGTCAGTTTGGGCGCCTGGCTCATCGCAAATCGTCCTCCTCGGCCCGGACGGCCCACTGTGCGAAGCGCTCGCCCTCGTGGCGGTGTTTGAGGAAGTTGCGGGTCACCCGATCGATGTAGTCGCCCAGCTCGTCGCTGGTGACCTTGTGCTGACGCAGTTTTCGTCCGAATCCACTGTCCAGACCGAGGCCACCGCCCAGATGCACCTGGAAGCCCTCGACTGAGCCACCTTCTCCGTCGTCGACCATCTGGCCCTTGAACCCGATGTCGGCGATCTGGATTCGGGCGCACGAGTTGGGGCAGCCGTTGATGTTGACGGTGATCGGCACGTCCAGGCGGGAGTTGATGTCTGCCAGCCTGCCTTCCAGCTCGGGCACCAAAGACTGTGCGCGCACCCGGGTTTCGGCGAAGGACAACTTGCAGTACTCGATTCCGCTGCACGCCATCAAGTTCCGCCGCCACTGCGACGGCCGCACCTGCAGGCCAAGACTTTCCAGCCCGGCAACCGTCTCTTCGACCTTATCGTCGGGAACGTCGAGCAGGACCAGTTTCTGGTAGGGGGTGAAGCGGATGCGGTCGGAGCCGGCGCGCTCGGCGAGCTCGGCGACCGCGGTGAGTATGGTGCCGGACACCCGCCCGGCGATCGGAGAGGCCCCGATGGCATTGAGCCCGTTCTTGGTGCGCTGCACGCCGACGTGGTCAATCGGATGGGCGATCGGGTCGGGTGCCGGGCCGTCGATCAAGGGCCGCTTGAGGTATTCGGTCTCGAGAACTTCACGGAACTTCTCGACGCCCCAGTCCTTGACCAGGAACTTCAGCCGCGCCTTGGCCCGCAGCCGCCGGTACCCGTAGTCCCGGAAGATCGACGTCACCGCCTCCCACACTTCGGGCACTTCTTGCAGCGGAACCCACACGCCGAGCCGCTGGGCCAGCATCGGGTTGGTCGACAGTCCGCCGCCGACCCACAGATCCAGCCCGGGACCGTGCTCAGGGTGGTTGACGCCGATGAATGCGATGTCGTTGATCTCGTGCGCGACGTCCTGTAGCCCCGAGATCGCGGTCTTGTATTTGCGCGGCAGGTCGGCGTATTCAGGCTTGCCGATGTAGCGGCGCACGATCTCGTCGATCGCCCAGGTGGGGTCGATGACCTCGTCCAGCGACTCGCCGGCCAGCGGGGAGCCCAGCACCACACGGGGGCAGTCGCCGCACGCCTCGGTGGTTTGCAGGCCCACCTCGTCCAGGCGCCGCCAGATCTCCGGGACGTCCTCGACCCGGATCCAGTGGTACTGGATGTTCTCCCGGTCGGAGATGTCGGCGGTGTCGCGGCCGAACTCGGTGGAAATCTCCCCGAGCGTGCGCAACGCGGCACTCGAGATCGCCCCGCCGTCGCACCGCACCCGCATCATGAAGTACTTGGCCTCGAGCAGATCGGCGTTGTCGTCACCGGTGAACGAGCCGTCGTAACCCTGTTCGCGCTGGGTGTAGAGGCCCCACCAGCGGAAGCGCCCGCGCAGGTCGCTCTTGTCGATGCTGTCGAATCCGCCCTTGGCGTAGACGTTCTCGATGCGCTCGCGCACCTCGAGTGGCGCGCCGGCCTTCTTCATCTCCTCGTTGGGGTTCAGCGGCTCGCGATTGCCCAGCGCCCACTGGCCCTCGTTCCGGGGCGCCTTTGCGGGGCGTGCAGTGGTCATGGGGCAGTTCTCCTTCGGAACATGCCGGCTGGAACGCGCGCAACTCACCGTTGATTCCGGCGGCGCAGATCCGGCAGCCAGCAGGTGGTACGGGTGGGCTGGGTCTACGGCGTCAAGGCAGACAGCAACAGCTGCAAACGCGCTTGAGGTCGATATGCCGTCGCACCACCAGCGCTACTCGCGGGCTCGACTTGGCGGCGGTCACGGCTGCCATTCTGCCATGGATCCCTGCCGCGGTTGTTACCAGGTCAAATTTCTTCTCACAGTGATTAAAACTAGGAGCCGAACCTGGGTGATTCGGTAAACAAAGCCGGGAAAAGCCTGGGAAACCGCCCGAACCGGGCCGTCGTGCCAAGATTTGGCATGGCTCCTGTCGAGGTGCCGGTGGAACTGCCGGCCATCCAGCCCACCCCCGGACGGCCGTTCGGCCTCTACGTCCATGTCCCGTTCTGCATCACCCGGTGCGGATACTGCGACTTCAACACCTACACCCCGGCGGAACTGGGCGGAGTAAACCCGGACGCCTGGCTGACGGCGCTGCGGACCGAGCTGGAGCGCGCGGCCGCCCTACTCGGCGGCCCGACGGTGGACACGGTGTTCGTCGGTGGCGGCACCCCCTCATTGCTGGGCGGCGCGCGCCTGACGACGCTGCTGGACATGGTGCGCGATCACTTCACACTGGCACCCGGTGCCGAGATCACCACCGAGGCCAACCCCGAGTCGACGTGGCCGGAGTTCTTCCAGGAGATCCGCGAGGCCGGCTACACGCGGGTGTCGCTGGGCATGCAGTCGGTGGTGCCCCGGTTGCTGGGGGTGCTGGACCGGGTGCATACACCCAACCGGTCCGCCGCGGCGGCCCGCGAGGCGCTCGAGCTGGGCTTCGAGCACGTCAGCTTGGACCTGATCTACGGCACCCCCGGCGAATCCGATGAAGACCTGCTGCGCTCGGTGGACACGGCGGTGGAGACGGGTGTCGACCACGTGTCGGCCTATGCACTGGTGGTCGAGGAAGGCACGGCGATGGCCAGGCGGGTCCGCAGCGGAGAGCTCGAGCCGCCGGACGACGACGTGCTGGCTCACCGTTACGAGTTGATCGACGCGCGTCTCTCGGCCGCCGGCATGGCGTGGTACGAGGTGTCGAACTGGGCCCGTCCCGGCGGTGAGTGCCGCCACAATCTGGGCTACTGGGATCGCGGTCAGTGGTGGGGCGCCGGACCCGGCGCGCACAGCCATGTCGGCAACGTCCGGTGGTGGAATGTCAAGCATCCCAACACTTATGGGTCCAGACTCGCCGACGGCGGGCTGCCGGTGGCCGGCTTCGAGCAGCTGGGCGCCGACGCGCTGCACACCGAAGAGGTGTTGCTGCAGATCCGGCTGCGCCAGGGGTTACCGGTGGCTCGGCTGAGCGGCGTCGAACGCGAACGCGCCGAGCAGGTGGTCGCCGATGGGTTGCTGGAGTCTGTCGGCGACCACCTGGTCCTCAGCGACCGGGGCCGGCTACTGGCCGACGCGGTCGTGCGCACCGTGCTGGGCTGACGTCCACCTCAGACGCCGAACCACTGCTCGAAGATGCGCGCAATCTCGATGTAGAGCGGAATCCCGACGGTGACGTTGTAGGAGAACGTCAGACCGAGGGACGCGGCCAATGGCAGCGTCGGGCTGGCTTCGGGAATCGCCAGCCGTTGCACCGCCGGAACGGCGATATACGAAGCGGCGCCGCACAGCACGGCGAACAGCACGTAGGTGCCGGGCTTGAAGTCGGTGTGGGTGAGGGAGGCGTAGCTGCAGGCGACCGCAATCCCAATCGTGGCAAAGAGATTGGGCGCCAGCAGACCGAAGAAGATGAAACCGAGGCCGGCCGATCGCAGGTCTTTGAGCTTGCGGGAAGCCGTCATCCCCATCTCCAGCAGGAACAGGCACAGCACGCCCTGGAAGGCCAGGACGAAGAAGCGGTCGTCGTCGGCTACCACCTTCTGCCCCTGCATCCCACTGATCAGGCCGATGACGATGCCGCCGATCAGCAGCACCAGTCCGGGGTTCAGGAACACCTCCTGAAACAGCTCGCGGGAGAAGATCGGCATCCGCTTGGCCCGCGGCCGCGGCGGGCTCTGGTCGGGCTCCCAGTCCGGATGGTCCAGCTTCTCCATTGAGAGTTCCCGCTCCAGCTCGATGGCGGCCTGCGCCTCCGCATCCAGGCTCTGGCCGGGTGCCGGCTTCGCGGGAGTGCCGGGGCCGATCGCGGCCCTGACCGGAGCCGTGTAGCCGGCCTCGTCGGGCATGTAACCCGCGGCGTCCAGGCCGCGGTGCCGCAGGCGCGCTACCAGGTACAAGGCGACCAGACAGCCAGGAATCTCCATGACGGCCAGCATCACCGGCATGTAGGCGTTGAACGCGATGTTGACGGCGGTCAGGACCGCGACGCAGGTTGCGAAGGTTCCGGCCGAGTCCGACCCGTAGTAACCGGCGACGGTGGCCTTATCGACCGCCCGTATCCCTTTCAGCCTGCTCAGCAGCAGGTAGGCCAGCCCGCCGATCGCGAAGTTCAGCACGAAACCGAGCACCATGAAGCCCACGATGACGCCGATGCTGGAGGCGTTGATCTTGGCGAGTTCCTCGCCGCCGTGCCAGCCGATGGCCAGCAGCAGGTACATGGTCAGGCCCTGGTAGATGACGTAGGGGAACTCGAACCGCACCTTGAGGATCGGAATCAGGAAGCCGAAGTAGAAGAACAGCAGCAAAGGCTTGAACAGGTTGTGGGTGAAGTTGTCCCAGAACTCGTGCAGCATTGAGCACCTCTCGAGCATCCTGCGCCGATTCGAAGGAAGTACTGACCGTCATGGCGACCACGGCACATTCCAGATAACGGTGCGAATTTAGCCCGGGCCTATGCCGGGCGCCACCCAGAATGTTGCGTCTAACAGCCGTTTTGGGCCCAGTTTTCGTGGTGGTGCGATTGCTGAAACACCGACGTAACGAGCGAAAGGCAGAAGTGCGCTGGCTAAGGCGTTTTGGGCCTTATTCGTGTGGGCCAGGTACCAATTACCTGTTAATTCGCTGGGAGATTCCGTGTCGCGTCAGCGAACAGACGAGAGCCGCGATGACTTGACATCCCCGCCAACTGCGACGTCGCGCTTACGGTGGGTTACCGAGAGCCATGCCGCCGGTGAGTAGTGCGTGGTGGTCTCTTCGAACCCGTCGACCGTGCACACGGTGAGCACGCCGGTGTCCTCGTTGAACGTCAAGTTCTCGACGTCGCCCTTGATCTCTTCACCATTGGTCATTCGGATGACGAACATCGGGACGGTCCTCCCCTTTTTGGTGATGGCCAGGTGACTGCCGCGACGGGCTCGAACCCCCCACGGATTCCGTTGAGATGCTAGAAGCGCATGGAGTTGTCGACCCGTCGCGCCGGCGGACGCGGGGTAAACGGTGGGGAAACGTTTGGTATGTACCGTGACATATCGCGCGCTGGCGTCGGGCCGTTTTGCAGTCCCTACCAGCAGGAACGGCAGTTCACCGGCCCAGGAACGGAGACTGCCCGGATATGAGCCACCTTTTAGTTCGGTATGAGGCGTAAACGGTCCATCAGACGAAAAGTGCCGGGGGTGGCGCAACCTGTAATAGGTTAGGCTACATTTACTTACGTGACGGACGCCGGTGTGCAGACCAGTTCTGTCGGCGCGGCGTCGCTGTGCCTGCCTCTTCCCGCCGGGGTTGAACCGGCCGATCTCGCCGCTGAACTGGCCGCGGTGCTCGTCGAGCCGGTTGGCGAGGAGTACCTGTTGTACGAGCAGGACGGGCAGTGGGAGCTTGCCGCCGGCGTGCAGGCGATGGTGGAACTCGACAGCGACGAACTGCGGGTTGTTCGCGACGGCGTGACCCGCCGGCAAGAATGGTCGGGGCGCCCGGGGGCCGTGCTCGGGGAAGCGGTTGACCGGCTGTTGTTGGAGACCGACCAGGCATTCGGCTGGGTCGCTTTCGAATTCGGCGTGTACCGCTACGGCCTGCAGACGCGGCTGGCACCGCACACTCCGCTGGCCCGGGTCTTCTGGCCCCGGCTGCGCATCGCGATCACCCAAGACGACATCCGGCTCGTCGGTGGTGGAACCCGCGAGCGTGAGGCGGTGGAGGAGTTACTTGCAGCCGGGGTGCGCGAGGTGCGGCCCTCCCGCGCGGTCGATCTGTCTGCCGACCCGTCCGGCTATCGCAACCGGGTGGCGGTCGCCGTGAATGAAATCGCCGCGGGCAGGTATCACAAGGTGATTCTGTCTCGCTGTCTGGAAGTGCCGTTTGCCCTTGATTTTCCGGCCACCTATCGGCTCGGTCGCCGGCACAACACGCCGGTGCGCTCATTCTTGTTGCGGCTCGGTGGTATTCGCGCGCTGGGTTACAGTCCGGAACTCGTCACATCGGTCCGGGCCGATGGCCTGGTGATCACCGAGCCGCTGGCCGGAACGCGTGCGCTGGGACGCGGTGCCGTGCCCGACAAGCAGGCTCGCGAGGACCTCCAGTCTGACGCCAAAGAGATTGTGGAGCATGCCATCTCGGTGCGCACCTCGCTGCAGGAGGTCACCGAGATCGCGGCGCCCGGCACCGCTTCCGTCGTTGACTTCATGGCGGTGCGCGAGCGGGGGAGCGTGCAGCACCTCGGTTCCACCATCACCGGGCGACTGGACCCGTCCAGCGACCGGATGGACGCGCTGGAAACGCTGTTCCCCGCTGTGACCGCCTCGGGGATTCCCAAAGCCGACGGTGTCGAGGCCATCTTGCGTCTCGACGAAGGTCCGCGAGGCCTGTATTCCGGCGCGGTCGTGAAGTTTTCCGCCGATGGTGCGCTCGATGCGGCATTGGCCCTGCGCGCCGCCTACGAGCACGACGGCCGCACCTGGCTGCGGGCGGGCGCCGGGGTCATCGAGGCCTCGAATCCCGAGCGGGAATTCGAGGAGACTTGCGAGAAATTGTCGACGCTGGCGCCGTATCTGGTGGAAAGCCAGATTTAAGCGGCCGGATAATACGCAGGTGCGGCACAATGTGATGTTCGCCACGGGTATTTATCGCCTATGCATTCGTTCAGGACTTTAGCCACTCCCGGTGGGACTTTCGGCTCTATCTGACGGTGGCGTCGAACGGCGAAACTTTTCTCCGCGGCATTCGAAGTCGCGAAAAGAAGAGAAAGGATCGCTGGGGCGTGAGGGCACTCAAGGCGAGGTCGGTGCGGGAATTCCCCGACGTCGACGTGACGTCCGACGGCCCGGTCACCCTCGCTCAGGCCGAGCGCGTGGCGCAAGCGGTCGGTGAGGTCCTGGCCTTTCACGAGATCACCGGAGGCGCTCGGGTACGCCTCAAGACGGGAACGTGTGGCCGCGGCCCGATGGTCATGCAGGTGAACCTGTCGGTAGGCGAACTCCCGGCGCGCATCGCCGCCGTCACAGCCGGCGTCGACGAGTTGTCGCCGGCGCTGGACAGGCTCGACCGCCAGATCCGCCGGATGCTTGCGCCGTGGCGGCCTCGACCATGGCCGGATCCGACGCGACGGATATTGACGGTGGGCTGCGACGCCTCGGTGGCGCGCCGCAAATCGGTTGCGCTGCAACGCACCACGCCCCTGCGGGCGGTAGCGGTGATGGACGGCATGGACTACGACGCGCATCTGTTCACCGACGCCGAAACCGGCGAGGACGCGCTGGTCTACCGGGCCGGGCCGTCGGGTCTGCGGCTGGCCCGGCAGCGGCATGTCTTCCCACCGGGGTGGGCCTGGTCGGCGGAGGTGCCCGGACCTCAGGTGCCGCTGATCGTGAATTCCCGTGCCACACCCACTTTGAGCGAATCCGAGGCAGTACGCCGTGCCTGTGAACACAGCCTGCGCCTGCTCTTTTACACCGACCGGGAAACCGGTCGCGGTCAATTGTTGTATCCCCGCCATGACGGCAACCTCGGCCTGCTGGTGCCGACCAAGTAACCCTGGAGACGCTTGTGCCCAAGGAATTGACGAATCTGCAACTGCTGCAAGAACTTGAACCTGTCGCCGAGCGCCTGCTCAACCGGCACCTGTCGATGTTCAAGGAGTGGCATCCACACGACTACATTCCGTGGTCCGACGGCAAGAACTTCTACGCCCTCGACGGTCAGGACTGGGAGCCGGGGCAGAGTCAACTCTCCGACGTGGCTCAGGTGGCGATGGTCCAGAATCTGCTGACCGAGGACAACCTGCCGTCCTATCACCGCGAGATCTCGATGAACTTCAGCCTCGATGGCGCGTGGGGCCAGTGGGTCAACCGGTGGACCGCCGAGGAGAACCGGCACAGTGTGGCGCTGCGCGACTACCTGGTGGTGACGCGCGCCGTCGACCCTGTCGAGCTGGAGAAACTGCGGATGGAACAGATTACCCGCGGCTTCAGCCCCGGCCAGAACCAGCAGGGCAACCTGTTCGCGGAGAGCCTGTTCGACTCGGTGATGTACGTCTCGTTCCAGGAACTGGCCACCCGCGTCTCGCATCGCAACACCGGCAAGGCCTGCAACGACAGCATTGCCAATCAGTTGCTCGCCCGGGTCTCAGCGGACGAGAACCTGCACATGATCTTCTATCGCGACGTCAGCGAAGCGGGCCTCGAGATCGCACCCAACCAGGCGATGAAGTCGGTGCACCGGATCTTGCGCAACTTCAAGATGCCCGGATACACGGTGCCGGAATTTCGTCGCAAGGCCGTCGTCATCGCCGTCGGCGGCGTCTACGACCCACGTATCCACCTCGAGGAGGTGGTGATGCCGGTGCTGAAGAAGTGGCGGATCTTCGAGCGCGAAGACTTCACCGGCGAGGCGGCGTGGATGCGTGACGACCTTGCGGTCCTGATCAAGGAAATCGAACAGGCGGCGGAGAAGTTCGACGAATCCAAGCAGCGTTATCTGGACCGGGAGGCGCGCAAGGCCGAGCGGATCACCGCCGCCCGGGTGCTCAAAACCGAAGGGACGCTGACCCTCAGCGGGCACTGACATCGGGCTCAGCCGCCCGCTCGAGGTACTCCGCGAGCAGGCGGCTGACCAGGGTCTCGATGTTCGACTCGATCGATGACGCGAGGGTCGCGGTGACGGTCGCCACCGCCTGGGTGCGGAAGCGGACCAGCATGGTGATCAGTTCGGCGACCTCGGCGTCGGCCGGCAGCGCCTCGCCGGGCTTGATCCGGTTCGCGACATGTTCGAATCCGGCGCGGACCAGCAGGTCGCTGATCTCGTCGACCTTGGGCAGGATCTGCTCGTGCAAGTCGATGAGTTTGTCGCTGCTCACCCCGTAACCGCGGACCTCGTTGAACGCCTCGATGAGCTTGGGTCGGGTGACGGTGGCCTGCTCGCCGTCGACGCGGATGATGTGCAGTGTCACCAGCCGATCGAAAGCGGTTGCGTCGTCGACGAGTTCGCGGGCCTGCGCCAGCGGCATGGTCTGGGACTTCTCGGTGGTCCAGGTGCCCACGATTGCGGTTTCCAGGCCCAGGACGTCGCCCAGATTCTTGCCTTCCTCCCAGGCGCTCAGCATCTCGCGGACGTGGGCGATGTTGTAGCCGCGGTCGAGCATCGAGGTGATCAGGCGGAGCCGGGTCAGGTGGGTGTCGTTGAACAGCGCGATCCGCCCGACCCGCAGCGGTGGCGGCAACAAGCCGCGGTCCCGGTAGACCCGGATGTTGCGCGTCGTGGTTCCGGCCAGCCGGGCCAGTTCCTCGATCCGGTACTCATTAGACGTCGGCGCGCCCGGCGGGTGACGCGTCGCCGCGTCAAAAAGCTGAGTGACAGCCGTTTCCACGAAATCGCGTGACTGGCGCCGCACGCGCTGCGGCGCCCGCCGCACGTTGTACAGCACGCTGGCGATCGTCCCGGGTTCGGGCCGGGGAGATGTCATGCGCAGACGCGGGAGACCGCGTCGTAATGCTTCATTCGGAAGTCACCCATCTGGCGAAGATACTGGGTCGCGGTTCCCGGGTACATGGACCCGTTGTACCCGTCTTTGGTCAGATACCAACTGCTGCAGCCGGAGTTCCACGTCGTCCTGGTCAGCCGGCGCTGGATGTGCTCGTTGTGGCGACGCTGGACGTCTTCGCGCACATCGAGATAGCGCAGGTCGTTGTCCAGGATGGTGGTGATACCGCGCACCGCGTAATCGAGCTGCCCTTCGATGTAGACCAGCAGGGAGTTGTGGCCGGGACCCGAATTGGGCCCGGTCATGAAGAACAGGTTCGGGTATCCGTGTGCGTTGATGCTTTTGTACGCCTGCGCGCCGCGGGCCCATTCGTCGTTGAGGGACCGGCCGCCGAGTCCGGTGACCGGAAACGGGGGTCCGGTGAGGTGGACGTCGTAACCGGTGGCGAACACGATGCAGTCCAGATGGTGTTCGATCCCGTCGCTGGTACGGATCCCGACCGGACTCAGCGTCGCGATCGGCCAGTCGATCAGCTTGCAGTTGTCGCGCTGCAGGGCCGGGTAATAGTCGCTGGAGATCAGCATGCGCTTGCATCCGGGTGCGAAGTCAGGCGTCAGCTGGCGTCGCAACCAGGGGTCTTTGACCTGGGCCCGGATGTGGGCCTGTCCCAGGCGGGCCACCACTGAAGTCAACGGGGTGTTCCACACCATCGCCGTCGCGGTGGCTTCGTGACCCCAGAACAACAGCTGCCGGGCAAGTTGTTGGGTGGCAGGGACTTTCGCGAACAATGCCTGCACCGCCGGCGGCGTGGCAACGTCCAGCCGTGGCAACACCCAGCCGGGCGTGCGTTGGAACACTTTGACGAAGCCGGCCTGCTTCACCAGCTCGGGGATGATCTGAATGGCGCTTGCCCCGGTGCCGATGACGGCCACCCGCTTGCCGGTGAAGTCGTAGTCGGAGTCCCACCGGGCGCTGTGGATCTTGTGTCCCTGGTAGCTGTCCAGGCCGCGGATGTTCGGGAAGCTGGCGTCCGACAGGGGGCCGGAGGCCAGCACAACAGTGCGTGCCCGGAAGCGTTTGCGGTTCTTCGTGGTTGCGGTCCACACTCCGGTGTCCTCGTCGAATGTCAGACCCGTCACTTCATGACCGAACCGGATATTGCGGCGGACGTCGAACCTGTTCGCCATCTCCTCGATGTGTCGATAGATCTCCGGTGCCGGCGAGTAGGTGCGCGACCACTTCGGGTTCTTGACGAACGAGTACGAGTACAGCAGCGACGGGACGTCGCAGCTGGCACCGGGATACTGGGTGTCGCGCCAGGTTCCGCCGACCCGGTCGGAACGTTCCAGAACCACAACATCCTTGACGCCCTTTTCGGCCAATCGGATGGCGGCGCCGAGACCGGTGAAACCGGCGCCGATGATGAGCGTGGAGTGGATGGTTGCCATGCTCACGCCGCCGGCTCGTGGGTCAGTTCCCGCGACCAGCTCGGCATCGGCCTCAGCAGCGGCTTGGGATAGTAATCCGAGAGCCACACCATGGAGTTGGCCAGCAGTTGGTAGGGGTGCCGCGGGTTGACCACCCACATGCCGTGCCGCTTGAGCAATTTGTAGGTCGGCACCCGGCGGGTGCGGGCACCGCGTTCACCGAGCTGCTTGAAGCGGTTGACCGCGTTGAACAGCCGCTCCGGCTCCATCCCCATGCCGGCCATCTCGTTGCGAACCCGGTTGAGCAGCGGCACGTACATGACCATCCCGAGGATCAGACCCGGCGACGCGAAGCGGCCGACGAATTCAATCGCCAGCCGGCGCGCGGTAGCGTGACCGATCATCTCCAGCACCTCGAAATCCACCGCGATGTGCCGAGATTCGTCGTTGTTGATCTTCTCGAACACCTGGTGGCAGACCGGGTCCTCGACGGACTCCAGGAGGAACTTCAACAACGCACCGTCCAGCGCCACCTCGAGCATCGGGATCACGGTGCCCAGCACGGACAGCGGCATGTCGTCGGCGAAGGTGTCCAGCCACTCGATGGCCAGCCGGATGTTGACGTTCGGCTCGGGGATCTCGCCGTCCTCGAGCATGCCCCAGCGCTTCATCAGCGCCAGTTCGGCGTTCGCGTGCCGCTGTTCCTCGGCATGGAAGTACCGGTAGATCTCGGCGATGGTCGGGTTGGGCGCCTTCTTGGCCAGCGCCGCGAAGCCCCGGGCGCCGATGTTCTCGATCCAGCACAGATCGGCCATGAACGCCTTGAGCTTCGGACGGAACTCGGGGCGGATCGTTTCGGCCCCCGGCGCCTCCCAGTCGATGTCGGCGAGCGCCCACTGGCGATCCTTGATCTTGGCGAGCATGGCTTCCATTTCGATGGCCACAACGATGTCCTTTCAGGGTGGACGGGTGTTTCAGTGCCCTACTTTCAGTGCCCTACTTTCAGTGCCCTACGCGCGACACCAGCCCGACCGCGCGCGTATATGCGCCCGGTGCAAGGCGTTTGACATTCCAGCCGAGCTTCGCTTCCAGCTGGGGCATGCAGTACAGCTCGCCGCGATCGTTGGCGTCCAGGCAGATCCGCGCGACCTTCTCGGCGGAAAATCCCGTCCATCGCATCAGTCGGTTGGCCAGCGCGCTGGACTCCTCGCTTATTCGTCCGGCCTGCAGGCCTGACTCGACGATGTTGGTCTTGACGAAGGTCGGGCACAGCACGGTGACTTTTATTCCGGTGCCGGACAATTCGGCCGCCAGTGTCTCCGACAGCGAGAGCACCCCGGCCTTACTGACGTTGTAGGCGCCCATGCCGGGTGCGGCCCCGAACGCCGCCGCCGAGGCGACATTGATGATCGCTTTCGGCTGGCCGGACCCGACCGACTCGCGCAGGATGGGCGTGAAGACGTGACAACCGTGAATCGGTCCCCACAGGTTCACTCCGAGGGTGCGCACCCAATCATCCAGTGGGACATCGCCGATGGGCTCGCCACCGGCGCCGACGCCGGCGTTGTTGATCACCAGCGTCGGCGGCCCGCCGAACCATTCCTGCGCCTGATCGGCCAGGGCGTGCACGTCCTCAATCCTGGACACGTCGCAGCGCACCGCCGTGGCTTCGGCACCTTGCGCGATGAGTTCGTCAGCCGTCCGCTTGGCGGCCATCTCGTCAAGGTCGCTGCAGACCACTTTGCCGCCCCGGCGACCGAGTTCGACCGCGAAGGCGGCGCCGATGCCGCTGCCCGCCCCCGTGACGACCGCCAGGGCCCCGTGACTCGGGGTCTTTCGGCCCAGCAGCCTGTCCAATGGTCCGAGCATCAAACCGCCTCCGTCGCAGCTGGTTCCGGGCTCTGCCGGAGTGTGTCGGTGATGAATCGCGTGGCGTGCGCCATGGCCATCGATGCCTCAGGAGACATGCGAGGGAGGGCCTGGAACACGTGCATCTGGTGCGGCCAGATCTGCAGTTCGCAACGTCCACCCGCGGTCTGGATGTCCGCTGCGAGCTGGCGTGCGTCATCCTGCAGCATCTCCGCCCCGCCGGCCTGGATCAGCGTTGGTGGCAGCGGCGGACCGCCGGCGACGTTCAGAGTCAGACGGCTGTGGGTGGGATCCACCCCGGCGTGGTAGAGGGCCACGATCTTTGCGGCCGCGGCCGCTCGCAGCGCCGGATCGGGGCGCTGGAGTTCACGCGCCGCGCACAGCCCGAAGGTGAGGTCGATCAACGGGGAGAACAACACCAGCGAGGCGGGCGGGCGCGCCGCGGCGTCGGGCTGTAGCAGCAGGTCCACCGCCAGGTGCCCGCCCGCCGAATCCCCGGCGACCGCAATGCGTTCCGGAGGCAGGCCGGTAGCGCCCGGCAGCCAGTCCCAGCCCGTGCGCACGTCATCGGCGGCAGCGGGGAAGCGGTGGCGAGGCGCCAATCGGTAATCGACGCAGAACACCGGCAGCCCGGTCAGCGAGGACAGCCAGGAGGTGAGCCTGCGGTGGGTGCGGGGTGAGCACATGGCGTAGCCGCTGCCGTGCACGTAGTAGATGGCGCCGTCGGCCTCGGGTGAAACCTGCGGTCCGTAGACCCATTCGCCGATGATCCGACGCCCGTCTGGCAGAACGGAATTGACCTGTTTCACGCGGGCGCCGGCCAATGATGGCCCGAGTGTGCCCATCAACGAGGCGACCAGCTGGCGCGTCATCCACATTCCCCACGGCCGCTCCGGCGGTATGGCCGCGGTGATCGGGCGGATCAGCACGGTGCTCACCGCTATCGCAGTGCGGGACCGCAGTGACCCGCACGCCGGAACGACGTCCGTCATGCGACTGAGTCAATCGCAAATGGTGACATTCGTCAATGGCAGCTTTGATCTTGCTGCTGGTGGTCGTTGGTGGCCCGGGGCGGTGAGCGCTCGCGTGTTGCCATGAACGCGCCGGTGGGGCCGAGATTTTGGGGTCACTCGCGGGGGGTGGGGGAGTGTGGGTATCCCATACGAGCGGCCCGGCGCGGTGAGCGCTCGCGTGTTGCCACCGACACGCCGGTGGCGCCGGCACTTTGGGGACGCTCGCGAGGGGGAGCTTGCGAGGGGACGCTCGCGGGAGTGAAATCAGCTCTGCCGCAACGGACGCGCACGCACCAGCGTCGGCCACCAGAACCACGGCCCGAGAATCCTGATGATGCACGGAACCACGAAGGAACGCACGATCAGTGTGTCGAGCAACAGTCCGATGCACACCGTAGAACCCATCTGACCGATGGTGCGTAGGTCGCTGCTGAGCATCGCCAGCATGGTGAATGCGAATACCAGTCCCGCGGACGTGACGACACCACCGGTGCTGCCCAGCGCGCGGATGAGACCGGTGTTTATCCCGGCGTGCACTTCGTCCTTGACGCGCGCGATCAGCAGCAGGTTGTAGTCAGAACCGACCGCCACCAGGATGATGAACGTCAGCGGCAAAATCAGCCAATGCAGGTGCAGGCCGACGAGATGCTGCCAGAAGAGCACCGAAAGTCCGAATGCGCCGGCGTAGGAGAATGCCACCGTGGCGGGAATAACCATGGCGGCGAACAAACTTCGCGTGATCACCATCATGATCAAGAAGATCAGCACGAATGCCGCGATTGCCGCGATGAGCAGATCGTTTGCGGCGTAAGCCTTGATGTCCTTGTCGTTGGATCCCGAGCCGCCGATATAGACCCGCGCGCCGGCCAGCGAGGTTTCCTTGAGGATGGTGGTGATCGCGCCGGGGAACTTGTCGACGTGTTCCACGCCTTCGGGGCCCATGGCGTTCCCCTCGTGGGTGACGATGAACCGCGCGGCCTTGCCGTCCGGCGACATCAGCAGCTTCATGCCGGTCTTGACGTCTTCGTTGTCGAAACCTTCCCGGGGTATGTAGAAGAAGTCGTCACTGCGGGCGGCGTCGAAATCCAGTCCCACATTGACCGAGTCGTTGAACGTCTGATCCGTCTGCATAGCCTGTAGGGACGCGGAACCGTAGGACTTGACCAGCAGCGCGGCCAATGCCTCCGTGTCATCGGCGGTGAGTTTGAGCTGAGTGATGATCTGCGGGACGATCCTGTCGATCGCCTCGATGGAGGCTTTGGCGGCGTTGATGTCTTCGGCCAGCTTGTCGATGTTGTCGAGCGCGTCGAACACCGATCTGAATGCCCAGCAGATCGGGATGTCGAAGCAGTGGCGTTCCCAGTAGAAATAACTCTTGATCGGCCGGAAGAAGTCGTCGAGATTAGAGATCTGCGAATTCATCTGGTCGGTGATCTGCTGTAGATCCGCGACGGTGAGCGCGGTCTGATGCAGTTGGTCCGACATCTGCTGGAAAAAGTCAATTTCTTTGCGCAACACCGCGACTGAGTGGGTTTGGATCTGGGCTTGTTCGTCGGTGTTGGCGTTCTGTTGCATGTTGAACGGGAGCTGTTGACCGCTCCCGCTGCCCTGGGTGGTGAACAGATAGGGAATCTTGGCATGTTCCAATGGCCGGCCCATGGGCCTGGTGATGCTCTGCACCATCGCGACTCCCGGCAGGCGGATGAGACTTCGGGCCACCCGGTCCAGCGAGATGAAATCGGCCGAGTTGCGCATGTCGTGGTCCGTCTCGATCATCAGCATCTCGGAGAACAGCTTGCTCTTTGGGAAGTGTCGGTCTGCCGCCGCAAAGCCCAGGTTGGCCGGTGCATCGGCCGGCTGGTACTGGCGGTCGTCGTAATTCTGCCGGTAGGTCGGCACGAAGACCGCCCCGATCATGACGACGGCGGAGCTGGCCGCGAGGATCGGCACCGGCCAACGCACGACGCTCGCCCCGATCCGGCGATACAGGGTGGCCTTCGCCTTCGATTTCGGATCAAAGAGACCGAACAGGCTGCCCACGGTCAGAATCGCCGGGCCGAGCGTCATCGCCATCGCGATGGTGAACAGCATGCTGATGGCGACGGCCGGCCCCATCGTGTGGAAGTAGTTGAGCCGCGCGAATGTCAGGCAGTAGCAAGCGCCCGCGATGGTCAGCCCCGAGCCGATGACGATGGGCGCGACACCCTGGTAGGCGATGTAGTAGGCGTCTTCCCTGCTTTCGCCCGCCTGTCGTGCCTCGTGATAGCGGCCCAGCAGGAAGATGCCGTAGTCGGTTCCCGCTCCCAGAGTCAGCGCGATGACGATGTTCACGGCGAATGAAGAAAGTTCGATATAGCCCAGGTGGCCGAGGGTCGAAATGACTCCTTTCGCGACCAGCATCTCGATCAGTACTCCGGCCAGCGGCACCAGCAGGGTGGAGAAGCGGCGATAGACCAGCAGCAACATCGCCAGAATGAGGAAAATCGTCACGATCGTGACGTTGTTCAGGCTCGCGTTCGCGATACTCAGCGTGTCCGAGGCGAGCGGAGCCGCGCCACTGACGTAAACCTTGAGCCCCGGTGGCGGCGGGTCTTTCTTGATGATGTCCCGGACGGCATTCACTGACGCATTGGCTTGTATCTGGCCGATGTCGCCTGCCAGACGGAGCAACACGTAGGTGCACTTTCCATCGACGCTCTGCGCTCCCGCCGCCGTGAACGGCTTTCCCCACAGATCCATCACGTATTGCACGTGTGCGGTGTCGTGCTTGAGCCGAAGCATCAAATCGTCGTAATAATGATGGTCCTGATCGCCCAGCTGCCGGTCGGCTTCGAACACGACCATGGTCAGGTTGGTCGAGTTGGATTCGCGGAACTTCTCTCCGATGTGCAGCAACGCCCGTTGTGAGGGCGCGTAATGCGGCACCATCGGCCCGGCGAGTTCCTCGGCAACTTTTTCCACTTGGGGCATAAAGGTGTTCGTTGTCACGGCGATGAGCGCCCAGCAGACGATGATCGGGATAGCAAGGGCCCGAACCATTCTCGGGACGAAGGGTCGCTTCAGCCGGTGCTCGCTCATGCGGACTTCACTATGCAGAAGACGTGAGCATCCTGATGGTCATCGGACTGCTCGTTGCGGACAACGCCATCCACCCGGATCCGGCAGCCGAGCTGACCGCCATGGACCTGCGCCGAGATACTGCCGGAAACCACGGTGAGCGTGGTTGTTTCGGTGTGTGACCACGGCAACGTCGTGACATCGACGCGATGCGGGTGCCCGTCGATGTCGGCGTAGACCAGCATCCCCCCGTCGCCGACGGAGCCGAACAACTCATAGGTGAGTTGTTTGGGATTGAAGTCCGGCGGTGCTTGCGGCCCGTTGACGGTGGGGACCGGGGTGGGTTCGGAGAACTGGTGCACCTTCCACATGCCCACCAGTCCGGCGCCGACGACTACGACAGCGACCAGCGGCATCCAGGTGCGCTGCAACACAGACCGGGCGGTCGCCATCAGGCCGACACCGCCGTGCGTAGCCGTCTCTTCAATCTGTTGCTGCTGAGCATTCGAAGGGCAAGATTCGTCGAGGTCAACATCGGGATCACGCCGAGGAAGGTGCGTTCGGAGGGTCGGGCACCGTGCAGGTGTTCCAGGCTGCCGAATACGTAGAAGCACCCGAGCATGAAGATCATGCCGGGGAGGGCCAGTGCCATCGGCGAAGTGCGTTCGGCGACGATCTGCTTCGCGTACGTCAATTCCTCTTGCGACATCGGTTCGCGTTTGCGCAGTTTGCCCAGTACGACCTGGGAGCTGCCAAGCTGTTCGCTCAGCTGAGTCGACTCGCGGTTGCGCAGCTTTCTGACGTACAGCGAAGCGACGATCGCGAGCATCAGCATCAGCACAAGGGAGATGATCGTCAGAAAGCCGAAAAGTCCCGGAATCACCTGTCGGTCCCTTCCCCTCCGCCAGTGAACTTAGAGAACACTACCGTCTGCTATCGACGATTTCTAGCGGGTACCGCAATTCGCCGCTCCGCTGACGAGCGGGCGGGTGTCCCCGGCGTTTGACGAGTGAGATCTACGAGGTCGTCAGCTGTGCGACGATGGCCTTCTTGTCGATCTTGCCGATCGCGGTGGTGGGCAGAGCCGGAAATGCGACGACTTGATCGAGGCGGGCGTGGCTGGCCATCCCGCGGCGGTCCAGGTGGCCGTTCAATTCAGCCAATGTCGCCGACTTCCCGTTGAAAACGACTGCGGCGCAGATTCTTTCGCCAAGGGCAGGATCGGGGAGTGGGACCGCCGCCACCGACCAGACATCCGGATGCGTCAGCAACTGCTCTTCGATGTCCTGCGCGCCGATGGTTTCACCACATCGGCAGATGACGTCCTTGATCCGGCCGGTGACCACCAGGTAGCCGTCCTCGCGGCGACGGACCAGATCTCCGCTGCGATAGAAGCCCTGGGCATCAAAGCTGCGCTCGTTGTCGCGTTCGGCGCGGAAGTAACCGTTGATCGTGTAGGGCCCGCGCACCAGGAGCTCGCCTTCGCCACCCACAGGCACCGCCGAGCCGTCTGCGTCGACGACGCGGACTTCGTCGGCCGGGCTCAGTGGGCGGCCCTGGGTGTGCTCGAGGATTTCGGGCGGGTCGTCCAGCCGGGTGAAGTTCAGCAACCCTTCGGCCATGCCGAACACCTGCTGTAGCCCCGGGCACAGCACCCCGCGCACCTGGCGGGCATCCTCGGGCTCTAGCTTGGACCCGCCGATCTGCAACAGCCGCAACGATTTCGGGGTCACCGGCTCCCAATCGCAGGCCTGGGCCCACAATTTGGCCAGTGCCGGGACCAGGGCGGTGACAGTGACGCCGTGCCGTTCGATCACGGCGAAGGCCGCTTCCGGGCTCGGGTCGTCGCCGAACACCACCGTCGCGCCAACGGTCATCGCGCCGAGGATGCCCGGGCACGCCAACGGGAAGTTGTGCGCCGCCGGCAACGCCGCCAGGTAGGTGTCGGCACCGGTCATCGCGCACAGCCGGGCACTGGCGGTGGCGTTGTAGACGTAGTCGTCGTGCGTGCGGGGAATCAGTTTCGGCAGCCCGGTGGTGCCGCCCGATACCAGCAGCAGCGCGGGCGAGGCGGCGTCGATGACCGGGGGAGTCAGATCGGCTCGACCGGACAGCGTCGACCAGGGCAGGAACGGACCGGGATCCCCGTCGACAACGACGTGGCGCAGGCGCGGCTGCGCCGCCTGCAGCGCCGCGGCCATCTGCCGGTAGTCGAATCCGCCCACGACGTCGGGGATCACCGCGCCGACCGCGCCGCTGATGTGCGCGAAATGAGTCAGTTCCGCCAGCCGGTGACCGGGCAGGCACATCACCGGAATCGCGCCGACCCGCAGCAGCCCGAACAGCGCGACGGCGAACCGGCACGAGTTCGGCAGCTGCAGCAGAACACGGTCACCGGGGCCGATGGGCAGGGCGGCGAACCCGGCGGCCGCCTCGTCGGCCAGTCGGTCTAGCTCGGCGTAGGTGAAGCTGGTGGCGGCGTCGACCACTGCCGGCCGATCGGGCCAGTTCGAGGCGGCTTCGCGAAGCACCGAGCCCAAGCTCCGGCCCGACCAGTAGCCGGCGGCCCGGTACGCGGTGGCCCGATCGGGTGGAAACGCGACGAACCCGGCAAGCGGCGCCGGACCAGAGTCAGAAGACAACTCGACGCTCCCTCGGGCCGGGGGTGTATGCCCCACGAATATAAGGTAGCGTACAGAAAGTTAGGACAGCCTGAGCTAAGCCGGGGAGGTGGGGTCGTGGGCGGCGCATCATTCGCCGGCGCACTGGCAAGCGGGGGATGCCGCCACCGTGCCTCAGAATCTCGTCGGGTGCACGATGGGTGAAACCCTCGCGATCATCGGGGCCGGCGCAAAGGCCGTGGCAGTGGCCGCGAAAGCGGCGGCACTGCGCGAAATGGGCGTAGACACCCCCGACATCGTCGCCATCGAGCGTTCTGGTGTCGCGGCCAACTGGATCGCCGGCGGCGGTTGGACCGACGGGCGGCAGCGGTTGGGCACCAGTCCGGAGAAGGACGTGGGCTTTCCCTACCGCTCGTCGCTGGTGCCCGGTCGCGATACCGAAGTCGACGAGCGGATGATGCGGTGGAGTTGGCAGGCGTACCTGGTCGCCATCGATCAGTTCGTCGGCTGGGTGGATCGGGGCAGGCCCGCTCCCACGCACGACAGCTGGGCGCGGTATCTGCGCTGGGTGGCCGAGATGGCGGATTTGAAAGTCTTTCGCGGCGAACTGATTCAGATGTCGGTGCAGGGGCAGCAGTGGAAGTTGCACACGCGGGATGCGGTGCTGGCAGCGGACACGGTGATGATCACCGGTCCCGGCCAGCCGCAACGGTCCATCCTCTCCGGTGACCCGCGGATGTTGTCCATCGCTCAGTTCTGGGAGCGCACGTCGTGTCACGACCGCATCGTCGCCGAGAACGTGGCGGTGATCGGTGGTGGCGAGACGGCCGCATCGATGCTCAATGAGCTTTTCCATCACCGTGTTTCGACAATCACGGCGATCTCGCCGCAGGCCACCTTGTTCACCCGCGGTGAGGGCTTCTTCGAGAATTCCCTGTTTTCCGATCCCACGCACTGGCGCACCCTGACACTGTCCGAGCGTCGCGAGTGCATTGCCCGCACCGATCGGGGCGTGTTCTCCGCGCGGGTACAGGAACTGCTGCTCGCCGACGAACGAATCAAGCATCTGCGCGGGCGGGTCGCGAAAGTCGTCGACCGTCACGAGCGCATCTGGATCACCCTGCAGACCGACCACTGCGGTGAATTACAGGAAAGCGTGCATGATTTCGACCTCGTCATCGACGGTTCCGGCGCGGACGCGCTGTGGTTCCTGCCGCTGCTCAGCCAGGACGCCGTCGACCTGCTGGAACTGGAGCTCGGCGGCCCGTTGACCGGGCAACGGATCGAGGAGTCGATCGGTCCCGACCTCGCCGTCACCGGAGTCACCCCGCGGCTGTTGCTACCCAACCTGTCCGGACTGAACGAAGGCCCGGGCTTCCCCAATCTGAGCTGCCTGGGCCTGCTGTCCGATCGGGTCCTCGGCGCCGGGGCGGTGGCCGCCGGATCCAATTCGCCAATCGGGAGAAGCGGTGCATACCAACCCGTTTGACGACGACGCCGGCCTGTTCCGGGTAGTGGTCAATGCCGAGGAGCAGCACAGCCTGTGGCCGGTTCTGGTCGAGGTGCCCGCGGGCTGGCAGACGGTCTTCGGTGCGGCCACCCGCGCGGAGTGCCTTGATTACGTGGAGCGCAACTGGTCCGACATGCGCCCACGAAGCCTGCGCGAGGCGATGAGCTAAGCGTCCAGCTTCGCCAGAACTTCCGCGATCGACGCCCCGCCGAGCAGGTCGGCCACCTCCAGGTCGTGATTCAGCTCCATCTTCACGCGGCGCCTGAACTCCAGAGCCTGCAACGAATCCAGGCCGATCGCCACCATCGGTACCGCGGTGTCGATGGTGTCGGCGCTGTCGGCCCCGATCGCCTGCGCCAGCAGGCTCACCAACCGCTGGGTGAGTCCCGAGGGGTTTTCGCGCGGCCGGGCCGGTGGTTCGACCGGGCGGGGCGCAGCGGAGTTCAGTTGCGACAGCAACGAACCGCGACCGCAGGCCCCGAGGACCGAGCGTGCGCGATCCAGTTCGAACGCGGCCACAATCGTGTTCTCGCGCAACCCGGTCACGTCCACCGCGAGTGCGTCGGCGGGACGCATGGGGACGACGCCGAGACCGGCCAGCATCGCCGATCCGGACTCCTCTAGATGGACCCGCCAGTGACCCCACTGCACCGAAACGCAATCCAGGCCCTCGGCTCGGAGTAGATGCGCCATCGCGTCAAGCATCCGATTGCCGGCGGCGTACAGGGCCAGGCCGCGCCCGCCGACCGAGGCCGAGATCGAGGAGCACAGCACCACCCGGCAGTCTTCGCTTCGGGGGAAGGCGTCCAGTACCCGGGCGATCCCCACCACCTTGGCCTGCAGGGCGTGGTCGACATCACCGACCGTGATGTCCGTCAATTCGATACCTGAATACTCCACCGCCGCATGGATTATCAGATCGGCGGCCGTGGCTTGTGCGGACAGCGCCGACACTGCCGCGGCGTCGTTGAGATCGCACGCGGTGACCCGGATCCGGGCCGGGGTGGCCGAGCGGATGCTCCGCAATCGCTCGGTCACGACGGCCGTTTCACCCGACCGGTTCAGCAATGTGATTTCGCGGGCACCACCGCGGGCGAGGTGCTCACAGAATTCGAGGCCCAGGTTGCCGGTGCCACCGACGATCAGGATGTGCCCGGCAGGACGCTCACCGGCGCCGGTCACAGGTGCGTCGTCGTCGACCAGCCGCTTGGCATACAGGGCGCCGTCACGAAGCGCGAGTTCGGATTCCTCCGCGGTATGCAGCGCCGCGACGATCGCCACCGCTGCGGCCGGGCCGGTAGGCGCTGGGTCCGGAATGTCGAGGTGGCGGAATCTGGCACCGGGGTATGAGGCACCCACACAACGGAATCCGGCGCTCGCCCCCGCGTGCACCAGATCGGGCGGCGGATCGTCGGTCACCACCGTCTCGCCGCCCGCGGTCACCAGCCAGTAGTCGGTGACACCGGCGACGGCCCCGGGCCACCAGCGCCGTTCGGCGAAAAAGGTCGCCAGGCTGTTCACCGCCTCGGAGGCGTCATGGCGCACCGGCTGTGGAAGGAGGATGACACACGTATCGAGATCACCTGGGGCGGTGTGGAATTCGTCGGCACTGAGCGTCCGGGCCGTGGCGCCGACGTCACCGGCCGCGACGGTCAGCGCTGCGGCGAGATCGGCGGCGGCGCCGGTGTGATCGATGATGCCGATGGAGCGCGGCGGTACCAGGGAACGCCGTGAGAGCCGGACCCATTTCTCGGTGAGCAGCCTTGGCGCCGCCCGATCGGGGCCGGACTCCGGGTTGGCGGTGATCGCCGCGTCGGACGTCTTGCGTGCGGCCGGCGACAGGCCCTGTTCGTAGGGCATCCACAGCGGGATCTCGTTCATCGGGGTGTTCGGGAAATCGGGCAACGGCAGGGGCGGAGGTCCCTGGGTTTGCGTCACCAGGCTCTCCCACGGGTAGTTCAGATCATCTAGTGCACAACGCATCACATTGCGGGTGAAGTCGGTGAGGTCGTCGTCTGTCCGGGTGGACGTGCCGACCACCAGGCCGGCATGTTCGGCGTCGGCGGCGGTCAGGTTCTCCTGGATCGCCAGTTGCAATGTCGGGTGCTCGGCCAGCTCGATGTAGGTGTCGATGTCCAACGACTGCGCGGCGCCCAACGCCTTGTCGAATCGCACGGTGTTGCGCAGGTTCCAGAACCAGTACCGGTCCGCGGGCTGCTCCGGTGTGATGGGAGCGCCGAGAGTGGCGCCGACGCAGGTGATCTCGCTGTCGGAGAACGCCAGGCTGGACAGCTCGCGACGCATGCCGGCGCACAACTCGTCATGCAGGCCGTTGATCAACCCCGTGTGCGCCGGGTATCGCACACTGATCGTCCGGGCGAAGATGTCGCGCGCGGTACACGTGTCCACGATGCCCTGTATCGAATTCCGGTCACCCGAGATTGCATGCATGCCAGGAGAATTCACCACCGAGAGCTCAGCCCAGCCCGAACAGCGGGCCAGCAGGTCCTCACATGTCTCCCGGTCGGTGGCCAGCACGGCCATCGCGTAATCGCCGGCGCCGAACCCGTCGGCGGCGCGCGCCCGTAGCGCGATGACGCGGACGGCATCTGCCAGCGTGATCCGGCCCGAGACGTATGCGGCGGCAACCTCTCCTTGGCTGTGACCGATAGTGGCGGCGGGCGCTATGCCGAACGAGTGCCACGTCGCGGCCAGACCCGCCATCTGGGTGAACAAGGCGGGCTGGACGGTGCTTGCGTCGTCTTCGGCTGAACACTGGTCGTCCAGTAGGTAATTCAGCGGGGACTGCCCGGTCTGCTCGGCGAAGGCCTCGGCACAGCGCTCGACCTCCGTCCGGAACGCCGGGCAGGAGTCGTACCAGCGCCTGCCCATGCCGGGTCGCTGGCTGCCCTGGCCTGGAAAGACATAGGCGTGACGCCGTGCCGCCGCGGCGGCGTCCGCGCGCAGCACCAAGCGATGCTCGCGGCCGTCGACGACGCTTCGCAGCGCCTCGATCAGCTCCTCGCGGTTGCCCACCAGCGCCAGGGCGCGGTGTTTGCGAGCGACCCGGGTACGGAAAAGCATGGCGGCGATCTGGTGCGGCGTCGCTTCGGGGTGGTCGGCCAGGTAGGCGAGCAGGGAGGCGGCATCGACCGGTATGAGATCGGGGGTGTCCGACGTCAGCAGCACGGGGACAACGCCGTTGGGGAGCCGGTAACTGGTCACGTGTCGCCCTCCGCGGGCATCGCGACGATCGCGTGGGCGTTGGCGCCGCCGGCGCCGAACGACGACGCGGCGCCGTATCGAACGCCGTCCTTGGGTTGCCATTCCGTCAGCTTCGTGGCGAGCCGGATGCCGGTCAGATCCCAGTCCAGCTTCTTGGTGGGGTTGTCCGAGAACAGAGTTGGTGGAATGTAGCCGTGCTGGCCGGCGAGGAGCACTTTGATCAGCCCGAGAATTCCCGCTGCCGCCTGCGCGTGCCCGGCGTTGGACTTGATCGAGCCGAGCAGGGCCTCGGATCCCGCGGCGCCGTAGGTCTTGAAGAGGGCCAGCAATTCCACCGGGTCACCGGCCGGAGTCGCGGTGCCGTGCCCCTCTATCATTCCCACGTCGGCAGGATCGATGCCGGCGGCGTCCAGCGTCTTGCGCACCACCTGTTCCTGAGCATGCACCCGGGGGACGAGGATAGGTTTCCCCTTGCCGTTGTGGTTGGTGCGGGCGGCCAGGATCCGTCCGTAGACCCGGTGTCCGAGTTGCCGGGCGCGCGACTCGCGTTCCAGCAGCAGCATTCCCGCGCCCTCGCCCCAGACGGTGCCGGTCGCGTCCTCGGAATAGGCGCGGCAGTGTCCGTCGTCGGACAGGGCGTGCAGTTTGGCGAACTCGAAAAAGGCGGCCGGCGAACCTAACACGCAGACAGCGCCGGCCAGCGCCCACTCGCACTCGTCCATCGTGATCGCATTGACGGCCAATTGCAGCGCGGTCAGCGACGATCCGCATGCCGAGTCGATGCACATCGACGGTCCGGTCAGGCCCAGTCCGTGCGAGATCCGTCCGGCCCCACCGAGCTGTCCCATACCGACCGTGCGGTGGCCGCTGTAGTCATCGGCGACGGCGGTGCGGGTGCCGTACTCGGTCATCGACATTCCGACATAGCATCCACCGAATTCGCCCTCGACCGAACCGGGATTGACGCCGGCGTTCTCCAGTGCCCGCCATGCGACGCGCATCGCCACCCGCTGCTGGGGGTGCATCACCAGTGCCTCGCGGTGCGTGATGCCGAAGAATGGGGGATCGAAATTCGCCGCGCCGGAGAGGAATCCACCCGAATCGGGGACCCGTCCCCAGCCGTCCGCCTCGGACAGCGACAGCAGATCGTCGATAGGCCAGCCGCGATCCCGCGGAAACGGGGACAGCAGTTCCCGGTGGTCGCACAGGGCCTGCCACAACCCGGCCGGGGTGTCGATGCCGCCCGGGGTCTCGACAGCCAGTCCGGCAACGACGACCGGATCGGTCACCGCGTCTGCTCCGGCTGCGTGCTCCCGGCCAGCAGTTCGGCCACGGCTTCCACGTGATCGTTGATGAAGAAGTGCCCGCCGTCGAACATCGTCACCTCGGCACTGTCGGTGTGCTTGCCCCAGCCGTACAGATCGCCGAGCGTGACGATCGGGTCCTGGTCGCCTCCGAGCGCGTGGATGCGGGCCGCGATCTTGACGTCGTCCGGGCAGGAGTACGCGTCGCAGGCGCGATAGTCGGCCTTGATGACCGGCAGCGCCAGCCGGATCAGGTCCTGGTTGCCGAACACGGCGGAGTTGGTGCCTTCCAGCGCGGTCAGGTGCTGCAGGATCGACTCGTCATCGGTCGGATGTGGTGGCTTGGTGACGGCGTTGCCGGGTGCGACCGCTGCCGAGACGTTGAGTTCGCGCACGTCGATGCCCCTGGATTCGGCGATCCGCACGAATTCGAACGCAACCCAGCCGCCCATGCTGTGGCCGAACGCGGCCACGGGACCGGCACCGCAATGCTCGGAGGCCGCGAATTCCTCGAACGCGCCGGCCGCGATCTCCTGCAGCGTGGTCAGCGGCGGTTCGCCGGCGCGGTCCTGGCGACCCGGGTACTGGACGAGCAGCACCCGGAAATGCCTGCTCAGCGCCTTCGAGAAGGAGCGGTATGCCGAGGCGCCCGCGCCGGCGTGCGGGAAAACCAGCAGTGTCGGGCTCTCGGGTGAATCAGGTTGGTGAAACTGCCTGATCCAGCCAAGCGTGCGCGGCATGCCGCCCTACCTCTCCTCTGCCAACTAAGCGAAGGCTAACATAAGCTGCCCGGACCGGATCGGGCCGATCCGCTCAGCCTGAGTCCCGTGCCCGCACCAGCAGGGCCGCCCGCTTGTGGGGCAGGTCGATGTCGGTGACGTGCCGAAAGCCCGCCAGTGCGGCGACCCGGATGAGGCGCACGTTGGTGGCGTCCGGTTCACCGATCACCCGGGTGGCGAGCGGATCGGCATCCAATTGCCAGCCCGACACCACGCGTAACAGATCCGCGGCCAGTCGGCGTCCGCGGCAGTCGGCGGGACCCAGCAGTAGATGAACGCCGGCATCGTGCTCGCGGGCGTCGTAGTACTGCGCCAGCGGATCGAGATCGGCGCGGTAGAGCTCCCAGTAGCTCATCGGGACGCCGTCCAGTTCGCCCACGTACGGGGTCGAATGCGCACTGAGTTGCTGTTCGCGCAGGTAGGACGCGATCTGTTCGCGTGGCCAGGCTTTGTTCCAATAGCGCGCGACTTCGGGGTCGTTCATCCATGAGTACAGCGCATCGAGGTCGCGGTCCAGCTCCAGCCCCCGCAACGAGAAAGTGCCTGGTAGTCCGTCGTGCTCGGGTGTGGCGCGCCGGTGCAGCAGGTCCAGTGGGTCAATCCCCGTTACTTCCGGCACGGAATTGTCCTCTCGCGCGAACACGGCGGCAGGTTCGGCGGTGCTGCCCGCATCCAGCCCCCAACTTAGCGAAGGCTAACATAATCTCCTGGCCGACAGCCGGGGTCCGGCGAGGAAGGTCGGCCGGGGCTGAGCGCCCGCCTGGGAGGAGGAGGTGAACCAGCCATGGCCGATGCCAGGACCGTGCAGGAACGCCGGCGCGAGCTGTTGCGTCAGCGGATCGCCCAAAGTGGTTTAGCGACGGCCGAATCAGCGCAACGGACGGTGATCTCGGCGGGGAACGCTACGGTCTGTCCGCCGGACAACGCCGGATGTGGTTCGTGCAGGCCATGAACCCCTCGGACGCCACGCTGAACATCTGCGTCGCCTACCAGGTGACTGGCGCGCTCGACGAGGCGCGGCTGCGCGCGGCCTTCGCGACTGTCGTTGCGCGGCATGCCATCTTGCGCACCACCTATGGCGTCGATTCCGACGGTGAGCCGTACCAGGTTTTCCGCGACGATGTCGACCTGCCCTGGCAGGTGCGGGATGTTCCGGGTGAGCGGCAGCAGATCGACGCGCTGGCACGAAGCGAATTCGGTAAGCCGTTCGACCTCACCAGTGAGTTGCCGCTGCGGATGACCCTGGTGCGTAGCGCTCCGGGCGAATTCGTGTTGCTGTTGGTGGCGCATCACATCTGCTGGGACGACGACTGCTGGGCCGTCTTCTTCGGTGAGCTGAGTGCGGCCTATGACTCCGCCCTGACCGGTGCCGAACCGCCGCAGTACATCGCGGTCGAGGTGGTGGGCCGATCCCCGGACGTCGCCGAAGCCGACGTCGACTACTGGCGCTCGACTCTGTCACCGGTGCCCGATCCGCTGGAGTTGCCCGGCGGCGCCGCGCCGAATCCATCGACCGGGGCCGCACACCGAACGGCGACACTGCCCGCGGACCTGTCGATCCGGCTCGAGGGCTTCGCCCGGGAACATTCCGCCACCCCGTTCATGGTGTTGCTGGCGGCATACGGCGCCCTGGTGCGGCGGTACACCGGCGCCGCCGACTTCCTGGTTTCGGTTCCGGTGACCGAGCGCCGGGCCGCGACCGAGGGGGCGATCGGATACTTCGGAAACACGCTGCTGCTGCGCATCCGCGTACGGCCCGAGGATACGTTCACCTCACTGGTCGACAGCGTGCGGGACACCTGCCTCGAAGCCTTCGCCCACCAGTCGGTCGGCCTGGATCGCGTTGTGCGCGAACTGAACCCGGAGCGCAGCGCCGGACACGACGGGATGGACCGACTGGTCCGGCTGGGCTTCAGCATGCGCAAGAGCGTGACCGGACTCCAATTCGCGGGCGTCACGACCCGACAGCTCGAACTGGGCGCGGTGTCCGCCCCGATCCCACTCGCGCTGGCGGTGGTGCTCGACCCACAGGGCATGTCCGCCGAATTCGAATACCAGACCGATGTGCTGTGTGACGAGCTTGTCGGGCAGTTGCTGCGGCACTATCGGCAGCTGCTCACGAGCGCGCTCGCCGAGCCTGGACGCCGGGTCAACAAGTTGGATCTGCTGGAGCCGGGCGAGTGGGAGGCAGTGCTGAGGCAGTCCCACGGCGTCCTGGTCCAGAGGCCGGCGAGCACCGCCGTTGCCGCGCTGGAAACGGCCGCCGCAGCCACCCCGGACGCGGTTGCATTGGTGTTCGAGGACATCGAGCTCAGCTATGCGCAACTGCATGATCGGGCAAATCGATTGGCGCACTGGCTGATCGGGAATGGGATCGGGCCCGACGACATTGTCGGCCTGCGCATGACGACGTCCGTCGACTTCGTGGTCGCCATGTTCGCCGTGCTGAAGGCCGGTGGGGCCTACCTGCCGATCGACCCGGCCTTTCCCCGCGAGCGCATCGACTACCTGCTCGACGACGCCCGCCCGGCACTGGTCATCGGCCACGACGAGTTCCGCAAGGCTGAGCAGGAGGCCGCCGCGTTGTCGAGCGCCGCGCCCACCGACACCGACCGGCGCCGCCCGCTACGGCCGGAGCACCTCGCCTACGTCATCTACACGTCCGGTTCCACCGGACAGCCCAAGGGTGTGGCGGTCCCGCATCATGCGATCGCCGAACACATGGCCGGGTTCCTCGAAGAATGGAGCCTGACCGCAACTGACCGGCTTTTGCAGACGTCGTCGGTGAGCTTTGACGCGTCGGTGATGGAGATCTTTGCGCCGCTGTCCATCGGCGCGCGGCTGATCGTGCCGAAAGCCGATGCCTTCAGCGAGGTCTCCTACGTCGCGGACCTGATCGGCCGCCACGGGGTCACCGTGCTGCACATGGTGCCGTCGATGTTGAGCACCCTGTTGCTGCTGCCGCAGGCGAGCCAGTGGCGGCAGTTGCGGCAGGTGCCGGTGGGCGGGGAAGCGCTGCCCGGCGAGGTCGCCGACAGGTTCGCCGGTCACTTCGATGCCACGCTGCGCAACCACTACGGTCCGACGGAGGCGGTCATCTGTGCCACGCACATGCCCGTCGAGGGCCGCCAGGGCCCGGGCGTCGTGCCTATCGGCAGGCCGAACCAGAACGTCTACGCCTACGTACTCGACCAGGAGCTGCGGCCGGTGCCGGCCGAAGTGGTCGGGGAGCTGTACCTGGGCGGTGCGCAACTGGCCCGTGGCTACCTCGGCCGTTCCGGGCTGACCGCGCAACGATTCGTCGCCGACCCGTTCAATCCCCGGATGCGGCTCTACCGGACTGGAGATCTGGTCCGGCGCAACCTGGCCGGGAACCTGGAATTCGTCGGCCGCGCCGACGAACAGGTCAAGGTGCGCGGTTTCCGGATCGAACTCGGTGAAGTCGAGTCGGTGATCGCCTCGCACCCGGCGGTGCGGCACTGCCTGGTGCTCGCGGAGGAATCTCCGGCCGGGGCGCGACTGGTCGCCTACGTGGTGCCGGCGGCGTCCCCGCTGCCGGGTCCAACTGAGTTGGACGTCAACGATATTCACGCACATGCCGCGGCCGTACTGCCGCACTACATGGTGCCGACGGCGGCCGCGGTGATCAAGGAGATCCCCCTGACCGTGCACGGCAAGCTGGACAGACGCGCACTGCCCGCACCGACCCCGGTCAACGCCCGCAGTTACCGCGCGCCGGTGACGCCGACCGAGCGACGGGTGTGCGCGATATTCGGCCACCTCTTCGAGTTGGAGCGGGTCGGCGCCGACGATTCGTTCTTCGATCTGGGCGGCCACTCGTTGCTGGCGGCTCGTCTGGTCGCCCAGATCCGCTCCGAGGTCGGGGTGGACTGCAGCGTGCGCACCGTTTTCGATGCGCCGACACCGGCAGGTCTGGCGGCGTTGTTGGTCGAGCAGTTCCGTGCCTTGTTCGGCATCGACCTCGACGCCATCGACATTGACGGTATGGATCTCGATGAGGGATTCGGCACCGGATTATCGGCAGGGCCGTCGGGCCGTCCGGAACTCGCCGCGACGATTCGCCCCGAGCGTCCCCCGTTGTCCTACTCCCAGTTGGCCATGTGGTTCCAGCACCGGATGCGGGGGCCCAACGACGTCTTCAACCTGGGACTCACGCTGCGCTTCACCGGACCGCTGGATGTCGCCGCCCTCACCGCCTCGCTCAACGACGTGGTGGCCCGGCACGAGGCGCTGCGCACCGTTTTCGTTGAGCACGAGGGCATTCCGTATCAGTCGGTGCGCCCCACCCTGAAGTTGGACCTCGCGGTGACCGAGATCAGCGCCGACCGGGCCGACGCGACGACCGCCGAGCTGCGCCGCTACCTGTTCGACCTGACGTCCGGCCCACTGATCCGGCCGACCCTGCTGGTGCTCGACCCCGGCACGCACATACTCGTCGTGCTCATCCACCACATCGTCACCGATCACAACTCGCTCGGCGTCATCTACGAAGACCTCGTCACGGCATACCGGGCGCGTGCGACGGGCCGGGCGCCGCAGTGGGAACCGCTGCCACTGCAGTTCGTCGATTACGCGCTATGGCAACGGGATACCTTCGACACGCCGGGTGAGTGGGCCGCAGCCGAGCTGGCCCATTGGTGCGAGGCGCTGGCCGGGCTGCCCGCCGAAATCCCGATGGCGGCCGACCATCCGCGTCCACCGGTGGTGGGCCAGCGCGCCGAGGTCGTGACGTTCACAGTGCCGGCGGCGCGGCGTGCCCGGCTGACTCAGCTGGCGGATCACAGCGGCGCCAGTGAATTCATGGTTTATCAGACTGCGCTCGCTGTGTTGCTGCACCGGGTCGGCGGAGCCACGGACATCGCAGTCGGAACTCCGGTCGCGTCCCGCGATGACCTGACCGTGGCCAAGGTGGACGGACCGTTCGCCAATGTGTTGGCGTTGCGCAACGACCTGACGGGCGATCCCAGTGTGCGAGGTGCCCTGGCGCGTTGCCGTGCAACGGCACTCGACGCGTTGTCGCACCAGGAACTTCCGATCGACCGGCTGGTGGAAGCGCTCAACCCGCCACGCTCGAGTGCCCGCAACCATCCGTTCTTCCAATGCTCGCTGCACTTCCGCACCGAGGACTGGGCGCAGGCGCCACGTGAACTGGCGACAGGCGGAACGACGGTGGTGCCCATCCCCATGGAGTTCGAGGTTTCGCTGCTCGACCTCGACGTCAGTGTGAGCGTGCAACCCGACGGGGGACTGGAGGTGCGGTTCCTCGCCAGTGCCGATCTGTATGAACCGCAGACGGTTCGGCATCTGGCCGACGCATTCGGTGCGGTGCTCGACGCCTTCGTGACAGCCCCGGACCGGCCGGTGTCGGAGCTGGAGCTGTTGCCGGACGACGTCATGGCGGCCCTGCTGGCGGCGCCTGCCCCGCTGGAAACGCAACCCGCGAAGGCCGTCGGTTCCGCCGAAACCGAACAAGCCCTGATCGCCCTGCTGGAGGAGTTGCTGGAGATCTCCGGCGTGGACCGCGAAGACAACTTCTTCGCGCTCGGCGGCGACAGCGTCATCGCCGTGCAGATGTCGGCGCGTGCCAACGCGGCGGGCCTCGCGCTGGCTCCGGCGATGGTCTTCGAGCACATGACCCTCGCCGAGGTCGCCGGCGCGGTGGACGCGGTCGCCAACGTTGCCGCCAATGTGGCTGTGGCGCAGGCAGATACCGATGAGCGGGACTTCCAGAGCGCGCCGATGAGTGCGTCGGGACTGGATGCCGACGCCCTGGCCGCGCTCACCGCCTCGTGGCAGCAGCAGTAGCGGGCGCCCGTGACTTCCGCCCCGCCGCAGATCGAGGATGTACTGGCGCTCAGTCCTTTACAGGAAGGGCTATTCGCGTTGTCCCGCCTTGCGCAGGACAGCCTCGACATCTACACGATGCAGATCGTCGTCGACATCGACGGCCCGGTCGACGTCGAATTATTGCGGGGCAGCGCCGCGGCCATGCTGGTGCGCCACCCGAACCTACGTGCGGCGTTCTGGGATCGAGACGTGCCCAGGCCGGTGCAGATCGTGCCCGCGCACGCGGAGCTGCCCTGGTCTGAAAGAACCGCCACACCAGCAGAATTCGACGCGATAGCCCGTTCGGAGCGGCACCGCCCATTCGAGTTGAGTCGCGGTCCCGCGCTGCGCGTGGTGCTGCTCACGGTGCCCGGCGAGACCCGGCGCCGGATGATCGTCACCGCCCACCACATTCTGGTGGACGGTTGGGGGCTCGGCGTGTTCTTCACCGAGATGCTCGCGGTTTATCAAGCGGGGGGCAGCGCCGAGGGCCTACCCGCCCCCCGCCCATACCGCGACTACATCGCCTGGCTCGCGACGCAGGACCGGGCGGCGGCGACGGCCGAGTGGACGAAGTATCTGCGGGGTGTCTCCGCACCGCTGATGCTGGCCGAAAGCACCGCCGCGCCGGGGGTGCCGGAGAAATCCGATCTGCTGCTGTCGGCCAGTCACACGGGCAGGCTGCGGGACTGGGCAGGGCGAAACGGCCTGACGCTGAACACCGCCGTGATGTTCGCCTGGGCGCTCGTGCTCAGCCGGCTCACCGACCGCCGGGACGTCGTCTTCGGCACCGTGGTTTCCGGTCGCCCCGAGCAACTGCCCGGCGTCGAGACGATGGTCGGAATGTTCATCAACACCGTTCCGGTGGTGCACACAGTGCACGGCACGGTGCCGGTGTTGGAACAATGCGCGCGGCTGCAACGTGATTCGTCGGCGATGCGCGGCATCGGTTACCTGAGCCTTTCGGAACTGCAGCGCGCGCACGGTTCCGGCGCCCTGTTCGACACCCTGTTCGTGTTCGAGAACGCCCCGCTGCAGGACGCCGTCCGCCCGGTGACCACCGCCGACGGCGCCCGGTTCTCCCCGGTGGCCGGCGAGAGCCTGACCCACTACCCGCTGACCGTGGTCTCGCACCTGATCGACGATCGACTGATCGTGGTGGTCGAGGCGATCAGGGAAGCGCTGCCCCACCTTTCGGGCGCACAGCTCTGTGAGCGCCTGGTCGCGGTGCTGCGCCAGCTGCCCGGCATCGGCGACCGAACGCCCGAGGCGTTGGACGTGCTGACCGCGGCCGAGCGCGCCGAGTGTGACCGCCGCACCCGGGCAGTGGCGCCGGTCGACGCCACGGTGTGGGAGTTGTTCGAACGACAAACGCGCGCCACGCCCGGGGCCGTCGCCCTGACCGCCGCCGACGGCGGCCGCTGGACCTACGCCGAACTGCATGCCGAGGCGGCGCGGCTGGCCGGCGAGCTCAGCGAGCGGGGGATCGGTCCGGAAACCGTTGTCGCACTGGTGTTGTCCCGTTCAGCGCGGTCCATCGTAACGGTTCTCGGCGTACTGGGCGCCGGTGCCGCCTATCTGCCGGTGGACGTCACCCTGCCGGTCGCCCGTATCGAATCCATGCTGCGCCAGGCGGATCCGGCGTTGGCGATCACCGACGAAGCTGGTTCGGCACTCATCGAGGGCCGGGTCCCGGCCCTGATGCTCGACGACCCGGCGGTGGCTGAACGCATTTCGCGTCGTGACGCCGTCGCTCCCGTCGTGCCCCGCCATCCCGGGCACAGCGCCTACGTCATCTTCACGTCCGGGTCCACCGGTGAGCCGAAAGGCGTGATCGGCACCCACGGCGCGTTGGTCAGCTACTTCGCCGACCATCGCGACCGCGTCTACCGGCCCGCGGGACGGCGCCTGGGCCGCCCGATGCGCATCGCCCACGCCTGGTCCATGAGCTTCGACGCGTCGTGGCAGCCCATGGTCGGGCTGCTCGACGGACACGGGATCCATCTGTTCGACGCGGAGGAGATGCGCGACGCGGACCAGTTATTGAAAGGGATGGCCGATCACCAGATCGACATGATCGACACCACGCCCTCGATGCTCGTCCAGTTGCGGGCCGCCGGACTGCCGGATCACCACCTGGCGGTGCTGGCACTGGGCGGTGAAGCGATCAATAGTGTGCTGTGGCAGCAGTTGTGTTCGCTGCCGGCCGGTGCCGTGTACAACTGCTACGGGCCCACCGAAGCGACCGTGGAGGCGGTGGTGGCCGCCGTGCGGGAGTACCCGGCACCGACCATCGGCACGGTCAACGCCGGAACCCTCGGCTACGTCCTGGATTCGGCGCTGCGCAGCGTTCCGCACGGAGTCGTGGGCGAGCTCTACCTGTCCGGCAACCAGTTGACTCGGGGTTACATCGGTCAGCCGGCGATGACCGCCGCCCGCTTCGTGGCCGATCCGTTCCGGCCCGGACAACGTATGTACCGTACCGGCGACCTGGTGCGTCGCCTGCCGCACGGTGGTCTGGCCTACCTCGGGCGCGGCGACGACCAGGTCAAGATCCGCGGCTACCGGGTCGAGATCGGCGAAATCGAGGGTGCACTTCGATCCCAGTCTGGCGTCCACGACGCGGCCGTGTCGGTGGTGCGGCGTGCCGGGGGCGCGACGTTGGTGAGTTTCGTTGTCTGGCAGGATGATACGCGGGCTGAGCCGCATGCGCTGCGTGCCGCTCTCGCGGAACGACTGCCCGCGTACATGGTCCCGGCCCGCATCGTGGCGCTACCCCGGTTGCCGGTCAATGCCAACGGCAAGCTGGATAATCACGCGCTCGACCGGTTGGCCCGTGACGAACTCGCCACTGGCAGCCGCGGGCCGGTAACGCCGTCCACCGACAGCGAACGAGTGCTGAGTGAGCTGTTCGCCGAACAGTTCAACGGTGTGGCACCCCACCTGGACGACGACTTCTTCACGCTCGGGCTGGACAGCATCGTGGCGATCGGCCTGGTGCACAAGGCCAGGCGACGCGGCCTGGCGCTGAGCCCGCGAATGGTGTTCAACTCGCCGACGATTCGTGAGCTCGCCGCCGCGGTCGACATGGCTGAGTTGGCCGAACCGGCGGTCACCGGTGCCGAATACGGTGAGGTGCCGCCGCTGCCGATCGTGTCCTGGGTCAACGAGCACGGCAACTTCCGGCGCTTTACCAATACGGTCCTGCTGCGGCTGCCCGCCGGCATCGACCGCGTGACGATCGAGCAGCTGCTTCAGCTCGTGCTCGACGGGCACGAGTCCCTGCGATCGATCCTGACCGATACACCCGACGGCGCTCGTCTGGTCACCCGGGAACCCGGTGTCGTGGCCGCTGCCGAACTGCTCTCGCGGGTCGACGTCACGACCGATACCGAATTGGCTTCGCTGGTGCGGACTTCGGCGCGCCGGGCGATAGAGGAGATCGACCCGAGCGCGGGCGCGATGATTCGCGCGGTGTGGTTTGACGGCGCTGCGAAGCGCCAGATGCTGCTGTTGACCATCCACCACCTGGTGGTGGACGTGGTGTCCTGGCACATCCTGCTCAGCGACATCGCGGAGGGGTGGCGATCGTTGCGCGCGGGCGCCGCACCGAAGGCGTTGCCGGAGTTCACGTCCTACCGCCGATGGTCGGAGCTGATGTGGGACAGGGCGGGGGCTCCCGAAGTCATCGCGCAGCGCGAGTATTGGGGTGCGCAGCTGCGCGAGACCGATCCCGCGCTGGGTGCGCGCCACCCTGACCCGACCCGGGACACCTGGTCCACGCTGCGGGTCAGCAACCTGGTGACGCCGATCGATGTCTCTGAGCGCCTGGTGGGCACCCTCAACCGCGATGACCGGATGCGCGAAATCCTGTTGTGCGCTATGACGGTCATGGTGGCGAGCTGGCGCCGGCTGCGGTCGCAGGATCCGTCCGGGGGAGCACTGATCGCCCTGGACAGCCACGGTCGCGCCGATGCCCTGATGGACACCGACACCACGAACACCGTCGGCTGGTTCACGGCGGCATTCCCCGTTCGGCTCGGGGTGGGAGCGACCGCCGTGGACATCGAGCGCCTGGAGGCGGCACCCGAGGTGGCCAGGGCGTTACTGGATTCGGTGACCTCGCAGCTGGGAGCGGTTCCCTGCGACGGCCTGGATTACGGGTTACTCCGATACGTCGCCCGAGTCCCGGAATTGCAGCAGGCGCCCGAGCCGCAGCTGCTCTTCAACTACCTGGGCCGGCTGGACCTCGGGGTGGTGACCGAGCAACCGTGGACGCTGATCGACGGACGGGAAATCGATGCGTTGCCAGTCGATCCCGAGCCGGATCTACCGCTGCGTTTCGCACTCAACATGAGTCTGTTGGTCCGCGGCACCCCGGCCGGCCAGCAACTCGTCAACACCGTGCTGTGGAGCGAGGCGCTGTTCACGCCGGCCGAAATCGATCACCTGACACAGCTGTGGCAGCGCACCCTGGCCGCGCTGGCCGCCGGGCTGGCAGCCACCGCCTGACAAAGGAAGGGTCATCACACGTGCTCGGCGAGGAACAGATCAGCAGGGACGAGATCAAGGCCACGATCGCGGCCCAACTCGGCTGCCCTGCCGAAGACGTCGCAGACCATGACGATCTCATCCAATTGGGGCTGAACTCCATCCGCATGATGGCGATGGCCGGCGGCTGGCGTAAACGCGGCGCCGCCATCACCTTTGCCGAACTGGCGGCCAACCCCACCGTCGACTCGTGGCACGCGCTGCTCGGCGGACAACCGTCGGCCGCGGCGGCCCCGGCGCCCCAGACTGAACCGGCGCTCGTCGAAGACGCGCCGTTCCCGTTGGCACCTATGCAGCATGCCTACTGGATCGGCCGATCCGACGAGCAGGAACTGGGCGGGGTGGCGGCCCATCTATACGTCGAATTCGACGGCGGCGCAATCGACCCGGTGCGGCTGGAGCGCGCGGTGACCGATCTCGTCACCGCTCATCCGATGCTCCGAACGCGGTTCCTGCCGGACGGAACCCAGCAGACGATGCCGCGGCCAGTACGCCCGGTGTTCAGCGTGGTGGATCTGCGGGGCCAGGGCGTGTCCGCCGCCGAGACCGCGCTGACCGCGCTGCGGGACCGAAAAACGCATCAGCGCCTGGCAATTGAAGAGGGCCAGGTCATCGACGTCACGCTGACCCGCTACGACGAGGACCGCAGCCGGTTGCACCTGGACGTCGACATGCTGGCCGGCGACGCGATGAGCTACCGCGTGCTGATCTCCGAACTGGCCGGCCTGTATCGCGGAGCCACACCGCAGCCCCCGGGCTATAGCTACCAGAGATACCGCGTCGAGGTCCAACGGCGTCGCGACCGTGATGCGTTGCGGGAGCGGGATCGTCAGTGGTGGCAGCGGCGCCTGCCGGAGATGCCCGGAGCACCCGAACTTCCCGCCGCACCGGCGGGCACCCGGGGATCGGCCCGGCGGACCGTTCGATACGACCACTGGCTGACGCCGGACGCCAAGAGCAGACTGGTCTCCGGCGCCCACGCTCGTGGCGTGACCCCGGCCGTGGCTCTGGCCGCGGTCTTTGCCGACACCATCGGCGGATGGTCCGCGCAGGACCGGTTCCTGCTCAACGTGCCGTTATTCCAGCGGGAATCGGTGCACCCCGACATCGACCGGGTGATCGGCGATTTCACGTCGTCGATCATGCTCGAGGTCGACGTCAGCGAGAACATGTCGGTGGCCGACCGAGCCCGGGCCGTGCAGCGTAGCATGTACGAAAGCGGCGCACACTCCACCTATTCCGGTTTGGAGGTGCTGCGCGATCTGGGTCGGCAGCGGGGCGAACCGGTACTGGCTCCGGTCGTTTTCACCAGTGCGCTCGACCTCGGCGAACTGTTCGCCGACGCCGTCATCGAGACATTCGGTGAACCGGTGTGGATCATCTCGCAGGGGCCGCAGGTGCTACTGGATGTCCAGATCACCGAACTGCGCGGCGGTTTGCTGATCAACTGGGATGTCCGGGAATCCGCATTTCCGGCCGGCATGGTGGACGCCATGTTCGCCAGGTTCACCGAGGCGGTCGCGCGGCTGACCGACGGTGCGGCGGGCTGGGACGCCGAAGCCGCGGTGCGGCTGCCCCGCGCCCAGGCGAAGGTGCGGGCGGCCGTCAACGCCACCGACGGCCCGGTGACCGGACGGTGTCTGCACCAGGGCTTCTTCGAGCACGCCGATACCCATCCCGATGATCCCGCCGTGCTCTGGGGCCTCGGCGAGGAGGCCGGCGCCTGGAGCTATCGGGAGCTGTCGGAGAGCTCACTCGCGGTCGCCGGCGCCTTGCGCGCGTGCGGGGTACGGCCGGGCGACGCCGTCGCAGTCCAGTTACCCAAAGGGCGTGACCAGATCCCGGCCGTACTCGGTGTGCTCGCCGCCGGTGCGACGTATGTGCCGATCGGTTACGAGCAACCGGCTGAGCGCCGCGCCAAGATCCTGCAGACCGCCGACATCGTCGCAGCACTGACCGTCGAGGGTGCCGAATTCGGCTCGGGCATCCGGTGTGTCAGCATCGATGCCGCGCGGAACCATCGGGAACCGTTGCGCGAAGCAGTTTTTCCGGAAGCCGGGACGATCGCTTATGTCCTGTTCACATCCGGATCGACCGGGGTGCCCAAAGGGGTGGAAGTTCCGCACAGTGCGGCGATGAACACCATCGACGCCGTCAACGAGTGGTTCGAAGTCGGCGACACCGATCGGACCCTCGGAGTCTCCGCCCTCGAATTCGATCTGTCGGTGTACGACATCTTCGGCATCTTCTCCGTCGGCGGTGCAATCGTCGTCGTCGACTCCGGGCACCCGGATGCCGCCGACACCTGGGCGGAAGTGATTCGTCGGCATAAGGTTTCGATTCTCAACTGTGTTCCGGGCATCCTGGACATGATCCTGGCCTGCGGCGCGCACGGTCTCGGCGATTCGTTGCGGGCGGTGCTGCTCGGGGGCGACTGGGTAGGAGCGGAGTTGGCCCGAAGATTGCGGCAGGTGGCACCCGGCTGCCGGTTTGCCGGCCTCGGCGGAGCGACGGAGACGGCGATCCACAGCACCGTCTGCGAGGTGGTGGGTGAACCACCGGCGCACTGGGTAACCGTGCCGTTCGGCGTTCCGTTGCGCAATGTCCGGTGTCGAGTGGTGTCACCGTCCGGCCGCGACTGCCTGGACTGGGTCCCGGGTGAACTCTGGGTGGGCGGCGCGAATGTCGCGGCGGGCTACCGCCACGATCCCCGGCGCACTGCGGAACGCTTCGTCGAGCACGACGGCATCCGCTGGTACAAGACGGGCGACACCGCCCGGTACTGGCCCGACGGTACCGTCGAATTCCTCGGCCGCGCAGACCATCAGGTGCAGATCCGCGGGTACCGCGTCGAACTGGGCGAGGTCGAGAACGCACTTCGTAGCCTGCCCGGGGTGCACCAGGCTGTGGCGGCCGTCGTCGGCGCCAACGCGCCCGTGCTGGTCGCGGCCATCGCGGGCGACCCGGCGGGTGAGCTCCGCGGGGACCTCACCGCGGCCCTCTCCGTGGCCCTAGCCGACCTGCTGCCGAGTTACATGATTCCGGCCCGCATCGAAGTCCTCGAACGAATCCCCCTGACACCCAACGGCAAACTCGACCGTCGTGCCGTCGTCGCGCTTCTGCAACCGCAACCCGCAGACCACGACACCGCACCACGCACCGATCTGGAGGCCGCGCTGGCCGAGATCGTGGCCGACGTCCTGGGCCTGGACAGTCCGAAATCCGTTGGCGTCCATGATGATTTCTTTGCCCTCGGCGGTGATTCGGTGCTGGCCACCGCCGTCATCGGGCTGGTCCGTGAATGGCTGGACGTCGATCATGCGGTGGTCACCGACATCTTCGCCACCCGCACGGTTGCAGGCCTGGCCGCCCGGCTGGAAAACCGTGAGGCGGCCCGGGGCACACCGCAACGACTGGCCGCTATCGCACGTCACTACCTCGACGTCGCGGCGCTGACCGATGAGGAAGTAATGGCGCAGGGCTAGGGAATGCGCGAGCCGACGATGATGCTGCCGACGCTGCACTCCTGGCGCTCATCGACTCCGGTAGCCGCGGTGAATGCCGCGGTGTCGGAAAACCCTTGCGCGCAAACGCCGAGACCCATGGCGGTAGCCGCCAGGTAGATCGTCTGCATCAGGACGCCGACATTCTTGAGGATGGTGGCGTAGGCGATCTGCTCGTAGGTCCACATCACCCGGCCGCCGCGGGCCGCGATGACGAGCAAAACCTGCGGCTCGGCGCCGCCGGACAGGGTCGCCGCGGCCGGCCTGATGAGTTGGGAGGTGGCGGGCGCGTCAGCGGTGGCGACCGGGCGAAGTGCGTGTTCGAACGAGTCGTAGTGGTAGACGCCGGGTTCCAGGCCGGCGACGCTGCGCACCACGGGGTAGATCTCCAGTTCGTAGAGGCCCCCGCCGGCGGGGTACGGCCGGGAAAGCAGTTCCTCGCCCGCGTCCACCGCCTGGGTGCCACGCGTTCGCGCGGTACGGTAGAGCAATTCGCCGAGTTGCCCGGCGTTGATGGGCCGCTCGTCGTCGAATGCCCTTGTGGTGACCCGGTCTTCGACTACGGCCACCAGGGACGGGTCCTGCGACCGTCGGGCATCCAGGTCGGGGATCGGCAGAGCGATCGGTTCACCCGGATAGGGCGTTCGTCGCCCCGGTGGTTGCGGGAACCGGCCTTTGGCCCATTTCGTCGGACCGAAGTCGTCCCATGTGACGGTGCGCTGGCCCAGGGTGCTGCGCCGATGAAACCAAAGGTCGGCTGCGGCCCAGCTCTGCGCCTCGAACGACGTCTCGTCGTCCGGACCTACCAGCGCCCCGGCCCAGCGCAGATCGTCGATGAATTGTGCGGCGACGGTCGGCGGCAGATCGGGGCAGTCCGGCGCACGGCCGCCCAGCAGGGCGAGCAATCGCGGCTGGTGAATGCGCACATCACACCAGCCCAGTGGATTCTCGAGAACCAGGCCGGTTGAATCATTATGCAGCACAGCAAATTTCGACATCACCGCGGACCCGTCGGGCAGCGGTTCGGGTCGTGGCGGGGGCTGGCCGAACGGAATCAGCGAGTACAGATCCGTCCCGCCGGCGCAGGCCGTGACGGCGAGATAGCCGCGTGTGGCCAGGTGGTCGATCAGCGCGTCGATCTCACGACGCTGGGCACCGGCCCCGGCCAGTTCCGTCGCAGTTGCCGGTCCGAGGTTGAGGGCCTTCAATGCCGTCAGCTGCTGGGCGCTCAACCGGGCCAGCTTTTCACTGTGCGGGGGCTTCAGCAGCACCGCTCCGGCACCGGTGGTCATGCAGGTGACGCCGGGGCGAAACGCGAATCTCGTGTCCTCCGGGTATCTGCTGGCGAACATTCGGCCCCCGGATTCATAGCTCCCGCACAGCTGCATCACAGCCGCCGCAATCGGGACCGCGGGAGCGTGGACGTAACATAGACACGCTACCAAACGAAACATCAGTCACAAGATGCACAAACACAACACACGCGGGCGGTGCGGCACACGATGTCCGGAACGTTCTGCGTGAATACGAGGGGGATCCCATGACCATCAAGTCACTGGCCATCGGTGCCGCGGCCGTCGCCGCGATCGGCGCCGCGGCGGCCGGAGCGACGGCGTTCGCCGGCCCGGTCGCCTACCAGGTGCAGCCCGTCGTCTTCGGTGCGCCGCTCCCGCAGGACCCGGCGCCGGCGCCGGCCGGCCTGCCCACCTCCGCGCAGCTGACCGGCATCCTCACCAGCCTCGCCGACCCGAACGTGCCGTTCGCCAACAAGAGTGATCTGGTCGAGGGCGGAATCGGTGGCACCGAGGCGCACATCGCCGACCACCAGCTGAAGAAGGCAGCCAAGAACGGCGACCTGCCGCTGTCGTTCAGCGTGGCGAACATTCAGCCGGCCGCGGCCAACTCGGCCACCGCGGACGTGGCGGTCTCCGGTCCCAAGCTTTCGCCCCCGGTGACCCAGAACGTCACGTTCGTCAACCAGGGCAGCTGGGTGCTGTCGCGCAGTTCCGCGATGGAGCTGCTGCAGGCCGCCTCGCGCTGACCCGCGACCAGACGCAAAATCGCCCTTTCCGCGCGGCGGAAAGGGCGATTTTGCGTCTGCTCGGCCTAGTTGGGCGCCCCCATGTCCATGTCGTAGACCCGGGCATGCAGCACGACCCGGTTACGCAGGGCCGCCCGCACGGCGCGGTGCAGGCCGTCCTCGAGGTAGATGATGCCGCGCCATTTCACCGCGTGCGGGAAAAGGTCGCCATAGAAGGTGGAGTCCTCCGATAGCAGGCGGTCCAGCGCGAGCACCGTCGTGGTGGTGACCAGCTCATCCAGGCGGATCTGCTGCGGTGGAATCTGCGACCAGTCCCTGTAAGACAGCCCGTGTTCGGGATACGGCTTGCCCTCGCGCACGCCCTTGAAGATCATCGACAGTCGCTTTCGGCTGGATTTCGGCTCGACGTGCTCCTCGACCGGACCACCTGGAAAGGCTATCTGCCGCGCCCGAGCGGCGGGCGGTTAGCCGGGGATCAGCCGTTGGCAGGTCAGATCCTGTCGAGACCGTAAAATGGACTCGGCCGGTATCTGCAGATGGGGGTGATAGGCAATGGGTAGCGCTGACGAGCGTCGCTTTCAGGTGTTGCACGCCATCGTCGCCGACTTCGTCTCCACTCATGAACCCATTGGTTCGAAGTCCCTGGTAGAGCGTCACAATCTGGGCGTTTCCAGCGCGACCATCCGCAACGACATGGCGGTGCTCGAGGCCGAGGGCTACATCACCCAGCCGCACACCAGTTCCGGGCGGGTCCCCACCGAGAAGGGGTACCGCGAGTTCGTCGACCGCCTCGACAACGTCAAACCGCTCTCGTCCGCGGAACGGCGCGCGATCCAGGGCTTCCTCGAGTCCGGCGTCGACCTCGACGACGTGCTGCGTCGCGCGGTGCGGCTACTCGCGCAATTGACCCGCCAGGTGGCCGTGGTGCAATACCCGACGCTGTCCACCTCGACCGTCCGCCACCTGGAAGTGATCGCGCTGACCCCGGCCCGGCTGCTGATGGTGGTGATCACCGACTCCGGCCGGGTGGACCAGCGCATCGTCGAACTCGGCGACGTCATCGACGACCACCAGCTCTCCCAACTGCGGGAGATGCTCGGCCAGGCGCTGGTCGGCAAGCGGCTCGCGGCGGCCTCGGTCGCAGTGGCCGATCTCGCCGGACGGCTGCACGGCGGGGACGGACTCGGAGATGCCGTCGGGCGTTCCGCGACGGTGTTGCTCGAATCGCTGGTCGAACATACCGAAGAACGCCTGCTGTTGGGCGGCACCGCGAACCTGACCCGTAATGCCGCCGATTTCGGGGGCTCGCTGCGCTCCATCCTGGAGGCGCTGGAGGAACAGGTCGTGGTACTGCGGCTACTGGCGGCCCAGCAGGAGGCGGGCAAGGTCACGGTGCGCATCGGCCACGAGACGGAGGCCGAGCAGATGGCCGGCACCTCGATGGTGTCCACCGCCTACGGCACCAACGACACGGTCTACGGCGGCATGGGTGTGTTGGGACCCACCCGCATGGACTATCCGGGAACTATGGCCAGTGTTGCCGCGGTTGCTATGTATATCGGCGAAGTTCTGGGTGCTCGATGAGCGCGCACCCGCTGCAGAATTTTTGGATGGCCGCCTGAGGGGCGGCCACTAACAGCCTAGAAAGGCGAATCGTGGCACGCGATTACTACGGGCTACTCGGCGTCAGCAAAGGCGCCAACGACGCGGAGATCAAGCGCGCCTACCGCAAGCTGGCGCGCGAACTGCACCCCGACGTCAATCCCGACGAGGAAGCGCAGGCGCGATTCAAGGACATCAGCGTCGCCTACGAGGTGCTGAGCGATCCGGAGAAGCGCCGCATCGTCGACCTGGGCGGCGATCCGCTGGAGAACGCTGCCGCGGGCGGCGGCGGGTTCGGCGGCTTCGGCGGCCTGGGTGACGTCTTCGAGGCGTTCTTCGGCGGCGGCGGGGGCTTCGGCGGCGGCGCGGGCCGAGGTCCGATCGGCCGGGTGCGGCCGGGTTCGGACTCGCTGCTGCGGATGCGGCTGGATCTCGAGGAGTGCGCAACCGGGGTCACCAAGCAGGTCACCGTCGACACTGCGGTGCTGTGCGACCGGTGCCAGGGCAAAGGCACCAACGGCGATTCCGCGCCGGTGCCCTGCGACACCTGCGCTGGTCGCGGCGAGGTGCAGACCGTCCAGCGCTCGCTGCTGGGGCAGATGCTGACCTCGCGCCCGTGCCCGACCTGTCGCGGCGTTGGCGTTGTCATTCCCGATCCCTGCTACCAGTGCATGGGCGACGGGCGGGTGCGTGCGCGCCGGGACATCACCGTCAAGATCCCGGCCGGCGTCGCCGAGGGCATGCGGGTGCGGCTCGCCGCGCAGGGTGAGGTGGGCCCCGGCGGTGGACCGGCCGGCGACCTGTATGTCGAGGTGCACGAGCAGGCCCACGACATCTTCGCCCGGGAGGGCGACGACCTGCACTGCACGGTGTCGGTGCCGATGGTCGACGCCGCACTGGGCGTCAGCGTCAGCCTGGACGCCATCCTGGACGGAACCAGCGAGATCGTGATACCCCCCGGAACCCAGCCGGGCGCGGTGATCACACTGCGTGGCCGCGGGATGCCGCATCTGCGGTCCAGCACCCGCGGTGACCTGCACGTGCACGTCGAGGTGGTGGTTCCCACCAGGCTGGACCACCACGACACCGAACTGCTGCGCGAACTGAAGAACCGCCGCAACCGTGACGTGGCCGAGGTCCGCTCCTCGCACGCGAACAACGGCGGCCTCTTCAGCCGCCTGCGCGAGACCTTCACCGGCCGCTGACCTTTCGGGGCTCCCGTGGTGGCCACGCTGTTCTACGTCGATGCGCTGCCCGACGTCGGCGGCCTGGCCGTGGTGGACGGCGACGAAGGCTTCCACGCGGCCACTGTCCGGCGGATCCGTCCCGGCGAGGAATTGGTGCTCGGTGACGGTGCCGGCGGGCTGGCCCGCTGCCTGGTGGAACAGGCTGGGCGCGAAGGACTTCGGGCGCGTGTGCAAGCCCGCTGGACCCTGCCGGGCAACACCCCGCCGGTGACCGTCGTGCAGGCCCTGCCCAAGTCCGACCGGTCCGAACTCGCCGTCGAATTGGCGACCGAGGCCGGTGCCGACGCATTCGTGGCGTGGCGGGCGGCGCGCTGTGTCGCGAATTGGGAGGGCGCGCGCGTCGACAAGGGCCTGCGCCGGTGGCGGGCGGTGGCCCGCTCGGCCGCGCGGCAGTCCCGTCGTGCACACATCCCGCCGGTCGATGGGGTGCTATCCACCACGACGCTGACCGAGCGGGTGCGGACCGAGGTCGCCGCCGGTGGCGTGGTGCTGGCGCTGCACGAATCGGCGACCGCGCGCATCGCCGATGTGGCTTTTGCACAAGTCAATTCGGTGACGCTCGTGGTCGGACCCGAGGGCGGAATCGCGCCGGAGGAGGTCGGCGCACTGACCGGCGCGGGCGCGGTCACGGTGCGCTTGGGCCCCACCGTGCTGCGCACCTCGACCGCCGCGGCGGTGGCGCTGGGCGCGCTGGGCGTGCTGACCTCGCGCTGGGATCACAGTGCCGACTGTGAATCCGACGACACGACGCGCCGCTGATGCGTCGTCGAATTCACAACCGCTCGCGCAATTCGTCGACACCGTCGCCGCTCAGCGTGTCCAGCGCCCACGGACGCCCAGCAAGCACCGACGCCAGATGTGCGGCGGTACCTGTGACCGTCCGCGCGCCCTCGCCGAAGGTCCAATCCGTGTCGCTGGCCTGAAGTTTCAGGCCGCGCGCCCTGGCTGCCGCGGGCACGAACGGATTCGGCACCCGCACCTGTGTATTGAGCACCGCGACCAACGTCGTGAGTCCGATGCCCGGGCGCCGGCCCAGCGCGAGGATGACATCGAGTTCGTGAATCACGTGATCGCCCAACAGCAGAGGTCGCGGAAACACCCGGCCGATACCCCGGGGTCGGTGGATCAACGTCGCATACTGGTCGACCAATTCGGTCGGACTGTGCCGCCGTGCCAGATCCACGGCCGCCGCGGTGTTCGCCCGATCGAACGAGCAGCGATGGCTGATTATCCCGACGGTCAACTCCCGCAGTGACATTCGGTATCCCAGCACCAGGTGGGCGAGCACCTCGTGATTGCTCCACTCGGTACACAGACTGGGTTTTGCCCACTCAGCGTCGGGCAGGCTGCGGGCCACGTCGAGGAATCGAAGATCGTTCGCGGACAACAATTCACGCGCCGACATTTCATGCGACACCGAGATGCTCCCGCAGGAATGCGGTCTGGTCGGCGAGCAACTGGTTCAGCAGCGGTGGATGGTAGATCTGGAAATGGTCGCCGTCGTAGTGCCGCGCAGTGCCACGCCGGGCGCGGCGGGCCACCTCCTCGGCATGGCGGGGATCCATCAGATTCTCCCGTCGCGAGACACACACCAGCAGGGGCGCCGTGATGTGGCGGGCCGCGCGCTTGGCCGTGCTGACCGCGATCTCGACGACGCTGGACGCGGTGATGCGGTTGTCGAACGTGCCACCGGGATCCACCGTCGAGTCCCAGCCGTCCTGAGCGCCGGCCACGGTGACCGCGGCGAGACTTCCCGGCGGCCCGACGATCGGGACGTAGCGGCGCCCGCGTCCCAGCGCGGCCCGGACGGTGTCCGCCGCGATCGCCGGCCCGATCCGGAGTGTCGCCGCGGGGCCGAGTCGCCGTAGCGTCGCCGGACCGTCGACGATGGGACACTGCACCACCACCGCGACGATGTCGCGCCGGTCGGCCGCCACCCGCAGGACGTGCATGGCCCCCAGGCTCGTTCCCCACAGGGCGATCCGACCCGCGTCGACCTCGGACAGGGCACTGACATACTCGACCGCTGCCGCGACGTCCTGGCGATGACGGCGCAGGCTGAGCCGCTGCCGCGGGGTGCCGTCGGAGGCTCCGAGATTGCGGTAGTCGAAAGCCAGGGTCGCTATCCCCGCCGCGGCGAAATGCCGCTCGTAGCGGGCGAGCGCCATGGTGTGGTTAGCCCCCAGTCCGTGAGCCAGGATGACCGCCGGATGCGGGCCCGGGCCGGACGGGCGGGTGAGCCACGCAGCGCAGCGTGTGCCGTGCGACAGAAATTCAGTGGGTTGAGTCATGACGGAGCCTCCAATACGTACGATGTACGTGTTGTATCCCACGTACGATGTACGTGTCAATCGGAAGGGAGTCCTCGTGCGGGCACGCTTCACGGTCTCGGACATCGCCGCGGCCGCTTTGCGGATCGTCGACCGCGACGGCTTGGGCGGGTTGAGCATGCGGTCGTTGGCAACCGCCCTGGGCACCGGCCCGATGACGCTCTACAACTACGTCAGGGACCGCGGTGAACTCGAGGAGCTTGTCGCCGAAGCGGTCATCGCCGAAGTGAAAGTCCCTGCGGCATCCGAAGATTGGTGCGCCGATGTGCGTGGGATCGCATTGGCGATCTGGGAGGCGGTACGACGTCATCCCAACGCCGTGCCACTGGTGCTCACCCGCCGCACCGTTTCGGCGTCGAGTTATGTGGCGGCAGACCGGTTGATCGGTGCGCTCAAGCGCGCGGGACTCGCCGACGACGACCTGCTGGCGAGCTTCCGGGCCGTGCTCGGGTTGGTCATGGGCAGCGCTCAGGCCGAACTGGCCGGCCCGCTGTCCGGGGACGGCCGCGAGCGTGAGCAGACCGCGGTTGCGGCGCGCATCGGCGGACTGGCCGGTGCCGAACACCCGCACATCGCTGCCTTGGCGCAGGTCAGCCAGAGATCGACAGCGGCGGCCGACTTCGAACGCGGCCTAGCGATCTTGCTGGCCGGCATCAAATCCCTGGGAAGCGGTCACCGGACGGCGGTAGACTGAGCCCGTCGTCTCAACCAAACCCCATACGCCAGAAAGCAGGCAGCAGAAACCACGTGACGCCCCGCGAGACCCGCGCCGCTGAAACTGGTGTAGCCAGGCAGGCCGACGCCCAAGTTCGCAGCAGCATCGATGTTCCGCCCGACCTCGTGGTGGGCCTGCTCGGCAGGGCCGACGAGAACTTGCGCGCCCTGGAACGCGCCCTCCAGGCCAACCTGCACGTGCGTGGCAACGCGGTCAGCCTGTCCGGCGAGCCGGGCGATGTCGCGCTGGCTGAACGGGTCGTCTCCGAACTCGTGGCGATCGTGTCCAGAGGCCAGGCGCTGACGCCGGAGGTGGTGCGGCACAGCGTGGCGATGCTGACCGGGACCGGCAACGAATCGCCGGCCGAAGTGCTGACGCTCGACATCCTGTCCCGCCGCGGCAAGACGATCCGGCCCAAGACGCTCAACCAGAAGCGGTATGTCGACGCGATCGACGCCAACACCATCGTGTTCGGCATCGGGCCGGCCGGTACCGGCAAGACGTATCTGGCCATGGCCAAGGCCGTGCACGCGCTGCAGACCAAGCAGGTCACCCGGATCATCCTGACCCGCCCCGCGGTGGAAGCCGGTGAGCGCCTTGGCTTTCTCCCGGGCACGCTGAGCGAGAAGATCGACCCGTATCTGCGGCCGCTGTATGACGCGCTCTACGACATGATGGACCCCGAGTTGATCCCGAAGCTGATGTCGGCCGGGGTCATCGAGGTGGCGCCGCTGGCGTACATGCGGGGCCGCTCGCTGAACGACGCGTTCATCGTGCTCGACGAGGCGCAGAACACCACGGCCGAGCAGATGAAGATGTTCCTGACCCGGTTGGGGTTCGGCTCCAAGATGGTGATCACCGGGGACGTCACACAGATCGATCTGCCTGGCGGCGCACAGTCGGGTCTGCGGGCGGCCGTCGACATTCTCGAGGACATCGAGGACATCGAGATCGCCGAGCTGACCAGCCAAGACGTGGTCCGCCACCGACTGGTGTCGGAGATCGTCGACGCCTACGCCCGCTACGAGGAGCCCGGCTCGGGCCTGAACCGGGCGGCTCGGCGGGCATCCGGTGGCCGCAATCGTCGATGATTGACTGCGTGAGCGCCCTATGAGCATCGAGGTATCCAACGAGTCGGGCATCGACGTCTCCGAAACCGAACTGGTCAGCGTCGCGAAATTCGTCATCAACCGGATGGACGTCAACCCGGCCGCCGAACTGTCGATGGTGCTGCTGGACACCGCGGCAATGGCCGATCTGCACATGCGCTGGATGGACCTGCCCGGGCCGACGGACGTGATGAGCTTCCCCATGGATGAGCTCGAGCCGGGTGGCCGTCCCGACGCGCCGGAGCCGGGTCCGGCCATGCTGGGCGACATCGTGCTGTGCCCGGAGTTCGCCGCCGGGCAGGCCGCGGCGGCGGGGCACAGCCTCGGACACGAACTGGCGCTGCTCACCATCCACGGCGTGCTGCATCTGCTCGGCTACGACCACGGCGAGCCCGACGAAGAGCGGGAGATGTTCGCTCTGCAGGACCGGCTGCTCGAAGAATGGGTCGCCGATCAGGTAGAGGCTTACCAGAACGACCGGCAGCACGAACGGGACCGCCGGCTGCTGGACAAGTCAAGGTTTTTCGACCAGCCGTGACCGGCTTTTATCAGCTGCTCGGCGTGATCGTACTGATCGGTCTGGGCGGATTGTTCGCCGCGGTGGACGCCGCCTTCAGCACGGTGTCGCTGGCCCGGGTGCAAGAACTGGTCCGCGACGAGCGGCCGGGTGCCCGTTCGTTGCTCAAGGTGATGGCAGACCGCCCGCGATACATCAACCTGGTGGTGTTGCTGCGCATCGTCTGCGAAATCACGGCTACCGCACTGCTGGCGGTCTATTTCCAGCAGCGCCTGAGCGTGGGCCGGGGTCTGTTCTGGGCCGCCGCCATCATGGTGGTCACCAGCTTCGTGGTGATCGGTGTTGGCCCGCGCACCCTCGGGCGCCAGCATGCCTACACCATCTCGCTGGCGACTGCGCTTCCGCTGCAAGCGGTTTCGTGGCTGCTGATGCCGATCAGCCGGGTGCTGGTGCTGTTGGGTAACGCGCTCACCCCCGGCCGCGGTTTCCGCAATGGCCCGTTCGCCTCCGAGATCGAACTGCGCGAAGTCGTCGACCTGGCCCAGCAGCGGGGTGTGGTGGCCGCCGATGAGCGCCGCATGATCGAGTCCGTCTTCGAACTCGGCGACACCCCGGCGCGCGAGGTGATGGTGCCGCGTACCGAGATGGTCTGGATCGAGGGCGACAAGTCACCGAGTCAGGCGATGGCCCTGGCCGTGCGCAGCGGGTATTCCCGGATCCCGGTGATCGGAGAGAACGTCGATGACATCCTCGGGGTCGTCTACCTGAAAGACCTTGTGCGGCACATCTTTTATTCGACCGACCGGGGCCGCGGAAGCAACGTGGCGCAGGTGATGCGGCCGGCCGTGTTCGTGCCGGACTCCAAGCCTCTGGACGCGCTGCTGCGGGAGATGCAGCGCGACCGAAATCACATGGCCCTCCTGGTCGACGAATACGGCGCGATCGCCGGGCTGGTGAGCATCGAGGATGTGCTCGAAGAGATCGTCGGCGAGATCGCGGACGAATACGACCAGGCCGAGACCGCCCCGGTTGAAGAATTGGGGGACAAGCGCTTCCGGGTCTCGGCGCGGCTGCCGATCGAGGACGTGGGCGAGTTGTACGGGGTGGAATTCGACGACGATCTCGATGTCGACACGGTGGGTGGGCTGTTGGCGCTGGAACTCGGGCGTGTCCCGCTGCCCGGCGCCGAGGTGGTGTCGCACGGTCTGCGCCTGCAGGCTGAAGGCGGCCGCGATCACCGGGGGCGGGTCCGTATCGGCACCGTGCTGCTGAGCCCGGTGGAATCTGAGGAGGACATCCAGTGATGCCGAACGTGCACCCAGGGCGCGAAAACGCGCCCGAAACCACCGTATGTTCACGTTCGACGAAGGCCGCGGCGTGAGCGAGTTCCGTTCGGGCTTCGTCTGTTTGATAGGCCGGCCCAACACCGGCAAGTCGACCCTGACCAACGCGCTGGTCGGCACGAAGGTGGCGATCACCTCGATGCGCCCGCAGACCACGCGCCACACCATCCGCGGCATCGTGCATCGCGAAGACTTTCAGATCATCCTGGTGGACACCCCCGGCCTGCACCGGCCCCGCACATTGCTGGGTAAGCGGCTCAACGACCTGGTCCGCGACACCTACACCGAGGTCGACGTCATCGGCTTGTGCATACCCGCCGACGAGCCGATCGGCCCGGGAGACCGCTGGATCGTCGAACAGGTACGTGCCCTCGCGCCGAAAACCACCTTGGTGGCCATCGTCACGAAGATGGACAAGGTGCCGAAGGACCGGGTAGCCGCACAGCTGGTCGCGGTCAGTGAACTGGTGCCCGAGGCTGCCGAAATCGTGCCCGTGTCAGCGGTTTCCGGAGATCAGGTCGACGTACTGATCAATGTCCTGGCGGCCGCGTTGCCGCCCGGCCCGGCGTACTACCCCGACGGCGAGCTCACCGACGAGCCAGAAGAGGTGCTGATGGCCGAGCTGATCCGCGAGGCCGCCCTCGAGGGCGTGCGCGACGAGTTGCCGCACTCGCTGGCGGTGGTGATCGACGAGGTCAACCCGCGGGAGGGCCGTGACGACCTGATCGATGTGCACGCGCTGCTGTTCGTGGAACGGGACAGCCAAAAGGGCATCGTCATCGGCAAGGGCGGCGCCCGGTTGCGGGAAGTAGGCACCGCGGCCCGCACCCAGATCGAGAAACTGCTCGGGACCAAGGTCTACCTCGACCTGCGGGTCAAGGTCGCCAAAAACTGGCAACGTGACCCCAAACAGCTTGGTCGCCTAGGGTTCTAGCCGACGCGTGCCGGCCACGGCCGATCGAGGTAGCCGGCCGGCGCGGGAATGCCCGCGCAGCACGTCGCCGGTTTGCAGCACATCGAAATCCAGGTTCAGCCGCATCGGCCTGCGCACCGATTGCCGCCAGGTCAACCGCGTGCCGCCGTCCTCGAGCATGCTCGAAATATTCTGCAGCGCAACGGTTTCCTCTTTATAGGTGGCGCTTCCGGTGAGACCTGACGGCCCCTGGGTGAACACGTACTGCACTTCGAGAGTGCCGATCGGGGTCTTGATCGTGACGTCCCAGTCGCCTTCGATGCTCAACTCAAACCTCCTGTGGTTCCCGGCCGGCATTGCGCCACACGATGCCTCGCCGCTCGTATTCGAAGAGCTCCTCGACGGCATGCGCGATCCGTGGGCCATACCACCGCTCCAGCAGATGCAGCGCCAGGTCCAGGCCGGACGTCACCCCGCCCGAGGTGACCAGGTCGTCGTCGTCGACTACGCGGGCCGCCACCGCGTTGACCCCGGCCGCGTCCAGTAAGTCCAGGCCCAGGTGATGCGTCACCGCGTGGCGCCCCTCGATCAGTCCCGCCATCGCCATGATCACCGACCCCCCGCAGACCGCTGCCACCGTGATCTCCGGATTTTGAAAGGCCGTGGCCAACAACGGGCTCAGCTCCGTGCCGGCCGCCCGTGCCAGCAACACCGGGATGGTTTCGACGCCGTCATCGGGGTCACCGGCGATCGGACCGGCGGCACCGGGCACCAGCACGCAACCCGCGCGGTCCGGATCGAGCGCATCGGTGGCAGTCAGGGTCAGGCCGAGGGTTCCGCTGGTGACGTTGCGGGCTCCCTGCGCCGAGACCAGTGACACCGCCAGTTCACCGCCGACGAACTCGCTGCCCGCGGCGAGCACCTCCAAAGGACCGATGACATCCAGCGGGTCGAACCCGTCGTAAAGCACTATTTGCACATGCATCCCGGCAATGTTTGCCCGGATCGGTGTTTTGGACCAGTGGCCGGAAAGCCATGATGCGACGGTATATTGCCAATTCATGCATGCCGTCGCCGTCCTGGCAGAGCCGGACGTCATCGCGTTCGACCTGTCTATTGCGATCGAGACGTTCGGGCGAGTCCGGTTGGCGGACGGCAGGCCTGGCTACTGCGTGCGGGTGTGCGGTGCGCAACGCGTTGTTCCCGCAGGGCCGATCGGGATCACCACCGATTTCGGGCTCGACGAGCTCACGACCGCCGACACCATCATCGTGCCGGGACGCAACGACGTCAGCGCCGCGGTTCGCGCCGATGTGGTGAGTGCCCTGAAGACCGCCCATGGCAAGGGAATTCGGATAGCGTCGATCTGCAGCGGCGCGTTCACGCTGGCTGCCGCCGGGGTACTGGACGGCAGACGGGCGACCACGCACTGGATGGCGGCCGAATTGTTCGCGGCTGCCTACCCTGCCGTCCGGCTCGACGCCGACGCGCTGTATGTCGACGAAGGCCAGATCCTCACCTCGGCCGGCGCGTCCGCGGGCCTGGACCTGTGCCTGCACATGGTGGCGCGCGACTACGGCTCGGCAGTGGCTGCCGACGCCGCGCGGTTGGCGGTCGCCCCGCTGCACCGGACCGGTGGGCAGGCTCAGTTCATCATCCGTAACCGGCGCGAAGCCAACACCGAACTCGACTCGGTCCTGGCCTGGATCGAGAACAACGCGCACCGGTCGCTGACGCTCGTCGACATCGCGCGCCATGCGTCCACCAGTGTGCGGACGCTGAACCGCAGCTTCATGCGCGAGACCGGTCAAACACCCATGCAGTGGGTCAACGGGGTGCGGATCCGCCACGCCCAGGAACTACTCGAGGCGACCGACGAAGGCGTCGAAACCATCGCTCGCCGAGTGGGATTCGCCTCGGCGGCCAACTTCCGTGAACAGTTCCGCAGGGTGTCCGGCGTCGCCCCACTGAGTTACCGCACCACCTTTCGGGAGCAGCGGGGTGCGGCTGACTCAGCGGCTTGCTAGTCGAGGAACGGGTTCAGTATCGGCGGGATGATCTGGTTGCCGGTCACACCGGTGAGCCGGACGAAGACCTGTGCGGGGATGTTCAGTGCCTGATAGACGCCGGCGCCCAGCCATGAGACCGGTGCCTGCAGGAAGCTGGGCACCGAGTCGACGATGTTCTGTATCGGGTCGAATACCAGGTAGGGGATCGTGGCGGCGACGGTGCGCGCGTCCAGGTTGTAGTTGGTGATGGGGTCTGGGTAGCCCTGGGCGCCGAAATCGGCACTGACCACACTGAACAGGTTCGCGCCAGGATTGACGTAGAAGGGGTCGAAGACGGGGGACGTCAGGGGCGCGCCCTGCATGTAGGGCAGTTGCGGAATCATGAACTGGTCCATGATCGTCGGCGTCGTGCTGACGATCTGCCACGGGTTGTTGATCCAGCCGTTCCTCATGTCGCCGGCTTGATCCCAGATCAGGAATGTCGCTGTCTCATAGGGTGATTGGAAGCCGTGACCGCGGTTGAACTGGTTGGGGTCGATGTGGCCGTGGTCGGTGACCATCAGCACGTCCCACTGCTCGTTGTTGGCGGTCTCCCAGGCCTGGACCGCGCCCATCAGGCCAGTTCCGCCGGTCCGCGAACCAAGGTTGGCATCCATGTTTCTAAGAGCCGCGGCGTACTCGGGGAAGGCACCGCCGTACGCATGGCCCACCTCATCAACACCGACGAAGTACGAGAAGATGAAGTTGCCCTTGTTCTTGTCGGCGAGCGATATCGCGTTCTGGCTCAGCGTGCCGACCTCGTTGTTCGATGCGAACCAGAGCGGGTCGTTCGCCGAGTGCCCGACGAAGGTGATGTTGTCGGCGGGGAACGCGCCGGCGCCGGCGATGTCGGTGATCACTGGCCAGTTGGCGATCACCGTGGTGTCGACCTTGGTGCCGTAGGCCGCCTCGAGTTGGTTGTAAACGGTCGGCCAGTTGTCGTACGTCCACGGGGTGAAGACGTTGTTGGTGACGCCGGCCGTCTCGCTCCAGACGCCGGTCTGAATGGTCGTCCACGACGGGTTGGAGACGCTGGTGTGCCCGACGATCGTCGACGCGGAGGTGACACTTTCGCCCATCAGTTCGCGGAAGTTCACGTTGAGGGGGTCGGCCAGGACTCTGCTCAGGTTCGTGCCGTCGGTCCCGATCAGCAGGAAGTTTTCGTCTGGGGTGTTCTGCATCAGCTGAAACGCCTCTTGGGGCGTGACCATCATCAGGTTGGTGTAGTAAGCGCCCGGGCTGCCGGGCGCACCCGGGTTGCCGAACAAGGACAACGACCAGCCGCCGATTCCACCGGTTCCGGCGGGGCTGATACTCCCGCCGATGCCCCCCGTGCCGCCGGCACCGCCATTACCCCACAACAACCCGCCCGTGCCGCCGGCGCCGCCGGTCCCACTTCGGAGGCCGCCGGTGCCGCCGACTCCACCGTTCCCGATCAACCCGGCGTCGCCGCCACGCCCCCCGGTCTGGCCTATCAGCCCGGCCGAGCCGCCGGCGCCGCCGTTGCCCCAGAGGATTCCGCCGGCCCCGCCGTCCTGCCCGGTGCCCGGTGTGCCGTTGTAGCCGTCGCCGATCAGCGGGCGGCCCAAGAAGAGGTTCGTAGGCAAGTTGATCACGTCAAGGACCCCGTCGACGACGGGCTGCAACGGACCGGCGTTAATTGCCTCCGCGGCCGCATACGCCCCGCTGGCCGCGTTCACCGCGAGCACGAACTCCTCGTGGAACGCTGCCACTTGCTTACTGAGCGCCTGGTAGTCCAGGGCGTGGCCGGAGAACAGCGAAGCGATCGCTTCTGATACCTCGTCCGCGGCAGCAGCTGCCAGCGTGCTGGTCGGAGCCAGTGCCGACAGGCTGGCCGCCCTGATCGATGAGCCGATGCCCGCAGCTTCTGCCGCCGCAAACGTCAACACATCCGGTGCAGCGATCAGATACGACATCGTTGTCCTCCAACCCGTCAGATTTCAACCACCGGAACACGGGGCGATGCTCATAATTACACGCTTCCAACACGTTTGACCCGGAGAAACGAAAGATTTGTGAATGACATGAACCGGCGAGCCGCCGAGGGTGTCAGACGCGCCCTCAGCTGCCGCTGTCTGCGACCCCCAGCAGACCTTTCTCGCGCACCGCGGCAATCGACAGAGTCCGGTACCCGAACTCGTCGAAAAGGACGGTGACACGTTCGCGGTCGCCGCCGATGACCAGTCCCGGACCCCACTGAGAATGCCGCACGGCGGTCCCGACGTGGTACGCCGGCCGTTCGGTCCTGACGTCGTCTGGTTGCCCGGCTGCCAGGCACCGGTCGCAGTTGCCACACGGATCGTCCAAGTATTCGCCGAAATAGGAGAGTAGGGAAACCCTTCGACACGAATAGGTTTCGGCGTAGCCGCGCATCATCTCGACACGGCTGAGGTCAACGCGCTCACGCAGTTCCATCACCTCCGTGGCCGCCGCGACCACCGCGTCCGGCGATGCCGTCGCCCGCACGAAGCCGCTCCGCGTGGAGCGCACCGCGCCCGCCTCTTCAAGGATGTTGATCGCGTTCGTGAGTCGGCGGCCAGGCTCGGCCAACGCGCCGCGCAGGTCTTTCAGTCTCGTCGGCTGCACCGGGTCCAACACGCCGAATACCGCGCGGAGCAACTGCTCGTCCGGTCGCCCTGCGGTGAAAAAGCGTGCCAGGCCTAAGTCTTCGGGCCGATAGAACAGCAGAGCGTGGGCGTCCTCGCCGTCCCTACCGGCCCGGCCGATCTGCTGGTAGTAATTGTCCAGAGAGTCCGGAGTCGACGCGTGAGCGACGAACCGCACGTTGGGTTTGTCGATGCCCATCCCGAACGCCGACGTCGCCACCACTACTTCATAGGTGTCATCGCGAAAACCGGCGTGTACCTCCTCGCGCTGTGCCGCGGACATGCCCGCGTGGTAGCACGCCGCGGCAATGCCCTTCTCGCGCAGACTTTCCGCATAGGACTCGGAATCGCTGCGGGTTGCGGTGTAAAGCAGGCCGGGGCCCGGTAACGCCGCGACCCAGTCGATCACGGCGGAGCGCTTGTTCTCCTCATCGAGGTAACGTTCGACGATCAGCCGCAGGTTGGGCCGGTCGAACCCGGCGATGACGACGGTAGGTTCGCGTAGTCCCAGCCGCCCGACGATGTCCCGTCGCACCACCACCGACGCGGTCGCCGTCAGGGCGGCAACCGGAATCGACTGTCCCAGTTGACGAAAGACATCGGCGAGCCGCCGGTAGTCCGGGCGGAAGTCGTGGCCCCACGCGGACACGCAGTGCGCTTCGTCGACGACACACAACGACAGCCGCGCCCGGCGCAATCGGTCGACCACGTCATCGTTGGCCAACTGTTCGGGCGAGATGAAAACGAAGTCCGCACTGCCGCTCTCGATGGCCTGCCACGCTCGACGGCGCTCGGCGGCGCGCAGCGCGGAGTTGACCGCCACCGCCGTTCCCGCGCCACTCTCCTCAATCGCGGCGATCTGATCCTTCTGCAACGCGAGCAGCGGCGAGACCACCAGTGTCACACCGTCGGTGAGCAGGGAAGGGATCTGGTAGATAGCCGACTTCCCGGACCCGGTCGGCATGACGGCAAGCAGATCTCGACCGTGCAGTACCGCCCGCATCGCCGCGCGCTGATGCTCGGTGAGCTCGTCCCAGCCGAAGTGACTGCGGGCAACCGCGTCGAGTTCGCCGGTGTCGCCTGCCGATCCATCCATCGCGGTCAACTACCCCACGGGGCAATCGCCAAACTCGAAGCGCTGTCCACGGTTTCAGGCGCGCGGCTCCGGCACGCTGTGCAACGGGGGAGTGCTGTTGCCGGTGTTCCACCAGACCTTGGGTTGTTTCGACGCCCAGCCGCTGAACGCCTCGAGTTCGGCGGCCAGTGAGATCAGCATGCCCTCACTGTTGGCGGGGCCCATCAGCTGCACGCCGATCGGCAGTCCGTCGGAGGTGAAACCGGCCGGAACGTTGATGGACGGCCAGCCCAATACGTTCCACGGCCACGCGTACGGGCAGGCGGCGATGACGGCCCGGTCAGTGGCGATGCCGCTCAGTCGGTCGAAGGCACGCGCCAGCGGGGGTGGCTGCGCGGTGGTCGGAGCCAGCACCACGTCGACGATGTTGAAAATCGATCCGACCCTGCGCTGATCGGCGGCCTCGTGGCGGCGCGCGGTGCGCAGGGTCGCCTGGGAGAGCATGTGGCCGGTGCGCATGTTGGACAGCGTGCGGGGGTCCCAGTTGACGTTCTCGCCGAGTCGTTCTCCCCAGTCCCACAGCCCGGACATCGATCGGGCCAGGAAATCCCACGACAGCCGCACCCCGTAGTCCGGGTTGCCCTTGACCACGGTATGGCCGAGCAGTTCGAGTTGCTCGCCCACCTTCTGTATGGCCGCCAGGATCTCGGGATGCAGCTTGGCCCGGAAGAACGTGTACGGGATGCCGGTCGACAACGCGATCCGCAGCGGACCGGGCGCGATGCCGACGTAGTCGGACGCCGTGAGCGGGGGCGGCTTGTGCAGGTCGCCCTCGACGTTGCCGGACGCCGCGTCCAGGACGAGCGCCGCGTCGGCGACCGTGCGGGCCAGCACACCATTGACCGTGATGCCGTTGAACGACTCGGGCTCCGGCCAGGTGGAGATGCGTCCACGTTGCGGCTTGATGCCCACCAGATGCGTCCACGCCGCCGGGATGCGCACACTGCCGGCGCCGTCGGAGCCGATCGCCGCGGTCACCAGGCCCGCGGCAACCGCGGCCGCGCTCCCGCCGGACGACCCTCCCGGGGTGTGCCGGCGCGCCCAGGGGTTGCGGGTGTGTCCGAAACCCGGCCCGCTGGTGAACGGCCACTGTCCCAGCTCGCAGGTGTTGGTCTTGCCGACGATCACCGCGCCGGCCGCCTTGAGGCGGCGCACCACCTCGCTGTCTACGGTGGCGGGCCGGACGTAGCCGTCGGTGCCGTACGCGGTGGGGACACCGGCAATGTCGACGTCGTCCTTCACCGCGATCGGGATCCCCAGCAGCGGTGCCGTGTCGCCGGCGGCGCGGCGCCGGTCGGCCGCCGCCGCGTCGGCCAGGGCCGACTCGGTGAGCACCACCCGGAACGCGTTCAATGTGGACTGGCTCACATCGATGGCATGCAGGGAACGGCGGACCAGCTGGGCAGCCGTGACCTTCCTGGTCGCGAGCTGGTAGAGCAGGTCGGTCAACGTGGGCAAGCGCCGGTTGTCGGAGCCGGAATCGACCCCGGAAACTGACCCAGAAGCGCTGACCACGGGGTACGAGACTATCGGCGCGGATACCCGCGATGTCGCGGTGGGGTGCAAAACTCGTGGCGATCACCAGCGCGGCGAAGCCGGGCGCAGTGGGTCGCCACTAAGATCAGGATGATGCGGCTGTATCGAGACCGGGCTGTTGTGCTGCGTCAGCACAAGCTCGGAGAAGCCGACCGGATCGTCACCCTGCTGACCCGTGATCATGGGTTGGTCCGTGCGGTGGCCAAGGGAGTGCGGCGCACCCGCAGCAAATTCGGCGCGCGGTTGGAGCCGTTCGCGCACATCGACGCGCAGCTGCACCCGGGCCGCAACCTCGACATCGTCACCCAGGTCGTCTCGATCGATGCGTTCGCCACCGACATCGTCAACGACTACGGCCGCTACACCTGTGGCTGCGCGATGCTGGAAACCGCCGAACGTCTGGCCGGCGAGGAGCGGGCGCCCGCGCCGGTGCTGCACCGGCTCACGGTTAGCGCTCTGCGGGCGGTCGCGGACGGGCGCCGCCCCCGCGAGTTGCTGCTGGACGCCTACCTTCTGCGCGCCATGGGCACCGCCGGATGGGCGCCGGCATTGACCGAGTGCGCCCGCTGCGCGACCCCCGGTCCGCATCGCGCGTTCCACATCGCCGCCGGAGGCAGCGTCTGCGCGCACTGCCGTCCGGCCGGAGCCACCACCCCGCCGTTGGGCGTGCTGGATCTGATGTCGGCGTTGCACGACGGCGACTGGGAGGCTGCCGAGCAGTCCCCGCCGTCGCATCGCAGCTATGTCAGCGGACTGGTGGCTGCGCACCTGCAATGGCATCTGGAGCGGCAACTCAAAACGTTGCCGTTGGTGGAGCGGGTCTACCAGGTTGATCGCACGGTCGCCGATCGGCGGGCGGGGCTGATCGGGCAGGATGCCGAGTGTGGCTAAAAAGGCCGACCGACTGAAGTCCTCCGACTTCCCGCAGCTACCTCCGGCACCCGACGACTACCCGGTCTTTCCCGACACGTCGACCTGGCCCGTGGTCTTCCCCGACCTGCCGCCGGCGCCGGGCGGGGGACCGCGCCGGCCTCCGCAGCACATATCGAAGGCGGTCGCACCGCGCATCCCGGCCGCTCAGCTGCCCAATCACGTCGCCATAGTGATGGACGGCAACGGCCGCTGGGCCACCCAGCGCGGCCTGCGCCGCACCGAGGGGCACAAGATGGGCGAAGCGGTGGTGATCGACATCGCTTGTGGCGCAGTCGAAATCGGGATCAAATGGCTCAGCCTGTATGCCTTCTCCACGGAGAACTGGAAGCGGTCGGCCGAAGAGGTCAAGTTCTTGATGGGCTTCAACCGTGACGTGGTGCGGCGACGGCGCGACATCCTGAACCAGATGGGCGTCAAGATCCGTTGGGTGGGCTCCGCGCCGCGACTGTGGCGCAGCGTCATCAACGAGCTGGCCGTCGCGGAGGAAGTGACGAAGAACAACGACGTCATCACCATCAATTACTGCGTCAACTACGGGGGCCGGACGGAAATCGCGGAGGCCGCCCGGCGAATCGCCGTAGAGGCCGCGGCCGGCCGGCTCAACCCGGAGCGTGTCAACGAGTCGACGATCTCTCGTCACATGCAGCGACCGGACATCCCCGATGTGGACCTGTTCCTGCGGACGTCGGGCGAGCACCGGTCCAGCAACTTCATGTTGTGGCAGGCCGCCTACGCCGAATACGTCTTCCAGGACAAGCTGTGGCCAGACTACGACCGGCGCGATCTGTGGGCGGCCTGCGAGGAGTACGCGTCGCGCAACCGACGGTTTGGGAGCGCCTGATGACACCTCTGCACGATCGGCTGGCGGCGATACTCGGCGAGATCGTCTCGGTGGAGTCCGAGCCCGACGGAGCGCTCACGCTCCGCCACGACGGAACGTTCGCTTCGCTGCGGGTGGTACGCATAGTCGAGGACCTCGACCTGATGTCGCTGACCCAGGTGCTGGCCTGGGATCTGCCACTGACCAAGAAGGTTCGCGACCAGGTGGCCGGCCAGGCGCGGGAGGTCAACTTCGGCTCGCTGACTCTGCTGGAGAAGACGCCCGCCAAGGGCACCAGGACCGCCAAGACCGGTGACGTGATGCTGCGTTACAACTTTCCCGGCGCGGGCCTCACCGACGAGGCCCTGCGCACCCTCATCCTGTTGGTGCTCGACACCGGTGCGCGGATCCGCAGCGAGCTGACCGCTTAGCGAGTGCTCAACCGTTGCGCCTGCAATCTGAGCAGGTGCCGAAGATCTCGATGGTGTGGCTGACTTCCGAATATCCGTACTTGGCCGCCACCTCGGCCGCCCAGGACTCGACCTCATGGTCGCCGACCTCGATGGTCGAGCCACAGCTGCGGCACACCAGATGGTGATGGTGGTGATCCGAGCACCTGCGGTAGACGGATTCTCCGGTGTCGGTGCGCAGGGTGTCGACCATGCCGGCCGCGGCCATCGACTGCAGCGTGCGGTACACCGTGGTCAGGCCGATGTTCTCGCCGCGACGCCGCAGCTCGTCATGCAGTTCCTGGGCCGAGCGGAACTCGTCGAGCGTTTCCAGCAGGGTGGATATGGCCGCGCGCTGACGCGTGGAACGGACAGTGGTTCCTTCGCTGGAGGTCATGGCGCGTCCTCACCCGCGTGGGCCACCGCGTCGACCACGATGTGGGCCAGGTGATGGTCGGCGAGCCGGTACATCACCTCACGGCCGGACCGCTCCCCGGAGACCACCCCGGCCGCCTTCAGGATCTTCAGATGCTGACTGACCAACGGCTGCGGCACCCCCAAAGCGTCGACCAGTTCGTGCACGCAGCGCTGGGACTCACGCAATTGCAGCACGATCGCGATGCGTACCGGCGCGGCCAGCGCACGCAGCAACTCACCGGCGGCGTCCAGAATCTCGCGCGGCGGTGGCGTCGGGTACGCGGGGTGCGCAGCGACGCCGTCAGCGCTGTGCTCGTGATGACCGGCCAGTTCGTCATCAGCGGCGGTAGGGGTCGACGGCGATGTCACCGTGTCGAGTCACCACCTTTGGAGTTGGAAGCGTAGGGGCCGATGCGCGGGTCCGGTCGAACCAGCCCCGGATGCCCTCCACTGTCACATGCATGATGATGCATGTCAAAGACCTGACGTCGATCGCTACCATGACGGATGATCTGCGGGCAGCGGTCGTCGCTGCCCGTGTCTGCCGAGTCCCCCGAAGGGAGCGCACACCCCCGTGGCGTCCGTTATCGAAACCGTAGTCAACCTGGCCAAGCGGCGCGGCTTCGTCTTCCCCTCGGGAGAGATCTACGGGGGCACCAAGTCGGCCTGGGATTACGGCCCGCTGGGCGTGGAGCTGAAGGAGAACATCAAAAGGCAGTGGTGGCGCTCGGTTGTCACCGGCCGGGACGACGTCGTCGGGCTCGACTCCTCGATCATCCTGCCGCGCGAGGTGTGGGTGGCCTCCGGCCATGTCGAGGTCTTCAACGACCCGCTGGTGGAGTGCCTGAACTGCCACAAGCGGCATCGTCAGGACCATATGCAAGAGGCATACGCGGCCAAAAAGGGCGGTGATCCCGATTCAGTGCCGATGTCTGAGATCGTGTGCCCGGATTGCGGTACCAAGGGCCAGTGGACCGAACCGCGCGAGTTCAACATGATGCTCAAGACCTACCTCGGCCCCATCGAAACCGAGGAAGGGCTGCACTATCTGCGCCCCGAAACCGCGCAGGGCATCTTCGTCAACTTCGCCAACGTCATGACGACCTCCCGGAAGAAACCGCCATTCGGTATCGGGCAGATCGGCAAGAGCTTCCGCAACGAGATCACCCCGGGCAACTTCATCTTCCGCACCCGTGAGTTCGAGCAGATGGAGATGGAGTTCTTCGTCGAGCCGTCCACCGCCAAGGACTGGCACCAGTACTGGATCGACACCCGGCGCCAGTGGTACGTCGACCTCGGCATCGATCCGGAGAACCTGCGACTGTACGAGCACCCCAAGGAGAAGTTGTCGCATTACTCCGACCGCACCGTCGACATCGAGTACAAGTTCGGCTTCCAGGGCAACCCGTGGGGTGAGCTGGAGGGCGTCGCAAACCGTACGGACTTCGACTTGTCCACGCACAGCAAGCATTCCGGAACCGAGTTGTCGTTCTTCGACCAGGCCACCGACACCCGCTACACGCCGTACGTCATCGAACCCGCGGCGGGCCTGACCCGGTCGTTCATGGCGTTCCTGATCGACGCCTACACCGAGGACGAGGCGCCCAACGCCAAGGGTGGCGTGGACAAGCGTGCGGTGCTGCGACTGGACACCCGGCTGGCGCCGGTCAAGGCGGCGGTGTTGCCACTGTCCCGCCATGCCGACCTGAGTCCGAAGGCCCGCGACCTGGCCGCCGAGCTACGCAAATCCTGGAACATCGAGTTCGACGACGCCGGAGCGATCGGCCGGCGGTACCGGCGGCAGGACGAGATCGGCACGCCCTACTGCGTGACGTTGGACTTCGACTCGCTCGAGGACAACGCCGTGACGGTGCGCGAGCGCGACGCCATGACGCAGGAGCGGGTGGGGATCGACAATGTCGCCGACTATCTGGCTGTGCGGCTCAAGGGCGGTTAACGGGGAATCTGCCCGTTGACCGGGGCAACCTCGCTTTCGGCATTCCGGCTGCGCCCGGCATTTCGGATTCTTCGAGCGCCGGTAATTCCCGAGACGGCAGCGTCGACTTCTCTGATCGAACACCCGCCTCGGCAACTCCCCGAGCCGTCGACATCGGATTTCTCCAAGCGCTGGTAGCCATTCAGGAGCCGCATGACGCAGGAATTCGGGGCTGGCGTCGGCAAAAGATTGGGGTACGCGTACTAGCGCCCGTAGCGTCGGCGACCTCAGCACCGGAGCATTCGGTCCGGCGAGCCGAGCGGGTATCCGTCCCGGCGTCCCTCAAGGCCGGCACCGGCACCTTCCGCTCGGGTCACTACGCCCGATCGGACAGCGCCAATTGTGGTTGGCAGAACTCGGTATTCGATACTCCGGGCGGGGGTGGCCACCTTCGGCGCGCTCAACACCGGCAACGCAGAATGGCCAACACGTCCGAACGAGGGTCCCCTCCAGCGCGGGCGCGGCGAATTCCGGAATTTCCGTGTTCGGAACCGGGAGTTCGGGTTTGCAAATTCCGGGTATCGGAGTGCTCAGAATTCTCATTGGGTCCTGCCAAACCCGCCCGCGGACGTTTCTTGGAAAGGCATTTCAGTGCTTTATCGCTGGTGGGATTCGAGAAGTATATTGCAGTGGTGTTGTCGAATTGATGGACAGGGGCTGGGCAGGCGTCCGGGCCCAGCCGGGCTGGGCCCGGCCTTATCAAATTCATCAAGATAATTTTCGCGAAACTACAGACTTTTTCTGTGATCTGGCTTACGATCCGCCCAGGGCTGGTTCGCGTCGCGAGCCGCCCGTGACTAGTCGGATCGGTTGGCTGGGGTTGGGGTTGCGATGATTTGGGACTTTGCATGGTTGCCGCCGGAGATCAACTCAACGCGGATCTTCGCTGGTGCGGGGCCGGGTTCGCTGCATGCGGCGGCGTCGGCCTGGGAGGGCTTGGCGGCGGATCTCGCCGCGTCGGCGTCTTCGTTCAATTCGGTGATCCTGGGTCTGACCAGTGGGCCGTGGGCGGGACCGGCGTCGGCGTCGATGGCGGCCGCGGCACTGCCGTATGTGGATTGGATGACGGCGGCGGCGGGCCAAGCGGATGCGTCGGCGAGTTTGGCGCGGACGGCGGCGTCTGCGTTCGAGGGTGCGTTGACGGCGACGGTGCACCCCGCGCTCGTGGAGGCCAACCGCACATCCCTGACGACGCTGATCAATACGAACTTCCTCGGGCTGAACACGCCGGCCATCTTCGCCAACGAGTTCGACTACGTGGAGATGTGGGCTCAGGACGTGGCCGCCATGCTCGGCTACCACGGGGGTGCGACCGCGGTGGCCGAGAGCCTGACCCCGTTCGCTATTCCGCCGTTTGACCTGGCCGGCCTGGCGTCCAACGTCAGTGCGCAGGTCGCCGGAGTGGCCACCACGGCGTCGGCCGCGGTCAGCCCCATGTTGGAGGGCGCCGTGGCCGCAGGCGCCGGTCTGGCTACGGGAGCGCAGGCACTCGCGGCGGGATTGCCGATCCAGTCGCTGGCGTCGGTGGTACAAATGGGCGCCATGCCCGCCAGCATGCTGATCGGACCGCTGATGCAAGCGGGGCAATCAGCGACCAGCACGGCCGGTCTGGCCGGCGCAACGGCGGCCGCTGATCTCGCGGACATTCCGAAGTTCGTCGGCGATATCGCACCGGCAGCCAAGGGCCTTGGCGGTGCCGCGCTCGGCGCGGGAATGGCGGGCGACCTGGGCAAGGCGCATCTGGTGGGCGCGATGTCGGTGCCGCCCACTTGGCAGGGGTCGGTCCCCAAGGGCATGGGCAGCTCTGCGATGGCCGGGCTGGGTGCGATGCCGAATCCGGCTGCGATGGCACAGGCCGCTGGCGGCGGTGGCATGCCGATGATGCCCATGCCGATGGGTATGGGCGGCGCCGGAGGAGGGATGCCGGGCGGCATGATGGGCCGTGGCGGTGCCAGCCCGCACGTGTTGCAAAACCGGCCCAGCGTGGTCCCGCGGACGGGCGTCGGATAAGAACGCATTTGTCCGAACTCGGCATGAATTCATTTGCGGGAATGGGCGGCGGCTCAAGTAAATCTTGACTGGCCGGGAGCATTTCCGGGGTGAACGATCAATTACCAGTTCGGTGACGTCGACGCGCACGGCGCGTTGATCCGCGCACAGGCCGCCAACTTGGAGGCCGAGCACCAGGCCATCGTTCGCGATGTGCTGGCTGCCGGTGACTTCTGGGGCGGCGCCGGTTCGGTGGCCTGCCAGGAGTTCATCGCCCAGTTGGGCCGCAACATCCAGGTGATCTACGAGCAGGTCAACGCTCACGGCCAGAAGGTGCAGAGCGCCGGCAGCAAGATGGCACAGGCCGACAGCGCCGTCGGGTCCGGCTGGGCCTGACGGACCCGACGGTGGGACGGTTTTGGTGTCCTGGGCCGTTCAGAAAGCGAATACACTGAGCGAGTAACCAAAGTCGCCTCCGCGCGTGAACACCAAATGCAGCCAGTTTGGCCAAACTCCAGACTGCTGCTGGTGGATTGTTTTACGATCTGTAGGGGTGGTTTCGCAGGTAGGGCAGTAGTGATGGTTGATGGAGTGATGGAGCCGTTGATGCGGCCGGCTGATTTGGGGATTTGATGATTTTGGACTTTGCGTGGTTGCCGCCGGAGATCAACTCTTTGCGGATTTTCAGCGGGGCCGGACCGGGCCCCCTGCACGCGGCGGCGGCGGCCTGGGAGAGCTTGGCCGCGGATCTGGCGGCGTCGGCGTCGTCATTCAACTCGGTGATCGTGGGTCTCACCAGCGGGCCGTGGGCGGGACCGGCATCAGCGTCGATGGCGGCCGCGGCGTTGCCGTATGTGGACTGGATGTCGGCAGCGGCCGGCCAGGCGGACGCGGCGGGATTGCAGGCGCGTGCAGCAGCATCGGCGTTCGAGGGTGCGTTGACGGCGACGGTTCACCCGGCGGTGGTAGAGGCCAACCGGATATCGCTGATGACGCTGATCGCGACGAACTTCCTGGGATTGAACACCCCGGCCATTTTCGCCAATGAGTTCGATTACGTGGAGATGTGGGCTCAGGATGTGGCCGCGATGCTCGGCTATCACGGAGGTGCGACGGCGGTGGCCGAGAGCCTGACCCCGTTCTCTCTTCCGCCGATGGACCTGGCCGGATTGGCCGCGAACGCCGGGGCACAGCTCACCGGGCTGGCAACCTCGGCCTCAGCGGCGGTCAGCCCGGCGGTCCAGGGAGTCATGGCCGCGGCTCCCGGAGTAGTGGCGGGAGTTCAGTCCGCAGCCGCGGCGGTCCCGGTGGATATGGCGATGTCGGCCGTGCAAATGGGTGCGATGCCGGCCAGCATGCTGATCGGCCCGCTGATGCAGGCCGGCACGTCCGCCTCGAGCACCGCCGGACTGGCCGGGGCCTCGACGGCCGCCGGGTTGGTCGACGCGCCGAAGTTCGTCGGTGACGTCAACCCGATGAAGGGTCTGGGCGCGGGCGGCGCCGCTCTCGGTGGCGGGATGTCGGCCGGTCTGGGCAACGCGCGTTTGGTGGGTTCGATGTCGGTGCCGCCGACCTGGCAGGGATCGGTCCCCAAGGGAATGGCCACCGGCGCGATGTCGGGGCTGGGCGTAAACGCCGCCGAGATGGCGCAGGCGGCGGGAGGCGCGGGCATGGGCGGCGGCATGCCGATGATGCCGATGCCTATGGGCGCAGGCGGCGCCGGTGGGGGTATGCCCGGCGGCATGATGGGCCGTGGCGGCGCAAGTCCGCACGTGGTGCAGAACCGCCCGAGCGTGATCCCGCGGACCGGCGTCGGATAAATCAGACGATTGTGGCGCGGGTGACGCACGGGGGTTGCGTCGCCCGCGCTTTTTTTTGCGGACCGATGACCGACGGGAATGCTGCCGTCGGCGCGCCGATGATTGACGCAGACTCGCGACCGGTGTGCCTGCGGCCGGGTTGCGCCGTGACGGCTTCGGCTCAACCGGATGTCAAGGTTCCGGGTGCCGGTGGTGGGCGGTCAAACCCTGCTGGTGGGGGCGCAGGCACCCGATGGAGCGCTCTGGCAACGGTGAAATCTCGGATTTCGCCCATATTTGTTGCGAGATTGTCTTACGATGCTGGTGCTCGGTGGTGTGTACTTACATGGAGCAAGAAGATGAGATCGGCACTGAAAGGGGACAGGCGTGCTATTGCCTCTAGGTCCGCCCTTGCCGCCCGATTCTGTGGCGGCGAAACGGGGCGTGTCGGGCATGCTGGGCGGACTAACGGTTCCGCTGAGTTGGGGTACGGCCGTTCCACCAGACGACTACGACCATTGGGCGAAGGAGTCTGAATCAGGTGTCGAGGACGTCGTCGTGGTGCCAGGTGCGGTCGATCCGGAACCGATCGAACCGGCCAACGACGAGTGGGATGAATGGGCGGAGTGGAAACAGTGGGAAGCGGAAAACGCCGAACCACGTTTCGAGATGCCACGCGGAAGCAGCGTGGTCCCGCATTCGCCGGCAGCCGGATGAGAGAAAGGGAAAGACTGTCGATGTTTACGGGTGATTAGCGGATCCGGAAAGTCCGGACCCGGTGATCACATCAATCAAACTGGTTGAGTTTTTAGCAACACTTCCACGAACCCAAAGGAGATAGCCAAGATGGCAACTCGTTTTATGACCGACCCGCACGCTATGCGGGCCATGGCGGGCCGTTTCGAGACGCACGCCCAGACCGTTGAGGACGAGGCCCGTCGTATGTGGGCGTCCTCGCAGAACATCGCCGGCGCCGGCTGGAGCGGTATGGCTCAGGCGACCTCGCTGGACACGATGGGCCAGATGAACCAGGCCTTCCGCAACATTGTGAACATGCTGCACGGAGTGCGTGACGGACTGATCCGCGACGCCAACAACTACGAGCAGCAAGAGCAGGCTTCGCAGCAGATCCTCAGCAGCTAGCCCGATGGCGGCGAAAGCCGCTGCAGCTTAAAAACTTTCACAAACTAAGGAGACCAGTTCAATGACCATTAACTACCAGTTCGGTGACGTCGACGCGCACGGCGCGTTGATCCGCGCACAGGCCGCCAACTTGGAGGCCGAGCACCAGGCCATCGTTCGCGATGTGCTGGCTGCCGGTGACTTCTGGGGCGGCGCCGGTTCGGTGGCTTGCCAGGAGTTCATCGCCCAGTTGGGCCGCAACTTCCAGGTGATCTACGAGCAGGCCAACGCCCACGGCCAGAAGGTCCAGAGCGCCGGCAGCAACATGGCGCAGACCGACAGCGCCGTCGGGTCCAGCTGGGCCTGATAGAAGTTCTCGGTTCGCGGCGGCGCATCGGGCCGAAACCCGGTGCGCACGTCGCGAGCCATCTGAACTGAGCAAGACTGCGCACGCCTACCTCCCGGTGGGCGTGCGCAGTTTTTTGTGCGGCTGGGCTGCCGCTTGGCTGCCGCTGGGCTCAGAACCGCCCGCCGCCACCCATGAAGCCACCACCGGATGACCCGCCCGACGTGCTCGAGGACCCGCCGAACGACGTCGGGCTCCAGCCGCCGAAACCACCTCGCAGGCCCCCGCTGAGCAGATCCCCGATGATGATGCCGCCCAGCATGGCGCCGGTGTCGCCGTCGCCGCGACGTGCGTAGGCGCGCTGCGCCGCCTGGACATCGGCGTTGGCGAGCGACTGGGCCTGTGCAGCCAGCGTCGAGGCCCCGTTGGCATACGCGATGGCTTCGGGGAGGTTGGACGACTTCCGGGCGTGCGCGGCCTCCAATTGTCTCTTAGCCTCGGCCAGCCGGGTCCGGGCTTCGGGTCCGATGCTGCCGCGCCGGGTGTCGATGTACTCGGATACCGCGTGAACCCGTGATTCGGCGGTGAAGATCGCCTGCTCGAACGACCGCCGGAGACGTTCGGCATTCGCCTGCTCCTGAGCCACCAGGGTCAGCATCTGATTGAGCTCCGCGTCGGCCTTGGACAGCCGCGCGAAGGCACCGAGTGGGTCGGCGGTGCTGCGATCGCCTCCGGAGTTGTCCAGTGCCCGGGCGGCCGCGTCGCGCGCGGCGATGAGTTCGCCGGTGTGCGCGGACTTGTTGCCCTGGGTCTTCTGCAACTGCTCGTTGGCCCGCTTGATGGCCGTTTGAATGTCGGCCAGCACCGACGGCAGATTAGCCACCGCCTGCCGGATGTCGTCGGCCGCACTGTCGACCGCATCGAATAACGAGCGGGCCTGTCCGAGAGCTGATTCGGCGGCCCGCACCGCGTCGACCAGACGACTCTGCTGCCCGCTGACGGCGTGGGCGGCCAGCTCACGCGCCGCGCCGATATTGCGGTCGGCGAACTCCAGCCGCTCCTTGGCGGTGGCCACATTGCCCGACACCGGGGTCAACGCGGTGGCACCGAATTCACGGTGCAGTTCGGCCAGGCGTTGCTCGCCCGGGTCAACCCGGGCGGTCAGCTCGACGTACTGCTGGGTCAGCGCGTCGAGGCGGGACGGGGCGTTGATTACCAGATCACGCAACCGCTCGAACGCTTCGGTCTGCGACTCCAGTTCGCGGTCGGCATTGGCAGCCGAGACGATCACCCGGGTAAGCAACTCGCGACGCTGCGCCGGCGTCTCGGGGGTGCTGTCGTCGAGTTGCTGGCGCACCGTGAAAGCTTGTGCCAGAGCGGCTTTCGCGTTGTTCACGGCTTGGGTGAAGGGCGCGGTCCGCGGTTCGCCGAACTCGTCGATCGCCAGCGCGAGCTCGTTGGAACTGGTGCGCACCGCGTTGTCGACCTCAACCACTTTGCTCCGGGACAGCTCGTCGAGGATGTCCAGCGGAACCGCGGCCAGCGCGGTCGCGTCGGTGGGATCCACCCGCCGAGCCGCAGCCACCGCTTTGGCGCGCCGTCGGCGGGCGCGACGGCGCATCACGAACAGCAGGATGACCACCGCGAGAACGATGGCGCCGAGCGCGGCCAGCAGCACATAACGACCCGTCGAGCTGGTCGTCTGATTGAGTCCCTGTGCGGCGGCGATCGCTGCGGCGCCCCATTGGGCGTTCCGCAGCGCGGGTTCGATCTGGTTGTGCCGCAGGTTGTCGACCTGACTCGGGGTGACGCCCTGCATCCCGTTGGGCACTAGGAAGGAGTACGCCCGGCCGCCGGTGGACACCGCCAGCAGCGCGTCGTAGTTACCCAGCTCGCTGGTTCGGAAGGTGCGCTGGCCCCAGTTCTCGGCGCTTTGACCGGAGAAGTTGTCGACATAGACGACCCAGAGCCGGATGTGCCGGTCGGTGTAGAGCCTGTCGACCGCGGCCGTGACGGCCGCGCGGTCCGCATCGCCGAGGACATGCGCGTTGTCGGTGAGGTACTCAGACAACCTAAACGGCGGCTGCGCGCCGGCGGGGGGAGCCACTAGCAACCCCCCGCCCAGCCCCACCGTCACCATCGTCAGGAACACGCCGATCAGGCGAGCAATGCGCATACCGCTAATTAAACGTGGGCGGCCGCCTATTCAGCGACTGGCCTGTGCGCCGGGGGTGATCAGCTCGACCCGCCGCCCCCGGCGCCCAGGGTGCGCTGCATGTCGCCCTTCATGGCCACCAACTGCGCGTTCCAGTAACCCCAGGCGTGCTGCCCACTGCCGTCGATGTTGAAGGTGGCGTTGTGGCCGCCGGCGGCGTTATAGGCGTTCTTGAAGTCCACGTTGCTCTGCAGCACCACCTGCTCGATGATCTGGCCCGGCAGGTTGCCGCCGCCGCCACCCAGCTCCGACGGTGTGCCGTTGCCGCTGTAGACCCACAGGCGGGTGTTGTTTCCCGCGAGCCGGCCGGCCTGGAGGGTGGGGTCGTGACGCTGCCAGCCCGGCCCGCCGGACGGTCCCCACATGTCTTCGGGGTTGTAGCCGCCTTCGTCGTTCATCGCCAGCTTGATCAGCGTGGGCCCGTTCCCGCTCGAGGGCGTCAGGTACGCCGACAATGCACTTGCGTACGCGAACTGGCCGGGATGGTAGGCCGCCAGTATTAACGCCGAAGATCCGGACATCGAGACACCGACCACCGCGTTGCGGGTCGACCGGACGCCCTTGCCGGCCAGGAAGCTGGGCAACTCGCTGGTCAGGAACGTCTCCCACTTGTAGGTGGCGCCGTTGGCCGACCCGTACCAGTCGGCGTAGAAGCTGGACCGACCGCCGACCGGCATGACCACCGACATGCCCGAGCCCTGGTACTCGTCGAAGGCGTTCGTCTCGATGTCCCAGCCGTTGCGGTCATCGCGCGCACGCAGGCCGTCCAGCAGATACACCGCCGGCGCGCCGCCCTGCTGGAACTCGACGGTGATGTTGTGGCCCATCGCCGCGGAGGGAACCTGCAGAAATTCGGGCGCCGCCGCTCGTGCGGCCGGTTCAGCGCCGGTGATTCCCAGCAGACCGGGCAGGGCCGCGGCCGCGATTGCGGCAGTGGTCAGTCGACGGATCCAATGGTGTGTGTGCTTGTGCATGGTGACTCCTATTGCGTGGGATGCGGTCTGGCGGGCTCGCCGCGGGTGCCTCTCGCCAACCGAACTGCGTTGCGGGACGAGGTGCTCGTCCCGCCGGCCTTCTGCAACCCTGGATCCGACCCAGTGACCGGTGTGTTACCCACAACCAGGCGGGCTAACCGTCGGCAGCACTGCACGCACCCGCCAGGTTCGCCCTGGCAGACTGTGGGTCGGTGAGTACCGATCAACACGACCCCTACGACGACTTCGACCGCGCGCGGCGGGTACTTGAAGCGCCGAAAACCGCGGGTCTGCCGGGTACCGAAGGTCAGCTCCGCACCGACTTCGCGCGTGATCGGGCGCGGGTGCTGCACAGCGCCGCGTTGCGCCGCCTGGCGGACAAGACGCAGGTCGTCGGGCCTCGCGAGGGTGACACCCCGCGCACCCGGTTGACCCATTCGCTCGAGGTGGCCCAGATCGGGCGCGGCATGGCGATCCCGCTGGGCTGCGACCTGGACCTCGTCGAGTTGGCCGGCCTGGCCCACGACATCGGCCACCCGCCCTACGGGCACAACGGCGAGCGGGCGCTCAACGAGGTCGCCGCCGACTACGGCGGTTTTGAGGGCAATGCGCAGAACTTTCGCATCCTCACCAGCCTTGAGCCCAAAGTGCTTGACGCACAAGGCTGCAGCGCCGGTTTGAACCTGACGCGCGCTGCGCTGGACGCGGTCACGAAATACCCGTGGGAACGGACGCAAGGGGCGCGCAAATTCGGTTTCTACGACGACGACCGAGCCGCGGCCGAATGGGTCCGCCAGGGTGCGCCCGCGGGGCGGACCTGCCTGGAAGCCCAGGTGATGGACTGGGCCGACGACGTCGCGTATTCGGTACACGACGTCGAGGACGGCGTCGTCTCCGAACGGATCGACCTGCGCGTGCTGGCCGACGAGAACGAGGCGGCGGCCCTGGCCAAGCTGGGAGAGAGTGAGTTCCCCCGGATCAAGGCCGACGAACTGATCCGGGCCGCGCAGCGTCTCTCGGGGCTGCCGGTGGTTGCCTCGGTCGGCAAGTACGACGCAACCCTGGCGGCCGCCGTGGCGCTCAAGCGGCTGACCAGTGAGTTGGTGGGCCGTTTTGCCACCGCGGCGATCGCTACCACCCGTGCGGCGTCCGGCCCGGGTCCGCTGGTGCGCTACCAGGCCGACCTCCAGGTGCCGGACATGGTGCGCGCCGAGGTCGCGCTGCTCAAGATCCTGGCCCTGCAGTTCATCATGTCCGACCCGCGGCATCTGGAAACCCAGGCCCAACAGCGTGAACGCATCCACCGGGTGGCGCAGTGGCTGCAAAGCGGCGCGCCGCACACCCTCGATCCGGTGTTCGCCGCGGCCTTCAACGCCGCCGCCGACGACGGTGCCCGCTTGCGGGTCATCGTCGATCAGATCGCGTCCTACACCGAGGGGCGCCTGGAACGTATCGACGCCGGCCAACTCGGCGGGCCCACGGCCTTAGACTGAGCCCGTGGCCGGCCGGATCTCTGATCGCGATATCGCCGCCATCCGTGAACTTGCCCGCATCGAGGACGTCGTCGGCGACTACGTGCAGCTGCGCAGTGCCGGCGCGAACTCACTCAAGGGACTGTGTCCGTTTCACAACGAGAAGTCACCGTCGTTCCACGTGCGGCCCCTGAACCATCAGTTCCACTGTTTCGGTTGCGGCGAGGGCGGCGACGTGTACGCCTTCATTCAGAAGATCGAACACGTGAGCTTCGTCGAGGCCGTCGAACTGCTCGCCGACCGGGTCAGCTACACCATCACCTACGCCGGCCCCGCCACCAGCGTGCAGCGTGACCGCGGCAGCCGCAGCCGGCTGATCGCGGCCAACTCCGCCGCCGCCGAGTTCTATGCGCAGGCGCTGCAGTCCGACGAGGCGGCCCCGGCCCGCAAGTACCTCACCGATCGCAGTTTCGACGCCGAGGCCGCCCGCCGGTTCGGCTGCGGCTTCGCGCCCTCGGGCTGGGAGACGCTGACAAAGCACTTGCAGCGCAAAGGGTTTGAGTTCAAAGAGCTGGAGGCGGCCGGCCTGTCCCGGCAGGGCCGCCGGGGCCCGATGGACCGCTTCCACCGCCGGCTGTTGTGGCCGATTCGCACCGCCTCGGGTGAGGTCATCGGTTTCGGCGCGCGCCGATTGTTCGACGACGACCCGATGGAAGCCAAGTACGTCAACACCCCCGAAACGCTGCTTTACAAAAAGTCGCAGGTGATGTTCGGCATCGACCTGGCCAAACGCGATATTGCCAAGGGTCACCAGGCAGTGGTCGTCGAGGGTTACACCGACGTGATGGCGATGCACATGGCCGGGGTCACCACCGCGGTGGCATCCTGCGGCACTGCGTTCGGCGATGACCACCTGGCCATGCTGCGCCGGCTGATGATGGACGACAGTTTCTTCCGCGGCGAACTGATCTACGTTTTCGACGGCGACGAAGCCGGCAAGGCCGCGGCGCTCAAGGCTTTCGGCGGCGAACAGAACCTGGCCGGCCAGTCGTTCGTGGCGGTCGCGCCCGACGGCATGGACCCGTGCGACCTGCGGCTGAAATCCGGTGACGGCGCGCTGCGTGACCTGGTGGCCCGCCGAACCCCGTTGTTCGAGTTCGCGATTCGCACCGCTCTCGGCGAAGTGGACCTGGACAGCGCCGAGGGTAGGGTAGCCGCTCTGCGCCGGTGCGTGCCGATGGTGGGTCAGATCAAAGACTCGACGCTGCGCGACGAGTACGCGCGGCAGCTGGCCGGCTGGGTCGGTTGGGACGACGTCGCACAGGTCGTCGACCGGGTGCGCAGCCAGGCCAAGAAGTCGCCGCCTGCCGGAGCGGCCGGCACCGGCACCAGAACCGCGCGCCGCGGCGCGCAACAGCCCGCTCAGACGGCGCCTGACGCGGTCGGTGCGGCGTCGGCCGCCGCCCGTCCCGACCCACGTGACCCGACGCTGTGGCCGCAGCGTGAGGCCCTCAAATCGGCATTGCAGTTCCCGGCGCTGGCCGGCCCGGTGTTCGACACCCTGACGGTCGAGAGCTTCACCCACCCCGGCTACGCGGCCGTGCGGGCCGCCATCGAGGCGGCCGGTGGCACCTCGACCGGAGTCAGCGGGGCGCAATGGCTGGACATGGTGCGCCAGCACACCAACTCCGCGCTCACCGCCGGTCTGGTCAGCGAACTGGGGGTCGAGAGCATCAACGCCGAAGACGAGCAGCTGCCCCGGTACATCTCCGGGGTGCTGGCCCGGCTGCAGGAGGTGTGGATGGGCCGCCAGATCGCCGAGGTGAAGTCCAAGCTGCAGCGCATGTCACCGATCGAGCAGGGCGACGAATACCACGCGCTGTTCGGCGACCTGGTCGCCATGGAGGCTTACCGGCGCAGCCTGCTGGAGCAGGCCAGCGGCAACGATCTCACCGCCTGATCGCGCTTCAGCGCGCGGCGTTCACCCGCGGCGCGACGACCTCGACGTCGTCCACCTCGTCGCCACCTGACCGGTGCTCCATGACGGCCGTCTGGCTGTCGATCTCGGTCAGCGTCACAAAACCCGTGTCGGGGGAGATGCGGTTGGCGATCTTGCGCCGGCCCCCCTCGATCATCGATCTGGCGACGGGGCTGCCGGTCAGCGCACGGTAGGTGCCGGCGATCTGCTCATAACGGCGGCGTCCGGCCTTGGTGCCCAGCACGTAGCCCACGCCCAACACGGCGACATACCCGATCAAAGCGATCCCTCCGAGAAGAAGTGCGTTCGTTCCATCCTGCCTCATCCGTCCGGAAAGTGGCGTGCCCGATCCTTGCGGCTGCCCCGACATGGGTCAGCTGGTGCCGGTTGGCTGCGGGCGCGGCCAGTACGCTAGAGTCGTCCCGCGGTCAGCACCAGCGTTCGCTGGACTGATAGTCCCCTGTAGCTCAACTGGCAGAGCATTCGGCTGTTAACCGAAGGGTTGAAGGTTCGAGTCCTTCCGGGGGAGCCGACGGTCGTCGTGACCGGTCTTCACAGCCATCTGTTGACCGGGCGCCGCTTGGCGGCAGCGGGGGCTTCTGTGAGGAATTCCTCGCCCCATTCGCGCTGGGCTCCCCGCTCTGCCGCCGCGCCGGCGGGTTGGGCGTTGGCGTGCCGGCCGGCCAGATTGACCAGTGCTCCGGCCATGGCGAACAGTGGAACCTGTTGTCGTTCGCTGGCGCTCAGCAATTCGCGGAACGCCGTCTGGGTGCTGCAGCGGCGCCACCCGACCAGGATCCCCACGGCCATGTCGATCGCCCGGGTGCTCTGGCCTTCGTCGTTGTGAGCCTCGCTCATGTCTGGACGTCCCGTCGTTGAAGGAGTCAGCGAAAACGTTGCGCTGCAACGTGTTAGGAAAATCGCTGAATTGGCGTCAGGTGATCGGCAGACAACAACACAACAAATTCCCCCCCGGCATCACCCCACAATAGGCCATCCGGATCGGGGTCAGCACGATTGACCACTTTCGGCGCACCACAGGTTTTACCCCTTGCCAAAGTGGTTCCGCGAGCGAGGGATTCGCGTTGTTACGCGGCGGGGGCACGCCGAAATCGGGCGACCAACGGGTACATCTGGCAGCCCAGGCAGATGCCGAACGCGGCGTTGAGGAACGCTGCGAACAGGGCGAAGGCCGTCGCCACCACGCCGACCAGCTGCAGACCGGCCGCGAAACCGAACACCCCGATGACCGCGAAGATCAGCCCGACGAGCTGGGCGAACTTCAGCGGCGCCACCGGCTCGCGTTCGCTGACCGGACTCAGTCGCGGCGCCACCAGCCTGGCGAACAACAACCCGTACGGGCTGTTGCGCGGGCCGCGGACGGCGCTGATCGCGAAGACAACGGCCTGCGCGGTGAGAATCACCGCGGCGGCGGGGTAGCTGATTACCGACACCAAAAGAGTCACCACCAGCACCGAGGTGGTGATCCACGCCGCAAAACGCGGACCACGGACGTCTACTTGGCTGATATCGGACGACATCAACTGCTCCTTTCGCTGAAACTCATACCCTCAGTGGTTGCAGGGCCGTCTGCAGGTCGACGGCTTTGGGGACGCCGGCGGTGCGGTAGCGCTGCTGTCCTTGCGCGTCGAAGATGAAGGTGGTGGGCAGCGACAGCACCGACAGGCGTTTGGCGGCGGCCGGGTTCGCGTCGATGTCCAGTTCGACGTGCGCCACGTCGGGAAGTTCGGCGCACACCTGATCGACCACACGTCGTACCGCGGCGCATGGCCCGCACCAGTCGGCACTGAAATGCAGGATCGTCGGACCCGTCTCCGACAGACCAAGGTCGGAATGGTCCTGCTCGGCACCGTCTTTGGCCTCTCGCAGCACACCCGAGCGCTGGTTCACCACGCATCCGATCAGGCAGGCCGCAACCAGGGCCGCAGCGATTGCCAATCCAGCGATGACTACAGAACTCACGAGCGCACCAACACTTTTTTCAACCTGATATTCCCTAGATGAACCCGACGGCCCTAGATGGAGAAGTCCTCGCCGTACCAGACGCCCGCCTCCGGCGGACGGATGACACGGTCGGTCGGTGCGCCCGGCTGCTGGCCGTTCGGCGCACCGGACTTGCTGCCCTCCAGCCGGGCCACCCTGGTGAGTAACGATTTCAGGCTGACACCCACCAGGTCCGGCAGCTTTGATTCGTCCTCGCTGGCCGGCCCGGGGCGGCTGACGATCTGCCCCGGAACGCCGACCACCACCGCGCTGGCCGGCACCTCCTTGACCACGACAGAGTTCGCGCCGATTCGACTGTCATCGCCGATCTTGATCGCGCCCAGGATCTTGGCCCCGGCACCCAAAGTGACTCGATCACCAATCGTCGGGTGACGTTTGCCCCTATCACGGCCGGTTCCTCCGAGAGTGACGCCGTGGAAGATGGTGACATCCTCGCCGATTTCCGCGGTTTCCCCGATCACCACGCCGGTCGCGTGGTCGATGAACAGTCCCGGGCCCAGCGTGGCCCCGGGGTGGATCTCGACGCCGGTGAGGATCCGGGTGAACTCCGCCAACGTCCGCGCCAGTAGCCGCCTGCCGCGCTGCCACAGCCAATGATTGATCCGATGGGCCCATACCGCGTGCACACCGGGGTAGGCGAAGATCACCTCAAGTGCCGTGGGCTCGGCCGGATCTCGCTCCCTGGCCACTCGAATGTCGCGCCGTATCGCGTCCAGCATGGTTAGTCGCTCAGATCGGAGAACAGGACGGTACTGAGATAGCGCTCGCCGGATGAGGGCAGGACGACGACGACGAGCTTGCCCGCGTGCTCGGGCCGCCGGGCCACCTCCAGGGCGGCCGCCACGGCCGCTCCCGAGGAGATGCCGACCAGTAGTCCCTCCTCGGCGGCCAGCCGCCGGGCCAGGTTCAGGGCGTCCTCGTTCTCGACGGTCACGACCTCGTCGACCAGCCCCATATCCAACACCGGCGGAACGAACCCGGCGCCGATGCCCTGAATCGGGTGCGGCCCCTTCTGGCCGCCGGACAACACCGGCGACGCGGCCGGCTCCACGGCGACGAACTGCACCGAGGGCTTGCGCTCCTTGATGGTCTGCGCGACGCCGGTGATGGTTCCGCCGGTTCCGACGCCCGACACGAAGATGTCGATCTTGCCGTCGGTGTCCTTCCAGATCTCCTCCGCCGTGGTGAGGGCGTGGACGGCCGGGTTCGCCGGGTTCTCGAACTGCTGCGGCATGAAGTAGCGCTGGTCGCTCTTGGCGAGCTCCTCGGCCTTTGCGATGGCCCCGGCCATCCCCTCGGAGCCGGGCGTCAGCACCAGCTCGGCACCGTAGGCACGCAGCAGGATCCGTCGCTCGGTGCTCATCGTCTCCGGCATGGTCAGCACGCACTTGTAACCGCGCGCGGCGGCCACCATGGCCAGCGCGATGCCGGTGTTTCCGCTGGTGGGCTCGACAATGATGGTGTCGGGCTTGATCAGGCCCGCTTGCTCGGCGGCGTCGATCATCGCCACGCCGATGCGGTCCTTCACACTGCCACCGGGATTGAACGACTCGAGCTTGGCGACCACATCGGCCACCGCCCCGTCGGTGACTTTTCGCAATCGGACCAGCGGGGTGTTGCCGATCAGTTGTGTGATGTTCTCCGCGATGGTCATCCACATTCTCCAACGACGTCGGGGCAGGGCTGGTCGGCATCCCAGGTGATGTCGAACTCAATTGTCACGCGTGTGGGGGTGGTGAGGGCAACCGGCGTCAGGCGGTGGGATGGCCCGGCTAGCGCAACCCCGGTCACGACTCGTCCACTGAGTAGATCGGACGTGGTTGCCGTCAGTCTTATTCCCGGGCTACCCGGAGTGAAACGTAGGTAGAAGTCGGTCCCTGGTTCGATCTTCCCGGAGATCGACGCTTCGTCGGCGTCGACGAGCGCGTGCTCGCCAGTGGCGCTGACCGTCAGCGGGACGCTGACCCGGAAAGGACCGACGAGGTCGTGGTCAACCACTGCGGCGGTGTCGATCAGCGGTTCCCGGGTCACCCGCAAAGCCGTGTACGCGCCGGCCAACAGGTAGTTATAAAGGTGCACGGTGCGGTCGCTGTTGCGGTAGTGCCCGGTGCCGGTGAGCCAGAAGTCGACATGGTCGATCGCGGGTGCGCCGGCGGCTTCAGAGCTGACGAATCGGTAGTACCGGTAGCCGCTGCTACCGCGTCCGTGGCTGCTACTGGACAAGGTGCTGCCTACACCCAGGGTCCGCTGGTAGCGGCCCCTGCCGGCGTCCACGGCCAGCTGCGAACCGGACACGTCCTGCCAGGCCACGCCGTCTGCCGATTTCTGCAGTCGGACGCTGAACGGGACCTCTGACGAGGACCACAACGAAAAGCCGCCGAGCTGCGGTTGCCCCTGAAACTCGAAGGTGAGCACCCCGCGACCGCGGTGTACCGCGATGGGTGCGTGCAGGGGTCGGGTGTCCAGGGCCAGGCCGTTGGTGAAGTGCCAGATCGCGGCCTGGGTACCGGCGATGGCTTCGTGTTCGCTGATGTTGGACGCGCCGAGCGGGTAACCGGCCTCGCGTAACCGCCGGCTGAGCTCGACAGTGGAGCGCATCGGGAAGGAGTGCCGCAATATCCATTCGACCTCGGCCTCGCAGCCGCGGGTGCGTAGATGCGGGAGCGCCGACCAGGTACCGAGCTGATAGGGCGACGGGTGGTGCGGCGCGATGCCGGCAAAGTCCAGAGAGTACGCCTGCAGGTTGGGATTGAGCCTGATCAGATCGGTGCGGGCGGTGCTGCCGTCGGTGAAAACGATCTTGTCGACCGTGTGGGAATAGGTGCCGCCGCGGTACCGGGTCATGCGTGGCGGCTCGGCCGCCGGACGCACCCGCACACGCTTACGGATCGCCACCGGCGCCGGAGTACGGGTGGGTATGGACAAAACAGTCATGGATGGTTGCTCTTCCTGAGGGCAGATAGCGCGCGACATCACCGAATTACGGCGGAGCGCGGTGATTTCTGGACGGTCAGATTTCGTCAGGAATCAACAGGAACAACAACAACAACAGTTCATGGCGGAACAGCGCGTGCGGACAAAACGCAGCTGGACGGCCTGTTGCATGGGGTCCACTATAAAGCATGCGCGAAATGCCGTGGTTCGGCTCAGTCGCGTTTTTAACCCTTGGCGGGTGTGCACGCGCCTACGTAGGCTCGGCGCGCATTCGCGCAACCGGTGCGGCATGATGGCTTCTCTGTTTGAAGGCCTTGCACTCGGCGCGTGTCCGACCACAGACGGAAAGGACGACCATGACTTCTTCAGTTCAGGGGTCGCAGAACGAGTCTCAAGCGCTGGGTGACCTCGCGGCCCGCCAGCTCGCCAACGCCACCAAGACCGTCCCGCAGCTCTCCACCATCACGCCGCGCTGGCTGTTGCACCTGCTGAGCTGGGTGCCGGTGGAAGCCGGCATCTACCGGGTCAACCGCGTGATCAACCCCGATCAGGTCGCCGTCAAGGCTGAGGCCGGCGCCAGCGTCGACGAGCCGTTGCCCGAGACGTACGTCGACTACGAGACCAGCCCGCGCGAGTACACGCTGCGGACCATTTCCACGCTGCTCGACATCCACACCCGGGTCTCCGACCTCTATTCCAGCCCGCACGACCAGATCGCTCAGCAGTTGCGGCTGACGATCGAGACCATCAAGGAGCGCCAGGAGTTCGAGCTGGTCAACAGCCCCGAGTACGGGCTGTTGGCGCAGGCGACCCCGGAGCAGACCCTTCAGACGCTGGTCGGTGCACCGACCCCCGATGACCTGGACGCTCTGATCACCAAGGTGTGGAAGACGCCGAGCTTCTTTCTGACCCACCCGTTGGGAGTGGCCGCGTTCGGCCGCGAAGCTACTTACCGCGGTGTGCCCCCGGTGGTCGTGAGCCTGTTCGGCGCGCAGTTCATCACCTGGCGAGGCATCCCGATCATCCCGTCGGACAAGGTGCCCGTCGAGGACGGCAAAACCAAGATCATCCTGGTGCGCACCGGTGAGGAGCGCCAGGGCGTCGTGGGTCTGTTCCAGCCGGGCCTGGTCGGTGAGCAGGCCCCGGGACTTTCGGTGCGGTTCACCGGTATCAACAAGTCGGCCATCGCGACCTACCTGGTCACGCTGTACACGTCCTTGGCCGTGCTCACCGACGATGCTCTGGCTGTGCTCGACGACGTCGCGGTGGACCAGTTCCATGAGTACAAGTGAGTACCGCTCGGTAGACGCCGAAAGCGACCTTCCGGTCAGCGCCGCAGAGCTGGCGGCGCTGGCCAGCCAGCTGTACGCGGCCAGCATCCGGCCGGGTCCGGACAGTCCGCCGCAGTCGGTGCCCGTCGCTCCCCGCGGGAGTGTCCCGGATACCACAGCTGCCACGTCGGCGGGAGCGACGGCTTTCGGGACGTCCGATGCGCTGCCGAACCCCGTGCCGTTCATCGGCGTCTCCAACATCTATCTCCCGGCGCCGACGTCGCCCGGGCCGGAACCCCTCCCGCCGGAGACGGTGCCGGTTGCGCCCCGCGGGAACGTTCCGGACAGCACCGCCGTACCGTCGGCGGCACAAGCCGCCGCGTCGGTGGCGGACCCCTTCCTGCCCGGTGATCTCAGCGTCTTCGCCGTGCCGACCTCGGGCCTCGTGCCGACCGTCCCCGGGGTGCTGGCCGGCGGGCCGCCCGCCGCCCCGCCCGCGCCGCGGGTTTCGGCACCGGGGTGGCCGCGGGAGGCGCCGTCGGTCGCCGATCTGGGCTGGTCTGACGCGCCCGCCGCCGAGCTGGTGGGCGACGAGGCGAACTATCACTTCCTCACGGTCTCCGAGCCGGTGCCGCAGCTGCCGGACGAGCACGAGGTGTTCGATGTCAATGCGGTGCGGGCCGACTTCCCGATCCTCAAGGAGACGGTCAACGGCAAGCCGCTGATCTGGTTCGACAACGCCGCCACCACCCAGAAGCCGCAAGCGGTCATCGACCGGCTGTCGTACTTCTACACTCACGAGAACTCCAACATCCACCGCGCCGCGCACGAGCTGGCCGCGCGGGCCACCGACGCCTACGAAGAAGCCCGCGACACGGTACGGCGGTTCATCGGTGCGCCGAAGTCCGAGCAGAACATCTTCGTGCGCGGCACCACCGAGGCGATCAATCTGGTCGCCTATGCCTGGGGTGGCAAGCACCTGAAGCCGGGCGACGAGATCGTCATCACCCATCTGGAGCACCACGCCAACATCGTTCCCTGGCAACTGGTTTCGCAGCAGACCGGCGCGGTCCTCAAGGTGGCGCCGGTGGATGACGCCGGCAACCTGCTGCTGTCGGAGTTCGAAGACCTGCTCGGCCCGAAGACCAAACTCGTTGCCGCGACTCAGGTTTCGAACGCGTTGGGCACCGTGACGCCGGTCGAGAAGATCGTGGCGCTGGGCCACCGGTACGGCGCGCGGGTGCTGATCGATGGCGCGCAGTCGATTCCGCATCTGCCGATCGACGTCGCTGAGCTCGGGGTGGACTTCTTCGCGTTCTCCGGGCACAAGATCTACGGCCCGACCGGGATCGGGGTGTTGTACGGGAGCGAGGAGGCGCTGGCCGAGACGCCGCCGTGGCAGGGCGGCGGCAACATGATCGCCGACGTCACGCTGGAACGCTCGCTGTACCAGGGTTTGCCCAACAAGTTCGAGGCAGGCACCGGAAACATCGCTGACGCGGTCGGTCTGGGCGAGGCGTTGCGCTACGTCGAGAAAGTGGGCATCGAACGCATCTCCGCCTACGAGCACGCCCTCCTCGAGTATGCGACGCCGCGGCTGGCCGACATCCCGGGTGTGCGCCTGGTGGGCACCGCGGACGAGAAGGCGAGTGTGTTGTCGTTCGTGCTGGCCGGGCATGAGCCACTTGAGGTGGGCAAGGCCCTGAACGCCGAAGGCATCGCGGTACGTGCCGGACATCACTGTGCACAACCGATCCTGCGCCGCTATGGTCTGGAGGCGACCGTGCGTCCCTCATTCGCGTTCTACAACACCTATGAGGAGATTGATGTATTTCTGCGCGCAGTGCGCCGTATTGCCGAAGGCGGTACGGCCGTAGGCTGAATCTCGCGCGCATTCCCCAGTTGATTTCCCGCTGATTGCAAAGCTGGGATCCATTTCGGGTTGCTCGTAAGCTGGCGACGTGATTCTATCTGCATTCAGGCGGCGCGACGTGGCTCCACCCTCGGATGCTGTTAAGTTGTTGCAGGCCAAGAGATTACAAGATAAGCGGGATTTTCCCTGCTGCTCGGCGTAATGGATCCGAGATGAGCCTTTTGCAACTGCGGATTGACCTGGGGGGGTGCAGACCGTGACGACCGCATCGACCATCGCCAAGCCTATGAATGCGCTCGGCGAGTTCTTCAAGTTCTGCGCCGAGACTTTTGTCGTCCTCGTCCGGCGCTCCTGGAATTGGCGCGAGATTCTCGAGCAGATCTGGTTCGTCGCCCGGGTGTCGATTTTCCCGACCATCATGTTGTCGATTCCGTACACGGTGCTGATCGTGTTCGTGCTCAACATCCTGCTCGTCGAGATCGGCGCCGGCGACCTTTCCGGCGCCGGCGCGGGACTCGCGTCGGTGACACAGGTCGGTCCGGTCGTGACGGCGATGGTCGTTTCGGGGGCCGGCTCCACCGCGATGTGCGCCGACCTGGGCGCGCGCACCATCCGCGAGGAGATCGACGCCATGAAGGTGATCGGGATCAACCCGATCCAAGCGCTGGTGGTTCCACGTCTTATCGCCGCCACCTTCGTCGCGGTGCTGCTCTACTCGGTGGTCGCGGTCACCGGACTGGTCGGCAGCTACATCTTCGTGGTCTACGTCCAGCACGTCACACCCGGTGCGTTCGTGGCCGGGATGACCCTGCTGACGGGGCTGCCGCAGGTGGTGATCTCGCTGATCAAGGCGACATTGTTCGGAATCTCCGCGGGCCTGATCGCCTGCTACAAAGGCCTGTCGGTGGGCGGTGGCCCAGCCGGTGTGGGCAGCGCGGTGAACGAAACCGTGGTGTTCTCGTTCATGGCGTTGTTCTTCATCAATATCTTGACCACCGCGCTGGGTGTGAAGGTGACCGCGAAATGAGCGTGGATGCGCCCGCCGCGCGCCACGGGATATCGCCGCCCGCTGAGCCGGGGCGAACGGCGCAACGCAAGGAAGCCGCCGTCGATGAGTCGTCGTGGCTGTCTACGCTGGGGCCCCGCCTGACCGCCGCCACCCGACAACTGGGAGAGCAGACTGCGTTCTACGGGCGGGCCCTGGCGAATATCGGCGAAGCGGTGCGCCGCTACCCTGGCGAACTACTCCGCCTGATCGCCGAAATGGGCATGGGCACAGGCGCATTGGCGGTGATCGGTGGCACCGTCGGCATCATCGGTTTCCTCACGCTGACTACCGGTGCCCTGGTCGCCGTTCAGGGCTACGACACGTTGTCCAACATCGGCGTCGAAGCGATGACGGGTTTCCTGTCCGCGTTCCTCAATGTGCGGATGATCGCGCCCTGCACGGCGGGTCTGGCCCTGGCGGCGACCATCGGTGCGGGTGCGACGGCTCAACTGGGCGCTATGCGAATCAATGAGGAAATCGACGCCCTCGAAGTGATGGGTATCCGGGCCATCACCTACCTGGCATCCACGCGCATCATCGCCGGTGTGCTGGTGGTCATTCCGCTGTATGCGGTCGCCGTGCTGATGTCGTTCATCGCGGCGAAGTTCCTGACGATCTCGGTTTACGGCCAGTCGCGTGGCGTCTACGAGCACTACTTCGGCACCTTCCTGCACCCCAACGACTTGTTGTGGTCATTCCTGTCGGCGCTGACGATGGCGACCGGTGTGATGGTCGTGCACACCTACTACGGTTTGACCGCTTCCGGCGGTCCGGCCGGGGTGGGAGAGGCCGTCGGTCGCTCGGTGCGTTCGTCGATGATCGTCACTGCCTTTGTCTGCCTGATGATTTCGCTGTCCGTCTACGGGCAGCACGGTAATTTCAACCTGTCGGGTTAGGTTCTGCGAGAGTGAGCAACCAACACCCCAACGGCGCGTTCCGGCCCAACCGGGTCCGGGCAGCCAGGATCGATCCGATCTGGTACGCGCCGATCCTGTTCATCGTCGTCGCGGGCCTCATCGCCTTCACCACCGGCGCGTTCTCGGGCAAGTTCCAGCAGACGATCCCGCTCACACTGGTCTCGGACCGGGCGGGGCTGGTAATGGAGCAGGGCGCCAAGGTCAAGTTGCGCGGCGTGCAGATCGGGCAGGTCGCCTCGATCGGTACCGACGTGAAAGCCGCTCAGCTGCAACTGAAGATGCAACCGGACGCGTTCAAGTTCTTGCCGAGCAACGTCGAGGCCGAGATCAGGTCGACCACCGCGTTCGGGTCCAAGTACGTCGACCTGATCGTGCCCGAACACCCCAGTCCGGTGGCCCTGAAACCCGGCGCGGTGTTGCACTCCCGCAACGTGACCGTCGAGGTCAACACGGTCTTCGAGAATCTGCAGTCACTGGTTCAGGCCATCGACCCCGCCAAGTTGAACGCGATCCTGTCGGCCTTCGCTCAGTCGGTGCGCGGCAAGGGGGATCGGATCGGCCAGGCCATCACCGATTCCAACAACCTGTTGTTGGCCGTCAATCCCCGGCAGGAGACCATCCACAAGGACTGGAAACTGTTCGGTAAGACCGCTGCAGTGTATTCGGCTGCAGCGCAAGACATCCTGTCGATCCTGGACTCGGCGTCCACCACCAGCGTCACCATCACCGAGAACCAGCAGTCACTGGACGCGCTGCTGATGTCGGCGATCGGCTTCAGCCAGACCGGCATCGGGGTCATTGGCCGCAACGAAGGCAACATCGTGCAGGCGATCAACCTGCTCGACCCCACCACCAGGCTGCTGGACATGTATTCGCCGACCTACACCTGCCTCTTCCAGGGTGCGCAGTGGTACGTGGAGCACGGCGGCCGACACACGTTGGGCGGCAACGGTTACTCGTTCATCATGGACGCCGGCCTGCTGTTCGGCGACGACCCTTACCGTTACCCCAAACACCTGCCGAAGGTGAATGCCACCGGAGGTCCCGGCGGCAAGCCCGGTTGTGGCTCGCTGCCCGACCCGAGCGCCAACTACCCGGTGCGTGCGCTGGTCACCGACACCGGATGGGGCGCCGCGCCCAACGAGATCCGCACCAACCTGGCCGTCGGAAATCCCTGGTGGTCCAACTACTTCCCGACCACCAAGAACCCGCCCGAGCCGCCGCGTTACTTCTACCGTGGAGGACAACCGCCACCATGAGTCCAGAAGGAAGGCCGAGCACCTTCAAGATTTGGGCCAGGGTCGCGCTCTTCACCGTCGTCTGCCTGGTGTTCACCTTTACGCTGATCGCGGTGTTCGGGCAGCTCCGATTCGAGGACCGCACCGGATACCACGCGGTGTTCACCAACATCTCCGGGCTGAAATCCGGCAACTTCGTCCGCATCGCCGGAGCGGAGGTCGGCAAGGTCGGCGATATCAATCTGCACCGCGACGGCACGGTCAGCATCGATTTCGCGATCGACAGGAGCGTGCGACTCACCGAGGGCTCCCGCGCCGTCGTCCGGTACGAAAACCTGATCGGTGACCGGTATCTCGCGCTCGAACAGGGCGCCGGCTCACCGCACCGGTTGGCGCCCGGCGCGACGATACCGCTGTCGCGGACGGCGCCCGCGTTGGACGTCGACGTGCTGATCGGGGGGTTCCGTCCCCTGTTCCGCGCGCTGGATCCCGATCAGGTCAACGCGCTGTCCGGCCAGTTGCTGCGTATCTTTCAGGGGCAGGGCGGCACCCTGTCCTCGGTCCTGGCGCAGACGGCGACGCTGACGTCCACGCTGGCCGGCCGCAGCCAACTGATCAGCGAGTTGATCACCAACCTGAACACCGTGCTGCACACCTTCGCCACCCGGGATCACGAGTTCGCCGACGGGTTGGACAAGCTGTCCGAGTTCGTTGACGGGCTGGCGCAACGGAAGAACGACATCTCGACGGGACTGGCGTATGTCAACGCCGCCGCCGGATCGATATCCGACCTGCTCGTGCAGGCACGCCAGCCGATCAAGGACGTGGTACACGAAACCGACCGCACATCCGGCCAGATCCTCGCTGACGGCCCCTACGTGGACAACCTGCTGCACAGCCTTCCCGACGTGTATCAGGTGCTGTCCCGGCAGGGACTCAACGGCGACTACTTCGGCTTCTACTTCTGCGAAGTGTTGCTCAAGCTCAACGGCAAGGGGGGCAACCCGATCTACGTCAAGCTGCTGAACCAGCCCTCCGGGCGGTGCACACCCAAATGAGCCGCTTCAAACGCACACCGGGGAAGGGCCGCAGCTCGGTCCTGTTGGGAGTGATGGGCACCGTGCTGGTGACATGCGCGGTCATCGTCGCCTTCCAGTACGACAAACTGCCGTTCGTCAACGGCTACGACAACTACGCCGCGTTCTTCTCCGAGGCCGGCGGCATCAAACCCGGGAATCAGGTCCGGGTTTCCGGTGTGGGCGTCGGCAGAGTCTCCGATGTCCGGTTGGAGGGCACCAAAGTCAGGGTCGGTTTCACCGTGCGCAAGAGCGTCGAGCTGGGTGACCGGACCGAAGCGGCCATCAAGACGGAGACGATCCTGGGCTCCAAGATGCTGGAGCTGACGCCGCGTGGCGAAGGCCGGCTGCGGGAAACCATTCCACTGCAGCGAACCACTTCGCCCTACGATCTACCCGATGCGCTGGGCGATCTCACCACCCAGATCAGCGGCCTCGATACCACGCAATTGTCCTCGGCCCTCACGACATTGGCCGATACGTTCAAAGAGACACCGCCGAATCTGCGGCCCGCGCTCGAGGGCGTCGCCCGATTCTCGGACACCCTGAACAATCGCGACGCCCAGCTGCGCAGCCTGTTGAGCAACGCCAACAGCGTGTCCGGAGTGCTCGGACGGCGCAGCCGACAGATTGCCACCCTGGTGTCGAATTCCAATGCCCTACTGGTAGCCCTGCTGCAGGAGCGCGATTCGATCGACGCCCTGATGAACAACATCACCGCGGTGTCGCATCAGATATCCGGATTGGTCGACGACAACCGCACTCAGCTCAAACCTGCACTCGACAAGCTCAACGGCGTGTTGGAGATACTCGACAACTGCAAGGAAGACTTGCAGCGGACTCTGCCCAAATTCAAAAGGTACGCAATGTCTTTCGGCGAGGTGCTGGGCTCCGGGCCGTTCTTCAAGGCCTACGTGGCGAACCTGGTTCCCGGTCAGCTCAGCGGACCCATTCTCGACTCCCGGATGTATGACCGGTATCTGGACCCCAACCAGGGCCTGCCGTCGGAGTCGGTCGACCCGCCGACGGGAACCCATCCCGTCCCGCCGGAGGCCGCACCGGTGCCGCTGTGGTCGCAGCCACCCTCACCCGGTCCCGCGCCGGGTCCGCCTCCTGAACCCGCAGAAACGGGGGGCCGATGAACATCAATCGCGGCATCGTCCGCAAGGTGACCGCGGTCAGCCTGGCCGTCACCCTCGTCGCCGCTTCGTTTCTGGTTGGCCGGAATCTGTGGAAAGAAGTGGAAACCAACACTTATTCCGCGTACTTCGTCAACGCCAACGGTCTGTTCGCCGGCGACGAGATCCGCATCCTCGGCGTCGGCGTCGGCACCGTGGACCGCATCGAACCGCAGCCGGCCAGCACCAAGGTCGTCTTCTCCGTCGACAAGCAGTACGCGATTCCCGCCGACGCACGTGCCGCGATCCTGTCGCCGTCGCTGGTGACCTCGCGAGCGATTCAGCTCGTCCCGGCCTACTCGGGCGGACCCAAACTGGCTGCCGGAGCGTCGATCCCGCTGAACCGGACCGCGGTACCCGTCGAATGGGACGACTTCCGCAAGCAGTTGGAGAAGCTGACGGAGGCACTGCAGCCCACCAGTCCGGGTGGCGTGAATTCGATTGGCGAGCTGGTCAATTCGACGGCAGAAAACCTGCGGGGCGAGGGCGATACCGCTCGCGACACCATCATCAAACTCTCGGCCGCAATCTCCGCTCTCGGCGATCACGCCGACGACATCTTCAGCACGGTGCGCAACCTGCAACTACTGGTGTCGGCCCTGTACTCCAGCAGCGACCTGCTGGCGTCCTTCAACCGCAACCTGGCCAGTGTCACGACGGTGCTGTCCAACACCCCTAACGAGGTGGCCAATGCGGTGCAGGGCCTCGACGGGGCCCTGGCGGACCTGCGCGGCTTTCTGGCGGAGAACCGGGAGTCGATCGGCGTCACCTTCGACCGATTCAGTTCGATCACCACCGCCCTGAACGACAGCCGGGCCGATATCAAGCAGATCCTGCACGTGGTTCCCACGGTGTTCCAGAACTTCACCAACATCTATCAGCCGGCGCAGGGCGCCATGACCGGCATCATCGCGCTGAACAACTTCGCCGACATCCCCCAATGGATCTGCAGCTCAATCGAAGCCGCGTCTCGGCGGGGCCTGGACCGGGTGTCGAAACTCTGCCTGCAGTACGTCGAGCCGATCATCAAGAACCGCATCTACAACTACGTCCCGGCGGGGCTCAACCCGTTCGTCGGGCCGCAGGCCCGCCCCAGCGAGATCACCTACAGCGACGACCGGCTGCGCCCGGATTATCAGGCCCCGACGCCACCCGAGCCGCTGCCGGCCGAACAGCCCGCACCCGCTCAGGCCCCGACCGTCGTCGACCCGAGCCTGGGTCTGCAGGGCCTGATGGTTCCGCAGGGTGCCGGTTCATGAGGCGCGCCATCGTTGCCGGGCTGGGCATGGCGTGCGTCGCGGTGCTCCCGGGATGTGGGAGCGACTGGCACGGCCTGAATTCACTGACGCTGCCGGGCACTTCCGGCGGTGGGCCGGGCTCCTACACGATCCAGGCGGAACTGCCCGATGTAGTGAACATCCAGGAGAACACCCGGGTCCGGGTCGACGACGTCAACATCGGCAACGTCACCAAAATCGAAGTTCAGGACTGGCATGCGCTGGTCACCATGAGGATCAACGGCGACGTCCGCCTGCCGGCCAACGCCACCGCCAAGATCGGGCAGACCAGCCTGCTGGGCTCGATGCACATCGAACTGGCGCCGCCCAAAGACGAGCCGCCGTTGGGGCAGCTCAGGAACGGGTCGGTCATCCCGTTGTCGCACGCCAGCATGTATCCCACTACCGAGCAGACACTGGCATCGGTCTCGGTGCTGCTGAACGGCGGCGGGCTGGCCCAGCTGCAGGAGATCACCCAGTCGATCGCGAAGGCTTTCGCCGGCCGCGAAAACGACATGCGCAGCCTGCTGCACCAGCTCGACGAGTTCATCGCCGGGACGAACAAGCAAACCGACGACATCATCGCCGCCTCCGAAAACCTCAACGCACTGGTGGGACAGTTCGCCGCCAAGGACCCGGCTGTGGACCGGGCACTGACCACCGTGCCGAAAGCGCTGGCGGTGCTGGCCAGGGAGCGCGGCCAGATTGCGGATGCGATCGATCAGCTCGGCAAGTTCAGCGCCATAGCCGCCGATACCGTGCGGCAGAGCAAGGAGTCTCTGGTCAACAATCTGCGCCAGATCGCGCCGGTGCTGCGCCATCTCGCGGACGCCGGCCCCGCGCTCACCAAGGGTTTGGACGGCCTGGCCACCTACCCGTGGCCGACTTCGACGGTCACCAACTGGTTCCGCGGTGACTACGCCAACCTCACGATGATCGTCGATCTGACGTTGAGCCGCATCGACACCGGAATCTTCACCGGCTCCCGGTGGGAAGGCAACCTCACCCAACTCGAGATGCAGTGGGGACGCACCATCGGCATGCAGCCCAGTCCCGCCACCGCGGGCAACCCGCTGACCTTCCCCTACCACGACGGGGGATACTGATGCTGCGCCTGAACCGCAAGACCTGGATTCAACTGGCCGTGTTGACCTTGGTGACCATCATTTCTTGTGGCGCAATGGCTTTCAACTACATGAAGCTGCCCGAGACGCTGTTCGGGATCGGCGAGTACAACGTCACGGTCGACCTGCCCCAATCCGGCGGGTTGTATGAGAACTCGGTGGTGACCTATCGCGGCACCGACGTCGGCCAGGTCAAGTCGGTCAACGTCACCGCCAACGGGGTTCGCGCGGTGCTGGCCATGCGATCCGGTGTCAAGGTGCCCGCCGAAGTGCAGGCGTCCGTGCACAGCCGTTCGGCGATCGGGGAGCAGTTCATCGAATTGACGCCCCAACCCGGCAAGGGAGGAGAAGACGCCCGGCAGTTGCGCGCCGGCGACGTCATACCCGCCGGCCAGGTCGACGTGCCGGTCGACATCGGACGCCTGCTGGACATGACGAACCGTGCGCTGCAAGCCATTCCGCGTGACAACCTGCGCACGGTGACCGACGAGGCGAACCGCGCCGTCGGTGGCCTCGGCCCGGAGCTGTCCCGAATCGTAGACGGCTCAACGGCATTGGCCATCGCCGGGGGACGGACCATCGATCCGCTGGCCACGCTGATCGACCAGACCCCGCCCGTGCTGAACTCGCAGGTCCAGACGGCCGATGCGATTGCCACATGGGCAGCGCGGACTGCGGCCATCACCGCGCAGTTCCAGGCGCAGGATGCCGCGCTGCGCGACCTGCTGACGCAGGGCAGTGCCGGGCTGGAGGAAGGCCGCGCGATGCTCAACCGGGTCACGCCCGCGGTACCGGTGTTGTTCGCCAACCTGGTGAGCCTCGGGGACATCGCCTACGTCTACCGCCACGACATCGAACAGATTCTGGTGCTGCTGCCGCAGGGGATCGCCGTCATGGCCGGTTCCCTGGTACCGAACGCCGGCACTAAGCAGGACTACACCGGCTTCTATCTGGACTTCAACCTCAACATGAACCTGCCGCCGCCCTGCACGACCGGCTTTTTGCCGCCGACCCAACGCAGATCACCGGCCAGTGTCGACGCCCCCGACCGCCCGGCCGCCGAACTGTATTGCCGGCTGCCACAGGATTCGGAGCTCAATGTCCGTGGCGCACGCAACATTCCGTGTGAAACGAAGCCCTGGAAGCGGGCTCCCACCGTCGAGATGTGTGAGAGCGACGAGGAGTACGTGCCGCTCAACGACGGTTACAACTGGAAGGGCGATCCGAACGCCACCACCAGTGGACAGGGTGTGCCCCAGTACCCGCCGGGACAGGATCCGCGGCTCCCACCACCGCGTGGCACCGCGCCGGCGCCTCCGACGCCTCCGCCCCCTCCACCGGTGGCGGTGGCCACCTACGACCCGTCCTCCGGTGAGTACATCGGGCCGGACGGGCACCGCTACACCGAGGCCGACCTGGCGCACCCGCGTGCCAAGAACTGGCAGTCACTGCTGGTGCCGTCTTCCCCGTAAGCCTCGTCCCGTAAGACAAGGAGCAACATGGCCGAAGAACCTGACACGCCCGACATCGATGAAACAGGCATCGACGAGGTGGAAACCGAGTCGCCCGACGACGAGGACGCCCACACCGAGGAGGACGCCGAGGCCGACGAGGGCACCCCGGCCGGAAAAACCCGCCGACGGTTGGGGATCGGCAGCCGGCTCTCCCAGCCCGCACGCGCACTGGTGGCCGGCGCGCTCGTGGTGGCCGCGCTGGCCGGATTGACCGGCTGGCTCGGCTACCGCGCCTACCAGGAGCGGGAAGCGCAGGCGCAGCGCGATCTGTTCGTGCAGACCGCACGTCAGGGCGCGGTGAACCTCACCACCATCAGTTACACCGAGATCGATTCGGACGTGCAGCGGATCCTCGACCTGGCAACCGGAGCGTTCCGCGACGACTTCGAACACCGGTCCAAGCCGTTCATGGAACTCGTCAAGGCGGCACAGTCGGTGTCGGAGGGCACGGTGACCGACGCCGGTCTGGAGTCCCAGCAGGGCGACTCCGCGCAGGTGCTCGTCGCGGTCGCGGTGAAGTCACGCACGGCGGGCGGCGAAGAGGCGCCCCGGGAATGGCGGATGAAAATCGAGGTCAAGGCGGTCGGGGACGATGCCAAGATCTCCAATGTGGTGTTCGTGCCATGACGACACTGAGCGAAAGGGCCGGCGAAAGGACGGAGGACACCATCACCGAAACGCCTGACCCGACCACCGAAGACGAGGCCACGCAACAGGATTCGGAGGTCTCCGAGGTCAGCGACACCAGCGAGGTTGCCGAACTCGACGCGTCCGATGACCAGCCCGACGAACCGGAACCGAAGAGGAAGCCGATCGCATGGTCGCGGGTGCTTGCGTACGGCGTGCTGCCCGGTCTGGCCTTGCTGCTGGCAATCGCCGCGGGCTACTTCAAGTGGGTCGCCGTGTCGGGGACCGACGTTGCGAAAGCGCGCACCGAGTCGATGCGCGTCGCCAGCGAGGACGCAGTCGCCCTGTTGTCCTACAGCCCCGATACCGCCGAAAAGCAACTCAGCGCCGCCCGCGACCGGCTGACCGGCGATTTCAAAGACGCCTACACCGCGCTGACCCGGCAGGTCGTCATTCCGGGTGCGAAAGAGAAGCGCATCGCGGCGGTGGCGAAAGTGAATGCGGCGGCGTCGGTGTCGGCAACGGCCACACACGCCGTCGTGCTGTTGTTCGTCGACCAGACCGTGACGATCGGCGACGGCGGCACCCCCACCGACACCCAACCCGTGATCCGGGTGACACTGGAGAAAGTCGACGGCCGATGGCTGGTTTCGCATTTCGACCCGGTATGAGCAGGAGCGTGTTGTCAGTCGCCGTAACCCTTGCGGCGGCAGCAATATTGGCGGTCCCGTCCGCACACGCCGACAACAAGCGGCTGAATGACGCGGTGGTCTCCGGCGTCTATACCATTCAGCACCAAGCCGGCTGCACCAACGACGTCGTGATGAACAACTCGCTCTATCTGGCCGCCCAGTGGCACGCCGACGACATGATGAGCAACCGAAACATCAACGACGACATCGGATCCGACGGCTCGACACCGCAGGACCGCGCCAACGCCGCCGGCTTCCGCGGCCGGGTCACCGAGACCGTGGCCATCAACCCGGCGCTGTCGATCAGTAGCTTCGAGCTGATGAACCAGTGGTACAACAATTCCGACTACCTGGCCATCATGCGGGATTGCGCCAACACCGCGATGGGGGTCTGGTCCGCCAACAGCCTGGACCGCACTGTGGTGGTGGCCCTGTACGGGCAGCCGGCAAATCCGGCCCGCTGACGATCAGTCGTATACGGGCGACCACATCCGGTCGAGCACGGCTTGCCTGACATCGTCATAGGTCTTGGTGGCGACCCCGTCGTCGACCGCAGCGTGATACACGGCCTCGGCGACCTTCGCCGAGATGTCGCGCAAACCCTGCACATCCGGTAACAAGGAATCACCGGGCGCAACCGGATCAGCTTGTTGCGCAACGGCCTTCGCCGAAGCGTGCAGCATCGATTGGGTGAGCCGGCGGGCGCCGGCGACGATGATGCCCAGCCCGATGCCCGGGAACACCAGCACGTTGTTGGCCTGACCGATGGTGTACGTCGTTCCCTCGTGTACGACCGGCGCCATCGGGCTGCCGGTGGTGACCAGCGCCCGGCCGCCTGACCACTGCACCAGGTCGGCCGGCATGGCCTCCATCCGGGACGTCGGGTTGGACAGTGGAAAGATCATCGGCCGATCGCAGGCTGCGATCATCGCCTCGACGGCCTCCCGGGTGAACGCACCGTGCACCGCTGAGCACCCGAGCAAGACGGTCGGCGCGGCGAGCTTGATCGCATCGACCAGTCCGACGTGCTGGTCCGCTGCCACGCCGAGGCGGTCGCGGTTCTTGGCATAGGGCACCTGAAAGTCACGCAGGTCGTCCATGTCGTCGAACAGCAGACCCTGGCGGTCGATCGGCCAGATCTGTGACGTGGCCTGCTCGGGAGTGGCGCCGTCGGCAATCATGGCGTCGCGGATCTGGTCGGCGACGCCCAGCCCAGCGGTGCCGGCGCCGAACACCACGATGCGCTGGTCCCGCAACGGTGACCCGGTGACTCTGCAGCCGCCATATACCGCGGCCAGGACCACCGCGCCCGTTCCCTGCATGTCGTCGTTGAATACCAGGTAGTGCTCACCGTAGGTCTGCAGCACCCTGCGCGCGTTGGCCGGACCGAAGTCTTCGAAGTGCAGAATCGCCTGCGGGAAGAACCGGTGAGCCGTCTCGATGTAGCGCCTGATGAAGTCGTCGTACTGGTCGCCGCGACGGCGGGCGTGCCGGTTGCCCAGGTAGAACGGGTCCTGCAGCAACTGCTCGTTGTCGGTGCCGACATCTAGGGACACCGCCAGGCAGCGCCGGGGATCGATGCCGCCGCCGGCCGTGTAGAGCGCCAGCTTGCCGACAGTGATCTGAATTCCGCCCACGCCCCAGTCGCCGATGCCCAGAATCGCCTCGGCATCGGTGCAGACGATCAGGTCGATGTCGTCGGGGCCCTGCCCGAGCGTCGCGAAGGCGTCGGCGATCTCGTCGGGCTCGTCGATGCTCAGGAACAGTCCGCGCTGGCCGCGGTACTCGTCGGAGAAGCGCTGGATCGCCTCGCCGACGGTAGGTGTGTACACCACCGGCATCAGCTCGGGAAGGTGATCGGTGAGGACCTTGTAGTACAGCAGTTCGTGGCGGTAGTGCAGCTGTTCCAGCAGCAGATTACGGCCCAAATCGGTTGCCATACTCTGCAATTGGTGCCAGACGCGGTCGGCCTGCTGGTCCAGGGTCAGTACTGCGGACGGGAGCCTGCCGGTCAGCCCGAGCTGGCGCCGCTGTTCGTGGGTGAATCCCACGCCGCGGTTCAGACTCGGGGTCGACAGTGCTTCCGGGAACCGTGGCACGCAGGCATCACTCATCGCCAGCTCCGTCCGTGACTAGAGAGGTGTCAGGTCACGTTAGCGCTGAATGAGTAACCGGGGGTTACCAGCCGGAGGCGGATTTGCGCGTGTCCTGGTTGAGGTCCGGGTGCTCCACCAGGTCGCAGATGCACATCTCCTGGGCCCGGCGACGGAAGCGGCCGGCGCGTTCGAATTTCAGGTGCTGGGCGTAGACCTTGTCGCGCTGATTCTGGGAGAAAGCCAGGTCCAAGTTGACCGGCAACCCGGCCCAATCGACTTGGTCGGCCGGTGCGTTGGTGCCCTGGCGGCTTCGGCAGTGCCGTGGGCAGACAGTGCGCACATCTGTCGCAGAGCTACCGGACTTACCTTCAGACTCCCGAGCCACGCGTACGACCCTCCCTCGAGTGCACGTTCTCTTGGGTGAATGGTGCGACGCCCATGTTGCAGCTAAAGGCGTGTGACGTTTCCGTCAAATTAAGCGATTACCCAGTAGTGGCGCTTAGTACACATCGCGGTGGTAGCGCTTGTCGGTGCTCAGCGCCTGCACGAAGGCCCTGGCCGCCTCCGCGCCGAGTTTGCCATGTTCGGCCGCGATATCGCAGATTGCCTGGTCAACGTCCTTGGCCATCGGGTCGGCGCTACCGCATACGTATAGCTGGGCACCGTCTTGGAGCCAGCTCCACAGCTCGGCACCGCGCTTGCGCATCAGATGCTGCACGTACACCTTTTCCCGCTGATCACGGGAGAATGCCAGGTCGAGCTCGGTGAGCAACCCGTCGGTGTGCATGGCCCGGATCTCATCGCGGTAGTAGAAGTCGGTGGCCGCGTGCTGCTCGCCGAAGAACAGCCAGTTGGGTCCGGTGTGGCCCAGCGCGCGCCGCTCCTGCAGAAATCCGCGGAACGGGGCGATCCCGGTGCCGGGGCCGATCATGATCATCGGAGTTTGCGGGTCGCTGGGAGGCCGGAAGTTCTTCGACGTCCGTACGTAGACCGCGATGCGGTCACGGGGGGCGCGGTCGGCCAGATAGGTCGAGCACACCCCGCGCCGCGGCACGCCCTGGAAGTTGTACCGCACCGGCGAGACGGTGAGGTGGACCTCGCCGGGATGCACTTTGGGGCTCGACGAAATCGAATACAGCCGGGGCTGTAGAGGTTTGAGCACGCTCAGCCACTCGTCCACCGATGCGTGCACGGGCGCCTGCGCCAGCAGGTCCACCGCCTGCCGTCCCCAGGACCAATCTGCCAGCGCCGCTTTGTTTTCCGCCCTCATCAACTCGCTCAGCCGGGCGGCCGCGCCGGCGTCGACCGTTCGCTGTTGCACGAAGCGCAGCAGGTCGGGGCTGATATGGGCGATCTCGAAGCGGTCGGTCAACGCCGTGCGCAACGACATTGCGCCGTGGTCGGCGACCTCGACCTCGGTATGCCCGTCCAGGCCGGTGACGGTCAGCCATTCGTCGACGAGCTGCTCGTTGTTGTGTGGCCAGACTCCGAGCGCGTCGCCGGCCTGATAGTCGACCGTCGCCTCCGGCAGGTCGAAGACCAACTGGCGGACGTCCTTTGCCGACTGCGGCCGGCTCAGTGTGATGTTGCGGATCACGTCGGTGACCAGGGGCCGCTTCTTGGTGTAGTGCTGCGTGCCGCTGCCGGTGGCGGTCGCAGGCTTGCGGACGGGTCTGTCCGATAGTGCGCCCAGCATGTTGTCGAGCCAGCGGGCGGCGGCGTCTTCGTAGTCGGGCTCGCAGTCGACGCGGCCGGTGATGCGGGTCGCGCCCAGTTCGGCGAGCCGCTCGTCGAGCCTTCGTCCGTGGCCGCAGAAGTCGTTGTAGTTGGAGTCGCCGAGGGCCAGGACGGCGTAGCGAGTCTCGGCCAGCCGGGGTGCTTCCTGGCCCGACAGTGCCCGCCACAGGGCGGCGCCGTTGTCGGGCGGATCACCGTCACCGGTGGTGCTGGTGATCAGCAGTAACTCGCGCGTGCCCGGCAGGTCGCCGACCGGGAAGTCGTCCATCGCATGCACAGCCACCGACAGTTCGGCGTCGGCAAGGCGCGCGGCCACGTCGGCCGCGAGTTCCTCGGCGTTGCCGGTCTGGGAGGCCCACAGCAGCACGACGGCGGGCCGCCCGGCTGCGGCATCGGGCTTGCGGTGGGTGTCGATTTCCGCGGCCGGCGCCGGGGTGCGTGAGCATATCCCCGCGATCATGCCGTCCAGCCACATCCGGGTGCGGGTGTCGAACGGTGCGCTGACCGGCAACGTGGGCAAGCCGGTCATCGGCCGGCCGGCCTCCACCCGCAGCCCGGCCAGCAGCCCCGCCAGGTAGGCGCGACCGTGCGGGTCGAACTCGGGCGCGGGTTCGGATGCCACGCCCAGGAACTCGGCGATCGCGTCGATCTGGGACAGGCTGACGAGAGGCGCCGGGTGACCGGTGGCGGGTGTCTGCGACTCCTGGGGCGGCGTTGCGGTGCGGCCGGCGACCTTGGTCAATGTGACCGCGCAGGCCTTGTACTCCGGTTGGCGCGACACCGGGTCTACGGCGTCATTGGTGACCGCGTTGATCGACAGGTATTCGCCGAAGGTGTCGTTCCAATGGAACGGTGCGAAGCAATTGCCGGGCCGGACCCGGTCGGTGACGACGGCGGGCAGCACGGCGCGGCCGCGTCGGGACGCGATCTCGACCCGGTCGCCGTCGCAGATGTCCTGGCGGACAGCATCTTCCGGGTTGATCTCCACAAACGGCCCGGGGTTGAGCTTGTTCAGCTTGGCGACCTTGCCGGTCTTGGTCATGGTGTGCCACTGGTGCGGCAGGCGCCCGGTGTTGAGCAGGAACGGGTAATCGTTGTCCGGCATCTCCTCAGGCGACAGGTGCGGACGGGCGAAGAACACTGCGCGCCCGTGCGGAGTCGGGAACGCGAGCCGGGGTACGTGCCCGTCCTCCCGGACCAGGCGGGTCTGGCTGACCCCGTCGTTGAGGTAGCGGATCGGGTTGCGGTCGGTGGTGCTGTCGGGTGGGCAGGGCCACTGCACCGGCGTTTGGCGTAACCGCGGGTAGCTGATGCCACGGATGTCGTAGCCGGTCCTGGGATTGGCGAAACGCTTGATCTCCTCGAACACCTCCTCGGCGGAGGAGTAGCTGAACGAGTCGGAAAATCCCATCGCGCAGGCGATTCGGGCGATGATCTGCCAGTCCGGTAAGGCCTGCGGCGGTGGATCGACCGCCTGCTGGAACAGAGTGAGGTTGCGTTCGGAGTTGACCATCACGCCGTCGGACTCCGTCCACAGGGCGGCCGGCAGCACGACGTCTGCGTATTCGTTGGTCTCGGTCTCCAGATACGCGTCCTGGGTGATCACCAGCTCGGCCCGCTCCAGACCGGCCAACACCGTCTTCCGATTGGCAACGGTGGCAACGGGATTGGTGCAGATGATCCAGCACGCCTTGATTTGACCGTCGGCCATGCGGGTGAACATGTCGATCACGCCGTCGCTGACGTCGGTGCGCAGCGACCCGCGGGGAATGCCCCACTGGTCCTCGGTGAACTCGCGGTCCTCGCTGCTGGTCACCGCGCGCTGGCCCGGCAAACCCGGTCCCATGTAACCCATTTCGCGCCCGCCCATGGCGTTGGGCTGGCCGGTGAGCGAGAACGGTCCGCTGCCGGGTTTACAGATCGCACCGGTGGCCAGATGCAGGTTGCAGATCGCATTGGTGTTCCAGGTGCCGTGGGTGCTCTGATTGAGTCCCATCGTCCAGCAACTCATCCAATTCGCGGCTTCGCCGATCCACTGCGCCGCGGTGCGGATGTCTTCGATCGCAATGCCGGTGATTTCACTGACCCGCTCGGGGGTGAATTGTTCCAGGAAGCCGGGCATCACCTCCCAGCCGGTGGTGAACTCGGCGATGAAGTCCGGGTCGGTGTGCCCGTTACGCACGATCAGGTGCAGTAAGCCGTTGAGCAGCGCGAGATCCGAGCCGGGAGCGATCTGCAGGAAAAGGTCGGCCTTGGCCGCGGTCGCGGTGCGGCGGGGATCGACGACGATCAGTTTCGCACCCGCCTTGACCCGTTCCATCATGCGCAGGAACAGAATTGGATGGCAGTCGGCCATATTGGCGCCGATGACGAAAAACACATCGGCGTGGTCGAAGTCCTGGTATGAGCCGGGCGGTCCGTCGGCTCCGAGCGACAACTTGTAACCGGAACTTGCCCCGGCCATACACAGCCGCGAATTGGATTCGATCTGGTTGGTGCCGATGAAACCTTTGGCCAGCTTGTTCGCCAGATACTGAGCTTCCAGCGACATCTGCCCCGACACGTACAGGGCTACGGCGTCAGGTCCGTGCTTGTCGATGATGCCCCGTAACCGCTTGGCGGACCGCATGATCGCGGTGTCGGTTTCGATGGGTTCGAACGGCTGACCACGGTCGGTCCGTACGTATGCCGACTCGGCCCGACCCGACGCGGCCAGAAAGTCAGCGGTGGTCGTGCCTTTGGTGCACAATCGGCCGAAGTTGGCCGGATGATTGTCCTGCCCAACAGTTTTCGCGATGTGACGGCGGCCGCTTTCCGGATCCTTGGTGATCTGCAACACCATTCCGCAGCCGACGCCGCAGTAGGCGCACATGGTGCGCACGGCATCGTCGGGGGACCGCATGGTGATTTCCGACCTCTCCTCTCGCGCACCGGGAACTGTCCTGATCGTCCGGTAGCGATGTTTCGGTACCGCGCACCCGAGGTTTCAGCGGTTTTACGGACTTCTCGCACGGGGTAAGGCCCCGTGTGCGGTCGGCATGAAATTCGGGTGGCGGCGCGTGCCGCCGTCGACGCAACACCGGTCCTCGTCGACCAGTGGTCTTCGCCGAGGTTACCCACGCCGAGCCGCGCTTCAGGCCCTGCACCTGGGGTTTTGACCAAACCCGACGGACATTCACAGAGTGTGCCCAGCTGCGGCGGCCGGCGGCCGGCCTCTTCGCTAAGCTCGCGAGGTGCGGTCTCGGTTCGGCGCTGCCCTGCTCATGCTGGGGGTGGCGGTGGCAGGTTGTGGCGGCCATTCGTCGACGCCGCCGCAAGCGAAACCGGATTCCTGCAAGGAGTCCGACAGCCCTACCGCGGAGACGGTACGACGGGCCATCGCCGCCGTCCCGGTCGAGGTGCCGGGGTCCGCCTGGGTGGAAATCGCCCGCGGCCACACGCGCAAATGCCGGCTGAACTGGGTACAGATCATTCCCACCATCGCCTCGGAATCGACGCCGCAACAGCTGTTGTTCTTCGATCGCAACACCCCGTTGGGATCGCCCACCCCGAACCCAAAGCCCTACATCACCGTGCTGCCTCCCGCCGACGACACCGTGACCGTGCAGTACCAGTGGCGAAACGGCAGTGACGAAGAATGCTGCCCCACGGGCAAGGGCACGGTGAAGTTCGAGATCGGACCCGGCGGCAAACTCAGGGCGCTCAGCCCCATCCCGCATCAACCGCCCGCCTAGACCTGCGGTTTTCGCCTCTTTCAGCACTTCTACAGCACACCTACAGCAGGTTCCGGCTGCTGGTGGCGTGCTTGACTCCGGTTCGCCTGGCACGCTGAAGCTTCCGCACCAGACACCGGGTCACGACGCGGTAAGGAGGGTCATGCACCAGCAAACGCTGCCGCCGAGGGTGGAGCCTTGTGACAACGTCGCAAGCGGTCGTCGTGGCCCGCGTCACATTTCCCACTGGGATGCCGAAGATGTGGCGGCGTGGGAAGCCGGCAACAAATTCATCGCGCGACGGAATCTGTTGTGGTCAATCGTCACGGTGCACCTCGGGTACTCGGTCTGGACGCTGTGGCCGGTGATGGAACTGTTCATGCCGCAGAACGTGTACGGGTTTTCCACGGGCGACAAGTTGCTGTTGGGCATGACCGCGACGTTGGTCGGAGCCTGCCTGCGGATGCCTTACTCGTTGGCCACCGCGGTCTTCGGCGGACGCAACTGGGCAATCCTTTCGTCGCTGGCCTTGCTGGTCCCCGTCGTCGGCACGATGGTGTTGTTGCTGCATCCAGGTCTGCCGTTGTGGCCGTACCTGATCTGCGCGGCGCTCACGGGATTGGGTGGCGGCAATTTCGCGGCCTCGATGAGCAACGCCAATGCCTTCTATCCACACCGGCTCAAGGGTTCCGCGCTCGGATTGGCCGGCGGTATCGGCAATCTCGGTGTGCCGACGATCCAGCTGGCCGGGCTGCTGGTCATCGCCACCGCTGGCGACCGCAAACCGTATCTGGTCTGCGGAATGTACGCGGTGTCACTGGTGATCGCGTCGATCGGGGTGACCCGAGGCATGAATACCGTTGCGCAGCATCACGTCAGGCCCGCTCAGCTGCGGCCGATCATCGCGGCGATGTTCGCGTCCCGCGACACCTGGCTGCTCTCGCTGCTCTACCTCGGTACCTTCGGCTCGTTCATCGGCTTCTCCTTCGCGTTCGGACAGGTGTTGCAGACCAACTTCGTGGCGGGCGGGGAAACGGTGACGCAGGCCAGCCTGCACGCCGCCGAACTCGCCTTTCTGGGCCCGCTGTTGGCTGCGGTGGCAAGGGTTTACGGCGGCCGGCTGGCCGACCGCATCGGTGGCAGCCGCCTCACGCTGATGGTGTTCCTCGGCATGGCGCTCACCGCAGGGCTACTGATCAGCACCAGTGCGCATCAGCACCGTCATCACGGCGGTACCGCCATGGCCGGCTATTTCGCGTGCTTCATAACACTTTTCGTGTTGTCGGGGTTGGGCAACGGATCCGTCTACAAGATGATCCCGACGATCTTCGAGGCGTGCAGCCGCACGCTCGATGTCGGCGAGGCCGATCGGCGGGAATGGTCGCGGATCATTTCGGGCGTGGTCATCGGGTTTGTCGCCGCCATCGGCGCACTCGGCGGGGTCGGCATCAACCTCGCGCTGCGGGCGTCGTATCAGAGCACCGGGGCCGGGACCGAGGCATTCTGGATCTTCATGTGCTGCTATGCCGCTGCCGCCGCGCTCACCTGGCAGGCTTACGTCCGCAGAGCCGTCACCCCGGTGGTACGGTCCGCGGAACTCATTGTGAGCAAGGCTTAGTCGGGCAGATTCTCCGGGTGCAGCATCTCGGCGTAGCGCAGCGGCGCCGGAATGCCGAACCCGTCGACCAGCGTCCTGGCGTGCGGGCGCAGCACCCGGCACCGGTCGTTGATGCCCCGGGTGACGGCTTTGGCGCGCTCGGTCGACAGGTACCGGTGCTCGATGAACCAGGCCTTGTCCTCTTCGATGACCGTCAACGCGTACAGGTCGCACACCACGCCCAGCAGCTCGCGTGCCTCGCGGTCCCGGCATGACTCGATCCCGGCGACAAAGGCTTCCAGCACCACAGTGTCGATGTGGGCTTTCGCCGCGTGCAGCACGTGATCCTGCACCGCGTTGAACGCGTCGAAGGCCGACATCTCCTTGGACTTGCCCTGCAGCCGGCGCGCCACCGAGGACAACAGATATTCCTCGCGGTCTTCGAACATCTGCACCTGGGTGCCGCGGTTGAACAGGCTGCCTTCCTCCTCGTTGTCCTGCCGGGAGTCGACGATGCGCTGCATGATCGCTTCGGCCGCAGTGCGTTTCTTCACCCGGTCGCCCACGGTGTTGGCCGCGAAACGCACCCACTCGACGGGGCTCATGCTCTTGATGTCGTCGGCGTAGGCGGTCAGCAGTTCCTTGGCCACCAGCTGGGTCAGCACGTGGTTGTCACCTTCGAAGGTGGTGAACACGTCGGTGTCGGCCCGCAGCGCGATCAGCCGGTTCTCGGCCATGTAGCCGGCGCCGCCGCAGGCTTCGCGGGCCTCCTGGATGGCCTGGGACGCATGCCAGGTGTTGGCCGCCTTCAGCCCGGCGGCACGCGCTTCCAGCTCACGCTGCTCCTCGGCGTCCACCACGTCGGAGGTCTGCAGGTCGTGACACTTGGACACCAGTTCGTTCTGAGCGAACTGCAGCGCGTACGACTTCGCGATCAACGGGAACAGCCGCCGCTGATGCACCAGGTAGTCCATGATGAGCACTTCGTGGTCGTCGTCGCCGGGAGCGCTGAACTGCCTGCGCTGCAACGCATAACGGGTCGCGATGTCCAGCGCGACGTGGGCCGCGTTGCCGGCGCTGCCACCGACGGTGACCCGGCCGCGGATCAGCGTGCCGATCATCGTGAAGAAGCGCCGGTTGGCGTTGTCGATCGGCGAGGTGTAGGTGCCGTCCGGTTCGACCTCGCCGTACTTGTTCAGCAAGTTGACCCGCGGCACGCGGACGTTGTCGAACATGATGCGGCCGTTGTCGACACCGGGCAGGCCGCCCTTGTAATGGCAGTCCGAGGTGGTCACGCCGGGCAGGTCGTTGCCGTCGGCGTCGCGGATGGGGACCAGGACGCAGTGCACCCCGTGGTTGACCGGCTTGCCGTCCTGATGCGTGATGAGTTGGGCGAAAACCGCTGCGATGGTTGCGGTTTCGGCCGCGCCGCCGATGTAGTCCTTGCGTGAGGTCGGGGTGGGGGAGTTGACGACGAACTCTTCGGTCTCGACGTCATAGGTGGCCGTGGTCTCCAGCGACTGGACGTCGCTGCCATGCCCGGTCTCGGTCATCGCGAAACACCCGAGCAGATCCAGGGTGATGATGTCCCTGACGTAGGAGGCGTGGCGCTCGGTGCCCAGATTTTCTACGGCACCGCCGAACAGGCCCCACTGCACGCCGGCCTTGACCATCAGTGAAAGGTCAGACATCGCCAGCATCTCGATCATGGTGACCGCCGCGCCGACGTCGCCGGTGCCGCCGTGCTCCTTGCGGAACCCTTCGTCCGAAACGCCGGCGGCCGCCATCATCTGCATCTGCTCGGCGACCTTGGCGCGCGCGATGACCGTGTTGGGGGTGTGGTGCGGACGGAAAGCCTCATGCGAGAGCTTGGCCCGCGTCTCGTTCTTCACGTCGCGCCAACGCCCGTCAAGCGCGTCGCGGATGTAGTCGGCAGTGCTCTTGTTGTCTGACGCCATTCCCCGACCGTAGTCGTTCGAATGCCCGTCAGGAACAGGTCGGCCCTATGAACACAGTGTGTCGCAGAAATCTTTCAGTCGTTACGTGCATTCTCGTGTTCGTCGTAATCGGCGGCGCGGGCCCAGGGCATGCTGATTTGGTTCCGGCACAAGGGAATTGCCGGGTCTTATGACCGTCGGCGCAGTTTCGCCCGCGCTGCGTGTACGATGCCGGATTCCCCCTCGCTGGGCGCAACCGCCGCCGCCCGAGGCCGTCATTGCCGCCGCGGCGGAACCGGCCGATAGGCACGGGCGATGCCCCGCCGATTATCTCTCCAAATTATGACGAACCTCCATCACAGGGTTCCTTCACCGTCGAAACGGAGGCGACTTCAGTCGGTGGGGAAATTCATGCGTCAGGTGGAACAGACACCGCCGAGGGTGATGGAAATCGCGGAATTGGTGGGGTACCCGTCTCCCGGACTAGGGGCACATGAAGCTGATCGGCGGGCATTCCTTTCTGGTGATCGCCTCGATCGGCGGATTGTCACCGTCCCAGATCGAGATCGGGCTGCCCTGCGAGGTGACGTTGCCCATCCCGTAGTTGGTCGGATACCAGGTGTGGCAGACGCTCCAGTCCCAGTCGATGAACTGGTTCACGACGTAGGGCGGCTGCTTGGGGTTGCCCGGACACCACTGGTGCGGCGTAAACGTTTCCGCGTGTGCGACACCCGCACCCCACCCGGCGAGCGCGGCGGACCCCGCCAGCACGGTTGCCGTCAAGACTTGCTTTGTTGCGTGGGCCAGTCGCACGACGGCCCTCCTTTCTGCAGGCAGAAATAGGTGCGCAGGTAATGTCGCCGACGCGATTCGCGTGCCGCAATATGCGCACCATTTCCATTCTTGAAATGGCATTGATCTCACTCGGGCCGAGATTAGCTTCGGGGACTTGTGGAATTCTTGCGTGCGGACCCGCCGCTACCGGTCAAGGTCGGGCAATTTCCTGCTTCTCGCGAGGCAGCGGCGCTGCCGACGGCGGACGCAATCGGTAGCGGACGATCCCGAGCCACACCGCGCCGAGGACCCCGAGCATGAGCATGTCGAATACCCACCAGCCCGAGTAGTGGCTCCACATCGCGTTGTGGTCCGCCAGCTTGTCGATCCGGCGCAAATCCACCGTGGCGGCCGCGGCCGCAAAACCCCATTGGGCCGGGACGAACCTCGAGACCTGGTCGTAGCCCCAGGTCCCCACCAGCGAGGCCAACCCACCCGCGAACAACAGCGACGCCAGCAGCGCCGGGATCAACAGCGGCACCACCTCGGCCATCGACTTGCCCAGCGACGACAGCGCCAGGCCCACGATCGCCGAGACGATGGCCGTCGCCGCCACGGCGACGTAAAGCTCGATTTCCGCCGCCAGCGGGGAAGTGCCGAACAACGCCGCGCCGTGCTTGGGTCCTCCCTTGCCGACGATGACAAACGCGGTCAGGATGGCGGCCTGTGTCGCGGCGACCAGACCGAAGACAGCGAGTTTGGCCAGCAGGTACGCCGATGCGGACAATCCGATTGTCTGTTCCCGCCGGAAGATTCGGCGTTCGGAGACCAGGGTGCCAATGGTGACGGTGGTGCCCATGAGCACCGCGGCGAAGTTGAGCGCGGCCAGGATCTCGATTGCTTCGTGGGCGTTGGCAGACGACGAGCCGGGCCGGCTCAATCCGGAATTGCCGGGGATCAACAGTGTCAACGCTCCCAACACGAAGGGGAGCGTCAACAGGAAGAGCGAATAGACCGGGCTCGACGACAGCAACCGCAGCTGGCGACGGACCAGCAGCCGGAACTGCTGCCCGAAGCCGGGGACGGGCGCGAGCCGCTGCGGCCTGGCTACCGACGGCGGCGTCGGCGAGACCGAAGACTGCTGGCGCATGAGGAAGGCGTGGTGAGCGCCGTGCGGGTCTGCGCTGATTCGCCCGAAGATTTCGAACCAGTCGGTGGTGCCCAGCGCCGAGTCGATATGCGAGGGCGGCCCGGCGAACGCCAACTGGCCCGCGGGGGTGAGCAGTAATACCTGGTCGCACATGTTGAGGTAGGCCGGCGAAGTGCCGGCCACCACCACCACGCAGCCGAGGTCGGCCTGCCGGCGCAACAGCGCCATGACGTGCTTCTCCTGTGCCGGATCCAGCCCGGCTCCCGGCCCCTCGACCACCAGCAGCGACGGCCTGATGAGCAGCTCGACCGCCAGCGACACGCACCGGCGCGCTTCGGGCGGCAACTTGGCGACCCGGGTCGTGCGGTGCGGGGTCAGCTCGAGCTCGTCGAGAACCTGATGGACGACCCGGTCGCGGTTCTCCGGCGAGGTGTCCGGCGGCAACCGCAGCGCGGCCGCGTATTCCAGGGCTCTCTCCACGGTGAGCCGGGGATGCACCCGGTTGTCGCGCGCCACCGCACCGATCCGTAATCGCTGCACATCGGGCTCGGCGTGCACGTCGTGGCCGTCCACTGTCAGTAGACCTGAGGTCAGCAAGCGGGTTCCGGCGAGCAGGCCGGTCAGTGCGAAATTGCGCGCCGCCGCCGGCCCGACGACCGCGATCAGGGATCCCGGGGGTGCCGTGAACGTGATGTTCGACAGCAGTTCATGGCCATCGACGGTGAGGCCGAGCTGGTGACCGGCGACGCCGATCGTCCGTGCGCCCGGCAGCAGCGGCAACCGGCTGGTCTGGGGTGGGAGCTCGTCGAGTGGTTTGTCGTCGCCGCCGGGGAGCATCCTGCGGCCCGCCTCGGTCATCCGCTCGACCAGCCCTGGCATCTTGGCCGGGGCGTCCTGGGGTGCCGGCGGGGCGGGAGGTGCGTCCGCCGGGACGAACCGGAACGGCCTGGTGGGTCTTTCCAGCGGGGAAGGTTCGACGGGGCCGTACCCGGCCGCGGGTTGGGCGGGGATGCTGGTGGTGGCGGGTTCGTCGGGGAGTTCGGTGGGTTGGGCGGGGATGCTGGTGGTGGCGGGTTCGTCGGGGAGTTCGGTGGGTTGGGCGGGGATGCTGGTCGTGGCGGGTTCGTCGGGGATATCTGGCGACGCCGGGACGGGTGGAGGCACCGGCGTCTTGACCCCCATCGGATCGGTGGTGGGCGGTGGCGCGTCGTCAGGAGCGGTGACCTGGAAACTCAGCCGCGGTCCGCGCTGCGGGTCGCCGATCGCGATCGTCTGTCCGTCGCGGATGTCGATCGTCGACATCCGCATCCCATCGAGGAACAGGCCTCGGTGGCTCTGATCGACGGCCAGCCAGTGGGTGCCGGCGAAGCGCAGCACCACGTCGGGGACGGGTTCACCGTCAAGTCCGGGGCCATCGGGGTCCAGTCGGACGTCACAGTGTCCGCCGTGCCCCACGATCACATCGCGGCCCGGCGCGAAGACGTACCGCACCGATCCGACCCATACGGTCAACGGGGAGACGTCAGGGATGGCCGTCACCTTTCATCGTGGAGTGCTGACTCAAGTGTCTACCCGTTCACCCGGTCCCTCCACCCACGCTGAGCCGATCAGAGTGTGTGGCGGCCCGGCGCGTTGGCGGCGTTCTCGAGTAGACGCCGCAATACCTCGACGGCATCCGTCAGCACCTGACGGTCGGCGGCATCTAGGCGCGCGAGTTGCGGTTCGATGGCGGCGGCCCGGTCCCGGCGCACCGCGTTGAGCGTGTGCACACCCTTCGGCGTGATTTTGATGCGGACGGCGCGGGCGTCACCCGGGTCGATGGTGCGCGACACGAGTCCTGCGTCCTCGAGTCGGCGCACCTGGGTTGTCATCGTCGGCTGGGAACAGTGGTCGACGGCGGCCAGGTCGCCGATCCGGGCTTCCCCCTGAGCTTCGATGGTTGCCAGCAACCTGGCCTGCGCCGACGGCAACGGCATCTGGATGCGCTGGGTGGCCAGCCGGTTCAACCGCGCGACCACTGCCAGCAGGTCGGCTCCCAGACCGTGCGCGACGCCGGCGTCTTTAGCCGCGGCGGACGAAGTCATATGTCCATCGTTGCATAGCTTTGCTATGCGAGACCAATCGTGAAGGCCGTCGAGTTAAATGCCCGAGGGCCTGCGTGCTGGTCATCCTGCGGCGAGTGGACCTGGCAGAATCGGTCGAGTGAGCGAGATCGGGCCACCCCCTTCGCGCGCTCGGGGTGGACCGCTGCGACCGAGTGAGTTGGCACAGGCGTCGGTGATGGCCGCGCTGTGCGCGGTGACCGCCATCATCTCCGTCGTGGTGCCGTTTGCCGCGGGACTGGCGCTGCTGGGCACCGTCCCGACCGGGTTACTGGCTTACCGCTACCGCCTGCGGGTGCTGATCACGGCGACGATCGCGGCCGGCGTCATCGCCTTCCTGATCGCCGGCGGTGGCGGGTTGATGGGCGTCATCCAGAGCGCCTACATCGGCGGGCTGACCGGAATCATCAAGCGGCGGGGCCGCGGCACTCCCACGGTGGTCGTCTCGTCGGTGATCGCCGGACTGGTGTTCGGGGCCGGCAACGTCGGAATTCTGATGGTGCTGACGCGCCTGCGTCACCTGATGCGCGACGCGATCAGCGCGAACGTGAACGGACTGGCCTCGTTCTTCGGGCGGGTGGGCCTGCAGGATGCCGGGTTCTGGCTGAAGAAGGTGTACGCCGGGGCGCTGCACTACTGGCAGCTGGTGCTGCTCGGCAGCGTCGCCGTCGGGGTTGTCTTCATCTCGCTGATCGGGTGGTGGGCACTGTCTCGACTGCTGGAGCGGATGCGGGGCATCCCGGACGTGCACAAGCTGGACGCCCCGACCGGTGACGTCGCCGATGCCGTCGTCGGCCCCGTTCCGGTGCGCCTGGACCACGTGCGTTTCCGCTACCCGGGGGCCGGCCAGGACGCGTTGCGCGAGATCAGCCTGGACATCGGTGAGGCCGAACACGTCGCGATCACCGGCGCCAACGGCTCCGGCAAGACCACGCTGATGTTGATCCTGGCCGGACGGGAACCGACCTCGGGCACGGTGCAGCGGCCCGGTGCGGTGGGTCTGGGCAAGCTCGGCGGCACCGCGGTCGTCTTGCAGCACCCCGAAAGCCAGGTGCTCGGCACCCGCGTCGCCGACGACGTGGTGTGGGGGCTGCCGCCGGGCACCAAGACCGACGTCGACACACTGCTGCGCGAGGTGGGGCTGGAAGACCTGGCCGAACGCGACACCGGCAGCCTGTCCGGCGGTGAACTACAGCGGCTGGCGCTCGCGGCGGCGTTGGCGCGTGAGCCCGCCATGCTGATCGCCGACGAGGTCACCACGATGGTCGACCAGCAGGGCCGCGAGGGCTTGCTGAACGTGCTGTCCGGTCTCACGAAACGGCACCGGACGGCACTGGTGCACATCACGCACTACAACAACGAAGCCCAATCCGCGGACCGCACAATCAAACTCAGCGATTCCCCGGACAACTCCGGAATGGTCCAGCCCGCCGGGGACGCACAGATGCCGACCGTGGGAGTGGGCGGAACGCGTAGCGGGTCGACGCTCGAACTCGTCGGCGTCGGGCATGAATACGGCGTCGGGACCCCGTGGGCCAAGACAGCGTTGCGCGACATCAATTTTCAGGTGGAGCAGGGCGACGGCGTGCTGATCCACGGCGGAAACGGTTCGGGCAAGTCGACATTGGCGTGGATCATGGCCGGTTTGACGACGCCGACGAGTGGTGTGTGCCTGCTCGACGGTCGTCCCACCGACGAGCAGGTGGGCGCGGTGGCCCTGTCGTTCCAGGCGGCCCGGCTGCAGCTGATGCGCAGTCGCGTCGACTTGGAAGTGGCCTCAGCGGCCGGTTTTTCGCACCGGGACCACGACCGGGTCATCGCGGCGCTGGGCGTCGTCGGACTCGACCCCGCGCTGGCCGGCCGCAGCATCGACAAGCTCAGTGGTGGTCAGATGCGCCGTGTGGTTCTGGCCGGGCTGCTTGCCTGCCAGCCCAAAGCCTTGATCCTCGACGAGCCGCTGGCCGGACTGGACGCCGAGAGTCAGAGCGGGTTGCTGCGCCTGCTGGAGGACCTGCGCCGGGAGCGGGGTCTAACGGTGGTGGTTATCTCGCATGATCTCGTGGGGATGGAAAGCCTCTGCCCGCGCACCCTGCACCTGCGTGACGGCGTGCTGGAGACGGCCTCGACGTCCGGCATGCGCCCAGGGGGTGTGTCGTGACGACAACATCGCACCCGAGGCAGCGCGAGAACCGTAAGCCCGGCCGTCCGGTGGTGCTGCTGGTTCCGATACCCGGCAGCTCGCCCATCCACGACCTGTGGGCCGGGACGAAATTGGTGGTGGTATTCGGCATTTCGGTGTTGCTGGCGTTCTACCCGGGCTGGGTGACGATCGGGTGTGCCGCGGCCGTGGTGCTGGCGGCGATCTGGACCGCGCACATCCCGCGTGGCGCTCTGCCGTCGATACCGCGCTGGTTGTGGATCGTCATCGGTATCGGTGGTTTCACCGCGGCGCTGGCCGGCGGTGATCCGCTGGTCTCGGTGGCGGGTCTCGAGGTGGGGCTCGGCGGTTTCTTGAACTTTCTGCGGATCACCGCGCTCACACTGGTGCTGCTGGCATTGGGCGGCCTGGTGTCCTACACCACCAACGTCGCCGAAATCGGTCCTGCGGTGGCCACTTTGGGCCGGCCGTTGCGGCTGTTGCGGCTGCCGATCGACGAATGGGCAGTGGCGTTGGCGTTGGCGCTGCGCGCCTTCCCTATGCTGATCGACGAGTTTCAGGTGCTGTACGCGGCGCGTCGGCTCCGGCCGAAACCGGCGCCGCGCAACCGTAAAGAGAGTCGCCAGCAACGCAGGCTGGAGGTCATCGACCTGCTCGCGGCCACCATTACGGTGACCCTGCGCCGCGCCGACGAGATGGGCGATGCGATCACCGCCCGCGGCGGCACCGGCCAACTGTCGGCCCACCCCCGGCGGCCCAAGCTGTCGGACTGGGTGGCGCTGACCATCGCCGTCCTGGTCTGCGGCGCGGGCGTGGCGATTCAGACGATCCTCACCGCGCACTGATTGGGTGGCGGCCCGGTTACGGCCGCATCCGGTCGATCAGGTTGGACAGGACCACGATGCTCTCGCTGCGCTCGATGTCGGCGCTGGAGCGGATGCGTTCCAGCGCGGCCTCCAGATGCCGCATGTCACGGGCAAGCACGTGCAGGATCGCGTCCGAGGTACCGGTCACGGTGGCCGCGCTGACCACCTCGGGAATGTCCACCCACGCTTCCCGCAACTTTTCCGGCGCAATCCGGCCGTGGCAGAACACCTGCACGTACGCCTCGGTATTCCAGCCGAGCGCATTGTGGTCGACGACGGCGGTGAAGCCCCGGATCACCCCGCTGTCGAGCATGCGGTCCACCCGGCGCTTCACCGCCGGCGCGGACAGATTCACCTTCTGACCGATCTCCGCGAACGTGGCCCGGGCATGCTCGGCGAGTTCGACCAGGATGCGCTCGTCCATGTCGTCCAGGCGGTCCAAGAGGCACCTCCATCGGTTCCACGCAACAAATCGCCGCTGTGGAGAGCCTAGCGCAACATATCAATGGTAAATGCGCAATACACATCGTTTGCTTGCGCAAGAACCGGCCAATAGCGTTGATATTTATGACGGACAACTATGTTGACGCTCGGCTTGTGCCCGGGTTGCGGCACGCCAAACCGGCCCAACGGACACCGACCGCCCGCCACTACGTGATGACACCGCCGGCCTTCTTCGCCGTCGAGTACGCCATCAATCCGTGGATGGATCCCACGGCGGCGGTCGACCTCGGCCGCGCGAGCGTGCAGTGGGAGCGTCTGCGCCAGACCTACATCCGGCTCGGCCACCGGGTGGACGTGGTCGAGCCGGTGGCGGGCCTGCCGGACATGGTGTACGCGGCCAACGGCGGCTTCATCGCTCAGGACATCGCCGTCGTCGCCAGGTTCCGCTTCGCCGAGCGCGCCGAGGAATCCCGGGCGTACGCGAGTTGGATGTCCTCTGTCGGGTACCGGCCGGTATCCACCCGCCACGTCAACGAGGGTCAGGGCGATCTGCTGCTCATCGGCGACATGGTGCTGGCGGGCTACGGGTTCCGCACCGACCAGCGGGCGCACGCCGAGATCGCGGCGGCGCTGCGGATGCCGGTGGTGTCGCTCGAGCTGGTCGATCCGCGTTTCTACCACCTGGATACCGCGCTGGCCGTCCTGGACGAGCGCACGATCGCGTACTACCCGCCGGCGTTCAGCGAATCGGCCCAGACCCAGTTGCGGGCGTTGTTCGCCGACGCGATCGTCGTCGGCACCGCCGATGCCTACCTGTTCGGGCTCAACGCCGTCTCCGACGGCCGCCACGTGGTACTGCCCGCTGCGGCAACTGGTTTCGCGCACCAGCTGCGTACCGCCGGCTTCGAGCCGATCGGGGTCGACCTGTCCGAACTGCTCAAAGGTGGTGGTTCGGTGAAGTGCTGCACATTGGAGGTGCACTCATGACGGTATTGGCTGAGCTGACCGACGCGTCCATCACCCTGGTGGAAAGGCATGCAGCCCATAACTATTCACCGCTGCCGGTGGTGGCGTCCAGTGCTGAGGGGGCCTGGATCACCGATGTGGACGGCCGCCGCTACCTGGACTGCCTGGCGGCCTACTCCGCGGTCAACTTCGGTCACCGCCACCCCGAGATCATCGCGACGGCGCACGCCCAGCTCGACACCGTCACGCTGGTGAGCCGCGCCTTCCATTCCGACCGCCTCGGCCCCTTTTGTGCGGCGCTGGCCGACCTCTGCGGCAAGGACATGGTGTTGCCGATGAACTCGGGCGCCGAGGCCGTGGAAAGCGGTCTCAAGGTGGCCCGCAAGTGGGGCGCCGAGATCAAGGGCGTCCCGGCGGGCCAGGCCAACATCATCGTGGCGGACAACAACTTTCACGGGCGCACGATCAGCATCGTCAGCTTTTCCTCGGATCCGGTGGCACGGGGCGGGTTCGGCCCGTTCACGCCGGGATTCCGCTCGGTGCCCTTCGGTGACGCGGCAGCGCTGGCCCGGGCGATCGATGAGCACACCGTCGCGGTGCTGCTGGAGCCGATCCAGGGCGAGGCGGGCATCATCGTGCCCCCGGACGACTACCTGCCCGCGGTGCGTGCGTTGTGCAGTGAACACAACGTGCTCCTGATCGCCGACGAAATCCAGTCGGGGCTGGCGCGCACCGGCTACACGTTCGCCTGCGACCGGTGGGGGGTGGTGCCCGACGTCTACCTCCTCGGCAAGGCGCTGGGCGGAGGCGTGGTTCCGCTGTCGGCCGTGGTCGCCGACCGGGACGTGCTGGGCGTGCTGAATCCGGGCGAACACGGCTCGACGTTCGGCGGCAACCCGCTGGCGGCCGCGATCGGCACCACCGTGGTGGGCATGCTGGCACGCGGGGAGTTTCAGGCCCGTTCGGCCGAGCTGGGTGCGCACCTGCACGAGGGGTTGGGTGCGCTGATCGGCCACGGGGTGACCGCGGTACGCGGATTCGGCTTATGGGCCGGCGTCGACATCGACCCGGAACTGGGCACCGGGAAGCAGATCAGCCTGCGGCTGGCCGACCGCGGCGTACTGGTGAAGGACACTCACGACTGGACACTGCGGTTCGCGCCGCCGCTGGTGATCACCGCCGCCGAGATCGAATGGGTGGTGGAACACTTCGCCGATGTGCTGCGAGAGGCCATACTGAGCTGACACAGCGAGGGGAGCGCAGTTGCCGGCCACTTCGATCAGCCTCAAGGACCAGATGCTGCGTCGCCGCCCGGTTGGTGGCGCACCCGTCGCTCAAGGAGCCGCTCCCGAACTCAAGCGCAGTTTCGGCACCTTCCAGCTGACGCTGTTCGGGGTCGGCTCTACGGTCGGCACCGGGATCTTCTTCGTGCTCTCCCAGGCGGTGCCCGAGGCTGGGCCCGGCGTGCTGGTGTCGTTCCTGGTGGCCGGCATCGCGGCCGGGCTGGCCGCCATCTGCTACGCCGAATTGGCCTCGGCCGTGCCGGTTTCGGGTTCGTCGTACTCGTACGCCTACACCACGCTGGGTGAGGCGGTGGCGATGGTGGTGGCCGCGTGCCTGTTGTTGGAGTACGGCGTGGCCACCGCCGCGGTGGCCGTCGGGTGGAGCGGTTACCTCAACAAGTTGCTGCACAACCTGTTCGGAGCCGAACTGCCGCACGCGTTGTCGGCGGCGCCGTGGGACAAGACGCCACCGGGTGTCTCCCACGGGTGGGTGAACCTGCCGGCGGTCATCTTGATCGTCATGTGCGCGCTGCTGCTGATCCGTGGCGCCAGTGAATCGGCCAAGGTCAACACCATCATGGTGCTGATCAAGCTCGGTGTCCTGGGCATGTTCGCCGTGATCGCCTTCACCGCCTTCGACGACGACCACCTCAAAGACTTCGCGCCGTTCGGTGTCGCGGGCATTGGCACGGCGGCCGGAACCATCTTCTTCTCCTACATCGGCCTGGACGCCGTCTCGACCGCCGGAGACGAGGTGAAGGACCCGCAGAAGACCATGCCCCGCGCGCTTGTCTCGGCGTTGGTGGTCGTCACCGGGGTCTACCTGCTCGTCGCGCTGTCCGCGCTCGGCACGCAGCCGTGGCAGGCCTTCGGCTCCCAGGAGAACGCGGGACTGGCGACCATCCTCGACAACGTCACCCACAGCCGGTGGGCCGGCACTGTGCTGGCCGCGGGGGCGGTGATCTCGATCTTCACCGTCACCCTGGTCACCATGTACGGCCAGACGCGCATCCTGTTCGCGATGGGCCGTGACGGGTTGTTGCCCACCCGATTCGCAACGGTCAACCCGACCACCATGACCCCGGTCAACAACACCGTGATCGTCGCGGTTGCCGCGGGCCTGCTGGCCGCGTTCGTACCGCTGGACAAGCTGGCGGACATGGTGTCCATCGGCACCCTGACGGCGTTCATCGTGGTGTCCGTCGGTGTCGTCATCCTGCGGGTGCGCGAACCCGACCTGCCGCGCGGCTTTCGGGTGCCCGGTTACCCTGTCACACCGGCGCTTTCGGTGCTGGCCTGCGGGTACATCCTGGCCAGCTTGCATTGGTACACCTGGCTGGCGTTCAGCGGCTGGATCGCGGTGGCGCTGACCTACTACTTCGTGTGGGGCCGGCATCACAGCGCCCTGAACGAGAATCCGCCGTGACCGTCGTCGTCGGGTACCGCGCCGACAAGGTGGGGCTGTCCGGCCTGTACCTGGCCGCCGGCATCGCCCGCACACTGCACACCTCGCTGACAGTGGCGACCATCGTGCCCAAAGCCTGGCCCGCACCGTCGTTGGCGCGCGTCGACGCCGAATACGAGTACTGGGCCGCGCATCTGGCGGAGAACTCGGCTGATGAAGCCCGCAATTACCTCGCGTCGTTGGCCGGGGATTTGGAGGTCAACTACTGTCACCGCGCGCATCGGTCGGTGCCGAGCGGTTTGGCCGAAGTGGTCGAGGAAGTCGGAGCCGAGATCCTGGTGCTCGGGTCGTTGCCCAGCAGTGGGCGCGTGCACATGGTGGTCGGTAGTACCGCGGATTCGCTGTTGCACTCCTCTCCGGTTCCGGTGGTGATCAGCTCACCGGGATACCATTCGCGCACCGGCAAACTGACCCGGCTCACGTGCGCGTACTCGGGGATCGCGCAGTCAGTCGACGTGGTGCGCCGCAGCGCCGCATACGCCGAGCGGATGGGTGTGCCGCTACGGGTGATGACCTTCGCCGTGCGCGGACGCACGATGTATCCGCCGGACGTAGGGCTGGACGCAGAGGACACGATCCTGCAGGCGTGGGCCGAACAGGCACGAAACATATTGGATTCGTTGAAGAGTGACGGCGTCATCGGCGAAACCGTTGCGCTGCGCGTGGTTACCGGTCACAGCTGGCTGGAGGCGCTGCACCGAGCGGATTGGATCGACGGTGAGGTTTTGATGCTGGGCACGTCGCCGGGCGGTGACATTCGCCGGGTGTTCCTCGGGGTGCGCAGCGGCCAGATCATCCGGCACAGCCCGGTGCCGGTTGTAGTGCTGCCCGGCTAGTGCCGGGCGCTAACGCGTCCCGAGCCGATACACGTCGACAGTTTCTGACGGGCCCCTGAGCTGTTGCGGGCCAGGGCTTTCGAAGACGAGCCCCGAGCCCGCGGACAGATCGCGCACGGTGCGGCTGGCGAGCACCTCACCAGAGCCGGCCAATGCTCCGATGCGTGCCCCGATGTGGACCGCCAAGCCGCGCAGCTCTGAACAGATCAGAAAATTGGTGCACGAGTTGAACAAATCAGCTGATATGTTCATTTCAGACGACGACGTCACCGGGGGCCTGACGATGAGCTGAGGAGGTTCGCAGTGACGACCACTGCAGAGACGAGTTCCGGTGCGAGTGTCGCGCAATGGCGTGACCGCAAGCGTTACCTATGGCCGCTGGGCCTGATACTGCCCACGTCCCTGCTGGTGGCAGTAGGTGTGGCCGGGCTGTTCGGCAGGCTCGGGTGGACCGCTGCCACACCGGTCCTGTGGTGGATCGGGCCGATCCTGTTGTACGTATTGCTGCCGATCCTGGACACGTTCTTCGGCGCCGACGACCAGAACCCGCCGGACGAGGTGATCGCTTACCTGGAGAACGACAGGTATTACCGGTACTGCACCTACGCGTTCATTCCCTTCCAGATGGTCAGCCTGATCGTCGCCTGCTACCTCTGGTCGGCCGACGACCTGAGCTGGCTGGGGATCAGCGGCGGCCTGGGACTGATCTCCAAAATCGGTGTGATGGCGACGATGGGTGTCATCGGTGGGGTCGGAATCAACACCGCTCACGAAATGGGCCACAAGCGTGAGGATCTGGAGCGCTGGTTGTCCAAGGTGACGCTCGCGCAGACCCTCTACGGGCATTTCTACATTGAACACAACCGCGGCCACCATGTGCGGGTCTCCACCCCGGAGGATCCGGCCAGCGCACGGTTCGGTGAAAGCTTCTGGATGTTCCTGCCGCGCAGCGTTTTCGGTTCGCTGAAGTCGGCGTGGGAATTAGAGAAGACGCGGATGGGGCGACTCGGCAAGTCGCCGTGGAGCATCCAGAACGACGTGCTCAACGCGTGGGTCATGTCCGTCGTGCTGTTCGGTGTGCTGACGGTTGCCTTCGGCTGGCAGGTGCTGCCCTTCCTGATCATTCAGGCGGCCTACGGCGCCTCCCTCTTGGAATCGGTGAACTACCTCGAGCACTACGGTTTGTTGCGGCAGAAGACGTCGTCTGGGCGGTACGAGCGCTGCGCGCCCGTGCATAGCTGGAACTCAGACCACATCGTGACCAATGTCTTCCTCTATCACCTGCAGCGCCACAGCGACCACCACGCAAATCCGTTGCGGCGCTACCAGACTCTGCGCAGTATGGACGGGGCGCCGAATCTGCCGAGCGGATACGCATCGCTGGTAGGTCTGACGTATTTCCCGCCGTTCTGGCGCAAGCTGATGGACCACCGGGTTATCGAGCACTATGACGGCGACATCACCAGGATCAACATCGACCCGCGCAAACGCGACAAGATCATCGCTCGATACGGAGCCCGGTGATGGCCGCCTACCAGTGTCCGAACTGTGACTACGTGTACGACGAAGCGACCGGCGCACCGCAAGAGGGCTATCCGCCCGGAACCAGCTGGGACAGCGTCGAAGACGGCTGGCCCTGCCCGGACTGTGGCGTCCGCGAGAAGTTCGACTTCGATCCGAAGCGTGTCCGCTCGAAGACAGGAGCCGAGCGAGATGCGCACTAGTCTCGGCTGGATGGTGGAGCCGAGTTCGCCGCGAAACCGCAGCCCGTACCAGAACAACGCCTTTGCGCTGATGCGAGAGGGGGTCCTCGACGCGATGCATCGGCTGCTGGTCGAACGCAAGTGGTCGACGATCACGATGGCCGACGTCGCCAAGGAAGCGGGGATCAGCCGGGGCACGCTCTACAACGAGTTCGGGACGCGTCGCGGACTGGCACGCAGCTATGCCCTGCGGCTCACCGACAGCATCGTCACCGGCATGGAAGCCGCGGTCGAAGCCCACCGCGGTGACTGCTACGGCACCCTGCGATCGGCATTCGGTGAGTTCTTCGCCCGCGCCGACGGCGATCCGCTGGTGCGCGCACTGCGAACCGAGGACGCGCCCAATGATCTGCTCCGAATGATCACGGTGGAGAGCCAGTTCATCGTCGATTACGCCGGAGAACACCTGGCGGCGATTTTCCAGGGAAGCTGGATAGGGGCCGCTGCCGCCGACGCCCACGTGCTCGGGCAGACCATCGCCCGGGCCGCGCTGAGCTTTCTCGCACTGGCGCCGGTCGGTGCGGAGGACGCGGCGACCACCATTGCTCAGGTATTGGCGCCGTTTCTCAGCGCGATCCGACGAGATTAGGCCACGCCAATTCACGCCGCGACGGGCCTCGAATTATCGCGCGATTGAAGGAGGTGATACGAGCCCGCTACGTTTCGCGGGTCGCACCGCGAATCTTTTGAATCCGTTTTCCTTGCGGCAGTCAGCAAATAAGGTGGGGAGCTGAGGAAGTGGACTATGCCGATTTGGAGACGTGAGATGACAACATTCGCCGCACTATTTTCTCGTTGCCGGAACGCGGCCACCACGGCGATGATCGTCGGATCTGTGGTCGCACTCGGCGCCGGGACCGCTAGCGCGACAGGTCCGGATGACAAGTACCTCGCCGACCTCGATCAGGTGAACGTTCCTTACCAAACGCCGGAGCAGGCGATAAAGCTCGGTAAGAGCGTTTGTCAGATGATGGAATCGGGGGTGTCAGGCAGTATGAGCTACGACGCCATTCGCGGCAAGGTCATCAGCAATCTCCAGAACACTGGCCTCAGTGGCATGGCGGCTCACCAATTGATGGGGATCGCGGTGGCCAACTATTGCCCGCAATACTTTGACGTTGCGGGCGACTAAAGGAAGTCGATCGGTGTGGCTTACGCGCTTTAACTTGTGAGCGCGGGACGCTGATCGTCGAGCAGCTGGCTGGTGAGCACTAGAGCGACTGGGATGAACGTTGATCCCTAAAGCCAGAAGTAAGCACCATAGTTCGCGGTGACGTGGGATCGGCTGACCCAGCTCGCGGAATCCGGACCGGCCGCGCGCCCAGATGCGGTCCCGATGGCCGGCGGCCGACGAGGGTTCGTCGGGCTGCGGCGTTGTCGATCAGTTACAGCTTCTATTGCTCGGAGTCCTGGATCTTCAGCGGCTGTTCCTAGCGGGAGGCGGCGGCGTTGGCAGCGTCCTGGGCCCGCTGGAGCGTGGTAGCGATGTCGCCTCGGCCCAGGAACATTTCGTCGAAATAGGGTTGCAGGGCCTCATTGCCGGCGGCGAATCCGGCACCACCGGGCGCCGGGATCCGCGGTCCGCGTATGACCGCGAAGAACGGCCCGACGTCCACGCCCTTGGCCTTCCAGTACGCGAAGTAGCCGGGCTGGGCCGAGAGCACCGCCGGGATGGCAGCGCCTTCGCGGCCCAGATAGGCGTTGCCCGCGCTGCTGCCCATCCAGGCCAGTACCTGGCGGACGGCGTCGGGGTGCTTCGATGCCGAATTGCCTGCCGCGGCAATGCCGTTGGTGACGCTGACGCGGCCCTTCGGCCCGCTCGGCATCATGGCCACCCCCCAGTGGAAGGTGGCATCGCGCGCCACGGCGGCCAGGCTGTAGGTCCCGGACTGGAAGAGTGCCATCTTGCCGGCCAGGAACTGGTTGCGGGAGAAGTCCCCGTTGTCGTTGGTGTCGGAGGCCGGCGGCGCGACGTGGTCGCTGTTGATCAGGCCGACCAGGTATTGGAAGGCTTGCAGCGCCTCGGGGTTGTCGAAGGCGAATTCGTTGTCGCGCTGGAACACTCCGCCGGCTGAGCCGATGTAGTTGAGGTAGATGGCCTGTGGGTCGTTGGCGGCGTTGTATCCCCACTGGCGCACCCGCCGCGGCTCGAAACCTGTTGTGCCGGCTAGATGTCCGTCGACGTCGACGCTCAGGCGGGCCAGCAGTGGCCGCAGTGTGTCGTCGCTGCCGGGGCTCCAGTGCAGGGTGTCCAACACGGCGGGATCGACACCGGCCGCCGCCAGCAGGTCGGCGTTGTAGAACAGCGCGATTCCGGCATCGGTGAGTTGGGGCACCGCCCACAGGATGCCGTTGCGGGTGAACTGCTCGGTGACCGCCGGGTCCCAGCCCTGGTCGGGGCCCTCGATTCTGATCAGGCGGCCGCTGTTCGCGTACGCGTCGAGGTAGGCGTTGGATACCCAGAAGATGTCGTCGGCGCTGCCGCCGGCCACGTCGGTGCGCAGGGTGTCGAAGTAGTTCGAGAACGCCACCATGTTGGTGCGCACCTCGATGTTGGGGTGCGTGCGGGTGAATGCCTGGAACGACTCCTGATAGACCCGGGCGATGGGTTCGGCCCACAGTCGCACCGTCACCACGATCTTGCCGTTGTCCTCGGAGCGGCCCATCAGCATCGCCGTCGTCAGCAGCAGCGCCGCCGTCAGCGCGAGCGCGGCGGCGAACAGCGTCGAGAAGCGGGGGCGTTTCATCGTCGGCGTCGAGATCGCCGTGGAGGTCGTGAAGTCGCGTTCTTTGCAGCCCTGGCGGCAATCTCGACGCGGCAAGCCCCGTTCACTTGAGCCCCGAAACCAGAATCGAGGACACGATATGGCGCTGGAACGCCAGGAACAGCACGACCAGTGGCACGATAGCGACCGTCGTGGCCGCCATCACCAGCGTCCACTGCGAGTTGTACCGGGACTGCAGGTCCGCGGTGGCCACCGTCAGCACCCGCCACTTGCGGCCGCTGGTGATCACCAGCGGCCACATGAAGTTGTTCCACTGCGAGACCACCGTGATCATGGTCAACGCGGCCAGCACCGGCTTGCTGGACGGCAGGATCACGTGCACCAGCACGTCGAGGGTGTTGGCGCCGTCGAGGTGCGCGGCGTTGATCAGGTCCTCGGGGATGAGCCGAAAGTGCTCGCGCAGCAGGAAGATCGCATACGGCGAGCCGAACATGAACGGAATCACCAACGCCCAGAACGTGTTCCGCAGACCAAGCTGGGCCATCATCAGATACAGGGGCACCACCGTCACCGTGCCCGGCACCATCAGCGTCGCGACATAGACCCAGAACAGGGCGTTGCGCCCGGGAAAGTGCAGGCGGGCGAACGCGTAACCGGCCAGCACCGAGAACGTCATCTGGCCCAGCAGGATCACCGCGGTCATCAGCGCGGTCACCGCCGCGGCGCGGCCGAACCCGGTACCGATCAGGTCGGTGTAGTTGGTCAGGGTCGGCGGGCGCGGCCATTGCAGCGGCGAACCGGTGGCGAACTGGTGCTCGGAGGTGAACGAAGTCAGCAATCCGAGCGCGAAGGGAGCCAGGGTGATCAACGCGCCGGCGACTAGACCGACATAGATCAGGCCCAACGACGCCCTAGACGAGGTCATAGCTGATCCGCTTCCGGAAGTACAGGTGCTGAACGAATGTGACCCCGACCAGGATCACGAACAGCACGACGGCCATCACCGCGGCGCGGCCGATCGACGCCGCGCCGAAAGCCTCGGCGTAGATCTGGTGGGCCACCAGGTCGGTGCTGCCCTCGGGGCCGCCGCCGGTCAGCGCGTAGACGGTATCGAAAACCTGTGCGGTGCTGACGATCCCGGTGACCAGGACGAAGAACGTGGTCGGCCGCAGCATCGGCAGGGTGATGCGCCAGAACCGCTGCCACACGCCCGCCCCGTCGGTGCGCGCGGCGTTGTGGACGTCGTCGGGGATGGCCAGCAGCCCGGCCAGAAAGGACAGCGACACGTAGCCGACGTTGGTCCAGATGACCACCGCCGACACCATCGGCAGCGCCAGGTCGGGGTTGGTCAGCCACTCGATGCGGCGTCCCAGCAGGGTGCTGACCGCACCGTCGGTGGGGGCCAGAATCCAGCGCCACAACACCGCGATCGCCAGCGGCGCGCAGATCCACGGCAGCACGTACAGCGTCCGGAACAGTCCGCTGCCCGGAAGCCGCGGGGCCAGTAGCAGGGCAGCCAGCAGTCCCAGGGCCGTCTGCGCCGGCACCACCAGCGCGACGAAGATCGCGGTGACCGCCAGCGAGTCCGCGAAGTCGCCGTCATGCAATACCGAGCGCCAGTTCGCGAACCCGACGTAATGCAGCGGTCCCAGCAGGTCCCAGCGGTACAGGCTGAGCCACACCACCACCAGAATCGGCAACAACAGGAACGCGACGACGCCGAACAGACTGGGCGCCAGCAGCGCATAGGCCAGCGCGGTGGAGCGGCGTGGCGCGTCGGGCATGAATGTATTAAAGCCGGTCGTTACGGTGTACCCGTGACAGCGAACCGGGGAATCGACGCCGACTTCCTTGACCTGCCGCGCCGTCAGTTGGCGGACGCCGCGTTGTCCGCGGCGAGGGCGGCCGGGGCCAGTTATGCGGACCTGCGGATTCACCGCATCAGCACCGAGATCATCCAGCTGCGCGACGGCGAACTCGAGACCGCCGTCCTGTCCCGCGACATCGGGCTGGCGGTGCGGGTGATCGTCGCGGGCACGTGGGGCTTTGCCTCCCATGCCGAGCTGTCCCCGGATGTGGCGGCCCGAACCGCGCGGCACGCCGTGCAGGTGGCCACCATCCTGGCGGCGCTGAACACCGAACAGGTCAGGCTCGCACCCGAGCCGGTGTATGCCGACGTGATGTGGGCTTCGGACTATCAGGTCGACCCGTTCGGCGTTCCGGCGTCCGAGAAGATCAGCGTGCTCGAGGATTACTCGCGCCGGCTGCTGGAGGCCGACGGCGTCGATCACGTGTCGGCCACCCTGAACGCCGCCAAGGAGCAGACCTTCTACGCCGACACCTTCGGATCCTCGATCACTCAGCAACGGGTGCGGCTGCAACCCCAACTCGAGGCGGTGACCGTCGATGCCAAAGCGGGCAACTTCGAGTCGATGCGCACGCTGGCGCCGCCGGCCGCACGGGGCTGGGAGCTGGTGGCCGGCGACGACGTCTATAACTGGTCCGCCGAGCTTGCGGAGCTACCGGACCTGCTCTACGAGAAGGTGCATGCGCCGTCGGTGGTGCCGGGCCCGACCGACCTGGTGATCGACCCCACCAACCTGTGGTTGACGATCCACGAATCCATCGGCCACGCAACCGAATACGACCGCGCGATCGGCTACGAGGCCGCCTACGCCGGGACGTCGTTCGCCACTCCCGACAAACTGGGCAGCATGCAGTACGGCTCGCCGCTGATGAATGTGGCTGCCGACCGTACCGTCGACTACGGTTTGGCCACCGTCGGTTACGACGACGAAGGGGTCGCCGCGCAAAGCTGGGATCTGGTGCGCGACGGGGTGTTCGTCGGCTACCAGCTCGACCGGGTGTTCGCGCCGCGACTGGGGGAACCGCGCTCCAACGGGTGTTCCTATGCCGACTCGGCTCACCACGTGCCGATCCAGCGGATGGCCAACGTGTCGCTGCAGCCGGGACCGGAGGATTTGAGCACGGAGGATCTGATCAGCCGGATCGACGACGGCATCTACATCGTCGGCGACAAATCGTGGTCGATTGACATGCAGCGCTACAACTTTCAGTTCACCGGCCAGCGTTTCTACCGCATCCGCGACGGCCGCCTCTACGGGCAGTTGCGCGACGTGGCCTACCAGGCGACCACCACCGACTTCTGGAATGCGATGGAGGCGGTCGGTGGACGCTCCACGTGGCGACTGGGTGGTGCGCTCAACTGCGGTAAGGCCCAACCCGGTCAGATCGCGCCCGTCAGCCACGGCTGCCCGTCGGCGTTGTTCCGCGGCATCAATGTGCTCAACACCCGGACCGAGGGCGGCCGATGATCACACCTCAGCACGTCGTCAACATCGTCCTGGATGAGGCCGCCAAGATCGGGCGCGCCGATGAGACCATGGTGCTGGTCACTGACAAGGTCGAGGCGTCGCTGCGCTGGGCGAACAGCACGATGACCACCAACGGAGTCGCGGTCACCCGTAGCGTCGCCGTCATTTCCATTGTTCGCCAAGGTGCTAGCGCGTACGTCGGCACGGTGGTCACCGGCGAGGCTGATCCGACGGTGCTGCCCCAGTTGGTGGCCTCATCGCAGGATGCGGCCCGTTCCGCACCGGAGGCCGGGGACGCGGCGCCACTGCTGGGCGACTCCGGCGAGCCCGCCGACTGGGACGCACCGGTGCCCGGCACCGGTGCCGGGGTGTTCAGTAGCATCACCGGTGCGTTGTGCCGGGGTTTCCGGGGCAGTGACCGGTTGTACGGCTATGCGCACCACAGCGTCTCGACGACGTTCCTGGCGTCGTCGACCGGGCTGCGACGGCGTTACACCCAGCCGAGCGGGGCGATCGAGGTCAACGCCAAGCGTGGTGAAGCCAGCGCCTGGGCCGGGATCGGAACCTCGGATTTCGTTGACGTGCCGATTGATTCGCTGCTTTCGGATCTTTCGACCCGCCTGGAGTGGTCGTCGCGGTCGGTGGAACTGCCGGCCGGCCGCTACGAGACGATCATGCCTCCCTCGACGGTCGCCGACATGATGATCTACCTGGCCTGGAAAATGTCCGGTCGCGCCGCCCAGGAGGGCCGCACCGCGCTGTCGGCGCCGGGCGGTGGGACGCGGGTGGGGGAGCGGCTCACGGGTCTGCCGCTCACCCTGTTCTCCGACCCGATGGCTCCGGGCCTGGCATGCACGCCCTTCGTCGCGGTGAGCAACTCCTCGGAGACCATGTCGGTGTTCGACAACGGCATGGAGATCAACCAGGTCGACTGGATCCGCGACGGCGTGATCAACGCGCTGGCCTACCCGCGGGCCACCGCCGCGCGGTTCGACGCCCCGGTGGGCGTCGCCTGCGACAACATCATCATGACCGGCGGGACGGTCGAGCTCGCCGATATGATCGCCGCCACCGAGCGGGGACTGCTGCTGACCACGTTGTGGTACATCCGCGAGGTTGACCCGACCACCCTGTTGCTGACGGGGCTGACGCGTGACGGCGTGTACCTGATCGAGGACGGCGAGGTGACCGGGGCGGTCAACAACTTCCGGTTCAACGAGAGCCCGTTGGACCTCCTCAGGCGGGCGACCGAGGCCGGTGTCAGCGAGAAGACGCTGCCGCGCGAGTGGGGTGACTGGGCGACCCGGGCGGCAATGCCGTCGTTGCGGATACCCGACTTCCATATGTCCTCGGTGAGTCAGGCGCAGTAGCGTACGAAAGATGCCGCTTCCTGCTGACCAGCTGACCAGGTTGGTCGCATTCTCCGACGGGCGCCTGTCCGGCCTGGTGCGCCGGGTGTGCGCACAGACCATGTCGCTGCCGCCGTTGCCCAATCCTGTCGCCGTCGACGCGCCCGAGTCCGACGCCGAAACCGTCGTCGCCGAGTTCGCCGAGCAGTTCAGCGCCGACGTCTCGGCGATTACCGCCGAACAACGATCTTTGCTGTTGAAGACGTTGGGAAGCAATGCCTTTCGGGTCGTCGTCGGGATTTTTATCGCTGACTTCGTGCCGCGGGTGCGGGCCGGGTTCGAGGCACTGGGCGTCGGCTCGGAGTACCTGGGCTGGGTGGACGGGCCGATCAAGTGGGACGACGCGCGCGATCCCTCGGATGAGTTGTTCAGTCGGTTCCTGCCGAGGGTGGCCCGCGAACGGGCCGTGGACCCGGTCACCTCGGAGCTGGTGCGACTGCGTGGTGCCGCCGCGCACAACTGCCGGCTGTGCAAGTCGCTGCGCGAGGGACACGCCCTGGACGCCGGTGGTACCGAGTCGCTGTACGACGAGATTGCGCAGTTCGAGAACTCGGTCGTGCTGGATGAACGCGCAAAAGCAGCGCTGCGGTATGCGGATGCGTTAATTTGGACGCCTGCGCACCTCGCCGTCGACGATGCCGCCGAGGTGCGCTCCCGGTTCTCGCCGGATGAGGCCGTGGAGTTGACGTTCGACATCATGCGGAATGCCAGTAACAAGATTGCCGTGTCGTTGGCCGCGGACGCGCCGCGGGTGGAGTCGGGGACCGAGCGGTATCTGATCGATGTCGATGGTCAGACGGTTTTCAGCTGACGCGCTCGCTTATCCAGCGCGTCGACAGCCAGCAGGATCGGCATCGAGGCAAGTGCCACGATCCATCCCCACAGCGGTGGATTCCACTGGCCCAGCAGCCGCGCGATAGGTGGCACCCACAGTTCGAGCAGCGAGATCACCAGCCCGGTGAGGGCCGCTGGGACCAGCAACCGGTTGGTGAACCACCCCAGCGCTCCCGGCCAGCGGGAGGACGATCGGCAGGCGAACACGTTGGCCGTCTGGGCCAGGACGACGGTGATGAAGGCCGCGCCGGACGCTGCGGCCAGCGCGTGCCCGGTGGGGAACGGGTTCCCGGGCCGCCAGCCCAACGCCATTAGGGACACGACGAAGGCGGCGAGCGAGAGAAACGCTTCCAGCGGACCCAGCAGACCGAAGGCCCGGCGCAGCACCGTGCGGTTCATCAGCCGGCCATGCACGGGCGGTCCCTCCAGCAGGTGCTTGGCGGGTGGTTCGGCGCCGAGCGCGACCGCGGACAGGGTGTCGGTGCCGAGGTCGAGCGCGATGATCTGCAGGACACCGAGCGCCAGCGGGAAGTATCCGCCGGAGAGCGCCCAGACGAGAAACGGCGCCAGCTCGGCGACGTTGTCGGTCAGGTGGTAGGTCAGGAAGCGTCGGATGTTGACGAAGGTCGCGCGTCCCTGCTCGATGCCGGCGACGATGCCGGCGAAGGAGTCGTCGAGCAGTACCAGGTCGGCGGCCGCGCGGGCGACGTCGGTGCCCGAAAGTCCCATGGCCACACCGATATCGGACTCGTGCAGTGCAGGAGCGTCGTTGACACCGTCGCCCGTCATCGCCACCACGTGACCGCGGGAGCGCAGCGCTCGGGCGATCCGAAGCTTGTCCTCCGGTGATACCCGGGCGATGACCACACCGTCGTGGTCCAGCAGAGCTGCGAGTTGGCGCTCATCGTCGGGTAGGTCGGTCCCCGACAGCACCGGTGAGTCGGGGAACCGCAGGCCCACCTCGTCGGCGATGGTCGTCGCGGTGGCCGGATGGTCGCCGGTCACCATCGCCACCTTCACGCCGGCCGTGCGGCACGCCCGCAGTGACTCTGACACGTCGTCACGCGGCGGATCCTGCAGTCCGACCAGGCCGAGCAGGCGCAGCCCCTGATCGCAGTCGCTCTGATCGCGCGGGGTTCGGCCGTTCCTCGCAGCGGCGGCGACGGCGAGTACCCGCAGCCCGCGCGCGGTGAGTGCGTCCATCGCCTGGTGAGGCGCCGGGTCGTCACCGCAGAGCGGAAGGACTGCGTCCGGCGCGCCTTTGACCACGATCTCGTCGGCCAGCACGACCGCCATGCGGCGCAGGCGGGGGTCGAAGGGGAACCGCAACTCCGCCGGTCCGGTGCGGCGGTCCTCGACCGTGTCGACACCCAGGCGTCGGGCCAGGGTGTCCAGGGCCGCCTCCATCGGATCGCCGTGCGCCCGCCATTGCCCGTGGACTTCTTCGGCGTAGCCGGTGGAGCAACGTTCGGCGGCGAGGGCCAGGGTGCGAGCGGCGTCTGTTGCGGCGGGGGAGGACGGTGTGAGAGCGGCCGTTGGCCCGTAGCCGGCGCCGTCGACGCTGACTGTGCCGACGGGCGTCCATGTTTCGACGACGGTCATCTGGTTCCGGGTCAGCGTGCCGGTCTTGTCGGTGCAGATGAAGGTCGTCGAGCCGAGCGTTTCGACCGCCTCGAGGTTGCGCACCAGGATCTGCCGTTTGGCCATCTGCTCCGAGCCCCAGGCCAGGGACAGCGTCACCGTCGGCAGCAGTGCCTCGGGAACCAGTGCGACCGTCACACCGATGGCGAACACGAAGGCCTGCTGGACCGGATTGCCGATGAGCAGACAGACGAGGAGGAACAGCGCGCCCACGCTGACCGAGATCGCGGCGGTGAGACGCACGACGCCGTTGAGGCCGCGCGTCAAGGGCGTGTCGGGCTTCGCGGTCGACGTCGACAGCCGGGCGATCCCGGCCAGCCGCGTGTGTTGGCCGATCGCCGTGACGCGGGCGCGGGAGTCGCCCTCGACGACGAAGGTGCCCGCAAAGAGCGCTTCACCCTCGGCGGCGGAATTGGCCTGGCTCTCGCCGGTGAGCATCGACGAGTCGACCAGCAACCGATTCTCGGCCAGCACCACGGCGTCGGCCGGCACCCGGTCGCCGCTTTCCAGCAGCAGCACGTCATCGACGACCACGTCCTCGGCCTCAATCAGGCGCCGCCGGCCGTCGCGGAAGACTGTTACGCGCGTTGGCAGCATGTCCTGCAGTCGGTCGGCCGCGCGATCCGCCCGAGCCTGCTGAATCAGCGCGAACACGCCGTTGAGCACGATCACTGCGACGATCGCGACGCTGAGTTGCGGGAGCTTCGCGAAGAAGGCCAACGCGGCGGCCGCCCACAGCAATACGGCGAAAAAGTGCGTCAGCTCTCCGAGCAGGCGGCGGAAGACGGAGGGTCGCTTGGCCGCGGGCAACGTGTTGGCGCCATCCCGCGCACGCCGTGCGGAGGCTTCCACAGTGGTCAGGCCTGCTGCCGTCACATCGGCCATGTTCTCACCCTGGGGCGGTTACCGTGGTCCTTGCTCGCGGTAGCGTTAGCACACTGAACAATCCTGCAGCAGGAGCAGCAGCGAGGGGTCATGGCGGTTAGAGCGCTTTTCGCCATCATGGTGGCCGCGGTGTTCGCGATGACCGGCTGTTCTGGCTCCGGCGATAAGCCGGCGCGGCAAACGCCGACCGGTCACGACAATCCGTCCCGGCTGCCGCCGATCTACCCCGGGACCACGGTCTCGTTTCCGCCCTCCACTTCCGTGTCGTCGTCTTCTACAACCCCGTCGTCTTCGGCGCCGGTTGCTCGCACCATCCCGGGTGACGGGACGTTTCGGACCGGGGTGGACCTGGTGCCGGGTACCTATCGGTCGCAGGGCGGCGACTCCTGCTACTGGGAACGGTTGCGGGGATTCGGTGGTCAGACCGCCGACATCATCGCCAACGGGGCGGGGATTCTGCCCCAGACGGTCACGATTGCGCCGACGGACGCCGGGTTCCGGTCGCAGGGCTGCGCTCCGTGGACCTTGGTGACGGACGGGTTGACGACGACCATGACGACCACGACGACTACGACGACTTCGGTCGCGCTGCCGGCGGGTGCGCAGGCGTGTCCATCGACGTCCGGACCGGCCGGCGGGTTTGCGCATTCCGCGGTCGGGTCGGCGGACACGTCGTGTCCGTTCGCCGAGCAGGTTCGGGTTGCTTACGGCGCGGGCGGGCCGGCCAGCGTGACGCCGCGCCAGGTCGAAGCCGACAGCCCGGTGACCGGCCAGCACTACACCATGACCTGTGCCGCCAACGGTTCCATGGTGGTGTGCAACGGCGGCAACGGTGCCGTGGTCTACGTGTATTGAGTCGCCTTTCGATGGGTACCGTCTGGGCATGCCTTTTCTGCGTGAGAGTCCGATCCGCGGCCGGCGGTTGCGGCTGCATGAAGCCCTGGGGGAGCGGCTCGCCATGAGCCGGCTCGGATCCCAGCTCGGGATGCACCTGGCGCCCCGGATCGACAAGGTGCTAATTCCCCGGACGAATGGGCGGCTGAGCACGGCCGGTCCGAACCGGACCGGCCTGGTGACGACGACCGGCGCCAAATCCGGCAGGCCCCGCACGAATCCCCTGACGCTGATTGAAGATTCGGATGGATTACTGGCGATCGGCTCCAACTACGGACGCCCTTCGCACCCGGGTTGGAGTGCGAATCTGTTGGCCCATCCCGAATGCACGGTCGAGTACAAGGGGCCGCCGCGGCAGTATCGCGCCGAGTTGCTGAGCGGGCAGGACCGCGCTGATGCGTGGGCCAAAGCGGTCGACTTCTTCATCGGGTACGAGAACTATCGCGCCAAGTGCGCGCCGCGCGAGATCAGGGTGTTTCGGCTGCGGCCTTGCGGCGCACCCGGGTGAGCGCGGTCTTCAGTCCGCGGCGGCGACCGGTAATCAGGTTGGCGTCAACGGGCTTGAGCTGGGCGAACATTCGCTCGCTCCGGGTTTCCGGTGCGTCGTCAGCGGTGGCCCGCAAGAATTTGTTCGGCAGCGACAACTTCGCGATCGTGCGCCACGTCTTGCCATATTGAGCAGCGAAAGATGCTGTGGTGTAGGGCAAGTCGTACTTTTCGCACAATGCCCGGACTTTTACCGAGGCCTCGCGCAGTCTGCTGCTCGGCAGATCGGGGAACAGGTGATGCTCGATCTGGTGGCACAGGTTGCCACTCAGGAATCGCAGGATGGGCCCGGCGTCGAAGTTGGCGCTGCCCAACATCTGGCGCAGATACCACTCGCCCCTGGTTTCGCCGGCCATGTCGGTCGTGGTGAATTTCTCTGCGCCGTCCGGGAAATGGCCGCACACGATGACCGCGTGTGCCCAGACGCTGCGGATCACATTGGCGACCGCGTTGGCTTTCAGGGTCGAGGTGTAGGTGGCGGCCGGTGACAGCGCGGTGAGGGCGGGAAACGCGACGTAATCCTTGACGATCTGCCGGCTGACCTTCGTGATGAACTCACTTGTCCGCTGGCGGGCGATGTCCCCGTCGGGACCATCCTCGAAGTACTTTTCCAGGTCGACAGTCTGCAGACCGATCGCCCACTCGAACGCGAGGGCGAGAATGAGGTTGTAGGGCAGATTTCCGAGGTTGTAGGGCTGCCACGGCTGGTCACGGGTAACGCGCAGGATGAAGTAGCCGACGTCGTCGTCCATGTCGAGGATGTTCGTGTACTTGTGGTGCTGGAAGTTGTGGGCGTTGCGCCAGTGCTTGGACGCGGCGTTCATGTCCCATTCCCACGTGGTGGAGTGAATCTCGGGATCGTTCATCCAGTTCCACTGGCCGTGCATGACGTTGTGGCCGATCTCCATGTTCTCGATGATCTTGGCCAAGGCGAGCGTCGCGGTTCCCGCCCATTTGACCGGGCGTTTTGCACTGCCGGCGAGCATGACCCGGGCGGTGAGTTCCAGGGCACGCTGAGCGGCGATGGTGCGGCGGATGTAGCGGGCGTCTCGCGCGCCCAGGGACTCCTCGATGTCGCGCCGGATGGCGTCGAGCTCAGTGCCCAGATTCTCGATGTCGGCATCGGTCAGGTGGGCGAACGCCGCAACGTCCGTGATCGCCATGTGTTTCCCCCGGGTGTCTGGTGTCGTTTGATGCCGCGCATGACGATCGGCCCTGCGCGGCCTGATCGTTGCGGGCTAATCGCGCGTCGAGGACGTGACGCTGCACTGCGTCCAATGTCTCTGCACGCCAATCTTGTTCGTCTGTCGAGCCTAACTGCCGCTAGATGAGGTGGGCGTGGGTGACACTTAAGTTGCGGCTTTGTATGTAGTGGCGCCGCCGTCTCAGGCCCGTTTGACCAGGCTAAGCGGTGCAGGCGCGGATGTCGCGCCGGGACACGCGTGCGCTGACGCCCCGGTCGCGTCGGGTGGCGTGTTGTCACTCGCGGTCGGCGGGGAAGCTAAGGTCTAGGTCGTGCTCGGCGACGTTACGGCGTTCCGGGGCGGTAGCTCAGTTGGTTAGAGCCGCGGACTCATAATCCGTTGGTCGCGGGTTCGAGCCCCGCCCGCCCCACCAGAGGCCAATTTCAAGATCGGATCTTGAGAATCATCGTTCATTCATCGTTTGCGAGGTTTGTGCAGGTCGTGATGCCCGCACCCACGCACCGCGAACGACGGTGAGCGCCTCGGTCGCCGAGACGCTTAGGCGGGTCTGGCCGGCCAACTGCGCCTGCCATTGGGCGTCGGACGGCGCACGGGTGAACATGTGCGGCGCCGGGTTCTGGTTGGTGGGTCCGTATCGTCGGAACAGGGCTGCCGCGTGCGCGTCGATTGCGCCGAGCCCGCTCAGAGCCCACAGGTCCCAGAGGTCACGCGGCGCGAGACGGTCCGCCCACGTCGCGGTCTTCGATGCTGCGAACGCGGTAAGCGTGGGCACGATTAGTTCGGCGGCGGGAGCGTCGGTGTAGCGCTGGACCAAGCGCCGACGTTCGGTCGGCCATACGGTGCGCTCGCGTGCCGAGAGCAGTTGCAGCCGGACGGGTCGCCCTTGCGTGGGGCGCAGGACCGCCGCCGTGACGTTCGGTGTGGAGGCCAGCGCCGGTTCCACAATGAGTCGGCCGTGGGTGCGCGCCAGGGCGCGCGGGAGCGCCGCGTCGAGCGCGTCCGCGACCTCCTTGCGGCTGCCGACGGCGATGAGGTCGATGTCCTCGCTGAGGCGGCCGTCCGGCAGATGGGTGCGGGCCAGGGCGGTGCCGCCGATGAAGTGGATTTGGTCACCGAAGTCTCGGCTCAGGAAGCCCAGGAGGTGGGAGATCAGGTGGTCGCGCTCGACCTGTTCGGCAGAGACGCCGAACTGTGTTGCAACGGAATCGCGTTCGTCAGGATCCATCGGCGACCCCGGCCCACTCCTCGGCGCGGCGCATTGAGGCCACCCGGCGCTGTTCCGTGGCGAGTTCTTCGAGGCGCTTTCTGTCGCTGCGGGCGTAGAGGGTCGCGACGGCGGTCGGTACGTCGGCTTCGTTGTCACCGAGGGTGGGGCGGTGGGCCAGGTCGAGTACGGTTTGTTCGGGAGTGGTCACCAACACCAGCCCCAGTTCGGTGCTGATGCGTTCCGCGTCCAGGCCGCGGGTGTCGCGCTGGACGAACTGCACCACGGCGGGCCGATCGGTCAGTGCAATGCGATGGTGTCGGCGTGGCACTGCCACGATTGCGGTTGCTATCGCCCGCGGAAGGGCGCCGTGCAGGCGTGCGGCACTGGGCCCCATGACAATTACGTCGTGGTGCCCGTAAATCGTGGTGGCAATTCCCGCGGCGGCGGCTTCGAGCTCTGGGATCCACCTGCGCCCCACCGAGTCCTGGGGGACGACGACGTAGTAGCCGTCGGCGAGTCGGTGCAGGAGACCGCGATCGGCAAGCCGGATTAGCTGGGTCCGGGGGTGGGCGTAAACAGCGCCGGCATCGCGTGGCCGCACCGTTCGCAGGGGCGCCCGTGCCAGTGCGGCAGGAAGCGGAGTGCTGCGGTTCTGTGTCACCTTCACTCCTCAGTACGCATTTCGTACTTTTGCAGAGTACGAAATGCGTACTCACTGCGCAAGCTTCGTTCGGGCTCTCTTCGTCATCGCCTTCGCGCACGGTGCGATCGAGCAGATCGGCCACTTGGGTATGGATGCGGCCACGGCTCATGTAGCGGTCCGGTTCATACTCACATAGCTGTGCCCGAGATGTTCGGCGCCGATGCGGGCAGAACGGTCCGATGAGAAGTCTGTTCGGCGCACCACCTGCGGGCGGAGAGGAGACACGCCCGAGATGGTTGCTCCCGGTCAGTGATGATCGAACTACATTGTGCGACAGGCGAACTCGTCCGATGCCCCCGTTATCTCTGAATATCCGATGACCGAAATGCGCCCGGATACCACGGGGTACTTGGCTCATCGTGGCCGCACTCGTTCGACCGCGACCATTTGACTCCTAGTCGGTTGAGCGTGGCTGCGCAGAGGTATCAGGCCGCGATGGCTGTGAACGCCGATGGGGTGTCGATTCTTCGGTCGCCGCCGGGTCACCCGCTCTCAGAACTGACCGTTCAGGCCGCCGCCCCCACCGAACCATTTGGCGCCGGCACCGCCTTCGCCTCCGGTGCCGCCGACACCGACGATGGCGCCTTTGCCGCCGCGGCCTCCCATGTTGATATCGACGCTGTTGCCGGTGGCCCCGCCCGCCCCGCCGGCGGCGCCGTCGGTGCCGGCTCCGCCGTTGGCAACCCCGGCGCCAAGGAACGCGTTTATTGCGAAGGCGCCGCCACCGCCGCCGCCGCCGGTGCCGGCTCCGCCAATTCCGGGGTTGCCGCCCTGGCCGGTTCCGGGCGCGACACAGGTGGCCCAACCGCCCAGACCGCCGGTGCCGCCGACACCTCCGGCCGTGGCGGCCCCGCCGCCACCACCACCGCCGCCGCCGGTAGCGATGCCGTTATCCGTGACACCACCGCCACCACCGCCACCGCCGGCACCGCCGAAGCCGCCTGTGCTCCCGGAAGCGGTGGCACCGGCGCCGCCGCTCCCGCCGTGGCCGCCCCCCGCCGCCAGTCGGAAGGTCAAGCCGTCGACTTCGAAGGCACCACCTCCGGTGCCGCCGACCCCGCCGGTGCCGCCGGTACCGCCACCTCCACCGCCGCCGGTGCCGCCAGTGCCGCCACTGCCGGCACGGCCGCCGACCCCGCCTCCGCCACCACCACCGCCGATGAGCACGTCGCCGGTGCCCGAGACACCGATGTTGTAGCCGCCGGTGCCGCCCGCGCCGCCGGCACCGCCCCCGCCACCGGTGCCGTTGATACCCGTGCCGCTGGAGTTGCCACCGAAGCCGCCGGCGCCGCCGATGCCACCGTTGCCGCCGGCGCCGCCGAAGCTGAACCCGGTGTGGGCGTTGCCCGCACCGCCGGTGCCGCCGGCGCCGCCCGCACCGCCGGTACCGCCCAGGCCGCCGCTGCCGGGGTGCCCCAACAGCATTCCGCCGGCGCCACCTGCACCTCCCGCTCCGGCAGCACCGCCAGCCCCGCCGGTGCCACCATTACCAGCCACGAGGTGGGCTGCGTCTGGCGTCGAGCCCGCACCACCCGTCCCGCCGAGTCCGCCTGTGCCGCCTGTGCCGCCGGCTCCGCCGGATCCGCCCAGCAGCGCCTGGTTGGCGCCTCCGGCGCCGCCTTGACCGCCGGCACCGCCTACGAAACCGGTACCGCCGTTCCCTTGTGCCACGGTGCTGTCGACGCCGGCATGGCCGGCCCCGCCGTTACCACCGGCCCCGCCGGTACCACCAGTGCCGTTCAACGACAACAGCTGAATGTTGGGCCCGCCGACTCCACCGTTGCCGCCGGGTGCGCCAGTCCCGCCGGTGCCGCCGGGCCCGCCGGCCCCACCGTTACCGCCTCCGATCCACCCATTGGCGCCACCGGCCCCGCCCGTTACCACCTATCCCTCCCGACGAGCCGCCGATTCCCCCGGCGCCACCATTGCCGCCGTGGCCCCAGAGGCCGGCCGCGCCGCCGGCCCCGCCACTACCGCCGGCCCCGTTGCCCGTGCCTGGCTTGCCCGAGCCACCATTGCCGCCGTTGCCGATCAGCCACCCGCCGGCCCCGCCGGCTTGTCCGGTACCTGGCAGTCCGTTGGCGCCGTCACCGATCAGCGGGCGCCCGGTCAGCGTCAGGAAGGGTGCATTGATCGCGCCCAGCACCGCGTCCTGCGCAGCCTGTAGCGGCGAGGCGGCGGCGGCCTCCGCGCTGGCATACGAACCGGCGCTTGCGGCCAACGCCCGGGCGAATCCGTCATGGAACGCGGTCGCCTGGGCGTTGAGCGCCTGGTACTCCCGGCCGTGAGCGGAGAACAGCGCCGCGACCGCCGCTGACACCTCGTCCCCGGCAGCCGCCAGCACCTGCGTCGTCGACGTTGCTGCGGCCGTATGTGCGACCCGAAGCACCGACTCGATACGGGCCAAATCCGCTGCGGCCGTGGTCATAAAATCCGGCGTTACGATCACGAACGACATAACGACTCCTTCGGCTCGTCGGCCCAGTCCCGTTCCAATGTTTGGTCTGCGCGCGAACGTCGCCAGTCATGCGCTTGCATTCGAGGTTGTTGACGCTTCGCGGTCATGGCGTCTTCCTCCGTGTGGCTGGGCGGTTACCCGCACGACCCAAGCGTTGCCCTAAACGACAGAGGTGACTTAGGTAGTCCACTACTTCAATCGCCGCAGACCCATTCGCAGTCGCGCGCGGCGTCTGAGCGTGACCGAGTTAAAGACCCCACGAGCGGACGCGTTTGAAGGTGGAATTCCGCGGTCCAGTTCCTAGTCGGTTGCGGCGACCGGGTTGGCTGGGTCGCGGACAGTCATGTGCCGTTGAGGGTGTGGTCGTGGATATCTCGGTGGAAAGCCATGTCATTGCGATTGCGAACCACCGCGGTCCGGCCGTCTATGGCGAGCGGGAACGGCTTGATATCACCCGGCGGGGCGCACCGCAGATGCTGGCTTCCGGCGGCGGTGCGCATTTTTACCTTGGTGCACACCTGGCCGGCGTCGAGTTGGCAGCAGCGCTGCGCGTGATCATCGCCGCGACAGCGAATGTGCCTCGCACCGCTCCGGCGCCGTGGAACTTCTACTCTCCAAAGTCACTGCATGGCATCGACTTTGGTCAACACCAACGCCGCTTCGTCGTACGGAAACAGGCGGTAGAACACGCGAGATGGCCCTGTCACGCGCGTTGCGGCTTCGGCCTTACTCAGCAGACGTGGATCGGCCAGCGCGATACTCTTGCCGCGCTTGTGCAGCACCGTCTGTCCACCGGCGAAGACATTCTTCAACCAGTCCGATTCCGGCCCGTACCCGATCAGAAACACGAAACCGTTGCGGATGGGAAATACCAGCAGCGGCGTTCGGTAATGCCTGCCTGATGTGCGTCCGACATGTTCGAGTGTCCCGAGGCCCGGAAGCCACGGCGTGATCGACCGAGCCACCGGATTGGTGACTCGACTATTGAAGTTCGCTACAGCCCTTGGCATCTGCATGAAGCCACCTCATGCCGTCGCGGGCACCAGGGCGCTGATGTCCTCGCCTTGTAGGAGCTTGATCGTCAGATTCAGATCGAAATGGTCGGTCCAGCGAGTGATTCTCCCGTCGTCATCGACGACGAAGGTCCCCATCACTGGAATGGCCGGCTTGCTTCCGTCAGGAGCCTGCATGTAGTCCAAGCGTTCGGTGAGTACCACCGGTCCGTCGCTGGCGAGGTTGACGATTTCGAAAGCGTAGGCGTCCGGGAGGATCGAGAACTGGCCGGCCATGTTCTCCACGATGCCATCCGGTCCGGTGAAGGCGGGGCATTCCCACGTTCTGATAGACGGCCAGGTTGGCGAGGAGGGGATGCTTTGGATGACACGTCGGTTTCGGGTGCTGCCTGACAGGTGTCGGCCGATGCTGGACAACTACTTCGGCTGATCCTTGACACTCCCCGAATGAGAGTTGCTCACCGGCGCTATAACAAGCCGCCGGTGACGGGTGTTAGCGCTCGCGAACAGGCCTAACCCATAACCCACAGTGTGAAGGATCAACCGAGACAGAAACGTCAGTGGCGGGGGTTCGGGGCACTGACGACTTCGTCGGGACGACCACGGAATAAGAACGTGCGGTCAGTCGTTCTTGGTGACCTAGCGCGCGAATCCGGTCGTCCCAGCCAGCGCCAGTCCCGGAGGTGCCATGACCACCGCTATCCTCCAGAGCCGCCTTGCGGCCGTCAAGAACGTTGGCCACTTCGATGCAACAGCCGTAGACAGCTTTGCCCGCTACCTCGCCGAGGCGCCCGACGAGAAGCTCTTCCGCATGAACCCCTATCGCTACGCGAGCGAGACGGGCACGCCTGAGCGCTTGGCGGTAGACCTGTTTCTTCATGCGGCGCATGCGGGGGTGGTCGAGTTCAGTTGGGGGGTACTCTGCCCGGCCTGTGGGTCATTCATCACCACCGACCATGCGCTGCGCGCGCTCAACGAGGACCGCTTCTGCACGATCTGCGAGATCGCCGTGCCGCCGGTGATCGACGACAACGTGGAGGTCACCTTCAATGTCGCGCCATCGGCGCGCGCGATCCGCTTCCACGAGGCGGAGAAGCTCGACTTCTTACGCGACAGCCTCACACTGTTCTTCTCGCCCAGCGTCGCTGACAGAACGCACATCGACCGCGCTGTGGAAAAGCCCGTCTGGTTCGGTACCGCTCCGGCGGGCGCGAAGCTGGAGACCGAGACGTCGCTCGCGCCAGGGCATTACGTGCTGGCGCTGCCGCAGTACCACTCGTTACGACGCTTCACGGTCGAAGAAAAAGCGGGCGGCTCGACGTTGGACTACGAGGTCCTCGCCGGGGGCGAGCTCGTCCAGGATGGTGACCAGCTTGCGGCCGGCCAGGTGCACATGACACTGCACAACCGGCTCAGCCGGCCAGTGGTATTCGGAGCCTTCACCGACCCGCGCCCGTCCTCGCCGGAGGCGCTCGCCGCGAAACTCGATTTGTTGGCTGGGCAATCCGGCGAGAAGTTCCACCGGTTCTTTTCGGTCAAGGAGCTGGTAACTACTCAAGCGTTCCGGGATCTTTTTCGCGCCGAGAGCATTCCGGCGCAGGGTGGCCTGGCGCTGAAGAACCTGACCGTGCTCTTCACTGATCTCAAGGGTTCGACTGAGTTGTACTCGCGCATGGGCGACATGCGTGCGTACGCCCTCGTCGGCGAACACTTCGGCATTTTGCGCGAGGTAGTCGCCGCACGCGGCGGCGCGGTCGTGAAGACCATCGGCGACGCGGTGATGGCGAGTTTTCCGACGCCGGCGCCGGCGCTGGAAGCCGCCATGGCGATGAACCGTGAAGTTGGCAGGGTTGGCGATCTCGAGCTCAAGATCGGCCTCCACGCTGGTTCCTGCATCGCGGTGGACCTGAACGAGCGCCTCGACTATTTCGGCCAGACAGTGAACATCGCGGCGCGGGTCCAGGCGATCGCGGACTCGCGCCAGATCGTCTGCACGGACCAGGTGCGCGACGCGCCGGGTGCGGCCGAGGTGATAACCGCACTGAGCCCCGTAGGCGCACGCGAGATGGCGGCTCTCAAAGGGGTCGACGGCCACGTTGGCGTCTGGCGTTATCGGTAGGCCGGCACCGCCCAGCGCGCCGCATGTCTCGAATTGTAAAGCCCACTAGGTATTTCATCACCCGATTGGCCCCGCCAAACCTCAGGACTAGGCGGGCTTGCGCGCCGAATCGTCCGCGCTGGCCGCCCCCGCGGCGAGGTGCTTCAGCAGCTCGGCCTGGATCAGCCGGCGCCCGGGTGCGAGCCGGTGCGAGAGCCCGTTCAGCAGGATCAGCGTGCGCCCGACGAGTGCGAAGTCCTCCGGTATCTGGCGCAGGCTCGTCTCGCCCAGGATCTCGAAGAAGCCGGCCTCGGTGTCGCTGTCGCCGATCGTCATCAGCATCAGCGTGCGCAGGTTGTCGGGTTTCATCGAGTCGACGTCGAAGCCGAGCTGCTCGGCCGCGGCGAACGCGGATCGCGAGTCCCCGATCATCGCAGACACCATCATCGTCGCGACGAGCCGCGCGAATCCTGGTGGCAGCTCCTTGGCCAAGCCGAAATCGAGGAGGCCGATGCGGCCGTCGGGCAGGATCAGCAGATTCCCGGGATGCGGATCGCCGTGGAAGAAGCCCTGTTCGAAGATCATGGTGCCGTAGAGCGCGCCGATTCTGCGCGCGATCTCCGCGAGCTTGTGGCCCGCCGCGACAAGCTCTTTCGTGCGCGCGACCTGAATGCCCTGCAGGTACTCGAGCACGATCACGTTGTCGCCGCACAGCTCCGGATGGACGCGGGGGACGGCCACGAAGGGGATGGCAGTGAGATTCTTCGCGAGCCGCTCGGTCGAGCGCACCTCGCGCCGGAAGTCGAGCTCAAACTCGATGAAGCGCGTCGTCTCGGTGGCGAGCGCTCGCAGGTCGATGCGCCGCTGCACGAGCATGACGATGTTGACGACGCGGCGCAGCATGCGGAGGTCGAGCGGAATGATCTTCGGGATCTCGGGATAGCGGATCTTCAGGACGACCTGGCTGCCGTCGCGCAGCGTCGCGCGGTGCACCTGCGCCAACGATGCGGCGGCGAGGGCCCGGCGATCAATCGTCGCGAAGACCTCGTCGAGGGGCCGGCCGAGGTCCCGCTCGACGAGCGGCCGCAGCGTCTCGAAGGGGCGCGGCGGTACTGCGTCGTGGAACTGGCTCAGTTCCTCGATGAAGGGTGCCGGGAAGAAATCGGCCCGTGCGCCCTGGATCTGGGCGGCCTTGGTGAACGCGCCGGCCAGCGAAAGCGCGACGCGCTTGATCTCGCGGGCCGCTGCGCTGTGGGCGCGCTGCCAGTCTGCGTCGTTCGTAGGCCACAGCCCGGTGCGATCGCGTGCCAGGAGCAGTAGGTAGCGGGGCAGGACGCGCACGACCGCAAGCGCCACGCGCAGTACTCGGACGATTCGGAAGTGCCGGATCACGAAGCCGCAGCGCGCCTTTGCTGTCGAAGTAGAGAGAGGGGAGGCGCGTCGCGCGCGCTTGAGGCGATCGTCGGCACGGTGTTATTGTGGCTGGTCAATCGGTCATTCTCAACACTGCGCTCGCCCAGAGGACCCGCCATGACGTCTCGTGTCTGGCAACGCTCGGCGCCTTCCCGCCACCGGTCGGCACCCCTTCCTTCTGCGGACGCCTCCGCTGATTTCGACCTGTTCCTGCCGCTGCGCAGCGCCGGCTCGCTCGAGAACCCCTACCCGATGTACTCCGTGATCCGCACCGTGCGGCCGGTGCTCGAGGTGCCGGTCCCGAACTACTCGGGCCCCGGCGTGTGGATGCTCACGCGCTACCACGACGTCCACTCGGTGTTGCGCGACCCGCGTTTCTCGGTCGAGAGGCTGCGGGCGCCACTCATGCGCGACAACCTCGACCGCATGCCGGAGTTTCTGCGCCAGAGCGCAACTGGCATGCGCTCGATGCTGGTCATGGACCCGCCTGACCACACGCGCGTCCGCAAGCTCGTCCACCAGGCCTTCACGCCCAAGCGCGTCGCCGCACTGCGCGGCCACATCGAGGCGATCGTCCGCGAGCTTGCCGACGAGGCGCAGGCCAAGGGCACCTTCGACCTGATCCACGACGTCGCCGAGCCGCTCCCGGCGATCGTGATCGCTGAGCTGCTCGGCGTCCCGGCGGAGGACCACCGTCAGTTCCGTCAGTGGTCGAGCACGATGATCAACGGCTTCGGGTCGCCGAGCGCCGAGGCACGCGCAACCGGCGCGGCGGCGGCGCGCCAGGTCTTCGACTACCTCGCCGATATCATCGCCGCCCGCCGCCGCGCCCCGCGCGAGGACCTGATCAGCGCGATGATCGCGGCCCAGGAGGAGCGCGACGCGCTTACCGATGCCGAGCTGCTCGCTACCGGCAACCTACTGCTGCTCGCCGGCCACGAGACGACGACGAACTTGATCGGCAACGGCACGCTCGCCCTGTTGCGCGAGCCCGATCAATGGAAGCGGCTGTGCCAGGAGCCCGCTCTGCTCCCGACCGCGATCGAAGAGCTGCTCCGCTACGACGGGCCCGTGCAGGCGACGGTGCGCGTCGCGCTTGAAGACGTCGCGATCGACGACCAGGTCATCCCGGAGGGCTCGCTCGTGCTGGTGAGCATCGGCTCGGCGAACCACGACCCCGACACGTTCGAGGACCCAGACCAGCTCGACCTCGCCCGCGTCCCAAACCCGCACCTGGCCTTCGGGTTCGGCACGCACTTCTGCCTCGGGGCGCCGCTCGCGCGGCTCGAGGCGCGGCTCGCATTCGACGCGCTGACGAAGCGGTTCCCAGGGCTCTCGCTCGTGGATGACCGGCCGGTGTATAGGACGAATCCGGTGCTACGCGGGCTCACCAGCCTGGACGTGGCGGTGTAGCCGCATCGGGATCCGCAAGCGGGGTGGCGAGTAGCGTCAGCTCACGTGGAGATCTCCTGCGCGTTCGCGACGTCGTCGACCACTCCCAACCACGTCGAGCTGGCTGAAGAGCTGGGCTACAAACGTGCGTGGCTCTACGACTCGCCGGCACTGTACCCCGACGTGTGGATGGTGCTGGGCCGGTGCGCCGAGCGCACAACTCGCATCGGCCTCGGTCCTGGGGTGCTTGTCCCCAGCCTGCGACATCCGATGGTCAACGCCGCCGCGATCGCCGAGCTCGCGGATCAGGCACCCAACCGTGTGGCCGTCGCGATCGGCTCGGGGTTCACGGGGCGCTTCACGCTGGGGCAGCGACCGATGCCGTGGCGGCGGGTCGCCGAGTACGTCCGCTGTCTCAAGGCGCTACTGGCGGGCGAGCCGGCCGAGTGGGACGGCGCCACGATCCGGATGCTGCAGCTTCCTGGCTTCGGCGCGCGGCGGCCGCTCGAGGTGCCCATTCTGATCGGCGCGGACGGCCCCAGAGGGTTGGCGGTCGCCGCCGAGCTGGGCGACGGCGTCTTCTCCGCCGCCGTCCCTCAGCCGGACGCCGTGCGGGCGGCGGACTGGCGCGCGTTGCTGGCGTTCGGCACGGTACTGGACGACGGTGAGGAGTTGACGTCGCCGCGGGTGGTCGCGGCCGCCGGGCCGGCCGCTGTGGTGCTCTATCACGCGATGTACGAACGGGGCGGCGCGGCGGCGGTCGACGCGTTGCCGGGTGGAAGTGACTGGCGCGAAGCGATTGAGGCTGTGCCACAACACGAACGGCATCTTGCGATCCACGCCGGCCATCTCGTCGAGGCGAACCCGCGGGACGCACCTCACGTCGCGGGCCTGATTCCGATGGCCAGCTCGATGGCGTTGACGGCGACCCGTGACGAGCTGCCGGGCAAGATCGCCGCTTTAGGCGCATCGGGCGTCACCGAAGTGGCGTATCAGCCGGCGGGTCCGGATATCGAGCGCGAACTACGTGCGTTTGCATCCGCCGCCGGCCTGACCGGCGTCGGCACCTAGCGGCAGTCTGTGTGGGCCGACGCCAGTCACGCACTGCCGCAACGTAATGCGGCCCGCCGTGCCGAACGCGGCCTGCCGAACATCCAGTCGCTCGGTCGGTCCGGCGGTAATGTGGCACCGATGGACGGTGTTGCGGAACTTGTACCGGTGCTGCCGGCGCACCGCTTTGATGAGACCGCCCTCGCCCGGCACCTGCGCGGCCAACTACCGGGCTTCGACGGTCCACTGAGGGTTCGCCAGTTTCAGGGCGGACAGAGCAACCCGACATTCCACCTGCACACCGCCGAAGGCGAGTACGTCCTTCGCAAAAAGCCTCCGGGAACCCTGCTGCCGCGAGCGCATGACGTGGAACGCGAACACCGCGTGATGTCGGCGCTGCGCGACACCGATGTGCCGGTGCCCCGCATGCGCCTGATGTGCAACGACGAATCCGTCATTGGCACAGCTTTTTTCATCATGGATCACGTCCCCGGACGCATCTTTCACGACCCAGCCCTGCCCAACTGCAGCCCGGCGCAGCGAGCGGCGATCTACGAGGACCTCGCTCGGGTGCTTGCCGCGCTGCATGGTGTGGACTGGCGTGCGGCAGGACTCGAGGGGTTCGGCCGGCCGGAGGGATACCTGCAGCGTCAGGTGGCGCTGTGGACGAGGCAGTGGCAGGGCGCGCGCGTGGAAGACATGCCGGCGATGGACATGCTGGCGCAATGGCTGCCAGAACACCTGCCATCGGACGATGAGCCGGCGTGCATCGCGCACGGCGACTACCGCCTGGGTAACGTCCTGATTCATCCGAGCGAGCCGCGGATCGTCGCGGTCTTGGACTGGGAACTGGCGACCATCGGCCACCCGTTGGCCGACCTCGGCTATACCTGTCTGACCTACCATCTTTCGCCGGAATTCAGCGGCACCAAGGGCGTGGCGGGCGAGGACCTCACAGGCACCGGCATACCCGATGAGCAAGCCTTCGTTGCGAGCTACTGTCGGCATGCGGACCGGGAGCCACCCCGGTCGCTCGACGCCTACATCGTGTTCTCCATGTTCCGCCTTGCCTCCATCACCGCCGGCGTGTGGCGGCGCGGGCTCGATGGCAATGCGGCCGACTCCCGGGCCGGCACATCGGAGGTCCGGGACCGCTACCGCGCCCTCGCGCGAATGGCGTGGGCGTTGGCGCAACGACTTTCGGACGGGTGATGTGAGCCCGACTCGCCACTGCTGCGCTCGGCAGCCTTGGCTACACCGGACCCGAGGGCACGGCCATGAACGGCGACGAGGAAACTGTTTCCCAGCGCCTCGACGAACTGGCCGCAGCGGGCGTCGTCTTCGACCCGTGCCGAGAGATGTGTGAACGGAGCGTTCGTTGCTGCGAACGAAGGACCAGAGTGCCCCGAAACGGACCTGGGAAGGAGCTGGCATGACAGCAGAAACCGGGACAGCGTTGCGGATCTGCCCGCTGTGCGAGGCGACCTGCGGCCTGACACTGACCATCGTCGACGGCCGGGTTGTCAGTGCCCGCGGCGACCGCGATGACGTGTTCAGTGCGGGTTTCATCTGTCCGAAGGGCGCGAGCTTCGGCGAGCTCGATAACGATCCCGACCGGCTGACCGGGCCCCTCGTCCGGCGTGCGGGAGTGCTGACCGAAACCAGCTGGGAGGAGGCCTACGCGGTCGTCGCAGACCGTCTGGGTGAAGTTATTCGCGAGCACGGCGGCCCATCCGTCGGCGTCTACTTCGGTAATCCGAGCGCACACACCATCGCGGGTAGCCTGTACGCGCCGTTGGTCATTCGCGGTCTTGGCACCCGGCAGGTGTACAGCGCGAGCACCCTCGATCAGATGCCCAAGCACGTCGCGCTCGGCCTGATGTTCGGCAGCCCGGTCGCGTTCACGGTGCCCGATCTCGATCGCACCGACTATCTGGTCATCATCGGTGCCAATCCCTTGGTGTCCAACGGCAGTTTGGCCACCGCCGCCGACTTCCCCGGTAAGCTGCGGGCGCTGCGTAAACGCGGGGGCAAGCTGGTCGTCATCGATCCCGCCCGCACGCGGACGGCCGAACTGGCTGACCGCCACCTCGCACCGCGCCCCGGCACCGACGCCGTCTTGCTGTTTGCCATCGTGCACACGCTTTTCGAAGAGGGCCTTGTCGCAGAGCAGCTGGGCGGAATCGCGCAGCACGTCAACGGCGTCAACGAAATCCGCGCACTGTCCGACGAATTCGCGCCGGAAGCTGTCGCTTCGCACTGCGGAATATCCGCTGATGACATTCGCGTGCTGGCCCGCGAGATAGCGGCGGCGCCGACTGCGGCCGTGTATGGCCGAATGGGTACCTCCACAGTGGAATTCGGCGCGGTTGCCAGCTGGTTGGTAGACGCGATCAACATCCTGACCGGAAACCTCGACCGACCGGGCGGAGCAATGTTCCCCCTCGGCGCGACGGCGCCCGCGCCCCGCCCGCCGAAGCCGGGCCGAGGATTCCGAATCGGGCGTTGGCACAGCCGTGTCTCGGGCCACCCCGAGGTGATGTCAGAGCTTCCCGCCGCCGCGCTCGCCGAGGAGATCGACACCGCGGGGGAGGGCCAGATCAAGGCGATGATCACGATCGCCGGAAACCCGGTGTTGTCTGCGCCCGACGGCGATCGGCTCGACCGCGCGCTCGACAGCGTTGATTTCATGCTCAGCATCGACCCCTACCTCAACGAGACCACCCGTCACGCCGACGTGATCCTGCCGCCGCCCCCGCCGGCGCAGAGCGCCCACTTCGACTTCGCGCTCAACAACCTTGCGGTGCACAACAACGTGCGCTACTCACCGCCAGCTCTGCCGCTGGACGCTCGGCCCGACGAGCCGGAGATCCTGTCGCGCATCGCGCTGATTCTCTATGGCCTGGCACCGAACGGCGATGTCGCGTTGGTGGACGATCAGGTAATTGCGACCACGTTGACCAAGGAGGTCGCCGACGCGGGCTCACCCGTCGCCGGGCGCGCGATCGACGAATTGACCGCGATGCTCGCCCACGGCCCCGGCTACGAACGACGCCTGGACATGATGCTTCGGCTCGGACCGTACGGCGACGCTTTCGGCGCCAACCCCGACGGGCTCACTCTGGAACGGCTCAAGGCCGCGCCGCACGGCATCGACTTAGGTCCGTTGCAACCACGGCTTCTCGAGGTGCTCCGAACCCCAACGGGGCGAATCGAACTCGCGCCCGAGCCGCTGGTCGCCGACGTGGCGCGGCTGCGCGACTCGGTCGGCCTTCGCGGGGGACCGTTCATGCTGATCGGCCGGCGCCATCTGCGCTCCAACAACAGCTGGATGCATAACGTGCCGGCGTTGTCAGGCGGCACCAACCGCTGCACCCTGCGGATCCATCCGGACGACGCCGCCGACCTCGGGCTCAGCGATATTGCGGTGATCAAGGGGCCGGGTGGTGAACTCATTGCTCCGGTCGAGGTGACCGATGCCATGCGGCGCGGCGTCGTCTCGCTGCCGCATGGGTGGGGACACGATCGCGGCGGCACGGGACAGAAGCTCGCGGCAGGCGAGCCCGGTGTCAACGTCAACCAACTCAACGACGGCACTCATCTCGACCCGCTGTCAGGCACCGCTGTGCTCAACGGCATCCCGGTCGACATCGCCCCTGCGGGCTGATCGACAGGCCAGTCCGTGGTTCGGCGGGCCGCCTGGAACTGGCTGCGTGGCGCGGCGGCAGTAGTCGTCGCCGAGACCCTTCGAGCGCCTCAGCTCATCGAAAACAGCTGCTGCATCACAACCACACTCGCCACCCGCTGCAGACCACCCTCCACCGCGATGCGCTGATCGTCCGGGGACTCGAGCAGTTGATCGAGCGCCGCGGAGACCTTCTTCATGTCGTAGATCGGCTGTTCCTTCGCCGCTTGCGAAGCGAACGTATCCCGGTAGAAAACGAGCATCGGGTCGCTCGGGTCGCGTGTCGGCGGCGTCGTGAACGGATGTTTTTGACGGTCGTACACCTCCGGTATCAACACCTCTCTCGCGGCCTCGCGAAGGACGTGCTTCTCACGAATGCCCCTGACTTTCAAGCGGACCGGCACGCGAGCCGCCGCCTCGGCGACCTGATGGTCCAGGAACGGCACCCGGCCTTCGATGGAGTGGGCCATCTCCATTCGATCGGCGAGGTAATTCAGAATGAAGTTCGGCAGCACCGTTTTCGCGTTGATGTAGAGCATCTGATTGAGGTGGTCGCGGCCGGTGACGCGCTGCGCGATCGGCAGGCGATCCAGCGCGCAGATCAGCGGCTGAAACTCTCGGACTGACGGGGGAAGGTCGTCGCGCAGCAGTGGCGCCACGATATTCGTCTGCGCCGCACAAACATTGAGCGTCGCCGGCAGCCAGCCGAGCCTGCGCTCGACCGCCCGCATCTCGGAACTGCTGACTTGATCCGGCATCATTAGCGCGCGGGTCGCAGCATTGGCGCCGAGCATCTCATCGAGGAGTGCCGATCTCTCTTGGGCGCTCAGCGTGGCGTCGTTGTTCAGCGCGTCGACGCGGTAGTACGGATAGCCGCCCAGCATCTCGTCGGCGCCTTCGCCGGTGAACACCACTTTGATGCCGGCGGCCCGGACGGCACGGCTGAGTAGGTATTTGGCGACGCCGTGCCCGTTGAACATCTGAGTTTCGGCATGCCAGACCGCATCTGCGAACGCGTCCGCAATCTCTCGCCCCGTGATCGGTATGGGGTGGTACGTGGCGCCGACCCGGTTGGCCTGTTCTTCGGCGACACGGGCCTCGTCGTACAGCGGGTTCTCGAAGGTCAGGGTGAACGCGCGAATCGGCCGGTCCATCTCCTGTTGGGCCAGTCCGAGGACGGCACAGGAGTCGATGCCACCACTGAGATACGATGCGACCTCGACATCGGCAACCAGCCTCTGCCGCACGGCATCCCGGAGAACCTCACGAAACTCGGCGACGATTTCGGCGTCGCTTCGGGTGTCTGCCCGCATCTGATCGGCAGTCGGGATCTCCCAATCCCAGTACGGGTAAATGCGAACACCGCCGTCTCGCGCTATCGCGTAGCAGCCCGGCGGCACGGTACTGATTCCGGCGAACTCGGTTTTCTCGTGGGATCTTCCGAACCCTCCGGTAGCGCCCTCGAGGTCCCATTTAGCAGGCACCCCGAGCGCCAAAAGCGCTTTGATCTCGGAGGCGAAATACACATCACCGTCTACCGCCGCGTAGTAGAGGGGTTTGACGCCGAAGCGATCGCGGATCGCGTACATCGCGCGTTGGCGTTCGTCGGCAATGATCACCGCGAACTCGCCGCGCAGTTGCGCCGCGGCCTGGATGCCACGCTCGGCATAGAGGTGTAACGCGATCTCGCTGTCGCTGGCTGTGGAAAACTGGTATCCGCTCGCACGGAGTCGCTCACGGATCTCGCGGTAGCCGTAGAACTCGCCGTTCACGACCAGGTGCACCGCGCCGTCCGGACTCGTCATCGGCTGCGTTCCGTTGTCCAGACCGATGATCGACAACCGGGTGTGCCCGAGCGTCCATAGCCCATCCCGCGACGTCCACGTGCCGCAGCCATCCGGCCCACGATGCTCCAAGAGCTTGAGCGCGGTATCGCGCCGTTCAGACGGAAGACCCCGGCGCGTCATCGCAGCGAATATCCCGCACATCGTTGTGCCCTCCGCAATCTTTCACGGTCGTTGCGCGCCGACCTCTAGCCTCGGCACGCTCGCACGCCACCGGACTGGCAACGCGGCCATTCGAGCCTAACGCGTCGGCTGTGCGGCCCTGTCTGACGGCCCGCGACGACGGTCTGCCTCGAATGCTTGGCCGCACAAGTCATTTGGCAAAAGCGAGCCGATGACGCTTTGCGATTCAGTGCGGCTAGTTGCCCTCGAGGCCGTATTTCGGTGCCACCTCGATCAGTTGACCGGCGGCGAGGAGGTCTTTCACTCGGGTGTTGCCCAGGAAGTACTGGATGCCGCCGCCAGGCTGCCCGGCGAAGTCCTTGATTTTCCCGGACTGCACGGTCAGGTCCTTCACGACGCAGTAGACGTGGTAGTTGGCTTCCGGAGAGCCCTTGTAAGTGTTGAGTGACGACGGCGGCAAAGCCCGGGCGGCGAACGGCGTGTGCTTCTCGTTCGCAAGGAAGTTTGCTTCATCGGGCTGCCCGAACCGGTCGAACAGATGCCCCTTCTTCATCGTGAACGGCGTGGCGGGTCCGTCGAAGCCGAAGTTCGTCGGCCACTTCCAACCCCTGTTGGGGTCGTAGTACGTGTCGAGGAAGGCCTTGGGTTGCAGTGCCGGCGTTCCGAGTCTCTGGTAGTTGGTCAGCAGCTTCTTCACCGGCCCAGTGGGCAGGGTGTTCGGCCCCAGCAAATTACCGGAGTACGGGTCGGGGACGGGAAAAGGCTGGGAGTTTTCCGGTGCGGCTTCCCCAGTCCCAGCTTCCGGGCATTGCTTGTCCGCGTTGGCAGTGACTGGAAACAAAAGGGACAACACCAGCGCGACCAGCGCGCTGATAATAAGAGACTGGCGCCGCATCGACGGACTCCTTCGGGGTGCTGTTGAGACTGAAAAGCACCCTAGCAAATCGCTACCCGGCCGTCTCGAAATTGACATTTGCGCAACACCCGTGCGGCGGCCGACGCAGCAAACGTGGGCTGGGCACGCCGACCACATTGGCCAAAGCCTCCGCAGGCTTTGGCGGTCTGCCCGGTACCGGGGGAGGCGGCTCAGCCGGCAAGGCCGGAACGGCCAGCCAGCTGTAGAAACGCGAATTCCCGGACCCAGCCGACGTCAGTTCCCGGCGACGGCCTGCACCAGCATGGTCGCAGATGGGCTCGATAACACCCAATTACCGTTCTGGTTGACGAACATGAGGGGCTTGGTGACCGGTGCCGGCAGCTTCGGCCCTGCTACGGCCACGTCGGACATGACCGTAGCCGGACCGTTCTGCTGAATGTTGGAGACGACAAACGACAGCGGGAGCTGGCCGTTGCGATACGCCACCCTCAGCTCGTGATCCATCTCATGGCCCTCGCCCGACCCGATACCACCTTCGACCAGACCATCTTTGGTCCGGTATGACACACCCGGATTGGAAAGGTCATTGAGGATGCCGGTCAGTTGGTCAGGGGTCGGCAGGTTCAGCGTCGACGCGGGTTGCGGGTCCTGGGGTAGCGGCGCGCCGGTTGAGACCAGTTGCACCTGAGGCAGATTTGACGGCGCGATGCCGGGTGCGCTGGATGCCAGCCCCGCGGCACCGCCGCCAACGACGGCCAGTGCAGCCGCGCTGACAGCAATGGAATTGATGGATTTCACGGTTCCCCCAATTTGGGCATGAGCGTGCGGGACCGTTTCCCGCATCTGAATGCCGGCAATTTCTGCTGGGCACATCGTGCATCAATATGAGGGCTCAAAACTGTTCTGCAGCAACCGGTATCCATCTGTTAGGGAACTGTAGTGAACGTTACCGCCGCAATTAGGACGTGCGCCGACGTCAGGGCTGACCGGCGCCCCCGTCGTTGCTGTTGGCAACCGCCACAGAAGGCCGACATTTGCTACCCGCCGGTCATCTGATGCTGTGGACCCGCTGCGCGTGCGGCAGAGGCCGAAATACCCAATTGCCGTCGCCGGCCATCGCGTGGAATTCGCGAGCCGGGGACGGACGCGGTTAGCGCGTCAGCAAAGCCGCCAAGTCACCTTCGAGTGTTGCGGTGGCCAAGGCTCAACGCCGGTTTGGGGCAGCCGCTTCCCTTGAATTACGGGCCGAGGTCTCAATTGCCGCCGTTGCCGCCGGTGCCGCCGCCACCCCCGCTGCCGCCATTCTCGTTGTTTCCGCCGGTTGGGCCGCCGCCGGGACCACCGGGGCCGCCACCGACGCCGGCACCGCCATTGCCGCCCACGCCGCCGGTGCCACCACCACCGCCGCCGCCGCCATTACCGCCGGTGCCCCAGTTTGCCTTGCCACCGCTCGTGTTACCGCCGCCGCCGTTACCACCTGTGCCACCGGAGCCACCTTTAGCGCCGGAGATGCCGGGCATGGTTCCGGCTCCGCCGGTGCCGCCACTTCCGCCGGTGCCGCCGGTTCCACCGTTGCCGTTGGTGCTGAGAATGTCGAACCCACCGTAACCGCCATTGCCGCCGGTGCCACCGGACCCACCCGTGCTGGGCGCGCCGCCGGCGCCGCCATTGTCAGCCTTACCGCCGTTACCGCCAGTGCCGCCGCTGCCGCCGCTGCCGCCGCCGCCGCCGCCGTTATAGCCTCCGTCAGTCGAGTTGCCTTCGCCTCCGTTGCCGCCATTGCCGCCGTTGCCTGCGGTGCCGGCGTTGCCGCCGTTGGCAAAGTGGCCGGTACCGCCGCTGCCGGCGTTGCCGCCTTTCGCGCCGCTGGCGCCGCCGCCACCGGCCTGGCCGACGCCGAGGGTGCCGCTGCCGCTGCCGCCGTTGCCGCCGTTGCCGCCGGTGGCACCGCTGCCTCCGTTGCCGCCTTGACCGCCGAGCAGGCCCCCGTCGCCGCCGTTGCCTCCGCTGCCGCCCGCGGCGGCGCTGCCGCCGCTGCCGCCGTTGCTCAAGGCGGCGGCTGTTCCGCCGGTGCCGCCGCTACCACCGACGCCGCCGTCGCCGCCGTTGCCGCCATCGGCCCCGCCGCCGGAAAAGCCGAGGGCGAAGCCGCCGTTGCCGCCGACGCCGCCGTTGCCGCCGACAGCGCCGCTGCCGCCTGTATAGGTACTCAGTCCGCCCTTGCCGGCGCCGCCGCCGCTGCCGCCGGTGCCGCCGTTGCCCGCCGAGCCGCCGGCGCCGGCCTTGGCGCTGCTGCCGTTGCCGCCGTTGCCGCCGTTGCCGCCGCCGCCGCCGGTGCCGCCATTGCCGCCATTGTGGCTGCTGTTGCCATTGCCGCCGCCGCCGTTGCCGCCGTCGGCGCCGTCGCCGCCTCTGCCGCCTCTGCCGCCGCCCGAGCCACCGTTGCCGCCGTTGCCGCCGCTCCCGCCGGTGCCGGCGGCACCGCCGTCGCCTCCGGTTCCGGTATCGCCTTGGCCGCCTCCACCGCCGTTGCCGCCGACGCCGCCATCACCGCCGCTGCCGGCGTCGCCGCCGCCGCTCAGAGCGATGGCCGTGCCGGTGGCATTGAACGCACTGCCGCCGCTGCCGCCGACGCCGCCGTTGCCGCCGCTACCGCCCTTTCCGCCGTCGTCGGCGGTCCCGACTACGGCTCTGGCGCCGTCGCCGCCGGTGCCTCCCGCGCCTCCGTTGCCGGCGTTGCCACCGGTGCCCGCTATTGCGCCGTAACCGTTGCCGCCGGTGCCGCCGTTGCCGCCACTACCGCCGTTGCCGCCGGCACCGCCGTTCTGGCCGGCGAGGCCGCTGCCCGAACCGCCCGACCCGCCGGAGTTGCCATTGCCGCCACTGCCGCCGTTCCCGCCCTTGCCCCCGCCGAGTCCGCCGGTGCCGCCGTTGCCGCCGGCGCCGCCGTTGCCGCCGTTGCCGGCGGGTCCTCCGTTACCTCCGAGACCGGGTGTGCCGCCACCGCCGCCGGATCCAGCGTTGCCGCCATCGCCGCCGCCGCCGGCGTTGCCGCCACCGACGCCGCCGAAGCCGTTTCCACCGTTTCCGCCGCTGCCACCCTTGCCGCCGTTGCCGCCGAAGCCGCCGGCGTAACCGTCCCCTCCCACTGCGAAATCGCCCTTAGCGCCGTTCCCGGCGTTTCCGCCGTTGCCGCCAAAGCCGCCGGCGCCGGCGATGCCGCTCAGGCCCTTAGTGCCGCCGGGGCCGCTGCCGGCTTCTCCGCCCAGGCCCGCGTTGCCACCAGGACCGCCGTTGCCTCCGTCTCCGCCGTTGCCGCCGTTGGCTCCGGCCCCGGTACCAGGGTCGTAGGTGGGACCTTTTGCGCCGTCTCCGCCATTGCCGCCGTTGGCTCCGTTGCCGCCCTGCCCGCCGCTGCCGGCGGTTCCGCCATTGGCGGCGCCGCCCTGGCCGCCTTGGCCACCGTTGCCGCCGGCACCGCCATTGCCTCCGGGTTCGCTGTTGCTGAGGCTGAAGTTGTCGACGCCGTCGGCGGCGGTTCCGGCGTTGCCGCCGTTGCCGCCGTTGCCGCCGGTGCCTGCCGTCCCGACGGTTCCCGCGGCGCCGGCGCCGCCACCGGCCAGACCGGCTTTCCCGGCGCCGCCGCCGGCGCCGCCCTTGCCGCCGTTGCCGCCGTTGCCGCCGGCGTTGCCGGAGTCGGGAAGGCCGGCACCGCCCACGCCGCCGAGTCCGCCGTTGCCGCCTTGGCCGCCGCTTCCGTTGGTGCCACCGGCGTTGGCCTTGCCACCGGTTCCGCCCTGTCCGCCGTCGCCGCCGGCGCCAGCGGTACTGCCGTTGATTTGGACGCCCGCGCCGCCTTTTCCATTGGCGCCGTTGCCGCCGTTGCCGCCGAGCCCGCCGTTGCCACCGTTGCCGGATGTGCCGCCGCTGCCCCCGGCGCCTCCCGACCCGGCAAGGCCGGCGGTGCCGGCATCGCCTCCGGTACCGCCCATGCCGCCGGCCCCGCCGCTCTTGCCCAGGGTGACGGCGGTGCCGCCGGCCCCGCCGGTGCCACCTTTTCCGCCGCTGCCGCTGTTGCCGCCGCTGCCGTTGATTCCGCCGGGGCCGCTGTTGCCACCTGCACCGCCGTTGCCACCGGCCCCGCCCGAGGGACCCTGGTTGCCGTCCACCCCGGCGCCGACGGCGGCGGCGGTGCCGCCGTTGCCGCCGTAGCTGCCGTTGCCGCCGTGACCGCCGCTGCCGTAGCCACCCGCGGTCCCGCCGATGCCGCCGACGCCGTTGCTGCCGCCGGCACCGGCGTTACCGCCGTCGCCGCCGTTACCACCTTTGCCGCCGGCCAGGGCGCCGGTGGCATCGGCGCCGTGACCGCCGTCGCCGCCGGCTGCACCGCTACCGCCCGACCCGCCGTTGCCATTGATGGCGAAATTGCCGCCGTTGCCGCCCAACCCGGCGGCACCACCGTCACCGCCGCGACCGCCGCTACCGCCGTTGTGGGCGCTGTTTGTCGCCACCCCGCCTTTGCCCGCCGACCCGCCGCCACCACCGGCACCGCCGTTGCCCGCGGCCGCGGTGAGCCCGGCGGCCGCCCCACCCACGCCTCCGTGACCGCCGGCACCGCCGGCGCCGCCATCACCGGCCCCCAGTACGGCGGTGTCGTTGCCGCCGGCCCCTCCGACACCGCCCTGACCCCCGGCCCCGCCGTGGCCGCCATCGCCGCCCAGCCCTAGCAGCGGCGCTTGACCCGCCTGACCACCGGCCCCGCCGTCACCGCCGGCTCCGCCGCTACCGCCGAGCTGCCCACCGGCGCCGGCACCGCCGTCACCGCCGGCTCCACCGGCACCGCCGAGCCCGCCGACCCCGCCGATGCCTATTACGCCGGGGTTGCCGCCGGCGCCACCGGCGCCGCCCGATCCGCCGGCGACGCCGTTCGCCCCGGTGCCGCCACCAGCCCCGGCACTGCCGATCCCGCCGGCACCCCCGGTGCCGCCGACACCAATGAACTGCCCGCCATTGCCACCCACACCGCCGTGGCCGCCCGCGCCACCACCCGGCCCGCCCATACCTCCGGCACCACCGATGCCGCCGTAGCCGATCAGTGGGGACACCCCGCCGGCCCCGCCGGCCCCGCCGGTGCCTCCCGCCGTCGTGCTGTTGCCGCCGGCCCCGCCGGCCCCACCCGCGCCCCAGAGCTGCCCGCCGGTCCCGCCGGCCCCGCCCGCGGCACCCGCACCCCCGGCGCCACCGGCACCGCCCGCACCGAGCAGACCAGCATCCCCGCCGGCGCCGCCGGCCTGGCCGGCCGCCCCCGACCCGCCATTGCCGCCGTTACCCCACAGCAACCCACCCAGTCCGCCGGCCTGCCCAGTGCCCGGCGCCCCGTTTGTGCCATCCCCGATCAGCGGACGCCCCAGCAGTTGCTGAGTCGGAGCGTTGATCAGGTCCAGAAGCGGCTGCAACGGGCCGGCATTGAGCGCCTCCGCGCGCGCATACCCGGCCGCGCCGACAGATAACGTCTGAACAAATTGCTCATGAAGCGCCGTGGCCTGTTCGGCCAGCTCCTGATAACCCAGCGCATGCCCGGAGAACATCGCCGCGATCGCCTGCGACACCTCGTCGGCTGCCGCACTGGCCAGGCGCGTCGTCGACCGCGCAGCGACCGCATTGGCCGCAGAGATGGTCGAACCGATACCCGCCACGTCTGAAGCCGCGGCCACGACCAGATCCGGTGAAACAACCATGAAAGTCATCAGCGACCTCGCCGTCTCTTCAGGCAACCCGAAAAACCACCGGCAACGACCGGCGCACCCGCCCAGGCGCGAGCATGAGTCGACGCGTTCACTCGAAAGCCCGTCCTTTCTCCTGCACCGGCATTGGGACTAGGTAGCACCGCTACCGCCGGTGCCGCCGCCGCCCCCGACACCGCCAGTAACGTCCGTATTTCCGCCAGTAGGGTCGCCGCCGGGGGCGCCGTTGGTTCCGGCGTCGCCGGAATTTCCGTCGAAGGAGTTTCCGCCCCTACCGCCCGTGCCGCCGGTGCCGCCAAAACCACCGGTGCCGTAGAGGTCAGCGCTGCCGAACTGGTCGTTGCCGTTGCCGCCGTTGCCGCCGGTGCCGCCGTCGCCGCCGTCGGCGGCATTGCCGCCAGCGGCGGTTGGGCTGCCACCGGTGCCGCCCACCCCGCCGTTGCCGCCGTTGCCCCCGTTGCCGTTGCGGCTACCGATAAGTTGACTTTCTCCGCCGAAACCTCCGGTACCGCCGGTACCACCGGTGCCGCCGGCGCCGCCGTCGCCGCCCAGACCTTTCCCGGAGACGCCGCCTCCGAGGCCCCCGTTTCCGCCTGCGCCGCCGGCGCCGCCGGTGCCGCCGTTGTAGCCCGAGGAGACAAGGGCGACATCGGTAGCGTGGCCGCCGGTGCCTCCGGTGCCCCCGTTGCCGGCAGTGCCGCCGGCGCCGCCATCCGCGCCGTTGCCCTGGCCGCCGTTGCCGGCGTCGCCGCCGGCGCCGCCGTTCCCGCCGGCCCCTCCATCCCGGCCGAGGTCACCGCCTTCGCCGCCGGTTCCCCCGGCGTTGCCGTTGCCGCCGCTGCCGCCGGCACCTCCCTTGCCGCCGCCGAATCCGCCGTTGCCGCCGATGCCGCCGATTCCACCGCCGCCGCCGGCGCCGCCGGGGCCGCCTGTACCGGTGAGCCCCGCTGTTCCGCCCACGCCTCCTCGGCCGGCGAGGCCGCCGTTGCCGCCCTTGCCGCCGTCGCCGCCGCCGACTCCCGCGACGCCGTTGCCGCCGAGACCCCCGGCACCGCCCTGGCCGCCGCCGCCGCCGGCGCCACCGTTATAGCCGTCACCGAATAAACCCAGAGTTGGGGCGGCAGCGTCGGCGCCGTTGCCGCCAATGCCGCCGTTGCCGCCGTCACCGCCTTTGCCCGCGACGCCCGCGACGCCCGCGGTGCCAGCGATGCCACTGCCTTTCGTGCCGGCCGCGCCGCCCGCACCGGCGTTGCCGCCGGCGCCGCCGGTGCCGCCGATGCCGCCGTCGCCGCCAGGCGGACCGTCGGAGCCATCCGGCGGCGGCGGCCGCACGCCGGCGACGCCATTGCCTCCCTGGCCGCCCTTACCACCATTGGCGCCGTTGCCGCCGGCCCCGCCGCTGCCGGCGGTTCCGCCGTTGCTGGCGCCACCGTTGCCGCCTTGCCCGCCGCTGCCGCCTTTCGTGCCGTTGCCGCCGGCCCCGCCGTCGGTGTTGAAGTCGTTGGTCCCGTTGCCGCCCAACGCGCCGTTGGTGCCGTTGCCGCCGTTGCCGCCGGTGCCTGCCTTGCCGGCGGTTCCGGCGGCGCCGGGACCCGTGCCGGCCAGGCCGGCTTTCCCGGCGTCGCCGCCGTTACCCCCGTTGCCGCCGTCTCCGCCATCGGTGCTGGCTGTGCCGGCGAGGCCGGCGCCGCCGTTGCCGCCCTTGCCACCGTTGCCGCCGTTGCCGCCGCCGCCGTTGGTGCCGCCGGCATTGGCCTGGCCGCCGGTTCCGCCCTGGCCGCCGTCCCCGCCGCCGCCACCGGTGCCGCCGTTGATGTTGCCGACGATGCCGTTGGTTCCGTTGGCGCCGTTACCGCCGTTGCCGCCGAGTCCGCCGGTGCCGCCGTCGCCGGATATGCCGGCGGAACCCCCGGAGCCGCCGGTCCCGGCGGTGCCGGCGGTGCCGGCGTTGCCGCCGGTGCCACCCGTGCCGCCGTTGCCACCCTTGGCGCCCAGAACGTTTGCCGTGCCGCCGTTTCCGCCGGTGCCACCGACGCCGCCGTTGCCGCCGTTGCCGCCGCTGCCGTTGACGCCACCAGGGCCGCTGGCTCCGCCGGCGCCACCCTTGCCACCGGCTCCGCCGGAAGGTCCGTTGTTGCCGTCCGCTCCGGGCCCGCCGTTGGTCGCGGTGCCGCCGTTGCCGCCATAACTGCCGTTGCCGCCGTGCCCGCCGTTGCCGTAGGCGCCCGCGGTCCCGCTGACGCCGCCGGTGCCGGCGGCGCCGCCGGCACCGGCACTGCCGCCCTTACCGCCATTGCCGCCGTTGCCGCCGGCCAGGGCGCCGGTGGCGTTGGCGCCATGACCACCATCGCCGCCGACCCCGCCGCTGCCGCCCACCCCGCCGTTGCCGTTGACCGCGCTGCTGCTGGCGTTGCCCCCGGCCCCTGCGGCCCCACCGGCACCGCCGGTACCGCCGCTGCCGCCGTTGTGGGCGTTGTTTACTGAGACCCCGCCTTTGCCGGCCGCTCCGCCGCCACCACCGGCACCACCGTTGCCTGCCACCGCCGCCATCCCGGCGGCTGCCCCGCCCGCGCCGCCGTGGCCGCCGGCGCCACCCGCACCGCCATTGGCCGCTGCCAGGACGGCGGTGTCGTTGCCGCCTGTCCCACCGGCGCCACCTTGACCGCCGGCCCCGCCGTGGCCGCCGGCGCCGGACGGCCCGATCAACGGTCCTTGACCCGCCTGACCCCCTGCTCCGCCGTCACCGCCGGCCCCGCCGGAACCGCCGAGCTGCGCCGCGCCGCCGGCACCGCCGTCACCGCCGAGCCCACCGGCCCCGCCGAGCCCGCCGACCCCGCCGGCTCCCAGCACACCGGCGCCACCGCCGGCACCGCCCTGGCCGCCCGACCCACCGCCGACACCGTTTGCACCGAGCCCGCCGCCCTTGCCTGCGCTGCCCGCTCCGCCGGCACCACCGGTGCCGCCGGCGCCGATCAATTGCCCGCCGTTGCCGCCCGCACCACCGCTGCCGCCATCACCACCATTAGGCCCACCCATACCGCCGGCACCACCGGCGCCGCCATAGCCGAGCAGCGGGGCCACGCCGCCGGCACCACCAGCACCACCGGTGCCTCCCATCGTCGTACTGGCGCCACCGGCCCCGCCCGCGCCGCCCGAGCCGTACAGCCACCCGCCGGACCCGCCGGCTCCGCCGGACGCACCAGCACCTCCGGCGCCACCAGCACCGCCGGTACCGATCAGACCTGCGGCGCCACCCGCGCCGCCGGTTTGTGCCGCTGCCCCCGACCCGCCGTTACCGCCGTTTCCGTATAGCAGTCCCCCCAGCCCGCCGGCCTGCCCGGTGCCCGGCGCCCCGTCGGTGCCGTTACCGATCAACGGACGACCCAGCAGCTGCTGGGTGGGCGCGTTGATCAGGTCCAGAAGCGGCTGCAATGGGCCGACATTGAGCGCCTCCGCGCGCGCATAACCGGCCCCACCGGCAGTCAGGGTATGCACAAACTGTTGATGCAGTACCGCGGCCTGCCCGGCCAACTCCTGATAGCTCAGCGCATGTCCGGAAAACAGCAACGCGACCGCGCGTGACACCTCGTCGGCGGCCGCGCTCGCCAGCCCCGTCGTCGACTGCGCCGCGGCCGCATTGGCCGCAGATATCGTCGACCCGATACCAGCCACGTCCGTAGCCGCAGCCGTCACCATCTCTGGTGAAACCACCATGAACGTCATCAGCGACCTCGCCACCTCATGACAACCCGACAACCACCAGCAACGACCAGCGCAGTCAAACACGGTAGCCCACTGTGGGCACACCGTTTACGTTTTCGTCCGAATGGCGTAAGTGTTGTGCACGTCGCGGAGCAAACCTGCGGCGCACAACAATTGAATTCATTTGGCCCGCGAAAAATTTGCGCCGAATGTGTGTGAAACCGTCCGTGAAGCCGCAGCCGGGCTTACGGTAGGTGCCGTTATACGCCGGTTGATGAGAAACTGACCGCCACCCCGGTGGGGGTTACCCGCGAAGGACAGCGTATGGATTTTGCGGTATTGGCACCCGAGGTCAACTCGGCGCGGATGTTCCTTGGCGCGGGGTCGGGATCGATATTGGCCTCCGCGGCGGCCTGGGATGGACTGGCCGCCGAATTGGCCTCTGCCGCAGATACTTTCGGCTCGGTGACCTCGGGTTTGCTCGACTCCGTTTGGCAGAGCGCGGCGGCGGTGGCGATGGCGGGCGCCGCCGCGCCTTATCTGGGTTGGTTGAGATCGGCGGCGGTGCAGGCCGACGAAGCGGCGGGCAATGCCCGGATAGTGGCGGCGGCGTTCGAGGCGGCGCAGGCCGCGACGGTTCATCCGGTGGTCGTGGCTGCCAACCGCGCTCAATTGGTATCGCTCGTGCGGGCGAATCTGCTGGGGCTGAACGCGCCGGCGATCGCGGCCATCGAGGCACAGTACGAGGGCATGTGGGCGCAGGATGTGGCCGCGATGTTCGGTTACTATTCCGGGGCTTCCGCCGTGGCGTCGGGCTTGACGCCGTTCAGCCTGCCCTTGGCCAACCTCGCACCCGGTCTGGCGGACGTGGCGGTGAGCGCCTCGAGCGCCCTTGTCGCAGCGGCGAATGCCGGCGGCGCTCAGTTCGCGGGCGCGGTGTCGGCCGGCGGTGCAACCGCGGCCGCCGACGGCTTCGGCCCCCTGCTACTCACCATCAACGTCGGTTTGGGGAATCTCGGCGTCGGCAATCTCGGCAACGCGAACATCGGCAATTACAACGTCGGTGGCGCGAACATCGGGTCCGGGAACATCGGGTCGGCGAACCTCGGTTTCGGGAACTTCGGTTTCGGAAACAGTGGTCCGTCGCTGACGGCGGCCATCCACAACATCGGCTTCGGCAACACCGGCAGCAACAACATCGGCCTGGGAAACACCGGCAGCGGCAACATCGGCTTCGCCAACACCGGCAACGGCAACGTCGGCATCGGGCTGACCGGCGACAATCAGTCCGGGTTCGGCGGACTGAATTCCGGCACCGGCAACAGCGGTTTGTTCAACTCGGGCACCAACAACACCGGCTTCTTCAACTCGGGAACCGGAAACTTCGGTCTGGCCAACTCCGGCCTCTTCAATACCGGTTTCGGCAATTCCGGGACTGCCAACACCGGCTTTTTCAACTCGGGCATAGCCAACACGGGCATCGGTAACTCGGGCAATTACAACACGGGCACCAATAACTCCGGCAGCGCCAACACGGGCGGCTTCAACCCCGGCAGCTACAACACCGGCTGGCTCAACACCGGCAATTACAACACCGGCCTGGCAAACGCCGGCAATGTCAACACCGGCGCGTTCATCACGGGGGATTACAACAACGGCCTGTTCTGGCGGGGCGACTACCAGGGCCTGATCGGCGGATCCCCGGGCATCGGCAACTCGAGCACCCTGCCTTCGTCGGGGTTCTTCAACAGCGGCGACGGCAGCGCTTCGGGCCTCTTAAACTCCGGGGGCAACGTCTCGGGCATCTTCAATTCGTCGTCGGGAAGCCTCGGCCTCTCGGGTTTGATCAACACCGGCATGGCGGCCTCCGGTTTGATCAACACCGGCAACACCATGTCGGGCATCCTCAATAGTTCGTATCCCGAGAACCTCACGACGCCCAATTTTGTGTCCGGTCTGTACAACACCGGTCCAAACGTGGCGGGCCTGTTCGGCGGCGGCTCGGACCCCACCAGCAACACCGGCCTGGCCAACGTCGGCGTCAAGAACACCGGCTTCGCCAACGTCGGCGACGACAACATCGGCATCGGCAACGCAGGTAACGGAAACACCGGCGGCGGCAACTCCGGCCAGGACAACATTGGTTTCGGCAACTCGGGCACGTCGAATACCGGCACCGGCAACGTGGGAAACTCAAACCTCGGTAACGGAAACCTCGGCGACTTCAACAAGGGCCTGGGAAACTTCGGCGACTACAACACCGGCCTGGGGAACCTCGGCAACAACAACACCGGCTTCGGCAACAACGGCTTCGGCAATACCGGGTTCGGGAATACGGGCAGCGGAAACATCGGAATCGGGCTGAGCGGAACGGGCCTGGTCGGGTTCGGTGCATTCAACACCGGCAGTGGAAATCTGGGCCTGTTCAACTCCGGCACCAACAACATCGGCCTGTTCAACTCGGGCACCGGAAATGTCGGCATCGGAAACGCGGGAACCGGCAACTGGGGCATCGGCAACCCCGGCACCCTCAATACCGGCTACGGTAACGCCGGCAGCTTCAACACTGGCTGGTTCAACACCGGCATCGCCAACACCGGCATCGCCAATCCCGGCAACTACAACACGGGCTGGTTCAACACCGGCAACATCAACACCGGCGCCTTCAATCCCGGCGACTACAACACCGGCGGCCTCAACCCCGGCGACACCAACACGGGATTCCTCAATATCGGCAATTACAACAACAGCATTCTCGCCGAAGGCGATAACGCGGGCCAGATCGCTATCGACCTCAAGGTAACCATCCCCAGCGTGACATTCGACCAATCAATGGTCATCCCCGTCAACGAAGTATTGCAATTCGGTGGAAATGTGTTCACACTGCCGGGCGGCACGCAACAGTTCTCGACCTTCCTTTCGCCGCCGCCCGACCCGATCACGTTGACCCTCGGGCCCGTCAACATATCGAGCTCCACCCTTAATCTTCCCCTGCTGACACTCACCATCGGCGGACCGAATACCAGCGTGGGCATCGGTATCACCGGCGCCTTCGAAGGTGGCACCATTCAGCTGCTCAAAGTCGACCCGATGCCTGGATTCGGCAATGCGACCACCCTGCCGTCGTCGGGTTTCTTCAACGCCGGCCCCGGCCGCGTGTCCGGCCTTTTCAACCTCGGCGCGAACCTGTCCGGCATGCAGAACGTCGGTGCACTCTCATCCGGCCTGGCGAACGTCGGCAACACGGTCTCCGGCATCTACAACACCAGCACGGTCAATATCGCGACCGCGGCCAACATTTCCGGGTTGGGGAACGTCGGCACGAACCTGGCCGGCGCCGTTCGCGACAGTGCCAACGGACTCGTCATCAACCTGGGCCTGGGCGATCACGGTCAACTGAACTTCGGCAACGGGAACTTCGGCAGCGGGAACTTCGGCAGCGGAAACATCGGCGGCGCGAATATCGGCTTCGGCAACATCGGCAGCACCAACCTCGGCGCCGGCAATATCGGCTTCGGCAACATCGGCTTTGGCAACAGCGGCCCCGCGTTGACGGCGGCCATCCACAACATCGGCTTCGGCAACACCGGCAGCGACAACATCGGCTTTGGCAACACCGGCAACGGCAACATCGGGTTCGGCAACACCGGCAACGGCAACATCGGGTTCGGCCTCAGCGGCGATCGCCTGCTCGCCTTCGGGGACTGGAACACCGGCAGCGGCAATATCGGCTTGTTCAATTCGGGCACCAACAACGTCGGCTTCTTCAACTCGGGCACCGGGAACTTCGGCATCGGCAACTCGGGTAGCTACAACACCGGTTTCGGCAACACCGGCGGTACGAACACGGGCCTTTTCAACACCGGCTTCGTCAACACCGGGATCGCCAATGCGGGTTCCTACAACACCGGCAACACCAACATCGGCAGCTTCAACACCGGACTCGGCAATCCGGGCAGCCACAACACCGGATTCTTCAACTCCGGCAGCTTCAACACCGGGCTGGTGAACTCGGGCAACTTCGACACAGGTGCGTTCATCTCGGGCAACATGAACAACGGCTTGTTCTGGCGGGGCAACGAGCAAGGCCTGATGGGCGGGAATTACACAATCCATATTCCGGAAATGCCGGGACACCTCACCGTAAATGTGCCGATCAACATTCCCATCACGGCGACAATCACCAGTGGCGTCTACAACGGAATCTTTATCGACAGCATCCCCTTTGACATCACCTATGGCTTGTTCTCGGGAATCACCCTTGTTTCCGGGACCATCAACTCACTCACGATTCCGCCGATCACATTCAACCTCTCGCTGTTGAATGTCAGCATCGGCAACCCGAACGGCACGACAGCCCTCTACGTGCCGGCCACCTTCAGCATCGGCCCCGCCGACTGGACGATCTACAACCAGCCGTTTGCCCCAGGCTTCTTCAATTCCAGCATCGGCCCCTCCTCCGGATTCTTCAACGGCGGAATCGGCGGCAATTCGGGGTTCGGAAACTTCGGCGTCAACAACTCTGGTTTCCAGAATGTCTCCGCCGGGATTTTCGGAAACTCGGGCTTCATGAATTACGGCTCCCTGCAGTCGGGCATCGAGAACTTCGGCAACACCGTGTCGGGTTTGTTCAACACCAGTGCGCTGAACTTGGCGACGCCGGCTCAGATCTCCGGCATCTCCAACGCCGGCAGCAACCTGGCGGGCTTGTTCCGCAACACCTTCGACGGCACCATCGCCGGCAGCACGAACTTCAACCTGGGCCTCGGAGACGTAGGCGGACTCAACGTCGGCCTGGGGAACGTCGGGGACCTCAATATCGGCCTCGGAAACCTCGGCAGCCAGAACTTCGGTAGCGGGAACCTGGGCAGCCAGAACTTCGGCAGCGGGAACATCGGCAGCTTCAACATCGGGTTCGGCAACAGCGGGCCCGGGTTGACGGCGGCGCTGAACAACATCGGGTTCGGCAACACCGGCAGCAACAACTTCGGCTTCGGCAACTTCGGTGACGGCAACATCGGCTTCGGCAACACCGGTAGCGGCAACATCGGTATCGGGCTGAGCGGCAATAACCTGCAGGGCTTCGGGAATTGGAACTCCGGCAGCGGCAATGTCGGCCTGTTCAACTCGGGCACCGACAACGTCGGCTTCTTCAACTCGGGCACCGGCAACTGGGGCATCGGCAACTCCGGCAGCTACAACACCGGTATCGGCAACACCGGCAGCACCAACACCGGCTTGTTCAACACCGGGCTGGTCAATACCGGGATCGGCAACGCCGGCCACTACAACACCGGCAGCTACAACATCGGCAACACCAACACCGGAAACTTCAACCCGGGTAACTACAACACCGGCAGCTACAACATCGGCGACTACAACACCGGTCTGGGCAACTCGGGCGACGTCAACACGGGTGCCTTCAACACCGGCAGCTTCAACAACGGCATCGGCTGGCGGGCCGACTATCAAGGGCTGATCGACTTCAACGCGACCACGATCATCCCCGACGGCGCCATTCCCATCAAGTTCGACGTGCCGGTCTACCTGTCGGTTCCGATCGGCGCCGTACTCCCGACCATCACGATCAACAGTTTCACCATTCCGTCCTTGACCGTTGACGCGTCCACCATCCTGGGCGACGCGAACCTCGGCCTCAACGCGATCTCTTTCCCGAATCTGACGATCGGTCTGCCCTTCATCGGGATCAACATCGGCACGCCGGTGGGGTCGACCGGACCACTGATCGACATCACCGGCAACGGTGGGCTGCTGCCCATCGCGTTCACCGGCGTCAACATTCCGCCGATGCCGGGCTTTGGAAACTCCACCACGAGCCCGTCGTCGGGCTTCTTCAACTCCGGGAGTGGCCGCTCCTCCGGCTTCATGAACGTCGGCGGCAACGCATCCGGCTTCTTCAACCTCGCGTCCGGCATGTCGGGAATCTCAGGCTACAAAGGCTTCGGCGAACTGATGTCGGGCGTGTCGAACCTGGGCAATACCGTCTCGGGTCTCTTCAACACCAGTTCCGCCGTCAATCCGTTCACGACACCCGCCAATCTCTCCGGGATCAGCAACATCGGCACCAACCTTGCCGGCATCCTGCGCAGCAGCGCGAATGGGTCGCTGTTCAATTTGGGCCTTGCCGACATCGGCCAGTCGAACCTGGGCAGCGGGAACATCGGCGATTTCAACCTGGGCAACGGGAACATCGGCAGCCAGAACTTCGGCAGCGGGAACATCGGCAGCCAGAACTTCGGCAGCGGAAACATCGGCAGCTTCAACATCGGCTTCGGCAACAGTGGCCCGGGCTTGACGGCGGCCTTGAACAACATCGGGTTCGGCAATATCGGCAGCAACAACTTCGGGTTCGGCAACACCGGTGACGGCAATATCGGCTTCGGCAACAGCGGCAGCGGAAACATCGGCATCGGGCTGAGCGGCAACAACCAGTCCGGCTTCGGGAACTGGAACTCCGGCAGCGGCAACATCGGCCTGTTCAACTCGGGCACCGACAACGTCGGCTTCTTCAACTCCGGCACCGGAAACTTCGGCATCGGCAACTCCGGCAGCCACAACACCGGCTTCGGCAACGCCGGCAGTTCCAACGCCGGCTTCTTCAACACGGGCAGCGTCAACACCGGAATCGCCAATGCCGGCAGTTACAACACCGGCAGCTACAACACGGGCAGCACCAACACCGGCAACTTCAACCCGGGCAGCTACAACACCGGCAGCTACAACACCGGCAACATCAACACCGGGGTGGGGAACTCGGGCAACGTCAACACCGGCGGCTTCAACGCGGGCAGCTACAACAACGGCTTCATCTGGCGCGATGACTACCAGGGGTTGGTCGGCTTCGACTACACCCTCACCGTCCCGGAATTCCCCGCCGTCAACCTCGACGTCAGCATTCCCCTCAATATCCCCCTCGACATCAACCTCGGCACCCTGCGCGTTTACGGCTTCAGTCTGGCGCCGATCAACCTCACTTTCTCGGGCCCCTTGTGGTCGAACGTCAACGCCACCGTCAGCTCTATTCAGATCCCGTCGATCACCGGCACCCTGCCCACGATCACCGGAAACATCGGGAACCCGGACGGTTCAACGGCAGTCAACATCTCCATCCACAGCACCGCCGGACCCATCCGTGTCCCGCTCATCCACATCCCGGCGGCCCCCGGCTTCGGAAATTCCAGCACCACCCCGTCGTCGGGCTTCTTCAACAGCGGCGCCGGTGGCGTATCCGGCTTCGGGAACCTCGCCGCCAACACGTCCGGCCTGTTCAACTGGCAAGCCCTGGGCAGCTCGGGCTACAACAATGTCGGCACCCTGGTGTCGGGCTTCTCCAACTTGGGCAACACCGTGTCGGGGTTGTTCAACACCAGCTCCGCGACGAACCTGTTCACGACGCCGGCCAATCTCTCGGGCCTGTCCAACCACGGCACAGACCTTGCGGGCTTGTTCCGCAACGGCCCGTCCGGGTCGACCTGGAATTTCGGTCTGGGCGACATCGGGCAGTTCAGCCTGGGCGGCGGAAACATCGGCGATTTCAACCTGGGCAACGGCAACCTGGGCAGCCTCAACATCGGCAGCGGCAATGTCGGCAGCCAGAACTTCGGCAGCGGGAACATCGGCAGCTTCAACATCGGGTTCGGCAACAGCGGCCCCGGGTTGACCGCGGCGCTGAACAACATCGGGTTCGGCAACACCGGCAGCAACAACTTCGGCTTCGGCAACTTCGGTGACGGCAACATCGGCTTCGGCAACACCGGCAGCGGCAACATCGGTATCGGGCTCAGCGGCAATAACCAGGTTGGCTTCGGTGGCTTGAACTCCGGCAGCGGCAACATCGGACTGTTCAACTCGGGCACCAACAACGTCGGCTTCTTCAACTCGGGCAACGGCAACTTCGGCTTCGGCAACTCCGGCAGCTACAACACCGGTATCGGCAACACCGGCAGCACCAACACGGGCCTGTTCAACACCGGACTGGTCAACACCGGAATCGGCAACGCGGGCCACTACAACACCGGCAGCTACAACATCGGCAACACCAACACCGGCGACTTCAACCCCGGCAGCTACAACACCGGTTGGTTCAACACCGGCGACTACAACACCGGCCTGGGCAACTCGGGCAATGTCGACACCGGCTTCTTCAACACCGGCAGCTACAACAACGGCTTGTTGTGGCGGGGCGACTACCGGGGCGTCCTCACCGGCGGCTACTCCATCACGGTCGACGAAATCCCCATCAACTTCGATGTTCGCGCGCCGATCAATATCCCGGTCACCGCCACCATCACCAGCGTGAATATGTCCGCCATCAACATTCCGCAGATCTACATCAGCGGCACTGCCGAAGTCATCGGCATCGACGCAGCCAATTTCAACATCACCATCGGCCCCATCACCGTGCACGGCGGCCCCGCCAACGCCCCCTTGACGACACCCATCACGGTCGACTTCGGCAGCCAACCCCCGATCAACACGATCTCGTTCAACATCGGCGCCCTGGATAATTCGACCATCCTCGCCGTGGTGGGCAACGCGGGAGTCGGTCCGATCAGAATTCCGATCATCGACATTCCGGCATCGCCGGGCTTCTTCAACTTCACGTCGAGTCCGTCCTCGGGCTTCTTCAACTCCGGCATCGGCTCCATATCGGGCTTCGGCAACTTCGGCGGCGGCAGCTCGGGTTTGTTGAACTACGCGACCGGCCTCCTTGGCAACTCGGGCATCCAAAACTACGGTTCGCTGCAATCCGGCGTAGCCAATCTCGGGAACAGCATCTCGGGTCTGTTCAACACCGGACTGAGCCCGATGAACGTGCCGGCCTATCTGTCGGGTTTCAGCAACGTCGGCACCGACTTGTCCGGGTTGTTCCAGAACGCCGCCACCGGAAAGACCTCCTTCAGTCTCGGCCTGGGCAATCTCGGTTCGCTCAACATCGGCAACGCGAACATCGGCGACTTCAACTTCGGTAGCGGCAACCTCGGCAGCTACAACCTGGGTAACGGCAACGTCGGCGGCAGCAACTTCGGCGGCGGCAACATCGGCAGCCAGAACTTCGGCAGCGGCAACATCGGCAGCTTCAACATCGGCTTCGGCAACGCCGGACCGGGATTGACCGCGGCCTTGAACAACATCGGGTTCGGCAACACCGGAAGTAACAACTTCGGCTTCGGCAACTTCGGCGACGGCAACATCGGCTTCGGCAACACCGGTAGCGGCAACATCGGTATCGGGCTAACCGGCAACAACCAGTCCGGTTTCGGTGGCTTGAACTCGGGCAGTGGCAACATCGGGTTGTTCAACTCGGGCACCAACAACGTCGGGTTCTTCAACTCGGGCAACGGCAACTGGGGCCTCGGCAACTCCGGCAGCTTCAACACCGGCATCGGCAACACCGGCAGCACCAACACCGGGTTCTTCAACTCCGGGCTGGTCAACACCGGCATCGGCAACGCGGGCAACTACAACACCGGCTTGTACAACGTCGGCAACACCAACACGGGCAGCTTCAACCCGGGCAGCTACAACACCGGCGACTTCAACGCCGGCAACTACAACACCGGCTGGTTCAACACCGGCAACTCCAACACCGGCTTTGCGAACTCCGGCAACGTCGACACGGGAGCATTCATCTCGGGCAGCTACAGCAACGGCTTCTTGTGGCGGGGCGACTACCAAGGCCTCTTCGGCGCCAACTTCTCCTACACAATCCCAGAAATCCCCTACCACTACGACGTGCCGCTCAACATCCAGATACCGATCACGGGTGTTATCGATGCCGTCACGGCGGGCGCGTTCACGTACTCGATTCCGATTCACATCCAGGCCAGTACGATATTGGGGATCCGGATTGTGGACGAGGACAGCAACATTGGGCCCGTCACCTTCAACATCAACACCGTTCAACCGCAAACCCCGATCGATTACCTGTTCACCAACGTCACCAATCTCGCCGGCACCGGTGTTCTGGGGCCCTTCACAATCGGCTCCGGCTTCCAGTCCGGCCCCGGCTTCTTCAACACGGGTCCGGGTCTGTCGTCGGGCTTCTTCAATTCCGGAAGCGGCGCATCCGGCTTCTTCAACACTGCCTCTGGCGCCGTGTCCGGCTTCGCGAACCGCTTCGCCCAGACGTCGGGCTTGTTCAACGCCGGTGGCATCGACATATCGGGCATCCAGAACTTCGGCGCGCTCGAGTCGGGCTGGGCAAACCTCGGCAACACGGTGTCCGGCCTGTTCAACACCAGTTCCCTGAACCTTGCCACGCAGGCCTTCGTCTCCGGCATCGGCAACTTCGGCGCCCAACTGTCCGGCCTGCTCAGTCAATAGCGGTATCCGGCCCTGGGCGGCGGTAACGGGGGCCAACATCACGCTTGCGCGGCTGAAGTGCGGGTATCCGTCTGGGCACGATGACAGGAATATCCCAGCGGCGCGACGACGAACTCGACTCTTGCGTGCGGGTCTACCAGACGTGGGTGCACAATCTGCGGGGTGTCGACCTCGTAGCGCCCCGTGACGCGCTGGTCGTGTTCACCGGCATCTCCGGATCCGGCAAATCGTCGTTGGCCTTCGGGACCATCTATGCCGAGGCGCAGCGCCGCTACTTCGAATCGGTTGCCCCTTACGCCCGCCGCCTGCTACTGCCGGCCGGCGCACCGAAGGTCGATGACATCACTGGTCTGCCGCCCGCCGTCGCATTGCAGCAGCGCCGCGGTTCGGCGACGTCGCGGTCGACGGTCGGCACTGTCACTACCCTGTCCAACCTGCTGCGGATGTTGTTCTCCCGCGCCGGAACGTACCCGCCCGGCGCCACGGAACGACTGGACTCTGATGCGTTCTCACCGAACACCGCGGTCGGGGCGTGCCCCGAATGCCACGGATTGGGACGAATCCACCGGGTGACCGAACAGACACTGGTACCGGACCCCACGCTGACCATCCGCGACGGCGCCGTCGCCGCATGGCCGGGCGCGTGGCAGGGCCAGAACCTACGCGACATACTGGTCACGCTGGGATACGACATCGACAAGCCATGGCGGAAACTGCCCAAGCGGCAACGTAATTGGATTCTGTTCACTGATGAGCAGCCGACCGTCGAAATCGATCCCAGCCGGCATCCCGTGCAGGCTGACTACTACTACAACGGGACGTTCTCCAGCGCCGAACGTCATGTCCGCCACACGTTGGCCAACTCTCACAGCGCGATGATGCGCCGCCGCGTGCTGCAATTCGTCGACACCGTCGACTGCCCGGTGTGTGACGGTTCCGGGCTGCGACCGGAAGCGCTGAAGGTCACATTCGCCGGGCGCACTATCGCTGACTACGCGGGAATGCCGTTGGCCGAGCTTGCTGACACGTTGCGTCCCACGGCTTCTCGGACCGATGCCGGCACGGCGTACGAGTCAACGGAGTCCGGTGAGTTGACGGAAGTGGCGACCCGGATCGCCGCCGACCTGGTCGCACGCCTGCACGTGCTCGTCGATCTCGGCCTCGGCTATCTCACGCTCAGTCGCCGCACCCCGACAGTGTCGCCCGGCGAACTGCAGCGGCTGCGGCTGGCCACCCAATTGCGCGCCGGCTTGTTCGGGGTGTTGTACGTGCTCGACGAGCCGTCGGCCGGACTGCACCCCGCGGATGCCGAACCGCTGCTGGACGTTCTTGATCGCCTACGGCTGGCCGGCAATTCGCTGTTCGTGGTCGAGCACGACATGGACGTGGTGCGCCGTGCCGATTGGATCGTCGACGTCGGACCCGGGGCGGGGGAGCTCGGCGGGAATGTGCTTTACAGCGGACCGGTGCCCGGTCTCGCCGACATCGAGGAATCAATAACTCGCAGCTACCTTTTCGAGGAGGCCAGTCCGCCACCGCGCGCACCCCGGACGCCGTCCGGGCAGCTGCGGCTACGCGGGATCGCCTTTCATAATCTGCGAGACCTCGACGTGGACCTGCCACTCGGTGTGTATACCGCGGTCACCGGAGTGTCCGGCTCGGGCAAGTCGACGCTTGTCGTAAAGGTCCTCGGCGACGTTGTGCACAGCCACCTCGGCACGGGACGAGCTGGCGAGCCGGCCGCACCGGGTGACGACGAAACCGAAAGCGAGATCGTCGATCTCGATCACGACGCGAGCGTCGGGGTAGCGGCAGAAGGCGTCGGGGAGATCGAAAGGCTGGTATCGGTAGACCAGCGTCCGATCGGACGCACTCCGCGTTCGACACTGGCGACCTACACCGGGCTGTTCGACGCCGTGCGCCGGGAATTCGCCGCCACATCGAAGGCGCGTCGCCGCGGTTGGACAGCGGGCAGGTTTTCCTTCAACGTGTCCGAAGGTCGCTGCCCCACCTGTCAGGGGGAGGGATTTGTCTCGGTCGAATTATTGTTTCTGCCAGGCACATACGCCAGCTGCCCGGCGTGTCAGGGAGCGCGTTATTCCGACGAGACACTCGAGGTGCGATACCGCGATCGCACGATCGCCGACGTGCTCGCGATGACCGTCGATGAGGCATCAGACTTTTTGGCCGATGTCACGAAGGCGGCGCGGAGCCTGACCACGTTGCAGGAGGTCGGGTTGGGATATCTCCGCCTCGGGCAGCCCGCGACGGAACTGTCAGGTGGTGAGGCGCAGCGGATCAAGCTTGCCTCCGAACTTCAACGACCCCGCCGAGGGCATACCCTCTACCTCCTGGACGAGCCGACCACGGGGCTCCACCCCGCGGATGTAGATCTGCTCGATCGTCAGCTGCACCGGCTGGTCGACGCGGGCAATACCGTGGTGGTGGCCGAACACGACATGCGGATGGTCGCGGGCGCGGACTGGGTGATCGACCTCGGGCCAGGAGCCGGCAACGAAGGTGGCCGGATCGTCGCGGCGGGCGTGCCGATCGACGTTGCGCGCGCGAAAGGCAGCCGGACGGCGCCGTACTTGGCAAAACGGTTGCCGCAGTATGCTTCCCGATGATCAGTGTCCTGAATGTCGACCGCGCGATGAACGCGAGATGCACCCGGCGTGACAATTCGGCGCGCTATCGGTGATTCGTGTGCGGACCCGTCCGGATCAAGCTATGAAATCACCGTGAGCAACCACCACGTGAACCTGACCCTGCAGGAGACCTCGCTGATCGGCCAGAGCCATGGCGACGCCTTGGAGCGTATGGACGAGAAGCAGCTGAAAGATCTGCAGAACCGCCTCAGGACCGCGCGGGAGAAGAACTTCAGTCTGTTGCGGCGCCAAGGTGCGGCCCGGGTCGAGGCCGAAGGCGCACGCGGCGCCGCCCAACCGGCCAGCGAACGGCGAAGTGAGAAGGTGGCCGTCTTCGACGAGGCGCTGGCCAGGGTGAACCAGCGCCTCGATTCCCTACGTGAGACCAGCTGACATGGTGGGTCGGCCGCCGAGTCCGTACCCCAGTGCCGGTGCCCGGCACGCGCGAGAATGATCGATAATTCCCGCTGACTGTTAGACACAAATAGCGATTCCTCTCGCGAAAACCGCTGGTCCAATCCCGCCGACGAGACTTCGCACGGCGGGTGCCGTCACGCGTTTGTCGCAAAGTGTTCGACAGTGTTGACCTACGGGCAATTGGCCGGTAATGCTCTTTCGAGGATTTTGCGTCGACTCGGTTGCTGGAGGTGCGGAATGGCGTTTGTCACTGCGGTGCCGGAGCTGGTGGTCACGGCGGCCTCGGATCTGGTGGTGATCGGCTCGTCGGTGACGAAAGCCAATGCCGCAGCGGCGAATTCGACTACAACACTGCTGGCCGCGGGTGCGGATGAGGTGTCGGCGGGGATCGCGGCCCTGCTGGGCGAGCATGGGCAGGCTTATCAGGCGATCAGCGCGGAAATTGCGACTTTCCAGCAGCGGTTCGTGCAAGCCCTCAATTCGGGGGCCGGCGCTTATGCCGCCGCGGAAGCCGCCAGTGCGGTGTCGTTGCAGTCGATAGAGCAGAGCATCCTGGATGTGATCAATGCGCCCTTCAACATTCTGTTGGGGCGGCCGCTGATCGGCAACGGCCGAAACGGAGCCGCAGGGACCGGTGAAGCCGGCGGGCCCGGTGGACTCCTGTGGGGTAACGGAGGCGACGGCGGTTCAGGGGCAGCCGGGCAAACCGGGGGTGCCGGGGGTGCGGCAGGCTTGTTCGGTCGGGGCGGCACCGGTGGCGCCGGCGGCGTTGGGAGCACCGGCACCACGACCAGCGTTGCGGGACAGCAGGGCGGCGCCGGCGGTACTGGCGGCGCGGGCGGGGTCGGCGGTCACGGCGGGCTGTTCTTCGGCACTGGCGGCACCGGCGGTGCGGGCGGAGTCGGCGGCACCGGTGGGATCGGAGGCCCGGCCGACGCCGCGGGAAACTTCGGCGCCGGCGGTCCCGGGGGCACCGGCGGCCTTGGCGGCGCCGGAGGCGCGGGCGGATTTTTGGGCAGCCCCGGTCAAGCGGGTCTCAACGGAGCCAACGGCCTCCCTGGCGGATTTCGTGTGGGTCCTTTCATCAACAACACGGGCTTGAGCAACAGCGAGATCTACCTGACCCTGCTCGGCCAGACGACGCCCGGTCAGTGGTCGTGGGTCGACCAGAACGGCATGGCACACCACATCGATTCCAGCGCGGCCAACGCTCCTGGTCATCTCACGTACAACGGGGTGAATTACGCCAACATGTCGTTCACCCTCGACCAGACAGGCAACCTCGCCATACCTTCGGAATTCCAGGGCGGCCGGATCTTTGTGTCGATGAAGAACCCGCTCTATATCGGGATCGCCGCGGACAACTCGGGCTGGGCGGGTCTCGACCCCGCGAACCCGTCCGATCCGAACTACAACACGGTCTACGACTGGTACGAGATGACCTACAAGTACGGTGCGGTCGCCTTCGGGGGTAACACCACGCAGGTGGACCAGTTCGGGTTGCCGTTCTCCTACACGCTGGGGCAGGACTCGACCGGGTTTAGCGGAACCCGCGGCATCACCCTGACGCGAGACCAGGTGTTCGCGCAGTACGCGACCTCGGTCCCGGCTGAGTTCCAGGCTCTGGTGCTTCACGACGGCTCCGGCGACCCGCTGCGGATTCTGACCCCACGGACCGCCACGCCCGGCGGCCTGGTCAGCTGGCTCGACCAACCGATCAACGACTTCTGGTCGAATTATCAAACCCACCAGTTTGTTTACGACGGCCCCGGCTACACGGTGACGGGAAACATCGACGGCAGCGGCCTCTTCCACTACACCGTTACGCCCGACGGTAAAGCCGCCTCGACGTACACGATGGTAAAGCCGACGACGGCACAAGTTTTCGCGTCCAACGGCCCATTCGTCGGCACCGAGCAGCAGGGTGCGTTCCTCGCCGAACTCAACGCGGCGTTCAACCGCGGCGTGGCGATTTCGCCGGATCAGTGGGCCAACGTCGCCGCCTACTATCCGACTGGGGGGCGGTGGAACAACTGGGCCCAGTTCTTCCACGCCAACAGCATCAACAACCTCGCCTACGGCTTCCCCTTCGACGACGTGAACAACCAGAGTTCGGTGCTGATCCTCGCCAACTCTCAGCCGCCCACCCGTCTTTCATTCGTCCTCAACTAGCCCGCCGCGTCTCCAGGGCGGCGGCCAGCCGTCGTCACCGTACTGATGTTTACTCGTGCGGACGCGGCGGCCCGCCGTACTCTGAACGCCGTTGGTTCAGCGCGGTGTGACTGATTCTGTTGTGACACAGCGGATTTCAACAGACGAGTGGGAGCGCATCGCAGCGGACACCGTATAACGCAGCGGCACTAGACAGCGACGACCTCGCCGGCCCGTGATGCTTAGCCCGAACCAGGTCCCCGATCTGAATTGGGTTCCAGCGCGCGGCCGCCAATCAAGCTAGTTGGTGGTGGGTGGTGGTTGGGGTTGGAAGGGGGTGTACCACTTCCATTGGGCGCGTTCGCCGGTGGGCCCGGGGTAGGGGGCGACGTCGGGTGGGGGGCTGGTGGGTGGTCGGGCCAGGGAGCCGGGGAGCAGGATGTCGCCGTCGCGGTCGGTGATGGTGAGGTGGTCGGCGTCCCCGGAGATGGTGATCTCGCCTCGGTGGTGTAGGCGGTGGTGATAGGGGCACAGCAGGATCAGGTTGATCAGTTCGGTGGGGCCGCCGTGTTCCCAGTGCCGGATGTGGTGGGCGTGCAGGCCGCGGGTGGCCCCGCAGCCGGGCACCGCGCAGCAGGGGTGGCGGTGTTCCAGGGCGCGGCGCAGCCGCCGGTTGATCGTGCGGGTCGTGCGGCCGGCGCCAATGGGCTGGCCGTCGCGTTCGAACCAGACTTCGCAGGTGGCATCGCACGTCAGGTAGTGGCGGTCGCCCTCACTGAGCAGCGGGCCCAGGTGCAGCTCGGCGGCGTGCGCGTCGACGTCGAGGTGCACCACCACCGTGGTGTGCGCGGCGTGTGGGCGGGCGGTGGCCTCGGCGTCCCAGCCGGCCTCGACCAGCCGCAGAAACGCATCCATGGTGTCGGGCATCGGCGGCGCGGACTCCGAAGCAACCTCGGGGCGGTCGTGTTTCCACTGGGTGATCAGGGCCTCGCGATGGGCGGCCAGTGCGGCCTCGAATTTCGCCGCTTCGGGGGGCGCCAGGGTGATCCGCCAGCACGTGGAGTCTTCGGTGCTGGTCTTGGTGATCGCCGGGGGCGGGCGCCGATCCGGTTTCGGGCGCGGCTCGCCCTTGATCGCGGTGCGCAGCTGGCTGACCGTGGCGACACTGGCCAGCTGCTCGTAATGGGCATCGGATCCGTCCCCGGCGCGGGCGGCGATCACCCCGACCTGATCCAGCGACAACCGTCCTTCGCGCAACTGGGACGCACACCGCGGAAACTCCCCCAGCCGGCCAGCCACCGTCGTGATCGTCTGCGCGTTCCCCGGAGAGCATCCCAGCTTCCAGGCCACCACCGCGGCCACCGAGCGCGCCCCGGTGGACCCACACAACCCGTCGCGATCCATCTCCGCGACGATCTCCACGATCCGCCCGTCGATCGCGTTGCGCTGACCCGCCAACTCCGCCAATTCCTCGAACAACACCTCCAAACGCTTAACAGCAGGCTGCTCGTAAGAGGCCACCGGGTAGGTCACCGACATAACCCCATCCTCCCAGCAGGGTCTGACATCTAGTCTCGGCGTAAATCGGCGGGGCAAGTCCGAGGCCGGCAGCGCTCCGGGATCCGAGTTTGAGGCATCTGCCCCATGATCCGACACCCGTCCCCGGCGAACAATCAGCCTATGAAACGTTATGTGACAACTCATTACGACGGTCAGCGGGCAAAACTTGTGGCGGTCAGCTGGCTGATTAGTCAGATCTGACTATCGCCGGGTGTCCGGAAAATGCCTAGTTGTGGTCATGACGGGCACGATCTCACCTCATAGCGTCGAGGCGTGACCAGTCAACTGCCGCAGAGCTTCTGCGGCATCACGGACAGCGGTTGAGGGAGCCGAGCCCGGCACCGCTGTAACACCAAGTCCTTTCAAAAGCTCACCAGATCGACAGCGGTCTGGCGATCAAACCACCCGTCAGGGCCGTTCGGTCGTGACTCGCAGGAAGGTGTCAAAATGTCCTACGTCATCGCGCTGCCGGAGTTGATAGACACGGCTGCAACAGATTTGGCCGGTATCGGCTCCGCGCTCCATTCGGCTAACGCTGCGGCGACGGTGCATACGACGGGTCTGCTGGCTGCCGCCGAGGATGAGGTCTCGGTCGCCATCGCCGAACTCTTCGGGACGCTGGGCCAGGGGTATCAGAGCGTGAGCGCGCAGGCGGCGACGTTTCATCAACAGTTCGTTCAGGCGTTGACCGGGAGCGCAAACTCCTACGCGATGGCGGAATCCGCTGCGGCACAACCTTTACAGAGCCTGCTCGATGTGGTGAATGCGCAATTCGTGGCACAGACCGGGCGCCCGCTGATCGGCAATGGTGCCAACGGGGCGCCGGGGACGGGACAAGACGGCGGTGCCGGCGGATGGCTGATCGGCAACGGCGGTGCCGGCGGGTCGGGAACCTCGACCGCCGGCGCTGACGGGGGCAAGGGTGGCGCCGGCGGCGCGGCGGGACTGTTCGGAAGTGGCGGGGCCGGCGGGGCCGGTGGTACCGCCACAACCGCGGGCAAAGCCGGCGGGGCCGCCGGATCGGGAGGCAACGCCATGCTCGTCGGCGCGGGTGGCGCCGGCGGGGTGGGAGGTTCCTCTACCGACGCCGGAGGCGCGGGCGGCGGGGCCGGCGGACGCGGCGGCAACGCGGGTCTGCTCTTCGGGGCTGCCGGGACCGGCGGCGCGGGCGGATTCACCTTCGGCAACGCCACCGGCGGGGCAGGGGGCGCCGGTGGCAGCGGCGGGCTGTTCACCGACGGCGGGGTCGGTGGGGCCGGGGGGGCCGGCGCGTCGGGCGGCGCCGGTGGCGCCGGCGGAGACGGGGGAACCTTCGGCACCGGCGGTACGGGCGGTGCCGGCGGAACCGGTACGTCCACGACCGCCGGGACGACCGGGGGTGCCGGGGGTGCCGGCGGTGCCGGCGGAATGTTCGGTGCCGGAGGCACCGGCGGAAGCGGCGGCTCGAGCCTGGGCAGCACCGGCGGGGCCGGTGGAACAGGCGGCAACGCCGGCATGTTCGGCTTCGGCGACGGCGGCGCCGGCGGCGCCGGCGGGGAAGGGCTCAACAACGGCCAGACGGCCGGCGGGGCCGGCGGGGCCGGTGGGAACGCCGGCCTGCTCACCGGCAACGGCGGCGCGGGCGGTGCCGGTGGCCTTGGCCGCACCACCGGAGGCACCGGTGGCACCGGTGGCAATGCCGGCCAACTGATCGGCTCCGGCGGTACCGGCGGCAGCGGCGGGGCCGCCGTCACCACCGGCGGGACCGGCGGGGCCGGCGGCAAGTCCGGAGTGTTCGGCAATGGTGGCAACGGCGGCAACGGCGGGGCCGGTGTGACCACCGGCGGCAACGGCGGGGCCGGGGGCAACGGTGTGCTCATCGGTAACGGCGGCAACGCCGGCAGCGGCGGCACCGGCGGGGTGACCGCGGGCAAAGCCGGCCTCGGTGGCATCAGCGGGCTGCTGTTGGGCGCCGATGGCTTCAACGCGCCCCTGAGCACCAATCCGTTGCATGTCCTGCAACAAGATGCGCTCAACATCGTCAACCAGCCCGTCCAGGCCGTGACCGGACGGCCGCTGATCGGCAACGGCGCCAACGGAACTCCGGGAACCGGAGCGGCCGGCGGGGACGGCGGCTGGCTGTTCGGCAACGGCGGCAACGGCGCGCACGGCGCGACCAACACCGCTGCCGGCGGTGCCGGCGGCGCCGGTGGAGCCGGCGGGGCAGGAGGCATCTTGTTCGGCACCGGTGGCACCGGCGGCGCGGGTGGCATCGCCAACGGAGCCGGCGGGATTGGCGGCGCCGGCGGTGCCGGCGGCTCAGCTCTGCTCAACGGCGCCGGCGGCACCGGGGGTGACGGCGGTCAGGCCATCAACGCCGGCAAGGGTGGGGCAGGGGGACGCGGCGGCAACGCCGGCTTCTTCTCGGGCGCCGCCGGTACCGGCGGGCACGGCGCGGGACCCGGGGCCACCGGTGTGGGCGGTGCCGGCGGTAGCGGCGGCCTGTTCAGCAACGGCGGAGTCGGCGGGTCCGGCGGGCCCGGAGCCGTGGGCGGGGCCGGCGGTCAGGGTCTGGTGTTCGGGGATGGCGGAACCGGCGGGGCCGGGGGGCTCGCCGGCAACGGTGGGGCCGGCGGGACAGGCGGGCTGTTCGGGGCCGGCGGCACCGGTGGCTCCGGGGGGTACGGCGGCGGCACCGGCGGTGCCGGGGGCGCCGGGGGCAACGCCGGCGCACTGTCCTTCGGCGCCGGTGGCGCCGGCGGCAGCGGCGGGGCCGGCACCCAGACCGGAGGGGCCGGCGGAACCGGCGGCAATGCCGGCCTCCTGTTCGGCTCAGGCGGCGCGGGCGGCAACGGCGGCCACGGTGGCGCGGGCGGAAGCACCACCCAGCAGGGCGGCGCCGGGGGCGCGGGCGGCAATGCCGGCCTGCTGTCCGGCTCGGGCGGCGCCGGCGGGGCCGGCGGGTCCGGCGCCAACGCCAACGGCAACGGCACCGGCGGCGCAGGCGGAAACGGGGGCAAATCCGGCGCAACCGGCAGCGGCGGTGACGGTGGGGCCGGCGGATTCGGCGCCACCACCGCGGGCAAGGGTGGAAACGGTGGCAACGCCGTGCTCATCGGCGACGGCGGCAACGGTGGCAATGCCGGCAAAGCCGGTGGTACGGCCGGCACCGGCGGTACCGGCGGGCTGCTGCTCGGCAACAACGGAAACAACGGCAAGGCGTAGCCGCCTTCGATGGCGACCCGAGGTGACGCACACCGGCAAGCTCAGCGGGATCCGAAAACCCCTCGGACACAAGCTCTTAGCTGTTCCGCCTTGTCAGCCCCGCCAGATGAGGCCGTCGATCGCCTCGGTGCCGAAGTCTTTGCCGATCCGCAGTTCAGGATTGTGCTCGGGTTCCCCGGCATCGGGTTTGCCCTGGGTGCTCAGGATGTAGAAACCCTTGTTCGGTGCCGCGGAGACAACCGCGATGGACTGCTGGAACATATCGTTTTGAGAGATGTTGTCCTTGACCAGTTTGAAGACGTTCGTGTCGAGGTCGTTGACCCGCACGATTCGGTACACATGGCCCATCACGACATACAGGCTCGTGTTCCACTTCGACAGGTCCGTCGGAATCCCCTTGAGGCCGTTCAGGTCGTTCCTGGCCTGGTGCTGAAGGCCGGTGAGATGGATGTGCAACTGATCCTGCTTGCGGCCGTGGAAAGAGTTGATTCCCAACATGATGTCAACGCCCTGGAATCGCTTGACCGCCTCATCCCAGGCGGGCTTCCAGAGGTTGAAGGCCTTCGGGCCCCAGATCTCCGGGCATTCGACACCGGTGACGCGGGCCCTCGGTATCGCCAGTAGGTCGTGTTTGCCCTGTCCGCCGTCCTTCAGTGCCCATGAATCGTTGACGAAGATGTTGGGCGCCGGGTTGGCCGGCGGGGGATAGTGGTCTTTGACGGACTTCCAGAGTTCGAGTCTGGGTCCACTGTCGTTTGGGGATCCGCAGTTGTCAGGCGGGTGGAAACCCGGGTCGGCAAGAGCCGTCCACGATGACGTCCCAGCGGGCGGGAGACCGACGCCCAAGAGGCATGCAGTGATGACGACAACCACCCCGAACAAGCCTGAAGCAAGACCCGTACATCTCTTGCCGATGCCGCTGACCGTTGAATCCCCCATGGTGACCGCTCCTTGACCAGAATCAGAAGACTTGCTGAACCAGCAATATAACTTTCGTCGGCGTCTACCGGCCCTCCCGCCGTCGCCCCGCTCTGTTGGCGTCGCCTGACGGTCGACGGCATGATGAGCCGAACACACGTGTCGAGGAGCCGAGAAATGAAGGTCGCCGTCAAGATCTTCTTCGTGCTGGCGCTTTCCTCGCTGTCATTGTGTGCGGCGGCGTACTCGCCTGTCGCGACTCATGCTCTGTCCGCCGCACCGGACCGTCTTGAGCTCTCGAACAATTGGACGCTGTCTCCCGCGACGACGACCTCGATGACCGGCGGCGCCTTGTCAGTGACCGACTACGACGCCACCGCCTGGTACAAAGTCGCGCGTATGCCGGCCACCGTCTTGGAGATACTGCGGGAGAACGGCGTCTACCGAGATCTGTACACCGGCAAGAACCTTCGAGACCACGTGCCGCCCGATCTCTATCGGCAGGATTGGTGGTACCGAACCGAGTTCACCGCACCACAGGGCCGAACGACCTACGTGTTGGGGTTCCCAGGCATCAACTACCGCGGCGAAGTCTGGTTGAACGGACACCTGGTGGCCGACCGCACGCAAGTCGTCGGTATGTACGTGGCGCATGAGCTGGACGTGACGCCGTGGCTTCGGCCTGGACAGACAAATGTTCTGGCGGTCAAGGTGACACCTGAGCGTGCTCTTCAGGACGTCGACGGTGTTGAGCTGGCGGACAGTTGGAACGACTGGATCAACTGGGACTACCTCGGCCTCCCTGCGCCCGATGGCGACCCCGACCGGCGCGGAACATCATTCGTTGCCGACCGCAATGCCGGCATCTGGAAGCCGGTGTACCTGCGATCGGTCGGCGATGTGGGAATCGGTGCTGCGACGGTCAATTCGGAACTTCCGCTGCCCCGCACCGACAATGCGCGGCTGACGATCCACACCGAGATCCACAACTACCACACACAGCGGGAGCGCGGCATCCTCCGGGCCACGATCACCCGCCCTGACAGATCCACCGTGCACGTCGAACAGGCCGTCACCCTCGGGCCCGGAGAGAATCGCCGAATCACCCTCACGCCAGATCAGTTCGCGCAGTTGAACCTGCAACATCCGGACCTGTGGTGGCCGTACACGATGGGGCGGCCCACTCTGCACGACGTTCGCTTGGAATTCCGGATCGACAATCGGCCAAGCGATGTCAAAGAATTCCGTTTCGGCATACGCACCGTTACCCAACATCGCGACGAAGGGTTCTCGGGCGACGGTGGAGACTTTTATCTGCAGGTCAACGGCGAGAACTTTCCGGTGCGCGGCGCCGCGTACACACCCGATCTGCTGTTCCGGTACGACCCGGACCGGGAGACCGTGATCCTGCAATACGCAAAGGATCTGGGTTTGAACATGTTGCGGCTCGAGGGCAAAATCGCCAGCGAACACCTCGCGGAAAAGGCCGACGAGCTCGGTATCCCGCTGATGGCCGGCTGGATGTGCTGCAACCAGTGGGAGAAATGGGAGCAGTGGGATCCCGAAGACGACCGTGTGGCGATGGCGAGCCTGCGCTCACAGGTCCAGTCCTTCGAATCCCACGCATCGGCGTTCATTTGGGCGAACGGCAGCGACGGCTTGCCGCCGCCCGACATCCGCGCCCGATACCGGTCGATACTCGATGAGTTGCATTGGCAGAACGCCACTGTCGATACCGCCGCCATTCAGGCGCGCGACGGCGACGGCAATGCGCAATGGGATGGCATCGACATGGCGGGACCGTACACGTGGCGACCGCCTACCTTCTGGTTCAGCGGACGCTACGGTGCCACTTGGGGCTCATCCGCCGAACAGGGCAGCAATGAACAGATCCCGCCATTCGCCAGCCTGAGAAAATTTATCCCGCCCGACAAGCTGTGGCCGATCAACGACACCTGGTACTTCCACGCCGGTGCCCAGCCCAAGAACGCCGCGTTGCTCAGCGCGCAGCGGTCGATCGGTCTGCGCTACGGCCCATCCGACAGTGCCGAAGTGTTCGCCGCCAAAGCCCAGATGGCCCAATACGAATCTGCCCGTGCGCAATTCGAGTCGTTCGCGGCCACGGGATGGGACCGCCACAAGATGACCATCTACTGGATGCTGAACAGTCACTGGCCGTCCTTCTTCGGCCAGCTCTTCGATTACTACCTGCGCCCGGGCGGTGCCTACTTCGGCGCCAAGAAGGGGCTACGCCCTCTCTCCGCCGTATTCGATTCGTACGCCGGCGGCTACGGCAGCCCCGCTCGCATCAGGGTCGTCAACCAGACTCGACACGACGAAGACGACCTGCGCGTCCGCGTCCGTGTCTACGACCTGCAGGGAACACTGCAGACCGATCGAATTTCGCAGCGCACCAACGTGTCTGCGGGCGGCGCCGCGGAAGCCATGACGCTACCCCGTGGGCTCACCAATTCGCCCGTCTTCTTCGTTCGGTGTCAGTTGACCCGGGATTCCGGTGAGGTCGTTGCCGACAACGTCTATTGGCAATCCCAACAGCCGGACGACGTGGGGGATCCGGACAATGACCGCGCGTTCGACTCGATCCAGGCGAGCTGGGCGGACATGACAGCTTTGAACTACCTGCCGCGCGTGCCGCTCGATATCGCGGCGCGGTCGACCGATCAGAGCGTGTCCATTCGGCTGCACAACCCCACGCCGAACGTAGCCTTCTTCGAACGTGCCGAGGTCTTGTCATCGCTCGACGGCGACGAGATCCTGCCGATCGAGTACGACGACAATTACGTGACGGTGTTTCCGGGGGAGACGGTCGAGATCCGGGCATCCGTCCCGGGGCGGGGTTCATCGGCGAACTGGGTGCGGGTGACTGGACAGAACACGGCGCCGATCACCGTCGCCGTGTCATAGGGCCGCCGCGTGGTCAAACCCGGCTGCGCGCCAGGGAAAATCGCTCAAGCTGCACAGGCGGCCCGTCTGCCGACGGCGGCGGCACCAGAGCGGCGACACCATCGATCACGCTCGAGACGGTGCGGCTCCGACGGTCGACGTTCAGGGTGCCGTGTTGGAAGTTCTGCGCGGTCCACTCGGGTTCCTGGATTTCGGCGCTGGTCGGCAGCCCCAGCGCGCTGTGTTCGTAGCCCAGAGCGCCCCACGCGGCGTAGATGGAGCCGGTGACGGGCTGGGCTCCGGTGACCGGGGACCAGTACATGGCCCCCTTCTGGAAGATGACGTACCGCGCGCTTCCCGCCCCTTGCGATTCCGGTGACTTCGGTGCGCCCAGTGCGCTGTTCATGCCGCCCATGGTCTGCCACCGGTCGTAGATGGCACTCCCTTCCAGTGACTGCGCCAGGTCCGACGGGCTGGGGCGCCTGGTGAACTGCGCGGCGACGTCGCGAATCTGACCCATCAAGACGTAGCCGATTTTGCCGGGGCAATCGGTGTCGCTGACGTCGCGGTGGGCGAAAATGCTCGGCAGGCTCAGGGCGGTGGCGCGGGGGACTCGGGTGTAGGGTCCCCCGTCCGACGTCAACGTGGTGCTGCCTTGGGGATCGATGCCATCCAAGGCGAGTCGCCACCCGAGCAATCGGCCGACGGTCCGCACCTGAACGGGCGTGGGACCCATCGCATCGAACTCGCCGATCATGCACACCGCCCAGGTATTGCGATTGAACCCGCCGGTGTGGGTGCCCTGAACCGGCCTGGCCATCCCGCCGAATCGCCCCTCGAAGACCTGACCGTACTTGTCGACCAGTGCGTTGTAAGCGATGTCCGACCAACCCAGGGTGCGCGTGTGGTACGCGTAGATCGAGCGCACGATCGCCGCGGAATCCTGTGGTGCGTAGTCATTCACGGTGGCGGTGTGGTGCACGACGCCTGCCTTGATTCCGTTGTCATACACCGGTGGCCGGGTCCGCAGCGACTCCTCGGCGCCCCACTGCGCGCGGCTGATGATATTGGGCGGCTGCCCGGGGACTTCGACCGCGGCAACCAGCACCGGGTCCGCCGCCGCCGTCGCAGGTTGTGCGAGTGCGGATACCAGGGTACCCAGACCCAGCGCGATCGGCGCGGCCGCAACGTATCTGAGTACGTCACGACGTGAGACAGCGGGTTTCGCGGAGCACCCGCACCGATCCGGCACGGCAACAAGGTAACTCGCGCCGCGCATAACAGTCATGCGACCCGCCGCAGCGGAAGTCCTTTGAGCGCAGTGGATTCGCGGCACTGCCGACAGGACTTCAGGCCGGAGGAGTGAGCAGTTTCGTTATCAGACCTTCGGTTGCGCTGAACGGCCGGCCGACCACGGTGCGCAGTCCCCGGGAAAGCGGAAGGGCCAAATCCCCGGTCTTTGTGCTATAGCAAAGTTATGGGGTAAGCGCTGCGGCTCTCAGAGAGGACACCCGATCATGACCTTTTCACGACGCATTGTCTCTGTCGCTGTGTGCGCCGGGTGGTTGGCTGCCGGGTCGGCCGGTATCGCCTCGGCTAATCCGACGATGAGCGGCCACTACGTCTCGACGGTGACCTCGGCATCCGGTGAGACCACCACAAGCGACTGGTACTTCACCCCCTGCGGTGCGGGATGCGCATCGGTAGCCAACACGCCGGGCGGCCCAGGCTTCGGGGAGGCGCGGTTGTTCAACGGGCAATGGACACTTGCCTGGCACTCTGACGCATTCTGTCCCTCGGGCACGGCGGTTCCCGGCGCGTACGCCAGCTACGCAACATGGGATCCGAACACCCTTTCAGGCAAGAACGAATCTGGCATCTCCAGGCCCGTGTGCGGATCAGACAAAGGGTTGCCGCGCGTAACCCAGCATTTAGAGCTCACGCACCTGGGATAGAGAGCGCCTTGGACACGAGTCGTCATCGACACCGCTGCCGGCGAACCATCACTGATTAACCTGCACCACAACACCCTTCGCAGGTTTGCCGGAAGTTCCCGGCCACCCTCGCAATCGAGGGTGGCCGCAACGAATGCTCATCGGGGCGGCCACCCGAAGGCGTCCACACTCGTTTCGATCTGCTTGGGTGCGCGGTTGTCCACGTCCGTCACCACCAAGTGTTTCCCGGAATCGACGTAGGCGAGGAGGTCCCCCGGTCCCCAGACGGGGCCGGGGCTATCGGCCGCCACGTTCCCGACGATCGTGCGGGCCATCGACGCGTGGGCATCCAGCACCTGGATGCTCTTGGACGATCCGTCGGCACTCGTTTGCGTGAACGCCGCGGCGCCGGAGGAAAGCGCCGCAACATCTCCGTACAACGCCTGCCCCTTGATGAGTGATGTCGGCGCCCCCGGCGGATTCGCGCCCGCTCCGCCGGGGGAGGCGATGGAGTAGATGCCGCCGTCGCGGAATGCGAACGGGATCCCTTCGAACATTTCACCGGTTGCGTTGCCATTTGCGAACCAGATCGACTGACCCGCAACGTCGTACGTCACGGAGAACGCGTTGGTGGCCCGCAGGACGGGCGTCGAGGTATCACCGACCGTCAGTACGTTGACGTCGACGGGGGACACGTCACTGCGTCCGCCCGTCCAGGCGATGTGCTGGCCGTCAGGAGCCCACGCATAGTTGTCGTCGGCAAACATCCGCTGTCGGTGCGGTACGGTCTGCCCGTTCTGGGCGTCCGCGACCAGCAGCAGGCCGCCCCCTTCGCCGGCCTCGAGGAAGGCGATGCGGTTCCCGGTGGGGGACCAGCGGGGGCGCACGACTCGCCTCTGCGCGTCGCTGAATTCCGGGTCACTGAATTTCGGTGGAAGAGCAGCCGGGTCGACAAGTCGTCGCGGGGCGCCAACGGGTGTATGCGTCGGCGAAAGATCGAGAAGCCATAGCTCACCGCCATAGTCGGCGGAATCCGCCTTGCGGATGTATGCGACATGCGCGAGGTCAGGTGATGGTGCTGGCTCGGTATCGGCCGGTCCATCGGTGAGCTTGCGGCCCGGCGTACCTACGGGGTCGCTGACGTAGAGCGAACCGGCCTTGGAGTAAAAGAGCGCGCTCTGCGGGCCGCGCGAAAGGCTCGGCGCCACGGGTTTCGGCGGAGTTTTGGGGGACGAGGTGCAACCGGCAATGGCCAGCGCCGCCATTATCGCGGCGATCCAGCGTGCGCTGGCACCAACGCGGCATCCGCGGTACCCGGGGTGCAGGCGGTCTGGCTTCATTGCGATCGTCCCTGGTAGGTCCCGTCGACGTAGTCGTCGCAGTGGTCTTTGAAGCAGCAGTTCGAATAGTAGATTTCGGCGTCACCGTGCCATGCCGTGTACCTGCCGCCGGCGGCGGCGCAGTCGCTTTCGATCTGTGGCCCTCTGACCCAATTGAACAGGCCGGCCGGATACAGCTGACCTTCATACCTGACGTATGCCACGCCGAGGAAGTGCTCGGCGTTACGCGTCCACGCCAGGGCTCCGTCCCTGGGCTGCCAGTCGGCGCCTTCGCCGTGCGCGCAAGCGAAGAACCCCGCCTGTTTGCCGTCCGATCCCAGCACGGCAGTGGGTTCCGACGACTGCTTGCCGGGGCATGGGGTGGCAATCCACGGGGGATTTTTCAGGCTCTGGGTGAAGGCGTCATACATTCCCGTGTAATCGCGGAACAGCGAATAGGTCGCAAACGTCGGGCCACCGGGCACCGAATTGTCACGGCACTCCACGGCGGCCAGTGCGCCCGGTGAACTGGCAGGTTTGCAGGAGCTGCTGCTGTAACCGGACGGCAGCATCCTCATCAGATCGGCCAACGGATCCGCGCCGGCCCGTGGAGCCGCGCCGAAGGCGGCCAGCCCGATGCCGGCAGCAACAAACGTCGCGCGAAGCATGAAGGTCATGTTCGACCCCCCGCGGTCCCCGCGACAGGGACTTTCTACCCTGACGCCCGCGGCTTAATGCCCTACGCCGAGCGAAACCGCGGGCCTACCTTCTGGGTCTGCGCAATTCTCGCGTGAGGAGCCTTCGATGATTTCGACAACTGTCGCCCGGTTGGCGCTTGCATTAATCCTGCTCTGGCCGACCGGCGTTGTCGTTGCCGGCACAGCGGCGGCCGAACCGCAGACAACGCCTTGCGTGAGCGAGGGGGAGGGAAACGACCCGACTGACGTGTTCCCAGCCCCTGACTCACCCTCACCCAGCTGCGACAGCCAGAAGCAGGCCTGTATGTCAGCCGGTGTGCAGATAGGCATCTACGGGGAGCGATATGTGCCGCCCGACGTGGTAGCCCAGTGTATGGCGGCATACCGGTCCTGCATTGCCAACCAATCGGGGGGATAGCGACACGGGAGCCGTTGTCGCGCAGTGGACGCGCTGCCTCAGCGGCGGTTGGCCCGGTGCCGGGAACTGGTCTGAAGGTGGACCCAGAGCACCAGAACCCCCGCCAGCACGATCCCCGCAAGGTTCACTCCGAGCTGGATGGCGGACTGCTCGGCAACCTGCCAGTCGCCCACGGTGGCGGCGACCACCGCGAATCCGGCCGCCGGGACCGTGGTCACTGAGATGAAAACACCAACCAGCGCAGCGGATTTCGCGGAAACCAGGGAAAGCATGCCCGCCGCGCCGGCGAGCAGTGCCACCACGAACGACAGCGGTCCGACCTGAAAGATGAAGTCGACCTGGTTGAGCTGCCGTAGGGTTCCCAGCTTGATCCAGCCGATCGTCTCGCCGCCCAACACGGCGATCGCCGTCACCAACATCGCGACCGGGAAACCCACCACCAGGGCCAGCGCCGCCCGCCGGGCGAGGTAACCGCGGCGCCGCACGATGGAGACCGCGAGCGCGGCGAGCGGCCCGAACTCCGGGCCGACCACCATCGCACCGACGACCGTCACCGGCGAATCCGTCACAACACCGACTGCCGCGATGAGACAGGCCAGTGTCAGGAACGTCAGGAAGGTGGCGTTCAGGGTGGATTCCTCGCGTGACCTCTCGGCCAACTCGTCCCAGACGACCGCGTCGGCGGGATCGCCGTCGGCCTCGTTCTCGGCGCGGTACGCCGCGGTGGACACCACCGTGTCGACCACATCGAGGGTGATGGCGCCCCGCCGCTTGAGCCCGAGCGCTTTGAGCTCGTCGACGACGTCATTGGCGCTTTCGCGTGCGATGTCGGCCGTGATCTCGTCGCCCGGCGGTTCCAGCGCGGCGTCGCGGTGCACGACGATGTGGGTCACCCCCACCTCGCGGCGAAGGACTTCGAGCACCGAATCGCTGGACTCGGTCGGTGCGATCACCCGCAGATGGAGCATTCACCGCACATTAGCGGCAAACCCGACGGTATATCCGGACCGCGTAACGAATTTCCGCCTATCGGGGCAGCACGGCCTCGATGGCGCTGATGACCTCGGGCGCGTCGGGCTCGGTCCGGGGACGGAACCGGTTGACCACCGAGCCGTCGGGAGCCACCAGGAACTTCTCGAAGTTCCACTGAATGTCGCCCGCCTTGCCGTCGGCGTCGACGGCCTTGGTCAGCTCCGCGTAGAGGGGGTGGCGGTCGTCGCCGTTGACATCGGTCTTCGCGAGCAGCGGGAACGTCACCCCGTAGGTCGTCGAGCAGAACGTCTGGATCTCTTCGGCCGTACCCGGTTCCTGGCCCATGAACTGGTTGCACGGGACGCCGACGACGGTCAGGCCACGATCGCCGTAGTCCTCGGCCAGCCTTTCCAGCGCTTCGTACTGGGGAGTCAGTCCGCACTTGGAGGCCACGTTCACGACCAGCGTTGCACCGTCGGACAATTCAGCCAGCGTCACCGGTTTGCCGTCGAGGGTGGTCAGGGCGATGTCTTTGAGGGTCACGCCGTCGACGCTAACACTGCGGCTGGTTGTCCGATTTGTTCATGACCGCCGCCGCGGCCGCGATCTAGCGTCACACCCATGGACCACCAACTCATTTCTGCTGCGGTCGGGATCGTGGCCCGCGACCTGGCGCGTTCCCTGGACTTCTATCGCCTACTCGGTCTGGCGATTCCCGAGACGGACGCCCCGCACGTCGAAGTCGAACTGCCGGGTGGCAACCGCCTGCTGTTGGACACCGAGGAGACGATCGCGAGTTTCCATCCGGGCTGGGATGCCCCGACATCGCCGGGGCGAGCGACGCTGGCGTTCGGGCTTGGCACGCCCGCCGAGCTCGACACGCTGTTCAGCCGGCTCAGCGCTGCCGGTCACCCCGCAGTCGTGGAACCCTTCGACGCGCCCTGGGGACAACGGTATGCAACGGTCGCCGACCCGGACGGGATCTCGGTCGATCTTTACGCCCCGTTGCCGAGCTGACTGGCACTGATGCCGGCCAGCTCACGCACCTGCCGCGACATGTGCGACTGGTCGGCATATCCGGTCATGACGGCAGCATCAGCGGCAGACATCCCCGCGTCCAGCAGTCGTACTGCCCTGCGGAATCGCAGAATCCGCCGCAGCGTCGCCGGGCCGTAACCGTACACCGCGACACACTGTCGCTGCAGATTCCTTGCCGACCAACCGATTTCCGCGGCCACCGAGTGCACTGCGGCTCCGTTGCCCAGCCGTTCGGTGACACGGCGCAGCACGGCGAGTTGCCACGGCGCGGTCTCGCGGGAAGTCTCATCCTGTAGCAGGCGGACGGTCAATGACATCAGCGGCACGCCACCGACGTTGGGGCACAACAATTCCAGGTCGACCCGCGCGTCGCGCACTTCGACGGCCGGGACTCCCAGCAGTCTCGGCAACGCACCCGGGCGAAACCGGATCCCCCTTGCGACAGCACAGCTTTGCTCGCTGATGAATGCCGCGGTGTCAGGTCCGGCCACCAGCACACGATCGTCCATTTCGATGAGGTCCATGCACCCGTCGGGCAGGACCCTCGCGCGCCGTGGCGAGTCGCTGACCCACGTGCACTCCACCAGCTCCCGCAGCGGTGCGGGCGCCGGCAACTCGCGGTAGCTCACCTCACCGAGTCTAAATCGCGGGCACGCATCAATGACATCCACGGAGCCGCAGAGCTCGTAAGATCCCGCGTCGCGTCAAGAACTTTCCAAGCGGTGCTGTCCAGACTCTGTCCATCGACAAGTCCGACACGACAGCTGAGAGATCCATGACCGCCGCCACCGCATCCGTCGCGTCACACCGCGCCGCGCCTTACGACGAGCCGCGCCGTGTGCAACCGTCGGGCACTGGCCTACGGGACGGGGTGGTCATCTGGATGTTGGTGGCCCTCAGCACAATCGCTTTCTGCGGCTTCACCGGCATACAGCATTTCGGCGTTTTCGGAACCCTGGCGAAGGCGGCCCCGTCGCCCGTCGTCCGGGCGTTGGCGACGGCGGCGCACGTCGACCTGGCAGCGTCCGGTCAGGGCTACGTCGAACGCGTCGAGTGGACCAGGGTCGGGGACACGGCCAGCCTGCGGGTGTACCCGACGGCCGCCGGGCGGCAGGCGTCGACCCGGCTGGTCGGGCCGGACCAGGCCTGGGGGGAAGTGCTCAGACTTGCACCGGACGCCGACAAGCCGGGAATGCGCGACCAATTCGCGTGCCATTGGCGTTTCGCCGAATTCGCCCAACCGGGCAAGCTCAGCTGGAACATCGAGCCGTGGCGGCCCTCGGTAGGCGCGGTCGCGATGATCACTTCACGCTGCAATCCTGGTGGAACCGAGGAGTCCGCCTGAACCGTCAGCGCCGTACGCCCGGGAGCAACATCGGCACGCGTCCCTGGTAGCCGCGGTACTGGTCACCCAGCTCCCGGACCAGGTCGCGCTCTTCTAATCGGACCGCGATCATGATGTAGACGGTGTTCGCCGCGGCGAACAGCAGATGCCCGGCCGTCATCGTCGGTGCGGCCCAGAACGCGATCAGGAATCCCAGCATCAGTGGATGGCGCACCAGCCGGTAGAGCAGCACGACGCGGAAGCCCTTCTGCACGTGGGGCTTTGACAGTAGGTTGTGCAACACCTGCCGGATGCCGAAGAGCTCGAAGTGGTCGATCATGAACGTCGAAGCCAGCGCAATCAGCCACCCGAGTCCACCGGCCGCATACACCGCTGTCCGAGCCGGCGCGGAATCCAGCTGCCAGATGGTGATGTCTATCGAACGCCACTGCCAGAACATCAGTACGAAAGTCGCGTTGGACACCAGCACATAGGTGCTGCGTTCGATCGGCGCGGGCACGAATCGGGTCCACCACCGCTTGAAGGCGGGCCGGGCCATCAGGCTGTGTTGCACTGCGAACAACAGCAGCAGGCCGAGGTCGATCAGCACTGCCTGTCCGACCGGCGCGTGGAGGGCGCGGTCGACGCTGCGGGGTACCCCGATGTCGGTAACGAAACCCACCAAATATAGGAAGACTCCGAAGAACACCAGGTAATTGAGACCGCCGTAGAGCAATGCGAGTACGCGGAGGAACCTCACGTCGGTCGGAGTAGGGGTCCCGGCATGGTGGAGAACCGGGCAACCCGTGCCTGTATTGTCGTTGCTGACACAGTATTTCGGTGTGTTGGTCATGGTCGCGGTCACCTCGCAGGGACGATGTTCTGGTTGATACGGAAGATGTTCTGCGGGTCGAACTCCGCCTTGATCTCGGTGAGTCGGCGATAGTTCGGCCCGTAGGTGGCGCGGACGCGTTCTTGACCTTCGTCCATCATGAAGTTGATGTAGGCGCCACCCGCCGAATACGGATGGGTGGCCTCCCAGTAGTCGGCCGTAAACCGCCGCAGCGCAGGGCCGTTGGCCGGGTCGGGGTCCACACCGACGATGACTTGCGAGAAGTTCACGTCCCGGTAGGACCACGCGGTCTCGGTCTGCCCGACCCGGTGCACCGCCCCGTCGATCGGGTAGAGGTGCATCGCGGAGTGCATCGTCGGCAGTTGGTCAGCAAACCGGGCGTGCGCCCGCACCGCGCCGTCGTCGATCGTCCGGAAGAAGTCACCACGCCAATACCACTGCAGCCCTTTCGGATACAGACCGTCGAAGGTTGACTGCAGCGCCGGATACGGAGCCGCGCCGATGCCGTCGAAGGCCGGCTTCATCTGCCGAACCGGCGCGAACACCTCGTCGGCTCGCGCAGGATCGCCGGTGTAGCACCACACGACGGAGCACGCCTTCTGCAGGTGGAACTCCGGCGGGAAGGGATCGCCCGGCGGCACCGTCATCGTCGCGAAGAAGCCGTACAGGTCCTCGTCCTGAGCCGGGATGAAGTCGCGGAACCAGGAAAGGATGTCGGCGGTGGCGGCGCCCGGCCACGCCGTCGGCCCACAGATGACCGACTGGACGGGATGCAGCCGGAACGTGAACGAGGTGACCACGCCGAAGTTTCCGCCGCCGCCGCGCAACGCCCAGAAGAGGTCGGGGTGATCGGACTCGGAGGCGATCACCACCCGCCCGTCGGCCAGCACCACCTCGGCTTCCAGCAGATTATCGATGGTCAAGCCATACTTGCGCGACAGATAGCCATGGCCCCCGCCCAGGGTCAGCCCCCCGACACCGGTGCTGGCGATCACGCCGGACGGTGTGGCCAGCCCGAAAGCATGGGTGGCGGAGTCCACCTGGCCCCATGTCGCTCCACCCTGCACCCGGACGGTGCGTGCGTCGGCGTTCACGTCGATCCGGGCCATCGGCGACAGGTCGATGACGATGCCGCCGTCGACGGTGCCGAACCCGGGACCGCTGTGACCGCCCCCGCGCACCGCGACGGCCAGGCCCGACGTCCGCGCGAACGCCAGAGACGCGGTCACGTCGTCGACCGACGCGCAGCGGGCGATCATCGCGGGCCGTCTGTCGATCATCGCGTTGTACAGAGCGCGGGCATCGTCGTACTCCGCGTCGTGCGGCAGAATCACGCTCCCGCCCAGCAGATTCGGCTGGCCGACCGCACTTGCAGTGGACATATCGTCACCTTCCGGCGAATTCTGGAATCGATGCGGTGACGCTACGTCGCGCCGGCGCCACCCGTCATGACCACAACGAAGCATTTCGTTTGCCGTCCAGCAATGGTCATATCTGACTATCGACGGGGCGACCGCGGTGCCGTTACCTTGGGCAGATGGCGCAGTGGGTGCCGCCACCGCTTCCGGCCGAAGTCGTCGTACGTCGCCGTGGGTCTTTCGTGGGCCGCGCCGGTGAACTGGCCGCGCTGGAGCAGGCCTGGGAGTTGGTCGAAAAGGGTGACCGCCAGGCGATTTTCGTGGGCGGGGAACCGGGTGCAGGCAAGTCACGTCTGGTCGCCGCCATAGCCGGATCCCTGGCCGATCACGGAGTCGCGGTCCTGATGGGCAGTTGCACCGCCGATGCCGGCGTTCCGTACGAACCGTTCGTTGAGGCGCTCGATCGGCTGCTGTCGTCAAATCCTCCCGGAGCATTAGCCGAAACGCTGGCCGAGGCGGGACCGCAGCTGAGCCGGTTGTCGTCTCATGTGCAGCGGCACAGTGCGAACACGGCCGTCGCCGAACATGCAGGCACCGGCCGGCGGGTGCTGCTCGATGCGCTGACCGGATTCCTTCGCCGGTTGACCAGAGACCGCCCGATCGCGCTGGTGCTCGAAGACCTGCACTGGGCGCAGCTCCCGACGCTGGCGATGTTGGAGCATGTGCTGGCCGGCTGCGCCGACGTTCGCATGCTGGTGGTGGCGACGTTTCGCACCACAGCACCGGACCGCTCCGACGAACTGGTCAACCGGATGGCCGAAATGCACCGCTTCGACGGCGTGCGACGACTGGACCTGGACGGCCTCGACACCGACGCGATCGCTGAATTCGTCTGCAGCACCCAGCGATTGGCCCGCTCGGAGCTGCGGACCGCGGCGGCTCTGTTGCGCGACAAAACCGGTGGCAACCCGTTCTTTCTGACCGAATTGTGCAAAGATCTGGAGCGGCGCGGCGGGGTGGCCGCACTGAGCTCGCACCGATCCGTTCCCAGCTCGATCGGTGACGCCATCGCCGGCCGGCTGGCCGGTCTGGGAGCCAGTGTGCGGGAGATCGTCGAACAGGCCGCGGTGCTCGGTGAGACGTTCGACCTGCCCGCGCTCATCGCCGGCAGCGAGGCCGATCTGGCGGTGACGCTGGCAGCTGTCGATTCGGCCGAGGGCGTCGGCCTGATCAGGGCGGTGCAGGGATCCGACGTCGACTTCTCATTCGTGCATGCGCTGACCCGAGAGGCCGTGGTCGCCAGGATGCCGGCGTCGCGGCTGCGAATACTGCATGCCCGAGCGGCGAAGGCCCTGGAGGGGCGGGCCGATCCCTCGGTCATCCCGCGCCTGGCCAATCATTATCTGTTGGCCCACGTGCTCGGTTACCACGAACAGGCCCTGCGGTACGCGCAGGAGGCGGCCCGGATCGCCGAGCACAGCCTGGCCTATGAGGACGCGGCGTCTTGGTACGAGCGGGCCGCATCGCTACCAGAGCTCAGCCGCGCGGAGCGGGCCGGGATGCAGCTCCGTTCCGCTGCGAATCACGTTCGCGCCGGGGACTTCGCGCGAGCTCGCGGCATGTACGAGGACATCAGTGCTTCCGATGACCCGCTGGTGCGCCTGCAGGCGGCCATCGGCTACGAAGACGCCAATTGGCGTCCCGGGCTGGCAGATTCGAAGGCCGCCGACCTGCTGGCCGCGGCCCTGGAGACGTGCGGTCTGGACGCCGCTGACTCGCGTTATGTGCGGGCGCTGGGCAGTTTCGGCCGGGCACTGGCGTTCGCCGGTGAGACGGCGCGTGCCAGGGACGTCAGCGGCCTGGCCATCGACCGGGCGCGGGCGGGCGAAGACCCGGCGGTGCTCGTGCATGCTCTGGAGACAAGTCTGTGGCACGGTCTGACGCCGGATATGTGTGAGCACCAACTGGATCGGTCCACCGAGCTGTCGCGGGTGGCGCTCGCCCGGCGGGACTACGAGGCCCTGGGCTCTGCGTCACACTTCCGGGCGCTGGCCAGTTATCAAGCGGGACGGCCGGACGACCTTTCGGCGGCCACGGGGGACATGGAGCGCGCCGGCCTGACCTCCGGGCAACCCTTCTTCAGCTTCGTCGGCGCCTGCGCCCAGGGCGGGATGGCCTACCTGCGTGGCGATTTCGAGGACGCCGAGCGATGGGCGGAGATCGCCGTGCGCACCGGGGGACTGCTCGGCAGCGACACCACGGAAGGCTCTTACGGAGTCCAGATGTTCATGATCCGGCGCGAGACCGGTGCCCTCAGGAGATTCAGCGCATTCGTAGACGGCAGTGAGACTTTCGCTGGCCGCTGGTTGCCCGGGCTGCTGGCGCTCTATACCGAATTGGACTGCGAGCGCGGCATGAACCGCGCCCTGAATCAGCTACTCGGCCGCAACCTCGGGGAGCGGACCGAGGCGGCGCGGTGGCCGATGGAACTGATCTTCATGCTGGAAGCGGCGCTGGCGCTGGGCAACCGGGAAGCGGTTTATGCGCTGCGCCCGTTCGTCACACGCTACGAAGGCAAGAATGTCATGGCGGGCCAGTTCGTCGCGTTGTTCGGGAGCGCGGACCGCTACCTGGCCCGCATCGCGGCTCTCAATGGCGAAACCGACACTGCCGAAGCATATTTCACCTCGGCCCTGGAGATGGACCGGCGGATGGGCTCGGTGGTGCACGTCGCTGAGACGCTCGCCAGACGGGCTCTGTTCGCGCTCGCGCTCGGCAGTACCGAGCGGGCCCTGCAGTGGGCCGGGGAGGCTCGCGCCGTCGCCGCGCCGATCGGCCAGACTCGCGTCTTGAACCTCCTGGACCCAGTGATGACCGCCAACGGGCCGGACGGCCTGACGGAGCGAGAAGTCGAGGTGTTGCGGCTGCTGGCCGAGGGACTGAGCAACCGGGCGATCGGTGAACGTCTCTACATCAGCTCGAACACGGCCGCCAACCATGTGCGCAGCATCCTGCTCAAGACAGGCGCCGCCAACCGCACGCAGGCCGCCATGTACGCCGCCGATCACGAATTGCTGGGATAGCGATCAGATCTCAGCCATTCCTCCGGTCGGTAGGACCCGGCCCGAGACTTCGACGATCACATCCGCCGGAAGGCCGGCCCGCACCGCCGCGGACCTGATCGCCTCGGGCGTCGGTGCCTCGTAGAGGCAGTACGTCTTGCGCTTGTCGGCCGACAGAAAGGAGTACAGCCAGCGAACGCCCTCCTGGTCGTTGATCCGCGCGATCCCGTCGGCCGGTACCAGGCTGGGCTCCAGCTCTTCGGCGTAATTTCGTTCGACCATGAATATCGGCATTGCGGTCTCCTTCGCGCATGGCGGTCGAACCCCCCGCCACGGCTCCGATGAAACCGAAGCCGTGCTTTCTCAAGATAGCCGCTCGCGGCGGGCTACATTACCCGCATGCGCATTGTTCGCCTGTTCGGAGTGGTCCTGTCGGTCCTCGCGGCGAGCTTGCTGCTGGCGACCCCCTCGGGCGCGCAGCCGCCGTCCAAGCTCACCGATCACATCACCGACACCACCGGAGCGCTGACGAATTCCGATCGGGCGGCGGTCAGTTCGGCTCTCGATCGGCTTTACCGCGACAAGCACATTCAACTGTGGGTGGTCTACGTCGACAATTTTTCCCGATTCAAACCGGAAAACTGGGCCGACCGGACCCGCGAGGCGACCGGTATGGGCGGCAATGACGCGTTGCTGGCCGTGGCGACCAACACCAAGCTGTACGTGTTCAGCGCGCCGGGGGTCGCGGCAGGCGAGTTGAGCAGTCTGCAGAACACGCAGATCGGGCCCGCGGTGAGCGCCAAGAACTGGAGCGGCGCCGCGGTCGCCGCGGCCGATGGGCTGAACAACACGGTGACCTCATCCCAGGCTCCGCCGAAACGGATCTGGCCGCTGGTTGCCGTCGGCGTCGGCGTGGTCGTGCTGGTGGTGCTGCTTCTCCTGCTCTACCGCAGGCATCGCCGGCGGCGTGCCGGGCGGGGGATCGAAGCCGGCAGTGGTCAAGTGAACATCGAGGGACCCGTCAATTCGGCGGGTCCGGCGCTGTCGACCGCGGACGCCCGATTGCGTCAGATCTCCGATTACGCCGCCAAACACCGTCAGCACATCGGGGCCGACGCCAAGGCGCGGTTCGAAGATGCGAAACGGCACCTGGCCACGGCGCACGCCAAGGCGGCAACCAACGAGCGCGAAGCGGTTGCCCATGCCAACCAGGCATCGATTCTGGCCGCCCAGGCGCAGACGCTGGCCAACTCCGATGTGCTGGCTGCGCACCGGACCCGTGGACCCCGCGGCTCCGCATCCCGGTAGAGAGCGGCGGGGCCGCCGCACCCCCGCCGGCGCGCCACCGAGGCGCGCAGCGTGACCGCTTACCGTAGCCTCAAGCGAGACGGCCCTACCCCGAAGAGCCGCACACCCGACTGAGCCTGGCTACGATCGTCGAAATAAGCACCTGGACACCGACATCCGCCTCGGCAGCCTGTCCACCGTGAAACCGAGGACCTGATTGATGCCCGCAGCAACCGCAGTTCATTTCTTCCTCGAACTCGCCGTCATCCTCGGTACGTGCCGGGTGGTGGGGCTGCTGGCAAGACGCGTCGGGCAACCACAAGTGGTCGGCGAAATGATCGCGGGTGTCCTACTCGGGCCGTCGCTGCTGGGAAAATTCGCTCCGGGAATACAACACCACCTGTTTCCTTCAGGGCAGGCGAATACCGTGCTGTACACCCTGGCGCAAATCGGTCTGGTGCTTTACATGTTCCTTATCGGCCTCAATTTCGATGTCAACCTGATCAAACACCGAGCGGGCACCGCGGTCGCCGTCTCTGCTGCCGGGATTCTCACACCGCTGGCTCTGGGCGCGGCCCTCGCTATGCCCTTGCTGGCGCAGGGAATCTATTTCGACAAAAGCGTCACCCTCGTCATGGCGATGATGTTCCTGGGCGCGTCGATCGCAACCACCGCTTTTCCCATGCTGGCCCGGATTATTTTCGAACAACGGCTGTCCGGCACGCCGTTGGGCACGCTCGCCTTGGCGTGTGGCGCGGCTGACGATGCTCTCTCCTGGTGCATCCTGGCGATAGTCCTTGCCGTTCACCGCGGTAATCCCGCCCTGGCCGCCACCGCGATAATCGGCGGCATTCTTTACAGCGTGCTTCTGCTCACTGCGGGGCGGCGGGCATTCAAGGTATTGGGCACGATTTCCGAACGGCGCAACACGATCACCGCACCTGTGCTGAGCACGGTCCTCATTCTGCTCATGACGTGCGCCTGGTTCACCGACACCATCGGTATCTACGCGATATTCGGCGGGTTCATCCTCGGCGTGGCAATGCCGTCGGGTTTTTTCGCCCGAGAACTCACCGCCCGACTCGACCCACTGGTGACCACCTTCCTGTTGCCGCTGTTCTTCGTCTATTCGGGACTGAACACGCAGATCGGCTTGTTGAACAGTCCCATGCTGTGGGCGGTGACATTGGGGATTCTGATCGTGTCGATCCTGGGCAAAGGTGTCGCGTGCACGGTTGCGGCGCGTCTGAATAAGGTTCCTTTTCGCGAATCCGTAGCGCTGGGTTCGTTGATGAACGCCCGCGGATTGATCGAACTCATCCTGCTGAACATCGGACTTCAAGCCGGCATCATCACTCCGACGCTGTTCACCATTCTGGTCCTGGTCGCCATTGTCACCACCCTGATGGCCACACCGATATTCGAGTTTGTTTACGGTCGCCACCGAGTCGATGAACCCAGCGAGTTGCCCCAGCCCGCGACCGTGCCCGCCGACGGCTCCGCCTAGATCAGGTCTGATGGAGGTCGGTTTGCGGCCGCCCGGTGCCGCGACTGCGCGGCGAACCTGACCTGCATTTCGTGTAACCTACTTAACTATTAACTAACTTCGCCAAACGCACTTGCGAAGGGGGACGAGTGGACGTGCGAGCGCAGCTGTCGCATCTGAGCGCGGAGGCACGGGAGGCCCTCGCGCAAAAAATAAAAAGCCAGCTCTCCTGTGGTGAGCCCACCGCAGCGGACTACGACGTCGCGATCGTGGGGGGCGGCATCGCGGCGCTTACGCTGGCTCTGGAACTCCACCGGGCCAGGCCGCAAACCAGAGTGCTCATCATCGAAGCCAACGCGCATCCGGCTCCGGAGATCACCCACACGGTCGGTGAGTCCACGGTGGAGATTTCCGCGCAGTACCTGCGGGACCGCCTCGGACTGGCCGACCATCTCAACACCGCACAGATTCGCAAGATGGGTCTGCGCATGTTCTTCACGCACAACGGAAACGCCGATATCGCTCAGCGAATGGAACTCGGCAGTTCCTCGTTCACGCATCAGGTCACCTACCAAATCGATCGCGGCAGGCTGGAAAACGAGCTCAACCGACGCTGCGTGTCCGCCGGCATCACTGTTATCACAGGCCGGGTTCGATCCGTTGAATTGGGTTACGGAAGCCGTTCTCACACCATTTCCATCCAGAATGGCGACACCATCACCCACAAGACCGCTCGTTGGGTCGCTGACGCGTCGGGGCGAAATCGGGCATTGCCCCGGCAACTGGAGCTGAGGCGGCCCAACGAGCACAACTGCAACGCCGTGTGGCTGCGAGTCGCGGCGGAGATCGATATCGGTAAGTGGAGCGACGACCCGAGTTGGCAGGCGCGGCTGATCGAAGGCGACCGGGCCATGTCGACCAATCATCTGATGGGGGAGGGCTACTGGGTCTGGCTCATCCGATTGGCATCCGGAGCCACCAGCGTCGGCATTGTGGCAGACCCGGCATTTCATGCATTCAACGATTTCAATACGCTTGCCAAGGCCAAATCATGGTTGCGTGAGCACGAGCCGCAATGTGCCGCGGTGCTGGCCGATATCGATCACTTGATCAAAGACTTCAGAGTGATGAAGAACTACAGTCACGGTGCCAGCCAGGTATATGACGGACGCGACCGGTGGTGCGTAACCGGAGACTCGGGAATCTTCCTGGATCCGCTGTATTCATCCGGACTGGACCTTGTTGCAATCGGCAACGGTCTCATCACCGACATGATTGTCCGTGAACTCGACGGCGAAGATGTCGTCGGAAGGGCCGGAATCAGCGATTCGTTGTTTCGGTCCCTCACCGAGATGTGGCTGGCTATTTACTGCGACCAGTACATCCTGATGGGCTCACCTGCCGTCATGGCCGCGAAGGTGATCTGGGATATTGCCTTCTACTGGGGATTTTTGGGTCTTCTCTACAGCAACGACCGATTCGTCAGTGTCGCTGACGACCCCGGCGTAGTGCCCTATTTGGAGGGACTGATCGCGCTCAGCAACCGGATGCAACAATTCTTCCGGGAATGGGCCGCAATCGAGGGCGCGCGTCCCGCCGGGGGCTTCGTCGATCTCTATGCCCCGCTGAACTTCATGGTCACGCTGCACAAGGCGATGATGGGACGGGCTGCGGACTTCACCGCCCGGTTTGACGCGAACGCGCTGTTGCTGCGCCAGATAGCGGGCCAGTTGGTCGAGACAGTAATTGCGGAAAAGTGCGAAAGGTTTTCCGATGACGATGCCATGCGGCAGGTCCAAGCGTGGCAACGAGATTCGCTCTTGCGTGAACTCCGCTCCATCTATCGCCGCGAGCAGGCTACCAATCCGATCAGTCACGAGTGGATCGTCAGCAGCGCACCTGCATTCGAATTCAGTTAGCCCGAAGAAGATTCACGCATCACGCGGTCGCGCCGCGCACTGCCGCTGAATCACCGAACAAGCTCCTGGCAGCGGTTCAGCGGTACTCGCGAACTTCTCGTCAGCGGGAAAGGATGAACATGCGCGCCGAGCACGGCACTCGAAAACCCTTGGCGATAGTAGGAATCGGGTGCCGCTTCCCAGGTGGCGCAGACAGCCCGGACGATTTCTGGAACTTGCTGTGCAGCGGAACGGATGCCACGCGCGTCGTCCCGGAGACGCGATGGAACGCCGCGAAGTACTACGACCCGAACCCGGCGAAGGTCGGCAAGATGGTCACCCGCCGGGGTGGGTTCCTCAGCGAGATTGACAAGTTCGACCCACAGTTCTTCGGCATCTCGCCGCGCGAGGCGAACCTGCTCGACCCGCAGCAGCGACTGATGCTGCAGGCCACCTGGGAGGCGCTGGAGGACGGCGGCCTGCCCGCCGACAAGTTGGCGGGTACGGACGTCGGTGTGTTCATCGGCGGCTTCACCCTGGACTACCAGCTTCTGCAGAATCAGGGCCGCACCAGTCGCTACCGTTTCAAGACCCATTCCGCCACCGGGATGATGATGACGATGCTGGCCAACCGGATCTCCTACACCTTCGACTTCCGCGGGCCGAGCATGACGGTGGACACCGCCTGTTCGAGCTCACTCGTCGCGGTACACCTTGCGGCTCAAAGCATCTGGAACGGCGAGTGCGACCTCGCGCTGGCCGGCGGCGTGAACATCATGGTCGGCCCCAACACGGCTATCGCCGAGTCCAAGAGCGGGTTCCTCAGTCCGGACGGCCGCTGTAAGGCGTTTGACGAGTCCGCTGACGGTTACGCACGCGGAGAAGGCGGCGCCGTAGTCGTCATCAAACCCCTCGAGCAGGCACTGCGCGACGGCGACGAGATATACGCCCAGATCCTCGGCACAGCGGTGTCGCAGGACGGCCACACCGACGGCATCACCGTCCCCAGCGAGGAGGCGCAACAGTCCGCGATCACCACCGCGCTGCAGCGCGCGGGCGTCCGTCCCGGCGAGATCGGCTACGTGGAGGCGCACGGCACCGGAACACCCGTCGGTGACCCGGTCGAGATGCGGGCGCTCGCCAACGCGCTCGCCGCGGACCGTCCGGCGACCGAGCCACTGCTGATCGGATCAGTCAAGACCAACATCGGCCACCTCGAAGCCGGCGCCGGCGTCGCCGGTCTGATCAAGACGGCGCTGGTGCTCAAATACGGGCACATCCCGGCGAACCTGCATCTGAAGAATCCCAGTGGGTCAATCCCGTTGGCAGAGCTGAAGATCGACATCCCCCGCAGCGGCCGGGAGTTTCCGGCGAGCCCGCGGCGGCTGGCGGGGGTCAACTCTTTCGGCTTCGGCGGCACGAACGCTCACGTCGTGCTGGCGCAGCCGCCCGCCCCGAGCGTGGCCCCCGACCAAGCTCAGCGCCTACCGCTGGCTGTGCTGCCCATCTCGGCGCGCAACGAAGAAGCCTTGCTGGCGACCGCGGATAATCTGGCACGGCACCTGCGCGCCCATCCCGAGTTGACGCTTCCGGATCTCGGTTACACCCTCGGCCAACGCCGCTCGCATCTGAACTATCGCCGTGCGCTGGTGGCGAGCAGCGTCGCCGACGCCCGGGACCAACTTCAGGCGCTGGCCGACGGGGGACAGATCGCCGCGAACCGCACCCACCCGACCACGCCGAAACTGGCTTTCGTCTGCACCGGCATGGGTCCGCAGTGGTGGAAGATGTGCCGGGGACTGCTCGACGTCTATCCCGCCTTCACCGAGAGCATCAAGCGCAGCGACCGCGAACTGTCGCGCTACGCGGACTGGTCTTTGCTCGAGGAACTTCGCCGCGACGAGGCGAGCTCCCGGATGGCCGAAACCGCGATCGCGCAGCCGGCCAACTTCGCCGTCCAGGTAGCCCTGGCCGCTCAACTCGCGCAGTGGGGGATTACACCCGACGCGGTGATCGGACACAGCGCCGGCGAAGTGGCGGCGCACCACCTGGCCGGACTGCTGACCTTCGAGCGGGCCATTGAGGTGATCTACCACCGCAGTCGTCTTCAACAGCGCACCAGCGGACTCGGCCGCATGCTGGCGGTCGGCCTCGGCGCCGACCTGCTGCTGCAGACGCTCGACGACAAAGCGCGCGATGAGATCGGGCGGCGGGTGTCCATCGCAGCGATCAACAGTCCGTCGGCGGTGACCATCGCCGGCGACAGCGACGTCCTGGACGACATCGCCGGCCAGCTGGAGGATGCCGAAGTCTTCAACAGGTTCCTCAACGTCCAGGTCCCGTACCACACCCACTACATGGACGCGGTGAAAGACGACCTCTGTAGCGCCCTGCAGGGGTTGTCCTCGGACCTGGGGACGGTCCCGCTGTACTCGACGGTGACCGGCGAGCTGCTGGACAGCTATGCGGCCGGCGCCGCCTACTGGTGGCAGAACACCCGCGCCACAGTCCTTTTCGAACCGGCAGCCCGCCGCATGCTCGAAGACGGATACACCCACTTCGTCGAGCTGGGTCCGCATCCGGTGCTGGCGTCGTCGATCATCGAGATCGCCGGCAGCCAGAACACCGACATCGTCGTCATGGCCGCGCAGCGCCGCGACGACGACGATTCGCGCACACTGATGAATTGTGTTGGCGCGCTGCACTGTCACGGCCACCCGATCGCATGGGATGCGCTGTACCCGCGCGACCGGTCCCGCCTGGTGAAGCTGCCCAACTATCCGTGGCAGTCCAAGCGCTTCTGGAACGAAACCCAGGAAGCGGTGGAGGATCTGCACTACAACCCGGTTCACCCCCTGCTGGGGCAACCGGTGAGCGCCGTGCACCCCACCTGGGAAGTCGAGTTGAGCACCACCATCGCGCCCTTCCTCGCCGACCATCAGGTGCAGGGCAGCACGATTGTGCCTGGCGCGGTGTTCATCGAAATGGCGCTGGCGGCAGGCAGAGAAACCTACGGATCCACCGACCAACGGGTGGACAACCTGGTGCTCAAACGCGCCCTCATCCTCGACGAGACGTGCGATCCGGTGCTCCGGACCACGCTCAACCAGGACACCGGCGCCCTGGAATTCGCCGCGTTCACCGCAACCGCCGACGGCGAGCTGAAGTGGACGATCACCGCGACCGCCGAACTGAGCACCCGGTCCAGGTCGTCCCGACCCGACGGCCCCGACACCCACCACGACGGTGAACTCGTCACCACACTCAGCGGCGACGAGTTCTACGACCGCACCCGTGCCATCGGGTTCGCCTACGGCGAGGCGTTTCAGACCGTCGCCAAGCTCACCTCCGGGGACGGCTGGGCGGCCGCTCAGATCGCCGTCCCGGCACCGATCGCCGGCGAACTCGATCACTACCGATTCCACCCGGCGCTCATCGACGGCGCCTTCCAGACATTGTTCGGCGCCGACATCGCCGGACAGGACTCCGACGAGAGTCCGTACCTTCCCACCCGAATCCGGCACAGCGCCATCTACGGTCCGCCCCGGCAGAACATGACCGCTCACGTTCGCGTCGTGTCGGCGACCAGGGAACAGATCGAGAGTGACATCACGATCACCGACGATCTCGGAGAGTTGCTCGCGGTCTTCACCGGCTTCACGGTGGAATCCCTGAGTGCCTCGTCCCGCATGTCGCCCGAACGCATCGACAAGGGCCTCTACGAAATCGCCTGGGTGGCAAGCGAAGAAGATCATCAGCAGGACGCAGCCGAGGATCGCGCCTGGTTGGTCCTGGTCGACGATTCCGGCATCGGCACCGCGGTTGTGGAGGAGTTGCGGCGCCGCGGCCAACGTGTCCGGGCGGCCGCACACCGACCCGTCGCCGCGCTGACGGAAGACGACGGGGGGTACGCCGCCGACCCTCATCGGCCCGAGCAGCTACGCCAGTTGCTCACCACCCATCTCGAACGAGAAGGTGATCTGGCCGGGGTGATCGACTGCTGGCCGCTGGATATCGCCGGGGAATCCGAAAAAGACTACGGGATAGGCGTTCTCGCGGTCCTGCACCTCGTCAAGGCCCTGGCGGAGCACGACTCCGCCCGAACCCGCCTGTACCTGATCACCGGTAACGCGCAACCGGCACCCGGCACCACAACACTGGCCATCGACCAGGCCCCCCTCTGGGGGCTCGGCCGGGTCATCGGGCACCAGGAGGTTTCCAACCACTGGGGCGGGCTGATCGACATCGACGAGGCCGACGACCACGAACAACAGGCCGTCCGGATCTGCGGGCACGTACTCGGCGACGCAGCCGAGGACCAGATCGCGATACGCGGCGACACCACGTATGTACCGCGGCTTCGGCTGTGCAGCGGCCTGACCAAACCATTCCCCACCAAGCTCACCAGCGACGCGACCTACGTCGTCACCGGCGGTGCCGGTGCGCTCGGCCGCACCGTGGCCGGCTATCTCGCCGAACGCGGAGCGCGACACATCGCGTTGCTGAGCCGCAGCCCAATCCCGCCGCGGGAGCAATGGCCGATGCTGGGCGAGGACAGCGCGCACTACGCGACCATCAGCACCATCCGCAAGGTGGAACGCCTTGGCGCCCAAGTGATCACCGCCAGCGTCGACATCACCGACGCCGACCAGGTGGAGTCGTGGTTGAGTGACCACACCCGGGCCGGGGGCCGACCGGTCCGCGGCATCATCCACGCCGCCGGATCCGTCGACGACCAGCTCCTGGTGAACATGAGCGAAACCGATTTCACCACCGTGCTGGCTCCCAAGATCACCGGTACCCGAGTGCTGCACAAGGTATTTCACGATCTGGAGTTTTTCGTCATGTTCGGCTCCGCGGGGTCGGTCATCGCCTCGCCGGGTCAGGGCAACTACGCCGCCGCGAACGCGTTCCTCGACGCCTTCGCGCACTACCGGCAGGCCCAGGGGCTGCCCGCGCTCACCATCGGGTGGGGTCCCTGGTCGGTAGGCATGGTCGAAGAGCTCAAGCTGGAAAAGGTCTACGCGCAGCGGGGTATCGAGCTGATCACACCCGCGGCGGGAGCCCGGATCCTCGATCGCCTGATCAATCAGCGCGCGCCTGACGTCGTCGCCATCAGCGCCGACTGGAGGCGGGCCCGCAGCATCGGGCTCGGCGGCCAACTGCCGCCGATGTTCTCGGAACTCGGCACGGCCGAGACCGCGGCGGACCCCGGCGATTCAGAATCCTCCGTACTCGAGTTCCTCGCGGCGATTCCGGAAGCCGAGCGACTCGACGCGCTGGCCGCCCAGGTCCGCCAGATCGCTTCGGCGGTATTCGATCTTGCGGTCACCGACATCGGCACCGACGACACCCTCAACGACATCGGCCTGGACTCGATGATGGCCATGGATTTCCGGGTGCGGGTCAACTCCATGTTCGCGATCGATTTGCCGGTGCTCGAACTGCTCAGAGGCGTCAGCGTCAACTCACTGGCCGCTCGCATCCTCGCCGAGCTGGCGCTACCCGGTGCCGAGGCGGCCGCGGTCGACGACCGACCAGCGGAACCAGCCGCAGCCGAGGACGACGTCGACCGACTTCTCGAACAGCTTTCCGAGGCCGAACTGCGCCAGCTGCTGGCCGAGCTCGAAGGCCAACCCACCGGTCAGGAGCCCGCCGGGGGGCCCGCGTGAGCGCTGCACCGTGCGAGCCGGCCTGTGCGGTGCACGTCCGCGGTCTGTCCAAGGCCTACGGGCAGATCCACGCGGTCCGCGACCTGGACCTCGACGTCGGATACGGCGAGATCTTCGCAATCCTCGGGCCCAACGGCGCGGGCAAGTCGACCACCATCGAGATCCTCGAAGGCCACCGTAAACGCGATTCCGGCGAGGTTCGGGTACTGGGCGAAGATCCGGGCAGCGCGGGCAGGTCCTGGCGCGCGAAGATCGGCATCGTGCTGCAGGAGGCCAGCGACTTCGGCATGCTCACCGTGTCCGAAACCATGCATATGTTCGCGAAATGCTATGGGACTGCTCGTGTTCCGCAGGAGGTGCTCGAACTCGTCGGGCTCGGCTCGGTGTCGGCTTCAAAGGTGCGGACCCTGTCCGGCGGGCAGCGCCGCCGGCTCGACGTCGCACTCGGCATCATCGCCATGCCCAAGGTGCTGTTCCTGGACGAACCGACGACCGGATTCGACCCGGAAGCCAGGCGACAGTTCTGGGATCTCATCAGGCTGTTGGCCGCCGATGGCACGACGATCCTGCTCACCACCCACTACCTCGAGGAAGCCGCCACCCTCGCCGACCGCGTGGCCGTCATCGCCGACGGCAGAGTGGTCGCGCTCGACTCACCGGCTAAATTGACCGAGTATGTGAACTCCGCTGCAACGGTTCGCTGGATGGAGGGCGACCGGGTCCACGTCGAGCAGACGGATCATCCGACGGACTTGATCCGGCAGCGGTCCAGGGATGGGGCGGAATTGACTCAGCTGACCGTTACCCGACCCACGCTCGAAGACGCCTACCTGCAACTCATCGGCCACGCGTGATGGCCATCGACCACACGAGAACTACCCGGCCGACGAAACACCGCGCGGCTGCCCCGGATTCAACGCTCCCGTCGCCGCTGCGCATCGGGCTGTCGCGGGTCATCCCCGAGCTGAAGATGTTCTACCGGCGGCCCGAGCAGGTGGCGCTGACGTTCTCGATGCCGGCGGTCATCTGCATCCTGCTGGGTTCGATCTTCTCCGCGAAACTGCCCGACAGCGATACCAGCACCGGCGCGGTGATCGCGGCGAGCATGCTCGCCTACGGCATCCTCTCGACATCGTTCATCAACCTCGGTATCAGCATCGCCGCCGATCGTGACACCGGCGCCTTACGGCGACTTCGGGGGACGCCCACGACCGCGTCCTCGTACTTCATCGGGAAAATTCTGCTGGTCGCCATCGCCAGCCTCGCCGAGGCGGTGGTGCTGCTGTCGGTGGGAGTCTTGATCTTCAAACTGCGGCTACCCACAACGGTATTCGGGTGGTTCACGCTGACCTGGGTGTTCGTCCTGGGCATCGTCAGTTGCTCGTTGCTGGGCATCTTCATCAGCAACTTCGCCAGCAATGCGGTTTCGGCGGCCGTGCTCACCAATGGCCCGGCGGTGGGTTTGCAATTCCTCTCCGGAACCTATGTTCCGTTGATGGTGCTGCCAGCATGGATGTTGACCATCGGCTCCGTCTTCCCGGTGAAATGGATGGCTCAGGGATTCCGATCGGTGCTGTTGCCGCCGAATATGGTGATCTTCGAACCGGCCGGCAGCTGGGAGCACTGGCACACATTCTTCGTCCTGACGGCGTGGAGCGTCGGCGGTCTGATCGCCTGTCTAGCCGTTTTCCGGTGGTCCGACAAGACCTGACGCAACCGTCGGCGCTGCGCAGGCTGCACTCAAGAAAGGGCATTTCGGCCCCCTGAACGAGGTTGACATCTGCGTTCCGCGGCGTCATAAACTAACGAACCGCGCGTCGTAAACGATGGAATAGACGGAATTGCCGTGCCGATTCACTCGAGGGAGCCGAAATGAAATTCAAGCGTGTTCGCTGCGGCGCCGCGATATTGGGTTGTGCTGCGGCACTTGCCTTTCCTACGGCGGTTGCCAGTGCTGACCCACCCGACCCGCACCAGCCGGACATGACAAAAGGCTTCTGTCCCGGCGGGCGGTGGGGTTGGGGCAACTTGGCGGTATGCGACGGCGACAGGTACCCGGACGGGTCGTATTGGCATCAGTGGATGAAGACCTGGATGGTCGGTCCGCAGTTCTACTACGACTGCGTCAGTGGCGACGAGCCGATGCCCGGTCCGCCGCCACCCGGTGGCTGCGGCGGCGCGATTCCGCCCGAGGGAGCCGCGCCGCCGAACTGACCGCCAGCGCTCACGGCAGCTGGTCGAGCTCGCCGATAGACGGCAGCGGCCGCCGCGGGTCGTCGGTCACCACCGTCAACAGCTTTTGCAAGCGCCCGACGATGGTCTCTACGGCCTCGGGAGTGAACACGGAGGTGCGATATTCAACGACGCCGCTGATTCCGGCGGCTTCACCGGTATCCGTGAAATGTTCCGCCAGCGACAACAGGAAGTTCATCCGCGCGGTCCCGGTGTGCACCGGGATCGGTGTGATATCGAGATCGCCGAGCGTCAACTCGGCGGGCTTGTTGTTCTGCCACGCCAGCATGACCTGCGTCAACGGCCCCGGCGGGAACGAACGGGCGGCGTTGATCCGGTCGACGAGAATCCCGTAAGGCATGTCCTGGTGATCGAATGCCTGCAGGCTGCGCGTCCGCACCTGTCCCAGCACATCCGCGAAGTCCGGGTCGTCGGTCAACTCGATGCGCAGCAACACGGTGTTGACAAAGATGCCGACCAGGTCGTCCAGCATCGGGTGGCGGCGCCCGGCGACCGCGATGCCGACGACAACGTCGTCGCTTGCGGACAGTTGAGAGAGCAGCACGGTCAAGCCCGCTTGAACGACCATGAAGCTGGTGGCATGGTGCTCACGCGCCAGCTGGTTGATCTGGCGATGCAGCGCCGTGGGCCATTGCACGGCCGCCGTATCGCCCTGGTTGTCGTACGAAGTTGACCCGGCTTCGACAAGAGACAACCGGGAAGGCGCGGGCATGTTCGCGAGAGTTCGCTCCCAGTAACGGAGTTCGGCGTCGATCATGCTGTCGGCATCCGCCGGGTCGCCCAGGTATGCCCGTTGCCACAGCGCGTAGTCGATGTACTGGATCGGCAGCGGCGCCCAGACCGGGGCCTGCCCGGCGTTTCGACTGCGGTAGGCCGCGCTGAGGTCGGCGGCCAATGGGGCCAGTGACCAGCCGTCAACCGCGATGTGGTGCAGCACAAGAGCCAGAACGTGCTCATCGTCGGCCCGGCGGTAAAGCCGGGCCGACACGGGGAGCTCGGCAGCGACGTCGAAATTGCGGCGGGCTTGCGAGGTAACGGCTTCGCGGATCATCTCCGGCGTCCATCCGGTGGCATCGATGACCTCGCAGCGCAATTCGGCCTCGCCGGCCGGCAGGACCACCTGGTGCGGTACACCGTCGACGGCGGGGTAGATGGTGCGCAATGGCTCGTGGCGATGCACCAGGTCGGCCAAAGCCATTGCCAGCGCCCGCGTGTCGAGCTGCCCCCGCAACTCGAATACCCACGGGATGTTGAACACCGCCGACGGTCCCTGCACTTGGATGACACTCCACATGCGTTGTTGGGCAAGGGACAAGGGGACGGTGTCGGGGCGCGCGACCTGTGCAAGCGCTATGGACGGCGCGGTTCCGGTGTGGACGTGCGGCGCCAGCTCAGCGACGGTCGGGGCGTCGAACAACACCCGCACCGACAGGTCCGCGGCCAGTGCGGTGTTGACCGCCGCGACGACGCGCATCGCCAGCAGCGAATCGCCGCCCAGGTCGAAGAACGACTGGTCCGTGCCGACGCGCCGCAGGCCGAGGACGCGCGCGAAGATTCCGGCCACGATTTCCTCCACCGGCGTGGCCGGGGGCCGATACCCGCTGGTGGTGTAGTCGGGCACGGGCAGCGCCGCGACGTCGAGTTTGCCGTTGACGGTCAGCGGCAACCGGGGCAGCGCCACCACGGCCGACGGCAGCATGTAGTCGGGTAGGCGGTCCCGGAGCCCGGCGCGGACCGCGTCGGGGTCGGCCTCGCCGGTGATATAGGCCACCAGGCGTTTCACACCGGGACTGTCTTCCCGGGCGATGACGACCGCGTGCTCCACCCCCGTCGACCGGACCAGCGCCGCGGTGATCTCAGCCGGCTCGATGCGGTAGCCGCGAATCTTCACCTGGTCATCGCAGCGACCCTTATACTGCAGCTGCCCGTCGGGTCCCCAGCAGGCCAGGTCGCCGGTGCGGTACATACGACCGCCCGACGCCGAGGCGAACGGGCACGCCACGAAGCGTGACGCCGTCAATCCCGGTCGGCGCCAATACCCAACGCCCACTTGGCTTCCTGCGATGTACAGTTCTCCGACGACCCCCACCGGCACCTGCCGCAACCACCGGTCCAACACGAACAGTGCCGTCGACGGCAACGGTCGCCCGATGGGCGCCACTCCGGAACCGGCGGTCAACGGTGCGCTGATGGACACGCAGACGGTGGATTCGGTTGGCCCGTAGGCGTTCACCATCACCCGACCGGGGGCCCAGCGGTCCACCACCTCCGCGGTGCAGGCTTCACCGCCGACAACCAGTGCCGTGCCGGTCAAGGTCGGCAACGCCGCAACCGCCGATGGCGTCTGGGTCAGGGCGGTCACGTGTTCTGCCACCAGCAACGCATGAAAGTCGTTCGGGGAGTGGGTGACATCCTCGCTCACCACCACCAGTCGCCCACCGTGCAGCAGCGTGCTCCAGATTTCCCACACCGAGAAATCGAACGCGTAGGAGTGGCACTGGGTCACCGCAGATTCCGTCCGGTCATTGAGCGGGGTCTGCGCCATCGCGAGTTGCGCGATGTTGAGATGCGTGATCGCCACACCTTTGGGCGTCCCAGTTGTGCCGGACGTGTAAAGCAGATAAGCGATGTCGCCGGCGCCCGGCGCCGGCGGAGCGGTATCGGGCTGCGCGGCGATAGCCGGATCGTCGACGCCGATGACCGGCACGTCGTAGCGATCCACCAGGTCCCCGAGCTCGGCGGTGGTCAGCACGGCCGCCGGCCGGGTGTCCGCCAAGAGGAGGGTGACGCGGGCCTGCGGGTGCTCCGGGTCCACGGGCAGGTAGGCAGCTCCCGCTTTGAGGACTGCGAGGATCGCGACGATGGCCCGGCGGCCGCGGGGCAGCAGCAACGCCACGACATCGCCGGGCCCGATACCGCGTCCGGACAGTAGCGATGACAGCCGGTTGCTCGCGGCGTCGAGTTGCCGGTAGGTCAGCACCCCGTCCGGGGAAGTCACGGCGACGGCGTCCGGTGCCCTGCTGACTTGGGCGGCAAACAATTCCGGTATCGATGGAAAGGAGGTGACGGGGCGAGCCAACACGGCGCGGTTGCTCCACGTCATGATCGAGCGGTCCGCCCGCGGGTCCAGCAGATCGATCGACGACAGGCGGCGCCCCGGATCGGCCGCCATGCGGGTCACCAGCCCGGCCAGGCGGTGGGCCAGCGCGGCACCCACGAAGCCCTTCGACGGCGCCCCGGCGCCGGCGGTGCTGACGAGCAGCCGTTGCCCTTCGTTCATGAAGAACAGCCCGAACCGATTTCCGCGACCGAAGTTGGTGTACAGCAGCGAAACCGGTGCATCGCCGAACGGCGGAACGCTCGTCGGCGGAAAGAGGTTCAGCGCGACTCCGCGGTTAGGTCCGCTGAGGTTCTGCACCGGAAACCGTTGGTGCTGCACGATTTTGCGTATCTGCGAGTCCGCGTGCAGGCACAGATCGGCAACGGACGACGTCGCCGCTGTCGTCAACGTCAGGGGAACCACCCCGGCGGCCATCCCCGGGATCGTCTTCAACGTCGCACTGGTGCGCCTGGCTACCGGGAAATCGAGGACCACCTGCGGTCCGCCGCCCTCCCATCCCTGCACGAGAAGGCCACCTGCCGCCGCGATGACCGATGATCGCCTGATGCCCAAAACCCTTGATAGCTCGTCGATTTCGTGCACAACGGCGGGGTCGATTTCAACCGGCTGTGCGGCGACGTAGTAATCGTCACCGTCGCCGGCATCGGTGCTCCGATATTCCACCGGGTCGTTTTGCGGCGGAAGGTTGCCTTTCCAGAAGTCCAGGTCTTCCCGATAGTCGCTGGATGCTTCGTACTCCGATTCGATGCTGACCAGCTCGCCCAGCGTGCCGAAGGGGGATTCCGGAACCGGTGTGCCCGCGGCGAGGGCGGAATAGACGGCGGCAATGCGGTTGACCAGCAGCACGGTACTGAAACCGTCGACAACGATGTGGTGCAGGCAGACGAACAGGAAGGATTGCTTCGGGCCGGTGCGGAACAGTGCGAATCGGAACAGCGGGCCGGCCCACGACATCGGCTCGCGCTGCAGCAAGGATGCGAGCCGGTAGGTTTCCGCGACCGGGTCTTGCGAGTCGCTCACGTCGAGGAACGGGACCGGAACAGCCGGGTAGTCGACAAGCCTCTGGAAGACCTGCCCGTTCGCCTCGAAAATCGCGGCCCTGAGCGCTTCGCAGTCGCTTATCGCGCGATGGACCGCCCGCTCGACCAGGGTCGGCTCTACGGCACCCTCTATAACCGCGAAAAAGCTGGCCTGCCAGGGTATTCCCGATCCGCCGGTCTCCTGGTCGAGCCAGATGTCCAGCTGGCTCCGGGTCAGTGGCAGCGGCTGCTCGTCACCGGCCATGTCGTGGCGATCGCCCGTCAACTCCGGCATCAGGTACCGTCATGTCGCCGAATGGCCAAGACGCGACACCTATCTCTCGTGTGGGTGCTGATAGGTTACCCGCCGCAGATCGGAACTCATCGAGTTCCCGTGTCCTCTGATCGGTGGACGTCGCCGTCCTCCGCACGGTGGAAAATCCAATCCGCCGGATTCACGGCTATTCGGGGGATGTCTCGTTTCCCGAGAATCGGCAGACTTCATGTCGAAGGATGGCAAGCGCCTCCGACAGTTTCAATCACAACCACCAGAGGAGACGTTCCCATGGCACACGAGATCTTGTTCTGCGAGGCAGAGGCCGTTTACACCGCCCCCGCATTTCACGCCGAAAACGTCGTCGACTGACTTCAGCGCCACACCAATAGGAGTTCCATCCTCCTGGATGGGACTCCTATTGTCGTCAGCGGCTTGTCGTCAGCCGCCCCGTGACGATTTGATGGTCTGAGCATCCGCCGCACTCGAGGAATGAGGCACCCGTCATGACCGCAGATCTGCCCGGCACCGCGCTCGAACTGCGTTCCCTGGTGAGTTCGGATGGCACGCTGGAACTTTCGCTGCAGGACGTTCCGGTGCCGACGCCCGGCGCTGACGAGGTGCTGGTCCGGGTGGAGGCCGCACCGATCAATCCGTCAGACCTTGGTCTGCTGGTGGCGACCGCCGACATGTCGAAGGCGACCGTGGCAGGGACGCCCGAGCGTCCCGTCGTCACCGCCCCGATCGGACAGTCCGCGCTGAAAGGACTCGCCGCGCGACTCGGCCAGTCACTTCCGGTGGGCAACGAGGGCGCAGGCACCGTGGTGGCGGCCGGCTCGTCCGAGGCGGCCCAGGCGCTGGCCGGAAAGACGGTGGCGATCGCCGGCGGCGCGATGTATTCGCAATACCGGGCCGTTCCCGCGTCGGCCTGTCTGGTCCTGCCCGGGGACGCCACCGCGCGAGACGGGGCGTCGTCCTTCGTCAATCCGATGACCGCGCTGGGAATGACCGAAACCATGCGCCGCGAAGGACATTCGGCGCTGGTGCACACCGCCGCCGCGTCGAACCTGGGTCAGATGCTGGTCAAGCTGTGCCGGCGGGACGGGATACCGCTGGTGAACATCGTCCGGAAGCCCGAGCAGGAAGATCTGCTGAGATCGCTTGGGGCCGAATACGTCTGCAACTCATCGTCGCAGTCTTTCGAGGCCGACCTCGGTGCGGCACTCAGAGCGACGTCCGCGACGCTGGCCTTCGACGCCGTCGGTGGCGGGACGCTGGTGAGTCAGATCCTCAACGGCATGGAGGAGGCGATCAATGCGACCGCGGCGCAGTACTCGCGCTATGGCTCGAGCGTCCACAAGCAGGTCTACATCTATGGCGCTCTGGACACCAGTCCCACCGTGCTCACCCGGAACTTCGGGATGTCCTGGGGTGTGGGCGGGTGGTTGCTCACCCCGTTCCTGCAGAAAGCCGGCGGCGAAACCTTTGCGCGGCTGCGGGCGCGGGTCGCGGCGGAGCTCACCACCACATTTGCCAGTAGGTACACCCGCGAGGTGTCACTGGCCGGGATGCTCGCGCCCGATGCGTTCAACGAATACGTCAAGCGGGCGACCGGTGAGAAGTTCCTGGTGACCCCGCACGGTTAGTGGCCTCGGTCGGTGAAGTCGATACGCACCGACACCGGCGTCGTCTCCAGCGCCCTGACCACGGTGGCTCCCAGTCGGCCGAACTGCCGGCCCCGCGCCACCACATCGTCATCGGGCCTGAAGGTTGCCACCCCGGTGCGCCACCGATTGCCCTGACGCACACGAACATTGGGGTTGTCGACGATGTTGCGGCCCCATCCGGAGCGGGTGCCGTGCTGGCAGATCAGCCACGCTCCGTCGTCGTCGAACCGCACGGACACCGGAACCCGGCGCAGCCGGCCCGTCTTGCGCCCCACGGTCTCGAGTTCGGTGGCCAGTGGGGTGCGCACACCGAGTTTGCTCAATCCCCTCACGGCCGGGTTGAGCACGTAGCGTCCGACAGCGCGTTCCCGGCGGAACTTCTGCAAGGTCTTGGTTTCGCTCGTGTTCGTCATGGCGCTCTCCGTTTTATACCGATTGGTCTACTGAGACGGTAGTAGACCAATCGGTATACTGCAACTGATGAACCGACGGAGGAGACGATGACCGCTCGTGAGCGCCTGATTGCCAGCGCCATCGAGATGCTGCGCCGGCACGGGGTGGCCGGTACCGGTCTTGCCGAACTGCTCGAGCACAGCGGCACCGCCCGCCGGTCCGTCTATGTCAACTTTCCGGGCGGGAAATCGGAACTGATGACCGAGGCGACCCGAACGGCGGGCCGGCTCCTCGACTCGACACTCACGGTGCCGGACGGCGATGTCCGGGCCGCACTGGCGGCGTTCGTCGAGTCGTGGAAAGACACGCTGCGCACCAGCGACTACACCGCGGGATGCCCGGTGGTGGCGGCCGCGCTCGGACGCAGCGAGTCGCCGGCGGCCGCCGATGCCGCCGGTGAGGTGTTCACCTCATGGCAGCAGGTCATCGCCGCTCGATTGCGGGACGAGGCGGTCGCAATGGACGAGGCGGAATCGGTGGCCACCACCATCGTGGCCGCCGTCGAGGGCGCGGTCATTCTGTGCCTGGCCGCCCGGTCGACCGACCCGCTGGACCGGACCGCACGGATGCTCGACCGGCTGGTCAATAGCGGCTAGCTGTTCGACGCGACGCGACGCAGGAGCACCACCGGGATCTGCCGGCTCGTTCGCTGCTGGTATCCCGTGAAGTACGGATACATCTCGACCAGCTTCCGCCACAATTCCGCGCGCCGATCTGCGGGGGCGAGCTCCGCTTCGACATCGAATCGCTGGTCGTGCACCTGTGCCACGGCGTGCGGGTTTGCCTGCAGATTCAGCCACCACGCCGGGTCGGAGTCGCTGCCGGCATAGGCGGCCGCGATCACGAACCGCTCGGCGTCTTTGATGTAGATCAGCGGAACCGTCTGCGGCTTACCGGTTCTGCGGCCCGTCACGGTGAGCAACATGGTCGGGTACCGGGGGTTCTGGGCTCTGCCCCGGGTCCATCGGTACATCGCCGCGTGCAGATTGCTGAACGTCCGGGTGACCGGCCGCATCGCGGGCCGACTGAGTAGGCGTCCGGCAGCGGAGAACGCTGCGGATGTTCCGGGCTGCCGAGTCATGTACGAGATCTCCTCCCTGGCCGAACACAGCCTAAGGTCGTTGTCAGGTGATGCGACGCCGACCGACAGGGGCAGCGGATGAAATTCGGGATCTCCACATTCGTCAACGACGACAGCATCGACACGGTGTCGCTGGCCCGGGCGATCGAAGAGCGCGGTTTCGAATCGCTGGTGATCGCCGAGCACACGCACATACCCGCGAGCCGCGAGTCCGCTTATCCGCTCGGTGGGGAGTTGCCGAAGATCTACTACCGCACTCTCGATCCGTTCGTCACGCTGGCGGCGGCCGCCGCCGTGACGACCACGATCGAGCTCTTCACCGGAATCGCTTTGCTCATCCAGCGCGACCCGATCATCACGGCCAAAGAGGCCGCGAGCATCGACCTGATCTCGGGTGGTCGGTTCGTGTTCGGTGTGGGCGCCGGATGGAATCTCGAGGAGATGCGCGACCACGGCACCGACCCGAAGACGCGCGGCAAGCTGCTGGACGAGCGCATCGAAGCGATCAAGGTGCTGTGGAGGGACGAGCCCGCCGAATATCACGGCAGATACGTGGACTTCCCGCCGTCCTACATCCGGCCCAAGCCGGTGCGCCGGCCTCATCCGCCGATCTACATAGGCGGCAACTCCGACGCCACGATGAAGCGCGTGGTGCGGCATGAGGCCGGCTGGATCTCCAACCCGTTCCCGATCGAGGAAGTCACCCGCCGCGTCGAACAGTTGCGCGGCCTCGCCGGCCACGACGTCCCGCTGGCGATGTTCGGCACCCCCAACAACCTCGAATACTGGCACGCGGCAGAGGATTTGGGCTTCGGCCAGCTCGCGTTGCTGCTGCCCACCAAACCGCGTGACGAGTCGTTGCGGTTGCTCGACGACTACGCGGCTCGGGTCGCCCAGTACCGCGGCTGACGTCTCCACCGCGGGCAGACACAAAATCGCCCCGGAGCATGCGTTCCAGGGTGACTTTGTGTCTGCTCGCCAGCAGGGGCGCGCAGAGCGAGTGACGGGATTCGAACCCGTGTGTACGGCTTTGCAGGCCGCTGCCTAGCCACTCAGCCACACCCGCGCGAAGCCCTACGGTGCCAGTGGGGACGGGTCGCGGCCCAGTGTTTACCTCGGGCAGATCGCTATCTATCGGCGTGGCCGGTCGATCTCGGTGACCGTGCCGTCCGCGGAGACCACGATCGATCCGCTGCGGCGGGTGTTGTCCGAGACGTGGATGTCGATGTACAGGCTGCCGTCCTTGCGGCTCTCGACCGCCAAGAAGGTCTTCGGCGCGTCGTACAGCTGGAGGGTCTGCGGAGCGTCGTGCAGCACGCCCAGCACTGCCTGCACGTCGAATTTGCCGAGGTCGCCAACACCTGAGCCGGAGAAGGCGGCGGTGCTGGGTCCGCGGTTCGACCAGCTGCCGTCGCGCAGAATCCACTCCACGACCACGTGAGCGTTGGCGGTGTCGGGCCGCAGCACCACGACCTTGTTTTCAAAGATGTTGAGTTGATAGCCGAGCGTGTCGCCGAACTGAGTGCGCATCTGCGCCAGCACGCCGGTTACCCCGCTCAGCGTCAGCAACTGCGGGGGCGCCGCGGGAGTGCTGGACGGCGGTGCTGACGAAACGGTGATCGCCACACTGGGTGACGACGTAGGTTGCGACGTCGGCGGCGCCGACGGGGAGTCGCTGCCGGACAGCCCCCAGGCGAGCTGGATGCCGGCCGCGACGACCGCCAGCCCGACCAGCGCCAGCACCACGCGGCGTTTGTTGATCGACGCCGGCGTGGACGTTCCGGGGGCCGCGGGACGGATCTGCAAGTCCGTTACCAGGGCATGCAGCTGGCGCAAGGTGGTGGCCTTGGTCGCCGAGCCGACCCGCTGCCGGTGCTCCTCGGCCGACAGCTGGCCGTCGTCGAGCGCCGCGTCGAGCACCTGACAGGTGTCGTTGCGGTCCTTGTCGGTTGCACGCGTGTTTTCGCTGACCACGCCGAACATCGTAAGAGGGGCCAGGTATCTACCGGTCGCAAGTTTGACGGCCCGCACGGCCCGCCGAGTACCACCCCGGCCGAGTTTGCGGACCGGTGTTGGCGGGTAGGGGAGCGGGTGCTGTGATTGAACGTGCGGCACACGGGCACGGCGCACAACAACGGAACCCGACGACTAGGCGCGAAAACTATGAACAACGACCGGCAGTCATCAGGCAGCGCGGGCGCCGGCTGGTGAGCGGAATCGACGAACAGCTCGACGAGCTGATAGCGGCTCGCGACCAACTGCAGCAATTGGTGCGGGTCATCGTCGAGATCGGGTCCGATCTGGACCTGGACATGACGTTGCACCGAATCGTCAACGGGGCTATGGAACTGACCGGCGCCAGGTACGGGTCGCTGGGGCTGCGGGCGAGCGACGGCTCGCTGTCCTCCTTCATCTACGAGGGGATCGGCGGCACCACATCTCAGCGGCTCGGGGACCTCCAGGTCGGTGAGGGCATCCGGGTGGATGATCTGACTGCGTTTCCCCAGTCCACGGCTCTTCAGGCGGACGATCCGCCGATCCGCGCGCTGCTGGCGATACCGATCACCGTTCGGGCCGCCGATTTCGGCAACCTGTATCTCGCCGACGACCGCCCGGGCCGGGTGTTCTCCGACTCGCAAGAGGGCGCGGTGCGGGCACTGGCTACGGCCGCGGCCGCCGCGATCGACAACGCGCGGCTCTTCGAGCGGGAGCGCGAAACCGCGAGGTGGACCAATGCCAGCCGCGAGATCACCACGGCGCTGCTGTCCGGTGATCCCCAGACCGGGCCGCTGCAGCTCATCGTCAACCGGGCGCTGGAGTTGGCCGATGCCGAGCAGGCGATTCTGTTGGTGCCGGGCGAGCCCGGTCTTCCCGCTTTCGAAGTGAACACGCTCGTCGTGGCCGCCACTGCGGGCCGGTACACCTCGCAGGTCGTCGGTCAGCAGGTGCCGATGGATGCCTCCACCACGGGCGGTGTGGCGCGCCGGGGCCTACCGCTGATCACCGATTCCTTCCAGTACCCGATCGAGGGGTTCACCGATGTCGGTGAGCGCTCGGCCATCGTCATACCGCTGGTCGCCGACGAGGCGGTACTCGGTGTCATCGCAGTCGCGCGCGGCCCCCAACAACAGGCCTTCGGTAGTGACTACCTCGCGCTCGTCAGCGATTTCGCCCAGCATGCCGCTATCGCGCTGGCACTGGCGGCCGGACGTCAGCACGCGCTCAATCAGGAATTGGCACAGGCGGATTCGGTCGACGACGCGGTGCAGACGGCTGCCGAAGAACTGCGCCGGTTGTGGCGGGCGCGCCGCGTCCTGGCCGTCACCTTCCCGGCGCGCAGCGACGCCACCAAGTCCGTCGCCTACGGTGCGCCGCTGGTGGTCTCGGTCGGCGAGCCGGCGCGATGGGCGGACCTGTCGCCGGAGGAGCGCGAGTTGCTCACCGCATTGCGCGACGGCGACCTTCTCACGCCCGACATCACGAAACCCGGGACGGCCGGCATCGCGCTGCAGCATCCCGAGGGGGTGCTCGTCGTCTGGATCGAACTGTCCGAGCGACGGCCGTTCACCCTCGAGGACCAGACCTTGCTCACCGTGCTGGCGGGCCGCCTCGGCCAGGGCCTGCAGCGGGTGCACCAGGTTGACCAGCAGCGGGAAACCGCCCTGGCGCTGCAACACGCCATTCTGGGTCCCGCGGAGTTGCCGCACGGGTTCACCGTCCGATATCAGGCCGCCAGCCCGCCCCTGCAGGTGGGCGGGGACTGGTACGACATCGTCGAACTGGACGACGGACGGATCGCGTTGATCGTCGGGGACTGCGTCGGCCATGGCCTGGCCGCCGCAACCGTGATGGGGCAGGTGCGCAGCGCCTGCCGCGCGTTGTTGTTCGACAACTCCAGCCCCAGCGCCGTGCTCGCCGGGATGGACCGGTTCGCCGCGCGGCTGCCCGGTGCACCGTGTACCACCGCCGTCTGCGTGGTGCTCAACCCCGACACCGGTGAACTGGTGTATTCCAGCGCCGGCCACCCCCCGCCCATTGTCGTCGACGCCGACGGAACCATCCGGAAACTCGACGACGGCCGCACCATCGCCCTGGGGATGCGGCCCGGCTGGCCACGTACCGATGCGCACGCGACGATGCCCGCACGCGCCACCCTGGCCCTCTACACCGACGGCCTGGTCGAACGGCGGCGCGTGCCGATCGAGCACGGTATCTCCCGCGCCGCCGGCTTCATCCAGGACGGCCGCGCCAGCGAACTCGACGGCCTGGCAAACCAGATCATGTCCGGCCTCGCACCGAGCGACGGTTATCAGGACGACGTCGTCCTCATGCTCTACCGCCATCCGGCGCCGCTGGAGATGACGTTTCCCGCCGACCCGGAGAACCTCGCGGCGTCTCGCTCCGCGCTCCGCAACTGGTTGTCGCGCGCCCGGCTGGACCAGGATCAAGCGGCGAAGGTGCTGCTGGCCGCCGGAGAGGCCGTCGCCAACGCCATCGAGCACGGCCATCGGCACAGCCCGGGCGGCACTGTGACGCTCGGTGCGACGGCACTGGACGACCAGGTGCAGCTCACGATCACCGACAGCGGCTCCTGGAAGACGCCGGATCCGGATTCCTACCCGCGGCGTGGCCGGGGGATCAAGCTCATGCGCGCGCTCATGCACGAGGTCACGATCGCCTACGACAACGCCGGAACCACGGTTCATCTATCCGCGAGGATCTCCTGATGCCCACGTCACTCACCCTGGACACCACCCGCGGAAACGATGGCGAATTCGTGCTATTGGCAGTGGGCGAAATTGATTTGAGCAATGTCGACGCGTTCGACCGGGCGCTGACCACCGCCGCGAACGAGGCGGCGGGCCGTGACCAGAAACTCACCGTCGACCTCAGTGCCGTCGAATACCTGGACAGCGCCGCAATCAACGCGCTGTTCAACCAGGCCGACCACATCCACCTGATTGCGCATCCGCTGCTGATGTCCATTCTTTCCATGTGCGGGCTCACCGAACTGGTCACCACCGAACCGGCACCGGCGGGGCACTGACGCTCCTAGCGCCGCACGCAGAACGCTATGTGGATTCCCATCTTGGTGATGGCTCTGGCCGTGAGCCTCGAACCGTTCCGGATCGGCATGACGGTGTTGATGCTGAACAGGCCCAGACCGGTGCTGCAGTTGGGTGCGTTTCTGTGTGGCGGCTTCTCGATGGGCGTCTCGGTGGGTCTGGTCGTCATTTTCGTCTTCCGGCGACGGCTGGTGGCTTCCGCGCACCTCACCCTGCCCACCGTTCAGGTCCTGATCGGCGGGCTGGCGGTCGTGGTGGCCGCGGCACTGGCTGTGCGGGTCGTGATGGAGCGCTTCCGGCCCGGGCGCCCGGTGGACGGCGACCTCGTCGGGCGCGGCGACCCAGCCGAGCGCGAAACCTATGTCCGCCGGCTGCACATGTGGGTTCGACAGCTGCTGACCGGACGGCAATTGTGGGTCGCCGCGTTGGCCGGTCTCGGGATCGCGCTCCCGTCGGTGGATTACCTGGCCGCGCTGGCCGTCATCCTGGCATCGGGTGCGGCGGCCGCCGACCAGGTTGGTGCGCTGCTGCTCTACAACGTCGTTGCCTTTGCCTTGGTTGAGGTCTCGCTGCTCGCGTATCTGCTGGCTCCGGGTACCACACGCCGATCTCTGACCGCGTTGAACACCTGGGTCGGCTCACGGCGCCGCATGGAAGTCGCCGCCCTGCTCCTGGTCGTCGGCCTGGTCCTGATCGGCGCGGGCGTTGCGAGCTCCTGACACGCCTTCGAGCAACTCGGCGTGAGGAACGGTCATGGGTGCCACCAATCATGCTGCGCGGCAGCGCCATATCGCGTCGCCGGGCGCCGGCTCACTCCACCGGAATGTTCGGCACCACCGGCTCACCGATGGTCGCGTTGTACTGCGGGCAGTAAGCCAGTGTCGCCGCATTGACGATGTTCAACGCCGTTCCCTCGTCTCCGGTTACCGAACCGGTGCCCAGACCTATGGTTTCGACGCCGTTGCCGGCCACCACGATGTTGGCGGCCTGCAGGTCGGTCTGACCTTGCGCCCGGGCATCGCAGACCTGTTGGGCCAACGGAATTATCGCCCGTGCCGCGGCTTCCGACGTCGGGGGAGCGAACACGCGCGTCATGTAGTCGACGAAGAAGGTCTCGCCGCTTCCCGGTCCTGGCTCCGCGGATGCCACCGGCGTGACCGCGAGCGCTAACGACGCCAGACCCGCTACGACACTGCTCACTTTGCCTGACACCGCACCTCCAGCCGATCTGCACCGATTGCCAGGCGAAGGTAGCACCGCAGGGCTGTGAGCGGGCGACTTCGCGCTGCATTAGGGCCGCACGCGTCGTTGAGATAGACTGTCTACAACGTTGGCCTTCCATTACTACCGCCAACACGTCGTGGAACGTTCCTCATCCCACCGGCGCCAGCCCGAAATTCGCGGCTCCGCGCGTCCGTCCAGATGATCCGTGCATGAAGCACTACGGTCTCGCGGCGATCGATTTTGCCCACCGGCAATCTCGCCAGCTTGTGCCAGCTCTGCGCGAACTCCTCGCGACGATCCGGCGCACCCGATGCCTGAAAGGCACCGAAAAGTGACTGATAACAAGACCTTTGCCGACCTCGGCGTGAGCGCACCCTTGGTCGGCGTGCTCGCCGACGCCGGTATCACCGCTCCCTTCCCGATCCAGGTCCAGACCCTGCCCGACACGCTCGCCGGCCGAGATGTCCTCGGACGCGGCAAAACCGGCAGCGGAAAGACGCTCGCCTTCTCGATTCCGTTGGTCAGCCGGCTCTCGCCGGCCAAGCGGCGCCCGTCACGGCCGTCGGGTCTGGTGTTGGCGCCCACCCGTGAACTGGCCACCCAGATCACCGCGACACTCGAACCGCTTGTTGCCGCCCGCAATCTGCGCGTCACCACCATCTTCGGCGGCGTATCGCAGAACCGACAGGTAGCCGCGCTGCAGGCCGGCGTCGACATCGTGGTGGCCTGCCCGGGGCGGCTGGAAGACCTCATGAAACAACGCCTGGTCAGCCTGGACGCGATCGAGATCACTGTCATCGACGAAGCCGACCACATGGCCGATCTCGGGTTCCTGCCCGGCGTCACCCGCATCCTTGCCGCCACTCCGGCCGGTGGCCAGCGCCTGCTGTTCTCGGCCACCCTCGACAATGGTGTCGACAAACTCGTCAACCGGTTCCTGCGCGATCAGGTGCTGCACTCGGTGGACGAGTTGAACGCGCCGGTGTCGGCGATGACCCACCATGTGTTCCACGTCGCCGGCGCCGAGGCCAAGAAGGAACTCGTGCACCGGCTGGCCTCGGGCAGTGGGCGTCGAATTTTGTTCATGCGCACCAAACATCACGCCCGTCGGCTCGCCAAGCAGCTCACCGATGCCGGTATTCCATCAGTTGACTTGCACGGCAACCTTTCCCAGCCGGCGCGGGACCGCAATCTGGCCGCTTTCACCACCGGTGAGGCCAGAGTCCTGGTGGCCACCGACATCGCCGCCCGCGGCGTGCACGTCGACGAGGTCGAATTGGTGGTGCACATCGACCCGCCCGCCGAGCACAAGGCTTATCTGCATCGTTCCGGGCGCACCGCGCGGGCCGGAAATGCGGGCGACGTTGTCACAGTGGTGTTGCCCGAGCAGCGCAACGACACCCGGGCCTTGTTGCGTAAGGCCGGTATCCGGGTCGAGCCGCGGCACGTCACCGCGGATTCCGCCGAAGTGCAGGCGTTGGTGGGAGAGATTGCGCCGTACCGCGCGCCGGCTCCCAGAGTGACTGCGCCGCAACCGGCTAAGCCCGCCAGGCGGCATGGGTCGGGTGCGGCCGGACAACGGCGTCGTCGCCGGCCGAGCGGACTGCAGCGTACGGCTCGCTAGACGGCCGGCGGGCTGCGATCAGTCAGGCTGCGATCAGGCGGGCTCGCACTCCGGGATCGTGATGTTCTTCAGCTTGAGTTCGTCGCAATAGGCCTGAAAATCCCTGCCCTGCTGCTCATCCTCGGCGATCTGGTTCTCCAGGCCGCAGGAGTTGTTCAGCAGGCAGGGGTCCTCCGGCGTCGCCGTGATGGAGGCCGGTGCGTTGCTGAGGGTCTGGGCCTCGGCTGCGCCGAAACTGACCGCTACTCCACCGATCACCGCGGCAACCCAGATCAACCGGATCGGCCGGCGCGCGCGCCGGGGCCGTGACTGCGCAGGTGCTGATTTTTCCTCGAACATCTACCACTCCTTGATAGTTGACGGGCCAATCTGGGGTTCCAGACGAGTCAGCGTCGCCGCCGCGGCACCAACTTTCGGGATCGTAGCTGCTCAGGCGCCAAACCGCCTGCCATAATCGACCCATCTGCAACTATTGCACATGACACTAATTACGGTCAAGGGGCGCGCGGACGGACCGCGGTTGATCAGAAGCGGATCAGCCCCCGCAGATTCACCCCGGCGTGCATATCGGCGTAGCCCTCGTTGATCTCCTCGAGCGTGTACTCGCGGGTCACCAGTTCGTCGAGCTTCAGCCGCCCGGCCCGGTACAGGTCGAGCATCCGGGGAATGTCGCGGCGTGGGTTCGACGAGCCGAAAAGGGAGCCGCGGACCTGCTTTTCGTAGAGAGTCAGATCGAACAGCGACATGGCCACACTCGTGTCGGTGGGGTGGGGGATGGCGGTCATCACCACGCGGCCGCGCTTGCCGACCAGGCTCAGAGCCTGTGCCACGTAGGCGCCTTCGGCCGAGTCGGTGCTGACCACGCAGACGTCGGCCAGCTGCCCGCGGGTCAGGTCGGTGACGAGCGCCAGCGCTTCGTCGACGGTCGCCGCCGTGTGGGTAGCGCCGAATTCGAGTGACCGGTTGCGTTTGTACTCGACCGGGTCGAGCGCGACGATGACGCGGGCGCCGGCTATGCGTGCTCCCTGAACGGCGTTCATGCCGATGCCACCGACCCCCATGACCACCACGGTGTCGCCGTCACCCGCCTCGCCGGTGCGCACCATGCTGCCGTAACCGGTGGTGACTCCGCATCCGACCAGCGCGGCGGTGTCCAGTGCGGTGCCGGGGTCGACCTTGATGACCGAGGCCATCGGGACCACGGTGTATTCGGAAAAGGTTCCCAGCACGCACATCTGGCCCAGCCCCTGACCTCTGGCGTGGAACCGGAAGGTTCCGTCGAGCTGCGGCCCGGCGATGATCGCCGCCCCCAGCACGCACAGGTTGCTCATCCCGCGGGCGCACGGTTCGCACCGGCCGCAGGCCGGAATGAAGCTCAACACCACCGAATCACCTTCGGCCACTTCGGTGACGCCCGGGCCGACCTCGACCACCACCCCGGCCCCCTCGTGCCCACCGACCACCGGCAACTGCATGGGCATGTCGCCGGTGATCAGATGATCGTCGGAGTGACACAGTCCGCTGGCCGTCAGCTTGACCAGAACCTCGTTCTGCCTGGGCCCGTCGAGGTCGACCTCTTCGATCTCCCACTTCTGGTGCAGGCCCCACAACACCGCAGCTTTGGTCTTCATCGTTCCGGCGTCCAGGTCGCGGGCAGGCTGTTGATGCCGTTGATGAAGTTCGCCAGCGCGTATTGGGGCTCCGGCGCCGAGATGTCCGGGATGCGGGTGTAGACCTCGGTCAGCAGGGCCTTGAGCATGGTGCGGGCCAACGCGGCGCCGAGGCAGAAGTGCGGACCACCGCCCCCGAAAGCAATGTGCGGGTTCGGGTTTCGCTGGATATTGAAGGTGTGCGGATCGTCGAAGACGTCTTCGTCGCGATTGCCGGAGTAGTACCACAGCACCACCTTGTCGCCGGCCTTGATCTCCGCGTCGCGCACGGTGATATCGCGGGTGGCGGTGCGGCGCATGTGGAGCAACGGTGATCCCCAGCGCAGCACCTCCTCCACCGCAGTGCCGACCCGTCCCTCGACGTCCTCGGCCAGTAGCGCGCGCTGGTCGGGAAACTTGGACAGGGCGGCGATCGCGTGCGCCGAGGCATGTCGGGTGGTGTCGTTGGACGCCACGCCCATCAGGACGAAGAAGGCCCGCAATTCGTCATCGGTCATCTTCTTGCCGTCGAATTCGGCCTGCACCATCCAGGTCATCAGGTCGTCACCGGGGTTGGCCCGCCGCTGCGGGATCAACTCCGACGCCACCGCATGCAAATCCAGCACGGCGCCCATGAACAGTTCCAGTTCGCTCTGCTCGCCGCGGATGTTGGGGTCGGTCCACCCCACCAGTCGCTGGGCGGCGGTGACGGCCTTGTCGCGCAGATCGCCCTCGGGCAGGCCGAAGAAACTGCCGAAGATCCGGCCGGGCAGCTTCACCGACACCAGCTGGACGAAATCACCTTCGCCCAGGTGAGCCATTTCGCTCACCAGATCGTGGGCGTGGCCGCGGATCCAGCCCTCCAGTCGGCGCACGTTCTTGGGCTTGAACGCCTCGGTTGTGATGCCGCGCAACTGGGTGTGCCGCGGGGCGTCCATCGCGATGAACGACTGCGCGATTTCGACCGCTTCGGGGGCGAAGTCCTCCATCGTGATGCCCTGGGCCGACGAGAAGATCTCGGGGTGGCGGCTGGCCATCCGGATGTCGTCCTGCTTGGTCAGCGACCAGAAGCCCCGATTGTTGAGTTCGGGAGGCAGCAGGTCCGATTCAGCCGGCCGGCTCCAGGGCACCGGGTTCTCGGCACGCAATACGGCGAAGGCGGCGTCGCGCTCTTCGGGCGGTTTTGCCCAGAACGCACGCGCGCTCAGGTCGATGTCCTTGTGAGTGGGGTTGGTGGTGGGTGCGGTCATCCGAGGGTCCCTTTCTCGCCCGATGGACCCAATGGTGGTCAGCGGGGGGCGGCGGCGGCACCGGCGCGCGTGCCAACTAGTGGCCTGCGTGGGCCAACGACTCAGCCGGCCGGCGCGCGGAGGGTGGCGACGAGTCCGCCGCCGGCGCGTGCGGCGAAGTCGACGCGGCCGCCCATCGCCTCGACGATCTGCTGGACGATCCACAGGCCGAGGCCCGCGGTGCCGCGCCGGCCGCCCCGGCTGACGTACTTGGTGGTCAGCTCGCCCAGGCTGTCGGCCGGGATGCCCGGACCGCGGTCGGCGACGGTGATGATTAACTCGTCGCCTTCGTGCGTGCACCTGACATCGACCGGTTCGTCGCGGCCGTGCCGGGCGGCGTTCTCGAGCAGATTGGTCAGTACCCGCCGCAGCGCCTGTGCGTCTACCGAGACGGCGCCGACGTCGGCGTTGACCTGGAGGCGCGGCGGCCCCAGGCCGACGGAGTCGGCGGCGGCGAAGATCAGGTCGGCGATGTCGACGCGCCGTACCCGGCCGGTCGAGAACGTGGGGCGGCGGCTCAGCGCGACGTCGGACAGGGCGTCGAGCATGTCGCCGAGGTGGCGCACGTGCCGCGCCACCAGGTGCAGACTGGCCTGCCGGTCACCCTCGGACATCGGCCGCGGGGAGGTGAGCGCTTCGGTCAGCGCCTCCAATGACGCCACGGGCGTGCGGAATTCGTGCACCAGCACCTGCAGTCCGTCCTGCTGAGATTGGTAGGAGCGCAGCAGGCGGGCCCGCAGGTCGCGTTCCTCTTCAGCGGCGGCATGTTCGGCTTCGGCTTCGACCAGCGCGGTCAGCCGCGAGCGGTGTTCCCGTTCGGCCAGCGCGGACAACCCGGCGGTGATGATCGCGACGAACAACAGATAGAGCGCCGACCAGCCGGCCAACAGCGCCGGTGCCGCGGTCACCGGCTGTCGCGGGGATGCGGTCAACGCCACCGGGACATAGGCTGCCCCCAAAAGCACTGCGGCAACCAGGGTTTCGATCAGCGACAGGCGGGCCGCGGAGGCGATGACGGCCAGCGCCAGCACCGACACCACCGGGCTGTACACGCCACCGCTCAACGCGATGAGCGCGAGGGTGAACGCCGAGTCGAAGGCGGTGACCAGCCACGCGTACCGGGTGCGGCGGACCTCCAGCTGCGGATAGGCCATCAGCGCGGCCGCGTAGGCCATGGCGGCGCCGAGCACCACCACCGTGGCCGCGGTGTGCTCCCGGACCCAGTACGGTCCGATTGCCAACAAGGCACCGATCGAGATCACCACCGCCACCCGTACCGCCACCACGGTGCGGGCCAGACCGTAGTCCTGGCCCCCGAAGTCCGTTCTGAGTCGATCGAGCGGTCTCACCCGGCTGACCATAGGGTTTGGTCTAGCATCACGGCAATGACCCGCTCGCCGTATGTGGTGGTCATCGTCGACGACCACGAGCTGTTCGCGCAGGGCCTGGCCCTGTTGCTGACCCGCGAGTGGGGTGAACTGTTCACCGTCGGCGGCCAGACGACGTACGTCGAGGAGGCCGCAGACCTGGTGGCCCGGTGCCAGGCCGACGTAGCGATCATCGACCTGTCCATGCCGCCGCTGGGCGGGGTGGCCGCGATCCGGCACATCAAGGACCGCCAACCCGGCACCCGGATTCTGGCGTTGTCCGGGACGGACGATCTCGGCCTGGCCGAGGAGGCGTTGCGCGCCGGCGCCGACGGGTTCCTGCCCAAGACCGCGCGTCCGGAGGCGCTGGCCGGGCCGCTGTGGACGATCGCCGAGGGATTGCGGGTGATCGACGGCGTGTTGCTCGATGCGCTGCTGAGCAACACCCGCAAGCCGCCGCCGGCGCTGCTGAACAGTCTGAGCGCCCAGGACCTTCGGCTCTGGACGCTGCTGGCGACCGGTATGGAAACCGGCGATATCGCCCAGCGCTTGCTGGTCTCGGAGCGCACCGCCAAACGCATGGTCGCCGCGCTGCTGCACAAACTCGGTGTCAGCAACCGCATCGCCGCGGCCGCGCTGGCCGGACGGTTCGGGGTCCTGGACGAGACCACCGAAACCGGCCGGCTCAGTTGAGGATTCGAATCGCCTGCGCGGGACACATGGCGGCCGCTTGAATCACCAACGCGCGCTGGGCTTCCGGCGGATCCGGGTTGAGCACCACCACCTGATCGGCGCCATCGGGCAGATCGAACACCTCCGGTGCGGCCAGCAGGCACTGGCCGTGGCCCTCGCACACCTCGTAGTCGACAGTGACGTGCATGAACACCTCCGGATCTCACTGACTGCCACCGAGTATCCGTGCCGCCGCCGATGCGGTGGACGGTCCGTCCGCGCCACAAATGGCCTGTGCGGGCCAGATCACCCGAAACCTACGACCGTGAGTTCAGCAGCTCGTTGATCTTCTTGAGCCGCTTGGTCACCAACGTCCCGATATCCACCGAGCGGTCCGGCGAACAGGTCACGATCTCGGAGACCACATTGGCTTTGGCGAGTACCGCGAATTCGCAAATCCATTGCTGGCCGGACAGATTCGTCGACCATTGGACGGCCTCGGGCGGACTCTGAGTCAACGGCGCCGGGTTCACCGTCATCTTCCTGCCGTCGTCACCCCAGGCGGTGACCGGACGCTGGCACCCGGACACCGTCTTGCGAATCGAGTCGAGGAAGGCGGCGGCGTCGAAGCTGGCGGGATAGGTGGCGGACACCTCCAGCAGTTGGTGCTGGTCGGTCCGATGGTCCTGCTGGGTGCGGGCTTCTCGGCCGGTGTAGTTGGTGGGAAACAGGGGATAGCGCCCGAAGGCGACGACACCGTGGCACTCGGCCGGATCGGCGCCGATGAACAGCGCCGACTGCATGTCGTCCTCGGTGAGTGGGCTGCTCGGCACCACTGAGAACGAACCTGACGGCGTCAGCAGATCTTCGAGTTGGGACGGCTGGATAGGCCCGCCCGACGACGGCCCCCTCGCCGCCGCCCTCGGACTGCCGTCGACAACGCTGGTGCAACCGGCGAGTGCCACACAGCAGGCAACCACCAGCCACACCACCGCAGCACACGAGCCGGCGTCACGCACCATCCCAGCATCCCTGAACCGTCGGCCGTCCGCGCGGGAAGCCGGCTCTTGATCGTCACAAGTCGCTGAAGTTGCTCAGGCTCGTCACCTGGTGTGCCACCTCGATCAGCTTGGTGTTTCGTTCTTGTGAGAGGCGTTTGAGCAGTTCGAAAGCCTGAACCGCATCGATGTTGAACCGGGCCATGAGGATGCCCTTGGCCTGGCCGATGATGTCGCGGCTGGCCAGCGCGCTGAGGAAATGGTCTTCGCGACGCACCGTGTCCCAGGCCAGCGCGGCGTGGGTGGCCAGGACGTAGCCGATCTCTTCGGCAGCCTCGTCGAAGGCATAGGGCTTGTCCGAGTACAGGTTCAGAGCACCCATCGTGTGTTCGGAGGCGAACAGCCGAAACGACAGGATCGACTGGACGGTGGTGGCGTCCAGTGCGTCACGCCGGTAGTTCGGCCAGCGTTTGTCTTTCGTGAGATCGTCGATCCGGACGGTGTGCTGGTGCCAGGCTGCGATGAAACAGGGGCCTTCTTTGTAGCGCTGCTGGATGTCGTCGAGCAGGACGGGATAGGCGTGGGTTGTCGCGGGCGTCTCGATCTCACCAGAGGGTGTTGCCAGCGTTATTCCCGCATACTCTGCACCGGCAACCGCGTAGACGGCGTACTCGACTATGCGTTGAGCGACGGTGTCCGCGGCATCCGACGGGCTGCCGTGCAGACTTCGGGCAAGATCGGCAATGCGGTGATGGACGTCCGTGCCGCGAGCGTGCTCAGTCAGCTCTCATCCCCCTGGATAGATGTCGTTCACCCGAAGATATCGCCGGAGACGTTGCTGGTGGGGCCGCTAAGCGAATGTGCGCGTGACTTTTGGCTTCGCGTAGTGGACACTGGGAGACACGATCGGCTCAACCACGATGCCGTGTGGTTATTTGCCGACTGAAATGGAACGTCCGATGTCGACCGTTCTTCTTGATACCACCGATCTCACCGAAGCTGTGAATGGCATTTGTGCGGCGTATGAACAAGTGCAACTTTTTCGCCATCCCAGCAGCGAGGTCGGACGCACGTGCATTCGCCGGACCTCTCTGGGTTCCCTCGACGTCGACGAGGTCCAGCTGGGTTGTGAACTGGGGTTCCGCTCGAATCCGCCCGACCGGATCTACGTGGCCCGCATGCGCTCCGGAACCTTCGTCTATGAGTGGATGAAGAACGGGCAGTTGATCTTTGGGCCCGACGACGTCGCCGCGTACGACAGCTTGGAAAACGGGCCGTTCACCGGCTGGGCCGGCCGTACGCACTGCGACGTGCTGTCCATCGACCGCCGGGCGCTCAGCGAGGTCGCGGCCGGCCCGAAGGACACACCTGTGCGGCTGACCGGGATGTCGCCGGTGTCGCCGGAAGCCAAGCGGCACTTGGTGCGCGCCGTGGACTATGTCTGCCAGAGTGTGTCCGACGATCTGGGTGTTGTCCGAGATCCGTTGATCAGCAGCAGCATTCAGCGTTATCTCGCGGCAAGCATGCTGGCTGCCTTCCCGAGTACCGCGGTGCTCGATACCAGGCTAGGGGACCGGCGCGACAGCACCCCGCAATTGCTGCGCCGCGCAATGGCTTTTATCGACGACAACGCACACAACGACATCTCGCTGGCCGACATCGCGAGCGCGATCTTCGTGACGCCCCGGGCATTGCAGTACATGTTCCGCAAGCACCGCGACTGCACACCCACCGAATACCTGCGGCAGGTGCGTCTGCACCACGCCCACCTCGAATTGGTGGCCGGCACCCGTGACACCACGTCGGTGGGTGACATCGCCCGCAAGTGGGGTTTCGCGCATATGGGGCGCTTTGCTGCGTACTACCGGCAGCACTACGGCCGGAGTCCGCACGTCACACTGCTCGACTGAGTCGGCGCGGGGTGCACGTTGACAGTGTCACCATAACAGTGTCAGTATCGAGTTCATGCCGGAACAGGCGGCCTGGACTTTGGACGAGTTGGTGGGGCGGGTCTCCGCCGCCCTGTCCAGTGCGGCATATCCGGGATCGCCGAATGGACGGGTCCGCGAGCTACCTGACCGGCGGGCCGTGCGGTGGTACACGACGACCGGACTGGTCGACCGGCCGATCATGCAGGGGCGCAATGCGGCTTACCGCAGCCGGCACCTGCTGCAGATCGTCGCCGTCAAACGCCTCCAGGCTCAAGGCCTTTCGCTGGCCGAGATTCAGGGGAAATTGGCCGGGGCCACCGACGAGGCGCTGCGGCGGCTCGCCGACGTGCCCGAGGAACTGATCACGGCCGAGCAGGGCCTGGCCGTGCCGGCGGCGGCCCCTGGCCGTAGCAGCCGGTTCTGGGCCGAGCCGCCTCCCGAAGAGCCCACGACCGACGGCGCTGACACTGTCACGGCGCTTGCCGCGGTGAGCCTGCCGGGCGGGGCGATGCTGCTGCTGCCGGCGCGCCCCGACGACGGCGACGTCCACGCGATTCGTTCGGCCGCCGCGCCGTTGCTCGAGTTACTGGCCGACCGCGGCCTGCTGTCCCTGGATGATCGGAGTCCGCTATGACCGCCCGTATCACGTCAAAGACCGACGCGCAGACGCAGCGCGATCCCGGTGAATCCGGTCTTGGCGCGTTGCGCACCGAGCGCGGCAGCCTGCCGCTCGATCGCATCGGTATCCGGGCCGACATCATGGGGCTCACCAGTCGGGTCGAGGTGACCCAGGACTTCGTCAACACCTTCGACGTCCCTCTGGAAGCCAGCTATGTGTTCCCGTTGCCGGACCGGGCCGCGGTGACCGGGATGCGGATGACCGCCAACGGCCGTGTCGTGGTCGCCACCCTGGCCGAACGCGAAGCCGCACGGCGGGCTTACGACCGCGCGGTCACCTCCGGCCGCCGGGCATCGATCGCCGAAGAGGAGCGGCCCGACGTCTTCACCATGCGCGTCGGCAACCTTCTGCCGGGCGAAAAGGTCAGCGTGGCAATCACACTGGTGAACCCGTTGGCCTACGCGGACGGTGAGGCGACGTTCCGCTTACCGCTTGTCGTTGCGCCGCGGCATATTCCGGGTGAACCCCTGGACGACGTCGCCGTCGGAGACGGTTATGCCGACGACACCGACGCTGTCCCCGATGCCTCGCGCATCACCCCGCCGGTGCTGCTGCCGGGCTTTCCGCATCCGATTGCGCTGACCATCGACGTCGGCATCGATCCCGCCGGACTGACATTGTCCGGTGTCCGGTCCAACCTGCCTACCGAACCTGCGGGTGACGGACGCATCCGGGTGCTGCCGGGTCAGCGGGCCGACCGGGATGTGGTGCTGCGCCTGCGTTATGCGCCGGACGATTTCACCGACACGCTGCTGCTGGTCCCCGACGCGGACGGCGACGAGGGGACCTACCAGCTCACGGTGCTGGCGCCGGAGTCGACCTTCCAGCCGCCGCGCCCGCGCGATCTGGTGTTGCTGCTGGACCACTCGGCGAGCATGGGCGGCTGGAAGATGCGGGCCGCACGCCGGGCGGCGGCCCGCATCATCGACACGCTCACCGATGCCGACCGGTTCGCGGTACTCACCTTCAACGACCGCATGCAGCGCCCCGCCGGCCTGCCCGAACAGCTGGTCGAGGCCACCGACCGCAACCGGTTCAGAGCGGTGGAACATCTCGCCAGTATCGAGTCTGACGGCGACAGTGAGCTTTTCGCGCCGCTGCACGCCGGCCTGGCCCTGCTGGGGGAGAGCGGCGGCCGGGACGCGATCCTGATCCTGGTCACCGACGGTCAGGTGGGCAACGAGGACCAGTTGTTGCGCGGGCTCGCCGCGGACTTGCGCCGGGCCCGGGTGCTGGCCATCGGAATCGACCAGGCGGTCAACGCCGGATTCCTGACCCGCCTGGCCGGCGTCGGCGGGGGGCGTTGTGAGTTGGTGGAGAGCGAAGATCGGCTCGACGAGGCGATGGAGGCGATTCACCGCCGCGTCGTCGCCCCGCTCGCATATTCGTTGGCGTTGCGCGCCGAAGGGCTGGAGACCATCGAGGACACGATGACTCCGGCCCGGCTGCCGGACGCGCTGCCCGGGGTTCCGACGGTGGTGAGAGGGCGATACCGGGGAGCCGCCGAGGGTTCGATCGTCCTGCGCGGCAGCGACGGTGCCGACGGCCACTGGTCGGTCGCCGTCACCGGCCGGTGTCGCGAGGCGCCGGTGGTGACCGCCGCATGGGCGCGGGCGCACCTGCGCGACCTCGAGGACCGTTATGCCGCGGCGTCGGGAACCAGTTCGGCGGCGGCGCTGGCGAAGCGCATCGTCGACACGTCGTTGCGCTTCGGTGTGCTGTGCCGGTTCACCGCTTACGCCTCGGTCGACGGGCCGGTCGTCGCCACGGGCGGATTGCCACACCGGGTCATGCAGCCCGTCGAGGTGCCGGCCGGCTGGGATCCGGGCCCGGCCGACCCGGCTCCCGTCGGTACCCAGGCCCACGTCAAGACCGCACAGGTGCGAATGGTCAAGCTGCGCAATGTGATTGTGGTAGCGGCCGTGGGCGTCCTGGTGCTGGGTGGAGGCTGGCTGTGGTCGCTGGGACGGGGTGGTCCGTCGATGGCGATCCGCGATGGCGTGGTGGGCAGCAAGGTGACGGAGTCACCGGAGCAGAGCCGGTCCCGGCCGAGCGGCCAGGTTCCAGCAACTATGGGCGGCGGCATCGCCGACCAGACCACCGTCAATCCGGCGCCGCTGGCCCCCCCGCCGGACAACAACTTCAAACGTGACATCGTCACCAACGGATCGCTGCATCTGGTCGTCGGCGATCCGGGCGCCGTGGCCGACCGACTCGTCACCGAGGTGAATGACGCGGGCGGACGGGTGGATTCGCGGTCGGAGCGGTCGGGACAATCGTCGCCGGTGGTCGACCTGGTGGTCCGGGTCCCCGCGGACAAGCTGGACGGCGTGCTAACAGACACGAAGAAACTGGGCACGGTCGAGTCGATGTCGATCAGCCACACCGACGTCACCACCCAACGCGTCGACCTCGACGCCCGCATCGACGCCCTGCAGACGTCGGTCAAGCGCCTGCTGGAACTGATGAGCAAAGCCGGCGACGTCGCCGACCTGCTCGCCGCGGAATCGTCGCTGACCCAGCGACAGGCCGAATTGGATTCGCTCAAGGCGCAGCGCAGCACATTGCATGACGAAATTGACTACGCCACAATCACTGTCAACATCTCCACACAATCGAAGGTGGCCCACCCAGGATTCTTCGGGGAGCTGGCACGCGGATGGCACTCGGTGCTGTCCGCCGCCGGCACCGGCGTGCTGGCAGTGGGTTTCCTACTGCCGTGGCTGCTGCTGTTGGCTCTGCCGGTGTTGGGGCTGGTGCTGGTGATGCGGCGGCTGTCCCCGCGGCGGGCGGCCGCGGGCCAGGTGGCGGAGGAAAGCTGACCCGCTGCCAGTCTGTTTCAATTGTTTCAATTGCTGCGGCGCGGGATAAAATGTCGGCATGTCTCCCGTCAATGCGCTCGTCAGCCAGGTTGAGGAACGCGTCCGGCGTGACCCGGATTTCGCCAAGCTCCTCGACGCGCTGCTGGACGTGCCGACGGTGCCCATGGAGGAGCTGGAACGCGTCGCCGCCCGCAAGCTCAACAGCGAGCGGCGCGACGGCGTGCTGAGCGATTTCCGGGCCGGCGCCCTGCCGACGCGGGAGGTTCAGTCGCGGCTGGGCTACGAGACACCCCAGGCGGTCCACGAACTGCGCCGGCGCGGCAAGGTTCTCGGTGTCACGGTCGGCAATAACACGTGGTTCCCGGCCTGGCAGTTCGACGGTGGCCGGTTGCGTTCCGACCTTCAGCAGATCCTGGTCCTGCTGGCGCGGTTCACCTCCGACCCGGTGGTCGCCGATCGCATCATGCGGATCAAGCGCGAGGAACTGGCGGGCGCGTCCATCTCCGAGGCGCTGCGCCGCAAGAAGACCGCCAACACCGCCTGGCAGCTGCTCAACGCCGTCGGTGCCTAGTCTCCCCGGCGGCTACCGGCGTTCGCTGCCGTTGCGGCGCCCGGCGGGCCTGGCAAGCCGAACGGTGCCCGCCGGTGTCGCGTTGTGGCGAGTCGAAGCCGCCGCGCCGGCGGACTGGACCTGGAACGGATTTCCGCAGCCGCGCTTCCGGTTCGACCCGGTGTCAGGCGCATTCCGTACCAGGTATGCCGCAACGGCCTCCGAGGGCGCCTTTCGCGAGCGCTACCGGGATACCGGCCGCACCATCCCCGCCGACCACGCATCGCAGTACCTGATTCGACTGGTCTCGACCAGGCCGCTGCGGATCTTCGACCTGCGGACCCAGCGCAACCTCGATGCTCTCGACGTCGACGACCAGATCAGCACCGGCCAGCGCGCGCGGGTGTGGCGGCAGTGCCACCACCTCGCCGACGCCGCCAGGCGTTGGTGGCCGGACCTCGACGCCATCGTGTACCGGTCGCGCACCACACCGGAAACCTCGATCAATTACGCGTTCTTCGCCCACGACGCATTCACCGCCGACTCGTGGGAACTCGCGAGCCGCACCGACGTCCTCGTCGACCTGGTGCTGCGGCATGACTTCACCGTCAATTGGGAGATCTGACCCGGGAGCAACGCCAAAGCCGGGTACCGTGCACGCACAGCCGTTTTGGTAGGAGTAGATGTCCGAGACAGAGACGCCCGAGGCGCCCATGCAGCAACGGGTGCGCACCGCGTTGCGCGCGCTGGCTCGTGCGTCGGCCCCCCGTCCCACCGCGGCCCGGCGGGCCGCCGGCGACTTTGAGAAGCCACTACTGCCGGCGGTGGGCGCCGAGATCCGCTGGGCCTTCCATCCGCCGCGCACCTGGTTGTCGGGCGTCATGACCAACCTGGTGCTCGCAGTGGCGTGGTTGTTGGTCCAGCCTTTGTCGGTCGTGCATAGCAACCACATCACCCGCCACTTCCATCACAATCAGCTCGACTGGGTGGTCCTGGTCAGTACCTACTTCTCGTCATTCGTCCTCGCCGACGTGACCACCACCAATCTGCTTGGCGGCGATCACTATCGGGTCACCGAGGGCCTGTCGGCCGGTGTGCCGCTGTGGCGGGTGCTGGTGATCAAGAACCTGGCGCTGGTCGTGATCGTCGGGCTGCCCACCCTGGCGGTGGCCGCGGCGCTGACCATGTGGAAGGAAGGGGTACCGCAGATGGCCATGACCATCCCCAACGTCGCGGTGCCCCTGGTGTCCTGGCTCGGTGTCGGCAATGTCATTTCGGTGCTGCATCCGGTGGGCGCTGAGCCGCTGCTGCGGCGGTGGCGACAGCGGCGAAACCTGCGTCGCACCGCCGGCTGGCTGGTGGCGATCACCCTGCCCTACGCCCTGTATTACGTCGCCGATCCGATGGGCGGGATCGAGCACCGGGTCATGTGGACCCAGATTCCCGCGGCCATCGGGCCGGTGTTCGGCCGTGACACCAAGAGTTTCGTGCATCTGGCCATGGCTCTGGGGGTCTGGGTCATCGGAACCGCCGCGGCGTTGCTCTGGGCGCGCAAGCGCGGGCTGCGGTTCGGTTAGTCCGGCGAACCACTACCTGCGCACGCCCTCTGGTAGCACAATCGATCTGGCGTCCGGGGATCGCCGGACGATGACACAGGGGAGGCGTGCAATGGTCAGATTCCTCCGGCATTGCGCAATCGGCGCGGTCATTCTGGCGTCCAGCGTGTTACCGGCATTCGTGGTGCCGGCAGTGAGTCGGGCGGACGACTGCGCCCCCGGCTGGGCGTGGAGCGTCCAGTTGAACGAGTGCGTGTTCGTAGCGCCTGCCGCGAACGGACCCGGGGGCCCCGGTGGGCCCGGCGGTCCTGGGGGCCCGGGCGGGCCCGGCGGTCCTGGGGGCCCGGGCGGCCCCGGCGGCCCCGGTCGCTAGAGGGCGAGTGAGCTGCTTCACACCTGCGTCCCGGCCCGGGTCATTAACCTAGCTAAGTGTTAAACTAGCTAAGTATCTTTGAGTCGGACATGGGAGACGCGCGTGCCACGTACGGAGAACGACACCTGGGACCTAGCTACCAGCGTGGGAGCGACGGCGACAATGGTGGCCGCCGCCCGCGCGATCGCGACGAATGCGGACAACCCGGTCATCAACGACCAGTTCGCCGAACCGCTGGTTCGGGCCGTCGGGGTGGACTTCTTTACTAGATGGGTCACCGGTGACCTCGCCGCTTCCGATGTCGACGACGAGGAGTCGAGCTGGAAGCTGGCGCACATGCCCGCCGCGATGGCCGCGCGGACCCGCTTCTTCGACTCGTTCTTCCAGGATGCGATCCAGTCGGGCATCCGGCAGGCCGTCATCCTCGCCTCCGGCCTGGATGCCCGCGCCTACCGACTGACCTGGCCGGACGACATGACCGTCTTCGAGATCGACCAGCCCGAGGTGATCGCCTTCAAGACGTCCACGCTGGCAGAACTGGGCGCGGCGCCCAAGGCGGACCTGCGCACCGTCGCCATCGACCTGCGGCAGGACTGGCCTGCGGCGTTGCGGGACGCCGGCCTGGACCCTGACCGGCCCACCGCGTGGATTGCCGAGGGGTTGCTCGGGTACCTGCCGCCCGAGGCGCAGGATCTGCTCATGGACAACATCACCGCGCTCAGCGCCGAGGGCAGCCGGTTGGCGGTTGAAGCCCTTCCGCCACAGCCGGAGCGGGATATGGAACAAGCGCGCGAGATGATGCGCCGGTCCACGGCCAAGTGGCGCGAGCACGGGTTCGAACTCGACTGGGACGAACTCGGATTCGAGGGAGAACGCAAGGATGTCGCCACCTACCTCGATGAGCTGGGCTGGCGTTCGACCGGCACCCCGATGAGTCAGCTGCTGGCCGACAACGGGCTCGAGGCCGTCCCGCAGGTTCACGACTCGGTGTCGATGGCCGACACCGTCTACTACGCGTCGGTTCTGCATAAGTGAGCGCCCCGCGCCGCACGCTGAACAGCGCGGTCACGGGGATGTGGAGCCTTTTGTCCCCGGCCTACGACCTGCCGTTTCTGCAGCAGTGGGTCTATCGGCCCCCGCATGACGAGGTGATCGCCCAGCTGCGTGCCCACCAGTCCCGCAGGATCGCCGACATCGCTTGTGGGACGGGTGTTCTCAGTTCCCGGATCGAGCGGGAACTGAATCCCGACGAGATCTACGGCGTGGACATGTCCGACGGCATGCTGGCCCAGGCTCGCGCGAAATCCGATCGGGTGCACTGGTTGCGAAGCCCCGCCGAACAGCTTCCGTTCGACGACGGCGCCTTGGACGCGGTCGTGACGACCTCGGCGTTCCACTTCTTCGACCAACCGGCGGCCCTGCGCGAGTTTCATCGCGTGCTCGCGCCGGGTGGTCTGGCGGCCGTGGCGACCCTCAGCGCGCGCCAGCACCTGGTGCAGGTTCCCAGCCGCTGGAAACCGCAGCACAACCCGCCGCCCGGGGAGATGCGAACCCTGTTCGAGGACGCCGGTTTCACCGTCAGTGACCAGCACCGCATCCGTCGTCCGATCTGGACTCAGATCATCTCGGACCTGATCACGGTGGGCACCAAGAGCTAGGTTCGGCGTCACGCGGCGGTCACAAAAGCACGACGAGTCCCCAAAATCTATGGGGGACCGATCACATCAGGTGTATCCGCGGAGGCATTCGGGTAGCCGACTAGCCGTGAGCGGTTCCACGTCAAATGATCCCGTCGGCATCGGAGAGGCCGACGAGATTTGGCATGCGCACACCGGCACCGCAGATGCGCGTACCGTGGCGACATTCCGCCGCTCCTTCGGCGAATGGCTGGGGCGGCACGTGGAACTCGGCGAGGAGCGGATAGCCGACATCGTGCTGGCCACCGACGAAGCGATGTCCAACTGCGCCGACCACGCCTATCGCGTCGTCGGCGACGTCGGCACCATGACGCTGCAAATCGCCTACTACCCGGCCACCACCGAGCTGCAGGTGCATGTCGTCGACCACGGACGCTGGCTGGAACCGGATTTCGAGGTCTCCAGCATGCGTGGCCGCGGCATCCTGCTGATGCGCGCACTCGCCGATGACTGCGCCATAGACGGGGGTGGCGACGGCACCACCGTATGTCTCCGGTTCTACGGATGTCCGCCCAAGAGTTTCGTCCTCAGCCAGGCAAGTTGAAGCCGGGGTTTCAAGCGCGCCGAATACGGCTAATCCTCGACAGGTTCCAGACAAGGGGCCGCCAGCCTCCGTCCACGCAGTGGGTTCTGATACCGAGGAGCGCGTCATGAGTCTTGCCGCCACTGAAGTGTTTGCCGCTCCCTTACGGTTGAGCGCAAAGCTGGTCTCTGAACTGGGCACCGAAACGAGTACCCTGCGGGCGGCTGTCCAGGGCTTTGAAGCCGCTGTCATCGTCTACGTCGGCGGCGAGATCGACGCGATGAATGACGACACCTGGCGGTTGCTGCTGACGGAGGCTTCGGCGTTCGCGAGCGCTCCGCAGCTGTTTATGGTCGACGTCAACAGCGTGGACTTCATCTCGTGCTCCTCGCTGCTGGCGCTGGCCGAGGAGGCCAACCGGTGCCGGGAGCGTGGCATCGAGATGTGCCTGGTCAGTTTGCAGCCGTCGGTTGCGCGCACCATCGCGGTGTGCGGACTCAGCGACGTGCTGCCCGTGCACGAGACCGCGCCGCAGTGCTTGCAGCTGGTCGAACGGGGGCGCGTTCAGGCCAGCTGAACGGGCCCACACCCGCTTCGCCGGGCTGCGCCGCGGGTTTCAGGGCCGGCGCAGCGCGACGACGGTCACGTCGTCGTCAATGTTGCCCGAGGCCATCTCGGTCCAGATCCACGAGGCCGGCGCGGTGTCGCCGCGGCCGAGCGTGCGGGCCAACCGATCCAGACCGTCGTCTATCGACTCACCGCGGCGCTCCACCAGACCGTCGGAGTACAAAACCAGCCCGTGTCCGGGCTCGACGGTGAACGCACTCGGTTCGTAGCGCACGCCTTTGATGCCGATGGGCGGCGACAGCCGAATCGGTGCTTGAACCGCGCTCGGTGAGGAGTTCGTCAGGTAGGGCTTCAAGTGGCCCGCGCAGGCGGCCTCGACCCGTCCCGAGTCGAGGTCGACCCGGGCGGCCACGACGGTGGCGAACGCGCTGGGCATCATGTGCAGGCAGAAGTCGTTCAGCTGGCCCAGCGCGTCGGCAGGCGTGGCACCGGCGAACAACTGGGCCCGCAGGGCGTTGCGCAGCTGCGCCATGGTGCCGGCGGCGGTGATGCCGTGTCCGGCCACGTCGCCGATCAGGACGACCAACCGGCCGTCACGCAGTTTGAAGGCGTCGTACCAGTCGCCGCCGACGTTGTCGCCCGCCGCGGGTTCGTAGTGGGCCGACAGGTGCCAGTCCGGCAGCGCCGGGATGGACTCGGGCAGCAGGCTGCGCTGTACCCGCTCGGCCACCCGCAGGGCGCCCCGGGTGCGGCGGTACAGCGACTCCACCAGGTGGCGCCGCAGAGACTCGGCGGACTCCGTCTCGCTCAGGGTCCAGGGGTCGCTGCGCTCGCGGACCACCTCGCGCCAGCGGTCGAATGACTTGCGCGGGCTCAACCGGACCTCGTCACCCTCGCCTTGGATGATCGTCTTGTTGTGCGGGTCGCCGCCCCAATCCACCGAGCGCAGTACCTCCCGGCGGAACCAGATGGCGCACTGCCCGTCCGGCAGATTCAGCGCGAGCGCGCCGGCGGCCAACTGCTGATCGAGGTTGAGTTCGGGCAACTCGTGGGACAGGCAGTCGGTGCTGGCGATCTCATCTCCGGCACCGCGTGCCCAGGCCGCGACGGCGGACACGATCTGCGGCGGGGGAACCGAGCCGTGGGTCCGGTAGTCGCCCTGGATGTCGACGACCACACCGTCGGCAGGCACCAGGTCCAGCAGGTCGGGCGCGCCGAGCAGCGCCGCGGAGAGCGGTTCCCCGTCATCCAGGGCGGCTGCGGTCAGCTTGGCCAGCACCGCTTGGGCGGACAGTCGCTTGTGCAGTTGGTCGCCCTCGAACCGGTCGACCAGCCGGAGCGACAGGGTCGACCCGAGGAACTCCGCGGCCGCGCGGGTGCCGAACGGTGGCAGATGCGGACCGGCGTAGTGGTGGCAGGCGATGAGCCCCCACAACCGGCCGTGGCGTAGCAACGAGATCGACATCGACGCATGCACGTCCATGTTCTGCAGGTACTCGATGTGAATCGGGGAGACGCTGCGCAGGCTCGCGTGGGTGAGGTCCAGGGGCGCACCGGAATCCGGGTCCATCGCCGGCACCAGTGGTGCGGGTGTGTAGTCGACATCGTCGATCAGCCGCAGCCAGTTCTTCTCGTACAACGCGCGGGCCTGGGCCGGGATATCGGTGGACGGGTAGTGCAGACCGAGAAACGAATTGAGGTCGTCGCGCTTGCATTCGGCGACCACCTCGCCGTTGTAATCCTCGTCGTAGCGGTACACCATCACCCGGTCGAAACCGGTGAGGTCGCGGACGGCGCGCGCGGTGATCGCGTACAGGTCGGCCAGCGTCTCGGCCCGGTTGAGCTCCTCGACCGAGCTGCGGACCGCCTGATAGGTGTTGGGGAAGGAGAACGGCCGCTCGCCGTAAGCGACCTCGATCTCGACCAGCAGCACGCCGCCGGGTCCCCGGTGCAAGATGGCGTCGAACGCCCGTGACTGCCCGGCGACGTCGATGTCGCATTCCAGTGGGTTGCGCTGGCTCAGATCGCCGAAGGTCGACGCCGCCTGCTCGACCCTTCCGGCCTGCTCGGCTCCCATCAGGACCGACAGGTGCCGGCCCACCACATCGTCTACCGGGCGACCGAGCAATTCTTCGACGTTGGCGCTGACCTGGCGTACCTCGAAATCGGGTTCGCGCACCACCGCGAGCACCCCCCGGGGTTGAATGCTGCCGGGGATGTGGATGGGTTCGCGGGCGCAGTTGTCCAGGTCGATGGGCGTACCGGCCGGGAGCAGGTCGGGTACAGCCTGACCGTCCGGCGCCGAGAGCGCGAAATGCCTCTGGCCGCCGGTCACGGCGCTGCCGAATCGGTTCTGGTTACCGCCTGCTCGGCAGGAGGCCGACGCACAAGCACAAAATACTCCCGCGGCCCCGCGAAGGGGCATCGCTTTTTGTCGGCGGAAAAAAATTGGGGCGGATGCCCGCATCCGAGAAATTCAATCCGCGCAATATCGACTACAGGCTGGGAACTCAACCTATAGACAATCTACGCATATGCGCGCGTTCGTGCCACGCAGCCCATCGGCGTTGCGGCCTTTTCAGGCGGCGATTCGGCGCGCCACCTCGGAACCCGCTGCGCCGCAATAGTCGGACAAATACTCTGCGGATCAATGTCTTTCGCCGTCTGCCGGCGAATCCGTGGTGGATTCAGACGCTTTCCGGAGGTCCGGCGGACCGTCGGCAATCTCACAGGACTGCCCGCACCGGTCACCGCCGGCGCACACCCAAACCGGCGAACTGCCGCAGCCAGTCAAACCATGCCGTCATGCCCTCACCGGTGCGTGCGCTGACCGGCAGAATCGTGGCGGTCGAATTCACCTGCCGAACGTGGTCGATGTAGACGTCCACGTCCACGTCCAGGTACGGGACCAGGTCGATCTTGTTGAGCAGCACCACGTCGACCGACCGGAACATCACCGGGTACTTCAGCGGCTTGTCCTCGCCTTCGGTGACCGAGTAGACCATCGCCTTGGCGTGTTCGCCGACGTCGAACTCGGCCGGGCAGACCAGATTGCCGACGTTCTCGATGATCACCAGGTTCAATTGCGGCAGGTCGAGTCCCTGCAAGGCGCGGTTGACCATCGGGGCGTCGAGGTGACACTCACCGCCGAACCCGTTGTTGGTGTTCAGCAGCGACACCTGGGCGCCGCGGCCGCCGAGTTTGGCGGCGTCGAGGTCGGTGGCGATATCGCCCTCGATCACGCCCACAGCCAGGTCGCCGGCCAGTTCGTCTAGGGTGGCGGCCAACACCGTGGTCTTGCCGGAGCCCGGTGAGCTCATCAGGTTCAGCGCGCGGATGCCGTTGCTTTCGAAGGCCTTGCGGTTGATGTCGGCGCGGGTGTCGTTCTCGGCGAAGATCGACTCCAGCACCTCGATCCGCTGCGAGCCGGTCGAATAGCCACTGTGGTCCCCGTGATCGTGATGGTGATCGTGATCGTGATCGTGGTCGTGCCCGTCGTGCTCGTGGCTGTGCACCGTGCCGTCGTCGTGCCGGTGGAATCTACCCATTTGCCTGACCTTTCATGACACCAGAACCGAGGTGACCAGGAACTCGTTGCCCCGGACCACCTCGACATCGGCACTCTCGCACTCCGGGCAGCACACCGACCATCGAGACTCGATCGGCGAACGTCGTCCGCAGCTCCGGCACTGCACCTCGGCGGTGACGAACTCGAGCTCCAGGGCGGTATCGACCATCGTGTCGTCGAGGTGCTGACACACCAGTGACCAGCAGAATTCCAGCGACTCCGGTACCACCTGGCGTAGTGCGCCGACCTGGACCCGGACCACGTCGACGTGACGACCTGCCGCGTGCGGCTTGACCACGCCCGCGATGGCATGGCAGAGCGACAATTCGTGCACTACACCATGCTGCCCTGTCGGAGTTATCGGTGTCGCGAAGATTGGGTGCGGAAAAACGCAGACTTTGTGTGCGAAATTGTGATTGTCGGCACATTTGGGCAGGTCTAGCCTGAGCGAGACCGCCCGTGCCGCCAGCCCTGTAGGCACGGGGGTCCTTGCTGCTCAGGAGGTTCGGGTGGGCAGTCGGAGTGGCACGGTGACAAGCGTGCGGTTGCGACTCGACATCGCGGGCGTGGTCCAAGGCGTTGGATTCCGCCCCGCCGTCGCGCGCATCGCCGCGCGGCACGGCCTGTCCGGCTGCATCTACAACGACTCCGGATCGGTGCACTGTGAGTTGGAGGGCGCGCCCGACGCGGTCGATGCCGCGGCGCTCGAAATCGGCACCGATCACCCTCCGATGGCCCGCATCGATTCGATCCGGACCACTCCGCTGGCCCCGACCGGCGAGTCGGGATTCCGGATCGTGGCGAGCCGCAGCGGCGACGACCGCCGCACTCTGGTCCCGCCGGACATCGCAATCTGCGACGACTGCCTGCGCGAACTGCGTGACCCCGGCGACCGCCGCTACGGCCACCCGTTCATCACATGCACCAACTGCGGGCCCCGCTACACGGTCATCACCGACCTGCCTTATGACCGTCCCGCAACCACCATGGCGCTTTTTGAGATGTGTGCGCGGTGCGCGACCGAATACCGCGACCCGCTGGACCGCCGCTTCCACGCGCAGACCATCGCCTGCCCGGACTGCGGGCCGGCCCTGTCATGGCACGGCCCCGGTGCGGGTAGCGATCCGCTGGGGGCCGCGGCTGCCGCGATCAACGACGGCCTGATTGTCGCCGTGAAGGGTATCGGCGGCTTTCACCTTGCCTGCCGCGCCGACGACGCTGCCGCGGTGTCCGAGCTGAGGCGGCGTAAAACCCGGCCGGCCAAACCGTTTGCCGTCATGACCGCCGATGTCGCTGCCGCCCAGCGCATCTGCCGGGTTGACGGGGAGACGGCGAACCTGTTGCGGTCGCCGGCGGCGCCGATCGTGCTGCTGCCCGGGCGAGACGGTCCGGTGCAGGCCGCGGTGGCTCCGGGGCTATCGGACATCGGTGTGATGCTGGCATATTCGCCCCTGCACCACCTGCTGTTCGACCGGTTGGGTCCGGTGCCGCTGGTGATGACGTCGGCGAACAGCGGCGGATCCCCGATCGTCTTCCGCGACGGCGACCTGGGCTGGATCGACGGTCTCGCGGACGCGGTGCTCACGCACGACCGTCCCATCCACGTCCCCTGCGAGGACTCGGTGCTCGCCGTGGACGGCGACGGCAGCGTGGTGCCGATCCGGCGGTCCCGCGGTTACGCGCCGCTGCCGGTCTCGGTGCCCGTCACGACGACACGCGTGCCGATTCTGGCCACCGGCGGCGACCTCAAGACCACGTTCTGCCTGATGTCTCCCGACGGCCATGCGCACATGTCGTCGCACCTGGGCGACATGGCCGACCCACGCACTCAGTCCTGTTTCGAATCAGCACTGGACCACCTGGCGTTCATGACCGACAGTCGTCCAGGCCTCATCGCCTGTGACCTGCATCCGGCGTACGCGACCACCCACTGGGCGCGCCGCCAGGGGCGGCCGGTGGTTCAGATCCAGCATCACCACGCCCACGCCGTGTCGTTGCTCGCCGAGCACGGACGGCTCGGCACGCCGATGCTCGCGGTCGCCTTCGACGGCACCGGCTACGGCACCGACGGATCTATCTGGGGTGGTGAATTCCTGATGGTCACCGACCCGGCGTCGTTCACCCGGATGGGACATCTCGCGCCCTTCGCGCTGCCGGGTGGCGACGGAGCGGTGCGCCGGCCCGGCCGGATCACGCTCGATCTGCTGCATCGGGCCGGAATCGACTGGGCGCCGGGGATTCCCGCGGTCGACGATATGAGCGATAACGAACTTCATGTGCTGGCTCAGCAGATACCGCGGAGCGTCGGGTGTGTGCAGACCAGCAGCATGGGCCGCTTGTTCGACGCGGTGGCCAGCCTGCTCGGCGTCTGCCAGGATGTGACCTACGAGGGGCAGGCGGCCGTCGAACTCGAACACCTGGCCCGTCGCGGTCATGCCGTGCCGCTGGAATTCGGTGTCACTGCAGGCGTTTTGGACCCGGCGCCACTGGTGGCGGCGTTGGTGCGCGGGTTGCGCAGCGGCACTCCGGCGGCCGATCTGGCCGCGGGTTTTCATGATGCGGTGATAGCGGCGACGGTGCAGGTGGTAACCCAGGCGGCGGCGGGGACCGTCGGGCTGACCGGTGGTGTCTTCGTCAACCGGCTGTTGCGCGAAGGGCTGCGTGACGAGCTGGTCGGCTTGGGGTTTGAGGTGCTGACACATGCTGTGCTGCCGTGCAACGACGGCGGTCTGGCGTTGGGTCAGGCCGTCATTGCGGCGCAGCAACAAGAAAGGGGGACCAGCGTATGTGTCTCGGAATTCCCGGCAAGGTAGTCGACACCTGGGAGGAGGCGGGGACGCGGATGTGCACCGTCGACTTCGGTGGTACCACCAAGACCGTGTGCCTGGCGTACCTGCCGGACATGCAGATCGGCGAATACACGATCGTGCACGCCGGATTCGCGATCACCCGCCTCGACGAGGCTTCGGCGCAGGAGACCCTGCGGATGTTCGAAGAACTCGGGGTTCTGGACGAGGAGCTGTCCGGCGACCAGGGACAGGTCAGGAGGGAGCCGGCATGAAGTACCTCGACGAGTTCCGCGATCCGGTGGCTGCCCGCACGCTGGTGGACCACATCAAGAAGCGCGCCACCAAGACCTGGACCATCATGGAAGTCTGTGGCGGACAGACGCATTCGATCATCCGCAACGGGATCGACCAGTTGCTGGACGGTGCGGTGGAATTCATCCACGGACCCGGTTGCCCGGTTTGTGTGACGCCGCTGGAGATGATCGACCGGGCCCTGGAGATCGCGATGCGTGAGGACGTCATCTTCTGTTCCTTCGGCGACATGCTGCGGGTGCCCGGGAGTAGCCAGGACCTGTTCGGTGTCCGGGCCCGCGGCGGTGACGTCCGCATCGTCTACTCGCCCCTGGATGCGACCCGGGTCGCGGCGGACAACCCCGACAAAGAGGTGGTGTTCTTCGGAGTCGGCTTCGAGACCACCGCACCGGCCAACGCGATGGCGGTGGTGCACGCGCAGCGCCTCGGCCTGACGAACTTTTCGATGCTGGTCTCGCATGTGCTGGTGCCGCCGGCCATGACGGCGATCCTGAGTTCGCCGACCAACCGGGTCGAGGGTTTCCTGGCGGCCGGCCACGTCTGCACGGTGATGGGCACCGGTGAATACGGGCCGCTGGTTGAGGAATTCGGCGTCCCGATCGTGGTCACCGGTTTCGAACCTCTGGACCTGCTCGAAGGCGTGCGCCAGGTGGTGGATCTGCTCGAGGCCGGAACGCCGGAGTTGCGCAATGCCTATCCGCGAGCGGTGACCGCCGTGGGCAATACCGTTGCCCAACAAACCCTTTCCGAGGTCTTCGTGGTGACCGACCGGCAGTGGCGGGGGATCGGCATGATCCCCAAGTCAGGGTGGACCCTGTCACCCCGCTACGCGCAGTTCGACGCGGAGCTGAAGTTCGGCGTGGGACACCTGCGGGTGTCCGAGTCTGCGGAATGCCACAGCGGGGAAGTGCTGCAGGGACTGCTTAAGCCGAACGAGTGCCCGGCGTTCGGCAAGTCCTGCACGCCGCGGACCCCGCTGGGCGCGACCATGGTGTCCAGCGAAGGCGCCTGCGCGGCCTACTACCAGTTCCGGCGGCTGGAAGCGTCCGCGCATGCCTGAGCCGCCCGTCGCGATCGATCCCGCGGACTGGGTGTGCCCGTTGCCGTTGCGCGAGACCAAACGCATCGTGCTGGGCCACGGTGGCGGCGGGGTGCTGTCCGAGGAGTTGATCGAAAACCTCTTCCTGCCGGCGTTCGGTGGTGCAGCCGGTGTCGCGCGTGACTCGGCGCTGCTCGATGTCGCCGGCGGGCGCATCGCACTGACCACGGATTCCTATGTGGTGCAACCGCTTTTCTTCCCCGGCGGCAACATCGGAGACTTGGCCGTCAACGGCACCATCAACGACCTGGCCTGCAGCGGAGCGCAACCCATCGGTCTGACGGCCGGGTTCATCCTGGAGGAGGGGCTGGAACTCGACGTGCTCGGTGCCGTCGCCGAAACCATGGGCAAGGCGGCCGCGAGTGCCGGCGTCGGCATCGTCACCGGTGACACCAAGGTGGTTGCAAAGGGCAGTGCAGACGGGCTTTTCGTCAACACCGCAGGGGTCGGGGTGGTCCCGCCGGGGGTTCACATCGGACCGGAACGGGCCCGCCCCGGCGACCACATCATCGTGTCGGGCAACCTCGGTGAGCACGGCGTGGCCATCATGAGCGTCCGCGAAGGCATCGACTTCGGCACCGTGGTGACCACCGACAGCGCGCCGCTGCACCATCTGGTCGCGGCGATGCTGGCAGCCGGGGGAGCGGCCGTACACACGCTGCGCGATCCGACCCGGGGTGGGCTGGTCGCGTCGGTGGTCGAGATCGCGCGCGCCGCCTCGGTGGGTGTCGAGTTGGATCTGGCTGTGATCCCGGTGCCGGAGACGGTGTCGTCGGCCTGTTCGTTCCTGGGACTGGACCCGCTGCAAGTGGCCAACGAGGGCAAAATGGTGGCGTTCGTCGACCCGTCGCACAGCGAGGCCGTGTTGGATGCGATGAGGGCCCGACCGGAGGGTGCCGACGCGGCGCTCATCGGTCGCGTAGTCGCCGAGCACCCTGGCATGGTGGTGGGCAAGACGCCTTTCGGCACCACCCAGGTGATCGAACGTCAACTGGGCGAACAGCTTCCGCGGATCTGCTGAGGCGTCCCGGCCATAGCGCCGAGTGGGAATTTCACGACGCGACACGCCGATGTGCCGTCGTGGAATTCACGCTCGGCGTGCTGCGTCCGCCCACCATTGCCGGTGCACGTCGCGGCAGCCCTCGGCAAGCAGTTGCGCGGGCCGGTCGAACCCCGGTCGCACCGCCGCCGCGCCGGTGAAATCCTGGCCGACGGTGTACCCGTTGGTGACCACCAGCGTGGCCAGCCCGGCCGAATGCGCCGCCCGCAGGCCGATAGCCGAATCCTCGACCGCCAGAACATCTTCGGGCCGCAACGCCAGCCGGGCCAGCGCCGCCAGGTACGCCTCGGGGTCGGGCTTGAGCCGTTCGACGTCGTCGCCGGTGACGATCACCTCGGCGACACCGTCCCCAACGACGTGCCGGACCAGTGGCTCTACCCAGCGCCGGCGCCCGGTCGTCGCGATGGCCACCCTGACACCGGACCGGTGCAGGTCGACGATCAGCTTCGACAGTCCGGGACGGGCGCAGATCGCGCCGTTGAGGACGCGCATGGTGAACAGCGCCGTCTTGGTCCTGTGCACGTCCTCGGCCAACCGGCCGGCGCGGGTGCCGAATCCCCGCTGTCGCAGGTCATGTGTGATGCGGCGGCGCCCACCGGCGATCGCCAGCAGGCGACCGTAGGTCTCGGGCGTCCAGACGATGTCCAGTCCGTGCTTGGCGAACGCGTCGTTGAACGCCAGCCGATGACCGTTGCGCTCGGTGTCGGCCAACGTCCCGTCGACGTCGAAGATGACCGCTTGCAACACGATTCCTCACCCGGACGCGCGCGCGATGCTGTGCAGTGCCGCTTCGGCGACCGCGGACGCGGTAAGGCCCAGATGCGCGGCCACCTCCGGCCCCGGTCCGCTCGCGCCGAAGCACTCGATGCCGATGACCGCGTCACATGGTCTGGCCAGCGCCCGCCAACCGATGCCGACCCCGGCCTCGATCCACACCACCGGCAGATCCGGCAACGCCGCAATCCGTTCCCGCCACATAGCCGACACCACGATCGCCGCTATCCCGCGCTCGCCCAACAGCTCTGCGGCCTGCATCGCCAGCGCCACTTCAGACCCGCTGGCCGCCAGCATCACGTGCGGGGTGTCGGCGACCGGCCGCACCACCCGCATGCCGTACTGGCGCACGTCGTCGAGGCCGGCGCCGCCGAGCTCCGGCAAGTCCTGGCGGCTCAGCACCAGAACCGTTGGGCCGTCGGCGTTGTCCGCGGCGATCTGCCACGCCAGTGCGGTCTCGGCGGCATCGGCCGGCCGCAGCACGGTCAGACCCGGGATGAGCCGCAATGACTCCAGCTGCTCGATGGGCTGATGCGTGGGACCGTCCTCACCGACATGCACCGAGTCGTGGGTGAACACGTACACCACCGGCAGCTTCATCAACGCCGACAGCCGCAGGGCCGGCCGCAGATAGTCGGCGAACACCAGGAAGGTGCTCCCGAACGGCCGCAGCCCACCGTGCAGGGCGATGCCGTTCATGACCGCCGCCATGGCATGCTCGCGGATCCCGAAATGGATTGTGCGACCGCTGAAGTCTTCCGGTGTGACGTCCCCGCCGGGGATGGCGGTGTTGGTCGAGGCGGCCAGGTCCGCCGACCCGCCGACCAGACCCGGGTAGACCGCGGCCAGCGCATTGAGCGCCGTGCCGGAGGCCTTGCGGGTGGCCGACTTTCCGCCTGGGACGGCCCCGTCGGCCAGCGGCGTCAGCACCGACAGATCGTCGGCAACCGGGACGCAGTCCAACGGGAAATCGGTGGACAGCTGCGGGTGGTCGACCTGCCATGCCGCATGCGTCTGCGCCCACTGCGCGTGCGCCGCGGCTCCGCGAGCGGCGACGACCGCCGCGGCCGCACCCACCGCGAGCGGCACGTGGAACTGCTCGTCGGGCCAGTCCAGGCGGGCGCGCATCGCCTGGAGCACATCCGAACCCAGCGGGCTGCCATGGGCTTTCGGCGTTCCCTCGACTCCGGGAGCGCCGAAGCCGATGGTGGTGCGCACCCGGATCAGCGTCGGGCGTCCGTCACCGTCGGTCGCTTCGGTGAACGCCCGGTCGAGGGCAGGCACGTCGTTGCCGTCGGCAACGCTGAGCACCCGCCACCCGTACGCCGCGAACCGGCCCTCGACGTCGTCGGCGCAACTCTGCGACGCCGGTCCGTCGATGGTGATGTCGTTGTCGTCGAAGATGACGACCAGCCTGCCCAGCCGCAACCGGCCGGCCAGCGAGGCGGCCTCGTGGCTGATGCCCTCCATCAGGTCTCCGTCGCCGGCCAGCACCCAGGTGCGGTGGCCGACCACGGAGTGGTCGTCGGTGTTGCAGCGGGCGGCCAGCATCCGCTCAGCCAGCGCCATGCCGACCGCGTTCGCAATGCCCTGTCCCAGAGGTCCTGTCGTGGTTTCGACGCCGGGCGTGTGACCGTATTCGGGATGGCCCGGTGTTGTCGAGCCGAGCTGACGGAACCTGCGCAGCTGGCTGACCGGTAGGTCGTATCCAAAGACATGCAGCAGGGCGTACAGCAGCATGGAGCCGTGGCCGGCGGAGAGCACGAACCGGTCCCGGTCGGGCCAGCGCGGGTCGGCGGGGTCGTGGCGCAGATGCCGCGACCACAGCGTCCAGGCGATGGCGCTGGTGCCCAGCGGCAACCCGGGGTGCCCGCTGTTGGCGGCCTGCACGCCGTCGGCGGCCAGAAACCGCAGCGTGTTGATCGCGAGCTGGTCCAATTCGTCGGTGCGGGTCGATGTTTCGTTGGCGAGCGGCGCGATGGTCATTGGGTCACCAGTCTTCCGTTGGTTTCACGAGCGGCGGAGCGGAGCGCCTCGGCGCGCTCAGTCATAGGGCCGGCGAACAACGCGGACCCGGCGCAGAACACGTCGGCGCCGGCGGCCGCGGCACGGCCGATCGTGGACGGGCCGATGCCGCCGTCCACTTCGAGCTCGATTTCCAGTCCGCGACTGTCGATTTCGGCTCTGGCGGCCGCGATCTTGGGTTCCATGCTTGCCAGATACCGTTGTCCGCCGAATCCTGGGTTGACCGTCATGATCAACAGCAGATCGGTGATGTCGAGCACGTCGACGACCGCGGCCAGGGGAGTGGCGGGATTGAGCGCCACACCGGCGCGCGCGCCGAGTTCGCGGATGCTGGACAGGGTGCGGTGCAGGTGACGACATGCTTCGGCATGCACGATGACGATCCCGCAGCCCGCCTCCACCCACCGTGGCAGCATCGGATCGGGATCCTCGACCATCAGGTGCGCCTCGAATCCCATCGTCACGATGTCGCGGCAGGCGGCGATCACGTCGGGCCCGAACGTCAGGTTCGGCACGAACCGGCCGTCCATGACGTCCCACTGGATGCGGTCGACGCCGGCGTGCTCGATCTCCGCCACGTCGCGGCCGAGCTCGGCGAAGTCGGCCGGCAGCACGGATGCGACCAAGACTGGGTTCGTCACCTCAACACCTCCATGCCGTCAACCTAGGACCCGCCCGTCAACGACGAATCCCCATCGCGGGGGGTAATTCGGGGGTATGGCACTTGGCGACTGTGGAATGCACGACGGCCCCGTCGGCGTGTTGCGTCGTGAAATTCCCAGTCGGCGGAATAAAAGGTTGCCGTTGCCTTTATCGTTAATGCATGACGGTGGTAACCGCGACACCCGTTCGCGTCGTATTGGTCGATGACCACGAAATGGTGATCGAAGGTCTCAAGGCCATGCTCGCGTCTTTCAAGAACCGGGTACGGGTGGTCGGGGAGGCGGTCGGCGCCGAGAACGCGATCGGGGTCATCGACAGCCTGCGGCCCGACATCGTGCTGTGCGATGTGCGCATGCAGGGCGCCAGCGGGCTCGATCTGTGCCGCACCATCCGGGAGCGCAACCCGGCGTCCAAGGTGATCCTGCTGTCGGTCTACGAGGACGAGCAGTACCTCTTCCAGGCGCTGCGGGTGGGCGCATCCGGTTACCTGCTCAAGGGCATCAGCAGCGACGAACTGGTGCGCCAGCTCGAGTATGTGCAGGGGGGTTCGACCGCCATCGACGCCGGCTTGGCCGCCCGCGCCGCCGACACCGCCGCCCGCCTGCAGCGCGACGAATTCTGGCCGGGAGCGCGCCAGGGCCTGAGTCAGCGCGAAAGCGAGATTCTGTCGTTCGTGGTCGCCGGCCTGTCCAATCGGGGCATCGCCGGCAAACTCGTCATCGGCGACGAGACGGTGAAGAGTCACCTGCGTTCCATCTACCGCAAGCTGGGCGTCAACGACCGCACCGCCGCGGTCGCGGTGGCCCTGCGCGAGGGGATCTACCAGTGAACGTGCGCGGTCTGGTGGACGCCGACCGCGAGGTGGCGCTGCTCCTCGACATCGTGGCCGCCACCGGCAGCGGGCCGGCGGTGGAACCGGTGGCCGCGGCCGTCGCCCGGCTCATCACCGCCGCCACCGCATCCGACGTGTGCTTCGTGCACGTGCTCGACGACTCCGGCGGTTCGCTGACGCTGGCCGGCGCGACGCCGCCGTTCGACGAGTACATCGGCCAGGTGCAGCTGCGGCTGGGCGAGGGCGTCTCCGGCTGGGTGGCCCAGCACCGCGAACCTGTCGTCATCACCAGCGGCAAGGACGAGGACCCCCGCTACGTGCCGATCGCGGCGCTGCGCGGCTCGGATTTCACCTCGATGGCGTCGGTGCCGATGGAGACCGGCCTGGGACGGCTCGTCGGCGTCCTCAACGTGCACACCGTGGCCCGGCGCGAGTTCACCGAACGCGACATCCAATTGTTGCTGGCCATCGGCCGGCTGACCGCCGGCGCCCTCGACCAGGCCCGGGTACACCGGCAGCTGGCGGCCAAGGAGCGGGTGCACGGCAACTTCGCCGAACAGGTGATCGCCGCTCAGGAATCCGAGCGCAGGCGACTGGCCGGAGACATCCACGACGGCATCAGCCAGCGACTGGTCAGCCTCAGTTACCGGCTCGACGCCGCCGCCCGTGCCGTCGAGATCGACGACTCCGTCGAAGCCACCGAACAGCTGGAGAAGGCCCGCGACCTGGTCGACCTCACGCTGGCCGAGGCCCGATCGGCGATCGGCGGCCTGCGCCCGCCGGTCCTCGACGACCTCGGCCTGGCCGGCGGCCTGGCCAGCCTGGCGTCGACCATCCCCGAGGTTGACCTCGATCTCGAGTTGGCCGACGAGCGGCTCTCCGAACATGTCGAAGTGGCGCTGTACCGCATCGCCCAGGAGTGCCTGCAGAACGTGGTCAAACACTCCAAGGCGATGACGGCCATCGTGCGTTTCGCGGTTTCCGACGGCGAGGCCCGGCTGCAGGTCTCCGACGACGGCGTGGGTTTCACGCCGTCTCCAGGCCGGGCGCCGACCAGTTACGGGATGCTGTCGATGACAGAGCGCGCGGAGCTGGTGGGCGGTCGGCTGGCGGTCCGGTCCACACCGGGATCGGGCACCACGGTCACGGTGACCGTGCCCCTGCCGGCTCAGGCCGGCTGAAGCTCGCCGCGCAGCCGCAGCGCCGCGGCGTTGGCGTTCACGTGGCTGGATAACGCATTCTGCGCGGCACCGATCTTCAGCTCGTCGCCGCGCCACGCCATCAGTGCCGGCGACACCAACGCCCGGCCGAACGAGAACGTCAGCGGCCATGGCGTCTGGTGGGCCTGCAGTGCGGTGAGGTTTGCTGTGGCGCGGTCCGGGGACTGGCCCCCGGACAGGAACGCGACGCCGGCCAGGTCGCCCGGCCACGCACGCAGCACCGACACCGTCGCCTCGGCCACCTGTTCCGCGGTCGCCTGGACCGGGTGGCGCTCGCCCTCGATGACCATGTTGGGTTTGAGCACGATGCCGGCCAGGTCCACCCGAAGCAGGCCGAGTTGCTGGCGGACGGCGGCGTGCACGCTGGCGGTCACCTCTGCGCAGCGCTGGATGCTGTGATCACCTGTCATCAGCACCTCGGGTTCGACGATCGGCACGATGCCGGCCTCCTGACAGGCGGCGGCGTAGCGGGCCAGCGCATTGGCATTGCACGCGATCGCACCCCAGCTCGGGGTGTTGTCGCTGATGGTGAACACCGCGCGCCACTTGGCGAACGCCGCGCCCATCTCCGCGTAGCGGGCGAGCCGGGCCGGCAGGCCGTCCAACCCTTCGGTGACGGTTTCACCGGGGAGGCCCGGGCACGGCTTGGCCCCGGTGTCGACCTTGATGCCGGGCAGCATGCCGAGGTCGCGGACCGCCTGGGCGAACGGTCGGCCGTCGCTGAACACCTGGGCGAGAGTCTCCTCGCAGAAGATGATTCCGGAGACACCGTCGGCCAGCCCCGGCGTGCTGGTCAGGATTTCGCGGTAGATGCGCCGGCTGTCCGCGGTGGCGGTGACGCCCGCCTGCTCCAGCCGGCTGGACATTGTCGCCACGCTCTCGTCCGCGGCGAGAATTCCTTTGCCGGGAGCGGTCATGGCCTGAGCGATCTTCCTGCATGTGTTCATGGCGCACACCGTAGAAAGACCGCCGACACCTGGTCCTCACCCGAATGGTGGAACCGGCGGGGGTGACATGCAGACTTAATCATTTACTTCAGAATCGATGGCCTAATCTCGATAGACAGCTTCAGTATCACGATGCCACGATTCGAGCCATGACAGAGAGATGGAACGCGGGAGTCATCCCGTATGCAGAAATGGGCTACTGGCAGCCGGACTACGTGCCGAAGGACACCGACGTGTTGTGTGCCTTCCGGATCACACCGCAGGAGGGGGTGCCGCCCGAGGAGGCCGGCGCTGCCGTCGCCGGTGAATCGAGCACCGCGACCTGGACGGTGGTGTGGACCGACCGGCTCACCACCTTCGAGCACTATCAGGCCAAGTGCTATCGCGTCGACGCGGTGCCTAACACGCCCGGGCAGTGGATCGCCTGGATCGCCTACGACCTCGACCTGTTCGAGGAAGGGTCGATCGCCAACCTGACCAGCTCGATCATCGGCAACGTGTTCGGGTTCAAGCCGCTCAAGGCGCTGCGTTTGGAGGACATGCGGATCCCTACCCACTACGTCAAGACCTTCCAGGGGCCCGCGCACGGGATCGTGATGGAACGCGAGCACCTCGGTAAGTTCGGCCGGCCGCTGCTGGGCGCCACCACCAAGCCGAAGCTGGGACTCTCCGCCCGCAACTACGGCCGGGTGGTCTACGAAGCCCTGCGCGGCGGTCTCGACTTCACCAAGGACGACGAGAACATCAACTCCCAGCCGTTCATGCGGTGGCGCGACCGGTTCCTGTTCTGCATGGAGGCCGTCAACCGGGCGCAGGCCGCGACCGGCGAGATCAAGGGCCACTACCTCAACATCACCGCCGGAACCATGGAGGAGATGTACGAGCGGGCAAACTTCGCCGCCGAACTGGGCTCGGTGATCGTGATGATCGACCTGACCATCGGCTACACCGCGATCCAGTCGATGGCCAAGTGGGCCCGCGACAACGGCGTCATCCTGCACCTGCACCGCGCCGGGCACGGCACCTACACACGGCAGAAGACTCACGGCGTCAGCTTCCGGGTCATCTCCAAGTGGATGCGGCTGGCGGGCGTTGACCACATCCATGCCGGCACCGTCGTCGGCAAGCTCGAAGGCGACCCCAACACCACCGCCGGCTTCTACGACACCCTGAGGTTGGACAGCGTCAAGGCCGACCCGGTCAAGGGCCTCTACTTCGACCAGGAGTGGGCATCGATGCCGGGCGTCATGCCGGTCGCCTCCGGTGGTATCCACGCGGGCCAGATGCACCAGCTGATCCACTACCTGGGCGAGGACGTGGTGCTGCAGTTCGGCGGCGGCACGATCGGCCACCCGATGGGCATCGCCGCCGGCGCCGAGGCCAACCGGGTCGCGCTGGAAGCCATGATCAAAGCCCGCAACGAGGGCCGCGACTACTACCAGGAAGGCCCCGAAATCCTGAAGAAGGCCGCCTCGCGCAACCGGGCGCTGGACACCGCGCTGGCCACCTGGGGCGACATCACCTTCAACTACGAATCCACCGACACCCCCGACGTCGTCGCGACACCGACCCGGGTCTAAAGGAGCTCAGCCATGAGAATCACCCAGGGCACTTTCTCCTACCTGCCCGACTTCACCGACGAGGAGATCACCGCCCAGATCAACTACGCGCTCGACCACGACTGGCCGCTGTCGGTGGAGTTCACCGACGACCCGCACCCGCGCAACATCTACTGGGAGATGTGGGGCCTGCCGATGTTCGACCTCAAGGACGCGGCCGGCGTGCTGCTCGAGGTCAACGCCTGCCGGGCGGCCAACCCGAACAGCTACATCCGCCTCAACGCGTATGACGCCAGTTTGGGCCGGCAGACGACGGCGCTGTCGTTCATCGTCAACCGCCCCGCCGAGGAGCCCGGCTTCCGCCTCGACCGCGCCGAGCGGGCCAACCGCCAGATCGGCTACTCGACCTTCGCCTACGCCACCGAGCGGCCGAGCGGTCAGCGGTACGAGTCGTCATGACCGCGTTCGGCTACCGGCCGGCGCCCGCCGAACCGGACCCCGAACCCGAGCCGGAGATCCTGGACCCGGATGCCGTCGTCGACTTGGCGGCGGCCCGGGCCACCTCGGGGGTGGACGAGGTGCTGTCCGGGTTGGACCGTGAGCTGGTCGGCCTGGAGCCGGTGAAGACCCGTATTGCCGAGATCGCGGCGCTGCTGCTGGTCGACCGCATGCGGGAGCGGTTCGGTGTCCAGGCGGCCCAGCCCACGCTGCACATGTGCTTCACCGGCAACCCGGGCACCGGCAAGACGACGGTCGCGATGCGGATGGCCGACCTGCTGCACCGGCTCGGTTACCTGCGCCGCGGTCATCTGGTGAGCGTCACCCGCGACGACCTGGTCGGCGAATACGTGGGCCATACCGCGCCGAAGACCAAGGACGTCATCAAGCGGGCGATGGGCGGGGTCCTGTTCATCGACGAGGCGTACTACCTCTACAAAGTCGAGAACGAGCGGGACTACGGTGGCGAAGCCATCGAGATCCTGCTGCAGGTGATGGAGAACAACCGCGACGACCTGGTAGTGATCCTGGCCGGCTACGCCGACAAGATGGACCAGTTCTTCTCCGCCAATCCCGGCATGCAGAGCCGCATCGCTCACCACATCACCTTCCCGGACTACACCGTCGGCGAACTCGAGGACATCGCCGGGCTGATGGTCGACGGGTTGGGGTACCGGTTTTCCGACGAGGCCCGGGCGGTGCTGCATCAGTATCTGCACCGCCGCCGGGACCAGCCGTGGTTCGCCAACGCGCGCAGCGTGCGCAACGCGCTGGAACGAGCGCGGCTGCGGCACGCGCGCCGATTGCTGGCCGATGCGGACACGCCGGTCGGCTTGGCCGAGTTGACCACCATCGAGGCGGTAGACCTGCTGGCCAGCCGGGTGTTCGAGACACGGGAGAGCGCATGACCACCAACGCACGTTTGCGGGCCCTCGTCGAAGTGGCCGATTCCGGCTCGGTACGCGGGGCGGCCGAACGCCTGGTGGTCACCGAGTCGTCGATCTCCTCGGCAATACGCGCGCTGAGTCAGGACATCGGCATCACGCTGGTCGACCGGCACGGGCGGGGAGTGCGGCTGACGCCCGCGGGCTTGCGCTATGTGGAGTACGCCCGCCGCATCCTGGGCCTGCACGACGAGGCAATCCTGGCCGCCCGCGGCGAGGCGGATCCGGAGAACGGATCGATCCGACTGGCCGCGGTCACGTCGGCGGGGGAGTTGCTGATCCCGGCCGCGCTGGCGTCTTTTCGCGCCGAACACCCCGGGGTGGTGCTGCACGTCGAGGTGGCCGCGCGCAGCGCACTGTGGCCGATGCTGTCCCGGCACGAAGTGGACCTGGTGTTTGCCGGACGCCCGCCCGAGGAGCTGCGCAAGAAGGTGCGGGTGCGCGCCATCAGCCCCAACACGCTAATCGTGGTCGGCTGTCCGTCGGTTGCCGACGGGTTCGTCCCGGCGGCGGCCACCTGGTTGCTGCGCGAGCAGGGGTCGGGCACCCGTTCGACGCTGATGACGTTGCTGGAAGACCTCGACGTCGCACCGCCGCAGCTGGTGCTGGGATCGCATGGCGCGGTGGTGTCGGCGGCCGTCGCCGGCTTGGGCGTGACTCTGGTGTCGCGGCAGGCGGTGCAGCGCGAGCTGGATTCCGGTGCGCTCGTCGAGTTGCCGGTGCCGGGCACGCCGATCAAGCGGCCCTGGCATGTGGTCAGCCAACCCACCCCGCCGATGGCCACCGAGCTGCTGATCCAGCATCTGGTGTCGCACCCCGAACTGGGCTGGCGGCAGGTCAGCGCGGTGCGGCGGGCGTCATAGCGGGGCCCACCCCCGGGGTGTTGGCCCCGGCCCCGGCCCTTGCCGCGCGACACTGACACCACGCACACGACACGCCGCGGCGGGTATGCATGGTGTCAGTCTGGCGGCCCATCGGGCAGTACGGCTCAGCGCCGCAGCGTCTCCGACGGCGCCTCACCCCACCGCTTGCGGTACTCCACGGCGAAACTGCCCAGGTGGTTGAACCCCCAGCGCTCCGCGACCGCGGTCACCGTCACGCCGTCCGACGGCATGGCGTCCATCAGCTCCTCGTGCACCCGCTCCAGTCGGCGCTCCCGGACGTAGGTCATCGGAGTCATGTTCAGCTCCTCGCGGAAGCCCTGCTGGATTGACCGGACGCTCATGTGCACCGCCTTGGCGAGGTCGTCCATGGTGATGCGCTCGGCCAGGTGGTCGTCGATGTAGTTCATCGCGTCATGCACCACCGCCCGGCGCGGATCGGGCTGCACCGGCTGCAGGAACTCCTCGTAGTAGTTGGACGGCTGCAACTGCAGCAGCGTGCTCATCACCAGCTCCTCGATCGCGCCGATGCCCTGTCCACGCTGGATCAGCGAACCCGGGTGGAACACCTCGCTGTGGATCAGTTGCACCACCGTGTGCCAGCGCATCGCGGCTTCGCTCGCCAGGTCGAACTCCGGGTCGAACTCCAGCGGCTTGGTCAGACTGCGGCCCAGCAGCCGGGTGAGGTGCGCGGCCATCGCGCGCTGCTCGATCCGGATCAGCAGCTGGGGCGAGTCGTGGTCGAACTGGATGCGCAGGGCCTCGCCGGGACTGGTAACCAGTGCCCGGATGGTGTTGGACTCGAAGCTGTGCCCACGATGGTCGACCAGGGCGCGGCCGTTCATCGGCATGTGCACGCCGAAGTACTGACCCAACGCCGGGATGTCGACGGTCGCGGTCACATGGACGTCGAGGTACAGCATGCTGACGTTGCGTAGCCGCACGCCGTGCATCGTCGCAGCAAACCCCTCGACGTCCTCGGGGCCCACATGTAACGACAGCGGGGCCAACGCCTTGGCCATCAGCCGCACGGCCTCGGTCGGGTTTTCCGTGTAGAAGATCTCGTTATCCGCCAAAGCCGGCGGGACACCGCGCGAGCGCACCTTGCGGCGCACCGGATGAGCGGTCCGGCGGACGTCGATGTACCCGAGTCGGGTCAGCCGCGACATCGCTTCGCACCCCGGTAACCGGCAGGTAAATCCCCTGGCAGTGGCCACCGCGAACGTGAGGCGTTCACTAAAGAATCGGTGGCGATCATGCAAGCCTCTCGGTCGGCGAGCGCGCGCCAACGCGCTTAACTGTTCGCAATCCTGACAGCTGCTGCGCGAAAGCGATAGGCACAGTCCGAAGCGGCGGCTAGTTTGTGATCGAGGCCACAGTCCCTGTCGAATCGGGACGCAGCCCGCTCGATTCGCTTAGGAGGTTCCCATGTCGGCAAACGGTCAGGTTGTCGCCCTGTCGCCGGGCGACCAGCTGCGCGACCGGCTTGACGACCCCGCGATCGCCGCGTCGCTCAACAGCCTGCTGGACCACGCCGACTTGCTGGCGATCCTCGTGACCGGCCTCGACGGCCTGGTCCGGCGCGGTGACCAGATCAGCGAGTCGGTGGCCTCGGCCGTCGGGGAGATCCGGGGTGCCTCGTTGACGGTGCCGGGATTCGAGCAGGTCAAGGCCGAGTTGGGGTCGGTGGACGTGCAGGCGCTGGCGGCGACTCTGGCCTCGCTCGCATCCGCGCTGGTGGCCGCCGCGCCCACGCTGAACAAGATCCTCAATTCACCGCTGGTCGACCCGCAGGCGGCCGATGTCCTCGCCGAGTTGGGGGAGGCGCTCGTCGAAGGCAAGGCGGCCGCGGCCGCGGACCCGGGCGGTCCCAAGGGCCTGTTCGGGCTGTGGCGGGTCAGCAAGGACAAAGACATCAACCGGGGCCTGGGATTCCTGATTCAGGTAGCCCGGGCATTCGGCCGGCAATTGCCTAAATAAAAAAATACTTTTCAGCCCAATATCAACGTGGTCGCGCCCTCGGCCGCAATTCGAGAGGAGTTCCTATGGCTTCCGTTTTATGGTTTCAGGGCGGGGCGTGTAGCGGCAATACCATGTCATTCCTCAATGCCGAAGAGCCCAATGTCGTCGATCTGATCGTCGATTTCGGGCTCGATCTGTTATGGCACCCGTCGCTGGGCCTCGAACTCGGGAAGAACGCTCAGAAGGTGTTCTGGGACTGCGCCAAAGGCGAGCGTCCGCTGGACATCTTCGTGTTCGAGGGCACCGTCATCGAGGCGCCCAACGGCACCGGCCGGATGGACATGTTCGCCGACCGCGCGATGAAGGACTGGGTCACCGACCTGGCCGCTGCGGCCCAGATCGTGGTGGCCATCGGTGACTGCGCCTGCTTCGGCGGCATCCCGGCTATGGAACCCAACCCGTCGGCGTCGACCGGCCTGCAGTTCCACAAGCGGGAGAAGGGCGGGTTCCTGGGCCCGGACTTCCGGTCCAAGATGGGCCTGCCGGTGATCAACATCCCGGGCTGCCCCGCCCACCCGGACTGGATCACCCAGATCATCGTCGCGCTGGCCACCGGCCGGGCCGGTGACATCACCCTCGACGAACTCCACCGGCCCGAGACGTTCTTCAAGACGTTCACCCAAACCGGTTGCACCCGAGTGCAGTTCTTCGAGTACAAGCAGTCGACGATGTCGTTCGGGGAGGGCACCCGCACCGGTTGCCTGTTCTACGAGTTCGGTTGCCGGGGCCCGATGACCCACTCGCCGTGCAACCGCATCCTGTGGAACCGCCAGTCCTCGAAGACCCGTGCCGGCATGCCCTGCCTGGGCTGCACCGAACCGGAATTCCCGCACTTCGACCTGGCGCCGGGAACCGTGTTCAAGACCCAGAAGGTCAGCGGCATGATCCCCAAGGAAGTGCCGGAGGGCTCGGACCACCTCACCTACATGGCACACGCCGCGGCCGCCCGGATCGCCGCCCCGCAATGGTCCAAGGAAGACATGTTCGTGGTCTGACGACCGGCACGCCAACAGCCCTGGTAGTGCACACAATTCATTGGAGGATTCATGACCGCGCTCGACCTGTATGTCAGCCCGCTGGGCCGTGTCGAGGGAGACCTCGACGTCCGCGTCACCGTCGAAGACGGCGTCGTCACCTCGGCCTGGACCGAGGCGGCGATGTTCCGCGGCTTCGAAATAATCCTGCGGGGCAAGGACCCGCAGGCCGGCCTCATCGTGTGTCCGCGCATCTGCGGCATCTGCGGCGGCAGCCACCTGTACAAATCCGCGTACGCGCTGGACACCGCGTGGCGAACGCACATGCCGCCCAACGCAACCCTGGTGCGCAACATCTGCCAGGCATGCGAGACGCTGCAGTCCATTCCGCGCTACTTCTACGCGCTGTTCGCCATCGACCTGACCAACAAGAACTACGCCAAGTCCAAGTTGTACGACGAGGCGGTACGCCGCTTCGCTCCCTATGTGGGAACGAGTTACCAACCGGGCGTGGTGCTTTCGAACAAGCCAGTCGAGGTGTACGCGATCTTCGGCGGCCAGTGGCCCCACTCCAGCTTCATGGTGCCCGGCGGAGTGATGTGCGCGCCAACGCTTTCCGACGTCACCCGCTCCATCTCGATCCTCGAGCACTGGAAGGACAACTGGCTGGAGGCCCGCTGGCTGGGTTGCAGCATCGACCGCTGGCTGGAGAACAAGACCTGGGAGGACGTGCTGGCCTGGGTGGACGAGAACGAGTCGCAGTACAACAGCGACTGCGGCTTCTTCATCCGCTACTGCCTGGACGTCGGCCTGGACAAGTACGGCGCCGGCGTTGGCAACTACATCTCCACCGGCACCTACTTCGACCCGGCGCTGTACGAGAACCCCACCATCGCCGGGCGCAACGACGCGCTGATCGGCCGGTCCGGCGTGTACGCCAAAGGTCAGTGGTACGAGTTCGACCAGGCCAACGTCCGCGAGGACGTCACGCACTCGTTCTACGAGGGCAGCCGGCCGCTGCACCCGTTCGAAGGCGAAACCATCCCGATCGACCCCGAACAGGGTCGCAAGCAAGGCAAGTACAGCTGGGCCAAGTCGCCCCGCTACGCCGTCGGCGACCTGGGCAACATCCCGCTGGAAGCCGGTCCGTTGGCACGCCGGATGGCCGCCGGCGGGCCCAACGCAGCCGCGCACCAGGACAATGACCCGCTGTTCGTGGACATCCTCAACAAGATCGGTCCGAGCGTCCTGACCCGCCAACTCGCCCGCATGCACGAAGGGCCGAAGTACTACAAGTGGACCCGCGAGTGGCTGGACCAGCTGAACCTCAAGGAGAGCTTCTACTCCAAGCCCGTCGAGCACGCCGAAGGCATGGGCTTCGGTTCCACCGAGGCCGCCCGCGGCGCGTTGTCGGACTGGATTGTGCTGGAAGACAACAAGATCAAGAACTACCAGGTGGTTACACCGACGGCGTGGAACATCGGGCCGCGGGACAGCTCGCAGGTGCTCGGCCCGATCGAGAGTGCTCTGGTGGGCTCGCCGATCGTCGACCCGGAGGACCCGGTCGAACTCGGTCACGTGGCGCGCAGCTTCGACTCGTGCCTGGTCTGCACCGTGCACGCGTATGACGGCAAGACGGGACGGGAACTGTCCAAGTTCGTCATCAACGGGATGGTGTGATCCTGACTGCTTACGACTGCGGACTGGGCGCCCCCGACGACACCCAGGACCTGGCCCCGCCCGGGTGCGAGGTCCTGGTGGTCGGCTGCGGGAACCTGCTGCGCGGTGACGACGGCGTCGGGCCGGTGCTGGTCCGGCACTTGTGGGACCGCGGGGTTCCGGACGGGGCGAAGCTGGTCGACGGCGGCACCGCGGGCATGGATGTGGCATTCCAGATGCGCGGCGCCCGGCGGGTGGTGATCGTGGACGCCGCGGCCACCGGCTCGGCGCCCGGCACCGTCTTCAAGGTACCCGGCGAGGAACTGGCGGACCTGCCGCCCCTGCAGGGCCTGCACACCCACTCGTTCCGGTGGGATCACGCCATCGCCTTCGCCCGCTGGGCGCTGGGCGACGACTGTCCGACCGACATATCCGTCTACCTGATCGAGGTCGCCGGCGTGGAACTCGGCGCCGAGCTGTCCGAATCAGTGGAGGCGGCAATGGAACTCGTCATCGACCGGATCGAGGCCGAGTATCTCGCCGACCTGCGGCCGGTACCCGACACGTCCGTCACCGTCGAGTTCACCGCCGACGGCTACCTGCGTCTGGACGCGTCGCTGGCCGCCAGCCGGTTTCCGTCCGACGCGGTGGTCGCCGTGGTCCGCGACGGTGATCTCTGGTTGATCCCGTTGCGGGGCCCGCGCAGCGGCGGATTGCTGCTCAAACAGCGCAACCCCGTCGGCGACCGCTCGGTGCTCATCCGCGAAGTGATCGACGGCAGGGTCGGCGTGACTGGTGCATTCTGGGACGATGCACAGAAGTCGCTGCGGATTCCCCTGGGTGAAGAACTGCGGGACGCGCCGGAGCCGCCGGGGTGATTCTGATGGCTGAGCGTCCGACCGTCGGGGGGCAACAGGAGGAGCCGGAGCGCCCGCCGACGGTGGTGCGCGCCGACAGCGCAGCCGACGAGGCGCTGGACGTTCAGACCGTAGTCGTGGAAGAAGACGGCCGGTGGGCCGTGGAGATCGTCGTGGTGTTCGCCGACGGCGTGGTTCGCCGGCGCATCGACACCCACCACACCAAGCGGCGCGCCGAGATATCGGCGAGCCTGATCAAGCGCGCCGCCGAGCGCAATATCCGAGGACCGATCAATGGATGAACGCCATGACCACAGCGCCTGAACTGACCCGGGGAGCGCTCGCTACCCGGCCGCAACCGCTCGGCGCCTTCCCGCTACCGCTGGGCTATCTCCTGGTCCCGCCGGGTGCCGACGATGTGCGAGCAGCACTGCTGGACGGTAATGAGCCGGAGGTATGGCCGGAAGACCTTCGCGCGCTTGAACTTGCGCATGCCGGCGCCGTCGACGCCGCACTGGAAATGCTCACCGACGACGATCCCGTCACCCGCTACAACCGGTTCGTGCTGCGCCCCGAGGGCGTCGACACCGATACGTTGCGCGCCGACCTGGGGGAGTTCGGTGTACTGGTCGACCTGGTGCTGTTCACCGTCGGGCACCGGGACACCCCGCCCGACGCCGACGGGACCACCGGTGAACTGGCCGCCGTCACCCTGTCCGCGCAGGCGAGTCAGGCACTGGCCGAGGCCAATCCGCTCAAGGCCCGGGCCCTGCTGGAGCGCGCCGCGGAGGCCGCCGCGACGGTGTCGCGGTGTCTGGAGGGCACGATGATCGCGGCGGCCGGATCGATCTGCCGCGACCTCCACGACCCGGCGGCCCAACAGCATTTCGAGCGCGCCCTGCGGTTCCTCGACGGAGCCGAGGGCCTGCGCGTCGCGCGGGCCGAGCTGCACCTCACCGTCGCTGGGATGATTCACGAACGCGCCCAGGACAATCCGGGCCTGCTCGCCCAGGCGATTCCGCATTACCACTCCACGCTGCAGTTGGTGCTGCGGGAAGAGGCGCCGCTGCTGTGGGCCTCCGCGCACGCCAACCTCGCGACCGCCTACCTCACCATGCCGATGGTGGAGGCCTCCGGACAGCTGCGCCTCGGAGTGGCGGCACAATCGCTGCGCTCCGCCCTGAAGGTCTACACCCGCGAGGAGTATCCGGAACAGTGGGCCAGCGTTCAATTGAATCTGGCCAACTCCCTTGTCTACACACCGTCGAAACACCAGGCCGAAAACCTGATGGAGGCAGTGGAACTCTACGAAGGCGTGCTGGCCGCACGGGGCCGGGAGACGGACCCGATGGGCCGGGCCAGGGTGCTGGCCAACCAGGGCAACGCGCTGGCTCACCTGGGAATCTTCGACCAGGCAAAGGCCAAGCTGTACGAGGCCCGATTCCTGTTCGAGGAGCAGCAGGACGACGACTCCGTGCGGGCCGTGCGCGGCGTGCTGGACGAGATCGCCCGACAGGTCGCGCTGTCGCGCACCGGGGACGCACGATGACCACCGTGTTCGAGCCCGGTCTGGAGGAACTGGCCAAACGGGTCGACGACGCGGTCGCGGCTCTGGCCGACCTCGACCCCAAAGCCCGCGCCGTCGCCGAGGAGCTGAAGTCCGCGCTGGAAGCGGTGCACCGCGCCGGTCTGGTGACCATCGTGCGCCGGATGCGTGAGGACGACGGCGCGCGGGCGGTGCTGTTCGAGTTGGTGGACGACCCGGTGGTGCACCTGCTGCTGTCGTTGCACGAGATCATCCGGCCGGACCCGGTCACCCACGCCAACCGGGTGCTGGTCGGCGTGCGCCCCCAATTGCAAAGCCACGGAGGCGATGTCACCCTGGTCCGGGTCGAGGACGGTACGGCCTACGTGCGGCTGGAAGGGGCCTGCAACGGCTGCTCGATGTCGTCGGTGACGCTGCGCAACCTGGTGCAGGAGGCGCTGGTCGAGGGCGTCCCGTCGATCACCGCCGTCGAAGTGCTGCCCAATGAGCCGTCACCGACGCTGATCCCGCTGGAGGCGCTGCGCATCGGTCCGTCCCGGGACGGCTGGGCCAGGCTGGGACCGGCCGCGGACGTGGCCGACGGCGACCTGACCGTGCGCAGCCTGACCACCGACGCCGGCGAGAGCGCGGACGTCCTGGTGATCAGCGTCGACCGGCGGCTGTCGGCCTACCGCAACGAATGTGCCCATGAGGCAATGCCGTTGAACAACGCGATCCTCGACCTGGACAACGGCACCCTCACCTGCCCGTGGCACGGCTTCTGCTACGACGCCTCTTCGGGTGAATGCCTCAGCGCGCCCGGAGCGCAACTCGAGCAATTGCCGCTGCGGATCGACAACGGAGACGTCTGGGTCCGAGTGGGCGGATGAGCCGCTACACCGTCCGGCACAACATCGCCGCACTACCACCGCGCGTCGACCCCGTCGCCACCACCGACCTCACCGGCGGGTGGTCACCGGAGGTGTGGCTGGGCGCACCCGCACCCGGCGGCCTGAGCCTCCCGGCGGCCAAACCCACGATGGCGTGGATGTATTCACCGCGCGGTGTGTTCCTGGGCGACGAGCACCTGGTGGTCGCGGACTCCGGTAATCACCGCGTACTGATCTGGCACGGAATCCCCTCCGACGACGAGCAACCGGCCGACGTCGTGCTGGGACAACCGGACGGCGAGACCGAAGGCCGCGCCGCCGGCGGCCGGGGACCCGAACGCGGCATGAACCTGCCCACCGGCGTGCTGGTGCACGACGGGCGGCTCATCGTCGCCGACGCCTGGCACCATCGAATCCTGATTTGGAGCAACGTCCCGCAGGCCAACGACATCGCGCCGGACGTCATCCTCGGGCAAGCCGACGCGTCCGCCGTGGAGCCCAATGCCGGCGCCGAATGCTCTGCCTCGTCCTTCTACTGGCCGTTCGGCATCGCGATCATTGGCGACACCTTCTGGGTCGCCGACACCGGCAACCGGCGGGTCCTCGGCTGGCGCAACGGGATTCCGTCTCCGGGCCGGCCGGCCGACGTGGTGCTGGGCCAGCCGAGTGCGTTCCACCGCGAGGAGAACAGGGGAGCGGTGCCCGGTCCCGCCAGCTTCCGCTGGCCGCATGACATCGCGGGACGCGAGGATCTGCTGCTGATCGCGGACGCCGGAAACCACCGCATCCTGGGGTGGTCGCCCGCACCCGACATAGACCGCCCCGCCGACATCCTGCTTGGGCAACCGGATTTCGCCAGTGCGGAGGAATGGCCGTACGGTCCGCACACCGGCGACCGGTTCCGGTTCCCCTACGCCATCGGCCTGGCCGACGACCGCCTGGCCGTCGCCGACACGGCCAACAACCGAATCCTGTTGTGGGACGGGGTTCCAGATGATGGTCGTGCGGCCGATCACGTTCTCGCCCAGCCGGGATTCGGCGCTAACGGTGAGAACCGCTGGACGTCGGTACAGCGCGACACGCTGTGCTGGCCCTACGGTCTGTCATTGCACGGTGACCGGCTGGCGATCGCGGACTCCGGCAACAACCGCGTCGTGATCTGGCGGCGACGGTGAGACCGCGAATCGTCCAGTCCGACGGCCAGATCGGGTTCTTCTGGGCCACTCCGGCCGGTAGGCGCACGTCCCTGCAGTCCTTGGTGGCCCTGGAAGACCAAGCCGACGAGCCCGACCGGCTGGTCGCCACCCACCTGGAAGCTCTCGATGACGCGTTGATCATCGCCGCGGAGCGGTTCGGCGAAATACTCGGTGGCGGAAGAGGTCCCGCGAACGCTGACGAGCGCGACGATCTGGTCGACTTACACCGCACCCTGGACCGGCTGTGTTTCGAGTACGCCGCGGCCATCGAGTCGACCGGTGCGGCGCCGGACCTGCGGGCCGGAAAGATCATCGGGACGGCCGCCCTGTTCTCCATTTGTGCCCGCCAGCCGCTCGGCCTGTTGGGCCCGGCACCCCTTGACGGCCAACTCGACGAGCCGACCCTGGGCGTGGTGGGCGGATTCGGCGAGCTACAGCAGGTGGATCCGGACCGTCCCTGGCTGGGTGGCCGGTGGGTGGTGCGAACGGAAGCGGGACAACGTTTTCCGCTGACGCTGTCGATGCTCATGTTCGACAGCTCGGGGGTGAACAAGGATGCCGCCCGCAAAGAGCATCTGGAAGCCTTGCGGTCGGTCGTCGCGTCGGCGCAGCGCGCGGAGGCCGACCCGCTGGCCGTCACCTGTGCGGTGGACTGGCTGCTCTACGACTGGCTGATGGCGCACCGCGACGGACCGGACAGCGCCGAAATCGTGTTCCCGAAGGGCCATGAAGCCGACGCCGGCGTCGTGGTGTCGGCGGCCGCCGCCTCGGTGGCGGCACGGGCGACGTTCGACCCGGGCTTGGTGGGACTGGGCTGACCCGTACCCCATTCACCTTGCAATCCCCCCGATTCGGGGTGAAGACGATCCATCGCATCGCGCAAGCTATCCGGTGTGAACTTCTCCGTTGTGATCATGGTCGTGGTGGCCATCGCCGGCGCGTACGGGTGTGAGGTGCTGGTCGAGTTGGCCATCGCCGTCTTCGCCAAACTGAGGGACTGAGCGCGGTGGCCGTGTGGTGGTTGATCGCGCTGCCGCTGACCGGTGCGGCGGTGCTGTTGCTGGGTGGTCGACGTGTCGACGCGTGGGGACATCTGCTGGCATGTGCAATGGTCGCGGGCTCTTTCTGCTGCGGTGCAATACTTTTCGCCGACCTGTCACAGTGCCCGGTGCCGGACCGGGTCATCCACGAAACGCTGTTCACCTGGGTGCCCTCGCTGCGGGTCGACTTCGGGCTGCAACTCGACGCCCTGAGCGGGTGTTTCGTGTTGTTGATCACCGGTGTGGGCGCATTGATCCACGTGTACTCGATCGGCTATATGCGCGAGGACCCCGGTCGCCGTCGTTTCTTCGGTTACCTCAACCTGTTCGTGGCCGCGATGCTGCTGCTGGTGCTGGCCGACAACTACCTCGGGTTGTACTTCGGCTGGGAGGGCGTGGGTTTGGCGTCCTATCTGCTGATCGGCTTTTGGTCGCACAAGCCCGCGGCCGCGACCGCGGCCAAGAAGGCTTTCATCGTCAACCGGGTGGGCGACGTCGGACTGGCGCTGGCCCTGATGATCATGTTTACCCAACTCGGAACACTCTCGTACGCCGGGGCTTTCGCCCGTGCACCGGGAGCGTCCGAGGCGACGGTGACCGCGATCGGATTGGCCCTGTTGCTGGCCGCCTGCGGCAAGAGCGCGCAGGTGCCCCTGCAGTCCTGGCTCGGCGACGCGATGGAGGGTCCCACCCCGGTCAGCGCGCTGATCCACGCGGCCACCATGGTCACCGCCGGGGTGTATCTGATCGTGCGTTCCGGCCCGTTGTTCAATCAGTCGTCCACCGCACGGACGGCGGTGGTGGTCGTCGGGGCGGTCACCCTGCTGGTCGGAGCAATCATCGGCTGCGCCAAGGACGACATCAAGAAGGCCCTGGCCGCATCAACCATGTCGCAGATCGGTTACATGGTGCTGGCCGCCGGCCTGGGGCCGGCGGGATATGCGGTGGCGATCATGCACCTGTTGACGCACGGGTTCTTCAAAGCCGGACTGTTCCTGGGGGCCGGATCGGTGATGCACGGCATGAACGACGAGACCGACATGCGCCGCTACGGCGGTCTGCGCACGGCCATGCCGATCACGTTCGCGACCTTCGGCCTCGGCTATCTGGCGATCATCGGGGTGCCGCCATTCGCCGGCTTCTTCTCCAAAGACGCCGTCATCGAAGCCGCCTTCGCAACCCATTGGGCGCTCGGCGCGGTGACACTGGTCGGCGCCGGCATCACCGCGTTCTACATGACCCGGGTTATGGTGATGACCTTCTTCGGTGAAAAGCGTTGGCAGCCCGGCGCTCATCCGCACGAAGCCCCGGCCGTGATGACCGCGCCGATGCTGGTCCTGGCCCTCGGTTCGCTGGGCGGCGGGGCGGCACTGGGTGGCACCTTGCCACGCTGGTTGCAGCCCGTGACCAACCCCGCCGACGCCGCGGAGCAACATCACGCCATGTCCGCAGGGGCGCTTACCGCGCTGACCCTGACCGTGGTGGGCGCCGGCATCCTGGTCGCCGTCCGTAATTACGTCGCCAGGCCGGTGCGGAGGACCGCTTCGGAATGGGCCTCGGGCGCGGTGATCGCCGCTCGCCAGGACCTGTTTGGCGACAGCGTCAACGAGGCGGCGTTCATGCGGCCGGGCCTGCGCCTGTCCCGGGCGATGGTCGGCGTGGACCGGGCGGGCATCGACGGTGTCGTGGAGGGCGTAGCCCGGCTGATCGGTACGGCCTCGACCGGTGTCCGGCGGATGCAGACCGGGTTCGCCCGGTCGTACGCGTTGACGGTCTTCTTCGGAGCGGCCGCGTTGCTGCTGAGTGTCGCGTTGGTGGGTTCGGCATGATCCTGACCGCATTATGGCTGGCGCCGCTGGCCGGAGCGATGATGGTGGCGGCGGTGCCCGTCGGCCGGCCGCTGGCTGCCAAGTGCACCGCCCTCGGTGTCTCGGCCGGGGTGCTGGTGATCGTGGGCGTGCTGGTGGCGGGTTTCGATCCGGCGGACCCGCAGTACCAGTTCGTCGAAAATCAGTCTTGGATAAGGTCATTCGGCGCCGGCTACACCGTCGGGATCGACGGCGTCGCACTGGTGCTCATCTTGCTGACCACTGTCCTGATGCCCCTGCTGCTGCTTGCCGGCTGGAATGACGCCGGGCGGCCCAGCGGCTACCTGGCGCTGATGCTGGTCGTCGAGTCGATGATGCTGGTCGCCCTGGTGGCGCTGGATGTGCTGCTGTTCTTCGTGTTCTTCGAGGCCATGCTGATTCCGATGTACTTCCTCATCGGCCGGTACGGAGCTGCCGGGGCGCCGCGGGCGGCACTGAAGTTCCTGCTGTACAACCTGTCCGGTGGACTGTTGATGCTGGTCGCGCTCATCGGTCTGAATCTCATCTTCGGAACGTTCGATTCGCGTGTGATCGTGGCCGGGATGTCGTCGGGCAAGGTCGCGGCTGACCCGGATCTCATGCATCTACTGTTTCTCGGGTTCCTGCTCGCTTTCGCCGTCAAGGCGCCGCTGTGGCCGCTGCATACCTGGCTACCCGCGGTGGCCGCGGAGTCGACACCGGTGACCGCGGTGCTGATGATGGCCGTCGTCGACAAGATCGGCACGTTCGGGATGCTGCGCTACTGCGTGCGCCTCTTCCCAGACAGCGCGATCCTGTTCCGGCCGTTCGTGATCGCGCTGGCCGTGGTCGGAATCATCTACGGCGCTCTGGTGGCGATCGGGCAGAGCGACATCATGCGCGTGATCGCCTACACCTCGATAAGCCATTTCGGCTTCATCGTGCTGGGTATCTTTGCGATGACGAGCCAAGGGCAGTCCGGCGCCACCCTCTACATGGTCAATCACGGGCTGGCCACCGCCGCGCTGTTCCTCATCGCCGGGTTCCTGGTGTCGCGCAGGGGAACCCGGCTGATCGCCGACTATGGCGGGGTGCAGCAGGTCGCGCCGGTGCTGGCCGGGACTTTCCTGGTCGCCGGCATGGCGTCGCTGGCGCTGCCCGGCCTGGCGCCGTTCGTCAGCGAATTATTGGTGTTGATAGGCACTTTCAGCCGCTATCCGGTTGTCGCCGTGCTGGCGGCGACCGGACTGGTCCTGTCCGCGGTCTACATTCTGTGGCTCTACCAGCGGATCATGACGGGTCCCCGGAGAGACGCGGTGCGCGACCTGGTGCCCCGGGAGCTCAGTGTCGTGGTGCCGTTGCTGGCGATGCTAATCGTGCTGGGCGTGTACCCGAAGCCGGCGCTGGACGTGATCGACCCGGCGATCGCACACGCGGTCGCCGGCAAGTAGCCGCATAGTCACATCCGTCACTTCAGTATCGGAAATGCGAGGCACAAAGCCGTCAGGAATGTGATATCGCATGCGTCATCACATTTCGGAGCAGAGTGGGTCGAATCTGGCAGGGGCGGCTGTGACTGATGAGACTGACAGCGCCGCGCCGACCCCCGGCAGCGCTAGCGCGACGCCGCCAACAGCGCCCGGCGACGCTCCAGCAGCCGCAACACCATCGGGGTGAAGATCAGCTGCATGGCCAGATCCATCTTGCCGCCCGGGCACACGATGGTGTTGGGCCGGGACATGAACGAATCATGGAGCATGGCAAGTAGATACGGAAAATCGATACCGTGGGGGTCGCGGAAACGGATGATCAGCATCGATTCGTCCGCAGTCGGGATGGACCGGGCGATGAACGGATTCGACGTGTCCACCACCGGCACCCGCTGAAAGTTGACGTCGGTGTGCGAGAACTGGGTGCACATGTAGTTCACGTAGTCCGGCATCCGGCGCAGGATCGTGTCGGTCACCGCCTCAGAGGTGTAGCCGCGGGACACCTTGTCGCGGTGCAACTTCTGGATCCACTCCAGGTTGATCACCGGCACCACGCCGATCCGCAGGTCGGCATGCGCGGCGACATCGACCTCGTCGGTGACGATCGCGCCGTGCAGTCCCTCATAGAACAACATGTCGGTGTCCTCGGGGATCTCTTCCCACGGGGTGAAGGTGCCGGGCTGCTGCCCGAACGGCTCGGCTTCCTTCTCGTCGTGCAGGTACCGGCGGACCTTGCCGGTTCCGGTCTCACCGTAGGTCGCGAACAGGTCCTGCAACTCCTCGAACAGATTCGACTCCGGTCCGAAGTGGCTGAAGGTATGGTCGCCGCGGGCATGCGCGTCGGCGATCGCCGCCTTCATCGCCACCCGGTCATAGCGGTGAAAGCTGTCGCCCTCGACGAACGCCACATTGATGTCTTCCCGGCGGAAGATCTGGTCGAAAGTCCTCATGACGGAGGTGGTTCCGGCTCCCGAAGAGCCGGTGACGGAAATGATCGGGTGCAGGCGTGACATGTGCTGTCCTCCTTCCGGCTCAGCCGGCCACGACGCGGTACAGGCCCCGCACGCCGTACAGCGGCGAGCTGGAGGGCCGGACATAGTCTTTGCGGTGGTATTCCTCGATCAGCTCGACCTCGTCGGCCGCGCCGAAGATCAACGGCACCCGTTGATGCAATCCGGTGGGAACCACGTCCATCAGTCGCGCACGGCCCGTGCTGGCCAGGCCGCCGGCCTGCTCGACCAGAAACGCGATGGGGTTGGCCTCATACAGCAGTCGCAGGCGTCCGGGCCTGGCCGGGTCCTTGGCGTCGCGTGGGTAAAGGAACACTCCGCCGCGGGTCAGGATCCGGTGTGTCTCGGCGACCAGCGATGCGACCCAGCGCATGTTGAAGTCCTTACCGCGCGGCCCCGTGCGGCCCGCCAGGCATTCGTCGATGTAGCGCTGCACCGCCGGCTCCCAGAACCGCCGGTTCGAGGCGTTGATCGCGAATTCGCCCGTGCTACGGGGAATCCGGATGTTCGGGCGGGTCAGAATGAATTCGCCGAGCGCCGGGTCCAACGTGAACGCGTGCACGCCGGTGCCCACCGTGAGCACCAGCATGGTCGACGGGCCGTAGATCGCATAACCCGCACATACCTGCTGTGAGCCGGGTTGCAGAAAGTCCTCCGCAGCCGGGTCGGCACCTGGCTCGGGAGCGCGCAGAATTGAAAAGATGCTTCCCACTGAAACATTCACATCGATGTTGGATGAACCATCGAGCGGGTCGAAGATCAGCAGGTATTTTCCGCGCGGGTACTGCGTCGGCAGCAGATAGGGCTCGGCAAGCTCTTCGGAGGCCATCCCGGCCACCTGCCCGCCCCATTCGGTGGCCCGCAGGAAATAGTCGTTGGCCAGTACGTCGAGCTTCTGCTGCACCTCGCCCTGCACGTTCACCACGTCAGCGGCGCCCAGCACGCCCCCGAGCTCCCCCTGGGCTACCCGGGTCGAGATGGCCTTGCAGGCCAGGGCGACGTCGAGGATCAACGAGTTCAGTTCGCCGCTGGCATCGGGGTGACGCCGTCTTTCCTCGATGAGAAACTTCACCAGCGTCGTGTGGTGGGTGAGCATGCGCGATACCTCCAACAGGCAGCAGAAGACCTGCTCACATGGTCTGGCCCGGCCGCCCACGGTCCATCCCCCTGTCGGGTGGTCCGCCGGGGGTATCCGCGCGCGTGCACTGCGGAACACACCGAGCTGCCTTACTGTCACTCCCGTGACCGTGCGCGCCGTGGTGTATAGCGACGACAACAGCCTGTGCCGCTACGTCGCCGGTTCTCTCGGCAGCACCACGCGTCTGGAATTCGTGGACTCGTATCCGGCGCTGCTGGCGCGCATGACCCTCGGTGGCGTTGCCCTGGTGATCCTCGACGGAGACGCCACACCGGCCGGCGGCGTCGATGTCGCTCGGCAACTCAAGGACCGGATCGGGGACTGCCCACCGATCCTGCTGGTGGTAGCCCGCGCCGCCGACGCGTGGCTTGCCCTGATGTCGAGAGCCGACGCGACGATCGGGCCGGGACGCGACCCGCTCGCACTGGCCGCAGCTGTCAGCCGATTGACGACGCGCCCAGGCACTCGACCCGCAACGAGTCGCTGTCGGCGTTGATTCCGCTGAGGTCCGCCGCGACGTAGGTCGGCCGGTACGCCGGTGGTGCGGCTGAAGCCTCGGCGGCCGTCGTCACTCCACTGAGCACGAGCAGGCTGGGCAGCCCGGCTGAGTTGGCGCCGGCGATGTCGGTGTCCAGCCGGTCGCCGACGACCAACGGCCGGTGAAAGTCGCCCCGCGACAGCGCGTTCCGGAAGATCGGTGCATACGGTTTCCCGACGACGCGCGGAGTCCGGCCGGTAGCCGCACGCAACGCCGCGATCAGCGAGCCGTTTCCGGGGACGAGGCCTCGCTCGGAGGGCAACGTGAGATCGGGGTTGGTCGCCACCCAGGGGGTGCCCGCGCGGATCGCCAGCGCCGCCTCGGCAAGGTCACCCCAGCAGATGTCCGGAGAAAACCCCTGCACGACGGCGACCGGTTGATCGGTCCACCGTCGCACGGGTCGCAGGCCGACCCCGGCCACCTCGGCGGCCAACGCCTCCGACCCGACGACCAGAACCGCCGCGCCGGAATTCAATTCGTTGCCCAAGGCCTCCGCGGCGCACTGGCCACTGGTGATGACGTCGTCAGCGTTAGCGGCAAACCCCAACCGGCACAGATGATCTGCGACCTGGACAGCGCTGCGCGATGCGTTATTGGTGAGAAACAACGTGCGAGAGACAGCGCCGGAGAGTGCCTCAACGGCACCGGCGATCGGTCGCGAACCCCGGAACAGCGTGCCGTCCAGGTCGAGCAGCAGGCAGTCGTGCAACGTTGCCAGGGCAGCCATTAAAGTCCTCGTGATGCTGTGAGTCGCGGTGCGCCGGACTGGCAGGCGCCCGGATGATGTCGGAGACCCTACGGCAGATCCGCTGCGAGGCAGACCCCCAATTGGGGGAACGGCCGGGGACCATGCCCCGGGTAGGTGGGCTTCGCGCCGCGGCGTGGGTGCCGACCGCGGAGGCTGTCTGAGAAACCTACTCCGACAGCAGTTCCGGCCTCAGCAACAGGCGGGCCAGGGCGTCGGCCAGCCACTTCTCGTACTGGTCCGGTGACCGTCCCAGATCAACGGTAAACAGGGAAAACAGGTATGGCGCCATGATGGTGACCAGAATGTCGGCAGCGTCGTCTTTGGTCAGGCTCGGGCGCAGCGCCGGCCCCAGTTGCTCCACCCATGACGCGCAGTCAGCGCGTATCTCGTGAGTCACCCTCATGCGCAGTTCGTCCAGGCCCGCCTGCACCATCACCTGTATCAACGGTGCCACCCGTTCGTGCAACTGCCGGGCGAAGTGCGCGGCGGTCGCGAAGAACATGCGCTGCGGCTCGCTGGACATATCGGCGAGCAGCGGCGCACGATCAACCAACGATTCGGGCCCGTAATCACCCAGGACTGCGACGTCGATCGCCTTCGAGAGCACACCGGCCTTCGATCCGAATGCCGCGTAGACCGTCTGCGGCGAGACGCCCGCAGCTTGCGCAATCTGGTCGATAGACGTCGCGGCGAAGCCCTTTTCCACGAAGAGAGCCGTCCCCGCCGCGACGATCCGGCGTTGACGAGCCTCGGCATCGGCCTGCCGACGGCTGTTGTCATATGTTCGCCGCGATTCGCGTTCAGACGTTGACACCCGCATCCTAACTTCCATATAGTCGACTATATTCAATGTAGTTAACTCTCGCTAAATGTTACTACAGGAGGTTGAGCGCCATGCAGCCCGCGCGCGTACCACCGGTTCGGGTGGTGAAAATGGTTGACCGCCTGCGGCATAGCGTCTATCGCTTACATCAGCGACTCGCTCCACCGCCCGTCGTGATGATGGAGCTCATTCTTGCGGGTTGGACGTCGCAGGCGATAGAAGCGGCCGCCGAATTGGGTATCGCGGACGCGCTCGCGGCGGGGCCGCTGCAGCCCGGCGATCTTGCGGCAAAGGTCGGTGCCGACTCCGATGCGGTAAGCCGACTTCTGCGGGCGCTGGAAAGTCGTGGCATCTTTCGTCGGCACCCAGGTGGCGCCTATGGCCTCACGCCTCTCGCGGACACGCTGCGGACCGACGCTACGGGTTCGATGGTGGCGGCAGCGAAGTTCTACGGATCGCCGCAGCATCGCGAGCACTGGAGCATGCTTGCGGAGTCCATCAGAACAGGCAGGGCGAGCATTCCACGCCTTCGCGGCAAGGAATTCTTCGACTACCTCGGCGACGATCCCTACCTGGCGGAGCTTTTCAACGGTGCCATGACAAGTGTTTCGGAGATGGCGGAGTCACCCGTGGTCGCCGCCTATGACTTCACCCCATACCCCACGATCATGGATGTCGGCGGCGGACACGGCCGCCTGCTGGCCGCGATCCTGGCGGCGGCGCCGACCGCCCGCGGTGTGCTGCTGGAAATCCCCGAAGTCGCCGCCGGGGCGCCACCACTGTTGCGAAAACTGGGTGTGGCAGACCGGGTTCGCATCGAGCCGGGGTCGTTCTTCGATGGCATCCCCGCGGGGGCCAACCTGTACGTCCTGAAGAACATCATTCACGACTGGCCCGATGAGAAGGCTGAAGCGATCTTGCACAACCTCCGTACGGCGGGCGGTGTGGACTGCACCGTCGTCCTGGTCGAACTCGTGATACCGGAGCACAACCGCGACTTCGTCGGCAAGTGGGTTGATCTCGAGATGCTCTTGGGTATGGATGGCAGCCGCGAACGCACCGCGGAGGAGTACGGGACCTTGCTGGCGAGGGCCGGATTCAGGATGACGCGGGTGATCCCCACCGCGTCGCCGTTCAGTCTGGTCGAGGCCAAGGCCTGCTGACGGGCGTGGACGCCGGCGGTCGCTCTCGCACGCGTGTACGGATTCGTCGTCGCGTGCCGAAGCCGAGTCGGGTTATCGCTACCTGGCTGACGCCGTCGACAGCCTCAGCTGTGTCTTAGACCCCCCGCCGACCCCACTAACCGTTGCCGTCGAGCCTTCGGCGCCGTTGCCGGGTGGCCGGACCTTCGCCGAAGAGCCCCGCGGCAGACCGAGATGGTGCTTTCTTCGAGCTCCGTTGACCCCCGCCGCGCGCGCCGAAAGCGTCTCGCTAAATTCAGGACCGGTTACCCATTGACGGGCCGAGTACGTCGCAGGAGGAAATCTCATGAACGCGCAGGTCGAGCAGCTGGAATTCCAGGCAGAAGCCCGGCAACTGCTGGATTTGATGGTCCATTCGGTCTACTCCAACAAGGACTCGTTCCTGCGGGAGCTGATCTCCAACGCCTCCGACGCGCTGGACAAGCTGCGCATCGAGGCGCTCCGCAACAAAGAGCTCGAGGTGGACACGTCCGACCTGCACATCGAACTCGAGATCGACAAGGAAGCCAGAACGCTCACCATCCGCGACAACGGGATCGGCATGACGCGCGCCGAGGTGGTGGATCTGATTGGGACGCTGGCCAAGTCAGGCACCGCGGAGTTGCGCAAACAACTCAAGGACGCCAAGGACGCTCAAGCGTCCGAGGAACTCATCGGCCAGTTCGGCATCGGCTTCTACTCGTCGTTCATGGTGGCCGACAAGGTCGAACTGCTGACCCACAAGGCCGGCGAGAGTGAAGCCACCAGGTGGGAATCCAGCGGCGAGGGGACCTACACGATCGAAGCGGTCGAGGGTGCCCCGCAGGGCACGTCGGTCACCCTGCATCTCAAGCCCGAGGACGCCGAGGACGAACTGCACGACTACACCTCGGAGTGGAAGCTCAAGAGCCTGGTCAAGCAGTATTCGGACTTCATCGCGTGGCCGATCCGCATGGAGGTGGAGCGACACATCCAGGTCCCGGTAGAAGAAGGCTCCGAGGAGACCAACGAAGAGGTCGTCGTCGAGACCGAAACCCTCAACTCGATGAAGGCCCTGTGGGCCAGGCCGAAGGACGAGGTCTCCGAGGAGGAGTACAAGGAGTTCTACAAGCACATCGCGCATGCCTGGGATGACCCGCTCGAGGTCATTGCGATGAAGGCCGAAGGCACCTTCGAGTACCAGGCGCTGCTGTTTCTCCCGTCGCAGGCGCCCTTCGACCTGTTCAACCAGGACGCCAAAATCGGCGTGCAGCTCTACGTCAAGCGCGTCTTCATCATGGCCGACTGCGAAGAGCTGATGCCGGTCTATCTGCGCTTCGTCAAGGGTGTCGTCGACGCACAAGACTTGTCACTCAACGTTTCCCGCGAGATCTTGCAGAAAGACCGGCAGATCAACGCGATCCGCCGGCGGCTGACCAAGAAGGTCTTGTCGACGATCAAGGAGATCCAGTCGGAGCGGCCGGACGATTACCGCACCTTCTGGACACAGTTCGGCAAGGTCCTCAAGGAGGGCCTCATGTCGGACTTCGACAATCAGGAAGCCCTGTTGTCCATCTCCTCGTTCGCCTCCACCCACAGCCAGGAGGAACCCACCACGCTGGCCCAGTACGTCGAACGGATGAAGGAAGGCCAGACGCAGATCTTCTACGCCACGGGTGCTTCGCGTCAGCTCCTGGAGAAGTCGCCGCACCTGGAGGCGTTCAAGGCCAAGGGTTACGAGGTGCTGCTGCTCACCGACCCGGTCGACGAGGTCTGGGTGGGCGTGGTCAACGAGTTCGATGGCAAGCAGTTGCAGTCGGTGGCCAAGGGTGAAGTGGACCTGGACTCCGACGAAGAGACCTCAGAGGCGGAGCGCGAAGAGCAGCAGAAAGAGTTCGCCGACCTGTTGACCTGGCTCAAGGAGACGCTGAGCGAGCACGTCAAGGAGGTGCGGTTGTCCACCCGGCTGACCGACTCGCCGGCCTGCCTGATCACCGATGCCTTCGGCATCACCCCCGCGCTCGCCCGCCTGTACCAGGCGTCCGGGCAGGACGTTCCGGCCGGCAAACGGACCCTGGAACTCAATCCGAACCACCCGCTGGTCACCAGCCTGCGGCAGGCGCATGCCGACCGCCCCGACGACACGTCGGTCGCCGAGACGGCCGAATTGCTCTACGGCATAGCCCTACTGGCCGAGGGTGGGTCGCTGGACGACCCGGCGCGCTTTGCCGGGCTGTTGGCCGACCGGCTGACGCGTACCGTTTAGGTCGCCGGCACGCCTGCGCCGCCAAACTGACGCTGCGCACACGGGCCGCGGCGTGTCGTGTGCGCACGTTCAGTGTCGCTGGGCGGATCAGGTTCGCGATCGGCGATTGAAAGCAGGCCGGAACGGATATCCGCGATTCATGACTGTGTTTCGGGCCATCGATCCGCACGGTGCGATCGTCGCGACCAAGGATTTCGACAGTGCCGAGGACGCGCACCGGTGGTTTGCTGATGCGGTTTCCGGCCGCTATCAGCTGGGGTGGCGCATGGAGGTCTGCGACGACGGGCAGTGGGCCGGCTTCGACGACACCGGCGGCTTCACCGCCCCGTTGAGCCGGCGGCGCGTCTCCAGCTGACCTATCGGCCGAGTTTCTCGCGTACCAGGTCGGTGAGGAAGCGTCCCGTGGACGCCGGCTTGAACGCGCGCGCCGCGGCGGTGAGCGCGTCGCGCGACTCGGAGGGCAGCTCGACCTCTGCGGCTGCCACGTTGAACTCCAACTGCTCCACGCTGGACGCGCCGGGAATGGCGACCACACCCGGCAGACTGATCAGCCAGGCCAGCGCCACCTGCGCGGGTTGGGCGCCGACACCGGCCGCGACGTCCCGCAGCGTTTGCAGCAGCGGTTCGATGCGTCGCAGGTTCTCGGTGCCGAACAGCGGGTTGACCGCGCGAACGCCGCCCGGACGATTGTCGACGCCGTACTTGCCGCCCAGCAGGCCCTGCGCCAGCGGGCTGTAGGCGATCACGATGCGGTTCTCGCGCTCGGCGAAGGGAACCATGTGGTCGAGCGCGCGAGGATGAGCCAGCGAGAAGTGAACCTGATTACTGATGACCGGGCGACCGAGCGCTTCGTCGGCTTGTTGCCACCGGGAGAGTGAGTAATTGGAGACTCCGGCGGCGCCGATCTTGCCCTCGTCGAGCAGATCACGCATACCGGGCATGATCACCGAGTCCGGGACCACCGGATTGGGCTGGTGGACCTGGTACAGGGGAATGCGCTCCAGTTGCAGACGCCGCGCGCTGGCACGTTCGCGCTGCTTGATGATCGCCGGGAACGGCGCGACCGGGAAGATCTTGCTGGCGACCGCCACCTCGGCGCGCTCATCGCCCAGCGCTTCTCCCAGGATCCGTTCGCTCTTGCCCAGGCCGTACACCTCGGCGGTATCGAACAGGGTGACGCCGAGGGCGCGGGCGCGCTGCACGATGTCGCGCGCGGCTCCGGAGGCGTAGTTGTCCCCGTAACCCCACTCGCGCGAGCCGAACTGCCACGTGCCCAGTCCGATGCGACTGACCTGGCCGACACCCTCGACCTGAACGTATTTCATAGGCCCACCGTATACGGGCCCTGCCCGGCGTGCGGTCGTGGTAGAACTTCGTGGGTCGACCCGACGAAGGGGAAGCCCGTGAGCCGAATATTCGGCAGTATCAACCAGCTTGGTTATGTGGTGCGTGACATCCAGGCCGCCATGGACCGCTGGATTCGGCACGGCGTGGGTCCGTGGTTCTACATCGAGAACGTCATGCCGGAGTACTTCCGGTATCGCGGAACGGATTCCGACCTGAGAATGAGTGTGGCCCTGGCCAACTCGGGGGACCTACAGCTGGAACTGATCCAGCAACGCAACGACGCGCCGTCGATGTACAAGGACTTTCTCGCCTCCGGCCGGGAGGGGGCCCAACACATCGCCTACTGGACCACCGACTACCAGGCCCTGTACGACCGTGTCCTGACGGCCGGCTACGCGGTGGGCCAGGAAGGCGACATCGGCGGCCGGTTCGCCTACCTGGACACCGAGCAGGAGCAGGGCACCGTCATCGAGATCAGTGACATCAGCGGGCCCAAGGGTCACCTGTTCGCCTACATCCGTGAGGTGGCCACCGAATGGGATGGCGCAGAACCGATCCGGGTGCTCGGATGAAAATTCACCATCTCAACTGCGGCACCATGAACACGCCAGGGGCCCGCATGGTGTGCCACGTTCTGCTGCTGGAGCTGGACAACGCACTTGCCTTGGTGGACACCGGATTCGGCGTGCAGGACTGCCGCGATCCCGCTCGGGTCGGGCTGTTTCGCCATGCCATCCGGCCGGTCTTTCAGATGAGCGAAACGGCGACAAACCAGATCAAGGAACTCGGCTTCCGGCCGTCCGACGTACGTCATATTGTGTTGACCCACTTCGATTTCGACCACATCGGCGGGCTCGCGGATTTTCCCGACGCGCACGTGCACGTGACGGCGGCCGAGGCGCGTGGCGCCGTGCACGCCCCTTCGCTACGCGAACGGCTCCGGTACCGCAGTGTGCAATGGGCGCACGGGCCCAAGCTGGTCGAGCACGACGCGACGGGCGAGTCGTGGCGCGGGTTCGCCTGCGCCACACCCCTCGACGCGATCGGCGAAGGTGTGGTGCTGGTGCCCATGCCGGGGCACACCCGCGGGCACGCCGCGGTGGCCGTTCAAGCCGGTGAGCAGTCGGTGCTGCACTGCGGGGACGCCTTCTACCATTCCGGCACTCTGGACCGGTCGGGTGTGCCGTTCATGCTGCGCACCTACGAATCGATGTTCGCCTTCAATCGCAGGCAACTGCGCGACAACCAGGAGCGGCTGGCCGAACTCTACGAGCGCGGTGAACCCGGGTTGACCATCGTGTGCGCGCACGATCCCGGACTGTTCGAGCAGGCTCGCCGCTGGGGCCGTTGAACAACGGCATGCTCCATAAACGGTAACCCCGTTCTCATCGGGTTCAGCTGGTGTGACATGCTCGGCGGCGGAGGTCGCTATGGCAAGAACAGTGGTGATTGGAGCCTCGAGCGGGCTGGGACGCTGCATCAGTGTCGGCTTGGCCCGGCGCGGAGACCAGGTTGCGCTGCTTGCCCGGCGTCGCGAGCGGATCGAGGCTGCCGCGCAGGAAGCGGGACCGGGCGCGTTCGCCATCGAGTGCGACGTCACCGACCAGTCGTCGGCCCGGTCCGGCATCGACGCGGCCGCCGAAGCGCTGGGCGGTATCGACAACCTGGTGTATGCACCCGCGATCAGTCCGCTGGTCCCGCTGGCCGAGACCGATGCCCAGACCTGGCGGCGCATCTTCGACACGAACGTCATCGGGGCGTCGCTGGCGACGGCGGCGGCCCTGTCGCACCTGACGGAGTCTGCCGGCAAGGTGATCTATCTGTCGTCCGACGCCGGTACGTTCGGGCCGCCCTGGCCCGGTCTGGGCGCCTACGGGGTCAGCAAGGCGGCGCTGGAACGGCTGGTCGAGGCGTGGCGGGCCGAGCATCCCGGCATCGGCTTCACCAACCTGATCGTCGGCGAGTGCGCGGGCGGCGAAGGCGACGCGCAGACGGGGATGAACGCCGGGTGGGACCGCGACCTGGCGATGCAGGCCTATCCGCTGTGGGTGTCGCGCGGCTGCATGCCGGGCAAGCTGATGCCGGTTGAGGACCTAGTCGAGGTGGTCCACACCATCCTGCGCACCAGCGCTTCGACGTCGATGCCGGTCGTGGTCGCCCGAGGTGCGCCCGCCGCCGCAGCAGCGGTGCTCGAGTACGGTAAGCGGCCTTAACTCCCCGGACCGACCACGAAGCAGCGGCCGCTGCTGCTGTCGAACAGCACTTCGGCGACGGTGGACTTGTCGATCGCCGGGAACTCGAATCGGTGCACCTGCTGGCCGGCTTCGATTGCGGCGACCTGGGTTTCGGTGCTGCCGTCCTTTTTACGGACCACCGCGGTGACCTTGTCCGGCGTCGACATGTTCTGCGGCTCATGGAAATACCAGACCTCGATGCCGGTGCCCGATGAGATGGCCTGCCAACCGTCGGAGTAGAAGCACGCCGGGTTCCCGTCGGCGTCCGGCGGCGGTGGCGGGCAGATGGAGAGCCCGACGCAGTCCGGTGCGCTGGTTGTGGTGGTGGACGGTGGTGTCGGCGCGGCGGGCTTGGTGGCGGACACCATGGGAGTGGCCGGCTTGGCGGAGGTGCCGGAGGAGGCCGCCGGTGCGGCGTGCGGAGATCCGCACGCCGTCAAACAGCAGATTGCGAGGACGGCGAGCAGCCCGATCATCTTCGTCATCGACGGATCATAGGGCCGCCGCCCGCTCACCCGCTCGGATTCCGCGGATGAATGAAGATGCCCTCGGCGGACACCATGACCCCCGCGGCGCCGCTGATCTGACCGACCGCGAACGTCTTGACGCCCTCCACCCGGTCCACCCACGCGTCCGCCCGCAACGGCTCCAGCAGCGGGGTTCGTTGGTGGTACCGCAACGTCAACGTTCCGGTGTAGGCGGGCCGACCGGGCTGGTGCGCGGTGGCTCCGAGTATGTGATCGAGGATCATCGCCGAGACACCGCCGTGCACGTGCGCGGGTGGGCCTTCGAACGCGGCGCCGAGGGTGAACTCCGTCCACGCCGATCCATCGTCCTCGTGGTGGATGATCAGCGGGGGAGCCGACGGATTGCGAACGCCGACAACGGCATTGCCTGAGGCAATACCCTGACCGTCGTCGATTCCACGTTGGGCGAACGTTCCGGGCATCAATTCGGCGCTGAGTTCCGCTGTGACGCTGTCGATCTTGGCGGCCGCGGCGGCAACGACCTCGTGGTCAACTTCGGTGCGTATGGTCGCGTCGATCAACCGTCGCACCGAGGCCGCCAGCGACTCGTACACCGGCAACGAATCAGTCATCGACTCAAACGAATCCACCATGTCCGTCACCCTAGAGCAGTCATCGATGTCCCATTGAGCGGTCCGTCGTCAGGCAACGCCGACCTGCGGGTTGTTAATCTGGCGGCGTGAACGCGTCCAGCGACAAGGTGAAGTCGGCACTCGCTGCCACCAGTTGGGCGTTGCTCGGAATGATGTCCTACGAAGAGGAAGTCTCCGGCTACGACCTCAAGAAATGGATCGACTGGAGCGTCGACCTCTACTACTGGAGTCCGTCCTACAGCCAGATCTACACCGAGCTGAAGAAGTTGGAGGGCCTCGGGCTGGTGACCTCGCGCGTGGAACGCGACGAAGGCACCCGCAGCCGCCGGCTCTACCGGATCTCCGAGGCCGGCATGGCCGCCATCATCGACTGGACCAACAACGCGCCCTTGGATCCGCCGGTGCTCAAGCACAGCATGCTGTTGCGGATCACCTTCGGCCATCTCAGCAACCCCGGCCGGCTCAAGGAACTTCTGCAGGAGTACGTGGCATACGTCGAGGCCCGGCACCGCAAGGCCGTGGAGGACGCCGAGGGTGCCGAGGCCGAGCCGGGCTGGGCGTACTCGGTGATCGCCCTGCGTTGGGCCGCAAAGCACTACGCCGCCGAGCGGGAGTTCGCCCTGGAGCTGATGAAAGAGATCGACGAGACCGATGCGATCCTTGCGAAGGCCGGCAAGGGCAGTTTCGGCAAGCCGCGCCCCGCCCCGGGTTACTGGCGTGAGGTGGAGAGGCAGATCGAGGCCAAACGCACGACCGAGTGACTAGCTCGCCGCGTCGTGCGCAACACCGGACCGGCGGGCAACCATATAGCGCCGCCGGAGCGGGCGGTGGAACCTGCCGACGTACGACGACTTTTCCACGATCAGCACCGAGAGCCCAAGCTCCCGTGCAGCCAGGGCCGCCGCCAGCCCGGTGCCCCGAGCCCGCCACCAGCAGGTCGACGCTCGTGTCGATGACGGGCAGACCCGACGGAATCGTGGTGCTGTGCTGGCTTACGCCTGATAACGGTAGGCCGGTGCGGCACCGTCGCGGAATACTTCTTCCTGGTCAGTGGAACGGCTGAGGGCACAGGTGGTAGGAGAAGCGTTCAATGGTCGGTATGGGGACGCAATCCGAGGCCGGGGAAATTCGGTTCATCGAGGCACAGGCGGCGCCGGCCAGATTCGCCCGCGGCTGGCACTGCCTGGGCTTGGTCAAAGACTTCGGCGACGGTAAACCACACGCGGTCAACGCATTCGGCCAGAAACTGGTCGTCTTCCGCAGCGGGGACGACAAGATCAATGTGCTCGACGGATACTGCCGCCACATGGGCGGTGACCTGACGCAGGGTGAGGTCAAGGGCGACGCGATCGCGTGCCCGTTCCACGACTGGCGCTGGGGCGGCGATGGCCGGTGCACAAAAGTGCCCTATGCCAAGCGCACACCGCGGCTGGCGCGTACCGCGACGTGGACCACGCTGGAACAGGACGGCATGTTGTTCATCTGGAATGACCCCGAACACAACCCGCCGCCGCCGGAGGTCACGATTCCGCGCATCGAGGGCGTCGCCAGCGAGGAGTGGACCGACTGGCACTGGTACACCACGGTTGTCGAGAGCAACTGCCGTGAGATCATCGACAACGTCGTGGACATGGCGCATTTCTTCTACATCCACGGATCGCTGCCCACCTACTTCAAGAACATCTTCGAAGGGCACGTCGCCACCCAGTACATGAACGGCGAGGGCCGGCCGGACATGGGCAGCGAGGGGGCGAAGATGCGCGGCACCACCTCGGTGGCGTCGTACTTCGGCCCGTCGTTCATGATCGACGACCTGACATACCATTACGCGGCCGGCGACCAGCAGACGGTCCTGATCAACTGCCACTATCCAATCGATGCCAATTCCTTTGTGCTGCAGTACGGCATCATCGTCAAGAAATCGAAGAAGCTGCCAGCCGAGGAGGCCGTCAAGGCCGCCACCCGGCTCGGCGACTACGTCAAGCTGGGCTTCGAGCAGGACGTCCAGATCTGGCGGCACAAGGCCCGCATCGACAATCCGTTGCTGGTCGAGGAGGACGGGCCGGTCTACCAACTGCGGCGCTGGTATGAGCAGTTCTACGTCGACGTCGGTGACGTGCAGCCGGACATGGTGGACCGCTTCGAGTTCGAACTGGACACCAGTAGGCCCTATCAGGCGTGGATGAAGCAGATCGAGGCGAACATTGCGGCGAAAGCGGCCTCGGTGTCATGACCGGGCGGGTGCGGGCCGACAATCGTCTTGCGGACATGCCGATGTCTCCGGTGGATTGTCGTCGGTGTGGTGCGCAGGTGTCGGTCCGCAAGAGCAGCTGGAACCAGACCAGCGTGCAGTGGAACGCCAGGGCCAGCGCGTCGTGTCTGGAACGCGCGCGGGCTCTTGCCGATCAGCACCGCGGATTGTTCCTGGCGTGTTCGGCGCTGCGTGATTCCATCGAGGCCGCCGTTGCGGCCGGGACAGTGGCCGTCTTCGACACCGGTTAGGGTTGCTGGCGATGCGAATCGCGGTGACCGGCGGCACCGGTTATGTCGGTGCCCATATCGTGCACGCGTTGCTGGCCGCCGGTCACAGCGTGCAGCTGCTGGCCGAGCCCGGCTGGTCCAATGATCTGCTGCTGCACCGGCTGCAGTCGGTCGGGGAGGTGTCGGTGGTGCGCGGGGACCTGCGTGCGCCGGAGGTTCCCGACGGGCTGTTGGACGGGTGCGACGCGGTCATCCACGGCGCCGGGGTGGTGGGGACCGACGACCGCCACGAGCAGTTGATGTGGGATATCAACGCCTATGCCGGCGAACGGATCATGCTGCGCGCTGTCACGCTGGGGCTGGACCCGGTGGTGTTGCTGTCCAGCTACAGTGCGCTGTTTCCCCCGCCGGGGCCGGTGATCGGTCCCGATTCCCTCACCGCACAGGGCAAATCCGCCTACGCTCGTACCAAGTCCTACGCCGACCGGGTGGCGCGGCGGCTGCAGCGCGATGGCGCTCCGGTCGTGGTTACCTATCCGTCCAGTGTCGTCGGGCCGGCGATGTACACCGCGCCGGGCATCACCGAGCGGGGCTGGGGCACTATCGTCCGGTTCGGGGTAGCGCCCAAGGTTGCGCATGCGGGAATGATGATGATCGATGTCCGCGACGTCGCCGATGTGCACGAGCGGCTGATGCGGCCGGGGCGGGGTCCGAAGCGCTACCTGTGTGGTGGCCAGTTGCTGACGTTCGACGACATGATCGCGGCGATCGAGCGCGGCAGTGGACGGCGTGTCCGGCGGATTCCGCTGAGTCCGAGTGTGTTTCGCCTGGTCGGCAGGGTGTCCGATCTCGCCGCATCAGTGCTGCCGCTGGGCAGCGGCTTCAGTTACGAAGCGGCGCAACTGATCACCGCCGCGATACCGACCGACGATTCCGAGACGCTGCGGGATCTCGGGCTCACCTGGCGGTCGGCTCGGGACGCGATCGTGGCGACGTTTGCCCAGCCACTAGTCTGACCGCATGAGCGGTCGAGTTGCGGTGGTGACGGGAGCAAGCCGCGGTGCCGGCCGTGGCATCGCCGCCGCATTGGCCGCCAAGGGTTGGCGGGTGTACGCGACGGCTCGCAGTATCTCCGAGGCGCCGCCCGGTGGCGTCGCGGTTCGGGTGGACCACGCCGACGACGACGCCGTGGCGGAGCTTTTCGAGCAGGTGGGCTCCGACGAGGGCCGGTTGGATCTGCTGGTCAACAACGCCGCCGTCGTATCCGATGAACTGGTCAACCCAAAGCCATTCTGGGAGAAGCCGCTTGCGCTGGCGAACGTGCTGAATGTGGGGTTGCGCTCGTCTTACGTCGCATCGTGGTACGCGGCTCCATTGCTGGTGGCCGGCGCGCGGGGCTTGATCGCCTTCACTTCCTCTCCGGGATCTGTGTGCTACATGCACGGTGCGGCCTACGGGGCGCAGAAGGCCGGGGTCGACAAGATGGCCGCCGACATGGCCGTGGACTTCCGGGGCACCGGAGTTGCGACGGCGTCAATCTGGATGGGCATCCTGCTGACCGAGAAGCTGCGCCGTGCCTTCGCCGGTAATCCCGAGGCATTGGCCAAAACCGCCGAACATGCCGAAACACCGGAATTCACCGGCATTTTGATTGACGCGCTGTACCACGATCCGTCGTTGCCCGAACTGAGCGGCCAGACGTTCATCGGTGCCGAACTGGCCGGGCGCTACGGGATCACCGACGAGGGTGGGCGTCGGCCGCCGTCGCATCGCCACCTCGGCGTTCCGCGTGAGCCGAGCACGGTCGTGGTCAGGTAGTCAGACATCACACTCGTCACTCAGGCACCGGGAACGTGAGGCATGATGCCGGTTAAAAAGTGATAGCGCATGCGATATCACGTCCCTAGCCGGTGATCAGACCCCACAACCCGCCCGCGCTGGCATACAGGGCCGAGTCCGTCACCTTTTCGTCCCAGTACCGTACGGACCCGAACTCCGATCGCCAGGCCAGCGCGGCACGGGTGAACTCGTGCAGCCGATGCTCACGGGTGGTACCGATCGCGCCGTGCACCTGATGGGCATTCCGCACCACCACCGACGTCGCGTGTCCGGCGCAGGAACGGGCAACGGCAACAAGGAATTCCAGGTTTTCGGCTGACCACTCGCTGGTGACGCCGAGGGTGAGCGCCGCTTCGGTGGCCGCCCGTGCGAGGGCAGCCTCGGCGGCGACATCGGAGATCAAGTTCTGCACCGCCTGGAATTTCGCCAGTGGGCGGCCGAACTGGATGCGGGAGCTCACGTGCTCGATGCACAGCTGCAGAATCCGGTCTAGCGCGGCGCACACCTGGATCGAGCGCACCAACCCTGACTTCAGCCTCAGCTGGTTGATCAGGGCCAAGGTGACCGGTGTCCCTTGCAGGGTGGCGAGGTCGGCGCTGACCGCGTCGCGCGGCTCGTCGATCATGTTGGCACCCGGGGTAATTGTGACGTCTCCGGCCGCGACATCGGCGACACGGAATCCGCCCTCGGCCCGCCAGACCAGTACGATGCGCTCGGCCGCTGAAGCCCAGGGCACGTCGGTCGCGTGTCCCTGCTTGTCTAGCATGCACACCGTACGCACCGCATCGTCGGCCGGCTGCCCGGCAGCTTCCAGCAGCCAACAGGCCAATAAATCGTTCTCGGCCAACGGGATTCGTACCCCGTGCCGAGCCGCGGCGGCGAGCAGCTCCGCGGCCTCGAACCAGCCGGCGCCGCTGCCGCCCTGTTCTTCTGCACCAGTGAGCCGCACCAACCCGAGCTCACCGAGCTGCTGCCAAAGATCGGCCCCAGGGGATTGCTTCTCGCGGTGCTCCGCGAAGACGGCGTCCATCATCTCGACGAGGTCGGCGTCCACGGCCGGTCCGGAGTTCATCGCATGCCCAATCCACGCGCCATGACCCCGCGCAGTACCTCGTTGGTGCCGCCGCGCAGGGTGAAGCCCGGCCGCTGATCGAGGGCGGTGCGAACCAGCTCGGCAAAGATCGAGTCGGGGGAGTCCTGCATGTCCGCGAACTCGGCGATGTCGCCCTCGGTGGTGGTGCCCAGAACCTTGACCACCGCGGCGGGGACATCCGCGGCTTCGTGCCGTTCCAGTGCCCCGGCCACCGCGGTGGACATGTGATGCAGGCCGGCGACGCGAGCCACCAGCCGGCCCAGGTTCGGGTCGCGAGGGATGGCGTTGGCTGCCATCCGGTCGGCGCACGCAGTCAGCAGGACGAAGGTGGACAGGAACCGCTCGGGGCCGCTGCGTTCAAACGCGAGTTCCGACGTCACCTGTCGCCAGCCGTCTCCGATCTCACCGAACACCATGTCGTCAGGCACGAACGCCCCGTCGAAGATGACCTCGTTGAAGTGATGTGCGCCGTTCATCGAGATGATCGGCCGGATCTCGATGCCGGGCCCGTGCAGGTCGACAAGGAACTGGCTCAGGCCGGCGTGCCGGTGCTGCGTGTCCACCGGCGCCGTGCGGGCCAGCGCGATGAAGGCGTGCGCGAGATGGGCGCCGGAGGTCCAGACCTTTGTGCCGGACAGTGACCAGCCGCCGTCGACACGCTCGGCCCGGGTGCGCACGCTGGCCAGGTCGGAGCCGGAGTCCGGTTCGCTCATGCCGATCGCGAAGAAGCATTCGCCACGGACGATTCGCGGGAGAAAGTGTTGCTTCTGAGTCTCGGTGCCGTACTTGAGCAGCGACGGCACGATCTGGCGGTCGGCGATCCAGTGTGCGGCCACCGGCGCGCCGGCGGCCAGCAACTCCTCGGTGACGACGAAGCGCTCCAGGAAGGACCGGCCGTGCCCGCCGTACTCGACCGGGACTGTCATGCCCAGCCAACCCTGCGCCGCCAGCGCCGCGGTGAATTTCTCGTCCCACCGCGACAGCCAGGCGTCGACGGACGGAGTGAAGGCGCCGGCGGCGAGGCGTTCGGCGACAAACGTGCGCACCTCATCGCGGAGTGCGCCGGTCGCCTCGTCTTCGATTCCGGCGGGCGGGACCAGTCGGGGAGCGGCCATCAGGTCGTCCGCCACTTTGCGATGCGCTGTTCGTGCTCCGGGTCCCGGTGGGCCAGCGGCTGCATGGCCGCGGCCATCCCCAAGGTCGACTCCAGCGAGCCGGTGCGCGATTCCTGCAGTAACCGCTTGGCCATCCGCAAGGCGTGTGAAGGGTTCTTGGCGATGCGTTCGGCGAGTTCCTGTGCGGCGGCGAGAAGCTCGTCGTGCGGCACCACGCGGCTGACCAGACCCCACTCGAGAGCCGTTGTGGCGTCGACCCGGTCGCCGGTGAGGGTCATCTCGGCGGCGCGCTGGTAGCCGACGATCCGCTGTAGAAACCAGGTGCCGCCGTCGCCGGGGATCAGCCCGAGTTGCACGAAGCTTTCGGCGAAAGATGCACGCTCCGAGGCGATTCGGATGTCACACATCATCGCCAGGTCACATCCGGCGCCGATGGCGGCGCCATTGACGGCAGCGATCAACGGGACTTCGAGTCGTGACAGTGCGCGCGGGATCCGTTGGATTCCGTCGATGTAGGCGTAGCGCTGGTCGAGAGCGCTCAGGCCGAACATGCCGGACTGATCGGCCATCTCTTTGACGTTGCCGCCGGCCGAGAAGATCTTGCCCTCGCCGGTCAGGATGACGGCGCGGATTGCGGTGTCAGCGTTGGCGTGGTCGACCGCGTCTTCGAACGCCGCGATGACGTCCTTGCCGGTGATCGCGTTTCCGACGCTCGGCAGGTTGATCGTCCATGTCTGGATCGGTCCGGCACCGCTGATTTCCAGAGGATTGCTCATGCAGGCCACTGTAGGGAGTCCGCGCCGGCAGGTATTCGCGCGGGTGAAGAGCGTGCCCATGGGTGGCGGCGTCAATCGGGTTCGTCGTCATCGGGGGCGAAGAGTTTTTCCGGGTGGTGGAAGGTGTTAATTCGCGGTTGGCCGTGGTCTAGGTGGGTCGGCGGTAGCCATTCGGTGTCGCTTTTGGCGTTTTTGCGGGTGGTCCAGCCTTTTTCGGCGAGGCGGTTATCCGGACCGCAGGCCAGGGTGAGGTCGTGGATGTCGGTGTAGTGGGTGTTCGTCCAGCCGCTGGCATGGTGCACCTGGGTGTGGTAGCCGGGGACGTCGCAGCCCGGGCGGGTGCAGCCGCCGTCTTTGGCCAGCAGCATCAGTCGCTGGGCCAGGTTGGCGAAGCGCTTGGCGTGGAACAGGGCCAGGGGTTTGGCGCCGTCGAACACCGCCAGATAGTGATGCGAGGTCGCGGCCCAGTTGATCAGGGTGGGCAGCGGGATGCGGGTGCCGCCGCCGGTGCGGGCGCGTCCCGCCCCGGCTTCGAGATCTTTGAGGGTGGTGGTGACGATGATGCTGACGGGTAGGCCGTTGTGCGTGCCCAGCTCGCCGGAGGCGAACAGTTCGCGGATCGCGGTGACCATGGCGTCGTGGTTGCGTTGGGGTTGGCTGCGGCTGTCGCGGCGGGCCGCGTGCTCATCGGGTGCGCCGTCAAGGACCGGCTTCTCGTCCTCAGGATTAGCGGCGCCGGGCGCGGCGAGTTTGGCCCACAGCGCTTCGATCAACGCCCGCAACTCCGGGGTGATCAGGCCGCTGATCCGTGACATCCCGTCGTATTGCTGGGGACCCAGGGTCAGGCCGCGTTTGCGGGCGCGTTCTTCTTCGGTGTAGTCGCCGTCGGGGTGCAGCAATTGCATCAGCTCGTGGGCGTATTTGGCGACTTGGTCGGGGCGGAAGTCACACGCTTTGCCGGCGAGGTCTTTCTCGGCGGCCTCCCAGGTGCCCACGTCGATGCTGCTGGGCAGGTGGGCGATGAAGTCGCGGATCACTTTGATGTGCGCGTCGCCGATCAGGCCCTGGCGTTGAGCCTGCGCGGTGGAACTCAACGTCGGTGGCAGCGGCTCTCCCGTCAACGCGCGGCGCGGGCCGAGGTCGTCGGCTTCGGCGATGCGCCGGTTGGCGTCGGCTTTGGTGATCCGTAGCCGCTCGGCCAAGGCGGCGGGCAGTTTGGCGCCGAGTTCTTCCTCGGTGGCTTGGGTTTTGAGGTGGTTGATCAACGTGTGCTGGGGGGTGCGCATCCGGCGGTGCACCTTTTCCAGGCGCTCCATACCGCGCAGGAACTCCGGGGTGGTTAACGCGTCGAACGTCAAGTCACACAGGCGATCAACGGCGGCGTCGAGTGCGTTGAAGACCTCCACGATCTCCTCACGAGAACTCGATGCCATACCCGCAATTTTACGAAAGGGCACTGACAACTTCGGGTTGCCGTGAGATGCCAAACCGTCTCAGCAGGGCGGCATTTCGCTCACGGCAGAACTGCCACTCGTACCGGTGTGTAGGCGGGATTCTATGCACGCTCGCGCCCGAAACGTGTTGATATCACTGGCGATATCACATTCCGCGGATTGGTGCCACCCAGCTCACGTTGCGCGGACGCCCAAACCCGCTCAGCAGCTGCCTATCTCACGTTGCGCGACCGCTCAAACCGCGGCCGCGCGGATCATCCCGCCGAACCGACCATCGCCGCCAGTTGTGCGCACGCCCGCTCCCGCGCTTCGCGCGCAAGATCCAGAGTCGGAATGGACATGAAGCCGTGTATCGCGCCCTCAAGGTAAATCTGCGTCACCGAGACTCCGGCCGATTCGAGCCCCGCAGCGTAGGCAAGTGCCTCATCACGCAGCGGATCATGACCGGCGATCACCAGCACGGCAGGCGGCAGTCCGCGCAGATCACCGTGGACCGGTGCGACGTAAGGGTGCGCCCGATCGGCGACGCGCGGCACGTACTGGTCCCAGTACCACTGCATGGCCGGCTTCGGGTTGTAAAAGCCACGGCCGAACAGGCGGTAGGACTCGGTGTCGAAGTCAGCCGCGAGCGCCGGATAAATCAGCATTTGTGCCGTCAGCTCAGGGCCATCGCGATCACGCGACATCAAAGCGGTCACCGCGGCCAGGTTCCCGCCCGCGCTGTCACCTCCGACCACCAGCCGACCGGGGTCTCCGCCAAAGATCCCGTTGGCCGCCATACTGGTAATCGCATACACATCCTCGGCCGCCGCCGGCCACGGATGCTCCGGCGCCAGCCGATATCCCACCGAAACCACTACGGCTGGAACCAGATTCGCGATACTGCGGCACAGTCCGTCGTGACTGTCCAGGTCACAGAACACGAACCCGCCGCCGTGCGCATAGATCAGGACGGGCAGCTCGTCACCGACAGGTCGGTAGATCCGCACCGCAATATCCCCGCCGGGTCCGGGAACCACGTCGTCGAAAATTTCAGCGACCGGCTCCGGATCATCCGGCAGCACCAGTCGTGAACGGATGACGGCCCGCGCCTGCGCACCCGTCATCGTGTGCACCGGAGGGAAGCCGGCGTCCAGTGTGTCTAGCAGCGCCGCGACCTGAGGGTCGAGTTTCACGCGTACTGCAGTGCGGGGCGCAGCGGACGCAACGGCTGCAGAGTCGGCGCCACTGAGTCGCCCTCGAGGTTGCGCCAGATGCCCATCGCGGTCATGCGTACCGGCGCCGTGAGGCGTTGGTCGAATCGCATGCGGTTCATCGGGCCGCATACCGAGACCGCGGCGACAGCTTCGCCAGTAACGCCGATAGGTGCTGCGACACAACCGAACCCGAGCAGCGACTCCTCTCGCTCGAACGCGACACCGTGCGCGCGCACCTTCGCCAGTTCGGCCGCCAACTGCGAACTATGGGAGATCGAGTACCTGGTCCTGCGGACACCCAGATCGACCTGGGAAGCGTCGTCGCGGTACGCGAGCACGGCCTTTCCTACCGCGGTGCAGTGCGCGGGTTGACGGCCGCCGACCCGGGTCGGAAGCCCGTTGCAGACCCTGTCGCCGATCTTGTCCAGGTAGACCACGTCTGAGCCGTCGAGCACCGCAAGGTGCACGACAAGTCCGGTGGCACGGTGCAATTCACCTAGTAGCGGCTTGGCCGCACGCACCAGGCGGTCCTGATGGACGGCTAGTGATCCCAGCTCGACCAGGCGCATGCCCAGCTCGTAGTCGCGTCCGCTGCGCCGCAGCCAACGCAATTGCACCAACCGCTCGAGCATCCGGTGTGCCGAAGACCGGGGCAGGCCGGTCCGCCGCACGATCTGCGCGAGCGTGAGCCGCCCCGGCCCCTCGAATGCGTCGAGGACAAGAGAAATGCGGTCGATGACGGCGCTGGGGGTGGTGGTGTCGACGCTGGCTGTCATGGATCCTCCGGTGCGCTCTGTCATAGTCCTAATAGGAATATGCCTACTTGTATCACACCACTGTGGCCCCTGTCACTCACCCGCGCCTAGATCAGTGCGCGCAACGGACCCATCGGAGGCTCGACGCCGAATGAGCTCAGCGCGGCGGCATGGTAGGTGGAGCCCGGCACATGGATCGCGTGCATCTGACCGACATGCACGTCGCGCCAGTAACGCTGCAGCGGCTTGTCCATCCGCGAGGCGTTCCCGCCGGACCGGGCGAAGATCTCGTCAACGGCCGACACCGCGCGCCACACCGCGCGCACCTGGGTGCGGCGTCCGGCCGCGCGGTCGGCGAACGACACATCTTTCCCGGCGGCGACCATGTCGTAGATCCGGTCGGCATTGGCGAGAAGCTCCTGGCGGGCGGCATTGATGTCGGCGGCGGCTTCCCCGATCGCGTACATGACGTAGGGGTCGTCCTTGATCGCGGTCCCGGTGGCCCCGACCCGCTCGCGTTGGTAGTCCAGGTGTGCGGCCAGTGCGCCCTCGGCAATGCCGATGGTCGCCGCCGAGATGCCCAGCGGGAACATCGTCGACCACGGCATCAGGTACAGCGGCTCGGTCATACCGGCCTCGCGCTGGGCGGAGCCGTCCATGACCTTCGTCGCGTTCATGGTCCGGTAGGCCGGCACGAACGCGTCTTTGACGATGACGTCCTTCGAGCCGGTGCCGCGCAGGCCCACCACGTTCCAGGAGTCGTCGACGATCTCATAGTCCTTGCGCGGCAGGATCATGTGCAGCATCTGGGGCGGCATCAGCGGCACGCCCTGCGGGTCAGCGAGCATCGCGCCGAGGATGATCCAGTCGCAGTGGTCGGTGCCCGAGCTGAACTGCCAGCGGCCGTTGAAGACGTACCCACCGTCCACCGGCCGGGCCACACCCTGCGGCGCATAGGGCGAGGCCATCCAGGTGTCGACGTCGTCGGCCCAGATCTCGGCGGCGACCTTCGGGTCCGCATACGCGAGCTGGTACGGGTGCACGCCCACCACGCCGACGATCCAGCCGGCGGCCGGGTCCAGCGCCGCCGTCGCCATCGTCGTCTCGGCGAACTCCCGGGGGTGTACCTCAAACCCCTGGTACTGCTTGGTCTGCAGCAACCGGATCAACCCGGCCGCCTTCATCATCTTGACCGTGTCGTCGGTGAGGCGGCCGATGCGCTCCGCCTCCGGTGCCTGCTCGCGCAGTTGGTCCGCCATCTCCACGACCCGGTCGAGTACCCGCTCGCTCATGCTGTCGTCCTAACGTTCTGTGGGGCTGTCTTCTGGTCTACCGCAGTCGCTGCCCAAAATCGCCCCCACGGCCCGATGACCGGGATTCTGGTATCGACTGATGGCCGACACGCCTTAACGTTGGTCCTTGTGAGTGGTGAGCACGCGACAGACGTCGTGGTGGTGGGTGCCGGATTCGCCGGTCTGTACGCACTGCACAAGTTTCGCACCCAGGGGCTGCGGGTCCGGGTGATCGAGGCCGCCCCGGAGCTTGGCGGCACCTGGTACTACAACCGTTACCCCGGCGCCCGCTGCGACGTCGAGAGCGTCGACTACTGCTACTCGTTCTCCGAGGAGCTGCAGCAGGAGTGGCACTGGACCGAGAAGTACGCGACCCAGTCCGAGATTCTGCGCTACCTGAATTGGGTTGCCGACAAACTCGACCTGCGCCGCGACATCGAGTTCCAGACCCGAGTCATCTCGGCCAACTTCGACGAGGACGCGCTGAACTGGACCATCAGAACCGACAGCGGACAACAGCTCACGACGCGGTTCGTGGTGATGGCGACCGGTCCGCTGTCGGATGCCATGACGCCGCAGTTCCCCGGACTCGACACGTTCGCGGGCGAGATCTACCACACCGCGCACTGGCCGCACGACCCCGTCGACTTCACCGGCAAGCGGGTCGCCGTCATCGGCACCGGATCCTCAGGCATTCAGTCGATTCCGATCATCGCCCAGCAGGCCGCGCACCTGACCGTTTTCCAGCGCACCCCGAATTTCAGCGTCCCGGCCGGCAACCGGCCGCTGTCCGCGCAGGAACTCGACGAGATCAAGCGCGGCTACCCGGAGCGCCGCCGCCTGTCGTGGCGCAGCGGTGGGGGATCACCGCACATCACACCGGCCAAGCCGGCGATGGAGCACAGCGCTGAAGAGCGGCGTGCCGCGTTCGAAAAGCGTTGGCAACTGGGCGGAGTGCTGTACTCCAAGACGTTTCCCGATCAGACCATCGACCCTGCTGCCAACGAAGCGGCCCGCGAGTTCTATGAGGAGAAGGTCCGCGCGGTCATCAGCGACCCGGCGGTTGCCGACCTGCTGATCCCGACCGACCACCCGATCGGGACCAAGCGAATATGCACCGACAGCAACTACTTTCAGACCTTCAACCAATCCAACGTGACACTGGTCAGCGTGCGTGCCACCCCGATCGAATCGGTGGACCGTAGCGGAATCAACACCACTGAACAGCACTACGACCTCGACATGATCGTTTTCGCAACTGGTTTCGACGCACTGACCGGAGCGCTGGCCAAGATCGACATCGTCGGACGGGACGGCGCCAGACTGCGCGACCGGTGGGCGCACGGGCCGCGCAGCTACCTCGGCCTGGGCATCGACGGCTTTCCCAATCTGTTCGTGATATCCGGGCCCGGAGCGCCGGCGGTCCTGGCCAACATGGTGTTGCACGCCGAAGCGCAGGTGAACTGGATCGCCGACGCCATCGAATATCTGGACAGCCGCGGCTATTCCGCAATCGAAGCCGGCGCCGAAGCGGTGGACAACTGGGGCGCCGAATGCGCGCGACTGGCCGATGCGACGCTGTTCACCAAAGCGGACTCGTGGTACATGGGGGCGAACGTGCCTGGGAAGCCAAGGGGTTTCATGTTGTTCATCGGCGGCTTCGCCACCTACAACCAGATTTGCGCGGAGGTCGCCGACGCCGGCTACAAAGGGTTCGAGCTCGTCAAGAAACTTGGTAGGACATGACCGATGCGGCGCGGTACGGGCCGTGGGCGGTGATCGCGGGCGGCTCCGAGGGCGTCGGCGCGGAACTCGCCGCGCAGCTGGCGCATGACGGGTTCGACCTGGTGCTGATCGCGCGCAAACCTGGACCGCTCGAAGAGACCGCGCGCCGCTGCCGTGACCTCGGAGTTCAGGTGCGCACCCTCGCCGTGGATCTGCTTGAGCCCGAATCGGTCTCACGTATCGCCACCGACACCGCCGACCTCGAGGTGGGGCTGCTGATCTACAACGCCGGCGCCAACACCTGCCGGGAACAGTTCCTGGACGCTGACCTCACGGCGATCCAACAGGTGATCGACCTCAACGTGACCCGAATGCTGGAGCTGGTCCAGCATTTCGGACGCCCCATGCGGGATCGGCGCCGCGGTGGCGTCATCCTGGTCGGCTCGCTGGCAAGCACGTACGGGTCGATGCAGCAGTCGGCCTACGCCGGCGTCAAAGCCTTCGGGCGACTATTCGCCGAAAGCCTCTGGCTCGAACTCCGGGAGTACGGCGTCGACGTGCTGGAGTTGATCCTGGGCGTCACCCGCACGCCGGCGATGGAGCGCGCCGGATTGAACTTCGACGTACCCGGCCTGGCGGTGTCCGAGCCCGCGGACGTGGCCCGTCAGGGACTGGCGAACCTGGCGGACGGCCCGGTGCTCGTCGCCGGTGACAACGCCGCGGCGTTCCGGTGGGGCAATGGACCCGACCGGGCCGCGATAGTCCTTGGCGCGCACCACCGAGTCCAGGCCCTGCTGGGGGAGAAGCAATGACAGATATCGCAGACCTGCTCGGCCGCATCCAGCGACTGGAGGATGAACGCGACATCGCCCGGTTGATCGCCTCCTACGGCCCGGCGGTGGATGCCGGCGACGCCGACGCGGCGGCGCGTCTGTGGGCGGAGGACGGCGTCTATGACATCGACCTGATGCGCATGGAGAGCCGCGACGAGGTGCGCGCGATGGTCGACTCCAAGGCGCATCAGAAGATGGTGGCGCACGGGTGCAGCCACTTCCTGGGCCCGGCTGTGGTGACGGTGGACGGCGACACCGCAGTGGCGGTGTGCGAGTCGCTGGTGCTGGTGCGAGACGGCGACGGATACCGCGTATGGCGGGCTACCGCAAACCATTTCGCGTTGCGGCGGATCGACGGGCAGTGGCGGATCAGCGTCCGCACCAGCCGCGTGCTGGACGGCAACCCCGAGGCACACGCCTTGCTGGTCCGGAACCTCTAGAGGCGCGAAAGAAACGCCAGGACGGTGCTCTCGAACGCCGCCTTCGCCTCGATCATCGCCCAGTGCCCGCAGTTGGGAAACACATGCAGCTCCGCGTTGGGGATGGTGCGCATCGGGATGATCGCCATGTCCAGGGGGCTCACCCGGTCGTCACGCCCCCACGTCAGCAGCGTGGGGGCGGTCACCTTGTGCATGACCGCCCATGGCATCGGCCGGTCGGTCGCGCCCATCGCCGCCATCATCGCCGCGTATGCGGCCTTGCCGTACATGCGACGGGCGGAGGCCAGCGTGTCGGGGTTGGTGGCCAGCTGCCAGCGCTCCTCGATCAGTTCCTGGGTGACCAGCGACTGGTCGTAGACCATCGACTTGAGCCAGTCGACCAGCCGTTGCCGGGTGGGGTCCTCGGTGAACTCCTGCAGCAGCCGGATGCCCTCGCTCGGACCGGGGCTGAAGGTGTTGGTGCCGATGCCGCCGATCGTGACCAACCGGTCGACGCGGTCGGGGTAACGGATGGCGAAGTTGATGCCGACGCCGCCGCCCATCGAGTTGCCGACGATGTGCACGCGGTCCACCCCGAGTGCGTCCAGGAACGGCGCCACCACCCCCTGCGCGGTGATCATCGGGTGACCGCCGAAGTCGTCGGTGACGCCAAAACCGGGGAACTCCAGGATCAGGCACCGAAAGTGCCTGGCGAACGTCGGCAGCACCCCACGAAAGTTGCGCCAGCCACTGACACCCGGACCGGATCCGTGCAGAAACAACGCCACCGGTCCGGTGCCGCCGGAATCGTAGTAACGCAAAGTGCCTACCGGAGTGTCGATTTCACGCAGGTCGTGCTCGGCTGATTCACCACTGTGGGACACGGCGTTCACTGTGCCACGTCCACACCGTGCGCGGCAGAGGGTCTGACGCCGCAGAGGGTAAATAATCGACGGGTGAGCAGAAGGAAATTCCGGTGGACGGCACTGCAGCGCCCAGCCTGATAGCGCGCTTACGCGTGCTGTTCGGGCCGGTCTTGACCGTGTTCGTCGTCGCCGCCCTGCCGCTCGGCGGCGCCGCCTGGCTGGCCGGCTGGCGCACTGCCGCCGACGCGTGCTGGATCGCCGGCACCATCGCCGCGACCGGACCGGCACTGTTCTGGGTGTTTCAGGCGTTGCGCCGGGGCCGGGTGGGTGTCGACGTCATCGCTGTGCTGTCGCTGATCGGCACGCTGTGGGTGCGCGAGTATCTGGCCGGCGCGCTGATCGCGGTGATGTTCGCCGGCGGCCGCGCGCTCGACTCCGCGGCCGAGCGCCGGGCGACCCGCGACCTGCGGGCGTTGCTGGACCGCGCGCCGCGTTTCGCGCGGCGGCGGGTCGGGACGCAGATCAGCATGATCGACCTGGCCGAGGTAGCGGTCGGGGACGTGCTGGTGGTCGGCCCCGGTGAGGTGGTGCCGGTGGACGGGCGGGTCACCGACGAGGTCGCCGTCCTCGACGAGTCCGCGCTGACCGGTGAGCCGCAGCTGGTCGAGCGGGCGACCGGCGACACGGTGCGCAGCGGTGTGGTCAACGCCGGCAACGCTTTCGAGTTTGAGGCGCGCGCCACCGCCGCCGACAGCACCTACGCGGGAATCGTGCGGATGGCGCAGCAGGCCGGCGCGCTCAACGCGCCCATCGTCCGGTTGGCCGACCGTTTCGCGGTCTGGTTCCTTCCCCTGACCTTGGTGGTCGCCGGTGCCGCGTGGCTGGCCAGTGGGTCGGCAGTGCGCGCCGTCGCCGTGCTGGTCGTCGCGACCCCGTGTCCGTTGCTGCTTGCCGCGCCGGTGGCGATCGTCTCCGGGTTGTCCCGGGCGTCGCGGGCCGGGGTGGTGATCCGGGGTGGGGGAGCCCTGGAAAACCTGGGTCACGCCAAGACGCTGGTGATGGACAAGACCGGCACCCTGACGATGGGACGCCCGACGGTGGTCGACGTGGTGGCCGGACCGGGGCGCGACGCTGCCGAGATCTTGCGGTTGAGTGCCTCGGTGGATCAGTTCTCTCCCCACGTGCTCGCCGAGGCCATCGTCACCGAGGCACTGAGCAGGAAGCTGGAGCTGTCTGTACCCGCTGACACGGTCGAGCAGCCCGGGCAGGGTGTGACCGCGACGGTCGACGGGCATCGCGTGATGGTCGGCAAGGTGCCCGCCGGCGAGCCGGCCGGCGGATGGACCACATCGGTGATCAGTCGTGCCCGGCTGGACGGAGCCGGGATCGCGTGGGTCAGCGTCGACGGCGCCGCCGCGGGAGCGGTGTTACTGCGGGATCCACTGCGCCGGCACGCGCCGCGGACGGTGCGGCGGCTGCGCGAGGCCGGACTCGAGCGGCTGCTCATGCTCACCGGAGACCGCGCCGAACCCACCCGCGACGTCGCCAACATTCTGGGACTGGACGAGGTCCGTGCCGACCAGACGCCCGAGGACAAATTCGCCGCCGTACGCGAAGAGAGCGAACGCGCGGTGACGGTGATGGTCGGCGACGGAATCAACGATGCGCCGGCACTGGCCGCGGCCACCGTCGGCGTCGCGATGGGCGCCCGGGGAGCCACCGCGTCCTCGGAGGCCGCCGACATCGTGCTGACCACGGACCGCCTGGACCGGCTCGCCGACGCGATGGACATCGCCCGCTGGTCGCGCCGCATAGCCGTGCAGAGTGCCGTCGTCGGCATGAGCCTGTCGCTGATCGCGATGGTGATCGCCGCGCTGGGCTGGCTGCCGCCGGCCGCGGGTGCGCTGCTGCAAGAGGGCATCGACGTCGCGGTGATTCTCAATGCGTTGCGGGCCCTGCGCGGCAATCCGGCCAACGACGTGCAGGTGGACCCGCAGACCGAGCAGATGCTGCTGCGCTTCGCCGCTGAGCACGACGCCTTGCGCGACACCATCGGCCTGCTGCGCGACAGCGCCAATCGCCTGGCGAGCGGGACGGACGCTCTTCCGCTGGAGTCTCTGGCCGCCGTGCACACCCTGCTGGTCGACCGGATCCTGCCGCACGAAGAGGCCGAAGAGACCCAGCTGTACCCGGCCCTGGCCGGCCCGCTCGGCAGCAGCGAGGCGACCGCCACGATGAGCCGCACCCACGCCGAGATCAAACGACTTGCCGATCGCATCGGCACGCACCTGGCCCAGGCGCAGGCGGCCGGGGCGGTACAGCCCGATCAGGTCGACGACCTGTTGGCGTGCCTGTACGGGCTGTACACCCTGCTGCGGCTGCACTTCGTCCAGGAGGAGGAGAACTACTTCACCCTCGCGCAGGACGATTCCGCTCCGGAGGAGTGAACCGCTTTACGCGGCGTGCCGCAGATTTCGTTGCGCCGCTTCGGCTTTCGGCTCCGGTGCTGCCGGAACCGGGCGCCACCCGACGTACGTCAGATACAGGCCGGCCACCGCGAGCAGTGCGCTTGCCGTCATCCACATGCCGTCCATGCCGATCGTCGCGTCGGCCGCTGCCTTGAAGGCCTTCGGGAAAGCCAGCAAAAGCATTCCGCGCAAGGTCATCGCCCAGCCCAGCACCGACACGGTGATGGCCGCCGCGCCCCGCCAGTACGGGTGCAGTCCCACGGTGATCAGGCCGCAGCTGAGGACCAGGGCGCCGGTAACCCAGAACCATACCGGGCTGGACTCGAAACTAGTGAGCAGCGTGCGCATTTCGGATCCACGCGCCACCGTCGTGATGCCGATGATGGCGAAGAAGGGGCCGAGCACGCGGGCGAACTCGCGCGTGCGTGGCTGCAATTGTGAACTGCTCATTGCATTACCTCCGATTGGAGACGCTCGTCTCCATACCACCATCTGAGCACTTCGCCCGGCCCGGCGGGAGGGACCGAAGTCCTGAATCGGGCAGGACATTCGTCCAGCTTGGTGACTTAAGCCTCACGACCGGCACTGCCCGGGCGGCTAGCGTTCTCCAGGGGTAAGGGAGTGCGGAATGAAAGTCAGGCAGCGCGGCCGTCGTGCCACCGCCGCGCTCGCGTCCGAACGCATAATCCTGCGGACGGACCGGCGTGCGGCGCGGTTGGCCAGTTCGCTGCTGCTGGCCTGCGTGCTGAGTTGGCTGACAATATTGACGGTGCACGAACACCCGGGCGCGAATTGGCATGTGGTGGGCCGGTTCGGCTGGTCGCTCGCGCTGCTGGCCGCCGTCGTCCTCATCGCGCGCGGGGTATTCCTGGGGCGACCGGTCACCCCGCGGCACACCGTGGGCGCGGCCACGCTGCTGTCGGCCGGCATCTTCGCGCACTTCCTGGACTTCGGCGGGTGGGGCAATGTGCTGGTCGGCGCCAGCGGGCTGGCGCTGATGTGGCCCACTTCGGCTGAGCCGCAACCGGAGTTGCTGCAGCGGGTGTGGGCGCTCGTCGATGCCACGCCGGCAGACCCGCTGGCGCCCTTCGCGATGCACTCGCTCAAGAGCTACTACTTCAACGCCGCAGGCACGGCGGCGATCGCCTACCGCACCCGGCTGGGGTTCGCCGTGGTCAGCGGCGACCCGATCGGTGACGGCACGCAATTCGAGCGGCTGGCAATCGATTTCGCCGTGATGTGCCGATCGCGTGGATGGCGGATCGTGGTGTTGGCGGCGGCGCAGCGAAACCTTGGTCTGTGGACCAAGGAGCTGATCGGTCAGGCGATGCTGGCGGTCCCGATCGGGCGCGACGTGGTGGTCGACGTCGCGCGCTTCAGCCTGGCCGGTCGCCGGTACCGCAATGTGCGTCAGGCCGTGCAGCGCACCCACAATCGCGGTGTCACCACCGAGATCGTCGACGAACGCGATCTGGACGCCGGACTGGTCGCCGAACTCAGTGAGGTGCTCTACGCCTCGCACGGTGGGGTGCGCACCGAGCGCGGGTTCTGCATGAACCTCGACGGCGCGCTGCAGGGTCGTTGTCCCGGCGTCAAACTCGCCATCGCCCGCGACAGCGCCGGGCGGGTGGTCGCCTTTCACCGCTACGCGAGCGCCGGCGGCGGCTCGGAGATCAGCCTGGATGCGCCGTACCGTAGGCCGGACGCCCCCAACGGGATCGACGAGCGGCTGACCGTCGACATGACCGCCGCCGCGAAAGGCGCTCACGCACGGCGCCTTTCGCTGGCCTTCGCGGCCTTCCCGGAAGTGTTCGACGCCGCCCACCCCGGAACACTGCAGCGCATCGCCTACCGGCTGATCCATCTTCTGGACCCGTTCATCCGGCTGGAATCGCTCTACCGTTACCTGCGAAAGTTCCACGCGCTCAATGAGCGTCGGTACGTGGTTCTGTGCACGCACCACATTCCGAGCGCGCTGGTGGTGCTGTTGTCGCTGGAGTTCGCACCCCGGCGCCGCCGGCTACGGCCGGCGCATCACCGCGCCGAAGCAGGCGCGTGAGTCTCGACGTAGCCGACCACGTCCGACAGGGTGCGCAACGACGCGTAGTCGGACTCCGGTATGTCGACGTTGAATCGCTTGTGGATGCCGAGCAGGAAGTTCAGCCAGTCCATCGAGTCCAGGTCGACCTGGTCGCGCAGCAGGTCGTCATCGGTGATGTCGTCGGCATCCACTTCGGGGGCGATGGTGGTCAGGACCGACAGGACCACGCCGCGAGTGTCTTCGTTCATTGTCACTTCACTTCTCCAGTACGTCGGGTTGTTGCAGCAGTTCGTTGATCGCGGCCAGGAACATGGCACCGCGGTGTCCGTCGCTGGCCCGGTGGTCGGCGGCCAGCGTGCCCTGCACGGCATTGACCACGCGGATGCCGCCGTCGATGACGCACACCTTCTGCGTGGTCTTGCCGAAGCCGACCAAGGCGACCTGCGGCGGGTAGATCACCCCGAACACGGTGTCCACGCCCTGATCGCCGAGGTTGGTGACGGTGATGGTGGGGTCGGACATCTCCGAGCTGCGCAAGGACCCGGCGCGCGCCCGCGCCACCAGGTCGGTGAGGTCGTTCATCAGCTCGTCGAGCTTCTTCTCGGCCACGTCGTGGATCGCGGGTGCCACCAGACCGCCGCCGCGCAACGAGATGGCGACACCGACATGCACTGCGGGCGCGGGCTGGAAGCCGTCTTCGCGCCAGAAGCCGCTGAACTCCTTGAAGCGCTGCGCGGCCAGCGCGACGGCCTTGAGTTGCAGGACGGCCGGCAGTACGCGTTCGGTGATGGGCCGCTGCGCATTTCGGGCGGTGAGCCAGGTCAGCGCGGTGTCCATCAGGATCTCGTCGGCCAGGTAGTAGTGCGGTATCTCGCGCTTGGACCTGCTCATGGCGGCCGCGATCGACTGCCGCATCGCGGCGCCGCGTTCGGCCATTGACATGCGTTCGCCGGCGGGTTTCGGCGGCGGCTTCTTGACCGGTTGCCGTGTGGCGGCGGCGTGTTCGACGTCGACGATCGTCACCGCGCCACCTGGGCCGGTGCCACTGACCCCGTCGAGGTCGACGTTCAGGTTGGCCGCCAGCCGCCGCGCGGCGGGGGAGACCCAGCGGCGGTGTTGCGGCCCGGACGGGCGCGCCGGCGCCGGCCTCCCGGACGGCGACGCCGCCGCGGCCGGCTTGGGCGCCTTGCGCGGTGCCTTCGCGGCGCGTTTGCGGGGTTCCTTCTTCTCCGGTTCCTCGGCGGTAACCGCAGCGGTCACCGGGGCGGTCGCCGGGGCGGGCGCAGCGGCCGTCTCGCCCGCCGCGAGCAGGGTGGCCAGAACCGTTCCTACTTCCACGGTTTCGCCGACCGGGACCACCAACTCGTCGATGATGCCTTCCTGCCAGCATTCGATCTCCACTGCGGCTTTGGTGGTTTCGATGACGGCGACGACCTGGCCGCGCGTCACCTTGTCACCCGGCTTGACCAGCCACTCGTTCAGCGTGCCTTCGTCCATGTCGGAGCCCAGCGCGGGCATTTTGAACTCGATCATCATCGGTCCCCGAACAGGTCGTGCACGGCGGCGACGATCTTGTGCGGCTGCGGAAGTGCGGCCTCCTCAAGGTGTTTCGCGTACGGGATCGGGACCTCTTCGCTACAGACCCGGCCCACCGGCGCGTCCAGATCGTAGAAGGCGCCCTCCATGATCACCGCGGAGATCTCGCCCGCCAGACTGCCGCTGCGCCACGCCTCGTCGATGGCGACGGCGCGGTGAGTCTTGCGTACCGATTCCAGGATGGTCTCGGTGTCCAGCGGTCGCAGCACCCGCAGATCCACCACCTCGCAGTCGATTCCGGCCAGGGACAGCTCGTTGGCCGCGTCCAGCGCCTTGCCCACGCACCCGCCGTACGCGATCAACGTGACGTCGTCGCCTTCCCGGCGTACCGCTGCCCGACTGATGTCCGTCGGCTCCAGCGTGTCGATATCGGTGGAGGTGTTGTAGAGCTGGACATGTTCGAAGATGATCACCGGATCCGGGTCGGCCAGCGCCGGTCCGAGCATGCCGTAGGCGTCCTCGACCGTCGCCGGCGCCAGCACCTTGATCCCCGGGATGTGGGCGTACCACGGTTCCAGGCTGTGCGAATGCTGCGCGGCGAGTTGCCGCCCGGCCCCGGTGGCCATCCGCACCACGAGCGGCACCGAGAACTGGCCGCCGGACATATGCCGCAGTGCCGCCGCGGTATTGACGATCTGGTCGAGTGCCAGCAGGCTGAAGTTCACCGTCATGACTTCGACGATCGGCCGTAATCCGTTGAGGGCGGCGCCGATACCGATGCCGACGAAGCCGAGTTCGGACAGCGGGGTGTCCCGGACCCGCTCCTCGCCGAATTCTTCCAGTAGCCCTTTGGACGCCGCGTAGGTTCCGCCGTAGCGCCCGACATCCTCTCCCATCAGAACCACACGGGAGTCGTCACGCAGGGCGTCGCGGATCGCGTCGTGAACGGCGGTGCGGTAGGTGGTTTTCATCGGGCCGCCTTTAGCGGGGTGAGCACGTCACGGGCCAGGTCGGCCACGTCTTCCCGGGTTCCCGCGTCGGCGTAGGCCACCGCGTCGGCGATCTCCGCGGCGGCCGACTCCTCGATGTCACGGACGTCGTTGTCGGTCAGCAGTCCGTCGGCCTTGCGGCGCTGCACGAACAGATCGATGGGGTCCCGTTCGCGCCACTGCTCGACTTCGGCCTTGGTCCGGTACAAGTCGGGGTCGAACATCGAGTGAGGGCGGAACCGGTAGGTGCGGAACTCGATGAAGAACGGGCCGCCGGTGCTGCGCACGTGCTCGACACCTTTGCGGGCGGCCTCGTAACATGCCTCGACATCCATCCCGTCAACGGCCAGCGCATCGACACGGTAGGCGGCCGCCTTCGCGGTCAGGTCGGTCTGCGACTGGGCCCGATCCAGTGCGGTGCCCATCGCGTAAAGGTTGTTCTCGCACAGGAACAACACCGGCAGGTTCCACAACACGGCCATGTTCAGCGACTCGTGGAAGGCACCCTCGGCCACGGCGCCGTCGCCGAAGTAGCACGCGGTCACGCGCTTACGCTTCAGCTGGGCGTCGGCAAGCGCGATGCCGACCGCCAGCGGTAGTCCGCCGGCGACGATCGCGTTGCCGCCGTAGAAGTGCCGGGAGGCGTCGAAGAGATGCATCGATCCGCCGCGACCACGGGAGCAGCCCTCCTGCTTGCCGAACATCTCGGCCATGATCCTGGTCATCGGTATGCCGCGCAGCAGTGCGTGCGCATGCTCGCGGTAGGTCGCCACCACCGCGTCGTCGTCGCTCAGCGCGCGCAGGGATCCCGCGGCCACCGCCTCCTCACCGACGTAGAGGTGCAGAAAGCCGCGAATCTTGGCCGCACTGTACAGTTCCGCGCATTTCTCTTCCATGCGGCGCACCCGCACCATGTCTGATAACAGCGCGTGAGTCAGGTCTTTTTCCGTCACAGCGACGCTCCTTGAGGTTGATGGTCATGCGGATGTTCGATCGTGGAGGTGTCGCCCTCGGGCAGCCCGAGTTCACGGGCCTTCAGCAGGCGGCGCATGATCTTGCCGCTGCTGGTGTGCGGCAAGGAGTCGGCGAACTCGATCTCCTTGGGCGCCACGGCAGGTCCGAGGCGTTTGCGGGCATGACCGAGCAGCTGCAACCGGAGTTCCTCGCTGGGCGCGTACCCGTCCTTGAGGGTGACGAAGGCTTTGATGACGGAGCCGACCGTCGGGTCGGGCTTGCCGATGACGGCCGCCTCGGCCACCGCCGGGTGATCGGTCAGCGCGCTTTCGACCTCGAACGGGCCGATCAGGTGCCCGGCGGACTTGATCACGTCGTCCTTGCGCCCGATGAACCAGAAGTAGCCGTCGGCATCCCGCTTGGCCAGGTCACCGGTGAGATAAAGCCCGTCGCTGAAGCACTTTCGGTATCTCTCTTCGGCGTGCAGGTAGCCGCGGAACATCGACGGCCAGCCCGGTTTGAGGGCGAGTTCGCCCTCGACATCCGGTTCTGCGATGACGGTGTTGGTGCCGTCATCGTTATTGCGCACGATGCATGCCTCGACGCCGGGCAGCGGCCGGCCCATCGAGCCGGGCTTGATGTCGAAGGCCGGGGTGTTGGCGATCATGATGCCGCCGGTCTCGGTCTGCCACCAGTTGTCGTGAATCGGTAGGCCCAGTACCTCTTTACCCCACCATACGGCCTCGGGGTTGAGTGGTTCGCCGACGCTGGCGATGAACCGCAGATGCGGAAAGCTGAAGCGGGCGGGCAGTTCTGGACCGGCCTTGATCAGCATCCTGATGCCGGTGGGCGCGGTGTACCAGACCGACACCTGTTCGTCCTGCAGGATCCGGTACCAACGTTCGGCGTCGAACTCGGTCTGGTCGACGATGGAGGTCACCCCGTGCAGCAGTGGGCTGATGATCCCGTACGAGGTACCCGTGACCCAGCCGGGATCCGCTGTGCACCAGTAGATGTCGTCGGGATGAAGGTCCAGCGCGTACAGGCCCGTGACATAGTGCATGGCGACGGCGCCATGCACGTGAATGGCGCCTTTCGGGGTGCCGGTGGTCCCGCTGGTGAAGTGCAGCAGCGCCGGATCGTCAGCCGTGGTGGGCTCGACCGGGGCGTGCTCATCGGCGAAGTTCATGCAATGCCAGAAGTCGAGCGTTCCCGAGGGCGGCTCGCCGTGCGTGCCGTCGTCGACCACGATGACGTGTCGCACCGAGGTGAGCCGGCTGTGGATCTTGGCGATCTTGCGCTGATAGAGCGCCCTGGTGGTGACCAGCACGTCGGCCTGTCCGATGTCGACCCGGGTGGCAATCGGTTCCGGCCCGAAGGCGGAGAACAGCGGTGAGACGACGCTGCCGTTGCGCAGCGCACCCAGCATGGTGATGTACAGCTCGGGGATGCGGCCCATGATGGCGAAGACCCGGTCGCCCTTGCCGATGCCCAGGGCGCGCAGCACGCCGGTGAACCGGGTCACCCGGTCGCTCAACTCGGCATAGGTCAGTTCGTGCGACCCGTCCTCGGTGAGAAAACGAAGTGCGGTGTGCGTGCTCTCCGGTCCGCTCGCGTGCCGGTCGACGGCGGCGTAGGCGATGTTGCATTTCCCCTCGCCCATGCCTTCGCACAGCCGTGGCACATCGGACCATTGGAAGTGCGCCCGGGCCTGCTCGTAGTCGGCGAGATTGGGTGAGACGCGGTAGTCGCGGGGGGTCTTGTGAATCACATCCATGTGCGGGTCCTCATCCCCAGGGGGTCTGGCTCCTCAAAGCCTCTTGCGCAGACACCGGGCGCAATAGGGGACAAGGTCACTGATCACCGTGGCCGGACGTCGCTTGCCGGTGCCCTATGGCGTGACGATGGTGACCAAGGACCCTGGCACGGGAGTGCGTGCATGGCGCACGGTCGTATGAATGCAAGACATCGTACTCAGAGCGGAAAGGTGGGTGCGATGACGCGAACGCTCGTCGAAACTGCGGTGATCACGAACGCCGTGGAGTTGGCGTGCCACGCTCCTTCGCTGCACAACACCCAGCCGTGGCGGTGGGTGGTCAGGGGCGCGACCGTCGACCTGTTCGTCGACCCGTCCCGCATGGTGACCTCGACCGACGTCTCCGGCCGGGAGGCGATCCTCAGTTGTGGCGCCGTCCTCGACCATCTTCGGGTGGCGATGGCGGCCGTCGGGTGGGACACCCACGTCGACCGCTTCCCGAACCCGAACAATCTCGATCACCTGGTTTCGGCCGACTTCACGCCGATGGCATATGTAGGCAGGGCCCGCCGCGACCGCGCCGAGGCGATCACGGTCCGTCGCACCGACCGGGCGCCCGTTCCGCGCGCCCAACGACTGGCCGTCACTGCAGCCGCTGCTGCGCAACTGTGTGGACCAGGACCTGGTGGGGCTTGAGGTGCTGAGCGACGACGCGCGCCCCCGGCTGGCCGAGGCAACCCGGCTCAGCGAGGCGCTGCGTCGCTACGACGACAGCTACCACAACGAATTAAGTTGGTGGACAGCGCCTTCCAGAGAATACGACGGCATACCGCCGGCCGCGCTGGTGACGGGCGCCGAGGCGCGCGGAGTCGGTGTGAACCGGGAGTTCCCCACCGGTCCCGACGACGAGCACGCCAGCAGACACGATCAGGCGAAGATCGTGCTGTTGTCGACGGCCGACAACACCCGCGCGGACGCGCTCAACTGTGGGGAAGCGCTCTCCGCGGTGCTGCTGGAATGCACCGTCGCGGGGCTGGCGACGTGCCCGATCACGCACGCCACGGAACTACAGCCCGGTCGTGACATTCTTCGGGAGCTCACCGGCGGACGCGCGGCCGTTCCGCAGGTTCTGATCAGGGTCGGCATCTCACCGTCGGGCCCGATCCCGGCGGCGACCCCGCGGCGTCCGCTGGATGAGGTACTCGAGGTCGTCGATTGACGCGGAAAGCGGCTCAATAAATGGCCTATGTCAACCTCATGCCGGGACTTCGGTCCCTACCAGCCGCGCCCGGGGATTGGTCGAATAAGGCATTGCTATTGGGGGCAGTGTGAACTCTAGGAGGGCGTCATGACGAGTGCAGCCGAAGCCGGCCGGCCCGCACCACGGCGGGTATTCCGCGACCGCCGCGAAGCCGGCCAGGTGCTGGCGAACCTGCTGAGCGCCTACCGCGACAACCCGAACGTGATCGTCCTCGGCCTGGCCCGCGGGGGATTGCCGGTGGCCTGGGAGGTGGCGGCGGCGCTGCGTGTCCCGTTGGACGCCTTCATCGTGCGCAAGCTCGGCGCCCCCGGCCACGAAGAGTTCGCCGTCGGCGCGCTGGCCAGCGGTGGCCGGGTGGTGGTGAACGACGATGTGTTGCGCGGGTTGCGCGTCACGTCCGCGCAGTTGCGCGACATCGTCGAGCGGGAGGGCCGCGAACTGGTCCGGCGCGAGGCCGCCTACCGCGGGGGTCGCCCACCGGTGCAGGTGACCGGCCGGACGGTGATTCTCGTTGACGACGGATTGGCCACCGGCGCAAGCATGTTCGCCGCCGTACAGGCTCTGCGCGACGCTGAGCCGGCGCATATCGTGATCGCCGTGCCCGCCGCCCCGGAATCGACCTGCCGGGAATTCGAGGGTCTGGTCGACGAGGTGGTCTGCGCCTCGATGCCGACACCGTTTCTCGCCGTGGGGGAGTCGTTCTGGGACTTCCGTCAGGTCAGCGACGAAGAGGTGCGCGAGCTGCTGGCCAAACCCACCACGGGGCTCGCGCTGATCAAGCCGGCCGCACCGACAGCGGCCGAGATGATCGCCGACGTGGCGGTCGATGTGCCGCAGGGCATTCCGCCGCGCGAGATCCTCGAACAGGTCATCGGCGACGCGCGCGTCGTCCTGATCGGTGAGAGTTCGCACGGCACCCACGAGTTCTACGAGGCGCGTGCGGAGATCACCAAGTGGTTGATCGAGGAGAAGGGCTTCTGTGCCGTTGCGGCCGAAGCCGATTGGCCCGACGCCTACCGGCTGAACCGTTACGTCCGCGGCCTGGGCGAGGACACGACGGCCGAGGCGGCGCTGAGCGGTTTCGAGCGCTTCCCGGCATGGATGTGGCGCAACACGGTCTGTCGCGACTTCGCCGACTGGTTGCGGGCATACAACCAGCGCGCGCCCCGGCAGGCCGGGTTCTACGGGCTCGATCTGTACAGCCTGCACAGGTCGATGCACGAGGTGATCAGCTACCTCGACACGGTGGATCCCGCCGCGGCGGCGCGGGCCCGGGTCCGGTACGCGTGCTTCGACCACCCGGCGGGTGACGATGGACAGGCATACGGTTACCAGGCGGCGTTCGGTGCGGGGCCCAAGTGTGAGCGCCAGGCGATTGAGCAGTTGGTCGAGTTGCAGCGCAATTCGCTCGACTATCTGCGTGCCGACGGCCTGCTTGCGGAGGACGAATTGTTCTACGCCCAGCAGAACGCGCAGACGGTCCGCGACGCCGAGGTCTACTACCGCTCGATGTTCAGCGGCCGGGTCTCCTCGTGGAACCTTCGGGACAAGCACATGGCGCAAACCCTGGAGGCACTGCTCAAGCATCTGGACCGGCACGGCGATGGTCAGCCCGCGCGAATCGTGGTGTGGGCGCACAACTCCCATGTCGGTGACGCCACCGCGACCGAGGTGTGGGCCGACGGCCAGCTCACGCTGGGGCAACTGGCGCGGCAGCGCTATCACGGCGACGCACGCCTGATCGGCCTGAGCACCTACACGGGTACGGTCACAGCCGCCAGCGAGTGGGGCGGAATCGCCGAACGCAAGGTGGTCCGGCCGGCGCTGCCCGGCAGCGTCGAGGACCTGTTCCACCAGACCGGCAAGGACGCCTTCCTGGTATCTTCGCGGATCAACCAGAAGGCAGCCGAGCCGATGTCGGCCGTTCGCCTGGGCCGCGCCATCGGCGTGATCTATCAGCCCGCCACCGAGCGGCAGAGCCACTACTTCCACGTCCGGCCCGACGATCAATTCGATGCCATGATTCACATCGACACCACCCGTGCGCTGGAGCCACTCGAGACGACGAGCGTGTGGATTGCCGGCGAGACGCCGGAGACCTATCCCAGCGGCCTCTAGTCCGCACCAAAAGTCCGACGAGCGGAGTTCATAATGCACGCCGGTTTCGCACCGGGGCTACCGCGGATCGTCACGTTGACGATGAATCCCGCGCTCGACATCACCACCAGCGTGGAAGTGGTGCAACCTACCAGCAAGTTACGTTGCAGCGCAACGCGTTACGATCCGGGTGGGGGCGGTGTGAACGTGGCGCGGATCGCCCACGTGCTCGGCGGGTCGGCGTTCGCGGTGTTGCCCGCGGGAGGCTCCCACGGCGGAATGCTGACCAGGTTGCTCAGCGATGCGGGGGTGCCCTTCGGTGAGATCCCGATCGCCGCGGCCACCCGGGAGAGTTTCACCGTCAACGAGACCAGCACCGGACGGCAGTTCCGGTTTGTGCTGCCCGGCCCGGTGCTGACCCCGGCCGAACAGGCCAGATGTCTGCAGGAGCTGCGGATGGCGGCGCGGTCGGCCGACTTCGTGGTGGCCAGCGGGAGCCTGCCGCCCGGTGTTCCCGCCGACTTCTATCAGCGGGTGGCCGACGTCGCGCGCGATGTGGGTGCCCGGCTCGTTTTGGACACCTCCGGTGGTGGACTGCGGGGTGTCTCGTCCGGGATCTTCCTGCTCAAGGCGAGCGTGCGGGAGTTGCGCGAATGCGTGGGTCGCGAGCTGGCCACCGAGCCGGAACAGATCGTCGCCGCGCGTGAACTGGTGGACAGCGGTCGCGCGGAGGTCGTGGTGGTGTCGTTGGGCTCATCGGGTGCGATGCTGGCCACCCGGCAGACCTGTCAGCGCTTTGCGGCGGTGCCCATGGAGGCCGGCAGCGGCGTGGGTGCCGGTGACGCGATGGTGGCAGCCATCGCCGTCGGTCTGACCCGTGGGTGGCCGTTGGCCAAGTCGGTGCGCCTGGGAATCGCGGCCGGTGCGGCGATGCTGCTGACGCCCGGCACCGCGGTTTGCGAGCGCTCGGACGTGGAACGGCTTTTCGAGTTGACCGGCGAGCCGGTGGAGGTGGGCGACGGTCCGCCGGGGACGAAGGGCTTTGCAAACTCAGGCCAAACGACCCCTGCAGAAACGGCTGACCGCGCCATAGATTGATGGTGAGCGAAAGTCAGGAGCCGACATGAACCAGCTGGACGCGAAGTCGGTGGTGGTGGGTGTCAACGGTTCGCAAGCCGCGGTCAATGCGGCCAAGTGGGCGATCGACGAGGCGCTGAGCCGCCAGATGCCGCTTCGCTTGGTGTATGTGATTGCCGGCGGGGACGCGGGGCAGGCTTCCGAGTGGGAGCTCGAACGCGCCGAAATGGTGCTGTCGCAGGCGGAAAGCGCGGTGCTCAGCGCCGCGCAGGCCCAGGGTAAGCCGGTTGAGATCGAGACCGCCATCCGCTCCGGGGACCCGGCGCAGGCCCTGATCAACACGTCTCAGGACGCGGCCCTGGTGTGTGTGGGCACCTCCCGCCGCGGTTGGGCCGCTGACGGGCTTCTGGGTCCCACGGCCGCCGCGCTGGTCACTCACGCGCACTGTCCGGTCGCGGTGATCCGCACCAACCCTGACGGGTCGCCCACCCAGGTGGGGGTGATCGCCGTCGTCCTCAACGACGACCCCGACAACGACGAAGTGGTCCGGCTGGCAATGGAGGAAGGGCGCCGCCGGCACGCGATCGTGCGGCAGATCGACCGACGCCTGGACAGCTGGGTCCGCCGCTACCCCGACGTGCCCGTCCAGATCGTGGCGTCCGGAACCGGCGCCCGGGTGGTGGACGAGAACCACAGTCGGGCAATTGATCTCGCGATCGTCGGCGAGTCCGAGGCGGCTGACCTGCCGGGGCTGGCGATCCCGAACTGCCATCCGATCCTCGGGTATCCGGACTGCTCGGTATTGCTGGTCCGGCATTAAAGGTCTAGCCGACCTCGATCGTGCTGCCCGGCAGCAGCCGGTGAATCCGGCCACGGCACTCGACGTGAATCGGCCCGGCGCCGCCGGATTCCGCGGTCAGGGTCGCACTGCGCCCGCTGATTTCCAGATGCAGGCGGTGACCCCGGTACACGAACGGAAACTCGATCGGCCCAAGCCCTTCCGGCCACTGCGGGCTGAGGATCAGCCGGTCGTCCCGGGTTTCCAGGCCGGTGAAGCACCGCTGCAGCAGATCGATGCTGCCCGCCATGGCCGCCAGGTGGATCCCTTCGGCGGTGGTGCCGCCCTGGATGTCGGTGACGTCGGAATCGAGCACCTGCTGGAAGTACTCCAGCGCGTTGGCGCGGTGGGCGCGGGCCAGGACCCAGGAGTGCACGACCGCGCTCAATGTCGATCCGTCGGAGGTCCGGGCCAGGTAGTAGTCGACCGTTCTGGGGATCTGCGCCGGCGCGAAGTGGTAGCCGAGCCTGCCGAACAGGCCGAGCAACTCTTCGGATGACAGCAGGTAGAACAACATCAGTGCGTCGGCCTGCTTGGACGCTTTGTAGTTGTTGACGCTGTCGTTCTCGGCTTCGAGGATCCGGTCGAGTCGCTGAATGTTGTCGTACCGCTGGCGGTAACCCTCCCAATCCAGCTCGGCCAGTTCGGAATAGCCTTCGAACTGACTGATGACGCCGTCGTGGAACGGCACGAACATGCGACGGCTCACGTGGTCCCAGCGCTCCCGCTCCTGGGTCGTCAGGCCCAGCTTGGCGACGAGTTCGAGGCGGTCGCGCAGCGGCAACAGGTCCAGCGCCTCCATCGCCCGCAAGATGACCCAGACCGCCATCACGTTGGTGTAGGCGTTGTTGTCGATCCCGTCGTATTCCCGCCCCGGGTAACCGGAATGGAACTCATCCGGCCCGATGATGCCGCGGATCGTGTAGCGGCCCAGGCCGGCATCGAAGGTTGCAAGACCCACCCAGAATCGTGCGATCTCGACCAGCATCTCGGTGCCGTAGTCCACCAGGAACTGGCGGTCGCCGCTGACCTGATAGTTCTGCCAGGTGTTGTAGGCCACGGCGAGCCCGACGTGATGTGCCCGGGCGCTGGCGTCGGGAAGCCAGCGACCCGACTGCGGATTGAGATGGACTTCCTGACTCACTTCTCGTCCGTCGCTGCCGGACTGCCAGGGAAACATGGCGCCCAGATGGCCGGCGCGGCGCGCCGCACGGCGCGCTTGTGGGAGGCGCCGGTACCGGTACAGCAGCAGCGAGCGGGACACGTTCGCCATCCGCAGGCTCAGCACCGGGGAGATGAAAAGTGCGTCCCAGAACACGTGTCCGCGGTAGGCCTCACCGTGCAGTCCCCGGGCCGGGACGCCGGCGTCGAGTTCGGCGGTGTGCGGCGAGAGGGTCTGCAGCACGTGCACCAGGTGCAGACGCAGGATTCGCAGGGCGTCTTCCCGGTCGGAAAGGCCGATGTCGCACTGCTCCCACAGCCTCGCCCACGCCCGCGCGTGCGCCTGGTGCAGCTCGTCGTAACGCCCGGCGGCGTCCAGGCTTTCGGCCGCGGCGCCGACCGGTTCGGCGATGGCGGCGTCCCGGCCGGTGAAGATGGTCACGATCTTTTCCAGCGTCACCGGCCGGCCCGCCGACACCGCGACCTCGATGTGTTGGCCGCCGCGATTGTGCTCGCGGATGGTCTCCGAGCGCGCGTCGGCCGGGGTGTCGCCGTGCCAGGCGCTGCTGCGGGCGGCCAGCGCGATCGCGATGCGCGACTGCGACGTCTCGGTGCGCAGAACCACGCCATCGGGCGCGATCTCGTCGATCACCGCTTCGGACAGATGCGCGCTGGACAGCGGCTTGTAGCGCTCCACCATCGTGTTTCGTACGGTGGCGTCCACCAGCGATTCGAATTCGACTGTGCCGGACCAGTTCTCGGGGTAGACCGTGGTCTTCATGGCCAGCAGGTGGGGATCGTGCATCGACGCGAAGCGCTGCTGTTCCAGGGTGGTGGTCCGGCCGGCGCCGTCGGTGAAACGGACCCGCCGGGACAGCGTGGCATGGCGTAGGTCGAACACCTGCCGGTAGGACAGAATTTCGGCCTGGTCGATGTCGAACCAGGGTCCACCGTCGATACGCAACGTCAGGGACAGCCAATTGGGCAGGTTGACCAGGCTCTCGTTCTCGATGGTCCGGCCCGCGATCTGATCGGCGACGATGTTGTAGACGCCGGTCGCGTAGGTGCCGGGGTAATGGTGCTGCGACGCGGTGGCTTCGGCGGCGCAGCCGCGGGTGGCGACGTAGCCGTTGCCCACGGTGCACAGCGTTTCGCGCAGCCGCTCGCTCGCCGGGTCGTAGTGGTCGTAGACGAGTTCCCACGCATCGTGCGGAGCCTGCGACTCCTCTTTCAGGTCGTCGGCCAGTCGCTGCAGGAACTCGGTGACCGCAGCGGGGTTTTCGAGGCTGAAGCTCGCGGACGACGGCCGGTCGCCACCCTCGAGGTGACGAACCGCGATGCCCATGCCGTCGAAGCGAATCGCGTCGAACGCGTCCTCGTCGCTGACGTCGTCGCCGATGAAGATCGGCAGGGCGGTGGTGGATGCCGAATCATCCTGCGCCGCCAGGTTTTCCAGGATCCAGTGCAGCGCCCTGCCCTTATCCCAGGCGACATTCGGGCGCAACTCCACCAACTTTCGTCCGGTGGTGACGCGCAGGCCCGTCGCACGCCCGAGCCGGCGCACCGCCGCGATCACCTGATCGACCGCCTGCGGATCGGTGTTGCGGTAGTGCACGGCCACCGCATACCGTTTGCGTTCCACGATGGTGCCGGGAATGTCTTTGAGTTCCTCGGCCAAATGCGTTGCCGCACGGACCAAGACGCCGATCGATGCCGCGGCGGCGGTGTTCTGGTGCAGCGTGCCGTCGGGCGCGACGAGTTCGAAACCGTGACTGCCGGCGAACCACAACCCGTCGACGTCGACCTTGTCGCGGAGGTCGGCCAGGTCCCGGCCGCTGATCACCGCCACCGGGCACTGCCGGCTCAGTGCCCGCAACGCCTCGGCGGCGCCGGGGACCAGCTTCGCCGAATCCGGCTGGCCGACGATGTCGGCCAGGGTGCCATCGAAGTCGACGAACGTCACGGGCTGGCGGGCGGTGACGAGTTCCTTGAGCTGGCTGTAGACCTGCAGGGCGTCGGTGATGGCCGAGATCACCGCGTCCACGTTGCGCACCGAGATCTCGGCAAGGTCGGCGATGACCGCGTCGGCCCCGTGCGCCGTGAGTTCCTCGCCGCCGTGGTCGAGCCCGATCACCAGGCTGAAACCTGCGGCACAGGCGTCCTCGACCGCCGCGGGATCGTGCTCGATGACCGCGCACCGGTCGGGGCGGACTTTCAGCCGGGCCGCCGTCCGGGTCAGCACCGACGAGTCCTGCTCGTCGGCGAACTCGACCGCGTCGACATCGACGAGTTGATCGATGACGCCGGCCGACAGTTGCGCCCCGCCACGGTTGGTCGAGTAGACGGCCGTGCCGATGCCGGCGTCGCGCAGCCGGCGCAGCAGCGGCCCGGTCGAATCGGAGGCCTGAAAGCCGCCCGAAACCGCCGCGGAGACTAACCCGTCGAGGTTCAGGATGACTGCATCGTGGTAACGCCGGTCAATGGTCGCGGGCCATTCGGTCACGCCAGTGACGATGCCACAGCGCGGCCCCCGATTGGCCGCCGAAAAGGCAATGAAGGTCGCACGTCCCTGTACTTGGTGACTAAAGCCCCACGACCCAGGTCGGTTCGGGCAATAGCGTTTTCGGTAACGGAGGGAGAACGGAATGGACGCGATGGCTGACCGCCACGGCATCCTCGTCGGGGTGGACGGATCGGAACCATCGAACGCTGCGGTGGTGTGGGCCGCGCATGAGGCGGCGCTGCGCCACGTTCCCCTGACGCTGGTTCACATGGTGACCGCGGCCGTCCCGATGTACCCGGAGATGCCGCTGTCGATGGGCATGGGGATATGGCGGGATGAGGACGGCCGGCGGGTGCTCAAACACGCCGTCAAGGTGGCCGAAGACATCGTCGGTGTGGCCACCCGGCCGGTGCCGATCTCCACCGAACTGAAGTGTTCGCCGCCGGTTTCGACTCTCGTGCAGCTGTCCGCGCAGGCGGAAATGCTGGTGGTGGGCAGCCACGGGCGCTCGGCGTTGGGGCGCGGACTGCTCGGGTCGGTGAGCTCGTCGGTGGTGCGACGCGCGAACTGCCCCGTAGCGGTGATCCGCGACGAAGACACCCGTACGGGAGCCCCGGTCGTCGTGGGGATCGACGGGTCGCCGGCGTCCGAACTGGCGACGGCGATCGCGTTCGAAGAAGCCTCCCGGCGCGGAGCCGAGCTCAAAGCGGTCCATGCGTGGAGCGACATCGAAGCGGTCGAACTGCCCGGCCTGGACTGGACGGTCTTCAAAGAGGACGCGGATCTCATCCTGGCCGAGCGACTGGCGGGATGGCAGGAGCAGTTCCCGGATGTGACGGTGCACCGCGTGGTGGTGTGTGACCGGCCCGCCCGACAGCTCATCGAGCAGGCGGAGTCGGCGCAGCTCGTGGTGGTGGGCAGCCACGGCCGCGGCTCGGTGGGCGCCATGCTGCTGGGGTCGGTCAGCAACGCGGTGCTGCACTCCACCAGCACGCCCGTTATCGTCGCGCGACCGGTGCAGGCCCCGTCCCGGCGACTGACAGTCTGAAGTCATGGAGTTTGCGATCACCGCCGAACGGTCAGCCGATGCCACTACAGCCCCGTTTCTGGATGTCCGGGAGACGCACACCGGCGTGGTGGTGCTGGCCGGAGACCGGGCGTACAAGGCCAAAAAGCCGGTGTTGACCGATTTCGTCGATTTTCGCACCACCGAACAGCGCGAGCATGCCTGCCGGCGGGAGGTCGAGTTGAACCGCCGCTTGTCGCCCGAGGCCTATCTGGGGGTGGCCCATCTGTCCGATCCGGCCGGAGGCGCCGATGAGCCGATCGTGGTCATGCGCCGCTATCGGGATCAGGATCGGCTGGCATTTCTGGTCACCGGCACCGGGCCCGGCGAATCAGCCGAGAACCTGCTGGACGCTGTCGCCGCCGTGCTGGCGGAGTTCCACGAGGGGGCCGAGCGCAGCCCGCTGATCAGCATCCAGGGCGAGGCCGGCGCGGTGGACCAGCGTTGGCGGGCCAACCTCAAGGAACTGCACCAGTTCACCGCGATTCCTGGTGTGACGCAGGAAGTCATCGACCATATCGAACGTCTTGCCGCGGAATACATCGCCGGCCGGGGGCATCTGTTCGCGAGCCGGATCGACCAGGACAACATCGTCGACGGTCACGGCGACCTGCTCGCCGACGACATCTTCTTCGTCGACGGCCGCCCGGCACTGCTGGACTGCCTCGAATTCGATGACCAACTGCGTCATCTCGACCGGATCGATGACGCCGCCTTCCTGGCCATGGACCTGGAATTCCTGGGGCGCAAAGACCTCGGCGACTACTTCCTGGCCCGCTACGTCGCGCTGACCGACGACAACGTGCCGTCCTCGCTGCAGCACTTCTACATCGCTTACCGCGCGGGGGTACGGGCCAAGGTCGACTGTGTGCGGTTCCTGCAGGGCAGGGCGGAGTCGGCCGACGATGGCGCCCGGCACCTCGAGATCGCCGCGGAGCATCTCGCCGCCGGAGCCGTCCGGCTGGCACTCATCGGCGGAAACCCCGGAAGCGGGAAGTCCACGGTGGCCCGCGGGCTCGCCGAACAGGTCGGCGCGCATGTCATCTCCACCGACGATGTACGGCGGGAACTGCGGGATTCGGGCGCCATTTCCGGGAGTCCGGGGGTGCTGGACTCCGGTCTCTACAGCCCCGACAATGTCGCCGCCGTCTACGAAACCGTGTTGCGCAGAGCCCGCATCCGCCTGGGTGAGGGGCAGTCGGTGATCCTCGACGGTACGTGGCAGGACCCGGGTCTGCGCGCCCAGGCCCGCCGAATGGCCGCCGAAACCCATTCGCGTGCAGTGGAAATCATGTGTGCCGTGCCGGTGGAGACGACGGCTGGCCGAATCGAACAGCGGGCGGCGGGAAACTCCGACGCCACCCCGGACATTGCCGCGGCGCTGGCTGCCCGCCGCGACGCCTGGGAGTCAGCAGTCCGGCTGGACACCTCACAGCCGCTGAAAGCTTCGGTGGCACAGGCATGTAACGCCTGGCGCCAGGTGACCGACGTCAATCTTCTGCACCGAAAGGAACGCGCATGACCACCACCGACAGCTACGTCGCCGACATCTCGGCGCTGCGTTTGACCGACGCCGAGGAGGCCGGCGGCAAGGGCGCCAACATGGGCGAGCTGGTCGCCGCCGGCCTGCCGGTTCCACCGGGGTTCGTCCTGTTGCGCGGCGGCTACCAGGCGGCGATGCGGGCGGGCGAAGTGGATGCCGAACTCGCCGCGCTGCACCGCGAAGCGCTGGCGCAGGTCGACAACAGCGCCCGGTTGGCCGAGCTGTGCCAGCGGATGCAGAAACTGGTGAGCAAGGCGGGCGTCAGTGACGACGTCCGCGCGCAGCTGCTCGAATCCTATGCCCGGTTGGGATCGAACTGTGTTGTGGCGGTGCGCTCTTCGGCAACCGGTGAGGACGGTGCCGATGCATCCTTCGCCGGGATGAACCGGACGCTGACCAACATCACCGGTGGCGAGGACTTGATCGACGCCGTCACGCAGTGCTGGGCGTCGCTGTTCAGCCCACGCGTCATCACCTACCGGGCCAGCCGCGGATTCACCGCCGACCCGGCCATGGCCGTCGTCATCCAGCAGATGGTCGCCTCCGAGAAGTCCGGCGTCGCGTTCAGCGCCGACCCCAGCACGGGGGAGCGGGACCACCTCGTCATCGAAGCCGCGCTGGGTCTCGGCGAAGTCGTGGTGTCCGGGAAGGTCCAGCCCGACACCTACGTCGTCGACAAGAAGACGCTGCAGGTGCGCGACTTCTCGATCGGCTACCAGGCTTTCAAGATCGAACGTGGTGCCGACGGCCACGACGTGATCGTCGACCTGACGCCCGAGCAGGCGCAGGCGCGCGTCCTCGACGACGACGCGCTGCGCCGGGTCGCCGAACTCGTGGTTGCCACCGAGAATCACCACGGGTGCCCGCAGGACGTCGAATGGGCGATCGCTGACGGCAAGACCTGGCTGGTGCAGGCCAGGCCGATCACCATGCTGTACGACCACGAATCGGAGGATGCCGGCGAATCCGGTGTGTTGGTGCGGGGGCTGCCGGCGGCTCCCGGGGCGGCGTCCGGGCGGGTGCGGGTGCTGCGCACGCCCCAGGAGGGTAACCGGCTGCAGGACAACGAGATTCTGGTCGCGCCGATGACCAACCCGGACTGGCTGCCGGCGATCCGCCGTGCGGCGGCGCTGGTGACTGAGACCGGCGGGATGACCTGTCACGCGGCCATCGTCGCGCGCGAACTGCGGGTGCCCTGCGTGGTCGGCGCCCGCGACGCGACGACGATCCTGCACGACGGCCACGTGGTCACCGTCGACGGCGCCCGCGGCACCGTCACCGCCGGAGCTGCCGCCGCACCGGCGCAGGTGACGGCGGCCACGCCCGCCCCAGTCACCACGGTCAGCGAAACCACCGGCACCAAGGTCTACGTCAACCTGGCGATCCCGGACACCGCCGAGGCAGTCGCCGCGCAGGATGTCGACGGAGTCGGTCTGCTGAGGGCCGAATTCCTGCTCACACAGGCTCTTTCGGGACGACACCCGCGCGATCTGATCGCGCGTGGCGAGCAGGCCGGTCTGGTGGACGCAATGGTGGGCTCGATCGGCCGCATCGCCGCCGCCTTCGGCCACCGGCCGGTGGTCTACCGCGCCACCGATTTCCGCACCAACGAATTCCGCGGACTGCAGGGTGGCGAGGCCTACGAGCCGGTCGAGCACAACCCGATGATCGGCTACCGCGGGTGCTACCGCTACGTCAACGAGCCGGACCTGTTCGCTCTGGAACTGGAGGCACTGGCCCGGGTGCGCGAACGCAACCCCAACTTGCACCTGATGATTCCGTTCGTCCGGACGCGGTGGGAGCTGGAATCATGCCTGGCGCAGGTGGACGCGAGTCCACTGGGCAAGCAGCGCGGTCTGCACCGGTGGGTGATGGCCGAAGTGCCGTCGGTGATGTTCTGGCTGCCCGAGTACATCGCGATGGGCATCGACGGGGTGTCGATCGGCAGTAACGACCTCACCCAGCTGGTCCTGGGCGTCGACCGCGATTCCGACATCTGCGCCGAGCTGTTCGACGAATCCGACGGTGCGGTACTCGATGCGATCGGACGGATCATCTCGACGGCCCGCAAGCACGGCATCACCTCGTCGCTGTGCGGCCAGGCGCCGTCGACCAACCCGGCCTTCGCCGAACACCTGGTCCGGATGGGCATCACCTCGGTGTCGGTCAACCCGGACGCGGCTGCGGCGACCCGGCGTACCGTGGCGGCCGCCGAACGCCGGCTGTTGCTGGAATCGGTGCGCGGTTGACGGGGTAACCGTCTCGCGCGCAAGGAGGTACCGCCATGACACGGCACTGGATGGTGATGGAAACCGACGGGCAGGGCGCCCGGGCGCCCTACGTCAGCAGGTTGGCGGGCGCCGGCCGGCACCTGCCCGAGACCCGCTTGACCACAGACGATCTGATGGCATCCACCCGCCATCACACGCACATCGACCTGGAAAAGCTGACCGGTATCCGCGAGCGCCGGGTGTCCTCCGGCGAGGAGGATTCGCTGTCCCTGGCCACTTCGGCGGCGCTGAACTGCCTGGCCACCGCACAGCAGGATCCCGCGGACATCGACGTGGTGATCAGCTGCAGCATCACGAAATTCCGCGACGGCCTCACCCAATGGCTGGAGCCCACCATGAGCGGTGCGGTGGCCCGCAACGTCGGGGCGAAGCGGGCGATGACCTTCGACGTGTCCAACGCCTGCGCCGGAATGCTCACCGGTGTAACGATTCTCAACAACTGGATCCGGCAGGGCATGGTACGGCGCGGACTGGTGGTCAGCGGCGAATACATTTCACAGCTCAGCCAGAACGCGGCCAGGCACATCCGCAACATCATGAGCAAGGAACTAGCGTGCCTGACTCTCGGTGACGCCGGTGCGGCCCTCTTGCTCGAGCGCGCGCCGGCCGGCTCCGCGGGTATCGAACTCGCCGGGTTCACCACGGTCGCCGACTACAGCCGGCTTTGCCTGGCGTATCCGCAGGGTCACGACCCGGGTGCGCGGATGTTCACCAACTCGCGCGCCATTCAGAAGGCCGCGATCGCCAACACCCCGTTGTTGTTGCACGAAGTGCTGGACACGGTGGGTATTTCGATTCACGACATCGACCACGTGATCACTCATCAGACGTCTGCCCGCGCCATCCGCAAGGGCATGACGCGGATGAAGGAGTCGTTCGGTGACAGTCCGCAGCACGATGCGGTGATCACCGTCGACCGGTACGGCAACACCGCATCGACGACGCACACGGTGGCGCTGGTGGAGGAACTGGAGGCAGGACGGATCGTGGCCGGCGAGCGGATAGCGCTGCTGGCGTTGGCTTCCGGCCTGGAGATCGGCGTGGTCCTGTTGACCCTGGACGAGGATTTGGTGAGCCGCTATGGGCACAGTGATTGATCGGGTCGACGTCGCCCGTCCACGGCTGCGCGGCCGGCACAGCGCTCTGCACCTGGCCGTCGCCGCGGCGAAAGACTGTCTACGGCATGCCGGATGCCAGCCGCACGAACTGGATCTGGTGGTCAACGCGGGCATCTACCGCGACAAGAACCTGGGTGAGCCGGCGCTGGCCGCACTGATCCAGGACGATATCGGGGCCAATCCGGAAGATCCCCACGGAAACGACGCCCACGGAAATGACGCCCACGGCACCTTCTCCTTCGACGTGGCCAACGGCGCGTGCGGCGTGCTGACCGCGCTGCAAATCGTCGACGGCTTCCTGCGGACCGGAAGCGTGCAGCGCGCGTTGGTGGTGACCAGTGAGGCCGACCCGGGTCACGGAATGAGCGAGAACTTCCCGTTCTCCGCTACCGGGGCGGCACTGCTCTGCGGCTGGACCGATGCCGACTACGGTCTGAGCGACGTTTCGTGGGCCAATGCCGGAGATGCGCTTGATGATGTCGAGACATTCTCTGCAACAGTCGGATTCGACGACGGACGCAATGTCCTGCGGTTCCGCAGGTCGCCCGGCGCGGACGAACGGCTCGCGGCGGTGGCCGCCGAGGCGGCGCGGTCCTGCCTCGAGCGGCAGGGTGTGCAGCTGGCCGAGGTCGACCTGATCATCGCCGCTCCGGCGCGCCCGCGCTACCGGGAGACGCTGCGCACACTACTGGGGTTGCCCGCCGAAAAAGTATGCGTCGCAGACGATCAGCGCATGCATACGGCCGCGCTCGCGGCAGCGTTCGAGCAGCAGAGCGCGCGACCCGGCAGTCAGGTCCTGTTCGTGGCCGCAGGTGCGGGCGTCGTGGCCGGTGCGGCACTCTATCGCCAACCCCCCGCGCACTAGCCGTTCACCCCGGCAGGACCCGATGTTCATGTAGTCGAGGACTTAAGGCCCACGACTGAGCGGCATTCGCGCAATAGCGTTTTCGTGAGTCGAGCGCTAGGAGAAGGAAATGACGACATCGAAGTTGGGCCTCGTCGTCGGAGTCGACGGGTCGTCGGCGTCGAACGCAGCGGTGTCATGGGCCGCCCGCGATGCGGCGATGCGGAATGTCCCGCTGACACTGGTCCACATGCTCAGCACGTACGTGCCGACGTTTCCGCAGATTCCGCTGCCCGGCGGCGTCGCGGTCTGGCAGGAAGAAGACGCGCGGCTGGTGCTCGAGGAAGCTGCCAAGCTGGCGCGGGAATCGGCCCGAGGTTCCGTCGTCGTCGCCACCGAGCTGAAGTCGTCGCCGCCGATACCGACGCTGGTGCAGCTGTCCGAGGACGCCGAGATGGTCGTCGTAGGCAGCCACGGGCGCGGTGCTGTCGGCCGGGCGCTGCTGGGTTCGGTCAGCTCGGGAGTGCTGCGCGGCGCGGCCAGCCCGGTCGCGATCATTCCCGCCGATGAGCCCGGCATCCGCGAGGACGCCCCCGTGCTGGTGGGCATCGACGGGTCCCCGGCTTCTGAGCTCGCCACGGCCATCGCGTTCGACGAGGCATCGCGTCGCGGCGTGGATCTGCGAGCGGTGCACGCGTGGAGCGACGTCGAGATCCTCGACCTCGGCGGCCTGGACTGGCCGGCGCTCCAGCAGGAGTCGGAGCAGATCCTCGCCGAGCGCCTCGCCGGCTGGCAGGAGCGCTATCCCGACGTGGCGGTGCAGCGACTCGTGGTGTGTGACCGGCCGGCCCGCGAGCTGGTCAATCAGTCGAAGTCCGCGCAGCTGGTGGTTCTGGGCAGCCGTGGCCGGGGCGGCATCGCCAGAGTGCTGCTCGGCTCGGTGAGCAACGCCGTGGTGCACTCGGTGCACACGCCGATCATCGTGGCCCGCGCGGCCGATTAAGAAGCCAGCGCGCTGCGGTCGCGGCGCCGGACCGCCCGGGTGCTCAACAGTGTGCCCCATGCACGAGCGGCGTTGTGGCGCATGGCATCAGGGTCACCGGTGGTGAGAAAGACCTTTCCGGCGGGTTCCGTGACCCGGGCCGCATCGGGATAGCGGTAGGCGATCGCCGTGGCCAGGTGTTCGGCCGGATCGATCAGCCGCGCGTCAGGCAGGGCGGCCGCGAACCAGCGACTCGCCGCGGGGTAGTGCGTGCAGGCCAGCACCAGCGCCTGCACCCGTCGCAACGGGGCGACGATGTCGGCCAGGTCGGCATGGAACTGCGCGGAGCCGGTACGGCCCGCCTCGATGTGCGCGGACAGCGGCTGCGCCACCCGGGCCAGTACCTCCCGGCCCGGTCGGGCCAGCCCGCGCTGGTAGTGCCCGGCGTCGATGGTGCGCTGTCCGCCCACCACCCCGATCGAGGTGAGGTCTTCCGGCACGGAGGCCAGCCCGTGGGCGATGATGCCCTCGACAATGACCGGCGCCGCCCGTAACTCGGCCACCACCGTGCTGGCCGCGTTGCAGGCCAGCACCACCTCCGTCGCACCGCGCTCGGCCAGCGCAGTGACCACCCGCATCAGCCGATCGGTCAGTTCGTCGGCACCCATCCGTCCGTAGGGAGTGGCTCCGGCGTCGGACCAGTACACCACCGGCAGTCCGGGGACCAATCGGTCCAGGGCGTTGACCAGGCCGACGCCGCCGATGCCCCAGTCGATGATGCCCAGGCAGGCTTCGGTATTCATGGCGGTCACGGGTAGGACAGCGGGGTGGTCTGCCCCTTGGCCAGTGGACCGGAATCGAACGCCACCACGCGCGCTGACCTGGTGGTGGTCAAGATCTGCAGGTCCCGGTCGGGGAAGCGACTGCCGAAGTACCAGCGGTATTCGTGCTCGGCGCGGATCGGGTTGTGCTGCAGCATGTTCCGCCATTCGGGGTGGTTGGTCAGGGTGGCCAGGTCGTGCGCGAACTGCGGACGCCTGCGACGGCCGCGCAGGTGCGCGACGGCCGACCGGGTCAGTACGGGCAGTTCGCGGATGCGCACCGGTCGCTCCACCATGTCGACGACCCACAGCCGGCCGCCGGGGGCCAGCACCCGGCGGATCTCGGCCATCACCGGGTCCCAGTCCAGGTAGCGGAAGGACAGGAAGGAGATCACCACGTCGACGTGGTTGTCGGGCACGTCGAGCGCCGGCCCGTTCACCATGCCGAAGCGCAGCCGGGAACGGTCGCGGCTGCGTTCGCGAGCCCGGGCGAGCATCCCCGCGGAACTGTCCACGCCGACGGCGAAGTCGATGTCGCCGTTGTCATCCAGTGCCCGTAGCAAAGCCCCGTTGCCGCAACCGATCTCCAGCACGCGGGCCCGGCGCCCGAGGTCGGCGTGGGCAGCTGCCAGCCGGCCGGCCACCCACTTCCATTCGGCCTCCCGGACGCGGATGTCGGCGTACGCACGGTCGTAGAGATCGGCGACGCGATCGTAGGACCGCTCGTGTTGTGCTGCGGTGGGCGAACTTTCGACCATCGCCTCCGCGGCGCAGCCCAGGTACTTGCGCACGCTGCCGGGCCAGCCGTGCGATTTGCGGCCCGGCGCAGCGATCAGATAAAGACTCGGGCGAGCCGTCGGTCGACGGCCCGCCCACGCAAACCGGTCCTTGCGTGCGGACACGGTCGTGTAGTTGTGGTTGCCGAAGGCGGTGACGCCGAAAACCTCGGCGAAAAACGGCGTGAACCAGCGCGCCGTCCGGCAGGCGTGGAAGTAAGCGCGGCCGTCCGGGGCGAAGGGGATCGTCATGTCCCGCCACTCGTGCGGCGAGAACTGTTCGGGCCAATCCGTCGAACCGAACATCGGACCGTACATCCCGGAGTGGCTGATCAGGTGCAGCTCGCTGATCATCCGGCCCGACGACGCGAACGCGGCGAGTTCGGCGGTGAAGTCGGCCTTGCGGTGCAGACCCGAGACCACCACCTCCGCCTCGGGGTGCGCGGCGGCCAGTTCGCGGCCCGTGGTGGCCGCGGCCAGGGCGAATTCAGCCGATCCGCCGCGGTATCTGGTGGTGTGAGCCACCCAGATCAGCGGCTTGTGCGGCGCGAGAGCGGCAACCGGGATGCGCGGATGCTCACCCGAGGGAATCCAGGCACCGTAGTTGCCGACAAGTTCGAGCACCTCGGCCCGTTCCAGGTCGAAAACCCGCATGCCGGCCGGCGGCGGACTGTAGAGATGCAGGGACAGCCCGCCCGACGGGGCGGACATGTCGTGAATGACCTCCGGTGAGATCTGGATGGCGCTACCCTGTTGGCGCGCAAGCTGTTCGGTGACAGCCAACCGGGTTCCCGCCCAGCCGAACCGGCGCTCGCTGAACTCGCCCTCCACCGCGATCACGAAACCGCCCGCGCCGCCGTGGTCATGTGGCGCGCAGCCGTGGCCCGGGCGCCAGCGGGCCAGCATGATCTCGACATGATCGTCGACCCGCAGGATCGAACGCGAATACGGCTCACCGTCACCGGGTTCGCCGGCCAGGGCCGACAGTGCCGGACCGGCCGCCGCGGCGCGGGCCGACAGCTCGGCGTCCGGCGCCTCGCCACGCACCGCGACGGCTGCCAGGGCGTCCAGCAGTGGTGCAAGCTCCGCGAGGTGATTGCGCGTGGCAGCCGTCAGTCGGTGCGCGGTGTCGGTCATGTTCTTCCCCCTTTGACGAGCCTGGCCGGGGTAGCCGCCGTGCTGGTGTCGGTTTGGTAACCACACGGTCTCGCCGGGCACTTGGAGGATTCTTGGAGGATTCTTGGCGTCGGGGTCGGGCCCGGTTCAGCGCTCCCCGACCGCGTGGGCGTCGAGCGGGTTGAGCCGGTCGACGATCAGCGGGTCGGCGTTGGTGAACGGGAAGTCGGGCAGGCCGTCGATGTGGGTGTTGAATGTCGCCGCGAGCACTTCGCGTGAATAGGCGCTCACCGATGCCCGGTAGCCGATGTCAGCGGGAGTGGGCTGGTCGAAGAAGATGCAGAAGTGCATCTCCGGGGCGTCGAAGACCTCGATGTGGTGCGGGTAGGCGCGGGGGATGAAGTACACGTCACCCTGACGCAGGTACCAGGTGTCCAACTCGCCGCCCGGCCCCATCACGGTCATGCGCGCCGCGCCCCGATTGACGTAACCCATCTCCGCGGTGACCGGGTGCCAGTGCGGCTCACGCATCCCGTCCTCGCGGATGCGCAGGGAGTACATCGACAGGTCCTTGAGTGCCGGCCAGTATTGCAGCCGCGCGGTCCTGGCCGAGCCCACCGCGATGCTCACGGGTGCAGTCATCGCCTCGACCGCGAACTTGTGTGGGTCGTTGAAGAACGCCGAGGCCGGGACGTCGGGCGCCCCGGAGCGTGCCGCCAGTGCCCGGTCCGTGGTGCTGCGGCGCAGCGCCGCGAAGTCGGAGGCCGGCAGGTCGTAGGTGTTGCCCAGCACCGCGTCGGTCATCGCGCCGAATGCGGCGCCCAGGCCGAAGTCCTCGGGCCGTTCGCTGCGGAACGTGATGATGAACTCGGCGACATCGGTGCCGATGTTCTCGATGTGGTGCAGCGAACCCGAGTCGATGTGGAACATCTCACCGGCGCGCACCACGAAAGAGCTGAATTGGCTGCCGGTGTCGAGCACCGAGACCAGGGCGGTGCCCGAAACGCAGTAGGTGAGCTCGTTGGCGTTGGCGTGCCAGTGCGGTGTCCGCATGGCGCCCGGGTTGATCAGCAACCGCTTGATCGACATGCCCCGCAGGATCGGGAAGTTGTCGGCCGTCAGCCGCTGAATCGAACCCAGGTCGGACTCTTCCACGACCTCGCCGTTGATCAGCGATGCGACGTGTGTGCTTGTCTGCGTGAGCATTTCGTCCTCCTATGATGCCGCCGTAATGTGCTGCCTTCAGCATCCAGGCAGGGCCGGCGCGCCGTCCAACACCCGTTTTCGATGCTTTGATCGGCGGTGGTTATCAAGCGGCCGCGAGCGCGGTGTCAGACTCTTCTCATGTCCGACATCGAATTCACCTCGGCGGCAGCGATCGTGCCGGTACGGGACCTCGACGCGGCACTCGACCGATACCGCCGGCTCGGGTTCGACGCCCGCGGCTATGCGGGTCCCGAACGCTACGGCTTCGTCGACCGGGGTTCCGTTCAGCTCCATCTCACCGAATGGGCCGAGCATGACCCGTTGACCACGTCGTCGAGCGTGTATCTCTACGTCAGCGACGCCGACGCCCTGTACGCGGAATGGAAGGCCCTGGCAGATCTCGGCGGGCGGTTGCACCCACCGCAGGACACGCCTTACGGGCTAAGGGAATTCGCCTACGTCGACCCGGACGGCACCCTGCACCGCGTCGGCTCTCCGCTCTAACTGGCGCGGTAGACCTTGATCGCCGCCGTGATCATCGGGAACTGCAGCGGCAGGCGGGCCAGCGCCAGGATGCGCATCGGCCACGGCTTGTCCCACCACAGCCGAACCATGTTGAGGTTGCCCGGGTACACCCCGATGAACAGTGCGGCGGCCGCGGCCGCCGCGGGTCGGCGGGTGCCGCGCGGCAGCAGCAGCGCCCCGATCACCAGCTCGGCCACCCCCGAGGCATACGTGTAAAACCTCGCACTGAACGGCAGTTCGGCCGGGATTATGTCGTCGAACGGCTTGGGTGCGACAAAGTGCAGGGTGCCCACGCCGAGCAACATCGCCGCGAGGCGGTAGGCCGTGGTCTGGGCGGGGGCGCGTTCGGCGAGCGATTCGGTGGTCATGGCGCTAATCATGCCCTGACCGTTCCCTGTCGTGGCGTGCACATCAGACCAGGCGGCGGCGTTACCATCCCGGTGTGTCTACTCGGCCCGGGGGAGCGGAGCGGCGTGTGGCCGGCTGGCAGCGGGCGCTGCGGTGGGCCGCGTGGCTGACGTTCCTGGGCCTCGCGGTTGCGAACTCCGACCGGGCCGCGTTCGGCGCAGTGGAATTCCTGAGCCTGGCGGTGGCGATCGGCGTCAGCATCTGGTGCCTGGCCCGCCCGCTGGGTGGCCCGAAAGTGGAGATCGACGAGGTGGCACAGGTATCCGGCACGTTCGTGTCCCGAACCAGCTGGGGGCTGGTGCTGCTCGGCGTGGTGCTCACGATCGGTGGCGTCGGCGCACTCGGCGCGATCGTCTACGACCTGAGCAGCGGCCGCGCCACGGTACGCGACGTGCTGCAGGACATGGCGATTTTCGTCGAAGGCTGGACGGCCGAGCTCCTCACCAACGCCGCCTACGACGCCGAACTGGAGAAGACGCACGCGTACGCGCTGTTCGTGCTGATCGTGCCCGGGTTGCTGCTCCTCAGCGCCAACCTCGTTCCGTTCATCCGGCGCGGTCGCGAGTTCCGGGTTGAGCCCGATGCCATTTCGGTCCGGGACAAGCAGGGCTGGTCGCCGCTACTGGACTACGAATACGCCGGGGTCGCCGCAGACGGAACGACGATCCGCTACACGCCGGCCTCCGATGCGGCGGGGCCGGTCATCCTGCCGCAGGCCCGGGTTTTCTGCCGGGAGAACGGTGCGCGGTTGCACCGCAAGGTCAGCGGCCAGTTGTTCGCGCAACGGCTGGCGCGGCGCGGTTTCACCGTCGACGACGTCGACGCCGAGCACGGTCGTTTCCGCGCACGGCGCGGCGTTTAGCATGAAACCTCATGGTGCAGATTCACGTGCAGCGAACGATCGCCGCACCCGTGGAACAAGTCTTCGACTGGCTGGCCGATCCGGCCAATCTGGTTGCGGCGCCGCTGGTTTTGAAGTCCGCATGGACGAAGAACACCAAGGGGCCCGGTGTCGGCGCCGTTCGTGAGGTACTGGGCACCGGCATGTGGTTCCGGGAGGACATCACCGCCTATGACCGCCCAAACAGCTACACCTATCTGATCGTGCGGTCGGTCCCGGCCTTCGATCATGACGGCGGCACCTTGACGTTCACCTCGTCCGGGGACGGCACCCACGTCGACTGGCTGACCAATTACACCCACCCCGGCTATGCGGGAGGCACGTTGATGGAGAAGGTCAGCCGACCGCTGTTGCGATGGAACTTCCTCGCCATCCTGGCAGCCTGCGATAAAGCAGTTGTGAGTCAGCTGTGAAAGTGCATTTCTGCTTGGAAAAACTCGAAACCGCCCGGCTGGGGGGTGTAGGACTAGCCCTACCTGCCCAATGCGGTTGCCGAGGGGTCAGTCGTATTGGCGGGACAACTCAGGAGCGCCAGTGAGCGCCGAACGCGCCCAGGGGCGCACTTTCGTGGTGACCGGTGCCGCGTCGGGCATCGGCTTGGCGACCGCGCGGCGACTGCTGGACGAAGGCGGCACCGTCATCGGCGCCGATCTGGCGTCGTCGCCCGATCTGGGTCCGCGATTCCATTTTGTGACGGCCGACGTCAGCGACGAGACGGCGGTCGCCGCGATCTTCGCCGCGGTACCCGACCGACTCGACGGGGTGGTGCACTCCGCCGGGGTGGCCGGTGGGGGGCCGGTACACCTGCTCCCGCAGTCCGAATGGGACCGCGTCATCAGGATCAACCTCACCGCCACGTTCCTGGTGGCCAAGGCCGCGTTGGCCAGGATGATCGGGCAACCCCGGGTGGACGGCGAACGCGGCTCCATCGTGACACTGGCCAGCGTTGAGGGCCTGGAAGGAACCGCGGGCGGCAGCTCGTACAACGCGGCCAAGGGCGGCGTCGTCCTGCTGACGAAGAACATCGCGCTCGACTACGGGCCGAGCGGCATCCGGGCCAACGCGATCTGCCCCGGTTTCATCGAAACCCCGCTTGCCGAAAGCGTTTTCGGCATCCCCGGGATGGAGGGCCCGCGGGCGGCGATCACCAGAGAACACGCGTTGCAACGGCTGGGCCGCCCCGAGGAGGTGGCGGCGATGGCAGCGTTTCTGTTGTCCACCGACGCCTCGTTCGTGTCGGGCCAGGCCATCGCGGTCGACGGCGGCTACCTGGCCGGCCGCGACCACGAGGTGGTCAAGTTGTTCGGCCTGCCCGACTGATCAGTCGCCCTTTGGGCCTTTGGGTTTCTTGCCTGGTTTGCCCGGGGGCGCCTGGGGCGGCGCAGGCGCGGGCTCCGGCGTGCTGGCAATCGGCGACGTCTCGGTGGTCGTCGGCGGCTGCGGCGTCGACGTGCCGACCGGCGACGGCGGCGGTGCGGAGAAGGGTGCGCCAAGCGCCATCAGCATGATCACCAGCAGGAGCACCGCGACGATAGCGGCAGCCCACAACTTGCGACTTACCCGTGTCGGCTCGGATTCCACCGGGATATACGCGGAGGTGCCCGCCGGCGCCGGCATGACTCGCGTGCGAACGGGTATCGGTGCCGCGCGGGGAGCGGGGACATTGAGCGCCGCACGCATGGCGCCGGCCTGGTAGAACCGCTCGCTCGACCGGCGCGTCATGGCGCGCTCGAAAGCTGCCGCCAACTCCGGTCGCACGTCTGGTCGCAGTGCGGCGATCGGCGGCGGGGATTCGTGCAGGATCGCGTGCGCCAGCGCGCCGAATGCCTGCTGGGGGAACGGCCTGCGCCCGGTCAGCGCTTCATAGCCCACCACGCCGACGGCGTAGAGATCGTCGGCCGGTGTGGCGGGCTTCCCGGCCAGCCGATCGGGGCTCAGGTAGGCCATGGTGCCGACGACCTGGCCGGTCATGGTGTGCGCGCCGCCGGCCGTCTTGGCGATCCCGAAATCCGCGAGCTTGGCTTCGCCGGCGGCGGTGAACAGAATGTTGCCGGGCTTGACGTCGCGGTGCAGGATTCCGGCGTCGTGGGCCGCGGCGAGCGCGGCGAGCACGGAATCCAGAACCGCCTGGACGAACGGCTGGGGCAGCGGGCCGCGCGCGATGTGGTCGGCCAGCGACGTACCGGGCAGTCGCTCCATCACGATGAAGGGCAGCCCGTGGTGCTCGCCGACGTCGTGGACGATCACGATGTGGGAACTGCTCAGCGCCGCGGTCGCCCGCGCCTCCGTCTCGAAGCGCAGCCGGCTCTCGGGCCCGTCATCGTTGCCCGGACCGGACTGCAACAGCTTGATCGCGACCGGGCGACCCAGCTTCACATCCCAACCCTCGCGGACTTCGGCCATCCCGCCGCGTCCCAAGAGTTTGCCCAGTTGGTAGCGGCCGCCGAGCACCCCGAGCGGCTGCGTCAGCGTCTCGCCATACTTGGTGGTCATTTGCCTCTTGAAATAACCACAGATGTTCGAGCCGAAACGTGTGGCGTACGGTCGACCTGTCGTTAGTCGGGGCCCGGCAGTGGTCGGCATTCGCGATGGGAAATCACCAATGACGTCGACAACCGAGGTGGGTGGTCAGATCGTCGCCCTGGCCCGCGGAATGCGGGATCTGGTGCGGGCCGAAGCGGGTGAATCCGAGCAGCTGCGCACCCTGACCGGCGCCGTGGTCGAGGAGATGTGGGACAGCGGGCTGATGACCGCGCTGAGCCCCGCCGAAGCCGGTGGCACCGAGCCGTCGCTCGCCGAGATGATCGATACCTGGATCGAGATGGCTTGGCAGGACGGCTCTTTCGGATGGATTGGGATCGCCAATCTGCCGTCCAGATTCGCCGCGGCCAGCTACCTCGACGACGCAGGTTTCGCGGAGGTGTTCACCGCGCACGACAACCACGTCACCATGGGCGGCCAGTTCTTCCCCAACGGCCAGGGCGTCGTCGTCGACGGCGGGTACCGGCTGAGCGGATCATGGAGCTTCGGCTCGGGCACCGGCCATTCGCAGTACGTGGCCGCCGGATTCTTCCCGATGGACAACGGCGAGATGCGCTGGGTCAGCGAGGGAATTCCCGACATGCAGGTGGCCCTGGTGCCGCGGGATGAGATCCAGTTCAACGACGGCTGGCACGTACAGGGCCTCAAGGGCACCGGTTCCTATGACTACAGCGCCCAGGACGTGTTCGTGCCCGCCAGCAGGACGTTCGGGCTCTTCGACCGCCGGCCCTACCGGGGGACGTCGCCGGCCGCGCACATGGGATTGATGCCGGTGACCGCCGCCGGTCATGCCTCGTGGGCGCTGGGGGTGGCCAAGAGCATGCTCGACGACGTCGCGGAACTGGCCGCGACCAAATACCGGATGAGCGACATGGCGTCGTTGGCCAGCCGCCCGACCTTTCAGAAGGGTCTGGCACACCACGTGTCGGCCTGGCGGGCGGCGCGGCTGCTGGTGCTGGACGCGTTCGGCGCCGCGGAGGCCGCCGTGGCGGCCGGCGACGAACTTAGTCCGATGCTGCGGGCGGACATGCGTGCCGCCGCCGTCTTCGCCACCGACATTTCGCGCGAGTGCGCGGAGTGGGCGCATCTGGTGGCGGGGACCAGCTCGATCCGCGAAGGCAGTCGTCTGGAACGGGCCTTCCGTGACATCTACACCGGTACGCAGCACGCCTTCATCAGCGAGAAGGTCGCCATGGACTCGGCGCAGATCTGGCTCGGCATCGTCGAGGACCAGTTCGGGCTCTGAGTGTCGCCGCTGTTGCGCCGAGAGTGACCTGGGTGCGGAAAAGGGCTCCTGGTTTCATGCTGGACGCACGGTTTCACCGCCAGGCCAGGATGCGTTCGGCGAGTTCCGGTCCGCTGTCCTCCTGAATGAAGTGGCTGGCGTTGATCCGGGCGTGCGGCTGCCCCTTCGCGCCGGGGATGTGCTCGATGAGCGGACGGTCGGCCTTTCCGAGGATCGGGTCGCGGTCTCCGAAGATGGCCAGGCACGGCTTCTCCCACCTGCCCAGCGCGTCCCAGGCGGCCCGGTTGGCGGGTATCGCCGGATCCTCGGGCGAGGTCGGCACCAGCTGCGGGAACGCGCGGGCGCCGGCCTGGTACTTCTTGCCGGGGAAGGGTGCGTCGTAACCGGCGCGCACGCGGGCCGGGACCTTGCGGACGGTGCCGACGGCAACGATGCGGCCCGCCGACAGCATCGGGGTGTAACGGGCGAACGCGCGCCAGATGTAGAACGCGGGCGGTGTAGGCCGCGTGGCGGTGGGCAGGAACCCGTTGGCCACCACCAATCGTGCGATGCGGTCGCTCTGCTCGGCGGCGATGCGCAGCCCGATCAGCGATCCCCAGTCCTGCACGACCAGGGTCACTTCGCGCAGGTCGAGCTTCTCGAACCATGACGTCACCCACTCCACGTGCCGCAGATAGGTGTAATCCGCTCTGCTCGTTGGCTTGTCGGACTTTCCGAACCCGATCAGATCCGGTGCCAGCACGCGATGCCCCGCGCCGGACAGCGGCGGGATCATGGTCCGATACAGGTAGCTCCAGGTGGGTTCGCCGTGCAGCAGCACGATGGGTGAGCCTGTCGGCGGCCCTTCGTCGACGTAGTGCATGCGCAGCGCCGGGGTGTCTCGGGCCGTGACGTCGACGTAGTGTGGCGCGAACGGGTAGCCCTCCAGATTCTCGAAGCGGGAGTCCGGGGTTCGCAGGACGTCCATGGCGTTGCTCCTTTGCGTTGACCGCGCGTGTTCACCACCGGTGATATCGCACCATGCGTAGCCGGGTAAAGTCGGTTAACGTAGCCAACATTTCTCCGGACAGGTGAGGGACCCGCTTGCCATGAATGACCACGCACTGGCCGCCCAGTTGGCCTCCGAAGCCGGCCGGTTGCTGCTCGGGGTTCGCGCGGAGTTCGCCGAAGCCGACGCAAGCGAGCGGAAAGCCGCGGGGGACAAGCGATCTCATGACTTTCTGATGGAGGCGCTGGGCCGTCAGCGCCCGGATGACGCGGTGTTGTCCGAGGAGGGTGCCGACGACCCGGTGCGGTTGCGCAGCGAGCGGGTGTGGATCGTCGACCCGCTGGATGGCACCCGAGAATTCTCCGAGCTCGGCCGCGAGGACTGGGCCGTGCACGTCGCGCTGTGGGAGTCCGGCGAGCTCGTCGCCGGCGCGGTCGCGCTGCCCGCGCAGGGGGTCACCCTGGCGACTCCGGACGTCCTGCCGCCACCCGAGGCCTCGGACAAGCCGCGCATCGTGGTGTCGCGCACCCGCCCGCCCGCGATCGCGCTGGCCGTCCGTGACGCGCTGGACGGGGAGTTGGTCGAAATGGGCTCGGCGGGAGCCAAAGTGGCGTCCATCGTGCAGGGATTGTCAGACGTCTACGTGCATGCCGGCGGCCAGTACGAGTGGGACTCGGCCGCACCGGTCGCGGTCGCGCGGGCCGCGGGACTGCACACGTCCCGCATCGACGGGTCGCCGCTGCTGTACAACCGGTCCGACCCCAAGCTGCCCGACTTGGTCGTGTGCCGCCCCGAACTCGCCGAGTCGGTGCTGGCCGTCACCCGCCGGTCCTGAGCGGCGCTCTGCGGATTGCGAAGGCAGGCAACGGGTTCCGGTCAGGGCCAGCGAGCACGGCGAAGCAGTGCGTTCAGATCTTCGCGAGGATTCCGGACACCACGCTGCCGCCCGCGATCATCGCGATGGCCACGCCAACGCCGATCGATCCGGTGATCAGCCCCACGACTCCCGCGGTCACGACGAAACCGGGCAGCCAGTCGATGATCTGCAATACCGAGGGCACGTCCGCTTCCTCGCCGTTGTCCAGGGCGAACATCGCCGAGGCGTAGTCCGGGTAGAACTCGGTGAACGCGACGGCGAAGAAGATGGCCGCCAGTTGCAGGATCCAGCCCGTCCAGAAGTTCTCGGGGTCGTGCAGGACCCAGTTGCCGGCCAGGCCGATGCCGGCGGCGAAGGTGAACGCACCCGCCCATACGCCGGTGATCACGTTGTTGATCCGCTTGAACAGTGCGCTGTCCCAATGCTCCTCAGGTGTGCTGTCTTTGGCGTAGGCCAGCGTGAACGGCCGGCCGAATAGCAGAGTCAGCCACACGAACATCGCCAGCGCGACGTTGGTCAGCTCGCCGGACCACATCTCCAGAAATCGGATCACCGACGCGTCGGCGAACAGGCCGACCACGGCCAGCGCCGCGAAAACCGCCGCGCCGAAGACTTCCAGTGCGTGAATCTTCACGCCGCGAAGCAACCCGACCAGCATCACCAGCACCGAGAAGCCGAGGGCGGACAGCACCGCGACCTCGAAGTGGCCCGGCGTGGCGAGGATGGACAGCAGCGCCCACGGCGCAATGCCGGCGAACGGTGACGTGAGGAAACCATCCAGGATGCGCGTGATGCGGTTCGTGCTCTCCTGCGACGGCTGCGCGCCGCGGTTGACGTGTGCTGGCTGCGTCATGGTCAGCTCCTTGATCTTGACATTCCTAAATTGACATGTCGATACTGACATGACGATAAGTGACATGTCAATTCTGGAAGGTTAAGATGGGTCTCGTGAGTTTGCGACATGCTGCGCTAGGCCTGTTGTCCCAGGAGCCCGGAAGCGGCTATGACCTGCTGAAACGGTTCAAAGAGTCGATGGACAACATGTGGCCGGCGACGCAGAGCCAGCTGTACGGCGAGCTCAACAAACTCGCCGCTGCGGGGCTGATCACCGTGTCCGACCTGGGACCACGCGGCCGCAAGGAGTATGCGATCACGGATGCGGGGCGTGCGGAGCTGCATCGGTGGATGTTGTCGCCGGAGGAGGATCCGCCGATCCGCAATGCCGCGTTGTTGCGGGTTTACCTGCTCGGCGAACTGAAGCCGGATGAGGCACGTGAGTATCTGCAGTCGTTGCTGTCAGTGTCCGAGCGCGAGCATGCACACTATGCCGAGATCCTTGAGGCGCACGACTGGACGGCCGACGACGCCTTCTTCGCCCGTGCCGCGCTCGAGCAAGGGCTGCGCTGGACGCAGCACGAGATCGAATGGGCCAACTGGGTGATCGACGGCCTGGACAAGCGCGGACTCATGTCCTAGACAGCGCATCGCCCGACGTCCAGATCGCGACACCCAGCAGCACAACATCTTTGAGTAAAAACTGACCCGGCTGGGCCGTCAGCACAGGCACACCCGCCGCGTGCGCGGCGACCAACCCTGGGGTGGTGAACAGGAAACTCAACGTGCCCAGGAATAATACGATTGCCAGGGCGCTGCCCACCGCGGAGGTCCTCGGCCACCACGGCCGGACCGCAATGAGCACTGCCGCAACGATTTCCAACGATCCCAGCGTCCGCGCGACCGTCGTTACGCCGGCGTAGTCGTAGATCCAGCTCATCAACGGACTGTGCTCGATCAGCACGCGGGATTCCATCTTCACGTACTTGCCGAATCCGATCCAGGCCAACACCAATACCAGTCCGTAGCGACTGATCAGCGCGCCGATGTGTTGGACCCGGGAGCCTGCGTGGGTGGATTGCACGCTGTCGTAGACGGCGTAGGGGTGCCACGGGTTCAACGTTCGGCGGCGTCCCGGTCGGCGAGCGCTTGCCGCATCCGTAGTACGGCCTCGGTCAGAATCGCCTGAGAGGTGGCGAAGTTCAGGCGCACGTGCCCGGCGCCGCCGGTGCCGAACACGTGGCCGGAGCTGAGGGCCACCCGAGCGTGATCGCGGAACCAGCGGGCCGGTCCGGACAGGTCCGACACCACCTTGATGCCCTCGACGTGCTCGTCGTCGAAGCCGAGTTCGTTGCAGTCCAACCATGCCAGATAGGTGCCCTGTGGGCGCAGCAGTCGGACGCCGGGAAGATGTTCCTGCACCAGATGTTTTAGTAGCGTGCGGTTTTCGTCGAGGCCGAGCAACAGCGCGTCGAGCCAGTCCCCGGCGTCGCGGAAGGCCGCGGTGTGGGCGATGAGACCCAGATGACTGGCGCCGTGACCGACTTCTTCTGGCATGCGCCGCAATTCGGCCGCGGACTCCGGACCCGCGATGGCCAGCGCTGCCTTGAGCCCGGCGAGATTCCACGCCTTGGACGCCGACGTCAGTGCCAACGCGTTCTCGGCTCCGGGGACGCTGAGGTACGGCGTGAAATGGGCGCCCGGCAAGACAAGTGGCGCGTGTATCTCGTCGGAAACGACTCTGATGTCGTACTGTCTGGCCAGTTCGGCTATGGTTTGCAGTTCCTCGGCGGTGTGCACCGCGCCCGTCGGGTTGTGCGGATTGCACAGCAGATAGCCGACTTTGCCGTTCGGACCGGCCTGGGTGCGGGCCCGGACGAAGGCATCTTTCAGCGCGTCGAAGTCGATGCGCCCGTCGGCGCCCAGCGGCGCTTCGGCTACCGTCCGGCCGTCGTGCGAGACGAACGCGTAAAACGGCGCGTAGACAGGCGAGTTGACGATGACGGTATCGCCGCGGTCGGTGACCAGGCGCAGCATCTCGACGACACCCAGCATCACGTCGGGCACCACCCGGGTGCGGCCGACCGACAGACCGTCCCATTGCCAACGCCGCGTGGCGAATTCGCTGACCGCCTGCGCGTAGCCCTTGCCGTGCGGGTAGCCGGTGTCACCGGCGTCGACGGCGCGGTGGATGGCCTGGGCCACTTCGGGCGCGAGGTTGACGTCCATCTCGGCGACCCATAGCGGCAGCACATCTTCCGGGTACGCGCGCCACTTCATGCTGGTGCGGCGGCGCAGCTGTTCCAGCCCCACCTCCTCGAGCGGGTTCCTTTCCTTGCGTGAGCAGTCGCAAACTCGCACTGTTTCGTCGCCCATCATGCGATTTTGCGTCTGCTCGGCGGCGGTGTCCACAGGGGTGACTGGCCGGTTGGAAGTGGTTTGAGCATGCTCACGCTGTGCTTGCCGACGCGATAGCGCTCATGGAGCAGTGCGGGGGAGTTGCCACCACCGCTCAGCTCTTGACGGTGATGACTCGCCAGCAGCTCGACGTTGCGGTGAAAGCGGTCCGCATTCACAAGGTGTGGCATGGGGTTTACGCGGCGCGGGACCCAAATCTGTTGGAGCGCTTGACCGCACTGGATCTCTTCGCCGGACGTCGGGTGGTCGTGTGTATGGGGACTGCGGCCGGCTTGTACGGGTTCGATACGGAAAACACCTTGAAGATTCACGTGCTGGATCCCGGCATTCGCATGCGTCCGACTGTCGACCTGATGGTTCATCAGCGTACCGGGGCGCGGCTGCAACGGATCTCTGACCGTCTCGCGACGGCACCGGCTTGGACTGCGGTTGAGGTCGCCCGGCAGTTGCGGCGCCCGCGGGCGTTGGCGACGCTGGACGCCGCATTACGTTCGAGGTACTGCGGTCGCGAAGACCTCGAGCGCGCGGTTGCCGAGCAGAAGGGCCGTCGCGGCATCGTGGCCGTGCGCGGCCTGTTGCCCTTTGCGGACGGACGCGCCGAGTCAGCGATGGAAAGCGAGGCCCGGCTGGTCATGATTGACTACGGGTTACCGCTTCCCGAACTTCAGTACGAGATCCGTGGCGTCGACGGCGAGCTATTCCGCGTCGACTTCGCCTGGCCCGAATTCCGGCTGGCCGCCGAATACGAAAGCGTCGGCTGGCATTCGGGCCGCACCGCGATGCTCAAGGACAAAGAGAGGTGGGGCCTGGTCCAAGAGGTCGGATGGACAATCATCCCGATCGTGGTCGACGACGTCCGGCTGTATCCCGCGCGCCTCGCCGAGCGGATTCGCTGCCACCTCAACTGCGCGGCCTAGCGTTTTCTGGCGAGCAGTCGCAAACTCGCACGCTTTGCCCGCAAAACGTGCGAGTTTGCGACTGCTCGCGCAGCCGGGGCGTCACGGCCATCGTCGGCCCCTTCGGACGTGCCATTTCCCGGAACAAAGGTTAGGTTATTTCTGAAAGGAGGGATTCGTGCGTGTCGTCGTATGGTCCACCGGGGGTGTCGGGTCCAACGCGATCGAGGCCGTCCGGATTAGGCCCGATCTGGAACTTGTTGGTGTGTGGGTGCATTCACCGGACAAGGTGGGCAGGGACGCCGGCGAACTCGCCGGTGGCACGCCGCTGGGGCTACCGGCCACCGATGATGCCGAGGCCCTGGTCGGATTAAAACCCGATTGCGTGATCTATGCCGCCAGCGGTCCCGAACGCGACGCCGCCGCGATACCGGACTACCTGCGGCTACTGTCCGCCGGGATCAATGTGCTGTCGACGTCGTCGACGAGTTTGGTGTACCCGCCGTCGTACTTCTCCCCGCAGTGGCGCGATGAGCTGCACCAGGCGGCGATCGCCGGTGGGGCGTCGTTCTATGCCTCGGGCATCTTTCCCGGCTTCGCCTCCGACCAACTCGCTTTGCTGCTGACCACCCAGTCCAGGAGCATTCGCCGCATCACGGTCAGCGAGGTTTCACTGAACGACCACTATCCGGTCGCCGATGTGATGGTGAACGGCATGGGTTTCGGCCGCCCGCTGGACTTCGAGCCAATGCTCAAGACTCCCGGATTCATCGAATTGGCTTGGAAAGCACCGCTGTACCTGATCGCCGACGGACTGCAGGTCGAGATCGAAGAGGTGCGTGGCACCCTGGACCGCCAGCTGACCGCCCGCGATATCCAGGTCGCGTTCGGCACCATTCCCGCGGGCACCTGCGGCGCCGTACGGACGCGGGCCGCCGCGGTGATCAACGGCCGGGAAGCGATCGTGATCGAGCACGTGATCCGGATGGCGCGCGATGTCGCACCCGACTGGCCGGCCTCGGACAGCGACGCCACCTACCGCGTCGACATCGAGGGCGACCCCGACATGCACTGCATGCTGACGCTCGGCGCGGCCGAAGGGCACGGCGCCGGACATGCGGCGATGGCGGCCACTGCCATGCGCGTGGTCAATGCCGTCCCATATGTCGTGGAGGCGCCGCCCGGTCTGCTCAGTTCGCTGGATCTGCCGCCGACCTTGCCGCGGCATGTGGTCGCTTAACCCCCGCCCAGCAGACGCAAAGTCGCCCTGGAACAGGCGTTCCAGGGCGACTTTGCGTCTGCTCGCCGAACCTCTAGGCCAGCTGGACGCGGCCGGTGATTAGGTCCATGATCGCCTTGCCCGGGGCGAACGACCCGGTGATCGACGCCATGGCGTGACCCTGGTCGACGTTCAGCGTGATCCCGTTGACCGACGCCGCGGCATCACTGTTGAGCATGATCATGGCCTTGCCGATGTCCTCGGGCGTCAGCGTCGCGCTGCCGGTGTCATCGCGGTAGTCCTGAGCGAAGGTCAGCCACAGGTCGGCGTTCGCGCGGGCCAGGGGCGTATCGGTGGGGCCGGGGCAGACGGCGTTGATCCGCACACCCTTCTTCTGGAATGGGTATCCCTGCCACGCGACGTAACCGTTGATCGCCTTCTTGCTGAACCCGTAATGGATGATGCCCTGCGGTTCGCGCTCCTGACACCAGTCGTGGGCGGACTTGTAGTCCGGCGCGGCCAGGAAGTCCTGCACGAGTTCCAGGTCGTTCTCCCAGCCCATTCCGGCCACCGACGAGATGAAGCAGATGGCCGCGCCGCGGGGGAGCAGGTCCTTGTCGAACAGCCGCTCGATCAGGTGGCGATGCCCGATGAAGTTGACCCGCATCAGTTTTGGCCCGTCGGCCACACCGGCAGCGGAGAACAACTTGTGCACCGGCCCGTCCAGTTCGTCGACCGCCCGGTCGATCGAGTCCGGATCGCTGAGGTCCAGCGAGATCACCTGGTCGACGTCGAAGTCCACCGGCGCGAAGTCCATCACGGTCACGTGCGCTCCGAGCGATTTGGCGAGTTGTGCCGCCGCGGCGCCCATCCCGGTCGCGCCGCCGACCACCAGGACGCGCTTGCCCTCGTAGCCCAATAAGTCTGACGCCGTCGTCATCTTCAGCCCCTTAATTCCCTGGTGATTCGTGACCCGACGTTACAGTATCCGGACAAGATGTAAGTTTCAATCGGGTGGTTGACCGGGTTCGCGGATCCCACGTAGCCTACGTGGGACAAATTTTAGGTCAGGCGGAATCAGCTGTGTTCACCCTGCGTTTCGACATGCGGGCTCCGGCTTTCGGGGCCGATCCGGCGGCGTTGTACGCCGCCGCGCCGGAGATGTGTGCGTGGGCCGAAAACCACGGCTGCCTGGCCGCCGTCATGTGCGAACATCACGGTTCGCCGGACGGCTACCTGCCGTCGCCACTGCTCCTGGCGTCGGCGGTGGCGGCGCGGACGCAACGGCTGGCATTGAGCCTGATCCTGATTCTCCCGTTCTACGATCCGGTGCGGCTGGCCGAGGACATCGCGGTGCTCGACATCCTCAGCGCTGGGCGGGCCTCCTACATCATGGCGCTAGGCTACCGGCCGGAGGAGTACGAGATCTTCGGACTGGATCTCGGCGACCGTGGCCGGCTGGCCGACGAGAAGTTGGGAATGCTGCGCAGGCTGCTTGCCGGGGAGACGGTGGTCCAGGACGGCCGGCAGATCGTCGTGACGCCCCGGCCAGTGACCACGGGAGGGCCCGCGATGATGTGGGGCGGCGGAAGTCTGGCCGCGGCCCGGCGGGCAGGTCGATACGGGCTGGGCATGCTGGCCAACGCCAATGTGCCGGGAATGCGGCAGGCCTACGAGGAGTCGTGCCGCAAGCACGGCCACGAGCCGGGGCCGGCGTTCTTTCCCGACCGCAGCACGCCGTCGGTGTGCTTCGTCGCCGACGACGTCGACGAGGCCTGGGCCGAGCTGGGGGAGTATCTGTTGCACGACGCGCGCACCTACGCGGCTTGGAATCCCGGCAACGAGGTGTCGGCGGGATTCACTCATGTCGACACCGTAGGCGAGCTGCGTCAGGCCGCGGCCTCGCACGTGATCTACTCGGTGCCGGAGGCGATTTCGCGGGTACGCGCCGGACAGATGCTGGCCATGTCCCCGCTGTGTGGCGGGTTGCCGCCGGAGATCGCGTGGCCCTATCTCGAGCGGATGGGGAAGGTCGTGCTGCCGGAGGCTTCCACGTCTGCCGAGGGCGCCCTCGGCGAACTGCTGTCGAACAAGAACGGGTGATTGATGACTGGGGCCAGTACCACCGAGATCTATTACGACCCTTTTGATTTCGAGATCGACGACAATCCGTACCCGATCTGGAAGCGGATGCGCGACGAAATTCCGTTGTACTACAACGAGAAATACAACTTCTACGCGCTGAGCCGCTACGAGGACGTCGCCCCGGAACTGACGAACTGGGAGACCTACCGCTCGGGCCGCGGTACCACCATGGACATCATCATGAGCGGGATCCAGGTGCCGCCCGGGGTCATCCTGTTCGAGGACCCACCCCTGCATGACCTGCATCGCCGTTTGCTGTCCAGGGTTTTCACGCCACGGCGGATGGAGGCGATCGAACCGCTGACCCGCGATTTCTGCGTCCGTGCACTCGACCCGCTGGTGGGTACCGGCCGGTTCGACTTCATCGAGAACCTCGGCTCGACGATCCCGATGCGCACCATCGGCTACCTGTTGGGCATTCCGGAGGAGAGCCAGGCGCATATCCGGGACCGTGGCGGTCGCGCCATCAACCTCACCGAGGGCACCTTCCGGGCCGTCGAGGAAGACCTCTTCGAGAAGAGCTACGAGGTGTTCTCCGACTACATCGACTGGCGGACCGAACATCCCTCCGATGACCTGATGACGCAACTGCTCAACGCCGAGATCGAGGACAACGGGGTGACCCGGCGCCTGGATCGCACCGAGGTGCTGATGTACACCAGCATGATCGCCGGCGCAGGCAACGAGACGACCACCCGGTTGATCGGGTTTATCGGCCAGCTGCTGGCCGAGCACCCCGACCAGCGCCGCGAGATCGTGGCCGACCCATCGCTGATCCCGATGGCCATCGAGGAGGTTCTGCGCTACGAGGCGCCGTCCCCGGTGCAGGCGCGCCACGTTGCCCATGACGTCGAGTGTCGCGGCACGGTGATCCCGGAGGGATCAATCATGTTGCTGCTCAACGGGTCGGCCAACCGCGACGAGCGCAGGTATGTCGACGGCGAGCGGTTCGATATCCACCGCGGCGGCGCCCACCTGAGTTTCGGGCACGGTCTGCACTTCTGTCTGGGCTCGGCGCTGGCCCGCATGCAGGCGCGGGTGGCGCTCGAAGAAGTGATCAAACGCTGGCCGGAATGGGACGTCGACTACGACAACGCCGTCAAGGCGCACACCAGCAGTGTGCGGGGCTGGGCGAAACTGCCTGTCATCACGGGGTAATGTCGGCCGGTGTTTGCCTACCGGTTATCAGCCACTCTGGCGGCGTTGACTGTTGCGGCAGTGGGATGCAGCCATTCGAGCCCGGCACCGAGGAGCAGCAACGCGGTCAAAGTGACGATGTCCAACAACGGCGGCAGCAATCGCTGCGTACTGGACACCACGACCGTTCCGGCCGGCCCGGTCACCTTCACGGTGTTAAACGCGAGCGCACTGGGCATCTCGCACGTTGAACTGCTCAAAGACCAGCGCGTCATCGGTGAGAAGGAGAGCGTGGACCCCGGGGAGGAGCCGGTGTCCTTCACCGTCAGCCTGGACGGCGGCGCCTACCAGATCTATTGTCCCGCAGCGGAGATCGAATACCAGACCCTGACGGTGACGGGACGCCCGCCGGCACCGGCCACCGGACCGGTCGCGGCCACCTTCGCCCGCAGCGCCAAAGACTTCGCGCCATACGTCGTCACTGAAATGGGTCACCTCAACGAAGCGGTGCAGGCACTCGATGCGGCCGTGCAGTCGGGCAACGTCGACGGTGCCAAAGCGGCCTACGCACAGGCGCGTCCGTTCTACGAACACATCCAATCGAGCGTCAACGGCTATCTGCTGCCGGGCTTCACCGTGGGTGACAACAGGGGGAACCTCGACTACCTGATCGACATGCAGGAGGCCACCCCCGTCGACCCCAAGGTCGGCTGGAAAGGCTTCCACGCCATCGAGCGGGACCTGTGGCAGGCCGGTGCGATCACCGCCGCCACCAAGGTGCTCAGCACCGAATTGGTGAGCAATATCAGCACATTGACTACCACGGTGACCACCGTGCAATTCCGGCCCGAGGATGTGGCCAACGGCGCCGCAGATCTGATCGAGGACGTCTACAACACCAAGATCACCGGCGAGGAAGAAGCGTTCAGCCACCTCGATTTCGTCGACTTCGCCGCCAACGTCGAAGGCGCACAACACGCCTACGCGCTCCTGCGCTCCGGTCTGAACGACATCGACAGCGGCCTGGTCCAGCAGATCGACCAGCAGTTCCAGGACATCCTGGCCATGCTTGATCACTACCGCGACCCGACGGCGCTGGGCGGCTACCGGATCTACACGTCCGACGTGCGCGAGCGCGACACTCCTAAGCTGACCGCCGTGATTCAGCCGCTGCACCAGAGCCTGTCCGCCATCGCTCAGAAGGTCGTCACGGCGAACTGACCGATCTAAGCCTGATCCACCAGGACCGCGCCCTCCGGCCGGTCCCCGAGCGTCTGCAGTTGCAGCGCAAGGCTTTCGCCCTGCGCGGTCAGCCGCACGATCTGCGCCAACTCCGCGGGTGCGTCGCACTGCATGTAGTGGTCGGCGCCGGGCACCACCCAGTAGCGGCTGCGGCCCGGCATGCCGCGCAGATACTTCTGCCACACATGGTTCGCGACCCGCAGCGGGGCGACCGTGTCGTGCAGGCCCCATACCACGGTGACGTTGACCGGAAGCGTGGAAAGCCGTTCGAGCCAATTCTTTTCGTCCGCGGCGCGCTCGTGCAGATACTGAATGGTGTCCGGCAGCACCCGCATCCCGTCGTTGAACGCGAAGCACTTTGCCAGGGCCGCGATCTCGGGATTCTCCGGGGTGCGCCGCGGCATGAACGTGGTGAACCCGAGGCCGGCGGCCAGCAACTCCGGCGTCGTCTCCGCCGCGGTGGCCCGGGCTGTCTTGTCGTTGAGCAGCGCGGTCTGGAACGCGGTGAGGTTCGACAGCGGCAGGTAGATGTTGCCGTTGGTGAGTATCAGATCCTTTGGTGATGACGACTTTTCGGCGAGCAGGCCCACCGCGATCATGCCGACGCTGCAGCCCCGGTCGTGGGTGATCATGTGGTAGTCGGTCAGTTTCCACACCTCGGTGATGGCGTGCACGAGCAGACGCGCATCGTCGTAGAGGGAGTAGACGTAGGGGTGGGGCGGCTTGTCGGATACGCCGTAGCCGGGAAAGTCCAGCGCGAAGATCTCGAACTCGTCTTTGAGCTCACGCGCCAGCGGGAAATAGTCGATGCTGGAAGTCGGAAACCCGTGCACGCATACCAGCGCCGGTTTGCCCGGCGTGCCGTAGCGGCGCAGGAACACCGTGACCGATTGCCCGTCGTTGGCTTCGGTGGTTGAGCGCCAGCGCAATTCCGTTCCGCCGTTGTTCCATTCCACGAAGATGTCCATCGCTGCGGCCTTTCTAGGTTTGCGGGAACGTCACGACGGCCAGCAGAACCGGTAACTGGTTGCCCTTGAGTTGAGGGGTCGCCAACATGTCCGGGCCGAAGAACGAGCCGCTGAGGTAGTTGTCGGCATTCCACACCTGGGCTGGGTTGACTTGGCCCTGGTAACTGAAACCCTCGATCACGTAGGGCTGGCCGTCGGCCTCGAACAGCGAAGGCCCGTTCATCAACTGAAAGTGCAGGTGCGGAGCGTTGGAGTTGCCGGTGTTGCCCAGCTTGGCGATCTGCTGACCCTTCTTCACCTTGTCCCCGGGTTTGACGAGCAGCGATCCCTGGATGAGGTGGGCGTACATGGCGTAGAGGCCGTCGCCGATGTCCAGGATGATGTGGTTGCCGTCGACGTTGTCGACGGTCAGCTTGGCGGCCAGGACGGGGTCGGAGGCCGGCAGGATGCCCGGCACGTTGGCCTCGACGTTGTCGAGGGTGGACACGACGGTGCCGTCGGCCACCGCGTAGATCTCCGACCCGTAGTCGATGAAGCTCTCGTTCTTGGTCTGATCGCCCGCGTAGAAGTTGCCCTGATCGTTCATCCGCATCCAGTCGATCGCGAAGCGCTGACTGTTGTTCAGCTTCATGTTCAGCGGAAGGATGGCGTCGCGGTGCGCCCAGCCCGGGTCGCAGCAGCCGTTGAACGCCACCCAGTTGTTGCCCTTCAGCGGCGCGGCGATGATGCGCGGCATGCCGGCGGAGATGTTGAACGGCGCGCCCAGGGTGTCGAAGGGTCCCGGCTCTTTCGTGGCCGGGTTGGCGACGCCGTTGCCGTGGAAGCGCAGCATTACCGCCTTCGGGAAGTCGGACAGGTTGTCCTGGCGGAAATCGATGAGCAGTGACCGCGAGGTGCCCGGTGCGATGGTGAAGTCGGGCGCCGGGGCGGCGGGCAGCACCCGCAGCCGGTTGCAGTTGCCGTAGTTGCAAGCGGGATCGACCAATTGGGCACCGGAGAACGTGGCGAGGACCTTGTTGGGGTCCTTTCCGTCGACCACATCGACGGCGTCCAGTGTGGCGGGTTGCGCGCTGGAGTTGGTGACCTGCATGTCGAACGCAAGGTGATACTTGTCGTCGGAGCCGGGGAACGGGAACGTCGGCCGGCTGATCGGAGCGACCGTCAACGGCGTGAAGGCGTTGGGCACGGTGACGCCGGAGAGCGGGTCTGCGGCGACGGGTGCACTGCTGGCGGCGGGTTGCTTGGGCGATGACGAACACCCGGCGAGGATGAGCACGCAACCAAGGACCCCCAAACTCCGCCGTTTCGCCATCGGGTGAGCATAGTATTCCCGCCCGGCATTCCGGCTGCTTACCATGCTGGGCATGTTCAACACGCGGGTGATCGGGCTTGCCGAATACCGGCTCAGCGCCGGACAGCCCGGCGTGCTCACCGCCCGCTATCTCGCCGCCGGGTCCCGGTCGCTGGGCTCCGGGCGCGCCGTAGGGGACACCACGGCCGGCTTTGCGGGGCACTACCGCGTCCAATACTTCGATGGCGCAGGCATATTCGCCGGAGATCTCGATCTGCAGATTCAGCGCGCCGGGGAAGGCTATCGATTGACCTGGCGGCACCGGCCGGAGAATGTGCGGCTCCCGGTGGCCGTCGGGGAGGTCGTCTACGAGGGCATCGGCTTTCTGACGGGCGAGGACACCATGGCCATCACGTACTGGATGGCGGAAAAGCCGACGTCGGCGATCGAGCTTCGGCCCTTGCTGTGAGGGCATGGGTGACGTCGTCATCGTCGCGTAACGGCGGGAAATCGCTAGTCCAAAAATACGATAACGATTCTCTGTGTGTCGGCTGTGTCGCGCGAAAATCATTCGTGAAGTGCACCAGCCATGCCCATCAGATAGGGGGATCGTGCTCAGACGGTTCCGCGTTGCTTGGGTCGTGGCCGTCGCGTTCTGTGTCGGGGGTGGGTTGGCCACGGCTGACCCCGGAGGTCTGCGGACCGTGGTGACGTCCGCGTGCGAGCAACGGACACTGGTGCTGTCGGCGTTTCCCGCCGAAGCCGACGCGGTGCTGGCCCATACCCTGCTAGAACCGAATCCCGTTGGCGTGTATGACCGACAGTACTACTACCGCGGATCGATCGCCGGCAAGAAGGTGCTGGTGGCGATGACGCGTATCGGGCTGGTGAACGCGACCACGGTCACCGAGGCCGCGCTCAGCCGCTTCACCTGCGCATCGGGCATTTCGATTGGCGCAGTGGTGTTTTCGGGGGTCGCCGGCGGTGCCGGGCGAACCAGCGTCGGAGACGTGGCGGTACCGGCGCAGTGGACGCTGGACAACGGGGCCACCTACCAGTCCGTGGATCCCGGCATGCTGGCGGCGGCGCAGACGCTGACCGTCCAGCTCAGCAACGTCAACAATCTGGGCAATCCGATGTGCTTGTGCCGGCACGTGCCCACCGTCAGGCTGAACGAACTGCCCCGCCAGCCGCAACTGTTCGTCGGCGGCAACGGCTACAGCCATGACGCCAACAACGGCCAGGCGTTTCCGTGTGTCCCCAACGCCGGTGACGTCTTCGGATGTCAACCGTGCAGCCCGCCCGGCCGCTCGCTGCTCTACACCGGCAACTTCTTCCAGGCCATCGGACCGTGGCTGGCCAAGGGGTTGCTGAGCAACTTGAACATTCAGACCGCCGATAACCCGGCCTACGATGCGGTGGATCAGGAGACGGCCGCGTCCCTGGCGGTCGCGACGGCACACGGCGTGCCGTTCCTGGGAATTCGCGGGATGTCGGACGGGCCGGGCGATCCCCTTGGCCTGCCCGGATTTCCGTTTCAGTTCTTCTTCTACAAGCAGATCGCCGCGGAGAACGCCGCCCGGGTGGTGGAGGCGTTCATGGCGAGTTGGGCGGGTCCGTGACGCGCCAACGTCGGTGGTGGGGACTGCCCGTCTCGCCCCTCCAACTATTCCGCCCCGCGCGCTACCGGGCGCGCGGGATCTGAGCACCACTCCGACCATGACCCGGGATATAACGCCACCCGCCGGCCCGCGGCCGCGAACGCGGCGACCACCACGGCCGCGGTGACACCGGACCCGCAGTAGACCCCGACGGGGCCGTCGGGCAGCAGGTGCTCCTCGGCGGCCAAGGTGCCGTCCTGCGCCACCACTGTCCCGAACGGCAGGTTCGTGGCGCCCGGGATGTGACCGGCCACCGGGTCCAGGGGTTCGGTCTCGCCGCGGTAGCGCTCGGGCGCGCGCGAATCGAACAATGCCACCTGAGCCGTCTGTTCCGCGGTCAGCGTGGGTTGCGCACCGGCATACAGATTGTCATGTGCCACAGTGACATTGCCCTGCCGCGGCTCGACCGGACCAGTCTCCAAGCTGCCGCCTGACGAGCGCCAGGCATCCAGTCCGCCGTCCAGGATGCGCACATTGGCCAGGCCGGCCGCGGTCAGAACCCACCACGCCCGTGCCGACCCGACCCGGTTCCAGTCGTCGTACACCACGACGAGTTGATCGGAGCGAACACCCCAGCGCCGCAACGCTTCCTGCAGGATCGCGCCGGAAGGCAGTGGATGGCGGCCCCGTCCGGTCACCGTGTGGTCGCTCAGTTCGTCGTCGAGCGACACGTACACCGCGCCGGGCAGGTGGCCGTCCAGGTAGGCCGGGTGGCCGTCGGGAGCGTCGAGCCGCCAACGCACGTCGAGAACCGTGACCGGTTCGCCGGACTGAAGCAGGCGGGCCAGCTCCGCGGCCGTGATGAGAACGTGGTCGCGCGTCGTCACGCATTCACCCTATCCTCGACTGATGGTGCGATGGTCCCTCGCGTGCTGGGCAGCGGGTGCGCTGGCGCTGAGTCTGGCGACGGCGAGCCCGGCCGGTGCCGTGCCCAACACGAACTGCACGCTCACCACGGCGGTGCGGGAAGTGCAGCACGTGTCCGAGCTGCCGGCCGAGCTGCGTAGTCTGCTGCCGCCGATCGCCGATATCGGTGCACCCTTCAACAGCACCGATTCGGTCAATGACCCGAGCCTGCCATTCCGCCGGCTGATTCGCGCCGGCAGCCGCGGCAGCGACTGGTTTTTCTGGTACGAGCACGGAGGGATCGGTTACTTCTGGCAGGCCGTGGTCGCGCGCGTGACGCCGGGTGGTCAGCCGACCGTATTGGCCAATGCGGGAACGATTTCGGACACGCTGTGTACGTTGACCGACGGCGTCTTCGCCGGCAAAGTGCCGCCCTTTCCGCCGGGCGCGTGGCAGGCCGGCGACTTCTAGTCCGGCCAGGCGTCCCACCTGATCATGCTGCGCAGCGGGCCGGCGAACAGCGGCCGCACGGCTCCCGATCGCCAACGCTCTTCGACCACCGGTGCCAGGGCCGCGCTCACGGCCAGCGGGTCGTCATCGAGATAGACCACGGTCACGTAGTGCGGATCGGTACGCCACCCGCGGGGCGCGGGGGTGCAGATGGCGCCGTACGTCCACACGCCGGCCACGCCGGCGCCGGCGAGCAGGGCCGGATAGTGCTCGGCGCGCAACCATTCCAGCCAGGCGCCGGGCCGCTCGCCGACGGGTTCCTCGAGGATCAGCAGCACGCCGCGGTGCGGCCGGAACGGCACCACCTCGGCTGACACCAGCGCCTGGGGTGCCGAATCCCATTGCAGCAGAGAGAGACCGGAGATCTGCAGTAGCGGACGCATGACCGGCATGCGGCCGTTCTCCCGCAGTACGCGGCCCAGTTCGACGAAGTCGCGCAGAGTTTCGGCGACGGGTTCGCCGACCAGGTAGTGGACGACGTTGCCGATGTCGCCCAGCGGTCCGTGCGCAGCGATCCGGTGCGCGGGATAGTCGCCGTCGGCGATCCAGCGCAAACCGTGCACGATGCCGGGCAGCTGATACTGCTCGGGCATGTGGTCGAGCAGATGCCAGCGCAGATACCCGTCGTCGGCGGGCGCCGCGGCGGTGAGGCTGAACACGCCTGCCCTGACCCGGTTCATCCGGCGTTGAGTTCGGCGAGTGCGTGCAGGTTCTCCAGGTAGTGCTGCAGTGAATTGTGCCGGAAGGTGGCGCTGACGATGGTGGCGCCGTGTGCGACGGTCTCGGCGATCAGTTCCCGGGCCCGATCGGGCTCGTTGAGCGGATCCAGCCGGTGGGCCGGTCCCAGCACCACCTCGAAGCCCGGCGGAAGGTCGCAGCGGTCCAGCCATTCCCGTGCCTGGGGCAGGCTCACGTTGAATGGCGCCCATCCGTCGGCCAGCGCAACGGCCCGGCGCAGCGACCGCAGCGTGCGGCCGCCGATCCATAACGGCACCCGCGGTTGCACCGCACACGGGTCGACGACCATGCCGTCGAACGAATAGAAGTCGCCGTGGTAGGCGGGCTCGGCCACCGACAGCGCCGCACGAAGCGCCCGCAACGCGTCGTCTCCGCGCACGCCGCGGTCCTCGAACGGGGCGCCGATCAAGTCGAACTCCTCTTTCAGCGAGCCGATGCCGACACCGAGAACGAGCCGACCATTACTGACCTTGTCCAGGGTCCCGTAGCGCTTGGCGATCTCCAGCGGATGGTGGTAACCCAGCACCAACACGTTGGTGGCCAACCGGATTCGCCGGGTACGGGCCGCGAGAAAACCGAACGTGGCCAGCGGGTCCCAGTAACGCGCGCCGCGGCGGGCCTGCTCGGCGGCGGGTAGTGCGATGTGTTCACTGCAGGTCAGATGGTGATAGCCGAGCCGGTCCGCCGCTTCGGCGACCCGCGCGATGTCCTCGATCGACGCGTCGACTTCCCAGTCGGCGCTCACGCCGGGAAACATCGTCACCACGGGCGTGGAGATGGACAACTTTGCGGGCAGCGTGCTCATCGCGCTAGATTCTAACAGTGCTCGAATTGATTCGAACATGGCTCGAATGACGGCGCGGCGCGCCTACGGCGAGCTGGACCGCACCCAGGTGGTGTCCTCGCTGCACACCCTCGCGCGCCGCGTCGGGGTGCAGCAGGTGACGATGCGCGAGCTGGCCGCCGAACTCGGTGCCGCGGTGCCGTCGGTCTACTACCACGTGCCGGGCAAACAGGCCGCGCTGGATCTGCTGGCCGAGTCGGTGCTGGCCGGGATCCCGATGCCCGAGGCCGGACCCTGGGACACCCGGCTGGCCGAACTCTATTGCGCGGCGCGCGAAGTCATGCTTGGCGTGCCCGGGATAGCGGGCATCCTGCAGACCCGCGGCGGTGGGGAGCGGGCCCGCCGCCTGGACCGGCTCAGTCGCTCGCTGCTCACCGAAGCGGGGCTCGCCAAATCCGTTGCCGCGGCGTCGCACACGGTGCTCTACACCTACCTGCTGGGCTCGGTCAGTCTGGACGAGTCCCGCGGCAAACCATCATCCACCAAGCGTTTTCGGGCCGGCCTGGACGTGATCATCGCCGGCATCAAGGCATCCGAGGGGGAGTCATGACCGTTCCAAAGCTGGGGTCACTGGTGGTCGAGAACCAGGACACGCAGGCCGATCGCGACGCCGCGGCGGTGCTGAACCCTGACACCTTCGTCGCCGGCGCCCCTTTCGACGCGATGGCCAGGTTGCGCGCGGACGCGCCGGTGCACCCGGTGCAGATGTCCGGCCTGCCCCGGGCGTGGCTGCTGACCAAACATGCCGACGTGCGACTGGTCAGCCGTGACACCGACACCTTCACCAGCAGCCGGGGCAACACCCTGGTCGAGGTCGAGGCGGGGCCCACCTCGGCGATGCTGCCGGGCATCGACCCGCCGCGGCACGTGCACTACCGCAAGCTGATCAACCAGGGCTTCACGGCCCGCAACGTGTTGCGGCTGGAGCCGCAGATGCGTCAGGTCGCCCGCAACATCGTCGCCGACATCACCGAGAAGGGTGAATTCGACGCCGTACCAGACATTTCCGCGGAGATGTCGCTGCAGGTGATCGCCGACGTGCTCGGGGTGCCGGCCGAAGACCGGATGGAGGTGTTCCGGTGGAGCAACGCGATCGGCACGCTGGGCATCGAAGACCCGGACTACGCCCCCACCCCGGAGGCGCTGGGGCAGGCGGCCGCCGAGATGTTCCGCTACTGCGGCGAACTGGTCAAGCACCGGCGGACACACGGCCTGACCGACGACATTCTGTCGGCGCTGCTGGCCGCCGAGGTGGACGGCGAGAAGCTCAACCGCGACCAGCTCAACGAATTCTTCCTGCTGCTGGCCATCGCCGGCAACGAGACCACCCGAAACACCCTGAGCCACGGCATCTTAGCGCTGTCGCAGCACCCTGAGCAGCAGGCACTACTGGCCCGCGACCCCGATGCCGTCAAGCCCGCGGTGGAGGAACTGCTGCGCTGGGCGAGCCCGGTGATGCACTTCCGCCGCACCGTCACCCGCGACGTCGAGATCCGCGGGCAGCGGATCCCCGCCGGTGACTGGGTGCTGATGCACTATCTGTCGGCCAACCGCGACGAGGAGGTGTTCGACCGCGCCGACGAATTCGACGTCACCCGAACGGATGCCGGGCACGCGGCGTTCGGCGGCGGGGGAGTGCACTTCTGCCTCGGCGCCCAGCTCGCCCGGCTGGAGCTGCGGGTCATGCTCGAGGAGCTGTATCCGAATGTGCCCGGGCTGACGGTGACCGGCGAGCCGGACCGGCTGAGGTCGTCGTTCTTCCATGGCATCAAACGACTTCCGTGCAGTACCGGCTAGCTGCCTTCCGCCTTGGTTATCTGATCGCCGATATCGTCCGCGGATAACCGCGCCTGCAGGAACGCGCCGGAGGTCGGCAGGCTGAGGTGCAGCTGGGATGCTCCGCTGACGCCGACGTCGCCGCGTTCCAGCGTGAAATCGAGCACGTGGCCGCCGGCGTTGCGGTCGTCGTTGAGGAAGTGCAGGTGATAGCCCGCGACGGAAATGCCCTGTTCGAAGTCGGGGGTGCGAAAGCCGACCAGGGTGCCCGAGACGTCGGTGAACCGGGTTTCGGCCTGCCCTTCGGTCGCTTCGGTCAGCGGTGGATACGGCTGCTGCTGTTCCATCACGGTGCGGGTGTGCAGGTCGGCGAAGTGGCCGGTGACCCGGATCGCGTAGATCAGGTTGGTGCTGGCGATCCGCTGGTCGATGGCGGCGGTCACCGCGGCGCGGTCGGTGCGTTCGGTGATCGCGATGCCGAAGTCGCGGTGGAAGCGGGTGATCGCCGCGAAGGGTGTGCGGTCGGTTGGCGCTGCGCGCGTGGCGGTTCCGTCCGCGCGCAACCGGTAGCAGACGCCGTCGAGGATCACCATCTCGCCGTCGAGGTGGTTGAAGGTGCCCAACCCGAAATCGCCGTGCTGCAGGATGTCGGCCACGGTGGCCTCGCCGTCATACACGCCGTCGAGCAGGGCGCCGATGGTGGAGTACTGGTACACCTCGGCATCATGGCCGAGAAGGGCTGTGGCCCAACGGCGGAAGTGCTCGCGGGCGGTGCTCATTCGAACGTGTCGTCGTGTAGGTGGGCGGCCAAGTCGACGTTGTGGCTGTAGTCGACCGGGACGTCGATCAACGAGGGGCCGGGTTCGGCCAGCGCCTGTCGCAGGACCGAGCCGAATTCTTCGAGGCTGTGTACCCGGTAGCCGTGTGCGCCGAATGCCTGGGCGTAGGAGATCACGTCGTAGTCGCCGAGCTGCACTCCGGACTTGCGGCCGTATTTGAGCTCTTCCTGGAAGCCGACCATGTCGTAGCTGTTGTCGCGGAAGATGATGTGGGTGAACGTCAAACCGAGCCGGGTGGCGGTCTCGAGTTCCTGCGCGGAGAACAGGAACCCGCCGTCGCCCGACACCGAGACGACGGGCGTGCCTGGCCGGACCAGGCAGGCGGCCATCGCCCAGGGCAGCGCGACCCCGAGAGTCTGCTGGCCATTGGAGAACAGTAGCCGGCGCGGCTCGTAGACCCGGAAATGCCGGGCCAGGTAGATATAGACCGAGCCGATGTCACAGGCGATAGTCGCGGTGTCGTCGAGCTCTTCGCGCAGCCGCAGCACCACCGCGACCGGGTTCAGGCCCGGGCCGGCCGGGGGCTGGTCGCGCGCGGCATTGTCGATGTGCGCCAACGCGTTCCGTTGGACGGCGACCTCGCTCTGGTAGTCGCTGGTCGGCGCGAACCCGGTCAGCGAGTCCGTCAATGCGGTGAGGGTAGCCGCGATATCGCCGCGCAGTTCCGCCGTCGGCAGATAGTGGTTGTCGACGTCGGCGGGGATGGAGTCGATGTGCACGATCGTGCGGTCGACATTGTTGTTCCACAACACCGGGTCGTATTCCACGGCGTCGTAACCGATGGTGACGATGACGTCGGCGTGGGCCACGATGACGTCGCCGGGCTGGTTGCGGAACAGTCCCACCCGGCCCAGGAAGCAGTCCTCCAGCTCTCGGGAGATGACGCCGGCGGCTTGGAATGTCTCCACGACGGGCAGTCCCGTCGCCGCCACCAAAGCCCTTAATTCCGTGCAGGTTTCGGGATCGGCACCGCGGATGCCGACCAGCAGCGCCGGCCGCTGCGCGGTGCGGATCAACTCGGCCGCCCGCGTCACCAGCTCGGACGGCGCCGCCGCGAGCGGGGGAATCGGCAACGCCGCGGTGATCCCCGCGTCGGTCGGGGCGGCCAGCACGTCCGCGGGCAGGACAACCGCTGTGGCTCCACACGGTTCGGTCAGCGCGACACGGAACGCGGTCACGGTGGCCTCGGCGGCGTTGTCGGGATGGTCGATCTCGCCGGTGTACTTGGTGACCGTCCGCAACAGCGCGGCGGCGTCCATCGACTGGTGGGTGCGCTTGAGCCGGTCCTCGCGCTGCACCGCGCCGCACAGCGCCACTACGGGATCCTGTTCGGTGTTGGCGGTGAGCAGGCCCGTGGCGAGATTGGCGGTGCCCGGCCCGGAGGTGACCAGCACGACGCCGGGAATGCCGGTGAGCCGCCCGACGGCGGCGGCCATGAACGCGGCGTTCTGTTCGTGCCGGCACACCACCACGTCGGGGCCGCCGTCGAGTAGCGCGTCGTACACCGCGTCGATTTTCGCGCCCGGCACCCCGAAGACGTACGGCACGCCTTGCGCGGACAGCACGTCGACGATCTTCTGAGCGCTACGCACGGAAGTCACGTCAAGGACGCTACCCGAGCCAGCGGCGCAGCGCTCCGCCCAGTGCATCGGCTGATGCGAAGTCGCTTGTCGCTCAAGCGATATGACAGGACCCTATTCCACGTCGGCCGGACCGAGCAGCCGCACCTCTTCCAGGTCCATGGTCTCCTGGATCTCGCGGAGCACGATGTCGTCGATGAGGCGCTGGTTACGCAGCTCGGTAACGGCCTGGCGTTTGCGCTCCAGCACCCGAAGATGCACCTCGCGTATCTTGTCCCGCGCCTCGGTGAGGTGGTTGCTGTCTTCCGAGTCGTCGCCGTCGGCTTCGGCGAGCCGGGCCTTCTCTTCGTATTCCTTCTGCAGCCGGGCCATCAGCTTGGGGCCGACGCCGACTTCCGCGGCGACCTCCGGCAACGCTTCCAGTGCTGCCTCGGAGCCGCGGGTGCGGGCCAGCTGCACCTCCTCGGCGCGTGCGACATCTTCGGGCAACCGCGCCCACCGGACCACCAGGGGCAGCGTGCTGCCCTGGATGAGGACGGTTGTCAGGATGACCACGGAGACCACGAAGATGATCAGGTTGCGGTCGGGAAACGGTGCGCCGGTATGTGTTTCCAGCGGCACCGCGAGCGCCGCGGCCAGCGAGACCGCACCGCGGAAACCGGCCCAACTGGTGACGCTGCGCTGGCGGAACGGAACGTGACGGGTGTCCCGGTGCGCGGATTTGTCGATGGCCAGCCCCAGGACGGTGGTCAGCTCGACCCAGAGGAACCGTGTCGCGATCACCACACCGCACACCGCGAACGCCAGAAAGACGGCGTGCCGGATACCGCCGTGGACGTCGGCGATTCCACGGATGGCGTTAGGGATCTGGACGCCCACGAACACCCACAGCGAACCATTGAGCAGGAATGTGGTGATGTCCCAGAACGCGAAGGACTGCAACCGCGAGCGCGCCCGGATGACCCGCGGGCTGACGTAGGTGAGCATCAGCGCGGACACCAGCACCGCGACCACACCGCTGCAATGCGTGGTCTCCGCGAGCAAGAACGCGGCGAACGGAGTGAGCAGGCTCAGCGCACCCTCCTCCAACGGCGCGTCGATGCGGCGGCGCAGCAGCGTCACCAGTCCGCCGACGATCAGCCCGGCGACGATGCCGCCGAGGTAGGAGTAGATGAACCGCAGCGTGAGGGCCAGCGGGCCGACCTCGCCGCCACCGACCGCGACCGACACGGTCACCCCGAACAGCACCAGCGCGGTGCCGTCGTTGATGAGGCTCTCGCCGCGCAGCACGGTCAACGACCGGCGCGGCAATTTTTTCGCCAGGCCGGCGACGGCCGCCGCGTCGGTGGGCGAGAGTACGGCGCCCAGCACCGCGGCCGCATGCGATTCCATGCCCATCGCCCGCGCCGCCGTGGACACCGCGAAGGCCGTGGCGATGACCAGGCCGATGCTGGTCATCACGATGACCCGCATGTTGTTCTTGATCTCGCGGAAGCTGGTGTTCAGGCTCTCCCAGTACAGGATCGCCGGCAGGAACAGCAGTAGCACCAGCTCGCCCTCGATGTGGACATGCGCGAAGCGGGGGATCAGCCCGAGCAGCGCGCCGAGGAAGATGAGCAGGACCGGGGGACCGACCCGGAACCGCCGGCCCAGGAGGGTGCCCAGCACCACAGTGGTAACGAGCGCAACGATGAGAACAAGCGCAAACACCTGTCCCATCCTTGCTTATGGCTGGACGGGCGTCGCGTCAGCTGCAGTCGCAGCAGTCTCCGCAGTCGCAGCAGCAGCTGTCACCCTCGCAGCAGGTGTCGCAGCAGCAGTCGCATTCGCATTCGCAGCAGCAGGCGTCGGTGCAGCTGTCCCAGCACCCTCGTTTCGGCTTGGGCTGCATTTCGGGCGGCAGTTCCCCGGGGGCTCCGGGGTAGTTGCCGAAACCCTGCGGACCTTGCGGGCCGAAGTTGATGCCCTCCTGCTGACCGTGCGCGGTGCCGTCGGGGTAGTTGCCTTTGGGGTCGAAGGTGCGCGAGACCGAGCGCCTGAGCTCCTTGGTCAGCAACCGCTTCGGCAGCCGGCCGTCGGTGAAGTCGACGTCGGCCAGTGCGAGCTGGATGCCGAGCACCGCGTCGTCGCACAGCGTGCGGGCCTCGGCGAGGGTTGTGCCGGTGGCGGCCAATGGATTCCACTTGCCGCGGGCCACGTCGTCGCGGTAGTCCTCGACGGCGTCCAGCAGATGCGCGACCCGTCCGAACAGCTGCCCGATCTCGCGCAAAGGCGCCTCGTTGGCCGGGCGGCCGGCCAGCACGGCGGTGTGGGCGAAGGCCGCGGCGACGGCGGTCTCGGTGGGTTCGGTGACTGTGAGCAGGGAGCTGCCGGGGCCCGCCGATGCTTCCAGTTCGGCCTGCCGGTCCATCGCGGCCACCAGCACGCCGGCGTCGAAGCCCAACTCGTGCCCGGTGTCGGTGCCGCGGCGCACCCAGCGTTCGGCGATGCGCCGAGCGGTGGGACGCACCGCCGCGACCCCGACCAGGCCGTCGCGGTCGTCGACGTGGTCGCGGACCTTCGCCGCGGCCAGCGCGAGCGACACCACGGCGGCCAGTCGCACGCATTCGCCGGTCGCCACGTCCGCGCGCTTCATGCCGCGCAACGGACACGGCCCGGCCGTGCGGCGCGTCGGCTTTGCCGCCGACTGCGCTTCGACCAACAGCGAGACGATCAGGCCGTCATAGTTGGTTGCGATTCGCGCGGCCTGACCGTAGTCGTCACGCAACGCCAGACACAGGCCGCAGAGCTGGGCGCGCCAAGCCGCGGTGAGTTCGCCGCCGAGCCGATGACGGCAGGGCCGAATGATGCCAAACACGCATTGAAAGTACCGGACTGTTTGCTGGTGCGGGGGTATTGCCGCCTGTTTCGGGTGTGCGTGTACTGCGCGATTTCAGCGATTTTTCCACCACCAGGGCACGCTCGAAGCGGTCAGCGCACACTCGGTCCGCGGAGGACTATGGTGCACTGATGAAGGTCAAGCAGCTGGCCGTCCTCGTCCTGTTTCTGATGCTCGTGGGGTGTTCGAGCCCGAGCAAGGCGGCCACCAAAACCATCGACGTCCCCATCGACGACGTGCTCAATCAGAGCTCGATCACCCGCGATGTCACGCTCGCGGTCGGTGACACGCTGAAGGTTTCGTTGGGCGCCAACCACACCACCCCCTACCGCTGGACAGACGACCCGAAGATCGGTGACGCCGCGCTGCTGAAGCAGGCCAGTCACGAATATGTGCGGGGCGACACTGACCGGATGGGCGCACCCGGCACCGAGGTGTGGACGTTCACCGCACTGAAGTCCGGCAAGACGACGATCGTCGCCAACTACCGCAGCGTCGTCGGCGACGCCGCGCCGACGTGCACCTTCACCGCGAACGTGACGGTGCAGTAGTGCCGCGTTGGCCCAGGTTCTCCAATGTGCCGGGGGAGTTGCAGGCCGAGCTCGAGGCGGAGGGCATCATCTTGCTCGCTGCGCGGGTGCCCGTTCGCCGCAGCTTCAGCGGTCACGTGCCGGGTGTCTACTCGGCTGCGGGTGTGGCGCGCTATCGCGGCATGTTCGCGTTCACCGAGCAGCGAATCGTCGCCACCTTTCCGACGGGCGCGGACCCGAATCTGCGGTCCATCGATTGCCGGTGGGACGCCGAGCCCGGGCCGGCCATTGCGACGATCTCGGGGCATGGTTTGGCGATCGAGATCGATCTGCGCCAAGTCGACCACGCCTTCACGGGAACGATGAAACTGAACTATCGGCGGGAGATTCCCGGCGAGGTGCTGCAGCGGCTGCCGGCCGCGACGGTGAAGTACCGGCTGGAACCGATGTTCGTGTACCGCGCGGCCGGGGTGCGTCCCCGGGTATAGAGAGGAGCCCAGCGATGAGCACGGTTGACTTCCACTTCGATCCGATGTGTCCATTCGCCTACCAGACCTCGGTGTGGATCCGGAACGTTCGCGAGCAGGTGGGCATCACCATCGACTGGCGCTTCTTCAGCCTCGAAGAGGTCAACCGCGTCGAGGGCAAGAAGCACCCGTGGGAACGGGGCTGGTCCTACGGCTGGTCGCTGATGCGCATCGGAGCGCTATTGCGCCGCACCGACATGGAGCTGCTGGACCGCTGGTATGCCGCGATCGGTCACGAGCTGCACGATCTGGGCGGCAAGCCGCACGACCCCGCGGTAGCGCGCCGACTGCTCGGTGAAATCGGTTGTGACGCTGAGGTTCTGGATGCTGCTTTAGCGGACCCATCGACCCACGACGACGTCCGTGCCGAGCACCAGCGCGTGGTCGACGCCGGCGGGTACGGGGTGCCGACGATGTTCCTGGACGGCCAGTGCTTGTTCGGGCCGGTGCTGGTGGACCCGCCGGACGGCGCGGACGCGCTGAAGCTCTGGGATGTCGTCACCGGCATGGCATCTTTGCCGCACGTGTACGAGCTGCAGCGGCCCAAGTCAGCGGCCGACGCCGAACTGATCGGGCGCAGCCTGCGCCCGTATCTGGACGGGCGCGACTGGGTGAGCATCAATCGCGGTGAAGTGGTGGACGTGGATCGGTTGGCCGGGCGGTCGTAGAGCCTCGCCATAGGGATTTCGTTCCCCTCGCTAATTCGCCGGCTAACGCTCGACGTTGTTTCCTGGCCGGAAATCACGCGCGGAGCCTTTAGGGCCTTTAGTCCCTTATTTCCGCATTCCGGTACTCGTAGCATCTGCGCTGGGGCGACACGATTCCACTCGGGCATGGCCGCATCGGGGCGGCCAGGAATCGGGTCAGGAGGTCAACCATGGTCAATTTTCCGATGCTGCCGCCGGAAATCAATTCTTTGCTGATGTTCAGCGGCGCGGGTTCTGCGCCGATGGTGGACGCCGCGGCGGCGTGGAGTGGGTTGGCCGATGAGTTGGGTACGGCGGCGGATTCGTTCTCCTCGGTGACTTCAGGCCTGACCAGTCAGGCATGGCAAGGCCCGGCCGCGGCGGCGATGACCGCCGCGGCCGCGCCGTACGCGGGGTGGCTGAGCGCGGCGTCGGCCAGTGCTGCCGGTGCGGCGGCGCAGGCCCAGGCTGTCGTCAGCGCCTTCGAGGCCGCGCAGGTGGCGACGGTGCATCCGTTGCTGGTGGAAGCCAACCGCAGTGCGTTTGTGCAGCTGGTTCGCTCGAATTTTCTGGGCATCTTCGGGCCGGCGATCGCCGCGTTCGAGTTCGACTACGAGGCGATGTGGGCCGCTGACGTCGCCGCCATGACCGAATACCACGCGAGCGCTGCGGCGGCTGCCGCCGGATTGAACCCGTTCGAGCAGCTGTTGCAGGCTCTGCCATTCAACCTCGGCATCGGGAACAGACCGGGCAGTAACGGCAATATCGGCAACGGCAACAACGGCAACGCCAACATCGGCAGCGGTAACACGGGAAGCGGAAACCTCGGCGGCGGAAACGGCCGGGTCGGGCTCGCTGCCAATGGGAATATCGGCAGCGGGAACCTGGGCAATAACAACTTCGGCAGCGGAAACCGGGGCAACGACAACATCGGCTTCGGTAACCTAGGCAACCCCGCGACCAGTACCAACCCGGGCGCGAACTTCGGCTTTGGGAATTTCGGCAACGGAAACTTCGGCATCGGGAACCATGGCGACCTCAACGTCGGCGCTGGGAATACGGGCAATGGCAACGTCGGCTTCGGTCTCACCGGCAACAAGTTGGTCGGTGTCGGGGGTATCTACTACGACTCGGCGACGGCCCAGTTCGTGTTCAACGGCCTGAACTCGGGCGCCGGAAATATCGGCTTCGGTAACTCGGGCACCCACAACATCGGTTTCTTCAACTCCGGCGACGGCAATGTCGGCATTTTCAACTCCGGTTTCAACACCATTCCAGCCGATATTGGCAAGATTCAAGGCATCGGCATCGGACAATCCGGCTTCGGCAACATCGGCATCGGGAACACCGGCAATGGTAACTTCGGGCTGGGTAACTCGGGGGCGTTGGACACCGGCTTCTTCAACGCGGGTCAGGTGAATACCGGCTGGGGGAATGGCGGCGGCACCGCGCTGGGCGGCAACACCGGCTTCTGGAATTCGGGAAGCACCAATACCGGCTGGGGAAATGCGGGAAGTGCGAATACCGGCGTGTGGAATTTCGGCAGCCTGAACACGGGCGTGGGCAGCGTGACCGACCAACCCGGTCCGAATTCGGGCTTCGGGAACACCGGTACCGGCTCGTCGGGCTTCTTCAATACGGCTGCCGGAGGAACGGGATTCAACGGACGAAACTCGGGCTTCTTCAATTCGGCCAGCGGCGGCAGCCTCGGGGACGGCCAGCTATCCGGCTTCTTCAACACAGCTGTGACGAGCGCCGCGAACCCCAACAGCGCCCAGCTGGTCACCGGCTTGCTGAACACCGGCAACCGGGTCGCGGGTCTGTTCAGCCTGGTGCCGCTGTTGAAGCAGCTGACGGCGTAGTCGGCCTAGACCATCGCGGTCGGCGGGATCTTGAGCCCAATTGCCAAGGCGCCGGCCAGTTCTCGGCTGGTGTCGTAGTCGAAGATCACGTGCCCGCTGATCACGTCGGCGTCACGCTTGGCGCGTTGCAGCGGGTTGTCGAGGAAGTGGGCGCTGGCGCCGGATGCTTCGAGTAGGTCGGCGATGATGCTGCGGGATTCCTTGACGATGTGGGCGGCGGCCAGGCGTGCGTCGGCGCGGACGGTTCTAGGCACCTTGTTGCCGGTGGCCAGGATCTCGTTGATGCGACCGGTGGTGTCGTGCAGCAGGCCGTGCAAAGCGCGGAGCCGGACGCGAGCCGCACCCAGGCGGGCCTGGGCGGCGGGCTTGTCCTTCTGGCTGGTGCCCTCGTAGGCGATGACCCGTTCGCTGAGGCGCTGCGTGTAGATCTCCGTGACGCGTTCGGCTGCGCCGAGGGCCGGCATGGCGGCGGTGAGCGCGAGTGCGGGCACCAGGGGCCACCGGTAGACGTCCGCGTCGTGCAACCGGGCGCCCGGCGTGGTGCCGGCGTAGATGTCGGTGATCTTGACCAGGCGATGCTCGGGGATGAAGACGTGATCGGCGACGATGTCGTTGGATCCGGTGGCGCACATGCCGTCGGTGTGCCAAACGTCGACGATGCTGATGTCGTCGGCCGGGATGAGCGCGAGCGCCGGGTAGATGCCGTCGTCCGGGCCGCAGAGTGCGCCGACGATGGTCCAGTTGCCGTGCATCACGCCGGTGGCCCAGGACCAGCGTCCGCTCAGGGTGACTCCGCCGTTGGCCGGTGTGCCGCGGCCGGTGGGGGCCAGCGGGGCCGACGCGAAGAAGGGCTGCGTCGCGAAGCCTTCGGCCTGGGCCTGCTCGTCGAACAGGGACAGCATCCAGGTGTGCAGGGTGTAGAACGCGGCGGTCCAGGCGGTGGAGGTGCAACCGTGCGCCATCCGGCGTACGGGGTCGAAAATGGCTGCGAACTCGGCTTGTTGGCCGCCGTAGCCTTTGGGCTTGAGGAGCTCGGTGAAGCCGGACCCGCGGAGTTCGTCGACGGTGGCGTCCGGGAGCCTGCGCAGCCGTTCGGCTTCCTGGGCGCGCTGCTGGAGGCGTTCGACGAAATCGTCGGTGATAGCCGTCATGGTTTCACCATACCTTTGGGTATGGTCGGGCTTACGGGCGGAGCAGGAAGTCCAGAAATCTCTCGCGCTGCTGCTTTTCCGGTGTGCCAACCGACAGATGCAACAGGCCGATGCCGGCGGCGAAAGTTGTTCCGGCGCGCAGAGCTGCTTCGTCGGCATCAAATCCGAAGTCACGGAAGGCGCGTCGCACCTGCTTGAACAGCCGGCCGTCGGCGGCGCGGATGGCGGCGGCGATGTCTTCGTCGGATCGCGCCCACTCGCGCATGGCACGTTCCAGAGTCCAGTGGGTTGGCTTTATGAGCAGCCCGATCATCTGGGACAACCGTTCGCGTGGTTCGGTGTCGCCGAGCTCCTCGATCTCGCGGAGTTCGTCGTCTTTGAGCCGGGTCCAGGATTCGATCAGGGCTTTCCGGTAGGCCGCCATGTCGGTGAAATGCCAGTAGAAGCTGCCCTTGGTGACGTTCAGGCGCGCGCAGAGCCGGTCGAGTTTGAGGGCATTGAGGCCTTCGTCGGCCACCGTCGCGTAGCCCGCCTGCAGCCAATCGTCCACCGTGAGACGGCTGCTGGTCGCCATAGACCGCAGCCTACGTGGAAGGATCGGGTGATGACTTCGCCGCGTGGCGGGTCGCGTGTCGGGACCCGATTCGGACCGTACGAACTGCGATCCGTGCTGGGTACGGGCGGTATGGGTGAGGTGTACCGGGCCTTCGACACCGTTCGCGGGCGGATGGTGGCGCTGAAGCTGCTGCGCCCGGATCTGGCCGCCGACCCGCAATATCAGGAGCGTTTCCGGCGGGAGTCGCAGATCGCGGCGCGGCTGCAGGAACCGCACGTCATCCCCGTGCATGACTTCGGTGCGATCGGCGGGGTGTTGTTCATCGACATGCGCCTGGTGGATGGCGGCAGCCTCCGTGACATGCTGCAGGCTCGCGGCCCACTGGCGCCGGCGGATGCGGTGGCCATCGTCGCTCAGGTGGCGTCCGCGCTCGATGCCGCTCACGCGGACGGCTTGGTGCACCGCGACGTCAAGCCGGAGAACGTGCTGATCAACGCGGACGGGTTTGCCTATCTCGTCGACTTCGGGATCGCCCGCGGCGGCGGGGATCCCGGTTTGACGGGTGCGGGGTTGCCGATCGGGTCGTATCTGTACATGGCGCCAGAGCGCTTCAACGGAGACTGGGTCGGGCCGGCGACCGATGTCTACTCGCTGGCCTGCCTGTTGTACGAATGCCTGACGGGCAGAACACCTTTCGACTTTCCTGAACCCGCCGCGGTGATGAGCGCGCACCTCTTCTCGGCCCCGCCGCGGCCGAGCATCATGCGCCGCGGCGTTTCTCGGGCTTTCGACGGGGTCATTGCGAAGGGGATGGCCAAACAGCCTGCGGCGCGGTTCGTTTCGGCCGGTGAACTGGCCCGGTCGGCCGCGGCAGTTATGAACCCGCCGTCGGGCACGCGGCCGTTTGCCACCGATTACCCCAATCCCGAGGACACTGGATTCAGTCCGTATCCTTCCCCGGCTCCTGCGCCATTGGCTTTCCGGCGAAGTCGGTTGCCGATGTTCGTCGGGGGCTTCGCGGCATTGATGCTGGTGATCGCGGCCGTGCTGGCGGCGGTCTTGGCGTTCGGCGGCCGCTCAGGTCCGTCGGCGCCGTCGGCGTTGCCGGCTAGTTCTGTGGCCCCGTCCTTGTCCCGGCCGGTGGATGGCGCCGACGCGTTGGGCTTCGTCGGGCATACGGCGCGGTGTGACCCGGGCAGTCCGCCCGCGGCGGTGCTGCGGACCGCGAAGTCTCTGGTGGTGGTGTGTCAATCCGGACCTGGGAACTTCTACTACCGCGGTGAGCGGATCAGCGACGGCGCGCATATCGAATTACCTGGTGCGGTAAGGGCTTCCGGCGGGTTCGACGTGGTGAATCCGGCGAACGGGGTGCGCTACCAGATTCGTCCGGAGATGCTTACCATTCTCAGTGGTAGTCATGTTGATTCGGCGGAACCGGCTTTGCAGTACGCCGCGGCGGGTTGAGGCTCTGCGGATTCTCGGCGGCGAGTTGACTTTGCAGGTGGAGGTCGAGTCATGATCAAGCACATTCTCGGCGCCGCTGCAGTGTCCTTCGCGGTTGTCGTGACAGTCACCGTGGCCCCGGTGGCGATGGCGGACACCTACTGCGGCAAGTCCAGTCGCGGGGCGTCGGTCTACGCCGGCAACTCGGACACCTCGTGCGAATTCGCGTTGAAGACCGCGGAGACTTATCACGCGATTGGCAATGGCTCGGCGCCGTTCGATGTCTACAGCCCAGTGACCGGCCGGACGTATTCGATGACGTGTACGGCCGCCGGATCCGTATGCCAGGGCGGCAACAACGCGTTGGTGTACTTGCGCTAGGCCTCGTGGGCGCTGGCACAGTCGACTAGTTGGTTGCCCGCCTTTGCGCGACAATGCTTTGGCGTCCCCATTGTGGCCGTAGTGGGGGCAGGTCGGTGAGCCCGGGATCCGGCGGCACGGGACCCTCTCCGTCGTCGTTATCCCAACGGCGGCCGTACTGGTCGGGCATGTCACCCCAGCCCCAGTACGGCAGGGGAAACTGCGGCACGATGCCTAGCTCAACGTCAGGGTCGATCCGCCGAGGCTCCACCGTGCACAGGTGCGTCCAGCTGTCGCCGAAGTCGAATTCGTAGAGGAACTTTTTCACCCAGCTCGAGCGCGGACAGTCTGACGGTGACCGCATCCTCGGAGTCGATGGAGCCGTCGTCGGCGAACTGGAACTGGGACAGATGCGCGCGGTCCCAACGGGCGAACGCGGTGTCGATCGCATCGGCGAGTTGTCCGAATGTATGCGAGCGTGCCGCGGCGAAGACCCGGCCCGGACGAGGCCAGAAAATCCGGCCGTGACCGCTGATCAACTCCACCCGAATCGACAACCATGTCCGCGCCATGACTGCTCACGGTAGTCCCGCGTTGTCGCTATGAGGCGGGCAAACGCAATGCCGTTTCGGCCAGAGCGGCACGTGCGAAGATGACGCCATGCCCAGCGTGCGCATCGATGGCCTTCCCGAGGACAGCTACCGAGTGTTAAAAGAACGCGCGGCCCGCTCTGGCCAGTCGTTGCCGCAGTACCTCCGCAGTCGGTTGATTGCCGAGGCGAGCCAACCCACACTGGAAGAAGTCGTCGAACGAGTGGCGTCGCACCGCGGCGGTCGAGTATCGGTTGAGGCGGCGGTCGAACATACTCGGGCCGAGCGTGATCAGCGTTGATGCGAGCGTGCTGGCTGGTGCGTCGTCGGATGCTCGCCAGTTAACCCCTTACTCGCCGAACACCACGCCGGGGTTGAGAATGCCTGCCGGGTCGAAGCTTTCCTTGATCCGTCGCATCAACGCCACTTTGGCAGGGTCTTCCAGCTTCAGGTAGTACGGCGTCTTGGCGCGCCCCAGCCCGTGCTCGCCGGAGATGGCACCGCCCAATTCCATTGCCAGCGCGAAGATATCGGTCATCAACTGCTTGCGTGCCACCTCATCCTTCAACAGGATCGCCAGGTGCACATTGCCGTCGCCGGCATGCCCGCAGCCCGCCACACCACCGCCAGCCGACGAGGCCAAACCCCGCACCGTGCTGAGGAATTTCGGCATCGCCGACCGCGGCACCACGGTGTCGATGATGTCGTCGGCCCCGATCGCCTTGGCCGTCCAGAACGCCTTCTCCCGCGCCTCGATCAACCGCCGCGCCGACCCGCCCTCCAGCACGTACGCGTCCACCGCACCCAATTCGGCCAGCAACTCACCGGTGCGCTCGACATCCTCGTCCAACCGATCTGACGTCCGGTTCTCAAGGCCCACAACGAGATACGCCGCGCAGCTGTCCCGCACCCGGTCGGGGATGCCCAGCTCCAGATTCTGGGTGTGAATGATCGCGGCCATCGTCAGATTGTCGATGTACTCGAGGATGTAAGGTGCCAGCCCGGCGGCAAGGACGGCGGGCACCGCCGTCATCACCTGGTCGAAGTCGGCGAACGGCGCCACCACCGTGGCGCTGTGGTCCAGGCGCGGGTACAGCTTGACGATCACCTCGGTGGCCAGCGCCAGGGTGCCTTCGGAGCCGACGATCAGCTGCGTCAGGTCATACCCGGTCGACACCTTGGCGATCTTGCCTCCGGTGCGGATGATCTCGCCCGTCGGCAACACCGCCTGCAACCCGAGCACGTTGTGCCGGGACACCCCGTACTTGACCGCACGCATCCCGCCCGCGTTGGTGCCGACGTTGCCGCCGACGCTGGCGGACAGCTCGCCCGGGTACACCATGTAGCGCAGGCCGTACTCGTCGGTGGCGGCGTCGAGTTCGGTCAGCGTGATCCCGGGCTGCACGACGGCGACCTGATTGGTGGTGTCGACCTCGAGGACCTTGTTCATCCGCTCGAAAGAGATCAGCAGGCCGCCCGCCATGGGACGCGCGGCGCCCGACAGGCCGGACCCGGACCCGCGGGCCGTCACCGGCACCCCGTGTTCGGACGCCGCCTTGAGCAGTTCCGCGACCTCCTCGGCGGTGGCCGGCTTGGCGACATAGGCGGGCTGCACCGGCGACTGCGTCAGCTCCTCGTCGTGGGAGTAGTCCTCGGGGACCGCGTCGCCGGCCAGCAGATGCTCCGCGCCGACGATCTCGGCGAACCGCGCTGTCATGTCGCTCATCGGCATCAATCTATCCTTCGTTCGGCCCTGGAAGGTGAGGACTTCTGACTCTCACCAGCGCACCCGTTGGGGCGGATAGTAGCGGCCATGGAGCATCTGACTGCCCTCGACGCGGCATTCCTCGAAGTCGAAGACTCCGACCCACACGTCAGCCTGGCGATCGGCGGGGTGTCGATCATCGAGGGGCCCCCGCCGACTCACGAGGAGTTCGTCGAAGCCTTCACCGAACGCGTGCAATCCATTCCGCGCTGCACGCAGGTGCTCAAGACCCACCCGCTCGACATCGGTCCACCGGAGTGGGCGGACGATCCGCACTTCGACATATCCCGGCACCTGCACCGGCTCGCGCTGCCGCAACCCGGTGGCGACACCGAATTGTTCGACGTGGTGGCCGACGTGATGGAGCGCCGCCTGGACCGGGAGCGCCCGCTGTGGGAGTGCTACATCATCGAAGGCCTCAGCGATGACCGCTGGGCGGTGCTGACCAAGCTGCATCACTGCATCGCCGACGGCATCGCGACCACGCAGCTGATGGCCAAGTTCAGCGACGAGGGCGGTGGCGAGTCCTTCGCCACGGAGATCCACGGCGCCCAGGAGCCGCAGCGGCGGTGGCTGGGCTTGCCTAAGGTGAGCCTGAACCCGGTGAGCTGGGTGAGCGGCATCGCGCGGGGCGCCGTCAGTGCGGCGTCCGCCGTCGAACATGCCGCTTTGGGCGCTGCGGAACTCACGGCGAGCATGCTGACTTCGGCTCCTGACACGTCGTTGAGCGGCTCGGTCACTACCAGGCGCCGCTACCGGGCGGCCCGGGTTCGGCTGGCCGACCTGCACGAGGTCGGCGACGCGTTCGACGTGACGGTCAACGATGTCGCGCTGGCCGCGATCACCGCCAGCTACCGGCAGCTGCTGCTGGACCGCGGGGAGAAGCCCGGACGCAACTCGCTGCGCACGCTGGTACCGGTGTCGGTGCGCGGGACGAACCATTTCAACCTGACTGACAACGAAGTGTCGGCGATGCTGCCGCTGCTGCCCGTCGACGAGGCCGACCCGGTAACGCAGCTGGAGCTGGTACACAAGCGACTGCAGCATGCCAAGGGCAGTGGGCAGAGTGAAGGTGGCACCGCGATGCTGGCCGCGGTCGGTACCGTGCCATTCATGTTCTCGGCGTGGGCCGTTCGACTGCTCAGCCATCTGCCGCAGAAGGCGGTGGTCGCATTGGCGACCAATGTCCCCGGCCCGCGTGCCGAGCAGCGACTGCTGGGACGGCGGGTATTGGAGATCCTGCCGGTCCCGCCGATCGCGCTGCAGTTGCGCACCGGCATCGCGATGGTCAGCTACGCCGAGCATTTCGTCTTCGGCATCACCGGCGACTACGACTCCGCGCCGGACCTCGAGGCGCTTGCCTCGGGCATCGAGGACGGCGCGGCGCGGCTGCTCGAGATGAGTCGGGCGCTGCGGGTCAAGCGCCGGAAGGTGCGTAAGGCGTTGGCCTAAGCGACTTTCGGGGCGAAGGCGACGGGCAGCTTGCCGAGGCCGGTCATGGCGGGGTTGCCGAGGTAGAAGTCGACTCCGTCTTGGTCGACGTTGTAGTCGGGGATGCGGTCGAGGACGGCTTTGACCATCACTTCGGCCATGGTTCTGGCAAGGTGCGATCCGATGCAGCGGTGGGGTCCCAGGCCGAAGGCCAAGTGGCGGTTGGGGTTACGGTCCAGCACGATCTCGTCGGGTCGGTCGAACTCTGTTTCGTCGTGGTTGGCGCCCAGCCAGCTGATGATCAGTTTGTCGTTTGCTTTGAGGTGCTGGCCGTTGAGGGTGACGTCTTTGGTGACGGTGCGGCTCAGTTGCTGGTTGACCGAGAAGTAGCGCAGGAACTCGTCGGTGGCGGTGCGGTAGAGCTCGGGGTGTTGGATCAGTTGGCTTTTGAGCTCGGGGTGCGTCCCCAGATGCAGCAGCGTCAGTGAGGTTTGGGAGGTGGTGGTGTCGACGCCGCCGCCGATGAGGTTCCAGAGGATGTTGAGCAGTTGCTCGTCGGTGAGTCTCTGGTTCTCGAACTCGAATTGGAGCAGGAAGCTGGTCAGGTCCTCTTGCGGGTCGCCGCGTCGTAGGGCGGCGTATTCGAGAACCCCCTGCATCATCTCCGGGACCGCGGCGATGGCTTTGAGGTATTCCGGACTGTCCTGGGGGACGGCCATGACGGCGTGGAAGAGGTTGGCGTAGAGGTGCCAGTTGTCGTAGGGCAGGCCCATCAGCTTCATGGTGAGGATGGCCGGGACGGGGCTGGCGAAGTCGAGCACCAGATCCATGTGTCCCTCGGTGATGTGCTGGTTGAGGAACTCGTGCGCCTTTTCTTCCATGAACGGCCGAAGTTTGTCGACGGCGCCGGGGGAGAAGAACGGGGCGAGGGCATGTCTTAAGGCCTGGTGGAAGGGGCCGTCGATCTCGCCGATGCCCAGGGCGGGTTGGCCTTCGGGGCGGGGGACGCCCATCTCGCCCTGGTAGTCGATGCCGTCGTCGGCGTTCGGCTCGTATTTGTGCGCGAAAGTGTCGCCGTCTCGGGCGGTTTCGCGGACGGCCTCGTAGCTGGTGAGGAACCAGAAGCCACCGTAATTCTCGTTCCAGGCGACCGGGCATTTGCGTCTCAGCTCGGCGTTGATGGCAAGCTCGTTGAGGTTGAACTCGTCGGAGTGGTGGTCGAAGTTTGTCTTGACTGCGGCGGGGATGTCGGGCCGGGCTGTCACTGATCGGTGCCTCTCGGAGTGCGGGGCGGAGTGCGCGGCGCTTTTTACGCTATCTTTGCATTATTACGCATTAGGGAGGTGTGGGGCCATCGAGGACTGGGCTGCTGGGGCGACGATCGGCGGGCAGGTGATCCCGGCGCTGCCCGATCTGGCCCGCATGCGCCGGGAGCGTTTCGGTCGGTTGCAGGCTGGTTTGGCTTCCAGCGGCTTGGACGGGTTGGTGTTGCTGGGGTCCAGTGCAGTGTCGTACGCGACGGGGGCGTTGACGCCGTCGATGGACGGTGACACGGCGGCGTTGTTCCGGGCGGTGGCGGTGGTGGTGGCGGGGGAGTCGGCGCCGCATTTGTTCACGATGTTCGCCGACGGGGCGCCTTCGGACGTCGTGGTTCATGGGCCGTTGTTTCCGGATCTTGACGATGGGGTGTTTGCGTCGGAACTGGCTTCGTTATTCGAGGGCGGGGCTCGGCTGGGGATTGACCACATGTCGCACGCCATGTTTCGCGGTCTTCGCGTTTACGAGTGGGTGGATGCCTCGGGGGTGTTGGGTTCGGCGCGGGTGTTGAAGACGGTCGATGAGGTGGCGTGTATTCGGCACGCGCAGTTGCTGAATGAGTTGGCGATGGAGGACGCTTTGGCTTTGCTTCGGCCAGGTGTCCGCCAGGTCGACCTGAGCGCTGCGTTTCTGCGGCGGGTGTTCGAGTTGGGGGCGTCGGCGGGTGGGATCGATCCGATCTGGCAGGTGATGGCTCCTTATCGTTCGGCGGGCCCGTGGACCGTGCATGGTGACTTGGCGTATCCGACGGTGACGTCGGATCGGTTTCTGCGCTACGGCGACGTGATCTGGGTGGACGCCGGGATCATGTACGAGGGGTATGCCTCGGACTACGGCCGGACGTGGGTCGTGGGTTCTAGTTTGAATGGTGTGCAGCTTTCGCAGTTTCGGCGGTGGCGCGGGGTGGTCGATGCGTGCCTGGACGTGTTGCGGCCGGGGGTGTCGGGTTTGGAGCTGTGCAAGGTGGCGGTGGCGGCCAACGACGGAGTGCGGCCGTGGATCGAGCATTTCTATCTGGCACACGGGGTGGGGACTGACAGCGCGGAGATGCCGCTGATCGGGACGGACCTCGGCGAGGATTTCGACTCCCGATTGGCGGTCGAGCCCGGGATGGTGATGGTGTTCGAGCCGGTGATCTGGGACGAGGGTTCGGCGGGATATCGGGCGGAAGACATTGTGGCCGTGACGGATAACGGGTGGGTGAAGTTGAGCGGGGATTCGTACTCGCCGTATGGGGCTGTTGTATGAGTCCGGTGGCGCGGGATTCCGGTGTGCGCGTTGGCGTCATGGCTTTGGAGGACTCGAGTCGGGTTGACTTTTTTGCTTTGCGGGCTGAGCGGCGGGCGAAGGTGTTCGCGGGGATGGACGTTTCTGGCCTGGACGCTTTGATACTGGGTGGTGCCGGCAATGTGCACTACGTGTGCGGTGCCCGGTTATTGGGCCGGGCCGGGGTGTTGCCGTTCGCGCCGGTGTGTGTGGTGGTGCGGTCGACCGGGCGGGTACATCTGCTGTCGACGTGGGATGAAGGGGTGCCGCCGGAAATCGAGCGGGAGGATCTGTATCCGCTGAGCTGGAACCCGGCGAATCTGATGGCGTCCGTGTCGGCTATTCCGGGGTTGGGGGAGTCGCGGCGGATCGGCACGGATGGGTTGACGGCTTCTACTGGGGCGATGATTGCGTCGTTGTCTTCGGGTGCGGAGCTGGTGGACGGGGGTGCTGTCCTTGAGGCTTGTCGGCGGGTGAAGTCGGACGCCGAGATCACGTGTCTTGAAGTGGTGGCGGCGATTTCGGAGTCGGCGTTGAGTGCGATGGCCGCGGCTTTGTATCCGGGCGTTTCTGAGCGGGAATTGCTTGGGGTGTACTCGGAGCATGTGGCGCGGTTGGGGACGCCGGTGCCGCCGTCGGAGAGTGTCTGCTTTGTTGCCTCTGGGGCAGTTTCGCTTGGGCATGTGGCCTCGGATCGGGTGGTGGGGGACGGGGAGTTGGTGGTGTTGGCGCCGGGGGCGTTGTATGCCGGGTACGAGGCTGGGTTGGCGCGGACGTTCGTGGCCGGCTCGGGTGGGGCTGAGTCTTTGAGTGAGCGTTGCGCGGTGGGGATGGACGCTCTGGTGGGGGCTTGTCGTGCCGGGGGTGTTGGGGCTGACCTGTATCGGGCTTGGGAGGGGGCTGGTTTGGGTGCGGCTTCGGTGGTGCTTGCCCACGGGTTGGGGTTGGGGGCTGAGCCGCCGGTGATCGGGTTGGGGCGTGGGCGCGATGCTGTGTTGGAGGAGGGGATGGTTTTGAGCGTGCAGTCGTGGGTGGTCGAGGAGGGCGTCGGTGGGTGTCTTCAGCGGGAGACGGTGGTGATTGGGGCTGGTGGCCCCGTAGTGCTGACGCGGTATGGGCAGTCGTAATGGGTTCGCGGCCAGTCGTTTTCAATCACGTCGGGTTGTGTGTGCGGGATCGGGTGCGGTCGCGGCGGTTTTACGAAGGGCTGCTGGGGTTTCAGTTCTGGTGGGAGTTGGACGCGCCGGAGGAGAGCACTGCTGCGCTCTTGCAGTTGGAACGGCCGGTGGGGTTGCATGCGACGTATCTGGTGCGGGATGGGTTAGTGCTGGAGCTGCTGGACTACTCGGGCCGGGTCGTTTCTGCCGGTGGCGAACGGGTGATGGATCAGGTTGGGCTGACGCACATTTCGTTTTCGGTGTCGGATCTTCGTTCGGTGTTGGGGCGGGTTGAGGAATTTGGGGGGAGTGTCGTGGAGGGGACGGTGTCTGAGGGGGCGGCGATGGTGCGGGATCCGGATGGGCAGTTGTTGGAGTTGCTTTCGGACGCATGGCTTGCGGCGCTGCCTTCTCGGGCAGGCATGGAGCGCTTCGGTTAGGGCGGTGTCTGGCGGCCGCCACACTAGGTGTGCCCCGGCAGATGTTGCCCGCGCGGATCGCATGGCGGTGACGGCCGATGCGGCATAGGTGACGCGAATTGGTAAGCGGGGAATCGAGTGTGTGGGTCGAAACTGCCAACGGAGCCTCGTCACTCGATGCATTTTCAATCGGGTCGGGCTATCAACTAAACCATGACCGGCATCAACAGTTACTCCCGGTTCTGCGTCTGTGACGGCCGATGGCTGGCGGTCAAGGGAATTCCGGCACTAGCGGTGAGCTGCCTTCGCACGGTTAGATAGCGGTCAGTAAGCAAAGGCGCTTTGGCGACAGGGGTTCTGATGATGCTTCGTGCACTATTCGTCGCGTTGGCACCCGCAGTAGTCATTTGGGGAGCCACCATCAGTGCAGCTCCGGTGGTAATGGCAGACCCACTCGAAATTAACTGCACGCAATTCAACGAGGATGGCAGCTGCTATTGGGCCAACTGTACGCAGGCGAAGGCCAACGGCGAGTGCAACATTCGTGAGGGCAGCGCACATTACTGTGCGAAGCAAGACCGCGATGGTGACGGTTTGGCTTGCGAGTGCTAGGGCTGCGCTCTGGGCTTCCGTCCCCATGAGCAAGGTCGAGGCCTTCCTCGACGATGGCACCAGCGTGTGCAGCGGTCCTTCAGAGAGCTGAATGGCTTGATGGGCTTCCACGTCCCCCCAGGGTGTCCACAAACTATTGCCGGCGTTGTCGCCCGCATGCGCTAACGTCCAGCTCGTGCACAGAGGGATATACGAGTCGCTGCTGACAGATCAGCTCAGTGAGCAAATCCGGCGGTGCGACGACCTTCAGCCCAACTACGGCACCGTTGACGAGTCCGAACAGGCGCTGACAATCGCGCGCCATCTTGCGCCGATCATCGAACGCGCCATGCGCATCGCCGGCACCGTTGATGAGCGTGTGGCGCTCGTTCGGCGGATCCTTGAGGTTCTGCCCGACGCTCACGCCGCGGGCGAGGCGCTGCACCGAATCGAGCCGGGCAAGATTACCCGGCTCGAGGAAGTGACGAGCACGACCGCCCTTGGTATAGCTCGACTGCCACGGCCTGCCACCCTATTTTCGGATGCCGCGCTCATGACCAACGCACGCAACGAACCGACCCTAGCTGCCGAATTGCGTGCCGAGCTCGCGAGCGTCGACCACGTCGACCTGCTGTGCGCGTTCGTCAAGTGGCAGGGCCTCCGGCTGCTCGCGGAGCAGCTCCAAGAACTGCGCCGGCGGGAGATCCCGCTGCGCGTCATCACAACCACTTACCTCGGGGCCACCGATGCTCGCGCTCTTGATGCTCTGGTCAACGAGTTCGGAGCCAAAGTCCGCATCAACTACGAGACCGACCGCACCCGCCTGCACGCCAAAGCGTGGCTGTTGCGACGCAACACCGGATTCCACACCGCCTATGTGGGTTCCAGCAATCTTTCCCATGCCGCGCTCGTGGATGGACTGGAATGGAACGTCCGCCTCTCAGCGATATCCACGCCCCACTTGCTGGAGAAGTTTCGGGCTACCTTCGACTCCTATTGGGAAAATAGGGAATTCGAGTTGTACAGGCCATCGGAGGACGGCGACCGCTTGCGGGCGGCACTGGAGACCGCGTCGGGAAGTCGAGCGCGGCAAGGGATCACGGTCACCCTGTCCGGCCTCGAGGTTCACCCCAAACCGTTCCAAGCAAAGATTCTCGAAGAACTCGACGCAGAGCGCACGATCCATGACCGCCATCGCAATCTGATCGTCGCGGCGACCGGCACAGGAAAGACCGTCATCGCAGCCTTGGATTACCGTCGACTCACTCGCGACATCCACGGCCGTGACCTCACACTGCTGTTCGTGGCTCACCGCAAGGAGATCCTGCTGCAAACGCGGCGTATGTATCAAGAAGTCCTCATCGATCCCATCTTCGGTGAGCTGCTCGTCGACGGACAGGAACCAGCCCACTGGCGCCATGTGTTCGCCAGCATCCAATCCCTCTCGCAAGCAAGACTTTCCGGCATCTCACCGGCTCAATTCGACGTTGTAGTGATCGACGAGTTCCACCATGCCGAGGCCGCGTCTTATCGGCGGTTGCTTGACCACGTGCGCCCGATCGAATTGTTAGGCCTTACCGCTACCCCCGAGCGTGCCGACGGCGTCGACGTCCGCGAGTTCTTTAGTGGCCGGGTTGCTGCCGAGCTGAGGTTGTGGGAGGCCCTAGAGCAGAACCTGCTGTGCCCGTTCCATTACTTTGGCATCCACGACGGAACAGATCTTGAGGCCGTTGAATGGAGGCGTGGCGGCTATGATGCGGCAGCTCTGAGCGGTGTCTACACGGGCAACGATGCCCGCACCCGCATCGTGCTCAAGGAACTCGGCGATAAGGTGGCCGACCTCGAGGCCATGCGTGCGTTAGGCTTCTGCGTCAGCGTTGAGCACGCGCGGTATATGGCCCAGAGATTTGGCGAAGCCGGTATTCCTGCCCGCGCGGTGTCCGCTGAGACTTCAGCGGCCGACCGCCGCGACGCACTTGCCGCCCTGCGAAACCGGGAGATCAACATTCTCTTCGCGGTCGACCTCTTCAACGAGGGCCTCGACATACCCGAGGTTGACACCGTGCTATTCCTGCGCCCCACGGAGAGCGCGACCGTATTCCTGCAGCAGCTGGGTCGCGGACTCCGGCTTACCAGAGGTAAGACGGTGCTGACCGCGCTGGATTTTGTTGGGCACCAACGACGCGAGTTCCGATTCGATCAGCGTTTTCGAGCGATGAGCGGCGTTGGCGGCAAGGCGTTGCAGCGTCAGATCGAGGAGGGTTTCCCGTTCCTGCCCTCGGGCAGTCAGATCGTGCTTGACGAAGTCGCGCGAGATTTGGTGTTGGAAAACATAAAGCAGCAGGTCTCTCCGAGATGGGCCGCGTTGGTATCCGAGGTTCGCGCGCATCCGGACAATCGGCTGGCATCCTATCTCGATGCGTCCGGACGTCGACTGGAAGACGTGTTGAAGAACAACCGGTCGTGGACGTCGCTGTGTCGCGACGCCGGAAAACTCTCTTCTGACAACGGGCCTCGTGAAGCCGATCTCGTCAAACGGGTGCGGGCGGTTGCCCACGTAGATGACCGTCGTCGGTGGGCGGCTTACCGGTCTATCCTCGACGGCAAAGTCGCCACGGACAGCCCGAACGAGCGGCGTCTCGCAGAGATGCTGTTCTACTCTTTGAATCCGAGTGGCGGTGGATTCGACAGTCCTGCAGCAGGACTCGACGCGTTGGGAGGCGAAGTGGTCGTCGCCGAGCTGCGCGAAGTGATAGATATCGCATTCGACAATGCCCGCCGTAGTACCTATGAATTAGGAACCCTCGTCGCCGAGCTAGCCGATGTACCCCTCGAGGTCCACGCAAGCTATTCCCGTGAGGAGATCCTTGCTGGGTTGGGTTTCGCCTCCCTACGCCGCACACCAAGCACGATGCGCGAAGGGGTCGCTTGGTGCGAGGACGCCAATGCTGACGCTTTCTTGATTACCTTGAAGAAGTCCGACCGCGATTACTCGCCAACGACCATGTACCGCGACTTCGCGTTGAACCCCAGCCTTTTTCATTGGGAATCACAGTCGACCACGTCGGTGACTTCACCGACCGGGCGGCGATACATCCATCACCGAGAACGAGGTTCGCATGTCTTGCTTTTCGTGCGGCAAGCAAGAACCTACGCGCTTGGGACGTCGCCCTACGTGTTCCTGGGTCCGGCCGAATATGTTTCGCACGAGGGGGATCGGCCGATTGCGATCACTTGGGAACTGCTCCAACCGATGCCGACTGAGATGTATCAAGCGTCCTCGCTGGTGGTGGCGTGAGCAGCGAGCCCACCAACGGGTTCACGTCGTCCTGGTGACGTATGCGAAGTCAAAGGGGAACGGGCCGGCTCCGGCCAAGGATCTATACATCTCGCCACTCTTTCGCAAGAAGCGCGCATACGCCGAGCGTGACAGAGTTCCATAGTTCATTCTGTCGGCGGGGCACGGCCTAGTCGCGCTCGGGCGAATGGTTGGCGCCGTATGAGCGCCATCTGGCCGGCGCCACCGCCCTCCTACGGGACCGCTTCGGGTGCTCGGGCCGTTGCTCAGATCGGCCTACTTGCCGGGCCGCTACGCGACAAGATCGTCGAAATCCATTCAAGGGCAATATATCTTGACGCGACTTGCCCTTACCTGGAAAGACTTGGTTCGCAAAGTCACTGACCCATGTACCGCCTATCCGTGGGGCAGTGACTCGCTTGGTGCGGTTCGATCGGTCGGGAGATGCCTGAGGGGCCTGCAATCGTTGTCGCGATCCTTTAAAACCGAGATGTTTTGGGGCGCCACGAACGAGAGGCGCTTGAGGGGCTAATTCCACCACTCAATCCACATAGTATGCGACCCACACCGCTACGCGACCGCCCAGAGGCGCGCGATTGCAAATCCAACTACACCCACCGCGGAAGAAAGCTGATGTCCAGCCTTTCAGTCTGTTTGTAGCCCGACCACGTCGGAACACCGTCCGGTTGCCCGCGATAGATCCCCCGTGCGGCAGCTACCACGCGCTCGTGTTGGGTCGGCCACTGCAAAGCGGTGGCGATCTCTTCTAGAACGTCACGCTCACGCCGGAGAACCCTGTCGACGATTCCCACTGCCGGTACGGCTCCGCTCTTGTCGCCGTTACAACGTGTGCATGCGAGCACCAGGTTGGACAACCCGTCGATACCGACAAGCGACCAGGGCAGCACGTGATCGATCGGGTTGTTGGCCGGAAGATGCATCCCACAGTAGAAACAGTGCGGTCCGAACGCCTCCTTCAACGGCTGGCGTACAGCGGCCAAAGCGGCCCGTTCCCGCCCGAACAGATGCTCGGCAACGTCGGGAACCTCGGCGTCAAGAAATCTGTTCATTCGGCGGACATCGTCGACCCACATGATTTCGAGCGCTGGCTTCAATAGTCCCGCCAGCCGAGCCAGACCTTGTGCAACACCGGGTTTGAGTTCGATTGCGTCGCCATGCGCCCGCAGCGTCGATCGTGACACGTGGTCATGCAGGCGCGAGTCGTCGTAGAGGAATTGATCACTCATCGACGAACCGGCCATCTTTTGCAACCTATGCAGCGGTTGTTGGGCGAGACATAACACCACGTCGTCGATGGCGCGGTCGTATGCAGCAGGCGCACGCAACCGTGCGAGGTCGACCGAGCCCGTCGCTGGGCCCGCAGCCACACTAAGTTCTTTTGTGGCTCTTAGGATTCGTGCGCTCGACCCGGTTGATTGACGCAGCTCATGGCCATCGAACGGCCTGACCTGCTGCCAGTAGATTTCCACCACTCGGTGCGCCAGCGCGGGCAGCGGGACTGGCAGCGCGTCGTCAGGTTGCTCGGGCAAATTCTCGATGCAGTGCTCGATCAGTGCCATCAGAGTCGCGAGCTTGTACGTCGCCGTGCGTCGGCCGGTCTCGAGGATCGCCACCACCCGCTGTCCGAGCAGCAGCGAGTCGTCCATAACTTTCCCCCAATGTCAGCAGCAGCCGGTTGAACTGCTCTAGCGCATTCTTGCAAATGAGAGAGACTTCAACAGCGAACTTGTGCGGGACGGAAGTTGAAACATCGTCGAATGAATTGCCGTCTCGTCCGCGCGCCCGGATGCGCTCTGCGTTCGAAAGGTGATTTTGGCATTCAAGAAGCAATGACACCTGTTGCAGCTCATAGCAATGAACGCAGAGATCCAAACCTGGTCGGCCTTAGCGAAGCCACCGAGGTGGCTCTCGCCCGTACGCGGAAGGGATGTCGCAGCGGGTTGGTCAGCTTCAAGCGGCTTCGGAAGAGTGGGGTCTCAGAGCGGATCCTGGCGGCCGGGTCAAAGATCCGCATCTCCATCACCTGAGCGCTTCAGAGTCCTCGGTGCGCTCTGATTCTTCACAGTGCTTGTCCCGCAACGGCTCTGTCAACAGCGCGCCCAAGCGAACGAGACCATGGCCGGCAGCCGCGAGTACATGGGTTGTGGTGTTTGTAACCACTCCGATGGTCGCGACGGCGGCGTCGAGCACGCTCGGGATGTGGAAGTCCTCCCAGGCCTCGACCTGGTGATGGCGGGCCTTCGCGAAATTGTCGAGCTCGTCGCGCAGGGCTAAGCGCTGGGTGGCCAACTCTCGCACCGAGTTGAAGCGGAAGCCGTCGATGGCCTTGGACTTGCCGAACCGGTCGAGTATTTCCTTTGCCTTCCGGTAAATGTCGACGTCTTCAAGCAGATGATGGTCGACGAGCTCGCGAGCCTCATCGATCGCCCGTAGCAGGTGTTCTGGTTGCGTCGAGGCGACTCGCGCGAGGCTCAGGCGCTGCCATTTGTGCAGCGCTTCTTCTGCGATCACCAGCAGGCTCAACGTGTCACCAAGTCGGTTGTCGTTGAGCGCATTTCGCAGCTTCTCGGCACGCTGCTGCACCGGCAAGCCGTCATCGAAAGACGCCAGGATGCGGCCGACATGGTTCCGCAGTTGCTCGACGGTGACGTTGAGCGCCGGTCCAAGAGCAGCCACCGAATCCCAATACGCATCGGGTAGCGACCCGTACCTTTCCAATGACGCGACCATCCGCGAAAGGGTCACATTGTTGCCGAGCACGTCGCCGGCGCGCTGTGCCCTGGCGACTTCGAGCACTAATTCGACCTTGTCCTCGACGCGACGGACGGCGTCTTCCACCTGAGCGATCGCGGAAGTCAACGCCAGCTGTACCGCGATCATCTGCGCCGACACCATCGCTTCCGGGCCGAGGCCCGCCGGTCGCCACTGAAGTGGGGCCGGGAGCTGGCCATCGCCACCGGCATTCATCAGCCGGAAAAAGCCGTCGGCGCTGGGAACTAAATTGGCGTTTTTCAACGCGTCCAGGCTGGCGGGCTGCAGCTGAACGTACTTGCCGGAGTTGGCGAGGACCGAGAACAGCCCAGCGAGTCTGCTCGCCGCGTTCGCGAGTGAGGCGCCGTGAGTCCCAGCGACTCGGATGGCTCGCCCGGCGTTCGCCTGCAGCCGCGTGAGGTAGGACTCGACCGCGGCAGGATCGCCGCCAACCAGCAGGACCTCGTCGTGCAACGCCACCACGACCTCGTCATCGATGCTCCCCGACACGTCGGACATCTCGTATTCGCTCACGGCACCCCCGTCCGCAGGTAAGCAAGCGGGCCGAGAGTTGGCAGGCGCTCATCGGCTGACGAGAGCGGACACTACACGCGTGCCGCCACCCGAGAACTCCGGTTGGGCGTCTGTTGGGCAGGAGTTCACCCAGGACGAGGAGTAGTCACAGCCATCGGCCGGCGGCGGCATAGGCTGTCGCCGTGGTGGAGGCGTTAGACGCGAAGCGGACCCTTGCGAGAATTCTGGCCGATCACGGCCCATTGGACGACGATGACATCGCGCGACGGCTGCGGGACAGCGGAGTGGCCGATCCGGAACCCGCGATGGACGAAGTTCTCGACGAAATCCATTGTCCAGCAGGGCAGTTGGTCGACGATCGGTGGGTGTGGCTGCCGACTGTGCTCGCCGGGCGGGTATTCACGCACCGGCTCGACGCAGCCGAGGCGGCCTACGACATACTCACTGTGACCCCGGACCTGGAACCGATCACGGCGCTCTGCGAGTACGAGGAGTATGCGCGGTTCGCCGACGGGTCGCCGGCGCGGGTCGTGCTGGAAGAGTTCGACGACGATCTGCTCGAGCAGCGGGGCATCCCGCCCGAGGTGGTCGACCCGCTCGGGGCGCTGCTCCTGATGCCAGGCACGCTGGAGGCGTTGGGCGTCGCCGAGGGCGACCTGCTCGGGGTCCGGCACACCGAAAATGGACTCGCGTTCGAGCGGGTCGCAGCGCCTTCGCATACCGCCATAGGTGCCCAGCTGGCGGCGACGCTCGACGCCGACGAACCGGCGTACTTCGATGCGGCTGTATGGACAGCGTGTGTCGAGGACCCGACGGCGTTCACCGAGCCGTTGCCGCCCTTGAGCGAGATCGTCGACGACTACGGTCTGGCGCGTCGCGGCGAGTGGCTTGCTCCTGAGGGCTTCGATTTCGATCATTGGGAGTTCGAGCGCGGGTGCGCGAGGCTGGCAGAGCGACACGACCTCGACCCCGACGACGCGTTCGTGCTGTACACACTGGTCAAGCTGTACGACCAGATCTCGCAGCTGCTGATCGACGCCGCCGACGCGGAGGAGCCGCCGGAGTTGACCCCAGCTCCCGAAGGTGCGACCGAGCCCCCCACAACAGAGCCCGAGGACGACCAGTTCCTCGACATCGTCGGTGAGCTGGGGGTCGCGCTCGCCGATCCGCTACTGGCCGAGCTGCTGTTGGCCGAGACGGTCGGCACCGGTCGCGACGGCGCTCCCGCACTGGGCATGTTCGCCGAGGTGCTGGAACCGAAAGTGCCACCCGCGGCACGGATAGCGACTCGCTGGCTGCACGCGGTGGCGCTGGAGCGGATCGGCGACATCGAGGCGGCCGAACACGAGCTGCTCGCGGCCGAGTCGATGGATCCGGACTGGCCGCTGCCGCTGCTTGACCTGGCCCGCTTCGCCTCCGATCGCGGCGACGTCGAGCGCGCATTGTCGTTGCTGCGCCGCGCCGACGCCGAGCCGGACCACCCGCTTATGGACTTACTCACGCGCTGCCGCGCCGAGCCGCGCAGCGACGTCGGCCGAAACCAGCTGTGCTGGTGCGGGTCCGGCCGCAAGTACAAGAAATGCCATCTCGGGCGCGAGCAGCTGCCACTGGCCGAGCGGGCGGCGTGGTTGTACGCGAAGGCGGCCCAGCACGCAGAGCTGAACGGCTGGAACGAGCTGTTGATCGAATTAGGCTTCGAACGCTCCCGCTACGCCGTCGACGATCCCGACGCGTTGGACGAGGCGCTGGAGGACCCGCTGGTGCTGGACGCGATGCTGTTCGAGGGTGGCGCGTTCGCGGAGTTCCTCCAGATACGCGGGTCGCTGCTACCTGACGACGAGCGATTGCTCGCAGAGGAGTGGCTACAGGTGGAGCGGTCGGTGTTCGAGGTCGAGCACGTGCAAGCCGGCCAGGGCGTCACCGTCCGCGACGTGCGCACCGGCGACACGCACGAGGTGCGTGAGCGGGCGGCAAGCCGCCAGCTGAAGCCGGGGCAGCTGGTGTGCGCACGTGTGGTGCCCGCCGGGGACACCATGCAGTTCTTCGGCGGGCTGGAACCGGTCGCGCTGCATGAGCGCGACCCGCCCATCGACCTGCTCGACGCGGAGCCGGACGCGGTGACGCTGGTGGCACAGCTGAGCCGCCGGTTCGCGCCGCCGACGCTGGTCACCACCGAGGGCGATCCGCTCGCGATTTGCGAGGCCACTGTGCATGTCGGCGATCCGGCCGGGATCGAGGCCGCGCTCGACAACACCTACGACCGGGTCGACGGCGACGAGCCGCCGCGGTGGTTCGAGCACGTCACGACCCAAGGCATGCCCCGCATCCGCGCCATCCTGGTACTCGACGGCCACACGCTGCGGGTGGAAGCCGACAGCGAAAAGCGGATGGACCGCGTGCTTGCCACGCTGGAACGGCTCGATCCCGCGATGAACGTGCTCGACGACTCCCGCCGTCCGCTGCGCGACGCCCGCGAGGCCGCCGAGCTCGCCACGCAGTTGCCACTTGCCGGCGACGACGCGCTCGACCCCGACGACCCCGAGCTGGCCGCGCATCTTGGCCAGTTCATCCGCGACTACGAGACCAAGTGGCTCGATGAACCCATCCCGGCGCTCGCCGGCCACACCCCACGGCAGGCCGCAGATGATCCCACTCGACGTGGCGACCTGATCAAACTCCTGGACACCTTCCCCGCCGGTGAAGGCGCCCGCGGCGGCATGGACGCCGACCGGCTGCGCGCCGCGCTCGGTCTGCGGTAGCCCCCTTCATGTTCGGCCCGGATCCTCGGCGCCGAACTCAGCTGCGAAGTCGCGAAGCGCGCTATCGAACTCGCCGCTGCGAACCCGAGGATCGGCCAGGCTTGCGAGGAGATCCGCCACGGCTACCGCAAGCTCGCCGCCGGATCACACATCCTTTACTACAGGGTCGTGCCCGACGGCGTCGTCGATGTCGTGCGCGTACTACACAGCGCATGGACGTCGACCGCCACCTCTGACCGTGGTGACTTCCCTGATTCCTAACAAAGGACCTTGTCCTCTGGCTGCGCAACCGCCCTCGTCGGACACTCGGCAGTTACCAGGAATGCCCGTGACCAAAGGAGCAAGCACGGAATGACCGAAGCCGATCCGACCGTCGTCCGGCACCCAAGCGGAGCGCTGGTGTCCACGCTGCCGCAGGCTTTCCAGGAGACGGCAGCCCTGAAGCCGGATTCGGTGGCCATCCGGACGGTCGGCGACGAAGCGGTCATCACCTGGCGTCAGTACGCCGATCGAGTCCGCAACATCGCAGCCGGGCTTGCCGCCCTGGGGGTCGGACACGGCGACACGGTCGGGATCATGCTGCGCAACCGTCCGGAGTTCCATCTGGCGGACACCGCCGCCATGCATCTGGGTGCGATCCCGTTCTCGATCTACAACACCTCGGCGCCGGACCAGATCCGGTACCTGTTCAGCAATGCCGGGAACAAGGTCGTGTTCACCCAGCAGGAGTTCCTGCCGGCGGTGGAGGCGGCCGGGGGACAACCCGATCACGTGATCGTCGTCGACGGCGACCCCCACGACTCAAGAAGCCTCGAAAACCTCGAATCACATGGAACCAAGACCGATTTCGATCTCAGTAAGGCTTGGCCCGCGGTCCGGCCCGACGACGTCGCCACGCTCATCTACACCTCGGGGACCACCGGCCCACCCAAGGGCGTCGAGCTCACCCACGCCAACGTCATGGCCGAATTCTCGGCAATCGTCGACCTCATCGAATTGGAATCGACCGATCGGATCACGTCCTACCTGCCGCATGCGCACATCGCCGACCGGGTCACCGGGCACTACGCCAACATGGTTCTGGGAGTGCAGGTTACCGATGTCGCCGACATCCACGCGATCGCGGAGGCGCTCCAGGATGCTCGCCCCACGGTGTGGCTGGGGGTGCCGCGAGTGTGGCAGAAGATCAAGGCCGGAATCGAAACGAAACTCGAGACCGAAGCGACCGGCCTCAAGCGCCGATTAGCGTTGTGGGCCATCGACACCGGCATACAGGCGGCCCGCCAAACCCTGGCGGGGAAGTCTCTGCCCACGTCACTTGCCATCCGCCGCCAGATCGCTGATCGCCTCGTGCTGGCCAAGGTGCGTCAAGCACTCGGCATGGACCGGCTGCGTTGGGGAGTCACCGGTGCGGCCGCCATACCGGTCGAAACCATCGAATTCTTCTGGGGCCTAGGCGTTCCCGTCTACGAAGTGTGGGGGGAGTCGGAGTGCGTGGGCGGCGCGACCTCGAATCGGCCCGGTATGAATAAGGTCGGTTCGGTCGGGCCGGCGCTGAACGGCGTGGAGGTCTCGGTGGCCGACGACGGCGAACTGCTGATCCGCGGGCCGATCGTGATGCGAGGCTACCGCCATCAACCGGAGCAGACCGCGGAAGCGGTCGACTCCGACGGCTGGCTGCACACCGGTGACATCGGCACGATAGAAGCAGGTTTCGTGACGATCGTCGATCGCAAGAAGGAGCTGCTGGTCAACGAATCCGGCAAGAATCTCTCCCCGACGAACATCGAGATGGCGATCCGCGCCGAGTCCCCGTTGATCGACCAGGTCGTGGCGTTCGGCGACGCACGACCCTACGTGACGGCGCTCATCGTCCTCGATCCCGAGGCCGCCGCCGCGCAGGCCGCGGCGCTCGGCATGTCCGACGCGTCGCCGGCTGCCTTCGCCCAGCATCCTGAAGCGCGCGAAATGCTCACCGCCGCAGTCATGGAGGGAAATTCCAAGCTGTCCCGCGTCGAGCAGATCAAACGGTTTCTCGTCCTCGGCACCTCGTGGGAGCCCGGCGGTGACGAGCTCACCCCGACGATGAAGCTCAAACGCAAGCCGATCGCTGCGAAGTATGCCGCCGAGGTCGACAACCTCTACTCCGCGACGCCTGGCCCGGACGTCGTCAACCTCTCCACGTCGCCATGAAGCGGTTGTCGAACCTCGATGCGACGTTCTGGTTCGCCGATACTCACGAATGCCCCCTGCACGTCGCGGGATTGGCGATCTGCGACCCCACCGAGGTCCCGGACTTTAGCTTCGATACCGTCAAAGACCTGCTTGTACAGCGCCTTCCAGAGCTCCCCGTACTGCGTCACCGGGTGAGGGGCGCGCCTTTTGGTCTGGAAAGGCCGTGGCTGGTCGAGGACACCGAACTCGACATCCACTATCACGTCCGCCAGATCGCGGTGCCCGCACCGGGCGGACGCCGCGAGCTCGACGAGCTGGTCGGCCGACTGATGTCCTACCCGCTCGACCGCGACAGGCCGCCGTGGGAGATGTGGTTCATCGAGGGGGTCGAGAACGGGCGGGTCGCAACCCTGACCAAGATGCACCATGCCCTGATCGACGGAGTGTCCGGCGCCGGGCTGACTGAGATCATGCTCGACGCAACGCCCGAACCGCGCCGAGCCGTAGTCACGGCCGACGCAGCATCTAGGTCCGGCATGCCCGGATTCGAGCGGCGCCTGCTCGGCGCGCTGTTCAACGTGGCGGTCAAGACCCCGTACCGCGTGCTGAGGGTCGTCCAGCAAACGCTGTCTCAACAGTGGGCGGTGCGCGGGCTGCCCAACAAACCGCCGCTCTTCTTCGAGGCACCGACGACGCGTTTCAACACCGACCTCACGCCCGAGCGGCGAGTCGCCACGTGCAGTCTGCCGCTGGATCGCCTCAAAGCGGTCAAACGAGCCCATGAGGTGAAGCTCAACGACGTTGTACTGGCACTGGTTTCGGGCGCGATGCGCCGCTACCTGCAAGACCGTGGGGAACTCCCCGAACGGCCGCTGGTGGCTCAGGTCCCGATTTCCACGCACCACGGCGGCACCGACCTGGGCAACCAGATCACCTCGACGACGATCAGCTTAGCCACCGACGTCGCCGAGCCGGCCGAACGCCTGAAAACCATCTATGCCAATTCTCAAGGCGCCAAGGAGATGACCAAAACTCTGACCGCTCATCAGACTATGGGGCTCACCGACACAACACCGCCCGGACTGGTCGGGCTGGCGATCCGTGCCTACACCGCAAGCCATCTCGGCGGACACCTCGCTCCGATCAACCTGGTCATCTCCAACGTTGCCGGGCCCGACCACCCGATCTATCTGGCGGGCGCGGTCGTCGAGCGGCTGCTGCCGGTGGGACCGCTGATGTTGGGCGTGGGGTTGAACGTCAGCTGCTTCAGCTACCACCGACTGATCAATTTCGGCTTCGTCACAACACCGGAAATCGCCGACGACATCGACCAACTCGCCGACGCCATGGAGCCGGCCCTGCAGGAGCTGGAAGCGGCCGCGGGCCTGAAGGCGCACTGATCAGACTGCGACCAGTGACGACCGTCGAAAGAATAGGCCTCAAGGGCGGCGTACTCGGCCTGCTCTCCGGTGTGGTGGTCGGCTTGGCTTCCACGGCGCCGGCGTACAGCCTGGCCGCCACGTTGGGTCTGATCGTGGCCAGTGGCGGGGGGCAGCTGGCCGGCGTCAAAGCCCCTGGCGTCGTTCTTATCTCGTTCATCCCGATGTACTTGATCGCGGTGGCCTACCGGGAACTGAACAAGGCCGAACCGGACTGTGGCACCACTTTCGCGTGGGCTTCGCGCGCATTCGGGCCCGTCGTCGGATGGCTCGGCGGCTGGGGAATGATAGCCGCGGAAGTGATCGTGATGGCCAACCTGGTCGAGATCACTGGGGCGTACTCGTTCAGGTTCGCCGGCGTCCTGGGCTGGCATTCGGTTGCGGACCTGGCCGACAACAGGTTCTGGTCGACGGTCGTGGGCGTCTGCTGGATCGCGTTGATGACCTATGTCTGCTATCGCGGCATCGAGGTCTCGGCCAGGGTGCTCTACGCTCTGCTGTCCATCCAAATCCTGATGCTGATGGTGTTTTCGGTGGTGGCGCTGCTCAGGGTGTACACCCATAGCGCCCAGGCGAATTCACTGCGTCCGTCGCCGTCCTGGTTCTGGCCGGACGGACTTGATTTCGGGACGGGTATCGCCCCGGCAGTTCTCCTGGCCATCTTCATGTACTGGGGCTGGGACACCGCCGTGACGTTAAACGAGGAGTCCGCCGACCCCGCCCGCACGCCGGGCCGCGCCGCCGTCATCTCGACGTTCCTGCTCCTGGGGACCTACGCCCTGGTGACCGTGTCGGCCGTCGCGTTCGCCGGTGTCGGGACGACGGGAATCGGGTTGGGGAATCCGCACAACTCCAAAGACGTCTTCGCAGCCATCGGTCCGGAATTGTTCGGCAACAGCGTCTTCGGCAAGATTGCACTGCTATTGCTGGCGGCGTCGATTCTGATGTCTGCCGCCGCCTCGACGCAGGCGACGATCTTGCAGACCGCGCGCACCACTCTGTCGATGGCGGCTTTCCACGCGCTGCCTGACTCGTTCGCGAAGATCCATCAGCGCTACCTCACACCGACCACATCCACCATCGTGATCGGTGTGGTTTCGGCCCCTTGCTACGTCCTGTTCACCCTCATCAGTGCCAACCTGCTCACCGCGTTGATCGGATCGGTCGGCTTGATGATCGCGTTCTACTATGGGCTCACCGGGTTCGCGTGTGCGTGGTACTACCGCAAGGCCTTCACCAGGTCGTTGCGGGACTTCGTGATTCGTGGCGTCGTTCCGCTGTTGGGCGGTTCGGCCTTACTGATCTTTTTCGGCTACGGGCTCATCCAGTACGCGAGGCCCGGCTGGTTGACAGACGACAGCGGCAACAACGTCACGATCCTCGGGGTCGGCGCGGTCGCGGCGGTCGGGATCGGCGCACTGCTGCTCGGAGTAATCCTGATGGGCATCTGGTGGGTGATCGCCCCCGGGTTCTTCCGTGGCCGCACATTAAGGGGGGGTGCTGTGCCAGCGCGAGCAGACGCAAAATCGCCCTATTTCGGCACGAAATAGGCGATTTTGCGTGTGCTCGCCACTACCCGCGCCGCATACCGCGGAACAGCCGCCCGCCGAGCAGCACGACCGCGAACACCCCGCCGATGATCCCCGAAACCAGCAGTGGCAGTTCGCCGTTCGAACCCCACAGGAAACCCGCCCACAAACCAGCTACTAGAACGCCCAGTCCGGTACCACCCTGGAACACGCCCTGCGCGCTGGCCTGGTACTCCTGGTCGACGAGTCCCGAGATCCAGGCTTTGCCGACGCCGTCGGTGCACCCGGTGAACAGTCCGTACGCGCCGATCAGCAGCCATGCCGTCACAGTGTCGGTGGTCAGCCCCAGCCCGACATAGCCGATGGCGAAGAACGTCAGACCGAAGCCGAACAACGCCGGTCTGCCGATGCGGTCGGCGAGCGCTCCGGCCGGGTAACTGGCCAGGGCGTAGACCGCGTTGTAGCCGACGTAGGCAAGGATCACCTCCACCACCGAGAAGCCGATCTCGTTGAGCCGCAACAACAGCAGGGCATCGGGGAAGTTCACCACGCTGAAGGCGATCAGTAGCGCGGTCACCCGCCAGTACGGCCGCGGCAGCGTGCGCACACCGGCCCACATGGACTGCCGCTGTGCTCGCGCAACGGGACGGCTGCGCTCCCGCACCAGGAACATGAGCGCCACGCTCAGGACGGCGGGCACGATCGCGACATACAGCAGCGGCTTTATCTTGTGGTCGAGCAGCTCGTAACATGCCAGGCCCAGCAGCGGACCGACGACGGCGCCCAACGTGTCCATCGCACGGTGGAAACCGAACACGCGGCCGCGCAACGCCTCGTCCACCTGGTCGACCAACAGCGCGTCCCGCGGTGCGCCGCGAATACCCTTGCCGAGCCGATCCACAACGCGACCCGCGAGCACACCCGGCCATGCCACGGCCACCGCGATGATCACCTTGCCGAGCGCCGCCATCCCATAACCGGTGGTGATCAGTGGGCGTCGCGCAAACCTGTCGCCCAGCGGGCCGGCCGCGAGTTTCGTAAGTGAAGCCGCACCCTCGGCCACGCCCTCGACGGCTCCCACCACGGCCGGAGGCGCACCCAGCACGGCCGTGAGGTAGATCGGCAGCAGCGGATACAGCAGCTCACTGGCGCTGTCCTGCAGGAACGACACCGCTGAGAGCACCCGCACGTTGGGGTTGAGCCAGCTCGGTCCCGAGCGTGCCGGTCGGGTCGCTTCTCCCTGGTTCAACGCCCCGCTACGACCAGAACCCATTCAGCGGCGTCGCATACTTGTCATTCATCGTCAACGGCGCCAACGGAACTCCCGGCGCCGGACCCAGCGCATACTCGATCGTCGACATCAAGCTGTACTGGTCGCCGTAGCCATGAGTCACGAACTGCCCGGACAGCATCCCCGACGTGATGGCGCCCTGGTTGGGGATGACGAGCAGCGGAACGTGGTTGCCCTGGTTGCCAATTCCCAGTCCCAGATTGTTGAAGTCCTCGTCCCAGGTGATGATGATCGCGTCGCGCTGGCCTGCGGTGTTCCATGCCGTGGAGTTCTGGATGAGCGAGACCTGTTGTTGCAGGAACGCGTCGCCCGCGGCGACGTTGTACTGGTGGTTCGTGAGCTGGCTGCCGAGGAAGCTGAGGATGGTGCCCGGCGAATCGACCGGCCCCTCCATGTCATTGGCGTTGTTGGCGACGATCCAGCTGAATCTCGGGGTGGTCGCCGCGCTCTGCAGATCGGTGCTCAACTGCGTCAGTGGCAGAAGATGCTGCTGCTGGTAGGCCACCGTGTTGTTGAAGACGTAGCTGTACTGAGCGGCGGGAATCTGGAACGTGCTGTAGTCACCCGAGGACACCAGCGCGCCGGGGTACGGCATGCTCTGCGCGTAGTTGGCCCACGAGATGCCTGCGCCATCCATCTCCTGCATCAGGCTGGGTGCGTTGATCGACGGTGGGTTGGGGTTGTAGGTCAGTCCGAAGTCCGAGCCGCCGAGGACCCGGAAGTAGTTGGGGGCGCTGGGGTGGCTGTTGGCGTAGTAGTTGTCGGCCGACCCGTAAGTGCCGAGCAGGCTGTTGAAGTACGGGGCGTTCACACTGCCGACGATGTCGGTGAAGCCGTGATTCTCCATGTAGATCAGGAAGACGTGATCGAGTTGGCCGACGTTGGAGTACGGCACGGTCAATGGCGCCGGACCCAGGCCGGGAGCGCCGACGGTGAACGACAGGTTGTCCGCGTAGGCGTTGTTGTAGTGGTTCGTGATGGGGTTGCTGTCGTTGAACGTGGCGGTGACGACCGCGGACGTGGTGCCCACCGGAATCGTCCCGGAGACCGATCGTGGCTGTAATCCGGTGATCCCCAGACGATCCAGCGCCGAGACCGTTGTCGTCGAACCGGTGCCCAGTACTGCTCCGCTCGAGTTGAGGAAGGTGACCTGCAGGGCGGTCGAGGAGGGGTCGATGAGTGCACCGCCGAGCAGACCACTGAGCGTGTAAGGCGTTGTGCCGGTGTTGATTTTGGCGGTTGCAGCGCTGAGGTCGACTCTCTGGCTGATGCTGGAGGTGGCAACGGGTCCGCCGCCGCCGAAATTGGCTCCCGCTCCCGGCGGTGCAGTGCCGGGGAAGCCCAGGAAACTCGGCAGATCCGGGAACGGGAACGAGACCCCCAACACGTAACTCACGCGTGGCGTGCCGTAGGCGATGATGGTCGGGGTGCCGCTCACCGACCAGCCTGGGTAGGTCACCGAGCTGGTGCCCGAGGGCGACGGGGTGGCGATTTCGAAGTTTCCGTTGACCAACAGGTTCTGGCTCATCGGCAAGCCGGGAATTCCGTTGACGCCCAACAGAAGCCCGCCGGAGCCGACGCTGCCCGGGCCGCCCAGTAGATTCAGCATCGCGGCGTTGCCGGCGTTTCCGCCGTTGCCGCCGGTACCGATCAATTGGGCACTGCCGCCGACGCCGCCGTCTCCGCTGAAGGAGCCTGGGGCAGCTTCGGCGCCGGTACCGCCGGCGCCGCCGTTGCCCAACACCGCGCCGCCTGCCCCGCCGCGGCCGCCTGCCCCGCCGATACCCGAATCGGAGTAGCCGCCTGTCCCACCGGCACCGCCGGAGCCCAGCAAGCCCGCGTTGCCGCCGAGGCCGCCCTGACCGCCGGGGACCTGCGTGACGAGCGACACTCCCGCCGCGCCGCCGGTGCCGCCGGAGCCGCCGGAACCCAGCAAGCCGGCCGTTCCTCCGCCGCCGCCTAGACCCCCACCGCCGCTACCGACTAGCGGGGCCAGCACCGAACCGCCGGCCCCACCGGAGCCGCCGGTGCCCACGAATTGTCCACCCGCGCCGCCGCTTCCGCCCGGCCCGCCAGTGCCGCCCAAACTGGCGCCGCCGTCGCCGCCGGCCCCGCCGGCACCGACCACGGAGCCGCCGAGGGTGCCGGCACCGCCGCCGAAGAGTGAACCTGCGATGCCGGCGGCCCCGCCTGTTCCGCCCGCACCTCCGGTGAACCCGGCGCCGCCGACCCCACCGGTACCGCCGCCGGCACCGACCAGCCCACTCAGCGCCCCACTGGCGCCGCCGGAACCGCCGGCGCCGCCGGAAACACCGGGGATCGCGAAGTTGGCCATCCCGCCGGTCCCGCCGGAACCACCGGAACCGAAGATCCCGCCGGTTCCCCCGGCTCCGCCGCCGCCGCCGTTGCCGTCGGAGCCGGCTGCGCCTGCTCCGCCGCCCCCGGCGTTGCCGAAGAACAAGCCGCCGTTACCGCCCTGGCCGCCGGACCGGCCGACACCCGCAGCGCCGAGCCCGCCGGCACCGCCGGTGCCGCCGCTGCCCAACAGCCCGGCGGCCCCGCCGGGTCCACCGGGCACACCGTTGGCGCCGGACCCGCCCGCCCCGCCGTCACCGAGCAGCCAGCCGCCCGGGCCGCCGGCGGCCCCGCTGCCGGCCGCGCCCGGGGCGCCGTTGCCGATCAGCGGGCGTCCGGTCAGCAACACACTGGGCGCGTTGATCACGTTCAGCGCCGCCGCCGGCAGCAACAGCCCGTTGTCGCCGGTCACGCCGTTGGCACCGGACGGGGTGCCCTGTCCGCCGACCCCACCGGTCCCGCCGAGTCCGAGCAGCGTCGCCTTGCCGCCCGCGCCACCGGCTCCGCCGGCGTAGGTCGGGGCGCCCTGGGCGCCGGCACCGCCGGCTCCGCCGCTGCCGAACACCAGGGCACCCGCGCCGCCGTTTCCGCCGGCCCCGCCGGCTCCGGCAGGGGCGAACCCGCCGACCCCACCGGCGCCACCGAAACCGAACAGTCCCGCGTCACCACCGGCCCCACCGTGGCCGCCGGCGCCGGCGCCGGAGTTGCTGCCGCCCGCCCCGCCCTCGCCGCCCGAGCCCAGCAGCCAGCCCGCGTGCCCGCCGGTCCCGCCGGTTCCACCATGACCGCTGAAGCTGCTGCCGCCGGTTCCGCCGGCGCCGCCGTTTCCGAACAGCGGACCGGCCGCGCCGCCGGCCCCTCCGGTGCCGCCACCGCCGGGGCCACCCAATCCTCCGGTGCCGCCACTGCCGCCGCCACCGAACAACAGGCCACCGGCTCCACCGGCGCCACCCGTGCCTCCGGTGTCACCGACCCCGCCGGCACCTCCGACCCCGCCGCCGGCGCCGACCAGCCCACTGAGCAGGCCTCCGGCACCGCCCGCCCCGCCGACCCCGCCGGCACCGGTCGCTGCGAACCCGCCGGGCCCACCGGCGCCGCCGCCACCGAACAACCCGCCCGCTCCGCCTGCCCCGCCGGCCCCGGCGGCCCCGCTCGCCGCGAACCCGCCGGCGCCGCCGATGCCGCCGGTGCCCAACAGCCACCCACCGCGCCCGCCCGGACCGCCGGCCCCGCCGATGCCTCCCGCCCCGCCTGCCCCTCCGGTGCCGATCAGCCCCGCGTCCCCGCCGGCCCCGCCGCCGTAACCGAACGGCGGACCGGCCGCACCGGACCCGCCGGCCCCGCCGTCACCGATCAACCACCCGCCGGGCGCGCCATTCGCGCCGGTCCCGGGAGCCCCGTTGGCGCCGTTGCCGATCAGCGGGCGCCCGGTCAACGCCAGAACCGGCACGTTGACCGTGTCGACCACTTCGAGCAGCGTCTGACCTACCGTCTGCTCAAAAGCCAGCAGCGACAATCCATTTGCGGCCTCGGCAGTCGCGTATGCGCCCGCGCCCGCCAGCAACGCTTGCTCGAACTGCACCTGGTACGCCGCGACCTGAGCGCCCACCGACTGATACGACTGGGCATACCCGCCGAACAACCGGGCAATCGCCGCGGACACCTCGTCGGCGGCCGCCGCCGCGATCCCGGTGGTCGGCGGTGCCGCCGACGCCGTGGCCCGCTTGATCGCCTCCGCAATTCCGCTGAGATCCGCTGACGCTGTGGCCAAAGCATCAGGTGCTGCTATCACGAAGGTCGACATCTGCGGCTCCCTTGATCCACGGGGCGACTCGATCGGCTAACTCTATTCACACTGTCTTCAAATGTGAACACACCTGACGTGGTGTCGAAGATTTTTGTGCCGCGGCACAAAAATCGGCCGCGCCACGGTAGCGGAGCGCCCGCTCTCCTCTAGTCGAATGAATTCAAAGCGGTTGTCGGAGAATAGTTTTTGCCAGAGGACTACGACCAGAAGTCGTTCATCGGTGTCGCGTACAAGTCGTTATTGGTGAGCGTCGTGAGAGGCGTTCCCGCCGTCGGACTCAACGCGTACTCGATCGTCGACATCAGGCTGTAGTGGTTGTAGTAGCTGTTGGTCACGAAGTGTCCGGACAGCATCCCCCCGGAGGTCACGGCGGCCTGATTTGGGATGACGACCATCGGAATGTGGTTGCCCTGGTTGCCATTTCCGGTGGACAGGTTGTTGTAGTCCTCGTCGAACGTAATGATGATGACGTCCTTGGATCCGCTGTTCCACGTCGGCGAGTTCATGATGGTCGACACGTTCTGTTGCAGGTACTGATCTCCGGCCGCGACGTTGTACTGGTGATTGGTGAGCTGGCTGGTGAGCCATCGGGCGATGTCGGTGGGAGAACTGACAGGCCCTTCCATGTTGGTTTCCTCCGAGCCGCACAGCCAGGCGAATCTCGGAGCGGTGACCGGGTTCTGCAGATCGGCGCCCAGCTGAGATATCGGCAGCAGGTGCTGCGCCAGGTAGGCGGGGCTGTTGTTGTAGACGTAAGTCAAACGGGGGAAAGGCAATTGGTCGACGCTGTAGTCGCCGGATGACACGATGGCACCCGGGTAGGGCATGTTCGGCGTGTAGCCCGCCCACGATATTCCAGTGGTGTCCAGCTTTTCGACGAGGTTGGGCGCGGTGACGGTGTTGGCGGTCGGGTTGTAGTCGATCCCCAAGTCGGTGCCGAGCAGGATCCGCAAGTAGTTCGGCTCGCTGGGGTGACCCAGGGCGTAGTAGTTGTTGGCGTAGCCGTAGGTGTTGATCAGGCTGTTGAGGTAGGGGGCGTTGACGCTGCCGAGGATGTCGGCGGCGCCCTTGTTCTCCATGTAGAACAGGAACACGTGGTCGAGCTGGCCGACATTCGAGGTTGGGACGGCGAGCGTCGGCGCGGTGAGGGTGGGGTCGCCGACGGTGAACGACAGGTTGTCGACGTAGGCGTTGTTGTAGTTGCTCAGGATCGGGTTGCGGTCGGCCAGAGTCGCCGTCACGACCGCGGAGGTGGTGCCGACCGGGATGGTCCCGGACACGTCGCGGGCCTGGAACCCGTTGCCGCCCAACCGATCCAGCAATCCGACCTCGCCCGTTGCGCCGGTGCCCAGAACCGCGCCGTTGGCATTGAGGAAGGTGACTTTCAGTGACGCAGCGGAGGGGTCCAGAAGGTAGCCACCCAGCAGTCCGCTCAACGTGTACGGGGTGGTGCCCGTGTTGATTTTGGCGGCCGCGGCGGTCAGGTCGACGGTCTGACTGATGGAGCCGGAGCTGACCGGTCCGCCGCCGGCGAAGTTGTTGCCCGCGCCGGGGGGCGCGGTGCCGGGGAAGCCCAGGAAGCCGGGGAGATCGGGCAAGGGGAACGAGAACGGCGAGGGGTAAGCGCGCCCCGTGCCGTAGCTGATGATGGTCGGGGTGCCGCTGACGGACCAACCGGGAATAGTCACCGAACTGAAGCCCGAGGGGGAGGGGGTAGCTATTTCGAAACTGGGATTGACGAGCAGGTTGGGGCTCATGGGCAGGCCGGGAATCCCGTTGTGTCCCAGCAGCAAGCCGCCCGTGCCGATGGTGCCAGGGCTACCGACTACAGCCGGCGGCACTCCGTCACCGCCGTTGCCACCGTTGCCGCCGTTGCCGATCAGTGCCGCGTTGCCGCCGGCGCCGCCGCTGCCGCCGAACCCGAATTCGGTCTGGGCGCCGGCTCCGCCGGAACCGCCATTGCCCAACAGAGATCCGCCGGTGCCGCCCTGGCCCCCGTCCCCGCTGAGGGCGATGACAGCAGAGAATCCGCCGGTTCCTCCCACCCCGCCGTCACCGAACAGGCCCGCGGACCCGCCGGCGCCACCTTGGCCGCCTCGGCCTTCGGCGGGCCCGCCGACGCCACCCGACCCGCCGGACCCCAGCGCGCCGGCGGCACCGCCCGGGCCGCCCAGGCCGCCGCTGCCGGTGACGGCCGTTCCGCCCGCGCCGCCGGAGCCGCCGCTGCCGGCTAACTGACCGCCGAACCCACCAAGCCCACCGGGCCCACCAACGCCGGCCGCGCCGGCACCCCCGTCACCGCCCACCCCACCGGCACCGATCAGGGATCCGCCGATCGTCCCGGAGCCGCCGCCGAACAGCGATCCGCTGATCCCGGCCGGGCCGCCGGCCCCGCCGGCACCTCCGTTCTGACCGACTCCGCCGACCCCGCCGCCTCCGCCCACGGCGCCGACCAACCCACTCAACGCGCCACCGGCTCCGCCGGCGCCCCCCGACCCCGCCAGGACCCCCGCGGCCAACTGACCGGCCATGCCGCCGGTGCCGCCACCACCACCCCCGCCGAGCAATCCGCCGGTCCCGCCGGCTCCACCGCCCCCGCCATTCGCGTCGACCCCGGCGGGCGTCCCGGTCCCGCCGGCCCCACCACTTCCGCCGTTGCCGAAGAACAAGCCGCCGTTGCCGCCTTGGCCGCCGGCGCGTCCGACACCGGTCGCGCCCCACCCGCCGGCTCCGCCGGTGCCGCCGCTGCCCAACAGCCCGGCGGCCCCGCCCGGCCCGCCGGCGATGCCGTCAGCGCCGGACCCGCCGGCTCCGCCGTCGCCGAGCAGCCACCCGCCCAGGCCGCCGGCAGCCCCGCTGCCTGCGGCTCCCGGGGCTCCGTTGCCGATCAGCGGCCGCCCGGTGAGAGCCACAGTGGGGGCGTTGATCACGCTGAGCGCGGCCACCGGCAGCAGCAGGCCGTTGGGTCCGCCCACACCGTCGGCACCCGCAGGGGCGCCCAATCCGCCGACTCCGCCGTTTCCGCCCAAGCCCAGGAGCACCGCTTTGCCACCGGCCCCGCCGGTCCCACCACCAAACGTCGGGGCGCCCTGGGCCCCGGCGCCGCCGGCGCCGCCGTTGCCGAAGACCAGCGCCGCGGCACCGCCGGCTCCGCCGTCCCCGCCGGCTCCGGCGGTGGCGGACCCGCCGATCCCGCCGGTGCCGCCGAACCCGAACAGACCGGCGCCCCCGCCGGCCCCACCCGGACCGCCATCGCCCGCTCCGAACGCTGCCCCGCCGGCGCCGCCGGCCCCGCCTGAGCCCAGCGCACCGGCATGTCCGCCGGTTCCGCCGGCGCTGCCGTGGCCCAGGAAGCTACTGCCCCCGGCGCCACCGGCGCCGCCGTTGCCGAACAGCGGACCGCCGGCTCCGCCCGTCCCACCCGCACCGCCGGTGTCGGTGATGCCCAAGCCGCCAGTGCCACCGGCGCCGCCCGCACCGAACAGCGGCCCCCCGGCCCCGCCGGTTCCGCCCACACCGCCGACATCTCCGGCGCCACCGATTCCGCCGACCCCGCCACCGGCTCCGACCAGGCCACCCAGTAATCCGCCTGCCCCGCCGGCACCCCCGCTCCCGCCGGTCCCCGCGTTGGCGAAACCGCCGGGTCCGCCTGCCCCGCCCGCGCCGAAGAGCCCGCCGGCCCCACCGACTCCACCGGTGCCGGCGACCCCACTGAAGATGTACCCGCCGGTGCCACCCGGTCCGCCGGTGCCCAGCAGCCAGCCGCCGGCGCCACCCGCGCCGCCGGTCCCACCGCCGGTGCCGCCGGCGCCGCCGGCTCCGCCGTTGCCGATCAGCCCCGCCGCACCGCCGGCCCCGCCGGCCGAACCCGCCGCACCCGACCCGCCGGCCCCGCCGTCGCCGAGCAACCAGCCGCCGGCCCCGCCGTTTGCCCCGGTTCCGGGGGCACCGTTGGCGCCGTTGCCGATCAACGGTCGACCGGTCAACGCCAGGACGGGTCCGTTGATCGGGCGCAACAGGCCCTCCAAATTCACCGCTTGCAGCACCGACAGATTCGCTGCCTCGGCGGTGGCATAGGCGTTCGCGCTGGTGCCCAACACCTGCGTTAATTGCTGCTCGAAGGTTGCCGCCTGTAGGTCCAAGGCCACGAAGCCCTGCGCATAGCTGCCGAACAATCGCGCGATCGCCGCCGACACCTCGTCCGCGGCCGCCGCCGCAACCGTGGTCGTCGCCGGCGCCCACACCGCCGTCGCCTTTCTGATCGCTTCCCCGATTCCGCTCACATCGGCCGACGCGGCGGCCAGAGCTTCCGGTGCTGCGATCAGAAACGTCGACATCAGCGGCTCCCATCGACGGGACGAATCGAACGGCTTAATTTATTTCAGAAGACGACGATTGTGAACCAGTGTTGAGGGTTCATGCCGCCGCCGCGCGCGCCTAACCGAAAAGTCTCAACTACAGGTTTACCCTTCTGTCCGTGATGGTCGGGGAGTGCCTACTGCTGCCGGAGATGGATGTCCTCTCCGCGCTGGATTTCGACACCGAGATCCCATGCATCTGCCGGAAGTTCTGCGACGAGGCGGACCATGCGGCGGACTGGTGGATCACCCTATCGTGCGGCTGCCGATACCCGTTCTGCAGCAAGGCATTACGGATGTCCAAGCTTCGTTTGCGGATCCGGCCGCTGACGTGCCGGCTCTGCTCGAGCCATGACATCGTGATCAGCCGGGTCAAACGCACGTAGGCGCGGGTCAGTTGTACGCCGTACTCCCTGCCACCGGATGCGTCGTGCTCACGATCTTCGCGATGCAGTGATCTCGGTCAAATCCCTTGCTGCTGCACCACATCAGGGCGCCCCTGGCATTGTCGAACGTGATCCCCGCGATCGTCACCCAGAAGTTCGGCTCGGAGAACGTCGACCAGTCACCCGACCAGAGCAGCTTGGCGTTGTACAGCTTGCGGAACTGCAGGTGCTCCTGCAGCGCCATCGCGTTGTCCCAGACCACCCCGTTGTCGCGGATCCCGGGGCGCTTGGAACTGAGCTGCGGAACCCACTTGTCGGCGGCCTCGGTCGCGACGACCGAGTGGTCCAGGTTCACGTACTGCCGCAGCTGCTGCTCGGCGTCCGCGGTTGCGGACGCGGTCGTGGTCGGCAGCGCCGCGGGCCGTGTCGTTGAGGGTGTCGTCGTCTGATACGTCGGCGCGGGGTTGTTTTCGTACGACGGCTGATACGTCGGTCGTCCTGAAGTGGGATAGGCGACGGCCGGAATGCCCGGCCCGGACTTCTGGTTCCCGATGACAACGACCACCAGGACCACCGCGACGACGACCAGCGTGGCCGCCACCGCGACCAGAGTCGGCACCAGGTAGCGTCGCGACTCGTCCCGCTGCGGATACGGGGGAACCGTTGGGGGAGGAGGGAAGTGCTGCGGCGGCGGCCGGTATTGCGGCCCGTATACCGTGTCTTCGGAAGCCGACGCCGATTCCGCCAGCGCACGTTTGGCCGCGCGCGCCAACGCCCCGGCGCTGCCGTACCGGTCATCCGGATGCTTGGCCATTCCCCGGGCGATGACGTTGTCGAGGGATGAAGGAACGCCCGCGCGAGCGAGACTGGGCCGCGGCGGCGGAGCCGTCAGATGCCCGGCGATGATCTGCTGGGTGTCGCCGACGTACGGTCGGCGACCCGTCAAGGCCTCGTACAACACGCAGGCCAGCGCATACACATCGACCGCGGACGTCGCCGGCGCATCGCTGTTGAGGCGCTCCGGCGCCATGTAGGCAAAGCTGCCCACCTGATATCCGCTCATCGTCAGGTGCGACTCACCCCGAGCCTCGGCGATGCCGAAGTCGACGAGGTACGCAAAGTCGTCCGGCGTGATGATGATGTTCTGCGGCTTGACGTCGCGGTGGATCAGCCCGTTGGCGTGCGCCGCGTCCAGGGCAGCAGCGACCTGACCGATGATCTCGACCGCCCGATCGGCCGCCAGCGCCCGCTTGGCCAGAATGTCGTGCAGCGTCTCGCCCCGCACCAGCCGCATATCGATGTACGGCGTGTGGTCGATCTCGCCCCAGTCGTGGATCGGAATCACATGCGGCTCTTGCAGAATCGCCGCCGCGTGCGACTCGCGCAGGAACCGCTCCCGGAAAGTCTGGTCATCGGCGTATTCGTCGGGCAGCACCTTCAACGCGACCGCGCGACGCTTGTCGGTGTCGAACGCCTCGTACACCTCGCCCATGCCGCCCTTGCCGAGCAGCCGGCTGACTTCGTATTTGCCAAAGGTTTCACCGACCAGTGACTTCATGGCAACCCTGCCTTCCTCCCTGTCGTCAGTATGCGATGGAGGTCCGACACGAGGCGGGCGTTTTCGGCAAATGGATAAGGGCCGTGATGAGAACGCCCCGGTGCACATGTCGTTCCGGCGGTCACGGCCGCCGATCAGGCGCGCATGGAGAGTCGGCAGTTGCATCCTCGTCGCGCGGCCCGGACGAAGGGAGAGTCATGACGGTCCGAGGTTCACGGTATCAGGCAGCTTCTGGCGCACGAAAGTTCTGATGCTGCAATGGTTTTCAGTGCGCAACCTGGGTGGCTGAGCCAACTTACTTGTGCCGCAACGCCACGATCTTGTCGTTGCGCCCACCCACATACACGGTGCCGCTGTTGTCGACCGACAGGCCCCACGGGTAGTCGAGGCCGGTGAAGGGCAGCTCTTCCTGAGTCGAGGATCCCACCGCGAGTTTCAGCGTGCGGTTGTGCCCGGTGTCGTTGAGATACACATTGCCTTTGGAGTCGAGCGTCAGGCCACCGGGTTGTTTGAGGCCCGAAAAAGGAAGTTCCGCTTGCTTTTTCGTCTCTACCGGCAGAATCAGCACCCGGTTGTTGCCGCCGTCGGCCACATACACGGTGCCGTTGCCGGTGACCACCAGGCCCGTCGGATTGTTCAGGCCGCTGAACGGCACCTCGCTGATGGTGGTCGAACCCGCGGGCAGCGCTACCACGTGGTTGCGGCCAGTGTCGGCGACGTAGACGGTGCGGCTGCTGTCCACCGTCAGCCCGGTGGGATTCACCAGGTCGGTGAAGGGCAGTACCTCCTGGGTTTGCGAACCCGGCCGCAGCACCAGCACCCGCTTGTTGCCGGCGTCGTTGACGTAGACGGTGCCGGTGTTGTCGGCGGTCACACCGGTCGGCAGATTCAGGCCGTCGAACGGCAGCGTGTGGGGTTCGTTGGCGCCGGCGAACAACGCGAGGATTCGATTGTGCTCGGTGTCAGCGACATACACCGTGCCGCCGATGTCCACCGACAAACCTTGCGGGTCGCGCAGACCGGTAAAGGGCAGTGTGACCTGTTCGTAGTCGCTCTTCGACCCCGAGTTGCCGAGCAGCACGACGGCAACCACGGTCATGATCACAGCGAGCACGGCACCCGCGGCGACGGCCTTGCGGCGCCACCACGGACGGGCCGGCGCGGGCGGCACCGCGGCCGGCCGTGGAATAACCGGCTCCGGCTGGGGGACGACGACCGGCCGCGCCATCGTCGGGTGCACATTCTGCGGGGGCTGCGGGGGCGGCGGAGGCGGTGTCGGCCGTTGTTGTTGCGGCGGTGGTTGGGGGGGCGGCGGCTGACGAGGCGGCGGAGGTGGCTGCGCGGGCTGGCGCCAATTGGTGTCGGGGCGGGGCAGCGGATTGGTGTAGGCGGCAGGGGCCGGCTGCATCCTGATGGTCGGAGTCACCGTCGTCGCGGTGAGCGCGCTGTGGGCGTCGCGCGCGAGTTCGATAGCGGTGTCGTATCTGTCGCCCGGGTTCTTGGCCATGCCGCGCGCGATGACCATGTCCAGGCTCGCCGGAATGTCCGGATTGGTGTTGGACGCTCGCGGCGGCGGCGCCATGCGGTGGCCGGTGATCTGCTCCTGCAGCGTGTCACCGGGAAACGGCGACTGTGCCGTCAGGCACTCGTAGAGCACGCACGCCAGTGAGTAGATGTCCGAGCGGGAGTCCACCGTTTCCGCGGTGAACCGTTCCGGGGCCATGTAGTGGTAGGTGCCGATGAAGTTCCCGGTTGCCGTCAGCGACAGGTCGTCCGCGGCGCGGGCGATACCGAAGTCGATGAGGTACGCGAAGTCGTCGTGATCGAGCAGGACGTTCGACGGCTTGACGTCACGATGCAGGAGGCGCTCCCGGTGCGCGGCGTGCAGTCCTTTGGCCACCTGGTCGATGATGGCGACCGCCCGGGCCGGCGACAGCGGTCCCTGGTTCAGAACCGCCTGCAGGTCATAGCCCTCGATCAGCCGCATGTCCACAAACAACCGGCCATTGATCTCGCCGTAGGTGTGGATGGGGATCAGATGGGGGCTGTTCAGTCGCGCGGTGGCGTGTGCCTCGCGCCGGAACCGTTGCTGGAACACCTCGTCATTGGAGACGGCGGAGGGCAGGATTTTCAGCGCTACGACACGGTCGGTATCGGCGTCATAGGCGCGCCATACTTCGCCCATGCCACCCCGGCCCATCAACTCGATGAGCCGGTATTTACCGAACGAAGTCTCCTGCAACAACGCCTCCCACAACCGTCACCGCTGGCCCGACTGTAACGCGAGCACCTGTGACCACTCACAGCATTTCACCGGGCCCGCTGTCGCGCCAGGTTAGCTGTGCGTTTGCCGTCCGTTAACCATTTTGGCAAACCCCGCAGGGATCCTGGGTCGGTGGCCGGCCGAGCGTATTCCTACCTAGGTAGTACCCGGGTAGCATTATTCGGATGAAGTTGAGTGTCAGCCTGTCCGAGGACGATGTCCGTGTGTTGGACGAATACGTGCAGCAGAGCGGGTTGCCCTCACGATCAGCCGCGGTACAACGAGCGATTCGTATGCTGCGGCACCCGTCGCTCGAAGAGGACTACGGCAAAGCTTGGGCGGAGTGGTCGGCGGGCGACAGCAACCTCTGGGATGACGCCACTGAGGACGGGCTAGGCGATGCTGCGCGGTGAGGTGTGGCAGGTCGACTTCAACCCATCTCGCGGCAGCGAAGCCAACAAGATTCGTCCCGCAGTCGTGGTCAGCAATGATCGGGCGAACGTGACCGCGTCCCGACTGGGGCGTGGGATTGTTACCGTCGTGCCGGTGACGAGCAATGTTGCCACCGTCTATCCGTTCCAGGTCCTACTCACCGCCGGCGGAACGGGTTTGACGGTCGATTCGAAGGCGCAGGCCGAGCAGATCAGATCCGTTGCGGCCGAGCGGTTCCGGCGTCGGCTCGGCCGCATCTCCGCGACCGAGCTTTCGCAGCTCGACGATGCGCTCCGGCTGCACCTCGACCTGTGACTGTCGACCCGCGAACAGACACAAACTCGCACACTGCGGCGCGAAATTGTGCGAGTTAGTGTCTGCTCGCGAGGGTTAGCCGAGCTTGAAGGCGTCGCGGGAGACCTCGAAGAAGTGCCCGCTGCTGCTGTCAGTGCACTTCACGCCGGACTCCTGACTGATACAGCTGAGGGTTCCGGCTGACGCGGTCTGGCCGTAGTTCAGGGTCCGTTCGCCGGGTACAGCCAAGGTGTCGCCGTGGCAGTGAATCGCAGCGGGCTTGCCTGCGTCGAGGACGAAGCGGTTGCCCCAGGCGATGTGCTGGGCGCACTCCGGCGGGGGCGGCGGGGTGTAGGTGTACTCGTTGATATCGCACGCCGCGCCGGTGGTGTCCAGGGTGCAGACGATGTTGCCCGACGGGGTGCGGAAGTTCTGCGGGTCGGCGTGGGCTGTGGCCGGAAGCGCGAGGGCGGCTGCGGCCGCAACAGGCGCGAGCATGAGGATTCGCATGGTGTGGTCTTAGCACCTTCCGCGCGGCCCCACCCGCCGAACAGACGCGAAATCACCCTGGAACGGATGCTCCGCGGTGATTTTGCGTCTGCTCGCGCTGATTAGCGACCCGCTTGCTGGGCGAGTTGGACACGTGACGTCACCCCAAGCTTGGCGTACACGTGCGTCAGGTGGGTCTGCACCGTCCTCGGTGAGATGAACAACCGGGCACCAATGTCCTTGTTGCCCAACCCTTCCTGAACCAAACGCACCACTTCGAGCTCCGTCGGCGTCAGCGACCCCCAGCCGGTCGACGGGCGTTTGCGCTCGCCGCGCCCGCGCTGGGCATACGCGATTGCCTCGTCGATGGACAGCGCGGCGCCCTCTGCCCAGCAGGTTTCGAAATCGTCGGGTGGCAGAGCCTTCCGCGCTGAGGCCACCGCAGTGTCGTAGTCAGCCTGGTACATGGGAAAGCGGGGGTGCCCGATGCGTCGCCGCTGCGCGTCGGCGGCTCCAAATAGGCGCACCGCGTATGGGTGATTCCCTTCCGCGGCCGCAAGGCAGGCGAGGCACTCCAGAATGTCGTCCACCCGTATGAAGGCCTGGGTATCCGCGGCAACGGTCAGGGCTTCCTGAGCGTCGCGTTCGGCCTGTTCTGGTTCACCTTGTGCCAGGGCAATATTGGCTCGGGCCAGCAAGGCCAGCATGCGATAGCAGCCCGGCACCACCGCCAAGGTTTCGTCCGCCGAGCGCCGGGCGGCCGCCAGATCGCCGCAGGCCTGCAACGCTTCAGCCATCGGAGTGATGCATCTGGTGAACAATTCGCGCATCGGATTGCTCTGCCGATAGGCCATTTCGGCCGCAGTCCGGGCCGCCGCGGCGTCGCCGGCCGCGAGGGCGCCAGAGGCCAATACCGCATACATCGCGTCGTGGAAGAAGGCACCCATCGCGGCGGCTATTTCCAACGCAGCCTGCGCGGCCGCGCGAGACGCTTCCGGCTGGCCGTGGTAGGCCAGCGCCTGACCGAGGGTGACATAGCCGAAAACCGCCATGGTCGAGTCTCCGTCGGTCTCGGCTTCACCGATCATGGACTCGGCGATTGCGATACCACGGGCGGGGTCGCCGTGCAGTGTGACGGCGATGCACTGCCAGGCGCGGCAATTCTGGGAGAAGAACTTGTCGCCGATGGCATCGGCAAGTTGACGTCCTTGTTCGTTGGCCGGGATGGCCACACCCGGTTCACCTGCCATCACGGCGGCGACCCCCTGGCAGCTGAAGATCTCGCACAGACTCCATTGATCGTGGGCTGCGCGGGCCAGTTCGACCGCTTCGGTGAGGTAGGGCTCGGCGGTGCCCGGTACGTAGATCGCGATCAGTCCGCATGCGATCAGGGCTTTTCTGAGCAGTGCGGGATCGCCGATGTCGCGCGCGACCGCCAGCGCCTCCTGCGCTCGACCGAGCTCCACCGGGAAACCGACGAACCCGGCCAGAATGGCGTAACGAGCCACCGCGCCCACCCACACCGCGGGTGCCAGTCGGGACTGATCCTCAGCCAGGATTGCGGACAACCCGAACAGCGCTTCTTGAACACGGCCGCCCCGTAACCATAACGGCCGCAACGACAGTAGGATTTGCAGCGCCGTCTCCTGCTCACCGTTCTCTCGACTCCACGCGAAAGCTACTCGCAGATTGTCGATTTCGATCTTCGCCCAAGCCAACAGCTGCTCGTCGTGGGCGTGGCCACGCGCCTCCTTGGCGGCCGCGCTCTGCGCGTAGTAGTCACGGTGCCGGGTGCGCACCCGGTCGGCCTCACCGGATTCGCCGAGCTTCTCCTGGGCGTACTGGCGCACCGTCTCCAGCAATCGGTAGCGCATTCCGTCGCCGGTGTCATCGGCGACGACCAGTGACTTGTCAACGAGCAAGCTGAGTTGGTCGAGCAATTGGTAACTTTCGACTTCGTTGCCGGCGCCGACGGCCGCAGCGGCGTCGAGGTCGAATCCGCCGGCGAAGGCCGCCAGTCGGCGAAACAGCACCTGCTCGGGTTCGGTGAGCAGTGCGTGTGACCAGTCGACGGAGGCGCGCAGGGTCTGCTGTCGGCGCACGGCGGTGCGCGCGCCGCCGGTCAGCAGCCGGAACCGGTCGTGCAGGCTGTCTGCTATCTGCTGCAGCGACAACGCACGAATCCGTGCCGCGGCCAACTCGATCGCCAACGGCATGCCATCCAGGCGAGCGCAGATGTCTTCGAGAAGTCGGCGGTTCTGTTCGCCCACAAAAAAATCCGGGCGCGCGCGCCGTGCCCGATCTTCGAACAGCTCGACGGCCTCGTCGGCGATGCCAAGAGAGGGTACCCGCCAACCCAGCTCGCCGGGCACGCCCAATGGTTCGCGGCTGGTGGTCAGAATGGTTAACTGCGGGCATACCGTCAACAACTCGACGACCAGGGTCCCGCACGCCTCGAGTAGATGCTCACAGTTATCGAGGACCAACAATATGTGCTTGTCCGCAATGAATCTCACCACCAGGTCCACCGCGGAACATCCGGGTAGGTCGGTCAGTCCCAGCGTGCGCGCCACGGTGACCGGCGCGACAACCGGATTGGTGACGGGGGACAGGTCGACGTACCACAGCCCGTCGCCGAATTCGGAGGTCAGACCGGCCGCGACCTCGACCGCGAGTCGGGTCTTGCCGGCACCCCCGGCGCCGGTCAGGGAAACCAACCGATTGCTCGTGACGAGCTGGTGCAGCTCCGTCATCTCGGTTGCGCGCCCGACGAAACTCGTCAGTTGAGCCGGAAGATTGTGCGCGGCAACGGCAGTGCGTACCCGCAGGGGCGGGAACTCGTTGCGCAAGTCGGGGTGGCACAGCTGCACGACGCTTTCGGGGCGCGGCACGCCGCGCAACGGGTAACTGCCCAGATCGGCGAACCACACCCCGTCGGGCAGGCGGTCCATCACCAGCGATTCGGTCACGCCCGACAACACGGTCTGGCCGCCGTGGGCGAGGTCGCGTAGCCGGGCGGTGCGGTTGATGGTGGGGCCCGCGTAGTTGGCGTCGTCGCGCAGTTGGATCTCGCCGGTGTGGATGCCGATGCGCACCCGGATCGGAGCCAGCGGAGCCAGCTGTATGGCCAGCGCGCAGGCCACGGCGTCGGAGGCGCGGGCGAAGGCGGCGACGAAGCTGTCGCCCTCGCCCTGTTCGAGCGGGCGCACCCCGTCGTGGGCGGCGATGGTCTGGTTGACGGTGCGGTTGAGCTGTGCCAGCGCAGCGGTCATCTGCTCGGGCTGGGTTTCCCACAACCGGGTGGAGCCTTCCACGTCGGCCAGCAGCAGCGTCACCGTGCCGGTCGGTAGCGACTCGCTCATGCCCAAATCGTTCCAGGTCAGCTCCATGTTTTGGCTCATGTTAGCCAGGATCGCCGCTCGTGCCGCGCACTACATCGGCGCAATCGCGCAGAAACATCGTCCGCGTCGCGTAGATGTTGGGATCGGTAGCGAGCCCGACCACATTGACTGGCCGAGCCCAATGACAGGAGTGGCCGCATGAAGAGGTTCACCATACTGGCGATTGCCGCCGTCGCGACCACGATCGCCGTGCCGGCCACGGCGCATGCCGACGCCGGCTATGAGTTTCAGTCACCGTCGGGAAACATCCGCTGCATGATGTACACCTCGGTCGGGGCCGACAAGCCACATGCCTTGTGCGAGATCACCGACCACACCTGGGTGGCACCGGCCCAGTCGATTTGGGGCTGCCCGCTGGCGCCGACCGCAAATCAGTTCCGGCTCAACGAAGGCGAACAACCCGGCTTTGCCTGCGCGACTCAGCACATGCCGCCAGGCGACCGGCCGGTGCTCGACTTCGGCCAATCCCGTGCCACCGGAGCCCTCACGTGCGAGAGCGAACCATCCGGGATCACCTGTCGCGACGCCGGCACGGGTCACTTCTTCCGGGTGTCGCAGGAATCCTACGAGCTGGGCTGAAACCCATGATGTCGCGCCGAGTGATCGCCGTTCTTGCCGTGCTGGTGTGTGCGGCCTGTTCGGCACGCCACCCGGTGCCGCGACCCACCGCGACGGGGGCTGCGGGGCCGAAAACCGTGCAGCAGCTCTGCGATGCGCAGACGTGGCCTCGCCCGGTGCCGAATGTTGTTGGGCGCCTTCTGTATCAGGCCAAGGATGGGGCCCTGGAGTGCTACCAGCTCAAGTCGGTGGCACCGGATGGACATGACCCCCTCAACCATCCGGCAAGGCCCGCCGAAAAGATCTACCGCATCGTCGCGGTATCGCCCGCGACCGGAACGCCGGTCAGTCGCGGGGATGCGGTCACCGTTGAACTCGCCGAAGTAGACCCGACGGAGCCGCCGGCATTCCGGCCCTGCGACTGGGTGACCGCGACCGAGGCCGCAGGCATCATGGGCGGCCCGGTGAACGGCGAACCTTTGGGCGCGGAACCCGGCTCGGTCGACATCGCGTGCATCTACGACAAGCCACACGACGTCGGGGATGGTGTGGAAGTCGACCTGCAGACCTCGGGCGCGTTCGCCGTCGATGCGTCATCCGAGTTCGCGCTTGCCACCGGCACCGGCGACGCGGTCGGCGGCATCGGCCTCAAGGCCTCCTGCGTCGACGAATTGACCACCACACCGCCGTCCACCACGCTGGTGGTCTTGCTGAGTGGCGAGCGGATACTCCGGGTCACCCAGGGGTTTGGTTCGTGTACAAACCTGAAACGGTTCGCGCAACTGGCGATCGGGCGGATCGGCTGAGTTGTCGGTGGCTCGCAGTAGCTTGCGTGCCATGGAGCGTGGCGGATTCGGAGCGGTGTTCGGCCTACTGCTGGTCATCGGCTTCATCATTAAGTTCATCTGGTGGATTCTGGGCGCGGCGGCCCTGGTCGGCCTCTTCTTCCTGGCCCGGGCCATCGCCCGCTGGTACGCCGAACGCGAGGCCGAGTACGCCCGCTACCGCGCCGCTCTCACCGCCCGCGCCGACCAACAGCACCGCTGGGTGCTGCAAGGCGACGACCGCGGTGTCTACGGCATCGAAGGAGCCAAGCTGATGCGCCAGGTGCGCCGTCGCAGGTGAAGGGCGCCGAGCCGGCCACGGTTGTTACCATCGCGCGGTGAGCCGATATCCCAGGCGCGACGTGCTGAAATACGCCGCCGCAGCACCGCTTCTTCTCGCCGCCATGGTCACCGTCCCGCCCGCATCCGCCGCCGGTATCGCCGGCATGAGCGTCTTCCTCGACCCGGGCCACAACGCCGTCGCCGACGCGTCGATCAACCAGCAGGTGCCCAATGGCCGGGGCGGCACCAAGCCGTGCAACACCTCGGGCACCGCGGCCGGCGACGGCTACCCCGAGCACGCGTTCACCTGGGACGTCACCACCATGGTCGCGGCCAACCTGCAGAACATGGGCGTCAACACCCAGCTCTCCCGAGGCGACGACGGCTCCGTGGGCCCCTGCATCGACGAGCGCGCCGCCCGCGCCAACGCGATGCACCCGGATGCGATCGTCAGCATCCACGCGGACGGCGGACCCGCCTCCGGACACGGATTCCACGTCAACTACTCCAGCCCGCCGCTGAACGACGCCCAATCCGGCGGTGCCATGAAACTCGCCAACGCGATGCGGTCCGCCCTGATCTCCGCCGGCTTTCAACCCTCGAACTACATCGGCTCCGACGGCCTGTACGGTCGCGCCGACCTCGCCGGGCTGAACCTGGCTCAATACCCGGCCGTGCTCGTCGAACTCGGCAACATGAAGAACGCCGAGGACGCCGCCCAGATCGAAAGTGCCGACGGCCGAGCGAAATACGCGTCCGCCGTGACCCAAGGGATCGTCGCCTATCTACAAGCCAAGGCGGGCTAGCCTCCGCACCGCGATCGCGGTCTTCGCAACACTGGTTGTGGCGGCCGCGATTGTGACCTTGACCGCCGTCTACACCTACCGGCACGTACCCGCTCCGCAAAGGCAACCGATGACGTCCCCCCGAAGCGCACCGCCGCCGCAGAACGCCGACCTAGCCGCGGAATTCGCGCAACTGGCTGCGCGCCTCAACACCACGATGGGACTGGCTGTCACCGCCGTCGGAAGCACCGAGCCACCCACGACCTATGGCGACTGGCCGCAGGGCCCGGCCTGGTCGACCATCAAGGTGCCACTCGCGATCGCCGCCTACCGCCAGCAACACCAGGTCACCGCCACCATGACGGCCGCCATCACCGAATCGGATAACGCAGCGGCCGAAGCACTTTGGCAGCAGCTCGGCGATCCGGTCACCGCCGCAGGCAAAGTGCAGGAGGTGCTGGGCGAGACCGGTGACCCCACCGTGGTCGAATCACGCAAGCTGCGACCGGAATTCACCGCGTTCGGCCAGACTATCTGGTCGCTGTCGAATCAGGCGCACTTCACCGCGCGGGCGTTCTGCGACAAGCGGAACGACCCGATCTTCGCGTTGATGGGACAGATTGCGCCACAACAAAGTTGGGGCCTCGGCGCGCTGCCCGGCGCGCAGTTCAAGGGTGGCTGGGGTCCGTCGCCGGCCGGCAGATACCTGGTGCGCCAGATCGGCATCGTCAACTCGGGACGACTGGCCGTCGCCCTCGCGGCCGAGCCCGCGTCAGGATCTTTCGATGACGGCACCCGCGCCCTCGACGAAGCCACCGTCTGGCTCAGCGCCCATCTCCCGCAGCTGCCCGCCGGGCAGTGCCCGGGAAACCCTTAGACATCTCGCCAAGGTGCCGCATAATCCCTACGGAGGAGGGCTCAAGCGGTGGACCAGCGCGTCGGCACGACTTTCGGCAAATACACGATCACCGGTGTCGTCGGTAAGGGCGGCATGGGCGAGGTCTACGAGGCCTACGACAACCAGATCGGCCGGACCGTCGCCCTCAAGATCATCAATACACAATTTGCCAACGACCGCAAATACCGCACCCGATTCGAGCGCGAATCGCACGCCGCGGCAACACTGCAGGAACCCCACGTCATTCCGATTCACGGCTTCGGCGAGATCGACGGCTCGCTGTTCATCGACATGCGCCTGGTGCGCGGCAAAGACCTGGAGGGCCTGCTTGCCAGCGGTCCACTGGAGCCCGCGCGCGCCGTCGCCATCGTCGCGCAGATCGCCGCGGCACTCGACGCCGCCCACGCCGAAGGGCTCGTGCACCGGGACGTCAAGCCACAGAACATCCTGGTCACCCCGGCGGACTTCGCCTACCTGGTCGACTTCGGCATCGCCGAAACCATGGGGGAGCACACCCGGCTTACCGCGGCCAATATGCGCGTCGGGTCCTGGGCCTACATGGCGCCGGAGCGGTTTTCCGACCGGGACATCACGCCGTCCGCCGACATCTACTCCCTGGCGTGCGTGCTGTACGAGGCGCTGACCGGCCAGCTTCCCTTCCCCGCCGAGTCGCAGGGCGGCTTCGTGGCCGCGCACCTGTCGGCACCACCGCCGCGGCCCAGCCTGACGAACCCTCGCGTTCCGGCGGCGCTGGACGAGGTCATCGCGCGCGGCATGGCGAAGGAACCCGACGATCGGTACGGCAGCGCCGGCGCGTTCGGGCGGGCGGCCGAGCGGGCGCTGCGCAGCGGGGTGCGCACCGCGGTCGACCCGACGGACGAGTCGCCGACCCGGCCGGCATCCTGGCCGCCACCGCCACCGCCACCGCCACCGCCCCCGCATCAGCCGGCTCAGCAGCCGCCGACAGTCCAGCAGATGTACCCGCAGACCTTCCCTTCCGGGCCCCAGCCGGTGGTCCCCAGCACAGCTCCGACGCCGGCGACACCGCAGCGTCGCTGGTTGACTCCCGTCGTGATCGGCCTCGGCGCGGTGTTGATCCTCGGCGGCATCGGCGCAGTGGTCGGACTGCTGGCGAAGAAAGAGGACACGCCCGCGGCGTCGACAGCGACCGTCCCGCCGACCATCCCGCCGTACTCGGGCGAGACGTCCACGGTGACGCCGGAGCCGATCCCGCCGCGGCCGACCAGCGCGGCGCCGCCGCTGGTGACCGGGCCCGACCAGAGCGCCAACCACCAGAGCTGCGATCAGGGCTTCCAGATGAACGTCACCGGATACGGCTCACATGGCGGACGCGGCTCGCCGCAGACGTCGTGCTACTTCGCCAACGCGGTACTGCATGCGTACTGGAACACCTACAACAACGCCACCAACGGCGCCCGCACCGTGTCGTCGCCCGGAGCCGTCGACTGCTTCACCGTCGCCGGGGCGAACTGCGACCCGAAAAACGCGGCGAACTTCCTGATGCAGTGCGCCGGCGACGGCGCCAACCCCTGGATCAGGTGCACCGGCGGCAAGGACGCCGTCGTCTACCTGTGGTAGCCCAAAAGCGTTACAGCAGTGCGGCAATCGCGGTGGTGACGGTCAGTACCAGGGTCACCAGCCCGATGATGTACACCTGCCGGCGCGCAGTGAGCGGCGTCGGCAACGGGCGTTGGGCCAGCGTGTGCTGACGTCGTAGCGCAATCACATAGGTGACCGATGCGGCGAGGCAGGCCACCCCGGCCGGTAGCAGCGCGCCCAGCCGGTGCCCGGCGCCATGAACGTCCTTCAGCGCCAGCAGCACTCCGTTGACCAGAAACGCGAAGGACGTCCGGGACCAGGCCAGCGTCGTACGTTCTTCGGGCCCGCCTGGGCCGGTGGGGCCGGTCAACCCAGGAATACCTTCGCGATAACCATGCTCAGGGTGATCACCCCGAGCACGATGAGCCCGATCGCCAGTAGGCCGGGGGAAGGGTGCCGCGGCAGCGGCTCCCCGCGGCGCATGGCGCGGTCGGCCTGGCGCCAGCGCTGCAATCCGGTCCAGCTCGTCGAGATCGCGAGTGCGGCCAGTCCGATGCCCATGATCCGCCGCGCCCCGACGACCACCAGTTCCGGGACGAAGTTCACCAGCGCGACCGCGGCCGCGAGCAGGCCGAGCGCGGTGCGCTGCCAGGCCAGAAACGTTCGCTCGTTGGCGAGGGTGAAGCGGTAGTCGGGCTCTTGCTCTTCGATGACGTCTTCGGGGGGACCATCGGTAGCCACGGTGCACATCGTAGATTCGGTCGGGTGCTCAAGGCGCTGTTATTCGATGTCCAGGGAACCGCGACCGACTTTCACTCGACGGTGTGCGACGAGGCGCGCCGCATCAGCGCCGGCCGTGACTCCGGCGTGGATTGGCCCGAGGTCGTCCGCAATTGGCGGGCCGGCTACTTCGCGGCCCTGGAACGCCGGCCGAAGCAGGACACCTGGGTTTCGGTGCACTCGGTATACCGGGACGTCCTGGACACGGTGCTGGCCGGCGCCGGTTTCACCGACCTCACGCCCGCCGAGCGTGACGAGCTCGCCCTGGCCTGGCAGCGATTGCGTCCCTGGCCGGATGCGGTGGCGGGGCTGACCCGGCTGCGCAGCACCTACGTGCTGGCGACGCTGTCGAATGCCGACGTCAGCGCGGTGATCAACATGTCCAAGCGTGCCGGCCTGCCCTGGGACGCGATCTTCACCGCGGAGATGGCCGGGGTCTTCAAACCCGATCCGGCCGCCTACCGGATGGCGGCCACATACCTCGGCCTGCCACCCGGCGACATCATGATGGTGGCCAGCCACAAATACGACCTGCGCGCCGCCGCCCAACTCGGATTCCGGACCGCCTTCATCGCGCGACCGCTCGAATTCGGCGCCGACGGTGTGGCCGACGTTGCTTACTCAGACGAGTTCGACGTCAACGCTTGTGATTTCGCCGATCTCGCCGACCAGCTCGTAGGGTGAGGCACATGCACTCTCTCTCCAAGGAACAGCTGTGGAGGCAGCGCACCGAGTGGCCGCTGGCCGCGGTAGCCGTCGCCTTCCTGATCATGTACTCGGTGCAGATCCTGGCCCGGCCACACGGGTCCGAGGCGCGCATCCTGTGGTTCCTGTGCTGGGTTGCCTGGGCCATGTTCGTCGGGGACTACTTCGCGCGCCTGGTGCTGGCGGACAACCGCCGCGAATGGTTTCTGCTGCACATCGTCGACCTGCTGATCGTTTTACTACCGTTCCTGCGGCCGTTACGGATGGTGCGCCTGATCGTGCTGCTGGGCGTGTTGCAGAAGGCCGTCGGTCACGCCGTGCGGGGGCAGATCCTGATCTACACGGTGTCCGGGGTCCTGCTGTTGGTCTATACGGGTGCGCTGGCGGTGTTGGACGCCGAACGCCAGCAGGTCGGCACCACGATCAACAGCTTCGGCAAGGCGGTGTGGTGGGCCATCACCACGGTGACCACCGTGGGTTACGGCAATCTCTATCCGCTCACCGTGACCGGACGCGTGGTCGCGGTCCTGCTGATGATGGGCGGCATCACCCTGATCGGTGTGGTGACCGGGTCGCTGGCCTCGTGGATCGTGCAGCGGGTTTCCGAAACCGACACGGCCAATCAGGTGGCGACCGCGGCGCAGATCGAAGAACTCCGCGGTGAGATCCGGGAGTTGGCGGAACAGCTGCGGATGACCCGTGCTGAATCGGGCGCCAAGGCCGCCCATCCCGCGGGCCGGTGATATTGCCGGCGCTATCACGATCGCGACCGCATCATGCCTTGGTTTGCAGAGACGAGAGTGACGGATGTGACTCGAGTCCACTGCACCCGGCGCGGGTGTCGGACAGCCGAGCTCGTCACATCAGTCACTCGCGTCTCGGCCGAGCTCGGCATGACTGCCGCTGGAACTTGATAGCGCCGGCGCTATCACTGGGTCGAGAGATGTCCCTCGGGTCTCCGGGAGCCGGTAGGTACACCAGAGGCTCATCACCACCAGCGCCGCCAGCATGAGACCGATGCTCCAACTGCCGTAGCGCACGCTGAGCGGTTCGGCGATCAGCGGTGGAACGGCGCCGCCGAGAATGCCGGAGATGTTGATCGCCAGCCCCGCGCCGGTGTAGCGGTGCGACGTCGTAAACAACTCAGGCACAAAGGAAGTCATCGGAGCGTAGGCGAACGCGGCAATCCCGTACGTTCCGGCGATCGCCACCGCGAACAACGTCGCGTTGTCGGCGTCGATCAACGGCAGCACCGCGAAAGACCACGGCAAGCCCAAAGCCCACCCAGCCTGGATGACCGGTCGGCGCCCGACCCGATCCGACAAGCCCGCCGAGACCGGCACCACCGCCGTCCACACCAGCCCACCGAGCAACCCGGCGAACAGGATTGCGTTGCGGGACAGGCCCAATTGGCTGTGGGCATAACCCGTCAGATAGGTGCCGGCCATGAACACGAACGCGAACAGCGCCACAAAGCTGCCCGATGCCAGCAACACGGTGCCCCACTGCTGTCGCACGACTTCCGCGAGTGGCATTCGCGGAAGGGCGGTCTGGCCGGTGAACACCGGGGTCTCCTCGATGCTGACCCGCACGTACAACGCGAAGGCGACCAGCAAACCGCTGAGCAGGAACGGAATTCGCCATCCCCAGCTGAGGAACGCCGGGCTGGCCTCGCCGACGGTGGCGTTGACGAGCAGAAAGGTCACGCCGGTCAGCACCATCGCGATCCCGGCGCCGACGGCCGTGAAGATGCCGTAACGGCCGCGCTGATCCGCCGGTGCGTATTCGGCTGCCAGCAAGGCCGATCCGGCCCACTCGCCGCCGACCGCGATCCCCTGCAACAGGCGCAGCATCAGCACGATCAACGGCGCCGCGACACCGATCGTCGCCGCACCCGGCGTGAGACCCACTGCCACGGTGGACAAACCCATGATCAGCAACGTCGCGACCAGCGTCTTCTTGCGCCCGACCCGATCGCCGAAGTGACCGAACACGGCTCCGCCCAAGGGCCGCGACACGAAAGCGGCGGCGAATGTCCCCATCGAAGCGATCGTCGCCAGGGCCGGGCTCAGGTTCGGGAAGAAGACTGTTGGGAACGTTAGAGCCGCGGCGGTACCGTAGGTGTAGAAGTCGTAGAACTCGACGGTGGTACCCACCATGCACGCGAACGCAATACGCCTGACCTTCACGGCGCCTCCTTCCACGCGCAACCACTGCCAGGCGTTATCACCGTGCTAGTTTTGGCCGAGATGTTCCACCGCCGCCTCTTTGAAGCCCAGCATGTCATGCAGCCTTCCGCACGGTCACACGAACAGGCCCGCCAAAAAGCCGAAGCCCTCAAGGGGTTCGTCGCAGCGGGCGACAGCGTGTTGGACGTCGGTTGCGGCACCGGGTTGCTGTCGGTCTATCTGCGCGACAGGTACGGGGTGGCGCCGCACGGCATCGACGTCACGGACTCCCGCAAGGCCGACATTCCGTTCACCGAATTCGACGGCACCTCAATCCCTTTCCCGGACAACTCGTTCGACCACGTCATCCTCAGCGAGGTGTTGCACCACAGCCAGGACCCGGTCAGGTTGACCGCCGAATGCGAACGCGTCGCGCGCCGGCGCATCCTGGTGTTCGAGGACATGCCCGAGGGCCTGGTCGGCAAGCTTGCGTTGCAGGCGCAGGTGCGGGCGTTCACCCGCTCCCACCGGTACCCTTTCCGACCGGCACGCCTGGACGAGTACCGCCAGGCACTGGCCTGGTTGGCCACGAGGGCCGTTAGCGTGCACAGGATTTGGCAATCACCAAAGTGGTTGACGGCCTGTACGCGGGTGCTGATCGTCTGCGACCTCACCAGCTAACCGGCAACACCTTGATGCCGTGAATGAACTGGGACAGCAGCCGCCGGGGTTCTGCCGTCGCTACGATCTCCGGCATCTCGCGGCGCAACTCGTCGAACACCACCCGGATCTCGCGGCGGGCCAGGTTGGCGCCGAGGCAGAAGTGGGCACCGCCGCCACCGAACCCGACATGCGGGTTGGGGTTGCGCGCCACGTCGAACCGCCACGGGTCGGCGAACTTCGCCTCGTCCCGGTTGGCCGAGCAGTACCACAGCGAAACCTTGTCGCCCTCAGCCAGTTTGGTGCCACTCAGCTCGAAGTCACGGGTCAGGGTGCGCCGCATGTACACCACCGGTGAGGCCCACCGCACGATCTCCTCGGTCGCCGTGTGGGCCAGGCCGTCGTAGTCCGCCCACCACTTGTCCCGTTCCCCGGGGAAGCGGGACAGCGCCAGCACCCCGTGGCTGATCGCGTTGCGAGTGGTCTCGTTTCCGGCCACCACCAGCAGGATGAAGAACATCGCGATCTCCGACGACGACAGTCGCTCGCCGTTCACCTCGGCCTGCACCAGGGCGGTGGTCAGGTCGTCGTGATGATCTGCGCTCGAACTGCGACGGTCCTCGGCCATCTTGGTCGCGTAGGCGCCGATGTCCATCGAAACCTGAAGAAACTCACCGAAATCGGTGGCCAGGTCGGGGTCGCCGAAGCCGAGAATGACGTTGGTCCAGTGGAAGATCGTCTGGTGGTCTTCTTCGGGGATGCCCATCATGTCGCAGATGATCTGCAGCGGCAGCGGCCCGGCGATCTCGCTGACCAGGTCGGCCTGCCGATCGGGGTGGTTGGCCATCATCGAGGTCACCAGCTGGTGGGCGCGATCGCGCACCGAGGCTTCGATGCGGGCCACCACCTTCGGCGTGAACGCCCGGCTGACGATGGAACGCAGCCGCTGGTGGCGTGGATCGTCCATCACGATCATCGAGCCGAAGTACTCGGCCAGTTCCGGCGTCTGATCGTTGATGGTGATGTTGGGGCTGGAGCTGAACACTTCCGGGTGGCGGCTGGCGAAGAACACGTCGTCCAGCCTGGTCAGTGCCCAGTGCCCGTTGCCGCCGGTGAACCCTTCCATCTCGATTGCGGGCCAGAACGAGATGGGCGCTTCGCGCCGCAAGGTGGCGAAGGCGCCGTCGCGGTAGTCGTCGTCGAGTGCCCAGAAATCCAGCGAGCCCAGCGCGATGTCGGCCAGCGGTATCTCGGGCGGAGGCGTCCCGTTCGCTCTGGGCTTGAGTCCCGAGTGCGCGTCAGTCTTGAGGTCCATGCATCCTCCTTTGCCTCCTCACCGTTGAGGAGGTGCCACCGGCGAGCCTAGACCGCCTCAGCGCGAGGCCGCGTCAGTGCGAACACATCGTGTGTCCGGGCGTCCCCGTCGAGTGCGCGTCATTGACCACGTTGCCGTCCACCACGATCTTGCACGCGATGGTGCCCTGTCCCTGCGCGCTCAGCACGTAGACCTGGCCACCGAAGCCCTGGAAGTCCGTCGACCACGGCAGCGGCACGTTCACCGCTCGCTGCTGACCGTGCTGGGTCTGGTACGAGATGTACTCGGCCATGCCGGTGCCAGTGACCTCGTAGTGAACCTGCGGGAATGCGCCCGGCGGAAGGAAAGGATCCGCGTGCGCCACACCGTAGGTGGCGCCGAAGGCGGTGCCGGTGGCAATCAGGATCGAAGCTGCACGACGAATGGTCATGGTTGTCATCGTGTCATCACCCGCCGCGCCACACCAGAGTCAGTCCCGGTACCGCTCGCGCGGTCTGCCGCTAGATGTCACTTCGCCACACGCTTAGGGTGAAGCGGATAACCGAAAGAGGTGGCTGATCGATGACGCAGAGTGGCGTTAAGCGAGTGGTGGTGTGGGGCACCGGCTTCGTGGGCCGGATGGTGATCCCGGAGATCGTCAAGCACCCGCTCTTCGAGTTGGTGGGTGTCGGTGTCAGCAACCCGGACAAGGTGGGCCGCGACGTCGGCGAAATATGCGGTCTGGACGAACCGGTCGGCGTCACCGCCACCGACGACGTCGACGCGCTGATCGCGCTCAAACCCGACGCGTTGGTGCACTACGGACCGACCGCGATGCACGCCAAGGACAACATCTCGCTGATCACCCGCTTCCTGCGCGCCGGTGTCGATGTGTGCTCGACGGCGATGACGCCGTGGATCTGGCCGACCATGCCGCAGAACCCGCCCAACTGGATCGCCCCCATCACCCAGGCCTGCGAGTTGGGGGAGGCGTCGTGTTTCACCACCGGCATCGACCCCGGCTTCGCCAACGACCTGTTCCCGATGACACTGATGGGCCTGTGCTCGGAAGTGAAGCGGGTGCGCGCCTCCGAGTTGCTGGACTACACCAACTACGAGGGCGACTACGAGCGGGAGATGGGCATCGGACGTGAACCCGAGTTCAGCCCGATGCTGGAGAACCGCGACGTGCTGATCTTCGCGTGGGGCGCCACCGTGCCGATGATCGCGCACGCCGCCGGCATCATGCTCGACGAGATGACCACGACCTGGGACAAGTGGGTGACGCCCACCGACCGCAAGTCGGCCAAGGGGGTCATCAAGGCGGGCAACGTCGCCGCCGTCCGGTTCACCATCAACGGGCTCTACCAGGGCGAGACGCGGATCCAGCTCGAGCATGTCAACCGCATCGGGCTCGACGCCGCCCCGGACTGGCCGACGGGCCACGACAACGACGTCTATCGGGTGGACATCGAAGGCACGCCCAGCATCTTCCAGGAAACCGCGTTCCGTTTCACCGACGGCTCGGGCCGGGACGCCGCGGCCGCCGGATGCCTGGCCACCGGCCTGCGGGCGCTCAACGCCGTTCCGGCGGTCAACGAGCTGTCCCCGGGCTGGGTCACCGCGCTGGATCTGCCACTCATTCCAGGCGCGGGTACGATCCGCTGACCAGCGCTCATACAGCCGGCGCATAGCCGATACTGAGAATGCCTATAGGTTTTACCGAGAAAATGAGTCGGGGGACACGGGGGTGAGTCCAGATGGCAGATGGAGCTAGGCCCGCGCTGGGCCTGTCGATCGGTGCCACCAACCTCGCCGCCGTCACGCCCGACCACGCCCTCACCCGCAAGCCCGTCGTGACCCTCTACCGGCAGCGTCCGCCCGAGGTCGGGATCCCCTCGGAGAATCCCCGGCTGGACGAGCCCGGTCTGGTGATCACCGACTTCGTCGACCGGGTGGGCGACCGGGTCGGCATCGTGGCGGCCGACGGTTCGGTGCACCGCAGCGAGGCCCTGGTCGCCGACGGGTTGCGGGCGCTGGCCTACGCGGCCACCGGGGGCCGCGCGCTGCCCGACAACGTCGCGGTGACCTATCCGGCCCACTGGGCGCCGACGGCGGTCGACGCGTTGGGCGGCGCGGTGAGCCGGGTGGCGGAATGGTCGCACCAGGCCACGCCGGTCACCTTGATCCCCGACGCGGCGGCTGCGTTGTTCGCGGTGCGGGCAAACCCGGGAATTCCGGCGCGCGGCACCGTCGCGGTGTGCGATTTCGGTGGCAGCGGAACCAGCATCACCTTGATCGACGCCGGCGCCGACTACCAGCCGCTGGGCCCGACCGTCCGGCATCACGACTTCTCCGGCGACCTGATCGACCAATCGCTGCTGAGCTACGTCATGTCCGAGATGCCTGCGACGGGTTCCTTCGACCCGTCGGCCACCGCCGCGATCGGTTCGTTGACGCGGCTGCGGGCCGCCTGCCGCGGCGCCAAAGAGCGGCTCTCCGCGACGACGGCGACCACACTCGCCGAAGAGGTGCCGGGACTGCGCGGGGAGATCCGGCTGACCCGCAACGAACTCGAGGAGACGATCCGCGGTTCGCTGACCGGGGTACTGGGCGTCCTCGAAGAATCGTTGCGCCGCAACGCAACCGGTTTGGTCGCGATCGTCTCTTTCGGCGGCGGCGCCAACATCCCGGCGGTGACCACGTCGCTGTCCGGACGGTTCGGAGTGCCGGTGATCACCACGCCGCGCCCGCAACTGACCGCCGCCATCGGTGGGGCGCTACGCGCGGCACGCGGCCCCGCCGACGTCAGCGCGACGACGTTGACGCCGGCCGCGCCCCCCGCGCCGTTGGTTCCGGCGCCGGAAATGCCCCCCGTCGAGGAATTCCACGACGTGCCCGACGCGGCTGCGGTGTCGGCGATGCAACCCGCGCTGGCCTGGTCGGAAGCCCAGGACGAGTCGCGGGTGATGCCTGCGGTTGCGTCGGGTTCCGGCTCCGGCTCCGGCTCCGGCTACACAGCCGCCCGGCCGCAGATGAAGTTCGAGCACGAAGAGCGACCCGAACCCGAGCGCAAGGCCTCGCCTATTCCTTGGTACAGGCTGCCGGCGGTGATCATCATCAGCACCATCGTGGCGGTGCTGCTGGTCGGCACTGCGGTGGCGATCGGGTTGACCTCGCACGGCAGTAAAGGCACCAAGTCTCCTGGCGTGAACACCACGCCCCGCAGTTCTGCGCCTGCGCCCACCGAGAGCACCAATTCCGAGCCGCCGCCGGCCTCGACGCCCGAGCCCGCACCGACGACGCAAGCGCCCGCGCCACCCCCGCAGACTCAGGCTCCGGAACCGGTACAGACCTCTCAGGCGCCGCCGCCCACCAGCGAAGCGCCCGCGCCGGTGACCACCACGGTCCCACCGCCGGTGACCACCCAACCGCCCGTCACCACCCAGCCGCCGGTGACCACCGCACCGCCGGTGCCGCAAATCCCGCAGCTGCCGGGACCCGCCAACCCGAATCCGCCTGCGCCCCCTGCTATCCCGCAGCTACCGCAGATTCCGGGGCTACCGCAGATCCCCGGAATCGGCCACGTGCCGAAGGCCGGCTGACCGGTTTACGTACCAGCCTTCTCGCGGTCCTCGCGGTCCTGCTTGGTCGCCTCGATGATCTGCTGGTTGAATTCCTTGTCTTTCTCCATGTTGTCTTTGACGCGCTGCTCCGCCTCTTCCTGCAGCTCCTCGAGCGACTTGTTCTCGTCCTCGGCATTTTCGTCGGCGTCGGCGGCCCGCTCGCTCTCGGCGGTGTTCTTCGCGCGGCTACCGTCTTCGTTGTCGCCGTCGTTGCCGCTTTGTTCGGCGGGCGCGTCGTCGGTCTTGTCTTCTTTCTTATCGCTGGCCTCGGACCCCTCTGACTTGGCTTTGGCCGCAGGCGAATCGTCGTCCTCGGCGTATTTCGGGTTGCCGTCGTCGTCGAGCCATTCGTTGACCGCGGTACCGGTGATGGTCTTGCCGGAACCGGGCATCACCAGAGTGGGCTTGTCCTCGTAGGCCGTCATCATCTCGGCGGCCTTCTCTTTGGCATCCTCGTCCGGCTCGGGCTTCTCGCCGGATTGCTGGACGCCGTCGTTGCTGTCGTCGTCATTCTCGTCGGCCTCGGCCGTACTCACCGCACCGTCATCGGTGTTGCTGTCGTCCTGACCAGCCGATTCGTCCTCGTGCGCGCTCATACGTGTGGCCCCCTTATGGAGTTGCTATGCGACCCGACCCAATGTGGGGGTTACCACATCGGCGTCGAGCCGAAACTCCCGTTACTGCCGCTTTGCCAACACCAGGGACGCCAGCGGAATCCGCATCGGCTCGGGCGCCCTGGCCAGACGCTCGGCGACACCGGCCGCGAGTTGCTCGATGAAGTCCACTCCGCGCGGATCGTCGAACCCGCCGCTCAGACCCGCCCGCAGGGTCGGAAACAGCGCGGCCCGGGCGAACGCCGCCCACTGCGCGCCGAAAGCCTCTGCGTCCGAATCCTTTTGATACCTGGCCCAGAACCGGTCGTCGGCATTGAACATGTCGAGCTGCTCGATGGTGAGACCTTCGAACCAGCCGCGCGGTGCGAACGGGGCGCGGAAATCCTTCTCGGTGCGAGCCACCACGGGAATCACCATGCGCCGCACCTCTTCCCGTCGCACCAGGCCGTGCTCGGCCAGCTCTTCCAGCGTCGCCATCAGCGCCTCGTTCAGTGGGCGGTAACCGAACTCTCCGTCCTCATCGAGGGCCATGGTGAGCACCACCAGCCGGCCACCGGGACACAGTTCCCGGCCCCGGAAGGCGACGAAGTCATTCCAGTCCAGCGCCGACCGGTGCTCATAGGCTCGCCGGGCATCGGTGTTGCTGCTGAACGCGACCTGCACGTGGTCGGCGACCTCCGGGGCGCCCTCGGGCACCCGGCTCAGCCACTGGACCGCCCACGACGACCAGCCGAGGTTGACCGTGCCGGTGGGCAGGATCTGCTGGTAGAAGGAGCGGCCGATGGCGGAGGTGAAACTGGCCGCGTCATTGTTCAGGTAACTGTCCGGGTCGTCGGCCAGGGTGTGGAACAGGGCGGTGAAGTCGTTCTCGGGCACATCGGTGTGCGCCACCAGGATGGCGTGATCGTGGCGAGTGCGAGCGCGTAACACCTCGACCGCGGTGGCCATCGGCTTCAGCGAGTTGTGGCCGGTGGCAGCACCGTAGTCGGCGACGACGACCGGTTGCGGCGGTCTGGGCAACGGGACCTGTTGGGCCGCCTGCTCGAACAGCGCGACGGCGGGCAGCAGTCCGGCCGCCTGCAACCGTGACGACTGGGTGTAGGTCGCCGATTCCATCGGCTCGGGCCGCACCACCACGCTCGATTCGGGCAGGCGGACCCTGGGCTGCTCAGTTCGGCGCGGGGTAGCTGACACCGGTGAGCCTTTCCGAGATCTCCCAAAGTCGTTTGCAGTCATCATCATTGGCGGCCCGCTTGGGTATCTTTGCCTCGGTGACCCCGCCGCCGGCGGCCTCGGCGAACCCGCGCGGTCCGTAGAACGCGCCGCCCTCGGCGCCGGGGGTGACGGCCGCGTACAGCGCCGGCAGGATGCCTTCGTCGATCTCCTGCCACAGGAACGGGGCGTACTTCCAGGACGTCGTATACAGACGCTGCATCAGCGCCGGCTTGTCCCGGCCGTGTGACGGTCCGCTGATCTGCAGGTTGGTCTTGGTGAGTCCCGGGTGCGCCGCGTTGGACGTGATGCCCCAGCCGCCCTGGCGGCTGCGCCGGTCCAGTTCGCGGGCGAACATCAGCGTCGCCAGTTTCGACTGTCCGTAGGCCGCCATCGAGGCGTAGGACTTCTCGAACTGCAGGTCGTCGAAGTGGATGCGGCCACGGCGCGCGGCGATGCTGCTCAACGACACCACGCGGGGGGCCCGCGCCGCGCGCAGCAGCGGCAACACCTGCCCGGTGAGGGCGAAATGTCCGAGATGGTTACTGCCGAACTGCAATTCGAAGCCATCCGCGGTGGTGTCGCGCTCGGGTGGCGTCATGACACCGGCATTGTTGATCAGGATGTCGATCGGGCGGCCGTTGGCGTTGAGCTGGGCGCCCAGGGCATGGACGGAGTCCAGCGATGACAGGTCCAGTGGCTTGATGGTCAGGCTGGCGTCGGGGACCGACTTGCGGATCTCTTCGATGGCGGCCTCGCCCTTGCCCTGGTTGCGGATGGCCATCACGACGTCGGCGCCGCCCGCGGCCAGGCGCTTGGCCAGGCCGAAGCCGAGGCCGCTGTTGGATCCGGTGACAACCGCCAGCTTGCCGGTCAGATCGGGCACCGTGGCGACGAGATCGTTGGCCATCTGAGAACTCCTTGTCCGGTTGCTGCGTCTGTGGTCGCAAACAGTGTCCCCTGTCGCCGCCGTGCGTGACACACTGCCTGGATGAATAGCAGACGGGTCGCCAAGGCTTCGTTGATCCTGGCGATTGTGACGCTGGTCGTGTCGGTCGCCGGCTTCATCACCACGCTGGTGCTCAACGTCTTCTTCCTGGACGACTACGACGCCTACGGTGAGGTGCCCGTACCAGGATCCGGGAGCGTGCATCTGCCTGCCGGGCAGGCGACCGTCAGCCTGCATACCCTGGTCATCGGCGGGACCGACGGCGGCGGCCTACCGGTGCCGCCGATGCGCATCTCGATCACCCCGCCGGACGGCGTGCCGCAGCCGGAGGTCACCGAAAGTATCGGCAGCACAACGACAGTCAACAATGACGCACATATCCGGGTGTGGAATGTCCAGGTACCGGCCGATGGCACCTACCAGGTCATGACCGATGGCCAGGTCAACGGATACATCAACCCGCGACTGGCTTTCGGGCATCAGAGCTCGTATGGGTATCTGGTCTGGGTTTTCGTGGCGCTGTTCGTGGTCGGGTTGGTCGACCTGACGTTGTCGATCATGTGGCTGGCGCGGGTGCGCCGGAGGCCGGTGCCTTCGGTCGGCGGCGGGTATGCCGTCGTCGCGCCGCCGGCGGCGTACGAGCCCTCAGGCGAGGGCGTGCGGGTCGAGCGCCTGAAAACTCTTGCCGCGCTGCGGGACTCGGGTGCGTTGACTGAGGAGGAGTTCCAGGCGGAGAAGCGGCGGGTTATGGAGGGGCTGTAGCTCGCGCAGGGTCTGTGTGGGCATAGGTGGGCGAGCGCCCGCGTGTTGCCGAAGACGCGCCGCTGTGGCTGGCATTTTGCGGTCGCTCGCGCAGGGTCTGTGTGGGCATAGGTGGGCGAGCGCCCGCGTGTTGCCGCAGACGCGCCGCTGTGGCTGGCATTTTGCGGTCGCTCGCGATTGAAAGCAGAGGGCGCGGTCGCTCGCGAGGGGGCGCGGAGCGCGCCGCAAGGGTCTCGCGAGCCGGGCAACCGACTTAGTGCCCGCGCTTCACCCACTCCTCGTAGTGCACGATCTCGTCGCCGATCGTCGTGCTGTCGCCGTGGCCGGTGTGCACTATCGTCTCCCCGGGCAGCTTGCCCAACCGCTCGGAGATCGACTGCAGGATCGTCGGGAAATCCGAGTAGGACCGGCCGGTAGCCCCTGGCCCGCCGGAGAACAGGGTGTCACCGCTGAACACCACACCCAGATCGTGGACGTACCAGCACACCGATCCAGGTGAGTGCCCCGGGGTGTGGATGGCCCGCAACTCAGTGCCACCCACCTTCAGCGCGTGCCCTTCGGAGATCGGCTCAAAGTTGCTGTCCGGGTGCGTCATCTGCCACAGCACTTCGTCGGCGGGGTGTAGCAACACCGGCGCGTCGAGCTCTTTACCGAGTTCCGGAGCCACCGTCACGTGGTCGTTGTGGCCATGCGTGCACACCACCGCCACCACGTGACGGCCGTCGACGGCCTCGATGATCGGCGCCGCGTCGTGCGCCGCGTCGAACACCACGACGTTGGAGTTGTCGCCCACCAGCCAGATGTTGTTGTCGACTTCCCAACTGCCGCCGTCAAGTTCGAACGTGCCGTGGGTGACCAACCGGTCGATGACCACCATTAGAGAATCACCACCGAACGCAATACCTTGCCGTCGTGCATCTTGTGAAACGCCTCCTCGATGCCGTCTAGCCCGATTCGCTCGGAGACAAACTTCTCCAGCGGCAGCCGGCCCTGCAGGTAGAGGTCGATCAAGGTGGGGAAGTCGCGCTCGGGCAGGCAGTCGCCGTACCAGGACGACTTCAGCGAGCCGCCGCGGGAGAAGAAGTCCACCAGTGGCATGTCCAGGCGCATGTCCGGCGTCGGCACTCCTACCAGCACCACGGTCCCGGCGAGGTCGCGGGCGTAGAAGGCCTGCTTCCAGGTCTCCGGCCGGCCGACGGCGTCGACCACCACGTCGACCCCGAAGCCGTCGGTGAGGTCCTGAATGGTCTCCACGACATCGAATTCGCGGGCGTTGACGGTGTGGGTGGCGCCGAACTTGCGGGCCCACTCAAGTTTCGCGTTGTCGGTGTCGACGGCGATGATCTTCTTCGCCCCGACCAGCGCGGCACCGGCGACCGCGGCGTCGCCCACGCCGCCGCAGCCGATCACCGCGACCGTGTCATCACGCGTGACGCCGCCGGTGTTGATCGCCGCGCCAAGGCCCGCCATGACCCCACACCCGAGCAGGCCCGCAACGGCCGGGTCGGCCTCCGGATTGACTTTGGTGCACTGCCCGGCCGCCACCAGCGTCTTGTCGGCGAACGCTCCGATGCCCAGTGCGGGCGTCAGTTCGGTGCCGTCGGTCAGCGTCATCTTCTGCTCGGCGTTGAAGGTGTCGAAGCACAGATGCGGCCGGCCTCTCCGGCAGGCCCGGCACTGCCCGCACACCGCGCGCCAGTTCAGGATCACGAAGTCGCCGGGTTCGACGTGGGTGACGCCGGGACCGACCGCTTCGACCGTGCCGGCGGCCTCGTGCCCGAGCAGGAACGGGTACTCGTCGTTGATGCCGCCTTCGCGGTAGGTCAGGTCGGTGTGGCACACACCGCACGCGGTGATGTCGACGACGGCCTCGCCCGGTCCGGGGTCGGGGATGACGATGTCGACCAACTCGACGGGTTTCCCTTTGCTCCGCGAAATGACGCCGCGCACTGTCTGACTCATGGCCTCCAAACTACGGTGTAGCGTCGCTTCGCATGACGGCACCCGAGACCGGCACCGAAACTGTCCAGGCCTTCACCGACCGGATGGTGTCGACGATCGACAACGCGAGCCTCACGCTGCTGCTGAGCCTGGGACATCAGACCGGGCTGCTGGAGACCATGGCGGCACTGCCGCCGTCCAGCAGCGCGGAGATTGCCGAAGCCGCTGGGCTCGACGAGCGCTATGTCCGAGAGTGGTTGGGCGGCATGACAACCGGCCGCGTGGTCGACTACGACGCCGAGAGTGGGACCTACACGTTGCCCGCCCAGCGCGCGGCGGTGCTGACCAGTGCGGCCGGGCCGAACAATCTCGCCCTGGTGGCCCAGTTCGTGCCGCTGCTGAGCGAGGTCGAGCAGAAGATCCTCGGTTGCTTCCGGGCGGGCGGCGGGCTGCCCTACAGCGAATATCCCCGCTTCCACACGTTGATGGCCCAGCAGAGTGGTGTGGTGTTCGACGCCGGGCTTGTCGATGTGGTGCTGCCGCTGGTGGACGGCCTGCCGGAACGTCTTCGGTCGGGGGCCGACGTCGCCGACTTCGGTTGCGGCAGTGGACATGCCGTGAACGTGATGGCTCAGGCGTTCCCGGCCAGCCGGTTCACCGGTATCGACTTCTCCGAGGAGGCGATCGCAGCCGGCCGCGACGAGGCCACCCGGCTCGGTCTGTCCAATGTGACCTTCGAAAGCCACGACCTGCCCACGCTGGACAAGGAGGCGGCCTACGACGTCATCGTGGTGTTCGACGCCATCCACGACCAAGCCCAACCGGCGCGCGTGCTGGAGAACATCCACCGCGCGTTGAGGCCGGGCGGCGTGTTTTTGATGGCAGATATCAAGGCATCGAGTCGGCTCGAGGACAACGTCGATGTACCGATGAGCACCTATCTCTACACGGTGTCCCTGATGCACTGCATGACGGTGTCGCTGGCCCACGGCGGCGCCGGGCTGGGAGCGGCCTGGGGGACGCAACTGGCCACCTCGATGCTGGCCGACGCCGGCTTCGGTGACGTGGTTGTCGCCGAAGTCGAGGCGGACCCGATCAACAACTACTACATCGCGCGCAAGTAGATGAGCGCGCTCGACGTCCTGGACGACTGGCCCGTCCCCCACGCCGCCGCCGCGGTCGTCGGCCCGGACGGAGTGCGGGCCACCCACGGTGACACCGCGGGTGTCTTCGCGCTGGCGTCGGTCACCAAGCCGATCGTCGCGCGGGCCGCGCAGATCGCCGTCGAGGAAGGCGTCGTCGAACTGGACACCGAGGCCGGCCCGCCCGGGTCCACCGTGCGTCACCTCCTCGCGCACGCCTCCGGACTGGCCATGCTTTCCGGTGACGTGCTGGCGCGGCCCGGGGCCCGCCGCATCTATTCGAACTACGGGTTCGCCGTGCTGGCCCAGACCATCGAGCAGGAGTCAGGGATTGAGTTCAGCCGCTACCTCACCGAGGCGGTGTGCGAGCCGCTGGGGATGACCTCGACGCGACTCGACGGCGGCGCCGACACCGCCGGCTACGGCGCGACCTCGACGGTCGACGACCTGGTCCGGTTCGCAGGTGACCTGCTGCGCCCGGCGACGGTTTCGGCGCGGATGCACGCCGACGCGACCACCGTGCAGTTCCCGGGTCTCGACGGGGTGCTGCCGGGATACGGGTCCCAGCGGCCCAACGACTGGGGGCTGGGATTCGAGCTGCGGGACTCGAAGTCACCGCACTGGACGGGCGCGGGCAACTCGGTGCGCACCTACGGTCATTTCGGCCAGTCAGGCGGGTTCATCTGGGTGGATCCCGATGCGGACCTGGCGCTGGTGGTGCTCACCGACCGCGACTTCGGGGAGTGGGCGCTGAAGCCCTGGCCGGCGCTTTCGGACGCGGTTTTAGCTGCGTACGCCGGAAAGGAAAATGCACACTAGCGCAACACAGGTATCACAAGGCACAATAGACACGCAGGACACAAGAAAATATATCGCGCAGTATCTGCTTGATCGGGTTCACCAGGTCGTTGGGGAAGACGTCCCTCGTGGAACCGAAGGAGCAAGAAGATGCGTGCGTCGAATCAGTTCGCCGACGTGACGGCTGGTGTGGTGTATGTCCACGCCTCGCCAGCGGCGGTGTGCCCGCATGTCGAGTGGGCGTTGTCGTCGACCTTGCAAGCCAAGGCGAATTTGGTGTGGACTCCGCAGCCCGCCATGCCCGGGCAGTTGCGCGCGGTCACCAACTGGGTCGGCCCGGTCGGTACCGGGGCCCGCTTGGCGAACGCGTTGCGATCGTGGTCGGTGCTGCGGTTCGAAGTGACCGAGGATCCCAGCCCCGGCGTCGACGGGCACCGGTTCAGCCACACCCCGCAGCTGGGGTTGTGGAGCGGGCCGATGAGCGCCAACGGCGACATCATGGTGGGCGAGATGCGGTTGCGCACGCTGATGGCCCAGGGCGCCGACACCCTTGCCGCCGAGATGGATTCGGTGCTGGGCACCGCCTGGGATGAGGCCCTCGAGCCGTATCGCGACGGCGGCGACGCCGGCGAGGTCACCTGGCTGAGCCGCGGAGTGGGCTAACCTCCGTCCCGCGAGGTCCCGCGAGCAGACGCAAAATCGCCCTTGGAGCGCACGCTCCAGGGCGATTTTGCGTCTGCTCGGCGGGGCTAGGTGACCGGCCCGGAAATGGGCTTGGCCGACACCGGCATATCGACATTGCCCTGACACGTGCCGCTGGCGATGTCGGTGTGGAAGACGCCGGTGAGAATGCCGTATTGCCCTGGGGTGTAGACCGTTATCGACTTCGCGGGGTCGTACTCGATGGTGCCGTCGGGCAGCAGGCAGTCCCATTTCCACGTCATCTCGCGCACCCACTGTGACCCGTTCCAGGTGAATTCGATTGTGCGAGGCATCGATTCGTTCTTCGGCGCGGGAGGGTTGTCGACCGTGGCGACGCAGACACCCGCGGCGCAGTTCGAGGTGAACGAGACGGTGGAACGGTGCGCGAACTCCGGTTGACCGGCCGCCACGCTGGTACCGGACTTAGCATTGGCGCCCAGCACGACGAGGTATTCGCCGTTCCAGGAGGCGACTTCACCCGCATGGGCCGCCGGAGCCGCGCACAGCGGCACAGCGGCCACCACCACCGCCCACGCTGCCTTGCCCAAAGCTGACATGCTGAACATGTCGCATCGCGTGACCGGTTTGTTACACCTTGTGGGCCGGCCGCAGCACCTGCAGCGCGGCCGGTACCGCCGAGATCTCGGCCGGCAGCGGGCAGGCGTAGTCGCCGTCGGCGTACACGTTGATTCCGGGGCATTCGACTTCGACGGTCTTGGCCCGTGCGGTGGTGACCTCGTCGAGTCCGACGTGCGTGCCCTTCAATGCGGTTGGGAAGAAGCGGATGAGCTTCGTCCGCGACTCCGATCTCACCATGGTGAGGTCGAGCAGGCCGTCCGACCGATCGGCGTTGGGACAGATCAGCATTCCGCCGCCGTAGCTGCGGGTGTTGCCGAAGGCGGTCATCGTCAGGTCGGTTTCGATCACCTGCTGCCCGTCGAGCACCAGCCGGAACGGCAGCAGCCGCAACTGCGACAGTTCGGCGAGCATCGCGATGTAGTACCGCATCCGCCCGTGCGGCCAGGTCATCCGGTTGGCCCGGTCGGTCACCAACGAGTCGAATCCCGTTGCCGCCACGGTGCCGAACCACTTGTTGACGCCGTGCTGGTCCTTGATGCGGCCCAGGTCAATGGTTTCCGTCCAGCCGTCCACCACGACATCCGCGGCGGCCTCCGGATCCTTGGTGGGAATCCCGAATTCGCGCGCATGGTCGTTTCCGGTGCCGGCCGGGATGACGCCCAGCGGCACATCGGTCTGGGCCAGCACCTGCAGGGCGTTTGAGATGACGCCGTCGCCGCCAGTGACGACGACGGCGTCGGTGCCCTTCTCCAATGCCGCGGCGACCAGAAAGCGGGCGTCCTCGGCACCGTCGCCGATGATCTCGACCACCTCGATCCCGCGCTTGTGGAAACGGGCGATCGCACGTTGCGCCGCCTCGATCGCGGCGCCGTGCCCGGACAACGGATTTGTCAGCGCGGTCACCTTCGCGATCTCGCGCCGGCTCAGGACGGGGGACTGCTGCGTCACGGAATCAGCTTGCCGGGGTTGAGAATTCCGGCTGGATCCAGGGTGGCCTTCGCCGCACGCAACAGCTGCACACCGAGGTCGCCCACCTCCTGCCGCATCCAGGCCCGGTGGTCGGCGCCGACGGCGTGGTGGTGGGTGATGGTTCCGCCGGTAGCCATGATCGCGTCGCACGCGGCCTTCTTGGCGGCCCACCACTGCTCGAGCGGATTGCCGCGCTGCCCGGCCACGATGGTGAAGTACAGCGAGGCGCCGGTCGGGTAGACGTGCGACACGTGGCACATCACCAGCGCCGGGGTGCCCGACTCGGCGAGTGAACTGGTCAGCGCTTCGGTGACAGCGGCCTTGAGGGCGGGGATGTTGGACCAGTCGGTGGCGGTTTCCAGCGTCTCGCACAGCGCACCGGCGGCCAGCATCGAGTCGCGCAGGTAGGGTGCGCTGAACCGGCCGTGTTCCCAGGTCCTGGCCGGACCTTCGCCGAGCGAGGTGCCCCCGCTGGCTTCCAGTAGCGCGCGGGTTTCCGCGTGCCGGCTCTCGGCGTGCTCCTTGGTGCCCTCGAACAGCGTCAGGCCCAAACATCCTCCGGTGTTCTGGTTTTCGCCGATCGTCTCGTGGGTGGCGAGGTTGACCCCGGTCTCCGCCTCATCGGACAGCCGCACGACGGTGGGTCCGGTGCCGGTCTGGGTGATGGCCCGCAGGGCCGCGACTCCGGTCGCGAAATCCGGGAACGACCACGCCTCGTAACGGGTGGTCTCCGGGACCGGGTGCACCCGCAGTCGCACCTTGGTGATGACCCCCAGCGTGCCTTCCGAACCGATCGCCAGCTGGCGCAGATCCGGGCCGGCCGCCGAGGCTGCCACCCGGCCCAGGTCCCAGATGCCGACCGGGGTGACCATGCGCAGTCCCACGATCATGTCGTTGAACCGGCCGTAGCCGGCCGAGTCCTGTCCGGACGAACGAGTCGCCGCGAAGCCACCGATGGTGGCGTACTCGAAGCTCTGCGGGAAGTGCCCCAGGGAGAAGCCCTGTTCGCCCAGGAGGCGTTCTGCATCCGGACCGGTGACGCCGCCACCCAATTCGGCGATCCCGGACACCTTGTCCAGCGAGTGCAGTTCGTCGAAGCGGCGCAGATCCAGCGAGATCACCGCGGAGAACTGGCCGCGGGTGGGGTCCAGTCCGCCGGTGACGTTGGTGCCGCCGCCGAACGGGACGACCGCGATGCCGTGGTCGGAGCAGTAGCGCAGGATTTCCAGAACGGTGTCGTCATCGGCGGGCAGCAGCACCGCGTCGGGCGCGTCCTGGACGCCGCGGTCTTTGCGGCGCAGCATGTCGGGGGTGGACTTGCCGCCGGCGCGCAGCAACCGGTCCCGGTCGGCGGTGCGCAAGAATTCGCCGCCGACGATCTTGGCGAGCCCGTCCTGGTCGGCCTGGGACAGGGCGCACGGGCGCAGCTTCACCTCGTCGGGCTGCAGCTCGGCTTCATCCGAATCTGCAAGGCCCACAACCTGCTTCAGCAAGCCGCGGATCCCGTCGGAGAGTGGCTTGGCCGCGGCGGGATCCCCCCACGCGTTCCATTTCATTGGCGGAAGGAGTTCCTCGAGGTGCGTCATGCGTTACAGTATTACACATGGTGTCAATGAGTAATGACCCAAATTTGGATACCGGGGACCGAATATTAGCTGCCGCGGCGAGCTGCGTGGTCGATTTCGGCGCGGATCGGGTGACGCTCGCCGAGATCGCCCGCCGGGCGGGGGTGAGCCGCCCGACGGTCTACCGCCGATGGCCGGACACCCAGTCGATCATGTCCACGCTGCTGACCGATCACATCGCCAACGTGATGCGCGAGGTGCCGTTCGAAGGCAACGACCGGGAGGCGTTGGTCAAGCAGGTGGTGGCGGTCGCCGACCGGTTGCGCCGGGATGAGCTGATCATGTCGGTCATGCACTCAGAGTTGGCGCGGGTCTACATCACCGAGCGCCTCGGTGTCAGCCAGCAGTTCCTGATCGAGGGACTGGCACAGCGGCTCGCGGAAGCGCAACGTGCGGGCAGCGTCCGGCCGGGTGACCCCCGGCAGTTCGCGACCATGATCCTGCTGATCGCCCAGTCCACCATTCAATCCGCCGACATCGTCAAGCCGATCCTCGACGACGAGGCCCTGGCCACCCAACTCTCCTACACACTGAACGGATACCTGTCCTGATGGATAACCTGAGCGCTCTCAACGCTGCCCGTCGTACCGCGGACCTCACCGCACTGGCCGATGGCGCCGAGGTCGACGTCGTCGTTATCGGTGGCGGCATCACCGGCGTCGGCATCGCCCTGGACGCCGCGTCCCGGGGCCTGCGCACGGTGCTGGTGGAAAAGCACGACCTGGCGTTCGGCACCAGCCGCTGGAGCTCCAAACTGGTGCACGGCGGGCTCCGTTATCTGGCCAGCGGCAACATCGGCATCGCCCGGCGCAGCGCCGTCGAGCGCGGAATCCTGATGTCGCGCAACGCCCCTCACCTTGTTCATGCCATGCCGCAACTGGTTCCGCTGCTGCCGGCGATGAACCATGTGAACCGCGCCCTGGTGCGGGTCGGTTTTCTGGCCGGTGACGCGCTGCGGGTGCTGGCGGGAACGTCGTCGTCGACGCTGCCCCGGTCGCGGCGGATCTCCGCGCAACGGGTGGCGGAGTTGGCGCCGACCGTCCAGCGTGACGGCCTGGCGGGCGGGCTGCTCAACTACGACGGGCAGTTGATCGACGACGCCCGGCTGGTGGCGGCGGTGGCGCGTACCGCCGCCCAGCACGGCGCCCGGATCCTCACCTACGTGACCGCCTCCGATGCCACCGCCACCTCGGTGCGGCTGACCGACCAGCGGACCGGGGAGTCGTTCGAGGTGAAGTCCGGCGCGGTGATCAACGCCGCGGGCGTGTGGGGTGGTGACATCGACCCGGCATTGAAGTTACGGCCAAGCCGGGGAACGCATCTGGTGTTCGACGCGGCGGCGTTCGGCAATCCGACTGCGGCGCTTACCATTCCGATCCCCGGCGAAGTGAACAGGTTCGTGTTCGCGATGCCCGAGCAGCTCGGCCGGATCTACCTCGGGCTGACCGACGAGGACGCGCCCGGTCCGATTCCCGATGTGCCGGAGCCGTCTTCGGCGGAGATCGCATTCCTGCTCGACACGGTCAACACGGCGCTGGGGACCACCGTTTCTTCCGCGGATGTGATCGGCTCCTACGCCGGGCTGCGGCCGCTGATCGACACCGGCGAAGGGCGCACCGCCGACGTCTCGCGTGATCACGCCATCTTCGAGTCGCCGACCGGGGTGATCAGCGTGGTGGGGGGCAAGCTCACCGAATACCGTTACATGGCAGAGGATGTGCTCAACCGGGCGGTCAAGGTCCGCCAGCTGCGGGCCGGGGAGTGCCGGACCCGTAACCTCCCGCTGATCGGGGCCGCGGCCAATCCCGGCCCCGCCGCGGGCCCGGGTAACGTACCGGCCTCCATGGTGGCGCGGTACGGCGCCGAGGCGGCGAACGTCGTCGCGGTGGCCACGTGTGAGCGGCCCACCGATCCGGTCGCCGACGGGATCGACGTGACCCGCGCGGAGTTCGAGTACGCGGTAACCCACGAGGGTGCACTGGAAGTCGGTGACATCCTCGACCGGCGCACCCGCATCGGGCTGGTGCCGCGGGACCGCGACAAGGTGGTCGCCGTGGCTGAGGAGTTCCTGGGAGCCTTGCGCTGACTCTCGCGACATCCGTGCGCGAGTTGTAGTTTCGTAACGGTGACGGGGGAGGGCCCTCGGGTATTGATCGTCGGAGCCGGGGTGGGTGGCCTGGCGACGTCGGCGTTGCTTGTCCAGCACGGCGTGCGCTCGCTGCTGATCGACCGGCGCCGTGAGACGTTCATCTACCCCAAGGCGCGCAATCTGAGCTTTCGGAGCCTGGAAATCCTGCGCGGGCTCGGTCTGGGCGACGAGGTACACGCGGTGGCCGGTCGGGTGTCGACCATGGTGGTCAAGCCGACGCTGGCCAGCACGGACCCAGGGCGCCCGGCGATCGACATGGACGCAATCTTCGGCGGGCTGGACGCGGTGAGTCCCGAACCTGCCGCACAGTACTGTCCGCAGAGCGAGTCCGAGCCGATGTTGTTGCGAGCGACGCGACGTCGCGGCAGCGAGGTCCGGTACGGTACGGAGCTCGCTTCGTTTCAGGCGGACGGCCACGGTGTCACCGCCGTTCTGGCGCAACGCGATTCGGGTAGCACGCAGACTTTGCGAGCCGAGTATCTGATCGCCGCCGACGGCGTACACAGCCCGATCCGCAAGGCGTTGTCGATCCCGGCTTCCGGGTACGGGGCGCTGCCGATCTTCGTCGTCTTCATCTACTTTCGGGCCGCCTGGCGCACCTTCGCGCCCTACGTCGACACCGGCGATGCCGTGCAGATCAGCAACCCGGCCGCGCCGGGAATCTTCCTCGCGATCGACGAGGACCGCGGCATGTTCATCATGACTTACTTTCCCGCCAAAGGCGAAACAGCCCAACAATTCACACCTGACCGGTGCGCCGAGCTGGTGACCGCGGCGATCGGCGAGCAGGTCGAGGTGCAGATCGTCGAGATCGCGTCGTGGCAGCCCTACGAGCAGGTGGCCGACCAGTTCCGTTGTGGGCGAGTGCTGTTGGTCGGCGATAGCGCGCACACGATGCCGCCGTTCAAGGCCGGGGGAGCCAACACCGCCATTCAGAGTGCGCACAACCTGGCCTGGAAGCTGGCTGCGGTGCTGCACGGACGTGCCGGACCGGCGCTGCTGGACACTTACCACCGCGAGCGGCACCCGGTCGGCCGGTTCGCGGCCCATCAGTCGCTGAGCGGACCGACGCTGGCCGCGCTCGAATTGGGCGACGAGCGGCCGCAATTGGCGCCCGACCAAGAGTGCTCGATGTTCGAGCTGTTGATCGGCTACCGGTACCGGTCGGCTGCGGTGCTGGCCGACGACCCGGACTCCGGCAACGTCCAGTTGGTACCGAAATTGCGGGGGCAACCGGGCACGCGTGTCCCCCATGTGTGGCTGCACCGCAACGGTCGGCGGGTTTCCACACTCGACTTGTTGGGTCCCCGGTTCACGGTGCTCTCGGCCGACGAGCGGTGGCGTGCCGCGGCGGCCGGTCTCGATGTCGCCATGCACCGCATCGATGAGCCGGAGTGGTTACACGTCAATGGTCTAGGCGCGACGGGAGCGCTGCTGGTGCGCCCCGACGATTTCGTGGGATGGCGGACAGAGGAGCTGCCGCCCGACCCCGCTGCAGCACTGCAACAGGCGCTCGGAAGGATCCTGGCGCTGAGGTGAGGGGGTGAGCAGACGCAAAGTCGCACGTTCCCGAAGGGAAACGTGCGACTTTGCGACTGCTCGCGGGGGAAAGTGTTACAGCGGGATGTTCTTGTGGCGGCCGCGGCGTGCCGGCGCCTGAGCCAGCGCCTCGGTGAGCTTGCTGCGGGTGTGCGAGGGGTCGATCTTCTCGTCCACCACGCCGATGTCGATGGCGCTGTCCACCCCACCGGCGATGCGCTCGTGCTCGGCGGCCAACTCGTCGTGCAGTGCCTCGCGCTCGTGGTCCGGGGCGGCGGCCAGCTTGCGCTTGTGCAGGATGCCGACGGCAGCCTTTGCGCCCATGACCGCAACCTCGGCGTCCGGCCAGGCGAACACCTTCGTTGCGTTGAGCGAACGTGAGTTCATCGCAATGTAGGCCCCGCCGTAGATCTTTCGCGTCACCAGGGTGACCCGCGGAACCGTGGCCTCACCGAAGGCGTGCAGCAGCTTGGCGCCGCGTCGCACCACACCGCCCCACTCCTGGTCGACACCTGGCAGGTAACCCGGCACGTCGACGATGACCACCAGCGGAATGCCGAACGCGTCGCACAGGCGCACGAAACGCGCTGCCTTCTCCGCACTTTCGGAGTTCAGGCAGCCGCCCAGCCGCAGCGGGTTGTTGGCCAGCACGCCGACCGTACGACCCGACAGACGGCCCAGGCCAACCACCATCGACGGCGCCCACTTGGCCTGGAACTCCTCGAAAGGAGCTTCTGCGTCGAGCACCGCGGTGACGATCGGGTGCACGTCGTAGGCCCGTCGCGACGACTCCGGCAGCAGCGCCCGGATGTCGGTGTCGCCGGCCTCGGCCTTGCTGCGGTCGAAATGTCCCTGCTGGCAGAACAATCCGACCAGCCGGCGACCGCGCTCGTAGGCGTCCAGCTCATCGTCGGCGACGATGTGGCACACCCCGGACTTCTTGTGGTGGGTTTCGGGCCCACCCAGGGAAGCCATGTCGACGTCCTCGCCGGTGACGCTACGAACCACGTCGGGCCCGGTGACGAAGACCCGGCTTTCCGGCGCCATCACGATGACGTCGGTCAGGGCCGGCCCGTAGGCGGCGCCGCCGGCGGCGAAGCCGACGACCACCGAGATCTGCGGGATGTAGCCGGACGCCCGGATCATGGCCTCGAAGGTGAGACCCACCGCGTGCAGCGCCTTGACGCCTTCGGCGAGCCGGGCACCACCGGAGTGCCAGATGCCCACGATCGGGCACTGCTCCTCGATGGCGGTGTCGTAGGCGTTGACGATGTGCGCACAACCCTCGACGCCCATGGCGCCACCCATCACGGTGCCGTCGGTGCAGAACGCCACTGTCCGTACGCCATTGACGGTCCCGGCCGCGGCCAGCACGCCCGAGCGGTCCCGCTCGTGCAGCAGCTCGATGCTGCCGTCGTCGAGGAAGTTGCTCAGACGCAACAGCGGATCGCGGGGGTCGAGCGACTCGCCAACCGCCTCGGGGGCCATGATTGTCATCGCAGATCTCCTAGTTCGCCTGTGGTGCTCTGGGTTTATCCCGTGATCCTTGGAGCTTTCTAGTAACGCCCGAAAGCGATCGCCACGTTGTGACCGCCGAACCCGAACGAGTTGTTGATCGCGTACTCGTAATTCCCGGATCGGGGCTTGCCGGCCACTACGTCCAGGTCGATCTCGGGGTCGAGGTTGACCAGGTTCAGTGTCGGCGGGATGACCTGATCCCGCAATGCGAGCACGGTCAGGATCGACTCGACCGCGCCGACCGCACCCACCGAGTGCCCCAGCGCACCCTTCGGCGCGAACACCGCCGGGTGGTTGCTGCCGAGCGCGTTGTTGATCGCCCTGCCCTCGGCCACGTCGCCGACCTGAGTGCCGGTGGCGTGAGCGTTGACGTGGCTGATGTCGCTCGGCTGCAGGCCGGCGAGCTGGATTGCCCGCGTGATCGCGTGCCCGGCCCGGATTCCGTTGGGGTCGGGCGCCACCATGTGGAAGCCGTCCGAGGTGATGCTCGCGCCCATGATGCGGGCCAGGATGTTGGCACCCCGGGCCTTGGCGTGCTCCTCGGTCTCGATCACCATCAACGCGGCGGCCTCACCGAACACGAAACCGTCCCGGTCCTTGTCGAACGGGCGGCAGGCGCCCTGCGGGTCATCGTTGTTGGTGGACATCACGATTCGCATGTTGGCGAAACCGGCGATCGGCACCGCCTCGATCTTGGTCTCCACACCACCGCAGATCGCGATGTCGGCCTCACCCAGCGCAACCTGCTGCCAGGCACGGGCAATGCCCTCGGCCCCCGACGCACACGCCGAGATCGGGGTCATCACCCCGGCCTTGGCGTGGCGTTCCAGGCCCACCGCCGCTGCCGCGCCGTTGGGCATGTACTTCTGCACGGTCAGCGGGGAGATCGCACGGAAACCGCGCACCCGCATCTCGTCGTACCCGAAGACCAGCTCTTCGGCCGAACCCAGCCCGGTGCCGATGGAGACCATCAGCCGGTTGGTGTCGACCTCCGGCGAGCCGGCGTTCTCCCACACCCGACGTCCCAGGATGGTGGACATCCGCTGCAGGTAACCCGTGCGGCGCAACTCGATTCGCGTCAGTTGACTGTCGAACTCCTCGAGCAGGTGCCCGCCGATCTTCACCGGCAGGTCGAACTCCTCGACGAAATCGTCCTCGAGAACCCGAATGCCACTTTGCCCGTCGAGCAGACACTTCCACGTGTTCTCGGCGTCGGTTGCCAATGCGGTCGTCATGGCAATGCCGGTAACGACAATATTCGGGAAGGCTTTCCCGGTAACCAGCTCTGTCATGGCTTGTGCCACGTTCCTTCCGTACTTAACAGCGCCACTCAGTAGCGTCCAAAAGCGAGCGCCACGTTGTGGCCGCCGAACCCGAACGAGTTGTTGATCGCGTAGCGGTACTCGCCGTAGCGAGGCTCACCGGCGACCACGTCCAAATCGATCTCTGGGTCCGGGGTCTCATAGTTCAACGTCGGTGGTATGACTCCGTCCCGAAGGGTCAGCACCGTGAGCGCCGATTCGAGCGCGCCAACGGCGCCGATCGAGTGCCCGAGCGCCGATTTCGGCGCATAGACGGCGGCGTTTTCGCATCCGGCGACCCGGATCGCGTTGGCCTCGGCAGTGTCACCGATAGGTGTCGCGGTGCCGTGCGCGTTGACATGGTCGATGTCGCTGGGGGACAAGCCCGCCAACTCCATCGCCCGTCGCATTGCCCCGCCGGCACGAGTGCCGTCGGCGGCAGGGGCGACCATGTGGAAGGCGTCCGACGTGATGCCGGCGCCCATCAGGCGGGCCAGCGGCTTGGCGCCACGTGCCTTGGCATGCTCCTCGGTCTCGATGATCATCATCGCTCCGGCCTCGCCGAACACGAACCCGTCCCGGTCCTTGTCGAACGGCCGCGACGCCCGCTCGGGCTCGTCGTTGCGCGTGGACATGGCCCGCATCATCGAGAACGCCGCGATCGGCAGCGCTTCGATAGGTCCTTCGACGCCGCCGCACACCGCGAAGTCAGCGTCACCCATGACGATCTGACGCCACGCGTGGGCGATGGCCTCCGAGCCCGACGAACAGGCCGACACCGGCGTGATCACGCCGGCGCGGGCACCGAGTTGCAGGCCGACCACCGCGGCGGCGCCGTTGGGCATGATCATCTGAACGGCGAGCGGCGACACCTTGCGGGGGCCGCCCTCGTTCATCAGGTCATAGCTCTCGACGATCCGCTCGGCGCCACCCAGACCGGTGCCCACCACGACGCTGAAGCGATCGGGATCGACCTCAGGGCTGCCGGCGGACTCCCACAACTGGCCGCTCAGCCACTTGGCGAGCCGCTGGACATACGACATGCGTCGCATGTCCAGTCGGCCCATGTGGATGTCGACCGGTTCCTTGAGGTGTCCGCCGATCTTGGCCGGCAGGTCCCACTTGGAGACGAAGTCGTCTTCGAGAACGTGGATGCCGCTTTCGCCGGCCAACAAGCCCTTCCACGTGCTCTCGATGTCCGGCGCGAGGCATGTCGTCGCCGCGACGGCGGTTACCACAACGCTGGGGTAACCGCCATTAGCAGTGGAAGGCTTGGTCACTTGCTGTCCGCTTCCAGCCTCGCCTTGACGTTGGCAGCAGCCTCGGGGTTGTCCGTCTCCAGCTTGGCGCGCAGCGCCTCGGCAGCCTCGGGGTTCTCTTCCTCGAGCTTCTGGATGTAGGCGACGACGTCACCGACGGTGCGCAGGCCGGCGAGGTCCTCGTCCGGGATCTTCACGCCGTACTTGTCCTCGGTCTGCACGGCGATCTCCACCATCGACAGCGAGTCGATGTCCAGGTCGTCGACGAACGACTTCTCCGGGGTGACCTCCGACGGCTCGATACCGGTGACCTCTTCGATGATCTCGGCGATACCGGCGATGATTTCTTCCTGACTGACGGCCACAGTTAGTTCCCTTCGTAATGTGTTGTGTGTAAACCGATTTGACGTACTTGGTTTTCTGGGGCGAAGCGGGCGGTTAGAGATTCGCCAGCTCGTCCAGATCTGCGGGTGACTTGACGGCTCGCGTCGGAACCCCCCGAAGTTCGCGTTTGGCGATGCCGGTGAGGGTGCCCGCGGGCGGGAACTCCACGATCGCCGAGACATTCTGCTCACGGATGTAAGCCGTGCACAGATCCCAGCGCACCGGCCGGGTCAGCTGAGAAACCAGGGTCTGCATCGCCGCGGCGGCAGAACTCACCGGCTTTCCGTCGTAGTTGGACAGCAGCGTGGCCGTGGGCTCGGCGGTCGCGATGCCGGCCGCGGCCGCGGCGTAGCCGTCCAGGGCCGGCGCCATGAACTCGGTGTGGAACGCTCCGGCCACACCCAGCGCGCGGACGCGGGCCTTGGCGGGCGGGTCCTCGGCAAGCTTCTCCAGCGCGGTCAGCCGTCCGGCGGCGACGATCTGGCCGGCGGCGTTGCGGTTGGCAGGGACGAGGTCGAGTTGCTCGAGCCGGGTCAGCACCTCCGACTCGTCGCCGCCGAGCACGGCCGACATGCCGGTGGGCTCGGCGGCACACGCCTTGGCCATCTCGGCGCCGCGGGTGGCGGCCAGCATGACGGCGTCATCGGCGGCCAGCACACCGGCGATCGCGTAGGCCGCGATCTCGCCGACGGAGTGGCCCGCGACGATGAAATCCTGACCGGACAGCAGCCCGCGCCGGATCAGCTCCTGGTGGGCCAGCAGGGTGGCCGCAACGATCAGGGGCTGGGCGATGGCGGTGTCGGTGATCTCCTCGGTCGACGCCGTGGTGCCCAGGCGCGCCAGGTCCAGGCCGCTGGCCGTCGACCATGCCGAGATCTGGTCCGCTGCGCCTGGCAGTTCCAGCCATGGCGACAGCATTCCCTCAGTTTGAGAGCCCTGTCCGGGCGCAAGCAAAGCGATCACGTGTCTAAGAGAACACTGTGAAGACGGTTTTGCGGGGTGTAACAGATTATGAACCTGGTCTTAGGTTTTTGTATACCTCCTACAAAATAGCTCCGTAAGCTACGTGTTTGAGATACACCCGCTACCTGTCATCTAAATCACTATCGGCCGGAAACGGCTCCGGAACCCCCTCTGACCGGCGACGGAAGCTGTGGCACCGCGTTGTTGGCGGCGCTGGGACTCTGCGTCGGGTAGTTCAACTGGCCCACCGTCGCCGCCACCCGCAGGACGTACGCGTCCCTTGGCTGGGTGGGATCACGCCCGGTGAAATCGGTGATCCGCTTCAACCGGTAGCGCACGGTGTTTGGATGAACGAACAACTTCCTGGCACAAGCCTCAATAGCGCCGCCCGAATCTAAGAAAGCGTCCAGGGTTTCGACGAGCGTCGGCCCGGCGTCGGCCAGCGGCCGCATGACGTCGGTGTGCAGCGCCACGATTGCCGACGCGTCACCCATCAGGGCCCGTTCCGGAAGCAGTTCCCGGGCCAGTACCGGACGCGGGGCCCCGCGCCAGCCGGCCACCGCGTTCATCCCCGAGATGGCCTCGCTGGCGCTGTGATAGGCGGCGGTGAGCATGGGTGCCGTCGGCCCGATCACCACCGGTTCGTCGGCGAAGGCCACCAGGACGTCCTTGAGGAACTTGTCGGTGAGCGACAGCTGACCGGAGACGATGGCGACCAGCCAGGTGCCGTGCACGTCGGTGAGGGCCGCCCGGCCGTGTCGGGTGGCGATGTCGCGGAGATCCTGGCTGGCGCGCTCACTTCCGGCCTCGCCGTCGGCGCGTCCGGGTGCCGGGGTTCCCACGATGACGGTGGCCGGCGCGGTGGTGTCCCAGTTCAGCGCCGCCGCCCGGGAGAGCAGTTCCGGGCCGGTGTCACCGCGGACCACCGCGTCGACGACGCTGGCCTCCATCCGGCTGTCCCAGGTGCCCCGCGCCTCGGCGGCGTCGGCGTAGGCGGTGGCGGCGGTGAACGCGAGGTCGCGGCTGTACTTGAGGATGCCGACGGTCAGCGCGGTCAGCTGCTCTTCGGTGCGGGCCAGCAGCGGCACCACTTCCTCGAAGAACTCCATGGTGACCCGCACCATGTCCACGGTGTGGCGCAGCGCGATGCGCCGGGTGAGGTCCTGAGGCACCAGTTCAAAGGCCTGCGCGGTGTAGCTGACGTCGCTGTGCGGGTCCTGCATCCACTCGACGAAGTGGACCACGGCCGTCTGGACCACCAGGGCCACGCTGGCGCGCTGGGAGGCTTCCAGGTCGGCGAAGAAGGGCAGCCGCTCCTGCATGGCCGAGACCGCTTCGGTGGCCAGCCGACCCGAATACTGCTTCAACCTGCGGAGCAGGGAGTCCGGCACGGTGTCCAGCAGCTCCAGCGGCGACCGGGGACGCCCGAGCTGCTGCGCCAGGTTGTTGTCGCTCACTCCTAAAAGCTACGCCCTTTTTCTGTCGAAGTCCGCTAAAGGGGCTTGTGGGGCGCCGGCGCGCTCGTCGGCCGAGCGTGACGCCAGCTTCACGCTCGGTGCCGAATGTGAAGCCAGCTTCACGCTCGGCGGGAGGAGCGACGGCCTACGCCACGCCGGGGTCGGACGTCTGCTCGGGCGCGGCCTGCACGTCGTCGATCTTGTACTGACGGGCGGCGGTGGCGGCCACCGACGGGTCGATCTCGCCGTCGCGAGCCAGCGCCGCGAGCACCGCGACCACCGTTGATTCGGCGTCGGTGTTGAAGTAGCGCCGGGCGGCAGGCCGGGTGTCGGAGAAGCCGAACCCGTCGGTACCCAACGTCACGAACGTGCCGGGTACCCACGGCCGGATCTGCTCAGGTACCGCGCGCATCCAATCCGACACAGCCACCACCGGGCCGCGCGTGTCCTTCAGCGCCTTCGTCACGTAGGCCTCGCCCGCCGGCTTGTCGGGGTGACGCAGCCGCTGCTTCTCGATCTCCACGCCGTCGCGGTTGAGCTCGCCCCAGCTGGTCACCGACCACACGTCGGCGGCCACGTCCCACTCCTCGGCGAGCATCTCGGCCGCCTTCAGCGCCGAGGGCATCGCGACCCCGGACACCAGGATCTGGGCCGTGCTGGATCGCTTGTCCTTGGCCGCGCGATAGCGGTAGATGCCGCGTAACAGGCCTTCGGGGTCGAAATTCTCCGGTTCCGGCGGCTGCGGGTAGGGCTCGTTGTAGAGGGTGATGTAGAAGTAGACGTTCTCCGGGTCCTTGCCGAACATCCGCGCCAGACCGCTCTCCACGATGTAGGCGATCTCGAAGGCGAACGCCGGGTCGTAGGACACCACGGCCGGATTGGTGGCCGCCAACAGCAGCGAATGCCCGTCGGCGTGCTGCAGGCCCTCGCCGACCAGCGTGGTGCGTCCCGCGGTGGCGCCCAGCACGAAGCCGCGGGCCATCTGGTCGGCCGCGGCCCACAGGCTGTCGCCGGTGCGCTGGAAGCCGAACATCGAATAGAAGATGTAGAGCGGGATCATCGGCTCGTCGTGGGTGGCGTACGAGGTGCCGACCGCGGTGAACGACCCCACCGAGCCGGCTTCGTTGATGCCCTCGTGCAGGATCTGCCCGACTTCGCTTTCCTTATACGCCAACATCAGTTCGGCGTCCACAGCGGTGTAGAGCTGGCCGTTGCGGTTGTAGATCTTCAGCGACGGGAACCAGGAGTCCATCCCGAAGGTGCGGGCCTCGTCCGGGATGATCGGGACGATGCGGTGGCCGATTTCTTTGTCCCGCAACAGTTCCTTGAAGGTGCGCACCAGCGCCATGGTGGTGGCGACTTCCTGGTTGCCCGACCCCTTCTTCAGCGCCTTGTACACATCGCGGCTGGGCAGCTTGAGCGCCTTGGCCTTGGTGCGGCGTTCGGGGACGAATCCGCCCAGGGTGCGCCGGCGGTCCAGCAGGTAGCGGATCTCCGGGGCGTCCGGGCCCGGGTGGTAGTACGGCGGCAGGTAGGGGTCTTCCTCGAGTTGCGCGTCGGTGATGGGAATCCGCATGGCGTCGCGGAAGTGCTTGAGGTCTTCGGCGGCAAGCTTTTTCATCTGGTGGGTGGCGTTGCGGCCCTGGAAGTGGGCGCCCAGCGAATAGCCCTTGATGGTCTTGGCCAGGATGACCGTGGGCTGGCCCTTGTGCGCGACGGCGGCATGGTAGGCGGCGTAGACCTTGCGGTAGTCGTGACCGCCGCGCTTGAGGTTCCAGATTTCGGAGTCGCTCATCTTCTCGACGAGCGCCTTGGTGCGCGGGTCGCGGCCGAAGAAGTGGTCGCGCACGTAGGCGCCGTCGTTGGCCTTGTACGTCTGGAAATCACCGTCGGGCGTGGTGTTCATCAGGTTCACCAGCGCGCCGTCGCGGTCGGCGTGCAGCAGTGCATCCCACTCGCGGCCCCACACGACCTTGATGACGTTCCAGCCGGCCCCGCGGAAGAACGACTCCAGCTCCTGAATGATCTTGCCGTTGCCGCGCACCGGGCCGTCCAGGCGCTGCAGGTTGCAGTTGATGACGAAGGTCAGGTTGTCCAGTGCTTCGTTGGCGGCCACCTGGATCAGTCCGCGGCTTTCCGGCTCGTCCATCTCGCCGTCGCCCAGAAAGGCCCACACGTGCTGATCGGAGGTGTCCTTGATGCCGCGGTCATGCAGGTAGTGGTTGAACCGGGCCTGGTAGATGGCGTTCATCGGGCCCAGCCCCATCGACACCGTGGGGAATTCCCAGAAGTCGCGCATCAGGCGTGGGTGCGGGTAGGACGGCAGGCCGCCGCCGGCGTGGCTGTGCTCCTGGCGGAAGCCGTCCATCCGGTCGCTGCTCAGCCGGCCCTCGAGGAAGGCGCGGGCATAGATGCCGGGGGAGGCGTGCCCCTGAATGAACACCTGGTCGCCGCCGCCGGGGTGCGATTTGCCGCGGAAGAAGTGGTTGAAGCCGACCTCATAGAGCGCCGCCGAGGACGCATACGTCGAGATGTGGCCGCCGACGCCGACGCCGGGGCGTTGGGCGCGGTGCACCATGATGGCCGCGTTCCACCTGATCCAGGTGCGAAAGCGCCGCTCCACGTCCTCGTCGCCGGGAAACCACGGTTCCAGTTCGGTGGGGATGGTGTTGACGTAATCGGTCGACGTCAGCGCGGGGATCGAGACCCGCTGCTCGCTGGCCCGCTCCAGCATGCGCAGCATCAGATAACGCGCCCGCGCGGGCCCCGAGCGCGCCAGCAGGTCGTCGAACGACTCCAGCCACTCGGAGGTTTCCTCCGGATCGATGTCGGGCAGATACGACGCGACACCCTCCCGGATCACCCGAACGCGATCGGGTTCGCTTGTGCTGCTTGAGGTTTTGGCCAGATCGTTGCGGGCGAACTCGGTGGTCAACTTCCGCTCCTGTAGTCGGCATGGGTGATGCTCGAGGGATCGTCCCTCTATCGTGCCGCACCGGCGTCTCCGGCGGGTACCCGTGTTCCACTCGCGGATGCCACACCGAAGTCGGTGCTAGTGGGGCAGATGGGATCGGCACCCGGTAACGTCAGATCCCGTGCTCATCGGATGGCGTGCCGTCCCGCGCAGGAGCGTGGGGGCGTTCCCCAGGCGAGGCGCCCTGGCTCTCGGGTCCATCGCTGTCGTGGCGATCGGCATTGTCGGCTGTACCAAGGTGACAGAAGGGTCCGGAGCGCCGGACACCAACGTCGCCCCCGCGTACCGGTCCTCGGTGTCCGCATCGGTGTCGGCGTCGTCGGTGACGTCCAGCGTTCGGGAATCCCAGCGCATCGCGTCGGTGACCACTCGGGCGATCCGCACCTCGTGCGACACCCTCGCCACCACCAGCAAGGAAGCCATCGACAAGGTCAACGCCTTCGTCGCGGCCTTCAACGGCGGCAAGAACACCGGACCCGCCGAAGGTCCGGCCATCGACGCGCTCAACGCCAGCGCGTCGGCGGTGGAGAACAGCTACAGCGACGCGCTGCCGGGCCAGATGCGCGACGCGATGAACACCTACAACGACGCTGCCCGGCAGGTTGCGAACGCGATCGGCACCCACGCGTCCACCGGTGAGTTCAACAGGCGGGTCGACCGGCTCAACGACGCCAAGACCAAGGCGTTGAAAATGTGCGTGGGTTAGCCGTATGAAGCTAGTAGTGCCTGTGCGACGATTACGTTCGTCGCTCTCGGTTGTCTTGCGTTCGGTTGTTTAGGAGGTTCCACGGTGGTCGCGGCGGATCACGCTCGCAAACTGGGCATCCAACGGGACCAGGTCGTCCAGGAATGGGGCTGGGACGAAGACACCGACGACGACATCCGCGCTGATGTCGAGGATGCCTGCGGCAGCGAATTACTTGACGAGGACACCGACGAGGTCGTTGACGTCGTCCTGATGTGGTACCGCGACGGTGACGGCGACCTGGTGGACCTGCTGATGGACGCGATCAGCCCGCTCGCCGAGGACGGCGTCATCTGGGTGCTGACGCCCAAGACGGGCCGGCCAGGTCACGTCCTGCCCGCCGACATCGCGGAGGCGGCCCCCACCGCGGGCCTGATGCCGACCTCATCGGTCAACCTGGGCAACTGGGCGGCCAGCCGGTTGGTGCAGCCGAAGTCGCGGGCCGGTAAGCGCTGATGCTCGACGTCGGAGCCACTGCCCCCGACTTCACGCTGCGCGACCAGAACCAGCAGCCCGTCACGCTCAGCAGCTATCGCGGCCACAAGAACGTGCTGTTGGTGTTCTTCCCGCTGGCGTTCACCGGGATCTGCCAGGGCGAGCTCGACCAGCTGCGGGACAACCTGCCGGAGTTCGAGAACGACGACAGTGCGGTGTTGACCATCTCGGTAGGGCCGCCGCCGTCGCACAAGATCTGGGCGGTGCAGAGCGGTTTCCTGTTCCCGGTGCTGTCGGACTTCTGGCCGCACGGGGAGGTCAGCCAGGCCTACGGGGTGTTCAACGAGGTGGCCGGCATCTCCAACCGTGGCACCTTCGTGGTCGACAAGGAGGGGTTCATCCGGTTCGCCGAGATGAAGCAGCCGGGCGAGGCGCGGGATCGTGCGGTGTGGACCCAGGCGCTGGAGGCGTTGCGCGTTTAATTTTGGGTGGTTGGGCTTTCGGCGTGTAGCCTGCGCCGGGGCACAAGGGCGCGTAGCTCAGTGGTAGAGCTCTGGTTTTACACACCAGCGGTCGGCGGTTCGATACCGTCCGCGCCCACTTTTCCAATGGCGAGCAGACGCAAAGTCACCCATTTCGTGCCGAAATGAGGTGACTTTGCGTCTGCTCGCGCAGGGTTAGCGGGCGTCGTCCCCCGATCTACCCCGCCGAGACCGGCATCCGGTTCGTCAACGACCGCACCAGCCACGGCATGTTCGTGAGCTCCGAGAATGTGTATTCGTTCTGAGCGCAGGGGTCTTGGGCTACCAAGGACCACACAGTTACGGGTCGAAATACCCTGATGTACGCGCCACCCCCGACGAGATGATTGACGTCGCATAAGCAATGCCATTACCGCACGTAGCGGTCAATCAAGCCGGTAGCTGTCGCCGGGTCTGGCAAAGAAGACTGTGCTTTGAGGGGCGAGCTTGGGAGGGTCGTGGTGGAGAACGGGGCGGATGCCCCCCGCCGGTGGTGGCGGCGCAAGGCCGTTTTGATCCCGGCCGTCGTGCTGACCGTCGCCATCATCGCTGCCGTCACCAGGCTGATCATCAGCACCACGGAGCCTTCGTCCGATGCGCAGTCAGTGCTGGCGTTCACCGGCCTCAAACACCCCGCCGGGGTGGCGGTGGACGGCGCGGGCACGGTTTACGTCACCGACCGGGACAACCGACGGGTGGTGAAGTTGGCGGCCGGATCTCGCGCCCAGATCGTGCTGCCCTTCACCGAGCTCAAACACCCCGCCGCGGTGGCGGTGGACGGCGCGGGCACCGTGTACGTCACCGATACCGACAACGACAGCGGTCGGGTGGTGAAGTTGGCAGCGGGAGACAGTTCCCAGACCGTGCTGCCGTTCACCGATCTCGAAGACCCCACCGGGGTGGTGGTGGACGGCGCGGGCACCGTATACGTCGTCGACAGGCTTCGGGATCAGGCCCTGACGCTGGCGGCCGGATCCAGCACGCAGACCCGATTGCGGTTCCATGGCCTCAGCGACCCCGCCGGGGTGGCGGTGGACGGCGCGGGCACCTTGTACGTCGCCGACCACTATCACGGTCGGGTGCTGAAGCTGGCGGCCGGATCCAGCAACCAGACCGCGCTGCCTTTCACCGGCCTCGAATACCCCTCCGGGGTGGCGGTCGACAGCGCGGGCACCGTGTACGTCATCGACAGCCTGCACAATCAGGTCCTGACGCTGCCGCCCGGGTCCAGCACGCAGACCCGGTTGCGGTTCCATGGCCTCGACGACCCGGCCGGGGTGGCGGTGGACGGCGCGGGCACCGTGTACGTCGCCGACGCCCGCAACGACCGGGTGGTGAAGCTGCCGAAGGGATCACGATGAGGTTTGGCGCGTTCAGTCATAACGATGAGCGGTGCCGAACCCCTATCGACGTTCGATCACCGACACCGTGGCATCGCTGTTGTTAGCGACATAGACGGTGTGGGTGGCCGGATCCACTGCCACGCCGTCCGGCCACCCCCCAACGGGAATGGTCGTGGTGACCGTGTGCGTCGATTCGTCGATCACCGACACCTTGTCGTCCACGCTGTTGGTCACGTAGACGGTGTGGGTGCCCGGGTCCACCGCCACGCCGTTGGGGTACCTGCCGGCGCCGAACTCGGTGGTGACGGTGTGCGTCGATCCGTTGATCACGGACACCGAGCTGGCCCTCGTGTTGGTGACATAGACGTTGTGCGTACCCGGATCCACTGCCACCGGGTTGAACTGGGTCTCGTTCCAGCCGCCGACGGGCACGGTAGCGGTGACCGTGCGCGTCGACCCGTCGATCACCGACACCGTGTTGTCATAGCTGTTGGTGACGAAGACCGTGTGGGTGCCGGGATCGACCGCCACCCCGTTCGGGCGGCGGCCGACTTTCACCGTGCCGGTGACGGCATTCGTGTTCCCGTCGATCACTGACACCGTGACGTCGTGATAGTTGGCGACGTAGACGGTGTGGGTGGCCGGATCCACTGCCACGGCGACCGGATTCTTGCCGGCATCGACGGTGGCGGTGACGGCATTCGTGTTCCCGTCGATTACCGATACCGTGCCGTCGTGAAGGTTGGCGACGTAGACGGTGCGGGTGTTCGGATCTACCGCCACACTGGTCGGATAATCGCCGACGAACACGGTGGCGGTGACGGTGCGCGTCTTCCCGTCGATCACCGACACCGTGTTGTCCTTCGTGTTGGTGACGTAGACGGTGCGGGTGCCCGGATCCACTGCCACCGCGTACGGGCCGTTGTCGACCTGCACGGTGGGCGGTATGACGGGCTTTGTCGCCTGGGTCCGGTAATAGAGCAGAGCGAACAGCCCCACGACCGCGACCACGCCCGCCACCGCCAGAATGCGCACGAGCGGGCGTCTTCTGTTTCGGTCGGGTTGCTGACTGGCTTGTGGTCGTTGCGGGGGAGGCTCGTGCGCCGGCAATTGGGCTTCAGCCTTCATCCGCGTGGTGGAGACGAAGAAGTGAATCAACGGCGCGGCGAACACCGGCAGGAGCAGCAGCCCGGGCGGGCCCAAATCGATGTGGAAAGGCGATCGCAGCGCGATTGAGATCGCTACCGCGCAGGAAAGCACTCCCAACGGAATCAGATAAATGATTACGAACAGCAAAGTGGTGATTTTCCAGCTCTTCGCTGAACGCCGCAGGCCCGCCGCTTCGCTCAGCCAGCGCATCGCGACACAGAACACCACCGTGGCGATCATCTCCGCGGCATCCACCAACGAGAAGAACAGCGCAATTGCCGCAGGAGTGTCATAAATGAAATGCGCGTGGACCGCATCCGCAAGCGAAAAAACCGCCGTGATTTTTGCGAATCTCAGGGCAGATCGGTATCGGTCGTGGACCCGAATTCTGGCCAATCGGGATATTCCCCGCAGGATAATCAACACCCCGACCGCATCGTTGGCGAAATCAAACTTCCATCCGACACCATTCACCGTCTGGCTGTAGGTGAGGTCAACGAGACAGATCAGGGCACCCCAGAAAATCCAGCGCAGTGCCGAAATCGCCGACTTGATGTCGGTTACGGGTGTAGCTGCAATGGTGGTGTCGATCAGCCTGGGTGCCATGTCATTCCAGCCGAAGGCAGTCCGGGAGTTGCCGATCGTCGTCCGGCCTCTTGCCGTTTGACGTAGTCGATGGCGAGCACCAGGCCCAGCACCAGGATCTCGTAGCGGGGATCCGGCACCTCAACCCTGTACGTGTCACGGACAGACCATCGCTTGTCGATTCGCCCGATGACGGCACCACCTCGCCGGATTTCAAAATTCATGCCCCACACATTGCCCACGACTTCGACGCCGTAAGCATCGATGCTGTACTTGGGCTTGAAAAAGCTGAACTTTTTCTGAATGGTCGCCACCTGCACGCCGCCTATTTCCAGAGAAAAGCGCGGCATCAACGAAATAATAGTGTGAGTCACCCTGGCCAGGTCGTGACCCTGCGCGTCGTAGATGCGAAATTCCTTTGGGATTTTGAAAAAACTACCTTTAACCTGATAGCGAGGGTATCCGGCCTCGTCCGCCACCCAGAATTCGCCACGCACCGAAAATATCTTCTCGTTAATAATGAGATTACTCAAAATAACACTCCGACTTCGTCGTGGCGCCAATAGTTTTCGACGGGTCGGGCGCCATCGGCTGGATTAGCAGCGGTCGCCAACGGTCCGATCCTCACTAGTCAGTCTCAGGAGTCGAAAACTGCTCTGGCTAGTGTCTTTCGACCCTCGTATTCGGGACTCTCTCCTCCCGGCGCAAGAACCTTGGCTTCGCGAGGGACGTGAGCCGGCTTGACCTGCGGTCAGCTCGTACCTGATTCGCCCCGGCTCCAACGGGCGTGGGCTGGGGATCTGATCAACGGATGCCTCGGGGCATGTTCACGCTCATCGGCGGCGGCCGTAATGTCCGGATGACGCGATATGTCTCGAAGGAGCCCGATGACCACACGCCACGATCACGGTGACGCTGGTGCCGCCCTTGAACAGCAGACTTTTCGTGCCGACTGCTCGCCGCAGAACTGGGACGCGCTGAGCGTCTGGCTGGGTGGTCGCGGGATGGTGCTCGAAGCCGATGAGCCGCGCCAGTTCGCGAACGGTCTGGCGAATCTGAATTACCTGATCTCGGTCGACGGCCGGCCCGTGGTGCTACGCCGGCCACCGGGGGGACAGTTGGCCGAGGGGGCCAGCGACATGGCACGCGAATTCCGGGTGCTGGGCCGACTGCACGCGCATTACCCCCGCGCCCCGCGCGCGGTGGCCTTCTGCGAGGACCCCTCGGTACTGGGCAGCCCCTTCCAGCTGATCGAATACCGGCCCGGCACAGTCGTGTCGGACACCATTCCCGAGCAACTCGCCGCCATCCCGACCGCCCGGCTCGCCGACGAATTCGTGTCGGCCCTGGCGGACCTGCACTCGATAGACCTCGACGCGCATCCCGAGCTCGCCGAGCTCGGGCGGCCCGGCGGATTCATCGCACGACAGATTGCCGGCTGGAATCGGCGCGCGCACAACGCTTTCGACGGATCACCGCCGTCGACGGTCGAGCACATCGTGTCCTGGCTGAGTGCCACCGCACCCGACCCGTCAACGAAACCGGCCGTGCTGCACAACGATTTCAAGTTCGACAACGTGATCTTCGATGCCACCGGCGCGGCCACCGCCGTGATCGACTGGGACATGTCGACGCTGGGGGATCCACTCTTTGATCTGGGCGTCACGTTGTCCTACTGGGCGCAGGCCGACGACGCGGACGTCATTCGCGAACTCGGATTGTCCCCGTCCCTGCAGCCGGGTTTCCCGGACCGAAAAGAGCTCGCGGCCAAGTACTTTGCCGCGGCTGGACGCAAAGCGGTGCCGGTGGGTTTCTATCTGGCGCTGGGGCGGCTGCGGCTCGCCATCGCCTGGCAACAGTTGTACGTGCTGCATCAACGCGGGGCGCTCGTCGGCCCCAAGTACGCCGCGTTCAACCGCATCGCGACGGCGGTCCTGGTGGCCACCGCCGATTCCCTCTCGACAGAACACATCTGATCACCCACTACCCAAAGGATGGCTCCGTGATCGACTTCTCCGTACCCCCGGAACTGACGGCCCTCGGCGAACGGGTCCGCAGATTCGTTATCGACGCCATCATCCCTTACGAGCGCGATCCCCGACTCACTCAGCACGGCCCCAACGACGAGTTGCGGCAGGAGCTCGTCGGGTTGGCCCGCAAGGAAGGGTTGTTGACCCCGCAGGCGTCTACCCGGTTCGGCGGCAAGGGCATTTCGCACATCGAGCAGTCCGTGATCTACGAGGCGGCCGGATGGTCCACTCTCGGGCCCGTCGCGATGAACTGCGCCGCGCCGGACGAGGGGAACATGTTCCTGCTCGACAAGCTGACCACCGACGAGCAGGCCGACGTCTTCCTGAAGCCCGTTCTCGACGGCACCGTGCGCTCGGTCTTCGCGATGACCGAGCCCGGGGGAGCGGGTTCGGATCCGTCGCAACTACTCACCGAGGCGCGACGCGACGGCGACTCCTATGTCATCAGCGGCCGCAAGTGGCTCATCACGGGCGCCAACGGAGCGGGCACCTGGATCGTCATGGCCAACGTGGTCGGCGACGAAAATCCCGGCGGTCCAACGCTTTTCCTTGCCAAGGGCGGCGATGACGGCATTGTCATCGAGCGGGTGATGAACTCCATGGACCGCAACTATGTCGAAGGACACGGCGTCGTCGTCTTTGACGACCTGCGGGTGCCTGCGTCCAACGTGCTCGGCCAAGTCGGCGAGGCCATGCGTTACGCACAGATGCGTTTGGCGCCCGCGCGTCTCACCCATGCCATGCGCTGGTTGGGTGCGGCATCCCGCGCCCAGCACATCGCCTTGGAGCATGCGAAAACCCGCACCGCGTTCGGCGCCCCGATCGTCGACCACCAGGGCGTCGGATTCCTGCTGGCGGACAACGAAATTGCGCTCACCCAGTGCCGCTTGGCGATCTGGTACACGGCCTGGGTCCTGGACCAGGGGCACAAGGCGCGACACGAGAGTTCGATCAGCAAGGCCTTTGTGTCCGAGGAGCTGTTCAAGGTCGTCGACCGTTGCATACAGGTGATGGGTGGGATCGGCGTCACCGACGAGACACCGATCGAGATGATCTTCCGGGACATCCGCGGATTCCGGCTCTACGACGGGCCCACGGAGGTGCACAAGTACGCGATCATCCGGCGGATGAATCACGTCGGCTCCGCGGCGTCGCGGGTGCCGGGATCTGACACTGTCTGAGCCGGCCCGGCCGGTCTAACATCCTGTGACGTGCGACGACTTCTGGCGCTGACCGCGGTGTTGGCACTGGCGACGACGGTGGCGGGATGCGGAAGCAAGGATGCAACACCTGAGAAACGCCCGGCCTCTCAGGCAGTGGTGATCGTGTCCGGTGGAGACGCGACCAGCCCGTTCACCACTCCGGACCAGGCGTGCGCCACCGGTTTGGCCGCCGGCAACACCGACACCGCGATCCGCGAATACCTGCTCAAGCGGGGCTACACCGCCTACACCTCACCGGCGATGGCCGGACGGGGGCAGGTGGCCGACCAGACCGGTTTCGGCCCATTCGGCGTCTGCCCGGTCACGCTGCCGGAGAACATGACCGTTGACTCCACCGGAAGCATCGACACCGCCGGTGAGCACCTCGCCCGGTTCCTCAACTACCTGCACACCGACAAGGGCGTCACCGACGTCGACCTCGTCGCCCACTCCATGGGCGGACTGTACTCACGTGCCGCCATCCGCGTGCTGGCCACCACCAACGCGCCGGTGCACGTCCGCTCGCTGACCACGATCGGCACCCCTTGGCAGGGCTCATATCTGTCCGACTACGCCAACGGCATCGTTCCGCTGACCGACTGCGTCGGTGACACGTTCTGCGAAAACGCGATGAAGGGATTCAAGGACGAGGTCCTGCGCCTGATGGCCGGCTCCGGCCGGGAGGTCAACCAGGCTTTCCTGATGGGCAAGAACGGCTGGAACGACTTCCAGTCGGGTGTCCTCGACAAGATCCCAGTGGTGCTGATCGGCGGCAGGAAATTCGCCAAACCAGGTCAGGTCAACCCGGCGGTGTGGCCCAACGACGGCCTGGTTGCGCTGCAGAGCGCGCTGGCCAAGGACATCAGCGATCCGGTGTTGCCGCACCGGCGCTGTTACACCTTCGAGGACACCCACAGCATCTACGTCTCCAACGAAGCCAAGCTGGACTGGAACACCGCGCTCACGTGGGACCCACAGGTGCTGGACACGCTGAACAAGGCGATCGAAGACGCGCCCAAGGCGATCGACGAGGCCAACCGCCAGGGTTGCCCGGCCGGCTGACCTCACGGTCGCGCTACCGTCGTTTCAATTTCAGCCACGCGCGGCGCGGCTGTGCGGCCTTGACCTCGCGGATCTGCGGGTAGCGGGCCTGCACGCTGCGGGTGATCAGGTCGCCGAGGGTCCGGCCGCTCAGCGGGCAGCCCAGGCAGGCTCCGGTCAGCTCCACGGTGAGAACTCCGTCGTGCACGGAGTGCACCGTGATCGCACCCCCGTGTGAGGCGGCTACCGGCGACACCTCCCGAGTGAGAATCTCGTCGATCCCGTCACGCAACTCCTGATCGCTGACGTCGACGGCCTGAGCAGACAGCGCATCGAACAGCGCCGAGCGCACCCGGGGTCCGTCGACATCCCAGGATCGGTTGGCGCCCAACCATGTTCGCACCTCGCCCGGCCCCACTTGCGCCCGTTCCAGCACACCCTCATCGATCAGGGCGTGCAGTTGCGGCGGCACACCGGACAGTTGCCGGGTCCCGATCAGCCACCGCATCAGGCGGGGGTCATCGGTGGCCTGCGGGTGCAGCAGCGGAACCGGCATGCTCAACTCGTCAGCCACATCGTGATGTGCCGCGCCGCGAAAGCCGCCACCCAGGCGAGCGCGAACATGTACCCCCACGCCGTCAGCGGCCAGCGCCACGAGTTGGTCTCGCGGCGCAGCGTGGCGATGGTGGACATGCATTGCAGGGCGTAAGCGAAGAACACCAGCAACGCCATGATCGTCGGCGCCGTGAACACCAGCTCGCCGTGGTGCGGGCCGGACGTGAACACCGCCGAATGGGTGGCCGACACCAGGTCACCCGATTCGCCGGTCGCGAAGATCTGTCCCAGAGTGGCCACGAACACCTCGCGCGCGGCCATCGCCCCGATCAAGCCGACGCAGACCCGCCAGTCGAAACCCAGCGGCGCGAACACCGGCTCCAGAATCTTGCCCAGGCCGGCGGCGAAGGAGTGGTTGACGACGTAGGCCGTGGCGGCGGGCTGGTCCATGCCGGCGGTCTCCGCGGTGCGCGCCGGCAGGTTGAGCAGGAACCACAGCACGACGGAGGTGCCCAGGATGATCGTTCCGGCCTTGCGCAGGAACACCTTTGCCGAGTCCCACACGGTCATCACCACCGACTTGACCGACGGGAAGCGGTAGGGCGGCATCTCCATGTAGAAGGGCAGCAGATCGCCGCCCAGCACCACCGATTTGAACAGCCAGGCGGTCAGCATCGCCGAGACGCCGCCCAGCAGATACATCCCGAACATGACCACGCCCTGCAGCGAGACCGGTCCCCACCGGTCCTGTGGGCTGACCAGCATCCCGATCAGCAGGATGTACACCGGCAGGCGGGCCGAACAGGTCATCAGCGGGGCGGCCATGCAGGTGGCGAGCCGGTCGCGCGACGACGGGATGGTGCGGGTGGCCATGATCGCGGGCACCGCGCAGGCCAGCGACGACAGCATCGCCACGAAGGCCCGCCCGTCGAGACCGGTGGTCGCCATGACGCGGTCCACCAGGAAAGCGGCGCGCGTCATGTAGCCGATGTTCTCCAGCAGTGAGATCAGCAGGAACATCAGCACGATCTGCGGGATGAACACCAGCACGGCGCCCACGCCGCCGATCACCCCGTGCCCGAGCAGACCGGCGACCGCACCGTTGCTGACGTTGTCGTCCACCAGGGCGCCCAGCCAGCTGAACGACTTCTCGATCGCATCCTGCAGGGGTGCCGCCAGGGTGAAGATGATCTGGAAGAACGCGAACATGACCACGATGAAGAACAGCGATCCCCATACCGGGTGCAACAGCACCCGGTCGATCCGCGCGCTGCGCAGGTCCGGTTCGGGCGCCCGGTACCGTCCGGCATGCAGGATTGACGCGATCCAGCTGTTGTATTCGGCATCATCCGAGGGCGGTGGGATGGCGACGCGCTGCCAGGTCTGCGGCGCCGCCAGCAGGGCGCGCAGCGGTTCGAAACCTTTGCCACGGCTACCGATGACGCTGACCACCGGGACCCCGAGTGCGGCGGCGAACTGCTCGGTGTCCAGCTGTCCGCCGCGGGCCGTCAGTTCGTCTCCCATGGTGAGGATGACCATCGTGGGCTTGCCCAGCGCCAGGACCTGAGACACCAGAGACAGCGACCGCTCCAGCACGGTGACATCGACCACCACCGCGAGGGCTTCGGGCGCGGGGATGTCGGGCAATTCGCCGCGCAACAGGTCAGCCACCACCTGTTCGTCCGGGCTGACCGGCTGCAGGCTGTAGCACCCCGGGACGTCCTCGATGATGAACGTCTTCGTCTCGTCGTCGGTGCGGAACCGTCCGGTGCCTACCCGTCGGGCGACGGTGACACCGGGATAGTTTCCCGTGCGCGCCCGCATGCCGGTGAGGTGGTTGAACACGGTGGTTTTGCCGGCGTTGGGGCTGCCGATCAGGGCCGTGCGCGGCTGGCCGGGTGGCGCGGCGACCGCGCCCCCGTCGTCATGGCAGGACGCGGTCATGACTGCTCGGCAACCTCGATCTGGGCGGCTTCGTTTTTGCGGAGGCAGGTGTCGTAGCCCAGCAGGCGGTACACCGAAGGGTCGCCCAGTGGGGCGGTGCGTAGTTTGGTGACCCGGATTCCGGGACGGAAACCCAAGTGGCGCAATCGGTTTGCAACGTCAGCCGAGATGGCCGGAGCGAATGCGACGATCTGTGCGCCGGTGCCCGGAGCCAGGTCGGCCAGCGTCGACCGGCCGTCCTGACCAGGCCGGGACTCCGGCGCTGATCGTTCCAACCGGCTGTTGGGCATCGCTGGTACCTCCGCATCGCCGCCACGCCCGCACGTGGGTGATATCCAAGAGTATCCGGAGTTAGGTCAGCCTCACCAAGGGCAACGGTGACAGGGCCGCTCGGCTCACGTCAGGAAGCAGACCGACGTGCCAACCCCACTCGCCGCGGTTAGCATTACCGATGCCCCGCATGGGTTGTTGGGCCGACTCCGGCCGCGTGAACGAACGCCCTCCCGAGGCCACACTGAAGAGGCTGGTGCCCGATGAGCAAACACTACGGCCTGATCGCGTTCACCGACGACGTTCGAGCTGTCCAGCATCAGTACGGCAGCGACGCCTTCTACGATCGGAAACGCGTTCAGGCCAAGGCTGTTTCGGGCTCCGACCCGCTGACCGACGACGAGCGGGAGTATCTCGCGGAACGCGACAACTTCTTTCTGGCCAGCGTCGGAGCAACGGGCTGGCCGTACGTCCAGTACCGCGGCGGGCCCCCCGGCTTCCTGCGCGTCATCGACGACCACACCATCGGCTGGGCCGACTTTCGCGGCAACCTGCAGTACATCAGCACCGGCAATCTCGCCGGCGACAACAGGGTCGCGATCATCGCACTGGATTACGCGCACAAGCGGCGCCTGAAGATCTTCGGCCGGGCCCGGGTCGTCGCCGCCGCCGACGACCCCGCCCTGATGGCCGATCTCGCCGAAGGCGGTTATGACGCGGTGGTGGAGCGCGCCGTCGTCGTCGACGTCGAGGCCTACGACTGGAACTGTCACCAGCACATCACCCCGCGCTTCACCGCCGCCGAGCTCGAACCGCATCTGGCCGCGTTGCGCCAACAACTGTCAGCGCTGCAGGCCGAGAACGCGGAGCTTCGCGAGCAGCTGCGCCCGGGGCAGTGACCCGCGACTAGCAGCGCCCCTTTTGGACGTGTTCAGCCTGGTATGGCACGCTCGACACCGTGGGTGACCTACCTGGTTCTCAGAGCGACAGCGCAGCACGGAAGACATCAGGGCCGCCGGTGCGGCCGTTGTCGTCGGACCAGCAGCCGGCCACCAAGGCCGACCTGTATGCCGCGGTGGATGCCATGCGCGCCGACATGCGTGAACTGCTCGAGCAGATCAGCACGCTGATCAAGGACGCGACGCAGAAGTAGGGTCGAGCGGGTGAAGCCGTTTCGGATCGACGTTCCCGACGACGTACTCGACGACCTGCGCGCGCGCCTGGCGCGCACCCGGTGGCCGGAAGCCGAGTGCGTGGACGACTGGAGCCAGGGCATCCCGTTGCGCTACACCCGCGATCTGGCCGCCTACTGGGCCGACGACTACGACTGGCGGGCCCGTGAAGCGGCGTTGAACCGCTTCAACCACTTCACGGACCAGTTCGACGGCCTGGACATCCACTTCATCCATCAGCGCTCCCCGCATGACGACGCCTTCCCGCTGCTGATCACCCACGGCTGGCCCGGATCGATCGTGGAATTCCACAAGATCATCGAGCCGCTGACCAACCCCACCGCACACGGCGGGCGGGCGCAGGACGCCTTCCATGTGGTGTGCCCTTCGTTGCCGGGCTACGGATTCTCCGGCAAACCGGGCCGCACCGGATGGGGTGTGGAGAAGATCGCGCTGGTGTGGGAGGAGCTGATGACCCGCCTGGGCTACGACCGCTACGGCGCCCAGGGCGGGGACTGGGGCGCGGCGGTCACCAGCCAGATCGGCCGCAACGAAGGTAACTGCGTGGCCATCCACCTCAACATGCCGCTGGGCATGCCCACCGCGGAAACGATGGCCGATCCCACCGCCGAGGAGCAGGCGGCCCTGGCCGCGCTGGCCGAGCACCGCAAGAACGGAACCGGGTACTCCAAGCAGCAGTCCACCCGCCCTCAGACGGTGGGCTACGGGCTGGTCGATTCCCCGGTGGGTCAGCTCGCCTGGATCGTTGAGAAGTTTCACGCCTGGATGGACTGTGACGGCCACCCGGAGAACGTGCTCACGCGAGACGAGTTGCTGGACAACGTGATGATGTACTGGGTGACCGAAACCGCGGCGTCCTCCGCGCGGCTGTACTGGGAGAGTTTCAAGAAGTGGGGCGACACCACCCGGGTCGAATTGCCCACGGGCGTCGCGTCTTTCCCGAAGGAGATCCTGCGGGCGCCGCGACGCTGGTGCGAGCCGAACTTCAACATCACCCATTGGACGACCATGCCGCGGGGCGGGCATTTCGCGGCGTTCGAGCAACCCGAGCTGTTCGTGGCGGACGTCCGGAAGTTCTTCGCGACGGTGCGCTGACGCGGGTTTGCCGTCGACGGTACAACAGGACGGGATGCCCGCTAAACCACCCGCCAGCCGCGGCGTGCGCGAAACCGCATGTCCCACAAGTATATTCGATAGATCAGCAGCCAGGTTCGGTGCGGTATCAGCCGGTCGGCCACCCGCAGCGCCGAAAGCAGCAACTCGAACCGGGTCTGTTGGGACTCCGACCAGTCCAGCCGCATCATCGCGCGGAATTCCGGCGCGAGAAACCCTGTCGTCGCGAACAGGTTGAACGGGCCGGCCAGCACTCGTAGCGGCCGGGGCAGGAACGCCATCGAAGCCACGCCGCGCAGGTGCTCCCGAACCGGCGGGTCGATCCGCAGTTCGTCCAGGGATCTCTTCCAATACTCGTCGAAGGCGACGCGGTCGGGCGGCCACATCCGCTCGGGCACCTGCAGGGTGGTGCCCAGCCGTTTTGCGTCCTGGTAGACGGCGTCGGCCGCCGCGTCCTCGAGCGGTCCGTGCAGAAACTCGTGCTGCTCGACGTAGTAGCGGTACAGGCAGCCGGCGACCCACAACTGCAGCGCGGGATCGAAGGCGCGGTAGGCCACCGGACTCGACGCAGTCGAGCGGACCTGACGGTGCGCGACGTCGACCGCCTTCCGGATCAGTTTGCGGTCGGCCTCCGTGCCGATGGTGGCGACCGCCAGGTAAGTGCCGGTGGTGCGGGCTCGCTTGAAGGGGTGCTTGTAGACGTTGCCGCTGTCCACCGGGCTTTCCAGCACGCCGTAGCCGACCCCCGGCAACGACAGCTGCATGATCACGTTCGCAGCCGGCAGTAACAACGCCGCCGGGTTCAGCAAGTCGGCGACCCCGGTGACCGGCCGCTTCATCGCGGTTCTCGTGTCATGGTCCGAGTAGACCACATCACATGTGACCGACTTCACCGCAGATGAAGGTTAGACCGGCTAGAAATGGGCATTTTGGACACATGTCAATCGAACCGTCTGTCGGCGAGCCCGATGTCTCAGCGGCGAAGTTGACCAATCTGTTTCAAATCGGACGCTCGCAGGCCGCCTACAACTACGTCCCCGAAATGTGGTGGATGCTGGCAGCACAGTTCATCGTCCTGATCGCGTTGCTCGTCGTCGTGGTGGTCATTTAGCCGCCGGCCACCGCCGGTGTGAGACGCTGCCCGGGTGTTTTCGACGGCGGGGCAGGCCCGATTTCTCGGCGTTGTCGCCGGTTATCTCGCCGACCTCACGTTCGCGGACCCGGCGCGAGGCCATCCCGTTGCCCTGTTCGGCAGGGCGGCAACCGAGGTAGAACGGGTCAGCTATCGAGACGGCAAGGCCGCGGGAGCGGTGCACGTCGGCCTGCTGGTGGGCGGGGCCGGATGGCTCGGCGTGGCGCTGCAACATCGCGCCGGCCCGGTCCTGGCCACTGCGCTGGCGACTTGGGTGTCATTGGGTGGAACCTCGCTGGCCCGTACCGGAAGTCGCATGGCCTCGCTGCTGGACGACGGCGACGTCGAAGGTGCCCGAGCCCTGCTGCCGTCACTGTGCGGGCGCGATCCGGCCGCCCTCGATGAGGTGGGATTGACGCGCGCTGCGCTGGAGTCAGTCGCCGAGAACACCTCCGACGCGCAGGTGGCGCCCGTGCTGTGGGCCGCAGCCGGCGGCGCGCCCGCGGTGTTGGCGTACCGGGCGATCAACACCTTGGACGCCATGGTCGGCTACCGGTCCCCGCGCTACCTCCGATTCGGTTGGGCAGCAGCACGATTGGACGATCTGGCGAACTACGTCGGCGCGCGGGTGACCGCCGGGCTGGTCGTGGGGTGCGCCCCGCTGATCGGGGGCTCACCCTGCGGTGCGGTGCGGGCATGGCGACGCGACGCGGGCCGGCATCCCAGCCCCAACGCCGGCGTCGTCGAGGCCGCGTTCGCCGGGGCGCTCGGGGTACGGCTCGGCGGTCCCACCCAGTACCGTCACGAACTGCAGATCCGGCCGACGCTGGGCGACGGCCGGACGCCCGCCGTGGGCGACCTGCGCCGCGCGGTGCGGCTGTCGCGGACGGTGCAGGCGGCCGCCGTCACGCTGGCCGGGTTGGTGTGCGTGGCACCGAACGTGTTCTCAGGGCGGGATTTTCGCGGTTTTTCCGCCCACAGATCACGCTCGTCGGCCAGGTTCTAACGGCGGCGGCCGTATCGGTCGGCGAGCTTGTCCTCGACGGTCATCGTGGGCGGCTTCTGCTCGGCAGGCGCCGGCGGGCCCTGCTTGTCCCGGCGCCGCGCACGCACCTCGGAGTACACGAAATAGCCCAGCGCGATCGGCGCCAGCACGCCGAACAGCACCCACTGGATGCCGTAGGAGAGATACGGTCCGGCGTCCAGGTGTGGCACCCCGATGACGCCGAGGCCACCCGGCTGGTTCTCGACCAGCTGCAGATAGGACCCCGCCAGCGGCACACCGGTCAGGGCCGCGACCTGGCCGGTGCTCACCGAATACACCTGCTGATAGCCGTCCCTGGTGAACGGGTCCTTGCCCTGCACCACCGGCTCGGAGTCGCGCAGCCGCGCGGTGATCGTCACGGGCTGGGTGGGCGGCGCCGGGATCGGCGGCACGTGCGAACCCTGCTCGGGCCGCACGTAGCCGCGGTCGACCAGCACGGTCGGCCCGTCGTCGACCACGAACGGCATCAGCACCTCGAACGCCTGCTCGCCGTCCACCACCCGCAGCCGGGCCAGCACCCGGACCTCCGGCAGGTAGTGCCCGGTGGCGGTCACCTGCCGCCACTGGGCGCCGGGCGCAGACGAATCCTGCTGAGGCAGAAAGGTTTTCAGAGCAACGGGCGGCGTGTTCAGGGAGTCGGCGATCTGCTGGTTTTCCCGCGAGGTCCTGGTGTTCTTTCCCAGCTGCCAGGGCGCGAGCACGGTGAAACACAGATAGGTGAACGCGACGCACACCAGAATCAGCGCCACCCAGCCCGGCCGCAGCAGGAACCGCAAACGCCTGGCCATCAGCCGTACCCGTTCTGCGCGAGTCTCTCGTCGACCCAGTCGTGCAGACCCGGCAGCGCGGCCTCGATCACGACGAACGCCGTCTCGAAATCGCCGTGGTCCCCGTAGTACGGATCCTCGACGTCGGGGGTGTGGGCGCCTGAGCGGGGGTCGAACGAGCGCAGCATCCGCAACCGGTCGTCCTCGACCCCGAGTTGCCGGAGCAGACGTTGATGATTGCGCCCCAGGGCGATGACCAGGTCCGCGGCCAGGTGGTCGTCGTCGACCTGAGCCGCGCGGTGGGCGGTGGGGTAGCCGTGGTCGCGCAGTACCCGCTTGGCCCGCACGTCGGCTCCCTCACCGGCATGCCAGCCGCCGGTGCCGGCGCTGGTGACGCGCACGAGGTCGCCGAGACCGCGTTCGGAGATCTGATGGGCGAACATTTTCTCGGCCATCGGCGAACGGCAGATGTTGCCGGAGCACACGAACGTCACATGCAGCCGTGGATCAGACACCTAGCGCCCTCCGCAATTCGTCGATCGTCTCGACATGGGTCACCCCGGTCAACGCGATCGGTTCGGTGAAGTCGCCACGCCCGTAACCCCAGCCGACCACCACCGTGTCGATCCCGTGCGCGGCCGCCCCGTGGACGTCGTGACTGCGGTCGCCGACCATCAGGACACGCTCGGGCAGTGGCTGAAGCTGCGCCAGCGCGTGCGCCAGGACGTCGGTCTTGGACTTGCGGGTGCCGTCGGGACTGGCGCCGGCGATGACCTCGAAGTGCTGATCGAGGTCGAAGTGCGCGAGGATGCGCCGGGCCGTCGGCTCCAACTTGGAGGTCGCCACCGCCAGGCGCACCCCGGCGGCCTGCAGGTCGGCCAGCAGCGGCGCGATGCCGTCGAACAGGCTGTTCATCGCCCAGCCCCGGCTGCCGTACTCGGCCCGGAAAGCAGAGAACGCCTCGTCAGCGCGCCCGTCGAGTTCCATGGCGTGGAACGTCTCGTCCATCGGGGGGCCGACGATGCGGGCGGCGAGATCGCCGTCGGGAATCGGGGCGCCGATGTGGGTGAGCGCATGGCGGAAGCTCGCCACGATGCCGTCGGCCGAATCGGTCAGGGTGCCGTCGAGATCGAAGATGACCAGTTCGGCCTTCGCGCCGGTAATCGAGCCTGTCACGTGTTCATTGTCGTTGATTGCGAAGTTCGGGCATGGCAGGCACCGGTTTGTGCGCCCGGACGACAGGGCGTGCGGTCCTGCAGGAGGTACTCGGCGCTTGGGCGATACCTGCACAGCACTAGTGTTTCTGTGATGGCGGGTCTTGATCCGAGCGCGTCGAGTCGCATTGTGCGCGCGCGTTATCACGGCGATCAGGCCGCGATGCCCGGCATGCTGGATTTCGCCGTCAACGTCCGTCGCGCCCAACCGCCCTCGTGGTTGGTCCAGGAGCTGAGCGCCCGGCTTCCCGACCTGGCCCGCTACCCGAGCGCCGCCGACGTGCGCGCGGCGCAGGAAGCCGTGGCCGCACGGCATGGCCGGGCCCGCGACGAGGTGTTGCCGCTGGCCGGAGCGGCCGAGGGTTTCGCGTTGCTGAGCAACCTGCGTCCGCGACGCGCCGCGATCATCGCGCCGTCCTTCACCGAACCCGAGGCGGTGCTGAGCTCGGCCGGTATTGCCGTGCAGCACGTCGTCCTGCGACCCCCGTTCACCCTCGAGGCGGTGGAGGTGCCCGAGGATGCCGACCTGGTGGTGATCGGGAACCCGACCAACCCGACGGCGGTGCTGCACACGCGTGAGCAGGTGTTGGCGCTGCGCCGGCCGGGACGGATCGTGGTGGTCGACGAGGCGTTCGCCGACTCCGTTCCCGGCGAGCCGCATTCGCTGGCCGGTGACGCGCCGCCGGACGTGCTGGTGCTGCGCAGCCTGACCAAGACCTGGGGACTGGCCGGGTTGCGGGTCGGCTACGCGCTCGGCGCGCCCGATTTGCTGGCCCGGTTGACAGCACAGCGTGCGCACTGGCCGGTGGGCACGCTGCAACTGACCGCCATCGCCGCCTGCTGCACCGAACGGGCGGTAACCGAGGCCGCCGCGGATGCCGCCCGGTCGGTGGCCATGCGCTCAGCCATGGTCGCGGGCCTGGAATCGGTGGGCCTCGATGTGGTCGACGGCCGGGCCCCCTTCGTCCTGTTCGCCTGCCCCGATGCTGATCTGACCAGAAAGCGATTGCGCGACAAAGGAATTGCGGTTCGGCGGTGCGATACCTTCGTCGGCCTGGACGAGCGTTATCTGCGGGCGGCGGTGCGACCCGAGTGGCCGCGACTCGTCGAGTCGATTGCCCTGGAAGGCGTCCACGGCGGGAGCCTGCGATGAGCGTGCGACTGGCCGACATCATCGAGGTGCTGGACGAGGCGTACCCGCCGCGGCTGGCCGAGTCGTGGGACTCGGTGGGCCTGGTGTGCGGTGATCCTGCCGATGAAGTCGAGTCGGTCACCATCGCGATCGACGCGACGGCCGACGTGGTCGACGAGGTGCCCGACAACGGTCTGCTGCTGGCCCATCACCCGCTGCTGCTGCGCGGCGTCGACACCGTCGCGGCCAGTACGCCCAAGGGTGCGTTGATCCACCGCTTGATCCGGTCCGGCCGTGCCCTGTTCACCGCCCACACCAACGCTGACTCGGCCAGGCCGGGCGTGTCCGACGCGCTGGCCGACGCCCTCGGCCTGACGGTCGAGGCCGTTCTGGACACCTCGCCCAGCGTTTCCGATCTGGACAAGTGGGTCATCTACGTCCCGATGCAGAACGTGGAAGCGGTGCGGGAAGCGGTCTTCGCCGCCGGCGCCGGGCACATCGGCGACTACTCGCACTGCAGCTGGAGCGTCACCGGCACCGGCCAGTTTCTGCCCCACGAAGGCGCTGCTCCGGCAATCGGCAGTGTCGGTGCGGTCGAGCACGTCACCGAGGACCGGGTCGAAGTCATCGCGCCCGCCCGGGCGCGCGGTGCCGTCCTGGCCGCGATGCGTGCCGCGCATCCCTACGAAGAGCCCGCCTTCGACATCCTCGCGCTGGAGCCGCCCCCGGCCGGGACCGGACTGGGCCGTATCGGCACGCTGAGGCGCCCCGAGCCGTTGCGCGACTTCGTCGCACGCGTCAGCGCCGCCTTACCCCGAACGTCGTGGGGGGTGCGCGCCGGGGGTGACCCGGACCTGCCGGTATCGCGGGTTGCGGTCTGTGGCGGGGCGGGGGACTCGTTCCTGGGTGCGGTAGCCGCGTCGGACGTGCAGGCTTATGTCACATCCGACCTGCGGCACCATCCCGCCGACGAGCATCTGCGGGCCTCACCGGTGGCGCTGATCGACGTCGCGCACTGGGCCAGCGAATTCCCGTGGTGTGCCCAGGCGGCGGATGTGCTGCGGTCCCGATTCGGATCGCTGCCGGTGCGGGTATCCACCGTCCGCACCGACCCCTGGAACCTGAGAACTGAGTGCTGAGAAAGAGACCTGGAGAGCAGTGATGAAGGCCGATGTAGCACAGCAGCGTTCGCTACTGGAACTGGCGACGGTCGATGCTGAGCTGTCGCGGCTCGCGCACCGCAGCAGTCATCTGCCTGAGCGCGCCGCGTGCGACCGGGTGCGCGGCGAGCACACCGCCGCCAGTGACCGGTTGGGTGCCGTACAAATCGCATTGGAGGACCTGGACGCTCAGATAACGCGGCTGGAGGCCGAGATCGACGCGGTGCGCAAGCGGGAAGACCGGGACCGCTCGCTGCTCAGTTCGGGGGCCACCGACGCCAAGCATCAGGCCGACCTGCAGCACGAACTGGAAACCCTGCAACGCCGCCAGGCCAGCCTGGAGGACTCGTTGCTGGAGGTGATGGAGCGCCGCGAGGAATTGCAGGCGCAGCAGGACGCCGAGTCCGGGGCCGCCGATGCCTTGCAGGCCGAACTGACCACCGCGCAGCAGGCTCTCGACACCGCGCTCGCCGAGCTGGAGACGGTCCGAGCGGAACACGCGTCGCGGCGCGACACCTTGGCCGCCGGGCTGAACCCCGATTTGTCGGCGCTCTACGAGCGGCTGCGCGCCGGGGGAGGGCCGGGAGCCGGGCAACTGCAGGGTCACCGGTGCGGCGCGTGCCGCATCGAGATCGGGCGCGGCGAATTGGCCCGCATCACCGCGGCGGCTGAAGATGAGGTACTGCGGTGCCCGGAGTGCGGCGCGATTTTGTTGCGCGTCAAGAGTTTTGAGCAATGAAAGTCGTCATCGAGGCCGACGGCGGGTCGCGGGGTAACCCGGGACCCGCCGGGTATGGGGCGGTGGTGTGGAGCGCGGACCGCCGGACCGTGCTGGCCGAGACCAAACAGGCCATCGGACGCGCCACCAACAATGTCGCCGAGTACCGCGGTCTGATCGCCGCCCTGGATGACGCCCTGAACCTGGGCGCCGTCGAGGTTCAGGTGTTGATGGACTCCAAGCTGGTGATCGAGCAGATGTCGGGGCGCTGGCGCGTCAAACACCCCGACCTGGTGGAGTTGCACGGCCAGGCCCGTTCGCTGGCGGCGCAGTTTCGCCGGATCAGTTTCTCCTGGATCCCGCGCGAGCAGAATGCCTACGCCGACCGGCTGGCCAACGAGGCGATGGACGCCGCGGCACAGACCGATCGCCGGGTCGACAAGGTCGCCGTCCCGGTCACCGAGTCCGCGCGCAAGGCCGCGGCGGAGGAGGTGGTGTCCGACCCCAACAAGGGGCCGGGCTGGACCGGCGCCAGTGGCAACCCCACCCGGTTTCTGCTGTTGCGGCACGGACAGACCGAGTTCTCGGCGCAGCGTCGCTACTCCGGGCGGGGCAACCCGCCGTTGAACGAAATCGGTTGGCGGCAGGCCGGTTTGGCGGCACGGTACCTTACCCAGCGGCGCGGGATCGCGGCGGTGATCTCATCGCCACTGCAACGTGCCTATGACACGGCGACGACCGCGGCCCGGGCTTTGGGCTTGGAAGTCACCGTCGACGAGGACCTGATCGAGACCGACTTCGGAGCCTGGGAAGGCCTCACCTTCACCGAGGCCGCCACCCGCGACCCGGAACTGCACCGTCGCTGGCTGTACGACACCGGTGCGCTGCCGCCGGGGGGCGAAAGCTTCGACGACGTGCTGCGGCGGGTGCGGCGCGGCCGCGACCGCATCATCGCCAACCACCCCGGCGCCAATGTGCTGGTGGTGTCCCACGTCACGCCGATCAAGTCGATGCTGCGGATGGCACTGGACGCCGGATCGGGGATTCTGTACCGGCTGCACCTGGACCTGGCGTCGCTGAGCATCGCCGAGTTCTATCCGGACGGCGCATCGTCGGTGCGCCTGGTCAATCAGACGGGTTACCTCTGATCGACCTCGACCTGCGGGTAGGGCTCGACGTACTGCTCACCCGCCGCGCCCGCGTAGGTGCAGGTGCGCCCCGACAGATCGACGTCGTAGTTCACCACGCCGGCCTCCCAGCAGGATCGGGTGAACTGCGAATAGCTGGTGTCGCCGGCCTGGTCGGTGCGGATCGCGGTGATGAGGGCATCCCGGTTCCACCGCGCGACGTCGGTCATGCCTGAGACGACCGGGTCGGCCTGCATGACCACGGCTCCGGCGTCGGTGAGATAGAGCGTGGTACCCGACGGGATCGAGTGGTGGTACCTGTTCACCCCCGCCTGGCGTAACACCTCGGCCACCAGGGGAAAGCCGTGCGTCCGGGGTCGTAGTTGCGCCGCCCGTTCGTGCGCGGCCTGAAGCTTTTCGATTGCGCTGCTCACGGTTGTGCTCCAATCTAGTTCTGACACCATATTGCTAAAACGACAACATATTGTCAAAGGAGCTCGATGGCCGACGACATCGCCCTGCTGGTTGCCGATATCTACGAGGCCGCCGGTGCGCTACGCAAGTCCGGAGAGGCTGTCGCCAAGACCGAAGGACAGACCCAGGCCCGCTGGCAGCTGCTCAGCGTGATCTCCGGGGATGCGACGTCAGTCCCGCGCGCCGCCCGCCGGCTGGGTGTCTCCCGGCAAGGCGTGCAACGCATTGCCAACAACCTGGTCGACGACGGTCTGGCGCAGTGGCGGTCCAACCCCGACCACCGCTCATCGCCGTTGCTGCAGCTGACCGCCACCGGTCGGCGGGCGTTGTCTTCCATCACCGACCGGGCCTCCGCCGCGCAGCGGTCGCTCACCGCGGACATCGAGGCCGACGACATCCGGACGGCACGAAATGTATTGCAGCGTCTGACTGCTGCGGTTCGACAGCTCAAGTGAACTAGGTAGCGTCGTGAAAGATCAGGCCCAGGGCATACCGTTCGCCGGTACGCACCGTCGAAATGCCATGGCGCACAGGCGCAACCGACCAGCCGTGGCTGGAGTGCACCGGCCGGTCGCGGGTGGTGAAGACGTAGCCGTGGCCCTGCGGCAATTGCGTTGCGGTGCCGCGGGATTGCGCCCGAAATCGCTGTTCGACGAGCAGGAATTCACCGCCGGTGTAGTCGACACCGGGGTCACTCAGGTTGATCACCACCTGAAGCGGAAAAACCAGGTCACCGTACAGATCTTGATGCATGGCATTCCAGTCGTCGGCGCCGTAGCGCAACATCAGCGCGGTGGAGCGCGTCTGGCCGGCGCGGTGGCACGCTGTCAGCCACTCGTCGAGGCTGTCCGGCCACGGCGTGGTGCGGCCCAGCTTGGACCACCAGGCGCGGGCGATCGGCAGTAACCGCGGATAGAGGGCCTGCTTGAGTCCTTCGATCGGCTCGGGATAGGGAGCGCTGAAGTAGCGGTACTGCCCGGAGCCGTAGCGTTTGGGGGCCATGTCGATCGTCTTGCGGAACAGGCTGTTGTCGGCGTAAAGACCGCGCAGCCGGGCCGCTTCGCCGGCGGTGACCAGCCGTGGCAGCAGCGCACCGCCGTACTCGTCGAGTTCGGCGGTGATCGCGCCCCAGTCTCCCGAGCCGACGCGGGCATCCCACCGGGTCATTCCGCGGCCTCCCGTCAGTGCGTGGCGCTGTCCACGATAGGAGACCGGACCTGGCTTGTGCCCTGTTGTGCGGGTACCGTGTTCGTCGCGGACGAGTTGGCTGGACGGCCGCGGCTCGAGTGGGTCCGAGAGGTGCCGACTTGAGTCGAGGAAAGTCCGGACTTCACAGAGCAGGGTGATTGCTAACGGCAATCCGAGGCGACTCGCGGGAAAGTGCCACAGAAAGCAGACCGCCACCCGTGTGGTGGTAAGGGTGAAACGGTGCGGTAAGAGCGCACCAGCATCCCGGGTGACCGGGGTGGCTCGGCAAACCCCACCCGAAGCAAGGCCAAGAAGGCCGCACCGAAAGTGCGGCCGCGCAGACGTTCGAGGGCTGCTCGCCCGAGTCTGCGGGTAGGCCGCTCGAGGCACCCGGCAACGGTGTGTCCAGATGGATGGTCGTCGCCGTGCCGCCGTGGATTAAAGCCGCGGCGGTGGGGAACAGAATCCGGCTTACAGGCCAACTCGTCCGCCTTCTGCTCTCAGCGGCTTTTGCGCACCGCCTTGTCGAGTTTGCGCAGCGCCGAATCCAGTTGCTGCCGGCTGGTTTCGGCGATCTCATTCTCCTGTTGGTAGAGCAGCCCGTAGGTGAAGGTGTCTTCCCCAGCCAGGTGTGCCGCCTGGGCCTGCGCCAGCAGGTGTTCGCGGCTGACCACGCTGTCCTGGTGATCGCCGAGCAGGGTCTGAATGGCCTTCGCCTGCTGCGCCACCCCGCTCGCACCGGTGGCCGCCGCGGTGTAGCGCAGTCGCTTGGCGCGCTTGCGGATCACGTGCAGCGTCTCGTCGGCATCTTCGGCATGCGCCGCTTCCGCCGCGCGTGCGGCCTTGGCGGCCTTGCGGACGCGCTTGTAGGCGGCATCTATGGTGACCGGGCGCGGTTCCTGACCCAACGCGGTGACGGGTGGCTCCGCCACCATCGCATCGAGTGCGTCCAGCAGGCGGAAATAGCGCTTGGACCGCATGGCGGCCAGCGAGCGTCGCAGGCCGAGCTGGTAACGGCGCTGAGCCCCGGTGACGAGACGTTCGGTCACCGGGCCACGAACCAGCTCGGGGGCCAACTGTCTCAGCTCGCGCTCGTAGCGCTCGGCGAGCACTTCGGCGTCGCGCGCCACGCCCAGGATCCCGGCCAGCTCGCGCAGTTCGTCGAGAACCCATGCGCCGTCGGCCAATCCGAAGGAGTCCTGGGAGTCTTTGAGCAGGCTGCGGATCTTGCGGATGGTGACCCGCATCTGGTGCACGGAGTCGTGGGCGTCCGCGCGCACGGCACGGTCCCAGCTGAGCAGCTCCTCGACTTGCTGGGCCACCGCGCGGTGTACCGGGTCAGCCGGGGGAGCAGGTGCCTGCTTGGCCGGACCGTCGGAGTGCAGCACCCGGCTCAGCTTCGAGCCGTGTCCGGCGGGCGAGGCACCGGCGTCGAGCAGCCGGTTGCTCAGCCGGTTCAGCAGTTCATGGCCGGCCTTGTGTTTCTTGTCGGAGTCGATGTCGAGAACCTCGACTTCCCACTCCCGCCAGCGCTGCTCGTCGGATCCGCTTGACGCCGACCACGCGGTGACGTGGTCGTTGGAGAACTCCGCGAGCGCGCGGCCCTCGGCGTCGTAGAGGCCCTGGCTTTCGCGCCGGGTGGTGATGCGTGCGACGGGCTCGACGGGACGGTCGCGGACGATCGCGAGTATCACGTCCAGTAGCTCGCCCGGCACCGCGTCGTCGGCGGCGGACGCGTCGATCGCGGCATGGATCTCGGTGCGGGTGTCGGCCCCGGCGGGCAGCTTCAGGTGCCAGCCGGCGTCGTGTCCGCCGGTGCGGCGGCGCAGGGTGATCCGGTTTCGGGCCAGGTCCTGGGTCGCGGTGTCGAAGTAGACCGCGTCCAACTCCTGGACGGGGGACGCGTCGACGCGGGCCACTGCCGCGATGCCTTCGAACGAGGGTGACACCGTCGACTCGACCACGTCGAACTTGCGCTCGACCTCCAGATGTCGCGCCGTTTTTGGCGCTTTAGCAGGCATTTTCTTCTCCGTGAGAGCGCATCGCTGCCGAGCAGGGTGGTTTGTCGGCGTCGAACGGTAAGCCCCCATAGCGTGCCACACCGGGGTTACCGGCCCGCCTACGGCATGTTCGTATCGAACGTGCCGGTCGCACCACTTATGGTGTGCGATGTGGTACCGGCTCTCGGGGCGCCGGTCCGGAGTGCGAAGGAGTCATCCATGTTGAAAATCCGCGTGATCGCCGGTGCAGTTGTCGCAGGCGCGGTAAGCGGCGCAACGCTTTTCGGTGCCGCGGTACCGGCCGGGGCGGACCCGGAGCCGGCGCCGCCGAACTGTACCGCGGCTGACCTGGCCGGCATTTCCTCCGGCGTGGCCGCGGCGACCTCCGCTTATCTGTTCGCCCACCCGGACGTCAACGACTTCTTCACGAGTCTGAAAGGGCTGAGCCGCGAAGAGATGGGCAACCGGTTGCAGCAGTACATGGACGCCAATCCGGACGTGCACGCGGATCTGCAGGGTATTCGCCAACCGGTGACTGACTTCCGGGCTCGGTGCGGGGCTCCGGCGCCCACGCCCTAACTCAGAAGCAGTGCTCTTCGGCCGGGAATGCCCCAGTGGCCACTTCTTCTGCGTATTGCCTTGCGGCACGGCCTAATTCGGCACCGACGGCGGCGAACCGCTTGACGAAACGGGCGGACTTGCCGCTACTCATTCCGGCCATGTCCTGCCAGACCAGAACCTGACCGTCACAGTTGGGCCCCGCGCCGATCCCGATCGTCGGGATGGTGAGCTTGCCGGTGATCTGGGTGGCCAGTTCGGCCGGCACCATCTCCATCACCACGGAGAACGCGCCGGCCTCGGCGACGGCGATGGCGTCGGCGATGGTCTGCTCGGCGGCGTCGCCGCGCCCCTGAACCTTGAAACCGCCCAAGGTGTTGACGCTCTGCGGGGTGAAGCCGATGTGCGCCATGACCGGGATCCCGGCTGCGCTGAGGCAGGCGATCTGATCGGCGACGCGCTCGCCGCCCTCGAGCTTGACGGCGTGGGCGCCGCCTTCCTTCATGAACCGGGTGGCGGCGGCCAGTGCGGCCGCCGGTCCCGCTTCGTAACTGCCGAAGGGCAGGTCGGCGACCACCAGTGCGTGCGGCGCGCCCCGCACCACGCCACGGACCAGCGGGATGAGCTCGTCGATTGAGACCGGCACCGTGGTGTCGTAGCCGTAGACGACGTTGGCCGCCGAGTCGCCGACCAGCAACACCGGAATGCCGGCTTCGTCGAACACTCGCGCGGTCGAATAGTCGTAGGCCGTGAGCATGCCCCACCGGTGGCCTTCGGCCTTCCACTTCTGCAGGTGATGGGTGCGGATTTTGGGCCGTGGCGCCGACTCGGCGGCAGGGCTGGAACCGTAAACGTTCTCAGACATCATTGTCCTCAGTGATGGTCGGGTCGATCCTCGTGGCCCACAGCAGGGGTCCCCGGGTTCGTCTGACTTTCCCAGTCTGCCATCTTGTCCAGGCAGATGCACCGTGTGGTTCGCCACGGACTTACCATCCTCGGATGCAGCGGCTCAGTGGGCTCGACGCCAGCTTCCTGTATCTGGAGACCGACACCCAGCCGATGCATGTTTGCTCGATCCTGGAGCTCGATACCTCCACCATGCCCGGCGGCTACACCTTTGACCGGCTGCGGGACGCGTTGTCGTTGCGGCTGGCCGCGATGCCGGAGTTCCGCGAGAAGCTTGCTGACAGCCCGCTGAACCTGGACCATCCGGTCTGGGTGGATGACAAGAACTTCGATGTGGATCGCCACGTGCACCGCATCGGGTTGCCGCCTCCGGGCGGGCGTGCCGAACTCTCGGAGATCTGCGGTCACATCGCGTCGTTGCCGCTGGACCGTAGGCGACCGCTGTGGGAGATGTGGGTGATCGAGGGCGTTGCGGGCACTGACTGCCACCGGGCCGGCCGTCTCGCGGTGATGATCAAGGTGCACCATGCCGGCGTGGACGGGGTGACCGGCGCCAGCCTGATGTCTCAGCTGTGCACCACCGAGGCCGATGCGCCCGCGCCGGATCCGGTGCGCGGGGTCGGCGACGCCAGCGGATGGCAGATCGCCGCGGGCGGGTTGCTTCGGTTCGCCACCAGACCTCTGCAGCTGGCCAGCGTGGTTCCCGACACCGTCAACTCCGTGCTCGACACCCTGCAGCGGGCTCGCGACGGGCTGACGATGGCCCGCCCGTTTGCCGCGCCGCGCACGGTGTTCAACGCTACGGTCAGTGGCCGTCGCACGATCGCCTACGCCGAGTTGAACCTCGACGATGTCAAGACCGTCAAAGACCACTTCGGCATCAAGGTCAACGACGTGGTGATGGCACTGGTGTCCGGGGTGCTCCGGCAGTATCTGGCCGATCGCAACGTGTTGCCGGCGACGTCGCTGGTGGCGTCCGTGCCGGTCTCGGTGCACGGCAAGTCCCCGCGATCCGGGCGCAACCAGGTCTCGGCGATGTTCGCCAGCCTGCACACCGAGATCGCCGACCCGCTGCACCGGCTGAAGGCTATCGCGGAAGCGAACTCGGTTGCCAAGCAACATAGTTCGGCGATCGGCGCGACGCTGCTGCAAGATTGGTCGCAATTCGCCGCGCCGGCGGTCTTCTGCGCGGCGATGCGCGTCTACGCGATGACCCGGTTGACCGAAACGCTGCCCGTGCACAATCTCGTCGTTTCCAACGTGCCGGGGCCGCAGATCCCGCTTTACCTGTTGGGCTGCGAGGTCAGGGCCATGTATCCGCTGGGCCCGATCTTTCACGGCTCGGGGCTCAACATCACGGTGATGTCGCTGACCGGCCGCCTGGACATCGGCCTGATCGGGTGCCCGGATCTGGTGCCGGACCTGTGGGAGATGGCCGACGAGTTTGAAGTCGTCATGGAGGAATTGCTGGCTGTGTGCGGCTAGCGGCCGGTCGTCTGTGACGTGGATCGCGACTTGCTAATCGGCCGCTAACCTGCGTCTTGTGTCGGCTCTGGCAGCATATGGTGCCATGTGCCTGACTCGCCGCGACAAGTTCGCGCGCATGCTGCTGATCTGGACCGCGCTGTCCGCCGTGGTACTGGTCCTGGCGGGCTGCGTGCGCGTCGTCGCGGGCAAGGCGCTCATGTCCGAGCCGCGCCTGGGTCAACCGGTGGTGTGGACACCGTGCCGCAGCTCCAATCCCAACGCGAAGATTCCCGGGCACGCCATGTGTGGCAAGCTCGCCGTCCCGGTCGACTATGACCATCCCGACGGCGACGTGGCGTCGCTGGCGTTGATCCGGTTCCCGGCCAGCGGCGAGAAGATCGGCTCGCTGGTCATCAACCCCGGCGGTCCCGGCGAGTCCGGTATCGAGGCCGCACTCGGCGTGTTCCAGAGCCTGCCCAAGCGGGTGCACGAACGGTTCGACCTGGTCGGGTTCGACCCGCGTGGCGTGTCCAGTTCCCGGCCGGCTATCTGGTGCAACTCCGATGCCGACAACGACCGCCTGCGGGCCGAGCCTCAGGTCGACTACAGCCAGGCGGGCGTGGCGCGGATGGAAAACGAGACCAAGCAGTTCGTGCAGCGCTGTGTGGACAAAGTGGGCAAGAACTTCCTGGCCAACGTGGGAACCGTCAGCGTCGCAAAGGATTTGGACGCTATCCGCAAGGCGCTCGGTGACGCGAAACTGACCTATCTCGGCTATTCCTACGGAACCCGCATCGGATCGGCCTACGCCGAAGCGTTCCCGCAGAACGTGCGGTCGATGATCCTGGACGGCGCGGTGGACCCCAACGCCGACCCGATCGAAGCGGACCTGCGGCAGGCCAAGGGATTTCAAGACGCGTTCAACGACTATGCCGCCGACTGCGCCAAAGATTCCAGCTGTCCGCTTGGCAACGACCCGAACAAAGCCGTGGAGGCCTACCACAACCTGGTCGACCCGCTGGTCGACCCGGACAACCTGGCCGTGAGCAGGCCGGCGAAGACTAAAGACCCGCGTGGCCTGAGCTACAGCGACGCGATCGTCGGCACCATCATGGCGCTGTACTCACCGAACCTGTGGCATCACCTGACCGACGGTCTCAAAGAACTGGCCGACGAGCAGCGCGGCGACACGATGCTGGCTTTGGCCGACATGTACATGCGTCGCGATTCCAAGGGCCACTACAACAACTCCACCGACGCCCGCGTGGCGATCAATTGCGTTGACCAGCCACCGATCACCGATCGCGCCAAGATCATCGACGAAGATCGCCGGTCGCGTGAGCTGGCGCCGTTCATGAGCTACGGCAAGTTCACCGGCGATGCTCCGCTGGGCACCTGCGCATTCTGGCCGGTGCCACCCACCAGCCGCCCGCACGTCGTCTCCGCGCCGGGACTGGCGCCGATGATCGTCGTGTCGACTACCCACGACCCGGCCACGCCGTATCAGGCGGGCGTCGACCTGGCCAATCAACTCAAGGGTTCACTGCTCACCTACAACGGAACCCAGCACACGGTCGTCTTCCAGGGTGACAACTGCGTGGACGACTACATCACGTCCTATCTGATCAACGGGACCACGCCGCCCAGCGGCGCCACCTGCTGACCTGCCCGGTGTGACTTGCCCGTCGGCGTGTCCCGTCGTGGGATTCACAGTCGGCGCGACGCGCCGTCCGTACCGATTAGTGACCAAGGCGTAATCCTTCCGCGTCCAACCCGGCAATTTGAAGTGAGACGATTTCCGCCATGTTGCGCCTGAGACTGGTGAGCTCGGCGCTGTTGTCGTCGGGACTGGTGCTTCTGCAGTCGGCGGCACTCCCGCTCGCCGCCGCGACCCCCGAACCCGACACCGGCACCGGGGGGACCCAGGTCCCCGCGGCGTCCGTCGCGACGCCCCAGAGCTGGGTTCCCTGCAACGGCTTCATCAGCGACACCACCGACATTCCCACCGCTCGCTGCACCACGGTGTCGGTCCCTGTCGACTACGACAAACCCACTGGCGCACAGGCGAAGTTGGCGGTGATCCGCGTCCCCGCGACCGGGCAGCGGATCGGCTCGCTGCTGGTCAATCCGGGCGGGCCCGGGGCATCGGCCGTCGACATGGTGGCCGGCATGGCCCCCGACCTCAAGAACTCCGAGATCAGCCAGCACTTCGATCTGGTGGGATTCGACCCCAGGGGAGTGGGGCATTCGACACCGGCGCTGCGCTGCCGCTCGGACGCGGAGTTCGACGCCTACCGGCGCGATCCGATGGTCGATTACAGCCCGACCGGGGTCGCCCACATCGAGCAGGTGTACCGCGAGTTAGCCCAGCACTGCGCCGAGCGGATGGGACTGCCGTTTCTGGCCAACACCGGCACCGCGTCGGCCGCGCGCGACATGGACATGATCCGGCAGGCCCTGGGCGACGAGCAGATCAACTACCTCGGCTACAGCTACGGCACCGAGCTGGGAACCGCCTACATCGAGCGGTTCGCCCCCCACGTGCGGGCCATGGTGCTCGACGGTGCCATCGACCCGACGATCGGCCCGATCGACGAGACGGTCAACCAGATGGCCGGATTCCAAACGGCTTTCAACGATTACGCGGCCGACTGCGCCAGATCGACGGCCTGCCCGCTGGGCACCGACCCGGCCCAGTGGATCACCCGCTACCACACCCTGATCGACCCGCTGGTGACCCGGCCGGGCAAGACGTCGGACCCGCGCGGCCTGAGCTACGCCGACGCGACCACCGGCACCATCAACGCGCTCTACACCCCTCAGCACTGGAAATACCTGACCAGCGGACTACTGGGCCTGCAACGCGGAACCGACGCGGGCGACCTCCTGCTGCTGGCCGACGACTACAACGGGCGTGACAAACAGGGCCACTACGACAACGGTCAGGATGCGTTCAACGCGATTCGATGTGTCGACGCGCCGACGCCGACAGATCCGGCTTCCTGGGTTTCCGCCGATCAACGGATCCGGCAGGTGGCTCCGTTTCTGAGCTACGGGCAGTTCACCGGCGCCGCTCCGCGCGACATCTGTGCGCTGTGGCCGGTGCCGCCGACCTCGACACCGCATGCCGCCGCTCCCGCCCCCGCAGGCAGGGTGGTCGTGGTCTCCACCACCCACGATCCGGCCACTCCGTATCAGGCCGGGGTGGACCTGGCCCGCCAACTGGGCGGTTCGCTGATGTCCTTCGACGGGACGCAACACACCGTCGTGTTCGACGGCAATCAGTGTGTGGACACCGCGATCGTGCGCTATTTCGTGGATCTGACCCTGCCGCCGCCGAACCTGCGTTGTCAGGCTTGACATCCGCAACGTGTCTGGCCCAAGCCTGGCAAGCATCGGTAACACGGATTTAACAGAGCGTGCCTAGTGTGCGGGTATGGATCGGCAGAAGGAATTCGTCCTCCGCACGCTGGAAGAGCGCGACATCCGTTTCGTCCGGCTGTGGTTCACGGATGTGCTCGGGTTCCTCAAGTCCGTCGCGATCGCGCCGGCCGAACTCGAAGGCGCGTTCGAGGAGGGCATCGGCTTCGACGGCTCGTCGATCGAGGGCTTCGCACGGGTTTCGGAGTCCGACACCGTCGCACACCCTGACCCCTCGACCTTCCAGGTGCTGCCCTGGGCCACCCGGGCCGGCCACCACCACTCCGCGCGGATGTTCTGCGACATCACCATGCCCGATGGTTCACCGTCCTGGGCCGACCCGCGGCACGTGCTGCGGCGCCAGCTGCAGAAGGCCAACGACCTCGGCTTCTCCTGCTACGTGCACCCGGAAATCGAATTCTTCCTGCTCAAGCCCGGCGCCGAGGACGGTGGCGAACCGGTTCCGATCGACAACGCCGGCTACTTCGACCAGGCGGTACACGAGTCCGCGTCCAAGTTCCGTCGCCACGCGATCGAGGCGCTGGAGTTCATGGGCATCTCGGTGGAGTTCAGCCACCACGAGGGCGCGCCCGGTCAGCAGGAGATCGACCTGCGGTTCGCCGACGCGCTGTCGATGGCGGACAACGTGATGACCTTCCGGTACATCATGAAAGAGGTTGCGCTGGAAGAGGGTGTGCGGGCGACGTTCATGCCCAAGCCCTTTGGCCAGCACGCGGGTTCGGCGATGCACACCCACATGAGCCTGTTCGAGGGCGACGTCAACGCCTTCCACAGCGACGACGACCCGTTGCAGCTGTCGGAGGTCGGCAAGTCTTTCATCGCCGGGATCCTCGAGCACGCGTCGGAGATCAGCGCCGTCACCAACCAGTGGGTGAACTCCTACAAGCGGCTCGTGCACGGCGGCGAGGCGCCCACCGCCGCGTCCTGGGGCGCGGCCAACCGCTCGGCTCTGGTCCGGGTGCCGATGTACACACCGCACAAGACGTCGTCTCGACGCATCGAGGTCCGCAGCCCGGACTCGGCCTGCAACCCGTATCTGACGTTCGCGGTGCTGCTGGCCGCCGGACTGCGCGGGGTGGAGAAGGGCTACGTGCTGGGGCCGCAGGCCGAAGACAACGTCTGGGATCTCACCCCCGAGGAACGCCGCACGATGGGCTACCGCGAGTTGCCGTCGAGTCTGGACAACGCGCTGCGCGCCATGGAGGCTTCGGAACTGGTCGCGGAGGCGTTGGGAGAGCACGTCTTTGACTTCTTCCTGCGCAACAAGCGCACCGAGTGGGAGAACTACCGCAGCCACGTGACGCCGTTCGAGCTGCGCTCCTACCTGTCGCTGTAACCCGGGCGGCCAGCGGGCCGGAGCCGTTGCGCTACCGTCAGTAGCGTGACCAAGCCCGCCACGCAGCGACCCAAGTTGCCCAGCGTCGGCCGGCTCGGCTTGATGGATCCACCCGCCGGCGACCGGCTCGCACAGCTGGGTTGGGATCAGCACGACGACCAGGCACACGTCGACCTGCTCTGGTCCCTGTCGCGCGCTCCGGATGCCGATGCCGCACTACGCGCGCTGGTCCGGCTGTCCGAGAGCCTCGACTCCGGTTGGCGTGAGTTGAACGCGGCACTGCTCACCGAACGCAGCCTGCGCGGGCGGCTGTTCGCCGTGCTGGGTTCCTCCCTGGCCCTGGGGGACCACCTGATCGCCAACCCACAGTCGTGGAAGTTGCTGCGGGGCAAGGTCAAACTGCCTACCCGCGAGCAGTTGCAGCAGAGCTTCATGCGCTGCGTGGAGGAATGTTCGGGCGCCGCGGGCACCATCGTGCACCGGCTTAAAGCGGTCTACCGCGACCAGCTGCTGGTGCTGGCGGCACTCGATCTGGCTCCGACGGTCGAAGACGAGCCGGTGCTGCCCTTCGCAACGGTGGGCGCCCAGCTGGCGGACACCGCGGACGCCGCGCTGGCGGCCGCGTTGCGGGTGGCTGAGGAGTCGGTATGCGGCGATCGCACCCCACCCCGGCTGGCCGTGATCGCGATGGGCAAATGCGGTGCGCGCGAACTGAACTACGTCAGCGACGTCGACGTGATCTTCGTCGGGGAGCGCGCCGACGCCATCACCACCAGGGTGGCCAGCGAGATGATGCGGTTGGCATCGTCGGCGTTCTTCGAGGTGGACGCCGCGCTGCGCCCCGAGGGACGCCATGGGGAGCTGGTCCGGACGGTCGAATCGCACGTCGCCTACTACCAGCGTTGGGCGAAGACGTGGGAGTTCCAGGCGCTGATGAAGGCGCGCGCCGCTGTGGGTGACGCCGAACTGGGCCGGCGTTATCTCGAGGCGCTGGCGCCGATGGTGTGGACGGCTTGCGAGCGTGAGGATTTCGTCACCGAGGTGCAGGCCATGCGGCGCCGGGTGGAGCAACTGGTGCCCGCCGACATCCGCGGCCGCGAACTCAAACTCGGCAGCGGCGGCCTGCGCGACGTGGAGTTCGCCGCGCAGTTGCTGCAGCTGGTGCATGGACGCGGTGACGAGTCACTGCATGTCGCGTCGACGGTCGATGCGCTGGCCGCGCTAGGCGAGGGCGGTTACATCGGGCGCGAGGATGCGGCGAACATGATCGCCTCCTACGAATTCCTGCGTCTGCTCGAGCATCGGCTGCAGCTGCAGCGCCTCAAGCGCACCCATCTGCTGCCCGAGCCGGACGACGATGAGGCGGTGCGCTGGCTGGCCCGAGCCGCCCACATCCGGCCCGACGGCCGCCACGACGCGGCCGGGGTGCTGCGCGAGGAGCTCAAACACCAGAACGTCCGGGTGTCCCGGTTGCACGCCAAGCTGTTCTACCAGCCGCTGCTGGAGTCCGTCGGCCCCGCCGGCCTGGAGATCGTCGGCGGTCGCATGACCTCGGAGGCGGCCGAGCGACAGCTGGCCGCACTCGGTTACGAGGGCCCGCAGACGGCGCTGAAGCACATGTCCGCGCTGGTCAATCAGAGTGGCCGGCGTGGCCGGGTGCAGTCGGTGCTGCTGCCGCGACTGCTGGACTGGCTGTCCTATGCGCCGGATCCCGACACCGGTCTGTTGGCCTACCGGCGCCTCAGCGAGGCGCTGTCCTCCCAGAGCTGGTACCTGGCGACGCTGCGCGACAAGCCGACGGTGGGCAAGCGCCTCATGCATGTGCTCGGCACCTCGGCCTATGTGCCGGACCTGCTGATGCGCGCACCCGAGGTGATCCAGAACTACGGCGACCGCTCGAGCGGGCCCATGCTGCTGGAGGCCGAACCCGCAGCGGTGGCGCGGGCACTGGTCGCATCGGCGGGCCGCCACGCCGATCCCGCCCGGGCCATCGCCGCCGCGCGCACCCTGCGCCGTCGCGAACTCGCCCGCGTCGGATCCGCCGACCTGCTGGGCATGCTCGAGGTCACCGACGTGTGCGCCGCGCTCACCTCGATCTGGGTGGCGGTGCTGCAGGCCGCCCTGGATGCGACTATCCGGGCCAATCTTCCTGAGGACGGGCGTGCCCCCGCGGTCATCGCCGTGATCGGGATGGGCCGCCTCGGTGGCGCCGAGCTGGGCTATGGCTCGGACGCCGACGTGATGTTCGTCTGCGAGACGGCCAACGGCGCCACCGACTCCCAGGCGGTGAAATGGGCGAACACCATCGCCGAGCAGGTCCGAAAGCAGCTGGGGCAGCCCAGTGTCGATCCGCCGCTTGAGGTCGACGCCAATCTGCGTCCCGAGGGGCGCAACGGTCCGCTGGTCCGCACCCTGGCCTCCTACGAGGCGTACTACACGCAGTGGGCGCAGCCGTGGGAGATCCAGGCGCTGCTGCGCGCGCACGCGGTGGCCGGCGACCCGGTGCTGGGTCAGCGCTTCCTGCTCACCATCGACAAAACCCGCTATCCGCCCGACGGCGTCTCGGCCGAAGCCGTGCAGGAGATCCGCCGCATCAAGGCGCGCATCGAGTCCGAACGGCTGCCGCGGGGCGCTGACCCCAACACCCACACCAAGCTCGGCCGCGGGGGACTGGCCGATATCGAATGGACTGTGCAGTTGCTACAGCTGCGGCACGCCCACGAGATCCAGGCCCTGCACAACACCTCGACACTCGAGTCGCTGGACGTCATCGCCGAAACGGGACTGGCCGACCAGGAGGAGGTCGACCTGCTGCGCCAGGCATGGCTGACCGCGACCCGGGCCCGCAATGCGCTGGTGCTGGTCCGCGGTAAGCCCACCGACCAGTTGCCCGGGCCGGGGCGCCAACTCAACGCGGTCGCCGTCGCGGCGGGCTGGCACAACGACGACGGTGGGGAATTCCTGGACAACTATCTACGGGTGACAAGGCGGGCGAAAGCTGTGGTGCGCAAGGTGTTCGGAAGTTGACTCAGGATGCCGGTGCGCTGGGCGCCCTGTTCGAAGTGTTGAGCGCGCCCGAAGCTGATCGGGTGACCGCCCTGTACGCACCGCTCGCCGACGCCGTCCGCGACCTGATCGACGCGACCGTACGCACCGAGGTCGACGACGTTGTGATCGCGCAGGCACGAGCCGCGATCCAGAGCGTCACCGAGTCGTTGCGGCAACGCACCCGGCCCGTCGGGGTGAGCTATCGCGTCGACGGCCGTCCCTTGCCGCTGGGCAACGCTGTTGTCGGCGCGTGCAATCCGATCGCCCCGCCCGTGGTCGTGCACCACGACGGCGGACGGTGCTGGGCCGACTTCGTCCTCGGCTCGGCGTACGAGGGTCCGCCGAAGCTGGTGCACGGCGGCGTCAGTGCGCTGGTGCTCGACCACATGCTCGGCGAGGCGGCCAGCGAGGGGCTCTCCAAGGCGCGGTTCACCGGAACGATCACGGTGAAGTACCTGCGTGGCACTCCGTTGGGCCCGCTGCGCTCCGAGGCCTGGATTGACCGCAGGGAGGGCGTCAAAGTGTTTGCGCGCGGCTTTATTTCGGACGCCGACGGGATCACGGTCGAATCCGAGGGAGTCTTCATCGAACCGGCCTGGGCGCGCGACGGCGGGAACGGACAGTGAAGTTCTACGTCAGCAGCGCCTTTCTGAACACCCCGGACATCATCGAGATCGCCAGGGCCGCGGACGAACTCGGCTACGACGGGCTCGGGATACCCGACCACGTCGTCAACCTGGAGACGCTGCAAACGCCCTACCCGTACACCAAGGACGGGTCGCGTCGATGGCAGCCCTTCACGGACTGGCCGGATCCGTGGGTACTCGTCGGCGCCCTCGCCCAGGTCACTACACGGCTGAAGTTCGTGACCACGGTTTACATCCCGGCGATGCGCAATCCGTATTCGGCGGCGAAAGCGATTGGCACCGCGGCGCTTCTGGCCTCGGGCCGCATCGAACTCGGCATCGGCGTGGGCTGGTGCCGCGAGGAGTTCGAGTTGATGGGGGAGCAGTTCGCGGCCCGCGGCAAGCGCACCGAGGAAATGATCGACCTGATGCGGGAGCTGTGGTCGCCTGGCTGGACGGAATTCGACGGCACCTTCTACCACGCGCCGCGCCTGGAGATGCAGCCGACGCCGCCCCCGATCCCGGTGTACGTCGGCGGGCTCAGTGACATCGCGTTGCGTCGCGCGGCCCGCTACGACGGGTGGATCGGAGACCTGATCAATACCGAACGCGCGATCGAGGCGGTGGACAAGCTGCGGAAGCTGCGCGCCGAAAACGGGTTGTCCATGGACGGTTTCACCATCCTGACGCCGCTGACCGACGCGTTCACCGTCGAGCACTACCGGCGCGCCGAGGAGGCCGGCATCACCGGCATCATCACGATGCCGTGGATGTTCTACGCCGGCCCGGATGCCACCCTGGCCGAGAAGATCGACGGGCTGCGGCGTTTCCGCAAGGACCTCGCGCTCGACGCCTGAGGCTGCACGCGATAATTCCAGCATGGCTTTCACGGTCGTTTTCGCCAACGGAGAGGCCCGTGACTATGGCGCGCTAGACGCGTTCGAGGTGACCGACGCCGGGGTCCTGATTATCTCGATGAAGCGGGAAGACATAAGCCGGCACTTCGTAGCGCCGAGCGCCTGGCTGGAGGTCGTCGAGGTGGTGGACGGGACGCCGGTGCGGATGTCGCGCGGAATCATCGCGCACCGGCCTAAGTTCTGAGGTCATTCCCGCCGAATCGCGGTCGCGACGGCCAGCCAGTCGTCGTTGGCGAGCCGGCTGGTGTTCGTCGGGTCGTAGCGGTTGAGAAGTGCTGCTACGCCCAGGTGTTCGACGGGCTCAAAACCGTGAGCGGTGAGGACGGCGTCGATCCCTTGCCCGGTGAAGTCGCTGCGATAGGGCTCCCCGCGCCTGGCCACCAGCCGGGCGATCCGGTCGGCGCCCGGCCACGGTGTGCGGGCCGCGACGACACCGTCGCGGATGTAGTCGACCACCAGGCGGCTGCCCGGCGCGCAGAGTTGCGCGAGGTCGGCCAGCGTCGCGTCGATGGCGTCGCGGGTGAGGTACATGCTGACGCCGAGCCAGACGACCAGGCTGGGTCCGGCCGGGTCGAAACTCGCCCCGAGTAGCCGGTCCCGCAACCTGTCATGCTCGAAATCACAAGGCACCCAGACGGTTCGGTTTCTCGTCGCAAGCCGCTCGACCACCGGGCGTTTGTGCGCCTGGGTGGTGGGCGCATCCACCTCGAACACCGTCACCGCCGGATCGCCGATCCGCAGGCTGGAGGTGTCGAAGCCGGCGCCGAGCAGCACCAGTTGGTCGACGCCCGCAGCGATGGCCGCAGCGCAGGCGTCGTCTGCGTAGCGCACCCGCAGCGCGATGTGTGCGTGCAGCCCACCCCACACCCGGTCGAATACCCGTAGCGCGGCGTCGGCCGACCAGGGGTGAGACAAGACAGCCCGCAGCGCCGGGTGCTCGACGAAGTGGCGGGACTGCGGGTCGTCGAGCAGTCGCCGATCTGGTGGGCGCATGGATTCCGCGGCGCGTTGGGCGGCGTTGACCTGCGCCGTCAAGCTCGCGGTGCGGTCAAGACGCCGGTGTGTCGCGGTGGGGGCCGTCATTTTTCCGACCTTACGAAGAAACCAGTTCATAGATAAGGTCCAATTCGATGATTGTTTCGTGTACCAGTGACGGTGCCGGTCTGGATCTGCACCTGGAGCTCCCGCCCGGTCGTGGACGTCGAGCGGCACTGGAAAGTGCTCTGCGGCAGGCGATCCGCGACGGTCGATTGGCGCCGGGGCAGTGGTTGCCGTCATCGCGGGCGCTGGCGGCGCAATTCCAGATGGCCCGCGGCACCGTCGTGGAGGTGTACTCCCAGTTGGCGGCCGAGGGATACCTGCGAACCCGGCCGGGCGCTGCGACCGAAGTGGCGCATGGGCCACTGATGCCGCCCCGCGTCTCCGCCCAGGGCGCCACCGCACGCGTCGTCGCGGATTTCCGGTTGGGCCGTCCGGACCTGAGCATGTTCCCCCGCCAGGAATGGCTGCGCGCGCTGCGGCGGGCGCTGCAGGTGACCGCGCACGCCGAACTCGGACCCGGCGATCCACGGGGGTCGCCGCGCCTGCGCGCGGTGCTCGCGGACTATCTGGGCCGGGTGCGCGGCGTGCTCACCAACAGCGAGCACATCGTGATCTGCAGCGGATTCACCCAAGGTTTGCGGCTGGTCTGCGACGCGCTGGCCGCCGGCTCGGCCGGTCCGACAGCCCTGGAGAATCCGTGCCTTCCCGACCACCGGGCGATCGTCGAAGCTGCCGGGCTCACGGTTCATTCGCTGGACGTCGATGCCGGTGGTGCCCGGCCGGACCGATGGCCGTCGACGTCGGTCGCGGCGGTTCTCACGCCGGCGCATCAAGCTCCGCTCGGCATGACGCTGGATGCCCACCGGCGCACCGAGTTCACCCGGGTCGCGGCCGCGCGCGGCTCGTATCTGATCGAGGACGACTACGACGGGGAGTTCCGCTATGACCGCCATCCCGTCGGGGCGTTGCAGGGCCTGGCGCCCGAGCGGGTCATCTACGCCGGGAGCGCCAGTAAGAGCCTGGCTCCTGGTCTGCGGCTCGGCTGGTTGGCCGTACCACCCGGTTTGGTCGACGAGGTGGTCGAGGCCAAGCGGCGGGCCGACCGCGGCACCGATGTGTTGGCGCAGTTGGCGCTGGCGGAACTGATCGAGTCAGGGGGCCTGGACCGGCACGTCCGGCGGATGCGGCGCCGCTACCGCGGTCGTCGCGATGCGCTGGTAGAGACGCTGGATCGCTATGCACCCGAGGTTTCGGTTCAGGGCATTTCCGCGGGACTACACGCCGTGGTGTCGCTTCCTGACGACCGCACTGAGGCCGATGTCCTGAGCCTCGCGCGCGACCGCAACCTCGCGCTTACCGGTCTGGCTCCGTTCTGGCACGGCACCGCTCGGCGCAGCGCAGGAATCGTCGTCGGCTACGGAACGCCGGCGGAACACGAATACGCCGGCGCACTGGACCATCTCGGTCAGCTGATGCGCGCACTCACTTCTTCGTGACTTGCCTCAAGTGCGCAATCTCGTTGCCCCACACCGAGCGTGCGCCTGAGTCACCGATCCGGTAGATCTGAATCATCGACGCGACACCCACCGCTACCGCGAGGACCGCGACGACGGCATTGGCGCCCCGCCGCGGCTCGTCCGAACGGCGTTCGACGACGTGCAGTGCGGCCAGTGCGACGGCCACCACCAGCAGGGCCACCGCGAAATAGGTCATCCAGCCGCCCCGTTCGGCATGCTGCTGCAGGATCGGATCGGGGTTGCGGCGCAGATCGTAGAGCCACTCGCCGGCTTCGACGGTGATCGGGGTCAGCACCATGATCACGGTCGCCAAGGCGAGCGTGAGCCAGACGATTTGTCCGCGGCGTACGGCCGGCCACACTGCGCAGAGGATTTCGAGCAGCGCGGTCAGCGGTACCAGGACGACCAGGAAATGCACGAACAGGACGTGCGTCGGCAACCCGCTGAAGACGGTCATGGGACTCCTGGCGCTAGGGTGTGGCTGCCCCAGATCCTGTCAGCCGCCGCTGTGCAAAACCTGTGCGGGGTCCAGTGCGTGACTTTGGACTCTTTGCGAGCCTTGCACGCCCGCGGACGATTGATCTGCCGGTTGGAACCCGGCTGGAACATTTTTGGCGGGAGGAGTGGCCAATGAATCGTGAAGTGTGCAAATTCTTATCGGGCTTCTTCGGGGCATTGGGCTGGGCGCACGCGGGGTATGCGGTGGCAACCTCGGTTGGCATCGTCAACGAGCCGACTTTCCTCGGAAGACGGTGGGGTGTCGGGTACATGTGGACCGAGGCCGCTCTCTACACCACCATCGGCGTTGCCCTTGGATACGCCGGCTGGTTGGCTGCGCCTCAGGATGCGCTGTCGGAACCGGCTGACGAGTTGGCTAGGACCTATTAGCTCCTATCCGGCGGCGCTGTTAGTCAGTAGTTTCCTGCACAGGAATTCGGTTTGGGCGGAAGCGATTTCGTCAAACCTCGATCCGAGGTAGACGTCGAAGTGCCCGACCGGGTAGTGCTGGATCTCCACGTTCGGCATGCGCGTTGACACTTTGGCGGCAAACGAGGCCGAGGCCTGCAAGTCTCTATCGGCGAGACACATCAGGACCGGCATGTGCAGGGCTTCCGCGGTGCCTTTGCGATAGTGAGGTAGGTCGAAGATCATCCGAGGCGCCAAAGCGTTTCGCCAGCCGGTGGATTCGCCGCCGAGTGCCTCGAACGCCGCTTTGGCGTCCGGCTCGGTGAACACCGCGATACGGCCGGGCTCGGCGACCACCGGCACCAGGTAGGGTGCCCATCCGGCCCGCTCGTGAATCACATCCCGCAGCGCCGCAGCGGTGAATTGCGCGGTGCGCCAGGCTATGTCCCAGTGGAGTCGCTCGCGTAACCCACGGCCACGATGCCAGCCGTCTATCAGGGGCACTTGCGCGACCACAGCAGCTACGGCCGGATCCTCAGCGGCCACCGCCAGGACATGGCCGCCGCTGAGGGAGGTACCCCATAAAGCGATCCGCTGTGGGTCGATGCCGGAACGGCTCCGCACATAGCGCAACGCCGCCCGATAGTCATCGTGCTGCCCGGCACAGCTGATGACCTGCCGGGGTTCGCCCGCGCTCGCGCCGAAGCCGCGGTAGTCGAACGCCAAGACCGCCAAACCGGCCGCGGCGAACCGTTCGGCGTACTTCGGCAGTCCCAGGCGCTTGGTCCCGCTTCCACCATGTCCCATCACTACGCAAGGCATCAGTACGTCATCGGCATCCGGGGGGTAGAAGTCAGCGGCGCAGCACACGCCGCCGGATTCGAAGAAGACGTCCTCAGGCATCCGCAGGTCCGTTCCAAACACGCTTGGGATGTGGCGACCCACTGGCCGCCGGCGCCCTTACCTGAACTGTACTGCGCTCTGCAGTGTCAGCTCGGAAATGTCGGAATGGCTCTTCCCGCCGGTGGTGCCCAGGGTGCTGATCCAGAAAAGCACGAAAGTTGTTGGCGTAGAAGATGTTATGGGGATCACGCGGTGACCGGGTGGCAACGCGGCAGGCGCGCTGAGTTCGGTGGTGTCGCTGAGCCTTGCCGGCGTCGCGCTTGCTGATGCCCGGATCTGCACCACCGTGCCGGAGCTGTTCAGGTCGACGGCGACCGCGCTCAGCGACGTGGGCTCGGCCAGCTGCAACAGGAGTCCCACACCGTCCTTGAACTTCGGGAACGGTGCGGGGTCGAAGTAGGTGTCGGTCGACCAGGCGGTGCCGGGGTCACCGTCGATCGCCAGTCCGGCCGAGCCGGGGTTGTCCGGCGCACCGCCCGGCGAGAATACCGCGGCTCGGAGCACCTTGACCGTTGCGGGATTGGCGGCCACCAGCGACGGACTCGGTGAGGTCGCAGCCGGCTGAAGTCCGAGCTTGTCGCCGTTCATCGCCACCTTGGTGTCGAAGGTGCCGACCACGTGGCTGATCGTCGTCGCGAAGGTGGTCAGCAGGACCAGGACCACTGCCGCCGCACTTCCCAGACATGTCTTGACGAGCTGACGGCGCGCGTACTCCCGCTCCGCGGGTCCGAAATTGCGGAAGGCGGCGTACTGGCCGGGGGGCGGCAGAGCGGGCAGCTCACGGGTTCGGTGCGGATCCGCGGAGTTCTTCGCCTCCCCGCTCGCCTCGCGCAGCAACGTCGTAATGGTCTTGGCGCTGCGAATGTTCTCGCCATCGCGGACCAGGGCTGCCGCAGTGGACGACACGAGGAACGGAATGCGCGGGTCGAAAGCCGCCGGCTCCTGGATCCGGCCCCGGGCGTCGGTCTCGGCGTTGTGCCAATCCTTCCGCACCGCTTGGTTTTCGAAGGGCCAGCGGTTGAGCAGCAGCGCATACATCACCGCGCCGATGCCCCGTAAGTCATCGCTTGCAGTCGCGTCCGGCAAGGTCGCCGGGAAGGCCAGGACGGCGCGCCCGTCGAGGCTGACCCTGATCCGGGCAGGGTGGTCGATCGACAATGTCAGGCCCGCCCGGTGACCCGCTTCTGCCGCCTCGGCCAGCGACAGCACCGCGTCGGCAACCCCGATGGGCGACGGACCGCTGTTGGCCACCTCTTTCAGCGTGGCGCCACGAACCCACTCCGAGACCACCACACCGCCGCAGTAATCACGGCCCACGTCGATGACCGTCGCCACCGACGGTGAGTCGATGCCGCGCAGACGTGCGGTGCGGGAAAGGATTGCGTCGACGGTCGCCGTCGGCAGCGCGTTCTCGGCGTCGACGACCGTGACAGCCAGGTGCTGCCCGGTCACCGTGTCAGCGGCCTGCCAGAACTGGAGGTGCGTCAACTCGCCGTAGAACAGCAGCAGCCGGATCCGGCCGCTGGCAATGGTGGCGCCGGCGATGAGTGGGTTCGCTGCGCCGCTCGGCGAACGCGGCTCGGTCCACAGATAGGGGATGTGTGCCGTCGCGACTTCCGACGCGTTGGGTTGGCTCGCGGTCATCTCGTCGTCTCGCTCCCCGGCAGAGCACCGACCGCATCGGGACAGACGCGACCGGATGCTGACACTGGTCGCCCATCAGATAACCGCGCAGGGGCGCGGTCAAACCCGCGACGGGCGCAGTTCAGGTGCCGTGTTCGAGTTCTCTTCGCACAAGGTCGATTTGGTCGCAGGCGTACGTCACCATGGCGGCGACGGCCATCAGTTCACCCGTCCGGGCGAGCGATTCGAAGGCTTGTTCGCCGAGGAACTCACGCAGATGTCTGGTCAGCGCCGCGAGCTCGGGCAAGGACACCGCAACCATGGGATTGCCCGCTGCGAAACCGGCGATGGTGGCCGCCGGTTCGTAGCGTCCGAGCCGGTCGAGAACCAGGGCAAGGGTGGCCATGGGGTTGTGCATCATGCCGATGTTGCCGGATTCGTGGTTGGTACGGATGGCCACGGCGAGGTAGCCCAACGTCGTCACCGGGTCCCCGTGCTCGGCCTCGACGCCGCACCTCCAATACGAGAATTGTGATTCAAAGAATCGGTTACCGCTGTCGTGCGAGACGAGGACGCCCCGGCGAAATGCGTCGATCGCGCGACCCGAGTCGATATCGCGGAAGGCAAAACCCCACGCGAAGAGGGCGTAGGCCAGCACCCAGGGATTGCCCGTCGCTTCAGCGGCATCGATGAGGCCCGTCGCGGCCACTGTCGCTTCGTCCGGCGAACCGGACGCGGCCAATGCGAAGACCAGGTTGGCTCTCGCGAAGGTGTTCGCGTCGCCGGTCCGTGCCAGCTGCGAGCGACACAGCTCCACATACCGATCGGGCCGGCCGATAAACAGATACGCACTGCCGAGCCAGGGCTCACCGAAGTACGCGACGGCGTCGCCGGCGGTCGCGATGACCTGCTGGCCGATCTCGCTGTAGCGCACAGCATCTTCGAAACGTCCGACGAGCACGCACAGCGATGCCCCCACACAGATCGCCGCGAGTCGGGGATGTGCGAGGTCGCGGAGTCTTGCGACGAGTTCTTCGGCCCAGGTGATCGGTTCGTAGTTCTCGAGGAAAGGGCCGAGCAGCGCCGCGTAGGCCGCGATGGCAGCTGCCGTGTCCAGGTCGCCGTGTTCGGTGGCCCACCGGAAGGCAGTGCGCAGATTGGCCAGCTCGACCGTGAACCAGTCGTACGCCGCGCGCTGGTTCGGGCTGTCCCACAGGGCCATGATGTCGGTTTCCCGTCCGGCGAAATACCGGGAGTGGGCGGCCCGGATCGCGACGGACGTTCCGCCGGCGACCAGGTGCTCCTCGGCGAACTGGCGGATCGTCTCCAGCATCGAGAAGCGGGTGCGAGAAGCAGCGTGGTCAGCGATGAGCAGCGACTTGCGTACCAGCGCGTCGAGTAGCTCGAGAACGGCGTACTCGTCGAGGTCGCCGGATCCGGCTACCGCGCAGGCGCTGCGCAGGTCGAAACCGCCCGCGAAGACCGAACAGCGGTTCAGCACCGACCTCTCGGCGTCGTCGAGAAGGTCGTAAGACCAGGCCACGGCGTGTCGCAGCGTGTGGTGACGTTCCAGGCCCCGACGGAAGCCGACCAGCAGCTGGAAGCGGTGATCGAGACGGTCACGCACCTCGCCGGCGGTCATGGACGCCATCCGGGAGGCCGCGAGTTCGATGGCCAGTGGAATGCCGTCGAGGCGCCGGCAGATCTCACTCACCGCGGCGGCCTCGCCAAGGTCGGCCATCGAGAAGTCCGACGCAATGCTTCGCGCACGTTCGACGAACAGGGTCACCGCCGCCGATTCGAGTCCCGCTGCGGTGTCCAGGGGGCGCACCGGCAACACCTGCTCGTCGGGGACACCGAGGCCCTCGCGGCTGGTGGCGAGGATTCGTATCGTCGCCGAAATGGCGAGTATGGCTTCGATCAGGTCGGCGGCGGCGTCAAGAACGTGCTCGCAGTTGTCGAAGACCAGCAACCGGATCCGTCCCTCCAAGGCGTCAGCCACCGACTCGGTGACGCTCTTACCCGGTTGCTGGGTGATGCCGAGCGCCGACGCCACCGCGTCGGGTACCGCCAGGGGATCGGTGACCGCGGCCAGCTCGAAGAGCCAGACCCCGTCCGGGAACGCCTCGGCCAGGTGTGTCGCGACGTCCACCGCGAGGCGCGTCTTACCGACCCCGCCCACGCCGGTCAGCGTCACCACCCGGTGCGACTTGACCGCCGCCTCGATCGCGGCCACCTCGGCGCCGCGGCCGACCAGCCGGGTGCCGACAGACCGCAGGTTTCCCGGACTCGTATCGAGCGCCCGCAACGGCGGAAACGCCGTGCGCAGACCAGCGGCCCGAACCTGGAACACCCCGACCGGCACAGGGATGTCCCGCAACCGTCGCGGCCCGAGATCGAGCAGATCCACTCCGCTCAGCAGACCTGCCGTCGACTCGGCCAGCAGGATCTGACCGCCATGGCCGGCGGCCATCACCCTGGCCGCACGGTTGAGTACCGTCCCGAAGTAATCGGCCTGCCGCAGTTCGGCCTCGCCGGTCGCCAGACCCATCCGGATCGGCAGCTCCACCCGGAGTTGTGCCGCCACCGCGGCATCCACGGCCGCGCGGGGCGAGGCGAAGGCCGCGCACACGCCGTCACCGGTGTGCTTGAACAGGTAGCCGCCGTGTGCCTCGATCGTCCCGCGCAACACCTCGTCGTGGGCGGCCAGAGCGGCCCGCATCGCGTCGGCGTCGTCCTCCCACCGACGTGTGGAGCCCTCCACGTCGGTGAAAAGAAAAGTCACCACCCCCGAGGGAGCAGCCGCCGGTGACACATCGGCAGAATCTCACAACCGACGCCCCGACAGAAACCACCCGCGCAGCGATCAGCGATGTGATCGCGGCGCGGGTGGCTCGGATCTGTCCGGGGCTACTCGGCCTTCAGACGTCTTTTAAACGTCGTAGTACAGCGCGAACTCGTACGGGTGAGGCCGGATCTGGACCGGCAGGATCTCGTTCTCCCGCTTGAAATTGATCCACGTCTCGATCAGGTCGGGCGTGAACACGCCGCCCTCGGTGAGGTACTCGTGGTCCTCCTCGAGCTTGTCGATCACCGCGGAGAGCTGAACCGGTGCCTGCGGGATGTTCGCGGCCTCCTCCGGGGGCAGCTCGTAAAGGTCCTTGTCCACCGGCGCCTGCGGCTCGATCTTGTTCTTGATGCCGTCCAGGCCGGCCATCAGCATCGCGGCGAACGCCAGGTACGGGTTACCCGAGGAGTCGGGGCAGCGGAACTCCAGGCGCTTGGCCTTCGGGTTGCTGCCGGTGATCGGGATACGCACGCACGCCGACCGGTTGCGCTGGCTGTAGACCAGGTTGATCGGGGCCTCGTAGCCGGGCACTAGACGCTTGTAGGAGTTCACCGTCGGGTTGGTGAACGCCAGCAGCGACGGGGCGTGGTGCAGCAGGCCGCCGATGTAGTGGCGAGCGGTGTCCGACAGGCCGGCGTAGCCGGTCTCGTCGTACATGAGCGGGCTGCCGTCCTTCCACAGCGACTGGTGGGTGTGCATGCCGGACCCGTTGTCACCGAACAGCGGCTTGGGCATGAACGTGACGGTCTTGCCGTTGGCCCACGCGGTGTTCTTGACGATGTACTTGTACAGCTGCATGTCGTCCGCCGCGTGCAGCAGCGTGTTGAACTTGTAGTTGATCTCGGCCTGCCCGCCGGTACCCACCTCGTGGTGGCCCTTTTCCAGGCTGAACCCGGCCGCGATCAGGTTCTGCAGCATCTTGCTGCGCAGGTCGACGTAGTGGTCGACGGGGGCCACCGGGAAGTAGCCGCCCTTGGGGCGCACCTTGTACCCGCGGTTGGGGCTGCCGTCGGCCTCGGTCGCCGAGCCGGTGTTCCACCAGCCGGAGATCGCGTCGACCTCGTAGAACGAGCCGTTGGTGCGCGAGTCGAAGGCCACCGAGTCGAAGATGTAGAACTCGGCCTCGGCACCGAAGTACGCGGTGTCGGCGATGCCGGTGCTGATCAGGTAGTTCTCGGCCTTGCGGGCGACGTTACGCGGGTCGCGGGAGTAGGGCTCGAGGGTGAAGGGGTCGTGCACGAAGAAGTTCAGGTTCAGCGTCTTGGCCTGCGTGAACAGGTCGACCTGCGCGGTTTCCGGGTCCGGCAGCAGCAGCATGTCGGACTCGTGGATCGACTGGAAACCACGGATCGACGACCCGTCGAAGGCCAGGCCGTCTTCGAACACGCTCTCGTCGAAGAACGAGATCGGAATGGTGAAGTGCTGCATGATGCCGGGCAGGTCGCAGAAACGGACGTCGACAAACTCGACGTTTTCGTCTTTGGCAAGTTTGAAGACGTCGTCGGGCGTCTTATCCGTCACAGAAGGCTCCTTTACTTGGTGATTCGCGGCCGACGCTAGAAAGCTCTTGTTGCCCGTCGGTCAACCCCGTGTTGCGCAGAGGTTACGTACCACAGCGGCCGCAACAGCACCCGGCTGATCACCGAGCCCTATTGTGAAGACCATGGCCCGCAAGATCGTAACTGGTCGACCGCCGACGCTGAATGGCCGATGCCAACGGCGCGTGCCCGCGGTCACCGGACATCGCCGATGACACCGCAATCACCAGCCGGTTACCCCGGTGAAACGCTCGGCCTGCCGCGGACCGGTCCGGGTTCGGTGGCGCCGATGGGCCGCCGTCTGCTGGCGTTGCTGATCGACTGGTTGATCGCCGCCGGGCTGGCGCTGCTGGCGCTGACCTTCGGCGCGATCTCCGACACGTTGTTATCAACGGTGCAAGCGGTGATCTGGCTGGTGATCGGTGCGGTGTCGGTGCGACTGTTCGGGTTCTCGCCGGGTCAGCTCGCACTGCGGTTGCAGGTGGCGGCGGTGGACGGCCGTCTGCCGATCGGCATAGGCCGTGCCCTGGCTCGCGGTTTGTTGATCTTCCTGGTGGTCCCGCCGTTGTTCACCGATACCGACGGGCGAGGTTTGCAGGACCGGTTGACCAGGACCGCGGTACTACGCCGCTGACGCTCAGCCGTTGGCTCCGGCGCTGCCGGCGGTGCCGGCCAGCGCGCTGCCCTGGCCGCCGGCACCCCCGGTGCCGCCACCCGCGCCCGCGTTGAGACCACCGCTGCCGCCGTTGCCGCCGAAACCGATGCCGGAGGCAGCGCGACCGCCGTTGCCGCCGTTGCCGCCCTTGATGACGCCGGCGTCACCGGCAAAACCGTCACCGCCGGCCCCGCCATTGCCGAACCACATCCCGGCGTTGCCGCCGTTGCCGCCAGCCCCGCCGAGCTGGCCGCCGCCACCGCCGTCACCCCCGTTGCCCCACAGCGTGCCGCCGTTGCCGCCGTTACCGCCGTGCGCTCCGCCGGTGAAGCCGAAGCCGCCCAGCCCGCCGTTGCCGCCGTTGCCGATCAGCCCGACCGCGCTGCCGCCGTTGCCGCCGGCGCCGCCCACACCAGCCGCACCGCCCGCGAGTCCGCCGAGTCCGCCGTTGCCGCCGAAGCCGAAGAGCAGACCGCTGGTGCCGCCGTTACCACCGGCACCGCCGCTGCCGAACACGCCGTAGCCGCCGACCCCACCCGCTCCGCCGTTGCCGACGAGCGCGACCGAGTTTCCGCCGGCCCCGCCCGCCCCGCCGGTGCCACCGGGGCTGGTGGCGGTGCCGCCGTTGCCGGCCAGGCCGCCGTTGCCGAACAGGCGCCCGCTGACGCCTCCGCCGCCGCCGGTGCCACCGGTACCGGTGGTGGTGGCCCCGCCGGCGCCGCCCGCTCCACCGTCGCCGATGAGCCCCAGCACGCTGCCGCCGCGACCGCCGGCGCCGCCCGCGCCGCCGAGGGTGTTGTATCCGCCGGCCGCACCGGCTCCGCCGTTGCCGAACAGCAGGCCACCGGTGCCGCCACTGCCGCCGGCCGCCGCCTGGGCGAGCGCGGAAGCGCTCTGTCCGCCGACGCCGCCGGCGCCGCCGTCGCCGATCAGGCCGATGGCGTTGCCGCCGCTGCCCCCGGCTCCACCGATTCCCGCGGCGCCCAGGCCGCCGGCCGCACCGTTACCGCCGAAGCCGATCACCAGACCGCCGTTGCCGCCGCTGCCACCGGCTCCGCCGTTGCCGGCGACACCGTTGCCGCCAAGTCCGCCGGACCCGCCGTTGCCGATGACGGTGAGCGCGTTGCCGCCGGCGCCGCCGGCCCCGCCGGTGCCTCCGGCTGCGGTCGCCATGCCGCCGTTGCCGCCGATTCCGCCGTTGCCCAGCAGGTGTCCGCTGCCGCCGCCGGCGCCTCCCGCCCCGGCGATCCCGGTCGTGGTGTACCCGCCGGCGCCACCGGCCCCGCCGTCGCCGATGAGGCCGAGCACGTTGCCACCTGCGCCGCCGGCGCCGCCCGGGCCACCGAAGATGTTGTATCCGCCGGCGCCACCGGCCCCGCCGTTGCCGAACAGCCACCCGCCGGTGCCGCCGTTGCCGCCGGCGGGTGCCGCTGCGGCCCCGTCGGCGGTCTGGCCGCCGTAGCCGCCGGCTCCGCCGTTGCCGATGAGCCCGAAGACGTCGCCGCCGTGACCGCCGGCCCCTCCGACGCCGCCGGCGCCCACTCCGCCGGCGCCGCCGTTGCCGCCGACCCCGAACAGCACACCGCCGCTGCCCCCGCGGCCACCCGCACCGCCGACGTTGCCGAGTCCGCCGGTTCCGCCGGCACCGCCGGTCCCGATGAGCCCGGTCGCGTTGCCGCCTGCGCCGCCCGTGCCGCCGGCCCCGGGCAGGCCGAGCCCGCCGATTCCGCCGGATCCGCCGTTGCCGTACAGCCACCCGCCAGTACCTCCGGCGCCGCCGTTCGCGCCGGTTCCGCCGGCGCCGCCGGCGCCACCGTTGCCGAACAGTCCGGCGGCTCCGCCGCTGCCGCCATTCTGGCCGGCCGCTCCGGATCCGCCGTTGCCGCCGTTGCCGAACAGCAGGCCGCCGGCTCCGCCGTTCTGGCCGGTACCAGGCAACCCGTTGGCGCCGTTGCCGATCAGCGGGCGGCCCAGCAGGGTCTGGGTGGGGGTGTTGATGGCGCCGAGCAGGTTCTGCTCGATCGTCTGCAATGTCGCGCTGACCGCATCAGCGCTGGCGTAGGAGACGCCGCCCGCGGTCAAGGCCCGCACGAACTCGTCGTGGAATGCCGTCGCCTGGGCGCTGACGGCGCGATACATCTCGCCGTGCCCGTTGAACAGCGCCGCGACGGCGGCCGACACCTCGTCGGCGCCTGCGGCCAACAGCTCCGTCGTCGAAGTGGCCGCCGCGTTGTTCGCCGCGCTGACCGCCGACCCGATGCCCGCCAGATTCGACGCCGCCGCCGCCACAGTCTCCGTCGACACGATCACAAACGACACTGCTGTCCTCCCACCGTCGAGACCCGGCTAACCGACGGGTCGCTTCGAATTGCCCGAAATATCAGGCGCAAACGTACGGGAATTATGACGCGATTCACACATATTTATCAAAACGTTATAAACAAATGTTTTTGCGGTGGCGTCAATGTTAAGCGGCTATACAGAATGGCGGATATTGCAATTATCCGGAGTCCTTGTAAATTGGCTTTACAACGCGATCATTATCGGACCGCGCGGAACATGCTGGCAGCGCAGTTTAGGCGCCCAAGCAGCACTGGCGCTGATGCAGAAACCGAACCGCGCTGCCGTATCTCCGCCAGGCGCGGCTTATTGAATTCAAATACCCGAATTGCGGGGCTGTCGTCGGAGCGGCGCTAATTAACGGCGGCGTACGGTCCGCTGGACACCACGCATCTTGCCGGAATTGGGCAGCGGGCCTTTGGGCATCATGGCGGCCCCGGCTCGCGAACCGAGGGCGGCCAGTCGCGATTCCAATGTGTCCATCTGCTTGACGGTGATGTTGGCCGGCAGGCGATTCAAATGGCGCTCCAGCTTGGCCAACGCGACCTCACCGTCGCCGTTGCCGACGATGATGTCGTAGATCGGCACCTCACCGACCACTCGCGCCGTGCGCTTCTTCTCCTGGGCGAGCAGCGGTTTGACCCGGGTCGCCGAACCCTCGCCGACCAGGATGACGCCGGGCCGGCCGATCACCCGGTGCACCGCATCGAAGTGTCCGGTCGCGGCCACCCCGGGGGTCACCCGCCACTTGCCCCGCAGATTGTCCAGCACCCACGCGGCGGCGCCGGTCTGGCCCTCGGCCTGCTGGAAGACGCTGCGCTGGGCCCGGCGGCCGAAGATGATGAACGCCACCAGCGCGCCCAGCAGCAGACCGATCGGGATCATCATGATCATGGTCAGCCCGCCGGCCCACACCCCGACCGCCACGCTGACCGCCACGATCAGCACGAACGCGCCGATCATGTACGGCAGCAGGCGCTTGTCCTGCTTGCGCTGCATGTTGAACGCCTGCCAAAGCTGAGCGCGGCGTTGTTTGGAAGCAGCCTTGCGGGCCGCCGCCGCCTCGGCCTTGGCGGCCTTGTTCTCCGCAGCAGTTCGGGATTTCGCCATAGTCACTAAGAATACGTATGCGCGGGTTATCCGGGCGCCGAGGTTCGCGCCGCGCGGGCCTGCTCATACAGCCGACCGGCCCGGTAGGAGGAGCGAACCAGCGGCCCGGCCAGCACCCCGGCGAAGCCCAACCCTTCGGCGAACCCGGCGAACTCGACGAACTCATCCGGGGTCACCCACCGTTCGACCGGATGATGACGCGCTGTCGGCCGCAGGTACTGGGTGATGGTGACGATGTCGCAGCCCGCGGCGTGCAGGTCGGCCAGCGCGGTGTGCACTTCCTCAGGCGTCTCACCCAGACCGAGGATCAGGTTGCTCTTGGTGACCAGGCCGAATTCGCGCGCCGCGGTCAGCACATCGAGACTGCGCTGGTAGGTGAACGCCGGGCGGATCCGCTTGAAGATGCGCGGCACCGTTTCGACGTTGTGCGCCAACACTTCTGGGCGGGTCTCGAAGACCTCGTCGAGTCGGTCGGGCTCACCGTTGAAGTCCGGAACCAACAGCTCGACGCCGGTGGACGGGTTGAGTTCCTTGATGGCCCGCACCGTCTCGGCGTACAGCCAGGCGCCGCCGTCGGGCAGGTCATCGCGGGCAACGCCGGTCACCGTGGCGTAGCGCAGGCCCATAGTCTGCACGCTCTCGGCCACCCGGCGCGGCTCGTCGCGGTCGAGCTCGGCGGGCTTGCCGGTGTCGATCTGGCAGAAATCGCAGCGCCGGGTGCACTGGTCACCGCCGATGAGGAAGGTCGCCTCCCGGTCCTCCCAGCATTCGAAGATGTTGGGGCAGCCGGCTTCTTCGCAGACGGTGTGCAAACCCTCGCGCCGGACCAGACTCTTGAGTTCGGTGTACTCCGGTCCCATCCGGGCCCGCGTCTTGATCCAGGGCGGCTTGCGCTCGATCGGAGTCTGGGCGTTGCGCACCTCGAGGCGCAGCAGTTTCCGACCCTGAGGAGCGACAGTCACGTATTCGATGCTACGCGGCCGGCCAAGTGATCCCGTACCGGCAGCAACCCGTCCAGGGCGTCGCACACGGCATCGGCGACGGCGGCACGCACGTCGTCCACCGCGACATGCCGGCCGAGTTCGGCGGACAGCGACGTGACTCCGGCGTCGGTGATGCCGCACGGCACAATCGCCGAGAATGACGCCAGGTCGCAGTCGCAGTTGAGGGCGAACCCGTGCAACGTCGTCGAGCGAGCCACCCGCACTCCAATCGCGGCGACCTTGCGGGCCGGCTGGCCCGGGGCCCAGACCCCGGAGCGTCCGTCCACCCGCGCGGTTTCCAGGCCCAGATCGCCACACACTTTGATCAGCGCCTCCTCGAGCCGCCGCACGTAGTTGACGACGTCGAGGGGCTCGGCCAGCCCGATGACGGGATAGCCCACCAGCTGCCCGGGGCCGTGCCAGGTGATCTTGCCGCCGCGATCGGTGTCGACGACGGGAGTTCCGTCCAGCGGCCGCTCGTGCGGTTCGGTGCGGCGGCCGGCGGTGTAGACGGCGGGATGCTCGAGCAGCAGCAGTGTGTCGGATCCGCCCGCGACCCGGGCGTCGGCCAGCTCACGCTGCAGCTGCCAGGCGTCCTGGTAGTCGATGGTGCCGAGCTGCCGTACGTCGATCGATGCGGGGCTGGACCGGATTGAACCCGTCACGTCAGCGACGTTACGCGAAGCACCGGTCCGACGGTCCCACCAGCCGCTAATCTGCCTGCCATGAATCTGCTGCAGATCGTGGACCACGTCGGCTCGGCCATCGATGTCGCAGGTGTTTCGGTGATCGTGGTCGGCTGCCTCATCGCCTGTTCGCTGTTTCTCCTTCATGTAGCGCGCGACGCGGCCCAGGCCTATCGCGACCTGCGCAACAACCTGGGACGCGCGATTCTGATCGGACTGGAATTCCTGGTTGCCGGCGACATCGTCAAGACGATCGTCGTCACGCCCAACACGCAGCACGTCGCCGCGCTGGCCGGGTTGGTGGCCATCCGGACCTTCCTCAGCCTCTCGCTGACCGTGGAAATGACCGGGAAATGGCCGTGGCGGGAAGCCGACTCGAAGGCGGCGGCCGCGTGAGCTAACCGCCGCTGCGCGAACAGTCGACCGATCGCATCTCCTGCATCAGCGCCATGTTCGCGTGCGGGTCCACCGGTGCGTCGATGATGTGCACTCCGCCCGCCGCGGCAGCCTCCTCGAGCAGGGCGCGGAAGTGTGCCGGGTCTGCCAGGCGATGCCCGGTGGCGCCGTAACTGCACGCCAGCGCAACGAAATCGGGGTTGTCGAAATCGACGCCATACCGTGGGTAGCCGTCGGCGACCTGCTTCATCGCGATCATGCCCAGACTCTTGTCGTTGAACACCACCACGATCAGATCCAGGCGCAGCCGCACCGCCGTCTCGAGATCCTGGATGTTCATCGCGAATCCACCGTCGCCGGTCAGCACCACGACTCTGCGTTCGGGATGCACGAGCTTGGCCGCGATGGCGGCGGGCAGGCTGATCCCCATCGATCCCAGCGCGTGGTCGATCAGCATGGTGTTGGGCTGGCGGGCGTTGAAATTCCTTGTCGCCCACATCATGTGGATTCCATTGTCCAGGGACAGGATGTCGTCGTCGGCCATGAAGTCGCGCAGCGTCGCGATGAGATGGCCCTGCTTGGCCGGGAACGACGTGTCGGTGGCCGATCGGGCGATGCTGTACCGCATCTGCTCAGCCAATCGCCGGAAACCGTCGTGATCCCAGGCGGGATTCGGGTCCAATTGCTCGGTGAGCCGGCGCAGTGCGTCGGCCATCTCGCCGACGATCTGTGCCTGCGGGAAGTAGCTGTTGTCGCCACGGGCGGCAAAGGGATTCAGGTGAATGACGACTTGGGTGCCGTCGGCCCGCATGAAAAACGTGGGTTTCTCCATGACGTCATGGCCGACATTGAGGATCACGTCGGCCGCCTGGATGGCGCAGTTCGGATAGTCGGCGGGCATGATCGAACACCCCACGTAGAGCGGGTGGTCCTCGTCCGCGACGCCCTTGCCCATCATCGTTGCCACAAAGGGGATCCGGGTCCGGTCGATCAGCGCGCGCACGGCCGCGGCGACCTCCGGCCGGTTGGCACGGGTGCCGCCGCCGACCATGATCAGCGGGCGGCCGGCATGCCGGATCAGATCCGCCGCGACGTCGATGCTCTGTTGGGTTGCGAGGGGGATGGCGCTGTGTCGACATGGAACCGACGGACCGAGGTCGGTGTCGCGGGCCACGTCGTCGGGCAGCTCCAGGTGCGCCGGGCCCTGACGGTCCTCGAGCGCCGACATCATCGCCTGACGCACCAGCGACCCGGCCATCGGGCCGGATGGGATCTTGGCCGCGAACTTGGTGATGGGGCGCATCACATCGACCACGTCGACCAGTTGGTACTGGCCCATCCTGTTGTCGTGCATCGCCTTCTGGCCGGTGATCACCAGCATCGGCATGGCGGCCAGATACGCGTGCGCCACCGGTGTGGTCAGGTTCATCGCCCCGGCGCCCAGTGTCGACATGGCGACGGCGAGTTTTCCGGTGAGCCGCCCGTAGGCGGCCGCGGCGAAACCCGCGGCCTGTTCGTGCCGGAACAGGATGAAGGTGATCCGGCCGTCTTTGCGCAGCGCCTCCATGAAGTGCAGGTTCTCATCGCCCGGAATGCCGAAGACGTATTCGACGCCTTCGGCGGCCAGCGCACTGACCAATTGTTCGCTGGTGTTGGCCGGCGCGCTCACAGTTCGCCGCTGCCCTGACTGAGCACGGTCTCGGGGTCTTCGTTCTTCAGGCTTTCCTTGGCGGCATCCATCTTGTGCATGATGTTGCGCGCCTTGGTCAGGATGGCTTCGGCCTCCGCACCCGGAATCACCACGGCTGTAGACCCTTTGGCAAAGATGACATCGCCGGGTACGACAGTGACGCCGCCGACGGCGATCGGGACGTCGGCCAGGTAGGGCTGGACCTCGTTGCCGCCCGCGCGCACTGTTTCGCCGCGGCTGTAGGTGGCGAACCGGTAAGTGTTCAGCTCTTCGTAGTCGCGCAGCTTGCCATCGGCGAGGATGCCCGCCATGCCCAGGTTTTCCACCCGAGAGAGTTTGGTGCCCCCGCCCAGGGACGTGTGCGGGTAGCCGTTGGAGGCCATCACCAGCACCGCTCCGGCGGGATCATGTCCGGCGACGGCCCGGTATATGGCCGGCCCGAGGCTGTGCTTTTCGGGATCCATCAGGTCCTTGCGCACCGGCAGATACGAAATCGTCACTGCCGGGCCTACGAGTATCCGGCTGGGATCGGGGCTGTCGAGTTCGATGATGTGGGCGCGGTGCGCATGCGTCATCGTCATCGCGTCGACCACATCGGCGACTCCGAGACCGGCTACCAACTCGGTCAGATTCATGCTTTCACCTCTCGACTCAACGGATATCTTCTCGGGGACCATCGGGCAGCATCCGAAGCAGCAGAGTGACAATCGGAATCATGCGCCCCATCGCGTGGGGTATCAGCCGCTCGAGCGAAGCCCGCACGGCCGCCGCCGTAGTGGCATCGGGAAGGCCGGTGCCGCCCAGCGCGCCGCTGACGGCGGCGCCCCGCCGTCTGCCGTCTGCAACTACGGAGTCGACGGCGGCCAGCAGCGCCCCGCTGTCGTGCAGCGGCTGCAGGGCCGCGTAGTAGAGCACCAGCATGCCCGGCCAGCGGGCCAGATTTCTGGGCAGGCTCACCTGCAGGGTCTGGCCCTGCTCCCGGCCTCCGATCAGGTTGACCCTGCGCACCAGTTCGGCCACATGGGGCGGCATCTGGTCGAAACTCAGCGGGCCCGGGACGGGCTGCGCTGACGGTGGACGCGACGGTGGATGCGACGGCGGGCATGGCGGTGGTGCCGCTCCGTGCAGGCGGGCCAGGACCGCGCAGAACGCCACGGTGTTCAACGGGTTGCCCCGGTCGTATCCGAAAAGCGTTTCCCTGATTATGTTTTCGTGATCAGCGTCAATCCCGATCGAGCGCAGCGCCACGGCGGGCAACCTCGGGACCGATGGCAGATCCGGTGTGGCGCGCAGCGCGTCGGCCTCCGAGTACAAGGAGCCGTTGGCGTACAGCGGCTTCATCGTCGCCCAGGTCCAGGCCAGGGCGCCTGGGATCGAGGCGAGGTGTCGCCACACCAGGTTGACGAACGACATCCCGAGCGTCTGGCGGATGTCTTCATAGAGTTCGGCGATGTGCCCGGTCGCTTCGGCCTCGCTGATACTGGGGAGGGGATCGCCCTGCATGGCTGTGTCGCTGAGCCGACGCGCGATCAATCCGGCATGTTGTCGCGCATGTAGCTGATGGCAAGGTTCATCGCGGCCGCCTTGACTTCGTTGCGCTGCATCATTATCGCGTTGTGCCGTGCGATGTTGATCGGGTACGGATTGTCCCGCAGCAGCTTCGCGCCGAAGAGCAAATTGAGCGCGGTCAATTCGGCGTTGCGCCGCACATACGGCGACAGTTCGCCGCCGGCCTCGATATAGCTGGCTCCCGGCCCGGCATCCCCGACCCAGTAGAGATCGGTGTTGGGCGGCACCGTCACCCCGAAGTGCAGCAGGTTGGCGAAGGTGTTGGCGACGCAGTCGTGGCTGCCGTCCTCATTGCCGGTGACCACACACCCGGCCACCGTTCCGTAGAGCGGAAACTGGCCGGTGCGCTCGCACATCACCGTCTTGGTGGTGCCGTCCAGTCGCTCGATCACCCGCTGCATCACCGAGGAGCGCACCCCCATCCAGATCGGCATGGCAGGGACGATGATGTTGCAGCGCTTGACTTTTTCCAGGATGACCGGCCATTCATCGCCGTCACCTTCGTCGTTGCCGATGCCGGGTTTCACGTCGTAATCGACCACGCGGACGATCTCGGTTTCGATGTCGGGTTCGTGGGCTCGCAGGCGTTCGATGAGCAGATTGCACAGTGCCTCGGTGTTGGAAACCTCCGGCCCCTTCTTCAGGGTGCAGTTGAGGAAGAGTGCATACAGCGGCCCCTCCTTTTTCACGTCATGAAAAACCGAGGCAGTCACTGGTCTCCATTGGTCTCACTTGGTTCGTGGTGCCGGCACATAAGCGCCGGAAGCAAGATACCGCAGAAGTCGCTGGTGCGAAATGGGTTCCGTTAGGGTATTCAATCCTGCTCACGACGGGCCGTGGCGTACCCGAGTGCCTCGCCAATTGTGTTGTGGTGGAATTGAAAACCCGCTTGCTCCAGGGCCGTCGGAATGGCGCGCTGACCCGTGAGCAGACCCTCGTCGGCGAATTCCCCGAGCGCCGCGCGCACCGCGAAACCCGGAACGGCCATCGGCGTCGGGCGGTTGACCGCCCGGCCGAAGGCGGTGGTGAACTCCGCGTTGGTCACCGGTGCCGGTCCGGTCAGGTTCACCGGTCCCGACAACGTCGGGTGGGAGATGGCGAAAAGTAGCGCGCGGACCTCGTCCTCCAGACTGATCCAGGACATGTACTGACGGCCGCTGCCCAATCGCGCGCCGAGTCCCACCGAGAACACCGGCCGCATCATCCGCAGCGCACCGCCCGAGGGGGCCAGCACCAAACCGGTCCGGGCCAGCACCACCCGGACGCCTTCGTACTGTGCCGGCAACGTGGCGGCCTCCCAGTCCACACACAACTGGGCCAGAAAGCCCCGTCCGGCGGCGTCGGTTTCGTCGACCACGCGTTCTCTGGTGTCGCCGTAGTAGCCCACCGCGCTGGCGTTGATGAGTGTGCCGACACCGGCGTCGGCGACCGCGGCCGCCAGCACTTCCGTCGGCGCCAGCCGGCTGTCGCGCAAGCTCTGTTTGAACGCACCCGACCACCGGCGCTGGCCGACGTTCACGCCACACAGGTTGACCACCACGTCGACGTCGGCCAGCGCGTCCGGGTCGAATTCGCCGCTCTCCGGATTCCAGTGCAGCTCTTCGGAATTCGCCGGGGCGCGACGCACGATGCGCAGCACCTCATGGTCCGCCGCGCGCAGCGCGGCAGTCAGCGCCGAACCGATCAAGCCAGACGAACCCGCAATCGCGATCACCGCTTTGGCCACGGTTCGGGAGTCCTCCTTACAGCCCCAGGTCGGCCTCGAAGGCTCCCTCTTCGAGTCGGTGCTTGATTGTGCTCACGAATCGTCCGGCGTCCGCGCCGTCGATGAGTCGGTGGTCATAGGTCAGCGGCAGATAGCTGATCGACCGGACGCCGATGGACTCGTTGCCGAACTCGTCGACGATGACTCGGGGACGTTTGACGATGGCACCCGTGCCCAGCATGGCGGCCTGCGGCGGCACCAGGATCGGGGTGTCGAACAGCGCGCCCTGGCTGCCGATGTTGGTGATGGTGAAGGTTCCGCCCGACAACTCGTCGGGTTTCAAGTTGCCCGACCGTGCCCGGGCGGCGATGTCGGCGATCGCGCGCGCCAGTCCGGCCAGGGACAAGTCGCCGGCGTTGTGGATGACGGGGGAGAGTAGGCCCTGCTCGGTGTCGACGGCGAACCCGAGGTGCTCGGCGTCGTAGTAGGTGATCTCCTTGGTTTCCTCGTCGTAGCTGGCGTTGACGTTCGGGTGGATCTTGAGGGCGTCGATGGCCGCCCGCGCGATGAACGGTAGGAAGGTCAGGTTCACCCCCTCACGCTCGGCGAACGCGGCCTTGGCGCGGTTGCGCAGCGCCACGATCTTGGTCATGTCGACCTCGTGGGTCTGGGTGAGCTGCGCCGTCAGCTGCAGCGATTCGCGCGTTTTCTTGGCGGTGATCTGGCGGATCCGGTTCGCCTTCTGCTTGGTTCCGCGCAGATGTGCCAGTGACGGGGCCGGAGCGGCCGCGGCGGCGGGCTTGGCCGCGGGAGCCGAGGGCTGGGCGGCCGGCTTGGCCTCCTCCTTCGGTTGCTGCTTCTTCTCAGCTTCCTTTTCAGCAAAGGCCAGGACGTCCTGCTTGCGGATCCGGCCGCCGACGCCGGTGCCGCTCACCTCGGACAGGTCGACGTTGTGTTCGGCGGCCAGTTTGCGGACCAGCGGCGTCACGTACGGGCCGCCGTCCGACGCCGCTTCGGGTTCGGGTTGCGGCTCAGCCTTCTTGGGCTCGGGCTTGGGTTCTTCCTCGGGCTCGGGCTTGGGTTCGGGTTCCTTCTTGGCCTCAGGCTCGGGTTCGGGTTCGGGCTCTTTCTTCGGCTCGGGCTCGGCCTCCGCCTTTTCCTCGCTGGGTTGAGCTCTGGGCTTGGAACTGGAGGACCCGCCGGAATCGGAACTGCCGACCTTGGCCAGTTCCCCGCCCACCTGAACCACGTCGTCTTCTTCGGCCGTGATGCTGACCAGCACGCCCGCCACGGGTGAGGGGATCTCGGTGTCCACCTTGTCGGTGGACACCTCCACCAGCGGCTCGTCCACCTGGACGGAGTCGCCGACCTTCTTGAGCCACCGCGTCACGGTGCCTTCGGTCACCGACTCGCCCAACTCCGGCATCAGCACCGGGGTTGCGTCGCCGCCGTCCCCGCCGCTGGACTTCTCCTGCTCAGGCTCAGGCTCGGGCTCGGATTCCTCCTGCGCCGGCTCTTCGGCTTCGGAGGGCTCCTCCTGGGCTTCCTGCTGGGCGGGCTCGGAGGAGTCCTGGGCGTCGTCTTGGCCCTCATCGTCGTCCGGGCTGTCGTCCGAGTCGCCGATGACGGCCAGATCACCGCCGACCTCTACGGTGTCGTCTTCCTGGGCGATGATCTTGGTGAGCACGCCCGCGGCCGGCGACGGGATCTCGGTGTCCACCTTGTCGGTTGAGACCTCGACAAGTGGCTCGTCGACTTCGACCGTGTCGCCTTCGTGCTTGAGCCAGCGGGTGACCGTTCCCTCGGTGACGCTCTCACCAAGTGCCGGCATCTGGACGGAGAAGGCCATCTGAGTTGACTCCTCGAACGGTCGTCGGATCGGCGCAGGTCGACCTCTGGCTTACCACACCGTCAGGAACCGGGTGGGCAACCCATGTCGAGGTCAAAACTTATCCTTTCACTCTGCCACCGGCCACCCACATTCAGGGCGCGGCGACTTCGGTTGCGTGTCGTGACGGTTGCGCTTGCTACGGTGTGGCCACTAATTCCCGACGACGAGTCGCAGGTGGCGGAGGTTTGATGCCGGCAACACAACATGCACCCCAGCAGTTCGTCGACAGCGCGGACGGTGTCCGGATCGCCGTCTACGAGGAGGGCAACCGCGAAGGACCGACCGTCGTGCTGATGCACGGCTGGCCGGACTCCCATGTGCTGTGGGACGGCGTGGTGCCGTTGCTGGCACAGCGGTTCCGGGTGCTGAGGTTCGACAACCGCGGCGTCGGCCTGTCCTCGGCGCCCAAGCCGGTGTCCGCGTACAGCACCGCCCGGATGGCCGACGACTTCGCAGCCGTCATCGGCGAGTTGAGCCCCGGACAGCCGGTTCACGTGCTGGCCCACGACTGGGGCTCGGTGGCGGTCTGGGGGTACCTGAGCCGGCCCGGCGCCGCAGATCGGGTCGCGTCGTTCACCTCGGTGTCGGGCCCGGCCCAGGATCAGCTGGTCGGGTTCATCTTCGGTGCGCTGCGCCAGCCGTGGCGGGTCCGGAAACTGGCACAGGCGATCAGCCAGGTGCTTCGGTTGACCTACATGGCTTTCTTCTCGATCCCGTTGCTGGCGCCGCTGTTGCTGCGGTTGGCGCTGTCGAGTTCGGCGGTGCGGCGCAGCATCGTCGACAACATCCCCGTCGAGCAGATTCACCATTCCGAGAAGTTGCCCAGCGACGCGGCCACGTCGGTGAAGACCTACCCCGCCAACTACTGGCGCTCGTTTTCCGGGAAGTTCCGCCGGCAGGGTGTGCGCGTCATCGACACACCGGTGCAGCTCGTCGTCAACACCAGAGACAAGTACGTGCGGCCGCACGGGTACGACGAGACCGGCCGCTGGGTACCACGGCTGTGGCGGCGCGACATCCGGGCCGGTCATTTCTCACCGATGTCGCACCCACAGGTGATGGCCGCCGCCGTGCACGACTTCGCCGATGTGATCGAGGGCAAACAGCCGAGCCGGGCGATGCTGCGGGCGCAGGTGGGCCGCCCCCGCGGCTACTTCGGCGACACGCTGGTATCGGTGACCGGGGCAGGCAGCGGCATCGGCCGCGAAACCGCGATCGCGTTCTCGCGCGAGGGCGCTGAGCTGGTGATCAGTGACATCGACGAGGCCACCGTCAAGGAGACCGCCGCCCAGATAACCGCCTTTGGTGGCACTGCCCATGCCTATGTGCTCGACGTCTCCGACGCCGACGCCGTCGAGTCGTTCGCCGAGCGGGTCTGCGCCGAGCACGGCCTGCCCGACATCGTCGTCAACAACGCCGGCATCGGCCAGGCGGGCGGATTTCTCGACACCCCGCCCGAGCAGTTCGACCGGGTGCTCGACGTCAACCTCGGCGGGGTCGTCAACGGTTGCCGGGCGTTCGGCAAGCGTCTGGTCGAGCGCGGCACCGGGGGGCACATCGTCAACGTGTCGTCGATGGCGGCCTACGCCCCGCTGCAGTCGCTGAGCGCGTACTGCACGTCCAAGGCGGCGACGTTCATGTTCTCCGATTGCCTGCGGGCCGAACTCGACGCCGCCGACGTCGGCCTGACCACGATCTGCCCCGGCGTCATCGACACCAACATCATCGCCACCACCCAGTTCAGTGCCGGCGGCAAGGACGACGAAGTCGTCGACGGCCGGCGCGGACAGCTGGACAAGATGTTCGACCTGCGCAGCTACGGGCCGGACAAGGTCGCCAACGCGATCGTGTCCGCCGTCAAGAAGAACAAGCCGATCCGGCCGGTCACTTTCGAGGCCTACGCGCTCTATGGGGTGTCGCGGGTGCTGCCGCAGGCACTGCGCAGCACAGCGCGGATGAAGGTGATCTAAACGTCGACCGGCGCGCCCCGGGTGCGCCGTACCAGCAGCGCCCCGGCGACACCGACGATGCCGATCACCGTCAACGGGATCGTCCACATCCGCCGGCTCGACACCGCGGACTCACACTGAGCCACGAAGTCGGTGTGCGGAATGATCTGGTTAAGGATCGGGATGTTGGCGCCATTGCGGTCATTGGCGGCCCGGGCTCCGGAGAGATCCGTGGCCAGCCCGTTGCCGCAAGACACCGTTCCGCCGTTGCTGTTGGACACCTGGACGGGCACCAGCAACCCGATCACGCCGGCTACCAACAGCACGGCACTCACCGCGATGATTAACCGTCGTACAGTCACTTTTCGGCCTTTCCCGAGGAGGATCTTGCTGCTGCTGTAGTAGCCGCGACGGTTTCGAGCTAAACGCTGCAATGTTTGCCAGAACCCATTAAGCGGTACTTTCCGGCGGCCGGGGTACTCCGCGTTGATGATTCCAACGCGGAAGGACTTGTCATGACTTTGACGAAGGAATTGACCACTATCCGAGACGTGTCGGCGTCGCGCCAGGCGGTGTGGGACGTCATGGCCAACGGCTGGACCTACACGCAGTGGGTGGTCGGAAACAGCCGGACCCGGGCCGTCGACTCGAACTGGCCGGAGCCCGGCTCGGCGATCAAGCACTCGGTCGGGGTGTGGCCCCTGGTGATCGACGACAAGACAGAGGTCGAAAGCTGCACACCGGGTGCGGAACTGGTGTTGAAAGCCCGGGTCGGCTTGTTCGGGGCCGCGCGAATAACTCTGCGGCTCAGCGATATTCCGGACGGGTGCCGGATCGAGATGATCGAGGTGCCGGTCACCGGGCCGGCCCGCCTGCTGCCCGACCGGATGGCGCTGGCGGCGGTCTACCCCCGCAATCGTGAGTGCCTATGGCGCCTCGGGGCCCTGGCCGAACGACTCAAGCCCAGCCAGGTCAAGTAGCAATGGACGCGGTCGATGCGGTGGTTATCGGCGCCGGACACCACGGCCTGGTCGCCGCGTCGATGCTGGCCGATGTCGGCTGGGATGTGCTGGTGCTGGAAGCGCAGCAGCAGCCCGGCGGGGCGGTGCGTAGCGCCGAACTGACGCCGGGCTACATCACCGACCTGTTCAGCTCGTTCTATCCGATGACGGTGGCCTCACCGGCCATCGCGGCCCTGCAGTTGGAAGACCACGGGTTGCGGTGGTCGCACGCGCCCGCGGTGGTGGGTCATCCGCTCGCTGGGTCCGATGAGGACCCCGCGGTCATTTACCATGACCCGGCCCGCACCGCGGCGGAGTTCGAGCGCCGGGAGCGCGTCGACGGCGACAACTGGTGGCGGGCCGTCGCGTTGTGGGACCAGATCAAAACGCCGCTGATGAAAGCGCTGCTGGCGCCCTTCCCGCCGATGCTGCCCATTGCTCAACTGCTCGCCAAGCTGGGTACCGCCGAGGCGATCCGGCTCGCGAATCTGCTTGTGCAGCCCGCCAATACGATGGTCGATCGGCTTTTCAGCGGTGCGGCCCCGAAGACCATGTTGCTGGGCAACGCGCTGCACGCCGATATTCCGCTGGATGCACCCGGTAGCGGCATGATGGGTTTCCTGATGTGCATGCTGGCCCAGGACAGCGGCTGGCCGGTACCCGTCGGCGGTTCCGGTCAGCTGACCGCGGCTCTGGTGAGTCGCGCATGTTCGGCGGGTGCCCGAATCGAATACGGCCACAATGTTTCCCGTATTCAGGTACGCGGGGGCCGGGCAGTGGGGGTGATTACGGCCGAGGGGCGTACGGTCAGCGCCCGCCGGGCGGTCATCGCCGACGTGAGTGCGCCGCGGTTGTTCTGCGACATGCTGCCCGCCGACGCGCTGCCACGTACGTTGTTGAGCGACCTGGAGCACTTCGTCTGGGATCCACCGGTGGTGAAGGCCAATTACGCGCTGGACGGCCTGATTCCATGGCGAGCCGGGAACCTGCAGGACGTGGGCACGGTGCACCTGGGCGCCGACGGGCACGGCCTTATCCGCTGGATGGCCGACATCAATACCCGGGTGGTGCCGCGGCGCCCGTTCATACTGCTGGGTCAGACCACTACAGCGGACCCGAGCCGGTCGCCCGAGGGAACCGAAAGTGTTTGGGCCTACACGCATTTGCCGCGCAACGTCGACAACGACGACTCGGCCGAGCGGCTAGCCCAGACGATGGACGACGTCATCGAGGACCACGCGCCCGGCTTCGGGGCGCGGGTCCTGCACCGGTTCGTGCAGCGGCCCTCGGACCTGGAGGCCAGCGATGCCAATCTGCACATGGGTGCGCTCAACGGCGGCACCGCGCAGTTGCAGCAGATGCTGTTCTTCCGGCCCGCTCCTGGTATGGGCCGGGCCGAAACACCGGTCGAACGGCTCTACCTGGGCAGTGCGTCGGCGACGCCGGGCGGTTCGGTGCACGGCGCGTGTGGGCGCAACGCGGCCAAGGCGGCGCTGGCGGCCGACGGCTGGCACGGGTGGCCCCGTCGCCAGGCGAACCGAGTTGTGCGGTCGTTGCTGACGAGCTGAAGCTCGGGCGGCGTCGGCGGCTACCCGTTGCTGACGATGTCTTCGAGCACCGCGAACATGGTGCGGGTGGGTACGCCGGTGGCGCCTTTGGGCGTGCATCCCCAGGGGCTACCGGTGTTGTATGCCGGGCCGGCGACGTCGATGTGCGCCCACTGCACCGACTCGGCGACGAACTCGCGCAGGAACACCCCGGCCACCAACATTCCGGCGAACCGCTGACCGCTGATATTGGACAGGTCGGCCACCGTTGACTTGAGGTCGTCCTTGAGCTCGTCGGGTAGCGGCATCGGCCAGCCGTTCTCGCCCACCCGCTGCGAGATCGCGGCGACGCGATCGCGGAACTCCTCGCTACCCATCACCCCCGGGATGCGCGCACCCAGCGCCACCGTCTGCGCGCCGGTGAGGGTGGACGTCTCGATCAGGTAATCCGGATTGTCCTCACACGCCCGCACAATGGCGTCGGCCAGGATGAGCCGGCCCTCGGCGTCGGTGTTCTGCACCTCGACGGTGATGCCGCCGTACTGGGTCAGCACGTCGCCGGGCCGCTGCGCCGTCCCGGACGGCATGTTCTCGGCCATCGGCACCGTGGCGATCACATCGATCGGCAACTGCAGCTGGGCGGCCAGCGTCACCGTCGCGATCACGGCGGCCGCCCCGCCCATGTCCGAGGTCATGTGGTGCATCGACGCGGCCGGCTTGATCGAGATTCCGCCCGTGTCGAAGGTGACGCCCTTGCCGACCAGGGCGACCTTCTTCGCCCGCTTCGGGTTCTTGGCCAGCCGTGACCCCCGGTGGATCAAGCGCACCAGCCGCGGCGGCCGCGAGGACCCCTGGCCCACCCCGATCACCCCGCCGAAGCCCGCCTTCTTCAGCGCCTTGTCGTCGAGCACTTCGACTTCAAGGCCCGCCGATTCTCCCAAAGCCTTTGCGCGCGTGGCGAATTCGGCCGGAAAAAGATGACTCGGCGGGGTGTTGACGAAGTCGCGCGCGGTGGCCACCGCAGTCGCTACCGCCGCCCCGTGCGCGCTCTGCTTCTTGGCATCCCGGGCGGCCGACAGCACGGTGAGCTTGCGGAGCCCGGCGTCCTTGGGGGCGGTCTTTGCGCTGCGGAAGGCGCTGAACCGGTAGCTGCCCAGGATGAGGCCTTCGACCGCGGCCTCACAGGTGCCCTCGCCAGGCAGGTTCCCCAGCGTGGTGATCACGGCTTCGGCGGTGCCGAGCGACCGCGCCGCGACCCCGGCCGCCTTGCGGATCGAGTCACTCGGCCATTCGTCGCGCTGCTTGCCCAGGCCGACGGTCAGCACGCTGGCCACCGGCAGCGACGACACCACCAATCGGTGCACCTGCTCGGTCCCACCGGTGGCGCCCAACGCCTGCAGGCCGGCCTCGATTTCGGCCACGGCCTCGGCGGGCAGCGGCACGGTACCGGCGGCGACGGTGGCGCCCGGTGCGTCCTTGTCACCGGACGACACGACCGGTACCAGCAGGACCGAGGAACCCACACCGCGTTTGGGCAGGGAGGTCGCGACATTGACGGTGGGAGCCTGGTAGCCCGAGGAAGTGGTGGTCACGACGACCAACCCTAGTCGGACGACGATCTGGCTAACTACCGCAGCGCAGCCCGGACAGGCCGGCGTCCTGAGCGGCGCCGCCGGCGCGCAACTCGAACGCCGGCACCGGCTCGTCAAAACCCTTCAACACCAACGGGCCGTGCGGTTTTGCGGGCCAGGTCGGCAGCTGCTCGCGCAGCGTCTCATCCATCAGGATCTGACCCGGCGCCGCGGCCGAGACCAGGCGCGCGGCCAGGTTGACCGCGTTGCCGAAGTAGTCGCCATTGATCGCCAGGACGGTGCCGTAAGCAAGGCCGGCACGGACCTGCAGTCCCTCCTCCCGCGCTTGCGGATGCTCGACGAGGTCGACGGCTGCCTGGGCCAATTGCACGGGGGCCGCGCTGACCCACATCACCTCGTCGCCGATGAACTTCACCACCCGGCCGCCGTCGGCATGGACCACGTCCGAAACGGCTCCGGCGAACTCGTTGAGCAACTCCGACAACTGGGCGGGGTTCAGCGCCTGGGTGAGCGCGGTGAAACCCGACAGGTCGGCAAAACCGATGCCGCACACCACACTCGACGATGTGTCGCGGATGACGCCCTCGAAGTGGGTGCGCGCGCTGGTCAGGTGGTGACGGTGCACGATGTCGATCAGCGCCCCGATCCGCGGGACGAACTCGGCGACCGAGCGATAGGCCTGCGCCGTGGCGAACTCGTCGTGGGTGTGGGTCATCTGGATATCGGGCGTGCCGGCCCGGATCAGCGTCGACTCGGCCTCGGCCAGCCGGGCCATCGCGGCGCCAAGGACTCGCAACAAACCCAACGCGCCCTCCTCGCCGACCACCGCCTTCAGCGCCACCCAGGTCGCCAGGGCGTCGACATCGGCCTGGCTGAAAGCCGGAACGTCGGGACCGGCGAAGGTCAGCCCTAGCAGCCCCCAGGCATGGGCGACCTGCTCGGCGGTCAGCCCGAGTTGCTCGGCCGCGGCCGCCACTGTGTAGATCGGGGCGCCCGACCATTGCAGAACGTCCCCGGCCAGTCCGAACAGCCGGCCTCGCCGTTCGGCCTCCGCCATCTGGTCGAGGGTGAAGCCGAGGTCGTCCAGGTACTTGATCAGGTCGGCGCGCTCGCGCGGGTTGGCGATTCCGGCGGCCTCCATCGCATCCCAATCGAACACCTGCCCAAGTGTGCCAGCCGCAACGAGCATTAGGGTGGGACGCCGTGACCGATGCTCCGGAGTTGCTCAAGGGCCCACTGGAAGACCGCCACCGCGAACTGGGTGCGAGTTTCGCCGAGTTCGGCGGCTGGCTGATGCCGGTGTCGTACGCCGGAACCGTCGGAGAACACAACGCCACCCGCACCGCGGTCGGACTGTTCGACGTGAGCCACCTGGGCAAGGCCCTGGTGCGCGGTCCGGGCGCGTCGGAATTCGTGAACTCCGCGCTGACCAACGACCTGCGCCGCATCGGCCCGGGCAAGGCGCAGTACACGTTGTGCTGCACCGAATCCGGCGGCGTCATCGACGATCTCATCGCCTATTACGTCGGCGACGACGAGATCTTCCTGGTGCCCAACGCAGCCAACACCGCCGCGGTGGTGGCGGCTCTGCAGGCAGCCGCCCCGGCCGGCCTGACGATCACCGACCTGCACCGCGACTATGCCGTGCTGGCCGTCCAGGGACCCCGCTCCACCGAGGTGCTCGCGGCACTCGGGTTGCCGACCGAGATGGACTACATGGGCTACGCGGACGCAACGTATTCCGGTGTGCCGGTGCGGGTCTGCCGCACGGGTTACACCGGAGAGCACGGCTACGAACTGCTGCCGTCCTGGGATTCGGCGGGCGTCGTGTTCGACGCGCTGGTGGCGGCGGTCTCCGAAGCCGGCGGGCAGCCCGCGGGTCTGGGCGCGCGCGACACCCTGCGCACCGAAATGGGTTACCCGCTGCACGGCCACGAGCTGTCGCTGGACATCTCACCGCTGCAGGCCCGCTGCGGTTGGGCCATCGGCTGGAAGAAGGACGCGTTCTTCGGCCGCGATGCGCTGCTGGCCGAGAAGGAAGCCGGCCCGCGACGGCTGCTGCGCGGACTGCGGACCACCGGCCGCGGGGTCCTGCGGGCGGGGCTCACGGTGCTCGACGGCGATAAGCCGGTGGGTACCACCACGTCGGGCACCTTTTCGCCGACCCTGCAACTGGGCATTGCGCTGGCACTGATCGACTCCGACGCCGGGGTGCAGGACGGCCAGCAAATCACGGTCGATGTCCGGGGCCGCGCGGTGCAGTGCGAAGTGGTACGTCCGCCGTTTGTCGAACTGAAAACGCGTTAGCCGCCCATGCGCGTGGCAAAAACCCGTTCGCGCAAGGTTATAGAATCAGCCCCATGACCAGCGGCCCTCTCGAGTTCACGGTTTCGCGCGCGGCGCACCCCGCCACCGAGGCCGAGCGGGTAGCGATCCTGGCGGACCCCGGTTTCGGCAAGTACCACACCGACCACATGGTCTCGATCGATTACGTCGAGGGTGAGGGCTGGCACAACGCGCGCGTCCTCGGATACGGCCCGATCGAGCTGGACCCGTCGGCCATCGTGTTGCACTACGCGCAGGAAGTGTTCGAGGGGCTCAAGGCATACCGATGGGCCGACGGTTCCGTGGTCGCGTTCCGGGCCGACGCCAACGCGGCCCGGATGCGGTCGTCGGCGCGGCGGCTGGCGATGCCAGAGCTCCCGGACGACCTGTTTCTCGAGTCGTTGCGCCAGCTCATCGCCGTCGACAACCAGTGGGTGCCCAGGGCCGGCGGCGAAGAGGCACTTTACTTGCGGCCCTTCATGATTGCCACCGAGCCCGGCCTGGGCGTGCGGCCCGCCAAGGAGTACCGCTACCTGTTGATCGCATCGCCGGCCGGAGCGTATTTCAAGGGCGGCATCAGTCCCGTCACGGTCTGGGTGTCCACCGAGTACGTGCGGGCCAGCCCGGGCGGCACCGGAGCCGCCAAATTCGGTGGAAACTACGCCGCCTCGCTGCTCGCCCAGGCTGAGGCCACCGAGCACGGTTGCGACCAGGTGGTGTGGCTGGACGGCGTGGAACGCCGCTTCGTCGAAGAGATGGGCGGGATGAACCTGTTCTTCGTGCTGGGCAGCGGCGGCTCGGCTCGCCTGGTCACCCCCGAGCTGTCCGGTTCGCTGCTTCCCGGGATCACCCGGGACTCGTTGTTGCAGTTGGCGATCGACGCCGGTTTTGCGGTCGAGGAACGCAAGATCGATATCGAGGAGTGGGAGAAGAAGGCCGCCTCCGGTGAGATCACCGAGGTGTTCGCCTGTGGCACCGCCGCCGTCATCACCCCCGTCTCACGGGTGAAGTACGGCGACGGCGAGTTCACCATCGCCGACGGCGAATCCGGCGAGGTGACCATGGCGCTGCGCGACACGTTGACCGGGATTCAGCGGGGCACATTCGCCGACACGCACGGCTGGATGTCGCGGCTCGGCTAGTCGCTAGTCGCTAGTTGCTAGTAGCGCCCGACGTCAGAGGCGCACCAACCCGGCCAGCGTCACCGCGCACACCGTCGTCGTCAGCTCGATGGCGGCACCCAGCACGTCGCCGGTGATGCCGCCGAACCGGCGCACACAATGCCGCACCAGCACCGCCCCGCTGCAGACCGCCACCGCCACGGCGACCGGTCCCTGCCAGGGCCGCGGGCCGGCCGGCACTGAGACGGCGAGCAGCACGGCCAGCCATGCCACCACCGCAAACGCCGGCTGGGAACCCGCGACCTGGACGCCGAGCGTGCTGCCGTCGGCCGCCGGGACCGAGCGCCGGGCGGCCAGTACCGCGCTGACCCGGCCGGCGAAAACCGCCAGCACAATCGCCGGCGGGCTCACCGCCGTGAACGCAGTGCCCTGCAGGGCGATCACCAGGACGACGGCCGCGACCCCGAACGGGCCGGACGAACCGTCGCGCATCACCGCCAGCGCCCGCTGCGGCGGTCCGTAGCAACCCAGCCCGTCGGCCGTGTCTGCCACACCGTCGATGTGCAGGCCGCGGGTGGCCAGCAGCAGGGCGGCCACGGCGAGCAGGCCCGGCAGCACGCTGAGGTGGCCGAACGCCGCCGCGGCGCCCCACGTCACGGCGGCCGCCAGCACGCCGAGCGCGGCGCCGACCACCGGTAGCGCGGTCAGGGCGCCGCGACCCATCGGGCCGGTTCGCGAGTGGGGGACCGGCAGCACCGTGCCGAAGGCGAAAGCTGTTGCCAGTGACCGGATCACGGGGTAGCGGGGTCCGGCGGGGTGATCGCGCCCGACACTCCGGCCTCGGTGAACGTCGACATCGAGGACAAGGTGGCCACCGCGGCCCGCAGCACCGGCAATGCCACCACGGCGCCGGTGCCCTCGCCCAACCGCATGCGCAGGTCCACTATCGGCTCTAATTCCAGCGCCGCCAGCGCCAGCGTGTGGCCGGGCTCGGTCGACCGGTGGCCGGCCTGCCACCACTGCCGCGCGCCCGGCGCCAGCCGTTCGGCGACCAGCGCGGCGGCCGTTACCGCCATGCCGTCCAGCAGCACGGGCGTACGCCGGACGGCGGCCTGCGCGCAGAAGCCGGCCATCGCCGCGAAGTCCGCGCCGCCGCAGCAGCGCAGCAGCGCCACCGGGTCACCGGCGATCGGCTGCGCCCGGTACAGCGCATCGCGGACCACAGCGGTTTTGCGCGACCACGCGGAATCGTCGATACCGGTTCCGAAGCCGATCACCGCGACCGGTTCATTGTTCGTCAGCGCGGCCACCAGGACCGCGGCCGGGGTGGTGTTGCCGATGCCCATGTCGCCGGCGATGAGCAGGTCGGCGCCGGCGTCGACCTCCTCGTCGGCGATCTGCTGACCGGCCGCGATAGCCCTCGCCGTCTCCTCCTCGGACAGCGCGTCCTCGACCGCGATGTCGCCGCTGCCGCGACGGACCTTGTCGCTGAATTTGTCGGACACCGCGATCAGATGCTCGTCGCAGTCCACCGCCAGATCGACCACCCGCACCGTCACACCGGCGACGTCAGCCAGCGCATTGATCGCAGCTCCGCCGGCGGTGATGTTGACGACCATCTGCGCGGTCACCTCGGGTGGGTACGCCGAGACCCCTGACCTGGCCACACCGTGGTCACCGGCGAAGACCACCACCCGTGCCCGGCCGAACTGGCGGGGCGGGCACTGCCCCTGGCAGGCCGCGACCCACACCGACAGATCCTCCAGCCGGCCCAGCGCGCCGCGTGGCTTGGTCAGGGTGTCCTGCCGGGCACGGGCCGCCGCCTCGGCGTCCGCGTCGGGCGCCGGCACCGGCGCAAACCCGGTCACGCCGGTGCCTTGATCGTCAGGGGTTGCCCGGCGACCACCAGTACCACCTGCTCACACAGTGCCGCCACCCGCTGGTTGAGACTGCCGAGCTCGTCGGCGAACCGGCGTCCGGCTGCGGTCGCGGGCACGACGGTCAGCCCCACCTCCGGACTGACCAGCATCAGCGTCGACTCGAACGCGCGCACCGCGCCCAGCAGCTGCGACACCGGTTCGTCCACCGAGCCGCCGTCCCAGCAGTGGTTTCGATCCAGCGCCCCGGTCAGCCAGGTGCCCAGGTCGTCGACCAGGGTCGGGACGGCGGGCGGCTGCTGCAGAACGCGGGCCACATCACCGGTTTCCTCCGTCGTCCAGTGCCCGGGACGACGGTCGCGGTGCTTGGCGATCCGCGCCATCCAGTCCGGGTCCGCCCGGTCCAGCGGGCCGGCGGCGAGGTAACGGACCGGCTGATCTGGTGCCAACGCGTTTGCGATTGCGTCCTCCGCCCACCGGGACTTGCCCGACCTGATACCGCCGAGCACCAGCGTGCGCACGTCAGATCAACGGGTCATTCGACATGGGCGCCACGTTCGACCTGAGGCCGCGGAGCGCGCATCCGGCGCATCTGGGAGGCGCGCCCAGCGGCGTAAATGCCCAGCTTCCAATGACTTTCGGTGTTCTTTGGGAACTTCGCGTCCACCAGCCGGCCCACCTTGCGGCCCAGGATGATCCCGTCGATGGTCATCAGCGCCATCAGCGCCAGCATGATCGGGGACATATAGAACTGCAACTGCGGCAACGCGAACATGAAGGCGAGCAACGCCAGGGCCGAGGGCATGAACAGGCCGAGCACATTGCGTCGGGCGTCCACCACGTCGCGGACGTAACGGCGGACCGGCCCCTGATCGCGCGGCAGCAGGTATCCCTCTTCGCCGGCCATCATCCGTTCCCGGCGCTCCGACATCCGGGCGCGGCTGGCCGTGCGATCGGCGCGGCGTTCTTCGCGGCTGAGCTTCGCTTTGGCCATCGACTTGCGTCGGGCCCGGGCCTCCGATGCCGTCATCGGCGCCGGCGCGACCGGCCCCTTCCTGCCGCGAGCCTCGTTGCGCTTGGGCGTGGGACGGCCCTTGGGGCCGGTCCGCGCCCCACGGGCCGCCGTCTCGGCCGCCACGGAACTCTGCTCCGGCGTGGCCGGAGCGTCGTCACCCTCGTCATGACCCTTGTTGCGGCCCAGCAGCTTCACAGTCGTCAGGTTACTTCGCTTATGTGAGCCTGCTTAATTGCGGCTGTATTGCGTACGGCGAACTGCGTGTACACCTACGCTGGCCAGTGATGAACGGGGCGCAGGCGGGGGGTGGTGCTGCCGGTGGCTTCGGGCCCGGCAGGCTGCAGCTGCCTGCGATGCGGGTGCTGGTGGCTCCGGACTGCTACGGCGACAGCCTGTCCGCGGTGGAGGCGGCCGCCGCGATCGCGACCGGCTGGACCCGGTCCCGGCCCGGTGACTCCTTCATCGTCGCGCCGCAATCCGACGGCGGACCCGGGTTCGTCGAGGTGCTGGCCAGCCGGATCGGGGGACTGCGGCGGCTGCGCGTGTCCGGCCCGCTGGACGCCGAGGTCGACGCCCGGTGGGTGTACGACGAGCGGTCCCGGACCGCGTACCTGGAATGCGCACAGGCCTGCGGTCTGGCACTGCTGGAGGGCCCGCCGACGCCCGAGACCGCGATGGCCGCGCACAGCAGGGGCGTCGGTCAACTCATCGCCGCCGCTCTGAAGGCCGGCGCGGTGCGCATCGTGGTCGGGTTGGGCGGCAGCGCCTGCACCGACGGGGGGCAGGGGATGATCCACGAGCTGGGCGGCCTGGACACGGCCCGGCAGTGGATGTCGGGGATCGACCTCATCGCCGCCTCAGATGTGGAATATCCGCTGCTGGGGCCATGGGGGGCGGCCCGGGTGTTCGCGCGGCAGAAAGGGGCCGACACCGCGACGATCGCCAAGCTGGAAGAACGACTCGAGGCTTGGGCGCAGGTGCTGGACACTGTCGCCGGACGGGACGTGAGTGCCGAACCCGGCGCGGGCGCCGCCGGTGGGATCGGGGCCGGCCTGCTGGCGCTGGGCGGGCGGTGTGAATCCGGCGCGGCCATCTTCGCCGAACTGACCAACTTCGGCGATGACCTGGAGGACGCGGACATGATCGTCACCGGTGAAGGCCACTTCGACGAACAGTCGCTACACGGAAAGGTGGTCGGCGAGATCGCGGCCGCCGCCCGCCACCTCGGTATCCCGGTGATCGTGCTGGCCGGGCAGGTGTCGGTGGATAAGTCCACCACCCGGGTGTCCGGCATCATGTCCGCCCTGGCCATGAGCGAATATGCAGGTTCGGTGCGGCTGGCACTGGCTGACGCCGCCAATCAGCTGATGGGACTGGCCTCGGAGACTGCGGCGCGACTCGGGAATAGCGGCCCGCCGGGGTACCGTTGACGTAGTGGGTTCCCCTGAGCAGGCCCCAGGATCACAGCTGGACAGGCCCACCCGGACAATGAGCATGTAGGAGAAGCAATGACGGTGCAGAACGAGCCGACCACCTCGACGCACGGCGTAATCCTGACCGAGGCCGCCGCTGCGAAGGCGAAGTCCCTGCTGGACCAGGAGGGACGCGACGACCTGGCACTGCGGATCGCCGTGCAACCGGGCGGATGTGCCGGCCTGCGTTACAACCTGTTCTTCGACGACCGCACCCTGGACGGCGACCTGACCGTGGAATTCGGCGGTGTGACGCTGACGGTGGATCGGATGAGCGCCCCCTATGTCGAAGGTGCGTCGATCGACTTCGTCGACACGATCGAGAAGCAGGGCTTCACCATCGACAACCCCAACGCCACCGGTTCGTGCGCGTGCGGGGACTCGTTCAACTGATCGGTCAGTACTGACCCGCGGTGCGCAGCACGTAGGAACACACCAAGATCTGTCCACGCTGGAACAACAGCTGGGCAATGCCTTGGACCTGCCCGCGTGACGGGCCGCCGGCGGCCGGCGTCACCTGCATGCTGAACAGCACCTGAGCCTGGTACTGCGAGAGGTAGACGATCTTGTCGATCGCCGTCACCTCGACCTCGGAGAACTGTTTGCGGAACGCGTCGCTGCTGAGTTTGGCCAGTGCCTGGTCGGAGCGCTTGTCCTTGACGGCGTCATAGAGGCCGCACAGCGTGTTCCGCATGATGTTGTCGAGGTCTTTGTGCGCCAGCGCGTTGAGGTAGCTCTGGACCGCCGTCTTGGCCGAGGTCTCCGAGACCGCGCTGCCGGTGTTGGCGCCGTTGGTGCGCACCCCGTACACGATGGCGGTGGTCAGCGCGGCCACCAGGGCTACCGCCAGCAGCACGCCGATCAGCAGGCGCTTGTGCCCTCGCTTCGGGCGGGGCGGGGGACCGGGGTAGCCGGCCGGCGGTCCAGCGGCGTTGCCGGGTCCGAAGGCCGGTTCGGTGTGCGGGAAGTCCACGGTTGCGTTGGGCCCGGCTTCGGGATACGGCTGCGATGGTTGAGGCCCATCGGCACCCACGGCAGGGTTCGGTGGGTGCGGACCGGCCATCGTTGTTCTCCTACGCTGGGGGACGAGGCGACGAGCGGGTTGCCGTACGAGTACGAATGTCCAGCCGCGGCAACCGGGTAAGTCTCTAGGCAGGCTAGCGCAAGGGGAGCGGGCCGCCTCGAACGTCGGCACCGTTCGGCGCCGGCTGACGTTCGTGAGAGGCTAGACGACTGACAAACGAAGGGTGGATTTTTCGTGACCATCGCGGTGACCGGTTCTATTGCCACAGACCATCTGATGCGCTTTCCCGGCAAGTTTTCCGAGCAACTGCTGCCCGAGCACCTGCACAAGGTGTCGTTGAGCTTCCTGGTCGACGACCTGGTGGTCCATCGCGGGGGAGTGGCCGGCAACATGGCCTTCGCCATCGGAGTGCTGGGCGGTGACGTTGCGCTGATCGGTGCCGCGGGTGCCGACTTCGCCGACTACCGGGACTGGCTGAAGTCCCACGGCGTCAACTGCGACCACGTCCTGCTCTCCGACACCGCGCACACGGCGCGCTTCACCTGCACCACTGACGTCGACATGGCCCAGATCGCGTCGTTCTACCCCGGCGCCATGTCCGAGGCCCGCGACATCAAGCTGGCGGACGTGGTGACGGCTGTCGGTACCCCGGAGCTGGTGATCGTCGGCGCCAACGACCCCGAGGCGATGTTCCTGCACACCGAGGAGTGCCGCAAACTCGGCCTGGCCTTCGCCGCCGACCCGTCCCAGCAGCTGGCCCGACTGTCGGGTGAGGAGATCAAGCAGCTCATCGACGGCGCCGCCATCCTGTTCACCAACGACTACGAGTGGGACCTGCTGCTGTCCAAGACCGGCTGGACCGAGGCCGACGTGATGGCCCAGGTGGACCTGCGGGTCACCACGCTCGGCGCCGACGGAGTCGACATCTTTGAGCGCGACGGCGCCAAGGTGCACGTCGGCGTGGTGCCGGAGACCAGCCAGACCGACCCCACCGGCGTCGGCGACGCGTTCCGTGCCGGCTTCCTGACCGGACGCAGCGCCGGCCTGAGCCTGGAGCGGTCGGCGCAGCTGGGTTCGCTGGTCGCCGTGCTGGTGCTGGAGTCGGTCGGGACCCAGAACTGGGAGTGGGACCGGGCGAGCGCGGTTGCGCGGTTGGCCGGCGCCTACGGCGACGAGGCGGCTTCCGAGATCGCCGCAGTGCTCGCCTGAGTTCCGCGAGCAGACGCAAAATCGCCTTGGAGCATATGCTCCGGGGCGATTTTGCGTCTGCTCGTCAGAGCTCGACCGGGTAGACCGGCTCGCTGATCTGCGGCACCACGCTGTGCTCGACGAAGATCGCGTGCCACAGCATGAAAATCAGCATCGTCCATAGCCGGCGGCTGTGATCGCTGGTGCCCACCCGGTGCTCGTCGAGCATCCGCCGCACTGCGGCCAGGTCGACGAGGTGGCCGGCCTGCGATTTGTCGACCATCTCGTAGCCCCACTCCAGCAGTTCGCCGGCGCGCAGCCAGTGCCGGATCGGCACCGGGAACCCGAGTTTGGGGCGGTTGAGCACGTGCGCCGGCACGATCGGCTCCAGCGCGCGCCGCAGCGCGTACTTGGTCGTGGTGCGGGTGATCTTGGACTGGTAGGGCAGCCGCGAGGCCACAGCGAACACTTCGGGGTCCAGGAACGGCACCCGCAGCTCCAGTGAGTTGGCCATCGTCATCTTGTCGGCCTTGACCAGGATGTCGCCGCGCAGCCAGGTGAAGAGGTCGATGTGCTGCATCCGCGCCACCGGGTCCCAGCCCGCCGACTCGGCGTACACCGGCGCCGTGACGTCGGTATGGGTCCAGTCCTCCCGGAATCGGGGCAGCACGTCGCGCAGCTGCGCGTCGGAGAAGCTGCGGGCGTTGCCGTAGTAGCGCTCTTCCAGCGTCAGCGAGCCCCGGTGCAGCAGGCTCTTGCCGCGCATCCCCTCCGGTAGCGGCTTGGACACCTTGCCCATCGACCGTCGCAGCGACCGCGGCAGGTAGTCGAACGGCTTGAGCGACAGCGGCTCGCGGTAGATCGTGTAGCCGCCGAACAACTCGTCGGCGCCTTCGCCGGACAGCACCACCTTGACGTGCTTGCGCGCCTCGCGGGCGACGAAGAACAGCGGCACCAGCGCCGGGTCGGCGACCGGCTCGTCGAGGTACCAGACGATCTCGGGCAGCGCGCCCACGAACTCCTCGGCGCTCACCACCTTCGCGATATGCCGGGCCCCGATCGCCTCCGCCGATGCCACCGCGACGTCGAGTTCGGAGAAGCCCTCGCGTTCGAAGCCGGTGGTGAACGTGATCAGGCGCGGGTTGTGCCGGATCGCCAGGGCCGCGATGGCCGTTGAGTCGATGCCGCCGGACAGAAACGACCCGACCGTGACGTCGGCGCGCATGTGCTTGGCCACCGAGTCCTCGAGCACCGCGGTGATCTCGTCGTAGCGGGCCTGTTCGGTGCCCGACGTAATCGGCACCGCGGCAAACCGCGGAACGAAATATCGCGTGACCGCCGGCGCAGACCCCGGCCGGATCCGGGCGTAGCAGCCCGACTCGAGCCGGCGCACGCCGCGGTGCAACGTCTCGGGTTCGGGCACGTACTGCAGGACGGTGTAGTGCTGCACCGCGCGTTCATCGATCCCGGAGCCCCCGGCGTCGAAGCCGATCAAGTCAGCCAGGTCGAGCAGGCATTTCTTCTCGCTGGCCACCGCGGTGCCGCCGGCGCCGGTCGCCATGAACAGCGGCTTGATGCCGAACGGGTCGCGGGCGCAGAAGAGTTCCCGGGTGACGGTGTCCCACAGCGCGAACGCGAACATGCCGCGCAACCGCTTGAGCAGGTCAGTGCCCCAATGATGGAAGCCCGCGACGATGGCTTCGCCGTCGCCGTCGGTGGCGAATACGACCCCGTGCCGGGTGCGCAGTTCCTCGCGCAGCTCCAGGTAGTTGTAGATCTCGCCGTTGAACACCAGCACGTAGCGGCCCGGCGCCTCAGGCGGTCCCCAGCTCAGCGGCTGATGGGAATGCGCGAGGTCGATGATGGAGAGGCGGTTGAAACCGAAGACCACCGAACCGTCCGCGTCAGGGTCGGCCCAGGTGCCCGGTTCGTCGGGTCCGCGATGGCGCATCAGGTGCGATGCCCGCGCGATCGCGCCGTCGGCCTCGGCGGCATGCGCTGCCGCGGCATCGGCTCCGGCAGGCCCGTCCGGGCCCGGCGGAGCGGCGACGAAGGCCAACAATCCACACACGGCGCCCCAGTATGCCGCAGTCCGGAAGACCATGTCGGGTCGCCGTGCGCGCCGCGCCCGGCGGGTCGCGGTGACCAGGCAGTCGCCCGGGAAGCGGTGTGGTCTACGCTGCGTAGTATTCGACATCCGAGTTAGCCGACTCGGCCGAAAGCCGGCCGGCCCAGCTTGCGATACAGGAGGCGTCAACGTGGCACGTCGCGGGCACGATAGTTCGCAGAGCTTGTCGCAGAGCAGGTCTCGGCACCGTTCCGGAGAGGCGCGGGGCCTGTCCCGTCGTCTCCGCCCGATCGCTATGGCAGTGACGCTGGGCGTGCTGGCGGTCACCCTGAGCGGCTGCTCGTGGGAGGACGCGCTCGCGCTCGGCTGGCCGAAGGGCATCACCCACGAAGGCCACCTCAACCGCGAGCTGTGGATCGGCGCCGTCATCGCCTCGCTGGTCGTCGGCGTCATCGTCTGGGCTCTGATCTTCTGGGCCTGCACCTTCCACCGGAAGAAGAAGGGCGACGACGAGTTCCCCCGTCAGTTCGGCTACAACATGCCGCTGGAGCTGGTGCTGACCGTCACACCCTTCCTGATCATCTCGGTGCTGTTCTACTTCACCGTCGTGGTGCAGGAGAAGATGACGCACCTGGCCAGCGATCCCGAAGTCGTCATCGACATCACCTCGTTCCAGTGGAACTGGAAGTTCGGCTACCAGCGGGTGGCCTTCAAGGACAACACGTTCAACTACGAGGGCGCCGACGCCGCCAAGAAGAAGGCGATGACCTCCAAGCCGGAGGGTAAGGACCGCCACGGGGAAGAACTGGTCGGACCGATCCGTGGTCTCAACACCGAAGACCGCACCTACCTGAACTTCGACAAGGTCGAGATCCTGGGCACCAGCACCGAGATTCCGGTCCTGGTGTTGCCTGCCCACAAGCGCATCGAGTTCCAGATGGCCTCGGCCGACGTGATCCACGACTGGTGGGTGCCGGAGTTCCTGTTCAAGCGCGACGTGATACCCAACCCCGAAGCCAACCACTCGGAGAACCGTTTCCAGGTTGAGGAGATCACCCAGACCGGCGCGTTCGTCGGCCACTGCGCCGAGTTGTGCGGCACGTACCACGCGATGATGAACTTCGAGGTCCGGGTGGTGGAGCCGAACGACTTCGTGGCCTTCCTGCAGCAGCGCATCGCCGGCAAGACGAATGCCGAAGCGCTGCAGGCCATCAACCAGCCACCGCTGGCGACCACCACCCATCCGTTCGAAACCCGCCGCGGCGAATTGGCCCCGAGCCCAAGAGGTTAGGACAGTTCATGCATATCGAAGCCAGGTTGTTCGAGTTCATCGCCGCCTTCTTCGTCTTGGTGACGGTGCTGTACGCGATTCTGACCGCCATCTTCGCGAACGGCGGCGTCGAGTGGGCCGGGACCACCGCGCTGGCGCTGACCGGTGGGCTGGCGCTGATCGTCGCCACCTTCTTCCGGTTCGTGGCGCGCCGCCTCGACACCCGCCCCGAGGACTACGAAGGCGCTGAAATCAGTGACGGCGCAGGGGAATTGGGTTTCTTCAGCCCGCACAGCTGGTGGCCGATCATGATCGCCCTGTCCGGATCGGTGTGTGCCGTCGGTATCGCTCTGTGGCTGCCGTGGCTGATCGTCGCGGGCGTCGTCTTCATCCTTTCCTCGGCGGCCGGGCTTGTCTTCGAGTACTACGTCGGACCCGAAAAGCACTGATTGCATCCGCAAAGGTCACAATCTGGTCACCAGTTGACCGGTGGTCAGTTTGCCGTGGGACCTGTGCACCGGCCGGTTGGGTAGGGTTTGCCGAGGCACGATGAGTACTCACGGAGTGCACGGATGCAGCCGCGGATCCCCGCGCGCTGGCTGGGCAGTTGGACAGGGTAGGCAGACATGAGCGGGCCGAATCCGCCGGGACGGGATCCAGACGAACCCGACCCTGTCAGCGAGCCTGACGACCTGGAATCCGGCAGCGATGAGTTGAGCGACGGCGATGGCCTCGAGCCGCTCGACGGCGGCGACGTGGAGCCGCCAGCCGAGACGGACGCCTACTCCCGGGCCTACTCGGCGCCCGAGTCCGAACTGTTCAGCAGCCCGTATATGCCCGGCGATCTGGCCCTGTACGACTACGACAGTTACGACGAGGCCGACCGCGACGACGAGCGGTCCCCGCGTTGGCCGTGGGTCGTCGGGGTGGCCGCGATCCTGGCGGCGATCTCACTGGTGGTGGCGGTGTCGCTGCTGGTTACGCGCACGGGGACCAGTCAGCTGGCCAACCCGGCGACCACCACCACCTCGTCGGCGCCGCCGGTGCAGGACCAGATCACCACCACCAAGCCGCCACCCTCGTCGGAGCCGCCACCGCCGTCCTCGGAGCCACCCCCGCCGCCCCCGCCGCCCGAAACACCACCTCCAACGGAGACGCAGACAGTAACCGTGACGCCCCCGCCGCCACCACCACCGCCGCCGCCCGCGACCACGGCCGCGCCGCCTCCTGCGAGCAGCACCACCGCCGCGGCACCACCCCCGGCAACCACGACGCCGGCCGGGCCACGGCAGGTCACCTACTCGGTGACCGGCACCAAAGCCCCCGGCGACATCATCTCGGTGACCTACGTCGACGCCTCCGGCCGCCGGCGGACGCAGCACAACGTCTACATCCCGTGGTCGATGACCGTCACACCGATCTCGCAGTCGGATGTGGGTTCGGTGGAGGCGTCCAGTCTCTTCCGCGTCAGCCGACTCAACTGCTCGATCATCACCAGTGACGGAACGGTGTTGTCCTCCAACACCAACGACTCACCGCAGACGAGCTGCTGATGGTCAGCAAGTATTCGGCATACCGGCGTGGCCCGGACCCCGTGGTCAATCCGAATATCATCGACCGCGTCATGATCGGCGCCTGCGCCGCGATCTGGCTGGTGCTTGTCGGCGTCAGCGTCGCGGCGGCGGTCGCGCTGGCCGATCTGGGTCGGGGCTTTCATAAGATGGCGCGCACCCCACACACCACCTGGGTGCTCTATGCCGTCATCGTCGTCTCGGCGCTGATCATCGCCGGAGCTATCCCGGTGTTGTTGCGGGCCCGCCGGATGACGCAGGCCGAACCGGTGGTGCGCTCGCGAGCCCTGCAGGGCGGCGCCGTCAGGCCCGCCAAGCAGGTCAGTCGCTCCGGGTCGCGCATCCCGATCGAGCAGTCACGCCGCGAGTCGGTCAAAGCCTATGGCGCGCTTGATGAATGGTCCGGTGCGGTAGTGGACCGGATCTGGCTGCGCGGGGCACTGGCACTGACCAGCGCTATCGGGACGTCGCTGATCGCCGTCGCGGTGGCGACATATCTGATGGCCGCCGGACACGAGGGCGCGTCGTGGGTCAGTTACGGGTTCGCGGGGGTGATCGCCGCGGGTCTGCCGGCGATCGAGATCCTCTATGTGCGTCAGCTCCGTCGCGGCCAGGTAGCGCACTGAGTTTCGCGGCGCTCTTGGGGTGGTGCGCGCGTTCTGGTGTGCGTCGACGGCTTCGAGTGTGCAGCGATGGCGGGATTCCTAACGCGAGGCTGCCTTGGGCGCACACCCGACGCCCGGGGCGCACACCCGACGCCCTGGGCGCACACCCGTAGCGACCATAAGCAAAGACGCCGCCTCCGGAATCCGGAGACGGCGTCTTTTGCGCTCAGCTGGGAGCTTTACCCGTGCCCATTGGAGTGCCCGTTGGAGCCGTTAGAGGAGCCGTTAGAGCCCTCCTGGTGCTCCCGCAGGGCGGTCAGGGCGCGTACCTCAGAGGCGTGGCTCGCCTCGCGCAGTGCCGCGTCCTCCGAAGCCGGGTCGGCGCGCAGGAAGCTACCGCTGCCCGGTGAGCCGGCCGAGCCCAGCTTGTTCATCTTCTTGGGCAGTGCCGCGCCCTGGTACTCCAGCGGCAGCGGGTGGCCGTGGTCGTCGACCGGTCCCAGCGGCTGGTGCAGCTCGATGTAGGCACCGTGCGGCAGCCGCTTGATGATGCCGGTCTCGATGCCGTGCTCGAGCACCGAACGGTCACTGCGCTGCAGCCCCACGGCCCACCGGTAGGCGATGAAGTAGACCAGCGGCGGCAGGATCACCATGCCGATACGCCCGATCCATGTCGTCGCGTTCAGCGAGATGTGGAACTTGAACGCGATGATGTCGTTCATCGCGCACAGCGTCAGCACCATGTAGAACGTGATCGCCATCGAGCCGATCGCGGTGCGCACCGGAGCGTCCCGCGGCCGCACCAGCAGGTTGTGGTGCGCGTAGTCCTTGGTGAACCGCTTCTCCAGGAACGGGTAGACGACCAGCAGGCCGAACACCAGCCCCATGATGATCGCGACCCACACGACGGCCGGAATGGTGTGGTGCCAGAAGTAGAACTCCCATGGCGGCCAGATACGGGCCAGGCCCTCCGTCCACATCATGTAGAAGTCCGGCTGCGAGCCCGCCGACACCTGAGATGGCTTGTAGGGACCCAGGTTCCAGATCGGGTTGATCTGCAGCAGCCCGCCCATCAGGCCCAGCACACCGACGATGCAGGCGAAGAACGCGCCGGACTTGACCGCGAACGTCGGCATGACGCGCACGCCGACCACGTTGTGCTCGGTGCGGCCCGGGCCGGGGAACTGGGTGTGCTTCTGGAACCACACCAGCGCCATGTGTGCGCCGATCAGGGCCAGGATGATGCCCGGAATCAACAGGATGTGCAGGGCGTAGAGGCGGGGGATGAGGATCGTGCCGGGGAAGTCGCCGCCGAACAGCGCCCAGTGCAGCCAGGTACCGATGATCGGCATGCCGAGCGTGATCGACGACAGTGCCGCGCGCAGTCCGATACCGGAGAGCAGGTCGTCAGGCAGCGAGTAGCCGAAGTAGCCCTCGAACATCGACAGGATCAGCAGCAGCGACCCGATCACCCAGTTGGCCTCACGCGGCCGGCGGAACGCGCCGGTGAAGAAGATGCGGGCCAGGTGCACCATGATCGAGGCCGAGAACATCAACGCCGCCCAGTGGTGGATCTGCCGGACGAACAGGCCACCGCGGACTTCGAAGGAGATGTTCAGTGCCGTCTCGTAGGCCCGCGACATCTCGACGCCGCGCAGCGGCTGATAGACGCCGTTGTAGGTGACCTCGGCCATCGACGGGTCGAAGAACAACGTCAGGTACACGCCGGTGATCAGCAGCACGATGAAGCTGTACAGCGCGATCTCACCCAACAGGAACGACCAGTGCGTGGGGAACACCTTGTTGAGCTGACGACGCACCGCCGCTGACGGGTGGTAGCGGGAGTCGATGTCATTGCCCTGGCGCGCCAGGACATCGCCGATCTTCGGGGGACTCAATTTTGGACTCATGTTGTTGTGCGCTCCCAGAATGCCGGTCCCACGGGTTCGATGAAGTCACCGTTGGCGACGAAATACCCGTCGGAGTCGATTGTGATGGGCAGCTGCGCCAACGCACGGGCCGCCGGGCCGAAGATCGGCTTGGCGAAGTGCAGTGCGTCGAACTGCGACTGGTGACACGGGCACAGAATCCGGTAGGACTGCTGCTCGTAAAGCGATGCGGGGCAACCCAAGTGCGAGCACACCTTGGTGTAGGCGAAGAACTCGCCGAAGTTGAAGCTCTCCTGGCCCTGACGCTTGACCACGCGGTCCACGTCGCCGGGCTTGATCCGGATGAGCATCACGGGGTTGCGCACACCCAGCGAGATCGCCGACAACTTCTCGTGCGACTCGACGGTGGTCCCGTCGCCGTCGGACTCGCGCCAGGGGAAGACGGTCTCCATCCCGCCGGCGTCCATGTCCTCGGGGCGCATCTTGGTGTACGGAGGCCCGTCGTGGGCCCCGGTCGCGCGCGCCAAGTAGATCGTCTCGCCCTTGAAGCGCGGGGTCCAACCCGAGGTCCACAGCACCGCCTTCATACCCTCAGCGGTGGGAACGACCGGCTTCCACGGGTTCTTTATCAGGCCGCCGGCAAACGCGACCAGGGTGCCAAGGCCGAACGCGCCCAGGCCGATCCCCAGCGACGCGCCGATCAGCTTGCGGCGACCGACCGTCGATCCCTCGTAGGCGTCGGCCAAGTTGGCCACCACCGTCTTGCGGTCGATCTCCCGGGAGGCGCCGTCGTGGCGGTCCTGAATCGTGATCTCTTCGGGGATAAAGCGTTTCTGCAGCAGCACTGCGCCGATGGCGATCGACAGGATCGACATTCCGAAGGTGAAGCCGTACAGCGGGGTGGCCAGCGAGTACAGGAAGTTGCCCGAGCTGCCGTTCGGCTTGTACTCCCACGGCCAGAACAGGAAGACCAGCAACAGGGCCAGCCCGAAGAAGCCGCCCAGCAAAAGCCAGGTGGCGACGCCGCGCGCGGCGCGCTTCTCGGCCTTGGTGCCCTCGACGGGCCAGCGCGGCTCCTTGTAGACGATCTGGACGCCGTCCATCTCGCTGCCGAGCGCGAGCAGTTCCTCGCGGGACATGCCCGCCAGCGCCGCGTCGTCGGGCTCGGTCCGGCCCGCGTGCGTGGTGGTGTCGGTGTCGGAACCGGTCTTCGCGGTTTGTGTCACTTCAGACTCGTCGCTCATGCGCGCGCCCCAATCCACAGTGCCAGCCCGATCGCCGAGACCATGCCGATGATCCACATCGCCATGCCCTCAGGTGCGGGTCCGAATCCACCCAGTCCGTAGCCGCCCGGGGAGCGTTCCTCGGCGGCGGTCCGAACGTAGGCGATGATGTCTTTCTTCGACTCGAAGGACAGCTGGCGGTCGGCGAACTTCGGCATGTTCTGCGGGCCGGTCAGCATCGCGGTCAGGATCTGCTGCTCGTTGGCCTCGCCCAGGTCGGGCGCGTACTTGCCGGACGACAGGGCCCCGCCCTTACCGGTGAAGTTGTGGCAGGAAGCGCAGTTGAGCCGGAACAGGTCGCCGCCGCGCCCCAGGTCTGAGCCGCGCAGCGACTGCATCGCCAGGCTGCCGTCGGGGTTGCGTACGACGGTGGGGCCGCCACCGTTGGACTGCACGAAGGCACCGATCGCGTCGATCTGAGCCTCGTCGAAGATCGGCTCCTTGCGCGGTGCCTGAGCCTCGCCGCGCATGGCGGGCATCCGGCCGGTCGACACCTGGAAGTAGACGGCCGCCTCGCCGACGCCGATCAGGCTGGGCCCGTGGTCGGGCACGCCCTGCAGGTTGGCGCCGTGGCAGGACACGCATGACGTGTCGAAGAGCTGCTTGCCGGTCCGCAGCAACGCCGAGCCCGACTCGTCGGCGACCGCAACCTGCGGCGTCGGCGTCAGTACGGCCGCCAGCCCACCGGCGATGGTGAGCGCGATCAGCAGCAAGAGTCCGCCGGACAACCGACGGTGCAGACGCCGCCGGGACCGGTCGCTCTTACCGGCACCGAATCGGGTGAACCCCATTTTCTTCAACCGAGCACTCCTGTTCATTGGTGTATTCGGAGCCGCGGGCTCATCGGATGAAATAGATCACGGCGAACAACGCAATCCACACGATGTCGACGAAGTGCCAGTAGTACGAGACGACGATGCTCGCGGTGGCCTGGGCCGGAGTGAACTTGCTCATCGTGGTGCGCACCAGCAGGAAGATGAACGCGATCAGACCGCCGGTCACGTGCAGGCCGTGGAACCCGGTGGCCAGATAGAACACGCTGCCGTAGGCGCTGCCGGGAATGGTCGTCCCGTGCGTCACCAGGTGCACGTACTCGTATGCCTGGCCGCAGATGAAGAACAGCCCCATCAGGAAGGTGATCACGTACCAGCGGCGCAGGCCGAAAACGTCGCCGCGCTCGGCTGCGAACACGCCCATCTGGCAGGTGAACGACGACGCGATCAGCACCAGCGTCACCGGCACCGCCTGATACAGATTCAGCTCGGTCGGCGGCGGAGGCCAGTTCCCGCCGGCCTGCGCTCGCGCCGTGAAGTAGAACGCGAACAGGCCAGCAAAGAACATTAGCTCGCTGGAAAGCCACACTATGGTGCCAACACTGACCATGTTGGGGCGGTTCAGCGAATGGACTCGCGACGTAATCGCAGTACCCGAGGTCCCTACAGCACTCGTCACATCCGCAAGTATGACGCTTTGTAGTTGTCGAAGACTACCCGGGTCACAAATTTCTGAGATTTCGTGTCGCGTGGGGTCTTCGGCGCTTCCGGGCGCGTGGTTGGGAGCAGGGGAGATTCTCGTGGGACCATCGGCGACGTGGCTGCGTCGTCTGAGGATTGTTCGCCCGCCGCGCCGTCCTGGCCGCGGGTGCTGGGGCGGCTGACGGACCGGCAGAACTTGCTGCGGGGTCAGGCTGCCTGGGCGATGGACCAGATCATGACCGGCGCGGCGCAACCGGCCCAGATCGCGGCGTTCGCGGTGGCGATGAAGATGAAGGGGCCGACGTCCGACGAAGTCAGCGAACTGGCCGGCGTGATGCTCGACCATGCCCGTGCGATGCCGGCCGGCGCCATCCCCGACGACGCGGTCGACATCGTCGGAACCGGTGGCGACGGGGTGAACACGGTGAATCTGTCCACCATGGCTTCCATCGTGGTGGCGGCCGCCGGCGTGCCGGTGGTCAAACATGGCAACCGGGCGGCGTCCTCGTTGTCCGGCGGTGCGGACACCCTCGAGGCGCTCGGGGTGCGCATCGACCTGGGACCCGAGGAGGTCGCGCGCAGCCTCGCCGAGGTGGGGATCGGGTTTTGCTTCGCGCCACAGTTTCATCCGTCCTACCGCCACGCGTCGGTGGTGCGCCGTGAGATCGGGGTGCCCACGGTGTTCAATCTGCTTGGGCCGCTGACGAATCCGGCCAGGCCGCGAGCTGGACTGATCGGTTGCGCGTTCGCCGACCTGGCTGAGGTGATGGCCGGGGTGTTTGCTGCACGCCGGTCCAGCGTGCTGGTGGTGCATGGCGACGACGGACTCGACGAGCTCACCACCACCACGACGAGCACCATCTGGCGGGTGCAGGCGGGCACCGTGGACAAGCTGAAGTTCGACCCCGCCGGATTCGGGTTCGCGCGCGCTGAGCTCGACGAGCTGCGCGGCGGTGACGCCGCGGCCAACGCCGCTGAGGTGCACGCGGTGCTGGCCGGCACTCAGGGGCCGGTGCGCGACGCGGTCGTGCTCAACGCCGCAGGGGCACTCGTCGCACACGCCGGGCTATCCAGCCGCGCTGAATGGTTGCCGGCGTGGGAGGACGGGCTGCGGCGGGCCGCCGCCGCGATCGACAGCGGCGCGGCCGAACACCTGCTCGCGCGATGGGTGCGGTTCAGCCAGCAGGTCTGACTGCTTTTCGGCCTGACGGCCGGCCAGCCGCGCGGACCTTGCGGTGGCCGCCCACTCCGCCCACGCGCCCGCCGCGCCCAGCGGCGACGCCCAGCCCGTGTCGCCGGCGCTCACCCGCACGATGCGCACCCCGGGTGCGGCCAGCCAGCGCGCGATGAGCGCCGTTTCCTCGACCAGTGCACCACCCAGCGGGGCCTGCGCCGGCAGGACCGTCTGGGCACCGGCCTGCAGCGCCTCCACCACCGGCATCGGGGGCACGGCGCGCCGGGCGCCGCCCGCGGCCGAGAGCCGGCCGTGCCGGATGACCGCGAACTGGTAGCCGCCCTCTCCGTCGGGTGCCGCGGCGATCAGCTCGGGCAGCGCGCTCAGGGCCCGCAGGCGCTGCCCCCGCCACAACGCCTCGACCGCGGTGGCGACGTGGTCGCGCAGCCGGGCCGCGCTCTCGTAGAGGTGCCGCGCGGCCAGGGCCGCGACCTCGTCGACGGCGGCGCCCAGCGGTGAGTTGTCCGACCCGTCGATCAACGCCTGGGCACGCCGCGTCGCGTCGCCGTACTGCGCGGCCGTCACGTCGCGCGGCGCGGGGCAGGGTGCCAGCTCCACCTCGGGGCAGACCGGACCGTGCAGCGCCGACCGGGCCAGCCGTCTGGTGCACGTCCGTACACCGGTGAAGCGGGCCAGCAGTGCCGCGGTGTCCGCTGCGTCGGTACGCGACCGGAACGGGCCGATGGCGCGTTCGTGGCGTGGATTTCGGATCACCGAGAACCGGGGGAACGCCTCGTCGGTCAGCACCACCCACCACCAGCGGTGCGGGAACTTCGAGCGGCGGTTGTAGGGCGGGGCGTGCGCGGCCAGCAGTCGTAACTCGCGCACGCCGGCTTCCAGCGCGTGCGCGCACTCGACGTGGTCCACGCCGGTCGCGAGGCCCACCATTTCCTTCATCCGGCCACGTGGGTCGCTGCCGTTGAAGTACTGGCTCACCCGGCGGCGCAGGTCCACCGCGGTGCCCACGTAGAGGACTTCACCCGCCGGCCCGCGGAACAGGTAAACGCCCGGCCGGCGCGGTAGCCCGTCGGCCAGGACACGCTTGCGGCGCTGAGCGGGTGTGACGTCGGGCAGATACGAGCGCAGGTCGGCGTAGGTGTGGATGCCCTGGTTGCCGACCCGCTCGATGAGCGCGTGCAAGACGTCGACGGTGGCGCGGGCATCGTCGAGAGCGCGGTGTGTGGGCTGGGTCGCCACGGCGAAGATGCGTGCCAGCTCGGCCAGCCGCACGCTGGGAGCTTCTTCGCGACTCAGCACCCGGCGAGCCAGCCGGACCGTGCACAACACCCGGGGTCGCGGCCACTGTATGCGGCACCGCTCGGCGGCGGCGCGCAGGAAGCCGATATCGAAGCCGGCGTTGTGGGCCACCAGCACCGAGTCGCCGGCGAACTCGAGAAACATCGGCAGGACGACCTCGATGGTCGGGGCGTCGCAGACCATCGCCGTGGTGATCCCGGTCAGGCGGACGATCTGCGGGGGGATGCTGCGTTGCGGGTCCACCAGGGTCGCGAACTCACCGAGGACCGCGCCACCACACACCTTGACCGCACCGATCTCGGTGATCGCGTCCGGGGTCACGCCTTCCCGGCCCTTGGCGCGGCCGCCGGTGGTTTCGAGGTCGACGACGACGAAAGTGGTCTCGCGTAGCTGCGTTTCGTCGGGGGCGCGCAGGTCGTCCAGCCCGGCGAAGCTGAGTTGAGTCCCGCCGGTCGCACCCATGGCGGTGACGTTAGGCATCCGCACTGACACCCATCGGTTCCCACGCCGGGAGCTGTTGTCGGTGCCCGGCGTTACCGTGCGGTGCAGTTCGACTTAAGAGTTGAAGCGCTAGGGAGAGGACCCAGCCAGATGGCACACAGCAGCGGAACCGAAAGGGCCGGTGGCGCGGCGGCCAGGCCGGGGGAGCCGGTGGTGATTGACTGCGACGATTGCGCGGTCCGCGGCCCCGGGTGCCGCGAGTGCGTGGTGAGCGTTCTGCTCGGGGTGCCTGAAACCCTTTCGTACGACGAACAAGTCGCGTTGGAGACGCTGGCCGAGGCCGGGCTGGCGCCGCGGCTGCGCCTGGTGCCGATCGGGCGCGAGCGCGCTGTGTCGCCTAAGGGAGTGGCCTGACGGGTCGTGTATGGTCGGCCACAGCCAGAAACCCTGTCTCACATAGAAATGACATAAATCTTCCTAATTTCTTAACTCCCCCCTTTGGACAAACGTCGATATCGTTTCGTAACCTGTTTGAGACCTAAACCAGCTCGGCGCATTTACGTCGATGGCAGTTTAAGGAAGCAAATCTTGAGGCTCGACTGTAGGCATTCGATCGCGCGCGTGTTCAAGCGGTTCGCCATCGGTTCGTTCGCGAGCTTCGTTGTGTTTTCGGGTATTACAGCGGCCGGCGCGTTCGCCGATCCTGCCGATGACGCACTGGCGAAACTCAACGAGCTTTCCCGGCAGGCCGAGCAGACCACCGAGGCGATGCACAGCGCTCAGCTGGACCTGAACGAGAAGCTGGCGGCCCAGCAGGCGGCCGAGCGGAAGCTGACCGACGACCAGGCCAAGCTGGAAGCCGCGAGAGCTCGCCTGGCCAACTTCCAGGGCGCGGTCAACAAAGTCGCCGCCGCGACGTACATGGGCGGTCGCACCGACGGCTTGGACGCCATCCTGACCGCCGCGTCGCCGCAGTCCCTGATCGACGGGCTGACGATCCAGCGGGTGATGGCGGGACAGATGTCCTCCCAGATGGCCAGCTTCAAGGCCGCCGGCGAGGAGGCCGTCAAGGCCGAGCAGGCTTCCGCCAAGTCTGCCGCCGACGCCAAGGCCGCCGCCGAGCAGGCCGCGGCTGTACGGGCGAACCTGCAGCACAAGCAGAGTCAGCTGCAGGTACAGATCGCCGTCGTCAAGTCGCAATATCAAGCACTGACCCCGGACCAGCGCACCGCGCTGGCCAATCCCGGGCCGGCGCCCGACCGGGTACCGGACCGTGGCCCCGGTGCTCCCGATGCGCTGCCGCCCGGCGCGCCGGTGCCGCCGGAAGGCGTCCCCGGTGAGATGCCGGCGCCCGGCGGTGCGTCCAACGTGCCCTTCACGGGTGGCGGTGGCAGCGGCGACCGTGCGGTCGTCGTGCAGGCCGCATTGACCCAGATCGGAAGTCCCTACGTCTGGGGCGGTGCCGCTCCCGGCGGATTCGACTGCTCCGGGCTGGTGATGTGGGCGTTCCAGCAGGCCGGCATCTCGCTGCCGCACTCCAGCCAGGCGCTGGCCCACGGCGGTCAGCCGGTGTCGCTGGGTGACCTGCAGCCCGGCGACGTGTTGACGTTCTACTCCGACGCATCACACGCCGGCATCTATGTCGGTGACGGCATGATGGTCCACTCGTCCACCTACGGCCAGCCGGTTCGGGTGGTCCCGATGGACTCCTCGGGCCCCATCTACGACGCCCGGCGCTACTGACGGCTCCGCCCACGCGGCGTCGGCTCCACATTCTGCTGGCGTGTGTCTTCACCGCTGAGCTGATCGCCGCAGTGCTGTTGCCGCCGCACGAGGCTCCCGCAGCGTCCGCGCCGACGATTGCCCGCGCCGACCCGGCACCGAGGACGTCGCTGATCGGTGGTCGCACGGTGCGACTGGTCAACCAGGGCGGTCCGGGCGCCGATCAGCTGCTGACACGGATAGCCGCCGATCTCGGTAATGCCATCGATGCGGTGGTGGGGTTCTGGGGGCCGGACTGGACGCGTGACATCGTGGTGGTGGCCGCCGGGTCGGATCAGCAGTTTGAGCAGTCCGCGGGTGGTGGGCCGGCCTCGCAATGGGCGGATATCGCGGCCGTGACGGTAGCCGAACGGGTCGACCCAGTGGCCCGGACGATGGTCGACGCCCGGATCGTGCTGGCTCCCGGTGCGGCGGACATGACGGAGGGCGCACTACGAATAGTGCTGAGCCATGAGCTCTTTCACTATGCGGCCCGAGTCGACACCGCGCTGGACGCGCCGCGCTGGCTCACCGAAGGAGTGGCCGACTTCGTCGCCCGGCCGCCGACGGCGCTGCCCACCGGTGCGGCCTCGTCCGCTGCGGCGCTACCGACGGACGACGATCTCGACAACCCTGGGCCGCAACGCTCGCTGGCCTATGACCGGGCGTGGTGGTTCACCCGGTTCGTCGCCGACACCTACGGGCCGGGGAAGCTGCGCGAACTCTACGTGGACGCATGTGGGGTCGGGCACTCTGACCTGGCCACCGCCGTCGATCAGGCGCTGGGAATCGACGTCGCCGGTCTGCTGCCGCGCTGGCAGCAGTGGATGGCCGGACACGCGTGACCCCACTTCACCGCGAGCGTGCGTGTCTGTACAACGACACGCCGTGGCGACTGGCATTCGGCGCACCCTCGTGGCCGCCCGCTGGTTCGATTGAGCGGCCTCCTCAACGCGCCGCTCCCGCGGCGCGCGTCGTCGCCCGCTGGTTCGATTGAGCGGCCTCCTCAACGCGCCGCTCCCGCGGCGCGCGTCGTCGCCCGCTAACCTCACCCTGTGAGCCGGGTCCTGCTGGTAACCAACGACTTTCCCCCGCGGCGCGGAGGGATCCAGTCCTATCTGGGAGAGTTCGTCAACCGACTCGTCGACTCCAATTCGCACAGCGTCACCGTCTACGCGCCAAAGTGGAAGGGCGCCGAGGCTTTTGACGAAGCAGCCGAGTCGGCGGGCTATCGGGTGGTGCGCCATCCGACCACGCTGATGCTGCCCGTGCCCACCGTCGACGCCCGGATGCGCCGGCTGATCGAAGAGAACCACATCGACACCGTGTGGTTCGGCGCGGCCGCCCCGCTGGCATTACTTGCACCGCGCGCCCGGCAGGCCGGCGCCAAGCGGGTGCTGGCCAGCACCCACGGCCACGAGGTCGGCTGGTCGATGCTGCCGGTCGCTCGATCGGTGCTGCGAAGCATCGGCGACCATACCGACGTCGTGACCTTCGTCAGCCGCTACACCCGGTCCAGATTCGCGCCGGCGTTCGGGCCCAAAGCCGCACTGGAATACCTCCCGCCCGGCGTAGACAGCGACCGCTTCCATCCGGACCCCGCCGCGCGCGCCGAACTGCGTCGACGCTATCGGCTGGGCGAGCGGCCCACCGTGGTGTGCCTATCGCGGTTGGTGCCCCGCAAAGGCCAGGACATGCTGATCCGAGCCCTGCCCGCGATCCGGCGACGGGTCGAGGGCGCCGCGCTCGTCATCGTCGGCGGTGGCCCTTACCTCGAGACCTTGCGCAAGCTGACGCGCGACTGCGAGGTCGAGGACCATGTCACCTTCACCGGCGGCGTACCCGGCGATGAGCTGCCCGCCCACCACGCGATGGCCGACGTGTTCGCGATGCCCTGCCGCACCCGCGGCGCGGGCATGGACGTCGAAGGTCTCGGCATCGTCTTCCTGGAGGCATCGGCCACCGGCATACCGGTGGTGGCCGGCGACTCCGGAGGAGCCCCGGAAGCTGTGCAGCACAACAAGACTGGGCTAGTGGTCGACGGCAACTCGGTGGAAGAGATCGGCGAGGCAGTCACCGAGGTGCTGATTGATCGCGACCGGGCTGCCGCGATGGGCGCCGCCGGCCGCGAATGGGTGCGAACGCAGTGGCGCTGGGACCTCCTGGCCGCGCGGCTCGCGGGCCTGCTGGACGGCGAGGCCTGAGCCGCCGGCTGTCAGTCCTTCGAGTAGATCGCCTCGATGTCGGAGGCGAACTTCTCAGCCACCACGTTGCGCTTGACCTTCATCGTCGGCGTCAGCTCACCGGTGTCCTCGGTGAAGTCGACCGGCAGGATGCGGAACTTCCGGATCGACTCGGCGTGAGACACCTGCTGGTTGGCTTCCTTGACTGCCGTGTCCACCTCAGCCAGCAGGTCCGGATCCGTGGCCAGATCACCAACCGTCGCAGCGGAGGCCTTGTGGTGGTGCTGCTTCCAGCCCTCGATGGCTTCGGGGTCGATGGTGATCAGCGCGCCGATGAATGGCTTGGCGTCCCCGACGACCATCGCCTGACTGATCAGCGGGTGAGCCCGCAGTTGATCCTCCAGCACCGCGGGTGCCACGTTCTTGCCGCCCGCTGTGACGATGAGCTCCTTCTTCCGGCCGGTGATGCTGACGAACCCGTCTTCGTCGACGGCGCCGAGATCGCCGGTGCGGAACCAGCCGTCGGTGAAGGCCTCCGCGGTGGCCTGCTCGTTGCGCCAGTAGCCGGTGAACACCACCCCGCCGCGTACCAGCAGTTCCTTGTCCTCGGCGATACGCAGGCTGTTGCCTGGCACCAGCTTGCCCACAGTGCCGATCTTGAGGCCGTTGATCTGGTTCACGGTGATAGCCGCACTGGTCTCGGTGAGTCCGTACCCCTCGTAGATGGTCACTCCGACACCGCGGTAGAAGTGCCCCAGCCGCGCGCCCAGCGGCGCCCCGCCGGATACCGCGGCGTGGCACTCACCGCCCAGCGCTGCGCGCAGCTTCCCGTAGACCAGCCGGTCGAACAGCGCGTGCTTGGCCCGCAGTACCAGCCCTGGCTTACCGTCGTCCTGCGCGCGGCTCCAATCGACCGCCGTCTGGGCGGCCGCCTTAAAAATAGGGCCTTTGCCGTCATTGGCAGCATTCTGCTCGGCGGTGTTGTACACCTTCTCGAACACTCGCGGAACCGACACCACCACAGTCGGTTTGAACTCGGCCAGCAGCGGCAGCAGGTTTTTGATGTCACTGGTGAATCCCACGGTCACTTTGCTGGTGAAGGCCGCCAGGGTGAGCGCCCGGGCCAGGACGTGGGCCAGCGGCAAGAAGACCAGCAATCGCTGACCCTCGCACAAAAGCGTGGGCAGGCACTCACTGGTGCCGCGGATCTCGTGCAGCAGATTCGAATGGGTGAGTTGGCAGCCTTTCGGTCGTCCCGTGGTGCCAGAGGTGTAGATGAGGGTCGCGGGCGCGTCGGCGCCAAGCCCCTGCTGCCGCGCGGTCAATTCGGCCGCATCGACCGAGGCGCCGGCCTCCACCAACTGATCCAGCGCTTTCGGGCCGGAGCCGTTGATATGCAGCACCCGGCGCAGGGCGGGCAGTTCGCCGGTGAGTTCGGTGACGATCGCGGCGTGTGCATCGGTCTCGGCGAACGCCAGCACCGCTTCGGAGTCCTGCAGGACCCAGCGAACCTGCTCGGCCGACGATGTCTCGTAGATCGGCACGGTCACCGCGCCTACCGACAAAATCGCCAGATCCAAGATCGCCCACTCGTAGCAGGTGGCCGAGAAGATCGAGACCCGGTCGCCGGCCTGAACCCCTAACGAGATCAAACCCAGCGCGGCCGAACGAATTTGGTCAGCGGCTTCGGCGCAGGTGACGTCCGTCCAGACCCCGTCGACCCGCCGTCGGTAGATCACATAGTCGGGGTCGTTCCGCTCGTGCTCGTACACCACGGCCGCGACGTTGTCGTGGTCGTAGACGGAAAAGCGGGCGGGGACACTGTACGAACGCACTCTCTATACCTCGCTTGACCTAGGGGTGCTCTCCGGATGCCGGCGGCTTGCTGTCACCCAGCCTATCGGGCACATTCGCGCAGCATAGCCACGGCCGGTGGACGTCGGGCGCGATTGCGGGCGTGGCCGAGGGCTGCACCGATCCCGCTCGCGCGGGTATGTGAAGCTGAGGCGATGAACAGCATCCAGATCGCCGACGAAACCTACATCGCCGCCGCTGGCGCACTGGTCGGGGCCGCTATCGCAGATCGCTCGAAGTGGCGCCGGTGGTGGCCGGACCTGCACCTGCAGGTCACCGAGGACCGTGCCGAGAAGGGCATCCGGTGGGCGGTGAGCGGCCCGGTGACCGGCACCATGGAGGTCTGGCTGGAACCGTCGATGGACGGGGTGATCTTGCACTACTTCCTGCACGCGGAACCGACCGGCGTCCCGGCGTCCGAGCTGGCCAGGCTGAACCTGGCCAAAATGACGCACCGTCGTCGCGTGGCGGGCAAGAATATGGCGTTCGAGGTGAAAACGACCCTGGAACGGTCGCGTCCCGTGGGGAGTTCTCCGGTAGTTTAACCGGGTCAAGACTGGCATCAAGACAGGCGAGAGAGAGTACCGTTTCTGCCGGGAGACTTGGGGCACTCCCGCAGTTGACCGGGGTTGACCGGGGTTGACCGGGAAAGGGAAGCAGCCAAGTGGCGGACAAGACGAACCAGACGATCTACATCGACGCAGACCCGGCCGAGGTGATGAAGGCGATCGCCGACATCGAGTCCTACCCGGACTGGATCAACGAATATAAGAAAGTCGAAGTCCTGGAGGCCACCGACGACGGCTACCCCAAAAAGGCGCGGATGCTGATGGACGCGGGGATCTTCAAGGACACCCTGATCATGAACTACGAGTGGCCCGCCGACCGTGAGTCGCTGAGTTGGACGCTGGAATCCAGCTCCCTGCTCAAGTCCCTGGAAGGCTCGTACCTCCTGGCTCCCAAGGGGTCCGGCACCGATGTGACCTACGAGCTGGCGGTAGACCTGGCCGTTCCGATGATCGGCATGCTCAAGCGCAAGGCCGAACGCCGGCTGATCGACGGCGCCTTGAAGGATCTGAAGAAACGAGTCGAGGGCTGAGTGATTCCGTTCCGCCTACCCCGGCGCGGATCAGCCTCTTTGTCGGCAAGGGCGGGGTAGGGAAGTCCACTCTGGCGTCCGCGACCGCGGTCGGCGATGCCAGCGCCGGGCGGCGCGTGCTGGTGGTCTCCACCGACCAGGCCCACTCTTTGGGCGACGTCCTGGGCATCCCGGTCCCGCCTACCGGTCACGGCGAACCCGTCCGGGTGCACGCCGACGACTCGGAGGCCGGCGGCGGCTTTCTCGACGCCCTGGCCCTGGACACCCTGGCCCTGCTCGAGGACCGCTGGCGCGAGGTAGTAGCTGCCCTCGATGCGCGGTTCCCCGAGTCGGAGCTCAGTCGCATTGCGCCCGAGGAACTTTCGGCGTTGCCAGGGATACAGGAAGTCCTCGGACTGCACGCCGTCGGCGAGCTTGCGATGTCGGGCCGGTGGGATCGCATCATCGTCGACTGCGCCTCGACGGCTGACGCATTGCGGATGTTGACGCTGCCGGCCACATTCGGCCTGTACGTCGAACGGGCCTGGCCGCGACACCGGCGGCTGAGTATCGGCGTGGAGGACCCGCGCTCGGCCGCGGTGGTGCAACTGCTGGAACGCACCAGCGCCGGCGTTGACCGGCTGAGCTCGCTGCTGACCGACGGCGACCTGGTCAGCGCGCACCTGGTGCTCACACCGGAGCGGGTGGTCGCCGCAGAGGCCGCCCGCACCCTGGGGTCGTTGGCGCTGATGGGAGTGCGGGTCGAGGAGCTGCTGGTCAACCAGGTTCTGGTGCGCGACGAGACCTACGAATACAGCAGCCTGCCGGACCATCCCGCGTTCTACTGGTACGCCGAACGTATTGCCGAGCAACGCGCGGTGCTCGAAGAACTCGACGCCACGATCGGCGACGTCGCATTGGTGCTGGTGCCGCACCAGGCGGGAGAGCCGATCGGCCCCAAGGCCCTGGGCGGGTTGCTCGACAGCGCCCGGCGGCGGCGCGGTGCCGCCCCGCCCGGGCCGCTGCACCCGGTCGTCGACCTGGAATCCGGGACGGGTCTGGAGTCCGTGTACCGGATGCGGCTGTCGTTGCCGCAACTCGACGCCGGATCGCTGGCACTGGGCAGATCCGACGACGACCTGATCGTCAGCGCCGGCGGTGTGCGGCGCCGCGTTCGGCTAGCCTCTGTGCTGCGCCGTTGTACGGTGCTTGACGCGCATCTGCGGGGCAGTGAGTTGACTGTTCGTTTCCAACCCGATCCGGAGGTATGGCCGAAGTGAGTACGGGTCATATCGAGATCGGTCCCGAGCTGCGCAGGCTCGCGCAGGCGATCCTGGACGGCATCGACCCGGCGGTGCGGGCGGCGGCCACCATGGCCTCCGGCGGCACGCCCGGTAAGTGCCAGCAGGTGTGGTGCCCGGTGTGCGCGCTGGCCGCGGCGGTCAGCGGCGAGCAGCACCCGTTGGTGACGGTCATCGCCGATCACAGCGTCGCCCTCCTGGAAGTGATTCAAGCCATCGTCGACGACATCGATCGATCAGCGACGCCTACGGCGGACGCGGACCAGGACGACAACGCCGAACCGCCCGCCCCGCGCACCAACGGCAAGGCCGCTGCCAAGACGGGTTATCAGTCCATTCCCGTGACGGTCCAGGAGTGAGCCGGCGCCGGGGCAGCCTGCGCGAGGTGGTCGGACTCAGCGCGGGTGGGTACAGTTGGCGCAGTCACCAACGGGTGTGGGCGAGAGGGAGGGCCAATGTGGTACTACCTGTTTAAGTACGTCCTCCTCGGTCCGTTGCTGTCTTTGATCGGCCGTCCCAAAGTTGAAGGGCTAGAGCACATTCCCAGTTCTGGCCCGGCGATTCTGGCCAGCAACCACCTGGCGGTGATGGACAGCTTCTTCCTGCCGCTGGTGGTGCGTCGCCGGATCACCTTCCTCGCCAAGGCCGAGTACTTCACCGGTACCGGCATCAAGGGCAGGTTCAACAGGTGGTTCTATACCGCCGTCGGTCAGGTGCCGATCGACCGCACCGATGCCGAAGCCGCTCAGGCCGCTCTGACGACCGCGGAGCGGTTGCTGGGCCAGGGCAAATTGCTGGGCATGTATCCCGAGGGCACCCGCTCGCCGGACGGGCGGCTCTACAAGGGCAAGACCGGCCTGGCGCGGCTCGCCTTGCAGACGGGTGTCCCGGTGATCCCGGTGGCGATGATCGGCACCGATGTGGTGAACCCGCCCGGCACGACCCGGCTGCGGTTCGGCCGCGTCACCGTCCGCTTCGGCAAGCCGATGGACTTCTCCCGCTTCGACGGCCTGGCCGGAAACCACTTCATCGAGCGTGCGGTCATCGACGAGGTGATGTACGAGCTGATGGGCCTGTCCGGTCAGGAATACGTCGATATCTACGCCGCCACGGTCAAGGACGGCAGCGCCGAAGACGGTGACACCAAGGATTCCAACGGGGAATCGTCAGTCCCGGCGCGGATTCCGGAGACCGCGGTCGGTTGAAGCGCCGCCGCGTCAGGCGGCCGCGACCGGCGTGCGCTCGCGGGGGGTCAGGCGCGTCGGCGCGATCGCGGCGGTGACCGTGAGGCCGGCCACGACGATGACGGCCAGCGCCCACCAGACGTACGACATCCCGACTAGCTGGCGCCACCAGTTCGCCATCGTCTCGTGATGCTTGGGCAGCAGGTCAATCGGCGACCAGTGCATCAGCGCCAGCCCCGCGACGGTGACCACGCCCAGCGCAACGTTGCGGCGACGCCAGGCCAGAATCCCGGTCACCAGCACCGCGGGCAGCATCCACACCCAGTGATGCGACCACGACACCGGGGAAACCACCAGGCCGAACAGCGCCACGCAGATTACCGCCAGCGTCGGCTCACCGGCCTTGAGCACTCGGCGCATCGCCCAGACGGTCGCGGCCAGCACCAGCAGGCAGCCGAGCACCCAGAACGGAAAACGTTCGTGTTGATCGAGCCCCAACCGGGCGAGCGAGCCCGCGATGTTCTGGTCGGTGTTCAGGGCCGCCTCACCGATGCGGTCGGTGTGGGGCAGCGTTTCGGTCCAGTACTCGCAGGAGTCTCGCCAGGCGAGCACGAAACCCAGCACGGTCGCGCCCGCGAACGACGCCAGCGACGTCAGCGCGGCCCGGTTGTCCCGGCGCAGCAGGAAATACAGCAGGAACACCGCCGGGGTCAGCTTGAGCGCAATCCCCAAGCCCAGCAGCAGACCGCGCGGCCAGGGCGTGCGGCGCGGGAAACAGTCGGCGATCACCAGCGTCATCAGGATGGCGTTGATCTGGCCGAAGGCGAAGTTCGAGGCGATGGGTTCCAGCCAGATCGACGCCGGAGCGACGATCACGACGGCCAACCATCCGCGGCGCAGCCAGGCCGGACCGGGCAGCGTCGACTCGGCCCACACGTCGAGGCGGCTCAGCACGAGCGTCGTCGAGACCAACAGGACCACCAGTGTCAGCGCGGTGATCACGACGCTGGCGACGGGCATCCCCATCCAGGCGAACGGGCTGAATGCGATGGCGGCCAGCGGGGGATAGGTGAACGGCAGATCCACGATAGGTGTGTGGAACATCACGTTGCCGGTGTAGAGCGGGCGCCCGTCCAGCCAGGCCCGGCCGCCCATTTGATAGACGTCGATGTCGATGCGGTACGGAATGTGGCCGAACAGCTGCCAGCACGTGTAAGTCAGCGCCAAGGCGGCAAGCAGCCAGAGCAGGCACCATAGCGCAACCCGCCCGAGTTGACTGCCCACCCCGGGCGACCGCCATTTACTCATGTCAGGGAACAGCCTAATCGTTATTTCGGCTTGTCTTGCCCGCGCAGCGCGGCTTGCGGGTGTCGCGTGCCACTGCGGCGTAGGTTTTTGAGGTGCACCACTGGCTGCAGCACGACATCATCGACCGCGGCCGGTTGCCGCTGTTGTGTTGCCTGGTCGCCTTCATCCTGACGTTCTTCGTCACCCGGTCCTGTGTGCGCTTCATCCGGCACCGGACAGATCGGGACCGGCCGGCGCGGTGGTGGCAGCCACGCAATATCCACGTCGGGACGGTGCACATTCACCATGTCGCGTTCGGGGTGGTGCTGGTGATGCTGTCCGGGCTCACCCTGGTGACCCTGGCGGTCAACGGGCAGGAGCCCCAACTCACCCTGGCGGCAGTACTTTTCGGAATCGGCGCGGCGCTGGTGCTGGACGAGTACGCGCTGATCCTGCACCTCTCCGACGTGTACTGGGAGGAAGACGGCCGCAGCTCGGTGGATGCGGTGTTCGCCGCGGTCGCGGTGGCCGGGCTGTTGATGCTCGGCCTGCACCCACTGATGTTCGTGCTGCCGATCCGCTACGACGGTGACTGGCTGACGCTGCAGAGCACGCTGGCCTCCGCGCTGGTCGTCACCCTGCCGCTGGCGGTGATCGTGCTGCTCAAGGGCAAGGTGTGGACCGGTTTGCTGGGCATGTTCATCGTGGTGCTGCTGATCATCGGGGCGGTCCGGTTGTCCCGACCGCACGCGCCGTGGGCGCGGTGGCGTTACACCGCCCGGCCGGCGAAGATGCGGCGCGCGCTGGCGCGCGAACGCCGATGGCGGCGCCCGGTGGTGCAGGCCAAGCTGTGGCTGCAGGGCGCGATCGCCGGAACTCCGCGGCTGCCCGACGAGCGCACCGTCGATGCGCAACTGGACCTCGAGGTGCACCCCGCGCCGCCGCCGGACACCGGCCCCATTTTGATCGGCCAGTGAGCGCGAGCAGACACAAAAGCCCCGTGGAGCGGACGCTCCCGGGGGCTTTTGTGTCTGCTCGCGCAACTGAGGCGAACTAAGCTGCGGCGGTGCGGTACTTCTACGACACCGAATTCATCGAGGACGGCCGCACCATTGAGCTGATCTCGATAGGCGTGGTCGCCGAAGACGGCCGGGAGTATTACGCCGTGTCCTCCGAATTCGACCCCGGACGAGCCGGCAACTGGGTGCGATCTCACGTGCTGCCGAAGCTGCCGTCGCCGTCGTCGCAGCTGTGGCGTTCGCGGCGGCGGATCCGCGCCGACCTGGAGCAGTTCCTGGGCGTCAACGGCTCAGAACCCATCGAACTGTGGGCCTGGCTCGGTGCCTACGACCACGTCGTGCTGTGCCAGCTGTGGGGCACGATGCCCAATCTGCCCAGGGCGATCCCCCGATTCACCCGGGAGTTGCGCCAGCTGTGGGAGGACCGCGGATCTCCGCGCCTGCCGCCCAGGTCGCCCGATGCACACGACGCGCTGGTCGACGCCCGGGATCAGCTGCGCCGCTTTCAGATAATCGCCTCGGCAGACGAAGTGGCCCAGCGCCGTTCGCCCTGATCAGCCGCGAACGGCCACAGTTACCATGGACCGATGAACTGGACCGTCGACATTCCGATCGACCAGCTGCCGCCGTTGCCGCCGCTGCCTGCCGATCTGCGGGCGCAGCTGGACGCCGCGCTGGCCAAGCCGGCCGCCCAGCAGCCGAGCTGGGACGCCGACCAGGCGGCGGCGATGCGCAAGGTGCTGGAAAGCGTGCCACCGGTGACGGTGCCGTCCGAGATCGTCCGGCTGCAGGAACAGCTTGCGCAGGTGGCCAGGGGCGAGGCGTTTCTGCTGCAGGGCGGCGACTGTGCGGAGACGTTCACCGACAACACCGAGCCGCACATCCGCGGCAATATCCGCACCTTGTTGCAGATGGCCGTGGTGCTCACCTACGGCGCCAGCATGCCGGTGGTCAAGGTGGCCCGCATCGCCGGGCAGTACGCCAAGCCGCGTTCGGCCGACATCGACGCGCTGGGCCTGAAGTCGTACCGCGGCGACATGATCAACGGCTTCGCCGCCGACGCCGCGGTGCGGGCACACGACCCGTCGCGGCTGGTGCGGGCATACGCCAATGCCAGCGCCGCGATGAACCTGGTGCGGGCGCTGACCTCGTCCGGCTTCTCCTCGCTGCACCTGGCGCACGACTGGAACCGCGAGTTCGTGCGCACTTCGCCGGCCGGCGCCCGGTACGAGGCGCTGGCCTCGGAGATCGACCGTGCGCTGCGCTTCATGAGCGCCTGCGGGGTGGCCGACCGCAACCTGCAGACCGCCGAGATCTACGCCAGCCACGAAGCCCTGGTGCTGGACTACGAGCGCTCGATGCTACGGCTGTCCGACGTGGAGGACGGCGAGCCGCAGCTGTACGACCTCTCGGCGCACACCGTCTGGATCGGCGAGCGGACCCGCCAGCTCGACGGCGCCCACATGGCGTTCGCCGAGGTGATCGCGAACCCGATCGGCGTCAAGATCGGTCCGACCATGACCCCCGAGCTCGCCGTCGAATACGTCGAGCGCCTGGACCCGCACAACAAGCCGGGCCGGCTGACCCTGGTCAGCAGGCTGGGCAACAACAAGGTGCGCGACGTGCTGCCGCCGATCATCGAGAAGGTTCAAGCCGCGGGCCACCAGGTGATCTGGCAGTGCGACCCCATGCACGGCAACACCCACGAGTCGTCGACGGGCTACAAGACCCGGCACTTCGACCGGATCGTGGACGAGGTGCAGGGCTTCTTCGAGGTGCACCGCGCGCTGGGCACCCACCCGGGCGGGATTCACGTCGAGATCACCGGCGAGAACGTCACCGAATGCCTTGGTGGGGCACAGGACATCTCGGACACCGACCTGTCGGGGCGTTACGAGACGGCGTGCGATCCGCGGTTGAACACCCAGCAGTCGCTGGAGCTGGCTTTCCTGGTCGCGGAGATGCTGCGCGACTAGAGCAGCGTGCTGAGGTGGACGCCGACCGTCCAGGCCGCGGTGGCGACCATCCCGGTCAGGGTCAGCACCACGGCCACCCAGATCAGCACCATGCGGCGGCGGTGTTGGCGCGCCCAGACGAACTCGTCCATCGATATCCCGGCGAATTCGCCGGAGTCGGCGACGTATTCCTCTTCGTCGTCCAGCTCGTCGAAGGCGTCCGGTTGCGCCGCAGGCGCGGGTGCGGACTCGCCGGGTTCGCGGGTGAACTGTCGGGTCGGGTTGGGAGCCGGGGACGGGGCAGGACGCTCGGTCATGCGGCTGTGCTCGAGTGCCCGGTGCTGAGCTGAGTTGCGCGGCGCCGGAACCCGGAAGTCCGGCAATCCCAGCTCCTCGACGATCGACGCCAGATCAGCGGCCATCTCGATCGCGTCGGCGTACCTCTGCGACGGGTCACGGGCCGTGGCGCATGCCACGAACTCGTCGAACTGTGTTGGCACACCGTCGATTACGGCACTCGGTGGCGGCACATCGTTATCCAGTCGCTGATAGGCGACCGACAACGCGGTGTCGCCGCTGAACGGTGTCTGTCCGGTCAGCATTTCGTAGGTGAGGATCCCGGCGGAGTAGACATCGCCGCGGGGACCGGCGTTGCCGTCGCGCACCTGCTCGGGCGACAGATACGCCGCGGTGCCCAGAATGACGCTGCTGGACGTGATTCCGGCCGCAGCGACGGCACGGACCAGTCCGAAGTCGGCGATTTTGACCTCACCGTCGTCGGAGATCAGCACGTTCTCCGGCTTCACGTCGCGATGGACCAGCCCGGCCCGGTGCGCGGCGGCCAGCCCGCCCAAGACCGGGCGCAGCACCGCGGCGACCGCGTGGGGCGGCATCGGACCCCGCTCGGTCAGCAGCTCGCGCAGGGTGCCGCCCTCCACCAGCTCCATCACCAGAAACGGGTGCCTGCCGTCCTGTCCCTGGTCGTAAACCGCGACCAGGCCCGGATTCTTCAGCCGGGCGACGGTGCGCGCCTCAAGTTGAAAACGGTGCAGGAACTGCTGATCACCGGAGTAGCGGGAATCCATCACCTTCAGGGCGACGGGACGGTCCAGCCGCGTATCCACGCCCCGGTAGACGGTTGAGGTGCCACCGCTGCCGATCTTGGCCTGCACCAGATATCGGCCATCCAGCAAGGTGTTCTCCAACGGGTCCCCTCCAACCACTGGGCCATCGTAGGTGGGCGACGCAATTCGATCCCGGAACGCGCACACTTGGCCGCCCGGCAAGTTCTAGACTGACGTCGTGGGCAGCATCCCGGCCGGCGACGATGTTCTGGATCCTGACGAACCAACCTACGACCTGTCCCGGGTCGCCGAACTGCTCGGCATCTCGGTGAGCAAGGTTCTACAGCAGCTGCGGGAAGGCCACCTGGTGGCGGTGCGACGCGACGGTGGCGTAGTGGTGCCGCAGGTGTTCTTCACCAGCACCGGCCAGGTGGTCAAGAGCCTGCCCGGCCTGCTGACGATCCTGCACGACGGCGGGTATCACGAGACCGAGATCGTGCGCTGGCTGTTCACGCCGGACCCGTCGCTGACCGTGACCCGCGACGGCTCGCGTGACGCGCTGAACAACGCCCGCCCGGTCGACGCGCTGCATGCCCACCAGGCCCGCGAGGTGGTACGGCGCGCCCAGGCTATGGCGTACTGACCCCCGGTGTACTGATCGCCGCCCCGTCCTCGTCCTGGCCCTCGGCCGGCTCCGGCTCGCGGTACAGCGAATACCAGGCCAGGACCGCGAAGGCGGTCGCGAGCCCGACATGCAGCCAGGAATACATGCCGTGGGACCCGTCGGGCTTGAAGATCACCATGATCCACGTCGAAAATCCCGCGATCGCCGCCATCGCCCGGCGGGACTGGGCCAGCGGGGCCAGCACCGCCAGCGGCCACGAGTAGTACCACGGCAGCGCGGCGGGCACGAACAGCACGACGACCAGCATCACCCCGAAGATGCCGAGCAGGGCGTCCCGGTCGTCCCGGCGGAAGCGCCACCACAACACCGGTAGCGACACGAGGATGACCAGGATTCCGATCAGCCGGGTGATTCGCAGCAAGGTGTAGAAATCCACCGCGAACAAACCGCTGGTGAAAGCGTGGATCAGGTTGGCCGCCGCGGTGGGGATGGTCAGCCAGTTGATGATTTTCACCGAGCCGGCCAGCGCGGTCAACCAGCCGAGCCCGACGCCGGCCACCAGCGACAGCACCGCGAACCCGACGACGCAGATCACCGACGACGCCAGCACGGCGGCCAGGAACGCGCGGACGGTCCGCCAGCCGCGATCCTCGCGCAGATGACGCATCCACACCCAGCACAGGAACGGCAGCGCCAGCCCCGCGGTCGCTTTGACCGCGATCGCGATGGTGAGCAGCGTGATCCCCGCGACGTGGTGACGTTGCAGAGTCAGCGCGATGCCGGCGGCCATCAGGCCGACCATCAGCATCTCGTTGTGCACCCCGCCCATCAGGTGAATGAGCACCAGCGGGTTGAGTACGCAGATCCACAGTGCCTTGGCGCCGTCGGTCCCCAGGTGGTGTGCCAGTCGGGGAGCGGCCCAAATCAGCAGCGCCAGGCCGGGCAGCATGCACAAGCGCAGCAACATCGTGCCGGCGACCACGTTGTTGCCGACGATCATCGTGACCAGCTTGGCGATCAGGATGAAGGCCGGACCATAGGGAGCGGTGGTGATCGTCCAGATGGGAGAGACGTCGTCGAGCAGCGAGTTGGGGTTACCGACCGGGCCTACCGCGTATGGGTCCAGGCCGTCGCGCAACAACGCGCCCTGCGCGAGATACGAATAGGTGTCGCGACTGAACACCGGCACCGACAAGAGCAGAGGCGCCAGCCAGAACGCGGTGGTGGCCCGCATGGTGAATTCGGAGGCCGCGCCGGCCAGGCACTGCCGGCCCAGCCGCAGCCAGGCGATCAGCATCAGACCGACGCCGATCCACAGCAGGATCGAGGACAACACCAGCCCGTGCCCAAAACGCAACCAGGACAGGTGAATCGACTCCAGCAGGGGGTCGTGCTGCCGGGTGCTGCCGGCGCCCAGGCCGCCGGCGGTGATGAGCACCGCCCCGAGGAATCCCAGTCGCGCCGGTGCGCCCTCGGCGGCGGTGGCGAACGTGCGTAACCGGGAAAGACGTTGCCGGTAGCTCTGTTTCGGCGCGGCGGGGGTCGCGTCTGTCATGGTTCAGGCGGTCCGATCGGTGGCCAGGCGGGCCAGTTCGGACAATCCGGCTTTGGCCGTGGCGCTGATCGGCGCCGCGGACAGTGTCGTCAACGCACGTCGGGTGAGGTCGGTGATGCGGTTCTCCGCGGCGGCCAGGGCGCCCAGATCTTCGATCACCGTGCGCAGTTCACACACCTGGGCGTCGGTCAACTCGGTGCCGACCGAGGTACGCAACAGGTTGGCCGCCGCCGGGTCTGACTCGTCGGCCAGCTGGGTGGCCTCGGCCAGCAGCACGGTGCGCTTGCCCGAACGCAGATCGTCGCCGGACGGTTTGCCCGTCACCTCGGGATCGCCGAACACACCCAGCACGTCGTCACGGAGCTGGAACGCCACCCCGAGGTCGGTCCCGAATTGGTTGAAGGCCGCCATCACCTCGGGCCGGTCGGCGGCGGCGGCCGCCCCCAGTTGCAGTGGCCGGGAGACGGTGTAAGAGGCGGTTTTATAGGTGGCGACGGTCATGGCCGCCGCCACCGCTTCGGCGGCAGAAGCCGGCGTCGACGCCTCGGCGACGATGTCGAGGAACTGCCCGCCAAGCACCTCGGTCCGGATGTCCGACCAGACACCCTCGACGCGGCGGCGGGCCGCGGGGCACAAACTGGCCCGCGCGATGATGTCGTTCGCCCAGGCATGGGCGATGTCACCCAGCAGGATGGCCGCCGACAAACCAAACTGCTCCGGCGCGCCACGCCAGTCGCGGTCGCGGTGCAGGGCCGCGAAATGCATGTGGGCGGTGGGCCGTCCGCGGCGGGTAGCGGACGCGTCGATGACGTCGTCATGGATCAGCGCGAAGGCGTGTAGCAACTCCAGCGCGGCGAACAGCAGCAGCGCATCCGCATCGGGTGCCTCGGCGCTCACCGCGTCCCAACCCCAGTAGGCGAACACCGGCCGCATCCGTTTGCCGCCGCTGAGCACGAAGTCTTCGAGCCAGGCGGTCAGCGTGTCGTAGTCGGCGCCGAGGAAGGCGGATTCGCTGCGACGGCCGTGCACGTACCGTCGCAGTTGCTCGGTGATGGCGCCGGCCACCTCGACGGTCGCCGATGCTTCCAGGCTCACCGGAGGTGCCCCTTTCTGCTCGGCGTGCTTCTGGCCCGACAGTGTATGCCGCCTGGATGCCGCCGGCCCGTCGGCAGCCCCCGGCGCGCTGAGGTGACCGCATCGGCCGCCCCTATGCTGTCGTGGTGACCCGGCACGGGGAGTCGGGGCAATCGCAACAGGAAGACAAGAGGAAGAGAGGAGCCGAGTGACGCTCAACACCATCGCGCTGGAGCTGGTGCCGCCGAACGTGGACGGGGGTCGGGAGAAGGCGGCAGAAGACGCGCAGAAAGTGGTGCGGTACTCGGCAGAATCGGGGCTCGACGGCCGCATCCGGCACGTCATGATCCCCGGCATGATCGCCGAGGACGACGATCGTCCGGTGCCGATGAAGCCCAAGGTGGACGTCCTGGACTTCTGGTCGATCATCCGGCCCGAGCTTCCCGGGATGCGCGGCCTGTGTACCCAGGTCACCGCCTTCATGGACGAGGCATCCCTCGGTGAGCGACTGGCCGAGCTGACCGATGCCGGCATGGAGGGAGTGGTGTTCGTCGGAGTGCCGCGGACCATGAACGACGGCGAGGGCTCCGGCGTCGCGCCCACCGACGCGCTGTCGATCTACCGCGACGCGGTGACCAACCGCGGGGTGATCGTGATCCCCACCCGGGAAGGTGAACAGGGCCGCTTCAACTTCAAGTGCAACCAGGGCGCCACCTACGGCATGACCCAGTTGCTGTATTCCGACGCGATGGTGGATTTCCTCGCCGAGTTCGCCCGGGAGACCGACCACCGGCCGGAGATCCTGCTGTCGTTCGGTTTCGTGCCGAAGATGGAGACCCGCGTCGGTTTGATCAACTGGCTGATTCAGGATCCGGGCAACGCGGCGGTGGCCAGCGAGCAGGAATTCGTCAGGCAGTTGGCCGGCAGCGAACCCGAGCAGAAGCGCCGGCTGCTGGTGGACCTGTATAAGCGGGTGGTCGACGGAGTGGCCGATCTCGGCTTCCCGCTGAGCATTCACTTCGAGGCGACGTACGGCGTGTCGGCCCCGGCGTTCGAGACGTTCGCCGAGATGCTCGCCTACTGGGCCCCGGACCGCGGCTAGCCGATCGTCGCGACCCGCAGCGACCCGCTACGCCGCTCGGGCGATCGCGATTAGCCGGAACTCGTCTTATCGCCCGAGGCGGTGAACCGGGGTGAGCGGTCCCGGCTGACCCAGGCCAGCATCGCCACCACTCCGGCCGCCGCGAACGACGCGATGCCCAGCCAGATCCCCGCCCCCGTGAACGACCGGGTGTTGGGGTCGGTGTAGCGGGCCTGCGCGGTCATGGTGCTGACCACGCCGGGTTTGAGCTTCCACTGCACGACCTCGGGTTCGATCCGGTCGCCGTTGGTAGAGGTGACCGTGCCCGGGAACGCGACGGTCAGCTCGACGTCGGCATCGGGGTCGGTCAGCGAGGTCAGGTCGGCCCGGCCTTCCAGGATCACCAGGTTGCCGTTGCGGCGCAGCGAAAGGTTCACGCCCGCGGCGTCTGGGTTCATGTGGGCCAGTTGCGGCAACTCGGCGAACGTCAGGTCGGAGAAGACTGCCTGGGAACCGACATAGCCGTCGCTGTCGTAGTTGGAGACGGCGACCTTCTGGCTGAACGGCAGGTTCGTGTCCAGCTGCGGCCCGGTGTCCTTGTTGTTCTTCGGTTTTGCCGCGGCGATGATCTCGCCGGACACCTGATCGTCGGGCGAGATCGTCAACGACGCCCGTACCCGCAGGCAGCCGGTGGCCAGCGGCACCAGCATCAGCAGCATCAGAATGGCCAGCACGCGGCGCCGCCGGGCAGTAAATCCGCGGGCTGGAAGCGGAGGAGAGCTGGCTCGCACCAGGTCATCGTGCCAGACCCGGTGCCACCCGTGGGCGAGCCGCCCGATTAGAGGGGCAGAGCGCGGCCCAGAATCGCGAAGGCCCGCGGATCCCCGGCGAAGTAGTAGCTGCGGATGACGTCGGTGAAACCGAGCCGCCGGTACAGCCGCCAGGCGCGGTTGGCCTCGCCGTTGTTCTCCGGGGTGGACAGCAGGACGTTGTTCTCGTCGCGGCCCGCGAGCAGGCGCCGGGTCAGGGCCTCACCGAGACCACGCCCCTGAGCGCGCGGGTGGATGTGCAGCTCGGTGAGTTCGAAATAGCTGTTCATCAGCCGGTCGATGGCCTGCGGCGGAAAGCCGCTGCGTTGCAGGCCCAGGACGACCTGCTGTTGCCACCACTGGCCGGGTGCCCCCGGGTAGCCGTAGGCGATGCCGACGAGCGGCGCGCTGCGCAGCTCGGCCTCCGAGCCGGGGGTGGCCGCGTCGTCGGCGACCTCGACCGCGGCGACCGCCTTCCAGCCGCGCCGCCGGGTGTGCTCGAGCCACATGCCGGCCCGCTGATTCTCGGTGCCTCGGGGATAACGCATCGCATCGACATAGACACTCAGAGCGTCGCCGAGGCGGCGCTCCATCTCTTTGGCCGGCAAATCGATGAGGAATGTCGCCAACGTGCGGGTGTCCTTTTGATCGTCTGCGGATGAGCTCCGGGTTGTTCCAGTATCGGACGAAGCGTTCGGGCAGCCACGACTGGGCGCGGGACGGCCCGGTTTGACGGGTCGGGTTGCGGCCGATCATGTCGCGCTATCGCAGCCGGGATAGAATCGCCTGCGAACCAGTGGTACGGCGCAGATTGACCTCGTATCATTGTGGTTAATTGCCCTAACAAGGGCCCGGGCTACCGGTGGTTACGTGACAGTGTGTCGGCAAGGAGGGACGAATGCCACTCTCCGATCATGAGCAGCGAATGCTCGATCAGATCGAGAGCGCTCTCTACGCCGAGGATCCCAAGTTCGCGTCAAGTGTGCGCGGCGGCGGCTTCCGGGCGCCGACCGCACGCCGCCGCCTGCAGGGCACGGCGTTGTTCGTCGTGGGACTGGGCATGCTGGTTTCCGGGGTGGCGTTCAAGGCCACGATGATCGGCAGCTTCCCGATCCTGAGTGTGCTCGGCTTCGTCGTGATGTTCGGCGGGGTGGTGTACGCGGTCACCGGCCGGCGGTTGTCCGGCCGGCCGGACACCACGGGGCCGACGGCGGGTTCGTCGCGGCAGCGTCGTTCCAAGGGCGCGGGCGGCTCCTTTACCAGTCGCATGGAGGACCGCTTCCGGCGTCGTTTCGACGACTAGGCCCACGCGGTAGGTTCGTCACGGGGTAGCCCTTCGGGCTGCCCCGTTTTTGTTTGTGTACTCGGCAGCTGACACGGTTGCAGACCCGGCGGCGTCGACACGCCATCCACGCCGGGTGACGCCATCTCGTGCCCCACTTGTAGCGCATCTGTGTCCATGGCGCCCCACTGCGCCCCACCTGCCCCCCGAAGCGCCAAATATGGGCTGTGACATCGGGTTTCATGTAACACCAGCGGTGTGCCGGGTACCTCTGAAACGACCGCTGGCCCTGCCGGGGTGGGAAAACGCCACTCCGGGACGCGCGGAGGGGGTGTTTATGGGGCGAAGTGGGGGGTTGTGGGGTATGGTGGCCGAAGTGTTTGGGTGAGAAGCAAGTTGGAGGTGCCCCAGTGTTTCTCGGCACCTACACGCCCAAGCTCGACGACAAGGGGCGGCTCACGCTGCCGGCCAAATTTCGCGACGCACTGGCAGGGGGGTTGATGGTCACCAAGAGCCAAGACCACAGCCTCGCCGTCTACCCGCGGGCGGAGTTCGAGCAGCTGGCGCGCCGGGCGAGCAAGGCGCCGCGCAGCAACCCGGAGGCGCGCGCGTTCCTGCGCAACCTCGCCGCCGGCACCGACGAACAGCATCCCGACGGACAGGGCCGGATCACTCTGTCGGCCGACCACCGTCGTTACGCCGGCCTGTCCAAGGACTGCGTGGTGATCGGCGCCGTCGATTACCTCGAGATCTGGGATGCGCAGGCGTGGAACAACTATCAGCAAATTCATGAAGAGAACTTCTCCGCGGCCAGCGATGAAGCACTCGGCGACATCTTCTGAGGTGCATGCCTGTGCACCGTGGTCTCTGCCCGAACCGACCCTGGCGTACTTCCCCAACGCCAGGTGCGTCTCGGACAGGGGCCTCGGTGCACGGACAGCACGGCAAGCAGCCCCTGGCGGCCTGAGCGGGAGAGGTGTCGCGGTGCCTGACTCCGATTCCGGCGCAAGCGATTTCGGCCATGTCCCGGTCATGGCACAGCGGTGTGTCGAGCTGCTCACCCCGGCGCTGACCCGACGCCACTCCGACGGCGCCGACGCGGTCCTGGTCGATGCCACACTCGGTGCGGGCGGGCATGCCGAGCGGTTTCTGACGGAACTGCCGGGCCTGCGCCTGATCGGACTCGACCGCGACCCGAGTGCTCTGGACATCGCCCGCGACCGGCTGGCGCAGTTCGGTGAGCGGGTCACCCTGGTGCACACGCGATACGACGGCATCGCCGCTGCGCTCGACGAATGCGGTTACGGCACAGTGGAATCCGTCGACGGAATCCTGTTTGACCTCGGGGTGTCGTCGATGCAACTCGACCGCGCCGAGCGCGGCTTCGCCTACGCCAAAGACGCGCCCCTGGACATGCGGATGGACCCGTCGTCGTCGCTGACGGCGGCTGACATCGTCAACACCTACAGCGAGGCAGAGCTGGCCGACATTCTGCACCGCTACGGCGAGGAGCGCTTCGCCCGTCGCATCGCCGCGCAGATCGTTCGCCGCCGCGCCCGTACCCCGTTCACCTCGACCGGCGAGCTGGTGGCTTTGCTCTACGAAGCGATACCGGCCCCGGCCCGGCGCACCGGCGGGCACCCGGCCAAACGCACCTTCCAGGCGCTGCGCGTCGCCGTCAACGACGAACTGGAATCCCTGCGCAACGCCGTTCCCGCCGCACTGGAGGCACTCGTGCTGGCCGGCCGCATCGTGGTGATGGCCTACCAGTCCCTGGAGGACCGCATCGTCAAGCGTCTGTTCGCCGACGCCATCGCCTCCCGCACCCCGCCGGGCCTCCCGGTGGAACTTCCCGGCCACGGGCCGCTGTTCCGGTCGCTGACTCACGGAGCGGAGAAAGCGGACGCGGCCGAGGTGGAACGCAACCCGCGCAGTGCCCCGGTCCGGTTGCGGGCCCTGCAACGAATCGAGCACGCGAGGGGGAAGGCACAGGCATGAGCGCAAAGCGCGAGGCAACGAAACGCCGCGAGAGCGAGCGTCGCGGCCGGCGAGCCGCTGCCGCTCGTCCCGGCACCATGGACGCACCGGCACGCCGAGGCCGGGGCCGATCCGGAAAGCCGCCGGCGCCCAGCCGTGAGGCCCGGGTCCCGCGGTCCGGTCCGCAGACCAGCCCGATGACCCGGCCGGTCGACCGGCCGGCGCGCGCCAAGAACACCAGTCAGGCCAAGGCCCGGGCGAAGGCGCGGAAGGCCAAAGCGCCCAAAGTCATTCGGCCCAAGCTCACCGAGCGACTGGCCACCAGGATCAGTCAGATCGATCTGCGGCCGCACACCCTGTTGAGCAGGATCCCGTTCGTGGTGTTGGTCATCGGGGCGCTCGGCATCGGGCTGGGCCTGACCCTCTGGTTGTCCACCGATGCCGCCGAGCGTTCCTACAAATTGAGTGACGCCCGCGAGCGGACCCGCATGCTGCAACAGCAGAAGGAGGCGCTCGAACGCGATGTGCGGGAGGCGGAGTCCGCGCCGGCACTGGCCGAAGCCGCCCGCAAGCAGGGCATGATCCCGACCAGGGACACCGCCCACCTCGTGCAGGCGCCCGACGGCAACTGGGTCGTGGTCGGCACGCCGAAACCGGCGGACGGCATCCAGCCGCCGCCGCTGAACGCCAAGCTGCCCGACGAGGCACCGCCGGCACCGCCGAAACCGGCTGTGACTCCGCCGGAGGTGGCGGTGCGCGTGCTGCCGCCCTCCGGTGACCCGACTCAACCGGGCCGGGGAGGCCCGCAGGTGCTGCTTCGCGGGCCCGACGGTTCGGCGACGCTGAATCCCGGCTTGCAGGCGCCGGTGCCGGGTCAGGTTCCCACCGCGCCGGGTCAGGTTCCCGCGGTGCCGGGTCAGCTTCCCGCGGTGCCCGGGCAAGTCCCCGCAGTACCGGGACAGATCCCCGCGGTACCGGGCCAGGCCGCGACCGTTCCCGGTCAGGTGCCGACCGCGCCGGGTCAGCTGGACGTGCACGGGCCGTTGTTGTCCTTCCCCGATCAGATGCCGGCTCAGTTGCCTTCACCGTTGCCGCCCGCGGCGACGGTGCCCAACCCCGTGCACGATGCACCGCCGGCTCCGGGAGTGCCGGCGCCACCGCCGGCTAACACCGAACAACCCGCTCCCATCGCACCCCCAGCACCCCCCGCGGCGCCGGCGACTCCGGGGATACCGCGATGAGTCGCGGCGAACCGGGGCGCGAGCGTGGTCCCCGTCGGCCGCGCGAGGACCAGGGTCCGGCCAAGCGCCGCCGCGACCGGTCCGCGGCCGAGGTCCCGGGCGCCAAGCGGGCTCGGAAACCCAAGGAAGCCAACAAGTCTCGCGCCACCGCACGGCCTGAGATGGGGCACTCGGCGACCCAGCGACGCACCCGGCAGGTGGTGGAGGTGACCAGCCGCGGTGCGTCGTTCGTCTTCCGTCACCGGGCGGGCAACGCCGTGATCCTGGTGCTGATGGTGGTGGCCATCACCCAGCTGTTCTACCTGCAGGTGTCCAACGCCTCGGAACTCAACGCACAGGCGGCCGGTCAGCTCAAGGTCACCGACGTCGAGCGGGCGATCCGCGGCGCCATCATCGACCGCCACAACGACCGGCTCGCGTTCACCATCGAGGCGCGCGCGCTGACCTTCCAGCCCAAGCGGATTCGCCAGCAGCTCGAGGACGCCAGAAAGAAAGTCCCGAGCGCCCCCGATCCTGATCAGCGGCTGAAGGACATGGCCAAAGACGTGGCGGGCAAGCTGAACAACAAGCCGGACGCAGCCACCCTGCTCAAGAAGCTGCAGAGCAACGAATCGTTCGTGTACCTGGCTCGTAACGTGGAACCTGCCATCGCTCATGCCATTTCGGCCAAATACCCCGAGGTCGGTTCGGAGCGTCAGGACCTGCGTCAGTATCCGGGCGGGTCACTGGCCGCCAACATCGTCGGCGGCATCGACTGGGACGGCCACGGGTTGCTCGGCCTCGAAGACTCGCTGGACGCCATGCTGGCCGGCACCGACGGTTCGGTGACCTACGACCGCGGCTCAGACGGTGTCGTCATCCCCGGCAGCTACCGCAACCGGCACAAGGCGGTCCACGGTTCCACCGTCCAGCTGACCCTCGACGACGACATCCAGTTCTACGTCCAGCAGCAGGTGCAACAGGCGAAGAACGTGTCGGGAGCCCACACCGTCTCGGCGGTCGTGCTGGACGCCAAGACCGGCGAAGTGCTGGCCATGGCCAACGACAACACCTTCGACCCGTCGCAGGACATCGGTCGCCAGGGCGACCGGCAACTGGGCAACCTGCCGGTGTCCTCGCCGTTCGAACCCGGCTCGGTCAACAAGATCATCACCGCGTCCTCGGTCATCGAGTACGGCCTGTCCAACCCGGACGAGGTGCTGCAGGTACCCGGGACAATCAACATGGGCGGCGTCACCGTGCACGACGCCTGGGATCACGGCGTGATGCCGTACACCACCACCGGTGTGTTCGGAAAATCCTCCAACGTCGGCACCCTGATGCTGGCGCAGCGGGTGGGCCCGGAGCGCTTCTACGACATGGTCCGCAAATTCGGGCTGGGCCAGCGCACCGGCGTCGGGCTGCCCGGTGAAAGCGCCGGCCTGGTGCCGCCGATCGACCAGTGGTCGGGCAGTACTTTCTCCAATCTTCCTATCGGCCAGGGCGTTTCGATGACGCTGCTGCAGATGGCCGGCATGTACCAGGCCATCGCTAACGACGGGGTGCGGATTCCGCCGCGGATTCTCAAGGGAACCATCGCCGCCGATGGCTCACGCACCGACGAACCGCGTCCGGAGGGCGTGCGGGTGGTCTCGGCACAGACCGCCCAGACCGTGCGGCAGATGCTGCGCGCGGTGGTGCAGCAGGATCCGATGGGTTACCAGCAGGGCACCGGACCGGCGGCCGCGGTACCGGGGTATCAGATGGCCGGCAAGACCGGCACCGCCCAGCAGATCAACCCCGGCTGCGGCTGCTACTTCGACGACGTCTACTGGATCACCTTCGCCGGCATGGCCACCGTCGACAACCCCCGCTACGTCATCGGCATCATGATGGACAACCCGCAACGCAACGCCGACGGCACTCCCGGGCACTCGGCGGCACCGCTGTTCCACAACATCGCGGGCTGGCTGATGCAGCGGGAGAACGTGCCGCTGTCGCCCGATCCGGGACCGCCGTTGACGCTGCAGGCGATGTAGGGCGGGCCGCGCAGCTCATTTCGTCGAGTGGATATATGGGTTTCGGCGAAAACCCGCCCGGATTCGGGTCGGTTTTGCATACTGTCAACCGCTTACTCGTGGCCAGGCAGGAGATGTCGGATGTCGTTTGTAATCGTTACCCCAGAACTGCTGGAGACGGCGACGCAGCAGTTGGCGCGTCTGGGGACCTCGTTGCACAGCGCCAATGCCGCCGCCTCGGCGACGACTACCGAAATCCTGTCAGCCGGTGCCGACGAGATCTCGGCGGCGGTCACCGCGATATTCAGCGGTCACGGCGTGCAGTACCAGTCGTTGAGCGCCGTCGCCGCGCAGTTTCACCAGAGCTTTATGCAGACGCTCAATGCGGCCGGTGGCGCGTACGCGGCGGCGGACGCGGCAAGTGCCTCGCCGTTGCAGGCGGTGCAAGACGGCGTCCTGAGTGTGGTGAACGCCCCGACTCAGGCGCTGTTGGGCCGTCCGCTGATCGGGAACGGCGCGAACGGCACGGCGGCCAACCCCAACGGTGGTGCCGGTGGACTGCTGATCGGCAACGGGGGCAACGGTTTCAGTTACAACAGCGGGTTGAACCCGCAGAACGGCGGCAGCGGCGGCGCCGCCGGGTTGATCGGTAATGGTGGGGCGGGTGGGACCGGCTTGCGCGGCGGGGTGGGCGGCGCGGGTGGCAACGGCGGATGGTTGATCGGTAACGGTGGTGCGGGTGGCGCCGGTGGAGAATCGGTGCTTTTTGACAGTGGCGGAGCGGGTGGGGCCGGTGGTAACGCCTCACTCATCGGGTGGGGCGGAGCCGGCGGTGCGGGTGGCAACGCCGGAGGAGGGATCGGCGGGGCCGGCGGCGCCGGTGGTGCCGGCGGAAGGCTGGTCGCCATCGGAGGCGCTGGCGGTGCGGGCGGATACGGCTATGTCGGTGGGGGCACCGGCGGCGTCGGCGGCGATGCCGGTGGTGCCCTCCTCGGCCTCGGCGGTGCCGGTGGTGCGGGTGGAACCGGCTTTATCGCCGGCGGTGCCGGTGGTGCCGGTGGTGCCGGTGGCGGTTACCTCTTCGGACTCGGCGGTGCGGGCGGGGCCGGCGCAACGGCCTTCGATGCGACCGGCGTCGGCGGTGCTGGGGGTGCTGGTGGTGCCGCCGGTGTGCTGGGCGGCTACGCGCAGGGCGGTGTCGGTGGAGCGGGTGGATCTGGCCCTGCCGGTGGCGGTGCGGCCGGTATGGGCGGCACCGGCGCTGTGTTCCTGGGCACAGGGGTGGGAGGTGCCGGCGGTATCGGCGGTGCGGTGGCCCCCACCGGGCCGGGTGGCATGGGCGGTGGCGGCGGGACGGGCGCGGCGATTTTCGGCCTGGGCGTCGGCGGTGTCGGCGGCGCGGGCGGCTACAGCAACAACGGCGCCGGTGGCGTCGGTGGTGCGGGCGGCCAGGGCGCAAATGTCGCGGGACTTGCGGTCGGCGGTGCGGGCGGTGCCGGTGGCGGCAGCGTTGGTCAGAGCGGCAATGGCGGTGACGGCGGCGACGCCGGCGGCCTGTTCACGGTTGGTTTTGCCGGAAACGGCGGCAACGCCGGCTTCGGCAGTGGCGCTGCCGACGGTGGCGCGGGCGGCAACGTCGGGGCGTTCACCCAGGGCTCCTTTGCCCAGACCTTCTTCGGCAACGGCGGTGACGGCGGCAACGGTGTCAACGGCGGTGCGGGCGGCGCCGGCGGCAGCGGGGGGCTGATTCTCGGCAAGCCCGGCCAGAACGGATCGTCATAGTTCCGTAGCGCTCCGCGCGGGCGCGGCTCTACGCGGTGACCGGGTGCCTCTCGATAGGGTGTCAGGGCCGATCATGGCGATCCCTGACCATCTGCGCTCGGACGGAGGTGCTGCCCGTGGCGGAGTCGACGCCCGCTGGGCTGCGCCCGCACGTCATCGCCGGCGTTGCGCTGTCCACGCTGGCCGCGCAGATCGGCGCGCCATCGCCCCCCGGGCCCGATGTGACGGTGACCGGCGTGACGCTGCGCGGCCAGGACGTCCAGCCCGGCGACCTGTTCGCCGCGCTGCCGGGATCCACCACGCACGGCGCCCGGCATGCCGGCGACGCTATCGGGCGCGGAGCGGTCGCGGTGCTCACCGATGCCGACGGGGTCACCGAGATGGGTCCGCACGCGGCGGCAGTGCCGGTCCTGGTGCACCCGGCACCGCGCAGCGTGCTCGGAGGACTGGCCGCGACCGTGTACGGCCGCCCGTCGGACCGGGTCACCGTCATCGGCATCACCGGCACTTCCGGCAAGACCACCACGACATACCTGGTCGAAGCGGGTCTGCGGGCCGGCGGACGGGTGGCGGGCCTGGTCGGCACCATCGGCATCCGCATCGACGGCGCGGACATCCCCAGCGCGCTCACCACGCCGGAGGCCCCGGCGTTGCAGGCGCTGTTCGCCGCCATGGCCGAACGCGGCGTCGACACCGTCGTGATGGAGGTGTCCAGCCATGCGCTGGCCCTGGGGCGGGTGGACGGGACCGAGTTCGCCGTCGGTGGTTTCACCAATCTGTCGCGCGATCACCTGGACTTCCACCCGACCATGGCCGACTACTTCGAGGCCAAGGCGCTGTTGTTCGACCCCGCCTCGGCCCTGCGCGCCCGCCGGGTCGTGGTGTGCGTCGACGACGAGGCTGGTCGTGCGATGGCGGGGCGGGCGGGTGATGCGATCACCGTCAGTGTCACCGGGGAGCCCGCACACTGGCGCGCCCGCGACGTCACGCTCTGCGGTCCGGCCGGCCAGGAATTCACCGCCGTCGATCCCTCCGGCTCCGAGCACCGCATCGGCATCAATCTGCCGGGCCACTACAACATCGCGAATTGCCTTGTGGCGCTGGCACTTCTGGATGCGGTCGGGGTTTCGCCCGCGCAGGCCGCACCGGGTCTGCGGGAAACCCGGGTCCCGGGGCGCCTCGAGCAGATCGACCGGGGACAGGACTTCCTCGCGCTGGTCGACTACGCGCACAAGCCGGGCGCGTTGCGCGCGGTGCTGAGCACCCTGGTGCGGCCGGACCGCCGCTTGGCGGTGGTCTTCGGCGCCGGTGGCGACCGGGACCCGGGCAAGCGGGCCCCGATGGGTGCGGTGGCCGCCGAACTCGCCGACCTCGTCGTCGTCACCGATGACAACCCGCGCAGTGAGGATCCGGCCGCCATCCGCCGCGAAATCCTCGCGGGCGCAAAAGAAGCGCGTTCACAAGCGGAGCTGGCCGAGATCGCCGACCGGCGCGAGGCGATCCGTTACGCCGTCGGCTGGGCCCGCCCCGGAGACGTGGTGCTGATCGCCGGCAAGGGCCACGAGACCGGCCAGCGCAGCGCCGACGAGGTGCGTCCGTTCGACGACCGGGTGGAACTCGCGGCGGCTCTCGAGGCCCAGGGAGGCCGGCCGTGATCGACCTGACCGTGGCCCAGATCGCCGACATCGTCGGTGGCACCCTGACCGACGTAACCCCGGAAGTGGCCGCGACCACCCGCGTCACCGGGACAGTGGAATTCGACTCCCGCGCCATCGGCCCGGGCGGCCTGTTCCTGGCCCTGCCCGGCGCCCGCTCCGACGGGCACGACCACGCCGCATCCGCCGTGTCCGCCGGCGCCGTGGCGGTGCTGGCCGCCCGGCCGGTCGGCGTACCCGCGATCGTCGTACGGCCGGAGGCCGCCGCCGACGATCGGGCCTCGGTACTCGAGCACGACGCCGACGGGTCGGGTGCCGCAGTGCTGGCCGCGCTGGCCAAGCTGGCCGCGGCGGTGGCCGCCGAGTTGACGTCCGGTGGCCTGAGGATCATCGGGATCACCGGCTCGTCGGGCAAGACGTCGACCAAGGACCTGGTGGCCGCGGTGCTGCGGCCGCTGGGCGAGGTGGTTGCACCACCGGGCTCGTTCAACAACGAACTGGGTCATCCCTGGACGGTGTTGCGGGCAACGCGGGACACCGATTTCCTGATTCTGGAAATGTCGGCCCGCCACCCCGGCAATATCGCCGCGCTGGCCGATATCGCGACCCCGTCGATCGGCGTGGTGCTCAATGTCGGCACCGCGCATCTGGGCGAGTTCGGCTCCCGGGAGATCATTGCCCAGACCAAATCCGAGCTGCCGCAATCTGTTCCGTCATCCGGTGTGGTCATCCTCAACGCGGACGACCCGCTGGTGGCGGCGATGGCCGACGTGACCGCGGCCCGGGTCGTCCGGGTGAGTCGCAATTCCGGCCCCGAAACCGAGGGCGTGTGGGCCGGGCCGGTGACACTCGACGAGCTGGCCAGGCCCCAGTTCACGTTGCACGCGGGCGCCGAACAGGCCGAGGTTCGGCTCGGCGTCTACGGCGAGCACCAGGTCAGTAACGCGCTGTGCGCGGCCGCGGTCGCACTGGAGTGCGGCGCGAGCGTGGAACAGATCGCGGCGGCGCTCGCCGCGGCGGGCCCGGTGTCGCGCCACCGCATGCAGGTGAGCACCCGCGCCGACGGCGTGACCGTCATCGACGACGCCTACAACGCCAACCCCGAGTCGATGCGGGCGGGTCTGCAGGCGCTGGCCTGGATCGCCCACGGGGAGACTCATCCGCGACGCAGCTGGGCGGTGCTGGGTGAGATGGCCGAACTCGGCGAGGATGCAATAACCGAGCACGACCGCATCGGCCGGCTCGCGGTGCGATTAGATGTGTCTCGACTCGTTGTCGTGGGAAGCGGGAGGTCGATGAGCGCCATGCACCAGGGTGCGGTGATGGAGGGCTCGTGGGGGGAGGAAGCCGTCATGGTGGATGACGCCGACGACGCTCTGGCCCTGCTGCGCGCCGAGCTGCAGCCCGGAGACGTGGTGCTGGTCAAGGCGTCCAACTCGGTCGGGCTCGGGGCGCTGGCCGACGCACTGACCGCCGAGGGCGCACGCCCGTGAGGCAGATCCTGATCGCCGTAGCCATCGCGGTGACCGTGTCCATCCTGCTGACTCCGGCGCTGATCCGGCTGTTCACCCGGCAAGGGTTCGGTCACCAGATCCGCGAGGACGGCCCACCCAGCCACCAGACCAAGCGGGGTACGCCCTCGATGGGCGGGGTGGCGATTCTGGCCGGCATCTGGGCCGGCTACCTGGGCACCCACTTGTTCGGGCTGGCCTTCGACGGTGAAGGGATCTCGGCGTCGGGCCTGTGTGTGCTCGGCCTGGCCACCGCCCTGGGCGGGGTCGGTTTCATCGACGACCTGATCAAGATCCGCCGGTCGCGGAACCTGGGCCTGAACAAGACGGCCAAGACGGTCGGGCAGATCACCGCCGCCGTGCTGTTCGCCGTGCTGGTGCTGCAGTTCCGCAACAACGCCGGCCTGACGCCGGGCAGCGCGGATCTGTCCTACGTGCGCGAGATCGCCACGGTCACCTTCGCCCCCGGGCTGTTCGTGTTGTTCTGCGTGATAGTGGTCAGTGCCTGGTCGAACGCGGTGAACTTCACCGACGGGCTGGACGGCCTGGCCGCCGGTTGCATGGCGATGGTCACCGGCGCCTACGTGCTGATCACCTTCTGGCAGTACCGCAACGCCTGCGTCACCGCGCCCGGCCTGGGCTGCTACAACGTGCGCGACCCGCTGGACCTGGCGCTGATCGCGGCCGCCACCGCGGGCGCCTGCATCGGTTTCCTGTGGTGGAATGCGGCCCCGGCCAAGATCTTCATGGGCGACACCGGGTCGCTGGCTCTGGGCGGCATCATCGCCGGGTTGTCGGTGACCAGCCGCACCGAGATTCTCGCCGTCGTGCTGGGGGCGTTGTTCGTCGCGGAAGTCACCTCGGTCGTGCTGCAGATCCTCGCCTTCCGGACCACCGGGCGCCGGGTGTTCCGGATGGCGCCCTTCCACCACCATTTCGAGCTGGGCGGCTGGGCGGAAACTACGGTGATCATCCGGTTCTGGCTGCTCACCGCGATCAGCTGCGGCCTGGGCGTCGCCCTGTTCTACGGCGAGTGGCTGTCCACGATCGGTGCCTGACGTGCTGGATCCCCTGGCGCCGGGTGCCCCCGTCCTGATCGCCGGCGCCCGGGTGACCGGCCGCGCGGTACTGGCCACGCTGACCCGGTTCGGGGCCGTGCCCACGCTGTGCGACGACGACCCGGCGATGCTGGCCCCGCACGCCGCGGCCGGCGTCGCGACCGCCGACCCCGCGACCGCCATCGATCGCATCGGCCGGTACGCGCTGGTGGTCACCAGCCCCGGTTTCCAGCCGGACACCCCGGTGCTGGCCGCGGCCGCCGCGGCCGGCGTGCCCATCTGGGGCGATGTGGAGTTGGCCTGGCGCCTGGATGCGGCCAGCCATTTCGGGCCACCGCGGCGGTGGCTGGTGGTGACCGGCACCAACGGCAAGACCACCACCACCTCGATGCTGCACGACATGCTGATCGCCGGGGGACTGCGCAGCAAGTTGTGCGGGAACATCGGTGACCCGGTGCTCGACGTGCTGGACCAGCCGTCCGACGTGCTGGCGGTGGAACTGTCCAGCTTCCAGTTGTTTTGGGCGCCCTCACTGCGGCCGGAGGCGGGCGTGGTGCTCAACATCGCCGAAGACCACCTGGACTGGCACCACACCATGGCCGCCTACGCCGCCGCCAAGGCCCGGGTGCTGACCGGCCGGGTCGCCGTCGTCGGACTCGACGACAGCCGGGCAGCGGCGCTGCGCGACACCGCCCCGGCAGCTGTCCGGGTGGGCTTCCGGCTCGGTGAACCCGCGCCCGGCGAGCTCGGCGTGCGTGACGGGCAGCTGGTCGACCGTGCCTTCGCCGAGGACCTGCCGCTGCTGCCGGTCGCCTCGATTCCGGTGCCGGGTCCGGTCGGAGTGCTCAACACGCTGGCAGCCGCGGCCCTGGCGCGCGCGGTCGACGTGAGACCCGAGGCGATCGCCTCCGCCATCGCGGCCTTCCGGCTGGGCCGGCACCGCTGTGAGGTGGTGACGGTCGCCGACGGCATCAACTACGTCGACGACTCGAAGGCCACCAACCCGCACGCCGCCCAGGCATCGGTGCTGGCCTATCCCCGGGTCGTGTGGCTGGCCGGTGGTCTGCTCAAGGGCGCGTCTCTGGACGCCGAACTGGCCCGCATCGCGTCCCACCTGGTCGGGGCGGTCCTTTTTGGGCGGGATCGCGCCGAGGTTGCCGAGGCGTTATCACGACACGCGCCCGATGTCCCCGTCGTACAGGTTGTTACAGGCGAGGATGTTGAGATGCATGCGACTGGTGTGGTTTCTGTTGCTGATGTGACACAAGTTAATAACGAGGATATCGGCGCCCGGGTGATGGCCGCGGCCGTAGCCGCGGCCCGTGACCTGGCCAAACCCGGAGACACGGTGCTGCTGGCGCCGGCCGGCGCATCGTTCGACCAATTCACCGGCTACGCCGCCCGCGGTGACGCCTTCGCGGCCGCCGTTCGCGCCGCGGTCCGGTAGGCGGTGTGGGTATCGCAGTGACCCGGCTCTTCCGCCGGGACAAGGGGGAGACGTCGGCCGCCGCAGAGGTGACGGACCCGGCCGAGCAGGCCGGCGCTGCCACCGCCGAGGAGAAGGCCGGCGCGCCGATGGCCGGGTCGGGCGGGCCGCGCACCGCGTTCGGTGCCTGGCTGGGCCGGCCCATGACGTCGTTCCACCTCATCGTCGCCGTCACCGCGCTGCTGACGTCGCTGGGCCTGATCATGGTGCTGTCCGCATCCGGCGTGCACTCTTACGACAACGACGGCTCGGCCTGGACGATCTTCGCCAAGCAGGTGCTGTGGACGGTCGTCGGGCTTGTCGCCTGTTACGCCGGGTTGCGGATGTCGGTGCGTTTCATCCGGCGCATCGCGTTCACCAGTTACGCGATCACCATCATCCTGCTGGTCCTGGTGCTCATTCCGGGCATCGGCAACCTGGCCAACGGGTCCCGCAAATGGTTCGTCATCGCAGGTTTCTCCATGCAGCCGTCCGAGCTGGCCAAGATCGCGTTCGCGATCTGGGGTGCCCACCTGCTGGCGGCCCGGCGCCTGGAGCGGGCTTCGCTGCGCGAAATGCTGATTCCCCTGGTGCCGGCCGCGCTCATCGCGCTGGGGCTGATCGTGGCCCAGCCCGACCTCGGCCAGACGGTCTCGCTCGGCATCATCCTGCTGGGCCTGCTGTGGTACGCCGGCCTGCCGCTGCGAGTGTTCGTCAGCTCGCTCGGCGCGGTGTTCGCCGCCGGCGCGGTGCTGGCGATGTCCGCCGGCTACCGCTCCGACCGGGTGCGGTCCTGGCTGGATCCCGAAGACGACCCGATGGACACCGGCTATCAGGCCCGGCAGGCCAAGTACGCGCTCGCCCACGGCGGCATCTTCGGCGACGGCCTAGGGCAGGGTGTGGCCAAGTGGAACTACCTGCCCAACGCCCACAACGACTTCATCTTCGCCATCATCGGCGAGGAGCTGGGGCTCATCGGAGCCGTGGGCCTGCTGGGGTTGTTCGGACTGTTCGCCTACACGGGCATGCGCATCGCGCGCCGGTCCGCCGACCCGTTCCTGCGCCTGCTCACCGCTACCACCACGTTGTGGGTGCTCGGTCAGGCATTCATCAACATCGGCTATGTGATCGGCCTGCTGCCCGTCACCGGTCTGCAGCTGCCACTGATTTCTGCTGGCGGAACATCAACGGCAGCAACGCTTTTCATGATCGGAATCATGGCGAACGCGGCCCGGCACGAACCCGAGGCGGTGGCCGCGCTGCGCGCCGGGCGTGATGACAAGGTGAACCGGCTGCTGCGGCTGCCGCCGCCGGAGCCCTACGTGCCCAGCCGAATCGAGTCGTTCCGGGACAGGAAGCGGCCGCAGCAGGCACCCAAGGCGCCGGCCGCCCGCCGCGCCGCCGGACCGCCGCAGAAGCCGCAGCCGCGCACCACTCGACGGTCTGCGGGAAGCGGCCGTGGGCGGGACAGGCATCATAGATCTGGCCAGCAGTACGCCGGCCGGCGCCAGACACGGCGCGTAGGTGCATTGGAAGGTCAGCGTTACGGGTGAACGACAAGGTCACGGAGTCGGCCGGCGGGCGAGGGGACAGTCCCCTGCCCGCCGGTGGTGCGTTCTCGGTCGTGCTGGCCGGCGGCGGGACCGCCGGCCATGTGGAGCCCGCGATGGCCGTGGCCGACGCGCTGACCGCCCTGGACCCCCGGATCAGGATCACCGCGCTGGGCACGGCGCGCGGCCTGGAGACCCGGCTGGTACCTGAGCGCGGTTACCAGCTGGAGCTGATCACCCCGGTGCCGCTGCCCCGCAAACCCAGCGGCGACCTGGCCCGGTTGCCACCGCGGGTCTGGCGCGCTGTCCGGGAGACTCGCGCGGTGCTCGATAATGTCGCCGCCGACGTCGTCATCGGCTTCGGCGGGTACGTCGCGCTGCCGGCCTACCTGGCTTCGCGCGGCAGGCCGAGGCGCCGCCGTATCCCGGTGGTGATCCACGAGGCCAACGCCCGCGCCGGGCTGGCCAACCGGGTGGGCGCGCGCACCGCCGACCGGATTCTGTCGGCGGTGCCCGATTCGGGGCTGCGGCGCGCCGAGGTGGTGGGAGTGCCGGTCCGGGGGGCGATCACCACGCTGGACCGCGCCGGCCTGCGCGCACAGGCGCGGGCCCACTTCGGCTTCGCCGACGACGCCCGCGTCCTGCTGGTGTTCGGCGGGTCCCAGGGTGCGGTGTCGCTGAACCGGGCCGTCTCCGCCGCGGCCGCCGACCTGGCCGCCGCCGGCGTGTCAGTCCTGCACGCGCACGGACCCAAGAACACTCTCGAACTCCGCACGCCGGACCCCGGTGACCCGCCGTATGTGGCGGTGCCGTATCTCGACCGGATGGACCTGGCCTACTCCGCAGCCGACATGGTGATCTGCCGCTCCGGCGCGATGACGGTCGCCGAGGTCTCGGCCGTCGGGCTGCCCGCCATCTACGTGCCGCTGCCGATCGGCAACGGTGAGCAGCGGCTCAATGCGCTGCCGGTGGTCAACGCCGGGGGCGGGATGATCGTCGCCGACGCCGCCTTGACACCGGAACTGGTGGCCCGCGAAGTGTCCGGGTTGCTCAACGACCCGCCGCGGCTGGCGGCGATGACCGCGGCGGCCACGCTGGTGGGGCACCGCGACGCCGCCGAGCAGGTGGCCCGGGCGGCGCTGGACGTCGCCCGGCAGATGCGGGGAGTGCGCCGGTGACCGCCGAACAGTTGCCGCCGGAGCTGCAGCGCGTGCACATGGTGGGCATCGGTGGCGCCGGCATGTCAGGCATTGCCCGCATCCTGCTGGACCGCGGCGGGATGGTGTCGGGATCGGACGCCAAGGAGTCGCGCGGCGTGCACGCTTTGCGGGCGCGCGGAGCGCTGATCCGCATCGGGCATGACGCGTCGTCGCTGGATCTGCTGCCCGGCGGGGTCACCGCCGTCATCACCACCCACGCCGCCATCCCCAAGACCAATCCGGAGCTCGTCGAGGCCCGGCGCCGAGGCATCCCGGTGGTGTTGCGGCCGGTGGTGCTGGCCAAGCTGATGGCCGGGCGCACCACCCTGATGGTCACCGGCACACACGGCAAGACGACGACGACGTCGATGCTGATCGTCGCGCTGCAGCACTGCGGACGCGACCCGTCCTTCGCGGTCGGCGGCGAACTGGGTGAGGCCGGAACCAATGCCCACCACGGCAGCGGCGACCTCTTCGTCGCCGAAGCCGACGAGAGCGACGGCACGCTGCTCGAATACACGCCCAACGTCGCGGTCGTCACCAACATCGAGTCCGACCACCTGGATTTCTACGGCAGCACCGAGGCGTATGTCGGGGTGTTCGACTCCTTCGTCGAGCGGCTGGCGCCCGGCGGAGCGCTGGTGGCGTGCACCGACGACCCGGGTGCGGCCGCCCTGGCGCGGCGCACGACCGAACTGGGCATCCGGGTGCTGCGCTACGGGTCGGGAGACGGGTCGCTCGCCGCCCGCTTGCTGTCGTGGGAACAACACGGCACCGAGGCCGTTGCCCATATCCAGCTGGCGGGAGAGCCTCAGCAGCGGGTGATGCGGCTGTCGGTGCCGGGACGCCACATGGCGCTCAACGCGCTGGCCGCGCTGCTCGCGGCGGTCGAGATCGGCGCGCCCGTCGACGAGGTGCTCGACGGGCTGGCCGGTTTCGAAGGAGTGCGGCGACGCTTCGAACTGGTCGGCACCGCCAATGCGGTGCGGGTGTTCGACGACTACGCCCACCACCCGACCGAGATCGGCGCCACCCTGGCGGCCGTGCGTTCCGTTGTCCAGCAGAGCGGCAGCGGCCGTTCGCTGGTCGTCTTCCAGCCCCACTTGTACTCGCGCACAAAGGCATTCGCGCAGGAATTCGGGGCAGCGCTGGACGGCGCCGACGAAGTCTTCGTGCTCGACGTCTACGGTGCGCGCGAACAACCACTGGCCGGCATCAGCGGCGCCACGGTCGCCGAACATGTCAGCGTCCCGGTGCACTACCTCCCGGACTTCTCGGCGGTGGCCGAGGAGGTGGCCGCCGCCGCGGCACCCGGCGACGTCATCGTCACCATGGGCGCCGGTGACGTGACGCTGCTCGGACCCGAGATCGTCACCGCGCTGCGGCTGCGGGCCAATCGCAGCGCGCCCGGCCGTGGAGTGCCGCAGTGAGCGAGCCCGACGAAAGTCGGCCCGCCGACCTGGCGGGTGAAGGTCCCGACTCCGCGGACACCGCGGTCACGGAACCGATCTCGACCGAAGAGCCGGCCCAGGAAACCGAAGAAGAAGAGGACTTCGAGGGCCCCCGCCGGCGTGCCCGGCGGGAACGCGCCGAGCGCCGGGCCGCGCAGGCCCGGGCCACCGCCATCGAGGAAGCCCGCCGCGAGGCCAAGCGGCGCGCCAAAGGCGCCGTGCTGCCCGAACCCAAACCCCCTGCGCGAGGAGTGGTTCGGGGCTTGAAGATGGTGCTGGCAACGGTGCTGCTGGTGGTGGTCGGGGTCGGGCTGGGCCTGATCCTCTACTTCACCCCGGCGATGTCGGCCCGCAACATCGTGGTCACCGGCACCGGGGTCGTCACCCGGGAGGAGGTGCTCGACGCCGCGCAGGTGCGGGTCGGGACGCCGCTGCTGCAGATCAACACCAACCAGGTCGCCGACCGGGTCGCCGCGATCCGGCGGGTGGCCAGCGCTCGGGTGCAGCGGCAGTACCCGTCGGCGCTGCGCATCACGATCGTCGAGCGGATCCCGATGGTGGTGAAGGACTTTCCGGACGGGCCGCACCTGTTCGACCGCGACGGCGTCGACTTCGCGACCGACCCGCCGCCGCCCGCGGTGCCCTACATCGACGTGGACAACCCGGGTCCCACCGACCCCGCTACCTTGGCCGCGTTGAAGGTGCTGAGCACGCTGCGCCCCGAGGTCGCCGGGGAGGTGGGCCGGATCGCGGCGCCCTCGGTGTCGTCGATCACCCTGACGCTGACCGACGGCCGGGTGGTGATCTGGGGGACCACCGACCGGGCGGCGGAGAAGGCCGAGAAGCTGGCGGCGCTGTTGACCCAGCCCGGCCGCACCTACGACGTGTCCAGCCCGGACCTGCCGACAGTGAAATAGTTTCGCTCACTGCGGCGAATGTGCGGCTGCCCGCACATTCGCAGCCCAGTGTGCGGCCAGCTTCACACTCGGCGAAAGAGAAAAATGCGTGCCGCGCGTCGGCGCGCCTGCACGGCTAGTGCCCGTCGTACCCATACGGTTCTGGTTACGCGGAACTACTTGACATAACTCTAACTCTATGGTTGAGGTTGAGGGTTTTGCAAGGAGACACACCGCAGGCATACCCACGCAATACCAGGGGAACTGAAAGCCCATCAGGGAGGAAGACGAATGATGACCCCCCCACACAACTACCTGGCCGTCATCAAGGTCGTGGGCATCGGTGGTGGCGGCGTCAACGCCGTCAACCGAATGATCGAGCAAGGCCTCAAAGGTGTGGAGTTCATCGCCATCAACACCGACGCACAGGCGTTGCTGATGAGCGATGCCGACGTCAAGCTCGACGTCGGCCGCGACTCGACCCGCGGCCTGGGCGCCGGTGCCGACCCGGAGGTCGGCAAGAAGGCCGCCGAAGACGCCAAGGAGGAGATCGAGGAACTGCTGCGCGGCGCCGACATGGTGTTCGTCACCGCCGGGGAGGGCGGTGGCACCGGCACCGGTGGCGCGCCCGTCGTCGCCAGCATCGCGCGCAAACTCGGCGCGCTGACCGTCGGCGTCGTCACGCGGCCGTTCTCCTTCGAGGGCAAGCGGCGCAGCAACCAGGCCGAAAACGGCATCGGACAGCTGCGCGAGAGCTGCGACACCTTGATCGTGATCCCCAACGACCGCCTGCTGCAGATGGGCGACGCGGCGGTGTCGCTGATGGACGCCTTCCGCAGTGCCGACGAGGTGCTGCTCAACGGTGTCCAGGGCATCACCGACCTGATCACCACACCCGGCCTGATCAACGTCGACTTCGCCGACGTCAAGGGCATCATGTCCGGCGCCGGCACCGCGCTGATGGGCATCGGCTCGGCCCGCGGCGAGGGACGCTCGCTCAAGGCCGCGGAGATCGCGATCAACTCACCGCTGCTGGAAGCGTCGATGGAAGGCGCCCAGGGCGTGCTGATGTCGATCGCCGGTGGCAGCGACCTGGGCCTGTTCGAGATCAACGAGGCCGCCTCGCTGGTGCAGGACGCCGCCCACCAGGACGCCAACATCATCTTCGGCACCGTGATCGACGACTCGCTCGGCGACGAGGTGCGCGTCACCGTGATCGCGGCCGGCTTCGACGCCGGCCCCGGCCGCAAAGCTGTCAGCAGCAACGAAGCCGGTGGCGCCCACCGCATCGAGACAGCCAAGGCGGGCAAGCTCACCTCGACGCTGTTCGAACCGGTCGACGCGGTCAGTGTTCCGCTGCACACCAACGGTGCGACCCTGAGCATCGGCGGTGACGACGACGACGTCGATGTGCCGCCCTTCATGCGCCGCTGAGGTCTCAGTTTGCTTGCCACTGCGCGACAAACCGGCCTCGAAACATGATGGCCCGACGTCGATGCAGCCTGGCAGGCAACACCATCCAGATACTGGGGACGTGAGCGTTCGAATCCGTCGGGTCACCACGACTCGGGCGGGCGGCGTTTCGAAACCGCCGTTCGACTCTTTCAACCTCGGCGACCATGTCGGTGACGACCCGGTTGCCGTGCGGGCCAACCGGTCCCGGCTGGCCAAAGCCATCGGCCTACCCGGTGATCGGGTGTTGTGGATGAACCAGGTGCACGGCACCCACGTCGAGACGGTGGCCGGTCCGCGGCGCGAGGCCCTGCCTGACACCGACGGAATGGTGACGGCGACAACAGGATTGGCGTTGGCCGTGGTGACGGCTGACTGCGTGCCGGTGTTGCTCGCCGACGCGCGGGCCGGTGTCGTCGGCGCGGTGCACGCCGGCCGCGTCGGCGCGCAGCACGGCGTGGTCGCCCGCACGGTCGAGGCGATGCTGGAGTTGGGCGCCCAGGTCGGTGACATCTCGGCGCTACTGGGCCCCGCGGTCAGCGGTCCCAATTACGAGGTGCCCGATGCGATGGCCGCGGAGGTCGAAGCCGTCTTGCCCGGCAGTCACACCAAGACCCCCGCAGGCACCGCGGGTCTGGACCTTCGCGTCGGCATCGCCGGGCAACTGCGCCGGATGGGGGTGACCTCCATCGAGGTCGACCCGCGCTGCACCGCGGCCGACCCCGCCCTGTTCAGTCATCGGCGCGACGCGCCGACGGGTCGACTCGCGTCCCTGGTGTGGATGGAAGCACCGCGATGACCGAGACGGATGCCGCCCAGGGCGAGCGCCAGTCGGAACTGACCCGCGCGCTGGCGTCGGTGCGCTCCCGGCTCGCGGCGGCCGCGGAGGCGGCCGGGCGCAACGTCGGTGAGATCGAACTGCTCCCGATCACCAAATTCTTCCCGGCCACCGACGTGGCGATCCTGGCCCGACTCGGAGTGCGGGCCGTGGGCGAGTCGCGGGAGCAGGAGGCGTCCGCGAAGGTGGCCGAGGTGGCGCGGTTGCTGGGCGCATCAGGGGAATCCCGGCAGATGCAGTGGCACATGGTGGGCCAGATCCAGCGCAAAAAGGCCAAGTCACTGTCCCGCTGGGCGCACACCGCCCACTCGGTGGACAGCGGGCAGCTGGTCACCGCGCTGGAGCGGGCGGTGGCCGGCGCCCTGGCCGAGCAGCGCCGCAGCACGCCGCTACGGGTCTACGTTCAGGTCAGTCTGGACGGCGACGTGTCACGCGGCGGGGTCGACATCGCCGAGCCCGGTGCGCTGGATCGGGTCTGCGAACAGGTGGAGACCTCCGAGAGTCTGGAACTGGTCGGTCTGATGGGTGTTCCGCCGCTGAACTGGGACGCCGAACAGGCCTTTGACCGGCTGCAATCCGAGCACTGCCGGGTACGTCGTGCCTTCCCCAATGCGGCCGGGTTGTCGGCTGGCATGTCGGGAGACCTCGAGATCGCCGTCAAACATGGATCGACGTGTGTGCGTGTCGGTACCGCGCTTCTGGGTCAACGGCGGTTACGGTCACCGTGAATAGTCACTCGAGTCACACCTTCATCACAAACAACAAATATCCCAGGCTAGAAGGGTTCGCACGATGAGCACTCTGCACAAGGTCAAGGCCTACTTCGGTATGGCTCCGATGGAGGACTACGACGACGAGTATTACGACGACCGCACGCCGTCCCGGGGTTATTCACGGCCCCGATTCGACGACGAATATGGCCGTTACGAAGGGCGCGATCGCGAATACGACGAGCCGCGCCGGGACCCGCGGGGCGACCTGCGTCCTGAGATGCCCGCCGACTATCCGCCGCCGAGCAGCTACCGCGGCGGCTACCCCGAGGAGCCGCGCTTCCAGCCGCGCGAGTTCGACCGGCCGGACATGGCCCGGCCGCGTCTGGGCTCGTGGCTGCGGGGCTCCACCCGCGGTGCGCTGGCAATGGACCCGCGCCGCATGGCAATGATGTTCGAGGACGGCCACCCGTTGTCGAAGATCACCACGCTGCGGCCCAAGGACTACAGCGAGGCGCGCACCATCGGCGAGCGATTCCGCGACGGCACCCCGGTCATCATGGACCTGGTGTCGATGGACAACGCCGACGCCAAGCGACTGGTCGACTTCGCCGCCGGCCTGGCCTTCGCGTTGCGCGGGTCGTTCGACAAGGTGGCGACCAAGGTCTTCCTGCTGTCGCCCGCCGACGTCGACGTCTCCCCGGAGGAGCGTCGCCGCATTGCCGAAACCGGTTTCTACGCTTACCAATAGGCGAAATCTCCGCTGCACAGCCCGGTAGGTCACAGGGTGGCCGACCGGGCTGAGCGCATGTCGGCCGTCCCTCGTGACAGGTATGCCGCGGTCGGGTCGGTAGGCTTGCTGGTGCCGCTGCGGCGGCGCGGACATTCCTCTCATCGTCATCGTTAAGGTCGGGCTCTCGTTGGTGCTGTTCTTTCAGATCCTTGGTTTTGCGCTGTTCACCTTCTGGCTGCTGCTCATCGCGCGGGTCGTCATCGAGTGGATCCGCTCGTTCAGCAGAGACTGGCGGCCGACGGGTGTGACCGTGGTGATCCTGGAGATCATCATGTCCGTCACCGATCCACCGGTGAAGTTGCTGCGCCGCCTGATCCCACAGATCACCATCGGCGCCGTCCGTTTGGACCTGTCCATCCTGGTGTTGTTGCTCGTGGCATTCATCGGGATGCAGTTGGCGTTCAGCGCTGCGGCGTAGCGGCCGCTTGCCACGGACCGAATGTAGCTAGGAGACGGTTCGGCCACGATTCGGCGACAAGTGTGATGCGCGCGATTTTTCTGATCTAAGAAATGTGATTTATTTGCCTTAGAGATTGAAATTGCTCCTTATTTATTAGTCCAATCGGCAACCGCCGAGTCTGGTGTGACAGGATGGGCGGCAGTTGCCAGACGGCTACCGCACCGTTTTAGACTCTCCAGATCGCTTGACCGTCCAGGAACTTTGAGGGGACAAAGAATGCCGCTTACACCTGCCGACGTCCACAATGTGGCGTTCAGTAAGCCGCCCATCGGCAAACGCGGGTACAACGAAGATGAGGTTGACGCCTTCCTCGACCTGGTGGAAAACGAGCTGACCCGGCTGATCGAGGAGAACTCCGACCTGCGTCAGCGCATCGCCGAGTTGGACCAGGAGCTGGCCGCCGGTGGTGGTGGCGGTGCCGCCGCGCCTACCGTTGCTCAGCCCGTTCCGACGTTCGAGCCCGAGCCCGAACCGGTCAAGCCGGCTCCGGTGGCCGCTCCGGTCGCGGCGCCGTCGGCCAGCAACGAGGAACAGGCCATGAAGGCCGCTCGGGTGCTCAGCCTGGCCCAGGACACCGCTGACCGCCTGACCAGCACAGCCAAGGCGGAGTCGGACAAGATGCTGGCCGACGCGCGCGCCAACGCCGACCAGATTCTCAGCGAGGCCCGCCACACCGCCGAGACCACGGTGTCTGAGGCTCGCCAGCGGGCCGACGCGATGCTCGCTGACGCCACGTCGCGGTCGGAGACGCAGCTGCGCCAGGCCCAGGAGAAGGCCGACGCCCTGCAGGCCGACGCCGAACGCAAGCACTCCGAGATCATGGGAACCATCAACCAGCAGCGCACGGTGCTGGAAGGCCGGCTCGAGCAGCTGCGGACATTCGAACGCGAGTACCGCACCCGGCTCAAGACCTACCTGGAATCCCAGCTCGAAGAGCTTGGCCAGCGCGGCTCCGCGGCCCCGGTCGACTCCAGCGCCGATTCAGGCGGATTCGACCAGTTCAATCGCGGCAACTGACGCTCTGCGGGGGGACGGACACGCGCGGGCTGCCGCTTGGGCAGTGTCGACCCTGGTAGGTTGGGCAGTCGCACCGCGCCGGCCGGAGGATGACCAATGTTGATCATTGCGCTCGTATTAGCCCTGATCGGGCTCGTCGCCCTGGTGTTCGCCGTGGTGACCAGCAATGAGCTGGTGGCGTGGGTGTGTATCGGCGCCAGCGTGCTGGGGGTCATCCTGCTCATCGTCGACGCAGTCCGAGAGCGCCAGCAGCGCGACGCGGCTCAGGACGACCAGGACTTGAAGGACCAAGAGGAGGACGACGGCGAACCCCTCGACGCCGTCGACTACCCCGAAGAAGCTGACGAGCCGGCCGCTGAGAAGTCCGAGGCCGGAGAGCCCGCCGAGGAGCCGGCGGTCGACGAAAGCTCCAAGAAGTAGCGCGCTCTCAGCAGCGCGGGGCGTCGCCGGCCGGTGTGGCCAGCAGCGCCCTCACCTCGTCATCAGTCACCTGATGGAAATCGGCGTAGACCTGCCCGACGGCGTCGAAGTCCGCCGGCATCGTCGCGCACACCACGTCATCGGCTTCGGCCGCGAGTTGGCGACAGGCAGAGCGGGGCCCCACCGGCACCGCGACCACCACCGACCGCGCTCCGGCGGCGCGCACCGCCCGCACCGCCGCCAGCATGCTCGCTCCGGTGGCGATGCCGTCGTCGACGAGCACCACGGCACGGCCGCGCGGGTCGGCTTCCGGCCTGCCGCCGCGGTAGGCGAGTTCACGCCGGCGTAGTTCGGTCGTCTCGCTCTCGATGACCGAGCGCACGTCGTCATCACTGATATGCAGGCTGGACACCACGTCGTCGTTCATCACCACACGGCCGCCGCTGGCCAGCGCGCCCATCGCCAGTTCGGGCCAGCGTGGGACGCCGAGCTTACGCACCAGAAACACGTCCAGATCGGCGTCCAGGGCCGCGGCGACCTCCCACGCGACAGGCACGCCGCCGCGGGCCAGGCCGAGTACGAGCAACCCGGGCGTTCCTCGGTAGGACGCGAGTTCGGCCGCCAGCACGCGACCCGCTTCCCGTCGGTCGCGATACCTGCGAGCCGGCATCCGCCGGAGAAATCTCCTGGCTGGGGTCATGATCACCCTCCCGACTGCAGGCCTCACCCAGCCTACGACCCCGCGCACCGCACATCGAGCCTGCGGTGAGGGTTGTCAGTTGTCGAGAAAAGGCGCCCTCCGCGCAGTCTGAACGCCATCGGCGCAGACTCGGCAACTGGCCTTGTCACATGGGTGTCCGAGGGGGGACTTGTCCGTCTACGACACGGGTCGTGGTCTGGCGATTGGGGCGCTGACCGCTTCGGTCAAGCACCGGTCCACGTTTTTGCTCAATCGCGACGCTGAGGAGCTCGCCCATCGGGCGGCCAGCCGTCGGTACCGGACTCAAGCGGAATATTCAGAGATCGAAGCAGGATCGAAAAGAGCCGCCAATTGGCGATTGCTCCGACAAGTTCGACCAAAACCGCGTGATCGCTATTGAATGCCTTCTGGCACCCAGCCCAGTTTTCCTCGGAGATGACCCCGTCGCGTACCACATCATCGGTCGCTGCGAGGACCGCACGCTCGACTGGCCCGAGGCTTTCGGAATTCTGCCAGTCGCGCACCGCGAGGAGATCAGGCTCAGGCACGCCGAGCAGTGTGGCGATTCGCCAATGTTGAGTCCATTCGTATTCGGAGCCAGTGATCCAGCCGATGCGCAAGATGACCAGCTCGCGTAGCCGCGCGTCAAGGGAACCGCGGAAGAGTAACGCGTCCAGCAGCCCATACAGCGCAACCGCCACACGCGGCTGATGAAGTGCCACGCGGAATACCGACAGTTCTGCCAACTCTTCGGGCAACCCACATTCGGCAGCTCGCAGCTGGGCCTGCTCACGGTCGAGCATCGGTACGCGTTCCGCCATGGTCACGGGTGGCCCTCTCTGTTGAACCTCTGCCCACGCCGTTCGGGCGTGGGCAAAAAGACGTTGTGCAGCGCCCCACTTGATCGGGCACTTTCATCTGCAAGCGAAGTGAGCAGCTGCGCGAGCCCAGCGAAGCCGGTTGATTCTCTGGTGATCCGGTCGAACGGCCAGCGGCCCATGGCGAGAATCTCGAGGGCTGCCCGGTAGGCGGGATACTCCACGCCGAGTGCGCCTACGACGTGTAATTCTTTATAGACCAACAAGTCTGGTTCAAACCGGGGCGCGCCGCCTCCTCCGCGGGTGCCGGCCACCACAATTGTGCCGCCGGGCCTGGCAAGGCCGACGGCATCGGCGAACGCGGAGGGTGCTTTAGCGGTGACGTCGACGACCACGTCGGCAAGCCGTCCGCCTGTCTCACGCTGGAGCGCGGTCGCTGCATCGTCCTGCGATACATCGATGGGCAGGTCGACACCGAATGATCTGGCTATGGCCAGTCGTTGTTCGTCGCGTGGGCCTACGCCGGTCATCGCGACGAACGCGGCTCCCGCCTCTTTGGCCGCCACCGCCGCACAGATTCCGCGGATGCCGGGCCCCAGGATCGCTACGACGTCCCCGGCCTTGGTGTCGGGAAGAGTCGCCCCCCATTGGATACCGGCCCCGAGAGGGTTGAACAACGTGGCGAGAACGGGGTCCATGTCTTCGGCAATCGGGAGCAGCATCGCGTCCCACGGAAGCTCCACATGGGTGGCGTATCCGCCCCATAAGCCCGCGCCGATCTCCACGTCGACGAACCCGAACATGGTGGCGATGCCGTTCACCGCGCACCGCCGGTATTCGCCGCGGCGGCACTCGGGGCAGTCTCGGCAGGACCGGAACACCTCAACGGCCACGCGCTGGCCGGCTTGTACACCCCAGCGTTGGCCGGCCGCAGCGCCGACATGTTCGACGATGCCGACGATTTCGTGCCCTGGAACGAATGAGAAGCCGGCAGGCAGGTGTCCGGTGAATTGTTCGTGATCTGTTCCGCACAGACCGCATGCTTCAACTCGCAGGATCGCACCCCGGTCGCCGACGTCGGGGATGGTCATCTGGCGCCGCTGCAGACTCCGCGGTCCGGTCAGCACCATCGCCTCGGCGATCATGGAAGCTCGAACCCGGTGAACGACCCTGTGTTTCGGAGGCACACCGTTTTACCTACGTACATTTCCGCGCCCATCGCCTCGGCGATCTGCGGATCGTCGCTGCGTGCGACGACTCTTTGCCCGTCGGACAGGTGCGCGATGATCGGAGTCCATCGAGGTTGGCCGTCTCGGTCGTAGACGACGGTGTATCCGTCGACTGTCGCGCAACCGGTCGCCTCGTCGGCGCCTGCGACGGCCAGCCGCGATGAATCGATTTGAGCTTGTTCGACCGCCGTGTCGAGCAGTCGCCACCCGGCTGGTGGCGGGGTGGCCGACCACACACCGACCGAATGCTTGGTCGAATACCACCCGAGGCCGGTGACGAGTCCGGCATCGGTTGGGTCGCGTCGGCACCGTCGGACCATCTCCACGATCGAGTGGCTGACGTAATTGTTTCCGGGACCGCCGTGATAAGGCAGGCCTCCGGTTACTGTGAGGCCTCTGTCGTCGAGGGGGTCCAAGTCGAGAGCCTCGGCAGCCATCTCAATTGCCGACGGGAAGCAGGAGTAGAGGTCGAACCACCGGATGTCGTCGGTGGTCAACCGGCCCGCATCGAGAGCCTTCCGTGCCGCTACCTCGATACCCGATGAGCGGCTGAGGTCCGGCCGTTCCACGGGGAAGTACACGTCGTTGCAAGTCGCTGCTGACCAGGGAAAGACCCAACGATCGCGCGCGACGCCTAATTCGTCCGCCACCTCGGCCGCCATGAGAATGAAGGCGGCAGCCATGTCGACGGACATGATGCTGTTGAGCAGCTTGGGATAGGGCAAGCAGACCATGCGGTTTTCCGCGGTGACTTCGCTGAGTTCGGTGGCACTTCGTGCGCGTGGGAACCAGGCCTGTTCCGGATGGCGTGCCGCCTCGGCTGTGAACGGGGCCATCAGCGTGCCCAGCCACTCCCGTTGAGCATCGAAGTCGCGGCCGTGGCGCGCGGCGATCGCGGACTCGAAGATGGGATACACCTCGTGCGGCCAACTCAGACCCACCGACAATTCGGCTTGACTCAGCCCGGGGCGGGCGTCGCCCAGGGATTCGTCGTCGGAGCGGGGTGGGGGCGGCGAGTCGAGAAGTTCCCCGCCCTGAAGCTTGCGTGCGGAATGCCCGCTCTCCGCCCCGACGACCAGGACGACATCTGCACGGCCTTCGCCTATTTCGCCACCCAACACTTCGACGAGATACTGCGGGGTGTTTCCGCCGACGGGACAGCTGATGCGGCGGGCGGGACTGATGTGCATCGCTTCGGCGATCCTGCTGGCGGGATTGTCGCGCGGTATGACCAGGATGCCCGGAGTCGCGACGGTGTCGATGCGCCGCTCGACCGGGCGACTTGCGTCTTTGACCGCGCGGCGTGCGGCTTCTACCGCCAAGTCGATCGGGTCCACGAAGTCGTTCCCGCGATGGGTAACTTCGCCCACGCCGACGACAACCGGGGTACGCGCTTCTACCAACATCGGCATCGGCATCCGCTCAGGGCCACGGGGCTGACTTGAGACATAACTGCGATGGTGTCATGTGCGTGGGCAAGTCACAATGGTGTGCGCTCGCGGCATACTAGCTGTGTGTCGACGAGGTTGTTGAGATGGGGCGCCGCCGCGCCGACAGATCGTGGGTCCGCTCGCGACCGGTTGCTCGATGCTGCCGAGCGGTGCCTCGAGAGTTGCGGTGTGGTGGGCACGACCATGGAGGACATCGGCAGAACAGCGGGTGTGTCCAGGGCAACGGTGTATCGCTACTTCCCCAGTCGGGAGGCGGTGATGTCGGGTGTCATCATTCGCGCCGCCGAGCGCTATCTCGACCGCATCAGCCCGCGGATCGCGGCGCACGCCGACCTGGGCTCCGCGCTCGTCGATTTCGTGGAATACACGGTTGAGGCCGCGCGCCGCGAAGAGATCATCGGATTGTTGTTCGGCAGCGACGAGGAACTCGCCGGCGTGGGTCTCGCGGCGGGGACCTCGACGTCCCTCTTCGAAATCGTCACCGAATTTCTGCGTCCCATCTTCACCAGACACTGGAGTTGCGTGGAACCGGGCGTCTCCGTCGACGACGCCGCCGAGTGGGTTGTCCGCACGATATTGAGCCTGCTGACTGTTCGAGGGCCGCGGGAGCGCAGTCGTGACGGACTCCGGGCGTTTCTGTCGAGGTTTCTCCTTCCGGCGATCCTGGCGGGTGACCACGCTCGACCGATGTGACATCTATGGCGTAATGTCTCGACGGCAGATGAGGTAGGAGGGCCTGTGCAATTCACCACGTTCAACGAACAGGTCGCTGAGCAACTAAAGAGCGCAGCAGAAACCACGGGCGGGTTGGCCGGTTACCTCGGCTTCCGTCACACCGAATTCACTGCGGGACGGCTCGTCGCGGAGATGGACGCACGCGACGACCTGAAGACGCCTTTCGGGAACCTGCATGGGGGCTGCTTATCGGCCATGGTCGACCACTGCCTCGGAGTGGTGTTTTATCCCGTGATTCCACTGGGATCTTGGGTCGCGACAACGGAGTTCAAACTGAATCTGCTTCGTCCGGTCTCTAGCGGCACCTGTGTAGCCACAGCCGAGATCATCTCGCTGGGCAGAACCAGCGGTGTGGCGCGTATCGACATCTGCAACGACGGCAGAGCGGTGTGTGCGGCCCAGGGAACCGTCACCGTCGTCGCACCGAAGACGAGCTCCTGATGTCGGCAAAGAGAACAGGCGATTCGTCGGCTCCTGTGGTCGAGCGCGTGCCCACGGCGGACGGGCTGACGCTGGCGGTCGACCTCTACCGCTGTGATGCGCCGCGGGCGGTCGTGTTGCTCCTTCACGGCGGAGGTCAAAGCCGACACGCCTGGGACGTCACCGCCCAACGCCTGCACCAGCGGGGCTACACGGTGGCCGCGTACGACACCAGGGGACACGGGGACAGCGACTGGGACCCCGACGGACGCTACGACGGGGACCGGCTTGGATCCGACCTATTGGCCGTGCGCTCATACGCCGATTCCGGCCGCCCCGTCGCCGCGATCGGCGCCTCTCTGGGCGGCTTGACCATTCTCGGAACACACTTGCTCGCCCCGCCGGACCTATGGCAGGCCGTCGTCCTGGTTGACGTCACTCCGCGAATGGAGATGGAAGGCGCCCGACGAGTCGTAGCGTTCATGTCGGCACACCCCGAAGGTTTCGACAGCCTAGAGTCGGCCGCTGACGTGATCGCCGCCTACAACCCGCACCGCCCTCGCCCCGAAAACCTCGACGGCCTCCGAAAAGTCCTCGCCCGTCGCGAAGACGGTCGCTGGGCCTGGCGATGGGATCCAGCTTTCGTGACGTCGAATTTCCAGTTCCTGCAGGGTGATCCAGACGAAGGCGCTAAAGACTTCGACATGATGAGCGCGTTCCTTCTTGATGGTGCGAGGCAGGTGTCCGCGCCAACGCTGCTGGTCCGGGGCCTACTATCTGACATGGTCTCCGAAGAGACAGTAAAGCATTTCCTGACCGTCGTTCCGCACGCGCAAACCGTTGACGTATCGGGCGCGGGACACATGATTGCCGGCGACAACAACGACGCATTCTCGACGGCGGTCGTCGAATTCCTCGACAGGACCACATGAACCCTGCTGTCGGTTGACTGCCCATGTAGGGCTGGCGCCTATCCTGCTCCTATGCCAACTGAACCAGCGCGGGTGTCTTTCCGCCGGCATGTGCGCGAAAAGGTTTTGAGGGCGACACGAGAACTCGCCATCGAGAAGGGCTGGGATCAGGTCCGGATGAGCGAGGTTGCCGAATCGGTCGGCGTCTCCCGCCCGACGTTGTACAAAGAGTTCGGCGACAAACAGGGGCTCGGCGACGCGCTTGTGGTGTCGGAGGGCCAGCGCTTTATGGAAGGCATTCTTGCCGTCCTTGCCGAACACGTGGGCGACGTGCGGGGCGGCATCACCGCAGCGGTGCAATTCACCCTCTGTGAAGCAGAAGACAGCCCGCTCCTCAAGGCAGTTCTGACGTCCAACCCTTCGGGGAATGATCGCGGTGGCTCGTCGTCTACTGGAGTCCTACCTCTTCTGCCGACGTCGGCTTCCCTGCTTCAGCTCTGCTCCGCGGCTCTGATCACGTGGTTTAACGACCACTTCGACGATCTCGATTCCGAAGACGTTGAGGAGGTCGCAGATGTTCTGGTGCGACTGACAGTGAGTCATGTTGTACTCCCAGCCGCGGACATCGCCACCACCGGTGAGCGGATCTCCCGCGTAGCACTCAGGTACCTGGGAGTTGTCCACAGTTTGTAACTAGCAAGCTCTCGTGTCAGATCGAGCCGGCGAGGAGCTCTGAGCGGTCAACTCGGAGCTGCTGGCTGATGGCCCGCTTACTGGACATGAAATCGCGAGGACGATTGACGCAGTCGGCGGCGATGAGTTCGCCCTCGCGGAAGTAGAAGCAGCTGAAGTCACGCTCACGCGACGGGTCACCACTGAGCAACACTTCGTCGTACCCGGCGTTGAGACCTGCAATCTGGAGTTTGAGATCGTACTGGTCGGACCAGAACCATGGAAGCGCAGCGATTGCGCTGTGTTTTCCGCAGATTGTCGCCGCAGCGATCTTGGCCTGCTCGCCGGCGCTCGATACGGATTCCAAACGAATACGCGAGCCGTATCGAGCCATGGTGTGGCTGGTGCAGTCGCCGGCGGCCACGATGTCGGGGTCGCTGGTGCGGGCCTGGTCGTCGATCACGATGCCGTTGTCGACGGATAATCCTGCGGCCGAGGCGAGCTCGGTGTTCGGCACCACACCGACGCCGACGATGACCAAGTCGGCGGGGATCGGTTCGCCGTCAGCCAGCACCACCTCCTGCACCCCACCGTTACCGAAGAAGGCTTCGACGAGAGCGTGTGTTCGGATCTCCACTCCCTCGCCGTTGTGGATTCGGGTGTAAAACGCGGAAACCTCCGGCGCGGTGACCCGTTCGAGTACACGCTCGGTTGCCTCGAGGACGGTGACGTTCATGCCGAGCGAACACAGCGAGGCCGCCGTTTCCAACCCGATGTAACCGCCGCCCACGATCACAACCCTCCGACCCGGTGTAGCGGCGGCACGGATCAACTCGACGTCTGCAGCGGTACGCAGGTAGTGAATTCCGGGAAGATCCACCCCTGGTGTGGGGAGTCGTCTGGCCCTTGCACCGGTGCACAACGCGAGCTTGGTGTACGTCAGCGTGTCGCCGGTGCTCAGAGACACACGCTTGGCACTCCGGTGGATCGCCTCCACGGTCGCATTCAAGAGTCGAATGTGCTGCTTTTCGTAGAAATCAGCGCCGCGAATCAGGAGGTCGTCGAGGCCGTTCTTGCCGGCCAGGTATCCCTTCGACAACGGAGGCCGGTGGTAGGGCAGTCCCCCCTCGTCGCCGATGAGCACGACCTCCCCAGACCACCCCTCCCTTCGAAGATTAGCTGCCAACTGCGCGCCGGCGTGGCTCGCGCCGACGATCACCGCTCGTTCGGGAGTCACGCACTTGGCCTGGGAGTGAGGCGAACCATCAGCTTGCTGATACCCCTGACGAAATTCGATTGCACATACTCGGGTTCGCCGACCACCTCGATGTTCTCAAAGCGAGGGAGCAATTCCTCCCACAGGATTCGAAGCTGCAACTCAGCAAGTCGGTTTCCCATGCACCTGTGCACGCCGAACCCGAACGAGATGTGATTGCGGGCGTTGCTCCTATCGATGATCAACTCATCGGCCCGCTCGAAGACACGCTCATCGCGGTTACCAGAGGCGTACCACATCACGACCTTGTCGCCCTTGCGGATGAATTGCCCGTTCAACATGATGTCTTTTTTCGCGACTCGGCGCATGTACGCCAACGGGGTCTGCCAGCGAATGATCTCGGATACCATGTTGGGAATCAGGTCAGGGTTCGCCTTCAACTTCTCGAACTGATCGGGGAACTGGTTCAAGGCGAGAACCCCTCCGCTCATCGAGTTGCGAGTCGTGTCGTTTCCCCCGACGATCAGCAGTACCAAATTGCCGAGGAATTCCATCGGGCGGTCGATGAGATCCTTAGTGTCCTCGTTGGCCTGCAGCATCGTGATCAGATCGAAGCCCGGTCGCTCCCCGTTGGCGGTACGGGCCGCCTTGTCATGCCAGAGAGCGCTGAGCCCCTTCGCCATGTCGACCATGCCACGAAACACTCTGTCGTTGTCGGAAGGACCACCATTGGCTTGCTCCATGGAGGTGGCGAGGTCCGACCATTCCACGAGCTTGTGCCGCTGCTCGTACGGGAAGTCCAGCAGGGTCGCGAGCATGCGCGCTGTCAGTTCGATGGAGACGTGGTGCACCCAATTGAACGGCTGATCCACCGGTAGATCGTCCAGCACTTCCTGGACACGCGAGCGGATCAGCCCCTCCATCTCGCGCAGGTTCTTCGGCGCGACAACCCCTTGGACGGAAGCGCGCTGCAAGTCGTGTTGTGGCGGATCCATCGCGATGAACATGGCGATGTCCATAAAGCGAGGCGGTCTCCCGATGATGATGAACGGCTCTGCGGAGAAAGCCTCGTGGTTCTTGTCGACGGCGATGATGTCCGCGTGGCGGGTCACCGACCAGAACGGGCCGAACGGACTGTGAGCCTGGTAGTGCACCGGCGCCTCGTTGCGCACGCGTTCGAAGTAGGACTTCCAGCGGCCTTGGCGGTAGAGGAACGGGTTGCTGAGATCGATGTCGGCGATATCGATGTCCTCGACCGGAGGAATGGGCGTCTCGGTGAAGATCTTCTTACCATTGGTTCCGGTTACCCACCGGCGTGTCTTGTCGTAGAGGTGTGCGCCGCGGATTTGCAGCTCCAGAGGCACGGCAGACTGGGCTTTGGCGGCCACTGCCGCGGGAATACTCATTATTGTTTCCTCCAAATCCATGGCGTTGTTTCAGAGCTGGAACTCAGGTAGCTCGACCGTCAAGCCATCCCATGCCTCGGAGGCGGCCATCTGGCAGGACAGCCTCGACGTCCGCTGACGCTCGGGGTTCATCGCGAGCATCTCCTCTTCGTTGGCGCCGCAGAGTCCCACCGTGTCCGACCACTCGGGAGCGACGATCACGTGGCACGTTCCGCATGCGGCTTCCCCTCCACAATCGCCGTCGATGCCGGGCACCGCGTTGTTGACCGCAATCTGCATCAAGGACTGCCCTTCGGCCAAGGGGGCTTCGTACTTCTCGCCGTCATGAGAGACGAAGGTGACGACTGCCATGATTAACTCTCCTCAATCTGGAACTTCTCTTTTTAGTGTTGTCGCGCGTGACCAGCGTCGCTAGGCTCGCAGGAGTCAAAGAGTTGTATTTTTAGCTCACGCGCAGGGAGGCACGTGAAACTCGACGACTCGGGTATGCCAGCGCTGGCTTTCCTGCAGATGCTGGACAGTGAGTCGCTGGGGCATGACGCCAGCATTGCGCTGCGCAGCATCATGGTTCGCGAGCACGTCACCGAGTCGATGTTGGTGGGCCGCGACGCGCAGGTCCCCTTACGGTGGTTCAGGGAGATATATTCCGATTTCGATTGTGATCAGGGAACCCGTCTGGGTTTCGCGTTCGCTGAACACGCCAAACTGACGTCCTTTGGGGCACTCAGTGTTCCCTTGGTCAGCGCGGGCTCGGTAGCCGAGGTTGTCGAGTTGCTTGCTTATCTGCCGGTGATCACCACAGCCCTCAGCCCGTCGTTCCATTCGACGGAACGCGGCCTCACGATCGGGCTCACCGGTCGCACCGGTGACGCGGGCCTGAACTGCCTGGCCGTCACCTACGGTGGGCTGGCGCTGTTGCGTCTGCTCGACATGCTCGCGGGTGCCGTACCGAATATTGAACTGCATCTGAGTCATTCAGCGCCGGAGTCGTGGGTTCTTCATGACGAAGTGTTGGCGGGTCGGATCTTCTTCGACGCCCCCAGCTCGTTCGTCCACGTTCCCGCGGCTACGCTGGAGGAGGTCTGTCGATTCTCCGATCCTGTGGCGTACCGGATTGCCGTCACCGATTTGCAGCGAACTCTCGATCAACGACGTGACACGTCGGTCTCCGAAAAAGTAAGGGACCTGCTCGAGAAAGATCCCGGAAAAACGAACATCAGCCGGACGGCGGGCGAGCTCTCGATATCCCCGAGCACGTTGAAGCGGCGCCTCAGCGAAGAGGGGACCACCTTTCGAGAATTACGTCAGTCGTTCTTGCAGGAGCGAGCAATTCTGCGACTTCTCGACAGATCGGTGTCTGTAAGCGAGATCGCGGCAGAACTCGGGTACGCGGACCTCACGAACTTCACACATGCCTTCAAACGGTGGACCGGTCGGTCACCGCGCCACTTCAGAAAAACGCGCGACTGAGCGCGCAAAGTTCCGCCCGGGCGCGTGCCGGGCGTCCACCGGAACCAGCGGGCTTCGCGATCGGCCTCATCTGTCACCTGGACATCGTCGAGAAACGACACGATCGGCGCGGGTTTCGGTCATCGCAGCACCCTCTTGGGAAGAGGCGCAACGACATCCAGAGAATCCATACCGCGCTGGCGGCGGGTGCGGGCCGGGGGTGACGCGGACCCCCTAGTCACGCTATGCTAACCGTCGTTCACGTCGGGACCGGCGTTGAACGCGTGGTCGGAAGGAGTCCGGATGCCACACGACCAGCCGGCCATCATCGGTGCCGCCGAACTCGCTCCAGGAAGAAACGTTCCGTACACCTCCACTGAATTGCATGTGCGCGCCGCGGTCGCGGCTCTCGCCGACGCAGGGGTGGTCCCAGACGAGGTCGACGGTCTCGTGTGCGCCGGGCCGATGACGAACGAGGGTTCGATCTTCCTGTCCGAGGACCTCATGGACTATCTCGGGCTGCACAATCTGAAACTTCAGATGACCTGTCAGCTTGGCGGCGGGACCCATCTCGCCATGACGCGCATGGCGAGTAACGTCATCGCCCGGGGCGAGGCCGAGACGGTGCTGGTCGTGTCGGCGGGCAAGTTTCCACCGATCCGCGATGGCGGGCGCGAACTGATGGCGCTGGTGTGTGACCACGCGTTCGAGATGCCCTATGGACCGTCCGTGCCGGCGCTCTACGGTTTGATCGCGCAGGCCTGGATGCACGAGACGGGACAGGGCAAGGCGGACATCGCCGAGGTCACCGTGTCGCAGGACCGTTGGGCCGCACTGAACCCCGCGGCTATCGCGCACGGCGCTCAACGCCTGACTGTGGAGGACGTGCTGGCGTCCCGGCCGATCGCCGGGCCGTTCCACTTCTACCACTGCTCGATTCCCTGCGAGGGCGGTGGCGCGCTGGTGCTGGGCTCGGCCCGCCGGGCTCGCGCGGGCAAGCACCGGCCGGTGCATTTGCTGGGCTTTGGAGAGGGTCACACCCACGGTTTTCTGACCTCGCTGGCCCGGCCGGGTCGTACCGGGGCCGCCCGTTCGGGTCCGATGGCCTTTGAGCGCTCCGGACGGGCGCCGGCCGACGTCGACATCGCTTTGCTCTACGACGCCTTCGCCTCCAACCCGGCGATGATCCTTGAGGAGGCGGGTTTCGTGAAGCCCGGTGGGGCAGGCGATTTCTACCGTGACGGCTGCGCCGATCCGGGGGGCGACCTTCCGGTGAACACCGACGGCGGCCTAATCCGGTTCGGGCACACCGGGACCTCCTCTGGCATTTCGCAGATCCTTGAGGGTTACTGGCAGTTGTCCGGTCGCGCCGAGGGCCGTCAGGTGCCCGGGGCGGATACCGCGTTCGTGCACAGCTACGGCTCGATGCTGTGCAGTCACGTCAGCATGGTGATGGAGGGAGCGTCATGACCGCAGCTTCGAGTTCTCTCGACGGTCTGCACGATCCTGAGGCGCTGCCGCCGCTGACCGATGTCAACCGTCCCTACTTCGCAGCAGCGGCCCGCGGTGTACTCGTCTTCCAGCGGTGCGCGAACGACCACCCTTTCCTCTACCCGCGGCTGGTGTGTCCCGTCTGCCATGACGGTGAGTTGGCCTGGGAGACCGCGGCGGGTACTGGTGAGATCGTCAGTTTCGCGCCGGTGTACCGCCCCCCGTGGGACTCGTTCCCGCGCAGCGAGCCGTACGTCGTCGTGCTCGTTCGTCTGGACGAGGGGCCGCAGTTGTTGGCCAGTCTCGAGGGCGTGGCCCCAGATGAAGTTGCGATCGGGGCGAGAGTGCGCGCAGTGTTCGAGCGGGTGAACGAGGACCTTGGGCTGGTCCGATTCAGGCTGGCGGCGTCGTGACCACGTACGGGGTCTCGGTGCTCGGCGCGGACTTGGCCACCCTTGTCGAGACCGCCGAGGCTACCGACCTCGCCGGCTTCGACGCCGCCTGGGCCTCGGAGTTCTACTCGCGCTCCGGCTCGATCTCGATGGCCGCGATGGCCGCGCGCACAAAGCGCTGCCGCATCGGGTCGTCGATCCTGTATGGCGTCGGGCGCAGCCCGCTCGTGCTCGCCACCGAGGCGCGTGACCTCGACGAGCTTTCAGGCGGGCGCGTCGTACTCGGGCTCGGCAACGGTACACGCCGCATGATGAGCGACTGGCACGGCGTGGAGGACACCTCCGCTCCCGCTCTGCGCATGGAGGAGCTGGTCCCGCTCGTGCGTCGGATCTGGAACCTGCACGAGGGCCCCGTGCGCCATGAGGGGCGCTTCTACCGGATGAATCTCGTCCCAACCGGCGACGTCGCGCCGCCGAAGCGAGCGATCCCGATCATCACCGCGGGCGTGCGTCCGCGGATGTGCGAGGTGGCAGGGCGCGTAGCCGACGGGTTGGCTGGTCATCCGCTGTTCACCACGACTTACGTCGAGGAGGTCGCCCGCCCAGCCGTCGTGCGCGGTGCGGAGCGGGCCGGACGCGATCCCGCCGACATTGAGATCGTCTCGATGGTCATCTGCGCGGTGCACGACGACCCACAGATCGCACGTCGTGAGGCCGCGCAGCAGATCGCGTTCTACTCCTCGGTGAAGACCTACGAGCACGTGCTCGACGTCAGCGGTTTCGCCAGGCAGGCAGCGGCCATCCGCGACGCGTTCGCACGGCGTGACCTGCCGGCCATGTTCGCCGCGGTCACCGACGACATGATCGACGCGATGGCGGTGGCCGGCACCGCCGCCGAGGTCCGAGAAGGGCTGCGCCGCTACGAGGGCGTGCTGGACCACATCGTTCTCTACTCACCCTCGATTGGTCTCGCGCCCGAGCGCATCGCCGAGAACCTCGGCAGCCTCATTCGCGATTGTGCGCCGGCCTTCGCCGGCGGGAAAGGTGACCAGAGTGGCTGACGCATCGCTCATCGGGACGCAACTCGGGAGGACCACGTTTCCCGTCGACCGGTCCAAAGTGCGCGAGTTCGCACTTTCGCTCGGCGACCGCGACCCGATCTACCAGGACGTCGCGGCCGCCCGCGCCGCCGGCTTCGGCGCGATCCCCGCTCCTCCGACCTTCGTCGTCTCCTCGGCTCACTGGCGCGCCGACGACGACATGTTCGGCGCCCTCGGGCTCGACCTGCGACGCGTACTGCACGGTGAGTGCGGCTGGGAGTATTTCGCGCCGGTGTTCGTCGGCGACGAGCTCACCGAGACTCGTCGGGTGTCGAACGTGACCAGCCGCGAGGGGAAGCGCGGCGGCATCATGACAATCGTGACGATCGAGACCGACTTCACCAACCAGCGCGACGAACTCGTCGTGCGCCAGACCGACGTCTTGATCGAAACCGGAGGCTCCACCCAATGACGACATCCCCCGCGCCGGTGGCGTTGGCCATCGGCGACGAGATGCCGACCTCACAGTTCGGCCCGCTGACGCGCTCGCACATCGTTCGCTACGCCGGCTCCGGCGGCGACTTCAACCCGATCCACCACGACGAAGAGTTCGCCCGCGCGGCCGGCATGCCCGGTGTGTTCGGCATGGGACTGCTGCACGGCGGTGTGCTCGCGCAGCGGCTGACCGCCTGGGTGGGGCTGGCCAACATCCGCTCGTTCCGCATCCGGTTCACCGGTCAGGTATGGCCCGGTGACCTGCTCAGCTTCGGCGGCAGGGTCACCGGCGTGCGCGAGGCCGGAGGGCAGCAGGTGGCAGACCTCGAACTCGTGGTCACGCGCCAGACCGGCGAACCCGCGATAAAGGGGAGCGCCGTCGTGCAGGTGACCCGGTGAGCGCGCCAACGAGCGACGTCACCGGCCTCGGGATGACGTTCGGGACCTTCGACGAAGGCCGGGCGTGGGTCGGTCATCGCTCCGAACCGCGGCATGCGTGGTTCCCGATCGACCGCTCGATGGTGTTGTACTACTGCTCGCTCGTCGAGGACGCGAACCCCCGTTACTGGGAGGGTGAGGACTGCCCGCCCGGGCTGCTGATGAGCCTCGGCTTCGCGCCGCAGTGGGTGCCCGGGTACCTAGCGCGTGCCGACATGATGTTCGCGCTCAGCGTCCCGTTGCCGGGCCACCACATCATCAACGCCTCGACGACGACGGAGTTCGAACGCCGGCCCCGGGTAGGCGATCACGTGTCGATCGTGGAGGAGATCGCCTCGATCTCCGAGCCCAAGACGACGCGGGTGGGCACCGGTGTGTTCATCACCACGGTGAGCACCTTCTCCGACCAGCACGGTGAGGTCATCGGCCGCAACACCAACGTGCTCTTCCGATACGACACCGCCGATAGTGAAGGCGCATCATGAACGACTCCACCGAGCGCAGCATGGTCCGCGTCCCCGTGCGGTTCGAGGACATCGCCGTCGGCGACACCCTGACGCCCGTCTCGATCGAGATCAGCTACAAGCGCATCTGCATGAACGCGGCTTCGACATGGGACTGGTTCCCCGGTCACCACGACCCCGACTACGCGCGCAGCCAGGGCCAGCGCACGATCTACCTGTCAACCCTCTTCTTCCATGGCTTCATCGACCGCGGCCTCAACGAATGGGCCGGACCCGACGCGCTCATCCGGCGCCGCAGAATCTCAATGATCCGGTCGATCTATCCGGGCCAGACCGCAACCCTGAGCGGCAAGGTCGTGGCCAAACGCGACGATGGCGGACGGCGCCTCGTCGACCTCGAGTTGCTCGTCTCGAGCGAAGATGGTCCGTGCGTGCCGAGTGAAGCCACCGTTGAGCTGGCCGACCCGTTTGTCGAGGTGCCGGGGTGAGCTGCCACTCACATGCGAGGCGACGGTGAGGGACGGAGGCTCGGTGGCCGAGCAACCGGTTCGCTACGAGGTCGTCGACAGCGTGGCCTGGCTGACGATCAACCGGCCCGAGGCGCGCAACGCGCTGAACAACGCTGTGCGCACGGGGCTTTTCGACGCGGTACGCCGCTTCAATGACGACGACGCGGCGAAGGTGCTCGTCCTCACCGGCGTGGGCGATAAGGCGTTCTGCGCCGGCGGGGACTTGAAGGAGATGGCGCAGAACGCGCTCAAGGTGCCCCCGAAGGACTTCGCTCCGCAGTTCGGCCGCAACATCGATGTCGCGAAGCCGACGATCGCGGCCGTCAACGGTGTCGCGTTCGCCGGGGGCTTCCTGCTCGCGCAGCAGTGCGACCTGGTCGTGGCTGCCGAACACGCGACCTTCGCCGTCAGCGAGGTCAAAGTCGGCCGCGGGTCGCCGTGGGCGGCACCGCTATCGTGGCTGGTGCCCCCACGCGTTGCCATGCAGATCCTGCTGACCGGCGACCCGATCACCGCCGAGCGCGCCCACCAGGTCGGCTTAGTCAATGAGGTGGTGCCGGCCGATCAGTTGCGCGAGCGTACCCGGCAGTTGGCGCTCAGCATCGCCGCGAACGCACCGCTATCGGTGCTTGCGTCCAAGCGCACCGTGTACCTCTCGGCACAGCACCACCTCGCCGCCGCCTACGACCTGGCCGACGAGATATGGGAGCCGGTCTATCTGAGCGACGACGCGCAGGAAGGCCCGACGGCGTTCCGCGAGAAGCGCGCACCACAGTGGAAGGGACGCTGACATGGCGGTGACCATGCAGTCGGTAATCGCCGACATCGAAGCCGAAACGGCCGCGTTGCGCGAACTCATCGCACCGCTGCCCGAAGGTCCGCGCGGCTGGGACGCGCCGACTCCGGCCGTGGGCTGGGCGATCCGCGACCAGATCAGCCATCTGGCGTTCTTCGACGACGTGGCGGTGCGCTCGGCCACCGACCCCGACGGTTTCAGCAGCGACTACCTGCCGATGATGGCCGACGGAAGCATCTCACCCGACGTCATCGCTGAGCGCTACCGTCAAATGCCGGCTGCCGACCTGCTCGCGTGGTTCGACACGTCGCGTGCAGCCCTCGTTGCGGCGTTCGCGGACATTGCCCCGGCGACCCGCCTGCCGTGGTTCGGGCCGACGATGAGCGCGGTCTCGTCGCTGACAGCGCGACTCATGGAGACCTGGGCGCACGGCCAGGACATCGTCGACGCGCTCGGCGCGACCCGCGAGGCCACGGCACGGCTGCGGCACGTGGCCCACATCGGGGTGGGTGCGCGCGCTTTCAGCTACCTGGCCAACGGTCTGGACCTCCCCGCGGACCCGGTACGCGTCGAGCTGACCGCTCCGGACGGCAGCGTCTGGACGTGGGGGCCAGCCGACGCCGCCAACCGCGTGAGCGGGCCGGCGCTGGACTTTTGCCTGTTGGTGACCCAACGCCGCCACCGCGACGACACCGCTTTGGTCGCCGACGGACCGCTGGCCGACCAGTGGCTCGCGATCGCCCAGGCCTTCGCGGGGCCCCCTGGCGGCGGGCGCGTGGCGGGCCAGTTCGCAGGGGGTCAGCGGTGAGCGTCCCGGTCCGCATCGGCAACTGCTCCGGCTTTTACGGCGACCGCATCGCCGCAGCCCGCGAGATGGTCGAGGGCGGACCGATCGACGTCCTGTGCGGTGACTATCTGGCCGAGCTGACCATGCTCATCCTGGCCAAGGCCCAGGCCAAAGACCCGTCCGGCGGGTACGCGCGGACTTTCCTCACCCAAATGGAACAGGTGCTGGGCACCTGTCTCGATCGTGGCATCAAGGTCGTCGCGAACGCGGGCGGGCTGAATCCCGCCGGCTTGGCCGCCGCGTTGCGCGAGCTGTCCGCACGTCTCGGCCTCACCGCGCGCGTCGCGCACGTCGAGGGCGACGACCTACGTGGCGACCTCCACGCAATCACGCCGCCCGTCGGCGACATCAAACCGGTGTCGGCCAACGCCTACCTCGGCGCCTGGGGCATCACCGAGGCGCTGCATTCGGGCGCCGACGTCGTCGTGACCGGCCGGGTCACCGACGCATCCCTCGTGGTCGGTCCCGCGGCCTGGTGGCACGCCTGGGCACGCGCCGACTGGGATCGGCTCGCGGGTGCGGTCGTCGCCGGGCACGTGATCGAGTGCGGCCCTCAGGCGACGGGCGGCAACTACGCGTTCCTCGACGAGATCACCGACCGCCGCTACCCGGGGTTTCCGATCGCCGAGGTCGCCGAGGACGGCTCTTCGGTGATCACGAAGCATCCCGGCACCGGGGGACTGGTCTCAGTCGGCACGGTCACCGCCCAGCTGCTCTACGAGATCGCTGAACCTGCCTACCTCGGCCCCGACGTCGTCGCCCACTTCGACACCATTCGCCTGGCTCAACAGGGTGAGCACCGTGTCGCGATCAGCGGTACGAAAGGCAGTCCGCCGCCGGACACGTTGAAGGTGGCGCTGAACGAGGTGGGCGGCTTCCGCAACACGATGACCATGGTGCTCACCGGCCTCGACATCGAGGCCAAGGCGGCCTTCGCCGAACAGCAGCTCTTCGACGTTCTCGGCGGACGCGACGCCTTCGACGAAGTCGACGTGCGACTGTTGCGTTTCGACGTCTCCGATGCGCCGACGAACGAGCAAGCCTGCGCGCACCTGCGTGTGACGGTGAAGGACGCCGACCCGCGAAAGGTGGGCCGAGCCTTCTCCGGCGGGGTCATGGAGATCGCCCTGGCTGGTTTCGCCGGCTTCCACACCACCACGCCACCGTCCTCGGAGACCGCGTTCGGCGTCTACCGGCCGGCCTACGTTCCGCGCTCGGCCCTCACGCACGTGCTCGTCGACGCCGACGGCAATCGGCACGTGATCCCTGACCCGCCGACCGGTGCGGTCCCGCCGGCTGGGATCGCCCCGCCCGCGAAGCTGCCGGCGCCATCCGGGCCGACGCGGCTCGCGCCGCTCGGGTCGGTACTCGGTGCGCGGTCCGGAGATAAGGGCGGCAACGCCAACCTCGGACTGTGGGCACGCGACGACCCCGGTTACGCGTGGGCGCGCGAGTACCTGAGCGTCGAGCGGCTGCGCACACTGCTCGGGCCGGAGACGGCGCACCTGCGCATCGAGCGCTTCGAACTGCCGAACCTGCGCGCGCTCAACGTGGTGGTGCACGGCTTGCTCGGTGACGGGGTGGCCTCCTCGACCCGGCCGGACGCGCAGGCCAAGGGGCTCGGGGAGTACGTGCGATCCCGAGTGGTGGACGTTCCCGAATCGCTGCTCGACACACACTAAATCCGGTGCGGGGCGCCGTCTACCTGCTGTGTAACCGCGCGGCTGAACAGCGCCGCAACGGCCGCGGCGGCCAGCATCGCCTCAATCGTCGCGTCGTCCAGCGACGCCGGCATGTACGCGGACGCGTTGAGCAATGACAGCACGGCGGCGACCAGGCCCTGTGCGCGCTCACGGTCCAGATCGCCCCGTGCTCGTACGAGCGCGTCGACCCAGAAGGACTCGTACCTGTGCTGTCGGCGTCGCAGGGCACGGGTCGCCAGCGGCGACAGCGAGCGGTGCTCGCGGGCGTAGACGGCCAACAGGCCGCGTCGTCGCGCGCCGAAGGCCGCGTGTAGGTCGACAAGGGCGTGCAGGACCTCCGTCGGTGTGCCGGCGTTGGTGGCGCGCCGGGCGCCGGCCAGCAGCTCAGTCATGGCGGCGTCGCATAACTCGCGCAGGATCGCGTCCTTGTTCTGAAAGTGCCGGTAGACGGCCGGCCCGCTCACCCCTGCTGCGGCACCGATGTCGTCGATGCCCACGGCGTGAAAGCCTTGCCGCGCGAACAGGTCGGCGGCGGCCTCGAGGAGCAGTTTGCGGCGCAAACCGGCCACTTTCAGGCCTCCTGTCGATTTGTGGTTACGTTGTTCGCCGTCCGATCCGCTGGGCCGGGCTGGGATCCTACCGGCGCTGGGGTTGCCTGCGTCGGCACCCGCCGCACCAAATCAAGGGAGGTGAACGAAACCGCTAGCCCCCGCCGATGCTGTCGCATCCTCTTCTCAGTTCATGATTTAGGGGCCCTGCTTCGAACCCGCGATGTGCAGCGGCACGACTCAGCGCAAAACGACTCCGCCCTCGATGCCCGTGAACTGCGCGCGCAGCTCGGTCTTGAGCAGCTTGCCGGTGGCATTGCGCGGCAGTTCGGCGACGAAGTGCACGTCACGCGGACACTTGAAGTGTGCCAGCCGCTCCCGGCACCACGCTACGATCTCCTCGGCGCTCGGCGCCTGTGTCGCCGGGTCGGCGACCACGACCGCGACGACGCGTTCGCCCCACTTCGCGTCCTTACCGCCGATCACGGCGGCGTCGAACACCGCCGGGTGGCGGAAGAGAACCTGCTCGACCTCGATCGGGTAGACGTTCTCGCCGCCGGAGATGATCATGTCCTTCTTGCGGTCGACGAGGGTGATGAAGCCCTCGGCGTCCATGCGCCCGAGGTCGCCCGTGTGGAACCAGCCCCCGCGTAACGCCTCGGCGCTCGCCTCGGCCTTCATCCAGTAGCCGGTGAACACATTCGGGCCGCGCACGATCAGTTCGCCCACGGTGTCGGTCGCGACGTCGCGGTCGTCGTCGTCGACGATGCGGGCGTCGACATGCATTGCGACGCGGCCGATCGACCCGGCCCGCGTGCTGACGTTCTCGGCGTCGAGGACGGTCACCAAGGGAGCGGTCTCGGTCATGCCGAAGCCCTCGGTGAAGGGCACGCCTCGCTCGCGCATGAAGTCGATGACCGTGAGGGGGACGGGCGACCCGCCGCCCATGGCGAAACGCAGCGCAGACAGGTTGAAGGAGTCGAAGTCGGGCACCTGTGTGAGTGCGGTCCACATGGCCGGCACCATGAACTGGACCGTGACGTGGTGGTCGGCCATCGCCTGTAACGTCGCTCGCGGCTCGAAGGACGGCATGATCACGCTGGTGCCGCCGACGTACAACAGCGGCAGGGTGTGTACTCCCAGCCCGCCGATGTGGAACATCGGCGCCACCGCGACGGTGACGTCCTCGCCCCGCAGGCCGATGTCGGTGCCGAGGACGTTGATCGCGTTCCATAGCAGGTTGTCGTGGGTGAGGATCGCGCCCTTGGGTCGGCCCGTCGTCCCCGACGTGTACATGATGAACGCGGGGTCGCGGCCGTCGACGTCACCGTTGAGCGGTTCGGGCGCGGCGCCCGAGACGACGTCTTCGTAGCCGAGCTCGCCCGGCGCCGGCACCCCACCGGCGCGCACGACATGGCGCACGCGGACTCCGGACTCGGTGACGGCGCTCCTGGCCTGCGCGGCGAACGGCTCGTGGAAGACCAGAACATCGGCGCCTGAGTCGGCCAGGATGTAGCCGATCTCGGGTCCGGCAAGGCGCACGTTGAGCGGAACTGCAAGTGCGCCGATTTTGGCGCAGCCCAGCAGCACCTCGATGAACTCGGTCGAATTGACCAGCAGCATCGCGACCCGATCGCCCTTGCGCACGCCGAGGGCGATGAGTGCGGCGGCGACCTGGTTGGTGCGCCGATCGAGGTCGGCGTAGGTGATGTGCGCGCCGTTGCTGATCAACGCGGTGCGCCCGCCGTTGAGGAAGGCGCGCCGGCTCACCCACTGACCGATGCCGAGTTGCATTCGATTCCCTTTCATTCCGCGGCGACTCAGTAGGACGCGGGCAGTTTCAGGCTGTGCTGCGCCACGAAGTTGAGGATCATTTCGCGGCTGATCGGCGCGGTGCGCATGAGCCGGGCCGGACCCCACAACGTGGCGAGGCCGTACTCGGTGGCCATGCCGTTGCCGCCGTGGGTTTGAATCGCCTGGTCGAGCGCCAGGATGCCCGCCTCGGCTGCGGCATATTTCGCCATGTTCGACGCCTCACCCGACCCCGGATCGCCGGCGTCGTGCAGGGAGGCGGCACGCTGAGTCATCAACCGGGCCAGCTCAACCTGGATCTTGGCGTGGGCGAGCGGGTGCGATACGCCTTGGTGCGAGCCGATCGGCGTTCCCCACACGTGGCGGTTGCGGGCGTAATCGGCGGCTTTATCCAGCGCGTAGCGACCGATGCCGTTGCCGAGCGCCGCCCCCATGATTCGCTCCGGGTTCAGGCCCATGAAGACCTGGCGCAGGCCCTCGTTCTCCGCGCCGATAAGGTTGGCGGCCGGCACGCGGACGTCATCGAAGAATAGAGTGAACTGCTTCTCTGGAGTGACCGCCTGCACCGGGATGAGTGACTTGGTGAGCCCGGGGACATCGGTGGGCACGACGAGCAAGCTGAGTAGTCCGCGACCACTGTCGTTGGTAGACGTTCGGGTGACGACCAGGATCGCTTCGGCTTCGTCGACACCAGAAATGTAGTACTTGGTGCCGTTGATGACCCAGTCGTCGCCGTCGCGTTTCGCGGTCGTGGAGATGTTGTGCGAGTTCGAGCCCGCGTCCGGCTCGGTGATCGCGAATGCCATGATCGTCTCGCCGCTGGCGATGCCCGGCAGCCACTGCTGCTTGAGTTCCTCACTGCCGAATGCCTGGATGATCGTGCCGCAGATGGTCGGCGAGACGACGGTCATCAGCAGCGGGCAGCCCGCCGCGGCGAGCTCCTCACCGACGATCTGCATGTCGTAGATGCCGCCGCCGCCGCCGCCGTACTGCTCGGAAAGGTTCACCCCGAGGAAGCCCTGTTTGCCCACGGCCTGCCACAGCTCGGTGCTCTTCCCGCCGGCCAGCGACTTTTCCAGGTAGTACTCGTGTCCGAAGTCCTTGGCGATCTCGGCGACCGCCTTGCGCAGGTCCTGACGTTCCTCTGTCTCGTGCAATTCCATGACACTCCTCACATCGGTATCGACGCGCCACCGATCGGGAGCGCGCCGGCTTCATTAGAGCTCCGTGGCGTCCGACGCCACTTCACCGCCGTCCACCGCCTCGACCACGGCGAGGACGTCACCGCTCGAGACCTGATGGCCGACCTGGACCGGCAGGGCGCTCAGCACCCCGTCGATCGGGCTCGCGACGGTGTGCTCCATCTTCATCGCCTCCAGGACGACGAGCGTTTGACCGGCTGACACCGTCTCGCCCTCGGCGACCGGTAGTCGGATCACCGAGCCCGGCATCGGCGCGGTGAGCGACCCGGGCGGGTTCAGAGTGCTCGGGTCGACGAAGCGTGGCGCCAGCCGCAGGGCGGAGTAGCCGGCGACCGAGTCGAGGTGGGCAACATCGCCGTCGAGGACGACATCATAAGTGCGGCGCACCCCGTCGACGCGCAGCACCACCCGCTCGCTACTGCCCTCGACAACCTCGACGTCGGCCAACGGCTCGTCGTCGACCTGCAGGCAGGTCCCTGTCGAACCTAACGTGTACCCGACGCGCACTTCGCGCCCGCCCTGGGTCTGCCAGGTTGTGGTCTGCGGCTGCGAAGGGTTGTTGCGCCAGCCGGCGGGCAACGTGGCCTGCAGAGTTGCGACGGCACGCCGCGCGGCCACCCCGGCCACGGTCGCCGCGACGGCGTGCAGGCGCTCGGACTGCGTGTCTGGGAGGGCAGCGCCGAGTTGGGCGACGTCGTGTCGGTCAAGGAACCCAGTGTCGGTGCCCCGCCCGGCGAACTCGTCATGGCGCAGGACGCGAACAAGCAGGTTGCGATTGGTGGTCACGCCGTGAATACGGGCGCCGGCCAGCGCCGCCGAGAGGCTGGCAAGTGCCTCGTCGCGCGTTGGTGCCCACGCGATGACCTTGGCCAGCAGCGAATCGTAGTAATGACTGATGACCGAACCGGCACGAAAACCCGAGTCAACCCGCACGCCGGCAAGCGCCGGGACATCCAAGGTGCGCAGGGTGCCGGTACAGGGCCGGTAGTCATCGGCCGGATCCTCGGCGCACAGCCGGGCCTCGACCGCGTGACCGCGAATTCGCGGGTTGTGCATCTCCTCAGGCAGCGGGCGGCCCATGGCTACGAGCAGCTGGGCACGCACCAGGTCGAGGCCGGTGATCAGCTCGGTAACCGGGTGCTCGACCTGCAGCCGGGTGTTCATCTCTAGGAAGGCGAAGGAGTCGGCTTTGCCATCCTGAGCGGCGTCGTAGACGAACTCGACCGTCCCGGCGCCTACGTAGCCGACGGCGCGCGCGGCGGCGATGGCGGCCTCGCTCATCCGAGCGCGCAACGCGTCGTCGACGACCGGTGACGGCGCCTCCTCGATCACCTTCTGGTGTCGACGCTGCACGGAGCACTCGCGCTCGAACAGAGAGACGACGTTTCCGTGCGTGTCGGCCATGATCTGGATCTCGACGTGGCGTGGGCGCTGGACGTAACGCTCGAGGAAGACGGTGCCGTCGGCGAACGCGGCGGCGGCCTCACGCGAAGCGGAGGTGACCGCTTCGTCGAGCTCGTCCGGCGACGCGACAATGCGCATGCCTCGGCCACCGCCGCCGGCGCTGGCCTTGACCAGCACGGGGTAGCCGACGTCGGCGGCCAGCTTCGCCAGCTGCTCGGCCGATAGCCCCGTCGTGTCGCCACCGGGCAGCACAGGCACCCCCGCGTCGGACATCGTCTTCTTGGCCTGCAGCTTCGAGCCCATCGCGTCGATCGCCCCGGGCGGCGGACCGATGAAGACGAGGTCGGCGGCGGCACAGGCGCGCGCGAACCCGGCGTTTTCCGAAAGGAAGCCGTAGCCGGGGTGTACTGCGTCCGCGCCGGTGAGCGAGGCAGCGGCGATGATCCGGTGGATGTCGAGGTAGGTCTCGGCGGCAGACGAGCCGGGAAGGTGCACGGCCTCGTCGGCGTCGGCGACGTGCCACGCGTCGGCGTCGGCGTCGGAATAGACCGCGACGGTGGCGATCCCGAGATCGCGGCAAGTGCGGAACACCCGCCGCGCGATCTCGCCACGGTTGGCGACCAGGACCTTGCGGATCTTGGGCATCGCCATCACATCCGGAACACGCCGTAGCCACGCTGGCCACGGACCTCGCCGTTGTGGATCACCGACAGGCAGAACCCGAGAACGGTCCGCGTATCGCGGGGATCGATGATCCCGTCGTCGTAAAGTCGGCCGCTGTTGGCCAGTGCGACGGATTCGCGCTCGATCTGTTCCTCGACGGCGGCGCGCATCTGGGCGTCGGCCTGCTCGTCGAAGGGCAGCCCGCGGTCGGCGGCGGACTCGCGCGCCACGATGGACAGCACTCCGGCCAGTTGCGCCGGACCCATCACGGCCGACTTCGAGTTAGGCCAAGCGAATAGGAAACGCGGTGAGTACGATCGCCCGCACATGCCGTAGTTCCCGGCACCGTAGGACGCACCCATGGTGATGGTCACGTGGGGGACCGTGCTGTTTGATACGGCGTTGATCATCTTGGCGCCGTCCTTGATGATGCCGCCCTGTTCGTACTCGGCACCGACCATGAAACCGGTGGTGTTCTGCAGGAAGATGAGGGGGGTGTCGATCTGATTTGCCAGTTGGATGAACTGCGAACCTTTCTCGGCCTCCTCACTGAACAGGATGCCCCGTGCGTTTGCGAGGATGCCGACCGGGAAGCCGTGGATCGAGGCCCAGCCGGTGACGAGTGACGTGCCGTAGAGAGGTTTGAACTCGTCGAAGGCCGAGCCGTCGACCACTCGGGCGATGACGTCGCGGGGGTCGAAGGGCACCTTCGGATCGACCGACGCGATGCCGAGCAGCTGATCGGGGTCGTGCACCGGTGGGTGCGGCGGCGTGGTGGGTCCGGGGCCGTTCTTCCGCCAGTTGAGCCGCGCCATGATGCGACGGCCGATGCGGATCGCATCCTGCTCGTCCTCGGCCATGTAATCGGCCAGCCCCGAGGTGCGGGCGTGCATGTCGGCGCCGCCGAGCGACTCGTCATCGGAGACCTCGCCCGTGGCCATCTTGACCAGCGGCGGACCGCCGAGGAACACCTTGGAACGGTTGCGCACCATCACGACGTAGTCGCACATGCCCGGGACGTACGCACCTCCCGCGGTCGAGTTGCCGAAGACCAGGGCCAGTGTCGGCAGCCCCGCTGCGCTGTGCTGGGTCAAGTCGTGGAACAGCTGTCCGCCGGGCACGAAGATCTCTGCCTGTGTGGGCAGGTCGGCGCCGCCAGATTCGACGATGTTGATGATGGGCAGTCGGTTCTCCCGCGCGATGGCCATGCCGCGGAACACCTTGCGGAAGGTATAAGGGTTCGATGCGCCGCCGCGGACGGTGGGGTCGTGGGCGATGATCATCGACTCGATGCCCTCGACCACGCCGATGCCTACCACCACGCTACCGCCGACGGGGAACTTACTGCCCCAGGCGGCGAAGGGGCATAGTTCGAGGAACGCCGTGTCGGGGTCGAGCATCAGCTCGATGCGCTCGCGGACAAGCAGCTTGCCCCGCTTACGGTGGCGCGCAACGTATTTCGCGCCGCCGCCGCCGTTGACCAGCGCCAGTTGCTCCGCGATGGTGTCGAGTTGCGCGCTCAGTCCTTCGCGGTTCTTGAGATAGCCGGGCGCGGTGTCGTCGACCCGATCGGGCAGGACCTGTACCAAAGTTTTCCTTCCGGGCGAGCATCGACGTCGATCTACTAGGCGCTGATGTTAGCCGCAATTAACATCAGGTGACAACGGCGCAGGCGGGCGTCGGATTTGTTCCGCGCCGTGGTTCCGTCGAATGGCGAGGATCGAAGCGGTGCGTTCGCTGCAGATCGAGCGATCGAAGGAATTGACTGGGGAGGGACGGCACACAGGGCCCGTGCGAGGTCGTATCGAGTTCCTCGTCCGGCGCGCGTGGAGTCTACGGTTCGCGATCTCGGGTGAACACCCGCAGCGATTGTCAGTGTCGCGCCATGCCCTTCAGCCAACCGAGTAGTGCATAACGCCGGTCGGCCAGAATCTATCGGGTCTCCTCGGCTTTGGCCAGCGGCGGAGCGGCCTGATCAGGCGCCTGTCCGAGGGTATACAGGCCGAGAATGCCGAGAAAACCCGCACAGTGCTCGATGAGCATTTCAGTCGAGAGGTTCAGTTGTCCATCTATCCAGCGACGGAGTATCTCGAACAGGCCCCCGACACCGTAGGTAGCGGCGAGATCTGCGACTTGGAGCACATCGCTGGGTATATCGAGGTGCAAGCGGGCCTCTCTGAGCACCAGCTCCGCAAAATCGGTCATCAGATCGCTTCGCAGCTGCCGAAGGAGGGGTTCTGCGCCCGACTCGACAAACAGTATGCGGGCCATGCGGGGATCGTTCTCGATCACCTGAACCAGGGCCTTGATCGGAGCGTAAGCCAGTTCTTGAGGAGCAACCGTGTCGTCCGGAATGGCGCTGGTTATCACCGCTTGGAAGGTAGTGGAGATCTTGGCAAATACCGCACGCAAGAGCGCGTCTCGATCGCGAAACTGTTGGTAGAAGTACCGGCTCGTCACTCCTGATTTCGCACACACGGCGGTCACGGTGCACGCGGTAGCTCCGTGGGTGCCCATGATTGAGACCGCGGCATCAATCAACATCACGCGACGCTGTGCATCGCGTTGAGTTGCGGACAGCCCGCCATAGACACGTGCTGGACTCATGTCCTACAGTCTGGCAGTCTTATCTGACAAGGCATAAAGTCAGATCCAAACTTCGAGGAAGGACCTCAAATGTCGGACGATCAAGCCCCGACCCCGACCCGGGTGCTGCCAAAACCCAGGCGCGTTCGGTTTCCGATGCCGACCTCCACGAAGCGGCAACATTTTGTCGATGGCGACCTGGTGATGAGCCATTTCATCTCGGTGCTTTCTGCGACGTTCCCGGAAGGCGAGGATTTCTTCATCCGCTCGGTCAGGAACTTCCAGAGTTCCATCGACGATCCCCAACTAGAGACAGCGGTCAAGGGTTTCATCGGACAAGAGGCCACACATCGACACCAGCATCGTCTCCTAAACGAGCGACTCCAGGTCATGGGTTATCCGACCGCGCGAATCGACCGTCATGTCGGACGCTTGATCAAGCGATTGGAACGGCGCTTTTCGCCGGAAATGCGGCTGTCCATGACCTCCGCGTTGGAGCACTACACCGCTACGCTGGCAGAAATCATTCTTACCAGCGAAGACGCCCAGAAGCTCATCGGCCAGACAGAGGTTCGACCGATTCTGCTGTGGCATGCCTTCGAGGAGTCGGAGCACAAAGCGGTTGCCTTTGATGTCTATCGGCTGGTGGGAGCAACCGAGCGCACCCGTGTACGGGGCATGCGGATCGCTTCAGTAATTCTGTTCGGCGAGCTCATTCTGCAGACTGCCTTGTCTATGGCCGCTGATAGAGCCTCATATAACCCGGTCACCCTGGTGCGCAGTCTGTACCGCTTTAGTCGCACCCCGATGTTCACCGCCGATGCGCTGCGGCGTTTCCGTTCCTACAATCGCCCGGGTTTCCATCCTGATGATTGGGACAGCGCCGCGGTCCTGGAGCATTGGAGCAAAGAACTGTTCGACCAAGACGGTTCACAGCGAGTTATCGCTTCGTCGGGATAGCAAAGATGCGGAAGTGCGGCGACGCAGGAGCACCGTTCCTGCGTCGCTCCTTCCGAACAGGGTGCGACGCGTCGGTGACTCACGGATTCGGTGCTCGGTGGCCGGTGAAGGTGGCGGTCGGACCCGCAAATGCGGTTCGCAGCGATCGCCACGGGGCTGGCTGGCCTGTTGTGAGCCTCGATCAGTCGCTGATGACATAGCGTTGAGCCAGGGTTTCAGCAAGTCTGCTGGTGTGCGCGACCACTTCTTTCTCGGTCACCGCAAGCAAACCGGAGTGCCAGGCGGTGATGACTTCGACGAATCCCCCGACAGCGATCAGGGTGTCCATGCGAAGGGCTATCTCGTCGGCATCTTGTCGGAGGTGTGGCCGGCTTGCCTCAACGACCAACTGCGTTGCTTCCTGTAGCGCCACGGCGCGGCGGTCTTGTAGCGGTGAGCTACCGACATGCTGAGCGAGGAGGATGCGTGCCCGGCCGGGATCGCGTGCGATCCGGTCGACCACGATGGTGATCGCCGCGGTGATGGTTTCGATCGGCGGCCGATTCGCACGCTCGTTGAAGAGCGCGGCGACCTCGCCGAGCATGTCATTGCGGACGCCATCCCACGCAGCAACGAGCAGCTCATCGCGCGTCTTGAAGCCCTCGTAGAAGTATCGATCGTTCAGCCCTGTGCGGGCGCATACGCCGCGCATAGTGACCGCGGCCCAACCGCTCTCACTCCAAATCTCGGTTGCGGCCTCGATCAATTGCTGCCGTCGCTCGGCACGACGCTCGGCCCCGGTCCGACCACCCCAGCGCTTGTTTCTCGACCGCACCTCTCCATCTTGACAAGGTGCTCGTTCCACCACCAAACTGGTGGCATGCGACACCAATGGTGGCTGGTGCCCCCAGATGAGAGTTTCCCCACAGCAGACGTCCATGTCGCGACCCGAAAGGCAGACGGATGAGATTGCTGCCCTTCGGCGGCGCACCAGGCAGAACGCACCGCGCCGATGCAGTCGTCACGGGCGCAGGAAGCGGTATCGGCCGCGCATTCGCCGTGGAGCTTGCGCGCCGAGGTGGACGCGTGGTGTGCGCCGACAAAGATCCCGTCACTGCAAAAGAGTCGGCAGAGTTGGTGAGGCAGGCTGGCGGCGAGGGCTTCGACATCGAATGCGATGTCACCGATCTTGAGCAGGTCCGCAACCTCGCTGATGTGAGCGAAGACTGGTTCGAGAAGGCTGCGAGCCTCGTCATCAACAACGCCGGAATCGGTGCGGGCGGCAACCGCATCGGCGCGACGTCGATCGAGGACTGGAACGCGGCGATTTCTGTCAACCTCTGGGGCGTTATCTACGGCTGCGAGACTTTTGTGCCTCGGCTCCGCAGCAATGGGCATGGCGGAGTCATCAATGTGGCGTCGGCAGCGAGCTTTGGCTCGGCCCCTCGGATGGCGGCTTACAACGTGAGCAAGGCCGGGGTGCTCGCTCTGTCGGAGACATTGGCGGCCGAACTGAGCGGTACTGACATCAACGTCACAGTGCTTTGCCCCACCTTCGTGAAGACGAACATCGTCAACAATCCTCAAATCGACGAGGCGGCTGCAAGACTCGCGGCCAACCTGATGAAATGGACCGGCATTTCGCCACAGCACGTTGCTCGAACGACGTTGAACGCGCACGATCGCGGACAAATTTATGTAGTACCCCAACTCGATGCCAAAGTCTTGTGGCAACTCAAGAGAGCCCTACCCGGCCCCTTTACTCGCACGCTGGGCCTCGTGGAGCGCATGGCCTCATGGAACGATTCAGCCGAGTAGAGGAGCAGGGAAAATGGCTTTCGCATACAGTGACATGCTCGAGACAATCAAAAACAAGCAATGGGCTCTTGCCGATATCGATTGGAACGCCCCTGGCGCGGAACTGATCACCGATGAACAGCGTCCCAAACTCAAGCAATTCATGTCCGACGTGGTGTGGATTGAGCATGTTGGAGCACGTGCCTTCGCCGCGATGGCTCCAAAGGCGCCATTCGAAGCGCTCGGAGACATTTACCGTTACTTTCACGCCGAGGAGCAGCGTCACGCCAATGCCGAACTTGCCTTGATGCGTCGCTGGGGCATGCTCGAGGAAGGCGAGAAACCGGTCCCGAACAAGAATATTCGGCTGGTCATCGAATGGCTGGACCGTTATGCGGAAGCCCTGCCCCTGACCGTCATCGGGGCCGCGATTCCGGCACTGGAGACTGCGCTCGATGGAGCGCTGCTGAAGTTTCTCCTCGATGAGGTTGACGACCCTGTGTGCGGGGAGGTGTTCAACAAGGTCAACAGCGACGAATCAAGGCATCTCGCGGTTGGCTTCCAGGTCTTGAATGACCTGGGCGCCAGCCCGATGCGAATCCACGCCATTCAAACTGCGGGTGCTCTTGTCGACCCGCGCATTCTCACCGGCGCGTTGCTGTATATCCCGCTCCTGACGCGCATGTTGATGAATCTCAACGCTATGGGTCTGTCCGAGGAGAAGTTATACAACGCAGTGACGCGGTATGCCAATGTCGGCGATCGCAGTGAGCATACGCGGAGGGTGCCCGGCTATCACATCTTGAAGGCGCACATGTCGTCGTCCATCAAGCGGTCCCAGCCTCTGCACTTCGTGTCTCAGCGCCTTGGCAATGCGATCGATGTTTTCCCTGTTCAGATTTTCGGTCGGCCGCCATCCTGGACGGACGAACTGACCTACGAACCGGTTGCCAAATGACAGGCACCACGACGACGTTGATCGTCGGCGCCGGGTTCGCAGGTATCGGTGCGGCGATCAGACTGCTTCAAGAGGGCACGGATGACTTCGTCATCCTGGAACGGTCAGATCGCGTCGGAGGCACCTGGCGAGACAATACTTATCCCGGTGCGGCCTGCGATATTCCCTCGCTTCTCTACTCCTACTCGTTCGAGCCGAATCCGGGCTGGACTCGTACCTACTCGGGGAGCGCTGAGATCCTCGAATATATCGACGATATGGTCGACAAGTACGATCTTGCCCGGTTCATCCAGTTTGATACCGACGTGACTGCCTTGGAATTCGATGAGAGTGCCGGCATCTGGATGGCCGACACGGCAGATGGAAAGCGGTATCACACCCGGTCAGTTGTGATGGCCAGTGGACCACTTGCCAACGCCAGCTTTCCCGATATTCGGGGTATTGACTCGTACGGTGGAAAAAAGATCCACAGCGCTCGATGGGACCATGGCTACGATCTCGGCGGTAAGAGGGTTGCAGTCATCGGGACAGGCGCGAGCGCGGTTCAGATCATTCCCGAGCTCGTAAAGTCGGCTGCCTCGGTCAAAGTCTTCCAGAGAACGCCCGGCTGGGTGTTGCCCAGGGTGAACTTCAGGCATCCGGCCTGGGCGCGTTCGACCTTCACACACCTGCCGGTGAGCGAACAAGCGCTCCGCGACGCGTGGTTTTGGGCCCACGAAGTGATGGCAGTGGGTATGGTCTGGAACACCGCCGCGACGTCCGCGATACAGCTGGCGGCCAAGGCTCATCTCCGTCGGCAGGTGAAAGACTCCTGGTTGAGACGTCAGTTGACGCCCCATTTCAGGCCTGGATGCAAGCGCATGCTCATGACCAGTGATTATTACCCTGCGCTACAGGCGGATAACTGCAAGCTGATCAGCTGGCCGATCGCCACATTGTCACCCAACGGTGTTCGGACCGCCGACGGTGTCGAGCACGAAGTGGACTGTATCGTATTTGCCACTGGCTTCGATGTGGCCAAACGTGGCACCCCGTTCCCGATTAGCGGCCTCGGCGGTCGGAAGCTCGGCGATGAATGGTCTCAGGGGACATTTGCCTTCAAGAGCGTGAGCGTGGCCGGGTATCCGAACTTATTCTTCACTTTCGGACCGAATTCCGGGCCAGGCCACAACTCGGCGCTCGTATATATGGAGGCTGCAATTGACTATATAGTCAAGGCGATCAAGCTCCTTCAGCAAAATGACATCGGCACTTTGGATGTGAGGGAGGATCGTCAGGACCGCTATCACTCCGAAATTCAGCGCCGCCTTCGACGAACGACTTGGAATTCGGGGTGCAGCAGTTGGTATTTGACCGAGGACGGCTACAACGGCACGATGTACCCAGGTTTCGCGACCCAGTTTATGAGAGAACTATCCCGCTTGGATCCTCATGATTACGTGATAACCCGGCGCGACGATACACACGTCGAGCTGACGCAATCACTCTGAATACAAGTTTGCAAGGCTGACCGTCAGAACGGTGAAATACAGGAATGGATCGCAAGTCCGACCGTAATTACGAGATAATTATCATAGGAGCTGGATTTTCCGGCATCGGGTCTGGCATTAGCTTGATGAAGGCGGGATTTACCGACTTCTTGATGGTTGATGACGCCGATGGCGTAGGTGGTACGTGGCACTGGAACACCTACCCGGGTATCGCTGTCGATATACCGTCGTTCAGTTATCAATTCTCATACGAAATGCGGCCCTCTTGGTCGCGCACGTACGCCCACGGCAATGAGCTCAAAGCCTATGCCGAGCGATGTGTTGAAAAGTATCGGCTCTGGGACCATATTCGTTTCAACACAACCATTACCGAGGCTTGTTTCGACGAGAACGCAACACGGTGGCATTTGACCAGTGCCAATGGTGAGGAGTTCACGGCACGCTTCGTGATAAATTGCTCCGGCGTTCTCAGTCGGCCAAAGTGGCCTGAAATCAAGGGGGTGCGAGATTTCGCCGGCGTTACGCTCCACACGGCTAGATGGGACAATGCCAAAGATCTCAGCGGGAAGAGGGTTGCAGTAATCGGTACCGGTGCATCGGCGGTGCAACTGATACCCGAAGTCGCAAAGAAAGCAGAGAGTCTGACGGTATTTCAGCGAACTCCAATTTATTGTCTGCCGAAGCCAGACTTCCCCATACCGACGTGGGGTGGAAGGCTTCTACATTTCCTGCCGGGGGCACAATTGGCGACCCGGACCGCCAGCCAGGCGTTCGTGGAAATCACTTTCCCAATCGCCGCTCACTTTCATACGGTGATACCGTTCGCCGATGTCATGGAGAGCGCCGCAAAGCGGTACATGCGGCGTGAGGTCCATGACCCGACGACGAGAGAACAACTCATTCCGCGCTACTCGTTGGGCTGTAAACGACCCAGCTTCCACAATTCCTATCTCGCAACGTACAACCGGTCCAACGTTTCGCTCGAGACGAGCGGCATAACCCATATCGACCATGCATCCGTCCATACTCGAGACGGCAAAGCTCATCCCATTGACGTCTTGATCCTGGCCACCGGCTTCAAAGTGATGGAGTCGGGCAACATGCCAACTTACGTATTGAAGGGACGCGGCGGGCTGGAGCAGGCTACATGGTGGGACGAGCATCGACTGCAGGCCTTCGAAGGGGTGAGCGTCCCGGGATTTCCGAATCATTTCAACATCTTCGGCCCGTACGGCTACAACGGTTCCTCGTACTTCACGCTCATCGAGGCGCAGAGTCGGCACATCGTCCGGTGTCTTCGTCGCGCGCGGGCGCTGGGTGCTAACTGCGTGGAGGTCAAGAAGGAGGCGAACGACCGTTATTTCGCCGAAGTGCTAAGGCGGCGTCACAGACAGGTTTTCTGGCAGCCGAGCTGTTCCAATGCCAACAGCTACTACTTCGACAGGCACGGTGACGTTCCACTCCGTCCATCAACGACTCTGGAGACCTATTGGCGGAGCCGCACCTTTCGCCTCTCGGACTACCGATTCGAGAATCGGCCCGAAGAGGTGTGTCCCCGGTGACCAGAATGGATGCCCCTGACTGGCAGCCCAGTCTTGCCAGTCATCTCGTCGCGATGTCCTCGCGAACCACGCTGCGGCCACTGGCGCAGCTGATGCCATCAAACGCCTACGGACTTGCGGTGATGGATCGCGTGCTTCGAACAGCGCTCGTAGCCTCACGGCCTCGGCGCGGCGTCACAGTGCGCAAGGTTGACACTGTATTCGCCGGAGGCCCGGTTCGTGGGGACTGGATCACCACGCCTGCCATTAATCCGCATGCCAACCCTTTGCTGTACATCCACGGCGGCGCCTATTCTATGTGCTCGCCGGAGACGCACCGCGGTCTTCTTGGTGAACTCGCCTCGGCGAGCGGGCGCCCCATCTTCGCAGTGAAGTATCGTCTTGCCCCGCGGTATCCCTATCCCGCAGCCGCGGACGATGCGCTGAATGCGTATCGCTGGCTTACCAGCGGAGGGTCCCCGGGTTCTTGTCAGCGCACCGTCGCGGTTGCCGGCGATTCAGCGGGCGGTCAGCTCACGATGGCCACGGCCTTGGGCGCACGTGCAGTTGGATTGCCGCTCCCTGATGCGATGCTGCTGATGTCTCCCGTCCTGGATCTCAGGTGCGAACTTGCCAGAGCGCGTGAAATTCGCCGCCGGGATCCTTTTGCCTCCGCTCAATCAGCGGCGCGCGCTCTTGACCTCTACGTAGGTGGCGCAGATCGCGGAGATCCGCGCCTCAGCGTGCTTGACGCGGACCTCACCTCGATGCCGCCGATCCTCATTCAGGTGGGCGGGAGAGAAATGTTGATCGATGACTCGCGCCGTCTCGCCGAGCGACTTCAATCAGCTGGATCCCACGTCGAGATCCAGGTATACCGGGGACAGATCCATGTATTCCAGGCTATGTTCCGGATTCTTCCCGAAGCCCGAGACGCGATTCATCGAGCGGGACGCTTCCTTGAAGCCTCGGAAGTCAGGTGAAAGTGTCCGAACAGGCAATGCTCCTACACCTACACCACCTCGACCGCCGCAGCGTGAAGTCAGTCGTCTCTGCCTCATGAGCAGCAACTTCGCGACGGCCTGTCGCGCATACGATCCGTCGATCGTGATCATCGGGGCCGGCTTCGCCGGGGTTGCGATGGCCCACCGGCTGAAGAAGGACGGGTTCACGAACTTCACGATCCTGGAAAAGGCTGCAGACATCGGGGGTGTTTGGCGTGACAACACCTATCCGGGAGCGGCCTGCGACGTGCCGTCAGCGTTGTACTCACTCTCGTACAAGCCCAATCCTCGTTGGTCACGGCGATATGCCGAGCAACCCGAGATACTCAAGTACCTCCAACAACTCGTGGAGAGTGGCGGACTGGCCGCGCATCTGCGTACCCAGACCGAAGTTGTCGCAATGACCTTCGATGACCAGCTAGGGCGTTGGACCCTGGTTACGAACTCGAACGAGACAATAACCTGCGATGTCGTCGTCTCGGCCGTGGGTCAGCTCTCCTTGCCCCACGTACCCGTTATTGCCGACGCAGACACCTTCCAGGGGCCGCGCTTTCATTCGGCGCGTTGGGACCGATCGGTTTCGCTTCGCGGCAAGCAAGTAGCCGTCATCGGCACAGGAGCTAGTGCCATCCAATTCGTGCCACACATCGCCCAGGAGGCGGAGCATGTCACGCTATATCAGCGCACGGCTCCGTGGATCTTGCCGAAGTGGGACAGCAGGTATGGAGTCCTTCACGACAGGGTGAGCGAGTTATTGCCGATGGCGCTGCGCCTCGAGCGTTTCGCGGTATGGCTAATTTTCGAGTTGCTCGCTGTGACGCTAGTCGACGCGAAGCCCCTCTCACGCGTCCTCGGTGCGATCGCGCGCCGCCACCTACATCGGCAGGTTGCTAGCCCATCTTTGCGCGAGCAATTGATGCCTTCGGACGCGCCAGGGTGCAAGCGAGTGCTGTTCTCGAATGATTACTATCCAGCAATCGCGAGTGATCGCGTGTCGTTGGTGCCGAAGGCTATCGCAGAGCTCTGCGACAACGGTGTCAAGACCGTGGATGGAGAGTTTCGTCCTGCAGATGTCGTGATCTACGGAACCGGGTTTCGCGCCACCGATTTTCTCGCCCCGATGTCCGTGCGCGGCTCTCGCGGAGTCTCCTTGGCCGAGGTGTGGAAGACCCAGGCGTACGCATATCTGGGCATCACTGTCCCCATGTTCCCGAACCTGTTCCTGCTTTATGGTCCCAACACGAATGTGGGCTCGGGGTCGATCCTCTACATGATCGAGTCACAAGTCCGTCACATCGCAACGCTCATCAAAGCCGTGGCTGCTCATCCGGGTCATGCGATCGATGTCAGGACGGAGAGCGCGCAACGCTACAACACGCGCTTGAGAAGGCGACTACGGAGGTCGGTGTGGGCGCTGTGTGCGAGCTGGTATCGAACCTCGAGCGGGGAAATCCCGACGAACTGGCCGGGGCCTACCTTGGTTTATCGACTCCTTACCCGGAAGCCGCACAGCGGCGATTACGTCTTGAGAAACGTCGGGCGTCTAAAGGTCGGAGACCCTGCAGAACCGAGCCTGGCCGACTAAGGGCACGAGACGCGCACTTAACCGCTAGGCCAATAATGTCTAGATATTGACATCAATGGCATCTTTGTAAAGACTGGTGGACGCCGTCAAAGCGGCCCAGCGTCCAGGAGGAACCATGACGAATCACCTTCTCGCACCTGCGCACCACGTGAAGGAGCGGTTGTCCTCTGTGATCATGGTCCCCGCGCCTCACGCCGTCGACGACAGATGGCGTCGATGGAGCCGGGACTGGCCGGTTCGTGAACTGGCACCGGCACCCGCGGGCAGTGGATTGAAAGCCGTCCGGGGGGATGCCGGACTGCCCTTCGTAGGTCACACGCTCGACTACATCCGATTCGGCTCGGATTTCAGTCGAGAGCGCTACGACCGTCTGGGTTCGGTGTCGTGGATGGGCGCGTTCGGCACCAAGATGGTGGTCATCGCCGGCCCTGACGCCACTCGAGAGGCGTTCACGAGCGAAGCGAAAGCATTCTCTCAGGATGGCTGGTCCTTCCTGATCGACGCCTTCTTCCATCGCGGTTTGATGCTCATGAGCTTCGACGAGCACTTGATGCACCGGCGCATCATGCAGGAGGCGTTTACGCGTCCGCGCCTGACCGGATACGTCGAACAGGTAACGCCATGCGTTCGCTCGGCAGTGCCTGCGTGGCCGGTGGGCCCGTCGGTTCGAATCTACCCACTGTTGAAGGAACTCACCCTCGACATCGCTACCGACGTCTTCATGGGCGGCCGCGGCAAGGACGAGAGCGATGCTGTCAACAAGGCGTTCGTCGCTACGGTCCGGGCGGCGAGTTCCCTTGTGCGTGCTCCGCTTCCGGGAACCAGATTCCGCGCTGGTGTGCAAGGGCGGCGCGTTTTGGAGGACTACTTCTTCCGGCATCTGCCGGCCGCGCGAGCCGGTGAAACGGAGGATCTGTTCGCTGCTCTCTGTCAAGCCACGACCGAAGACGGGGAGCGGTTTTCCGACGAGGATGTGGTGAATCACATGATCTTCTTGATGATGGCGGCCCACGACACCTCGACGATCACCACCACAGCGGTCACCTATTTCCTTGCCAAGTATCCGCAGTGGCAGGAGGCTGCGGCTGCGGAAGCCGCGGCCATCGGTGACGGGTTGCCGGACATCGAGGCCCTGGAGAAGATGACGGTCATCGACCTCGTGATCAAGGAAGCGCTCAGACTGCTTGCACCTGTTCCGCTGGTGATGCGCAAGACGGTTCGAGATGTCGCCATCGATGGATATCACATCCCCTCGAACACGTTATGCGCTATAACGCCTGCCGTGAATCACTTCGATCGAACGATCTGGAGTGATCCGGAGCGGTTCGATCCCTCACGTTTCGACGAGCCTCGGCGCGAAGACCAACACCACCGATTCGCCTGGGTTCCGTTCGGAGGTGGAGCGCACAAGTGCATCGGCATGCAATTCGGGACGCTCGAAGTCAAAGCAATCCTGCACAGGATGCTGCGTTCGTTCACTTGGAAGGTTCCGGAGAACTATCACGTCCGATGGGACAACACCTCGCTGCCCATTCCGGTGGACGGACTTCCGTTGGAGATGAAGCGCCGATGACCGTCGACCACAGCCCCTACCTCGAACCCACGGAGTTTCTTGACTGGCAACAAGATTCGGTACGTGACTTCGTGTCATCGGCGATCCGTGGTGCCTGCGGCGACACCGAGAAGGCCATCGCCATCTTCACCGCGGTCCGTGACTCCATTTGGTACGACCCCTACACGGTGACCGACAACCCGCACGCGTATCGCGCCAGCACCGTCGCGACCGCAGAACGGGCCTACTGCGTCCCGAAGGCCGTGCTCTTGACTGCAGCGTGCCGAGCGGCGGGAATCCCGGCGCGGCTGGGGTTCGCCGACGTCCGAAACCACCTCCAGACCAAGGCATTGCGCGAGCGGATGGGTGGTAGCGACGTTTTCGTCTACCACGGCTACAGTCTCATGTTCCTCAACGGTGCGTGGGTAAAGGCCACCCCGGCGTTCAATCGCGAGCTGTGCGCACGCTTCGGTGTCTCGCCGATCGAATTCGACGGCCGTAGCGACGCGCTACTCCATGGTTTCACCGCTGACGGCACCCAGCACATGGAGTATCTGCGCGACCGGGGAGCCTACGACGATCTACCCCTAGCAGACATCCTGCAAGCACTGAGAACGCATTACGGCACATTCATCGATCAGCCGAACAGCCGTCCCGACCTCTTCGCCTGAAAGGGCACTACACGATGCAAAGCACAATGCAAAATGTTCCGCTCACGGTGTCGGCGATCGTCCAGCATGCGGCAGCCATACACGGTGACAGCGAGGTCGTCACTCCGACCGGAAATGGATATCGGAGAACGCCTTACCGCATTGTGCTGGCGCGAGTGGCTCGCCTTGCCAATGCGCTGCGCAGTCTTGGCGTCACGGCAGACCAACGCGTGGCCACCTTCCAGTGGAGCAACCAGGAACATCTGGAGGCCTACTGTGCGATTCCCTCCATGGGCGCGGTCCTGCACACGCTCAACATTCGTTTGGCCCCAGAGCAACTGGCGTACATCGCCAATCACGCGAGCGATCAGATCGTCCTAGTCGACGCTTCGGTTGCCCCGTTGTTGGCGCGCGCGCTCCCAGCGATGGCGTCGGTGCACACCGTCATCGTCACCGGAGAGGGCGACCTTGCCCCGCTCCAGGGATGCGGGAAGACCGTTCTGCGTTACGAGGAAGTGCTTGCCGGCCAAGAAGAATCATTTGACTGGCCTGAGCTCGACGAGCTGTCCGCCGCGGCCATGTGTTATACGAGCGGTACCACCGGAGATCCCAAAGGCGTCGTCTACAGCCACCGTTCGACGTACCTTCACTCCCTGACCGCCTGCACAGCTAACGCTTTGTCAGTCAGCGAGGCCGACCGTGTGCTGGCCATCGTCCCAATGTTTCACGCCAATGCGTGGGGGCTTATTTACGCAGCGTTGATGTCCGGTGCGGATCTGGTACTGCCTGACCGGTATCTCCAAGCCGAACCGTTGGTGTCGATCATCGAAGACACCAGACCGACCTTGGCCGGTGCAGTGCCGACGATCTGGAACGATGTCGACCGATATCTGGATTCGCACCCTGAGCGGGACATTTCTTCGTTACGGCTGGTCGCGTGCGGGGGGTCTGCTGTTCCGCTTTCGTTGATGCGGGCATTCGAAGAGAAGTACGACGTGCCCATTGTGCAGGCCTGGGGTATGACCGAAACCTCTCCGTTGGCGACCGTTGCACGTCCGGCTCACAGAGCCGACGCGACGCGGCGCTGGGAGCTGCGCGCATCCCAGGGCCGACCGATCTGCGGTGTCGAAATCCGGTTGCGGGACGACGACGGGAAAGACGTGCCGTGGGACGGGCAATCAGTTGGGGAGATCCAGGCGCGCGGTCCCTGGATCACCGGGTCCTATTTCGGAAACAACGATACGGAGAAGTTCGACGAAGGATGGCTGCGTACCGGTGATGTGGGCAAGATCGACGCCGAGGGCTATCTGACACTGACCGACCGCTCGAAAGACGTCATCAAGTCAGGTGGCGAATGGATCTCCTCGGTGGAGCTGGAAAACACGCTGATCGGCCACCCTGCCGTGTACGAAGCGGCGGTAGTCGGCGTCGCGGACGATAAATGGCAGGAAAGGCCGTTGGCGCTTGTCGTCGTCCACCCCGGAACCGACGTTGACATTGACCAACTCCGATCGTTCCTTGCGGACAAAGTCGCCAAATGGTGGATTCCCGAGCGATGGAGCTTCGTGTCCGATATTCCGAGGACGAGCGTCGGAAAGTACGACAAAAAGGTCATCCGTGCGCGCCACTCTGCCGGCGAATACCTCATCGAAATCGAAACGTCATAACGTCAAATCCCTGGAATTCCAACAGTCGGAAGGTAATCATGTCCTCACCAATCTCTCCCTGGATGAATGCCGAATTACTCGAGCTTCGTGACCTCGCTGCGAAGTTCTTCTCGGCCGAATTGGCGCCGCATGCGAACCGCTTTGCAGACCAGCACCACGTCGACCGAGAACTGTGGAACCGAGCAGGCGAGCTGGGCCTGCTCTGCATGTCTATACCTGAGGAATACGGCGGAGGCGGTGGCACTTTCGCGCACGAAGCGGTCGTGCTTGAAGAGCAGGCCCGCATAGGTGACAGCTCATGGGGCGCGGGACTGCACAGCGGAATCGTCGCCCACTACATCCTGCAGTACGCGACTGAAGAGCTGCGCGCGCAGTGGCTTCCCAAGATGGCGTCCGGTGAAATGATCGGGGCGATCGCCATGACAGAACCGGGGACCGGGTCCGATCTGCAGAGCGTCAAGACAAAAGCCCTCCTGGACGGTGACGAGTACGTGATCACCGGCTCCAAGACTTTCATCACCAACGGCCAACAGGCCGACCTCATCATCGTTGTTGCCAAGACAGATCCGAGCCAGGGCGCTGCGGGCATCTCTTTGATCGTTGTCGAGGCTGACCGGGCGGGATTCCGGCGCGGCAAGGTTCTCGACAAAATCGGCCAGCGCGGCCAGGACACCTCCGAGTTGTTCTTCGATGAAGTGAGAGTTCCGCGCTCGCATCTACTGGGCCAGTCTGAGGGACAGGGCTTCATTCAGCTGATGACGCAGCTGCCACAAGAGCGACTCATCGTCGCGGTGGGGGCTGTCGCAGCGATGGAACTTGCCCTGGAGCAGACGCTCAAGTACACGCGTGAGCGGGAGGCGTTCGGTCGGCCTGTCTTTGGCTTTCAGAACACCAAGTTCACGCTGGCTGAAGCCGCGACAGAAACGCGCATCGCACGAGTGTTCCTCGACTACTGCATCGACCTGCACCTTGCGGGTCAACTCGACGTGCAGACCGTCGCCATGGCGAAGTGGTGGACCACTGAGCGAGCGATGAAGGTACTCGATGACTGTATGCAGCTTCACGGCGGATATGGCTACATGACCGAGTACCCCATCTCGAGGTTGTGGGTGGATCAGCGCGTGCAAAAAATCTATGCCGGCACGAACGAGGTGATGAAGGAAATCATCTCGCGTTCCCTATGACTCAGAGGAGTTGCCGCCCGCACGTTAGTCATCTAGAGGAGGAGGACTGATGGCATCGATGGTGGTGCCGTATCGCCACGACATGGGCGGCCACTGCGGATCGGGGGCTCTTCGGGATTTGACCGAATGGGCCGGGATCCGTTGGGGTGATGACACCCCGGACGAAGGCATCGTGTTTGCTCTCGGCGGGGCCCTCGACTTCTCGTATGTTCGCTCGGCCCACCTACGTCCACCGATCTACCTCGTTGGACGCAGCGCGGACCTCGAAGACGAATACTTGACCCGGTTGGGCGCGCGCTTCGAGTGTCGTTCGACAGACGACCCCGATCTCGGGTGGAAATGGGTGACCGAACAGATCGATGCCGGTACGCCGGTCATGGTGTGGACTGACATCGCCGAATTGCCCTATCTGAGAACGCGTCTGAGTATGAGCCGGCACGATGTCGTGATCGTAGGGTACGACGACGACGAGGAACTCGCCTTCGTGGTCGATAACGATCGCGATACACCTCAAGCCGTGCCTTACGAGAATCTACGGAAGGCGCGGGCATCGACGGGATTTCCCGTCCCCACGCGGCACACCACCTACGTAGTCGAGTGGCCCGGCGCGGCACCAGATCTCGGCAATGCTGCCCGGTCGGCCTTCCGTAGGTCCGCGGACGCGATGCAGGGTTCGTGTGTGAGCGCGCCGATCACCGAGGACTCCGATTGTGAAATTCAGGTGCGTGGGCTACCAGGGGTATCGACTTTTGTGGAGGATCTCAAGCGGTGGCCGAAGATCTTTGACGACGACACCCTCGACGGAGCCTTGTTTGCGCTGAGCGCCTTCATCGAAAAAGCCGGAACCGGAGGCGGTCTGTTCCGAGATCTGCAAGCACGTGGATGTCGGCGCGTCGCTGAAGAGTTGAGTTTCGAACCTGCGTTTAAAGCAGCGGAGGCTGCAAAGACCGCATCTGAGTTGTGGACCGCGGTTGCGCACGCCGCTTATGACCGCGGTGCAGATCCGCACCGAAGAGCGAGCGGCGCCGCGTCCGTGGCTGCGCAATTGCCGACAGCCGAACGTCGACTCGCGGAGGCGCTGAGGGAGGCAGGAGATCTACTCCTATGAGTTCTGATTGCTTCGGAGCAAGCCGAACTGGTTGCGACCCAGCAGATTTATTTGAGCGCTTTGAATTGTGTCATAGGAAGGGAGAATCACGATGGCTGTCTTCGCTGATGCGGAAGAGGTTTACCGCTACCTCGCCGGCATCTTTCGACGAGGTTTGGAGAACGAAGACCTTGCGAACAGACTTGCCGGGTCCGGGGTGGTGTTACGGATCCACTACACCGATCCGGATGCGGTAGTAACCGTGGATATGCCGGAGAAGGTCGTAGAGACCGGCGCGGACAGTGGCGTTACACCGAATGTCGAATTGTTCATGTCCGCGGATACCGGCAACAGGTTCTGGTTGGGGAAGGTGAACTTGACCATGGCGATGGCGAAAGGAACTGTACGAGCGAAAGGTCCTGTCACCAAACTGATCAAGCTCATACCGCAGGCAAAGAACCTCTTTCCGGAATACCGGGCAATCCTTGAGGCCGACAAGCGTCACGACCTGCTCAATGTGTGATGTCGGTGCGGTACCGCGCCCGGGCCCGGGTGAGCGGCGCGGGCCTCTGGGCGATGTGCCCGGAGATCATCCAGGACAGTTCGCGCGACCACCGTGCGCGGTCGGGATAACTACTCGAGAAGCGTAATTCGATAGAAGGGACTTCAACATGAAGACACGTGCGGCTGTTTTGTGGGGCTTGGAGCAGAAGTGGGAGGTCGAAGAAGTCGATTTGGATCCGCCAGGTCCCGGGGAGGTCCTCGTGCGGCTGGCGGCCACCGGCTTGTGCCATTCCGACGAACATCTGGTGACCGGCGACCTCCCGATCCCATTGCCGGTAGTGGGGGGTCATGAGGGTGCTGGCACAGTCGTGGAGTGCGGCGAAGGGGTTGAGGAACTGTCCGAAGGTGATTCTGTCATCTTGACCTTCCTTCCCTCGTGTGGGCGCTGCTCGTACTGCGCGCGCGGCATGGGCAATCTCTGTGAGTTGGGAGCGGCGCTCATGATGGGACCGCAGATCGACGGCACCTATCGCTTTCACGCACGAGGCGAGGACGTCGGGCAGATGTGTTTGCTCGGGACGTTTTCCGAGTACACAGTGGTGCCGCAGGCGTCCGTGGTCAAGATTGACGGCGGAATCCCCCTGGATCGGGCAGCCTTGATCGGTTGCGGCGTCACGACCGGTTACGGATCTGCGGTGCGGACTGGGGAGGTGCGCGCCGGGGACACCGTCGTGGTAGTGGGAGCGGGCGGAATCGGAATGAATGCGATTCAGGGCGCGCGAATCGCGGGAGCGCTGGCGATTGTGGCGGTCGATCCGGTGAAGTTCAAGCGAGAGCAAGCGAGCGGGTTCGGTGCGACGCACACCGCGGCCTCGATGGATGAAGCTTGGTCGCTGGTCAGCGATATGACGCTGGGCAAGCTGGCTGATGTCTGCATCCTCACCACCGATGTGGCTGAGGCCTCCTACACCGCGGAAGCGCTGGCCTTGGTCGGAAAGCGCGGGCGCGTCGTGGTCACGGCCATCGGGCACCCCGACGACTCATCGATCTCAGGATCACTGCTTGAAATGACGCTTTACGAGAAGCAGATTCGTGGCGCTTTGTATGGCTCATCCAATGCGCCGCACGATATTCCGCGACTGGTCGAGCTGTACTCCGCTGGGTTGTTGAAGCTCGATGAGTTGGTCACCCGCGAATACTCCCTCGACCAAATTAATGAGGGCTACCAGGATATGCGTTCAGGAAAAAATATCCGAGGGCTGGTCCGGTTCTGAAGAGCATCATGCCCACTGCTGGTCTCCATGTCCTTGCGTTGCTGCAGATCATGCGGCCGGGCCCCTTGGGTGGTTGGCGTCGGGTCCTTCTTTCCCGTCGTGAGGACGGCAAGCATCAGACACCTCATCGATCATCTATCACATTCTCTGGGAGGCTGAGATGACGGACGCTGGCACGACCACGGCAAGCAGGGATGGGGCTGCTCGTTTCGCTATCGCCCCGGAGGTGTGGACCACGCCGGAGCGACGAGCGCTGAGCCAAATGGCGCGGTCTTTCTCGGAACGTGAAATCGCGCCGAAGCTAGCGGAATGGGAGCACGTGGGTGAGATTCCGCGCGACCTGCATCTCAATGCTGCCGAGGTGGGGCTTCTCAGAATCGGGTTCCCGGAAGAAGTCGGCGGCAGCGGCGGCAATGCGATTGACTCTGCACTGGTCACTGAGGCCATCCTGGCCGCAGGCGGGTCCACTGGCGTCTGCGCCGCCTTGTTCACCCATGGCATTGCCCTTCCCCACATTGCCGCCAATGGCTCCGACGCCCTGATTCAACGATATGTCCGTCCTACGCTCGCAGGAAAGATGATCGGCTCGCTGGGCGTTACCGAGCCTGGGGCAGGCTCAGATGTCGCGAATCTGCGCACACGCGCGGTGCGCGAGGGGGACACCTACGTGGTCAACGGAGCAAAGACGTTCATCACCAGCGGAGTTCGAGCGGACTTCGTTACTACGGCGGTACGCACCGGCGGACCGGGTTACGGTGGAGTTTCATTGCTTGTGATCGACAAGAATTCGCCTGGATTCGAAGTGTCCCGCCGGTTAGACAAGATGGGGTGGCGATGTAGCGACACCGCCGAGTTGTCTTTCGTCGACGTTCGCGTACCGGCTGACAACCTGGTGGGGGCAGAGAACAGTGGGTTTTTGCAGATCATGCAGCAATTTCAGGCTGAACGGCTCGGCATCGCCGTCCAGGCGTACGCGACGGCGGGTCGGGCTCTCGACCTTGCCAAGAGTTGGGCGCGGGAACGTGAAACGTTCGGTAGACCCTTGACGGGGCGCCAGATCATTCGCCATAAGCTTGCGGAGATGGCTCGACAGGTCGACGTGGCGTGCACCTACACCCGTGCGGTCATGCAGAGGTGGCTAGCGGGGGAGGATGTCGTTGCCGAGGTGTCGATGGCCAAGAACACCGCTGTGTATGCGTGCGACTACGTGGTCAATGAGGCGGTTCAGATCTTCGGTGGGATGGGCTACATGCGTGAGTCTGAGATCGAGAGACACTATCGAGATTGCCGAATTCTCGGAATAGGCGGCGGCACCAACGAAATCATGAACGAGGTCATCGCCAAACGTATCGGACTCTAGCTACTTGATTGAATCGCCCTGACTTTCCCGGAGGCTCGGGTTATTGGATTCCGGCCAGGGGTTGGTCGGTCCCATGTGCATCGTGGAACGCGGCTTCGAACTCGGTGGGTGGGATGTCATTAAGGTAGCTGTGTAAGCGGCTGGTGTTGTGCCAGTACACCCAGCTCAGGGTCGCGAGTTCGACGTCCTCGACGGTCTTCCACGGCCTGGTGCGGACTGGCCCGTAGATCAGCTCCGCCTTGTAGTAGCCGTTCACCGTCTCCAGGGCATTATCGTAGCTGTCTCCGATCGTGCCGATCGAGCGGACCGCTCCGATCTCGGCGAGCCGTTCGCCATAGCGGATAGAGGTGAATTGCGATCCGGCATCGGAGTGACATGTCAAGCCCGGCAATGTGTTTCCGCGTGACCAACGAGCCATCTCCAACGCATCCAGCACCATGGTGGTACGCATGTGCGACGCTACCCGCCAGCCCACGATCATCGGGTCTGCTGCACCAATAGGTGACATCTGAGTTGGCTTGCCCAAAGCGGGCGGGCTGGAAGGATGTCAGTGTGCCTAGGCCCTACCCCCGTGAATTTCGCGACGACGTCGTCCGCGTTGCCCGTAACCGCGACGACGGGGTGACGATCGAGCAGATCGCCACCGATTTCGGCGTGCACCCGATGACGTTGACCAAGTGGATGCGCCAAGCCGACGTCGACGAGGGCGCCAAGCCAGGTAAGAGCACCAATGACTCCGCTGATCTGCGCGAGCTACGACGCCGAAATCGGTTGTTGGAACAAGAGAATGAAGTCTTACGGCGGGCAGCGGCGTACTTGTCGCAGGCCAATCTGCCGGGAAAAGGGTCTACCCGCTCGTAAGTGAGCTCGCCGCCGACGGGATTCCCGTCGCGGTGACGCGCCGGGTACTCAAGCTCGCCCGCCAGCCCTACTACCGCTGGCGGGCAAATCCCATCACCAATGCCGAACTCGTCGAGGCATACCGCGCCAACGCCCTGTTCGACGCGCACGGCGAGGACCCCGAGTTCGGCTACCGCTACCTCGTCGAGGAGGCCCGTGAGGCCGGCGAGCCGATGGCCGAGCGCACCGCCTGGCGCATCTGCTCACAGCAGCAGTTGTGGAGCGTGTTCGGCAAGAAGCGCGGCAAGAACGGCAAACCAGGACCGCCGGTGCACGACGATCTGGTCCAGCGCGACTTCACCGCTGAAACGCCAAACATGTTGTGGCTCAGCGACATAACTGAGCATTATACCGGCGAGGGCAAGCTCTACCTCTGCGCGATCAAGGATGCATTCTCCAACCGCATCGTGGGTTATTCGATCGACTCCCGAATGAAGTCACGCCTGGCGACCGCCGCGCTGCGCAACGCGGTCGGCCGCCGTGGGGTGGTCGCCGGCTGCGTGGTTCACACGGACAGAGGGTCGCAGTTTCGAAGTCGAAAGTTCGTCCAGGCCCTGCACCATCACGGCATGGTCGGCTCAATGGGACGTGTCGGCGCGGCCGGCGACAACGCGGCGATGGAGAGCTTCTTCAGCCTGCTGCAGAAGAACGTCCTCGACCGCCGCCGCTGGGCCACCCGAGAGGAGCTGCGGATCGCCATCGTCACTTGGATCGAACGCACCTACCACCGACGTCGCCGCCAAGGCGCCCTCGGCCGGTTGACCCCCGTCGAATACGAAGCCATCATGACCACGACGGCCAGTCAGGCCGCGTGACCGAAATTGTCACCTGATCGTGCAGCAGACCCACTTCCTGATAGAGCTTGGCACAGGCCTCTTTGGTAGGTGCACCGTCCTCGCGTGAGTCAGATGCATCGGGGTCGGGAGGCATATTAGACACGGCACGACCTTAGGACGGCGGTCTCACATGTCACGCCGACGCGCCGTTTGCTGTGGTGGGTCTGCTTCCGCAGCGCGGGGACAATATGGAGACCTTTCGGTCACATCGGTCACATCTGTCACAGGCAGCAAACACTCCGAAACGACAACAACCCTGCCTGAGCATTGCGTTTGCATGGTGCGCCGTCAGGGTTTCGAACCCCAGACCCGCTGATTAAGAGTCAGCGGCTGTCAGCGATGCCTGGGCTACCGGCGTCGCCGCGAAAACGTCAGAGTAGCTCTATCTGCTCAGGTTCCTCGACGCTAGGCCCGTTAAACTCCACCAGCGTATGACGGATCAATGGACGGTTTGTACGCCACTGGTTGGTCGAAGTCAAACAACCAGAACGCTATTTATCGACAATAGGTTGTTTGACAAGTAGTCACTGAGTAGAGTAACAGACGTGCTCTCTGCTTCGATTCCTGCCCGCTTGGTCGACGCAGGCGTGCGGATGGTGACTGGTGATGCACACAGCATCACATACCGAATCGATGGCCGCGCCGTAGTAGCGGACCTGGTTCTGGCAGAACGTGTGCCATCTCCGGCCGCAGTCCTTAGTCGTGTGCGCCGCCATCCAGGCCGCCGCGTATTCGTGGTGTGCGAGACCATCTCAGATGAGGCACGTTCAGCGCTCCTGGCTCAGGCTGACGTGGATCTCAGCGTCGGCAGCACCGGCGAACTGGTGCTCTCCGGGCGAACCTACCGAACGCCAACACCAGGACGGCCGCCCCGCGCCGCCAGCGAGCGCAGCTGGCGGCGGCGGGCGGCTGAACGGGTCTGTGTGCTTACGCGCGGTCACCTCCGCCAACGCGACATTGCCGCGGCCATCGGAGTTAGCCAGCAGGCGGTGTCCAAAATGACCGAGAAGGATCCGCTGCCGGACACGCCGATGACCGAGGCTGCGCGCCGGGAGCTCCTGGTGAAACTGGCATTGGTACCTGCGGACAGCGGACTTGTCGAAACGTACTGGTATGGAATGGATCCGGTAGTGGAGCAGGTGCGCAGTGCGACCCGACTCGGCGCCGAGCTCACCGTGCCGATCCTTGCTGGCGGCGAGGTCGCCGCCGACGTCCTGCGACCGTGGCAGGTACCAACCAGAGGTCTGGTCTATGCCAAAGAACTGGTCGACCTCTCCGAGTTCGGTTTGGTGGAGGCCACCGCCGAGGAAGCGACCTTGACTGTGCGGGTTCCCGCCGACCCGACCGTCTGGACGACCGCGGCCTGGTGGCGGCGGGTTCGTGATACGCAGCGTTCCGACATCATCACTGTGGATCCAGTGATTGCGCTTCAGGACCTCAGCGGCGGTGCCGATCTTGGCGACGGTGCACCGCAGCATCTCAGCGACTGGATCGTGCACCGGTGACCGGAACAGCATCGGTGCAAATCGCCTGCACTGCGGTGGCCGACGACAACGGAATGCGTGCACTGCGTGACGTGGCCGCAGTCACTGCCGACATCGAGTACCGCGTCATCGGCGGTCACATGGTGCGACTGCTGCGGCACGTCTACAACGTGTCGGGCATACCGCGACTGACCTCCGACGCAGACACCGGGATCGACGTCAACGTGGCGTCCACCGGGAACCTCCACGATCGACTCACCGCACTGGGGTACACCGCTGAGTGCGGCAACCGCTACGAGCGGGGTGAGCAAGCGGTCGACCTCTTAGTTCCCACCGCAGCCAAACCAGGCAAGCGGATCATCGGCGAACGAGCCTTCGACGGAGCGCCAGGGCTGCGGTTGGCGCTCGCCCTACCGCCGATCGAAGTCGCCGTCACAGCCCGACTCACCGACGGCGACACGGTTGAGTTCGAAATTCCGGTTCCCGACGTCGAGGCAGCATTCGTGTTGAAGATGCTGGCACGTACCGTTCGCGACTCCGAACGTGACCTCCAGGATATCGAGACACTACTGGAGATCGTCGCGTCACAACCCGATTACCACGCTTCGCCGTGGCGCCTGGGCGACCCCAAGATCACAAAGGCCGGCGAGCGCGGCGACGCTGCGCGTGTGGCAGCGCAGATGATCTCCAGTCCGCCGACGAGGGTGCCGGCCAGAGTGCGGGCGCTGCTCCGGCGCCATGTCGCCATCGTGTCGCGATGACGCACCAGCAGACAGTCGTTCGTTTCCGTGCGGCTACGCCGAGCGAAACGGTTTCGGTCTCGACGGAGCCGGCAAATGCTGAGCCGGAGCATTGACATGGCTGCTGGCTGCGCGGGTCCCCACGCCGGTGGCAATAACGGCTAGGTCGTTGTCGGCGGAGCGGCGTAGTCTAGTTACATGGATGTAGTTCCCGCGACGCCTGCCAACCTTGATAATGGTACGTCCTCGCCGGGACCTGGCGAATTCGCCGCGCAGGTCTATCCAGCAGCCGAGCGCGAGGCGGCTGGCCCGCGCCCCGAGCGCTTCCAGGTCCTCGCTCTCGATGGAGGGGGCGCCAAGGCGTTGTTCACTGCGCATGTGCTTGCACGTCTGGAGCAGGATCTGGGCGTTAGGATCACCGATTCCTTCGACCTCATTGCTGGCACGTCGGCGGGCGGCATCGTCGCACTGGGTCTCGGTGCGGGCCTCACGCCGAAGGAGATTGTCTCCCACTACGAAGAACTGGTCGAGAAAGTCTTTCCGGCGTCGAGGCGGCGAGGATGGCGCCGACCACGGCAGCTGAGATCGCCCATCTATGACGCAGAGGCGCTGCGGCAAGCGTTGACCGGCGTCCTCGGAGCCCGACTCCTTGGCGACAGCACGAAGCGACTCGTCATTCCCGCGTGGGATGTACAACGCGGGGCCGTGCACATCTTCAAGACTCCGCACCACACACGGCTGACCCGCGACTGGCGCATACCGATGGTGGACGTTGCACTGGCGACCTCGGCGGCGCCGCTGTACTTCCCCGCGGCGTACGTCGACGGACACAGGCTCATTGACGGCGGAGTATGGGCCAACAACCCGGCTGTCGTCGCGATCGCCGAGGCCGTCAGCATGCTCGGTGTTCCTCTCGACGCGATTACCGTCCTCAACGTCGGCACCATTGATCAGCTGACCGATCACCCCAAGCGCTTGGACCGCGGCGGACTCTTACACTGGGCAAGACCGATTGCCCCGCTGATCCTTAACGCCAGCAGCCGTGGCGGACAGGGCCTCGCCGAACACTTGATCGGCAAATCCAACTACACGCGCTTCGACGCTCTAGTGCCCGGCGGCCTCTACGCACTGGACTCGGCGGACCCAAAGGACGTGGCCGGCCTCGCTGCCTCAGTCAGCCGAGAACTCAGCCCTAGCTACACCGCGAAATTCGCTGACCACCAGGCGCCCGCATACACACCGGTGAACGGACGCCGACACCGCGACGATCCGGGCAGCATTTCACACACGGAGGCCCCCAATGCAACTCGCTGACCACTTCAACGTCTTGCTGAAAGACACGGTCAATCTCAGCCAGTTCAAACTGGACCTACTCAACCAGCGCGTCGAAGCCATCTACAAGGCACTCAAAGCCGACGTCGAAATCGGTGCGCTGATCACCGGCAAGACGCCGCAAGGCTCCTGGGCACACCGCACGATCATCAACCCCGTCGGTGACAACGAGTTCGACGCCGACTTCATGCTCGACATGAGCCAGAACCCGGACTGGGCCGACAACCCCAAGACCTACATCGATGAGGTCTACGCAGCCCTGCATCGGCACAGCACCTACGGCACCATGCCGCACTCACGTAAGTGCCGCTGCGCGCGGCTCGTCTACGCCAACTCCATGCACGTCGACATCGTCCCTCACCTCAACCTGGCCGACGGTCGAGAGGTCATCGTCAACCGCGACGACAACGAGTGGGAGCTGACGAACCCGCAGGGTTTCACCGATTGGATGAAGAAACAGGACTCTATCGCCAGCGGGAACTTACGCAAAGTGATCAGACTCATGAAATACCTTCGTGATCACAAGAATTCGTTCACCGGCACACGTTCAGTCCTGCTGACCACCATGCTGGGGGAGCAGGTAACAGACTTGCGCAAGCTCCTGGACCCGAGTTACTACAGCAACGTCCCCACAACTCTTCTTCATGTCGTGCAAGACCTCGACACCTGGTTGCAAGCGAACCCGATCAAGCCCTCCATCGCCGACCCGTCCGGTTCCGGCGTGACGTTCGACCACCGGTGGGGACCAGACCCCGAGAGCGCTCAGGCGACCTACAGCTACTTCCGTGACCGAATCCACGTGCATGCCGCCGACATCGAAGCGGCCTACGAGGAGAAAGACAAAGACCGCAGTGTCCAGCTGTGGCAGAACATCTTCGGCGACGGATTCAAGGCGCCGGCCACAACAACCGCTAGCGCGAAGTTTCCAGCAGCCACCTCTGCCGCGGACTCAACAGTGGGGCGCTCTGGTCGGGCAGGGTGACCAGACGCCACCAGCCCACGCTGACGGGCTGGCAGAAGCATCTCCTCGCCGAACTCAAAGCGCTAGCGCAACAACGTCCCAACGAAATCCAGGTCCGAGGAAGACCCACGCTCGACGCTAGCGGCGAGGCGTCGCTCCGCATCTCGCTACGCACGGCCGCCATCCCGCATCATCCGGGTGGCCTGCAACTTCAAGAGACCGAGGAGTTCATCCTTCAGCTTCGCCCCTCTTCGTACTCGCTACCGGCTATCGACGTTGATCACACTCGGTTTCTCGGCTACCCCCATGTGCTCGCGGGTCAACGACTATGCATCTATTTGGATCCTTCACGGGAATGGCAGCCGACGCTTGGTGTGGCCGGCCTACTCACCCGCCTTTGGGACTGGCTCGTCGACGCGGCCGCCGGAAACTTCGACGCCGCCACCGCCATGTACCACGCTGTTGGCGGAGTGCCGCATCAGGCACATGACACACCGACGATCGTTACCCGAGAACCCGGACCGGCGAAGCGCCACCAAACGGCTCACCTGATCGCCCGGTCAACGCACCGATACGACCTGACGTACTCGCCTGGAGCTGCCGGGCATCGCGTACCGGTAATTACCCTGGCCACCGCGCTGCCGTTCGGTGCCGCATCCACATTCGCGCTACTGCTTGCTCTCCTGGACGACCCCTACCTTGACCGCCTCGAAGGACGGGCTCCCCGGATCGCACCGCAATCGCCGGCGTTCCTCACCGCCCTCCTGGCGAGTGCGTTACGAAATCACCACGACGCCGAGCAATACTTCGTCCTCGCCGTGCCGCACCCCGCTGGAGGCCCACCCCACCTCTTGGGCGGACGGCTCCCCACCCCAACGGCGAATGCGCTCCGCGAGGTCGCGCAGCAACGGGGTGTGGGGGTTGTTCTCGACCCCGCGAAGATCAACACTGAAATCCCGATTGAGTGGTGCAGGATGTCCGACGAACGACCCGAAGTGACAACCCGCCGCGACGACGGCCGCCCCGTGAACGGATTTCAACGAAAGACTGTCCACATCTGGGGCTGCGGCGGGCTCGGATCATGGATCGCCGAATTCATCGCTCGCGCAGGAGCATCGGAGATCACCGTGTGCGACCCTGGCATCGTCACCGGCGGCTTGCTCGTCCGACAAAACTACGTCGAAGACGACATTGGCCGTTCCAAAGCCGAGGCACTCGCTGGACGGCTCCGCGCGATCCGTGATGACCTGACGGTCACCGTCGCAGAAGGGCACCTCCCAGAAGACCACACGTCATGCCTGGCAGCGGATCTCATCATCGACGCCACAGTGAACAACGGCATCACGAGCTGTCTCGATGCGTTGGCAACTGCGCCGACGCGAAAGGCATTGATCGCTCAGGTCGCCACAGACGCTCGCTCTGGCACGCTCGGCCTAGCCGTGCTGTGCGCCGCAAGCGCAACAGCGACAGTTTCCAGCATCGATCAAGACGCTGGCCGAACAATCCAGGGCGACAGCGGACTTGAGCTCTACCACACGCTGTGGCAAGAACCCAGCGATGACGAACTTATACCAACCAGGGGCTGCTCGGTCCCCACATTCCACGGCTCGGCAGCCGACCTCGTAGCGGTCGCAGCCACACTCGTCAACCTGATCGGAAGCCACCTCCAACAACCGGACTCCGCGGTTTCGGGCACACACCTCATCGCTCTGCCGCACGCGGCCAGCGGCCCCCGACACCACTTCCTCCCCGGTGTAACGCACCCCATGGATCACACAGCAGGGACAGAATGAGGGCAACGGAACGTCAACGCAATGCCCCATCAGAGGGCGTCATTGTCGAGCGTCTTCGCACCGAGGCAACCAACTGGATCAACGCCGTGGCGCTCCAATCAGGACGCATCGACCGACGCTTCAACAAGCGGCACGCCGACCACGTGGAACTCCAAACTCTTGAACGTGACCTGCACTTCTTCCTGTTAGCGGCGGTACGCCTGGCCGTGGCAGTCTGATTTGGCCCCAGGGGGACGGCTTGATTTGGCCCCGGTCGGGTGGTCGCGGGGTGTTGTTGTGACGGCCTGATTTGGCCCCACTTCGGTGACACGCCGTGTCGGTTATGACGGCTTGATTTGGCCCCACCTCAGCGTGGTCGGTGTCCGGATGGTCCGGATTACCGGTCGCGGAGGTCAGGCGTGCGAAGGGTGTCACGGGTGCAGCAGTTCGAGGCGATCCGGCGGGATCACCGGGTCGAGGGGCTTTCGATCCGGGGGTTGGCTGACAAGCACGGGGTGCATCGGCGCACGGTGCGCCAGGCGTTGGCCTCGGCGGTGCCGCCGGCGCGTAAGACCGCGGCGCGGGTGGCCCCTCGGTTGGAGCCGTTCAAGGCGGCGATCGACGCCATGTTGCTCAGCGATCTGGATGCCCCGAAGAAGCAACGCCATACTGCGCGGCGAGTGTTAGCCCGGCTGGTCGATGAGCATGGCGCACAGGGCTTGTCGTATTCGACGGTGCGTGATCATGTCCGCAAACGCCGCCCGCAGATCCTGGCCGATGCGGGTCGGCCCCTGGAGTTGGGGTATGTGCCCCAGACCTATGAGCCCGGCGCTCAGGCCGAGGTCGACTTCCACGACCTGTGGGTGATCCTGGCCGGAGTCAAGACCAAGACCACGTTGTTCACGATGCGGTTGTCCTACTCGGGGCGAGCAGCACACCGGGCCTCGATCACCGCCGGGCAGGAGGCGTTCCTGGAAGGCCACGAATACGCCTTCGCCCGGTTCGGCGGTGTACCGACCGACAAGATCCGCTACGACAACCTCAACAGCGCGGTCACGGCGGTCCTGTTCGGGCGATCCCGCCAGGAGAACGACCGCTGGATCGCGTTTCGCTCCCACTACGGGTTCGAGGCCTGGTACTGCCAGCCCGGCCACGAGGGCAGCCACGAGAAGGGCGGGGTTGAGGGCGAAGGCGGGCGTTTCCGCCGCAACCATTGCGTGCCGATGCCGGTGGTGGCCTCCATCGACGAACTCAACGCTGTGCTGGCCGCCGCTGATGAGGCCGATGACGCTCGCCGGGTCGGCAACCGGTCGACCAGCGTGGCCCAGGACTTCGCGGTGGAGAAAACCCTGCTGGGTCCGTTGCCCAGAGAGCCGTTCGATACCGCCCTGAGCCTGACCCCGCGGGTGGACCGCTACGCCCAGATCATGGTGCGCTGCAACCAGTACTCGGTGCCGGCCCGGTTCATCGGTCATCGGCTGCGGGTCAAGCTGTCGGCCTCCACGGTCACCGCCTATGACCGCAACCAGGTGGTGGCCCGCCACCAGCGGGCCATCGGTAAGGGCGCCAAAGTTCTTGACCTGGACCACTATCTGGAAATCCTGCTGCGCAAACCCGGCGCCCTGCCTGGAGCGACCGCGCTGGCCCAGGCCCGGGCGGCCAGGGTGTTCACTGCCACCCACGACCGGTTCTGGGCTGCGGCCCGCAGAGCCCACGGCGACGCCGCCGGGACCCGCGCCCTGGTCGAGGTGCTGCTGCTGCATCGCCGCTTGGACCACGCCGACGTACTGGTCGGGATCACCGCGGCCCTGGCCGTGGGTTCGGTCAACCCCGACGTCGTGGCCCTGGAAGCCCGCAAGGCCGCCGAGCACCGCGGCAGGACACCCAGCCCACACAACGATCAGGACACCGACGTGGTTGTCGATCTCATCCGGCGTCGCGCCGAGTTGCCCGCTGACACCCGGGCGCTGCCTTGCCTGGACAAATACGACGCCCTGCTCGGAAAGGAAAGCTCATGACCGCACGCCACGGCATGACCGAGTCGGCCGCGACCGCCGCCATCGACCAAGGCTGCCGCGTGCTGCGCCTGCCCACCATTCGTGAGCGCTTCGCCGAGATCGCCGCCACCGCCGAACGCGAACACCACACCTACCTGGGGTTCCTCGCTGAACTGGTCATCGCCGAATGCGACGACCGCGACCACCGCCGTGCCGAACGCCGCACCCGTGACGCCGGGTTTCCCCGCCCGAAACGGTTGGAGGACTTCTCTTTTGAAGCTAACCCCGCGATCAACCCGGCCCTCATCGGTCAACTCGCCAGCTGCCACTGGGTCAAGGCCGGCTACCCGCTCTGCCTGATCGGCGACTCCGGCACCGGCAAGAGCCACCTGCTCATCGGCCTCGGCACCCGCGCCGCCGAATCCGGCTACCGCGTCCGCTACACCCTGGCCAGCAAGCTGGTCAACGAACTCGTTGAAGCCGCCGACGACAAACACCTCACCAAACTCATCACCCGCTACGGCCGCGTCGACCTGCTGCTCATCGATGAACTGGGATACCTGCAGCTCGACCGACGCGGCGCCGAGTTGCTGTTCCAGGTACTCACCGAGCGAGAGGAACGCTCCGCGATCGCGATCGCCTCCAACGAGCCCTTCTCGGCCTGGACCAAGACCTTCACCGACCCCCGACTCTGCGCAGCCATCGTCGACCGTCTCACCTTCGCCGGCCAGATCATCGAAACCGGCAGCCACTCCTACCGACTGGCCCACGCCCGAACCACCCAGCCCCCCAAACCAGCCGGAGCCAAATCGAGCCGTCCTAGTGGGGCCAAGTCAAGTTGACATTGCCAGTACGCCTTCGCCGCTGTATCGAGCAGGTGTCTCGATACCAGTAAAGAAAGTTCTCACATCGCAGGTCAGCGACGGTCAGGCTATTGGTCCGGCCTGCCGCTCGCGGCGTCTCGATGCGGCGAGCAGCGAGGGCAGCTGCGCCTCGTCGTGATGCCAGCGCTGTGGCCTGCGACTTAGTTCCGGCGCCGGTCGTGGGTGCATGCATGCGTGGCGGCGGACGGAGGGCGGAGCGCAGGGAGCGGCGCGGACGGGAGCGCCAGCGGACGGGAGCAGAGCGAGCGTAGCGAAGCCTGCTGGTGGCCGCCGGTTCCTGCGGGTCGCGGGTGTCCAGGATCTGCGCCATCAGCCGCGACGGGGCTGCGGCATGGTGCTGGGGCTCGTAGGCTGGCGGTTGTGAGCGTAGTTTTGGCGCAGCGTGCACGGCGCGAGGCCGAGGCGCGGCTGGCTGAGCAGCCGCGGCGGTTGGCGCATGTCCGGGGGGTCGCGACGACTGCCGAGCGGTTGAGCCGGCGTTTCGATGCTCAAACGGCGGACTGTCTGGTCGCGGCGGGGTGGTTGCACGATATCGGTTACGCACCGTCGGTGCGCCGGACCGGTTTTCATCCCCTTGATGGAGCGGAGTTCGTGCGATCGGCGGGTTTCGGGGAGCTGGTCGCTTCCTTGGTGGCCTTTCATACCGGAGCGCACGCGGAGGCTGCCGAGCGGGGCTTGTCGGGTTTGTCCGCGTTCAGCGATCCGCCCAGCAATGTCCTTGATGCGTTGACTTTTTGCGATCTGACGACTGGACCTGACGGGGCGCCGATATCACCGCGAGATCGACTACGCGACGTGTTGGCGCGTTATGGATCCGAGGACCCGGTGCACCGGGCGGTCGACGCGGGCCGCGACGAATTGTTGGCGGCGGTCCGGCGAGTACGCGACTGGCTGTAGCCCAGCGGTCAGCCGAGGTAGGGGCTGTCGCGGCGTTGCAGGTAGTGCTCGACGCGCAGTCGCATCGACGGATGCATATCCAGGCCAGCGATGTCGTCGGGGGCAGTCCAGGCGATGTCGGTGCTTTCGTGGTCGATGGCGAGGGTCCCGCCGAGCACCGTGGTGGCGAACAGTAGCGAGAATTGTTGGCGCACTTCGCCATCGGTGAACGCGACCACGTGGTGGGGGTTGGTGTAGACACCGACCAGACCCGTGACTTCGACGTCGAGCCCGGTTTCTTCTTTGACTTCCCGCACGGCGGTGTCGGCGATGGTTTCGCCGATGTCGTGTCCGCCGCCGGGTAACGCCCACAGGGTGTTGTCGCGGCGTTTGATCAGCAGAATACGACCTTGTTCGTCGGTGACGATGGCCGAGGCGGACGGAACGACACTGTTGGGCGCCGGGGCGTTGGGGTCATTGTAGTAGTCGGTGCGCATCGGGGGTCAGCCTTTCGCGGTCAGCGGTCTGGCGCGGTTCCAGACCTGGGTGAAAGCGTCTTCGAGGGTGGTCCAGAGCCTTGGCTCATGGTGACGTGACAGAACCAGCACAGGGTTGTTGCGCCCGGGTGAGCCGTAGATGTGGAAGTTGACAATCATGGCGTCATCGACCCGAAAGATCGACGTGTAGAGCGCGGTGTCGTGGGTGCGAATGTCCAGCCCCGGGGTACAAGCGTGAGGGGCGAGCAACTCCACCGACGTGCGGCAGCGGGCGATGACAGCCTCGCCGATCCCTTCCTCCTCACCGCGCAAGATCGTGGTCGCAGTGTCGGGATCCCCGACGAGAAACCGCACCGACACACCGCGGGCGGCGGCGGCGAGCAGGGTGTCGAGGAATCCGTCGAGGGTGTCGAACAGGAACGTGGCCGCGAGCACGAGGATGTCGATGCCGGTGGTGGCGTCGGCGAAATGCTGCTGCCACGTCGTGATCGGCAGCTGAGTACGGCTGGCATACAGGGTCGCGGTGAATGGCCCACCCGCAGACGCTGTTGTCACTGCACGGGGGGTAGCGGCCGGGTACTGCTTGGGCCACAGGTCATGCGGAGTGCAGTCGAGCACCTCGCTGGCGCTGCGGGCGTTGTGTTCGCGAATTCTGTAGTCGCTATCGGCCAGCCAGCGTCGCACCGACTTGATATCGACACCCACCGCGGTGGCGAACCGCTGCGAGGACAGACCTTTGGCCTGTAGCCGCTGCGCGAGGCGATCGTTGGGAGTGATGGCGGCCTCGGTGCCGTCCTGCTCGTCCATCGTGTCAGCGCACATCTTCCCGTGTCGTCCGTATCCATCCTTCAGCGCGTGGTGTCTAGTTTGCCATGCGATTGCCGCCACCCTGCGGCGATAGTGTCGGTGTGATGTCCGTGGGTATGTCCGGCCGTGTCCGAAATGCCCGTGGATGTGTCGGAAATGTCGGCACATGTCTCTCGCAACGTCCGTGATGTCCACGTGAACTGAATCCAGCGCCGGACCGGCGTCAACATCTCACGAAAGGACTAGTAGGACAATGCGTTTGAGAATCGATACGTCTGGAACTCGTTTTATCGTCACCCGCGCTCCGGAGCCACGGCTGAACTTCGAAACCGGCGCCCCGAAAGTCGACACCGCCACCGGGATGCCGATGTACGCCACCCAGGTCCTCGCGCTGGATGACTCCGGCGGCGAAGTACTCAATGTCACCGTGGCAGGAGACCCCAAAGTTACAGTCACGCAGTCTATTTCGGTGGTTGGTCTGGTGGCCATCCCGTGGGCCCAAGGTGATCGCAGCGGGGTGGCGTTCCGCGCTGATGCCCTCACCCCCGCCACCGCCAGTGGTGCTGCGCCGAGTGAGCAGACACGCCCGCAGAAGTAACCCCAAGCGGGTGTGGGGTGCGGTGAACCGATCACCGCACCCCGCCACCCCGGGCATTGCTGTTGACCACACGCTCACGGAGGGCATCTCTCATGACATCGAACAATAAGAACACCACCAACAGTGGATCAGGCGATGACGACTGGTTCGGAGAACTGGTCATGTCGCTGTTCACCGCAGCCGGGTATGTGCTCTGGTGGGCGGTGCTGTTCCCGGCGATCAACGTGCCCATCATCGCCAGCCTCGTGCTTGCCATCAGCCACGGCCCACGCGTGGGCCTGATCTGCGCGATCGTGTGCAGTGCCGGGTATGCGGGCTGGGCCTGGCTCCAACCGGGGTCATTTCGCGCCTGGGTGACCGAACCGGTACGGCGGCGCTGGCTCACGTGGTCGCGCTACACCCGCACCTGGGAATCGACCTGCACCTTGCACGGCCTGACGGCCACACTCGGCGGCCGCACCCTCACTCCCACCCTGCGCACGGTGACAATCGGTAAAACCACCGATGTGCTGGCGGTGCGCATCGTCACCGGCCAGTCCGTGGCAGATTGGCATAAACAGTCCGACGCGCTGGCCGCCGCGTGGCGCGCCGACCGCATCAGCATCACCGCCACCTCGCCTGGCGAACTGCGCATCACTTTAATGCGGGCAGACGTGCTCGCTGAACCGATCGTCCTGCCCATGCCCGCCCCGGCAACCCCGGTGGACCTGGCGCTGGTGCGGGTCGGGATCACCGAAACGCGGCATTGGTGGCAAGTGCCGCTGCTCGGTCACCATGTGCTGATCGCCGGGGCAACCGGCGCAGGTAAAGGCTCAGTGCTGTGGTCGTTGATCGCCGGCATCGCCCCCGCGGTGAAGACCGGACTGGTGCGGTTATGTGTCATCGACCCCAAAGGTGGCATGGAACTCGGTGCCGGAGCACCCCTGTTCACCGTGTTCACCCACGACGCCACCGACACCACCCTGGAGCTGCTACGCCAGCTCGTCACGGTGATGCACGCCCGGGCGAATCGTCTGCGCGGCCACACCCGACTACACACTCCCACGACGTCGGAGCCGTTGTTCGTGGTAGTGATCGATGAAATCGCAGCACTGAGTGCGTATGTGACCGACCGCAAGGTCCGCACCGAAATCGAACAACTCCTGGGCCTCCTGCTCTCGCAAGGCCGCGCAGTCGGCATCAGCGTCGTCGCCGCGGTGCAAGACCCCGCCAAAGACACCCTGCCGTTAAGGCAGCTGTTCACGGTGCGGATCGGGTTGCGCCTGACTGAAGCCACCCAAACCACTATGGTCCTGGGACAGGGAGCACGCGATGCCGGCGCCGAATGTGACCGCATCCCCGACGCGACACCGGGTGTTGGCTACATGATGGTTGACGGCACCGCCTACGCCCAGCGGGTGCGGGCCTTCCACGTCACCGACCACGACATCACCGCGCTGGCCACTCGGTTCCGCCGACCCCCGAGCCGACCGAACAAGACCCACCATCCACACAACACCGATACCGGGCACACCGTGGGTGAGGGCAGCGGTGAATAGCTCCATGACATCGGCGCAGCTTGCCCTGCCGGGTGTTCCGGATACAGTTGATACCACCCGAGTGGTCGAGCAGATGGTGCGCCGGGCCGCGTCGATGGGATACCAATCCTGGTGGCGACGAGCAGAATCCGTCGGATTCTGCGCTCACCCCATCCAGCTGATCGGTACCGATGAGTACGGGCGTCAGCGGGTGGTGTGGACGCGGTGCAACAACCGTCGCGCCCACATTTGCCCGTCGTGTTCAGATCTCTACGCCCGCGACACCTGGCAACTCGTGCACGCCGGCGCTGCGGGAGGCCACCACGGCATGCCCACCGCGGTGGGCGATCATCCGCAAGTTTTCCTCACCCTGACTGCCCCCAGCTTCGGGGCCGTCCACACCGCCACGACGTCGGGGGACAAGAAAGCGCAGGTATGCCGAGACCAGCACCGGATCGGCGGCTACCGCCGCTGCCCGCATGGAAAACAATTGTGGTGCAGCATGTCCCATGATCATGGCGACGAGCGGGTCGGTCAGCCGCTCTGTCCGGAGTGCTACGACTATGCCGGGCATGTCCTGTTCGCCTGGCATCTTCCCGAACTGTGGCGACGCTTCACCATCACCATGCGGCGCACCCTCCGCAAAGAACTGAAAGCCACCGGTGTGGATCCGGATGCGGTGCGGGTGAGCTTCATCAAAATCGTCGAACTGCAAGCCCGCGCCATCCCACACATCCACGCCCTGATCCGCCTGGACCCCCAAGACGACCCCGATCAGACCGATTGGGAATCACCCATCGGTGCAGTCGAACTCGCCACCATCATCCAACACGCCGCCCGCACCGTCACGCTCACCATCGACGATCCGACCGCTGATACCGATGCGCGGACGATGCGTTTCGGCACACAGATCGACACCCAACCCCTCGCCGCATCCGCAAAACCAGTGAAAAGTGCTCCACCAGAACCAGAACCAGAACCAGGGTCAGGCTCAGGACGGTCCATGTCTGGCCGGCTGGTGGCACGCTATCTCGCCAAGTATGTCACCAAATCCTTGGTAGACCTCGGAATCAGCGCGCGCCGCCTATCTACGGAAGCCATACCCGACCTGGACGTGTCAGAGCATGTGCGGACCATCCTGACCACCATCAGCGATCTCGCGGACAAAGGACTGTCCGGCATCGGGCGGTGGTTGCACACCCTCGGATTCCGCGGCCACATCACCAGCAAATCCCGCCGTTATTCCACTACCATGACCGTGCTGCGCGAACAGCGCGCCATTTGGACGCGTGAAGAACGCTTGAAAAGCACTGCATACCAATACGATCCCAACTGTGACTTCGCCGGTCGCGATGATCTGGTGGCGTGGGAGTTCGAACGTGCCGGCCTCGGCAGCCTCGGCGATCGCAGTCTCGTCTATTCCGCGGCCCTCCAACGCATCCACTCCCGCCTCATCGGACTGGTAGAAGCACGTCGCCAAGCCCACAACGAACAATGGGATCCGCTAGGGGCAAGCGATGGCTGAAAGATGCCCGACTACGACACATGCTCGCTCCGAGTGTGACGTTCGAGTCGATGCTCCGAACATGTCAGAGGGAGGTGTTGAAATTGACCTGCCGAACCGGTATCGGCTCCCGCGCGAGGCCAACCGCGCGCTGGTAAACGTCATACTGGCTATGCGGGACCGGACGCCTAGATCAGGGAGGGGAGTGGCATGAGCCTCAGGTTCGCCTTCTATGGCCGAGTGAGTACCGAGGACGCCCAAGATCCGGAGGCGAGCCGCAGCTGGCAGAAACGTCGTGCCATCGATCTGATCAGTCCGCATGGCGGCGTCCTCGCCGCCGACTACTTCGATATAGGCCAGAGCCGGTCGCTTCCCTGGAAACGCAGGCCGGAGGCTTCACGTCTGCTCGCAGATGTCACTTCTCGTGGCCGTGGCTTCGATGCCGTCGTGATCGGGGAACCTGCTCGCGCGTTCTACGGACCGCAATTTGCGCTCACCTTCCCGGTGCTCACGCACTACGGGGTCGGCCTATGGGTGCCTGAAGTTGGCGGAGCGGTTGATCCCGGATCCGAGGCACACGACCTCGTGATGACGCTCTTTGGCGGAATGAGCAAGGGAGAACGTGCGCGAATCCAGATGCGCGTGCGTACCGCGATGTCGGCACTCGCGCAGGACACAACCAGATACCTCGGCGGTCGCCCACCGTACGGTTATCAACTCGTCGATGCCGGCCCGCACCCAAACCCCGCCAAGGCAAGTCTTGGGCAGCGTCTTCACCGCCTGGAGCCTGACCCCGAGACCGCCCCGACCGTCGAGCGGATCTATCGCATGTATGCCGATGGTGCTGGCTTGCGCTTCATCGCACAGCAGCTCACCGACGATGGAGTGCCATCACCGAGCCAATACGACCCGGCACGGAACCGGCATCGTGACCCACGTGGATGGTCCCATTCGGCGATCCGCGCCATTCTCGACAACCCTGCGTACCGCGGTATCCGTGTCTGGGGCAAGCAGGAGAAGTATGAGGTCCTTTTGAACCCCGATGATGTCGCCGCGGGATATGAGACTCGCATGCGGTGGCGCGATCGGGCCGACTGGATCGCACCCGATCGACGCACGCACGAAGAGCTGATCCCTGATGAGCTGGCGCAGGCTGTTCGTCTCCGGATGCAGGCGCGGCGTGGTCCCGGTCGCGTGTGCAGCAGAGAATCGACAGTGCCGTATGCGCTGCGTGGGCTGCTGTTCTGCGCCGCATGTGGACGGCGAATGCAGGGCGCCGCCCGGCCGGGGAAGCAAACAACGCGGATCCTCTACCGTTGTGAGTTCGGCAAGTCACGTTCTGTACCTGTGGACCTGAGTGATCATCCGCGCACCGTCTATCTCCGCGAAGACGCAGTGACAGCGCGACTCGACGAATGGATCGCCACTCTGGCCGATCCAGAAGACCTCGCACGCGGGCAAGACGTGGACCCGGCGGCCGGACCTGGCTACGCCGCCTTGCAGCGCCAGCTGAGCGAGGCGAATGCCAAAGTGGCTGCCTTGATCACCGCCGTGGAGTCTGGCGTGGCCGTTGAGGATCTAACTGCTGCGTTGCGTCAACGTACCGCCGAGCGCGACGAGCTGAGGGCACGCGTTGAGCGAGTGGAGCGGCCCCGCGCCATGTGTGCCGCCGAGATCAGTGAGTTAGTTAAGGAGTTAGGCGGACTGTCGGTCATCCTCGGCGCGGCAACCGGAGCTGAGCGCGCCGAGGTGTACGCAAGCTTGGGCCTGCGTCTCGACTACGACCCGCATCTTCGGCGAGTCACGGCGACTGCCGACCTGAGTCGTGTCGCCGGATGTGTCCGAGGGGGGACTTGAACCCCCACGCCCATTAGTAGGGCACTAGCACCTCAAGCTAGCGCGTCTGCCATTCCGCCACTCGGACTCGACCAACCACATGAGTTGGCAGCTAAGGCTATCGGATCGATTCCCGTCGGCCCAATCGGCCTCGCGCGGGAACCGGCCGCTGCGCGTCACCGCCATCTCGCAGGCGTGGTAGGAAAGGTGACTGTGACCGGTGCGAGCGCGGCTGAACCCAACAACCCATTCAATCCGGCAGACGACGTGGCCGAAACCGTGAGCCGGCTGATCCGGTTCGACACCAGTAACACCGGCGAACTCGAGACCACCAAGGGCGAGGCCGAGTGCGCGCAGTGGATCGCCGAGCAGCTCGCCGAAGTCGGTTACGAGACCGAGTACGTCGAGTCCGGCGCCCCCGGCCGCGGCAACGTCTTCGCCCGCCTCGCCGGCGCGGACCGTACCCGCGGCGCCCTGATGATTCACGGACACCTCGACGTGGTCCCGGCCGAACCCGCCGACTGGAGTGTGCACCCGTTCTCCGGCGCGATCGAGGACGGCTACGTGTGGGGCCGCGGCGCCGTCGACATGAAGGACATGGTCGGGATGACGCTGGTGCTGGCCCGGCATTTCAAGCGAACCGGCATCGTGCCACCGCGGGACCTGGTCTTCGCCTTCGTCGCCGACGAGGAACACGGTGGCAAGTACGGGGCGCAGTGGCTGGTCGACAACCGGCCGGATCTGTTCGACGGCGTCACCGAAGCGATCGGCGAGGTCGGCGGCTTCTCACTGACGGTGCCGCGCCGCGACGGCGGAGAGCGGCGGCTGTACCTGATCGAGACCGCCGAGAAGGGCATCCAGTGGATGCGGCTGACCGCGCGCGGACGCGCGGGGCACGGCTCGATGGTGCACGACAACAATGCGGTCACCGCCGTTGCCGAGGCAGTGGCCAGGCTCGGCCGTCATCAGTTCCCGCTGGTGGTCACCGACACCGTCGCCCAGTTCCTGGCCGCCGTCAGCGAGGAGACCGGCCTGCCGTTCGACGTCGACTCACCGGACCTCGACGGGATGATCGACAAACTCGGCCCGATGGCGCGGATGCTCAAGGCCGTTCTGCACGACACCGCGAACCCGACGATGCTCAAGGCGGGTTACAAGGCCAACGTGGTACCGGCCACGGCCGAAGCGGTGATCGACTGCCGCGTGCTCCCCGGCCGTCTGGCGGCGTTCGAAGCCGAGGTGGACGCGCTGCTCGGACCCGACGTGCAACGGGAATGGATCCGGAGCCTGAGCTCGTATGAGACCTCGTTCGACGGCGAGCTGGTGGACGCGATGAACGCCGCCGTACTGGCCCTGGACCCGGGTGCCCGCACCGTGCCCTACATGCTGTCCGGTGGCACCGACGCAAAGTCGTTCATGCGCCTGGGAATTCGGTGCTTCGGCTTCAGCCCGCTGCGGCTGCCGCCGGACCTGGACTTCACATCGCTGTTCCATGGCGTCGACGAGCGGGTACCCATCGACGCGCTGAGGTTCGGCACCGAAGTGCTGGCGCACTTTCTCACTCACTGCTGATGACACGAGAGGACTGACCATGACAGTGCCCAACCCCTACGACGCGCTGCCCGACCTGCCGTCGTTCACCCTGACCTCGGAGTCGGTCACAGACGGACAACCCCTGTCCAACTCGCAGGTCAGCGGAATCATGGGCGCCGGGGGCGAGGACGTCAGCCCGCAGCTGAGCTGGTCGGGCTTCCCGGCCGAGACGCGCAGCTTCGCTGTCACCGTCTATGACCCCGACGCCCCGACGGCATCCGGATTCTGGCACTGGGCGGTGGCCAATCTGCCCGCCGACGTCACCGAGCTGGCGGCCGGCGCCGGCGACGGCAGCGAGTTGCCCGGTGGCGCGCTCACCCTGGCCAACGACGCCGGGCAGCGCCGCTACATCGGGGCCGCACCGCCCCCGGGCCACGGTGCGCACCGCTATTACATCGCCGTGCATGCGGTCGATGTCGACAAACTGGATCTGCCGGAGGACGCCACGCCCGCCTACCTGGGCTTCAACCTGTTTCAGCACGCGATCGCCCGGGCGGTCATCCACGCGACATACGAGCAGACGTAAGCCACCAACCCGTGCGCGCGTGCGTGCTCGTCCTGCCCGGCGGCAAGGTGCGCAGTGAGGAGCCGTCGCGCTGGTGGCAGCCGGCCAACCTCCGGATGATGTTGCTGGCACGCGCCCTGCGGCGCCGGCTCGGGTCGGAGGGCGTGGTGCGACGGGTCCAGTACCGGTTGCGGGGATGGAACAGCCCGCGGCGGGATCCGGTGCTCGATGCCGACGCCGCGCTGCGCGCCTGCCGGCGGGAGTGGCAGCCGGAAATCGTTGTGCTGGTTGGGCATTCGATGGGTGGGCGGGTGGCCGCGCAGCTCGCGGCCCAGGGAGGCATCGCTGCGGTGGTGGCCCTGGCACCGTGGTGGGCGGGGGACAAGGGCGATCTGATTCCGCAGGGCACCCGGCTACTGGTACTGCACGGCACCGCTGACACCAGGACGGACCCCCGCGTTTCCTACGAACAGACACGGCGGGCCGGCCGGCGCGGGCTGGACGCCGAGTGGGTGGGTGTCGCGGGTGCGGGACATGCCATGGTTCGCCACTGGCGTCAATGGCACGGCCGCACGGCCGATTTCGTCGCCGATTCGGTAGCCGGAAATCATCGCCACGGACGGTCTGGGCAGCAACAATGAGGAGGCGCCCGTCCGTGCCCGTCGGCGGCTGGGCGGGGACCGAGGAGCTTCGTCGAGAGCGCATGGAGTGCCGATGACCACCACCGACCGCGTCACCGTCGTCGTAGCCGACGATCACCCGGTAATGCGACAAGGCGTCGTGCGGGCGCTCAAGGCCAGCGGCCGGGTCGACGTGGTCGCGCAGGTCGGCGACGGGCGTGCGGCATTGGACGCCATCAGGAAGTTCCGGCCGACGGTCGCACTTCTCGACTACAAGATGCCGGGCCTGGACGGCCTCGAGGTGACCCACGCGATCGCCCGCGACGGCGTGCCCACCAGCGTGGTGCTGCTGACGGCTTTCGATGACAGTCCAGTCGTCTTCAAGGCTCTGGCCGAGGGAGCATCGGGTTTTCTGACGAAGGAATCGGACGCCGACGAGATCGTGAACGCCGTGCTCCGGTGTGCCGGCGGGGAGTCGTACCTACCGGCCGGGGTGGCGGGTGGCCTGGCCGGGGAAGTCAGACGGCGCGGCAGGGGAGCGACCACCTCGCTGACCGAGCGGGAGACCCAGGTGATCACGATGATGGCCGACGGCATGTCGGTGCCGCAGATCGCCGAGCGACTTCATCTGGCGCGCAGCACAATCAAGACGCACGTGCAGACCCTCTACGAGAAACTCGGCGTTTCCGACCGTGGTGCCGCCGTCGCAGAGGCGATGCGGCGTCGATTGCTGGAATAGGCGGTCAGGCGGACACCCGTTCCGGCGCGACACTGGCCCGCAGCGGTAGTTCCACCCGCAGGTGCGCGCCGCCGGGTTCGTCGAGGACTGTCAGAGCTCCGCCGGCGGCCTGAACCCGCGCCCGGTGCGAGGCCAGACCGATGTGCCCCTCGGCGAAACGGCGGGCGGCGATGTCGCTGGCGATCCCGATCCCGTCGTCCACCACGTCGACGCGCGCGACGCCACTGTGCACGGCCAGTTTGACCGTCGCCGAACTGGCCTGCGAATGACGGGCCACATTGGACACCAGTTCACGGATGACCCCGAACAGGATCGGGTCGACCGGATCGGGGTCCGGGTAGTCGATGTCGGTCGAGATCGCGATGCCGGAGCGGGCCGCGGCAACCGAGACCAGCTTGTCCACCGCCGCAGCCAGACCCACCTGTTCCAGCAGTGCCGGGTGCAATTCAAAGGTGGCTTCGCGCAGCAACTGTGACGCTTCCCGCAGACTGTCCAGGGCCTCTTCCAGCGGCGCGTCCGGGGCGACCTTGAGGAACCCGGCGAGGTCACGACGGGCCGCCAGCACGTCCTGCAGCGGTCCGTCGTGGATGAACTCCGAGATCTGGCGACGCTCGGACTGCGAGGCGGTCATCGTCTGAGCCAGCAACTCTTCCCGGGAGGTCGTGAGCAGGGCCATCTCGTCGACGTTGCGCAGTCGGAAGATGACCATCAAAAATGCTGTGGCACAAACGAACCCGTACATCATCACGATCAGCGCCACTTCCCAGGCGCCGACCCGCGGCATGATCACCGGGTCCTGCAGCAGCGACGCGGTGAACACCGCGAGGCTGGCGGCCAATACGGCTCCGGCGCGCCGCAGCGACAACTCGGCGGCCACCAGGCGCGGCAACAGAGCCATGATCAGCAGCGGCATGTAGCCGCCGGGCGACAGCAATTTGAAACCGAAGACGGTGGCGACGTCGGCCAGGCCCAGTGTCATCAAGGCGGTGTCGTCTTCGAAATGATGAGGACCGAGGAATGCGACCAACAGCGCGGCCACGGTGACCACGCCGTACATGCTCAGCAACACCGCCTTGGCCGGCAGCCGGGCGGGATCGCCGGCGATCAGCATCGCGACGATCATGATGACGAGAACACCGACACGAAGCAGTGATGAGCCCTGTAATGACCGCAACCGCTGTCTGCGCAGGACCTGCTCGATATCTGGGCTTCTCATGGGGTCACCTAACGTAGCCGCGCACACTGCCTTTGCGAAATGTACAACGGCCTGGCGCCAATTCGCTCCGGTGAAACCCGGATCAGACAGGTCCACGGCTCACCGCGAGAAGAAGTTGTTGAAGAATCCGGACAGCTCGGTGCCCACGTTCCCGACACCGGAAAGGGTGTCGCCGATATTGACCATGCCCGACGCCAGTCGGCCGTCGTTCAGGTAGCCCGAGTTCCCCGGTCCTCCGTCGTTGCTGAGTCCTGAGGTGTCCGCGAAGTCATTGAACAAGCCGGACGCCGCGCCGTCGGCGGAGTTGAAGAAGCCCGATGCACCCCCACCGCCGGAGTTGAAGAATCCTGACGACGGGTCCGTCGAGGTGTTGAAATAGCCCGGATTCTGTTGGTAGGCAAAGCCGAAGGTGTAGGGGCCAATTGTGCCGCTGCCCGGGAAATCGAAGGTCTGGCCGAAGGTTTCGGCTATCTCGGTTTCCGAGAGCAGCGTGGTAGGGCTGATCGTCCAGCCGCCGATGCTGTCGTTGTAGACCGTCGTGGTCACCGTCGAGCACCGGTAGAACGGGTACTCGTACCACGGGTAGCACACCGTCTGCTGCAGCTGCACCTTGATCGGGATCTCGGAGATGTTGAACTCGTCCAGGGTGATCGCGTTGATGTGGCCCGTGACCGGTACCTCGAGGGGCGCGTTCACGTCATAGTGCCAGGGGATCGCGGGAATGGTCGAGGAGTAGCCGACGGAGGCCAGGCCCTGATAATCGCCTCGCCACAACAGGCCGTTGCTGTAGCTGCCGGTGATGAACGCGCCGGTGTCGACATTGCCGGCGTTGGCCAGGCCGGTGTTGGAGTTGCCCGTGTTGAACAATCCGGTGTTCAAGCTGCCGGGATTGAACAGGCCGGTGTTGTAGTTGCCGGGGTTGAAGCTGCCGGTGTTGGTGGAACCGGCGTTGTAGCTGCCCGTGTTGTAGTTGCCGATGTTCGCGACGCCGGTGTTGGCGGTGCCGGTGTTGAACAGGCCGGTGTTGTAGTTGCCGGAGTTGGCGATGCCCCAGTTCCCGTCACCGGAGTTGAAGAAGCCGACGTTGTTGTCGCCCGAGTTGAACAGGCCGACGTTGTCGCCGCCGGAGTTCAGTGAGCCGAAACCGATCTGGCCGGTACCGGTGAGCCCGATGCCGATGTTGCCCTGGCCGGTGTTGCCGAATCCGGCGTTGCCCGTGCCGATGTTGCCGCTGCCCAGGTTGTGGCTGCCGAGGTTGCCGCCGCCCAGATTGTGGTCGCCGAGGTTGCCGTTGCCGACGTTGAGATTGCCGACGTTGGCGAAGCCCAGGTTGTAGTCGCCGAGATTGGCCCCGCCCACATTGAGCTGACCGCCGTTGGCCAGTCCCACGTTCAGCACCGTGCCGGTAGGGCCGTCGCGGAACATGCCTGCCAGGTCGGTGCCGACGTTGGCGATGCCGGAGACGTTGGCCGGTGCCGCGGTGTTGAAGACGCCCGAGACGGTGTTACCGAAGTTGAGCAAACCCGATTGCAGCGCGCCGGCGTTGCGGTAGCCGGAGACATCCCCGGACGAGAGGTTGCGGAAGCCGGAGCTGTCGACGCCGACGTTGCCGAAACCCGATGCGGAGCCGGTGCCCGAGTTGAAGAATCCGGACGACGGACTGGTCGTCGAGTTGCCGAACCCAGGCCCGGCGGGTGCGTTGATCAACGGGATGCTGATGGGACCCACCCCGCCGGATGCGTTGAGCCCCAACACCGTCGAACCGTCCGGGTTGCCGACGTTGATGGCGATCGCGGGCTGGTCACCGAAGCTGATGAGAATCGGGTCGCCCTTCTCGGCGCCGTAGACACTGATCGGGCCGATGTAGCCGACGACCTCGCCACCCAGGCCGTCGTCCAGGCCGCTGAAGGAGATCTTTGGAATGGTGACCGGGTTGATTTGAATATCGTTGAGGCTCAATGTCATTGGGATGTTCAGCGGGACATCGACCGTGAGGTACGCAGGGATTTCCGGCACCGTGATCGCGTAGTAGGCGCCGGTTTGGCCTTGGTTGTCGGCGCGCCAGAGGAGTCCGTTGTTGTTGGTGCCGGTGTTGTAGGCGCCGGTGTTGGTGTTGCCGGGGTTGGCCAGGCCGGTGTTGTAGTTGCCGGGGTTGGCGGGGCCGGTGTTGTGGTGGCCGGGGTTGTAGTTGCCGGTGTTGGTGTCACCGGTGTTGGCCAGGCCGGTGTTGTTGTTGCCGATATTGGCGATGCCGGTGTTGTTATTGCCGGTGTTGAACAGGCCGGTGTTGGTGTCACCGGGGTTGGCGATGCCGGTGTTGTGGTTGCCGGAGTTGGCGATGCCCCAGTTGCCGTCGCCGGAGTTGAAGAAGCCGATGTTGTTGGTGCCGGTGTTGAACAGGCCGATGTTGTTGGTGCCGTTGGTCAGTGGGCCGAGGCCGAGTTGGTTGGTGCCGGTCAGGCCGATGCCGATGTTGCCGGTGCCGGTGTTGCCGAAGCCGATGTTGTGGGTGCCGGTGTTGGCGCTGCCGATGTTGTGGGTGCCGGTGTTGCCGCTGCCGAGGTTTTGGTCGCCGAGGTTGCCGTTGCCCCAGTTGAGGTTTCCGGTATTGCCGAAGCCGGTGTTGTAGATGCCGGTGTTGGCCAGGCCGGCGTTGATGGCGGTGCCGGTGGTGCTGTCGCGCAGGATGCCGGCGAGGTTGGTGCCGGTGTTGAGGGCTCCGGAGACGTGGCCGGTGGCGGTGTTGTAGAGGCCGGAGACGGTGGTGCCGTAGTTGGCCAGGCCGGATTGCAGGGTTCCGGCGTTGCGGTAGCCCGAGACGGTGGTGGTGGCCTGGTTGCGGAAGCCGGAGGTGTCGGTGCCGGTGTTGGCGAACCCGGAGACCGCGCCGGTGCCGGAGTTGAAGAATCCCGAGGACGGGGTGGTGGTCGAGTTGCCGAACCCCGGAGCCGCCGGGATATCGATGAAAGTGATGTCGATCGGTCCGATTCCGCTGTTGATGGCGATCGGAATGGAGGTGCCCGGACCGCCGATCGAGGCAGTGACGACCGGCAGGACTCCGGTGATCGCCGGCACGGAAATGGTGCTGAAGGTGACGCTGAGATACGACGATCCCAGGACGCTGATCGTGATCGGTTTGATGGTAACGGGATTGACGACGACGTCTGCGAGTCCCACAGTGATGGGGATATTGACTGGAATCTCGAAATCCAGGTCCAGCGGCGAGAATTCGGGTATGTGGATGCCCGCGTGGAAACCGTATAGCCCTTGGTAATCGCCTCGCCAGAAGAATCCGTTGCTGTAGTTGCCGGCATTGAACGCCCCGGTATTGACGTCGCCGGTGTTCAGCAGGCCCGTGTTGTAGCTGCCGGGGTTGACGAAACCGGTGTTGTAGTCGCCCGAGTTGAAGCCGCCGGTGTTCGCGCTGCCGAGGTTGTAGCTGCCCGTGTTATAGCTGCCTGGGTTGGCCAGCCCGGTGTTGGCGGTGCCGGCGTTGAACACCCCCGTGTTGTAGTCGCCCGGGTTACCGATGCCCGTGTTGCCGCTGCCGGGATTCCACAGGCCCGCGTTGTAGCTGCCGGCGTTGTCGATGCCGTGGTTGCCGGTGCCCGCGTTCCCGATGCCGCGATTTGCGTTGCCGGAGTTGCCGATTCCGATGTTGCCGGTGCCGGAGTTGAACAGGCCGACATTGCCGGTGCCGGAGTTGAACAGCCCGAGATTTCCGGTGCCCGAGTTCAGCGCACCGAACCCGACTTCGCCGTGGCCGGTCAGGCCGATGCCGATGTTGCCCTCGCCGGAGTTGGCGAAGCCGACATTGGCGTTGCCGGTGTTCGCGAAACCGAGGTTGCGGTCGCCCGCGTTTGCGAACCCGCGGTTGTGGTCCCCGACGTTGCCGGCACCGAAGTTGTGCTCGCCCAGGTTGCCGGGGCCGACGTTGTGCATCCCGTGGTTTGCGAAGCCCAGGTTGACGTTGCCGATATTCGCGCTGCCGACGTTGTGGCTGCCGATGTTTGCGCTGCCGACGTTGTAGTCGCCGACGTTCCCGCTGCCCAGGTTGATGCTGCCGTCGTTGGCGAAGCCGAGGTTCGAGACTGCGAATTCGCCGAACAGTCCGGCCAGGTCGCTGCCGCGGTTGGCCACGCCCGAAATGCCGGCGGCCGTGTTGAGGTCCAGCGTGCTGGTGTTGAGCAGGCCAGACATCGTGTTTCCGAGATTCGCCATGCCCGAGATCAGGTCGCCGACGTTCTTGACGCCCGAGATGCCGGCGCCGCCGGATCCGACGTTGAAGAAACCGGAGTTGTTTGCGCCGATGTTGGCCAGTCCCGAGGAGCTGCCGGTGCCGGAGTTGAAGAAGCCGGACGATGGGACGCCGGTCGAGTTACCGAATCCCGGGCTCGCCGGGATGTCGATCAGCGGGATGACGACGGGGCCGATCGAACCCGTCCCGTTCAGGCTGATGGCGGTGGTCGGCCCGCCGAGAGTCACCTCGATGGCGGGAAGGGAGATCGCGATATTGCCGAACGTGATCGGGCCGACGCTCAGAGCCTGCGTTTCTCCGGTACTCAGGACGTTGATGTCGGCGGTGTATTTGGGGATGGTGAAGCCTTGGACGGTCAGGGTGCCCAGGGTTGCGCTGACCGGGATGTTGATCGGGATGGTGATGCCGGCGTCGACCGGAATGGCGGTGTCGGGCAATGACATGGTGTAGCTGTAACCGATCAGCCCCTGGTAGTCACCGCGCCACAGCAGCCCGTTGCTGTAGTTCCCGGCGATGAACGCTCCGGTGTTGACGTCGCCCGCGTTGGCCGCGCCGGTGTTGTAGTGGCCGGTGTTCGCCAGGCCCGTGTTGTAGGAACCGGGGTTGAAGCCGAGCGTGTTGAAGCTGCCGGTGTTGAAGCTGCCGGAGTTGTAGTCGCCGGCGTTGCCGAAACCGGTGTTGACCGCACCGGCGTTGACGACGCCGCTGTTGATGTCGCCGGCGTTGAGCAGGCCGGTGTTGAGGTGACCGCTGTTGCCGATTCCCCAGTTGCCGTTGCCCGAGTTGCCGATTCCGACATTGCCGGTGCCGGAGTTGAACAACCCGGAGTTGCCGGTTCCCGAGTTGAACAGGCCGTTGTTGGCGCTGCCGGAATTCAGTGCACCGAAACCGATTTGACCGTTGCCGGTGAGCCCGATGCCGATGTTGTCGTTGCCGGTGTTGGCGATGCCGATGTTGAAGTCGCCGCTGTTGGCGATGCCACTGTTGGAGTTGCCCCAGTTGGCGAATCCGCGGTTGTGGTCGCCGATGTTGGCCCGGCCGATATTGTGCTGACCCAGGTTGGCCGAACCGAAGTTGTGTGCGCCGAGGTTGCCGAAACCGGCGTTGAGGTTGCCGACATTGCCGCCGCCGAGGTTGACGTCCCCGCGGTTGCCGACGCCGAGGTTGTAGCCGCCGACGTTGCCGAAGCCCGCGTTGAGCGAGCCGACGTCGGCCAGGCCCAGGTTGTATGACGTTGTCCCCGTGACGTTGTCGCGGTACCAGCCGGCGACGTCGGTGCCGAAGTTGGCCACTCCTGAAACGTCAGCCGGCGACCCGACGCCGGTGTTGACGACGCCCGACATGGTGTCGCCCAGGTTGGCCACGCCGGACAACAACGAGCCGACGTTCCGGAAGCCCGATACGTCGCCCGACGCGAAGTTTCGAAAGCCGGAACTGCCCGCGCCGACGTTGGCAAAACCCGATGCGGCCCCAGTGCCGGAGTTGAAGAAGCCCGACGACGGACTGGTCGTGGAATTGCCGAATCCCGGAGCGCCGCCGAAGTCGATGAGTGTCAGGTCCGCGGGCCCGAGACTGGCGTAGGCCGGTATGACGATCACGGTGGAGCCGTCGGCGTTTCCGATCCGAATCGCCGGGGTGGGACCGGTCGCGTACACGGGCGGAATGGTGAGGGAGTTGACGGTGCCCTCGAGTACCGGGATGGGCCCGAGCGCGACGGTGGTGCCGAACGGGATGTCTTCGATTGTGATGCCGTGGTAGACGGTGGTCGTGAAGCTGCCGCTGACCGGCACATTCACCGGAATGCTGGTGGTCAGATTCAACGCGATCTCGGGGACGTGAATCGCGTAGTAGGCGCCGGTTTGGCCTTGGTTGTCGGCGCGCCAGAGGAGTCCGTTGTTGTTGGTGCCGGTGTTGTAGGCGCCGGTGTTGGTGTTGCCGGGGTTGGCCAGGCCGGTGTTGTAGTTGCCGGGGTTGGCGGGGCCGGTGTTGTGGTGGCCGGGGTTGTAGTTGCCGGTGTTGGTGTCACCGGTGTTGGCCAGGCCGGTGTTGTTGTTGCCGATATTGGCGATGCCGGTGTTGTTATTGCCGGTGTTGAACAGGCCGGTGTTGGTGTCACCGGGGTTGGCGATGCCGGTGTTGTGGTTGCCGGAGTTGGCGATGCCCCAGTTGCCGTCGCCGGAGTTGAAGAAGCCGATGTTGTTGGTGCCGGTGTTGAACAGGCCGATGTTGTTGGTGCCGTTGGTCAGTGGGCCGAGGCCGAGTTGGTTGGTGCCGGTCAGGCCGATGCCGATGTTGCCGGTGCCGGTGTTGCCGAAGCCGATGTTGTGGGTGCCGGTGTTGGCGCTGCCGATGTTGTGGGTGCCGGTGTTGCCGCTGCCGAGGTTTTGGTCGCCGAGGTTGCCGTTGCCCCAGTTGAGGTTTCCGGTATTGCCGAAGCCGGTGTTGTAGATGCCGGTGTTGGCCAGGCCGGCGTTGATGGCGGTGCCGGTGGTGCTGTCGCGCAGGATGCCGGCGAGGTTGGTGCCGGTGTTGAGGGCTCCGGAGACGTGGCCGGTGGCGGTGTTGTAGAGGCCGGAGACGGTGGTGCCGTAGTTGGCCAGGCCGGATTGCAGGGTTCCGGCGTTGCGGTAGCCCGAGACGGTGGTGGTGGCCTGGTTGCGGAAGCCGGAGGTGTCGGTGCCGGTGTTGGCGAACCCGGAGACCGCGCCGGTGCCGGAGTTGAAGAATCCCGAAGACGGGGTGGTGGTCGAGTTGCCGAACCCCGGAGCCGCCGGGATATCGAGGATTTCGATGGTCCCGCCCTGCAGGGCGCCGACGACAGCGGCGCCGATCGAGGTGGTCGGGCCGCCGATGACCACGGTGACCGTCGGGGCCGTGAGGGTCGACGGCGAGATCTCGACGGGTCCTACGTAGAAGGCGCCGTCGGCGAAGTATGTGAGGGGATATTTGTAGCCGGGGATGGTCCAGTCCTGGCCGCCCACCACCAGGGTCTGGTCGACCGGATTGTTCGATGCGATGTCGATGGGAATGGTCGGGATGTCGATCGCGATGTGGGCGCTGATCTGGCCCTCGTTGTCACCGGTGACGAAGAGGCCGTTGCTGTAATTGCCGCGGATGAAGGCGCCGGTGTTGACGTTTCCGGTGTTGTAGTAGCCGGTGTTGTAATTGCCGGAGTTCAGGCCGCCGGTGTTGAAGCCGCCCGAGTTGTAGCTGCCGGTGTTGGTGTTGCCCGCGTTGAACAACCCGGTGTTGTAGTTGCCGGTGTTGCTCAGCCCGGTGTTCACGTTGCCCGTGTTGAAGAAGCCCGTGTTATAGCCGCCGGTGTTTCCGGTGCCGGTGTTGCCGGCACCCGGATTTGCGATGCCCCAGTTCCCGGTGCCCGAGTTTCCGACGCCGACGTTGCCGGTGCCGGAGTTGAACAGGCCGATGTTGCCGGTGCCGGAGTTGAACAGCCCGAGATTGCCGGCGCCGGAATTGATTGCACCGAAGCCGATCTCGCCGTCGCCGGTGAGCCCGACGCCCAGATTATTGCTGCCGGTGTTGGCGAAACCGATGTTGGAGTCCCCGGCGTTCGCGAAGCCGACGTTGGCGCTGCCGGCATTCCACCAGCCCCGGTTGCCGGTGCCGACATTGCCGGGCCCGATATTGCGGTCACCGATGTTGCCCAGCCCGAAGTTGCCGACGCCGACGCTTGCCAGGCCCCGGTTTCCGTCACCGACGTTCCCGCTGCCGATGTTGGCGTTGCCGATGTTCGCGGATCCCAGGTTGAAGTTCCCGATGTTCGCGCGCCCGACGTTGCCCCGGCCCAGGTTGGCGAAGCCCAGGTTCGCAAAGCGCGGGTCGGCGGCCGCGGCCGCACCTCCCGAACGCGTTGGCGCGAAAGGATTCAGCGCCGCGGCGATGGTCGAAGCCTCGCCATGGTAAGCGAACAGCGCGGACACGTCCTGCGCCCACATCTGCTCGTAGTCGGCCTCGATCGCAGCGATCGCCGGCGCGTTCAGCCCGAGTGCGTTCGAGGTCACGAGTCGGACGAGCGCGGCACGGTTCGTCGAAATGATCTGCGGGTGAACGGTTGCCGCTCGCGCGGCCTCGAAAGCGCCTGCCGCCAGCCGGGCTTGAGTCGCTGCCTGCTCGGCGTCCGCCGCCGCCCCGCTCAGCCAGCTTACATAGGGCGCCACCGCGTCCAGCATCGCCGCGGCTGCCACACCTTGCCAGGAGGACCCGGTCAGCCCGGAGGTCAGAGTGGACATCGCCACTGCGCAGGAACGCAATTCCGCGCCGAGACCCTGCCAGGCGGCCGCGGCGGTGAGGATGGGGCTCGGTCCGGGACCGGCAAATATCCGCCAGGAATTGTGCTCCGGCGGAAACCTCGCGAAATCCATCACATCTCCCTAAACCGCAGCTGCGCCGAGCGGAATCACCGCAATTCGAGGCGAATCCGGCGCAATCCGCAAACGGCTTCTCGCGCGGTTGTCAGCACCTGACCCTGCGGCCGAACGGCTTATGCAGTGATGTCGAGCTGAACCGAAAAATGTTCATGCACAGTCACTTTGAACTTGACATCGACACCGGACGAGGCGGCTGAAGTAGTGGGACACCGCGGCTGATCCTCCCCCAATAGGAGGAGGAAAGTTCATCCCGCAAATCGACCAGCCGACCGAGGGTAGTGCGGCCCGAATCGGTCGAAGGTGATCAGTGGAGCACGGGCTCGCCGGCGAAACGCAACCAACAACAAGGGATTCAATGATGTCCTTCACGATCGTCAGTCCAGAGGCGTTGGCCGCGGCGGCATCCGATGCGCTGTCAATAGGCTCTGAACTGCGCTCGGCGAACGCCGCGGCGGCCGCGTCGACGACTCGCATCCTGGCCGCCGCCACCGATGAAGTCTCGGTCGCCGTGGCATCGTTCTTCGCCGACCATGGCCGGGACTACCAACGCCTCAGTGCCCATCTGACCGACATTCACGACGTGCTGGCGCGAGCCCTGAGCTCGAGCGGCCGAACATACGCCGCGGCCGAAGCGGCGAACGTGGCGCCGCTGCACACCGTGCTTGACGTGATCAATGCACCGACGGAGGCGCTGCTGGGACGGCCTTTGATCGGTAACGGCGCAGGCGGGGCCAGTGGTCCGCTCGGTCAGCCCGGCCAGGACGGCGGCATCTTGATCGGCAATGGCGGCAACGGCGGGGATAGCAGCGACGTGAACGCAGCTGGCGGAGCGGGCGGCTCGGCCGGGTTGATCGGCCGCGGTGGCACCGGCGGGACCGGCGGCACCGGTGGGATCGGCGGGACGGGCGGTACCGGTGGCTGGCTGCTCGGATCTGGTGGTGCGGGCGGAACCGGTGGGGCGGGCGGGTACGGCGGCCAGGGCGGTTCGGCAATGTTTGTCGGCAACGGGGGCCAGGGCGGCACGGGAGGTGCGGATCCCCTGGGCAGCGGTGGGCACGGTGGCGGCGGTGGCAGGGCTGGGGCGTTCTTCGGTGTCGGCGGCGCGGGCGGTGCCGGCGGGGTCGGCGCGGTAGGGGGTACCGGCGGAGACGGCGGCACGGCCGCCCTGGTCGGCGTCGGTGGCGCCGGTGGCACCGGTGGCGCCGGAGCGGCGGGTGCGGGTGGCATGACCGGCGGTACGGGCGGGACCGGCGGTTCGGGCGGCAGCGGAGGCGTGTTCGGCTTCGGTGGTCACGGCGGGGCCGGCGGCGACGGCGGAGCCGGTGGCGCGGGCGCCGCCGGTCAGCAGGGCAGCAGTGGAGCTACCGGCGGCGCCGCAGGCGCCGGCGGAGCCGGCGGCCAGGCGCTGATCGGCATCGGCGGCCAGGGTGGAACTGGCGGAACCGGAGGCACGGGCGGAGCGGGCGGCGCCGCGGTGGGCGCCGGGGCGCAGGCCGGGCAGGGCGGCACCGGCGGCGTCGGAGGTGCGGCCGGTGTGGGCGCCAACGGACTTGTTGCGGCCGGCAACGCCGGCCGGGGCGGTGTCGGCGGGACCGGGGGCACCGGGGGCGTAGGCAGCAACGGCATCGAGGGGACCAGCAGCGCCACCGCACCCACCGCCGGCCTGCAAGGCGGTCTCGGCGGCGCCGGCGGCCAGGGTGGTGCCGGCGGTGCGGGTATCGACGGGGTCGGGGGTGGGCAGGGTGGCCAGGGTGGTGTCGGCGGCCAGGGCGGTACCGGGGGTGACGGCGGGGCCAACACCGGAACGAAGACCGGCACGGGTGCTGCGGGCGGTCAGGGCGGTGCCGGTGGTGCCGCAGGGGTCGGCGGTACCGGCACCGACGGCGGAGCGGACGGTTCCATCGGTGTCGGCGGCAAGGGCGGCACCGGGGGTACCGGCGGCGCGGGTGGTGGCGCGCAGCCCGGCCCGTCGGGCTCCACGCCCTCAGCCGGCGCCCACGGCGGCCAGGGTGGCGCCGGCGGGCGCGGCGGTGACGGAGGCGCCGGGATCGGCGGCGTCGGCGGTGGCCAGGGTGGCACGGGCGGTGTCGGCGGCCAGGGCGGCACCGGGGGTGACGGTGGCGCCAATATAGGCGGCAAAGCCGGCATGGGCGCTGCGGGCGGTCAAGGCGGCACCGGCGGCACCGCGGGCGCAGGTGGAGCCGGCACCGACGGCGGAGCCGACGGGTCGAACGGTCTCGGCGGAAAGGGCGGCACCGGGGGTACCGGCGGCGCCGGAGGCAGCGCGCCGGCGGGCACATCCGGCAGCGCGCCTACCGCCGGGGTGCAGGGTGGCCAGGGTGGCGCCGGCGGGCAGGGCGGCGCCGGAGGCGCCGGGATCAACGGCCTCGGCGGTGGCCAGGGTGGCCAGGGCGGCGTCGGCGGCCAGGGCGGTAACGGCGGTACCGGCGGCAGCAACACCGGCACCGGCGTGAACGCGAACGGAGCCACCGGCGGCAAAGGCGGAACCGGTGGCATCGCCGGCGCCGCGGGGACGGGAACCGACGGCGGCGCTGCCGGGGTGACCGGTAGCGGAGGCAAAGGCGGTGTGGGGGGAACCGGCGGCACCGGCGGCACCGGCCAGACCGGGGTCGCCGACACCACACCTACCGCGGGCGGTCAGGGTGGCGCCGGCGGTGCCGGAGGCCAGGGCGGCGACGGAGGTGCGGGTTTCCACGGCCTCGGCGGTGGTCAGGGTGGCCAGGGCGGTGTCGGCGGCCAGGGTGGCAGCGGTGGCGCCGGCGGTAGCAATACCGGCACAGGGGCGAACACCACCGGCGCCGCCGGCGGCAAGGGTGGAACCGGCGGCGTCGCCGGCGCCGCGGGGACCGGAACCGATGGCGGCGCTGCCGGGGTGACCGGCAGCGGAGGCACCGGCGGCACCGGCGGAGCCGGGGGCACCGGCGGCACCGGCCAGGCCGGCGTCTCGAGCTCCGCGCCCACTCCGGGCAATCAGGGCGGTGCCGGCGGCGCCGGCGGTCAGGGCGGCGACGGTGGCGCGGGTATCGGCGGTGTCCGGGGTGGTCAGGGCGGCCTGGGTGGTCTGGGCGGCCACGGCGGCACCGGTGGCAGCGGCGGCAGCAACACCCTCAACATCTCGGCCGGCGGGGCCGTGGGTGGGAAGGGCGGTTCGGGCGGTATCGCCGGTGCTGGTGGCGTGGGCGGAGCCGGCGACGGCGGCGGCGGTGCCGGCGGGCAGGGCGGCACCGGCGGCACGGGTGGTACCGGCGGCAACGGCAGCGTCAGCGGCGCCGGCGCCACCGGCGGAGCAGGTGGAGCGGCCGGCGCGGGCGGGGTCGGCGGGTCGGGTGCCGGCAGCGGCGCCGCGGGAAACGGCGGGATCGGTGGCACCGGTGGTGACGGCGGCGGCGGCGGCAACGGCGGGCACGGCGACGGCACCAAGAACAGCCGCGGTGCCGGCGGCAAAGGCGGTGATGCCGCAGTCGGGGGAATCGGCGGAACCGGCGCCAACTCGGTCTCCGGGGCCGGCGGCACGGGTGGGACCGGTGGCAGCGGCGGCCAGGGCGGCACCGGCGGCTTCGGCAACACCTTCGGCAGTGCCGGCACCGGCGGGGGCAACGGAAGCCCCGGAAGTCCCGCCGTCGGCACTACCGGGGGCAAGGGCGGATCCGGCGGCAGCGCCGGCACGGGTGGGGCAGGCGGTCCGTCCGGCTCCGCGGGCCCGGCCGGCGGCGGTGGGGGCGCCCCCGCCGGTTAGTCAGCCCGGGGGCGTCTCCCGGTTGCCCACCGCGGACCCGACGGCCTCGCTGAGCGACGCGAACCCGCCCTCGTGCAACCGGCGGGCGATTCCGTCGTGAATCTCCTTGGCCCACAAGCCTCCGCCGTAAATGAAGCCGGTGTATCCCTGTAGCAGCGAGGCGCCCGCGGTGATGCGCTCCCAGGCGTCGTCTGCGGTCTCGATGCCGCCCACGCTGATCAACACCAGGCGATCGCCGACCCGGTCGTGAAGCCGGCGCAGAATCTGCACGGCGCGACGGGCCACCGGTGGTCCGGAGATTCCGCCGGCACCCAGCGCGTCGACGCCGGGAGTCCGCAGGCCGTCGCGCGAGACGGTGGTGTTGGTCGCCACGATGCCCGCCAGGCCCAGTTCGACGGCCAGGTCGGCGATCTCGTCGACGTCCGAGTCCGACAGATCCGGGGCGATCTTGACCAGCACCGGTGTGCCGGACGCTTCGGCCAGGACGCCGGACAGGATCGGCCGCAGCGACTCGACTGCCTGCAGGTCGCGCAGTCCGGGCGTATTCGGCGAACTGACGTTCACCACCAGATACGACGCCAACGGAGCCAATAGCCGTGCGCTCCAACGGTAATCGTCAACCGCGTCCTCGGGTCGGGTCTTCTTGGTCTTGCCGATGTTGACGCCCAGGGGGATCTCGGGGACGTGTTGTGCGAGCCGTGCCGCCAGGGCGCCCGCGCCGTGATTGTTGAAGCCCATCCGGTTCAGCAACGCCCGGTCCTCGGGCAGCCGGAACAAGCGCGGCGCCGGATTGCCCGGTTGCGCGTAGGCGGTCACGGTGCCGATCTCGGCGTACCCGAAACCCATTGCGCCCCAAACGGACAAGCCGGTGCCGTCTTTATCGAAGCCGGCGGCCAGCCCCAGTGGTCCGGGGAAGCGCACGCCGAACACCGTGCTGGCCAGCACCGGGTCCGTCGGTCCCAGCCACCGGCCCATCCGGCGGCGCACCGGCCCCGCCGCCGTGGCGCCGCGCAACCCCGCGAAGACCAGGGTGTGGGCGCGCTCGGCCGGCACCGCGAACAGCAGGCTGCGCAGCAGCCCATACATCGACGTCACGATCCCGGCTGCTCAGACAACCGGTTTTCCATACGAGCCTTCTTGCGGCGCAGCAATACTCGCCTGCTTCCATCGGTATAGAGCCGGACCCTGGTCAACTCCCAGCCGCGGTACTCGGCCTCGATGGACAGCCGGGTGGACGCGCTGAGCCGGGTGACGTCCGGCGGTAGCCGCAACGGCACCCACTCGTACTCGTCGGACATGTCGGCTTCCCAGCCCGCCGGCAGCCGGCTCCACCGTGGCGCGGGCCCCGGGTTCACGGCCTGCCTCCCGCATGCTCGATGGTCTGCACCCCCGCACCCGACCCCGACACTACGTACAAGGTGTCCGACGCCTCGTCGAAGGCCAGGGAGTTCGGTTGCTGCACGGTTGGGTAACGCACCTTTTCCACGGGTATTCCGGTGCTCAGATCGTAACCAATGACGGTGTTGGTTGCCGTTTGGGACACCCAGGCCAGTTCACGGGACCCCGCCAGGCCGTAGGGCGCCTGTCGTACCGGAAAAGCCTGGCGCAGGATCAGTGGGTCGACCCCGTACACCAGCAGTTGGCCCCCACGGGTGTCGGCGACCAGAACCCTGCCCTGGGGGTCGGCGGCCAGGGTGGTGGCGCCTTCGCCGGCCCGCAACGACTGCGCGGCGCGGCCGTCGGCGCCGATAGTGGTCACCGAAGTCTGCCCGCGATCCAGCACCACCGTTGTATTTCCCTGGGCCGCAAGGGCATCCACGCGCGCAAAGATCTTGTTGCGGTTGGCCACCGTCCCGTCGGGGGCCAGCGAGTACACCGCCCCGTCCGCACTGCCCAAAACCAGCCTGCCGTCGGCGCGGCGCGCGATGGCCGTGAAGTCCTGACCGCCGGAGACCGTCGTCCCGGTGCTCTGGCCGGTGGCCAGATTGACCGTGACGTAGCCGCCGCGCCCCGCCACGTAGACCGTGCCCTGCCCGTCGCCGGTCACTGCGGTGGCAGGCCCCGGCAGGGTGATCACCCGCGCCGCACCCTGCGCACCCAGCACGGCGATGCTCGCCGGTCCCGCAGCGTCGACGGCAGGGGACAGGACTACCAGTTGCCGGGAGCCGGCGTCGAACAGTGCGCTCTGCGGGCGGCCCCCCAGCGGCCGCACGATGCCCGCGGGGTTCTGGGCGGGAGGCGAGACTGCCGGCTGGGCGGGTTCGATCGTGGGCGGTGCGGACTCAAGCGGGTTCGATGAACACCCCGAAACGGGCGCAGCCAGGGCGAGCAAACTCACAATTGCGACAAGGCACTTATGAAGCGCAGTCAGGCGCGCTGTCAGCAACTCTTTTCTCCCGTATCTACCAGGCCCATATCAGACTCTAAGGAACGTTATCGCGCTCAATTTCGCCATGTTGACGTGTAAACCGGTGCAGCGGAGGTATTCTCACCACATGACCGTCACCGATGACCGGCATACCGTAGACCAGGAGTTTGCTGTCGAGGACATGACTCCCGGCATTTTCGCCAGCGGTTATGGACACGTCGGAGATGGGCGCACTTTTTCCTTTCACATCGAACACCGATCACTCGTCGTAGAAATTTACCGGCCGCGCCTGGTGGCGCCGGTTCCCCAGGCCGAAGACGTCGTCGCACGCGCTGTTCGCGGCGTTCGCGACATCGACCTGACCGATGAGCGCAGCCTAGCTGCTGCGGTGCGCGACGCGGTGGCCCGCGCGGTGCCCGTCTCGCGCTAGCGCCAGCGCGGCCCGGCCGCCCCGCAGTCCGACGGGGTACGGTCGTCGTCGTGTCTGCGGTAGCACCGATGTCCTGGGGGCAAGTCGTCGTCTTGTCCGTGGTGCAGGGTCTGACCGAGTTTCTGCCGGTTTCCTCCTCCGGGCACCTGAACATCGTGTCGAGGATTTTCTTCAGCGCGGACGCCGGCGCGTCGTTCACCGCGGTGAGCCAACTCGGCACCGAGGCCGCGGTCCTGGTCTACTTCGCGCGCGACATCGTGCGCATTCTGCGCGCCTGGTTCAACGGCCTGTTCGTCAGATCGCACCGCGACGCCGACTACCGGCTCGGCTGGTACGTCATCATCGGCACCATTCCCATTTGTGTGCTGGGGCTGCTCTTCAAGGAGGTCATCCGTTCCGAGGTGCGCAACCTGTGGGTGGTCGCCACCGCGATGGTGGTGTTCTCGGCGGTGATCGCGCTCGCCGAGTACGTCGGGCGCCGCAACCGCGACATCGAGCAGCTGAACTGGCGCGACGCCGTCGTCGTCGGCAGCGCCCAGTGCCTGGCGCTGGTGCCGGGGGTGTCGCGCTCGGGTTCGACGATCAGCGCGGGGCTGTTTCTCGGACTGGAACGCGAACTGGCCGCTCGCTTCGGTTTCCTGCTGGCCATCCCGGCGGTGTTCGCCTCGGGGTTGTTCTCCCTGCCGGACGCGTTCAAGCCGGTCACCGAAGGGATGAGCGCCACCGGCCCGCAACTGCTGGTATCCATCCTGATCGCGTTCGTCATCGGCTTGGCGGCGGTGACGTGGTTCCTGCGTTTCCTGGTCCGGCACAACATGTTCTGGTTCGTCGGGTACCGCGTCATCGTCGGCAGCGCGGTACTGATCCTGCTGGCGACGGGGACGGTCGCGGCGACATGACCGTCCTGCTGTTGCGTCACGGCCGGTCCACCTCCAACACCGCGGGCACACTGGCCGGCCGGTCCGAAGGTGTCGACCTCGATGACAAAGGTCGCGAGCAGGCCGCCGGCCTGATCGACCGGATCGGTGACCTGCCGATCCGCGCGGTGGTGTCCTCGCCGCTGTTGCGGTGCCGTCGCACCGTCGAACCCCTGGCGCAGGCGCTGTGTATCGAGCCCGTAATCGAGGATCAGCTCGCCGAGGTCGACTACGGCGAATGGACCGGCCGCAAGCTCAGCGAGTTGGTCAACGAGCCGCTGTGGCGGGTGGTGCAGGCACACCCGAGCGCCGCGGTGTTTCCCGGCGGTGAGGGCCTGGCGCAGGTTCAGGCCCGCGCCGTCGCGGTGGTTCGCGAGCACGATCGGCGACTGAGCGAGGAGTTCGGCGGCGACGTGCTGTGGGTGGCCTGCACCCACGGCGACGTGATCAAGTCGTTGATCGCCGATGCGTACGGCATGCACCTGGACAGCTTCCAGCGAGTCAACGCCGACCCCGCCTCGGTGAGTGTGATCCGTTACACCCCGTTGCGACCATTTGTGCTGCACGTCAACCACACCGGTTCGCGGCTGTCGGCCGGCCTGCGCGCCGCACCCGCACCCGCGCCGCCCGAGGCCAAGGAGCAGTCGTCCGGCGACGCAGTGGTCGGCGGGTCGACCGACTGAGGCTTTCGGCGCGAACGTGCACTCCGGCACGCCGACACGCCGAAGATTGCGTACTTCCGCGCACCTTCGCGGGGCGGCCAACGGAGTACGAGTAGTACGCCGGGGTCAGCTGCACGGTATTTTGGAAGTGCCATGGCCCGCGCAATCCACGTATTCCGTACACCCGACCGCTTCGTGGCCGGGACCGTCGGGCAGCCCGGAAATCGCACTTTCTACATCCAGGCGGTGCACGACGCCCGGGTCGTCTCGGTGGTCCTGGAGAAGCAGCAGGTCGCGGTCCTGGCCGAACGTATCGGTGCGCTGCTGCTCGAAGTGAACCGCCGATTCGGCACCCCGGTGCCGCCGGAGCCCACCGAGGTCGATGACCTCAGTCCGCTGATCATGCCCGTCGACGCCGAATTCCGGGTCGGGACAATGGGGCTCGGCTGGGATTCGGAGGCCCAGACGGTGGTCGTGGAACTCCTGGCCGTCACCGATGCGGAGTTCGACGCCTCGGTGGTGCTCGACGACACCGACGAGGGCCCCGACGCGGTGCGCGTGTTCCTCACTCCGGAGTCGGCACGGCAGTTCGCCACCCGGTCCAACCGCGTCATCTCGGCCGGCCGCCCGCCCTGCCCGTTGTGCGAGGAACCGCTGGATCCCGAAGGGCACATCTGCGCACGCACCAACGGCTATCGGCGCGAGGCGCTCTTCGGGTCCAGCGATGACGTCGAGGAATGACCGACACGAGGCGCTGCGCAACGGCGAGCTGACTGTCCTGGGACGGATCCGTTCGGCGAGCAACGCCACCTTCCTGTGCGAGGCAGCGCTGGGCTCCCAGAGCGTGCACTGCGTCTACAAACCCGTCTCCGGCGAGCAGCCTCTGTGGGACTTTCCCGACGGTACGCTGGCCGGCCGTGAACTCGCGGCGTATCTGGTGTCGCGGCAACTTGGCTGGAACATAGTGCCGCACACCATCATTCGCGACGGACCGGCGGGTCCGGGCATGTTGCAGCTGTGGGTGCAGCAACCGGGTGACGCCGCGGACTCCGATCCGCGGCCGGGCCCCGACCTGGTCGATCTGTTCCCCACCGGCAAACCCCAGCCCGGCTACCTGCCGGTGCTGCGCGCCTACGACTACGCCGGCGACGAGGTCGTCCTGATGCACGCCGACGACGGCCGGCTGCGCCGGATGGCGGTGTTCGACATCCTCGTCAACAACGCCGACCGCAAGGGTGGACACATCCTCTACGGTCTCGACGGCAACGTATACGGGGTCGACCACGGGGTCAGCCTGCACGTTCAGGACAAACTGCGCACCGTGCTGTGGGGGTGGGCGGGCAAGCCCATCGATGACTCCACCATGGAGCCGGTGGCCGAGCTGGCCGCCGCCCTGCGCGGCCCATTGGCCGCCGAGCTCAGAGGCCTGATCACGAGCGCTGAGGTCGCGGCGCTGATCCGGCGTACCCAGGCGTTACTCGAGGACCCGGTGATGCCCGGACCCAACCGCAGTCGCCCCATTCCCTGGCCGGCGTTCTGAGCCAGCGTCCGCCGTCGGCGATACTGGGGCGGTGAACCCGGCCGCGCGTGACCAGACTGATGCCGCGCTGGCCGCCGACCTCGCCGCCGAGGCGGGGGAGTTGCTGCTCAAAGTGCGCGACGAGGTCGGCTTCGACTACCCGTGGGAGCTGGGCGACGCCGGAGACCGTCTGGCGAACGCCCTGATCCTGCGCCGCCTGCAGGTCGAGCGGCCAGGAGACGCGGTGCTCAGCGAGGAGGCGCACGACGATCTGGTCCGGCTCAAGTCCGACCGGGTCTGGATCGTCGACCCGCTGGACGGCACCCGCGAGTTCTCCACCCGCGGGCGCGACGACTGGGCGGTACATATCGCGCTGTGGCAGCGTCCCAGCAATGGCCGGCGGCAGATCACCGACGCTGCGGTCTCGCTGCCGGCCCGCGGCAACATCGTCTACCGCAGCGACACCGTCACCGCGAGCGCTGCACCCGTCGGCGTCCCCGGCGTCATCCGGATCGCGGTCAGCGCCAACCGGCCGCCGGCGATCCTGTACCGCATCCGCCAGATCCTCGACATCGAACTGGTGCGCATCGGCTCGGCAGGCGCGAAGGCCATGGCGATCATCGACGGGGTCGCCGACGCCTACCTGCACGCCGGGGGCCAGTGGGAATGGGATTCGGCCGCGCCGGCGGGCGTGGTGCAGGCCGCGGGGATGCACGTGTCGCGTCTGGACGGGTCGCCGATGATGTACAACCAGCTCGATCCCTACCTGCCCGACTTCGTGATGTGCCGCGCCGAGCTGGCGCCGATTCTGCTGGACGCCATCCGGCAGTCCTGGTGGTGATCGGGGACATCGGGCGTGCGCCCACGGCGGAAAATCGCCTCGATTGCCGCGGTACACGCACACGCGAAGCCGTGGGCGCACACCCGTTGCGCGGGGCGCATCGTCACCGGGCTCGAGTTGGATTGCCCGCCTCGCCCCCTCGCCGCTTCGCGGCTGGGGGGACCCCCACCGCGCCCCGCTGCGCGGGGCGCATCGTCACCGGGCCTAAAGTCGACGCATGCGGTCGTGGTCTTCCCCGCCGGTCCCGGCGTTACCCGGACGCGGCCCCGAATTGCGGCTCTACGACACCGCCGACCGGCAGATCCGTCCCGTCACCCCCGGCCGCAAGGCCACGATGTACGTCTGCGGCATCACGCCGTACGACGCAACGCATCTCGGCCACGCCGCCACTTACCTGACATTCGACCTCATCCACCGCCTGTGGCTGGATCTCGGCCATGACGTGCAATACGTGCAGAACGTCACCGACGTCGACGATCCGCTGTTCGAACGTGCCGACCGCGACGGAGTCGACTGGCGCGAATTGGCCGACCGGGAGGTCGCGCTGTTCCGCGAGGACATGACGGCGCTGCGGGTGCTGCCGCCGCACGAGTACGTCGGTGCCACCGAGGCGATCCCGGAAATGGTGGAGCTCGTCGAAAAGATGGTCGCCTCCGGGGCGGCCTACGTCGTCGACGGCGAATATCCGGACGTCTACTACCGGGCCGACGCCACCCTGCAGTTCGGCTACGAATCGGGCTACGACCGCGAAACCATGCTGGACCTGTTCGAACAGCGTGGTGGTGATCCGCACCGGCCCGGCAAGACCGACGGACTCGACGCGCTGCTGTGGCGCGTCAACCGGCCCGGGGAGCCCAGCTGGCCGTCCCCGTTCGGAGCCGGTCGCCCGGGCTGGCACGTCGAATGCGCCGCCATCGCGCTCAGCCGGATCGGCAGCGAAGTCGACATCCAGGGAGGCGGCAGCGACCTGATCTTCCCACACCACGAGTTCACCGCCGCCCATGCCGAATGTGTCAGTGGCGAGCGCAGATTCGCCCGCCACTACGTGCACGCCGGGATGATCGGCTGGGAAGGGCACAAGATGTCCAAGAGCCGGGGCAACTTGGTGCTGGTATCGCAGTTGCGCTCCCAGGGCGTCGACCCGTCGGCGGTGCGGCTGGGTCTGCTCGCCGGGCATTACCGGGCTGACCGGTTCTGGAGCCGGCAGGTGCTCGACGAGGCGCACACCCGCCTGGACCGCTGGCGTACCGCGACGTCGCTACCTGCCGCACCCGACGCCAGCGACGCGCTGGCCCGGGTCCGCCGCTACCTGGCCGACGACCTCGACACACCGAAAGCGATTGCGGCGCTGGATGGTTGGACGACGGACGCGCTGGAATACGGCGGCCACGACGAGACGGCGCCAGGGTTGGTGGCCACCGCCGTCGACGCACTGCTGGGAATCGGCCTGTAAGCCTGCGGTGGTACCTTTTGCGCCATGACATCGGTGCAGGACAAGGTCGTTTTCATCACCGGCGCCGGGCGCGGTATCGGCGCCGAGGTCGCCCGCAGGCTGCATAACAAGGGCGCCAAGCTCGTCCTGACCGACCTCGGCGAAGCCGAGCTCAAGTCGATCGCAGCCGAACTCGGCGGAGACGGCCGCGTGCTGACCGTCGTCGCCGACGTGCGTGACCTGCAAGCAATGCAGGCCGCCGCGGACCAGGCCGTCGAGAAGTTCGGCGGCATCGACGTGGTGGTCGCCAACGCCGGCATCGCCAGCTACGGCTCGGTGCTCACGGTCGATCCCGAGGCGGTCAAGCGGGTCATCGACGTCAACTTGATGGGCGTCTTCTACACCGTCCGCGCCACGCTGCCTTCGATCATCGACCGCCGCGGTTACGTGCTGATCGTGTCCTCGCTGGCTGCCTACGCCGCCGCGCCCGGAATGGTGCCCTACGACATGTCCAAGGCCGGGGTCGAGCATCTGGCTCACGCGCTGCGGCTGGAGGTGGCGCACCAGGGCGTCACCGTCGGGTCGGCGCACATGTCCTGGATCGACACCGCATTGGTGCGCGACACCAAGGGCGACCTGCCGGCCTTCGACGAGTTGTTGTCCAAGCTGCCTCCGCCGCTGAACAGGACCACTTCGGTCAACAAGTGCGCCGCGGCGTTCGTCAAGGGGATCGAGGGCCGCAAGACCCGGGTGTACTGCCCAGGTTGGGTGGCGGCGATGCGCTGGCTCAAGCCGGTGCTGTCGACCCGCATCGGCGAGTCCGCGATCCTCAAGACCGCGGCCGAGATCATGCCGAAAATGGACGCCCAGGTTCTCGCGCTCGGCCGTTCCACCAGCGCATATACCCAGGAACTGGAGAAGTAGCAGCCGGCGTGAAAGTCGTCGTTTGCGGCGCGGGCATTGCCGGACTGGCCACCGCGGAACGCATGTCCTCCCTCGGCGTCGAGGTGGTGCTGCTGGAACGCGCCACCGGTCCCCGCGCCCACGGCTACCTGATCGACTTCTTCGGGGCCGGCTTTGACGCGGCCGAGGCGATCGGCGTGCTGCCGGCCATCCGGGATGCCGGCTACAACTTCGACGAGGCCGGCCTGGTCGACCAACAGGGCCGCCGCCGCGCCGCCGTGTCATACGTCAAGATCGACCGTGCGCTGCGCGGCCGTCTGGTCAGCGTGCTGCGCCCCGACCTGGAAAAGATTCTGCGGGACAACCTGCCCGACGACGTCGAGTTGCGGTACGGAGCCACGGTCACCGGCGTCGATGATCACGGCGACGGTGTCACCGTGACGCTGGACGGAGGGGAAACGCTGGAGGCCGATCTGCTGATAGGCGCCGACGGAATCCACTCGACCGTGCGTTCTCTGGTGTTCGGCGACGAAGCGGACTACGTCCGCTACCTCGGATTCCACACCGCCGCTTTCGTTTTCGACGCTCCCACCATCCGCGAAGCGGTCGGCGACGACGTCGCCCTGACTGACACCATGGATCGGCAGATCGGCTTCGTCGCGTTGCGCAACGGGAAGGTGGCCGTTTTCGCCGTGCACCGCGCGCCGGATCGGCAACTGCCGGAGGACGCGCGGGCCGCGATACGTGCCGCCTACGCAGACATGGGCTGGGTGGTGCCCGAGGCATTGCAGCGCTGCCCACCCCCGCAGCAGATCTACTACGACGAGGTCGCCCAGGTCGTCATGCCGCAGTGGCGCAAGAACCGGGTGGTGCTGATCGGTGACGCCTGCTCAGCGGTGTCGCTGCTGGCCGGTCAGGGTGCCTCGCTGGCCGTCGGCGCCGCCTACGTGCTGGCCGAGCAGTTCCGCCGCACGTCATCGGTGGACCGGGCGCTGGACTTCTACGAACAGCTGTGGCGCCCGGAGATCGAGTTCACGCAGAAAGCGGCCCGTGACGCGGCCAGCCGCTACCTGCCGTCGTCGCCTTTTCAGCTATGGAAACGCCGCACCATGTTGCGGCTGGGATGGCTTCGATCGGTTAACCGGCGGATCACCGCAGCCTTGGTAGGCCCGCCGTCACCCGTGGTCGCCATGTTGCGCACCGGCTCGGAGGAGCTTCCCTAGTCCCGAAAGTCCGCAAAATGCCGCCCGGACCGGCGTGTCGTCGGCAAAACGCGGGCGCTCACCCGCGCCTGGCTGGCAGACCCAGCAGGATTAAAGCCCGAACCCGGGCCGGCGGCGCCGCAGATAACGCTCGAACTCCGCGGCCAGCGCGTCGCCGTCGATCTTGCCGAGCGCCTCGTTGACGTCCACCGCGGCGTCGCCGTGCTGCTCGAGGGACTGCACGTACTCGGCCAGCTCCTCGTCGTCGGCGGCCATTTCGGTGATCTCCTGCTCCCACGCCTCGGCCTGGGTCGGCAGATCGCCCAGCGGCACTTCCACATCGAGCACTTCCTCGACGCGCCGCAACAGCGCCACGGTCGCCTTCGGGTTGGGCGGGTGCGAGACGTAGTGCGGCACCGCCGCCCAGAATGTCACCGCGGGGATGCCGGCGGCCACGCAGGCGTACTGGAACACCCCGGCGATGCCCGTCGGGCCCTCGTACCTGGTCTCTTCCAGGCCGAACATGCGCGCCGAGTCCGAGGAATAGGCCGCGCCGGAGACCGGCACCGGCCGGGTGTGCGGTGTGTCGGCCAGCAGCGCCCCGAGTATGACGACGGTGTCGACGTTGAGCTTGTCGATGACCGCCAGCAGCTCGTCGCAGAAGGTACGCCAGCGCATGTTCGGCTCCACGCCGTGCATCAACACCACATCGCGGTCGCTGTCCGGCGGTCGGCAGTGCGAGATACGCATCGCCGGCCACTCCAGCTCCCGGGTGACGCCGTCGACCTGACGGATGACCGGGCGATTGACCTGGTAATCGTAGTACGCCTCGTCGTCGATCTCGACGATCGGCAGCGCGTCCCAGATCGCGGCCAGGTGGGTCACCGCGTCACTGGCCGCGTCGCCGGCGTCATTCCAGCCCTCGAAAGCCGCGACGACGACGGTGTTGTGCAGCTGGGGCAGCATGTCGTCGTCACCCGGCCCGCGATCCGGCAAAGTCACCCAGTAAGCCTACGGCGTGGTGAAGCGGCACCAATGCGGGTGTGGCTGCCGGAAGCGTCACGTCGTCGACTTCGCCGCAGTGGTCGTGCCTGAAGTCCTGCTGGCAACCGTGGTGGCAATCTCGCTGGGCTGCCCGAAACCCGCATATCCATAGTCCGCCTAAATTTTGTGTGACGGCAGCCGGATGTGAAATAGGTCTGGTTGGAATCTCGTTTACCGTGGTAATTACGAGATTGCCGACTAGATTCGCTGGCTGGCGCCCAAGGATGCCGCGTTCGGCGAGCGGGTCGAGTCGATCTGGGCGTCCAGGGGTCGGGTGACGACGTAGACTTTTCTGGTCGAGAGGCGTTGCAACGGATATCCGGTTAACCCGGCATCCGCCACGCTCGGCAGAGTTAAGGACGCCTTCCGCTATGGAAGGAACGTATGTGAGTGCCTCTGACACCGACACCTTCGTGCCGAACATCCGCCCCGACTGCACCGATGAGCTGACGGCCGCGCTAAGCCAGCGGATCGTGGTGATCGACGGTGCGATGGGCACGGCGATCCAGCGCGACCGCCCGGACGAGGCCGGGTATCGCGGTGAGCGGTTCAAGGACTGGCCGAGCGATCTGGTCGGAAACAACGACCTGCTCAGCCTGACGCAGCCGCACATCATCGAGGGGATCCACCGCGAGTACCTCGAGGCGGGCGCCGACATTCTGGAGACCAACACGTTCAACGCGAACGCGGTCTCACTCGCCGACTACGACATGCAGGAACTGAGCTACGAGCTCAATTACACCGGCGCCGCGCTGGCCCGCAAGGCCGCCGATGAGTACAGCACTCCGGAGAAGCCCCGCTACGTCGCCGGCGCGCTCGGACCGACGACGCGGACCGCATCGATCTCCCCGGACGTCAACGACCCCGGGGCCCGCAACGTCTCCTACGACCAACTGGTCGCCGCGTACCTCGAAGCCGCCAACGGCCTAGTCGACGGTGGCGCCGACATCATCATCATCGAGACGATCTTCGACTCGCTCAACGCCAAGGCGGCGGTGTTCGCCGTCGAGACCCTGTTCGAGGACCGCGGACGGCGCTGGCCGATCATCATCTCCGGCACCATCACCGACGCGTCCGGACGGACATTGTCCGGTCAGGTCACCGAGGCGTTCTGGAACTCGATCAGGCACGCAAAGCCGCTCGCGGTAGGCCTGAACTGCGCCCTGGGGGCGCCGGAGATGAGGCCCTACATCGCCGAGGTGGCACGGATCGCGGACACCTTCGTCTCCTGCTACCCGAACGCCGGCCTGCCCAACGCCTTCGGCGAGTACGACGAGTCCCCGGAGCGTCAAGCCGGTTACATCGCTGATTTCGCCGAAGCCGGCCTGGTGAACCTGGTCGGTGGTTGCTGCGGCACGACGCCCGCGCACATCGCCGAGATCGCGAAGGTCGTCGAGGGCAAGCCGCAGCGCAAGTTGCCGGAGATCCCGGTGGCCACCCGGCTCTCGGGCCTCGAGCCGCTCAACATCACTGACGACTCCCTGTTCGTGAACATCGGAGAGCGCACCAACATCACCGGTTCGGCCCGGTTCCGCAACCTGATCAAGGCCGAGGACTACGACACCGCCCTGTCGGTCGCCCTGCAGCAGGTCGAGGTCGGTGCGCAGGTCATCGACATCAACATGGACGAGGGCATGATCGACGGCGTCGCCGCGATGGACCGGTTCACCAAGCTGATCGCGGCCGAGCCCGACATCAGCCGCGTCCCGGTGATGATCGACTCCTCCAAGTGGGAGGTCATCGAGGCGGGCCTGAAGAACGTGCAGGGCAAGCCGATCGTCAACTCGATCTCCATGAAGGAGGGCGAGGAGAAGTTCATCCGCGAGGCGCGGCTGTGCCGCAAATATGGCGCCGCCGTCGTCGTGATGGCCTTCGACGAGCAGGGGCAGGCGGACAACCTGGAGCGCCGCAAGGAGATCTGCGGGCGCGCCTACCGGATCCTGACCGAGGAGGTCGGTTTCCCGCCCGAGGACATCATTTTCGACCCGAACTGCTTCGCGCTGGCGACGGGCATCGAGGAGCATGCGACCTACGGGATCGACTTCATCGAGGCCTGCGCCTGGATCAAGGAGAACCTGCCCGGGGTGCACATCTCCGGCGGTATCTCGAACGTGTCGTTCTCGTTCCGGGGCAACAACCCGGTCCGCGAGGCGATCCATGCGGTGTTCCTGTTCCACGCCATCAAGGCCGGCCTGGACATGGGCATCGTCAACGCGGGTGCGCTGGTGCCCTACGACTCGATCGACCCCGAACTGCGGGACCGGATCGAGGACGTCGTCCTGAACCGTCGCGAGGACGCGGCCGAGCGTCTGCTGGAGATCGCCGAACGATTCAACAGCAAGGAGACGACCGATGACGCGGTCGTCCAGGAATGGCGCAACCTCCCGGTCCGCGAGCGGATCACCCACGCCCTGGTCAAGGGCATCGACGCCCACGTTGACGCCGACACCGAGGAACTGCGCGCCGAGATCGCCGGCGCGGGCGGCCGCCCGATCGAGGTGATCGAGGGCCCGCTGATGGACGGCATGAACGTCGTCGGTGATCTCTTCGGCTCCGGCAAGATGTTCCTGCCCCAGGTCGTGAAGTCGGCCCGGGTGATGAAAAAGGCTGTCGCCTACCTGCTGCCGTTCATCGAGGCGGAGAAGGAAGAATCCAACGTCACCACGAAGGACACCAACGGCACGATCGTGATGGCGACGGTGAAGGGCGACGTCCACGACATCGGCAAGAACATCGTCGGGGTCGTCCTGCAGTGCAACAACTACGAAGTGATCGACCTCGGGGTGATGGTGCCCGCGAGCAAGATCCTGGACGCGGCGAAGGAGCACAACGCCGACATCATCGGGCTGTCCGGCCTGATCACCCCGTCCCTGGACGAGATGGTCAACTTCGCCGTCGAAATGGAACGCGAGGGATTGGAGATCCCGCTGCTGATCGGTGGCGCGACCACCTCGCGCGCCCACACGGCGGTCAAGGTGGCGCCGCGTCGCAGCGGTCCTGTCGTCTGGGTCAAGGACGCTTCCCGCTCGGTGCCGGTTGCTGCCGCGCTGCTCGACGACAAGCAGCGTCCGGCGCTGCTGGAGGCCACCGAGAAGGACTACGCATCGCTTCGCGAGCGGCACGCCCAGAAGAACGAGCGGCCGATGTTGCCGCTCGGGAAGGCCCGCGCGAACCGGACGCCGATCGAATGGGACGGCTACACGCCGCCGGTGCCCGCTCAGGGGCTCGGCGTGCGGGAGTTTCACGACTACGACCTGGCCGAGCTGCGCGAGTACATCGACTGGCAGCCGTTCTTCAACGCCTGGGAGATGAAGGGCCGGTTCCCCGACATCCTCAACAACCCGGCCACCGGCGAGGCTGCCCGCAAGTTGTACGACGACGCCCAGGAGATGCTCGACACCCTGATCAAGGAGAAGTGGCTGACTGCCAACGGGGTGATCGCGTTCTTCCCGGCGAATGCGGTGGATGACGACATCGAGGTCTACACCGACGACACCCGCACCGAGGTGCTGACCACGTTGCACAACCTGCGCCAGCAGGGCGAGCACCGCGACGGCATCCCGAACCGGTCGCTGGGTGACTTCATTGCACCCAAGGACACCGGTCTGGCGGACTACGTCGGCGCGTTCGCCGTCACGGCCGGGCTCGGCAGCCAGGAGAAGATCGTGGAGTTCAAGGCTGCCCTCGACGACTACAACGCGATTCTGCTGGAGTCGATCGCCGACCGGCTGGCAGAGGCGTTCGCCGAACGGATGCACCAACGGGTCCGCAAGGAGTTCTGGGGATTCCAACCGGACGAGGAGTTGGACAACGAGGCGCTCATCGGTGAGAAATACCGGGGGATCCGCCCTGCCCCCGGCTACCCGGCCTGCCCGGAGCACACCGAGAAGGCGACGCTGTGGAAGTTGATGGACGTCCAGGAGCGGACCGGTATCGAGCTGACGGAGTCGATGGCGATGTGGCCCGGTGCCGCCGTCAGCGGCTGGTACTTCTCCCACCCGCAGTCGCAGTACTTCGTGGTCGGCAGGATCGCGCAGGACCAGGTCGCCGATTACGCGAAGCGCAAGGGCTGGACCATGCAGGAAGCCGAGCGCTGGCTCGCCCCCAACCTCGGCTACAACCCGGAGGACTGAGCCCTACCCGCGGCCGGTTGCGCCGACGTCTGAAACAATCGCTGGTCGTGAAGACCTTCGAGGAGCTGTTCGCCCAACTCGGTGAACGTGCCCGCACCCGGCCGGCCGGCAGCGCCACCGTCGCCGCGTTGGACGCGGGCGTGCACACACTGGGCAAGAAGATCCTGGAGGAGGCCGGCGAGGTGTGGCTGGCCGCCGAGCACGAACCCGACGACGCCTTGGCCGAGGAGATCAGCCAGTTGCTGTACTGGACGCAGGTGCTGATGATCTCCCGCGGGCTGTCACTCGACGACATCTACCGGAAGCTGTGAGCATGTTGCGCATCGCGGTGCCCAACAAGGGCGCGCTGAGCGAACCGGCCAGCGAGATCCTCTCCGAGGCCGGCTACCGCCGTCGCACCGATCCCAAAGACCTCACCGTCATCGACCCGCTCAATAACGTCGAGTTCTTCTTCCTCCGGCCCAAAGACATCGCCATCTATGTCGGGTCCGGGGAACTCGACTTCGGGATCACCGGACGGGATCTGGCGCTGGATTCCGATGCGCCGGTTCGCGAGCGGCTGGCGTTGGGCTTCGGGTCCTCCAAATTCCGTTACGCCGGACCGGCCGGGCGGGACTGGACTGTCGGCGACCTGGCGGGCAAACGGATCGCCACCGCCTATCCCAATTTGGTACGAAAAGACCTGGCCGCCAAAGGAATTGACGCCACGGTGATTAGACTCGACGGCGCGGTGGAGATTTCGGTGCAACTCGGGGTCGCCGATGCCATCGCCGACGTCGTGGGTTCGGGCCGCACGCTGAGCCTGCACGATCTGGTTGCCTTCGGGGAGCCGCTGTGTGATTCGGAGGCGGTGTTGATCGAACGCGCGCAGGACCACACCAGCGCGGCCCGCGACCAATTAGTGGCCCGGGTACAGGGCGTCGTTTTCGGCCAGCAGTACCTGATGCTCGACTACGACTGCCCGCGTTCGGCGCTGGACCAGGCCACGTCGATCACGCCGGGACTCGAGTCGCCGACGATCGCGCCGCTCGCCGACCCGGACTGGGTTGCCGTGCGCGCGCTGGTGCCGCGCCGCGGCGTCAACGGCATCATGGACGAACTCGCCGCCATCGGAGCCAAAGCGATCCTGGCATCCGACATCAGGTTCTGCCGTTTCTGACCCGGTGCCTCAGCCGTAGCTGTGTTAGCGTCCCGCTGGGACAGCTGTGATGGACAAGGGCTTTCCCGCTATCGTCGCCAGGCTGTACGTCTGTCCCAGGAGGGATCGCTGTGACGCAGGTTCTCGTTCTTCTTCTCGCTCTGTTGATCGGTGTCGTCGCCGGGTTGCGGTCGCTGACCGCTCCGGCCGCGGTCTCCTGGGCGGTCTTCCTCAGCTGGCTCAATCTGCACGGCACCTGGGCGTCCTGGGTGGGAAACCTAGTGACGGTGGTGATCCTGAGCCTGCTTGCGGTCGCTGAACTGGTGAACGACAAGCTGCCCAAGACGCCGCCGCGCACCGCCCCGCCGGTCTTCGCCGTCCGCCTCATCATGGGTGGGTTCGCGGCGGCGGTCATCGGCACCGCCTGGGGACACAAGTGGGCTGCGCTGGGCGCCGGGATCGTCGGCGCGGTGCTGGGCACGATAGGTGGGTTCCAGGCTCGCCGCGCGCTGGTCGCCAAGAACGGTGGCCATGACCTGCCGATCGCGCTGCTGGAGGACGCCGTCGCGGTGCTGGGCGCGTTCGCCATCGTCGCCGGGGCAGCCGCACTGTGACAGAAACCCGGCGATTCGACGCAATCGTCGTCGGGGCCGGTCAGGCTGGGCCGCCGCTCGCCGGCCGGCTCAGCGCTGCAGGGCAGCGGGTCGCGGTCATCGAGCGCCAGCACGTCGGCGGAACCTGCGTCAACTACGGCTGCATCCCGACCAAGACGCTGGTCGCGAGTGCGCACGCCGCGCACCTGGCACGCCGGGGCGCCGAGTACGGCGTCGGGACCGGGCGGGTCACCGTCGACATGGCCAAAGTCAAGGCCCGCAAAGACGACATCATGCTCAAGGACCGTGAAGGCGTCCAGAAATGGCTGGACGGCATGGACGGCACCACGTTCTTTCGCGGGCACGCCCGCTTCGAGGACCCGCACACCATCAGGGTCGGTGACGAGCTTCTCCGGGGCGACCGGATCTTCCTCAATGTCGGCGGCCGGGCCGTGATACCGAACATCCCCGGCCTCGACGAAATCGACTACCTGACCAACGTGACGATCATGGATCTCGACACGGTGCCCGAGCATCTCGTCGTGGTGGGCGGAAGCTACATCGCGCTGGAGTTCGCCCAGATGTACCGCAGGTTCGGTGCGCGCGTCACCGTCGTCGAGCGGGGGCCCCGCCTCGCCTCACGTGAGGACGAGGACGTCTCGGCCACCATCCGGGAGATCCTGGAGGGTGAGGGTATCGACGTCCTCACCGGCGCTGACGACGTGCGGATCGCCAAGACCGATAAGGGTTTTGAGCTCACACCGACTCCCGGGGCGGAGCCTGTCGCGGGCAGCCACCTGCTGCTGGCGGTGGGGCGCCTGCCGAACACCGACGACCTGGGCCTGGCGGCGGCCGGCGTGGAAACTGACGCGCGGGGCTACATCGTGGTCGACGATCAGCTCAAGACCAATGTCGACCACATCTGGGCACTCGGTGACTGCAACGGCAAAGGCGCCTTCACCCACACCTCCTACAACGATTTCGAGATCGTCGCCGCCAACCTGCTCGATGACGATCCGCGCCGGGTCAGTGACCGCATCACCACCTATGCGCTCTACATCGACCCGCCGCTGGGGCGGGCGGGCATGACCGTCGAGCAGGCCCGTGCCGCCGGCCATAAGGTGCTGGTGGGCAAGCGGCCGATGACACGTGTCGGGCGAGCGGTCGAAAAGGGTGAAACGCAAGGGTTTATGAAGGTCGTCGTCGACGCCGACACCGACGAGATCCTGGGTGCCGCCATTTTCGGCGTAGGCGGCGACGAGGCCGTGCACTGCGTACTGGACGTGATGTCGGCCAAGGCGCCCTACACGACGCTGTCGCGCACCATGCACATCCATCCCACGGTCAGTGAGCTGATTCCCACGGTGCTGCAGGAGATGTCACCGCTCGACTGATTCTCCATCATTTGATGGACATCGCTCACGGACGCGAAGTGCTCTGCCCGGCAATCAAATTGGGGACGGCTGTCGGCTCACGCCGCCGGCTCGGTCGACCGCCGGGCCGACTGGGGCGTGAACTGCGGCCAGCCCGGGTAGGGCGGGGGTGTTCCGCCGAAGGCCGGGCAGTGCGCCTGGTGTGGGCACCAGTCGCACAATCGCGACGGGCTGGGCCGGAAGTCACCGGTCTGTCCGGCGGTTTGAATCGCACGCCAGATCGCCATCAGCGTCTTCTCGAAGCGCAGCAGTTCGTCGTGGTCGGGCGCGTAATCAAGCACCTGGCCGTCGGCCAGATAAATCAGGCGCAGCCGGGCGGGCAGCACGCCCCGGGAACGAAGTAGCGCCACCGCGTAGAACTTCATCTGGAACATCGCCTTGAACTCAGCCCTGGAATCGAACCCAGCCCGTGCGGCCGGCGGCGCTTTGCCGGTCTTGTAGTCCACTACGCGCAGTTCGCCGGTGACCGCGACATCGATCCGGTCGATGTAGCCACGAAGCAGCGTCCCGTCGGCGAGTTCCACCTCCACCCGCTGTTCACAACATTGCGGCTCGAACCGAGTCGGGTCTTCCAGCCGGTAGTAGCCCGACAGCAGCGCCTTTGCCTCGCTCAGCAGCTCGGCGCGCAGCTCAGGGGGCAGGTCGGCCGCCAGCTCCGGCTGGCCGGAGACCACCCGCTCCCATGCGCCGTCGAGCAGCGCATAGGCGGTGTCCGGGCCGCGTTGCGGCGCGGGCAGCCCGTACAGCTGCTCGAGGGCGGCGTGTACGACCGAGCCGCGCACCTGTGCCGTCGACGGCGCTTCCGGCAACCGGTCGATCGCCCGGAACCGGTACAGCAGCGGGCACTGCTTGAAGTCGGCGGCCCGCGACGGCGACAGCGCCGGCCTGGCGCGTGTCTCCGGGTAGTCCGTCATATTCGCAGCCTAGGACTGGGCTACGACAAATCACGGTCAACCCCGACCACTGGCTTCGGCGCGTCGGCTGGCACGCTGTACGCCGTGTCAGCAACCGGTCCGTTCACCGTCGGAGAGCGCGTCCAGCTCACCGACGCCAAGGGGCGCCACTACACGATCACCCTGACGCCGGGCGCCGAGTTCCACACCCACCGCGGCCGGATCGCGCACGACGTCCTGATCGGCCTGGAGCAGGGCAGTGTCGTCAAATCCAGCAACGGCGCCCACTTTCTCGTGCTGCGGCCGCTGCTGGTCGACTACGTCATGTCGATGCCGCGTGGACCGCAGGTGATCTACCCCAAGGACGCCGCGCAGATCATCCACGAGGGAGACATCTTCCCCGGCGCCCGGGTGCTCGAAGCCGGCGCCGGATCCGGTGCGCTGACCCTCTCCCTGCTGCGTGCCGTCGGGCCGCAGGGCGAGGTGGTTTCTTACGAAGCGCGCGCGGACCATGCCGAACACGCGCGGCGCAATGTCTCGAATTTTTACGGTCAGGCGCCGGAGAACTGGCAGCTGATCATCAGCGACGTCGCCGATTCAGAATTGGCTGACGCCTCTTTCGACCGGGCGGTGCTGGACATGCTGGCGCCGTGGGAGGTGCTGGACTCGGTATCCCGATTGGTCGTTGCCGGCGGGGTGCTGCTGATCTACGTCGCCACGGTCACCCAGCTCTCGAAAGTGGTGGAAGCGGTGCGGGCCCAGCAGTGCTGGACCGAACCGCGGTCCTGGGAGACGATGCAGCGCGGGTGGAACGTCGTCGGTCTGGCCGTGCGGCCTCAGCACACGATGCGCGGGCACACCGCATTTCTGGTGGCCACTCGCCGGCTGGCCCCGGGTGCGGTCGCGCCGGCGCCGCTGGGCCGCAAGCGTGAGGGACGGGACGGCTAGTCAGTCATCTGGTCAGTCGTCGCTGCGGCTAAACCCCCGCCGCACCGACAGCAACTCGAACTCCGGATGCGCCGCGACCAACCTCTCGGCCGCGTCGAGGACGTCCACCGCGTGGGCCCGGTCCCGCGACACCATGGCGACGCCGATGCCGGCCCGCCGGTGCAGCTCGTGTGAATCGGTCTCCGCCGCCGAGACGCTTAACTTGCGCTGCAACTCGGCGACGACCGGACGGATCACCGACCGCTTCTGCTTGAGGGAGCGCACGTCGCCCAAGAGCACGTCGAATTCGAGCCAGCCGATCCACATGCTCTCAGGGCGTCGGCGACGGCGTCAGTGTTGGCCCTGCCGCCGGACTCGGGGACGCAGGAGAACTCGATGACGGGACCGGCGGTGGGGGCGGAGCCGACGACGAGGCCGTCGAACTGCGGGAGTTCTGCAAAGCCAACAGCATCTCCGCGGTCTTGCGGGACAGCTGCCAATTTCCCTGGTTGGGCACGAACTCCATCGGGAAGGTGAATTCCCGGCGGTCCGGATTCGCGGTCGTGACGACGACGGTGGCCATGACGCAAGACGGATCGGTGGCCGACCACGCGACGTTGTTCGCGGTGAACGTCATGGGCAGGTAGCCGCCGTCGCGCGCGGCATTGGTGAACCTGTCCAGCGCCGCGGCCGCCTCGGGCGTCGAACCTTGCACGAGGTTGAGTTTGTTGCTCCCCGGGACGGCCGGGTCAGCGAGGCGGACCAGCACATCGGTAAGGGCTTCGGGCGCCGGCAGGGGAGCGCTCGGTGGAGCCGCAACGGTGATCGAGGACGGTGGTGGCCCCGGCGTCTGGGACGAGTCCAGCTGCCGCGCTGTGTTGTGCGAGCAGGCGGTCGCCAGCACCACCACCGCCGCCGTGACGGCGGTGCGCAGCGTTACGCAGATGTTGCCGGACATCCGGGACAGGCTCAATCGCTGGCTGTGGAGCCGACTGCGGTGCAATTCACATCGGGGGCCACCACAGGGTCGAACGTGGCGGTCAGAACGGCTGTGGCTAGGGATTTCGTGGTCACAGAAGTCCTTTCGCTCGGCCCGAATAGAAGCCGAGATTACCAGCGTGACCCAACTTGTAACTTTCAAACGGCATTTGACTGCGCACATCGATCGTGGTTGACCGGTAGCGTTGGGGGTATCCGCCACACCTATTCCTGGTGCGGGAAAGGAGCGCAACATGGGTGACTCAGAGCGTTCTGAAGCATTCAAGACCCCTCGCGATATCCCCCTGTCCAGCGACGACGCTGCCGAACTTGAACAGCTGCGGCGTGAGGCCGCAGCCCTGCGGGAGCAGCTCGATAACGCGGTCGGCCACCAGAGCCCCGCGCGTTCGGCGCGCGACGTGCATCAGCTCGAAGCCCGGATCGACTCGCTCGCGGCTCGCAATTCCAAGTTGATGGAAACTCTTAAAGAGGCCCGCCAGCAGCTATTGGCGCTGCGGGAGGAAGTCGATCGGCTGGGACAGCCGCCGAGCGGCTACGGGGTGCTGTTGGGGACTCACGACGATGAAACCGTCGACGTGTTCACCTCGGGCCGCAAGATGCGGCTGACGTGCTCACCCAACATCGACACCTCCCTCTTGAGGAAGGGCCAGACGGTCCGGCTCAACGAGGCGCTGACGGTGGTCGAGGCCGGGACATACGAGTCGGTCGGCGAGATCTCCACGCTGCGCGAGTTGCTGGCCGACGGTCACCGTGCGTTGGTGGTCGGCCACGCCGACGAGGAGCGCATCGTGTGGCTGGCCGAGCCGCTGGTCGCCGAGGATCTGCCGGAAGGCCACCCCGACGCGCTCAACGACGACACCCGGCCGCGCCGGCTGCGCCCAGGCGACTCGCTGCTGGTCGACACCAAGGCCGGTTACGCCTTTGAGCGCATTCCCAAGGCCGAGGTCGAGGACCTGGTGCTGGAAGAGGTGCCCGACGTCAGCTACGAGGACATCGGTGGTCTGACCCGCCAGATCGAGCAGATCCGCGATGCCGTCGAGTTGCCGTTCCTGCACAAGGAGCTCTACCGCGAGTACGCCTTGCGTCCGCCCAAAGGCGTGCTGCTCTACGGCCCGCCCGGTTGCGGCAAGACCCTGATCGCCAAGGCCGTGGCCAACTCCCTGGCCAAGAAGATGGCCGACCTGCGCGGCGACGACGCCCGGGAGGCGAAGTCGTACTTCCTGAACATCAAGGGCCCTGAGCTGCTCAACAAGTTCGTCGGCGAGACCGAGCGGCACATCCGGCTGATCTTCCAGCGGGCCCGCGAGAAGGCCTCCGAGGGCACCCCGGTCATCGTGTTCTTCGACGAGATGGACTCGATCTTCCGCACCCGCGGCACCGGCGTCTCCTCCGATGTCGAGACGACGGTCGTCCCGCAGCTGCTCTCGGAGATCGACGGGGTGGAGGGGCTCGAGAACGTCATCGTGATCGGCGCATCCAACCGTGAGGACATGATCGACCCGGCCATCCTGCGGCCCGGCCGTCTGGACGTGAAGATCAAGATCGAGCGACCGGACGCCGAAGCCGCACAGGATATCTTCTCGAAGTACCTGGTCGAGACGCTGCCGGTGCATGCCGACGACCTCGCCGAGTTCAACGATGACCGCGGTGCCTGCATCAGGGCGATGATCGAAAAGGTCGTCGAGCGCATGTACGCCGAGATCGACGACAACCGGTTCCTGGAAGTCACCTACGCCAATGGCGACAAGGAAGTCATGTACTTCAAGGACTTCAACTCCGGGGCGATGATCCAGAACGTGGTCGACCGCGCGAAGAAGAACGCGATCAAGTCGGTGTTGGAGACGGGCCAGCCGGGTCTGCGCATCCAGCATCTGCTCGATTCGATCGTCGACGAGTTCGCCGAGAACGAGGACCTGCCCAACACCACCAACCCCGACGACTGGGCGCGGATCTCGGGCAAGAAGGGCGAGCGGATCGTCTACATCCGCACCCTGGTCACCGGCAAGTCTTCGAGTGCGTCGCGGGCCATCGACACCGAGTCGAACCTGGGCCAGTACCTGTAATCGTCGGCCACCGTCGGCTGGCCGCGACGAGCACTAAGAACGTCTAAGGGCGTTCGCATTGCACTGCGATCGCGCGATTTCGACTGGCGAGACTAGCTGACGACGAACGGGCAATTTTTACGTAGACGACAATTTGAGCCCGACATGTGCTTGGCCAAAAACGACGCGTCAGTACTGCTGTGGTCGTAATATCTGTCCGATTCTGCGAGGAATTCGCCTGTGTGAATCGATAGGAGAACCACGATGGTCAATTTCGCGATCTTGCCACCGGAGATCAATTCGTTGCGGATGTATGTCGGTGCGGGTTCGGCGCCGATGCTGGAGGCCGCGGCGGCCTGGAACGGGTTGGCGGCGGAATTGGGTTCGGCCGCGTCGTCGTTTTCATCGGTTACCTCGGGACTGGTAAGTCAGGCGTGGCAAGGCCCGGCGGCGGCGGCAATGGCGGCTGCGGCGGCACCGTATGCGGGATTCTTGAGCGCCGCCTCCGGCCAAGCTCAGGGGGCCGCCGCGCAGGCCGAGACGGTAGCCAGCGTGTTTGAGACGGCACGCGCTGCAATGGTTCACCCACTGGAGGTGGCGGCCAACCGCAGCGCGTTTGTACAGCTGGTCCGATCGAATTGGCTGGGTCTCAGCACACCGGCGATCATGGCAGTCGAGGGCCTATACGAAGAAATGTGGGCTGCCGACGTGACGGCGATGACGGGCTATCACGCCGGGGCGTCGATGGCAGCCGCTCAACTCTTCCCGATACCGGCCAGTCTGCAGCAATTCCTCAACACCCTGCCCAACTTGGGCCTGGGCAACATCGGTAACGCCAACCTAGGCGGCGGCAACACCGGAAGCGGCAACGTCGGTGACGGCAACACCGGCAGCTCCAACCTGGGCGGCGGCAACCTCGGCAACAACAACATCGGCAGCGGAAACTACGGCAGCGACAACTTCGGCTCCGGAAACCGTGGCAACGCGAACGTCGGTTTCGGCAATTTCGGTCTCGGCTCGGATCCCGGCCGCAACGTGGGCCTGGGCAACCGTGGCAATAACAACGTCGGCTTCGGCAACGCCGGCAATTTCAATCAGGGCGGCGGTAACGCCGGCAACGGCAACACTGGTGCGGGCAACACCGGCAACAACAACTTCGGCTTCGGAAACACCGGTAACGGAAACATCGGAATCGGACTCACCGGCGACAATCAGGTGGGCATCAACCTCGCCGGCTTGCTGAACTCGGGCAGCGGCAACATCGGCTTCGGAAACTCGGGCACCAACAATATCGGCTTCTTCAACTCCGGCAGCGGCAACATCGGTATTTTCAATACCGGCGCATTCGTCGGTGAGCCCGCCCCCAACAATATTGGCTTCGGAAATTCCTCCGTTGACAACTTCGGCATCGGGAATTCGGGAGGTGCAAACTTCGGCTTCGGAAACGCAGGAGAGCTGAACACCGGTTTCGGTAATGCGGGCGTGCTGAACACGGGTGCGGGGAATGCCGCCAGCTACAACACGGGCTTCTGGAACTCCGGCTTCACAAATACGGGGATTGGAAACTCCGGCATCGTCAACACGGGCATGTGGAACTCGGGCGACGTGAACACGGGTTTTGGTGCGATCACCGACACCGGCCTGACCCGCTCGGGCTTCAATAACGTCGGAACCTCGGTATCGGGCTTCTTCAACACGGCCAGCGGCGGAAGCGGCACGAACGGCATCATCTCGGGCATTGGCAACACGGCCAGCGGCGGAACAGTTCTTAACGGACAGATGTCGGGCTTCTTCAACAATGCTTTCCCGGGGAGCATCAGCCCGTTGTTCAGCGGGTCGCTTTCCGGTTTGGCCAATATGGGCACCGGATTAGCAGGCTTCTTCAGCCTCGGTCGGCTGTGGCAATCCGCCTAGGTCGCGCATCCAGCTAACTCGGCGACGCGGCTCAGGCCGAGATCAGCGAGTAGCTATTGGTCAGGTCGTCCTGCAGCACCTCGGCGGCCTGCGTGGTGGTGTCCACGCGCAGTGTCTCGGGAAGCACCCGCGAGTGGTAGGTCCATCCCGCCGGCAGGTTGAGACGGTCGCCCAGCTTCGGGAGGTCGGCCCGCGACAGCGTGGGGTCGACGACCTGACTCCAGGTCTGCATGACCCACTGCCGCCCGTGCGGGTCCTGAAGTTCGTAGACCTCTTGGCCGGCGTCGAAGACGAACACCGTGTTGCGGCTGACCTGATTGACGCTGTAGGGCGCCGGATTCATAGAGGCCAGCAGCACCGTGGCCTGCAGAATCATGTCGATGCCGCCGAAGTTCTTGATGATCTGCGGACCCTGCTGAGTCTTTTCGATGCTGTTCATCAGCCAGTAGCGCGGGCCGTTCAGCAATGCCGTGGCGGCACCGTGCTCGGTCGCGATGGCGTGGGCATCCAACGCCGACCAGAGCTCGGCGGGGCAGTCGTTGAGCGGAAAACTGTTGTAGACGGTGGCTTGGGGGCCTGCCTCGCCAGGCGTTACGAGAAGCACTTCGCCGTAACGTTTTCCGGAAAGGTCGCCCGAATCTTGGTGGGCTGCTGAGGGAGATTGAGGGGCTGACACCAGGGTGAACCTAATCACCCAGGTCAGCGGCGTCAACACTGGTCACCGGCGGGTTTGCCACCCTATTGCAGTAGCGGTTGCGCGCGGTCAGCGTCGCGTGCAGATCGTCGATCAGCGGGTCGACGAAATTCGAGCGGTAATCGTCGTCGCCGGCCGCACGGGCACTGATGTACATAAATGTCAGCGCGCCCAGGAACAGACACAGGTGGATCAGCGAATCGGGCACCGGCACCGTCAGGCCCAGCATGGTCGCGTCATAGTCGGTGGTGTGCGCCCACTCTTTGAGCAGGGCGGGCGTCAGCACGATCAGGCCGAGCAGCACGTAGATCCCAGCGGTAAGGGCCGCGACCACAGCGATCTGTGCCAGCTGCGACGCAGCAAGTACGAAGATCACATTGACGCGTTCGGCCCGGGTCAGCGGGGGCCGGCCAGGCGGGTCGGCCATGGTCTCAAAGGGCGTACCGGCAAGACGCTCGGCGTCTTTGGGCGCCACCGCCGACGACCGAAGCATAGGTTTCACCCGCTCCGCGGTCGCGGAGACCACGAACGCGGCGGCGATGCCGACGAGGAAGAGCACCGCCAAGGCCAGACGGTCGCCGCTGATCGTCGCCGACATCAACCAGACGTTTCCGTTGAAGAACACCAGCGTCGTCAACAACACCACGGGCAAGGCCCGGACCGCGAGGCTGCCGATCGAGGCAAGGTGCGACAGCGTCATCCGTGTCGTCCAGCCGACTACGGAACCGACGCCGCAGCCGGTCAACACCATGAACACGACCGCGGTGATCACCGTGTCCGGAAGATGGGCCGCGCCGGATTCGATGACGACGACGATGCCCACGATGGTGACCGCCGCCGTCGCCGCCAACGCCCGGTACCGGCGATCGGCGATGCGGGACACGGACCACCCGGCAGCGGCCATGGCCACGGGTGCCAGTCCGATGAGCCCGAGTAGCGCCCACTCACGGGCTGACGGAGTCCCCTCGATGACGATGTCCTGCCTGCCGTCGGTGAGGAAAAACATTGGCAGGCTCCAGCAGTGCAGGCCCGCATAGGCCGCCAGGACGGGCGCCGACCGCGACCACAGCCGCCGCCACCTGCCTCGCGTCGTCAGCACCGAGGGCAGACCGCGCTGCAGAAACCAACTCTCAGCGTCGTCGGTAACCGTCGCCCGGCGTGTCCGCGAGCGCAGTGAAGGGCTCATGGCGGCTCAGATTAACCGGGAATGGCCGGGTCGATTTCGGTGCGAGGCACCCACTGCTGATCGGGGGTCGTGGCGGGACCGTAGTCTTTAACTCATGCAACGGATTATCGGGACGGAGGTCGAGTACGGCATCTCCTCGCCGTCGGACCCGACCGCCAACCCGATCCTCACTTCGACACAGGCAGTGCTCGCGTATGCGGCCGCCGCGGGTATCCAGCGCGCCAAGCGGACCCGCTGGGACTACGAGGTCGAGTCGCCGCTGCGCGACGCCCGCGGCTTCGATCTGAGCCGCTCGGCCGGGCCGCCCCCGGTCGTCGACGCCGACGAGGTCGGCGCGGCCAACATGATCCTCACCAACGGCGCGCGACTGTACGTCGACCACGCGCACCCGGAGTATTCCGCGCCCGAGTGCACGGACCCGATGGATGCGGTGATCTGGGACAAAGCCGGCGAGCGTGTGATGGAGGCCGCTGCCCGGCACGTGGCCAGCGTCCCCGGCGCGGCGAAGCTGCAGCTCTACAAGAACAACGTCGACGGCAAGGGCGCGTCCTACGGGTCGCACGAGAACTATCTGATGTCGCGGCAGACTCCGTTCTCGTCCATCATCGCGGGGCTCACCCCCTTCCTGGTGTCCCGGCAGGTGGTGACCGGCTCCGGGCGGGTAGGCATCGGCGCATCGGGGGACGAGGCCGGCTTCCAGCTCTCGCAGCGCTCGGACTACATCGAGGTCGAGGTCGGCCTGGAGACCACTCTCAAGCGCGGCATCATCAATACCCGTGACGAACCGCACGCCGACGCCGACAGGTACCGCCGGCTGCACGTCATCATCGGCGACGCCAACCTGGCTGAGACTTCGACCTACCTCAAGCTGGGCACCACGGCGCTGGTTCTCGACCTGATCGAAGAAGGCATCGATCTGGCCGACCTGGCGTTGGCGCGCCCGGTGCATGCGGTGCACGCGATCAGTCGCGACCCGTCACTGCGTCAGACCGTGGCGCTGGCCGACGGCCGGGAACTGACCGGGCTTGCGCTGCAACGGATCTACCTCGATCGGGTGGCCAAGCTGGTCGACAGCCGGGACCCGGACCCACGCGCGTCGCACGTGGTGGAGACCTGGGCCGAGGTGCTCGACCTGCTCGAACGTGACCCGATGGAGTGCGCCGAGCTGCTGGACTGGCCGGCCAAGCTGCGGCTGCTCGAAGGTTTCCGGCAGCGGGAGAACCTGAACTGGTCTGCCCCCCGCCTGCACCTGGTGGACCTGCAGTACTCCGACGTCCGGCTGGACAAGGGCCTGTACAACCGGCTGGTCGCGCGAGGCTCGATGAAGCGGCTGGTTACCGAGCCGCAGGTGCTGGCCGCGGTCGACAATCCGCCGACGGACACCCGGGCGTACTTCCGCGGCGAATGTCTGCGCCGGTTCGGGGCCGACATCGCGGCGGCGAGCTGGGATTCGGTGATTTTCGATCTCGGTGGCGACTCGCTGGTGCGGATCCCGACGCTCGAGCCGCTGCGGGGCAGCAAGGCGCACGTCGGTGCGCTGCTCGATTCGGTGGACAGCGCGGTCGAACTGGTGGAACAACTGACCAGCTGAGCCGGGAAACGTCGGTGCTGACCGGTAGGGTAGAGAAAAGCCATCGGGCGAATGGACACACGCCCGCGGCGCACGACGAAGCAGGAGGCGGCGATGGCGCAGGAGCAGACTAAACGCGGTGGCGGTGGCGGCGACGATGACGACATCACCGGTGCGACGGCAGCAGGCCAGGAGCGTCGCGAGAAGCTGACCGAGGAGACCGACGATCTGCTCGACGAGATTGACGACGTCCTGGAAGAGAACGCCGAGGACTTTGTGCGCGCTTACGTCCAAAAGGGCGGCCAGTGACCTGGTCGTTTCCCGATCGCCTGTCCCTCAATTCAGCTCAACCCGGATCCGTAGACCTGTCGTCGTTCGCTGACTTCTTGCGTCGCCAGGCTCCTGATCTGCTGCCCGCGAGCCTAAGCAGCGCAACCGTGGGTGACCAGTTGCCGCATGGCACCACGATTGTGGCGCTGAAGTATCCCGGTGGTGTCCTGATCGCCGGCGACCGCCGCTCGACGCAGGGCAACATGATCGCCGGCCGTGATGTCCGCAAGGTCTACATCACCGACGACTACACCGCCACGGGCATCGCCGGCACCGCGGCGATCGCGGTCGAGTTCGCGCGGCTCTACGCCGTCGAACTCGAACACTACGAAAAGCTCGAAGGCGTACCCCTGACCTTCGCCGGCAAGGTGAACCGCTTGGCCATCATGGTCCGCGGCAACCTGCCGGCCGCGATGCAGGGCTTGGTGGCGCTGCCGCTGCTGGTCGGGTACGACATTCACGCCGCCGATGCCGAATCGGCCGGCCGCATCGTCTCCTTCGACGCCGCGGGCGGCTGGAACATCGAGGAAGAGGGATATCAGTCGGTGGGGTCGGGGTCGATCTTTGCGAAGTCGTCGATCAAGAAGCTGTATTCCCAAGTGTCCGACGCGGATTCGGCTCTCCGTGTGGCGGTGGAGGCGCTCTATGACGCCGCCGACGACGACTCCGCCACCGGCGGGCCGGACCTGGTTCGCGGTATCTACCCGACCGCTGTCACCATCGACGCCGACGGGGCGATGGAGATCCCGGAGCGGCGCATTGCCGAGCTGGCCCGGGGAGTCATCGAAAGTCGTTCGCGCGCAGACACTTTCGGCCCTGATGGCGGTGAGAAGTGAGCTTCCCGTATTTCATCTCGCCTGAGCAGGCGATGCGCGAGCGCAGCGAGCTCGCGCGCAAAGGCATCGCCCGCGGCCGCAGCGTCGTCGTCCTGGCCTACTCCGGCGGCGTGCTGTTCGTGGCGGAGAACCCGTCGCGGTCGCTGCAGAAGATCAGCGAACTCTACGACCGGGTAGGGTTCGCCGCGGCCGGCAAGTTCAACGAGTTCGACAACTTGCGCCGCGGTGGAATCCAATTCGCCGACACCCGCGGCTATGCCTATGACCGCCGCGATGTCACGGGGCGCCAACTGGCCAACGTTTACGCGCAGACGCTGGGCAGCATCTTCACCGAACAGGCCAAACCGTACGAGGTCGAGTTGTGCGTGGCCGAGGTTGCGCACTACGGCGAGACGAAAGCCCCTGAGCTTTACCGGATCACCTACGACGGGTCGATCGCCGACGAGCCGCATTACGTGGTGATGGGTGGTACTACCGAGCCGATCATCAACGCGCTCAAGGAGTCCTACACCGAGAACGCCCACCTGGGCGATGCGTTGAAGGTGGCGGTCAACGCGTTGCGGGCCAACAGCAGCGACAACGCGACCAACGGCCAGCCCTCCCTGGACGTGGCCAGTCTTGAAGTCGCGATCCTGGACGCCAACCGTCCGCGGCGGGCATTCCGCCGCATCAACCGGGCGACCCTGGAATCGCTGCTGCAGGACGGGGAGTCCGGCGAGGCGGAGGCCGAGGAGTCGTCGGAGGGTGCGCAGCAGCCGGAAACCCCGGAGAAACAAGCCGAGCCGAACGGCGACTCGTCGGCGTAGCCTCCGCTACCGCCAGTTGCTCGGCAGCATCGGCGTGGTCGGGCCATCACCGAAATCGCTGTCGCTAAGCCTCGCCAAGCCGGCAGCCTCGGTCGCTGTATCCCGGCTGACTGTGCCGGCGAGTCCGAACCGCTCAGCACCGTGACGTGACGCCGTCGAGACGACGCTGCCGGGCGGTTCGTCCCAGTCCGGGTCGACGTCGACGCCCATATCCATGTACTCGTCGCCGGGTTGACGCTGGGTGGTGCGGGCGCGTTGCCGCGCCCGCGCCCGACGGCGTTCTGCGGCGCGGGCTTCATCCGCCATCGGCGCCTGCTCCGGCTCGGACGCCTTTTTCCTGGCGCTCGCGCTGGCGCTCGCCGCCATTCCGGAACCGAATCCGATACCAGGAGGCGCCACCGCATAGGGAGGCGTGAAGCCGGCTCCCGACGCGGGCGGCGTGGGGGCCGCCGTGCCGACGGATGCGGGACCGGTCGTAGGAGCAGGACTGGGCGCCGGTGCATTCGTCGGTGCCGCACTGACAGCGGTTGGTGGAGTACTCATCCCGGCCGCGGGCCAGGCGCTGGGCGCAGCAGGCCCGGGCAGTGCGACGGGAGCGGAAGCCGATGGAGGTGCCGCGGTCAACCCGGCCAACCCGGCCAACCCTCCGGCCGACGCGGCCGGTACCACCATCGCGCCGCCCGCCGCGGCCAGCAGTAGCGGGGATTGGCTGATCGCAGTGCCCAACTGCGCTATGTGAGTGGGCCAGTCGAAGATGGCGAGCGCCATCATGTATTGCAGCGCCTGCGCTGGGTTCTGCGACATCTGCATGGAGTCCCCGATCAGTTCGAGGCCTCGAGCGAGGTACCACATTGGTTGGGTGGCGTCAGCGTAGTACTCGTAATCGAGTCCGTTCAGCATTCCGGCGGCGGGGTCCCAGTACACACCGAAGTACTCCAGAATGTCCGCGATGAACGAGGTGACGACGTTGGAAACCAACGGATTGCGAATCAGCGGATTGATGCCGAAGCTGTTCAGGACCGGTTCGAGCGCGTTGAGCGCGACTCGCACCGGATCGAGTGACGCTGCGGGTTGAGCTTGCGCCATCCCGGCAGAACGCAGGATTTGCGGTGCAGGCACCGGAGTTGGCGTCGACGCTACCGACGCGGCTGAAGCGGCTTCGTACACGGTCATCGTGGTCGCGGCCTGGACCCACATCCGGACGTAGTCGGCTTCATTGAGCGCAATCGGGATCGCATTGATCCCGAAGAAGTTGGTCGCGACCAAGGCGGCATGCGTCAGGTGGTTGGCGGCCAGTTCCGGCAGGGTCGGCATGGCGGCCAAGGCCGCGGAGTACGCCGCCGCGACCATCTGGTGCTGCGCGGCGCGCGCCAGGCTGTCCGTGCTGGCCTGCAGTAACCACGCTGCAAAAGGCGCGTGGGCGTCCGTCCATGCTTCGGCGGTGGAACCGTCCCACCAGCCCGGCCGCATGGCGATCAGTCCGCCGACCACGTCAGCCGCGGCGGCGTATTCGGCGCCCAGGGACTGCCACGCCGCCGCGGCCGCCAGCATCGGCCCCGGCCCTGACCCCTGACTCAACAGCGCGGAGTGCACCTCGGGCGGGAGGGCCATCCAGATAGCCGCCGTCATTCAGCCAGGCCTCCGAAGACTGGGAAAGTTTCGGACAGCCTAACTTTTATATTCGCTGTGGCGATACCAGGGGTGTGCGGGATCTAGTGGGCGCTGATAGCCAGCAGTGCGATGTCGTCCTGCGGCCCCAGCTTGGGGATCAGGGTGGCCAGTTCGTCGATCAGGCTCGAGGCATCCGGTCCGGCGTGCTCGGCGGCGAAGGCGGCGAGGCTGCCCTCATTGAACGGATTCGCGCCGCGGCGAGCTTCGACGATGCCGTCGGTGTAGAACAGCAGCGTCTGGCCCGGGTGCAGGATGACGTCACAGGTGTGGAACTTCGCGTCCGCTCGCAGCCCGACCAGGGTTCCCTCGTCGGAGCGCACCTCGGCCGCCGTGCCGCTCCTCGGGTCAAGCAACAGTGCCGGGGGGTGACCTCCGGTCGCGATGGTGATCGAGAAGCCCCGGTCGTCCGGGCGCCGCTGCAGAGTCCCGAACAGGACCGTGCAGAAGCGCCGTGGATCCAGCTCGCGCAGCAGCACCGCGTTGAGTTCCACCAGCCCGTCAATCGGGTCGCTGTAATGCAGAGCCGCAGACCGCAACGTATACCGGATCAGCGATGTCACCACCGCGGCGTCCACCCCGTGGCCTTCGACATCGCCGATGAAGAAGGCCCACCGGTCGCCGCCGAGGGCGAACACGTCGTAGAAATCTCCGCCGACCCGGCGCGGGGACGCCGGGTGATAGTAGGCGGCCAGGGAAGCGCCCTCGACGGTCGGCAGCATCGGTGGCAGCAAGGTTTGCTGCAGCACCGCGGCGTATTCCTCCGTCAGGTCGCGGTCGTACTCCGCGGTGTTGCGGTCGCGGATCGCGACATCGCGATCCTGCCGGGCGTCATCGCGCTCGCGCTGTGCAACGTCCCGCGCCTCCTGGGCGCGGTAGCGCTGGAACCGGGCGTCGTCGCGGGCATCTTCGGCGGCACTGCGCAGACCGCGTTCCACCCCGAGTGCGTCCAGCGACGCCAGCCGCAAATCGAGTTGCTCCATCACGATCGCCGCCAGGTCCTGCAATACCGACAGCTGTTCGTCCGAGACCGTGCGGACATCGGTATCCATCACGGCGACCGTTCCGAGGCTGAATCCGTCGAAGGTCACGATGGGAGCGCACGCGTAAAACCTGACCCGGTGAGCGCGAACAAACCGGTTGTCGGCGGTGCGGGGATCAGAGGACGCGTCGTGTACGACGTAAGGCACGCTGTTCGTCACAGCTGACGCGCACAACCCCTCCTCCCGCGGTATGTGCCCGACGGCCGGTGGGCCGTGTGTGGCGATGAGGAAGATGTCGTCCTCGGCGACGATTGACACCGCCGCCATCGGCATGCCGAGGGACCGGGCCGCTAATCCGGGTATCCGCGCCACCAGCCGATCTGGCGGCATGTCGAGCACGCGATAGCGCTGGAGCGCTTCTAAGCGCAGGTTCTCTGAAATGGTTCGTCACATTCCACACCGGAGGATCATCTGACGCCCCGATTGCCCGAGGGGGGCATGGCAATCATATCCAAAGCCCACCCCGGCAGCTGCCGGTCTCAGCGACCGGTCACCACCCACTGGCGTGGCTTGCGCACCGCGGCAATTCGACAACAAGTACCCTCGATTACGTGCAGCGACGAATTATGGGCATCGAGACTGAGTTCGGTGTCACCTGCACCTTTCACGGGCATCGCCGACTGTCTCCGGACGAGGTGGCCCGCTACCTTTTCCGGCGGGTGGTGTCGTGGGGTCGCAGCTCAAATGTTTTCCTGCGGAATGGCGCACGCCTGTATCTCGACGTGGGCAGCCACCCCGAGTACGCGACCGCCGAATGCGACAGCCTGGTCCAGCTGGTCACCCATGACCGCGCCGGGGAGTGGGTCCTCGAAGACCTGCTGATCGACGCCGAGCAGCGCCTCGCCGATGAGGGCATCGGCGGCGACATCTACCTGTTCAAGAACAACACCGACTCGGCGGGCAACTCCTACGGCTGCCACGAGAACTATCTGATCGTGCGGGCCGGCGAGTTCTCCCGCATCTCCGATGTGCTGTTGCCGTTCCTGGTCACCCGTCAGCTCATCTGCGGGGCGGGCAAGGTGTTGCAGACTCCCAAGGCCGCCACCTTCTGTTTGTCGCAACGCGCCGAACATATTTGGGAAGGCGTCTCGAGCGCGACTACCCGCAGCCGGCCGATCATCAACACCCGTGACGAGCCGCACGCCGACGCCGAGAAGTACCGACGGTTGCACGTCATCGTCGGCGACTCCAACATGTGCGAAACCACCACCATGCTCAAGGTGGGCACCGCGGCGCTGGTGCTCGAGATGATCGAAGCTGGGGTCGCATTCCGCGACTTCTCACTGGACAACCCGATCCGCGCCATCCGCGAGGTCAGCCACGACACCACCGGTCGCAGGCCGGTCCGCCTGGCCGGCGGACGTCAGGCCAGCGCCCTGGACATCCAGCGCGAGTACTACAGCCGCGCCGTCGAGCATCTGCAAACCCGCGAACCCAATGCGCAGATCGAGCAGGTGGTCGACCTGTGGGGCCGCCAGCTCGACGCCGTCGAGAGCCAGGATTTCGCGAAGGTGGACACCGAGATCGACTGGGTGATCAAGCGCAAGCTGTTCCAGCGTTATCAGGACCGATACAACATGGAGCTGTCGGACGCCAAGATCGCTCAGTTGGACCTCGCGTACCACGACATCAAGCGGGGCCGCGGCGTGTTCGACCTGCTGCAGCGCAAGGGGCTGGCGGCCCGGGTGACCACCGACGAGGAAATCGCCGACGCCGTCGACCGTCCGCCGCAGACCACCCGTGCCAGGTTGCGTGGCGAGTTCATCAGCGCCGCGCAGGCTGCCGGGCGCGACTTCACCGTCGACTGGGTGCACCTCAAGCTCAACGACCAGGCGCAACGCACCGTGCTGTGCAAGGACCCGTTCCGGGCCGTCGACGAGCGGGTCAAGCGACTGATCGCGAGCATGTAGCCCTTAACCTGAACCAGATGCCAATCAACAAAGTCGAGCGACTGGTCAACCTGGTCATCGCCCTGCTGTCCACCCGGGGCTACATCACCGCCGACAAGATCAGGTCAAGCGTCGCGGGATACGCCGATAGCCCGTCGGCGGAGGCGTTTTCGCGGATGTTCGAACGCGACAAGAACGAGTTGCGTGACCTGGGCATCCCGCTGGAAGTCGGCAAGGTCTCCAACCTGAATCCCGCCGAGGGATACCGCATCAACCGCGACGCCTACGCTCTGCCGCCCGTCGACCTCACTCGGGAGGAGGCGGCTGCGGTCGCGGTAGCCACCCAATTGTGGAAGTCGCCCGAGTTGATCACGGCCACCCAGGGGGCGCTGCTCAAGTTGCGCGCGGCCGGTGTGGATGTCGACCCCGTCGATACCGGGGCATCGGTGTCGATCGCGTCGCCGACCGGCGTGCCGGGGTTGCGCGAATCCGAAGAGGTCCTCGGAATCCTGTTGTCCGCCATCAATTCTCGGCAGGCCGTACAGTTCCCGCATCGGTCATCGCGCTCGGCGCCCTACGCCACCCGCACCGTCGAACCGTGGGGCGTCATCACCGACAAGGGACGCTGGTACCTGGTTGGCCATGACCGTGACCGCGACGCCACCCGGACCTTCCGGCTCTCCCGCATCGGCGCCGACGTCACCCCGATCGGCGAACCGGGCGCGGTCACCGTCCCTGACGACGTCGACCTGCATCAGGTCGTCGCCGACGCGGTCGCCGAGGGGCCGACCGGAGCGCTGGCCACGGTGTGGGTTGCCGAGGGTCGTGCCACAGCACTACGCCGCGCGGGACGATCCGTCGGACCGCGGCAGTTGGCCGGCCGCGACGGTGAGGTGCTCGAACTGGACATCGGATTCAACGACCGGCTGGCCCGCGAGATCGCGGCCTACGGGGCCGACGCGATCGTGCTGGAGCCGGCGTCGTTGCGTGAGGACGTGCTGACCAGGCTGCGGGGAGCGGCAGGGGAGCGCTCATGACACCCGTCTCCGACCGACTGGTCCGGCTGCTCAACATGGTGCCGTACCTGCAGGCCAACCCCCGGATCACCAAGGCCGAGGCGGCCGCTGAACTCGGCGTCTCCGAAGACCAGCTGCAAAAGGACCTCGAGCAGCTCTGGATGTGCGGCCTGCCCGGCTACGACCCCGGCGATCTCATCGACTTCGAGTTCTCCGGTGACACGGTAAAGGTCACGTTCTCCGCCGGCATCGATCGGCCGCTCAAGCTGACGTCTCCGGAGGCCACCGGACTGCTCGTTGCGCTGCGGGCGCTGGCGGACATTCCTGGCGTGGTCGACCCGGAAGCGGCGCGCAGTGCGATCGCCAAGATCGCCGCGGCGGCCGGTGCCGCCGGGCACGATGACGTCGCGTCCGCCGTCGACGAACCCGCTCCGCTGGAGAGCCGGGCGATCGCGATCGTGCGGGCCGCCGTACGCGACAAGCGAGCCCTGACCATCGACTACTACGCCGCCTCGCACGATTCGCTCACCAGCCGCGTCGTCGACCCCATCCGCGTCCTGCTGGTCGGTGACCACAGCTACCTGGAGGCCTGGTCACGCGAGGCGGAGGGGGTTCGTCTTTTCCGCTTCGACCGGATCGTCGACGCCGCCGAACTGGGCGAGCCGGCCGCGCCCCCGGAACCGGTGCTGCAGTCGCCACCCGATACGTCGTTGTTCGACGGCGACCCCGCGCTGCCGGCGGCGACGTTGCGACTGGCCCCGTCGGCGTCGTGGATGTTCGAGTACTACCCGCTGCGGGAGGCCAGGGAGCTGCCCGATGGCTCCTGCGATGTCACCATGACCTACGCCTCCGAGGACTGGATGACCCGGCTGATTCTCGGTCTTGGTTCGGCCGTGCAGGTCCTGGCGCCGGAACCGCTTGCGCAGCGGGTGCGCGCGGCCGCGGTAGCGGGCGTCGAGGCTTACCAAGCTGTGCAAAACAGCTCTGAACAGGCCTGACGGCGCGGGCCGAGCGGCGCGCGGCGCAGCAACCGTTCGCACGTCCCGGACAGGCCTTCGTGCTGCGGTAGCATCGGGTGAACGTCTGGAGGTAATCAAAGTGGGCAGTCTTCAACCGTGGCACTGGCTGATCCTCGCTGTCGTGGTGATCGTTTTGTTCGGTGCCAAGCGGCTTCCCGATGCGGCGCGCTCGCTGGGCAAGTCGCTGCGCATTTTCAAGTCCGAGGTCCGTGAGCTGCAGAGCGAGAACAAAACCGACTCCTCGATCGAGACCCCTGCTGCGGCCCCCACCCCGGTGCAGTCTCAGCGTGTCGAGCCGCCTGCCCCTGCCGAGCAGGGCCACACCGAAGCGCGGCCGGCGTAGTCCGTCCCCACTTCTGACCGAATGTCGTGAAAGGTCCCAGGGTTTCAGCGCGCGCTTTTGGTCCTCTCAAACGCCTCAACCCGCGCAATCGGCGCAGCCGGGTCAACCCTGACGGGACGATGTCGCTGGTCGACCATCTGACCGAACTGCGCACCCGGTTGTTGATTTCGATGGCCGCGATCGTGGTCACCACGGCGTTCGGCTTCATCTGGTATTCGCACCCGGTCTTCGGGATGGAGAGCCTCGGCGAGTGGCTGCGGCACCCCTATTGCGCGTTGCCGCAGTCGGCGCGGGCGAGTATCAGCGCAGACGGCCAGTGCCGGCTGCTGGCCACCGCGCCGTTCGACCAGTTCATGTTGCGGCTCAAGGTCGGGATGACCGCTGGCGTCGTCTTGGCGTGCCCGGTGTGGTTCTACGAATTGTGGGCGTTCATCACCCCGGGCCTTTACAAGAAGGAGCGCCGGTTTGCGGTGGCGTTCGTGATCCCGGCGGTTTTGCTGTTCGTCGCGGGCGCCGTCCTCGCCTACCTGGTGCTGGCCAAGGCTCTGGGCTTCTTGCTGACCGTCGGCAGCGACGTGCAGGTGACGGCGCTGTCGGGCGACCGGTACTTCGGCTTCCTGATCAATCTGCTGGTGGTGTTCGGAGTCAGCTTCGAATTTCCCTTGTTGATCGTGATGCTCAACGTCGCCGGCATGCTGACCTACGAGCGGCTCAAAGCCTGGCGCCGCGGGCTGATCTTCGCGATGTTCCTGTTCGCCGCGGTGTTCACGCCGGGGTCCGACCCGTTCTCGATGACCGCGCTCGGTTTGGCCCTGACCGTGCTGCTGGAATTCGCCATTCAGATCGCCCGGATACACGACAAGCGGAAAGCCAGGCGCGAAGCCGCCGCAATCCCCGATGACGAGGCATCGGTCATCGAACCACCTTCGCCGATACCGGCGCCGTCGGTGATCGGCGGAACGCATGACGACGTCACCTGAGGTCGGTCTGCCCGAGCTGGCCCGGTTCGCGGCCGAGCTGGCGTTTCCCCTCGACGACTTCCAGCGGCGGGCCTGTGCCGCCCTGGAAGGCGGTCACGGGGTGCTGGTCTGCGCGCCGACGGGTGCGGGCAAGACGGTCGTCGGTGAATTCGCTGTGCACCTGGCGCTGGCGGGTGGCGGCAAATGTTTCTACACCACGCCGCTGAAGGCGTTGAGCAACCAGAAGCACACAGATCTGACGGTGCGCTACGGCAAGGACAAGATCGGGCTGCTGACCGGTGACCTGTCGGTCAATGCCGAAGCCTCGGTGGTGGTGATGACCACCGAGGTGCTGCGTAACATGCTCTACGCGGATTCGGCTGCGCTGCAAGGTCTTTCCCACGTGGTGATGGATGAGGTGCACTTCCTGGCCGACCGGATGCGCGGTCCGGTTTGGGAGGAAGTCATCCTCCATCTGCCCGAAGAGGTGCGTCTGGTCAGCCTGTCGGCGACGGTGAGCAACGCCGAGGAGTTCGGCGGCTGGATACAGACGGTGCGCGGCGACACCACAGTGGTTGTCGACGAGCACCGACCGGTGCCGTTGTGGCAACACGTCCTTGTCGGCAAGCGGATGTTCGACCTGTTCGACTACCGCTCCGACGGCGCCGCCAAGGACAAGCCGCACGTCAACCCCGAACTCCTGCGCCACATCGCAAACCGCCGTGAGGCCGACCGGATGTCGGACTGGCAGCCGCGCCGGCGCAATCCCGGACGCCCCGCCCGGCCGCGCTTCTACCGGCCGCCGGCGCGCCCGGACGTCATCGCCGCCCTGGACTCGGCCGGGTTACTGCCGGCCATCACCTTCGTGTTCTCCCGCGCCGGCTGCGACGCCGCGGTGCAGCAGTGCCTGCGCTCGCCGCTGAAGCTGACCACCGAGCAGGAACGCGCGCAGATCGCCGAGGTCATCGAGCACCGCTGCGGCGATCTGGCCGACGCCGACCTGGCCGTGCTCGGCTACTACGAGTGGCGCGAGGGGTTGCTGCGCGGCATCGCCGCCCACCACGCCGGCATGCTGCCGGCCTTTCGGCACACCGTCGAGGAGCTCTTCACGGCCGGCTTGATCCGGGCGGTCTTCGCGACCGAAACGCTGGCGCTGGGCATCAACATGCCGGCCCGCACGGTCGTGCTGGAGAAACTGGTCAAGTTCAATGGTGAGCAGCATGTGCCGCTGACCCCGGGGGAGTACACCCAGCTGACCGGGCGTGCCGGGCGCCGGGGAATCGACATCGAGGGCCACGCGGTCGTGCTGTGGCACCCGGACGTCGAGCCGTCTGAGGTCGCCGGCCTGGCATCGACCCGCACATTCCCGCTGCGCAGCTCGTTTGCGCCGTCCTACAACATGACGATCAACCTGGTGCACCAGCTGGGCCCGGAACAGGCGCACCGGCTGCTCGAGCAGTCGTTCGCCCAGTATCAGGCGGACCGTTCCGTCGTCGGTCTGGTGCGCGGCATCGACCGCGGCAAATCGATGCTCGACGAGATCGCGGCCGAGCTGGGCGGGCATGAGGCTCCGGTCCTCGAATATGCCCGGTTGCGGGCACAGATCAGCGAGGTGGAACGGTCCCAGGCCCGCGCGTCCAGACTGCACCGACGGCAGGCTGCCAGTGATGCCCTGGCTGCCCTCAAGCGCGGTGACATCATCAACATCAACCACGGGCGGCGGGGTGGTTTGGCGGTGGTCCTGGAATCCGCACGCGACCGCGACGACCCGCGACCCCTGGTGCTGACCGAACATCGCTGGGCCGGCCGCATCTCCTCGGCCGACTATTCGGGTACAACGCCCCCGGTCGGGTCGATGACGCTGCCCAAGCGGGTCGAACACCGCCAGCCGCGGGTGCGCCGTGATCTGGCCTCCGCGCTGCGCTCAGCGGTGGAGGGCCTGACGATTCCGGCAGGCCGGCGTCCGAAGGACGATTCCCATTACGACCCGGAGCTGACGTCGTTGCGCGAGCAGCTGCGCCGGCACCCGTCCCACAATTCGCCCGGTCTGGAGGAGCAGGTCCGCCAGGCCGAACGCTACCTGCGCATCGAACGCGACAACGCGCAGCTACAGCGAAAGGTGGCCGCTGCCACCAATTCCCTGGCTCGCACCTTCGACCGGATCGTCGGCCTGCTAACCGAACGCGAGTTCATCCAGGGGCCGCCGACGGACCCGCACGTCACCGACGACGGCCGGTTGCTGGCCCGGATCTACAGCGAGAGCGACCTTTTGGTGGCAGAGTGCCTGCGCACCGGCGCATGGGCGGGGCTGAAGCCCGCCGAGTTGGCCGCGGTGGTGTCGGCCGTGCTCTACGAGGCCCGCGGCGGTGACGGTCCGGGGGCCCCCTCGGCACTGATGTGCCGACGCCGCGGCTGCGGCAGGCGCTCGGGCAGACCGCGCGGTTGTCCGCGGCGTTACGCGCCGACGAGCAGACCCATCGGATCGGTCAGACCCGCGAACCCGACGACGGCTTCGTCCAGGTGATCTACCGCTGGGCGCGTAGCGGCGACCTGGCCGCGACGCTGGCGGCCGCCGATGCGTACGGGTCGGGATCTCCGCTGTCAGCGGGGGATTTCGTGCGCTGGTGCCGCCAGGTGCTCGACTTGCTGGACCAGGTGCGCAACGCGGCGCCCGACCCTGACGTGCGGTCGACGGCCAAGCGCGCTATCAATGACATTCGGCGCGGCGTCGTCGCAGTTGACGCCGGGTAGGCTAGGCCGGAGCTACGGTTACATCCGGAACGCGTACAGGGGCCACCAGGGGCCGACGGTGGCGAGGATAAATCAGACTGAGGAGCAACGATGAGTGGACCGCAGGGGCCAAACCAGTCATGGCAGCCGCCAGGGGGTTCCTCGGACCCGACCGTGGCGGGCTCGCCATGGCAGCAGCAGTCGGGGGGTCAGGACGCTACCTGGCATGCCCAGTCGTACCCCGCCGCCGAGTATCCCGGTTACCAGCAGCCGGCTGATCCCGCATACCCGCAGCAGTCGCCCGGGTATGGCTCAGACTTCGGTTCGCAGGCGACCCAGTACGGCGCCACCCCGCAGTACGGTCAGCCGCAGCAGTACGGTCAGCCACAACAGTACGGTCAGCCGCAGCAATACGGGCAGCCGCAGCAGTACGGTCAGCCCGGACAGCCGGGCCAGTACCCGCAGCAGCCTTACGCTCAGGCGCCGCAGGGCAAGAATCGTTCCAAAGCCTTCCTTGGCGCCGTGATCGGCGGCATCGCGCTGCTTTTCGTGATCGTCATCCTGGTGCTCGGTTTCGTCGTGCCCGGGTTTTTCGTCACCACCAAGCTCAACGTCAACAAGGCCAATACCGATGTGCAGTCGATTCTGACCGACGAGACCAACGGCTACGGCGCCAAGAACGTCAAGGACGTCAAGTGCAACGGCGGTTCGGACCCGGTCGTCAAGAAGGGCGGCACCTTCGACTGCACCGTGAGCATCGACGGCGCCAACAAGCACGTGACGGTGACCTTCCAGGACGACAAGGGCACGTACGAGGTCGGCAGGCCTCAGTAAGTTACAGGGCGTCGAGCGCTTTTTGCAGGCGCGAGATGGAGGATCCGACGCCGTAGCGGGTGGCAAGGTCGGCGGTGCGCTTCGGGTCGGCCGCGTGCAGCGGCAGCTCGTCGGTGGGTGTGGAGATGGTGACTGGCGCGTCCGTGGCTACGCGCACCACCTTTTCAGCCGCCTCGATGTAGTCGGTCGCGGACTTCAATTTGGTGCGTAACCCTTTGGCCATTTTGGACTTTGGGTCTTCGGCCGCCGCCACGATCTGCTCCAGCGAGCCGTGCTGGGCGAGCAGCGTGGCCGCGGTCTTCTCGCCGACTCCCGGCACGCCTGGCAGGCCGTCGGACGGATCACCGCGCAGCAACGCGAGTTCGGCGTAGGCCGGTCCGGCCCTGTCGACCGGGACCCCGTACTGTTCGGCGACCTGGGCGGGTCCGAATAAGGTGGCCTTGGACAGGCCGCGGCCCAGGTAGAGCACCTTCACGGGGACGGGTTCGTCGGCGACCACCTGCAGCAGATCGCGGTCTCCGCTGACCACCACTACCGGGTCGTTGCGTTCCTGGGCGGCTAGGGTTCCCAGCACGTCGTCCGCCTCGAAGCCCGGGGCGCCGGCCGTGGGGATTCCGAAGGCGTCCAGCAACTCCATGATCATGTCGACCTGGGGGGTGAGGTCGTCGGGAACTTCTTCCACGTCAGGTTCGCCGGCCGGTTCTTCTTCGGCGACGCGGTGCGCTTTGTAGGAGGGGATGAGGTCCACCCGGAACTGTGGGCGCCAGTCCAGGTCCAGGCACACGGCCAGCCTGCTCGGTTTGTGCTGGGTGATCACCACTGCCATCGAATCGATGAATCCGCGCACGGCGTTCACCGGTCTGCCGTCTGGAGCCTTGATCGATGACGGCACGCCGAAGTACGAGCGAAACCACATACTGGCGCCGTCCAGCAACAACAGGGGTGCGGGCATGCTGCCAATCCTGCCAGGCCGTCCGGTTAGCCTGGCTGCCATGGACGCTGACCGATTCGAGGCCGAGGTGTACGCCCGACGGCTGGGTGCCGCAGCATCGCTGGCGGCCCGCGCCGGCCTGGCCGGGCTGGTGATCACGCCGGGCTATGACCTGCGTTATCTGCTCGGGTCACGCGCGGAGACGTTCGAGCGGTTGACTGCCTTGGTGGTCCCTGCCGTCGGCGAGCCGACGGTGGTGCTGCCGCGGCTCGAGCTGGCGTCATTGAAGGATTCCGCGGCCTTCGAACTGGGTCTGAGCGTGCGGGACTGGGTCGACGGGGAAAACCCGTATGCGTTGGTTTCCGGTGCTCTGGGCGGCGTCGGCGCGGTGGCGGTGGCCGATGGGATGCCGGCCTTGCACCTGTTGCCGTTGGCTGCCGAGTTGGGTGTATTGCCGGTGTTGGCCACCGAAGTGTTGCGTGAGTTGCGGATGGTCAAGGAGACGGCCGAGATTGACGCGCTGCGGGCGGCCGGTGCCGCGATTGATCGCGTGCACGCGCGGGTGCCCTCGTTCTTGGTGCCGGGCCGGACCGAGGCCGAGGTCGCCGCTGATATCTCGGAAGCGATTGTCGCAGAGGGACATTCAGAGGTGGCGTTTGTTATCGTCGGGTCGGGCCCGCACGGCGCCGACCCGCACCACGGGTATTCGGATCGTGTGCTGGCGCAGGGCGACATCGTCGTCGTCGACATCGGCGGCGTGTATGCGCCCGGTTATCACTCGGATTCGACCCGCACCTATAGTCTTGGTGACCCGGATTCTACTGTTGCTCAACAATATTCGGTTTTGCAGCGGGCTCAGCGCGCCGCGGTCGAAATGGTCCGCCCGGGTGTGACGGCGGCGCAGGTCGATGCTGCGGCCCGCGACGTGTTGGACCAGGCCGGCCTGGCGGAGTATTTCGTGCACCGCACCGGGCATGGCATCGGATTGGGCGTGCATGAGGAGCCCTACATCGTTGCCGGCAACGAACTGCCGCTGGCCACGGGTATGGCGTTTTCCATCGAACCGGGCATCTACTTTCCGGGGCGGTGGGGTGCCCGCATCGAGGACATCGTGGTGGTGACGCCGGACGGAGCGGTGTCGGTCAACAACCAGCCGCATGAGCTTGTCGTGGTGCCGGTCTCGTAGGCCTCAGCCGTCACATCTGTACCGGAATTCCGGGGCATGACTCCGGCTGAAAAGCGATATCGCATGCGATATCACGGGCTTTAGATCTGCGCCTGAAGGAACCACGCGAGGTGGTAGTTGGCGGTCGCCTTGTCGCCGCCCACCAGCGCATCGATAGCAGCGAGCAGTTGCCAGTTGCCCACTTGGTGTGCGTCGACATGGTCGGGATAACTGTCCAGGACGCACTTGCTTGTTGTCGCCAGATGCTCGCGCAGAAGGTCGATCTCTGAGTCCAGCACGCCGGTGCCGGCGGAGGTCGCTTTCGCGAGGGTGTGTGCCAATCGTGGTAAGCCGTCGCGCCACTGGGTGGCTTGGCTGAGTTCCCAGCCGAGGTCGCTGACGTCTGGGACGGACCGAGGTCGCGGTGAGGTGGGGTTCGGTTCAGCGTCGTCGGGCAGGAGATGGATTGGGGTGTAGCTGGCGATGACGGTGGCGTCGCCGAGTAGGGCTTCCAGGTTGCCGCGGCGCCGTGCAGGCGGTAGCAGGGTTACCGCCGACGGCAGGTCGATGCCGGGAGGGATCCATCCGCTGGCCAGATCGGTCACCAGCAGGGTCGTCTTATCGGCGCGGTCTCCGGCGGCCCAGGCCAGCCGAGGTTGTTGACGGGCGACGGCGTTGATCAAGCGCTGCAATCGTTTTCGCGCAGTGGAATCGGCCGAAGCAGTTCCGATCGCGGCTCCGGTTGCGGTGGCGGTGACGGCCTGGGTTCCTTGCGCTGAAGTGGGCAGCGGGGTATTGGCGGGGACGGTTTGACGCACGACAGCCGGCTGGTTGGTGGGGGATTGGCCGGCAGAGGGCGTCACCGGCGCGGAGGTTGGCGTGGCCGACGGGGGGAGCGGCGTGCTCGGTGGTGTCGGCGCGGTGATCGTCGTTGCGACGGGAGGCCGCAAATCGGAGCCGTAGGTCGGCAACGGACCTACGGCCTGCGGCGATACGGGCGGCGAAATTTGTTGTGGTGCAGCGACTATCGGGGTAGGCGGTGCTTCAGCGGCCGGCGCGTGGTGTACCGGCGGCGGAGAATCAACTACTGGAACGTGCACCTGTGAACTCGCGACCGCGGACGGGATTGTCTGCGCGGCATGGGAAATCTGCGGTTCGGTCGATGTGATCGGGACAGACGGCGTTGCGTGCGCGGCTGCCGAGAATGGCGCGCCCGACTCCATGCCTTTGTTGAAGCTTTGGGCTAGTTCGGTGGGGGAGATGGTTGGCGTGGGGGGAGATGGGGCGACGGCCGCTTCGGGAAGAACAGTACGACCGCCAACGATCGAAGACATTGGCGAGCCTATCGGACTCACCGGCATTGCCGGTGCGCTTGGGGCAGCAGTGACCGAAGCTGGTGGAAGCGCAGCAGATAGCCCCGCCATGGACCCACGGTAGACATGACCCGTTGGTGCTTGGCCAGTTTCCAACACCTCTGGCGACGACCTTGCTGCTGTTGGAGGCCTACTAGCAGCGCCCGGCTGAATGGACACGGGTAGCGCTCCGACAGATTGGAGCTCCGGTTCTGAGTGCTGAGATGCTCCTGCACCGGGCGCGGGCATCGCCGTGGGTAACTTTCCGGTTGTTAAGACCTCCGAGGTGTCGGTTTTCCCGAGCATGCCTAGTACTCGCTTACTCAGTTCTCGATCGTTGCTCGGGCGTTCGAACATTTGACCCACGTCCACGCCCTGCGATCGAGCGAACTGTCGAGCTCGTACCTTGCCGCCGTCCACGTCGAGGACGCGCTGTATCGCATCAATTACGTTGCCGGTGTACTTTGCGGCAACAACGCGAGCAGTCGCCTGGTAGCGGAGGATCAGCGCTACGATCGCCGTCGCCTTGGCTTCCGCTGGATCCTTCGAACGCTCAATCCCTTGGATCTGTAGATTGCCCTCTTCTGCCAATGCGGTGAGGTCGTGCTGAAGGCTCAGCATGCTTTCGTAGGCCGCGCCGTAAGCGGTCTGCTTAATTAAGTTTTTTTCACCGACAGCGCTGGCACGTCGCTCACCGTTGCGAAACGCGCTGCGGAGATCGTCAATCGTGTGGCCACGTTGTTCGGTTAATGCCCCCGTTCTGGCTCTGCGGAGATCTTCACCAAACATTTTAAAAGCAATTTCAACCGCTCCTCGGTTGGTTCGGCCATGCGAAAGAATCTGGATGTCTTGGTCGTCGGGCCACTGATCACCTATGAGTAGCCGCGACCATTTTCCGGGCGGGAATGTCATTGGCAGATTTCCCGCACGGCCGAACCGTTGGTTTCTATGGCTTGTCGTGATGCGTCGATGTTTGCGTCCGTCGCTTCGGCTAGGTAATCAAGGGCAAGCTGCTGATAGGAGTCAGCGAGCGCCCGTACGGCGGCCGCGAGGTCAGCAGCAGTGGATGGTTCGCGACCCAAAATCTTGAGCAAATACTCGCCACCATCAAAGAGCGCGATTCTTGCATTTGCTGCCAAAGCGAGAATCGTCGTTGGGTCGTTTTCGCCAGACCGTCCCGTGTTGGCAAGCACCGCGTGATGCACGGTTACGTAAGCAGCGCACACCTTCGACTTCGCGTCCGCGACCTCCTGACTCGAGTACGTCGGCGCCGGCGGGGGCTCATTCTTCGGCAGCGGCCGGAACCAGGCACCGATAGCGACGCCGATCGCCACGAAAGCAATCACAAGCGACACGATCGCGAGCCCGCGCGATGGACGGCTACCTGCTGACAGCGGGGCTGCCGCCCACGCTGGTGGCGCAGGCTGCGGGGGAGGCACATTCGACACGCGTGGATCGTAACGTTCCTGCGAAAATTCGCCAGTCAGGATTTGCTGATTCAACAAGTATCGGGCTATTAACTGCATATAATCCCCAAGAAACCAGCGACAGATATTTGCTGACGGCCCCGTCAGCGCCCCTCGTCATCGCGCTTGACGTCCGGGAGCGCAATCCGTCTGGTCGCAACCGGCTTGCCGTCAACGTGCTTGGTCACCGTCGGCGCGGGCGGCGGAACGGTGATGCGTCCTTGTCCCGC